>NZ_JCAMPJ010000001.1:0-2041748 GCF_059617205.1 Microlunatus sp. YIM B11417
GGCGGTCGAAGCCGGAGTTGGCGGGGCCGGCGATGTAGCCGTCCAGGGATACCGAGGCCTGGGCGATGATCTTGGTCATGGTGAACCTCCGAAGGGTGTTGTTTCCGACCGGGTAGACCGGCAGGTCGTCGAGAACTCATCGGGTGCAAGGCCGATGAGTACCGTCCGCCGCGCCGGTCTCACCTGACAACCAACCATGAGGGAGATCGATCATGATCGAGATGAAGTTCGAACTGGTGCCGGTTCCGGTTGCCGACATCGACCGGGCGAAGGCGTTCTACACCGAGAAGCTCGAGTTCGTCGTCGACGTCGATGTCGAACCGAAGCCGGGGATCCGGGTGGTGCAACTCACCCCGCCGGGCTCCGCCTGCTCGATCACCCTGTGCTCGGGACTTCCCGATCTTGCCGACCAGGTGCCGGGTTCGCTCCGCGCGCTGCACCTCGTCGTTGCCGACGCGCGCAAGGCCCGGACCGAACTGGCTGCCCGAGGCGTCGAGCTCGGGGAGGTCGACGAGCACCCCGGCGGCATGCTCTTCGTGCCCTTCGCCGATCCGGACGGCAACACCTGGGTGTTGCAGGAGATGCCGTGGCGGTCCGGCGATTTCGCACCCGCCGGTTGATGCGCCGCCGGGTTGATCGCGGCGGCGAGACCGGCCCCCGACGCTGAGTCTGCGGGTACCCAGGGAGGGCCGGCCCGTTGATGTCCACGGTAGGCCCGATTCCCCGTCTGCGCAGGACGAACGCGAAAGTGGCGAAGGTAATCCGGCCTGTTGTTACCGTGAGCCGGCACCGCTGTTCCCCACCTGCGACCGGGAGGCACACCATGATCATCAAACCAGTTCGGATCGTCGCGGCGTCGGTCCTGATCGGTCTGGCGATCACCGGCACCGGCTGCGGCCTGCTGCCCGCCCAGGAGGACACCAAGGTCCCGGCGCCCTGCTCCGACTACACGGCCGCCCTGTGCACGGAGCCGCCGTCCCCCTCTCCGTCCTCGTCGGCGTCCTCGTCGCCGTCGTCCGGCCCGTCGGAGTCGGCCGGAGGTACGGGCTGGGACTATCAGGAGGGGACCGCGGACGACGGCGACCGCTACCGCAGCGCGACGATCGCCGACTCGACCGGCAAAGTCCGGCTGGTCTTCGCGGAGTACGAGACGTGGGGCGAGACCGCCTATCTCGAGTTCAGCGACGGCACCGTCGACTGCCCGACCGGCTGCACCGCCACCGTGTCGGTCGACGGCGGTGCCCCGAAGAAGGTCCAGGCGTCGCGGCCCGAGACGCCCGAGGAACGGCTGGCGCTGCGCGAGCCCAAGACGTTGTTCGCGGCGCTGGTCGGCGCGACGACGGCCACGCTGACCGTACCGCTGGAATCCGGGACCAGCACGATCACCGTCGAGGTCGGCGGGCTCGACCCGGAGCAGTTGCCCGGCTGGCTGTAGGGCCGGATTCGACTGATCAAGATCCTTGGTTGATCGTCGAGCCGGGCGGCTCCGCGGAAAGCCGGTCGCTCGGGCTCATGATCTGTCCTACGGTCGGGGGATGCCGGAGCGCGAAGTCAGGTCACCGTCCGACGTCGACCGCAGTCAGCACCTCGCGGCGCTGCACCGCGCGTGGGCGACGCCGTTGGACGTTGTGGCGGCTGTGGTCGGCGAGGTGACGGACGCGCCGATTGTGGAGTGCCGCCGCATCGTCGACGGCGAGGTGAACGAGGTCTACGACGTCACGGTGGACCAGGGCTCGTCCTTGATCATCCGCATCGCGCACCAGGGATCCGATGATCATGATCGGGAGGCGTGGGTTCTCGGTGAATGCGCGGCGCGGGGCATCCGGGCGCCCCGGGTTCACGCCGTCCGTCGCGTCCAGGTCGGGAGCGAGCAGCGCTCCGTCATGGTGATGGAGAAGCTGCCGGGTGCTCGCCTCGCTGATCTTGATCCCCGCGACGTCGACGTACGCCGCGTGCTGGAGGAGGTCGGGGCATGGTTGAAGCAGCTCCACACCATCCCGGTGCGAGGCCTCGGCAGCCTCGACGGCTCCGGGGCAGGCCGGTACGAGACGGTGGAGGAGTGGCTGGCCCACGTGAACTCCGAGGCGGACGCGTTCGAGGAAGCCGGCCGCTCCGTCGGCTTCGAGACGGCGACGATCCGAGGCTGGCTCCGGGAGATCGTCGACGCGTTCCGGGCAGCCCCGCCGCGGATGACGCTGAGCCACAACGATCTCCTGGCCGTACACGTCCTGGTGCACGAGGGAAGGCTGTCGGGGATCATCGACTTCGGCGTGGTCTCGGCCGAACCTGCCGCCAACGACTTCGCCCTGTGGGACTTCCGGGAAGGCCGGCGTTTCCCGGTCGAGTGGATCCAGTCCGGTTACGGCGACCCCTCGGTGTTCGAACCTCCGAACGACCGCACCTACCGTGCGCTGTGGCTCCTGCACGGCCTTTGGTACGTGCGGCACTACCACGTGACGGGATTCCCTCCCGGCGTCGAAGCGGGCCGGGCCCGCCTGCTGAGGGGACCAGGGCGGTAGCCCAGCAAGATCACTCGGGAATCAGGTCCAGGGGCTGCGCATCTCGGGCAGCGGAAGCCGGTGCAACGGAGGCTCCCGCCAGCCGACCTCGGCCGTCCCCTCGGCGAGGCGGCAGGTGATCATGAGCCGATGCGGTGTGGCGAGCATGATCATCTCGGCCCGGAAGGTCCGGTCATCCAGCCAACCGCCGGAGCAGGCCGTCGGCGCCGGTCGTTCGGACACCGCCCAGCGTCCGGTGCCGACCTGGGCGGTCTGGGTCCCCGCCGCGGTGGTCAGTTCCAGCAGTGGCTCGCCGTCACCGCTCAGCAGCCGTACCGCATCGGCCACGTACGGACCCTCGGCGGGATTCGTCACCGCGAAGACACTGTCGGTCCACGGGTCGATGCCGCCGGGTGGTGTCGCCGACGCGGCCGCCGGCGCCAGTGCGAGCGCGCGCAGTCGCTCCGCCAGCCGTTCGTCGGCGGCCGGGCCGTCGGACGAGCCGAAGGCCGGCAGCAGGTGGGTCCAGACGGCGTCGAGCAGAGCCTGCATGTCGAGGGTCGCGGACGTGATCGCCACCACCGCCTCCTGCTCGGGGAGCACCAGACAGAACTGGCCGTACGCGCCGTCGCCGCGAAAGCCGTGCCGCGACTGCCAGAACTGGAAGCCGTACCCCTGCTGCCAGTCGACGGCGGGCTCCCGTGCGGTGGCGACCTGAACCCGCGTCGCTTCCCGTACCCACGCGGCCGGGAGCAACGGCCGGCCCTGCCAGACGCCGCCCTGGAGGTAGAGCTGGCCGAGCTTGGCGATGTCCTCGGTCCGGGCGTGCAGCCCGCTGAAGCCGAGCTCGCGGCCCTGGTCATCGCTCAGCCAGCCGACCTCACCGATGCCGAGCGGCTCGAACAGCCGCGGCCGCAGATACTCGGTCAGCCGCATCCCGGCCCTCCGCTGCACCACGGCGGCGAGCGAATAGGTGCACGGTTGGTTGTACGCGAACACGGTGCCCGGCTCCTCCTCCGGCGGAGAGAGCAGGAACCCACGGATCGGCTCGTCCGGATCGACCTGACGCGCCGTCTCGATCATCTCCTGCCGGTGCCCGCTGGCCATCGCGGCGACGTGCCGCAGCAAGATCGCTCGGCTCCGTCGATCGGTGATCTCCGCGTCGAACTCCGGGAAGTGGGAGATCAGCGGATCGTCGAGGTCCAGCAGTCCCTCGGCGGCGGCCAGTCCGGCCGCGGTCGAGGCGAAGCTCTTGCTCAACGAATAGAGCAGGTGGACGCGCTCGGCGCTGTACGGCTCCCACCAGCCCTCGGCGACCACGGAACCACGGCGCACGATCATCAAGCTGTGCAGTTCGAGGTCCGCGATCGCCTCCGCTGCATCGAGGAAGGCCTGCACGCCGGCGGAACTGACCTGCTGGTCGGACGGCTGGCTGCGGGGGAGTCGGAAGGTCATGATCGCAGCATCCCTCACGATGATCATCTCGTCGACCCCCGAGCTCGCCGGGCAAGATCGGGCCGCCGTCAGCGGCGTTCCGGCGAGTCGGCCAGCAGCTCGGTGATCTTGGTCGCCTCCGGCTCCGGCAGTGGGCCCAGGTCGAGCACGGCGGTGTTCTCCTCGGCTTGGGCCACGGTACGGATGCCGGGCAGCGGGATGATCATGGAATCCAGGGCCAGCAGATAGCCGAGGGCTCCCTGGACCAGGGTCCGGCCGTCGGTGGTGAGCAGTTCACGTACGGTGGCCAGGCGGTCGATCCAAGCGGGCATCGTGTCGGCGTCGAAGTAGTCCCACCACGGCGTGTCCAGCCGGACATCACCCGGCTGGGGACGGCGGTCGGCGGCGTACTTGCCACTGAGCAGCCCCATCGCCAGCGGTGATCGCGCGAGCATCGCCAGTCCGGCGCCGCGGGCGGCGGACAGCGTGGCTTCGGTCCAGCCGAAGACGTTGATCTGGGTCTGCACGGTGTGGCAGTGGGGCGAGCCGGCGAACACCTCGACGATCTCCGGAGCATCCTGCGCGGTGCCGAAGGCGCGGATCTTGCCGGCGGTCACCAGCTCCTCGCAGGTGGCGACGACGTCCTCGGCGTGGGCCGGGCTCTCGGCGCCGTTGTGCAGCTGGTAGACGCCGATGCTGTCGATGCCCAACCGCCCGAGACTCGCGTCGCATTCGGCCCGGATGGCGGTGGGGCTGACATCGCTGCCGCCGCCGCTGCGGCTCTGCTCGTCGTACACGTTGCCGAACTTGGTCGCGATGATGATCTTGTCCCTGGCCGCACTCGGCAACTGCGCCAGGGCCTGGCCGATGATCCGTTCGGAGTGGCCGGTGCCGTAGGTGGGTGCGCTGTCGATCAAGGTGACGCCGGCGTCGATCGCGGCGTGCAGGGCGCGGACACTCTCGGCGTCGTCGACCTCGCCCCAGCCGGCGTCGCGGCCGTTGAACGTGAACGGCCCGCCGAGCGCCCAGGTGCCGATGCCCATCGCGGACACCTCAGGTCCGTGGGCTCCGAGGGTACGGGTCGGGGTGGTGCTGATCATGATCTCTCCAGTCGAGTTCGGTACGGTAAAAGGAATCGCCGTCGCTCAGCAGAGCCCGACCGTCGTCGTCGCGGCCGTTCTGTGTGCTCCAGCACCGACCCTGCCTCCTGGAGTGCACTCCAGGTCAAGCCGTACGACCGGAAGATTCTCAGCCCACGAAGGCGATCGCGTTCCCGTCCGGGTCTCGCACGATGAAGTCCGTACCGCCCCACGCCTGTTTGGTCAGCTTCTGCACGATCTCGACATCGGCGGCCCGATACTCCGCGTACAGGTCGCGGACGTTCGGCGTCTCGACGAACGCCATGATCAACTCTTCCCGGTCCGCGGCACCGGCCGCGAACACCGGCTCGTCCACGTGCTTCAGGTGCAGGGTCGCGCCGTTACGCGGGTTCACACCCGGTCGTAGGGCGCAACGGCATCGCAGCCGAAAGGGCAAGGCCCACCTACTTCACGACCGAAGGGGAGCGCCATGACCAAGCTCGAAACGTACATGAACGAGGTCGGGCCCGGTGGTGGCGGCACGCTCGTCATGGGCGGGGTCGCATCGACTCGCCGGTCGCTACGGCAGCGGCCGGGTGCTCGACGGTCGGGGCAGGGTGCTGAAGGGTTCGAGCCTTCTCTACCAGGAGTGCCGCTATCTCCGTGAGTTGACCTCGGCGGGCGACGCCGTGGAGCGCAGACGATCGTTTATGGACCGCGAGACCGAGGTCGACGGCGTTGGCCTGCGGGTGATCGAGTTGACCGGTAAGCCCGGCGACGTGGTTCTCATCCATCCCTGGCTGGTCCACGCGGTTGCACCGAATGCGGCAGTTGCGCCCCGGTTCATGCGCGCACCGGTGTTCGCGCGCCGCGAGAGCTTCGGCTGAGGCCGACCCGCGTCATCCGCGGCGGTCCGGGCCGGGAGCCTCCAAGATCGTCGGTACGGGCGGGTACGGTTCTGCGGCATGGGGAAGCAGGCGGGGCCGCACATCGTCTGGGACTGGAACGGGACCCTGTTCCACGACATCGATGCGGTGATCGGGGCGACGAACGCGGCGTTCGCCGAGCTGGGGCTGGACCAGATCACGCCGGAGCGGTATCGGGAGCTGTACTGCGTGCCGGTGCCGAGGTTCTACGAGCGGTTGATGGGGCGGCCGCCGACCGACGCCGAATGGGTGGTCATGGACGAGACGTTCCATCGGTACTACGCGGCGCAGCGGGTGCGGTGCGGGCTGGCCGAGGGCGCGGCGGAGTTGCTCGCGCAGTGGCGGTCGGCGGGTCGCAGCCAGTCGCTGCTCAGCATGTACGGGCACGACGAGCTCGTACCGCTGGTACGGGGCTTCGGGATCGAGGCGCATTTCCTCCGGGTGGACGGGCGGACCGGGCCGTCCGGCGGCAGCAAGGCCGAGCACATGGTGCGGCACCTCCAGGCGCTGAGCGGAGTGGAGGCCTCGCGGACCGTCGTGATCGGGGACGCCACCGACGATGCCGTGGCAGCGCGGAGCGTGGGGGCGTCGGCGGTGCTCTACACCGGCGGTTCGCACAGCCGCGCCGGGCTCGAACAGGTGGGGGTGCCGGTGGTCGATACGTTGCGGGAGGCGGTCGCGGTGGCGGAGAGCCTGGTCGGGTGATGCCGGGGCGGGCCGGCCGAGGGTCAGTACGCGACGGCTCCGATGGTTCCGGCGGCCGTCCGCGACCGCCATTGTGAGGTGACCGCCCCGGTCGCGACGTTCGTCTGGTGGGTCACCAGGTAGTTCGAGTAGAACGTCGAGCCGTTGGCGGCGCAGCGGAGGTAGCCCTTGAGCGGTTGCGGCTGGGGTGAGCGTCCGGAGGTGTCGTCGCGCAAGCCCATCCAGGCGAAGATCGCGGGATTGGCGTTGAGGCGGCTGGTCCAGTTCACGCCGCTGTAGCTCGACATGGACGGGCCGCAGAACTCGGTGGCGACGAAGCTGCGGTCGGCGGGGTCGGTGCGTTGGACGACCTTGGCGGCGAACGGGCAGTGCACGTCCCCGCTGATGATCACCGGGTTGAAACCGTCGTGCTGATCAAGACGGGCTCGGAGGGCCCCGGTGATCCGTTCCCGCTCGACCGGATACGCGTTCCAGTTGGCCCGGCCGGCCGGTACCGGTTGGCCGTCCGAGCCGATGGCGGCCCAGTAGGTGCTGAGCGGGCTGGTCGTACCGAACACGGTCCAGGAAGCGCTGCTGGTCTGGATCGTCGACAGGGTGCGGGTCACCTGGGCCGCTCCGAGCATGGTCGGGCTGGTCCCGTCCGGGTCGGTGCGGTCCTGGCGGCAGTCCCAGAGGACGAGGCTCAGGTGGCTGCCCCACCGTACGGTCTTCTCGATGGTCAGCCGCTTCTTGTCGCTGCCGGTGGGTGCCGACGGTGCCGGCCCCCGGACGGGCATGTTCTCCCAGTACGCCTGGAGTCCCCAGTTCAGCTGATTCAGAGCGGTGTCGCCTGCTGTGCCGGTCCCGTAGTTGTCCGGGATCTCCGCGCCGTTGAAGTCGTTGGCGACTTCATGATCATCGATCACGGCGTAGGTGGGGTACGAGCGCCGGCAGCGTTGCAGGGCGTCGCGCGTGAGATACCAACCCCAGCGTTGCCGGTAGTCGGCCAGGCTGGCGCAGTAGCGAGGGGGGACGGTGTTGACGTGTCCCTCGCGGTAGATGTAGTCGCCGAGATGGACCATGAAGTCGACCGGGTTGTCCTGCAGGTGCTCGTAGCCGTGCCAGTAGCTGGTGCCGTTGTTCGCTGCCGTGTCCGTGGCGGCGCTCTGACAGCTCATGACCGCGAAGTTGACCTGGACGTCGGCCGTCGCCGACGGTGCGGTCCGCGTGCTGCCGATCCAGGTGCGGTACGACGTGTCGGGGATCGAGAACACGTACCAGTACTGGGTTCCCGGTTGCAGCGGCCCGCCGCCGGAAGCCGTCTTGACGTCGACGTGGACCGACCAGTGCTGGTCCGAGCGGGCGATCGCCGTACCCGAGTAGAGCGTGTTCACGTTGTCGCGTACGTCTTCGTACGTCCCGGCCAGCCGCCAGCTGACGTTGATCTGGCTGGGCTGCCCGGCCATGCCGGCGTCGGCAGCCGCCGGGTTGGGGGCGAGGCGGGTCCACAGGACGACCGAGTCCGTCGTCGGATCGCCGCTGGCCGATCCGAGCTTGAACGGGTCGGACGTGAAGGCGGCCTGCGCGGTCTGCGTCTGGAGCGCGGTCCCCACGACGGTGCCCGCGAGCCCCGTTCCGGAAAGGGCGACGAAACGCCGGCGGTTGAGGGGAATGGTCGCATCGTTGCCCATGACCGGGGATCCTGGCATGCGTGTGACGCATTGTCCAGAGATTCATGCATATTACGCATTCACGTTGTTCCGGGGTGGAACGGCCGCGTGCACTGTCGTCAGCGCACGCGGCCCGTGGCTCACCAGTACGTCACCCGCCACGTCTGGTAGATCGACGTCAGGCACGGCACGGCCCGGATCTGGGACCCGATGGGGCCGCTGGTGACACAGGTCCCGCGAGCCTTGTTCTGGATCGCCAGATTCGTGTGGGTCCAGTAGTCGTACCGTTCCAGCTCGCAGCTCTCCAACCGGATCGCCGTCCCGTCCGAGAGACGCCGCTCCGAGACGCAGTAGCCGGTCTCGAGATTGATCAACCAGCCGCCGTTCCACCAGCCCCACTTCTGTCCCGCATCCCTGTCGTTGCACTCACCGTGGTACACGCGATAGTTCCCGTCGGTGGACGAGTCCAGGCAGTATCCGGTGAATCCGTTCCTGATCTTGAACGGTCCCGGCGTTCCGGGTGGATAGTCCAGCGTCGAAGCCAGTGGCTCGGGGTACGGAACTCTCGGCTGCGCAGCGCTCACGCCGGAGCCGGCCGCCAGGAGGAACAGCGCCAGGAACGCCGCCGCAAGAACGTGGAGGCCGAGCCCGAGTCGCCGGGATGTAGGCACGTGAAGTCCTTTCAGTCGTTGATCTTGAGTGACAGGGCGCCCGCTCGCCCCGTACTCTGATCCTTGATCAACTCAGTCCGCAGCGGCAGCGACTCTCGGTCACCGATGACGATGACACCTGTCAGGACGTCCTTGATCATCGTGGCCTGATCGTCGTCCGGTCGGGTGTGTTCTGCACAGATCTGCATGACAGGGCGTTCCTGCGGGCGGGCCGCGGCGCGCTCCTAGGTTGTGAGGGATGGGTCGAGACCGGCCCCGAAGTGAAGGAGAACTGATGGCGTCCACCGTGCTGTACATGTCGATGTCGTTGGACGGCTACATCGCCGGACCCCATGATCATCCGGGCAACCCCGGCGGCGACGGGTTCGACCGACTGCACGACTGGATCTGGACGAAGGACTGGCAACGGAAACCCGGCGTCGCGACCGAACTCGGCGAGGAAGGTGATCGCACCGGTGCGATGATCTCGGGCCGGCGGACCGCCGAACAGGTCAATCACTGGAATGGGGACAACCACGACGGGGTGCCGATCTTCGTCGTCAGCCGCCGGCCGCCGGATCCGTTGGTGGCGAAGTTCCCGTTGGTGCGGTACGTGACCGACCTCGAAGCCGCAGTGTCCCAGGCCAAGGAAGCCGCCGGCGGACGTGACGTCCTGATGCACGGCGCCGTCATTGCGCAGCGGGCGCTCGAGGCGGGCCTGCTCGACGAGCTGCAGCTCCACCTGGTGCCGGTGCTGTTCGGCGGCGGGCTGCGCCTGTTCGACGTCCTGCCGAGTCGGATCGAACTGGACGTCGTGCGGGTGATCGACACCCCGGAGGCCACCCACCTCCGCTACCGCGTCCGTCGTTGATCGTCGCGACGGACGGCCCTCCTCCTTGCCCGCTGACCCGATGAGTTCGCGGCCTTCGGCTGGTCCAAGCCGAGGGCACCCGAGGAAAGGACACCGCCATGGCAGAGCTTCTGGTCGACTTCATCACGTCTCTTGACGGCTACGCCTCCGGCGAGGGCTGGCCGGGGTTCTGGGGTCTCGAGGGACCCGAGTATCTCGCCTGGCTCGGCGAGCAACCCGAGGCCACGTACCTGATGGGCGCGAAAACGTACCGCTTGATGTCGGGCTTCGCGGCCGGGGACGTCCCGAGCGGCCAGGACGAGTTCAGGCCGGAGGAAGAGGAGTCCGTCGACGAACTCACCCGGGCATCCAAGGTGGTGTTCTCCTCCTCGCTCGAGGAGCCGCTGACCTGGGCCAACGCGACACTCGTCCGCGGCGACGCCGTCGCAGCGGTCCGCGCCATGAAGGAGAACCAGACCGGGCTCCTCAGTACGATCGGCAGCCTCAGTCTCTGCCGGTCCCTGCTGAAGGCCGGTCTGGTCGACCGCTTCCGGGTCGGGATGTTCCCGGTGATCACCGGGGCCACCGGCGAGGAACGGATCTACGACGGCTACCCGGATGTTGCCCTCGAGATGATCGATCACCGTACGTTCGACGGCGGCATTCAGCTGGTCGAGTATCGGCCACGCGTGCTCGAGCACCCGCCGCTCGCCCGCGCCTGACGGCTGCCCTGAGCCCAGGATGATGATCTTGTGACGTCGCGGGCCGTCACAAGGTGCTCATGGTGCGAACGGGTGGTGGCTCGTCGGCCGTCGGGGCTGCTTCGGCGAGTGCGGTCAGGAGGGCGGCGGTGGCCGGTGGGTCGGGTGGATCGCCGTAGGTGGCTGCGTAGATGTGTTGGCCGGCGCCGGGGATCTCGGTTGCGTGGATGCCTTCGATGCGGTGGGCGCGTAGGGCCAGTCCTGGGCTGGTGGTGACGCCGAGGCCGGCGGCGACGAGGGCTTGCATGACGACGACGTTGTCGGAGGTGTAGCCGATGGTGGGCTCGAAGCCGGCGTCGGCGCACAGGGCGACCAGGTGGGCGCGGCAGCGGTCGCAGCCGGCGATCCAGGTGGCGTCGCGCAGGGCTGCGAGGGGCTGGTCGGGTTGTGTGGACAGGACGTACAGGGGATCGTCGAGCAGGTGGTGGAGTCGGATGTCGCGGGGTTCGGGGTCGGTGTCGCCGTAGCGGAAGATGATCGCGACATCGATCTTGCCCGCTCGGAGCAGGGCGATCGCTTCCGGTGGCTGGGTGTTGGTCAGGCTGAGCTGCAGGCCGGGGTGGCGAGCGGCCAGGATTGCTGTGGCGCGGGGGATCAGGGAGCCGATCACGGAGGAGAAGCCGGCGACGCGGACGCGGCCGTTGGTGAGGCCCACGTGGGCTGCCAGTTCGCTGTCGGCGGCGTCGATCCTGCCGATGATCTCGGCTGCTCGGGTCGCGAGGAGTTCTCCGGCGGGGGTGAGTCGGACCCGTCGGCCGGCGCGTTGGAGCAGTTGCGCTCCGGTCTCGGCCTCGAGCCGTGCGAGGTGGTGGCTGACCGTCGGCTGTGAGTAGTGCAATGCTCTGGCCGCGGCGGTGACCGAGCCGAGTCGAGCCACGGCGTCGAGGACTCGGAGTCGGGTGACGTCCAACATGTATCGACGATATCTATGTCCCGGTATGACATTTGACATTGGACGGATGACTGATGCGGGGGCACGCTAATGATCATGGCCGGGTCGGCGCCCTGCCCACCTGACAACGAGGTCAGCGCTCTTGATCATCGACAGCACTGAGGAGCCAGCCATGTCGCTCGTCCGAGTCCAGGCCTTCTGCATCTCACTCGACGGTTTCGGGACCGGTGACGGTCAGAGCAAGGACCTTCACTTCGGCCATGCCGGCGACCGCCTGCATCAGTGGCGCTTCGACACCGAGTCCTGGCAGCAGACCAGTGGCAGCCGCGGCATCGACAACCTCTTCGCTCTCGAGACCGGTAAGCCGATCGGCGCCGAGATCATGGGAGCCGGGAAGTGGGGCCACCCCGGCTGGGAGGACGATCCGGACTGGAAGGGTGCCTGGGGCCCGAATCCGCCGTTCCACACGCCTGTCTTCGTGCTCACCCACCATCCCCGGCCGCCGATCGAGATGGAGGGCGGCACCACCTTCAACTTCCTCGACGCCACGCCGGAGAAGGCCCTG
Organism: Microlunatus sp. YIM B11417; assembly: GCF_059617205.1. Classification (NCBI taxonomy): domain Bacteria; kingdom Bacillati; phylum Actinomycetota; class Actinomycetes; order Propionibacteriales; family Propionibacteriaceae; genus Microlunatus; species Microlunatus sp. YIM B11417. Next base: position 12,010 of record NZ_JCAMPJ010000001.1, read on the forward strand.
GAGGTCGCCCGTGAGGCCGCCGGGGACAAGGACGTACGGATCGGCGGCGGACCCACCGTGATCCGCGATTTCCTGGCTGCCGGGCTGATCGACGTCATGACGGTCGCCGTGGTGCCGATCTTCCTCGGCCGGGGTAAGCGTCTGTGGGACGGGCTCGAGGGCGCCGAGAAGCTTTACAACATCGAATCCGTCACCTCGCCGACCGGCATCATCCACCTGGTCCTCACCCGCAAGGACGGCTGAGCGGACCCCGCGGCGGTCAGGTCCGGTCCGCGGCATCCTTGATCAACTTCGGTACGCCCTCGCCGGCGAAACGATCCGCCGGCACCGGCCGCCCGGTGATCACCAGCAGCAGATCGATCACGGAGCCGTGGATCTCGGGCCCGCTGCCCCAGGCCTGCCCGGCGTCGGTGCCGACGAGCCGTACCCCGTGGGCGAGCTCCTTGCTGCCGCCCATCGCCGCGCCGGTGCGCAGCTGATACTCCAGGGCTGCGACCACGCCCTCGATCGGGTAGTCGGCCCGGATCCCCAGCGGCCGGCGGATGTCCTCGCCGTGCACGTACGCCTCGACGAAGCGGGTCGCCAGGTCGGCGGGCGGTGTCGAGGTGAGTCGTTCGACGGCCCGGAACGCGGCCAGGGTCTCGGCGGGGTCGGCGCGCTTCTCCCGAGCCAGGCCGGTCGCGTTGTCGCGATCGAAGTCACCGCGCGCCGCGATCATCCGGCGGACGAAGCCGAGTCGGGTCGTCCGCGCCGAGTCGACCAGGTGAGCCAGCGCGTCGTGCACGGTCCACGCCGCGCAGAGGGACGGCGTATCCCACTGCTCCGGTCGCACCTTGGCCAGGTCGGCGGCCAGGGCGCGGCGTTCGGCATGGACGAGGGGCCAGGCGGTCGCCGGTCGAAGCTTGATCATGCAACTACTAAAACTGTAGTCGACACTATCTGTCAAGTAGTAGGATGTCGATCATGGCATCCCGAAGGTCGTACGCTTCGTACAGTGACGGCTGCGCCTCGGCGCACGCCTTGGACCTGATCGGCGAGCGGTGGGCGCTGCTCATCGTGCGTGAGCTGCTGCTCGGACCGAAGCGGTTCGGCGACCTGCAACGCGACGTGGTCGGCATCGGCCCGACCGCCCTGACGCAACGGTTGCACCACCTGGAAGAGGTGGGGATCGTGGTGCGGAGCCGGCTGCCGGAGCCGGCCCGGGTGATGGTGTACGACCTCACCGCCTGGGGCCGGAAGCTCGAGGCGGTCAATGCGGCGCTGTCGAACTGGGCCGTGGAGTCGCCGTCGCTGCCGTTACAGGCCGACATGAGCCCCGACACCGTGGTGCTGGCCATGCGCGCGCACGCCCGGCCCAGCCCGACTCGCCGCCGTCCCGTCGCGGTCGGCCTGCGCCTCACCGACTCGCGGATCGAGGGCTCGGAGCCGGTGACGTACCGGGCGGTCGTGGGGCCGGAGGGTACGACGATCGCGAAGGCGCCCGACCTTGGCGAGGTGGCGGCGTTGGTGAGTACGACCACGGCGGCCTGGAAGGGCTGCATCATCGCCGGTGCGGAGCTCGACCCGGACTCGGTCGAGGGCGACTCGGCAGCCGTACGTTCCTTGATCAACGCGACCCGGCTGGAAATCTCCTGAAGCGGTTGTCGATCCGGTCGATCGTCGTTCGACCTACGGATGACAACCCACCAAGCCGGGCTCGTCCCGGATGATCAAGGAGAACGACCATGGGATTCATCAAGGCCAGCCTGTTCATCTCGCTCGACGGCGTCATCGAGGCGCCCGAGTCGTGGCACTTCCCGTACTTCGATGATCAGATGGGCGAGGTCGTCGGCCGGCTGATGGGCGAGGCCGAGGCCACGCTGATCGGCCGCAAGACCTACGACGGATTCGCGGCATACTGGCCCGACGCCGACCCGAGCGACCCGACCACCGACCTGATGAACAACGCCCGCAAGTACGTCGTGTCGAACACCCTGACCGACCCGACCTGGCAGAACACCACCGTGATCAACGGCGACATCGCCGCCGAACTCACGCGGCTCAAGGAGACCACGAAGCTCGGCACCACCGGCAGCGCGAGCCTGGTCCGCTGGCTGGTCGAGCAGGGCCTGGTCGACGAACTGCACCTACTGGTCCACCCGATCGTCGTCGGCCACGGCGAGAAGCTGTTCACCGACGGCGAGACCGTACCCCTGAAGCTGCTGTCCTCGAACCCCTTCGACTCCGGCGTCCTCCACCTCGTCTACACCAACGCCGACCCGGAATGATCACTCAGTCGAGGGATCCTTCGATCACACCACCGTGGACCTTCTTGTCCCATGGGTCGACGAAGGTTCGCTGAGCCCACTGTTCGTACTGCCGCGTGAGCTCGGTGATCTTGTCCGGGTGGGCGTCGGCGAGGTCGGTGGTCTCCGTGCGATCGGTGCCGAGGTGGTAGAGCTCGGGGCGTTCCTGGAACCGGGCGACGAGTTTCCAGTTGCCGTCGCGGATGGCGCGGTTCCCCTCGTGTTCCCAGAACAGGGGTGCCTCCCGTCGCAACGGCCGCCCTTCGAAGGCCGGCGCGAACGAGCGGCCCTCGGCCGGCAGGATCGCGGTGCCGTTGAACTCGCGCGGATAGTCGGCCGCGCCGAGTTCGGCCAACGTCGGCATCAGGTCGATCACGTGACCCGGCTCGCGGCTGATCGTTCCGTTGACCGCGGGATCGATGCCGCGCGGCCAGTGCGCGATCAAGGGCGTCGCGATCCCGCCCTCGGACGTGTAGTGCTTGAAGTACGAGAACGGGGTGTTCTGCAGTGTGGCCCAGTTGAGGCCGACCCAGACATCTGAGGCGGCGCTGCCCGGCGTGCCGGTCCCGGTCCTGCCGTCGGGCCCGGCCTCCGCGTTGCCACCGTTGTCGGAGACGAACAAGATCAACGTGTTCTCGTACGCTCCGGTGATCTTGAGGTGGTTGATCAGCTTGCCGATCGCCCGGTCCAGCCGGAAGATCGCGGCGGCGTAGACCGCCATCATGGTGTCGAATCGTTCTCGGTGTTCGGCGGTCAGCCGATCCCAGTCGTAGGCGTACCGCAGTGCCGGCGACAGTCGTTCGGTCGGGCCGGCGATGCCGAGTTCGCGTTGACGGGCGAAGCGCGCGTTGCGGGGCGGCTCCCAACCGTCGAGGTAGCGCCCCTTGAACCGGGCGATGTCCTCCGGTGGCGCCATCAGGGGAAAGTGCGGTGCGCAGAACGGCAGGTAGTGGAAGAACGGTCTGCCCTGGCGCGCCGCCTCGTCGATGAACTTCGTGCACCAGTCGACCAGGAGGTCGGATCCGTACCAGTAACCGGTGCCCACCTCGTCGGAGTTCAGCGGGACCGGTCGGCCGTCGATGTGGACGGCGCCTTTCGGCTGGTCCCGGAAGTAGGTGCCGCCGACGGGGACGAACGAGCGCTGGAAGCCGCGCTCCCACGGCGGCGTGCCGTGGCCGAGGCCGAGGTGCCACTTGCCGGACATCGACGTGTGGTAGCCGGCCGCGCCGAGCACCTCGGCCAGTGTCACCGACCGGTCGAGCAGCCGCCCGAAAGTGCCGCGCGAGTCCGGCTTGACGATGTTGTCCAGGGCGCCCATGCCTGCCTGGTGCGGGTACAGTCCGGTCAGCAGCGAGGCCCGCGACGGGCTGCAACGGGCACAGTTGTAGAACTGGCTGAATCGCAGCCCGCCGGCCGCCAGCGCGTCGAGGTTCGGGGTCGGGATCTCGCTGCCGAAGCAGCCGATGTCGGAGAACCCCATGTCGTCGGCCAAGATCACGATGATGTTCGGGCGGTCCGTGGCCTCCTCCGCTCGGGCGCCCGGAGATGCTGCCACGGAAAGGCCCGCGGCTCCGGAGGCCAGGGCGAGTCCGCTGCCCACCAGGGCGCGCCGGGAGAAGGTCGGGTCGGTCTGCTGAGTCATCGCGGCTGCTCCTTCGCGGTACGGCGGATGATCATGAGCGGTGCGCCGGTCAGTGCGCGATCTTGATCGGAAGTGGCCGGCGCCAGGCCTCCAGGCGTTCGACCAGGGTGCGGGTGACCTGCGGCTCGCGGTCGGCGAGGTTCGTCGCCTCGGTCGGGTCGCTCGTCAGGTCGTACAGCTCCGGGTCGCGTCCGTCCGACTCGGCGAGCAACTTCCAAGGTCCGGACCGGATGGCGAAGCTCGGGCTTGCGTTGGCCGGCACCTGCTCGGGCGCGCGGAAGGCGCCGAAGGTCCAGAACAGGGCCGGTCGCTCCGTGATCGGTTGTCCCCGCCACGCCGGCAACAGGCTGATCCCGTCGCGGCGGCCGGGCAGCCCCAGGCCGGCGGCCTCGGCGAGGGTCGGTGCAAGATCAACGGCGTGGCAGACCGTACGGTCATCCACGCGGCCCGCCGGCACGCGGCCGGGCCAGCGGATCAACAGCGGCTGCCGGATCCCGCCCTCGTACAGGCTGCCCTTGCGGCCACGGTACGGCCCGGCCGAACCCGGCCGTTGGGCGCCGGCGGTCGGGCCATTGTCCGAGGTACAGACGATCAAGGTGTCGTCCAGCAGACCAAGATCATCCAAGGCGCTGGTGAGCCGTCCGACCTCGGCGTCCAGCGCGACCAGGACGGCCAGGAACCGTTCCTCCTCAGGGGTTCGGCCCAGACCGGCGACCTGCTCCAGCTGTTCGGCGCTCGGCACCCACTGCGAGTGCACGTCGCCGGGCCAGAGCTGGAGGAACCACGGCCGGTCGCGGTGCCGTTCGACGAAGTCGATCGCCTTGTCGACGAAGCGTTCCGTGATCGCTGACTTGGGCAACTGGTCGATCGAACCCTGGCCAAGCGCGATGCTCGCCGCCGCGAGCCCGGCATCGGTGTCGGTGGGCACCACGCGCGGGCCGAGCCCTTCGAACTGCGTGTAGCTCTCGTCGAAGCCGTACGCGGCCGGCCACGGCGCATCGCCGACATCGCGTCCGCCGCCGAGATGCCACTTGCCGAAGTGACCGGTCGCGTATCCGGCGTGTTTCAGCGTCCGTGGCAGGGTGGGCACGGCGGCGTCGAGCCAGTCCGCCTGCCCGGCCTGCGCGTTGTGTTCCCGCGTGGCCAGGAACGTGACGATCCGATTCCGGGCCGGGTACTGCCCGGTCAGCAGCCCGGCCCGCGACGGCGAGCAGATCGGTGCGGCGTCGTAGAACTGGGTCATCAGCATGCCCTCGGCGCCCAGCCGGTCCAGATTCGGAGTCCGTACCAACGGGTTGCCGGTGATCGACAGGTCTCCGTACCCCATGTCGTCGATCAGGATGAACAGGAGGTTGGGCCGCCGCCCGGTTCCAGTTTCGGCGCCTGCCCTGGACCCGGTCGCCCAGGTCAGCCCGGCCAGCGCCGCGGAGGCCCCGACGCCGATTGCCGTACGTCTGCTGGTTGTCGCCATCGCAGTCCCCTCACGCCGTCGTCAGTTCGCCGCACACCTCGCATCCCCCGTCTGATGATCATCGGGGTGTCACGGTCCGCGAACCCCGGTCGACGGAGGTATCTCGGTTTGAACGTTAAGGCACGCACCCTGTTGCCGAGAACCCCTTGCGAACAACGTTTTGCATCGTGGCAGAAGTTGCGCGCTCGCGGTGGGGTGGATCAAAGATGATCAAGGTCGATCAGCGCGGGCCGTCGGGATGGGTGAGATCGTAGGCGCGGGCGACCTTCTGCGGCACCACCATCCGCCAGGCGTCCACGACAAGCTCGCGGGCCTCGGTCGCGTCCAGTGCGGCGAGCTCGGCGTGCACCCAGTTGAACCGCAGGTCGCGCTCCAACGGGAGGCTGAACTTGTGCGGCTCGCCCGCGACGAGAGCGGCGCGCTCCTCCTTCGGGAAGGCGAACTCCATCACGGTCTCGTCGAGGGAGAACGCGACGTAGACGATCTGCTTGACCCGGAACTTCAGGCGCCCGCGTACGTAGACCGGGTAGGAGCGGTCCAGTTCCGAACCAAGATCGCGTACGTCCTCGATCGTCGCCATGATCCGTACCTGCCTCTCCTCATCGACCTGTAGACCAATCAGTCTACCTTTCACTGACGGTGCCGAGAACGCGATGACCGAAACCCGCCAGAGTCGGGAGACGGGCCGTGCTTGACTCGAAGGTCGAGCCCGAGTCGACCGAGAAGGGATCGGAAGGATGACGGACAGCACACTGCGAGCGATGACCTGGAACCTCTGGTGGCGGTTCGGTCCGCGTTGGCGCGACCGGCAGCCGGGGATCCTGGAGACCCTGCGCCGGGTCGATCCGGACGTCATCGCCCTGCAGGAGGTCTGGGCCGACGGCAGTTCGAGCCAGGCCGAGGAACTGGCCGCGGCGCTCGGAGACCAGGCCCGTTTCGCCTCCCCGTCCTATCCGCTGCCGCCGCGGCAGCCGGAAGATCAAGATCACGTTGGTGTCGACCTGGGCCTCGCCGTCCTCAGTCGGTGGCCGATCCTCGACACCCGCGTCAGCGTCCTGCCCGCCCGGCACCGCGCCTGGGACCCGGTGTCCCTGATCGTCCGGGTGGACCATCCCACCGGCCCGTTGCCGATCGTCGCCACCTGCCTCGACTACGGCGTCGCCTACACCGACGACCGGATCGCGCAAGGCCGAGCGATCGCAGACCTGGCCACCGACCCCTCTTGCGACGGCCCCTGCCCGGTTCTCCTGCTCGGCGACCTCAACGCCGCGGCCGATTCCCCGACCCTGCGCTACGTCGGCGACGTCCTGGTCGACGCCTGGGTCGCCGGCGGCGGTGATCCTGAGGCGATCACCCTCCCCTCGAGCCACCCGTCCGCCCCGCTCGAAGCCGGCCCGCAGCTGATCGACCAGCGGATCGACCACATCTTCTACCGTCCGGGTCACGAGGATCAGGACGTGATCGTGGAAGGCGTCCGGATCGTCGGCGACCCCGTGGACGGAATCCACCCCTCCGACCATCGAGCCGTGGTCGCCGACCTCCGCTGGCGCAACCGCATCCCGATCTGACCTAGACGTATTGATACAGACGTATTGATACAAGGGATTCGAGCACGTAGTCGCCTTGGAGGGTCGACCCCGGACCTGTTGGCGGAGGCTCCTCGGTGTTTACCCGAGCTGCTCCGTCGCGGCCGCGATGATCCCGTCTCGCTGACCGTCGGGCGCTGTGGCCCGCGCCTCGTAGATTCCGTCCAGGGCTGCGGTCTCTGCGTCGGGGTCGAATGCGTAGGACAGCGCCGACACGGCTCGTGCCTGGGCGAAGCGGGTCGAGTACTCCTCGTTGCGGCCCGCGTCTTGCAGGTCGAAGGCCTCGTCGTCCAGACGCTCTGCGAGTTGATCTAGCAGCCGTTGCCTATCGGCATCCGCCGCGCCCGACTGCAAGGCGTTGAGGGCTTCAGTAACGCTGTCGTCCGAGACTCCAGTTGCGTCGATGACGAACATCGCCGCAGCGGCCACGGCGGCGCGCTGTCGTTCCGGCGACGCCGCGCGAATCCGAGCGGCCAAGCTCACCTCGACACTGTCGAGTCGCGTCGTCATTGGTCCTCCTTCACGTTCTTCAGCGGGCTTGCAGGCTCAGCGCCGGCGGCGGCAACCCTATCGGCGCAGGGTGGACAGATGGGGCGGCCCGCCGCGATGTGCGATGGGCGGATGTCTCTGGCATCCATGTGGTCAAGGATCGACGTCTCAGCATGGCCACGGCCTCGGCGATCTCTTCTCCTGCGGCGAGTTGGAGCGGCTTGCGCAGGTAGCCGTTGTCCTCGCTCGTGCCGATCACCACTCGGGTGCCGCCGCCCATGTCCGTGCCGACGCCGACCCCCATCGTGATGCGTCCGCGTCGCGCCTCCGGAAGGAGCGCCTGGAGTTCGGCGGCACGTTGTTCGGCGTACTCCTTGGGCTGGTCATGTGCCGCGCGGATCGCCTCCGGCCGATCCTCCGACTTCTTACCGTCGCCCTCGCTGACAGGCTCGGGCTCAGTGTTCGCGGCGGCTGCCTCAGGAGTCCTGGCCTTTGTAGCTTCCTCGGCCCGCTTCGCCTGCTGGAATCGGATCTCGGCGCCGGTACGCCCCTGGGCATCGGTGACGACCGACCTCCGGGAAGCCGGATCGATGACAGGTCCGTCAGCCTCGGAAACCCTGGCCTCAGCTTCGTCGATTCGCTTGTTCCGTAGGAATCGAAGCTCGGCAGCTGTCATGCCGTTGGAGTCCCGCATGCTGGGGTCTCGCCGACGCCGCTCCTCTGCCGCTGCTTCCCTCGCTGACTCTCCTGATTCCACCCTTTTGTACTCGGCGGCGTTCCGTCCGTTGTCGTCCCTTCGCTCCCAGGTTCGGGGCTGGGTCTCCTGGGCCGGCTGCTCGGGCACGCTCGGGCTGTCACCCTCGCGACGGTCTTCTGGCCGGCCGGAAGGTCGGTCGATCCGCATGCCATGACGATAGGAGAGCGGCCGACCGCTTGGCCATCCAACGGCTGGCGTCTGCTAGGGGGAAATGGAGGGATGGAGCCGCCTTGGGGAGTCGAACCCCAGACCTATTCATTACGAGTGAATCGCTCTGCCAACTGAGCTAAGGCGGCCTGTGCTGGTCGGCCCGGGGGTCCGGGTCGGTGCACGGTTGGACACTATATCGAGCACTGCCCTGCTCGGCGAAATCATTCGACGATTCGAACACGTGTGTGATTATAGGCGAAGGTGTTGCCTAGACTTCGGGGATGGATTGGCATCGGTGGCATGACGGTTACAGTCCTGGCGGCGGGCTGCTGGACCGCCTCGCTCTGGTACGAGATCAGCTGACTCAGGCGATCGCAGAAGCGCCGCCGGGACCGGTGATGATCATCAGTGTTTGCGCTGGTCAGGGGCATGATGTGGTGGCTGCGCTGGCCGAGTCGCCAAGGCGTTCGGAGGTACGGGCTCGGCTCGTCGAGGCGGACGAGCGGAATGTGGCTGCGGCTCGGGCCAGGGTGGCGGAGGCGGGGCTCGACGGGGTCGAGGTGGCGCAGGGGGATGCCGGCTCGACGGATCCCTACCTCGGAGCGGCACCGGCCGGGATCGTCCTGCTGTGCGGTGTCTTCGGCAGCCTGACGGACGCCGACGTCGACCGGCTGGTCGCCGGGTTGCCCCAGCTCTGTGGACCCGGGGCCCAGGTGATCTGGACTGCGCATCGCACGGCGCCCGGGCTGTACCCGGTGGCCGAGCAGGCCTTCCAGCGGTACGGGTTCGAGGCTCGCTGGTCGGACCCGGAGGACCCGTTCGGGGTGACGCGGCACGCGTTGATCACCGAGCCTCGGCCGCTCCGACCGGCCCAGACCCTGTTCCGGTTCGCGGATGAGGAAACGCTGATCAAGCTCGGGAGAACCTCGGCACCCTGACTCAGCGCAGCAGCACCGGCCGTTCGGGATCGTCGTTGTCCACGACGGCATCCACGATCGTTTCGACGCCGCTCTCGACCCGGTACTTCTCCTCGTCCGGCTTGTAGCGCTGGTCGAACCGCTTCCGCAGCGCCTCCGGCGACGGATCGTCGGACCACAGGGCGTCCCGGACCACCATCCGCTCGCGCCGGGTGTCCGTGCTCGCGCTGACCCAGATCCGCAGCGTCCAGAGGTCCCGCAGTTCCGGCGCCGTGGTGATCATGACTCCGTCGACCACGGCGACGCCGTCCTCGGGTACGGCGAGCCGCGGGCGGTCCAGCAGATCGCGCCGGGTCCAGCCGTCCCAGGAGGCCGTTCGGACGAGGCGATCACCGCCGGGCAGCAGGGGCTCCAGCAGTTCGCGGCGCAGCGCCGGCCGGTCGAACATGCTCTCGACTCCCTGAGCCTGGCGCAGTTCGTAGGGCACCTTGAAGAAGTCGGCGCAGGCCCGGACCGCCCAGATCCCTCGCCGCCGGAACTCGTCGGCGAGCTCGTCCGCGAGGGTCGACTTGCCGGCACCGGTGCCACCGTCCACCGCGATCCGCAGCGGTCCCGGATGATCTTGACGGTACGTGAGCGCACGGTCGACGAGTTCGGCGAGCAGCCCCACCCGGCCCGGGTGCAGTCCGGGCACGGGCCCTTCGAGCGGCTCCAACTCGCCCTGCGTCCGGACGCCCATCGGCGTGATCCACCGCGTGCCGGTCAAACCCCGTGCCGCGGCGACAGTGTCGTGGGCCACCCACTCCTCCGGATGACGCGGATCAGTCAGCAGCCGGCCCAGCCCGGCACGGAGTTCGGCCTGTTCGGCCTCCGTCCACCCGAGCCGGTCCAGCTCAGGCCCGACCGCCGCCAGATCGACCCCGGGCGGGCAGAGGCAGGCGAGCGCCCAGACAAGATCATGGCGGCACGCCTCGAAGCCGGTCGCCATCAGCGGCAGCAGCCCGATCACCCGATCAAGATCACCGGCAGGCACGCCGGCGGCGACGGCGAGGCCGCGATAGGGCGCGGCGGAATGACGTTCGGTGAGCAGGGACATGGTCGAGACTCTACTGGCGCGCGACCGCCACGGGAGCGTTGCAGGACTCCCGATCCGTCCGGTGGAGCAGGACGCACCGGGACACCACGATCAGCGCGGCCGCGACGACAAGGGCGACGAGCCAGCCGGCCGCGAAGACACCGGCGACCTGGTTGATCAGGCCGAACAACAGGGAGAACGGCAGGAAGGCCAGCCAGGACAGCGAGCTGACGCCGGACGCGACGCCCGCCCGCACCGACGACGGCACCGCATCGTGCAGCAGCGTCGTCGCCCGCAGGCTGATCACCATGATCACCAGGGCCAGTGCGATCTGGGCCACCGTCACCAGCAGGATGTCCCGGCCCATGATCATGATCATGGTCGCCAGCAGTGCCACTCCGGCGGTGATCAGGTACGGGACGGTCCGCTCGAGCCGCACCCGGTCGGCGATCAGACCGCCGATCCCGATCGTCGCCATCAGTCCGGCCCAGGCCGGGCCGAAGATCACCGTCGCCGCCGACAGGGCCACCAGCCAGAGCGGTCCGAACTCGTACAGGGTGTTCAACAGCACGGCGCTGAGGACGGAGAGCGCGGCCGCCCGGCGTACGGCCGCGGAGCCGATCATGGTCGAGAACGTCGCGGACACCTGCTGCCGCAGCGACTCCCGGCGCTCCCCGGACAGTCGCGGCGGTTCGCGGAACCGGAGCAGGGCGATCACCGACAACGCGACGATCGGCACCGTGATCAGGTACGTCAGCCGGGCGGAGGTGACGGCGGCGAGCCAGCCCCCGGCCAGTCCGCTGCCGACCAGGGCCACGCTCTCGATCAGCCGGATCCGCCCGATCCGCCGGGCGAACGCCGCCCCACTGCCGGTGTGCTCGACCACCGTGTCGTACACCATCGCGTCCACCGTCCCGGACGTCAGCGCGAAGTAGACGCCGAGCACGGCGACGCAGACGAGGTAGCCGCCGACGCCGGTGCTCATGCCTCCCAGCAGGACACTGATCATCAGCGCGACAGTGCCGATGATCATGACCCCGCGCCGGCTCCAGCGGTCGGCGAGGATGCCGGACGGGACCTCTACCACCGGCACCACGGCCGCATAGGTCGCCGCCATGACGCCGATCGTGAACGGCTGGAAGCCGAGTTCGCCGAGGAACAGCTTCTCCACGGGCACCCAGAGTCCGAACCCGGCCAGGAAGACCGAGACGTGCAGCGGGAGCAACCGGCGCGCCAGCGAGACGTGAGAGTTCATGATCGGGTAGTCCCGGCTGCCCGGGATTCGTTACAGTCCAGCCATGTCCGCGGCCGGGTACGACGAGCAGTCCACCCTGGCGGCGCTGCGATCCGGGGACGAGGCCGCCTTCGCCGCACTCGTCCACCGGCACCACGCCTCCATGGTGCGGATCGCCCGCGCGTACGTGAGCAGCCCGGAGGTTGCCGAGGAGGTCGCCCAAGAGGCCTGGGTCGGCGTGCTGCGTGGTCTGGACCGGTTCGAGGGCCGCTCGTCGCTGCGCACCTGGATCTTCCGGATCCTCACCAACACGGCGAAGACGCGCGGGGTCCGGGACCAGCGGACGGTCCCGTTCTCCGCCCTGGAGCCGGACGACGCCGGCCCGAATCCCGACCGGTTCCTGCCCGATGATCACGATCACTGGCCGGGCCACTGGGCGGTGCTGCCGGAACCCTGGCCGGAGGACCGGCTGATCGGCGCCGAGACGGCGGCCCTGCTGCAGCGGGCGATCGACGAACTTCCGGCCGGACAGCGCGCCGTGATCACGCTGCGGGACGTGGAAGGCCTCGGCTCGGCCGAGGTGTGTAACGTTCTGGAGCTCACCGAGACCAATCAGCGGGTGCTGCTGCACAGGGCCCGGACCCGGGTCCGGGCCGCGCTCGAGGACTATCTCGCGGAGGAGGCGCCGTGACCACCGAGCTGACCTGCCGGGAGCTGGTCGGACTGATCACCGACTACCTGGAGGGAGCGTTGCCGGAACCGGACGTGCGCCGGTTCGACAGCCACCTGACCGGCTGCGACGGCTGCACGACCTATCTGGACCAGTACCGCCGGACGATCGGGCTGGCCGGCCGACTGGAACCGGCCGACCTCGATCCGGCCGCGGAGTCCGCACTGCTGTCGGCCTTCCGAGATTGGAAATTCACCCGCTGATCAACGCCGCGGCACGCTGAAGGCGAGCAAGATCACCGCTGCGGTGGCGAGTCCGGCCAGGATGCCGAACATGGCCGGGTAGCCGCCCACCAGCACGGCCAGCGTGGCTCCGATCCATGGCGCGAGCGCGGACGCGATGGTGACCGGTGCCGCGAGCACGCCCGAGATCCTGCCGTACGCCAGCGCACCCCACCGGTCCGGCACCGCCGTCGCCTGCAGCAGCGTGCCGATGCCGCGGGCGACGCCGGCGATCATGACGACTGCGATCAGCGCGCCGACCGGCCCGGGGACCAGGGCCAGGGCGGCGGTGGCGACGGCCGCGATCCCGAAGATGATCACGGTACGGGTCCGGACGCCGACCCGCCGGGCCAGCGCGGGATAGAAGAGCCGCCCGGCCACCTGGCCGACCCCGCCCAGCCCGAGCGTCCAGGCGGCCAGCGCACTGCCCATGCCGCGCTCGGCGAGCAGCGACACCAGGTTGATCAAGGCCGCGAACATGGCCAGCGAGGCGACGGTCAGCCCGGCGGTCAGGAACCAGAAGTGCCGGCTGCCCAGCACCGTCCGGACGTGATCATCGACGCCGGCCGCGGTCTGCGCCGCCGGCGCCGGGTCGGCCGGCCAGCGCCGGCGCAGCACCAGGGCATGGATCGGGATGGTGATCACGGCGAGCCCGACGGCCAGCACGCCGAACACCGTGCGCCATCCCCAAAGGGCGTTCAGTGCTTCGGTGAGCGGGGCGAACACGGTGCTGGCCAGCCCGGCGACCAGGGTCACCGCGGTCAGGGCGACCAGCCGCCGCGATCCGTACCAGCGGGTCAGGGCGGCGAACGCCGCCTGGTAGAGCACTCCGGCCATCGCGATGCCGGCCAGCAGCCAGCCGAGGGCGAAGACGATCAGGCTGGGCGACCAGGCGATGACGAGGCAGGCCAGCACGGCCAGCACCGAGCCGATGGTCATGATCAGCCGGGGCCCGTGCTGGTCGAGCAGCCTGCCGACCGGGACCCCGACCACGGCGGCGACCACCAGCGCGGCCGAGAACGCGGCCGTGGTGAGCGACGGTGGCCAGCCGGTCTCGGCCCGGATCGATGGTGCCAGCACCGGGAACGCGTAGTAGAGCACGCCCCAGCTGACGATCTCGGTCACGCACAGACCGGTCAGCACGGTGCCGAGGCGAGGTTGCCTCGCCCCGCCAACCGCCTCAGTTCCACGCATCCGGGCCATTCTGCCCGGACGTCGTCAGTCCTCGGCGGCGAGTCCGTCGAGCACGGTCCACGGGTCGCTGCCGGTGCCGCTGTCCAGGGCGGCGATCCGGCGGCGCAGGGTCCAGGACTGGCCGGCGGCGAGGGTGACCTCGCGCAGGCTCATGATCCAGTTCCCGTTGCCGTACGCCGTGAAGGCCGCGTCCTCGTAGACGATCCCGTACGTCTGCCGATCGCTGCCGGTCATCCCGATCCACGGCCCGGTCGGCCGGTACTCGGCCGGGCTCCCGTACGGCGTCGAGATCGTGCCGTGGCCCCGCACCCCGCTGCGCTGACCCGGTCCGTCATGATCAACGGCGTCGCCGACCCACACCGTGACCGGCGCCGTTCCGGTGTTGGTGAGCGTCGTCCCGACACCGATCCAGGGCTGGTCGGCGGTGGCGGCAAAGCGGGTGGCGACGGTGATCCCGGCCGCCTCGGCGGCCACTCCGCTGCTGGTGATCACGGCCTCGGCACCGTCGGCGGTCACCTGATCACACCGGACCAGCCCGCGCTGCCAGGCCTCCGTTCCGGTGGGCCGGCTGCTGGCGACCAGGCCGAGATTGATCCAGTCGAGTTGATCAAGGTGACCGACGCCGGCCAGGTTGATCGGCTTGCCGGCGGTCGCTCCGGGCAACTGCGGGTCGGCGAACTGGGCCGCCACCGTCAGCGCCACTCGGCCGTTGCCGATCAACAGATCCGTGCCGGTGCCTTCGGCGTTGGGTCCGGGCAGATAGCGCCCGGCGGCGGCGAACGGTTCCTTGATCGCGTCCAGCGTGAAGTCGCCGTCGACGGCGCCGCCGGCCTCGACGGTGATCTCCCGGCCGGCAGACTCGTAGCCGACGGCGTGCGCCTCGAGGCGGTAGCTGCCGGGTGGCACGAACAGGTGCCAGCGGCCGTTGCCGTCGGTCCAGGTCCTGATCGCGGTCGTGCCGTCCGGCCGGCGGACCAGGACCTCGGCGTTGATCAAGCCCGACTCCGCCGAGCTGACCACGCCGGCGATGCCGTCCGCCGCACCGATCTGTCGGGCGCCCGGCTCGCCGTTGCGGACCTCGAACCGGGCCAACGTGTAGGCCGGCGAGTCACCGACGCCGGGCGCGAGCACGATCCGCAGGTCGGACTGCCAGCGGTCCGGGGTCACATCGCACAGCACGTATCCGCGGTAGCCGCCGTCGTAGAACTTGACGTGCGGATTGGCCGGCAGCCCCTGCCGAACGGCCGCATCCCAGCCGATGCCGGAGGAGATCGACGTGGCGACGAACTCGCTGGCCAGCACCTCCGAGGCCGGATCGTCGAAGTCGGCCAGCACGTCGTTGACCCAGGCCGAGTGCCAGTCCCCGCCGATGATCACCGGGTTCGACGGCCGGTGCTGCTCCAGTGCGGTCAGGATCCGTTGCCGGGCGGCCGGATAGCCGTCCCACTGATCAAGGTTGTACGCCAGCCCGGGGCCGAGGTCGTAGTCGAACTTCGCGAAGATGGTCTGCTGCGCGATCACGTTCCACCGCGCGGTCGAGGTGGCCAGACCGTCCAGCAGCCAGCGCTCCTGCTCCGGTCCGGTCAGCGTCCGGTCCTCGTCGTACATCGCATCACAGGGTGGGGTGTTCATGCCGTCGCCGCAGGCCTGGTCGCTGCGGTACTGGCGGGTGTCCAGCACCGAGAACTCGGCCAGCCTGCCCCAGCGGAACCGCCGGTAGACCTGCCAGTCCGGACCCTTCGGCGCCGTCCGCATCGGCAGGTGCTCGTAGTAGGCCTGGAACGCGTTGGTCTGCCGCTGGACCCAGGGCGTGCCGTCCGGGCTGCCCTGATGATCATCGGCCCAGTTGTTCAGGACCTCGTGATCATCCCAGACGGTGACGAACGGGAACCGGGCGTGGGCGTCGCGGAGATCGGGCGACGACTTGTAGAGCGCGTGCAGCCGGCGGAACTCGGCCAGGCTGCCGGCCGCCGTCTCGTAGATGTAGTCGCCGAGATGGACCACCAGATCGACGTCCTGCTCGGCAAGATCACGATAGGCGGAGTAGCGGCCGCCGGCCCAGGCCTGACAGGAGGCGAAGGCGAAGCGGAGATGCTCGGCGCGGTCCTGTGGGAGCGGCAGGGTACGGGTCCGGCCGACCCGGCTGGTCGCGCCGTCGGCCGTGAAGCGGTACCAGTACCAGGCGTTGGGGCGGAGCCGGTCGACCACGACCTGGACCGAGTGGGCCCGCTCCGGCCGGGCCTGCACGACACCGCTCCGGACGATCTTGGTGAATCCCTCGTCGGAGGCGACCTCCCAGCCGACCGGGATCACCCGGTCCGGCATCCCGCCGCCGGCCGCCGGGTCGTTCGCGAGCCGGGTCCAGAGCGCGACGCTGGACGGATCCGGATCGGCGGAGGCGACGCCGAGGGTGAACGGCGCCGGGTCCAGGGACGCGGCGCCGGCCGCCTCCTGCCACAACGCCTGGACGCCGAGAGTGGTCGCGGCGGCACCGCCGGCGAGCACCAGGAATCGGCGGCGGTCCAAAAGATTCATGATCACGAGTCGTTCCCCCTGGGGTCTGGTGAGCGCAGGCCTTGCGGTCATCCTGCCGGTCCCGCGCGAGCAGCAACAGACTTGACGGTTGCGCTGACGTGTCACTGACGTGGCCGGCGGATGTCTTGACTCTCGGGCAGCCCGAGACTCGATAGTGGACGGGTGGACGACCAACTGATGGCGATCGGCCGCTTCGCCAAGCTGAGCGGAGTCTCGGTGCACGCACTGCGCCACTACGACGAGGTCGGACTGCTCCGGCCGGCCGAGGTGGACGGCGACACGAGCTATCGCCGTTACCGACCCGAACAGATCCGGCTGGCCAAGCTGATCCGTGCCCTGCGCGGGCTGGAGCTGCCGATCGAGGCGGTCCGGCAGGTGCTGGACAGCGACGAGACGGAAGCCGAGCAGGTGCTGCTCGAGCATCGCCGGCGGCTGCAGTTGGAGCGTGGCCACCTGGACATCCGGATCGCCGATGTCACCCGCTTCCTGGAGAAGGGACTCACCATGCCCGCATTGCAGACCGGCTGCCGGCCGGTCCAGCTCAAGCTCAGGGTGGACGACCGCGAGGCCGCCCTCCCGCTCTACCGCGACGCGCTCGGCCTGCCCTATCAGGTCGCCCGGCGAACCCGGCACAGCCAGGCGTCGGCCCTCAGTTTCGGCACCTACGGGGAGGACGACTTCTTCCTGATCTGGCTGCTGGACGATCCGCAGCGATCCGACCTGCCGGGCCCGACCACGTTCGGGCTGCTCGTCGAGGATCTCGACCGGACCCATGCGGCCGCCCTCGCTACCGGCGCGCTGGAGGTCACCTGTCCGCACTCGCCGGAAGGGATGCCGCGCTGCTCGGCGATCAAGGACGTCGGCGACAACTGGATCTGGCTCTATCAAGGGGAGCCCGGTCCGCCGGCGCCGTGTCAGCTGAAGCTCGCGGTGGCCGATCTCGAACGCAGCATCGCCTTCTACACCGGGGTTTTCGGGAGTTCGTACGAGACCGTACGGCGGACCGAGAGCGGCGACTACTCGGCGATCACCTTCGGTGAGTACGGCAAGCCCGGCTTCTTCCTGCTGCACCTGATCGATGATCACGAACGCTTCGACCGACCGGGCAAGGCGACCTTCTCGTTCCTGGTCGATGATCTTGACGCGGTGCACGCCCGCGCCCTGGCCGCCGGCGCCACCGAGCTGCATCCGCCGGCCGACGCGGAGGGGATGCCGCGCGGCTCAGGGCTGCTGGACCCGGACGGGAATCAGGTCGGTCTCGCCCAGGGATGATCACTGGGGCAGGATGGGCCGGGTGACCAGCACCGGGCCGGACGTCGTGGCGTCGATCGCCGCGTCCATGATCGACATCGCGGCGGGCTGGATCAGGCTGGTCGACGAGGGCAGCCGGAAGCGCTGGCCGGTCGACCTCGAGCCGTACGCAATCTCGGCGCGGCCGGTCACCCGAGCCGACGCGTCCGGCCTGAACGGAACCTGGCCGGACGGCCCGGGCGAACCGGAAGCCCCGCTGACGGAGCTGTCCTGGCTGGCCTCCCTGGACTTCTGCAACCGACTCTCGACGGCTGCCGGCCTGCGGCCCTGCTACGTGATCGGCGACGATCGCGACGGGCTCAGCGCGACCTGGGACCAGGGCGCCGACGGCTACCGGCTGCCGACCGAGGCCGAATGGGAGTACGCCTGCCGGGCGGGCGACACCGGCGCCCGCTACGGCGAGCTGGACGAGATCGCCTGGCACGGCGGCAATTCGGGCGGAGCGCCGCACCCGGTCGGGACGAAGGCGCCGAACGGCTGGGGCCTGTCGGACATGATCGGCAACGTCTGGGAATGGTGCTGGGACCGCTTCGACCCCGACGTCTACGGACCGTACCGGGTGTTCCGGGGCGGCGGCTGGAATGATCAACCACGGGCCTGCCGCGCCTCCTGCCGGCGGAAGAGCCACCCGACGTTCCACATGGACGACCTTGGGCTGCGCGTGGCCAGGAGCCGACCGTAGGGTTGAGGCCATGGGCGAGCTCAGGGTCGCGATCTTCTCCGATGTTCACGGCAATGTCCCGGCGCTGGAGGCGGTGCTCTCGGACGCCGCCGAAGCCGGAGTGACCGAACACTGGATCGTCGGTGACCTCGTCGCCAACGGGCCACGCCCGACCGAGGCGCTGCGTCGGCTGGCCGAGCTGCCGAACACCAAGATCATCCGCGGCAACACCGATCGGTATGTGGTGACCGGGGAGCATCCGCGGGTGGCGGGTTCGGTCGAGACGGTACGGACTCCGGAGGAGATCGGGGTGCTGCTCCGCACGGTGGCGGCGATCTCCTGGACCCGCGGCGCGATCACCGAGGCCGGTTTCCTGTCCTGGCTGAGATCGTTGCCGTTGGACGCGCGGGCGACGCTCCCGGACGGGACCCGGGTCCTGCTGGTGCACGCGGCTCCGGGTACCGACGACGGGCCGGGCATCAGCCCGGCGATGACCGACGACGAGGTACGGGCGGCGATCACCGGTGCCGAGGCGGAGTTGATCTTCGCCGGGCACACGCACAAGCCGTTGGATCGCACCGTCGACGGGATCCGGGTGATCAATTCCGGCAGCGTGAGCCTGCCCGCGACGGCCGAGCGTCGGGCCTGCTGGACCCTGCTCACGGCCGACGACCGGGGGCACACGATCGAGGCCCGACGGATCGAGTACGACCTCGACGCGGTGCTGGCCGAGCTGCACGAGGTCGCCCATCCGTCGGCGGACTGGCTGCAGCAGAAGTTCCGAAGCCGACCCACCGAGGAGTGACTCCCGGAATGCTCTACGGCGTTTCCTACTACTTCGAGTACCAGCCGCTGGACCGGCTGGCCGAGGACGTGGCGATGATGGCCGCGGCCAAGATCAACTACGCCCGGATCGGCGACTCGATCTGGTCGCTCAGCGAGCGGGTCGAGGGCGAGATCGACCTGGACTGGCTGGAGCGGGTGCTGGACGCGCTGCACCAGGCCGGGATCAAGGTGATCATCACCACGCCGACGTACGCCATCCCGCCCTGGCTGCACCGCCGGCATCCCGAGGTGATGGCGCTCCGGGCTGACGGCACTCCGACTCCGTACGGCGGAAGGCAGAACGTCGACCTGACCAACCCGACCTACCGCTGGTACGCCGAGCGGATCACCCGCCGCCTGCTGGAGCGCTACGCCGGCCACCCGAGCGTGATCGGGTTCCAGGTGGACAACGAGACCGGCACCATGGGTGCCCAGAACCCGGCCGTGGTCGACGCGTTCACCGAGCACCTGAAGCGGACCTACGGTTCGGTGGACGTGATCAACGAATTGTGGGGACTGATCTACTGGTCGCACCGGCTCGGCGACTGGGCCGACCTGTGGCCGCCGGCCGGCAACACCAGCCCCGGCTACGATCTTGCCTGGCGCCGTTTCCAGGCCAAGATCACCACCGACTTCCTGGCCTGGCAGGTCGGCATCGTCCGGGAGTACGCCCGTGATGATCAGTTCGTGATCCACGATGTGGTCGGCTTCCATGGCCGGTCGGACGCGGACCGCTACGCGATCGGCAACCTCATGGACGTGGTCGCCGAGAACTTCCCGCACGCCACCCAGGACGGCCTGGCCCATCCGCCGGTCGACGATCTTGCCATGTATCCGGCCCGGACCACCGGCAGCGGCGCGGTGCAGCTCTACCAGCGCTCCGATCTGGCGTACGGCGTGAAGCGGTCGAACTTCCTGATCACCGAGATGAACCCGATCAGCATCGCCGGCTCCGACAACGTGTTTCCCTGCTACGACGGGCAGTGGCGGATGGCCGCGTTCTCGACCATCTCCCGCGGCGCCGACATGGTCGCCTACTGGCACTGGCACAGCCTCCACTACGGCCATGAGATCTACTCGCACGGCATCCTCAACCACGACCTGGAACCGAACCGCAACTATGACGAGGTGGCCTCGATCGGCCGCGATCTCGAGCGGCACGGCGACCTGTTGACCGGGCTGACCCCGGAGGCCGAGGTGGCCTTCCTCTATTCGTACGACAGCCGCTGGGCCATGGCCTGCCAGCCGCCGCTGAAGACCACGGACGGCAGCGCCGGCGACGAGCGCAGCTACGAGCGGATCTTCGACACCTTCTACCGCGGGTTCTTCGACGCCCGGGCGCAGTCGATCGTGCTGCCGGCCGGCGCGGACCCGGCCGGCTACCCGGTGGTGGTCGCCCCGGCGCTCTACAGCGCGACCGATGATCAACTCTCCGGACTGGCGCGCTACGCCGAGCGGGGCGGGCATCTGGTGATCACCATCCGCACCGGGTACGCCGACCAGCATGCCCGGGCCCGCTGGGTGCGCGCACCCGGGCCACTGCGGCAGGTGGCCGGAGTCGGCTACAACCTGTACTCCAATCTGGCCAAGCCGCTGCCCGTCGTCGGAACGGCCGGATTCCCTTGTCCGGAAGGTGTCCAGGCCCACGCCTGGATGGACGAGCTGGTGGTCGAGGACGAAGCGACCGAGGTGCTGGCGACCTATGATCATCCGCACTTCGGCCGGTTCCCGGCGATCACCTCGCACCCGTACGGCAAGGGCCGGGTGACCTACGTCGGCACCGTGCCCGACGCCGCCCTGGCCCGGGCGATCGGCGACTGGGTGCTCCGGTCGGCCGGCGTCACGCCGCTCGGCGACGGGCTGCCGGAACCGGTCCGGTTCACCCGGGCCCGCGCTCGCAACGGCAGGACGCTGAACTTCCTGTCTAACTGGTCGTTCGAGCCGCAGCGGCTGCCGACCGGGTTGGTCACCGGGACCGAACTGTTCAGCGGGGATCCGGCCGAGGCTCTCGAGCTCGGGCCGTGGGACTTCAAGATCGTCGGGTGATCAGCGGGCCAGATAGGAGTCGGCCAGCGCCGGCGGTGCCTTGGCCAGCCACGCGTCGATGATCAACTCCCGGAGCTCCTTGCGGCCGACCGTCTCGAGCTGGATCAGCACCGCCGCGAAGCCGTTGAAGTGCTCGATCGTGAAGACGGCGGCCGAGCTCCCGGCCAGCACGGCCTCCTTCTCGGCCAGATCGCCGACGCTCACCGCGAGAATCGGCCCCGTCGGCGGGGTCTCGTCACCGAACCGCTTCACGTCCGCCTTGCTGAACGGCCGGTCCCAGGCGAAGGCCTGCTTGCCGACGAACCAGGTCTGATGGCCGTACCGCTCGCCGACGGTCACGTCGGGCAGCTCGGCGATGATCTTCTCGACATCCTTGACGGTCGCCATGATCGCGACCCTACGCCGACGGGACCAGCCGGTCGAGGGTCGCGCCGAGTTCGGCCCTGACCTCCGCCGGGAGTGCGGCGGCGGGCGGCGCCAGGGTGTCGGAACAGACTCCGGCCCAGGCCAGCGCGGCCTTCCAGCCGGCCGGCGATTGGCCGACCCGGCAGGCCGTGACGATCTCGGCCAGCTGCCGCTGCGCCCGCCGGGCGGTGTCGAGATCCCCGGCGGCGACGGCGTCGTGCACGGTCCGGCCGAGCCGTGGCACCAGGTTCATCCCGGCGGCGATCATGCCGTGCGCGCCGACCACGAGGGACGTCAGTTGCAGGGTGTCGCTCCCGGTGAGCACCGCGAAGTCCACCGCCGCGGTGGCCCGCAGCACCTGTTGCAGGTACTCCACGTCGCGGCTGCTGTCCTTGATCCCGATCACGTTCGGCAGCGCCGCCAGCTCGGCCACCGCGCCGGGCGGGATGCTGATCTTGGTCATCGCGGGGATGTTGTAGAGCACCAACGGACAGCCGGTCGCCTCGGCGACGGTCCGGTACCAGGTGATCAACTCGCCCGGCGCCTGCGGATAGTACGGCGACGGAGCCAGCAGCACCGCGCTCGCTCCCGCCGCGGCGAGATCGGCCACCTCGGCGACCGCGTCCGGCAGGTTCAGCGACGAGGCGGCCGGGACGACGATCCGGTCGGGCCCGACGCGCTCGCGTACCGCCTGCAGGACGGCGAGCCGCTGCGACCGGGTCAGCCGCGGTCCCTCCCCGGTCGAGCCGGTCGGGCAGAGTCCGTCGATCCCGCCGTCAACGACCCGGTCCACCAGGCGGGACAAGCCGGCCGGATCAAGATCACCCGTCGTCGGATCGATCGGCGTCGCCAGCGCGACATGGACTCCGTGCAGCTGTTCGGCCTTGATCAAGATCATCACCCACTCTGCCTCGAAGGCCAGCGTATCGCCTAGATTGATGATCATGACGGGTGAACTCACAGGTCGGATCGTTTCTCCGGATGCCCGGGCCACCCGGGCCGGCGAACAGGTGCTCGGCGACGGCGGCAGCGCGGCCGACGCGGTGATCGCGACCGCCGCCGTGCTCTGCGTCGTGTCGCCGCACATGGTGACCATCGGCGGCGACAGCTGGACCCTGGCCGGCCCGGCCGACGGCGACGTGGTGGCGATCAACGGCACCGGACGAGCTCCGTACGGCCTCACCCCGGACCACCTCCGCGCCCTCGGGCACACAGCGATGCCCGGGGCGGGCGTGCACAGCATCAGCGTGCCCGGGCTGCCGTCGGCCTGGCACGAACTGCACCGCCGGTACGGCAGCAGGCCGCTCGCGGAGCTGCTGCAGCCCGCGATCGCCCTGGCCCGGGACGGGGCCGAGGTGGCGCCGAGCATGGCCCGCGATCTGGCCCAGTACGCCGACCGGCTGGCCGGCGACCCGGGCGCCCGATCCCTGTTCCTGGCCGCGGACGGCTCCGCACTGGCCGAGGGCGACCGGTTCCGCCAGCCCGCCCTGGCCGCGAGCCTGGAGGCGCTGGCCGAGCACGGCGTCGCCGCGCTCTACGGGGGCGAACTCGGCGCAGCGTACGCGGAAGGCCTGGCGGCGCTCGGCAGCACGATGACCCGGGACGACCTGGCCCGGCACCGGGCCGAGGCGGTGACGCCGTTGACGCTGCGCTGGCAGGACGCGGAGGTGATCACCGCACCACCCAACTCGCAGGGATTCGCGCTGCTCAAGATGCTGGCACTGGCCGAGGCCCTCGGCCTGACCGACCCGCTCGACCCGGCCCAGACCGTCGCCTACGTGCGGGCCTTCGACCTCGCCGGGGCCCAGCGGGACGCCCGGTCCGCCGACCCCGAGGCCGTCCCCGTCGATCTGGCCGCCGTGCTGGCCCCGGAGGCGATCCGCCGTGACGCGGCGGCCCTGGGCTCGTCGTCCGGAGCGGCCGCGGCCGACCCGGTTCGCCTGGACGGCGACACGATCGGGATCGCCGCGGTGGACGGCGCCGGGCTCTGGATCAGTTCTCTGCAGAGCGTGGCCGGGACGTTCGGGTCACTCGTCGTCGAACCGAGCACCGGCATCCTCGGGCACAACCGCGCGGGCGGGTTCAGTCTCGACCCGGCCCGGCCCGGCGTGCTGGCCGGCGGCCGGCGACCGCCGCACACGCTGATGCCGTGTCTGGTCCGGCGCGGCGGTCGGCTCACCACGACCGTCGCCACGATGGGCGGCCGCAGCCAACCGGCGATCGCGGCCCAGCTGCTGGCCCGGCTGGCGGTCGGCGCGACCGCCGACGAGGCACTGCGGGCGCCCCGCTTCGTCGTCACGCCGGGCACCGGTCCCGACGGCGGGCCGGAGGTGCTGGTCGAGGCGGCCGCCGCTGCCGAGGTCCGGGACGTCCTGGTGGCGGAGTTCGGCGCCACGGTCATCGACGGGCTGGACAACCGGTTCGGCCATGCCCATCTCGTGGACGCGTCGCCCACCGGACTGGACGCCGGGACCGACCCGCGCGCGGACGGGAGTTAGGGTCTCCTTCATGACTCCGCGCCTGCTCTATCGGATCGTGGCAACGGCCGAAGCGATCACCTGGACGTTGTTGATCATCGGCCTGATCCTGCGCGCGGCCGGCGTCACCGACCTCGGCGTCCGGATCGGCGGCGGCCTGCACGGCTTCGCCTTCCTCTGCTACGTCCTGGCGACCCTCTTCGCCGGCCTGAACCTCGGCTGGGGACCCAAGATCATTCTGGCCGGGCTCGGCTCCGCGATCGTGCCGTGGGCGACGATCGGCTTCGAGCGCTGGGCGGAGCGGCGCGGCCTGCTCGACGGTGACTGGCAGCGCGACGGCGACGGCCGGCTGGCCCGGCTGACCGGCTGGGTGCTGCGGCATCCGCTGCCGGCGGCCGCGATTGCGGTGGCCGCCGTCGTGGTCGTCTTCGGCACCCTGCTCTGGCTCGGACCGCCGTCCGGCTGGCCGACCCGGTTCAGCTGACGGATCCGTACGTGGCAACGAATCCGGCCCGAGGGCTGCTGCGCACGGTCCTGCGCAATCAACGCCGCCGGACGATCCTCGGCGGCCTGCTGGTCACCTCGCACCAGGTCTGCGAAGCCCTGGTCCCGTTGGCGATCGGCCTCACCATCGATCTCGCGGTGTCGACCGGTGACCCCACCTCCATGATCATCGCCGTGGTCGGTGTGCTGGGGCTGTTCGCCGTGCTGGCCTTCTCGGCGTCGTACGGCTATCGCACGGTGGACACCGGCGCCTACACGGAGGCGCACCGGCTGCGCTCCGACGCCGTCCACGGCGTGCTCGCCGATCCCGCTCGCGGCGCGGACCGGCGGACCGGTGAACTTCTGTCCATCGCCACCTCGGATGCGGTGGCGACCGCCCACGTGATCAACAACGCGGCCGTCCTGTTCGCCGCCGCGGCCGGCATGATCGTGTCGATCGTCGTCCTGCTCCGGGTCGACCTGGTGCTCGGCCTGGCCCTGGTGATCGTGGTGCCGCTGCTGCTGTGGGGCGTCGACCGGCTCAGCCCGTGGCTGGAACGCCGGTTGCACGCTCAGCAGCAGACTGGTGGGCTGGCTGCCGCGACCGCGGCCGAACTGGTCGCCGGTCTGCGTCCACTGCGCGGGTTCGGCGGCGTCGGCGAGGCGATCCGGCGGTACGGCTTCGCCAGCCGGGCCTCGCTCGACGCGACCCGGGCCGCCGCCACCGCCTCCGCGGTGGTGACCGGCTCCGGCCTGCTCGCCACCGGCTTGATCATGGCCGGCACCGCGATCGCGGCCGTGCTGATGGCGCTGGCCGGCCGGATCACCCTCGGCGAACTGGTCACCGTGGTGGCGATGGTCTCGTTCCTGGCCGACCCGGTCCGTACGGTGGCCTCCTGCATCGCCGGGCTCGCGGCGGCCCGGGCCAGCGCCGCCCGGCTGTTCCCGTTGCTCGGCCGTACCGGGCCGACGGCCGACCGCGAGGCCGAGACCGGGCCGTTGATCTTCGACCGGCTCGGCCAGGGGCCGGTCCGTGATCTCGGTCTGACCGTCCGGCCGGGCACGCTGACCGGCATCGCGTACGCCGACCCGGCCGCGGCGACCGCGCTGCTCGGCGTGATCACCGGCGAGACCGTACCGGAGCAGGGAGCGGTCACCTGGGCGGGCCGGCCGACCGCCTCGGTGCCGCCTGCCGAGCTGCGGCGCCAACTCCTCGCCGAACCGCACGCGACCGAACTGCTCGGCGGCAGCCTCGGCGAGGCGCTCCGGACCGACGAACGGCCGCCCGATCCGGCGGTCCGGACCGCGGCCCTGACGGCTGCCGGGGCGGACGACGTGATCACCAGCCTCAGTCACGGCTCCGGCGACGAGGATCCGGACCGGATGATCTTGCTCGACCAGGCCGCGAACCTCTCCGGCGGTCAGCGGCAGCGGGTCGCGCTGGCCCGTGCCCTCGCCGCCGGCCGGCCGGTGCTGGTGCTGCACGATCCGCTGACGGCCGTCGACGCGGTCACCGAGGAACAGGTGTCCGGCCGGCTCCAGGATGCCCGGCAGCAGATCACGCCCGGCGCGGCGACGGTGGTGCTGACCACGTCGCCGGCCCTGCTGGCGCGGTGCGACCAGGTGGCCTGGCTCCCCGCCGACGGCCCTGCCCGGGTCGCCGACCATGATCAACTCCTGGCCGATCGCGACTATGCGGCGGTGGTGCTGCGATGACGGCACCTGCAGGTGAGCTGCTGCCGATCGCGTCCGGGCGGGTCACAGCGCGGACCGTGCTGCGGCAGGTGCTGGCGCATCCCCGGCAGTGGATCCCGGCCCTGGTGCTGAGTCTGGCCAGCAGTGCCGGCACGGTGGCCCTGCCGATCCTGCTCGGCGCCCTGGTCGACCAGGTCCCGGTGGTGAGCCGGACCGGCGACACCGGACCGTTGGCCGTCCTGATCGTCGCGCTGGTGCTGGTGATGCTGGCCGGCGTGGCGCTCACGGCCGCGGCCGGCCGGGCCCTGCAACGGCTGGCCGCCCAGGTCGGCGCCGACCTGCGGGAACAGGTCGTCGAGCGGGCGCTGCGGCTGGACACCCGGGTGCTGGAGCGGGCCGGCCACGGCGACATCGCGTCCCGGGTGACCGACGACGTGGAGCTGTTCATGGAGGCGATCCCGGTGCTGTCCGGGGTGACCGCGTCGCTGATCACGGTCGTCGTGGCGGCGGTCGGCTTCGTCAGCCTGGACTGGCGGCTGGCGCTCGCCTTCGCAGCCGTACTGCCGGTGCATGTGATCGGACTGCGCTGGTACCTGCCTCAGGCCGGTCCCCGCTACGCGGCCGAGCGCCGGCTGGCGGCGGAACGGTCCCGGGTGCTGCTGTCCTCGCTGCGCGGGCGGCCGACCGTGCAGGCGTACCAGATGGCGGAGCTGCAGTCCGGGCGGCTGCGCCAGGCCTCGGCCTCGGCCCTGGACGCCACCGTCGGGCTGGTCCGGCTGGTCGCGAAGTTCGGCCTCTGCCTGAACGGGGCCGAGGCCGTCGGGCTGAGCGCGGTGCTGGCGACCGGTTTCCTGCTGGTCAACGCCGACTTGGTCAGCGTCGGCGCGGTCACCGCTGCGGCGCTGCTGTTCCACCGGCTGTTCGGGCCGCTCGGCTGGCTGCTGATGTCGGTCGACGACGTCCAACGAGCCGGCGCGGCGCTGTCCCGGATGGTCGGCGTCGCCGGGATTCCCGATCCCGAGCCGGCTCCGCTGCCAGCGCCCTGTGGCTCCGTCACGGTACGGGCCGAGGGCGTCGATCACGCCTATGTCGAGGGGCGGCTGGTGCTGGACCGGGTCGATCTCGAGCTGCCGGCCGGCAGCTCGGTCGCGCTCGTCGGCGCCAGCGGAGCGGGCAAGACGACGTTGGCCGGCATCATCGGCGGCGCGATCACGCCGACTCAGGGGCGGGTCGTGCTGAACGACGGCGAACGCGAGTTGATCTTGTCGGCGGACACGGTGGTGGACGAGGACGAACTGCGCGACTGGGTCGGCATCGTGGCCCAGGAGACCTACGTCTTCACCGGTACGCTGCGCGAGGAGCTGACCCTGGCCCGGCCGGGGATCACCGACGACGAGATCTGGATGATCTTGGAACGTGTCGTCGCCGACGGTTGGGTACGGGCCCTGCCGGACGGCCTGGACACGCCGGTCGGGCCGAACACCGCCGTACTCAGCGCGGCCCACGTGCAGCAGCTGGCACTGGCCCGGCTGCTGGCCCGCAACCCGCCGCTGGTCGTGCTGGACGAGGCGACCGCGGAGGCGGGCAGCGCCGGCGCACGGCAGCTGGAGGCGGCCGGCCGCTCGTTGATCAAGGACCGTACCGCTCTGGTCGTCGCGCACCGGCTGACCCAGGCCCGGGAGTGCGACAAGATCGTCGTCCTGGACGACGGCAAGATCGTCGAGGCCGGCAGCCACGACGAACTGGTCACCCTGGGCGGGCGCTATGCGGCCCTGTGGGCCAGTTGGTCGGCCCACTGAGAGTTCTCAGAGGGCCTTGGTCTCGGCGAGCAGCTTGCTCATCGTGTCCTTCGCGTCGCCGAACAGCAGCGTGGTCGTCGGCGCGAAGAGCAGCTCGTTCTCGATCCCGGCGAACCCGGGCCGCATCGACCGTTTCATGAAGATCACCTGCCGGGCGTCGCTCACCTTCAAGATCGGCATCCCGTAGATCGGCGCCTTCGGATCGGTCTCGGCCGCCGGGTTGACCACGTCGTTCGCGCCCACCACGAGCACCACGTCGGCCTGACCGAACTCGCCGTTGATCTCGCCCATCTCCTTGAGCTGCTCGTACGGGACCTGGGCCTCGGCCAGCAGTACGTTCATGTGCCCCGGCATCCGGCCGGCGACCGGATGGATGGCGTAGTCGACCCGGGCGCCGCGCTGCTGCAGTTCCTCGACCAGCTGGTGCAGCGTGTGCTGCGCCTGGGCGACCGCGAGACCGTACCCGGGGACGATGATCACCCGGCTCGCGTACCCGAGCATGATCGCCACATCGGCCGGCCCGGCGGACCGGACCGGGCGGTCGCTGGCCGTCGTCGACCCGAGCGTCGAGCCGCCGCGGAGCGCCCCGAACAGGGTGCTGAACAGCGAGCGGCCCATCGCCCGCGCCATCAAGATCGTCAGCAGCGTGCCGGCGGCGCCGACCAGGGTGCCCGCGACCAGGAGCAGCAGGTTCTCGAAGACGTACCCGGTGGCGGCGACGCTCAGCCCGGTGAACGCGTTGAGCAGCGAGATCACGATCGGCACGTCGGCGCCGCCGACCGGCAGCACCAGCAGCACGCCCAGGGCCAGGCCGAGCAGCGTCAGGATGCCGCCGACCGCCACCGAGGGAACCAGCACGACGCCGACGGCCGCACCGAGGGCCGCGACCAGGCAGGCGACGTAGGCGATCGGGTAGCCGAGGAACGTGACCGGTCGGGTGGTCATCCATTCCTGCAGCTTGAGGAAGGTGACGATCGAACCGGCGAAGCTGATCGAGCCGACCAAGATCGTGAACGCGGTCGCGATCAGGTCGATCGGCGCCGGCCGATGGCCGGCCATGGTGCTGAGCTCCACCAGGGCGATGATCGCCGCCGCCCCGCCGCCGACGCCGTTGAACAGCGCCACCAGCTGCGGCATCCCGGTCATCTTCACCCGGTTCGCGCCGACCACGCCGACCGCGGTGCCGACGGCGATCGCGAGCAGGATCGGCAGCACGTGATCAAGCGGCGCGGCGAAGAAGACGAGCACGACCGCGACCACCGCACCGGCGGCGCCGACCAGGTTGCCGCGCCGGGCCGTCTTCGGCGACGACAATCCCTTCAACGCCAGGATGAAGCAGACCGCCACGACGAGATAGCCGAACTGCACCCAGGCCGGCGTGATCACGACTCGACGTCCTTGCTCCCTGAGCCCGTCGAAGGGCCGGGCAACTCCTTGCGGCCGGCGAACATCCGCAGCATCCGGTCGGTCACGACGAACCCTCCGGCCAGATTGATCGAGGCCAGCACAACCGCCACCAGGGCAAGGACGAGCACCGGAGTGGTGGTGGCGGTGCCGGCCGCGATGACCGCGCCGATCAAGATCACGCCGTGGATCGCGTTCGCGCCCGACATCAGTGGCGTGTGCAGGGTGGAGGACACCTTGGAGATCGTCTCGATGCCGACGAAGACGGCCAGCACGAAGAAGATCAGCCAGACCATCGGGTCACTCATCCGCGATCACCACCGTCTCGTCGATCAGGGACGCCGCCGGCCCGTGGGTGATCCTGCCGTCCCGGGTCAGGCACATTCCGGCCACCACCTCGTCCGCATAGTCCGGTGCGAACCGCCCCTCGGCGGTCATCAGCATGATCACGTTCGCGACGTTCTGGGCGTAGAGCCGGCTGGCCGGCCCGGGCAGCTGACTCGGTACGTTCGCGCCGCCCCAGACCCGGGCTGCTCCGATCCGGGTGACGGTGCCCGGCTGGACGTCCTCGACGTTGCCGCCGGTGTCCGCGGCAAGGTCGACGATCACCGAGTCCGGCTTCATCTGCTCGGCCATCGCGCGGGTGAGGAGGATCGGCGGCTTCCGGTTCGGCACCGCGGCCGTGGTGATCACGGCGTCCGCCGCCGCGAGGTAGGGGGTGAGCCGCTCCTGCTGTTGCCGGGACCGTTCCTCCGACATCTCCCGGGCGTAGCCGCCGGCTCCGTCCAGCGGTGGCAGGCCGAGGTCGATCGCGATCGCGCCCATCGAGGCGATCTCCTCGGCCGCGGCGGGCCGGACGTCGTAGCCCTTCACCACCGCGCCGAGCCGGCGGGCGGTGGCGATCGCCTGCAGCCCGGCCACACCGGCGCCGAGCACCACCACCTGCGCCGGCGGAATGGTGCCGGCCGCGGTCATGCTCATCGGGAAGAACTGATGCAGCATCCCGGCCGCGACGATCGCCCCGCGATAGCCGCTGACCATGGCCTGCGACGTCAGCGCGTCCATCGACTGGGCCCGGGAGATCCGCGGCACCAGGTCCATCGCGAACGAGGTGATCCCGGCGTCCCTGCGTAGCCGTACCGCCTCGAGGTCGTGGCTGTACGGCAGGAAGGACAGGGTGGCCGTGCCGGGCGGCAGGCGGTCGATCCGGTCGGCCGGCAGGGGTTGCACGCCGATGATCAACTCCGCGCCGTGCAGCGCGTCCTCGGTGATCGTGGCGCCGGCCGCCGTGTAGGCGTCGTCGGTGATCATCGCGCCCTGCCCGGCCCCGGGCTGCACCGCGAGCTCGTACCCGGCCTTGATCAGTCCACCGACCAGCTCGGGCACCATCGCCACCCGGGCCTCACCCGGAACCGACTCCCTCACCAGCGCGATCCGCACACCGCGAATCTAACCGACCGGGCGAAGGACCGGAGTGATCTCCGCGCGAATCAGCGTGCGCAGGGTGTCGGCGTCCAGCGGGCCGGCCGGCAACCCATGCCGCAATCGGCGTTCCCGCAGTCGTCGCGGACCCGCCCGGAAGAACAGCCCGGCCGACGCGAGATCCTTCCGCAGGCCCGGCTGGTGGAAGGCCGGCCGGGCGGCCGCGCGCTCGAGCAGTTCGGCGGGCAGCCTGGCCCGGCTGCCGGAGAGGAACCGGTGCAGGGCTTCGCGCAGCGCGGGATCGACGGCCACGGTGTAGGAGTCCGGCGCCGATCTGGTCAGGGTCGCCGGCGTGTGCCGGCCCGTCCCGGATGCGGCCCAGAGCAGGCGGAGCAGCGCCGTATAGCCATCGCTGCAAGCGATCCCGAGCGGTGCGCCCTGACCTTTGCCGAGGTGCGGGAAGCAGCCGTAGCTCCGGCCGTCCGCCGACGGTGCCGGGGTAAGGCTGAACCGGAGCTGGTCCCGGTGATCTTCGGTGATCGTGAGGTACGGGATGCGTGGCAGCGTCGCCGGATCCCCGTCCCGGCGCCGCTGCGCGTTGTGCGCGGGCCGGAGCGCGAAGATCAACTCCTCCTCGCGCCAGAACGCCTGCTCCTCGTCCACCGCCGGCTCCCAGACCACCCGCCGCGCGAGCCCGTACTTCCGGTCCAGCCAGTACTCGGTCGGCTTGGCCGCCGCATGCTGCCGGAGCCGCTGCCGCAGATCGGTCGCCTTGCCCACGTACAGGATGTCGTCCGCGTCGCCGAGGAACAGATAGACGCCGGGCCGCCGCGGCGCCTCTCTGGCGGCCGCAGTGATCACCGCGAGCCCACCCGCCGTGTCCATGGCACCATCCTGGAGCCTCGGGTGGCCCGAGAGTCAAGGTGCCAGAATCCTGCCGTGCGCGGAGATCTCTTCCTGCTGGCCGGCGGGCAGGCCGTCGGCAAGTCGACCCTGTGTCCGGAGTTGGTCCGACAGGCCTCCGGGCCGATCGTGCTGGACATGGACGAACTGCTCGAAGACGGCTGGCTGTTGGGGCATCGGATCGGACCGGATCTCGCTCCCGAGATCGGCGCCGCTTACGATCGACTCTGGCTCCGTGTTATTGATCTTGTCCGCCGCGCGGGCCATCCGGTGATCTTCCTCTGCCCGACTCCGCAGGCGAGCGTCCTCGCGGATGGACCGCTCTTCGCGGCGCCGATGCACTGGGCTCGGTTGGCCTGCGGCCGAGCGGAACGTGAGCGGCGGCTGCGCTACCGGGGCTGGTCGCCGGCCGAGGTCTCGGACTTTCTTGACGATCCGGGCCACGCGGCAACCGAGGCGCTGATCCCTCGCGAGTTCCGCACGGATCGATCGAGCCCTGCCGAACTTGCGCGCGACGTGCTCGCCTGGGTCGCCGGGACTCAGTCCGGGGTGAACGGGGTCAGGCAGAACGGGTGACCGCCGGGGTCGAGGAGCACGGT
Source organism: Microlunatus sp. YIM B11417 (assembly GCF_059617205.1). Classification (NCBI taxonomy): domain Bacteria; kingdom Bacillati; phylum Actinomycetota; class Actinomycetes; order Propionibacteriales; family Propionibacteriaceae; genus Microlunatus; species Microlunatus sp. YIM B11417. The sequence goes on from NZ_JCAMPJ010000001.1 coordinate 44,326, forward strand.
CCAGCGCGGGTCGGGCTGCTGCTCCGGTTCGGTCGCTCCGCAGGCGAGTGCGTACGCGGTCTGCTCGGCAAGATCGAAATCGTCGCTGCCGAGGTCGAGGTGGACGATCGAGCTGCCCGGCCAGGCCGGCCTCCGGTGATCGGCAACACCCTGGGCGATGAGCACCACGTCTCCGGCTCGTACCGCCGCGGCGCCGTCGTCGGACCACAGCAAGGTGCCGCCGAGCAGTCTCAGGTAGAACTCGGCGAGCTGCTGGGGATCGGCGCAGTCGAGTGAGATGCCGGTGATCGCCAGGCCGGGACGAGGACGTTTCATGGGCCGAGTCAACCACCCTTTAGCCTGATCGGATGGGGTTGGAGGACGTACCCGAGGTCGGCCGGCGCGCCGAGCTGGCGGAGTTCGCGGTCGCCCGGCTGACCGCCGTGCCGGGCGTGGTCGGCGTTCGGCCCTTCGGGAACTTGGCGGCCGGTGGTGCGGATCCCTACTCCGACATCGATCTTGTCGTCGAACTCGACGGCGTCTCCGATCGGTCCTTCGCCCTGGACCTTCCGGCCCACCTTGCGTCCTTGGGCCGACCGTTGATCACGGGTTGGGGTCTTGATCGGCTCCCGGACACGTACGTCCGAACGATCTATCTGGCCGACTATCCGCTGTTCTGGCATCTCGACATCGGCTGCTCCGGCGGGCTGCATGAGGACGATGCTGATCTTGGCCGCCGTGATCACTGGCCGCAGATCCGGACCGAGGTCTTCCTTCGGCACATCTCGGCCCGGGCCGACCGGTCCCGGCTGGCCGGTCCGGCCGCGGTCCGGTTGGGGCAGGCTCTTGACCTCTGCGCCGAACGTGCCCTGGGCCGCGGCGCTCCGTGGGCGGAGGTCTATCACCGGTGCAGTCTGCTGCGTGCGTCCTACCTGCCGGCCGGTGACCCATCGTGACGCCGCAGTGGGGTACGGCTGCTTGGCGTGAGGCCGCCGAGCGATGGGCTCGGGAACGGGTCCTGGAGCTCGGGCTGGAACCGGGAGGGCCGATGGCCGAGGTCTCGGTCCAGGCGTGGTCGGCGGTCTGGCGCCTGCCGACGGGCGAGGGACCGGTGTTGATCAAGCAGACGACGCCGGCGCGTGATCATGAGGGCGGTGCGACGGCCTTCGGTGCCGACTGCGAGCCGGAGGTTGTCGAGCGTCCACTCGTCGTCGACGCGGCAACCGCGCGGATCCTGCTTCGCGACGAGGGTCCGACCCTCTACGAGAGCGATCATGATCATCGAGGCGTTGAGCTCGAGAGCGTCACCGCTCTGCTCACGGACTACGCACGGCTGCAACAAGCCACGATCGGTCGCGACGCGCAGGCAGCGGAGGCGGGGATCCCCTTCTGGGACTGCTCTGTCGCCGCTCGTACCGCACGAGGGCTGGCCGAACGACTGCACGACCTCCCGGCCACGGATCCACGGCACGTACCGGACGAAGGGGTGCGGCGCCTTCGGGCGGCCACGGCGGACCTTGACCGCGCAGCCGAGCGTCTCGCCGGCTCACCCCTACCGCTCTGCCTTGATCACGGCGACCTCTGGCCGGGTAACGCCCTGCCTCCGCGGGCCGACCGGCGTCGCTTCCGGCTGATCGACTTCGGTGACGCGGCCTGGACTCATCCGTTCCTCTCCTTGATCATGATGATCATCGAGTGCCGCTACCGCTGGTCCGTGCCCGACCTTCCGGATGCTCTGAACCTTGATCATCCCGCCGTGCGAACGATCATCGACGCCTTCCTGGACTGTTGGACCGGCTACGCTCCGTTGGCCGACCTGCGCGGGTTCATGGCCGATGCACTCCGCATCGCGCCGTTGCGTCGATGCCAGGCCTGGATCACCAACCTCGCCGATGCGGACGATGGCGCGCTGGCCCGGCACGGCCACCTCCCGTGGAGCTGGCTGCAGGACGTGACCATCCCGGTGGTCGGTTTGGATCGGCCCTCCTAGCACCGGCTGCCGCTGAGAATGTCCTTGTTTCGTAGGGTTTCTGTCAGTCGGGTCAGCTAGAATTGGCTGTATGTTCGAATCGTTGGAGGCGAGGGCTGCCGGGTACGGCACCGCCGACATCCTCAAGGCTGCGGGCGGGTTGCGGCGTGCCCGGATCGCGGCGGCGAACGAACTCCTCGTCTGGACCGCCGCCTGGGTGGATGCGCATCCGGCGGAGTCGATCACGGACCACGGGCCGGGGCTGGCGCAGGCGGTCCGGCCGGGCGGTGAAGGAACTCCGGAGGTGAACGACCTCGCGATGATCGAGTTCTTGACCAAGATCGGCAAGGGCCATACCGCCGGAATGCTGTTCATCGGGGACGTGCTCGATCTGCGGCACAGGTTGCCGTTGTTGTGGGCGAAGACGATGCGCTGTGAGGTGGAGGAGTGGCAGGCCTGCAAGATCGCCCGCCTGACCCACCACCTGACCATGGCGCAGGCGGCGCAGGTGGATCGAGCGGTGGCGTGGTTCGCCGGGACGCAGCCGTTCGGGAAGCTGCGCGACGCGGCGGAGGCGGAGATCTTGCGGGTCGACGGTGAGCGGGTGCGAGCCGAGTACGAGGTGCGCCGTAGGTGGCGTGGGGTGTGGCTGTCACAGACCGATGAGTACGGGCACAAGGCGGTGTTCGGCAGGTTGGAGCCGCTGGCGGCGCTCAGGTTGTATGCCCAGGTTCAGGAGTTGGCCGATTGTCTGACGGAGGGCAGTGCGGATGAGCGGCGGGCGGAGGCGTTCGGCCTGTTGGGCGATGTTGGCGCGATCGCCCGGTTGCGGGCGCGGCGGCGGCAGCCGGAGTTGTTCGATGAGGAGCTGGCCGAGGCGGTGGCCGCGCTGACGCCGCACGACGAGCCCGAACTCAGAATCGAGGAGTCAGACGTTCATCCGGCACTGCGGGACCGATCGACCGTCGTGGAGGTGGAGTCGATGATCTTCGAGGCTGCGGTGGAACGGCTGGTGGCCAAGCTGGACCCGGCGGTCCTGCGGCCGACCTCGACTGTGGTGGTGCATATCGCGGCCGAGGACCTACCGCGAGCCGAGGGCGTGTGCCGTGTGCCGGGGGTCGGGCCGAGCTTGAAGAGCGTCGTCAGCGAGTGGTTGAGCCACGATCGAGTGGCCGTGCGGCCGGTGATCGACTTGAACGAGGTGCCGCCGCCGGTGGATGCCTACGAGATCCCGGACCGGCACCGCGAACACGCATTCCTGCGCCAACCGGCGAGCGCGTTCCCGTGGTCGACCGCGACCCGGAAGCTCGATCTTGATCACACCGATCCCTATCAGCCGAGCGGTCCGCCGGGCCAGACCCGCGTAGAGAAGCTGGCCCCGCTGGCGCGGATCGAGCATCGCGCCGTGACCCATGGTGGTTGGCGACGGTGGAGACCGGACCCGACGACGATGATCTTCCGGTCACCGCACGGGAATGTGTATCTGACGAACCGTTCCGGGACTCATGATCTTGGTACCGGACCGGTCGCCCACGCCCTCTGGGCCGCGCTCTAGTTGTGCTGAATCAGTCCGCCCCGTGACGCTACGCATCGCTCGGGCCTGCCTCCCAGCCGGTGTCCCGTGCCCAGGCGTCGGCCAGGCGGATGGTTTCCCAGACGAACGGATCCTTGGCTGCAACATAGGCCGGGCGATCGGTCGCGAGCAGCGGCGAGAGTTTGCGTTTGAGCTCCGCGTACTCCGTGGCTCGCGATGCGTCGACGCGGAGATAATCCCGGAACAGCAGGGCGAACTGCTCGGAAAAGCTGCCGGAGCGGCGTACGTGGAGGTGGGTGCGGGGGCGCGGCGGCAGCTCGCGGAAGTAGCGCTTGGTCAACTCCGGATTGTCGGAGCGCCAGACGAACCCACAGGATTCGATCTTGGCCCGATAGGACTCAACCGGATCGAGGTTCGCGACCGAGACCTGAAGGTCGATGATCGGCTTCGCGGCGAGACCCGGCACGGCGGTCGAGCCGATGTGATCGATACGCATGGCTACGTCGCCGAGGGCGCTCCGGAGCTGCGCGCCGACGACGGCGAATTGCTCGGGCCAGGCCGGTGAGTAGTCGGCGAAGATCATCGCGTCCATGATCAGGTTCTCCTCGGTCAGGCCAGGGTGTGGTCCAGCAGGTTCTCGAGGCCGAGGCGGACTCGGTCGGCGGTGAGGTCCGGGCGGCTGCGGGTGACGCCGGGCAGGATGTGGGCGGGATCGGGGAGGAACCCGAGGATGTCGCTGATCATCCAGAATCGGGCGGCGTCGGGGTCCGGGTCGAGGCGTCCACCCTGAGCGACGTACGCCGCTCGGAAGGCTTCGGCTTCGCCGACGCCGTGCAGCATCGCGAAGTCGGAGCACAGATGGGCGATGTCGAGGTCGGGCGGTCCCCAGGACAGTTCGGCCCAGTCGATCAGCCCGCTGACCCGGTCGCCCTCCCACAGCAGGTTGCCGAAGTGGAAGTCGCGGTGCAGCAGTCCGTACGGAGTCGGCGGCGCCCCCGCCTGCCAGAAGGCGATCGCGCGTCGCCACAGCTGGGGCCGCCGGGTCCAAGGAGGCACCTCGAGATGGCCCGAGCCGCGGTAACCGAATACCGGTGGGCGTTCTGCCTCCGGTACCGGCATCCGGTGCACGGCCATGGCGAGCCGGGCCAGTTCGTCAATCGCCGTAGGTCCGAGCGGGGTGAGCCGGGTGGCACCGGGCTGCCAGCCGAGCAGGTTGGCCGGGCCACCGGCGTCCGCTCCGTCCGGATCCGTCGCGAGCAATCGTGACACGGGCAGCGCCGAATCGGCGAGCAGCCGAAGGGCCATCGCCTCCCGCCGTACGTGCTCACGACCGGTCTCGCCCCACACATCCGGAGCAGCCCACCGGATCACCAGGTGATCATTGTCCGCCAGGCGCAACAGCCACTTCGTGTTCGTGATGCCACCGCCGACCTGGGCGACCTCGACGATCGGGTACGGCGAGTGAGCCGCGGCCCAGGCCCGCGCGACGTCGGGCAGTCCAAGTGCCGGCATCGGGCCATCGTCCCAGACGTCCGCGGAGAGTCAGTGCTGGATCAGGCCGCCGACCGGTACGCCGGCCACATGACCTGTCGGCGGCAGTTCCCGAGCCAGTGCGAGCCCGACCTCGACCAGGGACGATCGGGGCAACTCGGCCACTGCGTCGAGCGGCGTCCAGGTCAGGGCGGTGGTGTCCCCGTTCGGCTCCGGCCGGGCCTCGCCGCCGGTGATCCGGACCCGGTAGAAGACGCCAACGTTCTGGTGTTCGACCCCGGCCCGGCTCTCGGCGGCCGGAATGAGCCGGGAATCGACGCCCAGCAGCCGTTCCACGACGGCGTCGTGCCCGGTCTCCTCCCGAACCTCGCGAACCACGGTCTCGAACGGATCCTCGCCCTGCTCGACCCGCCCGCCCGGCAGCGTCCAGGCGCCCGAGACGTGGTGGACGAGCAGCACCCTCCCGTCCTTGATCGACACCGCATACGCTGCGAGGCGGAAGCTCATGCCCGGACCCTACTGATGAGGAGGTGGCATGAACGAGGCTCCCCTCGCGCGTCTGATCACCCAGGCGAAGCAGTCCGGGACGTCCCAGCTCGTTCTCTCCCGCGGCGAGGAGCGGCTCGCCGAACTCGCCGACGGCGGCCGGCCGATCGCCACGATGTCGGTGACCAAGTTGATCGTGGGCCTGATCATCGGGCGGGCGGTACGGCTCGGGCTGCTCGACCTCGACTCCCCGGTCTGCTCCTGGTTCCCCCAGTGGCAGCAGGGCCCGAAGGCGAGGATCACGGTCCGCCACGTGATGGGCCACGTCAGCGGCCTGGCGGCAGACACCTGGCCCCAACTGAATGCCGCGCCGCCGGACGACTACGTCGCGTACGTGATCAACGACCTTCCGCTGGTTGCCGAGCCGGGCACCGTGCAGGCGTACAACAACGCCGCCGTCTCGGTGCTGCCGGCGATCATCACCAAGATCACCGGCAGGCCGTTCCTCGACTTCGCCGCCACCGAACTGTTCGGTCCGCTCGGGATCGAGGACTGGACCTGGGGCACCGACCCGGCCGGAAACCCTTTCGGCATGGCGAGTGCGGCGCTCACGGCCACCGACCTGGCGACCCTGGGCGAGCAGTTGATCGCCAACGGCCGCGGCGATGATCGACTGCTGCCGCCGGGCTGGGTCGACACCTGCCGCCGCCCGCCGATCCCCGGCGCCCGCGCCGGCCTGCTGTTGCTGCAGCGCTGGCCGCACGAGGATCCGGACCGCACCGGCGAGCCGTTCGCCTATGGGCACGACGGCTCGGAAGGTCAGTACCTCTACGTCTATCCGCGCTCCGGCCTGGTCATCGCCCGGCTGCGCGACTGCGGCCTGGCCGAGGGCAGGTTCGAGCCGAGCACGGCGGAGCAGGTCTTCTCCGAACTGCCCTGGCTCGGCGCCGGGGTCGACGCCGCTCTTGCCGAGAACTGAGCGCTCAGTCCTGCTTCGGATAGATGTCGACCATCCAGGCGATGCCGAACTGGTCGGTGCACTGACCGTACTCATCGCCCCAGGCCTGCTTCTCCAGCGGCACGCCGACGGTGCCGGCCGCGGAGAGATGATCGAAATAGGTGCGCAACAGCGCGTCCTCGTCGCCGCTGATGCTGATCGTGACCGTGGTGCCGGGCTTGTGCTCCATCCCGGGCATCAGGTCCGATCCCATCAACGTGTAGCCGCTCGGCGTCTTGAGCATGGCGTGCATGATGCGGTCCTTGACCGCGACGTCCTCGGCGCCGAACTCGCCGAACGTGTTCATGGTGAGCTCACCGCCGAACACCCGCTGGTAGAACTCCATCGCCTCCTTCGCCTCGCCGTTGAAACTGAGATATGGATTGAGATCCGAGGTCATGACCCCTCCCTGTGTCGTCCTGTGAGTCACGCTAGACCCGCACTCCGACAGTCGCAGCAGAACCGCGAAAACTTGATCTTGGCCGAATCGCCGAGCTACAGTCCACGACGTGACGACCGGGTCGGCCATGGGCCATGAGCGAGAGAGTTCTCCGGTCGACCTCTGATCGGCCCGCGGGCGCGAGGCCCGCCGCAGTCCTCGGAACAGAAGCTTCATTTTCCCTTTCCATCAAGGAGATTCCGAGGACCATTGACCGACTTCAACCATGCCGTCATCGAAGAGTTCCGCAGTAACCACGGACGGGTCGGCGGCCCGTTCGAGGGTGCCCGGCTGATCTTGCTGACCACCACCGGAGCGCATTCCGGCCGCTCCCACACGGTGCCCCTGGGCTACCTGCCGGACGGCGGTGACCGACTGCTGGTGATCGGCTCCGCGGGCGGCAGCCGCCGGCATCCCCAGTGGTACCGCAACCTGCTCGCCCGGCCGCGGGCGATCATCGAGGACGGCGTCTTCCGTTACCCGGCCGACGCCGCGACCCTGACCGGAGCGGAGCGGGACGCCGCCTTCGCCCGCGCCGTCGAGGCCGATCCGGGCTGGCTGGCGTACCAGGAACAGAGCGGCCGGACCTTGCCGGTCGTCGCCCTGACCGCTGCCGGGCAGGGACCGCCGGAGCCGATGACCGGCGGGTCGCCCGGAACCATGCTGATCACCGTGCACGACGCCTTCCGTCGCGAACTGGCACTGATCCGGCGCGATCTCCGTACCCCGGGTTCGACGGTCGGAGCCCAGTTGCGGATCGACTGCCTCACCCTGTGCGCCGGACTCGGCCACCACCACGCCGCCGAGGACAAGGCGATCTTCCCGATGCTGGCCGACCGCCATCCGGAGCTCGGGCCGGCGATCGAGCGGCTCACGGCGGAGCACACCAAGGTCGCGACCCTGCTGGACCGGCTACGGCAGGCGCTCGCCGAGAACCATGCCGATCGGCAGCGACTGGCCGAGGCCGTCGATCAGTTGACGGCGGAACTCGAAGATCATCTTCGGTACGAGGAGGACCAGTTGGTCAGCATCCTGGGCTGATCATGGCCGGGCTCCGATCGCACCGGAGAGACTGCGCGCGAACAGCTGTACGGTCTCGCGCCGCGAATGGCCGAGCAGCCCGTGCTGCCAGGCGCCGGCCATCAGCATCCACAAGGTCAGCGACACCCAGTCGGCCGGCAGGTCGGGATCGATCGACCCGTCCTGCTGGCCGCGCAGGATGACGCCGGTCAGCCCGCGATCGGACTCCTCGGCGTCGGACCAGGTGTCCGGATCGACCAGCGCGTTGTCGGAGAAGATCAACGACAGCGCGCTGCCGAGCTGGAGCAGTTCCTCGCTGAGCCGCAGGATCGCCTCGAGCCCGGGCCCGTCGTCGGGATGGGCCCGGATCGCCGCCAGCGTGAACTGGCGATGGCACTCCTCGCTGACCGCGGCCAGCAGTGCGGCCCGGTCCGCGTAGTAGCGGTGCAGCGTGGACCGGCCGATACCGGCGGTGGCGCAGATGTCGGCCAGGGTGGCGTTCCGGTCGCCGGCCCAGGTCTCCATCGCCGCGTCGACGATCGCCCGCCGGGTCCGCGCCGAGGTCCGGGATTCCGCCGCCCCGGCAGGCGCGGGAGGCTCGGCCCCGCCCGAGATCTGTGCTGGCACGACGATCAATGTACCGCTGTGGCACCCGGCTTGCCAAAAATGGCACATTAATGTTTCATTGTGTACGTGAACGAGAAGACTGCGGACGACGCGATCGAGCTCCGGTCGAAGGGCTCGCACCAGGCGATCCTCTTCGCCGCGGCGGTCGTCGCCGGCCTGCTGCTCGGCTGGGTCGCGCCGCTGGTCATCAACTGGGCCCTCGGTATCGGAGGCCTCCCGTTCGAGAAGCCGATGCAGTTGCTGCAGCGAGCCGTGAACTCCTGGGGCGCCTGGGTGCTGATCGTCATCGGTGGCGTGGCCGGCGGTGTGTTCGGGCTGGTGCTGCTCGGCGGGTTGGTCGGGCTCCGGGTGACGGCCCGCGACCTGACCATCCTGGTGGGCTCGGACAAGACCCGGTTCGCTCGTTCCCAGGTGGCCGCCGCGCTGTTCGACGAGGGCCACCTGGTGCTCCGCGATGCCCAGGACGCCGACCTGATCCGGAAGAAGCTCGACGTGTCCGAGGCGGACGCACGAGCGGCGCTGCGGCGCTACGACTGGCCGATCGAGGACTGAACCGATCGACGGCTGACCGGGAACGATAGACTCCGGTGCAGCATCATGACTGAACATTCGAACTCGTACCGACTGCTGCTCCGCGCCCACAAGGACCCACTCCGCGTCGCCTCGGCGGAGGCGACCCTGCGGCATGACCTGATCGGCGGCAACACCGGCAATCTGGTCTTCAGCCAATCCGTCCGCCGTCTGCTCTCCACCCGGCAGGCCGAGATCACCACCGGAGTGTTCCGGCATCCGCCGGACCGGATCAACGCCGAGTTCGATCACCTGGTCGTCCCGCTGGCGAACGCGTTCCGGCCCAACTACACCGAGAAGCTGGACCGGCTGTCGGAGCTGATCGAGCAGTTGACCATCCCGGTCACCGTGGTCGGCGTCGGCGCGCAGGCGACGTTGGGCGGTCGCCGCCGCGACGCCGAGGTGCTGGACCGCGCGGTCAGCCGGTTCGTCCGCGCGGTGCTGCGCCGGTCACCGACGATCGGGGTCCGCGGCGAGTTCACCCACGCCTACCTCACCTCGCTGGGCTTCGCCGCCGAGGAGGTCGAGGTGATCGGCTGCCCGTCGATGTTCATGTACGGGCCCGACCTCAAGATCGCCCGCAAGGTGGACGCGCTCACCACCGAGTCGCCGATCGCGCTGAACATCTCGCCGTACGTCGCCGCGCTCGGGCCGATCTCGCTCGACCACGCGGAGCGCTATCCCAACCTGGTCTACCAGGCTCAGAACTGGCAGACGCTCGAGCTGATGATCAACGGGCGCTACCCGATGGGCGAGCGGGCCAAGATGCGGAGCACCGGCGTCCCGGTGATGCTCGACCATCCGCTGATCCGGCAGAACCGGGTCCGCTTCTTCCTCGATCCGCGGACCTGGTTCGAGCACCTGGCGCAGTACGACTTCTCCTTCGGCACCCGGATCCACGGCAACATCGCGGCCCTGCTCGCGGGGACGCCGGCCCTGGTCCTGGCGCACGACTCGCGCACCCTCGAACTGGCCCAGTACCACCGGATCCCGCACCGCAAGGTCACCGACCTGCCCGAGCGGCCGGATGCCGCCGAGCTCTACGCCGAGGCGGACTGGGAGCCGCTCAACGCCGGCCATGCCGAGCGCTGGGAGACCTTCGCGGCCTTCCTGGACCGGCACCGGCTGCGGCACGTCTACCTGCCCGGCGAGAGCGCCGAGCCGTTCGACGCCGAACTGGCCGCGGCGGATTTCCCGCCGCCGGTGGAAACCCTGATGGGGGCCGACCCGGAGGAGCTGTACGCACTCAAGCGGGCGGCCGAAGCCGCGAAGTCGCCGCGGAGACTGGTCGGGATCGACCGGGACGCGGGCGAACTCCGGCTGTCCTGGTCGGTGGCCACGCGCCGGCTGCGGGGCCTGCTCGGCCGGTCCCGGCAAGGCTAAGAAGCCAATCGACCAAGGGGATCCCCGTACGTGGACTGGGGCATCCCCCTTACATGCGATCGCGTACCCAACTGTCGCTGCTCATCGGATGTGACGACAGGCCCTCTCGATGGAGTCTTGTGCCGTCCCGTTCAAGATCACCACAGAGTGGAGCCATCCGATGTCTACCCAGACCGCACCGCGGCCGTTGCCCCAGCCGAACACCGTCCGCAACCCGATCGATGCCGTGGCCGGCCTGTTGTCACGGCACAGCGTCTCGATCCTGCAGCGCAGCTTCGGCATCGTGTTCCTCGCCTTCGGCGTGCTGAAGTTCTTCCCCGGCGCGAGCCCGGCGGAGGAGCTGTCCCGGATGACGATCGAGAAGCTCTCCTTCGGCATCCTCAGTGGCTACCCGGCCGGCCTGTTCGTGGCCGTGGCCGAGTGCATCGTCGGCCTCACCATGCTGACCGGCCTGTTCTACCGGTTCGGCGTCGTCGTGCTCGGCATGTCGCTGGCCGGCATCGTGTCGCCGCTGATCCTGTTCACCGATCGGCTGTTCCCGGGCGGCCTGCCGACCCTGGAGGGCCAGTACGTGTTCAAGGACCTGATCTTGGTCGGCGGCGCGCTGGTGCTGGCTGCCCAGGCGTTCGGGGCCAAGCTCCGCACCGGCAAGGAATCGTGAACCGAGCAAGATCATCCGCGATCCGGCCCGGCATCCCGGCAGGGGTGACCGGGCCGATCAGCGTGGGAGGCGCCGCCGCGGCGCAGAGTGCTGCCGATGCTGTAGCGATCACTGCGGTAGCGGGACCGGGCGAACTCGACGGGGCTGCCCCGCAGGTTGAAGCCGACCCGCTCGACCTCCAGCGCCGGCGCGTACGGCGGCACGGCGAGCAGCTCGGCCTGCTCGGGATCGAGCACGGTCGCCCGCACTTCCTGATCGGCCCGGTCGATGATGATCTTGTAGTCCCGCTCCAGGGTCTCGTACAGCGAGTCGCTGAGCTCGCGCTCCAGCAGGTCGGGCGCCAGTGCGGCCACCAGCCACACGTCCTCCAGGCACATCGGCTGATCGTCGGCCAAGCGGATCCGGGACAGGTAGTGCAGGTCGGTGCCGGGGCTCACCCCGAGCCGCCAGCTCTGCTCGGCGGTGGCCGCGACCGTCGAGGCGTGCAGCAGCCGGGCCGCCGGCCGCAGATTGCGCGCCCGCATGTCCTCGGAGAACGAGGTCAGCTCGGTGCCCTTGCGGATCTGCGGCTCGGCGACGAACGTCCCGGATCCCTGGATCCGGTAGATCAGGCCCTGTGACTCCAGTTCCCGGAGTGCGTGCCGCACGGTGAGCCGGCTGACTCCGAGCTGCTCGCCCAGGTCGCGCTCGGTCGGCAGCCGGTCGTGCGCCTTCAACCGCTGCTCGATCCGCTGGAGCAGGTAATCCCGCACCGTCGCATGCTTGGTCACAGTCTGCCCATTGTCCATGATGCGCCGTGCGGTGACCGGAAACGTGCGACGAGCCCGGTCCCTGCGCCGCGAAGTTGGGTTTCATCACAGCTGTGATATCTTCGATGTATCATGACTGTGATAAATAACCTGAAGGGGGTTCGACCATGGAATCCGTCCTGACCCTGCTGCTGATCAGGTTCGGCATCATCGCCGGAGTGGTGGTGCTGCTGGCGCTGGTGGTGTTCGCCGGAGCCTTGATGCTGCGTCGGCAGGGCAAGCTCGATCAGGTACGCAAGCGGGCCGCCCCCGAACTGCGGCAGGCCGTCGAGCGCTACCTGGCCAGCCGTGAACGGCACGGTGACCGGCGATGGTGATCCCGCTGCTCGACGCCGCGGAACTCGTCCAGCATCTGCTGACCGATCTCATGATCAAGGCCGTGATCGTGATCGCCGCCGCGGTCGTCCTGATCGCGGGGATGGTCCTGCTGTGGCGGAAGCTCGGCTGATCAGAGCTCGGTGGGCAGGCCGAACTCGGCGAAATGATCTTCGCCGAGGAATGAGGTGATCGCGGTGATCCGGCCGCGGCGCACCTCGAACAGGGAGACCGACCAGGCGCGGTGCGCGGTGTCGCCCGGCAGCCGCAGATAGCCGGCGACGGCCGGCCGGCCGTTCGCCTCGACGAGTCGGCACCGCCAGGTGCCGCAGGCCAGCGGGACCCGGGCCGCGAACTCGGACACTCGCTCGATTCCCTGGTACCACACGGAAACCGGCGGCATCGACCAGGTCACATCGGTGGCCAGCAGGGCCACCAAACCCTCCAGGTCGCCGTGTTCCAAAGCGTCCGCGAAGCCGGTCGCGGCCGCCCGCAGGTGCTCGTCGTCGGGCCGGTCGGCGGACGTGGCCGGGTCGGCCGCCAGCGCCCGGCGGGCCCGGGCCAGCGCCGAGTTCACGGCGGTCGTCGTGGTGTCCATGATCATCGCGATCTCGGCCACGTCGAAGCCGACCACGTCGAACAGCACCAGGGCGGCCCGCTGGTTGCCCGGCAGCCGCTGACAGGCCGCGACGTAGGCCAGTTCCAGCGACTCCCGCCGCTCGTAGGTGTCCGCCGGGGCCGCTTCGCTCGGATAGGGACCGAGCCAGGGGAGATCGGTCCGCCCCGGCGGGTCGAGGTGGACCCGGTCGCTGGCCGGTCCGAGGTCGTACGGAAGCGCGCGCCGGGTCCGGGCCTTGATGGTGTCCAGGCAGACCCGGGTGATCACGGTGTAGAGCCAGGACCGCAGCGCAGCGGGCTCACCACGGAAACCGCCGAGCCCGCGCCAGGCGCGCAGCAGCCCGTCCTGGACCGCGTCGTCGGCGTCGTGGGTCGAACCGAGCATCCGGTAGCCGTGGGCGTGCAACTCCCGGCGCAGCGGCGCGACCAGCCGGTCGAAGGCTGTGTCGTCACCGGCCCGGGCGGCCGCCAGCTCGGCCTCCGCCTGGTCCGGTGCCGGGCCGGCCGCTCGGTGAGTCACCCGCTCTGTCCCCGGCTCAGTTGGCCGAGGTGGCCTTCCGCTCCCGCAGCCGTTCCCGGACCCGGAGCACGACGAAGATCACCACCGCCGCAACCACGAGGACGATGACCAGCTTGGAGAAGATGCCCGCGTACTGATCGACGATATGCCAGTTCTCGCCGAGCAGGTAGCCGGCCGTGACGAAGATCGAATTCCAGATCAGGCTGCCGCTGCCGGACAGCAGCAGGAACAGCGGGATCGGGAACCGTTCGATCCCGGCGGGGATCGAGATCAGGCTGCGGAAGATCGGGATCATCCGGCCGAAGAACACCGTCTTCGCGCCGTGCTTGGAGAACCAGGCCTCGGTCCGGTCGACGTCGGAGACCTTGATCAACGGGAGCTTGACCGCGAGCCAGCGCATCCGCTCCCGGCCGAGAGCGGCACCGACCCCGTACAGGGCCATCGCACCGACCAGCGAACCCAGTGTCGTGAACAGGATGGCCTGCCAGATCGGGAAGGTGCCCCGGCTCGCCGCGAAGCCGGCCAGCGGCAGGATCACCTCGCTGGGAATCGGTGGGAACAGATTCTCCAGGGCGATGGCGATCCCGGCGCCGGGGGCGCCCAGCCTCTCCATCAGCTGGACGGCCCAGTCGGCGATCAGGTCGAAGTCGATTGGCACCCGCCAAGACTAACGAGTTGACCAAGGTCCGAAGTCGTCCTCGGGTCATACTCCGGCCGCGGCCGGCTCCGACTCCGGTTCCGCGCGGTCGGCGATCCGCAGCGCGGCGACGAGTTCCCGGTACAGCTCGTCGGTCGCCAGCAGCTGCCGATGATCACCGACGGCCCGGACCTTGCCCTCGTTGAGGACGACGATCCGATCCGCGTCCAGCACCGTGGAGAGCCGGTGCGCGATGGTCAGCACGGCATGATCGCGGGCGAGCTCGGCGACGCACGCGGTGACCGCCGCCTCGGTCAGAGCGTCGATCTGCGCGGTCGCCTCGTCCAAGATCAACAGGTCCGGGGATCGCAGGATCGCCCGGGCGAGCGCGATCCGCTGCCGCTGACCACCGGAGATCGTCGACCCGTTGAGCTGGCTGTCCAGCCCGTCCGGCAGCCGGTCGACCAGGTCGGTCAGCTGCACCTTGGCCAGCGCGGCCCGGATCTCGGCCTCGGTGGCGTCCGGATGGGTGAAGGCGACGTTCTCCCGGATCGTCCCCGGCAGCACCGGCGTTTCCTGTTCCACATAAGCGATCCGAGACCGTACCTCGGCCGGCGTGAAGTCCTGGTACGGCTGTGCGTCGAGCAGCAGCCGGCCCTGATCCGGCTCGACGAACCTCAGCAACAGCGACACCAGCGTGGTCTTGCCGGCGCCCGACGGGCCGACGATCGCCAGCTGCCCGCGGCGGGGCAGGTCCAGTTCGATCTCCGACACCACCGGCTGGTCCGGCCGATAGCCGAAGCCGACCCGTTCGAAGCGCACCAGCGGTCCCTCGTCGACGGCGGGCAGCGGCCGGACCGCGGTCGTCGCGGCCTCGGGCTCGAGCGCCTCGACCTCGCGGATCCGGCCGGCCGCGGCAATCCCGGACTGCAGCGCGGTGACGTTCTGGCTGAGTTCGGTGATCGGGCCCATCAGGCCGAACGCGTACAGCAGGAAGGCGACCAGGCTGGACACCGCGAGATCACCGGCAGCCACCCGCCAGGCGCCGAAGCCGAGGATCGCGATGATGGCCAGATTGATCCCGGAGAACGAGATCGTCCAGGCGGTCGCCTCGAGCCGGACGGCCCGGATGCTGTGCCCGGCCGACTGCTCTGCGGCGGCGCCGATCGCGGCGTCCTGCCGGTCCTCGGCCCGGCTCGCCTTGACGGTACGGATCGCGCGCATGGTCCCCTCCAGCAGCGCGCCGAGCCGGCCGACCTGCTCCTGCGCCGCTTCCTGGGCCTTGGCCAGCCGTGGCATCAACAGGCCGAACAACGCGGCCACCACCACGACCGCGATCACCGTGGTGCCGAGCAGGACCAGGTCGAGCACGGCCATCAGCAGCAGCGTCCCGACCAGCATGATCGCGCCGTTGACCAGGCCGATCACGCTGGAGGCCGCCGCCTCGCGGAGCAGCACGGTGTCGGAGGTGACCCGGGTGACCAGCTCGCCCGGCGGCCGCGCCGTGACCTGGGGCACCTTGGCCCGGAGCAGCCGCCCGACCACCGAACGGCGGGCGTCCCGGACCACCTGCTCGCCGAGCGTCCCGAGCAGGATCCATTGCCAGAGCGAGACCGCGGCACCGATCACCAGCAGGACCAGCAGCCCGAGCACCGGCGCGGCCAGCGAACCGCCGACGGCCAGGGTGTCCAGCACCCACTTGGTGACCATCGGCGTGGCCAGGCCGGCCGCGGACACGACCAGCCCGAGCACCAGCCCGAGCAGGAGTCGGCGGCGGTGCGGATAGGCGAACGACCAGAGCACCCGGAGGCGGGCGAAGGAAGGCTTGCGGGTCTCCATAGTCAAAAATGGTACACAACTGTTCCATTACGACAAGAAGATTCCCGTATAGGGTGGCTATGTTCCGTGCGTGTACCGTGTCCGGCGAAGAAAGGGGCGATGTGACCGAAACCTCCGCGGCCGAGTCCGGCACCCGTGCCCGCACCCGGCGGGCGATCGTCGACGCCGCCGTCGCCCTGCTGGCCCGCAACCCCGGCGCCTCGATGTCCGACGTCGCCGTCGAGGCCGGCGTCGGTCGCACCACCGTGCACCGCTACTTCGCGGAACGATCGGAGTTGATCACCGCCCTGACCGAGGAGGCGGACCAGCGGATCGAGGAGGCGACCGAGCGGGCCCGGCTCAGCGAAGGCCTGGCCGACGAGGTGCTGGTCCGGCTCTGTCAGGAGTACTTCGAGCTCGGTGACTGGCTGACCCTGATGTTCACCCAGTCGATCCAGCCGGACAGCGAGGAGTTCTGGACCGAGGAGGGCGGCCCGGCCGAGGCCGCGCTGGTGGAGTTGATCATGCGCGGCCACCGCGAGGGGTCGATCGACGACGCGATGCGGCCCGACTGGCTGTCCGGGCTGCTCTGGTCACTGCTGTTCACCGCCTGGGCCCAGGTCAGGGCCGGCACGATGAACCGGCATTCCGCGACCACACACTGCCTGGACACCCTGCGCAAGATCATCCAGCCGCGCTGATCGTCAACTGGTACGGCGTCGTGGTGGAGACCTTGGTGAAGCCGTAGCGTTCCAGGATCGGCCGGGAGTCCTCGGTGGAGTCACTGTTGATCATGGTCCGACCGAGCCCGATCGCCGAGCGGGCGCGGGCGGCGGTCAGGGCACGGTAGATGCCGCGGCCACGCCATTCCGGCAGCGTTGCACCGCCCCAGATCCCGGCGAAGTCGGTGTTCCGGACCGGTTCCAGGCGGCCGCCGCTGACCGCGGTTCCGTCGGCCTCGGCGATCCAGATCTCCAGCTGGTCGTCGATCGCGAGCCGTTCCTGCAGGGCCTGGCGCATCGGTTCGGCGTCGATCCCGAACACGGTCGCCTCGAGTTCGCAGAACGTCCGCAGTCCGGCCTCGTCCTCGACCCGGCGCAGGGCGACGCCGTCGGGCAGCGGCACGTCGACCGCCAGTGCCGCCGCGTCGCCGATCATGATCGACTCCGGCTCTTCCGGCGTGAAGCCGTGCTCCAGCAGGGATTCGTGCAGCCCCGGTGCCTGATCATGGCCACGGGTCTTCCACTCCACCGTGGTGATCGCGGGATCGGCGCGGTAGTGAGCGGCCGCGGCCGCGACCAGCTTCCGTACCTCGTCGGCGTCGGCACCATCAAGATCGCGATAGGTGATGAACCCGCGGCCGCCCGCGTTCTTCACCAACCAGAGCGGGCCGAGCCGGTCCAGCGCCAGTGCACCCTGGGCCTCGGCGCGGGTCCGCAACTGCTCGTCGTAGGCGGCCAGCAGCCGCGCCTTCTCGTCGTTCACCGGGGCAGGCTACCCGCCGGCCCGGGGAGGCTCAGAGGCGCCAGTAGCCCATGAAGGCAACGGATGTCTTGGGCACGCCGAGGTCGTTCACCAGCAGGCGCCGCAGGGTGCGGATCATCGCGGCCTCGCCGGCGATCCAGGCGTAGTTGCCCTGCTCGGCGACGTCCCACGGCTCGATGTCCGGATCCTCGTCCTGCTCGGCGACGGCACTCTCGGTGCCGGTCCGGTCGCCGAACAGCTCGGCCGCGTGATCGGCGAAGCAGTCGATCATGGGCCGGCCGACCGGGGCGTCGTCGCGGACCAGCCACTCGACCCGGACGCCGTCGGGCTTGATCAACTCCAGCCGGTCGTCGTCGTGCGGGACCTCGATGATCGCCTTGCCGCGTACGTCGGACGGGAGTTGCTCCAGGATCGCGGCGATCGCGGGCAGGGCGGTCTCGTCGCCGGCCAGCAGCACCGGGGTCCCGGCCGGCGGCGGTACGAACTCGACGCCGCCAGGCTCACCGTCGTAGCGACGGTTCGGCCCGAGCACGGCGACCGGATCACCCACGGCCACGCGGCTGGCCCAGGCCGACGCCGGGCCATTGATCCCGTGCCGGACCAGATCGATGTCGAGTTCCGCGGGATCGCTCCGGAACGCCCGCACGGTGTAGGTGCGGATCGGGTTCTGCTGCTCCGGCGGTTGCAGCCGCCACTGCTCGTACCAGTCCGCGCCGGTCGGGAAGTCGGCGAAGCCGCGGCCCGGCACCGGCAAGATCAACTTGATCCGCTGGTCGAACCGGCTCGGACCGAAGTTCTCGAACTCGGGGCCGGTGCAGGTGATCCGGATCATCGACGAGGAGAGCTCGACGACGCGGGAGACCCTGCCGACGAAGGAGGTGTAGGGCCGGGTGTCGACCGGCGCTGCCGGTGCGGTTTCGATCACGGTCACGGACTGAATCCCTTTGCACGGACGAGGCGGCTAGCTTAGGCGAGCCTCACCTACCGTACAGCACAATCTCAGGCCGTGCACCGAGTGCTGTGAATCTCTTGGTTCTGCGGCCCTGGCTGGGTTAAGGTTCTCCTCAGGTCTCGGGGGAGGCCTTATGCGTGGGGGAAATGTGCTTTCGGGGGTTTGTATGAGTCTGGGCTATTTGGCCTGCTCGTTCGACCTGCTCAACGTCGGTCATCTCGACCTGATCGCTCAGGCGCGCAGCCTGTGCGATCGGCTGATCGTAGGTGTCTACACCGACGAGGCGATCGAGCGTGCCGACGGTCGGCCACCGGTGGTTCCGCTGGCCGAGCGGACGGCGTTGGTCGGCCATGTGCGCGGCGTCGATGAGGTCGTCGTGCACGACGCGGTGCCCGGATCGGCCACAACGGCGACGTTGTTGCTGATCGACGGGGGCTCGGTCGATCGATCGCAGCCGTTCGGCGTACGGGAGATCGAGCTGACGCCGCGGCGGGCGACGACGAGTCCGGCTCTGCAGGCGGCCCTGCGTTCCGAACGCGATGGTGCCGTGCCGATATCGGCCTGAATGATCATGGAGGGCCCTGATGGGCGTGCGGGGTGCGACGCGGTCGACCTTCCGGTCCTCGCTGGTTGAGCTGCGCTCCGCGCAGAAGTCGGCCAAGGGTGCGCCGCCGTACTCGCTGTTCGTCAACCGACCGGTCGGCCGGGTCTTCGCGGCGTCGGCGTACCGGCTCGGGCTGACGCCGAACCAGGTCACCGGCCTGAGCGCCGTCTTCACGTTCGCGTCGCTGGCCGTGCTCGCCCTGGCTCCGCCGTCGTGGTGGCTCGGGCTGCCCGTGGGGATCGGCCTGATGATCGGGTACGCGCTGGACTCGGCCGACGGCCAGCTGGCGCGGTTGCGCGGCGGCGGCAGCCCGGACGGCGAATGGCTGGACCACATGATCGACGCGGTGAAGGTGGTCGCGGTCCATCTGGTCGTGCTGATCGCCTGGTTCCGGTACGCCGACCGGTTCGTGCCGGCCGTGCCGGAGCCGCTGTTGCTGGTCCCGGTCGGCTTCGCCCTGGTGTCCAGCGTGCACTTCTTCGGAATGATCTTGGTCGATCTGATGGGCCGGCTGGCCCGGGCCCAGCGCGGCGAAGGGGCGCCGCAGCCGCAGGCCGCGTCCATGATCAAGACTCTGCTCAAGCTGCCGACCGACTACGGCCTGCTCTGCCTGCTCTTCCTGTTCTGGGGCGTTCCCTGGGTGTTCGCAGTCGGCTACACCCTGATGGCGGTCGCGACCGCCGGCTATCTCCTTCTGGTGGTGATCAAATGGCGTTCCGACGTGCTGGCGATGAGCCGGGTCGCTCCGTGAGCGGGTCGCGGCGAGCCCTGGTGGGGTACGTCCCCGGGGCCTGGGACATGTTCCACATCGGGCACCTGAACATCCTGCAGCGAGCCCGGGCGCACTGCGACCGGCTGATGGTCGGCGTGGTCACCGACGAGGTGCTCGAGTCGGCCAAGGGCAAGCGGCCGGTGGTGCCGCTGGTGGAACGGCTCGAGGTGGTCGGCGCGCTGGACCTGGTCGACGAGGTGGTCGTCGACCACGCCAGCGACAAGCTGGACGCCTGGCGCCGGTACGGCTTCGACGTGATCTTCAAGGGCGACGACTGGCGTGGCACGCCGAAGGGCGACCGGCTCGAGGAGGCGATGGCGTCGGTCGGCGTGATCGTGCGCTACTTCCCTTACACGGCACACACCTCGAGCACGGTTCTGCGGACCGCCGTGAACGGGCGGGCGTGACGTGACCGGCGCGACCTTGCGGATCGCGATGATCGGAACCCGCGGCGTGCCGGCGCGGTACGGCGGCTTCGAGACCGCGGTCGAGGAGGTCGGCAGCCGGCTGGCCAAGCGCGGTCACGAGATCACGGTGTTCTGCCGCCCGGATCCGGACGGGTCCGGGGACGAACATCTCGGGATGCGGCGGATCGAGCTGCCGATCGTCCGGAAGCGGTCGCTGGAGACGCTGGCCCACACCGCCCTGTCGGTGATCAATCCGGCGTTGCGGGACGTCCAGGTGGCCCTGGTGTTCAACGCGGCCAACGCTCTGTTGCTGCCCGTGATCCGGGCCCGGCGGATCCCGGTCGCCACCCATGTCGACGGCCTGGAATGGCAGCGGGGCAAGTGGGGCGGGCTGGGCCGCCGCTACTACCGGCTGGCCGAGCGGCTCGCCGTGCGCTGGTCGGACGACCTGATCGCCGACGCCCGCGGCATCGCCGACTACTACCGCAGCGAGTTCGACGCGGCGACGACCATGATCGCGTACGGGGCACCGATCAACCTGTCCCCGATGTCCGACCGGCTGGCCCCGCTCGGCCTGCAGCCGGACGGCTACCACCTGGTGGTGGCCCGGTTCGAACCGGAGAACCACGTCCGCGAGATCGTCGCCGGCTATGCGGCCAGCGGCGCCCGGCTGCCGCTCGTCGTGGTCGGCTCGGCGCCGTACGCGGAGGCCTACACGGCCCGGGTCGAGGCGGCCGCCGACGATCGGGTCCGGCTGCTCGGCGCGGTCTGGGACCAAGATCAACTCGACCAGCTGTACCGGCACTGCCGGACCTACCTGCACGGTCACTCCGTCGGCGGTACGAATCCGTCGCTGCTCCGGGCGGCCGGCGCGGGGGCGTACCCGATCGCGTACGACGTGGTCTTCAACCGCGAGGTGATCGGCCACCACGGCGGCTACTTCACCGAGCCGGCCGACGTGACCGCCGAGATCATGGCCGCCGAACGGGAACCGGAACGCGTCCGGGCCGCCGGTGCGGCGTTGCAGGAGGCGATCCGGCGCTATGACTGGGACGACGTGACGGACGGCTACGAACAGCTCTGCCACCGGCTGGCCGCCCGGTCGGCGAACTCCCGCTGACGGCGGTCCCGATCATGACAACGGTCGCGACCGCGGTCCGGCGACGGCTGGGGCGGATCCCGGAATGGGTCGGTTTCCCGGTCTTCGCCTGGCTCGCCGCCCGGGCCCTGATCCAGGGCCTCGGCTGGATCGTGGTCGCCGTCGCCGGGGTGCCGGAGCACGCCCGCCCCGGCCCCTTCGGCACCTTCTTCAACTGGGATTCCGGCTACTTCGCCTGCATCATGGAGGCCGGCTACTTCGGCCCCGCGTGCGCCGACGGGACGACGATCGAGAGGGTCGCGTTCTTTCCCGGCTATCCGCTGCTGGCCCGTGGCGTGGGCTGGCTGGTCGGCCTCGGCACGGTGCCGCTCGGGGATGCGGGGGCGGCGGCCGGCACGTTCGCGCTCTGGCTGGTGCCGGCGCTGTGCTCGCTCGGGGCCGGGATCCTGGTCTACCGGATCGCCGAGCACGGGCACGGGGCGACGGTGGCGCGGCGGGCGGTGATCTTCTTCCTGGCCGGGCCGTACGCGCTGTTCCTCGTCGTGTCGTACTCGGAGGCGCTCTACCTGCTCGGCGCGACCGCGGCCTGGTGGTGCTGCCTCCGCCGGCGCTACCTGCTGACCGCGGCGTTCGGCATGATCGCGACGGCGACCAGGGTCAGCGGCCTGTTCCTGGTCCCCGCACTGATCGCGCTCTACCTGGTCGACGTCCGGCGCCACCCGGGCAGCTTCCGGCCGCACCGGATGATCATGGTCGCAGCGAGCGGGCTCGGGGCTGCGCTCTACCTCGGCTGGCTGTGGTGGCGGACCGGCAGCCTGACCGTCTGGTTCGACGCCCAGCGGGACGGCTGGAACCGGAGCACCCAGTGGCCGTGGCAGACGCTGCGCCAGCAGCTGATCCACGTGATCGCCGAGCCGCTGCCGGACTGGCGGGTGCAGAGCGTGCTGGAGTTGATCTTCGCGATCGGCCTGTGTCTGGCCGTGATCCTGCTGCTGCGCCGGCGGGACTGGCCGGCCGCGCTGCTGGCCGGACTGACCGCGGTGTCGCTGATGACCAGCAACACCTATCTGTCGCTGGCCCGGAACACGCTGACGGTGTTCCCGCTGTTCATCCTGCTGGCCTCGCTCACGGTCCGGCGGCCGAAGCTGTTCCGGTTCCGGCCCATCATGATCATCGGCGTCGCGATCCTGGTCTACAACACGGTCCAGTTCGCCCTCGGCCACTGGGCCGACTAGTCGCGGGCGTACTCCCGGTAACGGGCCCCGAGCGCCCCGGCGATCATGCCGCCACCGCGGCAGGCGGTCCGGATCCCGCGGGCCCGGTGCCGCAGCGAGCGGGTGATCACCCCGCCGAGCGCGCGGGCCAGCCCGCCGACGACCCGAGCCAGGCCACGGAGGACCGCCCGGACCCGGACCACCGAGCGGCCGAGCGGGCCGCGGGCGAGCCGGAGATCGACGGCGACCTGGTTGTTGCCCTGACTCCAGGACCGGGCGGTCACCCAGCGTCGGGTGGTCCGGGTGGCCGGCACGGTGTCCACCGCGACCGACTCGTCGCACCAGACGATCCGGCCGCCGGCGGCGTGCAGCTGCCGGGTGAACAAGGTGTCCTCGCCACCGCCCAGCCCGAGACCGGGATCGAACCGGACGCCGGCGTCGCGGACCTGATCAAGATCGAGCAGCAGGTTGCCGGCGGCCGCCGCGTCGAGCTCGGTGCCGCTCGGCAGCCGCCGCCGGCGGAAGAACTCGCCGGCCGTGACCCAGGGGTCGACGTCATGGTCGAAGATCGACTGGACCCGGCCCATCACCGCCGCCGGCCGGCCGGACGCCCGCCAGGTCCGCAGCAGGGCGTCGAACCAGTCCGGCTCCGGCACCTCGTCGTCGTCGAGGAAGATCAACAACCGGGACGCGGCCGTCTCGGCGAGCACCCGGTTCCGCGCCGCGGCGATTCCCGGCTCGGGCTCGACGACGTAGCGGAGACCCTGGTCCAGAAAGGGTTCCGCGGTGGCCCGGGCCGAACCGGCCGGATCGTTGTCGACGACCAGCACCTCGGCGGAGAGCTCCGGATCGCGGCCGAGTTGCTCCAGCACCGCCGGCAGCGAGGCGGCCAGAGACTCCGGTCGGCGGAAGGTGAGGATCCCGATCGTGATCTTCATCGGGCGCCCCGGCGGATGGCGACGGCCTGCCGATAGCCGGCCAGATGGGCCGCCGCGACCTCCGGCCAGTCCCGGCCGCTCAGCCGTGGCTCGGCCGCGCGCGGAGCTCGTACCCGAGCGAGGGTGGTGATCAGGTCCTCGGGCCGCAACTCGTCGGCGAACAGGTGCACCCAGCCCGGGCCGGCCTCGTCCGCGAGGTCCCGGTTCACCGCGTTGTCCGGGACCAGCACCGGCCGGTTCAGCGACAGTGCCGCGAGGGTGCCGCCGGAGTTGTGCATCAGCCGGTACGGCAGCACGACCAGCTCCGAGCCGGTCACGATCGAGACCAGCTCGGCGTCGTCCAGGAAGCGCGGGACGACCGTGATCCGGTGATCGCGCGCGGCCGCGGCGGTGATCAACTCGGCCAGCTCCGCCGTCGACGGCTTGCCGCCGAGAGCCAGCGTGACGTCGCCGCCCGTACCCGCGAAGGCGTCCAGCAGCCGCTCGACTCCCTTGTAGCGGCGGATCAGCCCGACATAGCCGATGCGCCCCGGCACAAGGGATTCCCGAGGTCGGCCGGCGAACCAGTCCCGGTAGTGGCCGTGCGGAATGATCATGGACGGCGCGCCGACCGGCACCGGCGTGTGCCGGTTCAGCCGGATCCGGAGGGTGGTCAGCCGGTCCATCAGGTCGAGCAGCCGGTGATCGAGCCGGGACAGCCCTTCCGGCCGGTCCAGGTTGTGCACCGTCCGGACCACCGGGGTCCGGGTGAGCGCCAGTCTGATCATGAACAGCAGCGCCAGCAGTTGCCGGGCCAGCTTCTTCAGCGGGCTCGTACCGTGCAGCAGGATCTCCGGCCAGTGCACCTGGAACACGTCGTACCGGCCGAACAGCGCGGTCCGGTACCCGAACGTCAGCACCCGGACCTGGCCGGTCTGCTCCAGTCGTTCGGCGAGCATGATCAGGTACGGATTCGTGGTCGGCCGCGGCGTCGGGAACGACTGCAGCACGGTGAGGCGTGGCACCGGCCCAGTGTGTCAGGGAGATTTGCCGGACCGGGTGAAAAGCTCGCTTCGATCGGTTAGCATCTCCTTGGTCGGCTATCGGTCGACGATCCAGGGGGAGTGTCCGGCAGTGGTGGGGGCCGCGCCAGGCACGAAAAATGTCGGGGAAGTCAATGCGCAGCTTCATGCCTGCCAGTCGCGCACCGAGACGCGCGCTGGCCATCCTGCTCGCGGTTGCCCTGCTGGCGATGCTGCCGGTGCAGCATGCCGCCGCGGCGCCGGGACCGATCAAGCAGCGCCCGGCCGGGATGGTGACCGCCGACGCGCTGCCGACCGTACAGATCAACGGGGTGGTCTGGACCCAGGCGATCAACGGCAACACGGTCTATGCGGGCGGCCAGTTCACCAAGGCCCGGCCCGCCGGTTCGCCGGCCGGCCAGAACGAGACGACGCGGCAGAACCTGCTCGCCTTCGACGTCACCACCGGTGCGCTGATCACGTCGTTCAACCCGTCGCTGAACTCCACGGTGAAGGACGTCAAGGTCTCGCCGGACGGGAAGCGGCTCTACGTGGCCGGCTCGTTCACCACGGCCAACGGGCAGAACCGCTACCGGATCGCTGCCTATGACACGGCGACCGGAGCCTTGATCAGCAGCTTCGCGCCGTCCACCAACGCCACCATCGCGGCGATCGCGGTGACCAACACCGTCGTGTACGTCGGCGGCTGGTTCTCCCAGGCCAACGGCGTGGCTCGGACCCGGCTGGCCGCGTTCAGCGCGGCCGACGGCTCGCTGCTCGGCTGGGCGCCCACCGCCGACGCCGACATCCAGGCGATGACGCTGACCCCGGACAACAGCAAGGTGATCATCGGCGGCAAGTTCAAGAACGTCAACGGCGCGAGTGCGTACGGCATCGCGTCGCTGAACGCGACCAACGGATCGCTGCTGCCGTTCTCGATCAACTCGGTGGTGCGCAACGCCGGCGACACCGCGGGCACCTATTACCTGACCCGCGACGGGGACACGGTCTATGGCACCAGCTTCAACTTCGGCACCGGCAACTTCGAGGGCGTCTGGGCGGCCAACCCGACCAGCGGCGCGATCAAGTGGCTGGACGACTGCCATGGCGACACGTACTCGGCGTTCAGCGCCAACGGTGTGGTCTACGGCGCCGGGCATCCGCACTACTGCAGGAACATCGGCGGCTACCCGGACACCAGCCCGCGGCAGCACCACTACCTGATGGCCTACACGAAGGACGCCACCGGGACCGTCGCGAAGAACGGCCAGACCGGATCCGGCTACGGCAACTTCGAGGGGCAGCCGGCGCCGTCGATCATCAACTACTTCCCGACCCTGACC
The DNA here is from genome assembly GCF_059617205.1 of Microlunatus sp. YIM B11417. NCBI lineage: Bacteria > Bacillati > Actinomycetota > Actinomycetes > Propionibacteriales > Propionibacteriaceae > Microlunatus > Microlunatus sp. YIM B11417. The sequence continues at coordinate 70,014 of NZ_JCAMPJ010000001.1, forward strand.
GCGGCCAACTTCACCGGCCAGTGGCAGGCGGCGTGGAGCCTGACCGGCAACAGCGACTATCTCGTGGCCGGCGGAGAGTTCACCAAGGTCAACGGCACCGGCCAGCAGGGTCTGGTCCGGTTCGCCACCTCGAGCAAGGCGCCGAAGAAGCGCGGCCCGGTGGACAGCGGCGCGCTGTTCAAGCCGACCGTGAGCGCGGTGGACGGGCATGCGGCCAAGATCACCTGGACCTCGAACTGGGACCAGGATGATCAGAATCTCAGCTACCAGGTGGTCCGGTCCGACAAGGTCGGCACGCCGCTGGGCACGGTCAAGGGCGTCTCGCAGTTCTGGAACCGGCCCAAGTTGTCCTTCGTCGACAGCACGGCCGAGCCCGGGAAGACGTACCGCTACCGGATCGTGGCGATCGACCCGGACGGCAACCGGGCGACCGGCGACTACGTGGACATCACGATGCCGGCCAACACCGCCCTCGGGACGTACGCGATCGGCGTGCTCGGTGATCAGCCCAGTCGGTACTGGCGGTTGAACAGCTTCACCTCGAGCAGCTCGCCGGACCTGACCGGTGGCGACAACCTGCGCACCAACAGCGTCAGCCGGACCTCGTCCGGTGCCCTGCTGAACGACAACGACGGTGCGGCCGTGTTCAGCGGCTCCTCGCTGAGCCGGGCGGGTTCGACCACGGCAGCCGCGGCGCCCGAGACCTTCGCGATCGAGGGCTGGTTCTCGTCGAGCTCCGGCAACGGCGGCAAGATCATCGGGTACGGCAACAGCCAGACCGGAAGCTCGAGCACCTTCGACCGGCAGCTCTATCTGGACAGCGGCGGGCGGATCAGCTTCGGCGTCGGTGACCGGAAGGTGGTGCGGTCGACCAAGGCCTACAACGACGGCCAGTGGCACCACGTGGTGGGGCAGCTGTCCTCCGCCGGCCTCGAGCTGTACGTCGACGGCGACCGGGTCGCGGCCGACCCGGCGGTGACGGCGGGCCTCTCCTACGACGGCTACTGGCGGATCGGTGGCGACAACCTGAGCGGTTGGCCGAACCGGCCCGCGAGCAACTTCCTGAACGGCCGGGTGGACGAGGTCGCGATCTACCCGGAGCCGCTGACCGCCGAAGAGGTGGCGCTGCACTACTCGGCGTCCGGGCGGCAGAGCACGAACACCCCGCCGGTCGCGGAGTTCAGCTGGACCGCCGATGATCTCGACGTGTCCTTCGACGCCGCGGCCTCGACCGACGAGGGCGGCCAGATCGTCTCGTACGACTGGGATTTCGGCGACGGGACCAACGGAACCGGCAAGACGGCCCAGCACAGCTACGCGGCGATCGGCGGCTATGACGTCACGCTGACCGTGACCGACGACGACGGCATGACGAGCCAGGTGACCAAGCGGGTCACCGCGGCCGGGGCGGGGGTCGTCGCCAGCGACGCGTTCGGCCGGACCGTCGCGACCGGCTGGGGCAGCGCCGACGTCGGCGGCGCCTGGACCACTTCCGGTGGCAGCGCGTTCGGCATCGCGGACGGGGCCGGGCGGATCGATTTCGCCGCCCCGGGGACGTTGCTCTCGGCGTCGTTGAGCGAGCCGTCCGCGACCGACCTGACCATGATCACCGATCTTGCGGTGGACAAGGTGCTGAGCGGGAACGGACTCGCGATCAGCCTGCAGGGAAGGGCGGTCGGCAACTCCGACTACCGGCTCAAGGTGCGCTTCCTGCCCAACGGCGAGACCCACCTGGTGCTGGCCGCGGCGGTGAACGGCTCGGAGACGATCCTCGGTGAGGTCAACGTGCCGACCGTGACCTATCAGGCCGGCCAGGCGTTGCGGGTCTCCTTCACGATCTCCGGCACCGGCACGACGACACTGGCCGGGAAGGTCTGGCCGGTCGGCGGCACCGAGCCGGCGGCGGCGCAGATCACCCGGACCGACGGCACGCCGTCGCTGCAGACGGCGGGCTCGGTCGGCTTCCTCGGCTACCTGTCCGGCAACGTCGGCAACGCGCCGATCCGGCTCACCGTGGACAACCTGAAAGTGATCGCACCATGATCAAGTTCCGCAGCGGTCTCGCCGCTCTGGCCGTCGCCGGCGCCCTCGTCGCCGGCGTCGGGCTCGCCGGTTGCGCGACGACCGGCCGGGAGGCGTTGCCGCCGGCCGCGACCCCGTCCGCCCGGCCGCCCGTCCAGAAGCCGGTTCCGCCGCCCGCCAAGGACAGCGGGGACATCCGGGACAAGGTGAAGGAGAAGTCCGTCACCTCCCGGAAGCCGGTGTCGCTGAACAAGTCCGCCCAGGTGGCCGACGGCATCACGGTCCGGATCGAGCGGACGAAGTCGATCAAGGCCAAGGCCACCCTGCCCGGTGAGGTCGCCGGTCCCGCCATCCGGTTCGATCTGGTGATCGAGAACGAGACCACGAAGCCGATCGACCTGGTCGCCGTCGTCGTCGAGTGCACCGACGAGACCGGTGCGCCGGTGAACCGGATCAGCAGTGACCCGGCGGCACCATTCGAGGGCGTCCTGGAGCCGGGCCAGTCCGCCAAGGGCCGGTACGTCTTCGTGATCGACGAGAAGCAACGGGACAAGATCTCGCTCGCGGTCACGGTCACGGGTGACCTGCCGTCCGTCAGGTTCGAGGGTCCGCTCGGGTGAACCAAGCGGACGGGAGCGGTGCGGGCTCCGCGATCGTCATCGTCAACTTCGGCTCACACCGGCTGCTCGCCGCGGCCGCCGCTGATCCGGCGAACGTGCTCGCCCAGCCGGACCGGCTGATCATCGTCGTCGACAACCTGTCCGGGCCCGCGGAACGGGCGGCGGTCGTGCGCATGACGACCGAACGCGGCTGGCACCTGGTGACGCTGCCGGACAACTACGGCTTCGGGGCCGGGGTCAACGCCGGCGTCCGCCGAGCCGTCGAGCTCGGCGCCCGCACCGTGATCCTGCTCAATCCCGACGCGGTGCTCGATCCGGCGACGGCCGACGCCCTGCACCAGCACTGCCTCGACCGGCCCGCTGACCTGGTCAGCCCGCGGCTGGTCGACTCGACCGGAAAGCCGTACTTCACGGGGGCGTTCGTCGAGCTGGCCACCGGTGCCATCCGTGGCTGGCGGGCGACGCCGGAGGAGGGCTTCGCCGACGAGCTGGTGCTGCCGTCGCTGGCGGATCGGTTCGGCTGGCTGACGGCGGCCTGTCTGGCCCTGACGGTCGAGCTGTGGCAGCGGGCCGGCGGGCTGGCCGAGGACTACTTCATGTACTGGGAGGACGTCGACTTCAGCGTCCGGTGCGCCCGGGCCGGGGCCCGGCTGGTGTTGCGGAATGATCTTGTCGCCGTGCACGACGAGGGCGGCACGCAGCGCTCCTCGGGCCCGGCGAAGTCCGACCTCTACTACCGCTACAACTGCCGCAACCGGCTGCTGTTCGCCCGGCGGCTGCTGGGCCGCCGGCAGCGGCTGCGCTGGCTGGTCGCGACGCCGGCGCAGAGCTGGCAGATCTATCTGCGTGGCGGCCGTCGGCAGCTGCTCAGCCATCCGGCCGGCCTGCTGGCGGCGGTGTGGGGCACCCTGGCCGGGCTGTTCCAGCTGCTCCGGCCACGGCCCCGGCGCCGGCCGACGACACCGCGGGTGCTGCTGGCGCATCCGAGCGCCGACCTGTACGGATCGGACCGGATGCTGCTGGAGTCGGCCGAGGCGCTGCGCGACGACGGCTGGCGGGTGACCGTCGTGCTGCCGTACCAGGGACCGTTGCTGGAGGTGCTCGACGAGCGCGGCTTCGACGTGCGGACCTGCGGGCTGCCGGCGCTGCGCAAGGCGATGCTGACGCCGGCCGGTCTGGCTCGGTTCATGATCGATTCCGTACGGTACGCGGGCGCGGCGGTGCGGCTGATCCGCGAGGCCGGCACCGACCTGGTCTACGTGAACACGCTGGTCGCGCCGGGCTGGATGATCTTGGGCCGGCTGGCCGGCCGCCGGGTCGTCTGCCACGTGCACGAGGCCGAACGGCAGCTGTCCCGGCGGGTGCGGCGGGTGCTCACCGCGCCGCTCGGACTGACCCACCGGGTGATCACCAACAGCCGATTCACCACCGACGTGCTGGCCGCCACCTCCGCCGCGGCGCGAACCCGGAATTCCGTGGTCCACAACGGACTCGAGCTGCCGGAGCCGCAGCCGCCGCGGCCGGCGCTGACCGGTCCGGTGCGGTTGGTCTACTGCGGCCGGCTGTCCCGGCGGAAGGGGCCGCAGACGGCGATCGCCGCGGCACGGCTGCTGGCCGAGCGCGACCTGGACGTGCGGCTGGACCTGCTCGGTGCGCCGGTGGCCGGGCAGGAGGACTTCGAGGCGGAACTGCGGGAGCTGGCGGCACCGCTGGGCGACCGGGTCCGGTTCCGCGGCTTCCACGCCGACCCGTCGGCCTGGCTGGCCGACGCCGATCTCGTGGTCGTGCCGTCGATCGGCGACGAGTCGTACGGGAACGCGGCGGTGGAGGCGGCCGCCGCGGGACGGCCGGTGGTGATCACCGATCAACCGGGCCTGATCGAGGCGGTCGGCGACCTGCCGTCGGTCCGGGTGGTGACCCCGGACCGGCCGGAAGAACTGGCCGACGCGCTGGCGGAGTTGATCAAGGACTGGGAGGCGGCGTCGGCCGCGGCGGCCGGAGTCGCGGCCGGGGTCCGCGAGGCGCACGCACCGGCCCGCTACCGGCGCGAACTGGCCGCGCTGGCCCGGGCCACGCTGAGATGACCACCCCGGACGACGGTCCGGAGACCGCCGCCGAGGAACGGACCGCGGAAGCCGGCCGCGGACTCGGCGGGATCGCGGCCCGGAGCGCGGTCGTGACGATGACCGGGCAGCTGGCCAAGATCATCATCCAGCTGGTCTCGGTGGTCATCCTGGCCCGGCTGCTGACCCCGTACGACTACGGACTGCTGGCGATGGTGATGGCCGTGGTCGGCGTGGCCGACGTCTTCCGCGACTTCGGGCTGTCCTCGGCCGCGGTGCAGGCGAAACAGCTCTCCCGGGCCCAGCGGGACAACCTGTTCTGGGTGAACACGCTGACCGGGCTGATCCTGCTGGTCGTGATCATCGCCGCCGGCCCGCTGCTGGCCCTGTTCTATCGCCAGCCGGAGCTGACCATGATCAGCGCGGTGGTCGGATTGTCCTTCCTGTTCAGCGGTCTGGCCACGCAGTACCGGGCCGACCTGCAGCGACGGCTGCTGTTCACCCGGCTCACCGTCGCCGATGTCGGGTCCCCCTTGGTCGCCCTCGGGGTCGCGATCGGCCTGGCCCTCGGCGGGGCCGGCTACTGGGCCCTGGTCGGGCAGCAGGTGGTCCAGTTCCTGGCGAACCTGATCATGGTCGTGATCGCCGCCGGCTGGCTGCCGCGCTGGTGGCGCCGGGACGCCTCGGTGCGCCCGTTCCTCGCCTTCGGCGGCAACCTGGCCGGCGGTCAGCTGATCCACTACCTCGGCGCGAACTTCGACGCGCTGCTGATCGGTGCCCGGTTCGGCGCGAACCCGCTCGGCCTCTACAACCGCGGCTTCCAGCTGCTGATGCGACCGCTGGGCCAGTTGCGTGCCCCACTCACCTCGGTCGCACTGCCCGTGCTGTCCAGGCTGACCGACGACGAACGCCGGTACGGCGAGTACCTCCGGATCGGGCAACGCGCGATGGGCTACACGCTGGTGCTCGGCCTCGGACTGGTGATCGGCGCCGTCGATCCGGTGGTGGCGATCTTCCTCGGCGACCAGTGGACCGGCGTCGCGCCGATCATGCGCTGGCTGGCCCTGTGCGGGATCTTCGAGACGCTGGCCTTCGTCGGCTACTGGACGTACGTGTCGAAGGGCCTGGTCCGCAAGCTGCTCCACTTCACGATCATGTCCACCGCGATCAAGATCATCGGCATCTCGATCGGCAGCCTCTGGGGCGTCGAGGGCGTCGCGGCCGGCTTCGCGCTGGCCGAGGTGGCCTCCTGGCCGCTCTCCTTCGCCTGGCTTCGGCGCAGTTCCGGCGTCGACGTGGTCCCGTTGATCGTCAACGGACTGCGGATCGTCGCGGTCAGCCTGGCCATCGCCGCGGCGACCTGGCTGGTCAGCTGGCAGTTGGCCGGTGCCGGCGACTGGGCCCGGCTCGGCGCGGCCGTCGGGGTCGCGGTCGTGGTCGCCGCCGCCTCGCTGGCCGTGCCGTCGGTGCGCCGGGACGTCGCGTCGGTGGCTCGCTCGGCCCGGCTGGGTTTCCGGTGACCGAGCGTCCGCGGGCTATCGTTGGCCGACGTAGAAGACTGGACTCTCCTCGGTCGGAGGTGGTCGTGGCTCCCGTCGGGCCTCGTCGGAGCGCGGTTGGATCCGCGCCGCCGGCCGCGGTGGCGACTCCCGCGGTGCCGGTCGACGAGCGCTGGGCGGCCACCGAGAAGCTGCTCGCGGCCGGGCTGGTGTTCGCGGTCGCGGTCCGGATCTACCTGTTCTCCGCGTTGACGCCCGGGATCGGGCTGGCCGTGGTGCTGGCGCCGCTGCTGCTGGCCGTGCTGCCCCGGTTCCGGCTGGCCCTCCCGCTGTTCGTGCTGGCCGGCGTGGCCCTGGTCGGCGGCGTCGGGCTGTCGGTGCTGGCTCCGGATGCGTACCGGATCGAAGCGGGCAACCAGCTGTATTCGATCACCTTCTTCGCGGGCATCTTCATCTCCGTCGCGGCACTGCTGTGGGCCCGGACCAAGCTCGAACCGGCGACGATCGCGATCATCTTCGGGCTCGGTTCCATGATCAGCGCCGCGTTCGGGGACGGCCTCGGCTCCGGCAATCCGTGGAAGTTCGCGCTGGCCGTGCCGGTGGCCATGCTGCTGCTGGGCGTGGCCTCCGCGACCCGGTCCCGGATCGTCGAGCTGGTCGTGTTGATCATGCTCGCCGGGGTGTCGGTGATCTTCGACTCCCGCTCGTACATGGCGACCTTCCTGCTGGCCGGCGTGCTGGTGGTCTGGCAGCTGAAGCCGCGGAGGCTGAGCCAGCGCGGCACGGTGGCCCGGACCGCGATCCTGCTGGTGGCCGCCGGCGCCGCCGTCTACCTGCTCGGCACCGAGTTGCTGGTCGGCGGCGTGCTCGGCACCGAGGCCCAGCAGCGCACCCTGTCCCAGCTGGACACGGCCGGCAACCTGATCCTCGGCGGCCGCCCCGAACTCGGCGCTTTCCTTGCCCTGCTGGCGTACCGGCCGATCGGGTTCGGCTTCGGCGCCGTCCTCGACCTGGCCGGCGTGAACGCGGCCAAGGCCGGCATGACCGCGACCGGCTACGACGCCGAGAACGGCTACGTCGAACGCTTCATGTTCGGCTCCGGCATCGAACTTCACTCCGTGACCGGCGACCTGTGGGCTCAGACCGGCCTGCCCGGCATCGCGCTGGCGATCATGATCGCCGTGATCGTGATCATCGGCGTCGTCCGCCACGTCGCCCACGGCACCGCCACCGCCCTGCTCCTCTTCCTCACCTGCTGGACTGGCTGGAACCTCCTCTTCAGCCCCCTGATCTCCGCCACCCCCACCCTGATCCTCCTGCTCGCCCTCACCCTCACCCCCCAACCCCCTCCGCCGACCGGTCACCAAAGCAGCAGTTCTGCCGGCGTGTCGCTGCAGAAGTGACCGGTCGATTCGGGCTTGGAGGCGGCGGTTCGAAGGGCGAGCGTTGATGATCATCGCCGCGCCGGAATGATCACCGCGGCTCGTCGGCGCTCGCCGCGCCGCCGTGAGCAGCGCTTCCGTACCGGATCGCGCAGGATGCCAGAGTCGGCTGGAGCGATCGCAGGCTCGGGAGCGGACGAAAAGAGATGCGGCGCTGCGGGAGCGGGCGCGGAGGCGGGTGTTCGTGGCTGCGGGCCTGGGACGACGTGCGCGCGGGCGGCTCGCGACCGGGTGCAGCCCGGGAGGCGAGACCTGTGACTGAGGGGCCGTTCCCGCGGGAACGGGAATCGATCAGCACCGAGTGGACACCTTGACCTCGATTTCGCCGAATTTCCGGGTCAAGGTGTCCACTCGGCGAGGTGGGGTTGACCTTCGAGCGGGCTGAACGCCCAGGCTCGGGTGATGAGTTTCAGGACGGGGCGGTTCGGGATCGACGCCGAGGCCCCGGCGCCCGACTGTCGGCTCCAGCTCGATCCGGCGCGGTGCCGTACCCGATGACCGTTCGGGCCCGGGCTGCGGCGGAGCGGGGGTCAGCGGGAGAAGCGGCCGGCGAGGATGGGGCGGCCTTGCTCCAAGGCTCGGCCGAGGGAGACGGCTCGCCAGCCCTTGGCCGTGTAGCGGTCCAGGATCTGGGCGATCAGGTCGTGGCGGTCGAGGGTGTGGGTGACGTCCTCGAGGGCTCCGTCGGGGGTGCCGGCGAAGCCGTCGTGGCCGAGCAGGATGGCTCCCGGGCGGGCGCCTTGCTGGGCCTTGGCGACGCGCTCCTGCTGGGGGAGGTCGCGCCAGTCCCAGGTGGTCGGCCCCCAGAAGACGGGCATCAGGCCGGCGGCTCGGATGCCGCGCCAGTTGGCGAGGGTCTGCCGGCCGTACGGCGGGCGGAACCAGCGGAGCGGCTGGCCGGTCAGGTCGGACAGTTCCTTCGCCGCATCAGCGGTACGGCGCTCGGTGGCGGCGGCGTCGAAGCGGGGGAGCGGCTGATGGTCCGGGCCGTGCAGGGCGAGCTCGTGGCCGGCGGCGACGAGCTCGGCGAGCAGGGTCGGGTGACGGCGGATCCGGGTGCCCAGGACGAAGAAGGTCGCGGTGGCGTTGCGCTCGGCCAGGGCGGTGAGCACCTGCTCGGTGCCGACCGGGTCCGGGCCGTCGTCGAAGGTGAGCACGACCTCCGGCGCCCGAGTCCGTACCGCAATGACGGAACCCACCAGGGCCGCCGCACGTTCGACAACCGGCCGACCGATCCGCAGGACCTTACGTAACACCGCACCCCCTGACGACTCGGCGAATAGACTACCGGCGGCTGACGAAGGAGGAGGTGACTCGGCGAATGGACCTGCGCAGCTACCTCAGCGCCCTGCGCAAGAACTGGTGGCTGGTCCTCGTCATCACCGCCGCCTGTACGGCGATCGCGGTGGCGGCCCTGGTGCTCACCCCGAACACGTACGCCAGCCGGGTCACCTTCTATGTCAGCACCCCGATCTCCGACGGCAGCAACCCGCAGTCGTCCGGGCAGTTCGCGGTCACCCGGGTCAATTCGTACGTGGAGCTGCTGTCCAGCGACAAGCTCGCCCAGGAGGTGGCCCAGGAGGTCGGCTTCGAGGCACCGCCCGGCAGCCACGAGGACATGATCACCGGCTCGGCCGAGCTGAACACGGTGCTGGTGACAGCGACGATCAGCGACGCCGACCCGGCCCGCGCGTTCGCCATCGCGGAGGCCGTCTCGGACAAGTTCCCGGAGATGGTCGACGAGCTGGACAACAAGGGCAAGTCGGGCTCCGCCGTCGTCGTCCTGACCACGGTCTCCGGCCCCACTCCGCCGATCGTCGTGGCGCCGAGCCTGCGGATCTACGGCGCGATCGGCGTCGGCGGCGGGCTGGTGCTCGGCGTGCTCGCCGCGCTGCTCCGGGAGCTGCTGAACACGAGCATCCGCAGCCAGGAGACGCTCAGCGAGGTGCTCGGCGCGCCGGCGCTCGGCACGATCAACTTCGATCCGACGACGAAGCGGCTGCCGTTGATCATCGGCGAGCAGGCGGCGTCGGCGCGGTCGGAGTCGTACCGCCATCTGCGGACCAGCCTGCAGTTCGTCGACGCGGCCGCCGCGACCCAGGTCCTGCTGGTCACCTCGGCGGTGCCCAACGAGGGCAAGACGACGACGTCGGTCAACCTGGCGCTGAGCTTCGTCGAGTTCGGCGACCGGGTGTTGTTGATCAGTGCCGACCTGCGCCGGCCGCGGCTCGGCTCGCTGCTCACCCTGTCGGAGTCGAACGGTCTGACCGGGCTGCTGGTCGGGCAGACCCAGTTGAACGACGCGATCCAGCAGTGGGGCAACAGCCAGCTCTTCTACATCGGCAGCGGCTCCCTGCCGCCCAATCCGTCCGAGCTGCTCGGCGGGGAGCGGATGGCCGAACTGATGGAACGGCTCCGCGGCCGGTTCGACAAGATCATCGTCGACGCCCCGCCGTTGCTGCCGGTCACCGATGCGGCGGTGGCGTCGGCTCTGGTCGACGGCGTCGTCGTGGTGGTACGCGACGGACACACCAACCGGACCCAGCTGACGGCCGCGCGGAAGACTCTGGACGCGGTCGGCGCCCGGATCATCGGCGGCGTGCTCAACATGCGCAAGTCGAGCCGGCGCGAGCAGCGGACGTACGGCGGCGACTCGTACCAGGTGGCCACCTTCCAGGCCCGCCGTAGCGCCGGGCTGAGCTCGGCGAGCCCGACCGGCTTCGACGAGGAGCCGACCCCGGCCCGGTCGGCTGACTCGGCGGAGCGCCCGGCGGTGTCCGCGCCGCCGGCCGTACCCGCTGCGCCGGCCCCGCACCCGACACCCGAACCGGCTCCGCAGCCGACCCAGCCAACGGCCCCGTGGCCGGCCCGGGCGCAGACGCCGACGATGATCACCAGCCTGGACGACTTCGACCAGACCGACACCATCGAGCAGCCGGACCTGGTCAACCGGCTGCGCCAGGTCGAGGAGCACCGGCCGGCCGACGAACCGCACCCGACGCTGGAGCCGAGCCCGGCCGAGGAGCCGGCCGACGACGCCGAGACGGCGGAGACGGTCGTGATCGAGGCCGACGAGGAGGACCCGGCGCTGTCCCCGGGCACGCCGTCACTGCCGAGCCGCGAGGGCTAGCCGATCGCGCGCCAGTCCGTGTAGCCGAGGATCGAGTCGACCGCACTCTCGATCAGGTCCGCGCAGACCCGGTAGCCGCGCCGCGGCCCGCCGACCGGATCGGCGAGGTCCTCGGAGTGTTCCGGCGGCTGACTGGCCCCCTGCATCTCCAGGGCCAGATGCAACAGTTCCCGGCCGGTCCGGAGCTGGCCGTCGCGGTCCGGATCGTCGACGAACCGGGCGAACTGCAGCAGCGTGAAGGTCCGCCGCCGTGCCGCCGGCTCGACCGCCGCGATCAACTCCCGCTGCCGCTGCTCCGCGGTCAGGATCAGGTCGGCCTCGGCGATCAGCTGCCGGTTCACCCGGCGGCTGCGAAACCCGGTCGAATCGATGCCCATCCGGTCCAGGATCTTGGCCGCGTTGGGCATGATTTGGGTGTGCTCGACAGCGTGCGTTCCTGCGGATGAGATCCGCCAGTTCAACGGCGACTCCGCAAGCCGGGATCGCAAGATATGCTCAGCCATGGGCGATCGACAGCGATTGGCCGTGCACACCATGAGGATGGTGAAGGCGTCATCCACAGGCGCGCGCCCTCAGTTCCCCCGCATCCGATTGCCCCGGCTTCGACTGCATGCGGCGATTGTTGCAGTGTCGGTGGCCGTCCTCGCGACGGGGTTGGTGCTCGTCGGACCGCCCGCCGCGACCGCCGAGATCCCGGGCTTCGCGGAGGCCGTCAACCTCACCGATGACTTCGATCGCGCTCCCGCCAAAGCCCTCGGTACGGCAGCGAAGGGCGGCCGCTACGTCGTCGAGGGCGACACCGTGCGGGTCGCTGGCAGCACCACCGACGGGTACGCGGAGCTGCGGCTGACCCGGCCGGCCTCGGCGATCGGTGCCCGGCTGCCGGACGTCCGAACGGCCGATCAGCGGCTCAGCGCGGTGATCGAACTGCCCGCGCTGCCGGCCGACGGCCACGGCGTCTCGGTGAGCCTGCTGTTCCGGCAGCAGGACGACGGCGGCTATCTGGCCACGGCCACCATCGCTCCCGACGGTACGGTCTCGCTCGGCGTCAGCCGGCAGTCCGGCGGTAGCGAGACCCGGATCGGGCCGGTCGCCGACAGCGGGGTCCGGGTCGCCGCCGGCCAGCGGCTCGCGCTGGCCGCGTACCTGGTCGGCGATCAGCCCGTCGAGGTGGGTGTGCGAGTCCAGCCCGCCGATCGGCTGCCCGGCCGCTGGCTGGTCCGGCAGGACGGTGACGCCGGCCGGATCCGTACCGCCGGCACGGTCGGGTTCCGCGGCTACCTGGCCCGGGACTCGAGGCCGACCACCGTACGGGTGCATGAGGTTTCCGGCGCGGAACTGTCCCGGTCGGTCGACCCGACGCCGGGTCCCGCCGCGTCCGGCCAGGCCGGGGCGGTGCCGGTCGGCGGCTCGGCCTATCCGGTGCCGGCCGGTGCGATCTTCGTGGCCCCGTACGGTTCCGACGCGGCCGACGGCTCGGAGGCGGCGCCGCTGGCCTCGCTCGGCCGGGCGATCGCCGTGGCACCGGCCGAGGCGACCATCGTCCTGCGCGCCGGCAGTTATCCGGAACAGGTCCACGTCCCGCCCTCGAAGCGGCTGACCATCCAGCCCTATCCGAGCGAGGCGGTCTGGCTGGACGGCAGCGCGCCGCTGACCCACTGGACCCCGGCCGGCAGCACCTGGACCGCGCCGCTGCCCGCCGAGTTCTCGTCCTGGGCCAGTCACACCGAGGGTTCCAACGAGGGCGGGTTCGTCAATCCGAAGTACCCGATGGCCGCCCATCCCGACATGGTGTTCGTCGACGGCGAGCCGCTGGTCCAGCTCCCGGCCGGCACCGCTCCGGGCCCGGGTCAGTTCGCCGCCGACTACGACGCCGACCTGATCATCATCGGCACCGACCCGTCCGGCCGGGAGGTGCGGGCCAGCGTGCTCGGCCGTGCGGTCGTCGTGTCCGGCCAGGTGACGCTGCGCGGCCTCGGCATCCGGCGGTACGCGACCTCACTGCCGCAGATGGGGACGATCTATCTCGGCGGCAGTACCGGCGGCAGCGTGCTGGAGCAACTGGTCGTCGAGGACAACGCCACCCAGGGCATCTCGGTGGCCACCGGCAACGTGCTGATCGACCGGGTCACCTCCCGTGACAACGGCATGGTCGGCATCCACGCCGCGTACGCCGACGGCTTGTTGATCAAGGACTCGCTGATCACCGGCAACAACACCGAGCACTTCAACCCCGCGCCGGCCGCGGCCGGGATCAAGATCGGCCGCAGCCGCGGCATCACGGTGACCGGCAGCCTGCTCGAACGCAACCTCGGCGTCAACGGCATCTGGCTGGACGAGAGCGTGGTCGGGTTCACCCTGGCCCGGAACACGATCCGTACCGACGACGGGCCGACCGGCATCGTCGCCGAACTGTCCGACACCGGTGTGATCGCCGGCAACGACATCAGCGGGCCGAAGGAGGGCATCACCCTCTACAACACCGGCCGGGTGGTGATCGCCAACAACGTGATCAGGCGCACGACGGTCTGGGACATCGGGCTGACCCAGGACGAGCGCCGGCAGGCCACCCATCCGGTCGGCCGGGACCCGCGGCACCCGGTGCCGGACCCGACCTGCCCGTGGCAGCTGCAGGACCTGACGGTGATCAACAACGTGTTCGCCGGCGAATCGGGCGGCGACAACCCCGGCTTCCAGTTCTACGGGCTGGACAAGCGGACCCGGGTGCCGCTGGACGCGATGAACGTCACCGTCGACGGCAACCTGTTCAGCGCGCCGGGCGGGCTGGAGTCGGAGCGGATGGCGGCCTGGGGCGGCGACGACAACGAGACGATCACCGTCTATCGGACGCCGGGCGCGCTGGCCTCGGCCAAGGATCCGGACTGGACCAACCTGCTCACCGGGAGTGCGGAGCCGGACCCGGCGGAACTGGACCGGCTGGCCGGTTCGGCGGTGGCGCTGCCGGACGCGGTGGCGGCGGCGCTGGGGCTGCCTGCCGGGACACGACTGATCGGCCCGCCGCGAGGGTGATCAACGAAGCGGGCCGGTCAGGGAGCGATCCCGGTCAGAAGGCGCCACGCTTCGCCAGGACGGCGAAGAACGTCTTCCACAAGATCAACAGATCGAGCGTCAGGGTCCAGTTCTCGACGTAGCGGAGGTCGAGCCGCACCGTCTCCTCCCAGCTGAGCAGGGAGCGGCCGCTCACCTGCCACAAGCCGGTCAGGCCCGGCGTGACGAGCAGGCGCCGGTGTGCGTGGTGTTCGTACGCGTCGACCTCGGACTGCAGCGGTGGCCGGGGCCCGACCAGCGACATCGACCCGGTCAGCACGTTGAACAGCTGCGGCAGCTCGTCCAGCGAGTAGCGGCGCAGGAACCGGCCGACCCGGGTGATCCGTGGATCGTCGTGCAGCTTGAACATCAGGCCCACCTCGGGATGGCTGGCGCGCAGCGCGGCCAACCGCTCCTCGGCGTCGACGTGCATCGACCGGAACTTCCACATGGTGAAGGTGCTGCCGTCCAGCCCGACCCGGGTCTGCCGGAAGAAGACCGGACCCCGGTCGGACAGCTTGATCGCCAGCGCGAGCGCGATCATCAGCGGACTGATGATCACCAGGCCGAACACGGTCATGATCAGGTCGGCGCCCCGCTTGACCAGCCGGCGCCAGCCGGTGAAGTGCGGCTGTTCGATCTTGAGCAGCGGCAGCCCGACGTGCGGCCGGATGTGCATCCGCGGGCCGGCCACCTCGACCAGGCCGGGGTGCACCAGCAACTCGATCCGGGCGCCCTCGAGCGACCAGGCCAGTCGGCGCAGATAGTCCCGGCTGGTCTGCTCGCCGGTGGTCACCGCGACCGCCTCACAGTCCAGGTCGCGGGCCAGCCGGGCCGCCTGATCAAGATCACCGAAGACCGGCAGTCCGAGATCGCGGGCCAGCGGCACCTCCTCGGCCGGTACGCAGACGCCGACCATCCGCAGGCCGGCGTGCGCCTCCCGCTGCAAGACCTCGGCCAGCGAATGGACCGACCCGGTGTGGCCGATCAACAGAGCGGCCTTCACGTTGCGTCCGGCCCGCTGCCGGCGGTGCAGCACCTTGCGGGCGGCGAACCTGGCGATCACGGTCAGCACGATGCCGATCGGCACGGCGACCAGCACCATGCCCAGCACCCCGTGCGCCTGCCGGAGCTCGGCGAGCACGGCGGCCAGCACGATGACGGCGATGCCGGCCCGTGCCGTCGCCTGCATCTCGTCGCTGCCGACGCCGATGTTGTGGCGCAGGTATCCCCGGTTCAACGCGATCGACACCGGCCAGACCACGGCTGCGGCCAGCACGAGCGGCAGCAGCTCAGGCAGATGTTCATAATGTGCGCCCGTGATGGCGTGCCCGATCAGCAGACTGGCCACGCCGACCACGGCGTCGACCAAGATCAACGCGGCGAGGTAGCGCCGGCTCCAGACCAGGAATCGCGGCCCCCGCCGCGGTTCTCGATCTGGTTCAGGCTTGTGCCCCCCAGCCCCGTCATCCGTCCGTTCGGGCGCGAGAACGCGCTCGACTACAGTCATGTCCCCCCAACTTTCCCCCGAAAGCCCCCGTCCCCCGACGGGTCAGAATCATGCGTGCCAGGAGGTGCGGGACGTTCGAAGGCTCAGCCGTCCGGGCGCGCAGGGCGCGACGCCGAAAAGCTGAGGAACGCCTGAGCGAATCCCCCGAATCTCCAGGCGAATGCAGCGTAACCCGGAATCGGGGCGCGGTCGAGACGTTCCGCGGAAATCCCGCAGAACGAGGAGATCAGGCGTTTTCAGGAGAGCGTACGGCGGTCGGGCGGCCCGGGCGCTGAAGGCCCACGGCGTGATCCGTCGGGCATCCGGACGGGGTGGGGGGCGTCTACGGATTGCCCCGCGGTCTCAGCCCGACCACCGTACGCAGCCTGCGGACTCGTCGAGCTTCCCGGCCCCTCATCCAGGCCACGCCAACACGGCGGAGCTTGAACAGGGCAACGAAATGGAACACGTCGAACTGGACGCGTTCACCATGGATAGTCCCCCGAGTCTCCATGCGAACCAGCGGTCGAGCCGCCGACTCACAAACTCGACCCGTTCCCCTGTGCGACCGTCATCACACCGGTTCCCGGGCCTTGCTGGCTCATCGTACGCAGACCCCAACCGGATCGGCAATCCGGTGACCGCAACCTTTTCGTTATCGATCTCGGCGCCCTCACGGGGCGGTGATGGGCACCACCAGGAGGTCGGTGACGGTTCGCCGCGAATAGTCCCGCTCTTCCTGGGGGGAGGATCCGGGCGAGGCGATCAAGAGTTCGTAGCGGAGCCGGAGGGTGAGCATCCTGGTGCCCGGCGGGAGGGCGGGCAGGAAGAACTCCTGCCCGTAGGAGGCCGGGTCGGAGACCAGGAAGCCGGGCACGATCGAGGCCTCGTCGACCACGGGCGCCGGCGCCTCCACCGGCTCGGTGTCGTCGCGTGCATCCATGCCGATCGTCAACTTGGAGAGATAGATCTTCGGCTGGTTGTCCGCGCCCGGGGTGCGGGCCGAAGCGGTGACCCGGAACGGCTTCGTCGCCCCCGCGGTCCATTCCCGCACCGGCAACGACGTCCGGTACTCGACTCGTAGTTCGAGGTCGTCGGTGTCCAGGCGGCGGCTGAGCTTGCCGGACTTGAGGTCGCTGCGGACCTCCTTCGACTTCGGCTCCGGGGCTGCGGTGGTCCGCGGTGCCGGCGAGCTGCCGCTCGGCTCGGGACCGGACACCACCGGGTCGGGCTGGCTGCAGCCGGCGACCGTCAGTAGCGCGAAGATGATCATGAATGCCAGCCTGGACGAGGCCATGGTGAGTGCTCCTCCGGGTGCCAGTGCCGGGCTGGCCCCCCTGACCGGCCCGGCACACACCCGTTCAAGATCATAAGCACGGATTCGGCCGTGCGGGCCGGAATCGGTTCAGGTGAACTCTTCACCGCGGCGCCGATGAACGCGGCAAGAAGCAAAGATCACGTTTTGGTCACGGTCGAGCGGGTCCTGAGGGCGCAGGGTTAGATTGCATTTGCTCGACGGCCGAGGCGTCATGCACCGCCGTCGACGGGGGGAAATCTGGTCCGCGAGACGGGCCGACGGGGGATATCGGGGGAAGTTCTCATGGCACGACCCGTGATTCGCGCATGCCCGAATTCGGTGAGCCGCTTCTGGGTGGCTGTCCTTGTGCTGGCACTCGGAATGTCTGCGGTGGTTGCCACTGCTTTGCCGGCCGCGGGGGCGGCCTGCACGGGAAATGCGATCGTCTGTGAGAACCAGAAGGAGGGTACGCCGCGCGAGGAATGGGACATCGACGGAATCGGGGATGACTCCATTCAAGGATTCGCGACCAAGATCAGCGTCAACGTGGGAACCCGGGTCGAGTTCAAGATCGACACCGACGCCCGGGACTACGACGTCAAGATCTATCGGCTCGGCTACTACCGTGGCGCAGGTGCCCGCGAGGTCGGCGCGGGCACGCTGCGGACGGCGCTCCCGCAACGACAGCCGGCCTGTGCGACAGACCCGGCGACGGAGATCTACGACTGCGGAACCTGGGCCGTCTCGGCTTCCTGGGACGTGCCCGCCGACGCGGTCTCCGGGGTCTACATCGCCCGGCTGATCCGGTCCGACACGGAGGGCGATTCGCACATCCCGTTCATCGTCCGGAAGGACGGCAACACGTCCGACGTGCTGTTCCAGACGTCGGACACGACCTGGCAGGCGTACAACACGTACGGCGGCTCGAATTTCTACTGGGGCAAGGACAACGGCCGGGCGTACAAGGTCAGTTACAACCGCCCGTTCAACACCCGGGGCCTGGTCAACGGCCGGGACTTCCTGTTCGCCAACGAGTATCCGATGATCAGGTTCCTGGAGTCGAACGGGTACGACGTCTCCTATGTCTCCGGCCTGGACACGCACCTCGACCCGGCCTTGATCACCAAGCACAAGGCGTTCCTCTCGGTCGGGCACGACGAGTACTGGTCGCAGGCCCAGCGGGACCATGTCGAGGCCGCCCGGGACGCAGGCACCAACCTCGCCTTCTTCTCCGGCAACGAGGTCTACTGGAAGACCCGGTGGGAGCCGTCCCAGGACGGCACCAACACGGCTAACCGGACCTTGATCTGTTACAAGGACACCTGGGCCCATACGAAGATCGATCCGGTCACTCCTACGGCGACTTGGCGTGATCCTCGGTTCGGAGATCTCGGGCACGGTCCGGAGAATGAGCTCACCGGCACCCTCTATCAGGCAAATTCGACCGATCTTCCGATCAAGGTCAATGCCGAAGAAGGGAAATTGCGGCTCTGGCGGAACACGTCCCTGACCGAGCTGGCCGCCGGTTCGACGGCGACCCTGGCCAAGCACACCGTCGGGTACGAATCGAACGAGGATCGCGACAACGGCTTTCGGCCGGCCGGACTGATCCGGATGTCGACCACCGTGGGCCCGACTCCGGAGTTGTTATCGGATTTCGGAAATGTCGTAGCTCCCGGTACGACGACGCACCACCTGACCCAATACCGGGCGGCCAGCGGCGCCCTGGTCTTTTCCGCGGGGACGATTCAGTGGGCCTGGGGATTGGACATCAATCACGACGGCGAGGTCGAGCCGGTCGACCCGCGGATCCGTCAGGCGACGGTCAACATCCTGGCCGACATGGGTGCCCTGGCGAGCACGATCCAGGCCGGCCTGGTCCGATCCACGACGTCGACCGATCAGACTGCGCCGAGTACCACCATCACCGCTCCGGCCGCCAACAGCACGATCGGCCACGGCAGCCTGGTGACGGTCAAGGGCAAGGCGACCGACGTCGGCGGCCGGGTCGGCGGGGTCGAGGTCTCGGTCGACGGCGGCGTCAGCTGGCACCCGGCCGAGGGCCGGGAGAACTACAGCTACACCGGAGTCCTGTTCGGTCGTGGGGCCGGGGCGATCCAGGTCCGCGCGATCGACGACTCCGGGAACATCCAGCCCAGCCCGACCAAGATCAACATCAACTCCGACTGCCCGTGCAGTCTGTTCGGCGCGGCGACACCGACCACGGCCAGCACGGATGACACGGCCGCGGTCACCCTCGGCACCCGATTCACGGTCGCGGCAGCCGGCTTCATCACCGGCATCCGGTTCTACAAGGGACCGGGCAACACCGGCACACACACCGGCACCCTGTACGACGCGGACGGTGTCGAACTCGCCACGGCGACCTTCCGCAACGAGACCGCGACCGGCTGGCAGACGGTGACCTTCTCGTCCGCGGTCCCGGTCGTCGCCGGCCGAGAGTACGTCGCCGCCTACTTCGCCCCGAAGGGCGGCTATGCGGCTGATCTGCGCTTCTTCTCCTATCGGAACTTCACCTCGGGTGCGATGACCGCACCCGGCGGCGGTACCGCCGCCAATGGGGTTTTCGCGCCCAACGACGGCTTCCCGGGCGAGAGCTTCCAGCAGAGCAACTACTACGTCGACGCCATCTACTCACCCACCGACACCACACCCCTTGCGGTCTCCGCCGCGACGCCGCTCGACGGGCAGACCTCGGTGCCGTTCGGAACGGAACTGAAGCTCACGTTCTCCCGTGACGTCGCTCCGGCCTCGGTGGTGGTGACACTTCGGGACGGAGCGGGGGGCCAGGTCGCCGGCACGGTGACCCAGGACTCGGCGCGGAAGGCCACCTTCCGTCCGACGCAGAGCCTGCCGCCGGAGACCCGGTACACGGCGACAGCGACCGCCAAGACCACCGACGGGCAGGCGATGCCGGCGCCGTATCAGTGGTCCTTCACCAGTGCGCAACCTCCCGCAACGCCGGGAATCTGTCCCTGCACCCTGTACGACGACGGGACCAACCCGACCGGGCCGCCGGATCCTGAGAATTCCCTGGTCCAACTCGGTGTCGCGTTCCGGTCCACGACCGGCGGCCAGATCAGTGGCGTCCGGTTCTACAAGGCCTCGGGCAACTCGGGCCCGCACGAGGTTGCGCTGTGGACCGAGGCGGGCAACCGGCTGGCCACGGCCAAGACCACGACGGAAAGCACCGCCGGCTGGCAGCTGGCGACGTTCACCACCCCGGTGACGATCCAGGCGAACACGACCTATGTCGCCTCCTACACCGCACCGGACGGCGGCTACTCGGCGGAGTCGGGCGGCCTGGCCGCGCCGCGGGTACGGGAGCCACTGCGTACCGACGAGGGAGCCGGGCGCTATCGCTACGGCACGACCGGCGCGCCGACCTACACCTCCAACACCAACTACTTCGTGGATCCGGTCTTCCACACCTCGCCCGACGCCCGCCCCGTGGTCGTCGCGGTGTCGCCGGGCAACCAGGCCAGGTCCGTCCCGGTGTCGTCGCAGGTCCGGGTCACGTTCGAAGGCATGATCCAGCCCGGATCGGCGGTGATCAAGGTGCAGCGGCCCGACGGCACGACCGTCGCGGGGGCGATGGCCGGCGGTACGGCGACGAACGAGGCGATCTTCAAACCGACCGCCGCGCTGGCCGGGGGGACCACCTACACGGTGACGGTCAGCGGGGCGCGCAGCCCGTCCGGGGTGCCGATGGAGTCGCCGTACACGACGAAGTTCACCACCTCCGGGGTCGGCAGCTGTCCTTGCTCGCTGCTGGAGACCAGTACCGTCCCGAAGACGGCCGACGCCGGCGACGGCGGAGCGGTCACCCTCGGCCTGCGGTTCAAGTCGACCGTCGACGGGTACGTCACCGGGCTGCGTTACTACCGGGCGACGGCGAATACCGGAACGCATCGCGGCTCGTTGTGGTCGGCGACCGGCGAACGGCTGGCCACACTCACCTTCACGGACGGCCCGCCCGGCTGGCAGGTCGCCAAGTTCGACACCTCGGTCGAGATCCAGGCCGGCACGGAGTACGTGGCGAGCTACTACGCGCCCAACGGGCACTACGCCGCTGCCTCCGGGTTCTTCGACGAGCCGGTGGTCAACCCGCCGCTGCAGTCGGTCGGCTCCGGCGGGGTGTACGGCTACGGCTCCGACCGGTTCCCGAATGAGGGCTGGGGCAACAGCCACTACTACGTCGACGTCGTGTTCGACGACGGCGACACCGCCCCACCCTCGGTGGCGGAGACGTCGCCGACCGACGGGTCGACCCTGACCAAGGTCGGCAGCACCGTGACAGCTCGGTTCCAACGCGCGATCGACCCGGCCACCCTTCAGTTCGGTCTGAAGGTCACCGGCGGCGCCTCTGTCAGCGGGCAGACCAGCTACGACGCGGCCACCCGGACGGCGACCTTCCGGCCGGCCGACCCGCTCGCCTACACGACCGGCTACACCGCGTCGGTGTCCGCGAAGAACGTGTCCGGGGTGGCCATGTCGGCACCGCACAGTTGGACCTTCACGACGTCCGCCCGGCCGCCGTCCGGGCAGCAGTTCAGCCTGTTCCCGGAGTCGGCGACGCCACAGACCGCGGCCTGGGACGACACCGGGGCGGTCGAGGTCGGTGTTCGCTTCGAGAGCTCGACCGCCGGCGTGATCACGGCGATCAAGTTCTACGCCGGCCCGGGCAACACCGGCGCGAAGGTCACGCTGTGGTCCGCCGACGGCACGCGGCTCGGTACCGGCACCGCCGACTCGCCCACCGGCACCGGGTGGCGGGTGGTCGCCCTCGACACCCCGGTCGAGATCGACGCGAACAAGGTCTACCTGGCCAGCTACTACGCGCCGGCCGGCCGGTACGCGGTCACCGCGGGACAGTTCGCCTCCGAGTACACCGCCGGACCGCTGACGGTGCCCGCAACGGGCGGTGGCTACCGCTATCCCTCCGGTGCGCCGACCGCGACCACCGCAACGAACTTCTGGGTCGACGTGATCATGGTGGTTCCGCAATGACGGCGGCAGCACCACGGGTCGCCGTCATCGGCGCCGGCTACTGGGGGCCGAACCTGATCCGGAACTTCCTCGCCTCTCCCGCCTGGGACCTGGTCGCCGTCTGTGATCTCGACGAGGACAGGGCGCGCAGGGTGATCGGCAGCCGGACCGCCGTCGACGTCGAGACGTCGGTGGACCGGCTGCTGGCCCGCCCGGACCTGGACGCGGTCGCGATCGCC
Organism: Microlunatus sp. YIM B11417; assembly: GCF_059617205.1. Lineage (NCBI taxonomy): Bacteria > Bacillati > Actinomycetota > Actinomycetes > Propionibacteriales > Propionibacteriaceae > Microlunatus > Microlunatus sp. YIM B11417. The sequence continues at coordinate 91,873 of NZ_JCAMPJ010000001.1, forward strand.
ACCCCGGCCCGGACCCACGCGTCGCTGGCCCTGGCCGCCTTTGCGGCCGGAAAGCACGTGCTGGTGGAGAAACCGCTGGCCGAGAGTGCCGCGGATGCGGAGCTGATGATCGACAGTGCCCGGCGGGCCGGCCGAGTCCTGATGATCGATCACACGTACTGCTTCACGCCGGCCGCGCGCTACATCAGGGAGACCATCGAGGCCGGTGAGCTGGGCGAGGTGCTGTACGTCGATTCGACCCGGATCAACCTCGGCCTGGTCCAGCCCGACGTGGACGTCTTCTGGGACCTCGCGCCGCACGACCTGTCGATCTTGGACTTCGTGCTGCCGGGCGGACTCCGACCCGACTCGCTCTCGGCCGTCGGTGCCGATCCGCTGGGCACCGGCCGGGCCTGTGTCGGCTACCTGACCATGCCGCTGCCGTCCGGCGGCTCGGCCCATGTCAACGTCAACTGGCTGTCCCCGACCAAGATCAGGCAGGTGGTGATCGGCGGCAGCCGGCGCACCCTGGTCTGGGACGATCTCAACCCGCAGCAACGGATCTCGGTGTACGACCGCGGCGTCGACCTGACCGGGCCGGCCGCCGACGTCGGCGAGCGGACGGCCCGCGCGGTGTCGTACCGGATGGGCGACATGGTCGCTCCCGCCCTCGGCGAGCGGGAGGCGCTGGCCTCGATGGTGGCCGAGTTCGCCGCGGCGATCACCGAGCAACGCGAGCCGAGCACCGACGGCACCGCGGGGCTGCGGGTGCTGTCGATCTTGGAGGCGACCTCGGCGAGCCTCGCCGCCGCCGGCGCACCCGCGCAGGTGCGGGATCTCTCAGCGACCATGATCAAGGAGTACGTATGACCAACCCCCACCCGATCGAGGGATCGGTCGCCCTGGTCACCGGCGGCGCCGGAACGATCGGGTCGACCCTGGTGGACCAGCTGCTGGCGGCCGGCGCGGCCGAGGTGCGGGTGCTGGACAACCTGGTCCGCGGGCGTGAGGCCAACCTCGCGGACGCGGCCGCGGACCCTCGACTGACGTTGATCATCGGCGACATCCGGGACGTGGACCAGGTGGACGCGGCGACCCGGGGTTGCGACCTGGTCTTCCACCAGGCCGCGATCCGGATCACCCAGTGCGCCGAGGAACCGCGGCTGGCCCACCAGGTGCTGGTCGACGGCACCTTCAACGTGGTCGAGGCGGCCGCCCGGCACCGGGTACGCAAGATCATCGCCGCGTCCTCGGCCTCGGTGTACGGGCTGGCCGACGAGTTCCCGACCACAGAGACGCAGCACCCGTACCACAACGACACGTTGTACGGCGCCGCGAAGACGTACAACGAGGGCCTCCTGCGCAGCTACCACGCGATGACCGGGCTGCCGTTCGTCGCACTCCGCTACTTCAACGTGTACGGGCCGCGGATGGACGTGCACGGCCTCTACACGGAGGTCCTGGTCCGTTGGATGGAACGGATCGAGGCCGGTCAGCCGCCGATGATCTTCGGCGACGGCAGCCAGACGATGGACTTCGTCTTCACCGCCGACATCGCCCGGGCCAACGTGCTGGCCGCGCTCAGTGACGTGGACGCCGGTGTCTACAACATCGCCAGCGGGGTCGAGACGTCGCTGCGGGGGCTGGCGACGGCGTTGCTGGCAGCGATGGGCTCGGAGCTGGATCTGGAGTTCGGGCCGCAGCGGGCCGTCAACGGTGTCAGCCGCAGGCTGGCCAGCACCGTCGCCGCTGCGCAGGACCTCGGCTTCGGCGCCGAGGTCGGGCTGGCCGAGGGGCTGCGCCGGCTGGTCGCCTGGTGGCGGGCCGAGAAGGCCGAGATCGACTCCGCCGAGCCGGTGCCGGTGAGTTGAGATGACGCAGACCGCACTGTCCCGGATCAATGTCATGCTGCCGGAGTTGGGACAGGCCGAGATCGACGCCGTCACCGAGGTGATCAACTCCGGCTGGGTGGCGCAGGGTCCACGCGTCGCGGCCTTCGAGAACGCTTTCGTGGAACGGTTCTCGGCCGGTCACGCGGTGGCCACCACGTCCTGCACGACGGCCCTTCAGTTGGCTCTGATCGTCGCCGGGATCGGTCCGGGCGACGACGTGGTGGTGCCGTCGTTCTCGTTCATCGCGACCACCAACGCGCCGCGCTACGTGGGCGCGAGGCCGGTCTTCGCCGATGTCGACGCCGCCACCGGCAACCTCACCGCGGAGACGGTCGAGCAGGTGCTGACGCCGCGGACCCGGGCCGTGATCGCGGTCGACCAGGGCGGGGTCCCGGTCGATCTTGATCAACTCCGAGCCCTCTGCGAGCCGCGCGGGATCGTCGTCGTCGAGGACGCCGCCTGCGCCGCCGGCTCGACGTACCGCGGGGAACCGGTCGGTGCGTCGGCGATCGTCGCGGCCTGGTCGTTCCACCCGCGCAAGATCATCACCACCGGTGAGGGTGGCATGCTCAGCACCCCGCGCCGGGACTGGGCGGACCGGGCCCGGCGGCTCCGCGAGCACGCGATGGACGTCTCGGCTGCCGACCGGCACGCCTCCGTGCTGGCGCCGGCCGAGAGCTACGTCGACGTCGGCTTCAACTTCCGGATGACCGACCTGCAGGCGGCGGTCGGACTGGTCCAGCTGGGCCGGCTGGACGATCTGATCGCACGCCGCCGCACGCTGGCCGCCCGCTATGCCGACGCGCTGGCCGGGATCGACGGCCTGCGGCCGGTGACCGATCCGGAATGGGGGACGACCAACTTCCAGTCGTACTGGGTCGAGGTGGGCCCGGAGTTCCCGCTCGGCCGGGACGAGTTGTTGATCATACTGGCCGAGCACGGGATCTCGGCGCGCCGCGGAATCATGGCCGCGCATCGGCAGCCTCCGCACCAGGAGTTGATCACCGGACCGTTGCCGGTCACCGAGCGGTTGACCGACCACACGCTCATCCTGCCGCTGTACCACCGGCTGACCGAGGCCGACCAGGACCGCGTGATCGGCGTACTGGCCGAGGCGGGGTGACGAGCCGATGCGGGAACTGATCATCGTGGCCGCCAGCGGGCTGGCCCGGGAACTGATCATGGTGCTCCGGGCGTCCGGCCGGCTGCGGCCGCTCGGCATCCTGGACGACGACCCGGCCCTGGCCGGCAAGGTGATCCACGGCGTTCCGGTGATCGGGCGGCCGGCCCAGATCAGCGATCACCCGGACGCGGCGGTGATCATCGCGGCCGGACGGGGCGGCGACCGGCGGACGCTGGTGGAGCGGCTGGAGGCCCGCGGGGTCGACGCCGAACGCTACGTCACCGTGGTGGACCGTACCGTCCGGGTGCCGGAGAGCTGCCGGATCGGTGCGGGCAGCATCGTCCTGACCGGCACCGTGTTGACCGCCGACGTGGAGGTCGGCCGGCACGTCGTGATCATGCCGCGGGTCACCCTGACCCACGACGACAGTGTCGGCGACTACGCGACGCTGTGTGCCGGGGTCTCGCTCGGTGGCCAGGTCCGGATCGAACCGGCCGCCTACGTCGGGATGAACGCCTCGGTCCGGGAGGGCCGGACGATCGGCGCGGGCGCCGTTCTCGGGATGGGGGCCGCCGCCGTCCGGGACGTACCGGCCGGACAGGTGTGGGCCGGCGTGCCGGCCCGTCCGCTGTCCGGAGAGGACCGGCCGTGGTGACCTTCCTCCGTCCACAGCCGCTGACCCGACGGCCCCGGGTCAGCGTGGTCGTGCCCTGCTACAACTACGGCCGCTATCTGCCGGAGTTGGTCACCGGGCTGCTGGGGCAACAGCCCGGGATCGACCTGGACGTGCTGATCGTGGACGACGCGTCGCCCGACGGCAGCGGCGACGTCGCCGCGGCCCTGGCCTCCGGCGAGTCGCGGGTCCGGGTGCTCCGCCACACCGTCAACCAGGGCCACATTCAGACCTACAACGACGGCCTGGCGGAGGTGGACGGCGAGTACGTGGTGCTGCTGTCGGCCGACGACCTGCTGCCGCCGGGCGCGCTGACCCGGGCCGTGGCGCTGCTGGAGGCGCAACCCACCGTCGGCCTCGTGTACGGGTACGCGCGGTCGTTCAGCGGCGAGCCGCCGCAGACCTCGACCAAGGTCCGGAACTGGAGCCGCTGGCGCGCCTCGACCTGGCTGGATCTGTCGGTCCGGAAGGCCCGGTGCTTCATCTCCTCGCCCGAGGTGGTGATGCGGCGGGCGGCGCTGGACCAGGTCGGCTCCTACGATCCGCGGCTGCCGCACTCCGGCGATCTCGACCTGTGGCTGCGGACCGCGCTGTGGTGGGACATCGGGCGGGTGAACGGCCCGGCCCAGGCGCTCTACCGGGTGCACGACGCCAACATGCACCTGACCACCTACGCCGGCATGATCACCGATCTCCGGGAACGGCGCCGCACCTTCGAGTTGCTGTTCGACGAGCATGCGGTCAACCGGCCCGACGTGACCGCGCAGCGGCCGCTGGCGCTGCGGGCGCTGGCCCGGGAGTCGCTCCGGCTGGCGCTGCGGGCGCATCGAGATCATGGCGACCGGGCCCTGATCGAGGAGCATCTGGAGTACGCGACGGAGACGTACCCGGAGATCAGGACCGACGTGCTCTGGCGGCTCTGCCAGCTCGGGCCACTGAGCCGGCGTTCGCTCCCGGCCGCGCCGGCCCGCCGGTTCGCGTCCCGGGTCGGTCATCATCTGTGGTGGCGACACGAGCGGCGGTACGGGACATGACCGGGCAACGCGGGCTGAGCCTGTCGAAGCCCCCTCGGGACCCTTCGACAGGCTCAGGGCACGTCTCGGTGCGGCGCGGCCTGGGCTGGAGCACGGTCAGCAACCTGGTGCTCCGGATCGGCAACTTCGCGGTGAGCCTGATCGTCGCCCGGCTGATCGCGCCGGACCAGTTCGGCGTGTTCGCGGTCGCGCTCACCGTGTGGAGTGTGCTCGGCACCCTGGCCGAGTTCGGCCTCGGCTCGGACCTGGTCCGGGCTCGGGACCCGGAGCGCCGGATCCCGACCGTCGCCACCCTGGGCCTGCTCACCAGCGGGGCCCTGGCCGCCGGCATGGCCCTGCTCGCCGGGCCGCTGGCGGCCGCGTTCCGGTCGCCGGACTCCGCGCCGGTGATCATGGTGATGGCCCTGGCCCTGGCCCTGTTCGGCTTCGGGATCGTCCCGGCAGCCCTGCTGCAGCGGGCGTTCCGGCAGGGCACCCTGTTCTTGATCAACGGGACCGCCCTGGTCTGCTCGTCGGCGACCCTGACCGTGCTCGCGCTGTTCGGCCACGGTCCGATGGCGCTGGCGATCGGCCAGGTGGTCACCCAGGTGGTGACCGTGCTCGGCCTGTATCTGGCGACCCGCCTGCGGCCCCGGTTCGGGTTCGACCGCCGCCTCGCCGCCGAGTCGGCCGCCTTCTGCCTGCCGCTGGCGTTCGCCAATCTGCTGTCCTGGTTGTTGATCAGCCTGGACAACCTGATCGTGGCGCGGGTGCTCAGCCCGTACGAGCTCGGACTGTACGTGCTCGCCTTCAACGTCTCGTCCTGGCCGATGACCGCGATCGGCCAGTCGATCCGGGTGGTGGCCCTGCCCGCGTTCGCCAGACTGGAGACACGGGCCGAGCAGGGCCGGGCGTTGGCCACCGCGACGGGTCCGGTCTGGGCGGTCGCACTGCTGGTCGGTGTCGGGCTGGCGACCCTGGCCCAGCCGGCGATCGGCCTGCTCTACGGGGATCGCTGGCGGCCGGCCGCCGTCGCGCTGGCCGGGCTGGCGTTGTTCGGAGCGGTCCGGGTGCTGTTCGACCTGTTCGCGACCTACCTGATCTCGCTCGGCGCGACCCGGCCGGTGCTGCTGGTCCAGGTGGGCTGGCTGTTGATCATGGTGCCCGGCATGATCGCCGGCGTTTCCTGGCTCGGCCTGGCCGGGGCGGGGCTGGCGCACCTGGTGATCGGGCTCGGCTTCGTGCTGCCGGCCTATCTGTTCTGCCTGCACCGGGTCGGCGTGCCGGCGGCCGCGGTCCTGCGGTCCTGCCGGGCTCCGTTGCTGGTGATCATCCCGACGGTGGCCGCGCTGCTCGGTCTGGCCCGGCTCGGCCTGCCCGACCTGGCCGCCCTCGCCCTCGGAGCCGTCGTGGCCGCAGGTCTCTATGTCGTACCGCTGCACCGGTGGTGGCTGCGGCGGATCCGTTCCCTGGAAGGCGTTCGATCATGACTCTGGACATTCCGCTCGACGATCCGGCGGCCCGTCTCGACCCGGACCAGCCGGTCCCGTTCCTCGACTTGGCCCTGACCCACGGCGAGATCGCAGCCGAGGTCGCCGACCGGCTGGCGGCGGTCCTGGCCAGCAACGCCTTCGTGCTCGGGCCCGAGGTGGCCCGGTTCGAACAGGAGTACGCGGCGTTCTGCGGGACCAGGCACTGCGTCGGCGTCGGCAACGGGACCGACGCGATCGAGTTGGCGCTCCGGGCCGCCGGGATCGGCCCGGGGGACGAGGTGATCATCCCCGCGAACACGTTCGTCGCGACGGCGGAGGCGGTGGTCCAGGTCGGCGCGACGGTCGTGCTCGCGGACTGCCGGTCCGATCACCTGATCGATCCGTACCAGGTGGTGACGCGGCTGACCCGGCGCACCCGGGCCCTGATCGGCGTCGACCTGTACGGCCAGGTGGCCGACTTCGGCACCCTGCGCGCAGCCGTGCCGGACGATGTGCTGTTGTTCGAGGACGCCGCCCAGTCGCAGGGCGCCGCCCGGCTCGGCCGCCCGGCCGGCTCGTTCGGGGCCGCGGCCGCGACGAGCTTCTACCCGGGCAAGAACCTCGGCGCGTACGGGGATGCCGGCGCCGTCACCACGAACCGGCCGGACCTGGACAGCGGCCTGCGGGCGCTGCGGAACCATGGCGGCGTCGATCGCTACCAACATGATCAACTCGGCCGGAACTCCCGGCTCGACTCGATCCAGGCCGCGGTCCTGTCGGTCAAGCTGCGCCGGCTGCGCGGCTGGAACGAGCAGCGCCAGGCTGCCGCCGCCCGCTATCGGGAACTGCTGTCCGAACACCCGGAGGTGGAGTTGCCCGAGGTCGCGCCCGGCAATGATCACGTCTGGCACCTGTTCGTGATCGAGGTACCGGAGCGGGACCGGGTGCTGGCCGAGTTGGCCGGCGCAGGCATCGGGGCCGGCATCCACTATCCGGCGCCGATCCACCGGATCAAGGCCTTCGCGGACCGGTTCGTCGGCGAGCGCTACCCGGAGGCGGAGGCCGCCGCGGAACGGATCCTGTCGCTGCCGATCTTCCCGGGGATCACCGCTGCCCAGCAGGAGCGGGTGGTCGACGTGTTGATCAAGGCACTCCGATGACGGCCCGGCCGCGGCTGCCCGACGCCGCCCAGCGGATGATCATGCTCGCCGGCAAGGGCGTGCGAGCCGTCCGCCGAGGCGGTGTCTCGGCCGCGGCCGATCGCCTGGTGCGCTTCGCGTACCGGCAGATCGGGGCCGGGTCGAGCGAACCGCCCCTGCTGACCGACGGCATCGCCGACTCCCGGACCTTGCGGCTGCCGGTGCCGACGACAGCGCCCGCCCGGGGTCGGCCGCTCCGCGTCGGTTGGGTGGCGGATCCGCCGGCGCTGGGTTCGGGCGGGCACACGACGATGTTCCGGATGATCACCGCGCTCGAGGCGGCCGGTCATCGGTGCGTCCTCTTCCTCGACGACCGCTGGGGCGGAGACCTGGACCAGCACCGGCTGATCGTCCGGCGGGGCTGGCCGGCGGTCCAGGCCGAGGTCCGGCACGCGGCGGACGGCATCACCGGGGTCGACGCGGCGGTCGCGACCGGCTGGGAGTCGGCGCACGCGCTGGCCCGGTACGGCGTCGGGCCGATGCGCCGGCTCTATTTCGTCCAGGACTACGAGCCGTACTTCTTCCCGCACGGCCCGGAGTACGCCCTGGCCGAGGACTCGTATCGCTTCGGGTTCCGGTGCATCGCGCTGGGCGACATGGTGGCGACGGCGCTGCGGACCGAGGTCGGGATCGAGCCGGACGTGACGCAGTTCGGCTGCGACACCGACGTCTACCGGCTGGCGCCGACCGGGCCGCGGACCGGGATCGTCTGGTATGCCCGGCCCGGTGCGGCTCGCCGCGGCTACTGGCTGGGCAGCCTCGCCCTGGCGGAGTTCCAGCGTCGGCACCGGGAGGTGCCGATCCATGTCTACGGCGACGCGCCGCGCTCGCTGCCGTTCCAGGCGATCCGGCACGGCCGGCTGACCCCGGACGAGCTGAACTCCTTGTACAACACCTGCATCGCGGGACTGGCCCTCTCCTTCACCAACATCTCGCTGGTGGCCGAGGAGATGCTGGCCGCCGGCACGATCCCGGTGATCAACGACAGCCCGCGGGCTCGGGCCGACCTGGTCAATGATCATGCCCGTTGGTCGAGTCCGACCCCGGCCGCGATCGCCGATGCACTGTCCATGATCGTCACCGACAGCGATCCGGGCCGTCCGGTCGCCGCGGCGGCGTCGGTCCGCCGAGGTTGGGGGCCGGCCCAAGCCGATCTTGTCCGAGTGGTGGAGGAGGAAGTCTATGGCCGACAACTCGTCTCCTGATCGTGCGGTGACGGGTCTGTACCTGTCCGACCTTCTGGGCGTACTGCGCCGCCGGTGGTACGTCCTGCTCGTCGGGCTGCTGCTGGTGGCCGGGGGAGCCGGTGCGGTCTTTCTCAAGGCGCCGGTCAGTTACCAGGCCACCGGTCAGTTGCTCCTCCTGCTGCCGCCGCAGGCCGGGGGTGACAAGCCGATCAATCCGTACCTCAATCTCGATCCGGGGCTGGCCACGACCGCCGCCCTGATCGCGTCGACGATGAACGCGCCCGAGTCCCAGCGTGCGCTGGAGGAGGCCGGTCATACGGCGCAGTACTCGATCGCGTTGACCCCGAACACCGGACCGCTGCTGGTGATCACGACCGAGGGGCCGGATCCGCAGCAGGCCATCGGCACCCGGGACGAGGTGATCCGCCGGTTGCAGGCGGAGCTGGATCGGATCCAGACCGAGGAGAACGCGCCGAAGCGGCAGTTCATCCACACGCGCACCAACAGTACGTTCAACGAGGCGGAGGCTCTGACGGGCGATCGCACCCGGGCCGTCGCCGCGGTCGGCGCTGCGGGCCTGCTGGCACTGCTGCTGGTCGTGGTGGTCTGGGACCGGATCGCCGCCAGGCTCCGGTCGCGCCCGCGGCCCAGCCGCGCGCGGCCGACCGTTGAGGCGGAGCCGGAACCGGAGCGGGAAGCTCCCTCGGAGTCATCGCTCCCTGAGCCGGGGCCGCAGGTCCTTCCACGCCCCGATCATGTCGAGGGGCCGACCTCGATCGCCGCGGACCGCGACGCGTCCGGACCCACCGCCGACGAGCCGGACCCGGCCGAATCGGTCACCGCCGGCCGAAGGTGATGATCATGGTCGCCCGGGCGCGGTCCCGGTTCCGGACCTGGCTGGTCCGGATCAGCACGCCCGGGGACGCGCTGCCCGCGGTGATCTTCGTGGTGGGGTACGCGGCCCTGCTGCTGTTGATCCCGGCGCAACTGGTGATCAAGCCCTTGGGCTCCGTCGGCTCGCCTGCCCTGCTGTGGGGAATCTGCGCGCTGATCTGGTGGACCTTGATCACCCTGCGCGGGCGCAACCCGGTCCGGGGGCCGACCGCCCTGCGCGTCGGCTTCGGTCTGTTGACGTTGTCCGTCCTGGCCGGCTATGCCGCCGGACACCTCACCGGCTGGTACGCGCCGCCGAGCATTCGCCAGTCCACCGACGAGGACTGGACCCTGCTGCCGTCGTCGGTCGGCGAGATCACCTCGATGATGATCTCGGCCGCCGACCGTGGCCTGATCACGTTCGCCGGCTGGCTCGGGATCCTGTTGATCTGCGCGGACGGGCTGCGGTCGCGGGCCGACCTCGACCTGGTGCTGCGCTGGCTGGTCCGGTTCGGCGCCTTCGTCGCAGTGCTCGGCATCGTGCAGTACTTCAGCGGGTACGACATCGCCGGCCTGTTCCAGCTGCCCGGTCTGACCGCGAACTCCGACTTCGGGGCGGTCGATTCCCGGTCGGTGGTGAACCGGGTCGTGGCCACGGCGACGCACCCGATCGAGTTCGGGGTCGTGATGGCCGGACTGCTGCCGCTGGCCCTACACCGGAGCCTGTTTCCACGATCACCGACGGGCAGCCGGTTCCTCCGCTGGGTGCCGACGATCTTGATCGGGGTCGCGCTGCCGATGTCGGTGTCCCGGTCGGCCGTCCTGGCTGCCGGGGTGGCCGGGTTGGTGATGTTCCTCGGCTGGTCCTGGCGGTGGCGGCTCCGGGCGCTGGTGATCCTGCCGTTCGCCGCGGTCGGGATGCGGCTGCTGGCCCCCGGCCTGATCGGCACGATCCGGTCGTTGTTCACCAACCTGCTGAACGACCCCAGCGTCTCCGGCAGGACCGACGACTACGCCGTGGTGCTGGCGCTGTACGCGGAGAATCCGTGGTTCGGCCGCGGCCTGTTCACGTTCGTCCCGCGCTACTACCGGATCCTGGACAACCAGCTGCTGATGGTCCTGATCGAGCTGGGTCTGTTCGGGCTGATCGCCCTGGTGATCGCCTTCGGCTCGGCGCTCGGCAGTGCGCTGCTGGCCCGGCATCGGACCGCCGATCCGGCACTGCGGCATCTGGGGCTGGCCGTGGCCGGTGCGATCTGCGGGATCGTGCTGAGCTACGGGACTTTCGACGCCTGGGGCTTCCCGATCGCCACCGGCCTCGGCTTCCTACTGTTCGGCCTGGCCGGCGCCGCGGTCAACCTGACCCGTCGGCCGGGCGACCTGACGACCCGACCGACCGTGATCACGCCGCCGGCCCGCGGCGTGGAAGTGGAGTCCCGGACATGACCGATCCCTCCGCCGAGCAGGTGGCCATCTGCGTCGTCACCTACAACAGCGCCGCCCAGCTACCGGGCTTGATCGCTTCGCTTCCCGACGGAGCGAGCGGCGTGGCCTGGCGGCTCGTCGTCGCGGACAACGCGTCCTCCGACGAATCGGTGGAAACGGTGCGACGGCTGGCACCTGAAGCCACGCTGGTTCAGGTCGGCCGGAACGCCGGTTATGCGGCCGGCGTGAACGCCGCTCTCGCAGCCGCCGGTCCCTACACCGCCGCGCTGGTGCTCAATCCGGACGTGCGGCTGAAGCCCGGTTGCCTGGCGACCCTGCTGCGCGCCCTGCGGGAGCCCCGAGTCGGGATCGCGGTGCCTCGACTGATCGACGCGGCCGGGAAGTTGATCTTGTCCCAGCGGCGGGAACCGACCCTGGCCCGGGCCTTCGCCGATGCCCTCATCGGCGCCGAACGAGCCGGCCGCACGGTGCGGTTCGGTGAGGTGGTCAGCGATCCGGCGCGCTACCAGCGGACGGTTGATCTTGACTGGGCCGAGGGTTCGACCCAGTTGATCAGCGCCGAGTGCCTTCGAACCTGCGGATCCTGGGACGAGTCGTTCTTCCTCTACTCCGAGGAGACCGAGTTCGACCTCCGTGCTCGTGATCATGGATTCGCCACCCGGTACGTTCCGGCCGCCGAGGCCGTCCACCTGGAGGGCGGCTCCGGGCAGAATCCGGCGCTCTGGTCGCTGCTGGTGCTGAACCGGGTGCGGCTCTTCCGGCGCCGCAACGGGCTGCCGCGGGCGATCCTCTTCTGGCTGGCGATCCTGCTGCGTGAGGCGAGCCGCGCCGTCCTGGGCTGGCGGACCAGCCGGGCCGCCCTGCGCCGGCTGATCGATCCGCGGTCGATCCCGCGGATGTTGGCCGCGACCACGGTTCGCGCCGGCTCGAGCTCCATGGCCGGATCGACCATGGCATCACCACTCGGGGAGATTTGATCATGTCCATCGCCAGCATGCTCCGCAACGCTTTCGTCGATGCACCGACGTCGCTCGGTGCCAAGGCCCGGAACCGGCGCTGGGAGCTCTTCCGGCAACGGTTCCCCACGATCGAGGAACTGCGGGTGGTCGACCTCGGCGGGACCGCCGAATCCTGGCTCCGGTCGCCCCTGCAGCCCGCCCACGTCACGGTCGTGAACCTCACCGAACCGGGCGAGAGCACTGATCGGATCACCGCAGTGACCGGCGACGCCTGCGATGCGGTCCGGGTGCTGGAGGACGCCGTCGGCCAGACCCGTTTCGATCTTGTCTTCTCCAACTCGCTGATCGAACACGTCGGTGGCCACGCCAACCGGCAGCGACTTGCCATGGCGATCCGCGAGCTTGCGCCGTACCACTGGGTGCAGACGCCCTATCGCTATTTCCCGGTGGAACCGCACTGGCTGTTCCCGGGCATGCAGTTCCTCCCCGTCGCCGCCAAGACCAAGATCGAACTCCGGTGGCCGTTCACGCACACACGGTCGACGTCCGTCGAGGAAGCGCGATCCTCGGTGCTGTGGACCGAGCTGATCGGGATCACGGAATTGCGGCACTATCTCCCGGAATCGGAAATCCTGCACGAGCGGATGGCCGGGCTGATCAAGTCGATCATCGCGGTGAAAGCTGAGCCGCCTTTGTCGGAAACCGCGTCTTGAGTCGTAGAAACGGCATTTCGACCACGCGGTAGGACAGTGCCGGAACCAGGAAACTCAGGACGAGCACGACGGGAATGACGGGTATCCACTGGGGTAACGCAAAGCCGGCCAAGGCGGAGAGGGGTGGATTCCAGAGATAGATGCCGTACGAGCGTTTCCCGATCCACACCAGTGGCCTGGCGCCGAGAACTCGTGCCGTCGGTCCCTGTGGGCTCTGAACCAGAATCGCGATGAGGACGGTCGACGCGACGGCCACGGCCAGGAAGCCGCCGTAACGATAGAACGGTGTGGTCAAGGTGTCCGGCAGCACGACGAACAGAGCCAGGAACGCCACCGCGGGCAGGGCGTACCTTTCCCGCACCGGCACTCGATACCGAGCCAGCACCAGCGCCAGCACGCAGCCGATCAGGAGCGTCGAGGCCCGGGTGTCGGCACCGTAGTAGACCCGCTCGATCGACCAGCCGCCCAGGGTCACGCCGAGTCGATAGATCACGGCGACCGCCGCAACGGCCGCGATGATCGGAAGTCGGAAGCGCCTCGCCCTGACCGTCACCAGCAGCAGCACCAGCGGCCAGACCATGTAGAAGTACTCCTCGACCGCCAGTGACCAGGTGTGCGTGAGCGGTCCGAGGTGGTGACCCGCAGCCATCACGGGCGAAGAGATGTACGCCACCGCGGCGAACACGGCGAACAGGCTTTCCCTCCGGTCTTCTCCGTCGAGAAGCACCAGGTACGCGACGGTCAACGGAATGGCGAGGGCGAAGAGCGCCGGCAGTAACCGCAGGGCCCGACGCAGGTAGAAGTTTCGGAACGAAATCCGGCCGGTACGGTCGAGTTCGGCCACGAGAATCCGGGTGATGAGAAAGCCGCTCAGAACAAAGAACACGTCGACGCCGACGCCCCCGCCCGGAAACCATGGCACGAGCGTATGAAACAACACGACCGCCACCACAGCGAGAGCCCGGACCCCGTCGAGCGGTGGCAGATATCCCCGATCTACCCCCATAGGCGGAGCCTATCCTTGAAATTTCGCTCGCTGGGCCAAACGCGAAATCAGACGACGGGAGTCACCGCTCGGCCGATGCCTGGTCGCAGGCTCTTGTACAACGAGGCTGCGCGATATCGAGCCCGCTGCCTCAGCGTTCGTGGGCCGAGGAGTTCGCGCTCCAAGGAGCCGACGGTGTCGCCGGTCCGCACGCTGTAGCGCGGCTGCAGCCAGCTGCCCGGCGTGGCCGGCGCCCGGTCGCTGCTGAAGACCCGGCGATAGCCGAGGGTACGGAGCCGGCCGAGGACCCGTCGGTCGTAGCGGCCGAGCGGCAGCGCGGCCTGCGCGATCTGGCGCCCGGCCGCGTCGGCCAGCTCGGCCCGGGCCAAGATCAACTCCCGGTCCAGGTCCTGATCATCGAGCCCGCGCCAGGGCCGGTGGGCCAGGCCGTGGGTGCCGATCGTCATCCCGACCCGGCCCAGCTCGCGCACGTCGGCCCGGCTCAGGCTGCCGGCCCGGTCCAGCCGGCCGGCCAGCGGGAAGAAGGCCGCGGTCAGGCCGCGGCGGAGCAGGGCGGGCAGCCCGAGCTGCAGGTCGGAGGCGTTGCCGTCGTCGAAGCTGAGCCGGACGTCCGGCCGGGAGCCGAAACGATCAAGGACATCCTCGTACAGGTCCGGCTCGATCCAGTAACCGGCCTCGTCCGGTTCCAGCTCGCGCTGCGGCGCGCCGATGCCGTGGAAACAGAGGTTGATGATCATGATCGACTCCCACTGCTCCAGGCTGTGCCGGGCGCCGCGCGCCGGGCCAGCACGGCGGCGATCACGGTGACCGCCGCATAGACCGCTCCGGCCGGCGCCAGCCGCGGTTCCGGCAGCACCACCTCGCGCAGCCACGCCCAGCGGTCCGCCGGCCGTACCGCCACTGCCAGTTGATCATCGCGGCCCGACTGGCGGAGATCGTTGTTGCCGCGGCGGACCCGGGACAGCCGACGGATCAGCTGGCCGGTCCGCAGTGGGGTGGCCACCTCGACGACGGTGTCCAGGCGCAGCTTCTCGCTGTCGTCGAAGATCGAATCGAGGAAGAGGTCGTCGGCGATGACGTCCGGGAACCGCTCGAACCGGGTCCGGCCGCGACCGGACAGCGCGATCACACCGCGCCCGAAGAGCCCGCGGTGATACACGGGAAGTCTTTGATTGATGGCGAAATAGGACCGGACCGCCCATGGCCGGCCGGCCAGCTCGAGCCGTCGGTGCGGCACCGCGGCCCGCGGCGGCCCGTGCGGTGGCAACGCGCGGTCCAGCTGGGCCAGATAGTCCGGCGGAAGCAGGATGTCGGCATCGAGGTAGACCCGGCGGAAGCCGCGGGCCGCTCGGTCGGCGGCGTTCAGCGCGCCGGTCTTCCCGGGCTGCGGCAGGTCCAGCACCGTCACGCCGCGGTGGCGACGGGCCACCTCGGCGGTGTCGTCATGGCAGCCGTTCGCCGCGACGATGATCTCGTACGGCGGGGCGTCCTGCTGCGCCTCGATCGCGGCCAGGCAGGCGCCGATCACCGCGGCCTCGTCATGGGCCGCGACGATGATGCTGATCAAGGTCTCCGTCGTCGTCATCGGCCCTCCCCCGAGTAGCGCGACGCACCGTCGAGACCACGATAGTGCCGTCCTCGGCGGCGTGGTCGAAAATCACGGAATCCCTGCCAGGACTGGACGATCGACGTATCGTCGAAGCGTGGCCGAGGGCGCCGGACTCGAGGTCCGACCGATCACCGCGGAGGATGTGGAGCAGGTCGCACGGTTCCTCTCCGCGGAGCTGAACAGTCGGCTCTCCGCCGAGACCTGGGCTACCGCGATCGTGCCGCCCTGGCCGGTCACCGCGCCCAATCACGGATTCCTGCTCGCCGACTCGGGGCGGGTGGTCGGCGTCCAGCTCGCGATCTACTCCGAGCGGATGATCATGGGCCGGACCGAACGGTTCTGCAACCTCGCCGCCTGGTGCGTCCTGGACGACTTCCGGCTGCACGGCGTACGGCTGCTGCGGTCGGCCCTGGCCCAACCCGGCTACACGTTCACCGACCTGTCGCCGAGTGGTTCGGTGATCGCGGTCAACCAGCGACTGAAGTTCACCGAGTTCGACACCCGGTCGGTGCTGCTGCCGAACACGCCCTGGCGGGCGAACCGCTCGATCGCGATCACCGCCGAGCCGGTCGCGCTGACCGCGGCCCTGACCGGCGACGAGCTCCGGTACTACCGTGATCACCGCGGCTGCCTGGCCGCCCGGCAGGTCCTGATCACCCACGCGGGCGAGAGCTGCCTGGTGATCTACCGGAAGGATCGCCGCAAGGGAATCTCGGCCTTCGCTTCGCTCCTGTACGCCAGCCGGCCGGAGCTGCTGCGGCGGGCGCTGCCCGACCTGCGGGCCTACCTGCTCCGGCGGGACCGGCTGATCGCAACGCTGGCCGAGGTGCGCCTGGTCGGCCGGCCGCCGGGAGCGGTCGATCTGCCGGCGACCCGGCGCAAGATGTTCCGGTCGGACCACCTGACCACCGAGCAGGTGGACTACCTCTACAGCGAGCTGACCTGCGTGCCGTGGTGAGCCGCGGTTGCCAAGCGCAGCGGGTGCCGTTATCGTGCCGTTATATTCCGGTGCCGAGCGTGCGAGCCGTTCGGGACCGGGGCTCGTTGATCCAGTTGTGGGGGCTTCACAACTGACAGCTTGGGTGTCGATCCGGGGGTCGCTCCGGCGGTGCTGCATGCTGTCGAAGAAGGGGAAGGCCTCATGCAGATCCGCTCTGCACGCTTCGTCAGGAAACTTCGCTCATTCCGTTCCCTGCTGGCGATCGCCGCTCTGTTCGGTGCCAGCACGGTTCTTCTCATCACCAGCACCGTCGCCGCCGTTCCCGGCGACCGGACCGCCGAACCGGCCGTCGCCGATGCAGCGGCCACGGGCGAGCGCCCGGCGCAACGGCTGCCAGGCGCAACCGACCGGGACCGGACCGATCGGCAGGCGCCGGACCATCGGCGGACCGATCGGCCGAGCGCCGACCAGGACCGCTCCGCGTGGTCCCATTCCGGCCGTGACCGTACGGACCGCCGCCACAAGTACGTCGAGCTCGGGCTCCGGTTCACCGTGTCCGGCGACGGCTCGATCGTCGGGCTGCGCTACCTCCGCGGCGAGGAGACCTCGACCAGGCGCGGCACCCTCCGCGACGAGGCCGGCAAGCCACTGGCCAGGGTCGAGTTCAAGGCCACCGGGTCCGGATGGCAGTACGCGCGGTTCGACCGGGCCGTCAAGGTTCGGGCCGGCCAGACCTTCCTGGCCACGATCCGCGCCGGCTACCGTACCGACGCGGAACAGAGCGCCGTCATGGCGCTGTTCGATCATGGTCGGTTGGACACCGGCAAGCTCAAGGACGCGGCCGCAGTACTACGCCTGCGCGGCGACTGGAAGACTGTCGGCGCCGACCGGACCGAGTCCGGCGTGCAGCCGCTGATCCGCGCCGCGAAGCCGACGCCGCCGAACCCGACTCCCTCGCCCAAGCCGACCCCGAAGCCGGAGCCGACGCCGACTCCGGAGCCCACGCCGACGCCGAAGCCCACCCCGACTCCGGCGCCGTCCGAACCCCCGACCGACGACGGTGAGTTCCCGAACGCGGACAACACCGGCGTACCGGCCGGGACGAATCTGCAGCCCTACACCGGTCCGAAGACGATCACCCAGGACGGTACGGTCATCGACGGCAAGACCGTCGACGGCTCGCTGACCATTCGGGCGGCGAACGTCACCGTGCGCAACTCGGTGATCAACGGCACCATCGCCACCGACGAGAACTCGACCGGCTTCTCGTTCACCATCGTCGATTCCGAGGTCCGGGTCGGCAACCGTGAGGGCACCGGCATCGGAGCCACCAACTTCACCGTGCTCCGGGTCGAAGTCACCGGCGGGAACCGGTCGATGAACTGCTGGAAGAACTGCGACATCCGTGACTCCTACGTGCACGGCCAGTTCAAGGACGTCACCGGGGTCGCTCACGAGTCCGGCATCCGGATGGGCGCCGGCGGCAAGATCATCGGCAACACGATCGTCTGCGATGCCCCCGACGTCCCGCCGGACGCCGGCTGCTCGGCCAGCCTGACCGGGTACGGCGACTTCGCGGCGGTCCGGGACATGGAGATCCGGGGCAACCTGATGGGAGCCACCACCGGCGGCTACTGCGCCTACGGCGGTAGCTCGGCCGGCAAACCGTTCTCGACCGGAGCCCGGGACATCCGGTTCATCGACAACGTGTTCGAGCGGGGCAAGACCGGCAAGTGCGGCTTCTGGGGCGCGATCACCGCCTTCGACCCGAACGCGCCCGGCAACGTCTGGCAGGGCAACCGCTGGGACGACGGAGCCACACTCAAGTCGTCGAACTGACCCTCCGGTTCGCCGACTCGAGCCGGCGGCTCTCCGTGGCCGCCAGCACGTTGATCAAGAAGGCGACCGTGGTCGGCTGGACGGGCGTGCTCCCCGCGAGCACTCCGTCCAGCCACGCGGTCCGCAGCATCGGCACCTCGTAGAGCGCACTGCAGGCCGCCGGCTCGGCCCGCCAGTGCGCGACCACGAGTGCGGCGGCCTCCGCCACGCCGAACTGCGCGCGCCGGCCATGGGTCGCGCGCTGGTGCACCTTCCGCACCAGCTTGCGCGCGGTCACCGTACCGGTCGACAGCCGGGTGAACACCGAGCGCGTACCGAGCCTGGCCGGCACCAGGCCGGAGTCGAGCGGGATCCGGGCGAGCTCCGGGTCGAGCCGCCGCATCAAGCGGCCGAGCAGCAGCGAGTCGCGCTTGTCGCCGGGCCCGACCGCGAGGGCCAGCTCGACGAAACGCCGGTCGAACATCGGGTTGATGTAGTGCCGCCGTACTGCGGCCACGGTCCCGTGCACGCCGGCCCAGCGGTGCATCCGCTGCATCAGATAGAAGTCGTCGGTGGCCCGAAGCCAATCGCCGGCCCCGAAGAGGCCGTGCAGCGTGGCGAGGGTGATGGACCGGGCCTGATCGAGGAAGGCCGGCTCGAGCGCGTCCGCCTCGACGGCCTCGTTGCTGAAGAGCCGCCACCGGGCCAGCCGATCGATCAGCTGCGGCGACGTGCTGGCGTGGGTCGGCTGCCCGGCGTAGTAGAAGCCGCGCGCGACCTCGCCGCCCAGACCGGCGAGCCGGTGACCCTGCACCAGCTGGGACTCCGCGAGCAACAGCGGCGCCAGTGCCAGTGGGCTGGCCGAGCACTCCAGCTCCCGGGCCGCGGTCAACGCCAGGGCGTGGGCCTCGTCCGGGGCCAGTGGGCGCTGCTCGCTGGGCCGGTACACCTGGTGGACCATGCCGAACCGTTCGGCCAACTGGGCGGCGATCATGACGTCGGGGTTGTCCGGGTCGCCGACCGTCAGGGCGCGGAGCCCGGTCCGCTGCCGCTCCGGGATCGCGGCGAGCAGGATCCGGGAGTCGTGGCCACCGGTGAGTTGCAGCCAGGCGTCCTGATGATCATCGAGGTAGGTCGACTGCCAGCGGCGGAGGAGTTCGGCCATCTCCGCGACGGCGTCGTCGAGCGTCGGTACGGTCTCGGGCCGGGCCGGTGGCTCGGCGTAGCGGCGCAGCTCGAGCCTGCCCCGATGCAGCGTCGCGATCGTCGCCGGAGCGAAGGTGTGAACGCCCTCGAAGAGGGTGGCGTCGCCGACCTGCCAGCCGATCAGGGCCTGGGCTCCGAGGCCGGCCGGATCGAGCCCGCCGCCGGCCAGGATCGACAGGGCGCGGGCGCTCGTCGAGACAGCCGCCACTCCCGTTCCGCGCCACCAGTAGAGCTGGTGGAAACCGAGCCAGTCGCCGGCGACCGTGAGCGGCGCGTTGGGTGTCCGGCGGTGCGCGACGGCGAACGGCGGCAGGAAGGTCGTCAGCGCGGCCCCGTCGGTGATCATCGCCGGCAGGTCGGCCGTCGCGACGTCGCCGGTACGGGTTCGGGTCGCCCGACCGATTCGCACCGTGATTCCGCCGGCCGGGTCGGTCACGTCGCCCGGATCCGGCCCGGCGAAGGCGATCCAGCCGTCATCGGTGTGCCGAAGCACCGGTTCGGCCCGGGCGTTGTCGCGCAGGCAGCCGGCCGCCTTGATCATGGTCGGTTCATCGATCGTCGACGTTTCGCCCGGGCCGGAACCGACCGTCACCGCGAGTAGAGCCTTCATCGTGCCTCCGTCCGGACGTTCACGTGGTCAGTCGCCGACCGGGATCAGTCCGACGGCGGGAGCGGGGTGCCGTCGTCCCAACGGTTGCCCTGCCAGACGTTGCCGGGAGCGGTCTGGTCGAAGTCGGTCACGGCGCCCCAGAAGCCGCACTTGCCGCGGGTGCCGCGTTCGAAGACGTTGTCGATGAACCGGATGTCCCGCGCGCCGCTCGAGTACGGCTTCCCGCCCGAGCTGCCGCCGTAGGCGCAGAAGCCGCCGGTGGTCGCGCCGATCAGGTTGCCCCGGACTTCCATGTCCTGGACCGCCGCGAAGTCGCCGTACCCGGTGAGACTGGCCGAGCAGCCGGCGTCGGGTGGGAACTCGGGGGCGTCGCAGATGATCGTGTTGCCGATGATCTTGCCGCCGGCGCCCATCCGGATGCCGGACTCGTGCGCCACGCCGGAGCGGTCGGCGAACTGGTCGTGGACGTAGGAGTCCCGGATGTCGCAGTTCTTCCAGCAGTTCATCGACCGGTTGCCGCCCGTCACCTCGACCCGCAGCACCGTGAAATTCACGGCGCCGATGCCGGTCCCGGCCCGGTTGCCGACCCGGACCTCGGAATCGACGATGGTGAACGAGAAGCCGGTCGAGTTCTCGTCGGTGGCGATGGTGCCGTTGATCACCGAATTGCGTACGGTGACGTCGGCGGCCTGGATGACGAGAGCGCCGTCCAGGGTCTTGCCGTCGATGACCGTCCCGTTCTCCGTGATCGTCATCGGGCCGGTGTAGGCGGTGAGCTCCGTCCCGGCCGGCACCCCGGTGTTGTCGGCTCCCCGCGGCTCGGCGGTTTCCGCCGGCGTGGCTGGAGTCGCCGGGGTCGGCGCGGGTGGCGTCTCCGTCGGCGAACCGGCGGCGGTGCCCGGGGTGTCGACGGCGCCGGGCGCGAGAGACTGCAGCCGACCGACGCCGTAACCGACTCCCGCAGCGACCATGATCGCCACCACGAAACCCGCGGCGAAGAGCGTGCGCCGCGAGACGAACGGCCGCGGCGGCGCGGCAGGTCTGGTCTTGATCATCGACGGTGTCCGACTCGAGCTCAGCCCACGCCGGCGAGCTTCTGATCGACGAACGCGACCAGGGTGCCGACCGAGGTGAACAGCTCGCTGCCGAACTCGTGATCGTCGATCATGAAGCCGAACTCGGACTCGAGTCCGGCCAGCAGATCGAGGACGGCGAGCGAGTCCAGTTCCGGCAGGGCGCCGTAGAGCGGCGTCTCCGGGGCCAGCGAACGGCCGCCGTCGGGCAGGCCGAGCGTCTCGGCGAGGATCGCCTGGACCCGGGACAGGGTGGTGGAGGTGATGGTCATCGTTTCCTTTCAGATCAAGGCCTCGGCGGGCGCCGGGTGGCCGAGGAAGCCGGTCGGGCTCGCGGTGAGGCCGTACGCACCGGCCTGGAAGATCACGAACAGGTCGCCGACCGCCGTGGCCGGCAGCGCCACCTTGTCGGCCAGCAGGTCGAGCGGGGTGCAGAGCCGGCCGACCACCGTGCTCAGCTCGGCCGGTGGCTCGGTGATCTTGTTCCCGACGGCGACCGGGTAGTTCCGCCGGATCACCTGGCCGAGATTGCCGGACGCGGCCAGCTGGTGGTGCATCCCGCCGTCGACGACCAGGAACTGCTCGCCGCGGGACTGCTTGCGGTCCAGCACCCGGGTCACGTACACGCCGCTCTCGCCGACCAGGTAGCGGCCCAGCTCGAGCACCGGGCGGGCCTCCGGCAAGCGGGAGGCGATCGGTCCGTCGATCAACGCGGCGAGGTTCGCGGCGACCGGGGCCAGGTCCAGCGGCCGGTCCCGTTCCGTGTACGGAATCCCGAAACCCCCGCCCAGGTTGAGATAGCGGACCGGCGTCGCCGCGTGCTCGGCGAGCGTGATGATCAACTCGACGGTGCGGCGCTGCGCCTCGCAGAGGATGTCGGCCTGCAGATTCTGCGACCCGGCGAACACGTGGAAGCCGATCAGGTCGAGGTCGAGGGCGGTGATCAACCGGAGCAGTTCCGGCACCCGCTCCGCGTCGACGCCGAACTGTTGCGGCCCGCCGCCCATCCGCATCCCGGAGCCGCGAACGGCGAAGTCGGGATTGACCCGGACCGCGACCCGCGGCCGGCAGCCCAGCCGGAGGCCCGCCTCGGCGACCCGGCGTGCCTCGGTCTCCGACTCCAGCTCCAGGGTGATCCCGGCGGCCACCGCCCGTTCGATCTCGGCCGGCGCCTTGCCCGGTCCGGCGAAGCCGATCCGGTCCGGGCGGATGCCGGTGTCCAACGCCACGGCCAGTTCGCCGGCGGATGCGACGTCGAGGCCGTCGACCAGGCCGGCCAGGTGCTGCACCACGGCCGGCATGGGGTTGGCCTTGACCGCGTAGTGCAGCCGGATCGCCGGCGGCAACGCCTGCCGGAGCAGTTCCACCCGTTCGGTGATCAAGGAACGGTCGTAGGCGAAGAACGGCGTGCTGCCGATCCGGGCGGCCAGCCGAGTCAGGCCGATCCCGCCGACGGCGAGCTCGCCCGCGACCGTACCGAAGCCGACCGGTCCGGACCCGATGATCAACTCGCTGGTGGTCATCCGAACTCCGTCCGTAACAGGGCCCGGTCGTACTTGCCGTTCGCCGAGCGCGGCAACTCCTCCCGGACGATCACCTCGGACGGCACCTGGAAATGCGGCAGCTCCCGGCGCAGCTCGGCGAGCAGTGTCGAGGTCGTCAGCGGATGGCCGTTCTCCGTGGCCAGCAGGACGATCCGCTGGCCGAGCCGGTCGTCCGGCACGCCGAGCGCGACCGCGTCGCGGACCATCCCGGTGGCGTAGGCGGCCTC
This sequence comes from Microlunatus sp. YIM B11417, assembly GCF_059617205.1. Lineage (NCBI taxonomy): Bacteria > Bacillati > Actinomycetota > Actinomycetes > Propionibacteriales > Propionibacteriaceae > Microlunatus > Microlunatus sp. YIM B11417. The sequence goes on from NZ_JCAMPJ010000001.1 coordinate 114,435, forward strand.
CTCCACCTCGGTCGGGCTGACCCGGTAGCCGGAGGTCTTGATCATCTCGTCGGTCCGGCCGACGAAGTAGAGGTAGCCGTCGGCGTCGGCGACCACCCGGTCCCCGGACCAGACCGCGAGTTCCGGCTGGCGCCAGCTCGCGGTCGGGCCCGGGACCGGGCGGAAGCGTTCACTCGTCCGGACGGGATCGTTCCAGTAGCCGAGGGCGACCAGGCTCCCCCGATGCACCAGCTCGCCTTCCTCTCCCGGTTCACAACGGGACCCGTCCGGACGGACCACGAGAATCTCCGCGTTGGGGATGGCCTTCCCGATCGAATCCGGGCGGAGATCCACCTGGGCCGGATCGAGGTACGTGGAGCGGAAGGCCTCCGTCAGTCCGTACATGAGGTAGGGCAGTGCGACCGGGAACAGCTCCCGCAACCGGGTCAGCGTGCTGCGCGGCATCCGGCCGCCGGTGTTGGCGAAGTAGCGCAGCCGCTGCCGGGCGGCGTCCGGCCAGTCCAGCCGGGCCAGCTGCAGCCAGAGCGGCGGCACACAGGTCAGCCCGGTGACGCCGTGCCGTTCGCAGAGCCGCGGCACATCCCCGGGCAGCAGGTAGTTCAACAGCACCACCTGGGCTCCGGACCGGAACGCGGTGGTCAGCTGGCTGAAGCCGGCGTCGAAGCCGAGGGGCAGCACGGCCAGGATCACATCGTGGTGATCATGGCCGAGGTAGCCGGCCACGCTCTCCGCGCCGGCGATCAGGTTGCGGTGGCTCAGCACCACGCCCTTCGGCAGCCCGGTGCTGCCGGACGTGTAGAGGATGGCCGCCGGGTCAAGATCGACACCGGGTCTCGTCGCGCCGGCCGGATCCGTGATCATGGACGTCGTCCAGTCGTGCCGCGCGGGTCCGCCGGCGTCGGCCGAACCCGGCGAGTCCGAGGCGCCGATGACGATCACGTGCTCCACCGCCGAGGAGGTCAGCGTCGGCCACAACGCGCCGAGCCGCTCCGCGGTGGTGATCAGGAAGCGGGCCGAGCAATCGGTCAGGATGTGCCCGACCTGGGCCGCGCGGAGCACCGGATTGACCGGGACGAAGACACCGCCGGCGACCGAGCTGCCGAAGATCGCCGTCACCGTCTCGAGCCGCTTCTCGGCGAACACGGCGACCCGGTCGCCCGGCTGCAGGCCGAGCCGGACCAGCAGGTCGCCGGCCGCGGCGATCCGCCGCCACAGCTCCGCGTAGTCCAGCGTCTCCACGCCGTACGTCAGCGCGGCCCGGTCCGGCACCGCGGCGGCGGTGTACTCGACCAGCTGGTGCAGCCGGCTCAGCGGCAGTCCGGTGATCATGATCCGGCCCGTCCGAGGCCGCGGTAGGTCCAGCCGGCGGCTCGCCAGCGATCCGGGTCGAGCGCGTTGCGGCCGTCGATGATCACCGTGCGGTCGACGAACTCGCGCAGCGCGACCGGGTTCAGCTCGACGTACTCCGGCCATTCGGTCAGCAGCAGGATCAACTCGGCGCCGCTGACCGCCTCCTCGAGCGAACGGGCCACGGTGAGCTGAGGCCGGCTCTCGGCGACCCGGTCCGCGGCCCGTGGGTCGGTGATCACCACGTCCGCGCCGAACGAGGCCAGCCGCTCCGCGACGTCCAGGGCCGGTGAGTCCCGGATGTCGTCGCTGCCCGGCTTGAACGCCGCGCCGAGCACGGCGATCCGCCGGCCGCCCGGCAGCCCGTCGCACGCGTCCAGGGCGAGCTCGACCAGCCTGGCCCGGCGGCGCAGGTTGATCGCGTCGACCTCGCGCAGGAAGGCGAGTGAGGACCCGGCGCCGAGCTCCTCGGCCCGGGCCAGGAAGGCCCGGATGTCCTTGGGTAGGCAGCCGCCGCCGAAGCCGAGGCCGGCGCCGAGGAACTGGCGGCCGATCCGCCGGTCGTGGCCGAGCGCGTCGGCCAGCTGCACCACGTCGCCGCCGGTCGCGTCGCAGAGGTCGGCCATCGCGTTGATGAAGCTGATCTTGGTCGCCAGGAACGCGTTGGCCGCCGCCTTGGTCAGCTCGGCGGTCGGGTAGTCGGTGATGATCACGGGCGTACCGTCGGCGACCGCCTTGGCGTAGATCCGGTTCAGCAGATCGGCCGCGGCGGTTCCGGTCGGCCCGTCCGGCACGCCGTAGACGATCCGGTCCGGGGCCAGCGTGTCGGCCACCGCATGCCCCTCGCGGAGGAACTCCGGATTCCAGGCCAGCTCGGCGTCCGGCTCGACCTCCCGGATCCGGGCCCGGAGCCGGGCCGCGGTGCCGACCGGCACGGTCGACTTGCCCACCACGAGATCGCCCGGTTTCAGGTACGGCAGCAGGGCGGTCACCGCGGCCTCCAGATGGCGCAGATCGGCCGCCACCCCACCCGGCTGCTGCGGCGTCCCGACGCAGAGGAAGTGCACGGTCGCCCGACGGACCGCGGTCGGATCCGTGGCGAAGCGCAGCCGGCCCGAGCCGAGACCGTCGGACAGCAGGTCGGCCAGCCGCGGCTCGTACAGCTGCGGCCGGGCCTGGCCGAGCCCGGCGATCTTGGCCTGGTCGACGTCCAGGCCGACCACGGTGTGACCGAGCGCCGCCATCGACGCCGCATGGACGGCGCCCAGATACCCGCACCCGATCACGGACATGATCAACTCGTCGTCGGTCGGCTCCGTGTCGCGGATCAGGTCGAGGTCGGCGGGATCGACGGTGTTGATGCCCAGAAGATTGATCATGGTGCCGTCCGTTCCCGGACGAACCGCCGCAGCTCGGCCTCGTCGGTCAGGTCGACGTAGCGCCGGCCCTGCTCGTCGAAGGCCGGCTCCGGAGGAAGGTCCTCGCCGAGGTGGGTGGTCGGCCGGTGCACCCCGAACAGCCGGTCGTAGACGCCGACGTAGGCCAGCGACTGCGGCCGCCAGTCCAGTGCGGCCGAGACCCGCCGCCGGGCCCGTACCCCGAGGTCGGCCCGGAGCTCCGGATCGTCCAGCAGGACGAGGATCTGATCGGCGAAGGCGGTGCGGTCGCCGGAGTCCACGTACCGCACCGAGTCGCCGCCGGAGACCCGGGTCTCGACCAGGTCGAACGCGACCGACGGGAGCGCGTACGCCATGTATTCCATCGTCTTGTTCATCGTCGAGACGTCGTTCAGCGGCGTCTTCAGATCGGGACTGAGGCCGACGTCGGCGGCGCTGAGGTGCTCGGCGATCATGGACCGGTCGGCCCGACCGGTGAACGTGACGTGATCGTCCAGGCCCAGTTCGGTGGTCCGCCGGCGCAGGTCGGCCAGACAGTCGCCGAACCCGAGCAGGGTGGCGTGGACGTCCCGCCGGCCCCGCCGATGGACCAGGTCGTCCATCACCTCGATGATCATCTCGGTGCCGTCTTGCGGCCCCATGATGCCGAGGTAGACGAGATTGAAGCGGTCCCGGTGGCGGCGGGTCGGATAGACCGGCCGCATCACCCGGGTGTCCGGCCCGCTGCGGACCACGGTGACCTCGGCCGGATCCCGCCGGCCGCGGTCGATCGCGATCTTGCGGTACGACTCGTTGGTGGAGATCACCCGGTCGGCGATCTTGTACGTCATCCGTTCCAGCCAACGGAGTCCGGCCAGCTCGGCCCGCTCCCGGCCGGACTCGGGTTCGCCGAAGCGGGACAGGAACAGCTCCGGGTTGAGGTCGTGCTGATCGAAGACGAACAGCACGCCGCGGACCCGCCACAACCGGGCCAGCAGCCAGTAGGTGTCCGGCGGGTTGCAGGCCTGGATCACGGTGAACCGGTGCCGCCGCCAGACCGTCCGGGACAGCCAGGCCGTGCGCAGCCAGCTGTAGCTGAACTCCAGTAGGAAGCCGGCCAGACCGCGGGCCTCCGGGGCGGGCCGGTACTTGTACAGGTGCACCCCGTCCAGCCATTGTTCGGGCGGGTCGTCCGGACCCTTCGGGCAGATCACGCTGACCCGATAGCCGGCGGCGACCAGGGCCTGGCACTCGAGCCAGACCCGGCGGTCCAGCGGCACCGGTAGGTTCTGCACGATGATCAACACGTGCTCGGCGGAGGCGTCGGGCGCGGCGGGCGCCCGGGTCTCGGTCGTCGCTCGGGTCGGGGCGTGCGTTCTGATCGGTGTTCTCACCGAGTTCCTCCTCGTACCACGGCCGGCGAACCGGCTTCGGGGATGGCGATCCGAGGCGTACCGGAACCGTCGGCCGGGGTGACCCAGACGTCGGTGACCGTGGCCTCATTGCCCGGTCGGGAGATCGCATACAGCAGGTGGTCGTCGTCCAGCCACTCGACCTGATCATCGACCGACCGTTCGTCGGCGATCATGGTCTCGGTGCCGGAAGCAAGATCGAGAACGGCGATCCGCCAGACCGGTGTGCCGGTCGAGGACAGCCGTTTCTTGTACGCGATCGCGTGCCCGTCGGGCGACAGGGACGGGCATTCGACGTTCTCCCGGAGCGAGGTCAGGGTGCGCTCCGTGAGCGAGCCGCGGACCAACCAGGTCTGGTCGCCGACGGCGGCGGTCGCGTAGAAGGTGTCGTTGTCGGCGGCGAAGGTGACGCCCCAGAAGTTCCGGTTGACCGCGGTCAACGGTCGCCCGTCGATCATGGTCCGGAACTCCTCCAGGTTGCCGACCCGCTGACCACCGCGCCAGATCACCGTCTCGGTGGAGAACGACGACCCGGCGTAGGAATGACCGGTGACGAAGGTGGTGGTGGCGGCCAGCGAGCCGTCCCGGGACATCCGGGCCCGGCTGGGCAGTCCGACCAGCTCCTGTTCCGCGACCGGCCGGAGCTGATCATCGAGCCGGACCAGCGTGTACCGCGGCGGGATGCCGCGCCGGGCGGCGACGCAGGTGCCGGCGGTCGCGGTCGCGTAGACGCGCTCGCAGTCGACGTCCAGCACGGAACGCGGGCCGCCGGGGTCGGCGACGGCGACCACGGCGAGCCGGCCGTAGTCGGCGCCGAGGGCGGCGGAGCGGAACACGATGTGCGGGGCGGCGAGCAGGCCGGCGGGATCGGTGCCCGCCGGCCCGGTCCCGGGATCGCCGCCGGGCTGGCCGGCCCAGCTGGGCCCGGGTGCGCCGAGCCCGTTGCGGACCAGGTACAGCCCGGCCGCACCGAGCAGAAGCACGCTGATCCCGATCAGCGCTCCGATCCGGGCTCCGGTGCTGATCATGGCGCGACGCTCCCGGTCCGCACCGAGGCGGCCAGCAGCCGGCCGGCCACCGGCACCATGATCAACAGAGCGCCGGCGACGACGAACAGGGCGAGTTGCTGGCCGGTCAGCTGCCAGAGCAGGCCGAAGCCGACCGCGCTGCCGAACCGGGACACCGCGACGACGGTCTGGGCGGCCGAGATCCCGCTGGCTCGCCGGGACTCCGGCGACAGCTGGGCGGCCAGCGCGCTGAGCACTCCGTCGGTGGCCGCGTAGTAGACGCCGAGCAGGCCGACCACGGCGACCACGGCGGGCAGTCCGGGCGGCCCGGCCGCGGCGACCAGGTAGCCGACGAGCAGCACCAGATGGCCGGCCAGGAACAGCTTCCAGCGGCCGAACCGGTCGGCCAGCCGGCCGAACGGGACCGCCAGGGCGAGATAGGTGACGCTGGTCCCGACGAACAGCAGGGGGAACAGTTGCGGCGGCACCGAGCCGGACTCGGACAGCGCGAGGTAGAGGAAGCCGTCGCCGATGGTGACCAGGCCGAGCAGCCCGGCGGCGATCAGCAACGGGGCCGGCACCGGCAGTCGCCGGGCCCGCCCGGGGCGCGCCCGATCAACGGCGGGCTCGGCCGGCTCGGTGGGTACGGTGGGCTCGGCGGGGGCGGCGGCCGGGCGGAAGCGGGTGGCCGGGACGGCCAGCACCAGCACGGCGACGCCGATCACGGCGAAGGCCGCCGAGACGGCGAACACGGAGCGGTAGCCGCCGAGGCCGTACGGGACGGCGAAGAGGATCGCGAACGCGAGCAGCGGCCCGATCAGGGCGCCGGTGGTGTCCAGGGCCCGGTGCACCCCGAAGTTGCGGCCGAGGGCGCGCGGGTCCGAGGCGGTGGCGATCATGGCGTCCCGCGGACCGGTGCGCAGACCCTTGCCCAACCGATCCAGCGTGATCATGGCCGTCAGCGGCCAGAATCCCTGCACCAGCAGGAAACCGACCCGGGACAGCGCGGAACCGCCGTAGCCGAGCACGGCGATCCGCTTCGGCCGCCGGGTGGTGTCCGCCCACCAGCCGCCGGCCAGCCGGACCAGCGCCGACACCGCCTGGTTGATCCCGTCCACGAACCCGTACGCGAGCGGGCCGAAGCCGAGCACGACGGTGAGGTAGAGCGGCAGCACGGCGGTCACCGACTCGGACGAGATGTCGGTGAGCAGGCTGACCACGCCGAGGCCGAGCACCGTCGCCGGGATCCGGCGCGGCACGTCCGCGGCCGTCGCGGCGGTGCGCTGACGGTTCTCGCGCAGCGTGACGTACATCTAGCCCACCCGCGGTTCGGCGGCCGCCAGCCCACGGCCGGTCTGCGTGTGCCGGGTCCCGCAGTCCGGGCAGGCCAGGGCCGGATCGAGCCGTTCCCCGCAGCCGCAGACCCAGCCGATCCGCCGGGCCGGGTTGCCGGCCAGCAGCGCATGATCATCGACGTCCCGAGTGAGTACCGCCCCTGCGGCGGCGAAGGCGTTCCGGCCCACGGTGATGCCGCAGACCACGATCACGCCCGCGCCGAGCGTCGCCCCGGACCGGACCAGGGTCGGCCGCAGCTCCGGCCAGTCCCGCCGGATCCGGGCCCGCGGCCGCAGGTCGTTGGTGAAGATCGTTCCGGGACCGAGGAACACGTCGTCCTCGACGGTGACGCCGTCGAAGATCATCACCTGGTTCTTCACGGTGACCCGGTCGCCGACCACGGCGCCCTGCTCGACGAACGCGCCGCCGCCGATGTTGCAGTCGCGGCCGACTCTGGCCCCGGCCATCACGTGCGCGAACGCCCAGACCCGGGTCCCGGCGCCGACCTCGTCGCTGTCACAGAGACCGCGCGGATGGACGAAGACGGCCGATCCGGCGACGGTGTCAAGACCTGTCGAAACGGCCGACATCAGACGCCACCCCGACCGAACTCGTGCGCGTGGTTGTGCGCACGCCGAAAGAGATTCCTGACCAACTCCATGTGCCCCCGGCTTTCCCAGAACCGCCCGCCACCCCCCGTGACGGCGCACGTCGATAACCATGACTCCGTGGGTTTGAACGAGGATAGGTAGGCGGCGTGGTACGCGACGCAGAACGCCTACAATCCCCTCGAGTGAATTTCTCCCCCCGTGACTCAAGGTAGCTGGAGCGTAACCCGAGGTTCGGGGCTCCGCCAGCAGAACCGGTGAATTCGTGGCGACGGACTCGTGACGGATGTCTTCGGCCCCGGCGGACCAGGGCCGAAAGACCCCGAATTGAGGACGGTGCTGAGGAATCCTGACCTACCGAGCGGTGCCCAGGCACGCACCCGGCTGCGTTGTCGTCGGCGTCCGTAGGACACCGCTACGACCTTCTCCTCCGCCTTGCCGGGCACGCACCTGGACACCGCTCGCCACGGCCAGGATTCCTCAGCACCGTCCTCACTGGCAGCGGTTGTCGAGGGCGTACGACGGCCGGCCTCGCTGCAGTCGAGGCCCGAGGACGACGACGCTCGGGGCATCGATGGGGGCTGATCTCGATGCCCGGCGATGGTCGTCGACCGCCGTACGCGGTCCGTGAATCCGTCGAAAGCTTGCTGCCTCTGCCGGCCGCCCCGAAGCCGGTCAGTGCGAACGTTCAGATGATGCCGAAACGCTGTGAGCTCGGCTGCAATTTCCCCCGATTCGTTGAGGATCTCCCTCAGAGCACCCCGGTCAACAGTTCGCGACTCTGCGAGCAGCCTGGCTGGGGTTACTGTCAGGATACTCGCCGTTCGGGAAAGCGCTAGGCGTAGGGAAACAATTCACCGGAATCGGAGCGTTCGTGGAACTCGTCGGCAATTCCGCAATTCCATACGCGGTCAGTAAGGTGACTTTACCTTCTCGGAAATTACGAGGAATTGAAAGGGGCGGGCTCAGGCGACATCGTCGGCGGACCGGTAGAGCGACAGGGAGAGGAGTCGGGCCCGAGGCCGTACCCGAAGACGCCGGGTCGGCCGAATCCCGTACTCCCACAGCGAGGCGGCGCTGTAGGCGTCGGCGATGATCACGTCCGGCCGGGACCCCAGGGTGATCGTCTCCCCGTAGGCCGTGGTGTACGACCAGCTGGTCTACGCCGGCTCGGGTCCGGCGGGGAGCTCCCGGGCGCGGCCGTTTAGGATGACCGTCCATGGCGATGTTCGATCTGTCCCTGGATGAGTTGCGCGACTACCGGCCGACGGTGGCCGAACCGGAGGACTTCGACGATTTCTGGTCCGCATCGATCGAGGAGGCTCGGGCCGCCGGCTCCGCCGCCGGGGTCGAGGTGACCAAGATCGACAACAAGCTGGCCGTGATCGACACTTACGACGTGACGTTCCCCGGCTTCGGCGGGACGCCGGTCAAGGCGTGGCTGCATGTGCCGGCCGGGGCGACCGGGCCGCTGCCGACCGTGGTGCAGTACCACGGCTACTCCGGCGGCCGCGGCTTCCCGCACTCATTCACCCAGTGGGCGCAGGCCGGCTGGGCGCACTGGGTGATGGACACCCGGGGTCAGGGCTGGTCGTCCGGCGGCAGCTCCGAGACGCCCGACCTGGCACCGGAAGCCGGGATCAATCACGTGCCGGGCTTCATGACCTCCGGCCTGGAGGACCCGAAGCACTACTACTACCGCCGGGTCTACCTGGACGCGGTGCGGCTGCTCGACGCGGTCCGCGGGCACGCGACGACCGACCCGTCCAAGATCATCATCACCGGCGGCAGCCAGGGCGGCGGCATCACCATCGCCGCGGCCGGTCTGGCCCCGGCAGCCGGGATCGAGCTGCTCGGCGCGGCGCCGGACGTCCCGTTCCTGTGCCACTTCCAGCGGGCGCTGCAGATCACCGGCCGGAACCCGTACGGGGAGATCACGAACTACCTGGCCGGTTGGCGGGACCGGGTGGACGTGGCCTACCGGACGCTGAGCTACTTCGACGGCGTCAACCTCGGCAAGCGGGCCCGGGCGGCGACCCTGTTCTCGGTCGGCCTGATGGATCCGGTCTGCCCGCCGTCCACCGTCTACGCCGCCTACAACTTCTACGGCGGCGACGCGGACGTGACGAAGTCGATCAACGTCTACTCGCACAACGAGCACGAGGGCGGCGGGATCTACCAGACCGCGGCCCAGCTGGACTGGTTCGGCGAGCTGTTCGCCTGATCACTGGGGCTTGATCGCGACCAGGATGTCGCGGTTGATCGAGGAGTCGACCCGGTGGCCGAGTTCGGCGTACGGCCCCGAGTCGACCATGATCAACCCGGCCCGGGTGGCGATCGAGGCGAAGTCGCCCCGGCTCAGCCCGTACGTGTTCCAGGCGACCCCGAGCGCGCCGCCGGGACGAAGCTGCTCGGCCCAGACCGGGACCGCCTCGGCCAGCAGGTTGGCCGCCGACCGGTCCCGGGCGCCCGCCTTGCGGCCGGCGCCGTGGCTGCCGTGGGTGATCCCGTACGGTGCGTCGGTGATCACCGCGTCGAACCGGCGCTGACCGTACAGCGCGGCCGACTGCCGGGTGTCGCCGGTGAACACGGTGATCTTGAACTGCCGGTCCGGCCGCGGCGAGACCGTGGCCTCCAGCCGGCTGCCCAGGTGCCGGCCGTCCCGGCGGACCGGGTTGACCGTGAGCGTGTGCTTGATCCGCTTCCGCCGCAGGTAGGTGCGCAGGAAGGCCGCGTACGCCTCGAAGGCGGCCGGGTCCAGCTCCACGCCGTTCACGTCGTAGCCGAGGGTGAGCCCGGTGCTCAGCGTGGTGCCGCGGCCGGACAGCGGGTCGAGGATCGACGGCCGCCGCGGCCGGTCGGTCCGGGCCGCCGGCCGGGCCGCCAGCGTGACGTTGATCAACAACCGGGTGAACTGCTCGTTGGTCTTGCCGGAGTACTTCGGGATGGTGACCAGATCGTCGTCGAACTCGTCCGGCCGGTCCAGCCGGACCGGCAGCAGATGATCGTCGTCGCGGCGGTACAGCGCCAGCGTCGCCGAGCCGAACCCGAGCGGCGCCAGCTCGGCCGGGTCGGACACCCGGACCGCCAGATAGTCGACGCCGGCCAGGCTGACCGTCTCCAGGGTCGTGTCCTGGCGCAGCAGGATCGCCAGCTCGGCGCCGACCAGCCGGGTCGCCTGGTCGGCGTACACCCGATTGGCCGACGGGGCCAGCAAGATCACGTACTCGGTCACGGGGAGGACTGTAGCGGCCGGCGGCCGGTCAGCGGCTCAGGCTCAGAAGTGCTGCTCCTTGGCGCGTTCGAAGGAGGCCCGGACCTCCTTCTCGGCCTCCTCGACGCCGGTCCAGGTGGCGCCCTCGACGGACTTGCCCGGCTCCAGGTCCTTGTAGACGGTGAAGAAGTGCTCCACCTCGAGCAGCAGGTAGTCGGAGATGTCGGCGATGTCGGAGATCAGGTCGTTGCGCGGGTCGCCGGCCGGCACGCAGAGCACCTTGTCGTCGCCGCCGGCCTCGTCCTTCATCCGGAACATGGCGACGGCGCGGCACTCGATCAGGCAGCCGGGGAACGTGGGCTCGGGCAGCAGCACCAGGGCGTCCAGCGGGTCGCCGTCCTGGCCCAGGGTGCCCTCGATGAAGCCGTAGTCGGCCGGGTAGGCGGTCGAGGTGAAGAGGGTCCGGTCCAGCCGGATCCGGCCGGTCTCGTGATCGACCTCGTACTTGTTCTTCTGTCCCTTCGGGATCTCGACGGTCACATCGAACGTCAGCCGGTCGCTCACTGCTCCTCCTCCACGCGCGCCCGATTAGGATGGCCCGGGCACGCCGAGCATAGTGGCTGATCGCAGCCGTCTTCCAAGGCCGGCAGGAGTGCCGACGGGAGGAAGGAATGCGGGTGTCGCGGACGGTTCGACGCCGCCGGCGGCTGGCGGTCGCCGGCTGCGGTGTGGCGCTACTGCTCGGGCTCGGGTCGGCCTGTACGCCGGTCCCGGAGGTCTCCGCCACCGATCACACGCCGCCGGCGGGCAGTTCCGCACCGGCGCCGTCGCCCACCGCGGGGCCGGAACCGGCCGCCGCTCCGGCCCCCGTGCTGAAGCCGGTCGCCAAGGGCCCGGTGCCCGATCCGGACCGCGTGGAGCGCGCGATCGAGCGGGTCGGCTCGCCCAAGGCCGAACTCGGCGCCGTGGTCGAGGAGGTCTTCACCGGCAAGGAGCTGTACGACCACGACGGCGACGAGCCGGTCTTGCCTGCCTCGACGTTGAAGCTGCTGACCTCCGCGGCGGCGCTGGCCGAGCTCGGACCGGACCACGAGTTCAGCACCCGGGTGGTGACCGGTGCGAAGGGCCAGGTGATCCTGGTCGGCGGCGGCGACCCGTACCTCACCGACAAGGCGGTCCCGGACAGCTATCCGGTCCGTGGTTCCCTCGAGGAGTTGGCCGCGCAGACGGCCCGCCAGCTCCGCAAGACCGGCCAGACCACGATCAAGCTCGGCTACGACGCGAGCCTGTTCTCCGGCCGGGCCTGGAACGCGACCTGGCCCGGCAACTATCGCGACCAGGTGACCCCGACCTCGGCCCTGTGGGTCAACGAGGGACGACACCAGGGCGCGCCGCGGGACACCGATCCCGCCGAAGCCGCCGCCGAGGCCTTCGCCAAGGCGCTGAAGAAGCAGAAGATCGCAGTCACCAAGATCACCGAGCAGGCGGCGTCCGCGAAGGCCAAGCCGCTCGCCTCGGTGTCCTCGATGCCGCTGGAGCGGATCGTCGAGCAGGTACTGCTGACCAGCGACAACGACGGTGCCGAGGTGCTGCTCCGGCAGCTCGCGGTGGCGGCGGACCGGCCCGGGTCGACCGACGAGGGCCGCGAGCAGCTCGAGGAGATCCTGACCGGGCTGAAGGCCTGGGACGAGGAGACCGAGGTGTACGACGGCAGCGGGCTGTCCCGGGAGAACCGGGTGCCGGCCGAGGTGCTGGTGGCGGTGCTCCGCCAGGCCGCCTCCGCTGATCACCCGGAGCTGCGGGCGGTGCTGACCGGGCTGCCGGTCGCCGGCGCCGAGGGTACGTTGCGGAGCCGGTTCACCGACCCGGCGGCGGAGGACGGCATCGGCGTCGTGCGCGGCAAGACCGGGACCCTGACCGGGGTCTCCTCGCTGGCCGGCATCGTGCGCACCGAGGACGGGGCCCTGCTGGCGTACGCGTTCGTGATCAACGAGCCGAAGGACCCCTGGCTGGCCCGGGAATGGGTGGCCAAGGCCTCGACCGCGCTGGCCCGCTGCGGCTGCGGCGGCTGACCGGACTCAGGGAGAGTGCCGATAGTGCCCCGCACTGTGTCGGTTTGATTCTGGGCCCGCATAGAGTCAAGGCATGGCTACCACGATGGTCGACTGGAACGTCGCGTCCCAGACCGCTCGCCGGCTGGTGAAGCCGGGACCCGAGATCTCCCGGGCCGGTGCCCGGTCGGCCGTTGCCGCCCTCCGCGAGGCGGCAGTGCGGGCCGAGGAGTACGTCGCGGACGTGACCGGCCTCCGGGTTCCCGGACCGACGGCGCCGGTGCTCGTGGTCGACCGGCCGGGCTGGATCCAGGCCAACCTGGACGGCTTCCGGCACATCGTCGCGCCGCTGTCGGCGAAGTTCGATCACCGGCTCGCCGAGAACCCGTCCCAGGTGCAGCAGACGATGGCCCAGGTCGGCGCCCGGGTGACCGGCGTCGAGATCGGCGCGCTGCTCAGTTATCTTTCGCCGAAGGTGCTCGGCCAGTTCGACCCGTTCCATCCGGGGACCGACGGCGAGCCGGGCGGCCGGCTGCTGCTGGTCGCGCCGAACATCGTGCACGTGGAGCGCGAGCTGCAGCTCGATCCGGCCGACTTCCGGCTCTGGGTCTGCCTGCACGAGGAGACACACCGGGTCCAGTTCACCGCGGTGCCCTGGTTGCGGGACCACCTGAACGGGCTGATCGAGAAGCTGGTCGCCTCGGCCGACCTGGACGCCGGCGTGATGGGCGACATGATCAAGACCGCCGCCAGGAAGATCGGCGACGGCCTCCGCGGCGACGAGGAGGTCTCGATCATCGACCTGGTGCAGACGCCGGAGCAGCGGGAGACCGTGGACGCGATGACCGCCGTGATGTCGCTGCTGGAGGGGCATGCCGACGTCGTGATGGACAGTGTCGGGCCCGACGTGATCGGCTCGATCACCGAGATCCGGCGCAAGTTCAACGTCCGTCGCGAGGGCCACGGCTTCGACAAGATCATCCGCCGGCTGCTCGGGCTGGACGCCAAGATCAGGCAGTACCGCGACGGCGCGGCGTTCTGCCGCCGGGTGCTCGACCGGGTCGGCATGAACGGGCTCAACCAGGTCTGGATCTCGCCGGAAACCCTGCCCAGCAAGGACGAGATCGCCTTCCCCGACCTGTGGCTGAACCGGGTGCACGGCACCCCGGCCTGACTCGGTCCTCCGGATGGCCGTGAAGGCGCTCGGGCCGGCGCAGCTCGAGGTGGTGCAAGCGATCACCCGGGCGCTGACCGAAGTCGATCATGGCCTGCTGGTCGCCTGCTCGGGCGGCCCGGACTCGCTCGCCCTCGCCGTCGGTGCGGAGGTGGTCGCCCGCCGGTCCGGCCGCCCGCTGTCCGTCGTGATCGTCGATCATCGGCTGCAGGACGGGTCGGACCAAGTCGCCGCCGGCGTCCATGATCAACTCCGGGAGAGCGGGCTGCCGGCCGTCGAGGTGGTCCCGGTCGACGTCGCGCCGGACTCCGGCGACGGTCCGGAGGCGGCCGCCCGGGAGGCTCGCTACCGGGCCCTGGACGCGGCGGCGGACCGGCTCGGCGCGACGACGATCCTGCTCGGGCACACCCGCGACGACCAGGCCGAGACCGTCCTGCTCGGGCTGGCCCGCGGCTCCGGCACCCGGTCGCTGGCCGGGATGGCGCCGAGGACGGGGCGGCTGGTCCGGCCGTTGCTCGAGCTGCCCCGGGCGATCACCGAGCAGGCCTGCGCCGAGGCGGGGCTGACCCCGTGGCGGGACCCGCACAACGCCGACCCCGCCTACACCCGGGTCCGGGTCCGGGACCGGGTCCTGCCGGTGCTGGAGGCGGAACTCGGCCCGGGCATCGCGGCCGCGCTGGCCCGGACGGCCCGGCTGGCCCGCGACGACGCCGACTTGCTGGACCTGCTGGCGGAGCGGGCCGCGGGCGAGGTCCGTACCGACGACGGGGGCTTGGACTGTGTCCGGACCCTGGCCCAGCCGGCCGCGCTCCGGTCCCGGGTGCTGCGTTCCTGGCTGCACGAACACGGCGCCCGGGAGGTGTCCGCGGAGCGGCTGGCCGAGGTCTCCCGGCTGGTCACGGACTGGCACGGCCAGGCCGGGATCGACCTGCCCGGGGTGACCGTCACCCGACGCAAGGGACGGCTGATCGCGTGTGGCAGGCTTGGCGACCGTGGATGACACCGACATCATCGGCGACCTGACCAACGTCCTGTACACGCGCGAGGACATCGCCGAACGGATCGCCGAACTCGGCGCCAAGATCGACTCCGACTACGCCGACAAGGAGCTGGTCCTGGTCGGCGTGCTGAACGGCGCCGTGATGGTGATGGCGGACCTGTCCCGGGCACTGCGGAGCCACTGCACGATGGACTGGATGGCGATCTCCTCGTACGGGTCGGGGACCCAGTCGTCCGGCGTGGTGCGGATCCTGAAGGACCTCAACACCGACATCAGCGGCAAGCACGTGCTGGTCGTCGAGGACATCATCGACACCGGCCTGACGCTGTCGTACCTGATCAGCAACCTGCAGTCGCGCGACCCGGCCAGCCTGCGGATCATGACGATGTTCCGCAAGCCCGAGGCCGCACGCAACGCCGTCGACGTCGCCTACGTCGGCTTCGACATCCCGAACGAGTTCGTCGTCGGCTACGGCCTCGACTTCGACGGCCGCTACCGCAACCTCCGCAGCGTCGGCACCCTCGCTCCGCACATCTACAGCTGAGCCGTGCCCGCCGGTCCGGTCGACCTGGGGACGTCACCCTGTTCGTCCGGGAGCTCGGGGTCCGGCGAACGGGTCGTCCGTCCCTGGTGGTGTTGCACGGCGGCCCGGACATCGGGCATCGCTGTCTGGTGCCCGACCTGGAGCCGCTCGCCCATGATCATCATGTGGTGATCTTCGACTTCCGCGGCTGTGGCCGGAGCAGTCGTGATCTTCCCGAGGACGCGCTGCAGCCCGAGTACGTCATCGACGACGCGCGCCGCCTGATCGACAGGCTCGGCCTCGGCCGGGTCGATCTGCTCGGCTTCTCCACCGGCGGCCGGGTGGCGACCGCCTTCGTGCATCAGCATCCGGAGCAGGTCCGGCGGTTGATCAAGGGGCTGGACCAGGGCGACTGGAGCTACCAGCGGTATCTGGACGGCCGGATGCATCCGTGGGTGGTCGGTGACGCGGAGGCGATCCTGCGCGACTGGGGCGGCCCGATCCTGATCTTGCACGGCGAGCAGGACATGGGCTTCCCGCTCGCCGAGCGCCTTCACGCCGCCCTGCCGACGAGCGAACTCGGGGTGATCACGGGGGCCGCGCACCTGTGCCATTTCGAGAAGCCTGAAGAGTGAGCGCAGCGGATCCGTGCGTTCCTCGCCCGACCCGGCTGACCGAAATCCAGCGCACTTGCCCGGATTCGGGCCGAAAGGGGCCGTTCGTCGCGGAGTGCGCTGGAATTCGGTCACAGGTGGTCGCTCCAGGACCGGGTTCGTCGAGGTGGATTCCAGCAGGCTGACCGTCCGGCCGCCGGCGGCGTCCTGCTGAGGACGACTGGAGCTATCAGCGCTACCGGAATGGCCCGGATGCATCCCTGGTCGGTGACGCGATCCTGCGCGGCCCGATCCTGATCTTGCACGGCGAGCAGGACATGGGCTTCCCGTTCGCCGAGCGACTCCACACAGCCGTGCCTGCGAGTCGGCTGGCCGTGCTGGCTGAGTGGTTCCTCGCTCGTCCGGACTGACCGAAATCCAGCACCCTCGCGCGGATCCGGGGCGAAGGGGGCCGTTCGTTGCGAAGCGCGCTGGAATTCGGTCACAGATGCGGCAGCAGACGCTCCAGGACCGGGTTCGTCGAGTCCGGATTCCAGCAGGCGTGCAGGCTGACCGACCGCGCGTCGGCGAGTTCGCGGAAGACGACGCCCTCGACCCGCATCGCCGTACAGGACCGGGGGACCAGGGCGAAGCCGCGGCCGGCCCGGACCAGCGCCAGCATGGTGGGCACCTGGGAGGCGATCTGGGCGCGCAGGAAGTCCTGCATCCCGACCAGGGCCGCGCAGACGTCGTGCAGGTAGCGCGATCCCTCCGGGCTGTAGCCGATGTAGTCCGCGGCGACGTCGCTGAGCCGGGCCGGTCCTTCCCCGGTGGCGAGCGGATCACTCTCGGGTACGGCGAGCACCAGCTGCTCGGTGTGGATCGGCTTCGAGGCAAGATCATCGGGGACCGGCGGCCGGACCAGGCCGAGATCGAGGGTGCCGCTGATCAGGGCCGGGAACTGCACGTCGCTGGTCTGCTCGTCCAGCGCCACGCTCACGCCCGGCAGCACCCGGGTGAGCAGGGTGAGCACGTCCCCGAGCACCGCGTACGCTCCGATCGCGGTGAAGCCGAGCCGCAGGGTTCCGGCCTGGCCGGCCGCGACCCGACGGGCCGACTCGGGCGCCGCCTCGACCAGCGTGAGCACCCGGCGGGCATCGGCGAGGAAGGTGCGGCCGGCGGCGGTCAGGCTGACCCCGCGCGGGCCGCGGTCGAACAGCCGCACCTGCAGGGCGCGCTCCAGCGCCTGGATCTGCCGGGTCAGCGGTGGCTGGGTCATCGCCAGCCGTACCGCGGCACGGCCGAAGTGGAGTTCCTCGGCCACCGCGACGAAGCCGCGCAGCTGAGCCAGCGAGTAGTCCATACCGTGACGGTATCCCTGGTGATCAGCCGGCCGACCAGGCCCGGTCCCCGACCAGGGTGGCCTCGGCGCCGCCGTCGGCGAAGATCACCTGGCCGGTGACGAAGCGGTTCTCGGGCCCGGCCAGCCAGCCGATCAGATGGCCGATCCATTCGGGCCGGCCGGGAAAGCCGCCGAGCGGCTGGGGCGCCGCGGACTCGACGGCCCGCCGGACGGCGTCGTCGGCGAGGATCCAGGCCGCGGCCGGAGTGTCGACGACGCCCGGGGCGACCGCGTTGAGCGGGATGCCGGCGCCGGCCCAGTCGGGGGTCGGCGCGGTCCGGCGGATCCAGCCGTTCAGGGCCCGCTTGGCGATGCCGTACGCGGCGTCGCGGAGCACCGGATCGGCGGCGACCAGCGCGGTCGCGGCGGCCTCATCTCCCGCGGCGCAGGCCCGTAGGACGCGTTCGTCCGCGGGGGCGAGTGAGGACGTCGAGGACACGGCGACCGCGCGCGGGGCCGGACTGCGGGCCAGCAAGGGGCGCAGGCCTTCGAGCGTCGCGACCGTACCGAAGTAGTTCGTCTCGAGCAGGCCGGTGCGGCCGCCGCCGGCGACCGCGAGCACCGCGTCGATCGGCCCGCAGCGTCCGACCTGGTCGACCAGAGCACGGCGGCCGGCCGGGGTGGACACGTCGGCCACGATGTCCGCGTCGTCGAGGTCGCAGCCGATCACGGTCGCGCCCTGGTCCCGGAGGATCGCCGCGGTGGCGGCGCCGATACCCGAGGCGGAACCGGTGACGACGTAGCGGCGGCCGGTCACCGGTCCTCCTCCGAGCCCGGCTCGTCCCCGAGCAGCGGTACACCCCGTCGGCGGAAGTAGACCTGGCTGCTCACCTCGGCGAGGACGATCAGTCCGACGAGCTTGAGCGCGCCGATCAGCGGGACCAGGTCGATCGGCAGGGTGTAGGCCAGCACGACGGTGCTCGCGGCATCGGCGAGCAGCGCCGAACCCCAGATCACCGTGCACCCGCTCACCACCCGCCGGAAGGCCGGGACGTCCTGCCAGGCGGCATTGATCCGCTCGCGCAGCGGGCCGCCGGTGAACGTCCGCAAAGCGAACAGATAGTACGGAGTCCGCAGCAGCGTCACCAGGATCCAACCGCCCACGACCGCGGTGACCCAGCCGTCGCGCGCCAGCAGGGTTCGTGGGCTGCCGGTCAGGAAGGACAGCGCGACGCTCAGCAGCAGGGCTGTCATGACGAGGGCGGCCAGTTGGTCGATCCGGCGCTTCGTGATCACCGAGTGCAGTGTCTTGACGGCCGGCCCGACCAGGCCGAGCAGCAGCGCCGTCCACTGGTCGACGCCGAGTGCGCGGAGGCCGTAGAACACCGCGATCGGGACGATCGCGTTGATGACGAGGCTCAGGACGATCTCGCGCTGCGGGTTCGCCGCACGGGCGGCCGCCTCCGTTTTAATGACCATGTGGTCAATAGTAATGACCGCATGGTCAATAAACCAACAGATGTGATCAGGTCAGTCCCTGGCCTGCATGCCGCCGAGCAGGATCTCGGCGAGCCGGTCGGCGTAGTCCTCGGGCTCGACCTCCGGATGGGTTTCCAGGTACGCGAGCATGACGTCGATCGAGCCCTGGTACGTGACGGCCATGACCCTGGTGTCGAAGGCGCCGAGGCTGCCCTCGTCCTGACCGCGCCGGAACAGCGCCTCCTGGCCCAGGTAGGACTCCTCGTAGAACTCCGCGATGACCCGCTCCGTGCCGTCGGGGCCGGGAAGATTGTGCAGGATGCGGTCCAGGGCGACCAGTTCGTTCCGGTGGGTCCTGATCTGGGCGGCGGCCAGGCGCAACGCGGCTCGGATGATGCCCGGCACGGGCTGATCCAGGTCGAGCCGGCCGACGATCGTCTCCCGCATCCGCTCCAGGGTGGCCTTGGCGGTCGCCTCCATCAGGTCGTCCTTGCCGGAGAAGTAACGCCAGACCAGGCCCTTGGCGACGTCCGCCCGGGCGGCGACCCGGGTCAGTGTCGCGCCCTCGTAGCCCTGGTCGACGACCTCGAGCACGGCCGCCGCCATCAGCTGCTTCCGTCGTTGATCTTCACCGAGGCGCTGGCGCGGGCCGCGCGGCGAGGGCTTGGCATCCACGGCGCGGATGCTACCGGCCGTCGGTCGGTCGCGGGCGGGACAGGATGTCGTCACGGTATCGAGCCATGCCGAACTCGACTTGGACGGGTATCGCTCTCGCCTCGTACGGTACCCAGGACGCCGAGACGACCCGAGGAGCCGCCCCGATGACGACCCTGGCGATGGCCATGACCCCGACCCGCGCCGCCGATGTCTGTGACGACGAGACGCGCGCCCTGCTCGAGGATCGCTTCGAGGTGCGCTGGGCCGGTGATCACCTGGACCAGGCCGAGGCGGCCCGGCTGGCCGACGGGGCCGAGATCATGATCACCAGCTGGGGCACGCCGTCCCTGCCGGCCGGCCTGTTCGGCGAGACCGGGCCCAGGATCGTTGCGCACGCCGCCGGCACGGTGAAGCGGCTGGTGCCGGCCGAGCTGGTCGGTGACCGGCTGACCGTGTTCTCCGCGGCCACTCGGATCGCGTGGTCGGTCGGCGAGTACTGCCTGGCCGCCTGCCTCACGCTGCACCGGCGGCTGCCGTCCTACGACGCCCGGACCCGGGCCGGCGGCTGGAAGCCGGCCGGCGAGTTCCGGGGCCGGGAGCTGCGCGGGCGTACGGTCTCGCTGATCGGCGCCTCGTCCACCGCGCGCGCGTTCCGCAGCCTGCTGGCACCGTTCGGGGCGCGGGTGCTGGTGTACGACCCGTACCTTGATCAGGAGCGGGCCCGCGAGCTGGACGTCACCCCGGTCGACCTGCCGGCAGCCATGAACGCCGACGTGGTGTCGATCCACGTACCCGATCTGCCGGCCACCAAGGGCATGATCACCGCGGACCTGCTGGCCCGAATCCCGGACGGCTCGGTCTTGATCAACTCGGCCCGGGCCGGCGCCGTCGACCAGGCCGCGCTGGAGCACGAGGCGCTGTCCGGGCGGCTCCGGATCGCCTTGGACGTCTACGATCCCGAGCCGGCTCGGCTGTCGCCCGAGCTGATCGCCTCGCCGGACGTCCTGCTCACGCCGCACATCGCCGGTGACTCGGTGGAAGGCCACCTGGCCCTGGTCCGGTACGTCCTCGACGACGTGATCGGCTTCCTCGACGACGGTTCGCACGGGCCGAGCTGGGTCGACCCGGAGCGCTGGAGTCTGCTCGCATGACCAAGATCAGCACGATCAGCAAGGTCGAGACCTTCGTCGTGCCGGTGCCGTTCGCGCACGCGTTCAAGATCGGCAGCGGTACGGTGAGCGAACCCGACCGCACCGGCGACGTGATCTTCGTCAAGCTGACCACCGACGACGGAGCGACCGGCTGGGGCGAGCAGCGGGCGCTGCCCAGCTGGAGCTACGAGACCGCCGACACGATCACGGCCGTGATCAACAACAACCTGGCGCCGCTGCTGATCGGCACCGATCCGTTCGCCGTGGAATCCTTCCATCGCAGGGCGGACCGGGCGCTCAGCCCGTCGGTGTCGAACGGCTTCCCGTTCGCCCGGGCCGCGGTCGACCTGGCCCTGCACGACGTCGCCGGGAAGCTGGCCGGGCTGCCCGTGCACGCGCTGCTCGGCGGTGCCGTGCACACCGAGATCCCGCTCTGCTCGGCGATCGGCATCGACGCTCCGGAGGCGATGGCGGAGCGGGTCCGGGGCAGTGCCGCCTACCACGCGTACAAGATCAAGATCGGTGGCGACGTGGTCGCCGACGCCGCGGCCCTGCGGGCGGTCACGGAACCCGCCGCCGGCAAGCCGATCTGGCTGGACGCCAACCAGTCCTACCGGCCGTCGTCGCTACACCAGCTGCTGCAGGAGATCGCGGACGTACCGCAGCTGTACTGCGTGGAACAGCCGGTGCCGAGCACCGACTGGGCCGGGATGATCAAGGTCCGGGAGCGGTCGCCGCTGCCGGTCGCGATCGACGAGGGCAGCTTCACCGCCGCCGACCTGGCCCGGACCGCGGTGCTCGGCGGGGCGGATCTGGTCGTGATCAAGGTCTGCAAGGCTGGCGGGTTGCGGCAGGCGCTGCGCACCGCGGCGGTCGCGAAGGCCCACGGGCTGGAGATCCTGGCCAGCGGCCTGACCGACTGCGGTGTCGGGTTCGCCGCCGCGCTGCATCTGTTCAGCCTGCTCGACCTGGCTCTGCCGGCCGAGCTGAACGGCCCCGAACTGCTGGCCGACCTCTATGTCGGGGGACTGGAGATCACCGACGCGATCGCCACCGTGCCGAACGGGCCCGGCCTTGGCGTCGACGTGGACGAGGAGCGCATCCGTGGCACCGCACGTTGATCATGATCACGCACCGGAACCGCTGTGGGCGGTGTTCAGCAAGCCGTGGGCCGGCGAGGCGCCCGGGCCCTTGGGCGAGCGGCTGGCCGGGCTGGGGTTCCGCGGCGCGGAGGTGCCGGTCCGGCCGGGTGCGTACGTCGATCCCGACTCCGCCGGCCGGCTGCTGCCCGGCTTCGTCCGTACCCTCGCCGATCAGCAGGTGACCGTGATCAGCGTCGCCGCCGACCCGATCGAGCCGGTCTTCGCGGCCTGCGCCGAGTCCGGCGTGCCGCTGATCCGGATCATGGCCCCGCTCGGCGACGACGGCTACCGGGCCGGGACCGAGCGGCTGCGTCGCGAGTGGGCCGCGGTCCAGCCGCTGACCGAGCGGTACGGGGTCCGGGTCGGCGTCCAGCCGCACCGCGGCCGGTTCGTCGAGAGCACGCTCGGCGTTCTGCAGTTGATCGACGACCTGGCCGGCTTCGATCTGGTCTGGGACGCGGGACACGACGCCCTGACCGGCGTCGATCCGGTGCTGACGCTGGACCTGGCCTGGCCGCGACTGGGCCTGGTCAACCTCAAGAACGGCCACTACCGGCCGGAGCCGGACGCCGGGCCGGGCCGGGCGCGGTACCGGCACTGGTGGGGTCCGGCCGACTCCGGGATGGCCGACTGGGGCCGGATCCTCGGTCACCTGCGCGACCGTGGCTGGGACCGGCCGATCTGCCTGACGGCCGAGTACTCCGAACCGAGCGACCCGGAAGGGAAGGCCGAACTCGTCCGCGCGGACCTGATCGCCGCCCGCGGCCACTGGAACGCCTGACCTGGAGCTGCCCTACCGGTCAGATCAGGATTTCGCTCTGTGATCCATGCCACTCGCCGGCTGCCCGCGATTTCGCCGAGAGTGATCCGAACCACCGGTCCCGGTCCCGGGTTGGCCGCGAACGATACTCTTGCGTTGCGTACGCGACTTGTGCGTTGCGTACGCGCACACCCAAGGAGCGGTGTGGGCTGGATGATTCCGACTCAGCAGGCAGGTTATGAACTTGAAGCGCATTCTCCGCGGGCCCATCCTGTGGATCATTCTGGGCGTCGTGGTGATCGGCCTGCTGCTTGACTTCAGCGGCCGGCTGGCCGGCGGTTTCACCGACGTACCGACGTCGCAGGTGGTCTCCATCATCAACGGCAACGAGCCGTTGAAGGAGGTCAAGCTGATCGATGGCGAGCAGACCATCGAGGTCACCATGGGTGACGGCACGACCAAGTACAAGGCGACCTGGGTCGGCAATCAGGACGATGCGCTGCGCGAGCGGCTGGATCAGCGCTACGCCGAGAAGACGCTGGAGAAGTGGGACGGTGAGAACCCGACGCCGGGCTTCTTTTCGTCCCTGCTCGGCACCCTGATCCCGTTCCTGATCATCGGCGTGCTCTTCTTCTTCCTGCTCAATTCCGTGCAGGGCGGCGGCAGCCGGGTGATGCAGTTCGGCAAGTCCAAGGCCAAGATCGCCAACAAGGACACCCCGAAGACCACGTTCAGCGACGTCGCCGGCTGCGAGGAGGCGATCGAGGAGCTCGAGGAGATCAAGGAGTTCCTGGCCGAGCCCGCGAAGTTCCAGGCGGTCGGGGCCAAGATCCCCAAGGGCGTGCTGTTGTACGGGCCTCCCGGCACGGGTAAGACCCTGCTGGCGCGGGCCGTGGCCGGCGAGGCGGGCGTGCCCTTCTATTCGATCTCCGGCTCGGACTTCGTCGAGATGTTCGTCGGCGTCGGCGCCTCCCGCGTCCGCGATCTCTTCGAGCAGGCCAAGGAGAACGCCCCGGCGATCGTCTTCATCGACGAGATCGACGCCGTCGGCCGGCACCGTGGTGCTGGCATGGGCGGCGGCCACGACGAGCGCGAGCAGACGCTGAACCAGCTGCTGGTCGAGATGGACGGCTTCGACGTCCGCGGCGGCGTGATCTTGATCGCGGCGACCAACCGTCCCGACGTGCTGGACCCGGCGCTGCTGCGGCCGGGCCGGTTCGACCGGCAGATCTCGGTCGAGGGACCGGACCTCAAGGGCCGGTACGCGATCCTGCAGGTGCACGCGGCCGGCAAGCCGATGGCGCCCGATGTCGATCTTGAAGCGGTGGCCCGCCGGACGCCGGGCTTCACCGGTGCCGACCTGGCCAACGTGCTGAACGAGGCGGCCCTGCTGACCGCCCGGCAGAACGCCCGGATGATCACGAACCACTTCCTCGACGAGGCGATCGACCGCGTCGTCGCCGGCCCGCAGAAGCGGAGCCGGTTGATGAACGAGCGGGAGAAGCTGGTCACCGCGTACCACGAGGGCGGCCACGCGCTCGTCGCCGCGGCGCTGCCCGGCACCGACCCGGTGCAGAAGGTGACGATCCTGCCGCGCGGCCGGGCCCTCGGCTACACGATGGTGCTGCCGGAGCAGGACAAGTACTCCAACTCGCGGGCCGAACTCCTTGATCAACTCGCGTACATGATGGGCGGCCGGGCGGCCGAGGAACTCGTCTTCCACGACCCGACCACCGGTGCCAGCAACGACATCGAGAAGGCGACCAATCTGGCCCGCGCGATGGTCACCCAGTACGGGATGACCGAGCGGCTGGGTGCGGTCAAGCTCGGCACCGGCGACGCGGAACCGTTCCTGGGCAGGGATTTCGGCAGCAACCGGGACTACTCGGAGCAGAAGGCTGCCGCGGTCGACGAGGAGGTTGCGGCTCTGATCGCGACCGCGCACCAGGAGGCGTTCGACATCCTGAGCGAGAACCGGGCCGTGCTGGATGATCTGGTCCGTGCCCTGTTCGAGCGGGAGACGCTGGACCGGGAGCAGGTCGCCGAGGTGTTCAAGCCGCTCAAGCTGTGGCCGAAGCGGCCGGCTTGGACCGGGTCGGACCAGCGGCAGCCGTCCAGCATCCCGCCGGTCACCCCGCCGCCGCCGCAGATCGAGGCCCCGTCGCCGAACGGCACCTCCGGCTCGCACGGTTCGCCGGGCGGTACGCCGCTGCCGCCGGGACACCAGCCGGTGCCGCCGGGGCTGCCCGGGCAGCCGCCCGCCGGCGGGCCGGGCACGCCGCCGCAGGGCCAGCCGCCGCTCGATCAGCAGTACGAGCAGCCCCGGTACCACCAGCCGCAGTACCAGCAGCCGTACGGCCAGTACGACCAGCAGACCGGGCAGCCGGCCCCGGAGCAGCAGGGGCAGTCGACCTGGCCGCCGCACCCGCAGCAGCCGTACGGCTACCAGGGTCAGCCGGACGGGCCGGCCGGCAACGGGCAGCCCGGTGACGGGCAGCCGCCGCAGGGCCAGCCGCCGCAGGGACCTGAGCCTCGGTGACCGAGTCGGAACTGGCCGGGCCGGCGCCCGGCGCGTTCGATCATGACCGGATCGCGAAGGCGGTCCGGGAGATCCTGATCGGGATCGGCGAGGACCCGGACCGGGACGGGCTGCGCGAGACGCCGGACCGGGTCGCCCGGTCCTACGCCGAGCTGTTCCGCGGCCTCACCCAGCAGCCCGAGGACGTGCTGGCCACCACGTTCGATCTTGATCATGACGAATTCGTTCTGGTCAAGGACATCGAGGTGTGGAGCTGCTGCGAGCACCACCTGGTGCCGTTCACCGGGGTGGCCCACGTCGGCTACATCCCGAACGCCAACGGCCGGATCACCGGGCTGAGCAAGCTGGCCCGGCTGGTCGACGTGTACGCCAAGCGGCCGCAGGTCCAGGAGCGCCTGACCACCCAGGTGGCCGACGCGATGGTCGAGTTCCTGCAGCCGAGCGGCGTGATCGTCGTCTTCGAGTGCGAACACCTCTGCATGACCATGCGCGGCGTCCGCAAGCCCGGCTCCCGGACCGTCACCAGCGCCGTCCGCGGCCAGCTCCGCAATGCCGCGACGCGCGCCGAAGCCATGTCGCTGATCATGAACGGTCGTCACTGACGGGCTTACCATCGTGTGATGGAGGATTTGCGGGAATCCGACAGACCGATCCGCGTGCGCTGGACCGTTGCGCTCTTCGGCGCGGCGGTGGTGCTGATCGCGGGACACGCGTACACCGTCTTCTACGACGGTCCCGGAGCCACCGTGCTCCGCCCGATCGCCTTCGCCCTGGTGACCGCCGGCATCCTGGCCGGCGTGCTCGGCCTCGTCGTGGCCGCGCCGTTGCTCCAGCATCCGGAGCGCCCCGACAGCCGGCGCCCCATCGTGCTCACCGTGCTCTGTGCCCTCGGCGTCATCGCGGCGGCGGTGATCATGGTGCTGCCGTTCGCGGCCGTCCTGGCCCTGATCGTCGTTGCGGCGACCCAGCTGCGCCACGTCGAGCGCGGCGCGCCGAGCCCGGCGCCGTCGGGCCGGTTCCGGCTCGCGCTGCCGTACTCGCTGGTCGCGTTCGCCCTGGTGCTGCTCGGCGTGCTGGCGGCGGTCGGTGAGCCGGCGGCCGGCTGGACGATGATCGTCTGGGCCGTGACCGGCAGCGTCGCGGCGGTCGCCGTCCCGGTGCTCTGGCGACGGGAGCGTACGCTGCTGGCCGGGCCGCCGCGGCAGATCGTCTGTGCCGGGTTGATCTTGGTCGCCGTCGTCGGCTACGGCCACTGGATGACCGGTCTCGGCGAGGCACCGAGCGGTACGGGTCCCAGCGGGACGATCATCGCGATGGTCGGTCAGCTGGCCGCGGTCGCCGCACTGCTGATCGGAGCGCCGGCCTGGCGGCGGCAGCCCGCCGAGACCGTACCCACGGATCGCGGCTGATCCCGTCCCCGGCCGGCCCCACTTCCCCCAGGGTTCCTGACACTTTGCGCGAGTTGTATCTCATGGGAAGTGCCGGCTTTTCACGTTAACGTGAAAAACATGGGGCCAGAGTGACGACGGAAGGGCGTGGGGCGAGGCGGCCCGATGGGCGACAGGCGGGGGCGGCGGGGCCTACCATCCAGTCATGATGGAGGCGCTGCGTGGCTCCGACACCGCCGCTCGGGCGCGGTGGGCGGCCGCGTTCGTCGGGTCGGCAGTGGTCCTGGTCGCGGGACATGCGTACACGATCTACTACGACGGCGCCGGGGCGGCCGGCCTTCGGATCGTCGCGGTTCTCCTGGTGCTGGCAGGGATCCTGATGGCCACGGTCGGACTCGCTCTGGGCCTGCCGTTACTGGCTCGCACGCTCCGGACGACGGTGCCGGTCAAGGTCCTGGTGATCGCGGCCGGACTTCTGGGGCTCGCCTTTCTCACGATCATGCTGATGATCCCGTACGGCAACCTGATCGCGCTGATGGTGCTCGGCGGCTCACAACTGGCCTATGTCGAACCCGGCGCCCGGCCGACGGACCCGGCCACCCGGTTCCGGATCGCGCTGCCGTTCTCAGCCTCGGTGTTGGTGCTGCTGCTGGTCGGAGTCCTGCACGTCACGCTCCGGAACCCGCTGACCAAGCTGCCGGAGCTCACCCTGGACCAGATCTACGGCCGGCTGGCCGGCGCGGGTGAAACGACCGGCGCACCGGTCATCATCGTGTGGGCGGCGGTCTGGGGACTGCTGGCGCTGGCCTTCCCCGTGTTCTGCCGTCTGGGCCGGAAGCCCACCGTGGCAACCACACGCCGGGTCGTGATCGCCGGCTTGCTGCTGATCGCGATGGCCGGCTACACCCAGTGGATCGCCGGGGCCGGGATGAGCATGTCGATGGCTGACACGTTCGAGGAGTCGCCGAGCGGCGCACCGGCCGCGCCGGGCGGCACGATCATCGCGATGGTGGCGCAGTTCGCGGCTGTGGCTGCGCTGTTCATCGGCTGCCCGGCCTGGCGGCCGCGGCTGGCCGAGCCGGTACCTGCGCCCAGCCGGTGACCTACTTGACCGACTTGGCGCTGGCCTTCCAGGTGTTGCAGCGGCCGAAGTCCGTGCTGTCGTAGCCGCGTTCGAGCCAGCGGACCTGGGCCCGGCTGGTGCCGTGGTCGGCGATCCTGGTCTCCGGCGGGTCCTCGTCGCCGGTGTAGGAATGCCACTCCCGGATCTCGTAGAGGTCGTCGGCGCTGAAGTCGATCGAGTCCGAGGCGTAGGAGAGGAAGACGCCCTCGAAGCACTGCGCCTGCAGCTCCAGCCGGCGGCTCAGCTCCAGCTGCTTGGCGTCGCTCGCCTCGGCCCAGGCGTAGGAGTAGTCCCGGAACATCCCGGCCTCGGCCTGCAGGTGGTGCCCGAACTCGTGCGCCAGCAGGCCGACGTAGCCGAGCCGGGCGAAGGTGTAGGCCTCCCGGTCGTCGTCGCTGGTCTCCGGCCAGTAGATCGTCTGGTCGGCGGAGCAGTAGTAGGCCGGCGAGCCGTCCTGGTCGAGCCGCCCGCAGGGCGACTTCACGGTGCCGTCATAGGTCTTGATCTTGGGCGTGGTGAGGTCGAAGCCGATCTTGTCCAGCGGCTTCCGATAGAGCTCGACCATGCAGTCGACGACGTCCTCCAGGTACGGCTTCAGCCGCGAGTCCTTGAGCGGCGGCTTCGGCCGGCGGACGTCGATCTCGCAGTCGCCGTCGCCGCGGTCGAGCTCGAGGTCGTACAGGGAGTTCTTGATCAACCCGGTGTCCGGGTCCTTCGGCGTCGAGGTCGGCTCGGACGGGGTCGGGGTCGGCTCGGGCCGGCTGGTCTGCGGCTGCTCCGGCGTCGGGCGCTCCGGCGGCGGCGTGGTCGGTGACTCGGTCACCGTCGGGCGCGGCCGCGGCGAGGCGGTCGGCACGTCGCCAAGATCACCGGCGACGTCGCGGATGGCCGAGACCACCCCGGTCGCCACGACGACCGTCCCGATCAGCAGGACGAAGATCGCGATCACCAGCGCCGCGATCAGCCCGCCGCGGCGTGGCGGCTCGGGCGGTGGCGGCGGCAGTGACGGGGGATACCTGGCTCCGGGACCGCCGGCACCCGCGGCAGGTTCCGCGGGCGGACCCCAGGCGGGCCGGCCCGCCGCAGGCCAGCCCGGTGGTCCCGAAGGCTGATTCATTTGCAGTCAGCATAGACAAGCCGGGCCGGGAACGGCAGTCGTGATCAGGCGAAGTCCAGCCCGAGGCCGATCCGGTCGTTCACCCGGACCAGCGGACCGTCCCGGACGACGGGCGTCGGGCCGGTCACCAGGCCCAGCCGCTCGAAGGAGGTGTCCTCGACCTCCTCGACCCAGACCGGCCCCGGCAGTGTCACCGACAGCTGGGCCGACAGGTCCGCCAGCAGGTGTGGGGCCAGCTGCAGTCCGTGGCTGACGGTCAGCTCGGCGATCCGCAGGAACGGGGTGATCCCGCCGACCCGGATCACGTTCGGCTGCACCACGTCGATCCCGCCGGCCATGATCAACTCGGCGAAGCGGTACCGGTGGTGGACGTTCTCCCCGGCCGCGATCGGAATCGATGTGCGGCGCCGCAGCTCCACGTGCGAGGTCGTGTCGTCGGCCCGGACCGGCTCCTCGATCCAGTACGGGTCGAACCGCGCCAACGCCGTCACACCACGCAGCGCGGCCGCCAGATCCCAACGCTGGTTGGCATCCAGCATCAGCTTCACCGTGCGCCCGGTCAGTTCGCGGACCGCCGCGACCCGGTCCAGGTCGCGGTCGAGGTCCGGGCTGCCGATCTTGATCTTGATCGCCCGGTAGCCGGTCGCCAGCCAGCGGCGCACCTGGTCCAGCAGCTCCTCGGTCGAGTAGTGCAGGTTCACCCCGCTGCCGTACCCGGTCAGTTCGCGGTGCCGGACGCCGAGCAGCGACGGCACCGACCGGCCCAGCGTTCGCGCCTGCAGGTCCCAGAGGGCAAGATCGACGCCGGCCATCGCGATCGTGGTGATCCCGCCGCCGCCCGCCTCGTGCAGGTGCTTCCACAGGTCGTCCCAGACGGCCGCCGGATGGGCCGGCTTGCCGATCATGAACGCGGCGATGTCGTGATCGAGCAGCGCCTGCACGGCGGCCGCGCCGATCGTCGGCGTCCAGCTGAACCCGGTCCCGGTCCGGCCGTCGTCCGTGGTCAGTTCGACCACGATCACGTGCACCTCACCGACATCGGGACCCCACGGGCGGGGCAGTGGCGCGGTGAGCAGCCGGGTGCGCAGTCCGGCGACCCTACCCTCCATGATCATGAGCGGCCCGTCATCAGCCGAGGAGGGCGCGACCGCGGGCCAGGATCTCCTTCAGCGCGGCCAGGTCCTCGGCCGGCGGATCGATCAGCGGCGGCCGGACCCCGCCGACCGGCAGTCCGTCGGCGACCACTCCCGCCTTGATCAACGACACGGCGTAGCCGGGCACCTTGTCCCGCAGCGCCACCAGCGGCTCGTAGAACCCGGCCAGCAGCTCCAGCCGGCGTGGCTCGTCGCCCTCGGCCAGCGCCCGGTAGAAGGCGGTGGCGAGCTCCGGCGCCATCGCGAAGGCCGCCGACGAGTAGAGCGGCACGCCGATCGCGCGGTAGGCCGCCTGCGACAGCTCCGCGGTGAGCAGGCCGTTGAAGAACTGGAAGTCGGTCCGCCCGGCGGCCTCGACCGCGAGCACGATCCGCTGCGCCTCGGCAAGATCACCGATGCCGTCCTTGAACCCGACCACCTGCGGGTTCGCCGCCAGCCGCGCCATCGCCCTCGCGGTGAACTTCGCGTTCGCGCGGTGGTAGACGATGATCGGCAACTCGGTCGCGGCGGCCACCGCCTCGACGTAGTTGATCAAGCCGTCGACCGGAGCCGAGACCAGGTAGGGCGGCAACAGCAGCAGCCCGTCGGCACCGGCGCCGGCGGCGGCCTTGGCACAGTCGATCGCGTGCCCGAGCGGCCCGCCGGCGCCGCTGATCACCGGCACGGCGCCGTTCGTCGCCGCCACCGTGGCGCCGACCACGGTGCCCACCTCGGCGACCGAGAGGCTGTGGAACTCCCCGGTGCCGCAGGCGGCGAAGATGCCGCCCGGCCGGTGCTCCAGCCGGGACTGGATCTGCTCGGTGATCAAACCCTCGACGATCGTGGACCGCTCGTCGAACGGAGTGACCGGGAAGAACAGGACCCCATCGAAACTCAACGTCACGGTTGCTCCTCAGGCCTGCGGTTGATCATGGTCGACCAGTTCGGTACGCCAGCTGCGCTCGGGCCGCCAGCCGAGCAGGCGTTCGGCCTTGGCGATCGAGAACGCGGGCTCGGTGCCGGTCAGGCCGGCGGCGAGCCGGTCCGTGCCGGGATGGTACAGCGGCATCAACTCGGCCAGCGGCTTGCGGGCCATCGCGTCCGCGGCTCCGACGTAGAAGACCTCGCCGCCCGGCAGTTCCCCGGCGGCGGCCAGCCAGGTGTCGATGAAGCCGGCGGCGTCCCGGGCGTCGATGTAGTTGAACAGCGACACCGCGGCGAGGGCCGGGTCGTCCAGCCGCTCCCGTACCGTGTGGCCCTGCTGGGTCGGCGCGCCGCGCCACTCCTCGGGAGAGATCACGAAACAGGGCCGGAAGACGCCGAGCCGGACCTTGCCGCCGGTCTGCGCGCTGAACATCGCGACCGTGTGCTCGATGGTCTGCTTGGACAGCGCGTACGCGTTCCAGGGCAGCAGCGGATGATCTTCGTCGATCGGCAGGTAGCGGGGCAGCCAGCCGTGCGGCGAACCGTAGCCGAGCGGGGTCGGGCTGGACGCCACCAGGATCCGGCGGGTGCCGTGTTCGACGGCCGCCTGCAGCGTGGTGAAGGCGATCGTCGCGTTGGTGGTGAAGATGTGCCGCTCCGGCGCCGCGAACGGCACCGCGATCCCGGCCAGGTGGACCAGGCCCTCCGGTCGTACCTCCGCGAAGAGCTCCGCGCAGCCGTCCGGGTCGGTCAGGTCGACCTGCCGCTCGACGACCCCGTCCGGGACCGTACCCTCGGCGGCGCGGAGGTCGACCGAGACCACCTCGTGCCCGCGCTCGGCCAGCCCGGCGACGACGCTGCGGCCGAGCCTGCCGGCGCCGCCCGTGACCACGACCTTCATCGTCAGGCCTCCAACGGCAGGCCGAAGTCGGCCAGCCGCACCGGCAGCCCGGTCTCCAGGCTCTTGTTGCCCGAGACGCCGACCAGGACGCTGCGGATGCCGTCCAGGTAGCCGGCCCTGTGGCCCAGCGGGTCCGCGGCCGGCTCCCGGAACAGGTCGTCCAGCAGCTTCACGTCGCCGCCGCCGTGGCCGCCGGTGCCGGTCGGGATCTCGATCTCCTGGGCCTGCTCCCAGTGCTTCTGCAGCAGGATCCGGGCGCCCTTCGGCCGGACGTCGGCCTGCTCGCCGTCGTCGTTCGCGGACGGGTCGATCGTCGTCGTGGCCGGCCGGACCCAGGAGGACTCGACGACCTCGAGCTCCAGCCGGCCGGCGGTGCCGGTGAAGCCGACCCGGTAGCCCTCCCAGGGCGCGTGCGCGGTCAGGTTGTACGTCAGGTGAGCGCCACCGGAGTAGCCCACCAGCAGGCTCAGGTTGTCCTCGATCGTGATGCCCGGCGCGAACACGTCCTGGTCCCGGTGGTAGCCGTCGGCCTGCTCGGCCTCCAGGTAGAGCCGCCGGTTGGTCTCGTTCGCGGCCAGATCGATGTGGAACGGGTCGGTCGCGGGATCGGTGTCCCGGCTCAGTGCCGGCCGCGCACCGAGGCCGCGGGCGGCCGCGTTCTCCGCGCCGTAGTAGCGCAGGCCGCCGCGTGCGTACACGGACTCGGGCACCTCGCCGAGCCACCAGTTGGCCAGGTCGAAGTGGTGGGTCGACTTGTGCACCAGCAGGCCGCCGGAGTTCTTCTTCTCCCGGTGCCAGCGGCGGAAGTAGTCGGCGCCGTGGGCCGTGTTGAGCAGCCACTCGAAGTGGACCGCCGTCACGGTGCCGATCTCGCCGGCCGCGATCAGCTGGCGGATGATCGAGTTCCGCGGCGAGTAGCGGTAGTTGAACGTCACGGTCAGCGTGCCGGAGGACTTGTCCACCGACTCGACGATCTTGGCGATCCGCTCAGCCGTGGTCGTCATCGGCTTCTCGGTGATCACGTCGAGGCCGCGGTCGAGCGCCGCGCAGATGTAGTCGGAGTGGGTGACGTCCATCGAGGTGACGATGACGCAGTCCGGCTGCTGCTCGTCGAGCATGGTGGCGAAGTCCGAGGCCGCGTACGTGGGCACGTCGGGCGCCCCCGGCTGGTCGGCCCGCAGTTGCTCCACGTGGTACGCCAGCCGGACCGGATTGGTGTCACACAGTGCGACGACCTCGCCGACGTCGGCGTGACTGCCGCTGAGGGCCTTGAGATACATCCGGGCCCGGGATCCGGTGCCGACGAGTGCGTACTTCTTCCTGGTCATGATCGCTGTCTCCCTCGCTGGCTGCGACGCGGTGTGAGTGCCACCTGAGTAACCGATTTCTTCACTCTATTCGGCCTTCCTCGGCAATCGCAAGCCAAACCGTCCCGCCCTGGGCGGCAACCGGATATGCTGCCCGTGACCGGGAAGAGGTGGCGGGGCGACAAGGTAAATCGAGAGACGGCGGGACAGGGAGCAGGGAGATCATGGCGCGTTCGAGGGACAAGACCAGGGTCACCATTGCCGACGTGGCAATAAAAGCTGGGGTTTCCCGAGCAACCGTTTCCCGAGTCATGAACGGTTTGCCGACGGTCGATCGCGAGATCGCCGAACGGGTTCTCAAGGCCGCCGAGCAACTGAACTACACCCCGAGCGCCGCCGCTCGCAGCCTCGCCCTCGGCCGGACCCACACGATCGGCTACATCGTTCCGGACCTGACCAACCCGGCCTTCCACGGCGCGATGCGCGGGCTCAGCCTCGCGGCCGCCAAGGAGGGCTACCGGGTGCTGGTCGCCGACACGGCCGAGCAGGTCGAGGAGGAGCCGATCCTGGCCGTCGAGTCCCGGCGCCGCTGCGACGCGCTGGTGCTCTGTGCGCCGCGGATGCCGGAGGAGGAGCTGCGCCGGCTGTTGCCCGAGCTGGCTCCGGTGGTGCTGCTCAACCGGGAGCCGACCGACGACTCCTCGCCGCTGCTCGGCATCGACTGGGCCTCCGGGATCCGTGACCTGGTCCGGCATCTGATGGGCCTCGGGCACCGCCGGATCGCCTACCTGGCCGGCCCGCCGATCAGTGCGTCCAACGCGGCCCGGCTGCGCGGCTTCGAGAGCTTCGGCGCGAGCATCGAACTGGTGTCGATCCCCTGTGGCGCGATGTTCGCCGACGGGCACGCCGCGGCCGGCGAAGTGCTCGACTCGGGGGCGACCGCGGTGATCGCGTTCAACGACGTGGTGGCGCTCGGGCTGCTCGGTGCGCTGCACGAGCTGGGCGTCGAGGTGCCGGACCGGCTCTCCGTCGCGGGCTTCGACGACATCCCGTTCGCCCAGTTCACCAGTCCCGCCCTGACCACGGCCTCGGTGCCGCAGATGGAGCTGGGCGAGCTGGCCTGGGAGAGCCTGTGGGCGATGCTGAACGGGCGCAAGCCCGAACGCAGCGCGATGTTCCGGCCACGGTTGGTCGCCCGGAGCAGCACCGCCCGCGCCGCCAAGCTTTCTTGATCAACAGCCGACAGGCTCAGGGGCGTTGCGAGGCGGACGTTACGGAATCGTTTTCTCGGGCTCGCGGATCGTGAGTGAAGATCGCAGGAGGAACCGGTCCGCGCTGCATCCTGCCTGATCGGCCGCTGGGCCGTGGAGTAACGGAAATCCGTGGAATCGTCGCTACCGAGCGGCATTGACAGGATCGCCGCGCGACTGTTAGAAAGCGGTTACTGAGCCCCGCTCAGTCCCGCAATCTCTCGGGAAGGACGAGTCGACGATGATTCCTGGAAGGGCCACCGCGCCCACAACCCTCGGCCGCCGAGCGCTGCTCGGCCTCGGCCTCTCCGCCGGGCTGGTCGCCGCCACCGGCTGCGGCCGCAGCCAGAGCACCGGCGGTGGCGGCGCCACCGGCAAGCTCCGCGCCACCTGGTGGGGCAACGAGACCCGGCAGGCCAACACGCTCAAGATCATCGAGGCGTTCAAGGCCGTCAAACCGGACGTCACCGTCAGTCCGGAGTTCGGCGACTGGAACGCCTACTGGGACAAGCTCGCCACCCAGGTCGCCGGCAATGACGCGCCCGACATCATCC
Source organism: Microlunatus sp. YIM B11417 (assembly GCF_059617205.1). Classification (NCBI taxonomy): domain Bacteria; kingdom Bacillati; phylum Actinomycetota; class Actinomycetes; order Propionibacteriales; family Propionibacteriaceae; genus Microlunatus; species Microlunatus sp. YIM B11417. The sequence goes on from NZ_JCAMPJ010000001.1 coordinate 148,842, forward strand.
AGATGGACGAGAAGTACGTGCGGGAGTACGGCGGCCGCGGCGCGCTGCTGGACCTCAACGGCAAGGTCGACGTGTCCAAGTTCGCGCCGGGTACGGTCGAGCCGGGCCAGACCGACACCGGCCTGATGGCGATCAACGCCGGGGTCAACGCGCCGGTCGCGATGGTCCACCCGAAGGTCTTCGCCGCGGCGGGCGTCGAGCCGCCGGACGACAAGAGTTGGACCTGGGACGACCTGATCAAGATCTCGGCCGCGGTCACGAAGGGCAGCCCCGACGGCACCTACGGGATGGGGTCGATGATCTCCAACGACGCCGCCTTCAGTGCGTTCCTCCGGCAGCGCGGCAAGGCGCTGTTCACGGCCACCGGGCTCGCCTTCGACGTCGCCGACGCCACCGACTGGTACACGTACAACCTGGAGGTGATGAACGCCAAGGCCGGCCAGCCGGCCAGTGTGGTGGCGGAGGAGGACGGCCAGTCGCTGGATCAGGGCGCGTTCGCGACCGGCCGGCTCGGCTTCGGCTTCGCCTGGTCCAACCAGGTCAGCGCCTACGACAACGCCTCCGGCGAGAACATCGCGCTGCTCAGGTACCCGAGCGAGGCAGGCCAGGCCGGCGAGGCCAAGCTCTGGTACAAGGCCTCGCAGTTCTGGTCGATCTCGGCGAAGACCGCCGATCCGGACGCTGCCGTCGCCTTCGTCAACTTCCTGGTCAACTCGACCGAGTCGGGCAAGATCGGGTTGACCGAGCGCGGCGTGCCGCCGAACACCGAGGTCCGGGCGGCCATCGAGTCCTCGCTGAACGCGTCGGACAAGAAGGTGATCGCCTTCCTGGACGCGATCAAGCCGGAGCTCGGCGACGCCCCGCTGGCACCGCCGATCGGGGCCGGGAACCTGCCCGACGTGGTCAAGCGGTACGGCCAGGAGGTGCTGTTCGGTCAGTCCAAGCCGGCCGACGCCGCGGCGAAGATGATCGACGAGATCAACGCCAATATCCAGAAGTAGCTCTCATGATCACGGCGGAGGGGGTGACGCGATGAGCGTTGTCGGCGAGCTCAGCGCGCTGAGCCAGGGGAAGAAGGGCGGCAAGGAGGAGACACCGGACAACAAGGTCGCCTATCTGTTCCTGGCGCCCTGGTTGATCGGGCTGTTCGGGATCACGATCGGCCCGATGATCGCGTCGCTGGTGCTGTCCTTCACGGACTACAACCTGATCCAGCCGCCGAAGTGGGTCGGCCTGGAGAACTTCGTCGCGATGGCGAACGACGCGCGGCTGCTCAACTCGCTCCGGGTCACCTTCGTGTACGTGATCGTCTCGGTGCCGCTGCAGTTGGCGCTGGCGCTGGGGATCGCGATCCTGCTGGATCGCGGGATGCGCGGGTTGGCCTTCTATCGTTCGATCTTCTACCTGCCTTCGCTGCTCGGCTCCTCGGTCGCGGTGGCGATCCTGTGGCGACAGATCTTCGGCACCACCGGCCTGGTCAACCAGCTGCTGCAGTTCCTCGGCGTCCAGTCGCCGCCGGGCTGGATCTCCAACCCGGACACGGCGCTCGGCACGATCATCCTGCTGCACATCTGGACGTTCGGCTCGCCGATGATCATCTTCCTGGCCGGGCTGCGGCAGATCCCGCGGATGTACTACGAGGCGGCCGAGGTGGACGGCGCCAGCCGGTGGACCCGGTTTCTCAGCATCACGCTGCCGTTGCTGTCGCCGATCATCTTCTTCAACCTGGTGCTGCAGATCATCGGCGCGTTCCAGTCCTTCACGCAGGCGTTCATCGTCTCCGGCGGTTCCGGTGGTCCGTCCGACTCGACGATGTTCTACACGCTTTACCTGTATCAGAAGGGATTCGGCCAGTTGGACATGGGCTACGCCTCGGCGATGGCCTGGCTGCTGGTCGTGATCATCGCGGGCTTCACCGCGATCAACTTCCTGGCCGCCAAGTATTGGGTGTTCTACGATGACTGAACTGATCGAGGCCGACCGTACGAAGGCCGCACCGACGCCGGTGCACCACTACCGGCACCGGGCCCGGCCCGCCGGATCGGTGATCAGGTCGGTGCTGAAGCACGTGCTCATGATCGCCGCCGGCGTCCTGATGATCTACCCGTTGCTCTGGATGGCGGTCAGCTCGCTGCGGCCGAACGAGTTGATCTTCCGGCAGCCGGGCCTGTGGCTGACCAGCCTGAACGTGGAGAACTACCAGCTGGGGTGGAACGCGCTGGCGTACCCCTTCGGGCAGTATCTGGCGAACTCGGCGATCGTCGTGCTCGGCTCCATCCTGGGCAACCTGGTGTCCTGCTCGCTCGCCGCGTACGCCTTCGCCCGGCTCCGGTTCAAGCTGCGCCGGCTCTGGTTCGCCATGATGCTGCTGACGATCATGCTGCCGTTCCACGTCACCGTCGTGCCGCAGTACATCATGTTCTCGCAGATGGACTGGGTGAACACGTTCTGGCCGCTGCTGGTGCCGAAGTTCCTGGCCACCGACGCGTTCTTCGTGTTCCTCATGGTCCAGTTCATCCGCGGCATCCCGACCCAGCTGGACGAGGCGGCCCGGCTGGACGGCTGTGGCCACATCAAGATCTTCGGCTACATCATCCTGCCGCTGATGGTGCCGGCCCTGGCCACCACCGCGATCTTCACGTTCATCTGGACCTGGAACGACTTCTTCACGGCCCTCATCTACCTGACCGCCCCGGACATGTTCACGGTGCCGATCGCGCTGCGCTCGTTCATCGACTCGACCGGCGGCAGCAACTGGGGCGCGATGTTCGCGATGTCGGTGATCTCGCTGCTGCCGATCTTCCTGGCGTTCCTCTTCGGACAACGGTTCCTGATCAAGGGAATCGCCACCACCGGGTTGAAGTGACGCGAACTGAAGTGAGGCTCGAGCATGACTGAACGGACCGTCGACGAACATGCGATCAAACGGGACCGGCTGCTGAAGATCATCGCGGACCAGGGAGCGGGCCGGCTGCTGTTGACCTCGCAGCCGGCCCTGGCCTGGTATCTCGACGGGGCGCGGGTGCACGTCAACCTCGCGGCTCCGCCGATCGTCGCCGTGCTGGTCTCGGCCGACGGCGACGAGGTGATCCTGACCGGCAACGAGGCGGCCCGGTTGCGCGACGAGGAGTTGCCGGCCGGTGTCGGGCTCCGTGAGCTCGCCTGGTCCGAGCTGCCGGCCGGGATCGACCTGGAGCCGGACACGCTGCACGAGGATCAGGTCGCCGACCAGGTGCGGGCGGCCAGGGCGCCGTTGCTGCCGGGGGAGGTCGCGCGGTATCGGGACCTGGGCCGGGACGCGGCCCGGGTGATGACCGAGGTGCTCAGCGCCCGGACGCCGGCCGACACCGAGCGCGCGGTCGCCGCCGCCCTCACCGGCGCCCTGGTCGAGGTCGGCGCGGAGCCGCTGGTGGTGCTGATCGGGGGAGTCGACCGGCTGCCGTACCGGCATCCGCTGCCGACCCCCGACCCGGTCGGCCGCCGCTTCATGGCGGTGCTGGGTGCCCGCCGGCACGGCCTGGTGATCAACCTGACCCGCTGGGTCCGGTTCGGGCCCGCCGAGCCGGGGGAGCAGGACGCGGACGAGCGGATCCTCGCCGTGGAGGCGGGCTTCCTGGCCGCGACCGTACCCGGCAGCACGCTCGGCGAGGCCTTCCGGGCCGGCTGCGCCGGCTATGCCGCGAACGGCTTCCAGTCCGACGAGTGGCAGCGGCACCACCAGGGCGGCATCGCCGGCTACAACGGCCGGGACCCGCGCGCGACCGTCGGCGCCGCGGATCGGATCGTCGCCGACCAGGCCTTCGCCTGGAACCCGACCGCCCCCGGCTGCAAGGTCGAGGACACCGTGCTCCGCACCGCAGCGGGCTTCGAGGTCCTCACCGCCGACCCCGCCTGGCCCACCACCCCCGTGGCCGACCTTCCCCGCCCCGTCCCCCTCCCCCTCTGAAATCCGCCGACCGGTCAGAAGAGCAGGCGTTCTGGCGGCGTGTCGCTGCAGAACTGACCGGTCGGCGAAGGAGCGGTTGGTGCGGGCCCGGTCAGGGCAGCCGGCGGAACCAGCCGGTCTGGTTGTACCAGTGGCCGCCGTCGCGCAGGTGGCCGACGACGGCGCGTTCCAGCGAGGTGCGTTGGGGCAGTTCGGTCAGCAGGGCCGGCGGGACCTCGGGTCCGTCGAACCGCCGGTGGAAGAGGTGCAGGATCGGGGCCCAGTCCGCCCGGACCCGATCGTTGAAGGCGGTGAACCGGCGCTGGAAGCGGACGATGTTGGACTCGGCCGGCAGGTAGCCGGCGAGCTGCCCGTCCATCAGCCAGGAGTGACAGCCGAACCCGGCGACCTGTTCGGGGAAGCCGCTGGCCAGCTCCAGCGCCCGGTCGAACGACGCGTCGCAGGCGGACGGCGTCAGACGGCCGGAGTCGCCGGGGATGTGCGTGTTCAGGGCGCTCTCGCCGGGACGCAGGATCGGATGACCGGGCTCGGTGTGCCGGAGCTGCCGTTCGTACGCCAGCCGGCCGAGCCGGAACCCGGTGCCGGAGAACGTCATCGGCAGACCCCAGGTCGCGTCCAGCCCGGGCCGGCCGTTGACCCGGCGATCGCCCGCCAGCGCCGCCCCGAGTGCGCCGAACGAGGCCCAGGACTCCGCGTCGCTGAGCCCGTCGGCCGCGTGAAGATCGCGGACGTACGGCGTCACCGTCAGGAACACCCAGACGTACAGATGACGGGCGACCGGGCCGCCGGACAACGCCGCCCAGCCCGGGTTGCCGGGCCGCCGCCGGCCGAGCTGACTGATCAGCAGCCGGGCCGACCGGTCCAGCAACCAGCAGAACTCGGGATCGTCGTCCGGATCGGGGCGGGCGGCGAGCGTCGTCGCGCGGTCCTCGGGCTCCGTGTCCATCCTGGCCAGCAGCCGGTCGGCCGTCTCCGGATCCGGTACGTGCAGCCGCGGGCCGTCGGGGCCGGCGACCGGGGTCAGCCGGTCCACGACCTCCGCATCGAGGTCCAGCGTCCGGGCGACGTCGGTCAGGCTGAGGCGCTGCCAGGCCGGGGTCGAGGCGTGGTGGTTCATCGAGATCACTCCCTCACTCGGCGAGTCCGTGGTCCGGACTCGGGGGCGGGGGATGACTCCTCGGGGCCTCCCTCAGCACGATAGTGCGGTGGCGCCGAGGTTCGCCACTCCTTCAGCGGGTCAACCAGGCGGCCGCGTGCCGGGAGAGAGCGGACGGATCCAGGGCCCGGGCAGCCTCGAGGTGCGCGGCTCGGCCTCGGACGGCGTCGACCCACGTCCCGCGTCCGGCCGGCTCGGCCAGCGCGGCCCGGCCCAGCCTGAGGCCGTCCAACCGGACCCCGGCCAGCGCCGCCGCCGGGACCCGGACCTCGAACTCGTCGACGCCGGCGGCCTCGACGAACCCGTGCGGCTCGGGCTGATCATCGCCGAAACCGTGCGCGGGGATGTCGATCACGGGGGCCGCGGCGACCGGCCGGTCCCCGTCCAGCACCACGTGGGCGAGGGATCCGGTGGCCGGCGGTGGAACAGGATCAGCGTGGCCGGACGGTGTGACATCGACGAGGGCCAGGGTGCCGTCCGCGCCGCGGCGCACGGTCAGCCGCAGGAACGCCGGGGCGTCGGCGGCTCCCGGTTCGCCACCACCGGGAGGCCTGCCCTGGTTGGCGATCGCGGACTTCAGCGCGGCGATCACCACCCCGGCGCAGACCGGGCAGAACGGCGGCGTGTTGTTGTCCATCCGGCATTGGCTCGCCGGCCGGTAGATGCCCTTCGTGTAGCGCCCCCAGCCGCCTTCGATCAGTCCGACATCCGTGGCCGCGTTCCAGCCGGCCGGGAGCGGGTTGGTCGGGATCGGGGTGGTGGACTTGATCAGGTCCCGCCATTTGATCTTGGTCCGGTCGGTCTCGATGGTCAGGTTCGGCGCCGGGGGTTCGGTGCCGGAGTAGGTCTGGTTGTAGCCCGACCGGCGGTACTCGTCCAGCAGGCCGAAGCAGTGTCCGAGTTCGTGGGCCATCACGGCCGGGGCGACGCCGCTGGTGATCGCCATCATCCGGTTCCGCCACAGGCCGTTGCCACCGGTCCGGTGGGTCAGCACGACGGTGATGTCGGCGTCCAGGTTCCAGGTCCGGACGGCCTTGCGGATGCGCGCGTAGTTGTCCTCGGTGAAGGCGTCGAACCAGCCCTGGGCCCAGTTGTTGTTGTAGACCAGGTTGAGGGCGGTGTCCTTGACCGCGTTCGGCTCGCTGATCGCATCGTCCGCCGACACCAGCCCGAGCCGGACGACCCGGAAGTTCGCCTTGTTCTGTTGGTAGAAGTCGATCGCGAACAGGCCGTTGATCATGGTGTTCACGTCCGCGGCGAAGGCCTGCTGTCCGGCCAGCGAATAGCCGTCGGCCAGGATCAGGATGGTCGCCTTCTCCTGGACCCCGCCGTCGTCCAGGACGGTCACCGGATGGCCGCCGAGCCAGGGCACCTGCGAGGTGGACCGGTCGTTGTCCAGCAGGGCCCTCAAGGTGTCCTCGCGCTGCTGCCCGAGCACCTGCCGCAGGCCGGTCGACGTCTGGCCTCGCGGAGCCAGGTAGCTGCGCAGGCTGAGCCGGATCGCCATCGTGCCGCCTCCCTCGAGATCACTGCGGTCAGCGGCTGCAGACGAGCATGGTGACCAGGCCGGTGCCGCTCGGCAAGGCGGTCAACGCCTTGCCGATCACCGCGCCCAGGGCCACCGACCGGTCCCGTACCGCCATCGCATGGCCCGGCCGGGCCGAGGTGGTGAGCAGATCGCCGGCCGTGATCGGGCCGTAGTCCGCATCCGCCCAGACCGCCACCTTGCCCATCAACGCAACGGGTACGCCGTCGCAGTCACGATCGAGGACGATCGCCGGCCGGTACGCCCCGGCCCCGGAGACGACGCCCGCGACCCGAGGGTCGTACGGGGCTCGACACGGTTCCAGCGCCCCGCCGGCGTCGATGATCACGCACTGTCCCGGACCGACGCCGGGCCCGGCCGGCATCCGTTCGGCATAGTCGGCCCCGGCCAGCAGGACGTCGCCGGTGACGGTCAGGTCGCCGCTGATCGAGACCGCGCCGTCCAGCCAGGCCGCGTTGCCGCCCGCCGTGTTGTGGGCGTAGAGGCCGGCCGAGGTGGCGCTGTGGGTCTCGGCGAAGATCGCGTGCATCCGTTCGGAGACGCCGACGACCCCGGAGTTGTCCCCGCTGTGGCCGTACACGCCCTGGTAGGTCTCGCTCTCGCCGACCACGCCGCGGCGGCCGGTGCCGACCACCCCGTCTCCGGTCGGGGCATTCCCGACCACACCCTGGCCGCCGGTCCGGACCTCGCCCCAGATCCCGGCGCCGGTCTGGTCGCAGGCGCCGACGACGGCCCGGCCGGTCTGGGTCTCGCCCCACAGGCCGGTGCCGTCGGTGTCCACGGCGCCGACGACCGCGCGCCCTTGGTTGACCTGGCCCCACAGCCCGACCCCGGTCTTGCTGACACCGACCACGGCCCGGCCCTGCGGGTTCGCGCTCGCCCACAGCGCGGCGCCGTTGCCGGAGTTGTCCGCGACCACGCCGGCCTTGTTCGGATCCGACGACGTCCCGGTGATGGTGGCCATCCGCGTTCCCTCCCCTCGCGACGATGCCGCCCGTCAAGCCGGCGGGCCGACCTGATCAACGCTCCTCCAGGAGCCGGTCCAGGGAAAGGGCTGTTGCTGATCACGCACCGGAGGTTGACAGGCGCCGCGGGGCGGTCGGCGCCGGCGTGACCCTGGTGATCACGACCGCGGTGCCGCGGCGGTGCTCGACGGTCCGGCGGCCGGACCCGGGCGGGCCGGCGTCGATCAGGTGGATCGTCCGGAACGGGCCGTGCCGGGCGTCCTCGACGGCGTCCTCGCAGGCCCGGAGGATGGATTCGGCATGCCGGACGAACCGCTCACCGGCTTCGGTGAGGCCGTGCATCCCGGCGGCGTTGCGCCGGACCAGCGGCTGACCGACTGTCTGTTCGAGGCGCCGGACGGCGCGGCTCACGCCCGAACGGCTCAGACAACTCGCCTCGGCGGCCCTGCCGTAGTGCCCGGCCCGGGCGAGTGCCGTGAACACCCGCAGGTCCTCGACGTCGAGATTCATCGCACACCCCCGAGCACGGCCTCCAGCAACCAGCCGTGGCCCCATTATCGTCCCCGTCCGGCCCCTTGGGGATCAGTCGTCGGTCACCACCTGGGCCAGGGCGTGCCGGCCGACCGCGGCGAGCTGCGGGTTGTCGTCGGAGTTGGCCAGCAGGGACAGCCCCAGGGACAGGCCCCAGCCGCGAGCCCGGACCCAGAGGGCGGGACCGGCCCCGGTCAACGCGGTGTAGCGGTCCCGGAAGACGCGCCGTCCGGCGGCGTCGAAGCTGAGCCAGCCGGTGGCCAGGTCGGTGGCCGGATCGCCGACGGTGAGGTCGCCGAAGTCGATCACGGCGGCGAGTCGATCATGGTCGGCGAGCAGGTTGGCCGGGTGCGGGTCGCCGTGCACCCAGACCGGCTCGGTGTCCGGCACCGGCGCTTCCAGCAGGCGCCGCCAGAGCGTCCGGAGGCGGTCCGGCTCGGGGATCGAGCCGGCGGCCAGATGCTCCTCGGCCAGCTCGTTCCGTTCCGCCAGGGGGATTCCGCGGACCGGGTTGAAGATCCGGTCCGGGCCGCTGCGCGCGTCGTCCGGAGCCGGCCGGTGCAGTGCGGCCAGGAACTCGGCGACCGGTCCGGCCAGCGGCATCCGGTCGGCGACGGCGAGGTCGGTCAGCGGGGTGCCGGGGAACCAGCGGGTGATCGTCCAGGGCCAGGGGAAGAGGTTGCTCGCCGTACCCACCCGGAAGGGGACCGGTACGGGAGCCGGAAGGGCACCGGCGATCACCGGCAGCCAGCGCTGCTCGTTGATCACCAGCCGGGCCGCGACGCCTCGCCGGGGCAGCCGGACCAGCAGGTCGTCGCCGAGCCGGAAGATCACGTTGTCCCAGCCGTTCGCGACCAGGCTGAGCGGACCGGCCAGCTCCGGATGCTGTTCGATGATCAACTTCTCGACCAGGTCGACCGTGACGTCGACCTCGGCTTCGGGCATGCGCATGCGTCGGCTCCTTGCCGGGAAGGGGATACCCGCTGACCTTACCGGCGCGGCCCATCGGCAGCGCCAGTGACAGACGCCACGAGTCGTGCGTCATGACTAGGATCACGGCGGGTGAAGGAGATTCCCGCGGTGACCGGCCTGCCGGCACCGGGCCGCACCCTGGTGATGGGTGTGGTGAACGTGACGCCGGACTCGTTCTCCGACGGCGGTGAGTGGCTGGACCCCGACGAGGCGGTACGGCACGGCCACGACCTGATCGCCGAGGGTGCCGACGTGATCGACGTCGGCGGCGAGTCGACCCGGCCCGGCGCGAGCCGGCCGGACGTCGAGACCGAGCTGCGCCGGGTGTTGCCGGTGATCACGGAGCTGACCAGGGCCGGGGCCGTGGTCAGCGTCGACACGATGCGGGCCGAGGTGGCCGCGGCCGCGGTCGCGGCCGGGGCGAAGATGATCAACGACGTGTCGGGCGGCCGGGCCGATCCGGCGATGCTGCCGACCGTGGCCGAGCTGGAGGTCGCGTACCTCTGTATGCACTGGCGCGGCCATTCCGAGGACATGTTCAGCCGCGCGGTGTACGAGGACGTGATGGCCGAGGTGATCACCGAGCTGCGGATCCAGCTGGACCAGGCGGTGGCGGCCGGGATCACCCCGGACCGGCTGGTGATCGACCCGGGCTTCGGGTTCGCCAAGACCGCGGAGCACAACTGGGAACTGCTGCGCCGGATCGATGAGCTGGCCGTGCTCGGCCTGCCGGTGCTGCTCGGCGTCTCCCGGAAACGCTTCCTCAGCCGGCTGCTCGCCGACGGCGAACGGCTGCGGCCGGCCCGGCAGTGCGACGACGCGTCGACGGCGCTCACCGTCGTCGCCGCGCAGCATCGGCTCTGGGGTGTCCGGGTGCACGCCGTACGGCCCAATCGGGACGCGATCGCGGTGGTCGACCAGCTGGCCTGGACGGGTTAACGCGAGGCGTCCGGAGGCCGACGGCTCGGCGAATCCAGTAGCCTGCCACGTCGCAACGCGGGCACATCGTAGGCGAACCGTCGCCCGATGGCGCTACGGTCTTCGGATTCGCGGACGCCGACTGCCCCGCCCCGGGGGCGGTCGGATAGGGTCGGCGGGCGAAGGAGGGCAGATGACGGGGGCGAACGACGCGGGTACGGCCGTGCCGGAAGGGCTGGATCGCGTTGCCCTGCGGGGTATTGTCGGGTTCGGGCACCATGGCGTGTTCGACTTCGAACGACGCCAGGGTCAGCGATTCGTCGTCGACGTCACTTGTTTTCTTGATCTTTCTCCGGCCGCAGCCAGTGATGATCTTGACCGAACGATCGATTACGGCGCACTGGCATCGGTGGTGGTGGCCGACATCGAGCGGGACCCGCTGAACCTCATCGAGGCGTTGGCGGAGAGAATTGCACAGACGTGCCTGAAGCAGCATCAGCGGGTTGACACGGTGCAGGTGACCGTGCACAAACCGGGGGCGCCGATGCCGGTAGAGGTGGCCGACGTGGCCGTCACAGTGACGAGGAGCAGACGGATATGAGCAGCCCCAACCCGTACGCGATCGACGCCGACACACTCAGCGGTATGAAACCGTTGCGCAAGGTCGTCTACTCGCTCGGGTCGAACCTGGGCGATCGGCTGACGATCCTGCAGGGCGCCGTCGACGCCATCAAGGACACGCCCGACGTGATCGTGGTGGACGTCTCCTCCGTGTACGAGACCGTCCCGCTGGGCGGGCCGGCCGACGCCAGCAAGTTCCTCAACCTGGTGATCGTCGCCGAGTCGACCCTGGAGCCGCGGACGCTGCTGGAGCGGGCCCTGGCGATCGAGGACGCGTACGGCCGGGAGCGCAGCGAGCGCTGGGCCCCGCGGACCCTGGACGTCGACCTGATCATCGTCGGCACCACCACCAAGGACGAGGACAGCCTCCGGCTGCCGCACCCGCTGGCCCATGAGCGCGGCTTCGTGCTGGCGCCGTGGCTCGAGGTGGACCCGGCGGGCGAGGTGCCCGGTCGGGGCCGGATCGCCGACCTGATCCAGACGGCCGATCTGTCCGGCGTGGTCCGCCGGGACGACCTGACGATCACCGACTGACCTTGGCCGGACCGGACGACGACGGCTCCCTCAAGACGACCCCGCCGCTGGCGCTGGCCGTCGCGGCGCTGTTCGGCGCGTTGGCGGGCTGGCTGGTCGTGGTCGGCGCCCGGGCGCTGAACACGAGCCCGCCCCAGGTTCCCTGGACCGCGCCGATCACCGTGATCGTGGTCGCGGTGGCGACCGGTCTGCTGGCCTGGCAGACGTACCAGCGGATCCATCGGCGGCGGCTCCGGATGGACCCGCAGCGGGCGGTGTCGTTCCTGGTGCTGGGCAAGGCGTCGGCGCTGGCCGGGGCGCTGGTGGCGGGCGGGTACCTGGCGTACGCGCTGCTGTTCGTTGCCCAGATCGCCGGGGATTCGCCGCGCGAGCGAGTCGTCAGATCTTTGGTCGCGGTGGCCGGCGGGCTCGCCCTCGGCACGGCCGGCCTGCTGCTCGAGCGGGCCTGCAAGGTGCCCGACGACCCGGACGTCGATTCCGAGTCCAAGACCGAGGACGATCCGGCGGATCGAGACCGCTGATTCACTGACACCGGTTCTCAGACACCGGGGTCAAAATCCCACAACCTCTGCGGCAGTCGTCCTATCGTTTCGCGTGTGACTTCCCCTGCCGATGCCCCTACGCGCCCACTGAGCCCTTCGGCTCGACGCCGCGCCGCAACATCCACCCTGGTCACCACGTCGAAGGTTGTGCTGGTCCTCGGCATCGCCGTCGCGGTGGCTGCCGCCTTCGGTCCGGATTGGGTGATCCGGGCCGGTGTCGGCGCCCTGGTGATCACCGCCGTCGTCGCCTGCGCCTGCGCCTGGAACGAACTGTCCCAGGCCCGCCAGGAGCACTCCGCCGCGATGCTCGCCGCTGCCCGTAACCACGGCAAGGCGCTGACCGAGGAGCGCCGGCACAACGGCACCGTCGTCGACACCCTGACCGACCGGGCCAAGAACGCGGCCGGCGAGGCCGAACGGCTCCGCGTCGACCGGGTCCAGCTGCAGCGGGTGATCGCCTCGCTGCACGGCGACAAGGCTGCGCTGAAGGCCGAGCTAGCCCTTCGCGAGAACACCATCGCCGGTCTGCGCGAACTGATCGAGGCCCCGCGCGAGGCAGCCGCCGAAACCGATGGCGAGGCCGAGGTGCTGGGTCTGCCGCGCCGGGTGAAGACCGAGCACGAGTCGCTCTGGGACAGCCTGCCGCAGGCCGACGAGCTGTGGAGCGACGGCGATCACCCGACCGTCGTCGACCTCAAGGCCGTCGCCGCGATGATCGAACTGGTCGAGGCCGAGGAGCGCGCGGAGCGCGAACTGCCGGAGCACAAGCAGGCCATGTGACACCCGCCGGTCGGTCCGTCGGCGACGGACCCGGCCGGAACAGTCCCGCGGTGATGAGGGACGATACTCACCGTGCCGGATAGCCAGGGTTCCGCTCCAGCCGCTCCACTGCCGCCGCGCCGGACCCCCGGCGCCGCGCCGCCGCTGCCGGAGTTGCCGCTGCGGCTCGCCGCGGAGGAGCCCGGCTGGATCCGTGATGTCGACGTCGTGGTGGTCGGCTCGGGCATCGCCGGCCTGACCGCTGCTCTGGAATGCCGTGGCCTGGGCAGGATCCTGGTGGTGACCAAGGACGTACTCGCCGCCGGTTCGACGCCCTGGGCGCAGGGCGGCATCGCCTCGGTGCAGGACGAGGGCGACACCGTCGAGCAGCACGTCAACGACACCCTGATCGCGGGCGCGGGGCTGTGCATCGAGGACGCGGTCCGCGTCCTCGTCGGCGAGGGTACGGAAGCGGTCGACACCCTGATCTCGCGCGGCGCCGAATTCGACCGCGACCCCGACGGCGAACTGCAGCTGACCCGGGAGGGCGGGCACCGGCGGAACCGGATCGCGCATGCCGGCGGCGACGCGACGGGCGCCGAGATCGCCCGGGCCCTGGTCCACGCGGTCCGTACCGAGCCGTCCATCGAGGTCATCGAACACGCGCTGGTGCTGGATCTGATCCCGGCCGAGGTCGGCCCCGGCGAACCGCCGGCGGTCGCCGGGGTCACGCTGCACGTGCTCGGCGAGGGCAGCCGGACCGGTGTCGGCGCGGTGCACGCGCGGGCGGTGGTGCTGGCGACCGGCGGCATCGGCCAGATCTACGCGGTCACCACCAACCCGGGCGTCTCCACCGGCGACGGGATCGCCGCCGCGCTGCGGGCCGGGGCCCGGCTGCGCGACATCGAGTTCATCCAGTTCCATCCGACGGTGCTGTTCCTCGGCGCCGGCGCCCGCGGTCAGCTGCCGCTGGTCAGCGAGGCGGTCCGGGGCGAGGGCGGCCACCTGCTCAACCCGGCCGGCGAGCGCTTCATGGTCGGCCAGCACGAACTGGCCGAACTGGCGCCGCGGGACGTGGTGGCGAAGGCGATCATGCGGGAGATGGCGGCGGCCGGCGCCGATCACGTGTTCGTCGACGGGACGATGCTCGGCGAGGAAACCTGGCGGGTCCGCTTCCCGACCATTCTGCACAGTTGTCGGCAGATGGGCATCAATCCGGCCCGGGACCTGATCCCGGTCGCGCCGGCTTGTCATTATTTCTGTGGCGGAGTGGAAACCGATCTCGACGGTGCGACGAGTCTCGGCGGTCTCTATGCCTGCGGCGAGGTGGCCTCGTCCGGGGTGCACGGAGCGAATCGGTTGGCCTCGAATTCGCTGCTCGAAGGCCTGGTCTTCGCGCGCCGGATCGCGGCCCGGTTGCGGGACCGGTTGCCGGAACGCAGGAAGCCCGCACCGGACGCACGGCCGGCCGGATTGATCGATCCGTCGGTGGTCACCGAACTGCAGTTGATCATGAGCCGGGATGCCGGCGGACTGCGTTCCGCGACCTCACTGGACCGGGCCGCCGAGGAATTGCGGCGATTGGCCGAGAAGAACGGCGCCGAACGCGGACTGGAGGCCTGGGAGGCGACGAACCTGATCACCGTCGCGGCCGCCGTGGTGGCCGCGGCCCGGCTCCGGGAAGAGTCCCGCGGCGCGCACTGGCGGGATGATTTCGACGGTGAATCCGGGGCCTGGCAAGGGCATCTGATCACCCGGCTGGCGGAATCCGGTGGCCCGGGTCTCGCGGCCGGATTGGCGCACGAGTTCGTACCGACCCAGGAGCGACGATGAGCATTTCCTCGCTGGCCGAAGCCACCCAGCTGATCAAGGAAGCCGGACTGGACCCCGACACGGTGATCATGATCATCGACGAGGCGCTGGCGGAGGATCTCGGCGGTCGCGGAGTGCTCCCGGAAGGCACCGGGTACGGGGTCGACGTCACGTCCGAGGCGACCATTCCCGCCGACGCCAGAGCCACCGCCAGGTTGGTGGTCCGGGCCGACGGCGTGCTCGCCGGCACCGCGGTCGCGGCGGCCGCGTTCGCCCGGGTGCTGGAGCCGACGGGACCGTACGCGATCGACGTGGCAGGGATCGACGGCAGCCCGGTCCGCCGGGGTGATCTGGTGCTGACGGTCGACGGGAACACCCGGGCCGTGCTCACCGCGGAACGGGTCGCGCTGAACCTGATCACGGTGATGTCCGGGGTGGCGACGGCCGCCCGTTCCTGGGTGGACGCCCTGGCCGGAACCCGGACCTCGGTCCGCGACACCCGGAAGACGATCCCGGGATTGCGCATGCTCCAGAAATATGCGGTCCGGACGGCGGGTGGCGTGAATCACCGGCAGTGCCTCGCCGACGCGGCGTTGATCAAGGACAATCACGTGATCGCGGCCGGCGGCGTGGTGCCGGCGTTTCAGTCGGTACGGCATCGCTATCCAGACCTTCCCATTCAGGTCGAGGTGACGAAACCCGAACAGGTCGCCGAACTCGTCGCGGCCGGGGCGACCGAGATTCTGCTGGACAACATGGATGCGGAAACCATGCGATCTGTTGTTGCGGAATTCGGTGATCGCGTGGTATTCGAGGCAAGTGGCGGTTTGACCCTGGCTGTCGCGCAGGAGGTCGCAGCCACCGGTGTTCACTTTGTCGCGGTCGGCGCAATCACCCACTCGGCACCTATTCTCGACCTCGCCCTGGATTTCGTTGAGGCGTGAAAAGCTGGAGTTTGTTCGACCAAAGCATCGGCGTTACTATGACGTGAGTTTTTTGGCCACCCGGCAAAATTTCAGAACGGAGAGGGACCTTCATGGCACAACGCGTTCAGGTCATCCTCGAGGATGACTTCGACGGCGGCAAGGCCGAGGAGACGGTCAGTTTCGGACTCGACGGTGTCGATTACGAGATCGATCTGTCGACCAAGAATGCGAAGGCGCTGCGCAACGCGCTGGATCCCTGGCTCACCGTGGCCCGCCGGACCGGCGGCCGTCGCCGGCGCTCTTCGGCGCGCGCCGTTTCGGCGAAGACCGCGGACCGCGGCAGCACCAGCGAGATCCGGGCCTGGGCCGTGGATCAGGGCTATGAGGTGAGCAGTCGCGGCCGCGTTCCGGCCGAGATCCGCGAGGCTTACGAGAAGGCGCACAAGTGATTTGTCGGGTGGGTTCTGGCCTTCGGCCCGAACCCACCCGAACAACAGCGGGGCCGGAGTTCCTCCGGCCCCGCTGTTGTCTGCAAGGGGACACCCCTTGGACCCCGTCGGTCGTGGATTCCCTGCCGGGTCGCGTGGGTGCCGCGGGCCACTAGCGGCGAAGTGGGGACTTTGGGCGGGGTCGGTGACGGGGCCACTAGCGGGAGGAGACGGGCTCGCCGGCGGACGGGGTCGGCATTCCTCTGGAAATGGTGTTTTGGCGAATGCCACGCGGCAATTTCTGAGGTCCCTCGGAATTCGAAGTCTCCGGCCCCGTGATCATCTGCGATCCTGTGGATGTGCAGTACGTGTCCAGAGTGCCACGGCCGCCACTGGACGGGCTGATCGACGATCTCTACTACCTGGACGGCTCGCCCCCGTACCCGCGGCTGACCTTGCCGCCGGCTCCGTCGTCCCTGTTGATCATCAACCTCGGCGATCCCTTCCGGATCCGCCGGAGCACCGACCTCCGCACCACCGAATTCGGGGACGGCTGCGTGGTCACCATGCCGACCCGGGCCTGGGAGTTCGGCTATCCGCCGCGGACCCGGTCGGTCGGGGTCCATCTCAAGCCATGGGGGCTGGCCCCGTTCCTGCCGATGCCGGCGACCGACCTGTGTGACCGGCCGGTGGCCGTCGAACAGGTGTGGGGGCGGGCCGCCGTGACCGAGTTGCGGGACCGGCTGGACGCGGCGGGCGGGCCGCAGGAGATGTTGGCCCTGCTCGAGCAGGAACTGCTGCGACGGCTGCGCGGGACCATCGGCCTTGGCCTGGTCCGGCACGTGAGCAGCGTCATCGCGGCGGCCGGCGGGGCGGTGGCGATCGGCGACCTGAGTGCGGCGGCCGGGGTCAGCAGCACCCAGCTGGCGAAGCGGTTCAAGGAGGTCGTCGGCTTCACGCCCAAGCGGCTGGCCCGCAACTACCGCTTCACCGGCACGGTGTTCGCGATCGACTTCGCCGGGCCGATCGACTGGGGCGACGTCGCGGCCCGCGCGGGCTACTTCGACCAGGCCCACTTCGGCCACGAGTTCCGGGCCTTCACCGGGCTCACCCCGACCCGGTACGCGGAGGTCCGGCGGCGGTTCCTCCGCGAACACCCGGGCCACGTACTGAACAGCTGGCCGCTGCCGGCGGATTGATTTCTTACAAGATCGACCGGCGCACGCCCGGCTAGCTTGTGGGCACCTCGAGCAAAGGAGTGCCCCGTGGGCAAGGTGGTCATGTACGCCTCGGTGTCGGTGGACGGCTTCATCGCCGACGAGAACGATCAGCCCGGACCGCTGTTCGACTGGTTGACCAGCGGTGACGTACCGCTGGACGACACCGGCTTCGTCAAGGTGTCGCAGACGTCGTACGACTACGTCCGGCCGTACTGGGACGAGATCGGCGTGACCATCGCGGGTCGCCACGTCTTCGACCTCACCGACGGCTGGGACGGGAAGCCGCCGGCCGGCATCGACCATGTGATCGTCGTGACCCACCGGCCGGCGCCGGACAGCTGGGACGCCGAGGCTCCGTTCCATTTCGTCGACGGCATCGAGGCGGCCCTGGCCCGGGCGCAGGAACTCGCCGCCGGGCGCACCGTCGAGATCGCGGCCGGCGACGTCGGCGGCCAGGCGCTCGCCGCGGGCCTGGTCGACGAGGTGCGGATGGACGTCGTGCCCGCCGTGCTCGGTCGCGGCAAGCGCTTCTTCGGGGCGGTCGGCGGCCAGCACCTGCTGGAGGATCCCGACGTCGTGATCCAGGGCGACCGGGTGCTCCACCTGCGCTTTCAGGTGCGCCGCTGACCACTCCGGACGGCAGGACCACTCCGGACGGCCCCGCGCCCGATCCGGTACGTCACATTCGGGCGCAACGGCCCTTCGGGGGCGCCGGGATCGTCGAAGTCCCGGGCCGGGTCCCGAACCATGCCGATCCGCTCCATCACGGCCTGCGACCGGACGTTCGTCGCCGTGGTCAGGGCGAGGATCTCGGCCAGGCCGAGCACGTCGAAGCCGAAGTCGAGGACCGCCCGGGCGGCCTCGCTGGCGTACCCCTGGCCCCAGGCCGACCGGGCCAGCCGCCAGCCGATCTCCACGCCACCGAACGGCAGTTCGTCCTCCACGTCGTCCAGGCCGACGAAGCCGATCAGCTCACCTGTGGCCAGCACCTCGACCGCCCACCAGCCGTACCCGCGCCGGTCGAAGTCGGCCTCGTAGCGCGCCACCGACGCGTCGCTCTCGGCCCGGGTCAGCACCGGGCCGAGGTGCCGGCGTACCTCCGGGTCGGCGTTGATCGCGGCCCACGGCGCGAGATCGGAGTCGCGCCAGCGGCGCAGCAGCAGGCGGTCGGTGCGCAGTTCGGTCACGCCGCTCAGCCAACGCCGACCCGTCCCGTCGGTGCAACGACTTTTCCCGCCCCTCGGCCGTCGGCGCAGTTTCGCTGTTAGCGATGAGGTGCCATCCGGGGCGGAACACCGGCAGGCCCGGCGGTCCCGCTGAGTACAGTGGTGACGAGATGCGGACCCCCTGCTCGAGGTCGGGGCCCCGCATCCGAGCCGAGGGAGATGGGAATGTTCGAACGGTTTACCGACAGGGCCCGGCGCGTCGTGGTGTTGGCGCAAGAAGAGGCCCGGATGCTGAACCACAACTACATCGGGACCGAGCACATCCTGCTGGGTCTCATCCACGAGGGCGAAGGAGTCGCCGCCAAGGCGCTCGAGTCGCTGAACATCTCGCTCGAGGCAGTCCGGCAGAAGGTCGAGGAGATCATCGGCCACGGTCAGCAGTCTCCGAGCGGGCACATCCCGTTCACGCCGCGGGCCAAGAAGGTGCTGGAGCTGAGCCTGCGGGAAGCCCTGCAGATCAACCACGCCTACATCGGCACCGAGCACATCCTGCTCGGCCTGATCCGGGAGGGCGAGGGCGTCGCCGCCCAGGTGCTGGTCAAGCTCGGCGCCGACCTGAACCGGGTCCGCAACCAGGTGCTGCAGCTGCTCAGCGGGTTCCAGGGCAAGGAGGCCGCGACCTCCGGCGCTCCCGAGCAGGGCAGCAATGCGCCGTCCTCCTCGATGGTGCTGGACCAGTTCGGCCGCAACCTGACCAAGGACGCGCGGGAGAACAAGCTCGACCCGGTGATCGGCCGGGAGACCGAGATCGAGCGCGTGATGACCGTGCTGTCCCGGCGCACCAAGAACAACCCGGTGCTGATCGGCGAGCCCGGCGTCGGCAAGACCGCCGTCGTCGAGGGGCTGAGCCAGGCGATCGTCCGTGGCGACGTGCCGGAAACCCTGCGCGACAAGCAGATCTACACGCTGGACCTCGGCGCGCTGGTGGCCGGCTCCCGGTATCGCGGTGATTTCGAGGAACGCCTGAAGAAGGTCCTCAAGGAGATCCGCACCCGCGGCGACGTGGTCCTCTTCATCGACGAGATCCACACCCTGGTCGGCGCCGGTGCGGCCGAGGGCGCGATCGACGCCGCCAGCATCCTGAAGCCGATGCTGGCCCGCGGCGAGCTGCAGACCATCGGCGCCACCACGCTCGACGAATACCGCAAGTACGTGGAGAAGGACGCCGCCCTCGAGCGGCGGTTCCAGCCGATCCAGGTCGCCGAGCCGTCGATCGCCCACACGATCGACATCCTGCGCGGCCTGCGCGACCGGTACGAGGCGCACCACCGGGTCACGATCACCGACCAGGCGCTGGTCGGTGCGGCCCAGATGGCCGACCGCTACATCTCCGACCGGTTCCTGCCGGACAAGGCGATCGACCTGATCGACGAGGCCGGCGCCCGGCTCCGGATCCGCCGGATGACCGCGCCGCCGGACCTGCGCGAGTTCGACGAGAAGGTCGCGGCCGTACGGCTGGAGAAGGAGACCGCGATCGACGCCCAGGACTTCGAGCGGGCGGCCGGGCTGCGTGACGACGAGAAGAAGCTGCTGGCCCAGCGCGCCGAGCGGGAAGCCCAGTGGAAGTCGGGCGACCTGGACGTGGTGGCCGAGGTCGACGAGGAGATCATCGCCGAGGTGCTGTCCACGGCGACCGGCATCCCCGTCTTCAAGCTGACCGAGGAGGAGTCCTCGCGTCTGCTGCGGATGGAGGACGAGATCGGCAAGAGCTACATCGGTCAGGAGGATGCGGTCAAGGCTCTGGCCCGGTCGATCCGCCGGACCCGGGCCGGCCTGAAGGACCCGCGCCGGCCGAGCGGCTCGTTCATCTTCGCCGGGCCGTCGGGCGTCGGCAAGACGCATCTGACCAAGGTGCTGACCGAGTTCCTGTTCGGTGATCAGGACGCCATGATCACGCTCGACATGAGCGAGTTCTCCGAGAAGCACACGGCCTCCCGGCTGTTCGGCTCCCCGCCCGGCTACGTCGGGTACGAGGAGGGCGGCCAGCTCACCGAGAAGGTGCGCCGGAAGCCGTTCAGCGTGGTCCTGTTCGACGAGATCGAGAAGGCCCACCCGGACATCTTCAACTCGCTGCTGCAGATCCTGGACGAAGGTCGGCTGACCGACGCCCAGGGCCGGGTGGTCGACTTCAAGAACACGGTGATCGTCATGACCACCAACCTGGGCACCCGGGACATCGCGAAGTCGGTCAGCCTGGGCTTCGCGCAGGCCGGCGACACCGGCGGCTCGTACGAGAAGATGAAGGCCAAGGTCACCGACGAGCTGAAGCAGAACTTCCGGCCGGAGTTCCTGAACCGGATCGACGAGGTCATCGTGTTCCACCAGCAGTCGCTGGAGGACATCGAGCGGATCGTCGACCTGATGGTGACCGAGATCGAGGGTCGCCTGAAGGACAAGGACATGGGCATCGAGCTGACCCCCGCCGCGAAGCGACTGATCGCCAAGCGCGGGTACGACCCGGTGCTCGGCGCCCGGCCGTTGCGGCGGGCCCTGCAGCGCGACATCGAGGACGTCCTGGCCGAGAAGATCCTGTTCTCGGAGCTGAAGTCCGGTGAGATCGTGCTCGTGGATGTCGCCGACGAGGGTTCGGAGCAGGCGTTCACCTTCACCGGCACGCCGCGCTCGTCCCTGCCGGACGCCCCGCCCGCCGAGTTCGACGTGGTCAAGGGCAGCGGCAGCGACGGCGACAAGCAGGCCGCCGAAGGCTGATCACACCCCGTAAGTCCGACCGGAGGGCCCCGCGAGCGATCGCGGGGCCCTTCGTCGTGCACGGAATGTGTGGTGCTCAGCAGCCGTCGTCGCTGCCGGTCCGGCCGTGCAGCAGGGCTACCGCGATCGGGTCGTCGGAGCGCAGCCGTTCCACCTCCTCGCCGTCGTCGCACCGGCAGAGCGACACCGTGACGCCGCGCTCGGACCTGGTCAGCACGTGCCAGGTCGCGCCGGACTCCTCCCACCGGCGGAGCCGTTCCAGCAGGTCGGCGGCCGGGACCGCGGGCAAATCGTTCGTCATGATCACCACCCGTCTCCTACGGTACGGCCATGGCTCCACTCGACTACCTCGGCGCCCTCGCCGCGGACTCCGACCGTTTCGCCGAAGTGATCGCCCGGACACCGCAGGACCGTCGGGTGCCGAGCTGCCCGGACTGGACCGCGGCCGACCTCTGGTTCCACCTCGGCGAGGTGCAGTGGTTCTGGGCCCGGATCGTCGGCGGGCCGCTCACCGAGACCGCGGACGTCGAGGCGCTGCCGGAACCGGAGCGTCCCGCTGATCTTGGTGCGTTCTTCACGATGGCCACCACGGCGCTGCGCGAGGCGCTGGCCGCGATCCCGGCGGAGACTCCGGCGTGGAGCTGGGCCGAGGAGCAGACGGCCGGGTTCAGCCGCCGGCGGCAGGCGCATGAGGCGCTGATCCACCGGGTCGACGCCGAGCTCACCGCCGGCGACCGGACGCCGCTCGACCCGGCGCTGGCCGCGGATGGTGTGGCCGAGGCGCTCACGGTGATGTACGGCGATCCGCCGCGCGACTGGGGCGAGTTCCGGCCCGATCCGGCCCGGGTGATCGAGTTGGTCAGCACCGACACCGGCGATCGCTGGCGTACCCAGGTCGGGCGGTTCACCGGCACCAGCCGGTCCGGCACCGAACACGACCTGCTGACGCTCGACGTGGCCGTGCCCGGCGTCGAGCCGTCCGCCGTGATCACCGGGACGGCGGCCGATCTCGACTGCTGGCTCTGGCGCCGCACCCCGTACGGCGAGGTGATCACCGAGGGCGACCCGGCGACCCTCGAGGCGCTGGCCGTGGTGATGCGGAAGGGGATCAACTGAGCCCGCGCTTTTCCTTCTTCCTATAGGATTTCCGCATGAGCACCGGTGAGGGCCGGCTGGACCGGCGGGCGTTGCGGGACCAGGTCTACGACCGGGTGCTCGAGTTGCTGCTGTCCGGCGAGATCGAGGCCGGCGAACGGCTGTCGATCGACACCATGGCCCGGGACCTGTCCGTGTCGCCGACCCCGGTCCGGGAGGCCCTGGTCCAACTCGAACGGACCGGGCTGGTCACGAGGGAGGCGCTCAAGGGCTACCGGGTCGCGCCGCCGCTGGACCCCGCGCAGCTGACCGAGCTGTTCGACGCCCGGATCATGCTGGAGGAGACCGCAGCCCGGTTGTCGGCCGCCGCGACCGACCGCCTGCTGCCCGAACTCCGCGAGGCGCACGCCCGGCACCGCGCCGCCAGCGACGAGGTGCTCGCCGCGGGCGACGAGCCGGTGCCGCTGCCGGTGACCCAGCGCTACTTCGACGCCGACCGCGCCTTCCACGACGTGATCTTCGCGCACTCCGGCAATCGCTACCTGGTGGAGATGTACGACGGTCTCGGCGCGCTGACCCATCGGATGCGCCAGGCCGCGCTGCGCGGTCCGGAGGACGTCCGGGAGGCCGTGGCCGAACACGAGGCTGTCCTGAAGGCGTACGAGAGCGATCCGGCCGGCGCAGCCGAGGCCCTCCGCCGCCACGTCACCGGCGTCCGCAACCGCTCCCTCTCCGGCCACTGAAACCCGCCGACCGGTCCCGGAAGCAGGCGTTTTTCGCGGCGTGTCGCTGCAGAGCTGACCACTCGGCGCGGCGGAGGGCGCGGCGGCAGGAGGTTCCCTGGCAGGCTTGGCGGATGGCCGTCGAGATCGTGTACGAGACGCACTCCATCAGCCAGGACAACGAGCGCGGCGCGGCCTCGGGCTGGCGGGGCAGTGAGCTCTCGGCGCGCGGTCACCGGCTGGCCGAGGAGCTCGGCGCCCGCCGCCGCAACGACGGCCTGGCCGCCGTGTTCGCCTCCGACCTGACCCGGGCCGCGCAGACCGCAACGGTCGCCTTCGCCGGTACCGAGGTGCCGATCCTGCTGGACTGG
Organism: Microlunatus sp. YIM B11417; assembly: GCF_059617205.1. Lineage (NCBI taxonomy): Bacteria > Bacillati > Actinomycetota > Actinomycetes > Propionibacteriales > Propionibacteriaceae > Microlunatus > Microlunatus sp. YIM B11417. The sequence goes on from NZ_JCAMPJ010000001.1 coordinate 171,841, forward strand.
CGGCTTCGGGAGTGTGACTACGGAGAACGGAACGGGATGCCGTCCGGCGAGTTGCACCGGAACCTGGCTGATCATCTCGACGTGCCGTACCCCGGCGGGGAGAGCTGGCGACAAGCCGTCGAGCGCGCCGGTCGGTTCCTGCAGGACCTCCCGCTTCGCTGGTCGGACGCGCGGGTCTTGATCATCGGCCACGTGACGACCCGCTGGGCCCTGGACCACTTCATCGACGGCAAGCCGCTGGAGAAGTTGATCAACGCCGACTTCGCCTGGCGGGAGGGCTGGGAGTACCGGCTCGAACCTTGATCAGGTACGAGCCGCGGCGTCACGGCCGGCGGAGGCGTACAGCCAGCAGCGTGGGCCGATGAACCAGTTGGGCATACCGGTCCGCATCGAGTTCGCGATAAGCCTCGACCGGGCGGGGCTCGATCAGACGCTCCAGGACGAACCCGGCGCCGAGCAGTTCGCCGATCAGGACCTCCAGATTCATCCGCTGGAACCGGACCGAGTGGGGACTGTTCTGGACCGCCAGATCGACCCACGCCTCGGAGAAGTAGGAATCCTGGAAGTGCTGCCAGTCCGCAGCCGGATGCGTGGTGGAGAGCGCGAACCAGCCGCCCGGCCGGAGCACCCGGAAAACCTCGCCGAGGAACCGCCGCCGGTCCGCCAGATGATGGATCACCAGCGCGCACAGCACCCCGTCGAACGACCCGTCGCCGAGCCCGTCCAGTGGAGCGTTCAGGTCCTGCTGCCGAATCTCGCCCCGGTCGCCGAGTCGGGCCCGCGCATGCTCGACGAGGACACCACTGTCCTCGAGCCCGAGCACCGAAGCGCCGCGCTCGGCCAGCGCGGCCGCATAGAAGCCGGCACCGCAGCCCGCGTCCAGGATCCGTTGCGCGCCGACGTCGCCGACCAGGTCCAGCATCGCCGGCCGGTCGATGTGGGCGTTGTACGCGTTGTTCGCAGCATTGACGTTGAAATGATCACCGAGCGAGCCGTGGTAGGCGAGGTTCGAGGGCATGAGCACACGCTAGGGGACAGCGGCCCCGATCTCCGGGCTGCCAGCGATTCGCCGATCACCTCCGGCGCGCCAACCGATCATCTCTGGCGCGCCGACCGATCATCTCTGGCGCGCCGACCGATCATCCGTGCCTCGCCGACTGATCGCTCACAGCGCTGCGCCGATCGATCGCCCGCTGCGCCGCGCGGACGCCCACCGCACCTCGCCGGCCGCCGACCGCGCCTCGCCGACTGATCGCTCACAGCGCTGCGCCGATCGATCGCCCGCTGCGCCGCGCCGACCGCCCACCGCACCTGGCCGGCCGCCCACCGCGCCTCGCCGACCGATCACCCCACCTCGCTGGGCCGACCGATCACCCGCGCGGGCCGACCCGATCCCCACCGGGCTGCGCGTCCGATCACCGCACTCCGCGCGTGCCGTCCGATCACCGCACTCGACGCGCGCCGACCGATCACCACCGCGCCCACCGGTCACTTGTGCTACGACACGCCGCCAGAAAGCCCGCGGTTGTGACCGGTCAGCGGGAGGGGAGGAAGGCGAGCGCTCGGACCGGGGCACCGTCGGAGCGGGGCACCCGCAGCGGTACGGCGGCGAAGGTGCACCGTTGGGCCGGGATCGCGGCCAGGTTGGTCAGGTACTCGATCTGCGGGATCCCCGCCGTCAGCAGGATCCTGTGGCACGGCCAGTCGTCGTCCAGCTCGGCCGCAGGGCTCCAGTCGTCGGCGTAGTCGGCCCGGATGCCGCGGTCCTGCGGGAAGTCGAAGCCGATCGCGGAAACGCCGGCGGCGCGCACCCATTCGGCGGCGGCCCGGGTCAGCCAGGGCGCCCGGGTCCAGTACTCGGGCGTCGTGGTCGGCCAGCGGATTTCATGATCACTGCGGAGCAGCAGGATCTCTCCGGGCCGGACGTCCGACCCGGAGATCAGTTGGACGTCGATCGGCGCGTTGTCGCCCAGCGCCGAGACGTCGATGATCACGGCCGGGCCCATGATCGACTGCAGTGGTACCTCGGCCAGCCAGTCGCCGTCCGGGTCGACGTGCCGAGGCGCGTCGACGTGGGTGAAGCCGTGCGCGCTCATCGTCAGAGCCGTGCTGTGGAAGGCGCAGCCGCCCTTCGCCGTGCCTTCCCGGTACGTGATCGTCGGCGCGAACCGCCAGTGCTCCTCGATCGGCATCGAGCAGTCGATCACGACATGATCAAGAAGTCGCAGCGTCATCGGGGCTCTCTCCGATCGTCAGCCGATAGCGCCGGATCGCGTTGCCGGCGAACGCAGCGTACTGTTCGTCCGCCGACCAGCCTGAGGTGAGTTCGGCGAAACCGCCCATGATCTCGGCGTAGCTGCCGCAGAGCGAGTCGACCGGGAAGTTGCTGGCGAACATGATCCGCCGCACGCCGAAGGCGGAGACGGCGCGCTCGACGATCTCCCGGTTGGCCGCGACGGTCCAGCGCCGGCCCGGCACGCCGATCCCGCTGATCTTGAGCCACACCTGCGGCAGCGCGGCGATCCGGCCGAGGGCCGCGGCCCAGCTCTCGATCGCGTCCGGTGACCGGTCGGCCGGCAGGCCGGTGTGGTTGATCGTCACCGCGGTGTCGGGAAACGCGCGGACCAGCTCGGCGGCCTCGTCGAGCTGCCACCAGGCCGTCTGCAGTTCGAAGTCGAGGCCGTTCCGGGCCAGTTCGGCGTACCCGGCCCGCCAGGCCGGAGCGGAGAGCAGGGTCGGCCCATGATCAGCGGGCGACGTGGTCTGACCAGGCTTGTGCCTGATCCCACGAACGATCGGCCGCGCGGCCATCGCCTCGATCAGCCGCGGGGCGTCCGGCCGGTCCAGGCGCACCCGGCCGATCGCGGCCGACGGCAGTCCGTACCGCCGGTGGACGCCTTCGATGTGGGCGATCTCGCCGAGCGGATCGTCGTCGTCCCACTCCGTCTCCATGGTGACCGAGCCGATCAGCCGGAGCCCGGCCGAGGCGGCGTCGCGGACCAGGTCGGGCGGCAGGTAGTCCCGCTTGATGGCCTCGTAGTCCCCGTACCGGAACGGAATCCTGGCCTCGGGCCGGAGCCACGGCTGCCGCCCGGCGGCCGGCTCCCAGAAGTGGTGGTGGGCGTCGACCAGGTCACCCGTGTAGCGCGTCACGCCCGCACCGCCGCCAGCGGCCGTTCGAAGTCGATGATCATCGAGCCGACGAAGTAGACCACCGCGGCGACGCCCAGGAACAGGAACGCGCCGCCGAAGCCGCCGCCGGCCGCCCCGATGGCGAAGCCCATCACGACCGGCGCCAGCCCGCCGCCGCCGGACGAGGCGACGTTCATCACGCCGCCGACCGTGCCGACCTGCGGCTTCGGTGCCAGCCAGGCCGGGATGGCCCAGTAGAGGCCGCCGAAGTTGATGAAGAACACCGCGACCGCGAGCAGCGCGACGGCCGCCATCCCGTTCGTCACCGGCGGGATGGCGAAGATCGCCAGCGCGGTGCCGACACCGGAGACGCCGAACACGGTCTTCATCACCCGGTTGTAGCGGGAGGTCTGCTGCCGCCACCGGTCGACCGTGAACCCGGCCACCAGCTGGCCGAGGACGCCCGCCCCGTACACGAGGAAGGTGCCCCAACCGAGCTCGGCCAGTCCGAAGCCGAACTGCTTCGCCAGATAGCTCGGTGTCCAAGAGATGATGCCCCACCAGATGGTGGCCCAGCCGAGCCGGCCGACCATCATGCCCCAGAACGATCGGGACCTGAGATAGTCGGTGATCCGCGGCAGTGCCTTCGGCGCCTCGGCCGCGTCGACCCCACCGAGTTGATCTTCGATCTCGGCCAGCTCGGCCCGGTTCACCCGGCGGTGATCACGGGGATGATCACGAAGGTAGAACCAGTACGCTCCCGCGACCAGGATCGTGATCGCCCCGGTGATCACGAACGCCCAGCGCCAGCCGCCGGTGGCCCCGATGATCCAGGTGACGATCAGCCCGCCGACCGCGGAGCCGAACGGCCCGGCCGCGTCGATGAAGGTCGCCCCGCGGGCCCGCTCCTTCGGCGGCAGCCAGTTGGAGTTGAGCTTGGCCCCGGCCGGGAAGACCGGAGCCTCGCTGGCGCCCAGGCCGAGCCGGCTGACGGTCAGGAAGAGGGCGCCGTTGACGAAGCCGCCGAGCATCTGGAACACGCCCCAGACGACGCCGGCCACGCCGACGATGGCCCGCGGCCCGAACCGGTCCAGCAACCAGCCGCCGGGGATCTGGAACAGCAGGTAGGTCCAGAAGAACGAGCCGAGGATGACGCCCTGCAGTTCGGGCGTGAGGCTGAACTCCTGCGAGATGAACGGCATCGCGATCGACAGCGTCGAGCGGTCGATGAAGTTGAGCAGCACCAGGATCCAGAGGATCGCGAAGATCTGCCAGCGGACCCAGGTCGAGCGCCCGCCACCGGGACCCGGCCGCCGATCGGTGGCCGCCTCAGCCGCCGGATGTTCTGCCGCCATGGAGACTCCTTCGTCCGCCGCAGATGGATTCAATGCCAAACATCCTATAGGATATAGGTAGATGCTGCCAACGGCGGTGCCTCCGAGCCTCGGGGGTTGCGCCCCGAACGAGGAGCACCATGACCCCCGACGCCGCGGTTCCGTACTCGGCCGATGACTGGCCGATCGCCACCTGCCTGCACGGCATCCCTCCCATCGGCCGCGACGGCGTGCCGCTGCACGATGCCGAGCCCGAGGTCTGGCGGGAGGTGTTCCGGGAGGTGGCCGATCTCGGCTTCGACCGGATCGAGCTGGCCGACAGTCATCTCCGTCCGGCCGACTACGAGTCCGCCCGGCGGGACGAGCTGCTGGCGCTGGCAGCCGAGTTCACGATCACCATCCCGTCGCTGCACGTCCAGCGGAAGAGCGTGATCATGCCCGGTCACGAACAGGCCAACGTCGACTACGCCCACCGGTCCATCGATGCCGCTGCCGCCTGGGGGATGGAGGTCTTCTCGACCGGGCTGCACCAGCCGTTCAGCGCGGCGCAGCGGTCGGCGCTGTGGTTCTGGACGGCACCCGGCCCCGAGGATCCGGACGATCCCGAGGTGTGGTCGGCGGCCGTGTCGCGGCTCCGCGAACTCGGCCGGCATGCCGCCGAGGTCGGGTTGCGGCTGTCGCTGGAGCTGTACGAGGACACCTATCTCGGCACCGCCGCAGGCGCGGTCCGGCTGATCGAGGAGATCGGGCTGGACAACGTCGGCCTCAATCCCGACGTCGGCAACCTGATCCGGCTGCACCGCCGGGTCGAGGACTGGCGCGAGCTGTACGCAAAGACGCTGCCGTACGCCAACTACTGGCACCTGAAGAACTACCAGCGTGACGAGGCCGCCGACGGCAGTTGGTTCACCTCGACTCCGTCGACGCTGGAAACCGGCTTGATCAACTACCGGCAGGTGATCAAGGACGCGGTGGCCGTCGGCTACGACGGCATCCTGCTGATGGAACACTACGGTGGAGACAGCCTCGGCGTCTGTGCCACGAACCAGCGCTACCTCCGGAGCCTGCTGCCCCGGAAGGACAGGAGTTGATCATGACGACGAAACCGCGGATCGCCTTGACCTTCGGGGATCCGGCCGGCATCGGGCCCGAGCTGGTCGCCCGGCAGCTGGCCGACCCGGACAGCTCCCGGCAGGCGGAGATCGTCCTGGTCGGCGACGAGACCGAACTGACCGACGCGATGGCCGATGCCGGTGTCGAGTTCGACTGGTCCCGTGATCATGGTGACGGCATGCCGACCCTGGTGGAGAACGGTGGCGAGCGGCCGGCCGGCGGGTTCGTCCGGCGCGCGGCGACCGAGGCCGGCGGCCGGTGGGCCATGGCGAGCCTGCGCCGCGCCCTGGAGCTGTCCCAGGAAGGCGCGGTCGATGCGATCGTCTTCGCCCCGCTGAACAAGTCCTCGCTGCACCTGGCCGGGATGACCGAGAACGACGAGATGTCCTGGTTCGAGACGGTCCTCGACGACGGCACCCGGGCCACCGAGCTCAACGTGCTGCCGGACTTGATCACCGCCCGGGTCACCTCGCACTGCTCGATCGCCGAGGTGGCCGACCTGATCACGTACGACCTCGTGGTCGAACGCGGCCTGCTGCTCCAGCAGGTGCTCCGGGCCCGCGGCCTCGAGAACCCCCGGATCGGCGTCTGCGCGCTCAACCCGCACGCCGGCGAGGGCGGCCGGTTCGGCCGGCACGAGCTCGACATCATCGAGCCGGCGGTGGCCGAGCTGGCCCGCCGCGGCGTCGCGGCGACCGGCCCGTACCCGAGCGACACGATCTTCCTCCGGGCCCGCGACGGCGCCTTCGACGGCGTACTGACCATGTATCACGACCAGGGCCAGATCGCCGTCAAGCTGCTCGGCTTCGACCGCGGCGTCACCCTGGCCGGCGGCCTCAGCGTCGGCGTCTGCACCCCCGCCCACGGCACCGCGTTCGACCTGGTCGGCACCCGCTCGGCCAACCAGGGCGCCTACCGGCACGCCTTCGACGTGGCCGTCGCGCTCGGCTCCGCCCGCTGACCTGTCGGTTTTTCACGTTAACGTGAAAAACTGGCACATTGCACAGGTTGCAACGTGGGTAAAGCGCCAGGAAAGTGTGTGAAGTGGACGGCGCGCGGGGGCATGGGCGGGGTCTGAGACAGTGGGGCCGTGACGTCCGCGGAGCCCTTGGGGGAGGCCGACCCGCAGGGGCGGCTGGATCGGCTGGCCGGCCGGGTGCCGGCGGTCTGGCTGGTGCTGATCGGCATCGTCTCGGTGCAGTTCGGTGCCGCGATCGCGAAGAACCTGTTCCACGTGGTCTCGCCGACCGCGATGGTCTGGCTCCGGCTGACCAGCTCCGCGGTGCTGTTGTTGATCATGGTACGGCCTCGGCTGCGCGGCCGCTCCCGGCAGGACTGGCTGCTGGTGACCGGGTTCGGGATCACGCTGCTGGTGATGAACTGGGCGATCTACCAGTCGATGGCCCGGATCCCGATCGGCGTCGCGGTGACCATCGAGTTCCTCGGGCCGCTCACCGTCGCGGTGATCATGTCGCGGCGGGCCCGGGACCTGGTCTGGGTGATCCTGGCCGGCGCGGGCGTGGCGATCCTCGGCTTCTCGCCGGCCGGCCTGAACCTGCCCGGCGTCGCCTTCGCGCTGCTGGCCGGACTGTGCTGGGCCTGCTACATCCTGCTCAGCGCCCGGACCGGCCGCAGCTGGTCCGGGCTGTCCGGGCTCGCCGTGGCGAGCACGATCGGCACCCTCGGGCTGACCCCGTTCGCGATCGCCGAGTCGGGCCCAGCGTTGCTGCAGCCGCAGGTGTTGATCTTGGGCGTCGCGATCGGACTGATGAGCTCCGTGATCCCGTACAGCCTGGAGATGCTCGCCCTGCGAAGGATCCCGCCGGGTGTGTTCGGGATCCTGATGAGCCTGGAGCCGGGCGTCGCCGCGCTGGCCGGAATGATCATGCTGGCCGAGTTCCTCAGCCTCACCCAGTGGATCGCGCTGGCCTGCGTGGTGATCGCCAGCGTCGGTGCGACCCGGACCCGGCGGGCCGCCGACCCACCGCCGGTCGACTAGACCGGGTCAGTGGCCCGCCTGATCGGAGTCGGCGAGACCCTCGCCCTTCCGGTCCAGCGCGGCGATCGCGGTCAGCTCGTCGGCGCTGAGCTCGAAGTCGAAGATCGCCAGGTTCTCGGCCAACCGCTGCGGATCCCCGGACTTCGGGATCGCCACCAGGCCGAGCTGGTGGTGCCAGCGCAAGATCACCTGCGCGGTCGTCCGGTCGTGGGCGCGGGCGATCTCGGTGATCACCGGCTCGGTCCGCAGCCCGTCACCGGAGCCGCCGATCGGGGTCCACGACTCGATCACGATGCCGTGCTCGGCGGCGAAGGCCCGGTCCTCCTCCCGCGGGTGGTACGGGTTGAGCTGGATCTGGTTGACGTCCGGCACGATCCCGGTCTCGTCGATCACCCGGCGCAGGTGGGCCGGCTTGAAGTTCGAGGTGCCGATCGCCCGGACCAGCCCGTCGTCCAGCAGCGCCTGCAGCCCGCGGACGGCGTCCACGTACTGATCCTGGTCGGGGTTCGGCCAGTGGATCAGCAGCAGGTCGAGGTAGTCCAGGCCGAGCCGCGCGATGCTGGCCTGGAACGCCTGCCGCGCGCCGTCGACGCTGTGCCACTCACGGTTGAACTTGCTGGTGACGAACACCTCGGACCGGGGCACGCCGGAGGCGGCGACGCCGGCCCCGACGGTCTCCTCGTTGCGATAGTTCTCCGCGGTGTCGAGCAGTCGGTAGCCGGTCTGCAGCGCGGTCCGTACGGAAGCGACGCCGGCATCGCCGGTCAGCCCGTAGGTGCCGAGACCGAGGGCGGGCAGCTTCGCGCCGTTGCGCAGTTGGATGAGCGGGGCGACGCCGGTCATACAGGCCTCCAACGGATCGGGGTGTGGTTACGGCCCGATCATGGCACGCTGCTCATGGCCGCTCGCCGCCGCCCGGCAGACCCCGGACTCGTCGACGGCCTGCTCGTCGCCGATCGCGACGAACAGGCCGCCTGAGTCCGAAGATCATCGCGTACGGCCTCAGGCCGCACCAGCAGACACGCCGTGGCGGGTGCCGAACTCCGCAACTCCACGGGAGGTCGTCGCTTCCAGTTCCGCGAACCGGACCACCGCGACGAAGGCCGCCAGCACTCCGGCGACCGCAGCCTCGGCCGCCGTCACCGGCCGGCCCAGCGCGATCTCCACCCCGGTCGCGCCGACCATGGTCAGCACCAGTCCCGTGGCCGCGACCGGCGTCAGCACCGGCGCGATCCGGGTCAGCGCGGGCACGATCAACCCGACCGCTCCGAACAGCTCCGCGAACCCGGCGATCTTGAGCAGGATCACCGGGATTCCCATCGACGCCGCGGCCATCACGTCCCACGCCATCAGCGCCTTGCTGCTGCCGACGAACACGAAGAACGCCGCGAGCAGCCCGGACACGACCCACACCGCGATCTTGGTTCCGCGCTTGGTGGCGAATGCGTACATGATCGAAATCTCCTCGTTCGTAGCGAAAGGTCTTCTTGCCCTCCCTACGAACGGGCTCTCCCGGATCGGACACCATCACCGGCAACGGGGTGATCCAGAGCGCGCCCGAGAATGACGGACGACAATGTCCCCATCGATCGCCCCGGCAAGGAGTCGTGATCACGCATGTCATCGTCCGCAGAGCCCGGCTATCCGCTGCGGCTGCCCGAGATGCCGCTCCACGATCCGTACGTCGTGGCCGACCAGCAGACGCAGCACTACCACCTGTACACCTCGAACGTCGCGGCGATGACCGGCGAGACGGTCACCGGCACGATGGTCTACCGCAGCCGCAACCTCCGCGACTGGACCCGCCCGGTCGTCGTGTTCCGTACCGAAGCGGGCGGGTGGGCGACCGACGGTGGGTGGGCTCCGGAGGTGCATGAGTACCGCGGCCGCTACTACCTGTTCACGACGCTGCACAACAAGGACAGGACGATCCCGGTGCCGCCTCCGGGCCCGTACGGCCTGCCGGTCCAGGTGGAGAACTACCAGCGCGGGACGATCATCGCCGTCGCGGACAGCCTGATGGGCCAGTTCGTACCGCTGCAGGACCGCCCGGCCGGCCCCGAGAATTTCATGCATCTGGACGGGACGCTGCACGTCGATCCGGAGGGCCGGCCCTGGATGGTGTACGCGCACGAATGGCTGCAGAAGATCGACGGCACGATCGAGGCGGTGCCGCTCGAGGAGGACCTCAGCGGGGCGGCCGGCGATCCGATCCATCTCTTCAAGGGATCCGATGCGACCTGGATCGGGGAGGAGTTGCCGGAGCCCTCGACGGCCCAGATCGCTCCGTACGTCACCGACGGTCCGCAGCTCTACCCTTCGCCGGGCGGGGCGTTGATCATGCTCTGGTCCACCTATGAGAAGTCCACGAACCGCGCGCAGGTCGAGGGCCGGTACGTGCAGACCTACGCGGTGTCGCCCTCGGGCGCGCTCGCCGGGCCCTGGATCCAGCACCGGCCGCTGGTGCGGCAGGACAGTGGTCACGGAATGATCTTCACGCCCCTCGGCTCGGCCGGCCGACCGCTGTTGATCTTGCACCGGCCCTTCACCAACGCCCGCGGCAAGCTCTACGAGATCGACTTCGTCGGCTCGGAGCTGCGTCTCGGCCGGCAGCGGACCGACCTCGACGGCGGCGGCTGACCCGCGATCCAACGGGTCGAGTTCCGAGGTGGAGTTGCGCAGGCGCAGTGATCACGCGGGCGGCGGCGCTACGTGCGCGGTCCGGCGCGACTAGTCCGGCAGGGCGTAGCCGGCCGGGCTCTCGCTGATCAGGCCGTCGGCGAGCAGGCCGGTCAGGGCTCGCTGATGTTGATCCTGGTCGGGCCAGGCGGCCGCCAACTCCTCGGCCGGTACGGGCTCGTCCCGCTCCCGGAGTACGGCGAGGACGGCGCCGCGGCACTGCCGGTCGGTGCCGGCGTAGGCCTGGCCGCGGCGGGGCGGGCCGGCCCAGGCCGGGTAGCCGGCGGCCCGCCAGGCACAGCGGGACCGAACCGGGCAGACGTCGCAGCGGGGCGCCCGGGCGGTGCAGACGACCGCGCCGAGTTCCATCGACGCGGCGGCCCAGCGGGCGGCGCGCGGTGCCTGCCGGGGCAGGAAGGTCTCGGCCAGCGCGCGTTCGGCGACGCTGAGTGAGGTGGCCGGGTACTGCACGCCGGCGCCGATCCGGGTGATCACCCGGCGCACGTTGGTGTCCAGCACCAGGTGCCGTTGGCCGAAGCCGAAGCTGGCCACTGCGGCGGCCGTGTAGTCGCCGACACCGGGCAGGGCGCGCAGGGCGGCCAGGTCGGCCGGCACCTCGCCGTCGTGATCTTGGTCGATCGCGACGGCGGCCCGGTGCAGCCGCAGGGCCCGGCGCGGATAGCCCAGCCGCCCCCAGGCCCGGACCGCCTCGCCGGACGGTTCGGCGGCCAGCGCCGCCGGCACCGGCCAGCGGTCGACCCAGCGCTGCCACGGCTCGAGCACCCGGGCCACCGGGGTCTGCTGCAGCATGAACTCGCTGATCATGATCTGCCACGGGGTGGTGCCGGGCCGGCGCCAGGGCAGGTCGCGGGCCTCGGTCCCGTACCAGCGCAGCACCGCCGACACCACCGCCGAGCTCATGATGATCAGACCTGCTCGACCTGGCCCGACACGGCCGACCGGGCCGCGGCCTCCATCAGGGCGAGCGTGCCGAGGTTGCGCCGGCCGGAGGTCTCCGGCTCCTCGCCGGTCTCGATCGCCTCGACCAGCGCGGTCAGCGAGCCGGCCCGGCCCAGCCGGTCCAGCTTGATCAACTCGGCGTCCTCCGTCGCCTCCTCGCCGCGCCTGCGCAGCCGGACGACCTCGTGCGGGGCGTCGTCGTCGCCGGAGCGGCCGGTCCAGAAGATCTCGCCCTGCTCGCACTCCAGGTGCCAGTCGCCGCTCCAGGTGGTCGGCTCGCCCGGGCTGACCCAGCTGCCCCGATAGCTGACCACAAGATCATCCTCGAACGTCACCGTGACGGTCGCCGAGGCCTCCTCGACGAACCGGCTCCACGGCGGGTCGGTGACCTGGGTGAACACCGACTTCGCCTCGCGGCCGAGGATGAACCGCATCAGGTCGAAATGGTGGATCGCCATGTCGAACAGCAGCGGGTGGTGCAGCCGGTAGTGCTTGTTGGTGCCCGGCTCCTTGTCGTTGGCCCACTTCCGGAAATCGACCCGGACCCCGCCGAGTTGGCCCAGCGCCTGGTCCGCGATCAGCTGCGCGGCGGTCCGCGCGGCCGGCTGATAGCGGTAGTTCTGGCTGACCAGCAGGATCCGCTGGGTCTCGTCGGCGACCTTGATCGCCTCCCGGGCGTCGTCCAGGCTGGCCGCGAACGGTTTCTCGGTGATCACGTGCTTGCCGGCCCGCATCGCCTCGATGGCCAGCGGCGCGTGCCCGTCGACCGGCGTCGTGATCAGGACGGCGTCGGCTTCGCGGGCCTCGAGCGCCTCGGCCAGCGAGCCGAAGCAGTCCTCCGCGGGTACCTTCAGCCGTTCCTGCGCACGGGCCAGCATGGCCGGTTCGGGGTCGACACAGGCGACCCGCTCCACCTCGGGCACCTGGGGAAACCGGCGCCGCTCCCAGTCCTGGCCGAAGCCGCCGAGGCCAACATGGATCAGTCGAATAGTCACTGGACCAGTCTTTCGTGCGCCGTTCGGAGTGCCGACCCGGACCCCCGCCCGGCGTGCCTCGCCCCAGCCGGGGACGGTGATCCCTACTCTCGATGGCATGAGCGGCGTGCTGCGGCCGGTAGGGCCCGAGCCGGCGCGTACGTACTGGATACGGCGGGCCTTGGTGATCGGGACCCTGGTCGCCCTCGTCCTGATCGTCATTCTCGCGGTCCAGACCCTCACCCGGCCGGACCCGACGAGCGCCGTACCGCCGGCCGACAGTCCGACACCGTCGACGACGCCGAGACCGAGCTCCACCCCGAAGCCCAGCTCCACCCCGAAGCCCTCCGGTACGCCCAGTGCGACACCCTCCGGGTCGGCCGGGCCGAAGCCGCCGACGAGCCCGAAACCGACGCCGAGCGGCAGCGCGAGCCCGAGCAGCAGCCCGTCGCCGACGCCGAGCAAGCCCGTCGAGGTGGCGGCCTGCGAGCCGGACGATCTCCGGGTGACCTTGATCGGGAAGCGTACGGTGCGGGCCCAGCAGGATTCGACGTACGACCTGTCGGTGATCAACGGCGGTGCCGCGCCGTGCAAGATCACGATCGACACCGACTCGTTCGAGTTCACGATCACCTCGGGTACGGATCCGATCTGGTCGAGTGATCATTGCGAGCGATCGCTGAAGCCGGTCAGCAAGACCCTGGACAGCCAGGAATCGCTGCCCTGGAAGATGACCTGGGACGGCGAACGGTCCCGCGAGGACTGCAAGATCAGCTCCGAGACGCCGCGTCCGGGCATCTACTGGGCCACCGCGACGGTCGAAGGCGTCGAGCCGGTCCGCTGGCGGATGACCGTCACCGACTGATCAGGAATCCGATCACGCGTCGGCCCGGAACTCGGTGTCGGCCCAGGTCTCGAACGACGTGACCGGGATGCCGAGCTCGCGGGCGAACTCCGGCCGCGCCGGCTGGCCCGCCACGTTCATCCACTCCAGCGACGCGCCCATCGGCGGCATCCCGGCGGCGACGGCCTCGGTCTCGGTCAGATCGGGCGCGGTGAGCCGGTGGCCGAGCACGCCCGACAGGATCTCGGCGATCCGGGTCATCGGCAGGACATCGCTCGCCAGCTCCAACTCGACCCGGTCGAAGCGCTCCGGGTCCAGGACCGCCGCGGCCGCGGCGGCACCGATGTCGGCCGTCGCGACCAGGGACAGCCGGGTGGTCGGTTTGATCACGCTGATCAGTCCACCCTCGATCCCGCGCGGGAACAGGTAGCGCATCGAGGGCAGGAAGTTGGCCATGAAGAAGCCCGGCTTCAGCAGCGTCCAGCGCTCGAAGCCCGCGGTCCGCAAGCGGTCCTGGATCGCGGTCTTGGCGCCCAGGCTCTCGGCCAACGTTCCCCAATGGCCGCCGGCCCAGCGGGGATCGGTGAGGTGCTGCCCCGCGCCGCTCACCGAGGTGTGCACGAACTGCCGGACGTCGGCGGCCCGGGCGGCCTCGATCAGGTTGGTGCCCTGAGCCACCTCGCCCGCGAAGTCGATGCCCTCCTCGCTCATGGCCGGCATCTGGACCGAGAACACGGACCGGACGCCCTTCACGGCCCGGTCCAGGGAGTCGCGGTCGTGCAGGTCACCCGTGACCAGCTCGGCGCCCGACGACTCGAGGCGCGCGGCGCGGGCGGGATCGCGGACCAGGGCCCGGACCGGGATGCCCGCGGCGAGCAGGGCGCGGGCGGTGGCGCCGCCCTGGCGGCCGGTCGCGCCGGTGACCAGGACGGGTGCGGAACGTGTGGACACGGTTCTCCTCCGAGACGGTGAGTTCGAAACGGCGGGGCCCGCCGTTTCTTGTCTCGCTACAATATGGCGGGGTCCGCCATTTAGCAAAAGGTTGGAGGCGATCGCGATGCCCGACCATCGGCGCGCCGATGCCCGGCGCAACTACGCCCTGATCCTGGCGGTCGCGGAGGAGGAGGTCTCGGCGCACGGCGCCGACGCATCACTCGAACAGATCGCCCGTACGGCGGGCGTCGGCTCGGCCACCGTGCGGCGGCACTTCCCGACCCGGCAGGCCCTGCTCGAGGCCGTGTCCCGGCAGCGGATCGAGGACCTCGCGGCTCGCGCCCACGACCTGACCGGCACCGGGGACAGCCGGACCGTGCTACTGACCTGGCTCCGGGAAGTGGTCGCCTACTGCGTGACCGCGCGCGGGCTGGCCGCGGCGCTGTCGTACGGCGGCGTCGACCACGACCCCGTGTACGGGAACTCCTGCACCGGGATCCTGCTCGAGGCGGGCGCGCCGCTGATCGAGACGGCCCGGGCCGACGGCGCCGTGCCGGCCGGCGTCACGCTGGCCGACCTGATCACGCTGATCGTCGGCATCGCCCTGGCCACCGCGCACCACCCTGAGCCGGCCGCCGAGGCGAACCGGCTCTTCGACCTGATCGTCGCCGGAGTCAGCCCGGGCGAAGCGTCGGAGCGAGCTCAATCCATCCGTTCCGTGTAAGCGGATTCGGCGAGCCGGACCAGGCCGTCCCGGATCACCCGGGCCCGGCTGTCGCCGACGCCGTCGATCTCCTGCAGCTCGGCCGTGCTCGCGGCGAACAGGGCCTGCAGGCTGCCGAAGTGCTCGATCAGCCGGTGCCCGAAGGCGGTCGGCAGCCGATGGATCTGGGCGACCTGGCGGTAGCCGCGCGGGCTGATCTTGGTGTCCAGGTGCTCGTGCGGGGTGAACCCGACGGCGCGGGCGACGGCCAGCGGCTCCAGCAGTTCGGCGGTGCCGAGCGCGGTCAGCCCGACCAGGCCGGCCCAGTCGTCGTTGGCGGCCGGGCGGTAGTCCTGCTCCAGCAGCACCCGCAGATCCTCGACGCCGCCGCCGAGCTCGTGCAGCTGCAGGGTCAGCATCCGGCCGTCGGTGCCCAGCTCGATCGCGTACCGGTCCAGTTCCAGGGTGAGCCGGCGGATCATCTCCAGCCGTTGCGCCACCAGGGCGAAGTCGCGCACGGTGACCTGGTCCTGCACCTCGAGGGCGGACAGCCGGCTGGTCACCTCCCAGAGCCGGGCCTTGTAGCGCTCGAGCGTCTGCAGCGCCTGGTTGGCCCGGGACAGGATCTGCTCGGACCGCTCGACCAGGTGCCGGTGCGAGTCGAGGTAGAGCGTGATCGTCGCCATCGAGGCCGACACCGAGAGCACCGCGCAGCCGGTCTGCCGGGCGACCCGCTCGGCGGTCCGGTGCCGGGTGCCGGTCTCGACCGTCTCGATCGCCGGGTCGGGCATCAGGTGCACCCCGGCCCGCACGATCCGCTTGCTCTCCGGGTCGTAGATGATCGCGCCGTCCATCTTCGCCAGTTCCCGCAGCGCGGTCGGCGTGAACGCGACGTCCAGGTCGAACCCGCCGGTCGAGATCTTGTCGACGTCGCGGCCGACGCCCAGCACGACCAGCGCACCGGTCCGGCCGCGCAGGATGCGCTCCAGCCCCTCCCGCAACGGCGTCCCCGGCGCCAGCTCCGCCTGGTACGCCGACAGGCGGCATTGCGGGTCGTGCGTATCCGACACTTTTCGATCCCCGTCCGTCTGCTTGTCTTCCGCTACCCGCATCCCGGCAGGCCAAGGCTGGCGCCCATAGTAATGGCGGGGTCGTTTGGATCTTCGAACCCGTACGGCCAGCCGGCGCGGGTCAGCGGAGCAGCACGGGATCAGGCCGCTCCGGTACGGGCTCGACGGGCCGCGGCCGCCGGACCAGGTCGAGCGCCTGCAGCGCCTGGCCGATCGTCGACGCCGTGTGCACCCGGAGGCCGGCGACGAGCTTCGGCATCCGGTCGGCCGCGCGGCGGCTCTGGGCCGGGACGATCGCGTCGGAGAAGCCGAGCCGAGCCGCCTCGGCCAGCCGGCGGTCCGTGCCCGGCACTCGCCGCAGCTCGCCGGCCAGCCCGAGCTCGCCGATCGCCACGTAGCGCGGCGCGGCGTCGGTGCCGACGGCCGCCTTCGCGTTGATCGCCGCAGAGGCGACAGCGATGGCCGCGGCGAGGTCGGCCGACGGGTCGGTCACCCGGGCGCCGCCGACGGTGGAGACGTACACGTCCCGTTGGGCCAGGCTGAGCCCGGCGCGCCGCTCCAGCACGGCCAGGACCATCGCCAGCCGGCCGGAGTCGACGCCGTGCATGGTGCGTCGCGGAACCTGCAGCGAGGACGGGGCGACCAGGGCCTGCAGCTCGGCCAGCAGCGGCCGGCGGCCCTCCATGGTGACGGTGATGCAGGTGCCGGGCACCGGCTCGTCGTGCCGGGAGGTGAACAGTCCGGACGGGTCCGACACCTCGACGATCCCGCTCTCGCTCATCTCGAAGCAGCCGACCTCGTCGGCCGGCCCGAACCGGTTCTTGGTGGCCCGGACCATCCGGAAGCCGGAGTGCCGGTCGCCGTCGAAGGCGAGCACGACATCGACCAGGTGCTCCAGCAGCCGCGGCCCGGCGATGGCGCCGTCCTTGGTCACGTGGCCGACAATGATCACCGCCATGTCGCGCCGCTTCGCGACCCGGACCAGGGCGCCGGTCACCTCGCGCACCTGGCTGACCCCGCCGGGGGAGCCGTCGGCCTCGGCCATGCCGATGGTCTGCACCGAGTCCAGCACCAGCAGTGACGGCCCGACCTCCTCGATGTGGCCGAGCACGGTGCCGAGGTCGTTCTCCGCGGCCAGGAACAGCTGGTCGGCGAGGGCGTCGGTCCGGCCGGCCCGTAGCCGCACCTGGGCGGCCGACTCCTCGCCCGTGACGTACAAGGTCTTCCGGCCGGCCTTCGCCCAGCGGGCGGCGACCTCGAGCAGGAGGGTGGACTTGCCGACGCCGGGCTCACCGGCGAGCAGCACGACGGCGCCGGGCACCAGCCCGTCGCCGAGCACCCGGTCCAGCTCGCCGACCCCGGTCAACGTCCGGGTCGCCGCGTCCGCGTTCACCTGCGAGATCGGGATCGCCTTCGCGGTCGGTCGCGCGGTGGCGACCTTGGTCACCTTGGGCGCGCCGTCCTCGACCACGCTGCCCCAGACCTGGCACTCGCCGCAGCGGCCGACCCAGCGCATCGTGGTCCAGCCGCACTCGGTGCAGCGGTACCCCGGACGGGAGGATGACTTCGCCATGACCGACAACCTAGAGCCCGGCGCTGACACAACCCGGGACAGGCGGCCGACGGGTCAGCCGCGCCCGTGCCGGAAGCCGTCCCGCCAGCTCGGGTAGCGCGGCGTCCAGCCCAGTTCTGCCTTGGCCTTGGCGTTGGACGAGCCGCGCACCCGAGTGGACAGGTGCGCCACGGCCGGTCCCGCCAGCAGCCGGCCCAGCCAGGTCGGAACACGGCGCGGCGGCTTGGCGCCGAGTTCGTCGGCGAGCACCGGCAGCCACTCGGCGATCGGCGCGGGTTCGTCGTCCACGACGTTGTAGACGCCCGGGTCGCCGTGGTCGAGCGCCGCGATCGCAGCGCCGGCGGCGTCGTCGACGTGGATGAAGGACCAGATGCCGGTGCCGCCGCCGACGATCGGGAACCCGCCGCCGCGGATCAGCTTCTCGTACTCCGCCCCCGGTGCGAAGTGCGTGCCCGGCCCGTAGAAGTTGCCGTACCGCAGGACCACGCCGCCGGCCGCCGGGACCACGCGCTCCAGGTACGCGATCCCGGCGAGCGTCTGCCGCTGGGTCGGAATCGGGTTCGGGTCGAGCCCGGCCGTCTCGTCCTGCACCGCCGGGCCGTTCGGATCGTTGGTCCAGTTGGTGTACGACTGCGCGACGAAGCGACCGACGCCCACCTCCTGCGCCGCGGCGAGCAGATTGTCGGTGCCGATGGTCCGGAGCTCGTTGGTCCGGGCGAACGCCCGGTCGAAGTTCCGCATCGACACCCCGGTGAGCGCGGTCAGTTGATGGACGATCGCCTCCGGCTCGGCCTTCCGTACCGCCGCGACGACGGCCGACCGGTCCAACGCGTCGACCCCGACGATCTCGGCGCCGAGGGCGGTGAGTTCGTCGGCCCGGGAGCTCCGGACCAGCCCGACCACCTGATGCCCCTGCTCGAGCAGCAGCGGCACCAGCCGCCGACCGACCACACCGTTCGCACCCGCCACGAGAACCTTCATGTTCGTCCCCTCCTAGACTCTGGATCGCCCTCTGAGACGAGGGTCCGGGCGCGCCTGTGACAGGTCAGGAGAAGAAACATGGACCAGGAGACCTACGCCGAGTACCGTCCGCTGATCTTCTCCATCGCCTACCACATGCTCGGCAGCGCGGCGGACGCCGAGGACGTGGTGCAGGAGACCTTCCTGCGCTCGTTGCAGGCCGAGGACGTACGGCATCCGAAGGCGTTCCTGACCACGGTCGCCACCCGGATCGCGATCGACCAGCTGAAGTCGGCGCGGGTGCGGCGGGAGCGGTACTTCGGCGAGTGGATCCCGGAGCCGCTGCTGACCGAGGACGGCGCCTGGCATGCCGAGACCAAGGACGCCCTGTCGCTGGCCGTGCTGACGTTGCTGGAACAGCTCACCGAGGCCGAGCGGGCGGTCTTCGTGCTGCGCGAGGTGCTGGACTTCCCGTACGAGGAGATCGCCAAGATCATCGACAAATCCGAGGCGAACTGCCGGCAGCTGCTGGCCCGGGCCCGCAAGCACGTCCAGGCCAACCGGCCGCGGTTCGAGGTGTCGCCGCAGCGCCGGGCCGAGGTCGCCGCCGAGTTCTTCCGGGTCTTCGAGAGCGGCAAGACGGCGGGGCTGGTCCAGCTGCTCGCCGACGACGTGGTGTTCCACGGTGACGGCGGCGGCAACGGTTGGGGCATCAAGCAGCCGGTGCTCGGCAAGCTTCAGGTCACCCGGTTCCTCGGTGGGCTGCTGCGCCAGCAGGAACGGCTGCAGGTGCACCTGGAACCGGCGGAGATCAACGGCACCCCGGGCGCCCTGGTCCGGACCGCCGACGGTGCCCTGGTGAACGTGATCAGCCTGGACATCGCCGACGGCCGGATCGTCGCCCTCCGGTCGGTGATCAACCACGACAAGCTGCGCCACCTGGGCCCGCTCGCCGATCTCGACGCCTTGGTGCCCTGAGCTTCAGCGAGGGTGCTCGGCCGGCGCTGTCAGTGCGTTCAGGACCGCGGCGACCAGGGTGGCGGAATCCGTTGTCTCGTTGACGATCAGGGCCGCTTCAGCCGCGGTCGGCGGCTCGAAGGAGGCCAGGTGCTCGGCCAGCACCTCGTCGCTGATGTCGCCGCGCCGGGGTGTCGCGCGGTTCCGCACCAGACGCTCGCGGAGGACGGTCTCGTCGACGTTCACGTACACCAGCACCAGGGGTACGGCGAGCGTCGCCGCCCGCTCCCGCCAACGATCACGGAGGAACGCCGGCGAGCTGGTGTCGTCGATGATCACCGTCGCACCCTGCCGGACCGCCTCGCTGACCCGGTCGTGGGCAAGCTCCATGGTGCGCGCCCACTCCTCGACCGGGATGCCGTCGCCGCCCCACAGCCCGCGCTCGGCGTTGATCGCGTCGAGGCTGATGATCATGCCCGGCAGACCGTCGGCGAGCCGCCCGGCGACGGTGCTCTTGCCCGAGAACGTACGGCCGCAGAGCAGCACGATGCCCGGTTCCATGATCAACTCCGGACCGCATCGACGGCGAGCCGGGCCGCGTGCCCGATCGCGAAATCCGCTTCCAGCTGGACGAAGGCGGCGACGTCGGACCGGGTCAGGCAGGCCACGGCGATCCGGTCGTCGCCGAGCTGCACCACGCCGACCTCGTGCCGCAGGTCGAGGAACGTGCCGGTCTTGGTGAACAGCCCGACGTCGTCGGCGGCCAGCTCGACGGCCAGCCGGTGCATGACCAGTTGCCGGCCGAGGGCGCCGCGCAGCCGGGCACAGGCGGCCGGGGTGGCGATCCGGTCCGTCCAGACCCGGTCCAGCAGGTCGACCAGGGCGCGGGCGGTGCCGGCATTGGCCCGGTTCGGGTCGAGTTCCTCGATCAGGTGGCCGTCCCGGGTCTGGCCGGCCTTCGCCAGCCCGGCGCCGATCCTGGTGACGGCCGCTGCCGTACCGTAGATCGCCGCCATCTTGTGCCGGATGATCAACTCCGGGCAGCCGAGCTCGGTCAGCCGGGCGTTCGCCCGGTCGAGGCCGAACCGGTCCAGCAGCAGGTCGGTCGCGGCGTTGTCGCTGACCGCGAGGCTGAGCTGGAGCAGGTCCTCCGCGGCGACCCGGCTAGGGTGCCGGAACAGGGAGACCCCGGTCGGGCCGCTGGTCGCGTGCTGCGGCGCTATCTCGAACGGCTCGGCCGGATCGAGCTCGCCGCGCTCGAACGCGTCGAAGATCACCAGGGCGATCGGCAGCTTGATCACCGACGCGAGTGGCCAGACCAGTCCGCTGTCGAACCCGAACTCGACGCCGGTGATCAGATTGCGGGCCAGCAGCGAACCCTGCAGGCCGGCGGCGCGCCAGTCCCGTTGCACGTCGTCGATCAGGGCGGTCTGATTCGCGATCATGCGGTACGTCCTCGGCGGCCGCCCAGGCCGGCCGCCAGTCGGGTGATCAGCTCCACCCGGTCATGATCATCGAGGTCGGCCGAACCGGCAAGCCGATAACTCCGCCGCACCGCCGGGCGCGCCAGCGGCGACCAGGCCAGATCCTCCCGGCGGGCCTGCTCGGCCGAGGCGAGCACCACGTCGCCGCGTTCGTGGACCCGGGTCCAGGCCTCGGCCTCCGGGGTGCCGACGACCAGCTGGTCGGCCCGCAGCCCGAGTCCGTAGCAGGCCTCGGCGACCGGGTCGCGGACCGTCGGCACGTCGTCCTCGGCCAGCAGCTGGACCGCACGCGGCGGCAGGTCCCGCTCCCGGACCGGGCGCCGGAGTTGATCAAGGTGGAACCGGGCCGCCGGGGCGTGATCATGGTGTGCGACGCCGAGCGGAACGGTGAAGTCGGCCTGCTGCGGCGAGGTCGGCAGGACGGCGAGCTGGGCCAGCCCGGACCGCAGCAGCTCCTCCCGGTCCGGAGGTTCCTCGTCGACGAACCCGACCGTCGCTTCCGGCAGCCCGCGCCGGATCGCGGCCCGAGCAGCGGCCGTCAGTTCGGCCGGGACCGCGATCACCAGGCTCTGTTCCGGCGCGGTGAACAGGGTGTCGATCCGGTCGGCGCGGGCCAGCAGTTCCCCGGCCAGCGGCAGCAGCCGTTCGCCCTCCGGGCTCAGCTCGACCCGTCGCGAGGTCCGCAGCAGCAGGGTGACGCCCAGTCGCTGCTCGAGGGCGGAGATCCGCCGGCTCGCCACCGGCTGCGGCTGGCCGCAGCGCGCCGCGCCGCGGGTGAAGCTGCGCTCGGCGGCGACGGCCGCGAAGCAGCGCAGGCCCTCCACCAGATCCATGCGGGCAACCATACGCATTCGACATCAATCCTCCGCACGGTGTCTTGGTGTCCCGGCCGACCCCCGGGAACCCTGGCCGCCATGGACCTGAACTCACCAGCACCCAGCACGCCGATCGCCCGCCGGACCGTCCTGGCCGGCGCCGCGGCCCTCGCCGCCACGGTCGCCCTGCCCCGGACCGCCCGAGCCGATTCGGCGATCGAGGCGTTGGAGGCCAAGCACGACCGGCGGATCGGCCTGTACGCCAAGAACCTGCGCACCGGCCAGGAGATCACCCACCGGCCCGACGAGCGCTTCGCGCTCTGCTCGACGTTCAAGACGCTCGCCGTCTCGGCCGCGCTGGACGGCCGGCTGGTCACGCCGGACCGCCAGGCCCAGCGGCGCCCGGTGCACTATCCGCCGTCGCTCGTCGCCGGTGACGTCTGGGCCCCGTACACCCGGAAGTGGTTCGCCGAGGGCTACGTGCCGACCTTCGCCGAGGTCTGTGAGGTGGCCGTCCGGGACAGCGACAACGGCGCCGCCAACCTCGTCGTCCAGGCGATCGGCGGCCCGGCGGCGGTGACCCGTTTCGTCCGTGATCTCGGTGACGAGGTGACCCGGCTGGACCGCTGGGAGCCGGACATGAGCGAGTACGAGCCCGGACAGGAGCTCGACACCTCGACCCCGCGGGCACTCGGCACCAGCTACACCAAGATCATTCTCGGTCGCGCCCTGCGGCCCCGGGAGCGGGAGACGATCACCGGCTGGCTGCTCGGCAACCGCGCGAATCCCCCGTTCCGCAAGGGGTTGCCGGAGGGCTGGCTGCTCGCCGACAAGACCGGCTCGGGCAGCTACGCGACCCGCAACGACGTCGGGATCGCCTGGAACGAACGCAAGGACCCGATCCTGGTCAGCTGCCTGACCCGGGCCGACGACCCGGAGGCGACCCGGAAGGACGAGCCGCTGACCGAGGCGTTCGCGTACTGCGCCGATCGGCTGGGCTGAGGGAGTTGATCATGGACCACACCCTGACCCGTCGGGTCGCCCTGGCCGGCGGAGCCGCGCTGGCGCTCGGCGCCGTCACCGGCACCGCGTACGCCGAAGCCGGGCCGCTGGCCAGGATCGAAGCGGCCCACGACCGCCGGATCGGCTTGTACGCCAGGAATCTGCGCACCGGGCGCCGGCTCACCCATCGCGACGGCGAACGGTTCGTGATGTGCTCGACGTTCAAGACGCTCGCCGTCGCCGCCGTGCTCCGCGGCGACCTGATCACACCGGACCGCAAGGTGCTGGACCGCCGCGCCCACTATCCGCCGTCGCTGGTCGCCGGCGCCGGGTACGCGGTCCGGCTGCAGGAGTGGCAGGAGCAGGGCTACGTGCCGACGAACGCCGAGATCTGCGAGGTGACCCTGCGCGACAGCGACAACGCCGGCGGCAACTGGCTGCTCCAGCTGATCGGTGGCCCGACGGCGATCACCCGGCTGGCCCGCGACCTCGGCGACGAGGAGACCGGCCTCACCCGCTGGGAGCCGCAGCTCAACGCCTGGCAGCCCGGACAGCTGATCGACACCACAACCCCGCGGTCGATCGGCCGGACCTACGCCCGGCTGCTGGTCGGCAACGGCCTGCCCGCGCCCGGCCGCCGCCGGCTGGTCGACTGGATGCTCGGCAACCGGACCGGCAACAACACGCTCCGCAAGGGCCTGCCGCCCGGCTGGCGGATCGCCGACAAGACCGGCACCGGCGAGTACGGCACCCGCAACGACGTCGGCGTCGCCTGGACCCCGTCCGGCGACCCGGTGCTGATCAGCTGCCTGACCAGCGCCGCCACTCCTGACGCCGACCCGCTGGACGCCCCGCTCGCCGAAGTGGCCGACCTCTGCGCCCGCGTCCTCGGGTAGGACGTGCCACAAATCTGCAAGGCAACGGCCTGATCTTGCCGAATCGGCTCTGGAGAGGCGTTGCCTTGCAGATTTGTCCAGCGCAGGCCCTGGCCGGCGTCAGAACAGGGAGGCGGCGACTTCGACGGCCAGGTCGCAGGCTTCCGGCTCGCCGACGGTGATCCGGAGGCCGTCGTCGCCGTAGCCGCGGACCATCAGGCCGGCCCTGCTGAAGGTGTCGACCGCCGCGGCGGTCCGGGCGCCGAGCGGGAGCCAGACGAAGTTGGCCTGGCTGTCCGGGACCTGGTGGCCGAGGTCGCGGAGCCTCGCGGCGAGCAGGTCCCGGCGCTCGATGATCAAGCGGACCCGGTCCAGCAGTTCCTTCTCCGCCTCCAGGGAGGCGATCACGGCGGCCTGGGCCGGCAGCGAGACGCCGAACGGAATCGCGGTCTTGCGGACGGCGGCGGCGACGGCCGGGTCGGCGATGCCGTAGCCGACCCGGAAGCCGGCCAGGCCGTACGCCTTGGAGAAGGTGCGCAACGAGACGACCGGTGCGCCGTCCTTGATCAACTCCAGCGTTCGCGGCGGAGTGGCGGCGAACTCGACGTAGGCCTCGTCCACGACCACCAGGGCGCGGTCGCCGACCGCCTCGACGAACCCGGCCACCTCGTCGTGGGAGAGGGCCGGGCCGGTCGGGTTGTTCGGCGTACAGAGGATGATCATCTTCGTCCTCGGCGTGATCGCGGCGAGCATCGCGTCGAGATCATGGACGGTGCCCGGGCCGAGCGGGACCATGATCGGCGTCGCGCCGGCCAGCTTGATCGCGATCGGGTACGCCTCGAAGCTGCGCCAGGCGATGATCACCTCGTCGCCGGCCGTACAGGTCGCTTGGATCAGGTGATACAGCACGCCTGATGAGCCGGTGCCGAACGCGAGTCGATCTTCGTCGACGCCGAGCCGGGCCGCGGTCGCGGCGATCACCGCGGTGTTGCCCATGTCCGGGTAGCGGTTCATCCCGTTGCAGGCCAGCTCGACCGCGGCCAGCACACCCGGCAACGGCGGGTACGGATTCTCGTTGCTGGACAGCTTGTACGAGACGCCGCCGGGCCCGACCGGGGCCGGCTTGCCGGGCACGTACGCCGGCAGCGCCGCCAACTCCGGCCGCACGAACTGGCTCATGACCGGGAACCGACCATGATCAGATCCGGACCGGACCGGCCGGGGTGTGGAACGTGACGGCATCGATCCCCGGCTGTCCGTTCGGCGCGTTCCAGGCGATCTCCAGTCCGTCGACCACCTGGTCGGCCTTGCCGCCGAGCCACTCGTCCACCCGGTGCGGGTCGCCGGCGATCTCCAGCTTGACCAGCCGGATGTCGCCGCCGCCGACCGACGGGTGCGACTCGGCGTCGCTCAGCCACTTGATGAAGAACGGCAGCTGCGGGTCGGCCTGCAGGCCTTTGATCCCGATCTGCTGCCACTGCAGCTCCTCGCCCTCGGGCAGCCGCCGGTTGCCCGGCACCGACTTCCGGCCCAGCCGCGCCTCGATCAGGGCCAGGTCGTCGACCGCGACCACCCAGCCGAGCCAGCCGCCGCCCATCTCGGACCGGGCCCGGACGGCCTGGCCGAACGGCGCCTTCTCGGCGGCCGGGTGCTCCAGGGCCTCGACCACCTCGAGGTAGAGGCCGTCGGCCAGCGGGAGGATCTGGTTGCGGGTGCCGAACCGAGGATGGAAACCGCCGTCGTGGAACTCGGCCCCCAGTTGCCGGCTCAGCTGCTCCGTCGTTCCCATGAGTCCGTCGGGCCCGGCGGCGAACGAGAGATGATCCAGACGCATAGGGGCCATTCTGACCAAGCCGCCCGGCCGGTCCGAGACCGGGGTCACACGGAGGGCCTCAGGCCCGTGCGGTACGGGCCTTCTTGGCCGCAGCCTTCGTGTTCGGGGCCGGCGCGACCGGGTCCGCCGCATGCCGCATCGCCCGTCCCGGCCTGGCCTCGAAGTCGGCGCACAGCTCGACCAGGATGTCGTAGGCGGCCTGACCCATCAGCGCGACCAGTTCCGGCCGGTTGGACCGATAGACCGGCTCCTTGCCGACGTGCGCCTCGGTGTTGGCGGTGCAGTACCAGTCCAGGTCGTGCCCGCCCGGACCCCAGCCGTCGCGGCTGTACTCACCGATGGAGATCTCGGTGTAGCTGGTGTCGTCCGCCCGCTGCACGGTACGGAACTGGCGCCGGATCGGCAGCTGCCAGCAGACGTCCGGCTTGGTCTCCAGGAAGTCCCGGCCCTGGCCGACCGCGAGGTGGTGCAGCGCGCAGCCCTCGCCGCCGGGGAAGCCCGGTTCGTTGAGGAAGATGCAGCCGCCGTTGAAGACCCGGGTCTTGCGGCCCGGCTTCTCGCCCGGGCTGACCGTCTCCTCGTCCTCCAGTTCGACCCAGCCTCGCTTGCGCCCCTCCTTGTGGTTCTGCCACAGCTCCGGGGTCAGCTGCTTGACCGCTTTCCGTACCCGCTTCTCGTCGTCGTCATCGGCGAAATGGGCGCCCAAAGTGCAGCAGCCGTCGTTCGGCCGGTCGGCGTAGATTCCCTTGCAGCCGCGGCCGAAGATGCAGGTGTAGCGCGACGTCAACCAGGTCAGGTCGCAGCGGAACACCTCGTCGGCGTCTTCGGGGTTGGTGAACTCGGCGAAGGCACGAGGAAAGGGGAGCAGAACTTCCGGCACGGCGGCAGCCTACGCCCGGCCGACCTCCCTCCCGAATGAGCAGGCGCGCAGTGAGGTCAAGATCGCGTACGCTGATTGTCGTGCCGGATATCGAGAGCGCCCCGGGGACTGCGGCCCGGGCCACGACCGCGAAGGTCGCTTTGTCGACCGCTTCGGTCTATCCCGAGACCACCTCGAGCGCCTTCGAACTGGCTCATCGGCTGGGCTACGACGGCGTCGAGGTGATGGTCGGGATCGACCCGGTCGCCGCCGACATCGACGCGGTGGAGAAGCTGCGCGACTACCACGGGGTGCCGGTGCTGGCGATCCATGCGCCCTGCTTGTTGATCACGCAGCGGGTCTGGGGCACTGATCCCTGGGCCAAGCTGGAGCGGTCCGCCGAGGCCGCGCACCGGCTGGACGCCGAGGTCGTGGTGGTGCACCCGCCGTTCCGCTGGCAGCGCGAGTACGGGCGGAACTTCGCCGAAGGCATCCAGCGGCTGAACGACGCGACCGGGATCAAGTTCTGTGTCGAGAACATGTATCCCTGGCGGACCCCGGGCGGCGAGCTGAAGGCGTACCTGCCGGGCTGGGACCCGACCAACTTCGACTACGAGCACCTCACCCTCGACCTGTCCCACGCCTCGACGGCCGGGCAGCAGTCGGTGGACCTGGTCGAGGCCTGGGGCGACCGGCTCCGGCACGTCCACCTGACCGACGGCAACGGGTCGATGAAGGACGAGCACCTGGTCCCGGGCCGCGGCGACCAGCGCGCCGCCGAGGTGCTGAACCACCTGGCGCGGCGCGGCTTCACCGGCCACGTGGTGCTGGAGATCAACTCCCGCAAGAGCGAGACCCGGGCCAAGCGGGAGCTCGATCTCGCCGAGTCGCTGGCCTTCGCCCGCAGCCACCTGGCCCGCCCGGCCGACTTCGTGGTCAACAGCGGCGGCGTCGCGAACGTCGGCTGAGGCCCTTCGCACTGACCGGTCATTTCCGCAGCGACACGCCGCAAAAACCGCTGCTTTTGTGACTGGTCGGCGGAATTTTCACGGGCGCGGGGCTGCGGCATTAGGCTTCCGAGCGCGCCGGTCCTGCTGTCCGGCGGGGTACGTGATCATGGATGGAGGTCGGGATGCTGCGTCGCGCTCTGCTCGGAATGTCTCGCAGCCAGGGGATCAAGAATCTGGTCACCCGGCTTCCGGTGACGTCCGACGTGGTGGCCAGGTTCGTGGCCGGGGAGACGGTCGACCAGGCCGTCGCGGCGACCCGCCAGTTGGCCGGTGCCGGGCTCAAGATCACCATCGATCATCTCGGTGAGGACACCACGTCACGGGCGCAGGCGGACACCGTCGCGCTCGCGTACGTCGATCTGCTGGGCCGGCTCCGCGAGGCCGAGCTGACGGGCGCGGCCGAGGTGTCGGTGAAGCTGTCGGCGCTCGGGCAGCAGCTGCCGGACGGCGAGAAGATCGCGCTGGAGCACGCGCACACGATCTGCGCCGCCGCCGAGACCGCGGGCACGACCGTCACCCTGGACGCCGAGGACCACACGACCACCGACTCCACGCTCGCGGTGCTGCGCGAACTGCGCCGCGACTTCCCGCGGACGGGGGCGGTGCTGCAGGCCTACCTGTACCGGACCGAGGGCGACTGCCGCGATCTCGCCGTCGAGGGCTCCCGGGTGCGGCTCTGCAAGGGCGCCTACAACGAGCCGGAGAGCGTGGCGTTCACCGATCCGCACGAGGTGGACCGGGCCTATGTCCGCTGCCTGAAGATCCTGCTGGCCGGTCCCGGCTACCCGATGCTGGCGACGCACGACCCACGGCTGATCGAGATCGCGCTCAAGCTGGCCCGGGACAACGTGCGCCCGGTGGACAGCTACGAACTGCAGATGCTGTACGGGATCCGGCCGACCGAGCAGCAGCGGCTGGTCAACCTGGGCCACCAGGTCCGGGTCTACCTTCCGTACGGCAACGACTGGTACGGCTACCTGGTCCGCCGGCTCGCCGAGCGCCCGGCGAACATGAGCTTCTTCGCCCGGAGTCTGGTCAGCAAGAACTGAGGAGGTCGCCGTGGACCCGTACCAGGTGACCGTCTGGGACACCGAGACCGAGCCGGTCGGCCGGGCCCTGGTGCTGCCGGCGGCTACTACCCGGTCGACGCTCCGATCCTCTACTGGGCCTGTCAGGTCGCCGCGTCGGCCGGCTGGCAGGTGACCACGATGCGCTGGCGGACCGACGACGTGACCGCCGGGACCCGCGTCGAGTTCGTCGAGCAGGGCGCGGAACTGCTGGACGCGACCGCGCCGCAGGCCGGCCGGACCGTGGTGATCGCCAAGTCGCTGGGCACCCTGGCGGCGCCCTGGGCCACCCGGAGGGGCCATGCCGGCGTCTGGCTGACCCCGCTGCTCACCGACCCGGCGGTGCGGGAAGCGCTGACCATCCCCGGCCCGCCCTCGCTCGCGGTCGGCGGCACCGCCGACAAGGTCTGGGATTCTGCCGCCGCCCGGGCGCTGCGAGGGACCGTGCTCGAACTCGACGGTGCCGACCATGCGCTGCACCGCGGCTCGGACTGGCGTGCGTCGGTGACCCTGCTGACCCGGACCCTCGAAGCCATCGAACGGGCCTTGGCGTCCTGACCCTGAATCCTTCACACCCAAGCCCAGCCGGACGCGACGGGCTGGTCCGGCGGAGGGATCACGGTCAGACCTCGACCCGGTAGCCGAGGTCGAGGTCGGCGGCGTTCCGGCCGCGGATGCCCCAATTGACCTTCGGAGTCTCGGTCAGGGTGATCTCCACGCTGTGCGGCGGGATGCCGGCGTCGCGCTCGATCCGCGCGAACAGTTCGGCGATCAGCCGCCGCTTCGCGTCGTCGGAACGCCCGGTGAACAGGGAGATCTCGATGATCACGTAGTCCTCACCGCGATCGGCGGGATGGACGAAGTCCTCGGCGTCCAGCCCCACGAAGCGGTGGAACCGCTTCTCGGCCGGATAGTCGAGCGCCGCCATGACGGCACCGTGGACGGCGTCGGACAGTGCGGCGCGGCGCCGGGAGAGCGGCTCCCGATGCCCGTACACGACGACTTGGGCCATGGCCCGGATCCTACGGCGGATGGTCAGGCGAGGTTGCGGGCGGCCGGGCAGTCGAACGGATCGCGGGCGTGCAGGCCGACGCGGTTGAGATAGTCGACGATCCGCGCGTACGAGGCGGGCAGGCTCGTCTCGATGTAGGGAATCTTGACCCGTTGGCAGTGTTCGCGGACGATGGCCGCCGCGCGACGCAGGTGGGGTCGCGGCATGCTCGGGAAGAGATGGTGCTCGATCTGGTAATTGAGCCCGCCCATCAGGACCGTGGTCCCCCAGCCGCGGATGTTGCGCGAGGTGAGCACCTGCTTGCGGACGAAGTCCAGTTTGCTCTTGGCCGAGATGATCGGCATCCCCTTGTGGTTCGGGGCGAACGACATGCCCATGTAGAACCCGAACACCGCTACCTGGACGCCCAGGAACGCCGCGCCCATGCCGGGTCCGAGCAGCAAGATCACGATGGCGGGAAAGAGCGTCAGCCGGAGCACGATCAGGATCCGTTCGAGGGTCGTCGCACGTCCGGAGCGGCTGAACGCGCTCTTCACCGAGTCGACGTGCAGGCCGAGGCCGGTGAGCAGCAGCAGCGGGAAGAACAGGTAGCCCTGCTTGCGGGTGATCGCGGCCCAGACGCCGCGCTTGGCGCGGGCGTGCTCCTCATCGAAGGACAGGATGTCGATGTCGATGTCGGGATCGCGACCGATCTTGTTCGGATTGGCATGGTGCCGACTGTGCTTCGACTGCCACCAGGAATAGCTGATGCCGACGATGCCGGTGCCGATCAACAGACCGGCAAGATCATTCTTCCGCGCGGAAGCGAACACCTGACGGTGCGCGGCCTCGTGGGCGAAGAACGCGAACTGGGTGAAGATCACGCCGAGTCCGGCTGCGACCAGCAGCTGGAACCAGGACGAACCGAGCAGTGCACCGCCCGTCACGGCGACCGCGGTGCAGCCGCACAGGATGGCGAGCAGCGTGATGTAGAAGCCCGGGGTTCGCTTCAACAGCCCGGCCTCTTGGATCGCCTGAATCAGCGAGTGATGGGAACTCTCAGGGCGATCGGTGACGGTGTGGGTAAGAGTGGTCATCGGTCCTTGCTCGAGGTCGGAGATTCACCCGCTTGATCGAGGCGAGACCGTGTGTCCCAGGTTGCCCTCAACGGCTACGTCCGGCGGTGGCGCCGAACCGGTGTTGCCCCCAGCCTAGGTGCCGAATCCCAAACGGCCGAGTTTCGACCTGAATCGCGACCGGAGAGCCGAGCCCCGGGCGAGCGGACGGGTAGCTCGGCCTTTGTTGCTCGGGTGGGCCTTACGAGCTTCGCCGCGTCGCCAGAGGTGTTCGGCTTCGGGGTCCGCGTCCAAGCGGCGGGTCCTGCAGGCGGCTGCCGGCGATGAGCGGTGACGTGGTGGGATCGGCTGTCGGAGCACGACTCAGCGTTACCGCGGTTACCCGTCAGCCTACACCACGGTCCGCACGGTCGTTGTTGATCACCGGAGCGCCGACCATGATCACAGCCAGTCCACGTACGGCGCGACCAGGGAGTAGCCGACGAAAGCCACGATGTCGAGCAGCAGGTGGGCGACGACGAGCGGACCGACCCGCTTCCATTTCAGATAGATCAGGCCGAACACCAGGCCCATGATCAGGTTGCCGATGAAGCCGCCGAAACCCTGATAGAGATGGTACGAGCCTCGCACGACGGCACTGGTGAACAAGATCGCGATCACCGGCCAGTTGAGCTGACGGAACCGGGTGAACAGGTAGCCGATCATGATCACCTCCTCGACGATCGAGTTCTCGGCCGCGGACAGGATCAAGATCGGGATCGTCCACCACTGGTCGGTCAGCGCGGAGGCCTGCACCTGGGTGTTGATCCCGAGCGCCCGGGCGGCCAGATACAGCCCGAGCCCGGGGATCCCGATGCCGGCCGCGATCACGGTGCCGAACCAGGCGTCGAAGCCGGGCCGCCGGTGGTCGAAGCCGATCGTCCGCGGGCCGTCGCCCGGGCCGCGGTTCAGCAGATACAGCGCCAGCAGGGCCGGCACCACGCCGAACCCGACCGCGGCCAGCTGGTAGGTCAGGTCGAGCCAGGGCCGGTCCGGCACCACCGAAGGATTCAGCGTCGAGGTCTGCTGGTTCAGCGCCTCCGGCCGGGTCAGCCGGTCCACGATCGCCAAGATCGAATAGATCGCCGAGCGGCCCAGGGACAGCGCCAGCAGCAGGATGATCTCGAGGCCGTACCGACGTGTCGGAGCCGGGCCGGCGAGCGCGGTCTCGGAGGTGGGCGCGGTCACGGGACCATCTTGCCCGACGGCCGCCTTCCTCGATGCGGACAGGTTTTTCTCGACGAGCGCGCCCGCCCGTAGGCTGTCGGCATGCGTGTTGGTGTATTCGGAGCGACCGGACAGGTGGGCGGCGTGATGCGCACGCTGCTCGCCGAGCGCCGGTTCGATGTCTCGGAGATCAGGTTCTTCGCCTCGGCCCGTTCGGCCGGGACCAAGCTGCCGTGGGCCGGCGGAGAGGTGGAGGTCGAGGACACGGAGACCGCCGACTTCACCGGGCTGGACCTGGCGCTCTTCTCCGCCGGTAAGCACGCTTCCAAGGCCACCGCGCCGAAGGTCGCCGAGGCCGGCGCGATCGTGATCGACAACTCGTCGGCCTGGCGGATGGATCCCGAGGTGCCGCTGGTCGTCGCCGAGGTCAACCCGGACGACGCGCGGAAGCCGCCGAAGGGGATCATCGCCAACCCCAACTGCACGACGATGGCCGCGATGCCGGTGCTCGCGCCGCTGAACCGCGCGGCCGGACTGGTCCGGCTGCAGATCGCCACGTTCCAGGCGACGTCGGGCTCCGGCGGTGCCGGCGTGGCCGAGCTCGACCGGCAGGTCCGGGCGGTGGCCGACCAGGCCGCGGCGCTCGCCTTCGACGGTCGCGCGGTCGAGCTGCCCGCCCCCGAGGTGTACTCCAAGCCGATCGCGTTCAACGTGCTGCCGCTGGCCGGCTCGCTGGTCGACGACGGCTCCGGTGAGACCGACGAGGAGCAGAAGCTCCGCAACGAGTCGCGGAAGATCCTGCACCTGCCGGACCTGCTGGTGGCCGGCACCTGCGTCCGGGTGCCGGTGTTCACCGGCCACTCGCTGGCGATCCACGCCGAGTTCTCCGAGGACCTGTCGCCGGAGCAGGCGACCGCGCTGCTCGCCCAGGCGCCCGGCGTCTCGCTGCTCGACGTGCCGACCCCGCTCGACGCGGCCGGGCAGGACCCGAGCTACGTCGGCCGGATCCGGGCCGACCAGTCGGCCCCGGCCGGCAAGGGCCTGGTCTTCTTCGTCAGCAACGACAACCTGCGCAAGGGTGCCGCGCTCAACGCCGTCCAGATCGCCGAGCTCGTACAGGAGCAGCTGGTCCATGGCTGATCATGATCGGCTCGCCATTCTCGGCGCGGGGGTGATGGGGGAGACCGTACTCTCCGGGCTGCTCCGCGCCGGCTGGGATGTGAGCCGGATCGTGGCGACCGACCGGCGGCCGGCCCGGGAGGCCGAGCTCAAGGACCGGTACGGGATACGGATGCTGACCAACGTCGACGCGGTCGCCGAGGCGGACACCGTGCTGATGGTGGTGAAGCCGCAGGACATGCGGGACCTGCTGACCGAGATCGGCCCGTCGGTGCGGTCGGACACCTTGATCGTCTCGCTGGCCGCCGGCGTCGAAACGATCTTGATCGAGGACCTGCTGCCGGCCGGGGTGCCGGTGGTCCGGGTGATGCCGAACACGCCGGCCCAGGTGGACGAGGGAATGGCGACGATCTCCGCCGGCCGGCACGCCGGTGATGATCATGTGCAGCGGGTCAGTGCGATCCTGGCGGCGACGGGCCGGGTGCTCGTCGTACCGGAGAAGTATCAGGACGCCGTCACCGCGATCTCCGGCACCGGCCCGGCCTACCTGTTCTTCGTCGTCGAGGCGATGATCGAGGCCGGCGTCCACCTCGGGCTGCCGCGGGACACCGCGACCGAGCTCGTGGTGCAGACGATGCTCGGCTCGGCGAAGCTGCTCCGGGAGACCGGCGAGCATCCGACGGTGCTCCGCGAGCGGGTTACGTCGCCGGGCGGGACCACGGCCGCGGCGATCCGCGAGCTGGAGCAGCACCGGGTGCGGGCCGCGTTCATGAGCGCGATGGAGGCCGCCCGGGATCGCAGTCGTGATCTTGCCGAGGCGGCGCGCGCCGCAGCGGCGCAAGATCATGATCAGAGCGGGAATGATCATGGGGGCGCTGGGTGAATGCACGGCTGATCTACGGCGAAGAGCTGACCCGGTACGACTTCGGGCCGCATCATCCGATGGGGCCCGGCCGGGTCCGCGGAGCCATCTCGCTGGCCCGTCAGCTCGGAGTCCTCGATCGGCTGGAGGTGGTCGCGCCGCCTCCCCTGGACGAGTCGCTGATCGCGACCGTTCACACCCCGGACTACGTCGAAGCGGTGAAGTCCGGCCGCCCGGACGCCCACTATGGGCTCGGCACGACGGACAACCCGATCTTCCCGCAGATGCACGACATCGCCGGTCTGGTGCTCACCGCGAGCGTCACCGCCGCCGAGGCGGTCTGGACCGGCGCTGTCCGGCGGTCCTGCAACATCAGCGGCGGCCTGCACCACGCGATGCCGGCCAGCGCCAGCGGCTTCTGCGTCTACAACGACGTGGCGGCCGCGATCCGCTGGCTGCTCGACCACGGCTGTGAACGGATCGGGTACGTTGACGTCGACGTCCACCACGGCGACGGCGTCCAGACGATCTTCTACGACGACCCGCGGGTGACGACGATCAGCCTGCACCAGAGTCCGACCTGCCTGTTCCCGGGCACCGGCTTCCCGACCGAGACCGGTGGCCCGGACGCGCCTGGCTCCGCGGTCAACGTGGCGTTGCCGCCGGGCACCGACGACCGGGACTGGCTGCGCGCCTTCCACGCCGTGGTGCCGGACGTGCTGCGCGCGTTCGAGCCGCAGGTGCTCCTCACCCAGCACGGCTGCGACACCCATCGCAGCGACCCGCTGGCCGACCTCGACCTGAGCGTGGACGGGCAGCGGGCGTCCTATCTGGCGCTGGCCGAGCTGGCCGCGGAACTGTGCGACGGTCGCTGGATCTCCACCGGTGGCGGCGGCTACGCGAGCGCCTCGGTGGTGCCGCGGGCCTGGACCCATCTGATGGCGATCGTCTCCGGCGAGCCGGTGCCGCCGGACACCCCGCTGCCGCAGGCCTGGCTGGACGAGTCCGACCACGTGGGGCCGCAGACGATGAGCGACGGTGCCGAGGTGTCGTTCTCCCGGTTCGAGCACGGCTACGATCCGGCGAGCGCGCTGGACCGGGCGATTCTGGCCACTCGTCGCGCGGTCTTCCCGGACCTCGGATTGGACCCCGAATTCTGAGCTTCGAAGGGCAACTCGTCAACGATATCGTCGGCGTGTCGCGCCTGAATTTGCGCTGACTACTTTCCCAACCGCCTCAGTTGCCACTACTCTCACAGGAAGAACTAGTCGTGCGCCGGAGGGGAAGCCGGCGCGGGCCCGTGTCTCAGCGGAGCCCTACCAGATTGGGGTTGACGAACGATGGCTGAAGCCGCGCATCCGGGGAAAGCCAGGTCGGCGGCATCCGACCTGTCGGGGGTCAAGTTCATGACCGTCGCCGAGGTGGCCGCCATCATGCGGGTGTCCAAGATGTCGGTCTACCGGTTGATCCACAACGGCCAGCTCGAGGCGGCCCGGTTCGGCCGCAGTTTCCGGGTCTCCGAGGCCGAGGTAGCCGCCTACCTGCAGCGCGCCTACGACGTCGCCGGCTGACCGCCCGCCCGGCCGGGTGCTGCGGCGCGGGTTCGCGGCGCTGCTGTCGCTGCTGGCCTTGGCCGGGCTGTTCCGGCTGATCCTTCCGGCCGTGCCGGAGACTGCCGCCACCCGCGCCCCGGGAGTCGCGAGCCAGCTCGATCACCTGCGGACCAGGCTCACCGACGGCTCGGCGCGGGAGGCTCAGGCCCTGTTTCCGGAGGGCGAGTTCTTCACCTTCATCCTGTACGGGCTCGCCCGCGTCGACGAGGTCGCCCGCGGCGGCGACCCGGCCGGCCGCACGGAGGCCCGGCGGGCGCTCGACCTGGCCACGGCACCGGCGGTGCGGGAGCGGTTCGGGGCCGACCAGGCGCTGCCGTACGGGATCTTCTACGCGGGCTGGACCAACTGGCTGCGCGGCGCGCTGCTGCAGCAGCAGGAGCCGCGCGATCCGGCGCTGCACGCCGAGTTCACCGAGCAGGCGCGGGCGATCGCGGAAGCCTTCGACGCGGCTCCGTCGCCGTACCTGACGTCCTACCCGGGGCAGGCCTGGCCGTGCGACTCCGCCGTCGGGATCGCCTCGCTCGCCCTCTACCGGGACCTGACCGGCGACGCCTCCGTGACGCCGGCGATCGAGGATTGGCCGACGGCCGTGCGGGACCGGCTCGATCCGGCCACCGGGCTGCTGCCGCACCGCGCCGACCCGGCCACCGGTACTCCGCTGGAGGGCGCCCGGGCGACCTCGCTGACCGTGGCGCTGGTCTTTCTGCCCGACGTCGACGCCGGCTTCGCGGCCGACCAGTACCGGCGCTTCCGGGACGCGTACCTGATCACGCCGCTCGGCATCCCCGCGATCCGGGAGTTCCCGGCCGGCGCCTCCGGGGCCGGCGACGTCGATTCCGGCCCGCTGATCGGCGGCGTCAGCCTGTCCGCGACCGTGGTGGCGCTGGGCGCGGCGCAGAACAACGGTGATCGAGCCCTGGCGGCCGAGCTCGGCGCCGTCGGCGAACTGATCGGACTGCCGCTGGCACTGCCCGGCGGCAAGCGGTACGCGGGCGGGCTGCTGCCGATCGGCGACACCTTCGTCGCCTGGGCCAAGGGGGTCCGGCCGCTGGTCGCGGACCCGGTGCCGAGCGTTCAGCCGGTCGTCGGACCGGCCTCGCGGACGGTCTGGGTGATCGCGCTGATCCTGCTCGGTCTGATCGGCTGGCTGCCCGAGCTCCGGCGTCGACCCAACGTTTCCGGCTCCGGTCCGTCTTCCTCGGTGACAAGCCACCAGCCAGCAGGAGGAATCCGATGACGGAGCAACAGACCGAGGTACGGGAGCAAGTGATCAACGGGGCCGTCGCGGACCTGACGTCCTATCGCGATGCGGAGGACCTGGCCCGGATCACCCAGATCAACGCCGGGGCGATGGTCGTCCGCGAGTCGCTGGCCGCCGCGGCGGCGCGGATCCCGGCCAACGTGGGCGCGACGATCACGGTCCCGGATGATCTTGCGGTACGGATTCAGGCCGGCATGACCACCCTCGGCGGCGACGCCTTCGCACCGGAGGACGGGCCGAACACCGCGCTGGTCGTGGTCGGCGGGCTGGTCATCACCGAGCCGGTCCGGGAGGTGACCTACCGGCAGATCTCCGTGGTCGGAATGGTCCTGATGCCGAAGGGCTCCGAGTCGCTCGGCGGGCGGCTGACCCACCTGATCGGCGGCGCGCGGACCTATCAGTACGAGGAGGGAGCACAGGTGCGGTCGGTGGCCGGCGATGCGACCTTGTCGGCGGCCATGATCGCCAACGAGAACGGGAACCCGCACGACGTGCTGCTGGCCTCGGGCGAGGTGCTGATCGACGAGCAGATCGAGGCGGTCGGCTACCAGTCGATCATCGTGTCCGGCGAACTCATCGCGCCGCGGGACAGCCGGGACCGGTTCGGCTCGAAGCTGGAGCTGGCCGGGGAGGCCTACTGGTATCGCGGGAACAACCCGCGCGTCGTCACCGGTGAGGAGACCTACGACGCCGACTTCCTGTCCCTGGTCGACGAGCCGCTCAGCCTGATCGTGAGAGGTCACCTGACCTTCGCCGAGGGAATCAACAACGAGTTGATCAAGAAGGCCGTCACGGACATCGTGCTGACCGGAACGATCACCGTGCCGCCGGCCGCGCAGGCCGCGGTCCGGCTGCTGAACCGGGAGGGCGGCGGCACGATCGTGATCACCGGGGACTCCGCGGGGTGATCGCTCCGGCCGAGACCCGGCAGGCGTTCGAACGGCTCTACGATGATCATCGGCAGGGCGTCTGGGCGCTGTTCCTGGGCCGGCACGGCGACCGCACGGTCGCGGAGGAGCTCACCCAGGAGACCTTCCTCCGGCTCTGGCGCCGGATCGACGCGGTCGCCGCGCTCGGCCCGGAATCCCAGCGGGGCTGGATCTTCCACGTGGCGCGCAACCTCAGCGTCGACGCCTACCGGACGGCCGCGGCCGGCCGGACGGCGGTCCGGCAGGTCGCCGACGAGCTCCGGCCGAGAGCCGCCGGCGACGGTGCCGCGAGCGACGTCGCCGAGGTCGCCATCGGCCGGGAGCGACTGGCCGCGGTGGACCGGGCGGTGGCGACGCTGCCGGAGACCCAGCGGGTGGTGCTGACCATGATCGCGGTCGGCGGGCTGCGCGCGGTCGACGTCGCGGCGGCGCTGGAGATCCCGGCCGGGACCGTGCGCTACCGGTTGTCGGAGGCTCGACGTACCCTCAGAATGATCTTGGAACCGGAACAGGAGCAGGTCCATGGACGAGCTTGATCAACTTCTGGCCGCCTGGGGCAGCAGTCGCCGGCCGTCCGACGCGGCAAGCGAGCGGATCCGTACCGTCGTCCTCGATTCGCCCGCCGGCCTGCCGGTGCTGTCGGCGGCCTGGTGGCGAACCGTGCAACCGCAGTTCGACCCGGCCCGGGCCGGTCTCCGCGCCGGTAACCGGGTGCTGGCCGGAATCGCGGCCTGACTGGGGCCGTTTCGGATTGCGAGACGCCTTCGCCGGTGGCACCGTGGGTGGCGAAGGAGGCAACATGTTCGAGGAAGCACAGTTGTACTCCCCGGTCACCACCGGGGAGGACGGTACGGTCACGGTCCACCTTTCCGCTGACCATCCTGGCCGCAACGATCCCGCATACCGGGAACGGCGCAACGCGATCGCGGCCCAGGCCTTGACGTGGACGGCCGGGGAACGCCCGCCGGTCATCGACTACCTGGAAGCGGAGCAGGAGGTCTGGCGCACGGTCCAGCGCGAGTTGGCGATCAAGCACGAGAAGTACGCCTGTCGTGCCTTCCGCGAGGCCGCCCACCGGCTGAACCTGCCGAAGGATCGCATCCCGCAGCTGTCCGAGGTCACCGAGGCGCTGCAGCCGCTGACCGGGTTCCGCTATGTGCCGGCCGCCGGCATCGTGCCGGTGAAGGAGTTCTACGGCGCATTGGCGGACCGCGAGTTCCATTCCACGCAATACATTCGGCACGCATCCGCGCCGCTGTACACACCGGAGCCGGACCTGATCCACGAGGTGATCGGCCACGGCAACCTGCTGGCCGACCCGCAGTTCGCGGAGATCAACCGGCTGGCCGGCGAGGCGGCCCGGCGGTCCGAGACCGACGCGGGCGTGCAGTTCGTCGCCGACGTCTTCTGGTTCACGATCGAGTTCGGTGTCGTGTACGAGGGCGACGAACTGCGTGCCTACGGTGCCGGCATCCTGTCCAGCTACGGCGAGATCGAGGAGTTCCGCTCGATGACGATCCGGCCGCTGGACTTCCATGCCATGGGCACGATCGACTACGACATCACCCACTACCAGGACACCTTGTTCGCGGCGCCCTCGATGGAGGGTCTGGTCCAGGAGGTGTGCGGCTTCTTCGCCGGGTTCGACGACGACACCCCGGCCCGGCTGACGGCCCACGCCGGAACGGTCTGATCAGGCGTCGGCGAAGGTCCAGCGGGTCGCGTCGCCGGGGAAACGGCCCAGGGTCCAGGCGTGCACCTGCCTGGGCCGGAGCCGGTACACGACCCGGTCCAGGGTGTCGGGGTCACTCGCCCCGGCACCCTCGGCCGCGTACTTCTCCAGCCATGCCTCGAAGAAGGCGGCCAGCTGCCCCGGATCCGTCTCGGTGACGACGCCTTCCATGATCAGGACCTGTTCCGCGCTCTCCAGATGCACGCTGGCGTACGGATTCGCGGCCAGGTTCCTGGCGGTACGGGTGGAGCGCAGCACCGTGAAGATCAGCGAGTCATCGATCCAGAGCCCCCAGAGCGGCCGGGGACAGGGCCGGCCGTCGGCGGCGGCGGTGACCACCCAGTAGTTCTTCGCAGCGGCGAGCCGCTCGGAGGCTTCCGCCCAGGACAGCAGGCCGGCTGCCGCGGCGGTGGCGGGATCACGGCCCTGGTAGCCCGGGTCGATCCCGGCCCGGGTCGCGGTCGGCGCGGCGGTCATGAGGTCTCTCCAGCTTCGTTGATCATGCTGTACACCGTACCTGTACACCGTATAGGAACCAAGGAGGGGCGTAGGCTGGCCGGGTGGTGAGCACCCAGCCCCAGTCCCGGCTGACCCCGGACCTGATCGTCGACCATGCGCTGCGGGTCGCCGACGCCGAGGGCGCGCGGGCAGTCGGCATGCGGCGGCTGGCTCGCGAGTTGGACGTGACGCCGATGGCGCTCTACTGGCACTTCAAGACCAAGGAGGAGCTGCTCGACGCGGTCGCGGACCGGATCTTCGCCGAGGTCGATCGTGATCTTGGTCGGGGCGGCTGGCGAACCCGGTTCGAGCGACTGCTCCGGGCGGTCCTCGCCGTCCTCCGGCGACACCCTGCCGCCCCCGAGCTGCTGGCCGGTTCGACGGGCTTCGGCGAGCACCAGCTCGCGGTCCAGGAGAGCGCCCTGGAGGTGCTCCGGCAGGCGGGCCTGACCCCGGAGCAGGCGGCCAACGTGTCCAGCCACGCACTGACGACGGTGCTCGGCCTGGTCCGCTCCGAGCCCGGCCGGTCCCGCGCCGGCACCATCTCGGCCGAGGACCAGCGACGGCTCCGGGTCCGCCTCGCATCGCTGCCCGAGGACCGCTTCCCGCGGATCGTCGAGGCGGCCGGGCCGCTCAGCCGCTGCGACGACCCGGCCGCCTACGACGCATTCGGCCTGTCCCTGCTGCTGGCCGGGATCGAACACCTGGCCGGCTCGCCGCGCCGCCGACGCTGACCGGGCCGGGCCGCAGTTTCGGACATTACGGCCACGCTGATATTAGAGTTTTGGGTGTCCGTAGGTCTTGTAGTGGTGTGAGTCCCGGCTTACGATCTCGGCAAGTCTCGGGTCCCTTGATGCGGAGCAGCCATGAAGCCTTGCCCCAGTCCACGAGTTCCCCGCCGAGTCGCCGTCCGTCTCACCGCGTCCGGATCGGCCTTCCTGATGTTGATCTTCGTCCTCCTCGCCGGGGCGACCGCGCCGGCACGCGCCGACGTCGGGCTCACCCGGCTCGCCTGGTCGGCCAACCTCGGCCGGATCGCCGACCCCAGCCCGTGGGTGCGCAACGTGAACTACACGATGACGCCGAGCACCGCCACGACCGGCCGGGTCGCCGGCAGCTTCGCCCAGTACGACACGACCGTGGACGGAGTGAAGACCGAGATCGGGTCGGCCGGTCCGTGCAACGGTGTCGCCCGCTGTCCGATCTTCACCGCGACCGCCTCGGTCACGCAGACCTGGAACGGTTCGTACACCTTCGACGGCACCGACAACAATGGCCGGCTGGCGATCACCTGGGACGGCGGCAACACCGAGGCCTGGGATCTCAGTCAGCTACGCGGTGGAACCCTGGGTCAGATGATCATGGTCTCGGGCGCCTACAACGGCAGCGATCCGAACGGCGGCATCGGCTTCGGCTCGAAGCAGCCGTTCAGCTACTACAAGACGATGGGCATGGTCGATTCCGTCCCGGACGTGTATCGGGGCTTCTACGACGTGATCGTCAACGGCCAGGCGGAGTACGGCAACCCCTGGGACCTCGACGTCGGCGGGATGAACGGCAGCTCGACGTACCCGAAGGGCTTGCTGTTGCTGCAGAGCCCTGGCGAGGTGTATGACCGGTGTCCGGCGGAGCACCAGCACATCACGGGCACCATGTACCTGATGTGGGTCACCAACGCCGGCCGGTTGATGTCGCAGAACAACTGGCGCCGCTGCCTGGTCCAAGCCGAAACCGGCTACTACACCCGTGATATGCACGTGGCGATGCTGAACCAGGTGATCGACGACAACAAGAACCTGGTCGGCGTGGTCGGCATCGAGTCCTCCGCTTCGGGCCAGGGGACGCTGGCACGGATCCACGCACTGAAGCCATGAGCCGTTGCTGCCCGGCGCGGTGTCCCCGATCTAGGCCGGCTTCCTGAACTGCTCGACCAGGGTGGCGTAACCCAGCGGGCCCTTCCCGTCCGCCGCACCCCGATCGGCGACCGCCTTGACGTAGCGGGGCAGTTCCAGGTTGAGCCCGAGGGTCTCGCTCTCGTTGAGCAGGTGGTTCATCGCGGCCAGGTGGATGTCCAGGGTCCCGTCCAGCGGCGGGTACTCGCCGTCGTCGATCTGCTTCGCGTACCCGGGCAGCCAGTCGGCCACGGCGCGCAGGGCGGTCGCGGCCAGCGGGGCGAAGGTCGCAGCCTCGAGTCCGGCCGCGCCGATCAGGGCGGCGCCGTGCAGGTAGCCGTTCAGGGCACCCCACATCAGGCCCAGTCCGGCCATCTCCAGCAGCGCCGCCTGCCGGTGATCTTCGCCGACGTGGGTGGCGGTGCCGAGCGCGCCGAGGGTCTCGGCATGCCGGTCGAAGCCGGCCCGCGGGCCGCTGTAGATGATCGTCGTCTCGGCGGTGCCGATCATCTCCGGCGACGCCAGGATCGCGCCGTCCAGGAACTCCGCTCCGAGCCGTTCGGCCCGGTCGGCGATCTCGGTCGCGGCCGACGACGGGCCCGAGGTCAGGTTGATCAGGACCGTGCCGTCGAGCGAACCGTCCAGTTGATCCAGGACGTCCCGTACCGCAGTGGGGTCGGCGACGCAGATGATCACCAGCGGGCTCGC
This sequence comes from Microlunatus sp. YIM B11417, assembly GCF_059617205.1. Lineage (NCBI taxonomy): Bacteria > Bacillati > Actinomycetota > Actinomycetes > Propionibacteriales > Propionibacteriaceae > Microlunatus > Microlunatus sp. YIM B11417. Next base: position 213,905 of record NZ_JCAMPJ010000001.1, read on the forward strand.
CTTGACGGCGGCCGCGGCCGAAGGGGCCAGAGTGGCGCCGGCAGCGACCAACCGGTCGGCCTTGCTCGCGGTGCGGTTCCTGACGGTGGTGGGGTGGCCTGCGTTCAGCAGGGTCTCGGCCAGGGCGTGGCCCATCAGGCCGAGGCCGATGACGGAAACCGGGGTGGTGGTGTTGATCATGACCCGTATCCTCAACCTTGAGAACGGTGTGAAGGTCAAGGGAGAGTCATGCGGATCGGTGAATTGAGTCGGCGGACGGGTGTCCGGACCCATCAGTTGCGGTACTACGAGGCCCAGGGCCTGCTCGAGCCGGTGCGCGGGGGCAACGGCTATCGCGAGTACGACGAGGAGGCGGTCACCACCGTGCGGCAGGTCCGGCAACTGCTCGCTGCCGGCCTGTCCACCGAGGAGATCGCCTTCCTGCTCCCGTGCGCGACCGGCACCGGGCCCGACCTGGAGCCGTGCCCGGAACTGATCGACCTCCTGCAGGAACGACTCCAGGGTCTGGACGACCGCATCGACGCCCTCCGCACGTCCCGCCGCGCCCTGCTCCGGTACATCGACGTCACCAGGCAGAAGGTCGCCTGACCTCACCACATTTCTTGGCGCTTTACCAGAGAAGCTTCCCTGGTAAAGCGCCGGTTTTTCACGCAACGTGAAAAACCGGCAGCCCGCCGAGCAGGGGGTGGGTCAGGGGGTGGGGAAGGTGAGCGTGAAGGTGTGCGCGCCGGGCCAGAGGGCGTGCTGGGGCAGGACGTCGATGCCGCAGGAGCGCGAGCCGAGGCCGTGCACCGCATTGTCGACATACAGATAGATCGCGTCGTTGGTCGGCAGTTGGTACGGGTGCTCGGCGCGATCCAGGTCCTGCGGGGTGTGCCGGGTCAGGGTGAAGCCGGGCCGGTGCCCGGCCTGGTCCGGTCGCGTCGCCACCCGGAGCCGGACCGCATCGCCGGTCCCGATCGCCAGGTCGCGCAGCTCGGCGCGGTGTCCGGTCTCCTGCGGCCGTGAGTAGACCACGTTGAGCTCGTCCACCGAGCCGCTGAACCGGCCGACCCGGGCCGCGATCCTGCTGTCCGGGTAGGACTCCAGCGGTCCGGTGCCGAACCAGTCGGCGTGCTCGCAGTCGGCCGGCAGATCGAACCGGACGCCGACCCGCGGCCAGGTGCTGTCCCAGCCCTGGGAGGGAGTGAGGTCGACCCGCAGCGACAGCTCGCCGGCCGCCAGCGTCCAGAGGTAGTCGACGTCGACGAACCGGCCGCTGTTCGCGGCGCTGACCCGGACCCGCGTCGTCAGCCCGGTGTCGCTCGCGGTCACCGCCAGCACCCGGTGCACCAGCCGGTCGAGGCCGCGCTGGCGCCACCGTTGGGCGGACGACGGGCCCTTCGTGCCCTCGCCGCGGGTCTCCTCCGGGGCGCCGAGTTCGTACGAGCCGCGGCTGCTGCTCCGGTCGTTGTCGGTCGGCCCGCGGAACAGTTCCAGCCGCGGCCCGGCCACCGGCACCCCGTGCAGCGAGGTCAACGCCCCGGAGGTCGCGTCGAAGACGGCCGGGCCGAGCTCGACCGTCTCCGTCGCCGGTACGGACTCGGTCGCCCGGACCGGCACCGGCATCGGGGTGGCCGGCTCGGACAGCGGCCACTGAGCGCGCGCGACGACGTGCCCGGCGTCGGCCCACGGCGTGGCCTCGGCCAGCTCGGCGAGCACGCTCAGCCAGACCTCACCGCCGTCGTCGGCGGTGATCAACTTCTCCGGGAGCTCGACGGCGACCTCGCCGCCCGGGACCAGCTCGGGCACCGTCAGCTCGATGTCGACTGCCGTCTCGCCGTCGGTCTCCTGCACCGCGCGCACCCGCAGGCCGGCCAGATCGGCCGAGTGGTAGCGGCTGGTGATGATCAAGGTCGCGCCGTCCCGCCGGAACCGCAGCGGCTGGCTCACCGCGGCGAACTCGGCCAGGCCCGGGCTCGGCCGGTCGTTGGGCAGCACCAGCCCGTCCATCACGAAGTTGCCGTCGTGGACGACCTCGCCGAAGTCGCCGCCGTAACCGTAGTACGGCGTGCCGTCCTCGGCCCGGGTCAGCAGACCATGATCACGCCACTCCCAGACGAAGCCGCCGTGGTAGCGCGGCGACACGTCCAGGAACGCTTCGTAGTCGGCGATCGCGCCCGGTCCGTTGCCCATCGCGTGCACGTACTCGCAGAGCAGGTACGGCAGCCGACGGACCCGCTGCGCCTCGGCCGGGCCGCAGCCCATGATCTCGCCCGTGTCGGACAGGATCGACGCCATCTCGACCAGGCTGGGATACATCCGTGAGTAGACGTCGGTGTAGCTGCCCGTGTAGTCGCCCTCGTAGTGCACCGGGCGTTCCGGGTCGCGGGATCGGATCCACTGGGCCATCGCGGCCAGGTTGGCCCCGGAGCCGGACTCGTTGCCGAGCGACCAGATGATCACCGACGGCCGGTTCTTGTCCCGTTCGACGGTCCGCGCCACCCGGTCCAGATAGGCCTCCCGCCAAGCCGGGTCGTCGCTCGGATTCCCTTGCCAGCCGAGATAACCGAAGCCGTGCGTCTCCAGGTCGCACTCGTCGATCACCCAGAAGCCGAGCTCGTCGGCCAGCTCGAGCACCCGCGGGTGCGGCGGGTAGTGGCTGGTCCGGATCGCGTTCACGTTGTGCCGCTTCATGGTGATCATGTCCGCCCGCGCATGGTCCTCGTCGAAGACCCGGCCGCGCTCCGGATGGGTCTCGTGCCGGTTCACGCCGTGGAAGATCACCTGGCGGCCGTTCACGAGCAGGCGCTCGCCGTCGATCCGTACCGAACGGAAGCCGATCTGCAGCTCCACCTGCTCGGCCGTGGCGCGCACGGTCGCGGCGTAGCGGCGCGGCCGCTCGGCGCTCCACGGCTCCACCTGCGGCAGCACGATCGGCGCCAGGTCCTCGGCCGAGCGGTAGATCTGGCCGATTCCGAGCTCAGGGATCTCAACGGTGACAGGGAAGGCGGTCGAGTGGGCGACCAGCTCCGGCGTCACCGTGCCGACGCCGGTCTCATGATCATAAGCGGTCCGCAGCCAGACGTCCTCGATCCCGCCGCGGGGTCGGCCGAGCAGCGTCACGTCCCGGAAGATGCCGGGCAGCCACCACTGGTCCTGATCTTCCAGGTACGACATCGAGGACCACTGGTGCACCCGGACCATGATCACGTTCTGGCCCGGCCGGACCAGGTCGGTGACGTCGAACTCGGTGGCCAGTCGGCTGCCCTTGCCGACGCCGACCTCGGTCCCGTTCAACCAGACCTTGAAGATCGACTCGACGCCGTCGAACCGGAGCACGATCGTCTCGACCTCCCAGTCCGGCAGCGTGAAGGTGCGCCGATGATCACCGGTCGGGTTCTCGTCCGGGACGTGCGGCGGGTCGATCGGGAACGGGTACTGGACGTTGGTGTACGCCGGCCGGCCGTATGCCCCGTCGCCGTGCAGCACCCAGTGCGACGGCACCGGCAGGATGTCCCAGTCCTGATCGTCGAAGTCCGGCGCCGCGGCCGCGTCGTCGACGCGCGCGGTCGGTGAGAGCCGGAACTTCCAGTCGCCGTTCAGGCTGAGCCGCGGCGCGTCGGAGTGCAGCCAGGAGCGTGGGGCTCGGCGCGGTCCGGAGCCGGGCCGGTAGTCGGTGACGTACGAAGGAACGGGGATGACCATGGCTCGACGCTGACCTTTCGTGAACGCTCACTATTCCTGCCGCACCATCATGACAGGTCGACCGTGGACGGTTCGAACGGCGGGGCGGCTGGGTATGGGGCCGGGGAGCCGAAGGGGGTACCAGCATGGCGGAGTCACACGACGCAACGGTCCGGCAGTTGCTCGCCGAGCACGGCCGGACCTACGCCGAGGAGGCCGGCATCACGCTCCGGGACAAGCCGTCGCCGCTGTATCGGCTGCTCGTCCTGGCACTGCTGCTGTCGGCCCGGATCGATGCGGGGATCGCGGTGGCCGCGGCCCGGGAGTTGTCGGCGGCCGGCTTCCGTACGCCGGAACGGATGGCGGCCGCGACCTGGCAGCAGCGCGTCGACGCACTCGGCCGTGGCCACTACCGGAGGTACGACGAGCGGACCGCGACCATGCTCGGCGACGGCGCGACCCTGCTGCTGGATCGTTACCGGGGTGATCTGCGGCGGCTCCGCGACGAGGCGGCCGGGACCGCGGACCTGCTGGACCGGTTGCAGCAGTTCCCCGGCATCGGGCCGGCCGGCGCGTCGATCTTCGCCCGTGAGGTGCAGGGCGTCTGGCCTGACCTCGCACCGTTCGTCGACGACCGGACGGCCGACGGGGCGGAACGGCTCGGGCTGCCCCGGACGGCCGACCGGCTGGCCGCCCTGGTCGCGCCGGACGAGTTGCCGCGCCTGGCCGCGGCCCTGGTCCGGGCGACGCTGCGGGCCGGCCGGTCCACGGACGCCTGACCTCTGGTGTCGCCCGGATCGTTGTGATACAACGGGTTCAGCGCTTCGGGACGCGCCGAGACTCGCCGGAAGGCTGGAAGCCACCCGTTTCTTGATCATGGTCGCGTGGTTGTGCGTCGACTCGTGGATCGCCCGTGCGAGTCCGGGTGAGAGACGAGGAATGACGTGAAGACCCTGCCCGACCGCCCGAGCCTGGACCACCTTCGGCAACAAGCCAAGGAGTTGTTCGCCGGGCTCCGCGAGCATCAGCCGGACCTCACCCTGAGCGGTGCGCAGACCCTGCTCGCGAACCAGTACGGCTACCGCGACTGGCCCGAGCTGAAGGCCGAGGTGGACCGCCGCCGCGCCGACGTGAAGCTCGCGGACCCGAAGCTGACCGCCGAACTGGCCGAGGCGTTCGACCTGGGCCGGCCGACCGCCCCGATGGAGGCGCTGACCTTCAGCTGGGCGGGTCAGGTCTGGGCCCTGGTCACCGACCGGGGCCGGTGGCGGGTGACCGAGTACCTGGAGTACACCCCGGCCGACAACCTCGAGGTCGAGTTCCGGCTCGTCGAGGCCGCCGTCGCCGCCGGAGTGCCGACCGCCGAGCCGGTCCGGCACCGGGCCGGCCGGCCACTCGCCGAACTCGACGGCCGGCGCTGGCGGGTGCACCGGGAGTTCACCGCCGGCACCGAGGTCGCGATCCCGGTCACCGCCGAGACGGCGGTCCAGCTCGGCCGGATCGTCGGCACCCTGCACGCGCTGCGGCTGCCCGCACCAGGCCCGGTGCACCCCTGGCTCAGCTGTCGCGCCGGCGAGGACCTGCTGCGGCAGCAGCTGGAACGGTCCCGGGCGGCCGGCTCGCCGTGGACCGAGGCCTTCGAACGGGCGCTGCCCGGTCTGCTCGCCCTGGCCTCGACCGTGGTCGACGACCGGGACCCGGCCGAGGAGCCCATCCTCAGTCATGGCAGTCCGGGACCGGGGACGTTTCAGCGCCGCGCCGGGGGCGAGCTGGTGCTCTCCGGCTGGGACCACGCCTGCGCGATCCCGCCGAGCTGGGAGTTCGGCTCCTTCCTCGGCGACTGGGGGATCGACCCGACCGGGGCGGTGTCCGAGGCGGCCGTCGGGGCCCTGGTCCGGGGCTACCGGGAGACGGCGGCCGCGGAGCCGTACCTCGAGCTCGGCATGTTCAGCGGCAAGGTGACCGGCTGGCTGACCTGGGTCGAGAGCCGGGTCAACATCGCGCTCGGCGGGTCCGATGCCAAGGCCCGCGACCACGCGGCGCGTGAGCTGCCCGGCCTGCTCGGCAGTCCGCTCACCGTGGAACACCTGGAACGGGTTCTGGCCGCGGCACGGAGGCCTACGCTCGTGGCATGAACCCGACCCGGACGGACTCGCCGGTCATGGTGGGCGAGATCGTGGTCCCCGCACCGGCGGCCGCTCGGATCCCCGGGGTCGGCATGGCCGGGTTCGTCGGCCGGGCCCGCGACGTCGAGCTGGTGCCGTACCCGGCGGTCACGTTGTTCCTCGACCTCGGCGACCGGCTCCGGATCGCCGAGGCGGGCGGTGGATCCCGGTCCGGCAGCCTGGTCGCCGGCCTCGCGCCGGGCCGGATCCGGGCCACCGCCCAGGCCGTCGAGTGCCTGCAGGTCCGGCTGTCGCCGCCGGTGGCGCAGGCCGCCCTCGGCATCGCCGACCTCGGCGCCTCGGTGGCGGGCTTCGCCGAGGTCTGGGGCCGGGGTGCGAGCGAACTGCTGGACCGCCTGGGTACGGCAGCCGGCTGGCCCGATCGGTTCGCGCTGCTGACCGCGGCTCTGCACCGGCGGCTCGAGCGGCGGCCGACGCGGGTCGAACCGGAGGTGGCGGCGGTCTGGGACCGGATGCTGCGGCGGCGCGGGCAGGTCCGGATCGACGACCTGGCCGGTGAGGTCGGCTGGAGCCGGAAGCGGTTGTGGAGCCGGTTCCGGGCCCAGACCGGGGCGACTCCGAAGCGGGCCGCCCGGCTGGTCCGGTTCGACGGCGCGGCTCGGCGGCTGGCGGCAGGGCAGGACATCGCCCGGGTGGCGGCCGAGTGCGGGTATGCGGATCAGTCGCATCTGCACCGGGACGCAGCGGCGTTCGCCGGGCTGACCCCGGCGGCGGTCGCGACGGCGCCGTGGCTGTCGATCGACGGCATCGCCTGGGCCGGTGAGGAGTACGCCTAGGAGGATGGTGTCGAACGCGCACCGAGCTTGTCGAAGTGCCACCGGACCGGGCCTTGCCCTTCGACAGGCTCCGGGAACGTGTTCGACACCAGCCAGCCAGCCAGCGACGGGGAACATTCGTCCAAGACCGCGGGCCGACCGGCGATGATCATCGGACCATGATCATCAACGACCCCGACGGCGAGCTGTACGTGATCGACGACGGCCCGCGCGACGCGCCCGTCCTGCTGCTCCTGCACGGCACCGCCTCCTCGCTGCACGTCTACGACCGGCTGGCGCCGCTGCTCACCCCGGCCTTCCGGGTGATCATGATCGATCTGCTCGGGCACGGCCGGTCGGCCAAACCCGACGAAGCTCCGTACGAGATCGTCGATCATGGCCGGCGGTCCGGCCGGGTGCTGGACCGCCTGGGCGTCTCCCGCACGGTCGTGGTCGGGCACTCGACCGGAGGCTCGGTCGCCACCGCACTCGCCGAGCAACGTCCCGAACTGGTCCGCGGCCTGATCCTGATCAACAGCGGTCCGCGGCTGGACGCCTACACCGCGCCGCCGATGGCGATCGACCCGGCACAGTGGGACTCGCTGACCGATGATCAACTCCGGCAGGCGATGGAGTCGGCGTTCAGCAAGCCCGGCTTCCGCCCGCCGCAGGAGCTGGTGGACGATCTGCGCGGGATGACGTTCCGCTCCTTCGCGGCGATCCTGCAGGCCGCCGAGGCCTACCTCGGCGCGGAGCCGCTGCCGGACCGGCTGGCCCGACTCGGGCTGCCGCTGCAGGTGATCTTCGGCGCCGACGACCGGCGCTGGCTGCCCGCGTCGGCCGACGACTACACGATCGTTCCCGGTGCCCGCCTCGACCTGCTGCCCGGCCTCGGCCACACGCCGCAACTCGAGGACCCGGAGCACACCGCCGAGCCGCTGCTGGATTTCGTGGCGCGGCTGACGAACACCGCTCCCTGAGCTTGTCGAAGGGCAAGGTTGCCGCCCTCGGCCCTTCGACAGGCTCAGGGCACGTCTGGTGACGCTAGGTCGGTCGGGTCAGGTCCCTCCGGCGGGTGCGGGGTCGGCCGACCTGGTCCGGGACGAGCGCGGCCTGGGGCTCGACGCCGGCCGGGATGCGGCCGAAGGCGGTCATCGTGGTGACCTCCCAGTGCCGCGGAACCTCGAACTCGGCGCCGATGCCGTCGGCGTCGAAGGCGCGGAACTGGCGGGCCGCGAGCCCCATGGCCTGCGCCTGGATGGTCATATGGGCGACCGCCTGGCCGAGGTCGTACAGCGCGAAGTCCGAGTAGGGCCAATCGGTGTCCGGCACCCAGCGCTGGCTGAGGTTGACCACCAGCAGGCTCGCCGCGGGCGCCCACCGCGCGGAGCTCTGCGCCAGCCGACCGAGCAGCCTCCGGTGGGCGGCGTCACCGCGGCGGGCGGTGAGGAAGGCCCAGGGCTGGGAGTTGCCGGCCGACGGCGCCCAACGCGCCGCCTCGAGCAGCAGCTCGACGTCCGCCTCCGTGATCTCGTGGGCCGGGTCGAAGGTGAGCGGGCTCCAGCGCCCGCGCAGCAGCGGGTGCAGCCGGGCCCAGACGTCGTCGGACTCCATGTAGGGCGTCAACGCCTCCGCCCGGCGCCCATTCCCGATCCGGAGCAGTTCCACCCAGCCCCGCACTTCCCTAAGGCCGGCAGTAGGCCCGGAACACCTCGAGGTCCCGGTCCACCCGCCGGATCCGGTCGAAGCCCCAGGTCTCGACGCCGGGGCGATCGGTCTCGTTCAGGACCCGGGCCGACAGGTCGCGCAGACCGCGGGCGAGCAGGGCGAACTCCAGGTGATCCGGGTCGAGGTCGTCGGCCCCGTACGCGTCCAGGAACTCGACCAGCCGGTCACCGCCGTCGGCCGCGACCCACAGGTCGAACTCCCGCGGCCCGATCACGGCGAAGTCCCAGTCCAGGATCGCCGCCACCTCGCCGTCGTTGCCGATCAGCAGGTTCAGCCCGTGGAAATCGGTGTGGCAGATGACCTGGCGGACCGGCCGGCCCTCGATCCGGGCCCGGACCTGATCGAGGCGGCCGATCGCCGTCGCCACCTCGGCCGCACGGTCGGCGATCCACGGGTGATCCAGGTGCCGCGCCAACTCGTCGATCGCCGGCTCCGTCGTGTCCGCCGGCGGCAGGCTGACCCGGACCGGCGCCCGGTGCACCGCGCGGAGCGCCCGGCCGGCCACGGCCCAGTCGTCCCAGGTCGCCGTACGCCCTTCCCGATAAGGGAAAACGGCGTAGACCCGGTCGCCGGTCAGGGTGGACAACTCGCCCCGCAGGGTGCGCAGAGGCTCCACCACCGGCAGCCCGAGCGCGCGCAGGTCGCTCAACTGCTGCAGCCCGACCGGCTGTTCGCCGGCCGGCCACACCTTCACGAACCAGCGCCGGTCGGCCACCCAGCAGTCGCTGGCGAACCCGCCGGGATGCGGTTCCAGCGAGGAGACGGTCAGGCCGAAGTCGCGTTGCAGGTCCACGCTCGGCATCCCACCAGGTCCGGCGAGCCGGCCGCCACCGAATTCAGGGCCGGGTGGCCTCGTCGAGCAGCTCCAGCAGATGCCGGTACGGACGCCCGGTGGCCCGGCTGAGCCCGAGCTCGCAGGTCCGGTTGACCGAGGCGTACGCGTCGAAGTGGCGGCCGCCGATCTCGGCCGCCTCGGCCTTCGTCGCCGACGCGGTCAGCTCCGGGTGCAGCAGGCCGCGGTCGCCGGCGAACCCGCAGCAGGCCCAGTCGTCCGGTACCACGACCTCGTCGGCGATCGCCTGCCCGATGATGATCATGGCCGGGTTGCCGCCGTGCTGGGTGGAGGAGCAGGTCGGGTGCAGGGCCAGCGAGCCGAGCCGGCGGTTGATCGTCAGCTTCGGCAGCACGCGCTCGGCGACGAAGTCGACCGCGTCCATGATCACCGCGTCGGTGCCGTCGAGCAGGGTCCGGAAGCCCTCCGAGCAGGAGGACGCGTCGCTGATCACCGGCAGCCGGGCGGTGCCGGAGGCGCCGGCGACGATCGGTCGGACCCGCTTCCGCATCGCCTCCCAGCCCGACAGGAACCCCTTCGACTTCCACGGCGTGCCACAGCAGACGCCGCCGATGCCGTCCGGGACGACGATCTCGACCTCGGCCCGGCCGCACAGGTTGAGCAGCGCCTCGGACACGCCGATGCCCTTCTCGCCGGCGAAGTCCTGTTCCGGCCCGAACATCGTCTGGATGCAGGCGGGCAGGTAGATCGCCTCCGGCTCCCGGGTCGGGTGCGGCCGCCGGACCCGGCCGCCGCCGGGCAGGTCGGGCTGCCAGAGCGGCACGGTCTCGGGACCGAGCAGGGCCCGGCCGAGCTGGTTGACCCGGGTCACCGCGGCCGCCGGGGCACGCTTGGCGACCGACAGGGCGAGGCTGCCGACCCGCGACCCGGCGTCCCAGCCGCGGCTGGCCGCGCCCCAGCCGGTCCGGCCGGCGGCCGGCGCCTGTTCGGCACGCAGCCGCTTGACCAGCTGACCCGTGTCGATCAGCACCGGGCAGGCGGTGCCGCACATGCCGTCGGCGGCGCAGGTGTCCAGGCCGTCGTAGTCGTACTCGGCGCGCAGTTCGGCGGCCAGTTCATGATCACCTTCCTGCTCGGCGCGGGCCAGTTCCCGGCGCAGCACGATCCGCTGCCGCGGGGTCAGGGTGAGATCGCGGCTCGGGCAGACCGGTTCGCAGTAGCCGCACTCGACACAGCGGTCGACCTCGGGCTCAACCTCCGGCGCCGTCTTCAGGTGGTCCAGGTGGGCGTGCGGATCGTCGTTGATCAGGATCCCCGGGTTCAAGATCGTCTTCGGGTCGCAGAGCCGCTTGATCTCGATCATGACCTGGTAGAGCTCGTCGCCGAACTGGCGCCGGACGTACGGTGCCATGATCCGGCCGGTGCCGTGCTCGGCCTTCAGCGTCCCGTGCTGGGCCAGCACCAGATCGACCAGGTCCTCGGTGAAGTCCTCGTAGCGGCGCAGCTGACCGCGGTCGCCGAGCCGTTCGCTGAGCATGAAGTGCAGGTTGCCGTCGCGGGCATGGCCGAAGATCACGCTGTCGTCGTAGCCGTGCCGCTGGAACAGGCCGGTCAGCTCCTCGCAGGTGGCCAACAACGACGGCACCGGTACCGCGATGTCCTCCAGCAGCGCGGTCGTACCGGGCGCCCGGTTGCCGGCGATCGTCGCGTAGAGGCCCTTGCGGATGTGCCAGAGATCGCCGCGGCGACCGGGATCGGAGCTCAGCTCGGCCGAACCGGTGATCGGGAGTTCGGCCATCGTGGCCAGCCCGAGCTCGGTCCGGGCCCGGAGCGCCTCGACATCCGGTTCGGCGTACTCGATCAGCAGTGCGGCGTGATCATGGACGGCCAGCCCGAGCAGGTCGGCGGTGGCCTGCGGGTCCCGCTGCGCGACGCGCAGCGAGGTGGCGTCCAGCAGTTCGATGCTGACCGGTTCGGTGTCCACCAGGACCGGCAGCGCCCGGGTCGCGTCGGCCAGCCGGTCGAAGATCAACAACCCGGTGCCGACCGCCGGATGGGCCGGCACGGTCCGGAAGGTGGCCTCGGCGACGAACGCCAGCGTGCCCTCGCTGCCGATCACAAGGTGCAGCAGCAGGTCCACCGGGCGATCATGGTCGAGGAACGAGTTCAACCCGTACCCCATCGTGTTCTTGATCGAATACTGCTCGGTGATGATCTTGACCGAGGTCGGGTTGTCCCGGACCCGGTCGCGCAGCTTGTCCAGACCCAGGTAGAGCTCCGGCTCGGTCAGCCGAAGCTTCTCGTCGGCGTCCGGTGCGGCCGTGTCGAGCACGGTGCCACTGGGCAGGATCAGCACCGCCGACTCCAGCGTCCGGTACGTGTTCGCGGTGATCCCGCAGGACATCCCGGAGGAGTTGTTGGCCACCACGCCGCCGATCGTGCAGGCCGACTCGCTGGCCGGATCGGGGCCGAGCTTGCGGCCGTACCGGGCCAGCCGGGTGTTCACCTGGCGCACCGTCGCGCCCGGCTGCACCCGGACCCGCAGCCCGTCGTCGAGCACGTCGATCCGGCGGAAGTTGCGCCGGGTGTCGACCAGCACCGCGTCCGTGGACGCCTGCCCGGACAGGCTGGTCCCGCCGGATCGGAAGGTGAGCGCCCGGCCGGTCGCGGCGCTGGCCCGGAGTAGCGCGGCCAACTGGCCGGCGTCCTTGGGCACCACGACGGCCTCGGGCGTCAGCAGGTAGTGCGAGGCGTCGTGGGCGTACGCCAGCCGGTCGGTGGCCCGGGCCTTGACGCCCCCGGGCACCAGCGCTTCCAGTTCGGTCAGCAGGTGGTGCCGATCGCGCACCGAGCTTGTCGAAGTGCCAAGCCGGACGGTGCCTTGCCCTTCAGGCTCAGGGATCGTGTTCGACGCCACCCGCCTAGTCTGCCTTGGCCGCGGTCGGGCCGGGGCAATCGGGTCGATGATCACCGGTCACGGTCAGTCCCGTCACGCGGGTCGCGTCGCCGGTCGCGGTGAGTCGCAGCCGGTGCCGCCCGGCGGCCGCGGCCGTAGTCGTTCGGCCACCGGAGCCGGACCGCACCAGCGGCGCGCCGTCCAGGGCCAGCGCGAGCGATTCGTCGCCGTCGACGTCCACCGCGACCCGGGCCGGCTCTGCCAGGTTGACCTCGTACTCGACCCAGTCGCCGGCGTCCAGGACGACGACCAACTCGGGTGCCACCGTGCCACGCCGGTACGAGAAGTCGGGCTCGCCCCGGACGGTGATCGACTCGTCGGATCGGAAGGACGGCAGCGGAACCGGGCGCGCGGTGCTCGAGCCGTTGCGGAAGCTGAACCCGGTCGCCGGCAGCCGCAGCGGGACCCGGCGCAGCACGGCGTTGATCACCTCGGTGCGGTGATCACACCGGTCGTAGCGCAGCCGGTCCAGCAGCTCGGTCAGCGTCGCCCAGGCGGTGTCGGGGTCCGGCTGCGGAGCCTTGCCGGACACCCAGCCGGTGATCGCGGCCCAGCCGGCCGGCGGCACCACGGAGCAGGGCGAGGTTTCGGTGTCGAGCTTCTTCCAGGGCCAGAAGTTCCAGCCGATGTCATGATCGGAGGCCAGCTGGAACGTGGTCTGCAGCCACTCCAGGGTGTTCTCGCCGGACTCGCCGAGATAGAGCGGCAGGCCCAGCCGCTCCCGTACCGCGAGGAAGTTCGCGATGCTCGGCCGATCCGGCGGCGACCAGTACTTGTGGAACGCGATCATGGAGTTGGGATCCCAGACCTCGGTGAACGCATCGACGTTGGTGGCCCAGTTGCTGCCCTCGTAGATGATCAGGTGGTTCCGGTCGACGGCCCGGATGGCCGCCGTCAGGTCGCGGTAGAGCTCGACCAGTTCGGCGGCGAACCGGTGCTGGTCGTCGCCGGGCAGCGGTTCGTTGAGCAGGTCGTAGCCGGCGATCACCGGCTCGTCGGCGTACCGCTCGGCGATCATGGTCCAGAGCCGTACGGTGAGGTCGCGGTAGCGCTGCTCGGTGAACAGCTCCGGCCGGCCGTTCGGGGAATCGTCGATCTCGGTGCCGGTCTGCCCGCCCGGTGCGCCGTGCAGGTCGAGCACAACCCAGAGCCGGTACCGCCGGCACCATGCGACCAGCCGGTCGATCAAGGCCCAACCGGACTCGATCCGGGTCCCGTGATCATCGACGAGGACCCGGGAGTTGATCGGCAGCCGGACATGATCGAACCCGGCGGCGGCGATCGCGGCGACATCGGCCTCGGCCACGAAGACGTCCCGGAAGTCGTGCCAGAACTCCGTGGCCCGGTCCGGCCCGACCAGCGACTCGATCATGGCCTCGATGCCACGGGCGGACTGCGGGCCGCCCCACAGCAGCCACATGTAGCCCTCGGCGAGCAGCCAGTTGCCCAGCCCGATTCCCTGCCAGGACAAGGGCTCTCCGGCCCCGTCGACGAGCCGGCCGGCCTGCGCGTGGACAAAACCGACTGAGGTCATGCGAGCACCGCCGGTGGAGGCGCGGCCCCCTCGATCAACCGCTCCAGGGGCAGCAGGGCAGCGCCCAGGGCGACGGCGTCGACCCCCATCGCGGCCGGGGCCAGGGTGCACTGGTCGCCGGGGCGGCGCAGGGCGTTCCGGCGGACCTCCTCGGCCAGCTGCGGTCCGCGGGCGGCGAACAGCAGGCTCCCGGTCGGCCCGCCGACCACGATCCGCTCCGGGTTGACCAGGTTGACCAGATTGGCCAGGCCGACGCCGAGCTGCTCCACCGCGGCGTCCAGCACCCGTCCTGCGCTCCGGCTGCCCGCCTCGGCCTCGCTGAACAGGTGCCGCACGGTGCTCCGGGCGGCGGTACGCCGGGTCGCCCGGCGCCAGCGCGTCACCAGCCCGCCGCTGCCGACGTACGCCTCGAGGCAGCCATGGCCGCCGCACCGGCACTCCGGTCCGCCGACCGTGATCTTGGTATGGCCGAGCTCGCCGGCGCTGCCGGCGGTGCCGCGCAGCAGCCGTCCGTCGGTGATGATCCCGGCGCCGATGCCGCGTCCGATCAGCACCACGACACAGTCGTCGCTGCCGCGCGCCGCGCCGAACCACCGCTCGGCCATGGTCAGCGTCGTCGCACCGTTCTCGGCCTCCACGGTCAGGTTGTCGATCGGGCACAGCTCGGCCAGGTCGACCGGCTGCCAGCCCACGCTCTGGGCGTGCAGGACGGCCCGGCCGTCGACCTGCTCGACCAGGCCGGGCACGCCGAGGCCCATCCCGATCAGCCGGCCGGTGACCTCGGGCCGGTCGGCCAGGATCGACTGCACCGCGTCGGTCAGTGCCGCGCCGACCTCGGCGGCCGTGGCGGTGCTGCTCGGCAGGTCGGTCCGGACCTGGGCGACCGCGGTCAGTGACAGGTCGAACAGTTCGACGATCACGCCGGTCTCGCCGATGTCCGCGCCGATCAGGTACGCACCCTCGGGCCGGACCGAGAGCCGGGCGATCGGCCGGCCGCCGTTGGACGGGACGGAGCCGGTCTCCCGGACCAGCCCGTCCCCGATCAGGTCGGTGACCACGTTGGTGATCGTCGCGGTGGAGAGGCCGCAGTCGGCCGCGATCGCGGCCCGCTGGGTCTCGCCGGCCAGCGCGATGCTGCGCAGCACCCGGGCCCGGTTCTGCCGGCGCAGGTCGCGCACGGTGGAACCACGCCCGGGTGCCGATTTCATGATCAACTCGCCGCGCTCCTAGCCGCCGTCGGCGCCGATGTGCGGCGGGTTGGCCAGCGGGTCCTGGTAGTAGTCCTTGCCGCCGCTGCCGGTGATCGGCACACCGGCGCCCAGGGCGGGGGAGCCGGACTGCAGCCGGTAGGCGGCGGGGCAGGGTTGCGGTCCGGTCGGCAGCGGCGTCGGGACGCAGTTGCCGCCGTTGCCGGGGGAGGCGAACAGCGGATTGCCCCACT
Organism: Microlunatus sp. YIM B11417; assembly: GCF_059617205.1. Lineage (NCBI taxonomy): Bacteria > Bacillati > Actinomycetota > Actinomycetes > Propionibacteriales > Propionibacteriaceae > Microlunatus > Microlunatus sp. YIM B11417. The sequence goes on from NZ_JCAMPJ010000001.1 coordinate 228,964, forward strand.
TCGCGTTCGTCTCCTTGCCGCTGGCCTGCCAGGCCGCGAAGTCCGGGTAGGTCGTCCCGCCCCAGCGCCAGGTCGCCGTCCGGGTCGACCAGTAGAGGTTGTTCGAGAGCGCCATCCCGGTGTGCCCGTTCGGGTTGTAGGAGAACTCGCCGGCGCGCCCGTACTGATCACGGTTCTCCAGTGCGCAGATGTTGGTCCTGATCTGCGAACCGGCCGCCCAGGTGCCGCTGGCGTACCCGAAGAAGAAGCAGGCACTCGCGGTCGACTTCGTGGTCTGCGCGACATTGGTGTAGAAGGTGTTGCCGTAGATCGACAGCGCGTTCGGCGGCGCCTTCGGTACGACGTTCATCAGGCCACCCTGTGCCTTCAGGCGGTCGTCGTTCTGGGAGATGTTGTAGCGGAACGTGTTCGGTCCCCACGCCATCCCGCCCGGGGTGTCGACGTACGCGAGCAGCCCGCTGCCGGCGTTGTCGTGGGTGTAGTTGTATTCGACGACCGAGTTGGACACGCCGCCGTCGAGGTCGATCCCGTCCCAGTCACAGGAACCCGCGGGAAGGCTCGGGACCGGCTCGACGGCGTACACCTCGTTGAAGCGCACCTGGACGTTCTTGGAGGTGTACGCGAGGATGCCGCTGGTGCCGCCGCACGAGGTGACGTTGGCGCCGATGTCGTGCACCCGGTTGTGCTGGATCACGGCGCCGTCCCAGCCGTTGGCGGTGATCGCGCCACCGGTCGTCCTCGCTGCCATGCCGAGGTTGTCGACGATGTTGCGCTCGACCAGCACGTCGGTGATGTTGGTCCCGGAACCCCAGCCGTAGATGCCGGCGCCGGCCTTGGACGTCTTGCTGGCGCCGTACAGGTGGTTGTCGATGATCTTGATCCCGGCGAGCGGTCCGCTGTTGCCGTTCACCGCATACCCGAGGATCGCGATCTGGCCGCCGAAGACGCTCTCGGTGCCGGTCTGGAAGAAGCCGGTGATCTTGGAGTTCTGGATGGTCAGGCCGCGGGTCGGCGTGGTCGCCTGCTGGTTCTGCAGCAGCACGCCGGCGGCCGTGGACCCGCCGTTGACGATCTTGAGGTTGTCCACGGTGAACCCGTTGACGTGATCGGCGGACACGGCGGCCGAGTAGGTGCCGGTGCAGTTCGAGGTGATCGTCGCCTGACCGCTGCCGTACGAGGTGACGCGGAACGGTGCCGTCGCCGACGAGTTCGGCACGTTCGTGGGATTGAAGGCCAGGCAGCCGGTGAACGTCGCGCCGCCCTGGAAGGCCACGCTGCTGCCGGCGGAGAAGACGGCACCGTTGACCTTGGTGATCGTCTTCCACGCCTGCGTCGGCGAGAGGCCGGAATTGCTGTCGTTGCCGGTCGGCGAGACGTAGTACGCGGAGGCCGCGTACGCGGCCGGGAGCCGGCCGATCAGGGTGGTGGTGATCAAGGACAGCCCGAGCAGGGCGAGCAGGACGGTCCGGAGCCGGGGACGGGATGATCGTGTTCTCATGGCGCGTACCAACCTCTTCGTTGGGGTTACCGCAGGGCCCTTCTTCAGGCCTTAATTTTGAATCTGAAAGAAGGGGATGTGATCAAGGTACCCGCGCGGTCGCGGGACGGTCAACCCCTGCCGCCTCAGCTGGTCGCACTGCCGTAGTTGCGGACGCCGCGGTTCCACACGATCACGGCGAGGGCCGCGCTGATCGCGGCGACGGCGGCACCGGCGCCGACCCAGGCCGGCGACCAGGTCCCGACCAGGACGCCGGCCGGGGCAGTGGCCAGGAAGGCGACCGGGAGGACCGTCGTGAGCAGCCGCAGCGGCGGGTTGAGCATGCTGGTGGGGTAGCCGCCGAGCTGCCAGAGGGCGTCGTACGCGACGTCGAGGCTGAACCCGAGCGCCCAGAAGACCGAGGCCGCGATCAGGCATCGGGTGGCCCACATGATCACCGTCGCGGCTGCCACCAGGACCAGCCAGCCGACGACCGCGACCGGACCCGGCGGCGTCGGACCGGCGCCGGCGGTGATCACGACGACGACCAGGCCGAGCATCGCCTGGGCCAGGGCGATCGGTGCCGCGCCGCCGAGGCTGGCCAGGAAGATCGACGGCGCCGGCTGGGTCAGCACGGCATCGAACCGGCCGCCCGCGACCTGACCGCCGTAGAAGCGCAGGTTGGGCTCGACCAGTGCTTGCCGGAGCCCGGAGATCAACTGGAACGTGCCGAGCAGCGTGACCGCCTCGGTGACGGTGAACCCGCCGAGCTGATCCGTCCTGGTGAACACGGCCAGCAGCGCGCCGAGCGAGGCGGTCAGCGCGACCAGCGTGCGGACCAGTTCGAACCCCAGGTCGGCACGGTAAGCCACCTGGCGGCGCAGGGAGAGGGAGAAGAGTAGGGCGTAGAGCCGGACCAGTCGCATGATCAGGAACTCCGTTCAGGCGCCGACGGCAGTGAAGACGCGCAGCCCGCGGCGCCAGACCAGGGCCGTCATCATGATCAGGACCAGCAGCCAGCCGGCCTGAACGACGTAGCCCGCCACCAGCTGCGGGCCGGTCAGCACACCGGCCGCGATCTCGCCGGGCAGCCCGAGCATCGACCAGAACGGCAGCCAGCGACCGGCCTCGGCGATCGGTCCCGGCAGCAGGAAGAGCGGCGCGGCGATGCCGCCGAGCAGGGCGATTCCGGCGTCACCGAAGGACACCAGCGCGGACGCCCGGTCGGTCCAGAACGCCGTCATCGCCAGCATGATCGTGAACAGGAAGCGGAGGATTCCGGCGAAGATCAAGGCCGGTACGGCGAGCAGCACGTCGCCGGGCCGCAATGGCAGGCCGGCGGTGATCGCGACCAGCAGCAGCACCGGAAGCCCGAAGATCCCGTGCCAGAACCGGAGCCCGAGGTTCGCACCGCCGGTACTGATGATCACCGGCCGCGGCCGCAGCAACCCGTCGACGATGGTGCCGTCGAAGATGCTGTTGCTCAGCGTGTGATCTTCGTAGCTGACCGTGAGCAGTTGCACCGCGAGCACGGCGAAGAAATAGCCGCGGACCGCCGACGAGTCCGGCATCACCGCCGTCCAGAGCAGCAGCCCGATCAGCGGCCCGATCGCCTGGTTGATCACCAGCGTGATCAGGAACGAGCGCCAGCTCCACTGCTGAACCGAGCTCTCCCAGGCCGCGACGAGCAGCTGCCTGATCATTCTCATGATCGATGGTCCTCGCGGTAGAAGCGGTCCAGGACGACCTCGAGCGGCGGGTCGACGACCGACACGTCGGTCGGCCGCACCTCGGCCAGCAGCCGGGCCGCCACCTCCGGGGCCCGGTCCCGGTCGACCCGCAGCGAGACCGTACGGTCCTGATCGCTGATCACGTCGCCGTACTGCTGCCAGGACACCGGACGGTCCAGATCGTGGGTGAGCCGGATCTCCTTCCAGGACGCCAGTTCCCGGGCCAGGGTCGCCAGCGCGCCGTCGAACCGGAGCCGACCGCGGTCGATCAGGATGATCCGGGAACACAGCGCCTCGACCTCGGCCAGGTAGTGGCTGGTCAAGATCACCGCGGCCCCGGTGGCCGCCGCGTACCGCGCCACGAAATTGCGGAACGCCAACGCCGCGGACGCATCCAGCCCGATCGTCGGCTCGTCCAGGAACAGCACCCGCGGCCGGTGCAGCAGGGCCAGGGCGAGGCCGGCCCGCATCCGCTGGCCGAGGCTGAGCGCCCGGACCTGCCGGTGCAGCAGGTCGCCCAGTCCGAGCAGTTCCTCCAGCTCGGCCAGGTGAGCCGCGTAGTCGGGCCGCGGGATCTCGTACAGCAGCCGGCGGAACTGGAACTGGTCCTGCACGGTCAGCTCGGTCGCGCCGCCGATCGGCTGGCTGCCGCGGAGCAGCGCGATCGAGGCCAGAAACGCACGCTCGCGGCGGCCGGGCCGGAAGCCGAGCACGGTGGCGCTGCCGCTGGTGGGCTGCAGCACCCCGGCCAGCAGTTTCATGGTGGTCGTCTTGCCGGCGCCGTTCGGTCCGATCAGCCCGACCACCTGGCCGGCCTGGATCCGGAAGGACAGCCTGGTGACCGCCTCGACGGTACGGAACTCGCGCCGCACCACCGAGGCGAGGGCGGCCCGCAGCCCGCCGGCCCGGATCGGCACCCGATAGGTCCGGGTCAACTCGTCGACGACGACCGCGTCGTCAGCTTGGGGCGTCATGGCGTCAAGGTAGATTCCTCGACTCAGCTGCAAGCTTTCGCGGGCTCACCCGCTGGCTGCTGTCTGCGGGCCGGCCTAACCTTGCATCCGTGGTCGAAGAAGCCGCAGCACGTTACCGGCCGGTGGACCTGGGCCGGGCGGTCGGGCTCGGGCCGTCCCAGATCAGGAACTACGAACGGCTGGGCTTCCTGCCGCCGGCCCACCGGACGGCGCACGGTTACCGCCGCTTCGGCGACGAGCACCTGGTCGCGCTGCGGACGGCGCGGACCATGATCACCGGGTACGGCTGGCAGCGCGCCTGCGATGCCCTGGCCGCGGCGCACCGGGGCGACGCGACGACCGCGCTCGCGGTGGCCGACGAGCGGCACGCGTCCCTGCACGCCCAGCGGGAACAGGTCGCCCAGGCGCTGGACGCGCTGCGGCGCACCCGCGGGCGGATCACGGCACTGGCCGGCCTCCGGGTCTACCGCGGGCGGACGGTCGGGATCGGCGAGGCCGCCGCGGCGGTGGGGACGACGACCTCGGCGGCGCGCTACTGGGAGTCCCGCGGCGTGATCAGGGCGCAGCGGGTCGCCGGCCGGCGCCGCTACGACTACCGGCTGCTGCAACAGCTCCAGTTGATCAAGCTGCTCCGTGACATCCGGTACGGCTTCGACGCCATCGCCGTGGTCGTCCGTGATCTTGACCAATCCCCGGGGATGAAGGCGATCGAGGCCCTGGAGGAGCGGCGTGCCAAGGTCGAGCAGGCGTCCCGGGCGGCAGGCGTGGCCACCCGGGCGCTGCTGGACTATCTGGACCGGCTCGGGCTCTGAACGGTCAGAGCAGCGGCTTGACCTCCTGGCCGAGGAAGCGGACCAGGCCGTCCAGGTCCGGCTCGTCCTCGGTCGGCTGGAACACCACCGACGTGCAACCGACCGCAGCCAGCTGCCGGACTCCGTCCGCGATCGCCAGCGCGTCGCCGGCCACGCCCAGCTCGGGGCTCGGTTCGCGGTGCCAGCGGGGCATCTCCGCGTCGAGCCGGTCCTGGGCGCCGGCGCCGGTGGTCACGATCAGCGACGCGACGACGGGATGGTCATCCGTCGGAGCCGCTTCCTTGATCACCCGTGCCGCCTCGCCCACCTCGGCGACCGACAGGGGAGAGGCGAGCATGGTGCCGTCGCCCAGCTCACCGCACAGGGCCAGCGACCTGGGGCCGGTGCCGCCCAGCAGCAGTGGGACCCGGCGCTGCGGCGGCCAGTCGAGCTTGACCTGGTCCAGCTTCACGTACCGCCCGTCGGTGCTGACCTCCTCGCCGTCGAGCAGGGCCCGCAGCGCGAGGGCGTACTCCCGGAGCAGGGTCAGTGGCGAGGCGACCCGGCCGCCGACCTGGCCCATCCACGACTGCACGCCGTGCCCGACGCCGGGCAGGAAGCGCCCGGGGAAGGCCCGGTCCAGCGTGGCGATCTCCATCGCCGTGAGGGCGACGTTGCGCAGCGGGGCCGGCATCAGGCCGAGCGCGACGGTGATCCGCTCGGTGGCGCCGAGGGCGATCGCGGAGCCGGCCACGCCGCTCTCCTTGAAGCAGTCCTCCCACATCCAGAGCTCGTCCAGCCCCGCGTCCTCGGCCGCGGCGGCCAGCGGGCGGAAGCGCTCCGGCGGCAGGGTCGGGACGAACGCGAGGCCGAGCTTCGGTGGTTCAGTGGTCATGCCGGCCATCCTGACCGAGCGGACTGACAGTCCGCCGCGCGGGTCGTCCCAGTAACCTGTCCGCCATGACGACCTTCGCCGTACGACTCGTGTTCGATCGTGACGAAGCCGCCCGGCTGGAGGTGCGGCCGAAGCACCGTGAGTACCTCGCCTCCCTCGCCGCCGACGGCCGGCTCCGGCTGGCCGGCCCGTTCAGCGATCAGCAGGGTGCACAGCTGGTGTACGAGCTCGCCGACCGGGCCGAGCTGGACGCGGTGCTCGCGGCCGACCCGTACTTCGACCGCCCCGAGCCGGTGGCGACCGTCGAGGAGATCAGGGAGTGGGCTCTGCTGCCGCTCCCCTGAGCCGGGTGATCAAGGTCATCAGGTGGTAGACGACGATGGCCGCGATGCTGCCCAGGGCGATGCCGGCGACGCTGAGGTTGCCGCCGGACAAGGTGAAGTCACCGACGCCGATGATCAACGCGACGGCCGCCGTGAACTGGTTGGCCGGCTTGCTGAAGTCGACCTTGTTGTCCAGCCAGATCTTCACGCCGATGATGCCGATCAAGCCGTACAGGGCGGTGGTGACGCCGCCGAGCACGCCGGCCGGCACGGTGTTGATCACCGCGCCGAGCTTGGGTGACAGGCCGAGCGCGATCGCGACCAGGCCGGCCACCCAGTAGGCGGCGGTCGAGTAGACGCGGGTGGCCGCCATCACGCCGATGTTCTCGCCGTACGTCGTCGTCCCCGAGCCGCCGCCGGAGCCGGCGACCATGGTTGCCAGGCCGTCCGCGATCAGGGCCCGGCCGGTCAGCTTGTTGACACTCGGATCGGTCAGCTGGGCGACGCCGCGGACGTGCCCGACGTTCTCCGCGACCAGGGCCAGCACGACCGGCAGGAAGGCCGGGACGACCAGCCAGACACCGGGTGCGGCGAACGGGTTGGCCGGCGCCTGCAGGTGCGGCAGCCCGACCCACGGCGCCGCCGCGACGGCTGAGAAGTCGACCTCACCGCGGACCACCGCGACCAGGTAGCCGACGATCACGCCGACGAAGATCGACAACCGGCCGAGCATCCCGCGGAACAGCACGGCGGTGATGATCACCGCCAGCAGGGTGATCAACGCGGTGACCGGCGCCGCCTCGAAGTTGTTCTTCGCCGCCGGCGCCAGATTGAAGCCGATCAGCGCGACGATCGCCCCGGCCACCACCGGCGGCATCAGGGCGTCGAGCCAGCGGGTGCCGGCCAGCTGGACGATCACACCGATGATCAACAACAGCAGGCCGACGGCGACCACGCCGAGCAGCGCCGAGGACTGGCCGTGGCTGGCGGTGGCGGCGGTGATCGGCGCGATCAGGGCGAACGAGGAGCCGAGGTAGCTGGGCAGCTTGTTCCGGGTGATGATCAGGAACAGCAGCGTGCCGATGCCGGAGAACAACAGTGTCGTGCTCGGCGGGAAACCCGTCAGCACCGGGACCAGGAACGTCGCGCCGAACATGGCCACCACGTGCTGGGCGCCGATGCCGATCGTGCGCGGCCAGGTCAGCCGTTCCTCCGGCCGGACGATCGCGTCGGCGGCCACCGCCCGTCCTTGTCCGTGCAGCGTCCACGGCAGTCGCATCGTTTCTTTCCTCCCCGTCTGCTGGCTTCCGGGACCGTACACCGGGCTGGCCGGTCGGCACTAGACGCGACGTTCAGAGCCGGGCCAGGGCGGACCGGATCTGCTCGGCGTAGTGCGCCCGGCCGCGGTGGTTGCCGATGCCGTCGTGCCAGGCGAGGTGCGGGATCGACTTCGAGATCACGGCTTGGGCCAGGCGCTCCTCGAACTCCGGGTCGGGATCGATGCCGTAGCCGGCCAGCAGCGCGGCGAACTCGGGCTCGCCGTACTTGGTCGAGGTCATCGCGAGATCGCCGATCCGGCTGCCGCCGTGCCAGAGGCCCCAGTCGATCACGCCGCGTACCTCCAGCGCGTCGTCGACGAAGACGTGCGCATCGTGCAGGTCACCGTGGCAGAGCACCGCATCGGTGGCGGGTGGAACGTCGGGCGAGCGACGTACGTGATCAAGGGCGGCGCCGATCTCGGCGGCCGTCAGCCCGGCCGCCGCGAGGCTCGGTCGCTGGCGCTCGCGTTCCATGATCAGCTCGCGCCGCACCCCGACCGGGTCCGGCCAGTGGCCGGTCGGGTCCGGGCGCTGCGGTCCCCGTGTCGCGACGGTGTGGATCAGGGCCAGCGTTCGACCGAGGTTGATCATGACCTGGCGGCGGCGATCCGGATCGAGGGTGGGCAGCAGGTCGCCCAGCGGCCGGCCCGGCGCCTGTTCGGCCACCATCGCCGAGCGCTCGCCGGTATCGCTCGCCATCCCTTCCACGGCGAGGATCCGAGGTACCGGGACGCCGGCCGCGCGCGCCCGTTCCATCGCCCACACCTCGGAGTCGAAGGTGCCGTCGCCGGGCTTGCGGATCCGGACGAAGACCGTCGCGCCGCCGGCCAGCGTGGCGCGATGGACCTCGTTCTCGTCGCCGACCGTGAGCCGCTCGAGCATCTCGGGGTCCGTCCCGGTCGCCTTCCTGATCAAGGCGGTCACCTGCTCGGGCGGTGCCGCGAACCGGGCGTGCAGTGAGTTCAGGAATCCGTCGTCGCTCATGATCATCGCCTCCGTACCGGCAGATCGAGTCGGGTGTCTTCGCCCAGCGTGAGGGTGAACGTCTCGCCCGGCCCGCCGTGGTACGTGAAGCAGGAGGCGTCGTGGCCGGCGATCGCGATCCGGAGCCGGTGGCCGGCCCGGAGGAGCGCCGAGAGCGGCAGCAGTTCGATGATCAACTCGAGGTCCTCGCCGGGCCGGACCGGGAGACCGTCGGCGCGGGCGAAACCGCGCGGTACGCCGAGGCCGGCGGGATCGGCGGTCCCGGCCGTGGCGCGGTGCAGGAACCGCAGGCAGCCCTCGGTCAGATAGGTCACCGTGCCGTCCGGCCCGATGTCCTCGAGGTAGACGTACACCACGCCGTCGTCGAGGTTCGTGGCCAGCCGCAGCGTGGCGACCGGGAAGCCGAGCAGTTGGAGGTCGCCCGGCAGCGGGGCGGAGGTGAAGGTCAGCAGGCTCTCGTCGGCGCTCGCCCGGTCGGGGTAGGCGGCGCCCCGACCGACCTCGCCGGCGAGCCAGCGATTGAGCGGCCCGGTCGTCGCCTCGGGGTCGACCCGGTGGCGGACGGGCAATTCCGACGGCGCTCTGCCGGTCAGCCCGCCGTCGGCGTGCGGGTACAGCCGGCGCACCACGACACCCTCCGGTGGCCAGGACGCGACGGTCTCCCACTCATCGGTGCCCAGGGTGCTGTACGTCAGCGTGCTGCTCGGCGACGGCGCGGGGTCGTCGGCGAGGTGGCGGGCGAAGAACTCCACCAGGCGGCGGTTCTGGTCCTTCGTGGCCGCGAACTCGTCGTCGCCGGCCGGGCCGTCGGGCCGCAGCGGATCGGCGAAGGTGCGGCCGCCGTGGCCCCACGGCCCGATCTCCACGGTCTGCGGGTTGGGCAGCGCGGTGAACCGGGTCAGGGCGCTGGTGAGGAAGGCGCCGTCGACCCAGCCGACCCGGGCGAAGATCGGCACGCCGGTCGCGCCGATCCTCGGGTAGGCGGCCGCCGGTGTGGTGATCAGCCAGTCCAGCCCGGGCACGCGGTCGTCCCGGAACGGCACCCGGTCCATCAGCGCGTGGACGTCGACGTTGGCCTGGTGCTCGGCGACGGCCGCCGCGAGGAGGGCGGGCCCGTCCGGGCCGTCGACGGGCTTGATCGGCGTCGGTGGCCGGATCTCGTCCGCGGGTCTTCCCTGCAGCTCGCCCAGCCGTTCCCTGGCCCCGGCCACGCCGTCCTTGAGCTGGCTCTCGGCCATCCACCGCGCGTACCGGCCGGAGGTTGCCGCGCCGCCCGGGTAGAACAGTTGACGGTACGGGTCGTTCGGGCTGAACAGGGCTGCGACGGCGACCAGGTGCGGATTGCCGTGCCGCGCGACGAGCTCGGCGGCCTGCCCCTCGTAGGACGTACCGAAGGCTCCGACCCGGCCGTTCGACCACGGCTGCTGCGCCACCCAGGTGATCAGCTCGTCGTAGTCGGTGATCTCACGTTCCGCGAGCTCACTGCTCCGGGTCCCGAACGAGGCGCCGGTCCCGCGGGCGTCGGCGATCAGGAACGCGAACCCGGCACCGTTCCACAACTCACCCTCGGCCCGGTTGGCATCGCCTTCCGGGCCAGGGATCTCGGACCGCGTGGCGCGGTAGTAGCGGGTGGTCCGCAGCACTGCCCCGACCCGTTCGCCGGCCGCGATCCGTTGGATCGGGAGCCAGGCATCGACCGCCAGCCGGACGCCGTCGCCGACCGGGACGTACCAGGACTGCAGCCGACGAGTGGGATCGAGAGCCATACCGAGATCCTGGCATCGCGGCCGGCGGAACGACAGTGCTTATCGGGTCCGGCCGGCGATCACGACGACGATCATGCCGAGCACGGCCATGATCATTCCCGACCAGGCCGGTGCCGTCCAGCCGAGCCCCGCGGCGATGCCGGCGCCGCCGATCATGATGCCGATCGCGTTGCCGAGGTTGAAGGCGGCGATGTTGGCGGCCGAGGCGATCGTCGGCGCCTCGGCCGCGTGCCGGACCACCCGGATCTGCAGCGCCGGAGTCGTGGCGAAGCCGACGAATCCCATGAGCAGCAGGAAGATCGCCACGCCGGGTTGGCTCGGCGCGGCCAGGGCGTACCCGAGCAGGCTGATCGGCACCAGGGTGGCGAAGATGATCAAGGACCGGTCCAGGTTGCGGTCCGCGGCCCGGCCGCCGACGATGTTGCCGAGCACCAGCCCGATCCCGAACAGCACCTGCAACCACGGTACGGCCGCGGAGTTGAAGCCGGTGACCCGGGTGAGCAACGGCTCGACGTACGAGAAGGCTCCGATCAGGCCGCCGAACACGAGCACGGTGAACAGCAGGCTGAGCAGGACCTGGCCTCGGCGCAGCACCGCGAGTTGATCACGCAGCGGCGGTGCGGCAACCTGCGTCGTGGCCCGCGGGATCAAGATCAGGACGCCGAGCACGGCGAGCACGCCGACGGCGCAGATCACCCAGAAGGCCGCCCGCCAGCCCAGCTGCTGGCCGATGAAGGTGCCGAACGGGACGCCGAGGACGTTCGCCACGGTCAGCCCGCCGAACATCACCGCCACCGCCGAGGCCCGCCGCCGTGGTGACACCAGCGTGCCGGCGAGCACGGCGCCGATGCCGAAGAAGCCGCCGTGGCAGAGTGCGGCGACGATCCGGCCGACCATGATCACCGGGTACGTCGGGGCCCAGGCCGACAGCAGGTTGCCGATCAGGAAGAAGCCGAGCAGGATGATCAACGCTGTCTTCGGCGGCCGGCGCGACAGCACGGCCGTGACGGCGAACGCACCGACCACCACGGCCAGCGCGTAGCCGGAGATCAGATGGCCGGCCGCCGGGATGCTGACCCGGAGGTCGGCGGCGACGTCGCTGAGCAATCCGGAGATCACGAACTCGGTCAGCCCGATCCCGAAGCCGCCGGCGCTGAGCGCCAGCAGTCCCGGATGGAAGGCTCGGTCGAGAGTGGGGGCCTGGTCGGGCTGGGCAAGGGTTTCGGGCATGACAAGCTCCTGAACTCGGCCGGTGAGGTTGCTCCCGGGCGCGCGGAATCGGCCGGCTCGCGGTGTCGCGGCCGGGAGGTGAGGATCGATCAGCCGGTGATGGAGCGGCTGGCCAGCAACCGGAGTGCCGCCTCGTCGGGCGACCCGGGCTGCGCGGTGTGGATCAGGTAGCGCTGGCCCTCGTCGCCGGGCACGTGCAGCACCTCGTAGTCAAGATCAACTCGGCCGACCTCGGGATGGTGGTAGCGCTTGCGGCCGCTGATGCACAGCTCCACCGGATGCTCCGCCCAGATCCGTGCGAAGTCGTGACTGGCCACGGTGAGCTCGCCGATCAGCCGGGTCAGGCCCGGGTCGCCGGGATACTGGGCCGCGACGTAGTGGAGGCTGGCGACGGCCAGCTCGGCCTCGAACTCCCATTCCCGGTAGAGGCTGCGGCTGGCGGCGTCGAGGAACAGCAACGCGATCTTGTTCGGTCGCCGGGGCGGGTCGTTCGGAGCGTCGAACGGGAGATGCGGCGCCAACAGCGCATGGCCGAGCCGGTTCCAGGCCAGGATGTCGTGGCTGCGGCCGAGCAGGATCGTCGGTGCGTCCGCCATCGCGTCCAGCAGCCGCACCAGCCCGCTCCTGGCCGGGCCCTCGGCGTGAGGATCCCGCTGCTCCGGCCGCGGTCCGCGAGCCAGCTCGAACAGATGCGCCCGCTCGACCGTCGACAGCCGCAGCGCGCGGGCGACCGCGTCCAGGACCTGATCCGAGGCGTTGGTGGCCAGGCCCTGCTCGAGCCGGGTGTAGTAGGTCGACGAGACGCCGGCGAGCTCGGCCAGCTCCTCCCGCCGCAGCCCGGGCACCCGACGCTGACCGTACGTCGGCAGGCACACCTGGTCCGGCCGCAGGGCCGCGCGCCGGGTCCGCAGAAACGTGCCGAGATCGCCCCCGACCGACGTCCGGTCGCCGAGCTGGTCCGCTGTCGTCATGCCACCATCATGCGTCGCCCGCCCGTCGCGTTCCTGTCCCTGCCAGTGACAGGAACCCTGGAGCGGAACTCGGCCGGGTACGCTCCTGATCCCGTGGCGAGTGACGACGCGTGGCGCAGGCTGCTGGCCGACTACGAGGCTGGCCGCGGCAGGCCCGACTCCCTGGACCGGATCCTGGAATGGGAAGCGCAACGGCAGCTGATCGGTGATCCTGCCGGCCGGGACGTGCTCGACGTCGGCTGCGGCAACGGGAGCAAGGCGGTGGAACTGGCGGCGGCCGGTGCCCGCAGCGTGGTCGGGGTCGACATCGCCGGACAGTTCGTCACACCGCCCGACGGCCTCGACGTCGGCCTGTACCAAGGTGATCTGTCGGAGCTCGAGACCCATCCCGCGCTTCGAGGCCGGAGCTTCGACCTCGTCACGGCACTGATGTCGCTCGGGTACGCCCGGGACACCGTCGCGACGTTGAGGGCGATCCGGGGCTTCCTCCGGCCGGGCGGTCACGTCGTGATCGCCCGGGCCCATCCGCTGCGCTTCGCGGTCGAACGGTCCGAGCAGCAGGGGATCGGGCTGGGCGACGCCGATCACCAGACCTCACCGGTCACGTACCAGGCCGGTTGGAACCGTGAGATCACCCTGACCCATCGTGCCGAGACCTTCGGAGCCATGATCAACGATCTTGCCGCCGCCGGCCTGTACGTGGACCGGATCCTCGAACCGCAGCTCGGCCCCGAGGCGCGGGAGCGCTACCCGCACAAGCAGGAGTGGTTGTCCCGCTACGTCGGAGTGATCATCCTCCGAGCCCGCCCGCTCCCTTCGTGATCCCCGGCGAGATCATGATCAACGTTGCAGCAGTCGCTCGGTCAGGGATTCGTCCTGCACGCTCAACCGCTTGCCGCAGTCTGATCATGGCGCAACTTCGCGAGCCGCCAGACCCAGGTCTTGGGCACGTCCTTGATCGGTGCGAGAGGGCCCGCCCGCGCGCGTCGAGCCGTCAGCGACGGCGCCGGCGCAACGGGAGATCGCCGCCCAGAGGGCGTGCGCGACCGGTCCGGTGCCAAGATCATGAGTGCCGGAACGATTTGTCAGATACATGTTCCCGTGCGGTGACCGGAAGATCATCGTCGTCGGGTCCGGCCTGCGTCGCCGCCAACCACCATGAGTAACCGCGCGATGCTCCACCCGCGCTAGTGGACTGAGTTTCTCGACCGTGGTCTGGCCGGGCGGCCCGTTAGGCTGGTACGGATCGGTGTGATCAAGATCGCGCTTCCGAGTCGCGGTCGACCAGGGGAACGCGCTGGCCGGTTGGCGCAGGAAGGCGTGTTCACGGTGGCGGTCGGGGATCTCGTAAGCGTCCACTGGTGGCGGTACGTCATTCAGATCGATCACCGGCCGCACCACGACCCGATCATGACCCAGCCACTCACCCACGACACTCTTCAAGGTCGGTCCGAACCCTGGCACCCGGCACACGCCGTCGACTTGAGGTAGATCCTCGGCGGAGACGTGCACCACCACCGTCGAGGTCGGCACCAGCACCGACGGATCCAGCTTGGCCACGAGCCGTTCCACCGCTGATTCGAAGATCGTCGACTCCACGTCCGCGGCGGTCGGGCGGTCCCGCAGCGCCGGGTGCACGTCGGACTCCTCCACCACCAGGTCAGGCTCGCCTTCGGGAGTCAACGCAGCCACCGCCTCGGCGAGTTCGTCGTCGAACAGCTCCGGTTGACGGCGCTGGGCCCGCAACCGGGTGACCGCGCCGACGTCACCCAACAGGCCGAACGCCTCGGCTCGCCGCTCACTGGCGGTGCCCTCGGTCAGGCAGTCGGCCAGCTCCTGGACCTGGGCATACAGCCGCAGTGCTGCCAACGGCTCCAACCGCCCGAACACTGCTTTGTGCCCGTTGTCGTCGGTCTGCGACAACCACACCCCGCGCTGCTTCCGGCGCTGCTCGTAATCGGCCCGCGCCCGCTCACCATCAACCCGCAGCATCTCCGCCTCGACTGCGTCGCGGAGCTTGCCGTAGGGCTGCGTCCCGGCGAACCACGCCACGGCTTGGTCCACCTGTGCCGCCTGCTCCTGAGTCAGGTGATGGGTAAGCCGGGCGATCTTGCAGGCCTGCCACTCCTCCACCTCGCAGCGCATCGTCTTCGTCCATAGCAAAGGCAATCTGTGCCGCAGGTCGAGTACGTCTCCGATGAAGGCCATCCCCGACCCGCTGCTCCTACCGATCTTGGCCAGGAATTCGATCATCGCGAGATCGTTCACCGCCGGAGTGCCTTCACCACCCGGCCGGACGGCCTGTGCCAGTCCCGGCCCGGTCTCCATGATCGACCCCGCCGGATGAGCATCAGCCCAGGCGGCGGTCCAGACCAGGAGTTCGTTCGCTGCCGCGATCCGGGCGCGCCGCAACCCGCCCGCGACTTTGAGGATGTCGGCAGTGCCGTACCCGGCAGCCTTCGCCTCCAACGATTCGAACATACAGGCCATTCTACTCAAGGTGGCTGACAAAATCCCTACAAAACAAGGGAAATTCAGGACCTGCGCATCCTGGACCTCACCTGGAGTCGATCACAAACGATCCCGATCCATCCGGAGATCGAGAAGCTCGCCCTCGGTGGCCGGCCCCGGCAGCTGGCGCCTGCCTGTCGGGATCGCCCGTCGCAGGGAGCCGACGATCGCGGCCGGGCTTCGTTGGAGTCCAGGTGTTCGCGTTTGGGGGTGCGGTCTACGGGAGGCGGGCGTCCTGGGCACCGCAGCCCTGCTCCGGGCCGGACGTGGTCGACGGGTCGCGGAGTTCCGTGGATCAGAACTGAAGGCCGACCGGCGATCGTGGAACCGTTACGTGTGGAGGCGGTGGGTGCCCTGGATGGTCTTCGGGCGCCGACCGCGATGATCATCCAGTCGGCGCGGCGGGCTGCATGTGACTCTCGCCGGGGCTCGTGATGTCGGCGCGGATTCACAGGGACCGGCTCGGCGGCCTGGCGAGCCTGTGTTGATCATGGTGAACTCCCAGCCGGCCGGACCGCGTCCTGCGGGATCGCCCGACGGCTACGGTGCGGCGTTCGCCGTCGACATCCCCCACACCGGGCCGTGCCGGACGATGCCCGATCGTCGGCTGACGGATCTCGCCCGTCAGGCTTGCGGCGCCACCTTGCGGCCGTTGGCGGGTTGGTCGAGCGCGGTCGTGACGACGCCTGTGGACTGCCGGTCGAGTTCGATCCGCTCGCGCAACCGCAGGCCGGCGACGAAGCGGGTCGGTGCATCGAGGGCGTCGAGGATCGAGGCGACGTCGTAGCGTACGGTGCGGACGCTGACGCCGAGGCGTTCGGCGATCTGCTCGTCGGTGAGCGGCACGGCCAGGAAGCCGACGATCTGCTGCTGGCGGGGGCTCAGGTCGGACAGGCCCGACGTCGCGGCGGCACATGGGTACGCCGTCGCCATGATCGCCCGCCAGTAGTCCTGTGCGGCGCTCATGCAGCCCGTGTCCCAGACCCGCATCACCGTCGGTTCGTTGCGGACCACCGGACCGTCCAGCAGCACCTCGCGGCGGTCGATGATCTTCATCTGGGCCGGTACGAAGGCGAAGTAGTAGACCCGCGGGTCCTGGCCCGCCAGCAGGAGCCGCGCCTCGGGGTCGGTCTTCTCGAAGTCGAACAGGCTGATCATGTCGAGCCCGCCGGCCACGACCTCGTCGTTGTTCGGCATGCTCACCCGCAGGTGTTCGATCTGACCGGTCGGCCGCGCCGAGAGCAGATGGCGCCAGCGGCGACTGGCGACGATCATCCAGCGGTTGATGTCGGGCGCGCCCCGGCCGATGATTCGCGCCTGGGCCGGCAGGCCGTGCGTGATCGCATCGGCGACCCGCCCTCGTTCGGTGCGCAGGCGGGCGGCGGCGTCGTGAACCCGCTGCACCTTCGCCGCCGGGAATCGGTTGTTCTCAAAGACGCTCAAGTCCTTGTCCTCGTACATGGCCGTCCCTCTCACGAACGATCGAGAATCTGCCTCCAGCGGAGCGCCCCCAGCGTTGGCCGAACGATAGCGCGGGCCCCGGTTCATCTCCGGGGCCGCGACTGCGCGGGATTCAGCGGGTGCCGGGCGTGATCAGACGGCTCTCGTACGCGGCGATCACGAGTTGCGCCCGGTCCCGGGCGGCGAGCTTGCGGAGCAGTTGGCCGATGTGGGTCTTGACCGTGGCCGCGCTCAGATAGAGATGATCGGCGATCTCGGTGTTGGAGAGGCCTCGGGCGATCAAGGAGAGCACCTCGCGCTCCCGGTCGGTGATGCCGTCCAGTCCGCGCACCGCGGTGGTGGGCGGCTGGCTGGCGAAGGTGGAGATCAGCCGGCGGGTCACGCTCGGCGCGAGCAGGGCGTCCCCGGCGGCGATCACCCGGATGGCGTTGAGCAGGTCGGCCGGCGGGGTGTCCTTGAGCAGGAAGCCGCTGGCGCCGGCCCGGAGGCCGGCGTAGACGTACTCGTCGAGATCGAAGGTGGTCAAGATCAACACCCGGACGTCGGCCAGTTCCGCACAGATCTGCCGGGTGGCTTCCAGCCCGTCCAGGTCCGGCATCCGTACGTCCATCAAGATCACGTCCGGCTGCAGCTCCAGCGCGAGCCGGACCGCCTCGGCGCCGGTGCCCGCCTCTCCCACCACCGACAGCTCCGGTACGGTCTCGACCAGCACTCGGAAACTGCCGCGGAGCAGAGCTTGATCATCGACGATCATCACCCGGATGGTCATGCGGCCACCAGGCGAGGCGAGTACGGCAACCGGGCCGTGATCAGGAAGCCGCCGTGATCACCGGGCCCGGCCCGGAACGTGCCGTGGTGCAGGGCGACCCGTTCCCGCATCCCGATCAGTCCGTGGCCGGGCGGCCGTGCGCCCCGTACGCCCGGACCGTCGTCGGACACCTCGACCAGCAGCTCACCGGGCTCGGCGATCACTCGGACGGTGCAGCGGGCCGGCGCCGCATGCCGGACGACGTTGGTCACCGCCTCCTGGGCGATCCGGTACGCAGCTCGGCCGACGTCCTCCGGCACCTGCTCCAGCCCCCGCAGCTCGAAGGCCACCTCGACCCCGGCAGCCGTCGCCGAGGCGCCGAGCTCGGACAGTCGGTCCAGGGTCGGGGCCGGAGCAAGATCGGAATCGGCGGCGCCGGTGCGGAGCAGTTCGAGCAGGTGCCGGATCTCGTCGAGTGCTCCCCGGCCGCTGCGTTCGATCACTCGCAGCGCGTCGACGACCTCGTCCGGTCGGGTCGCCGCGACGTGGGCGGCCACGCCGGCCTTGACCGTGATCAAGCTCAGGTTGTGCGCCACGATGTCATGCAGTTCGCGGGCGATCCGGAGCCTCTCGTCGGCCACGGCGCGGGCGGCGGCCTGCTCGGCGGCCCTCGTCACGTAGGCGCGACGGTCCCGGACCGCCCGACCGATCGCCCAGCCGGTGCCGATGATCGACAGAGCCAGGATCACCGCACCGATGACCTGCGGGACGGGTCCCGACCAGGGCAGCAGCGGACCGCCGCCGGCGGCGCAGAGCACCAGGCCGAGCGTGCTCAGGGCACCGATCACCCGGGTCGGGACCCAGCGGGACCGGGGCAGCCGCAGCGCCGCGAGATAGGCGATCACGGCCACGGCGAGAACCGGCACGATGATCACGAGACTCATACCAGGAACGGTAGCCGCATCGCCGCGGCCTCAGCCCTGGGTCGGTCATCCCCGGCTCCGATGTGCGCCGGTACGTTCTCGGCAACGCTGGCCCACCATGAGACCCCGACGACGTCTGATCACCCTCGCGGCCGCGCTGATCGCGCTGCCCGCGCTGGTGATCACCGCGAACCACGCGGCCGCCGAGCCGACACCCACCCTGGACTGGAAGCCCTGCCCGGACGACAAGATCGGGATGCAGTGTGCCGCGCTCGACGTGCCGGTCGACTGGTCCAAGCCGGACGGTCGCAAGATCACGTTGCAACTCGGCCGATTGCCGAGCACCGGCACGAAGCCGGCCGAAGGTTCGGTGCTGGTGGCGTACGGCGGGCCGGGCGGGCCGGGGATCGCGATCACCCAGGAGTTCGACGAGCCGTGGGCGGAGCTGCGGCAGCGGATGGACATCGTCACCTGGGACACCCGCGGCTACGGCAAGCAGTTCGGCGGCACCAGTACCGGACTGGACTGCACCTGGACCCGGATGCCGGTTCCGGACCTGCCGGCCGACGCCGCCGAGTTCGGCCGGCTGGGCCAGACCAACTTCGGCATCTCCTACACCTGCCGGAACCGCGACCAGGAGTTCTTCGACAACATGAGCTCGGCCGACCAGGCCCGGGACATGGAGGCGATCCGGGTCGCGCTCGGTGAGCCGAAGCTCAACTTCTATGGCAGTTCCTACGCCACGTTCTTCGGCCAGAGCTATGCCCGGCTGTTTCCCGACCGGATCCGCACCCTGGCGCTGGACGGTGGCTTCTCACACAGTCCGACCGCCGCGAACGGTGGCTGGGACGGCGAGTTGGACGCGCATGCCCGGCGGAACGAGCGGACCTTCGGCCGGTTCGTCGACTGGTGCGCCTCGGACCGGTCCTGCGCCCTGCGCGGCCGCAACGTCGAACGGACCTGGCAACGCCTGATCGCCAAGGCCGACCGCACCCCGCTGCCCGCCCGGCGAGGCAGTGAGACGTACTTCTACAACGGCGCCGATCTGCGCGGGCTCGGGCTCGGCCTGGCCCGCCGCAAGGGCTGGCCCGAACTCGCCGCCGCGATCAAGGACGCGTCGCGGGGCGACGCCTCCGGTTTCCTGCCGGCCCGGCCGCAGAGCCCGTACCCCGACTTGCCGCTCGGCATCACCGAGTGCCTGGACATGCCCAGGATCCAGTCGTACGAGGAGCTGGCCGGAACCGTGGCACGGCTGGAGCGGATCGCTCCGAACACCGGGGCGGTCGCCACCATGACCATGAACACCCTGCAGTGCGTCGGCTGGCCGACCGCGACGACGAATCCGCCGGCCGCGTTACCGAAGGGCCTGCCGCCGATCCTCACCGCGGGGGCCTGGGACGAGTTCGACGCCCTCGAACCGGTGGCCGATCAGGTGCCGGGCAGTGGTTCCATCCGGCACGAGGACTCGGGGCACACGCTCTACCTGTTCAACGAGTGTGCCCGGAAGTTGATCAACCGCTACTTCACGGATCGGGAGGTTCCCGCTCGCCGCACCGAGTGCTGACCACCACACCTCGAGCACTGAGCCTGTCGAAGGGCCGGGCCCGATCCGGCCGGCCCTTCGACAGGCTCAGGGCACGACCAACTGGTCCAAGCTCAGGGACGTCGGGGCGGACAGACCGTTGACCCGCCGCCGCCCTCCCGGTTAGCGTTGAAATCGATTTCGAGTCGATGTGGACCGAACCGAGGAGCTTCGATGGACCATGATCAACAACCTGCGGGCTGTTCCGGACGGACCTGCTCGGGCGACTGCCCCCGCGCGAACCTGACCCGCCGTACCTTCCTGGCGCTGAGTGCCACCGGACTGGGTACGGCGGCGCTCAACTCCTGGCCGGCCCAGGCGGAACCGACGTCGGTCCAGCCGCCGTCCGGCAAGGACCTGGCCGCCCTGGTCAAGCGCGGCAGCCCGACGAAGTACACCGGCGACGCGCTGCCCAGGATCGGGATGCCGGTCGGCGGCGGCTGCGCCGGCCAGGTGTTCCTCGCCGGCGACGGCCGGCTCTGGGCCTGGGACATCTTCAACCCGACCTCGTTCCCGCTCGGCGGCGCCGACTTCTCCGGCAGCAACTACGCCGACCCGCTGTCGGCCGACCAGCCGGGGGCGGCGCAGTTCCGGCAGGGCTTCGCCGTGCGTACGGAACGCGGCGGCACGACCCGGACCGTCTCCCTGGATGCGGAAGGCTTCGGCGAGGTCAGCTTCGTCGGGCAGTACCCGGTCGGCCGGGTCGACTACGCCGACGCGGACTCGCCGGTCACCATCGCCCTGGAGGCGTACGCGCCGTTCGTCCCGCTGGCCGTCGACGACTCCACGCTGCCCGCGACGATCATGGCCTACACGCTGCACAACCCGGGCACCGAGGCGGTCCGGGCCACCGTGCTCGGCTACGCGGAGAACCCCGTCTGCCTGGACAGCCGGCGCAGCCAGCCGACGTTGCTCCGCACCGCCGGCTTCGACCGCGGCTTCGAGTTCACCGCCGCCGATGATCACTCCGCCGAGGGCGAGGACATCCTGTTCGAGGACTGGGAGTCCGACGGCTTCGGCGACTGGACCGTGCAGGGCGAGGCGTTCGGCGACGGCCCGGTCAGCCAGACCGAGGTGCCCAACCTGGTCAAGCGGTTCGGCGACCTCAACCTGTCCGGCACCCGGTTCGTCACCTCGTACGCCTTCCGGGCCGGCGGCAACGCCGACGCTGCCACCGGATCCCTGACCAGCAAGGAGTTCCCGGTCGAGCGGCGTTATGTCGCGGTCGCGATGAGCGGCGGTGATCATGCCGGCAAGACCTGCGTCGACGTGATCGTCGACGGCGAGGTGGTGGCCACCGCCACCGGCGACAACACCGAGCCGATGATCACCCGCTTCCTGGACCTCGGTGATCATCAGGGCAAGACCGCGATGATCAGGATCGTCGACGACGTCACCGGCGCCTGGGGCCACGTCAGCTGCGACGCGATCTGGTTCACCGACCGGGCCGACGTCCTGTTCGAGGACTGGGAGGACGGCTACCAGGACTGGACCGTCACCGGCACCGCGTTCGGCGACGGCCCGGTCACCGCGGCCGAGACGCCGGAGGGTTTCAGGCGCGCCTTCGGGATCCGTACCGAATTGAACGTCAAGGGAAAGTTCGTCACGTCCTACAACTTCCGCGAGGACGGCGACCCGGACCGGCACCAGGGAACCCTGACCAGCAAGGAATTCACCATCGACCGCCGGTTCGTCACCGCCTGGGTCGGCGGCGGCAGCCACCGCGGCGAGACCTGCTTCGACGTGATCATCGACGGCGAGGTGGTGGCGACCGCGACCGGCACCGACATCGAGCCGGTCACCGCGATCTCGATGGACGTCGGGCGCTTTCGCGGCAAGAAGGCGAAGATCAGGTTGGTCGACTCGCACACCGGCGGCTGGGGCCACGTCAACTGCGACCGAATCGTCTTCAGCGACCGGCCGATCCGCCGACTGCCGGTCCCGGAACGGCCGGACGGCGGCAGCTTCGCGCTGGCCTCGCTCGATCCAGGGTCCAAGATCAGGCCCTCGATCTCCCTGACTGCACAGGGAAAGCCGGACTCGGACATGCTGTTCGACGCCTCGGACGGCCCGGCCGAGGTGGACGGCACGACCGCCCAGTTCGGCACCGTGGCGACGTCGGTCACGCTGGCGCCGGGGGAGCGGCGCACGGTGCGGTTCGCGTACGGCTGGCACTTCCCGGTCCCGCAGCGCGAACTGTTCGCCGAGCTGGTCGGCGCCGCCACCCTGCGCCGCGAGTACGGCAAGCGGTTCGACTCGGCCAAGGCGGTCCTGCAGCACCTCGCCAAGGAGGCCGGCCGGCTGTCGGAGCAGACGCTGGCCTTCGTCAAGACCTGGTACGAGGACTCGACGCTGCCGCACTGGTTCCTGGAGCGGACCCTGGCCACGGCGTCGACGCTGGCGACGAGCACCTGTTATCGCTTCGACGACGGGCGCTTCTACGCCTGGGAGGGCACCTACTGCTGTGCCGGCACCTGCCAGCACGTGTGGAGCTACGGGCAGGCGATCGGCCGGCTCTTCCCGGCGCTGGAGCGGGACACCCGGCAGCGGGTCGATCTCGGGATCGCCTTCCGCGACACCGGTGAGATCGGCAACCGGGGTGAGTGCGGGGATGCCTCGTCCTCGTTCGCCGACGGGCAGTGCGGCACCATCCTCCGGTTCTACCGGGAGCACCAGATGAGCCCCGACAACGCCTTCCTGGACAAGAACTGGACCAAGATCAAGAAGGCGACCGAGTACGTGATCACGGCCCGCGACGGGGCGAACGGCGACAAGATCGACGGCATCTTCCGGGGCAGCCAGTGGAACACCCTGGACACCGAGTGGTTCGGCGAGGTGCCCTGGCTGAGCGGCCTCTACGTCGCGGCGCTCCGGGCCGCGGCGGCGCTGGCGACGGAGGCCGGGGACGACGACGCGGCCGACCGCTACACCAAGATCGCGAAGTCCGGCTCCGATCATCTGGCCGGGAAGCTGTTCAACGCCGAGTACGGCTACTTCGAGCAGAAGACCGATCCCGACCATCCGTCGGTGAACAGCAACCGCGGCTGCCACATCGACCAGCTCTACGGGCAGGCCTATGCCGCCCAGCTCGGGCTGCCCCGGGTTTTCGACCAGGAGCAGTCCAGGACGGCGCTGGCCAGCGTCTACGCCAACAACTTCCTGGCCGACCCGGGCTCCTACCGGCCGCCGGGCGTGAACCCGGGCCGGATCTATGCGACGAAGGACGAGCCGGGCGTGATCATGACGACCTGGCCGCACGGCGGGTCCAGCGAGTCCGGCGGGCTGATGTACTTCAACGAGGTGTGGACCGGACAGGAGCACCAGTTCGCGGCGCACCTGTTCGCCGAGGGAATGACGGCCGAGGGACTGGCCGTGATCAAGGCGGTCTACGACCGCTATCACGGCAGCAAACGCAACCCGTACAACGAGATCGAGGCGAGTGATCATTACGCCCGGGCGATGATGAGCTTCGGTGTCTACCTGGCCGCGATCGGCTACGAGCACCACGGGCCGAAGGGGCATCTCGGCTTCGCCCCGCGGTTCGGCGCGGACGACTTCCGGTGCGCCTTCACGGCGGCCGGCGGCTGGGGCTCGTACCGGCAGACCCGGCGCGGGAAGCGTCTGGCCGCCGACGTCGAGGTCAGGTACGGCGAGCTGGCGCTGAAGACGCTGGCCTTCCAGACCAAGGAGCCGGCCCACCTGGTCACCGTGCGCCACGGCGGCCGCCGGGTCGCCGCCGAGGTCGAGGCGGACGGGACCCGGGCGGTGGTCACCCTCGGCAAGGCGGTCACGATCCCGGCCGGCACCAAGATCATGATCGAACTGACCTGACCCACGTCCTCCACCTCGGTTGCAGCTAGTTGCAACCCGGCCGTCCGGCGCCGCCGCAGAATCACGGCGGCGCCAGGTTGGGGCCGGGGCAGCCCGCCTGCCCGAGGGAATCAAGGAGGACCTGTGTTCAAACCGATCCTGGCGGTGATCGCGGCGCTGGCCGCGGCGCTGCCGCTCCTGTTCGTCGTCGCCCCCGAGGCCGCGGCCGACGACAAGGACGTAAAGCGGGTGGTGACCACCGGCAAGTGCGTCCATGCGTCCGGTTGGACCAACAGCGGCTCGTTCAGCTACGCCGTCGCGAGCGACTCCGTGGTCTGGAAGTCGCGCCGCCACCTGCACGTCGACTACAGCCGGGGCAAGGGCATGCTGCTCACCTGTTCCCGGGCCGCCCTGAGTGACGGCGGCAAGGTCGGGATCCGCCACACCTGGATCGTCGAGGGAACCCGGGTCGGCAGCTGTGAGATCGGTTGGGGAGGTTCGTGCACCGTCTCCGACTACGCGGAGAAGTCGACCCGCGCCTCCGGGTGGCGGCCGAACCGGACCGGCCAGACCTCGTTCGACATGGGCCAGGACGACATCTACGCCCGGTCGACCGACACCGGGAAGCTCGACGCCTACACCCACAAGGTCTTCGTCCGGTTCGTGTCACCGAGCGGGAACGCGGAGACCAGCACGACCGCGACGATCCGGTTCCGGCGGGGAGACTGAGCTTTGCCCAGGCTCTGCCTGAGCGGGCGGCGGGAACCGGGTCAGCCCGGGTCCCGCCGCCCGGCGCCGTCGATCGCGGTCGTCGTCGTGATCATGATCAGCTGTCTGCTCGCGGTCCAGGCGTGCGGCCTCGGGCCCGGCGGCGACAGCGGAACCGCCCGCGGCCAGGTGGCACCGCCGCCCTATGACGTCGGTGCGGACGGCTCGCCGCTGGCCGCTTGGCAGGCCGAGACCGCCGCCGCGGTCGCCCGCGTCCTGACGCAGCAGGAGAAGGGGGTGGTGATCGCCGAGACGACGACCGCCGAACCCCGGATCGCCGAAGCGCTGCGCGCCGCCGCCGCGCTGCGGCAACTCGGCTGGCGTACGACCGTGAAGCTCGGCGTCGAACTGCCGGACGGGCTGGTGCGGGACGAGGACCAGGAACCGCTGTTGCTGACCAGGCTCGCGGTGATCGCCGCCGGCGAGACGACGGCGAGGGTCCGTTCCGAGGCGCGGGCGCACCTGCTGCGGCTGCGGCCGGCGCTGCTCCGGCACGATCCGGCGGCCGTCACCGCGACCCTGGCCGGTGTGGACCTCCTGGCCCTCGGCGGTGACCTCCGTCGCACCGATCTTCCCGCCGAGAAACTCTGCCCGGCCGCTGGCGAGGACCGGGTGATCGTCGCCACCGGCCTGCTGGCCCTGGCCGGTCGGGCCGGGCTCACCTGCGCCGGCGCCGAGAGCTGGATCGACCGGGCGGAACAGGCGGTGCTGGAGACCGACCCGATCACGCCGCAGGGGCAGGAGATCGCCCTGACCGCGGGGCGATTCCTCGCCGGGTCCGGGGAACAGGTGGAGGTTCCGGGCACCTGCCTCGACCTGCTGCGCCTCCCCTCGAGCTACCGCCGACTGATTCCTTCGATCGCGTACCAGACCTGTGCGGAACTCGTGGACCTGGCCGGCGCGACCGTCGAGCTCAACCCGCGCGCGGCCGGCGACCTCGACCTGCTCGCCGAGACCGGGGGCCGGATCGACGACACCCTGCAGATCGATGCCGTCGGTCTGCACTACTCGGTCCTGGTGCTGCGGCTGCTCGGCTTCCGGGAGGAGCATCTCGACGCGGTACGTGAGGTCCCGGTCGAGAGCCGTACGGCCCTGGACACGGTGCGGGTCGTCCTGGCGACCGCCGCTGCGGCCGACCTGCCCGCGGAGCTGGCCGGCCCGCATCCCGTCGCCACCGCCGATGACTCCTATGCGGCGGCGCTGGCCGTCAACGCGGGCGGAACCTGTCCCGTCACCTGGCGGGCCCAGCCGTCCTGGCGTACGGACACGTCGGGAGCGGTTGACTCCTTCGAGCTGCTGCGGCACGCCACCATCGCGGCCGCGCAGGCGACCTGCTCGGGCCGTCCGGTGCCGGCCGCCGAACGACGCCGGATCGTCGCGGCGGCCGAGACCCTGGAACGCCAGGCGTCGACCTCGGCACCGGACCGGACCCCGCTGGGCAGGGCGGCCCTCACCGACCTCTGGAAGGCGACCGAGTCGACGTGTCTGGTGGGCGTCGAGCCCGGGCTCACCGACGCGGTGCTGCCCCGGCTGCCGGACTACTCGGATCTGAGCCGGACGGACCTCGACCTGAGCCAGCTGGTGGCGGCGGTCCGGCTGAGCGACCTCGCCCGTCACGGGTGCAGTCCGTCCCGGTGGCCGTTGGCCGGCGATTGATCAGTCGCCGCTCGGTTCACGGGTCGGGGTGGAATTGGCCTCGGCCGCCGCCCGACCGGTAGCATGCACGGCAGTCGACGGCACTCCGCCGACTCACCAGCACGTTCACATTCATTCTGGGTAAGAGGGTTCACACGTGGGTTCGGTCATCAAGAAGCGTCGCAAGCGGATGGCGAAGAAGAAGCACCGCAAGCTGCTCAAGCGGACACGCATCCAGCGCCGTCGCGCCGGCAAGTAATCGGGGGAGCCGAACCCAGCTGAAGTCAGGGGGTACGCCGAAATGACCACGGTCATGATCACCGGCGTGTCCCGTGATCTCGCGGCTCGTTTCGCCCGGTCATTGGCTGCCGACCCCGAGATCACGGTGGTCGGCGTCGATGTCGTACCGCCGCGGCATGATCTCGGCCGGGCCAGTTTCGTCCGCGCCGACATCCGGGCGCCGATCATCGCCAAGGTGATCGCGGCGCACGAGGTCGAGGTCGTCGTGCACATGGCCGTGCTGGCCAGTCCCGGCCGGGTCGGTGGCCGCTCCTCGATGAAGGAGATCAACGTCATCGGCACCATGCAGCTGCTCGCTGCGTGCCAGCAGGCGTCCAGCGTCCGCAAGCTGGTGGTCCAGGGATCCGTGTCGGTGTACGGATCCTCGCCGCGGGACCCGGCCCGGTTCACCGAGGGGATGGGGCCGCGGACCACGCTGCGCAGCGGCTTCGGCAAGGACTCGGCGGAGGTCGAGTCCTATGTGCGCGGGTTCGCCCGGCGGCGCGAGGACGGCGTCGTGACGACGCTGCGGCTGGCCCCGCTGATGGGCGCCGGCGTGGACAGCACGATCACCGCCTACCTGGCGCTGCCGGTGGTGCCGAAGGTGGCCGGGTTCGACGCCCGGCTGCAGTTCCTGCACCCGGCGGACGCGGTCGAGGCACTGCTCGCCGTGACCCGGTCCGACCTGCCGGGGACGTACAACGTGGGCGCCGACGACGTCCTGCTGCTCAGCCAGGCCCTGCGCCGGCTCGGCCGTCCCTGGGTCGAGGTGCCCCGGCCGGCCGGACCGCTGCTGGCCGGACTGGCCCGCCGGATCGGCTTCACCGACATCTCCGACGAACAGCTCGACGTCCTGACGTACGGGCGGGTGATGGACTGCTCCCGGTTCGCCGAGGCCGCGGGCTGGAAGCCGGCCTACAGCTCGGTCGAGGCGCTCGCCGACTGGGCCCAGGCCCTCGGGCCGGGACTGCTCGCCGCCGAACGGGCCGACGGACTGGTCGGCGCCGCGGCCGGACTGCTCACGGGAGGCCGAGCCGATGGACGCTGAACCCGATCCGACCGGCCCGGACGCGGAGATCTACGACTTCGCACCGCGACCCAAGCCCGAGCCCGACCCGGATCCGGACGCCGCTCACCCGGGCGACGACGCGGACGAGCCGGCGGCCTCGCTGCTGGACGGACTGCGCCGGACCGTGGCCGGGTTGGCCCAGTGGGCGGGCGCCGAGTGGGTGGCCGCGGTCGAGCAGGCGGCCGAGTTCGCCCGGTCCCGGCTGCGCGGCGACTATCCGACCGACGAGTTCGGCTTCGATCCCGAGTTCACCACCAAGGTCTACCTGCCGCTGCTGCGGCCGCTGGTCCGGCACTGGTTCCGGGTCGAGGTACGGGGAGCGGACCACCTGCCGGCCGACGGCGCAGCGCTGCTGGTCTCCAACCACGCCGGGACGCTGCCGCTGGACGGGATGGTGCTGCAGTCCGTCGTGTACGACGAGATCGGCCGGCACGTCCGCTCGCTCGGCGCGGATCTGATCTTCGCGACGCCGTACTCGCACGACCTGGCCCGCAAGACCGGCACCACGCTGGCCTGCGCCGAGGACGCCGAGCGGCTGCTCGACGCCGGCGAGCTGGTCGCCGTGTTCCCGGAGGGCTTCAAGGGCCTCGGCAAGCTCTACACCGACCGCTACCGGCTGCAGCGGTTCGGCCGCGGCGGGTTCGTCTCGGCGGCGGTCCGGGCGCAGGTCCCGATCGTGCCGATCTCGATCGTCGGCTCGGAGGAGATCTACCCCGTTCTGGGCAAGGCGCCGGTGCTGGCGCGGGCCCTCGGGCTGCCGTACTTCCCGCTCACGCCGACGTTCCCGTGGTTCGGTCCGCTCGGCGCGATTCCGCTGCCCAGCAAGTGGATCATCGAGATCGGCACGCCGATCCCGACCGACCAGATCGCACCGGCCGCGGCGGACGACCCGACGGTGATCTTCAACGTCACCGACCAGGTCCGGGAGACCATCCAGCAGACCCTGCACGCGCTGCTGGTCCGGCGGCCGGGCATCTTCTGATCATGGTCGGGTTCTGATCATGTACGGTCCGATCGCGGTGATCCTGGTCGCCGTCGGGGTGTTCCTCGGGCTGATCCTGCGCTATGTCGACCGGACCGATGATCATCGGCCGGCCCAGGACCAGGCGCGCGGGTTCGGTCTGGTCGGCGCCGGAGCGGCGATCACCCTCGGCGGGCTGGTCCTGATCGTCGGCATCCTGGCGCCGCCGAACGGCACCGCCGAGACGCTCGGCGTGCTGGCCGCGTTCGGCTTCGTGCTCTATCTGCTGATCGCCGGCAGCGTGATCATGATCTCCGGCCGGGTGGTCCGCTCGGCCTGGGGCGAGCGGGCGCTGTGGGGCGAACGGCGGAGTTCAGCGGCGCCGCAGCAGCCGCCGTACGGCCAGCCCGGCGGAGACGGCCCCGGTGATGCCGCCGACCACCGCGGCCCCGATCAGGCCTAGCCGGATCGCCCGGCGGCCGCTGCGGAAGTCGCGGATCTGCCAGTCAAGTTCCTCGGCGTGCTCGCGCAGCCGCCCGTCCGGGTTGACCGCGCACGGGTGCCCGACCGAGGACAGCATCGGCAGGTCGTTGAACGAGTCCGAGTAGGCGAAGCAACGGGCCAGGTCGAGGTCGAGCGTCGCGGCCAGCTCCCGGACCGCATCGGCCTTGGCGGTCCCGTGCAGCAGGTCACCGCGCAGCTTGCCGGTGTAGACGCCGTCGGTGTGCTCGGCCACCGTGCCGAGGGCCCCGGTCAGGCCGAGCCTGGTCGCGATGATCGTGGCCACCTCGACCGGTGCCGCGGTGACCAGCCAGACCTGCTGCCCGACGTCGAGATGCACCTGGGCCAGCGCCCGGGTGCCGGGCCAGATCCGGCGCGCGATCGACTCGTCGTAGATCTCCTCGCCGGCCGCCTGCAGGTCGATCACCCGGTGGCCCGCGATGAAGGACAGGGTCGCGGCGCGGGCGTCGGCGATGTGCTCCGGGTTCTCCCGTCCGACCAACCGGAAGTACGTCTGCAGCCAGAGCCCCTTGACGATCAACCGGGTCGGGAAGAACCCGCGCCGGTACAGGCCCTTGGCCAGGTGGAACAGGGAAGCGCCCTGGATCACCGTGTTGTCCAGGTCGAAGAACGCCGCGGCCCGGGGATCGGGACCGATCACCGGGGGCGGCGGTGCAGCGACCGTTCGGCGCTGCTCTGAGCGAGACACGGCGACCACCCTAGCCGCAGCGAAGGTTGGCCCGGACCGGAGCGGGCTACCTCCGAGACCGGTGTGCCACACTCGGCAACGTGGGACAGTCCGACGAACTGCGCAACCTGGCCGATCTGCTGGCCGCGCAAGCCGTTCAGCATCCGGACTCCGTCGCCGTGCGTGAGGCGGGCGCGGACGGGCTGACCTGGGCCGAGATCGATCGCCGCGTCACCTCGACCGCCGCCGGCCTCTCCGCCGCGGGCCTGGTCGCCGGGCAGCGGGTGCTGATCGCGCTGCCGAACTCGATCCGGCTGATCACGGACTACCTGGCCTGCCTGCGCGCCGGGCTGGTGGCGGTGCCCGTCGATCCCCGTACCGCCGACGACGAGCGCGCCCGGCTGGCCGACCGGGTCGGCGCCCGGCTGGTGCTGACCCCGGACTCGGATCACGATCGCGGCGGTG
Source organism: Microlunatus sp. YIM B11417 (assembly GCF_059617205.1). NCBI lineage: Bacteria > Bacillati > Actinomycetota > Actinomycetes > Propionibacteriales > Propionibacteriaceae > Microlunatus > Microlunatus sp. YIM B11417. Next base: position 258,825 of record NZ_JCAMPJ010000001.1, read on the forward strand.
AGGCCATCGTGGTGCCGCCGCCCGACCCGGACTCGCTCGCCGTTCTGCTGCGGACCGCGGCCACCTCGGCCGAGGCGAAGATCGCGATGATCAACCACCGCTCGCTGCTGCTGCCGGCCCGCGCGCTGGCCCGGGCCGGGCTGGTCACCGCCGCCGACACGGTGCTGGCCGCGCTGCCGCTCTGGCACGTGTACGGGCTCGGCGTGGTGGTCGGCGGCTGGCTGGCCAGCGGCTGTCACCTGGTGATCGCCGGGCACGACGCCGGGCCGGAGTTGGCCGAGACCGTCGAGACCTCCGGGGCGACCGTGCTGCCGGTGGTGCCGGCGCTGCTGGAGCGGCTGCTCCGGGTGCCCGACCTGGCCGAGCGGCTGCGCGGCGTCCGTACCGTCCTGTCGGCGGCGGCACCGCTGTCCGTCGACCTGGCCGACCGGTTCACGGCGGCCAGCGGGCAGCGGGTCGAGTCCGGCTACGGCCTCACCGAGGCGGCCGGCGGGGTCACCACGACGCTGCGGTCGGACGGCTCCGGCGGGACCGGTCACCGGATCGGGCACGTCGGCCACCCGATGCCCGGCGTCGAGGTACGGATCGGCGACGGCTCCGATCCCGGCGAGCCCGACCGGATCCGGATCCGGTCCGCCCAACTGTTCTCCGGCTACTGGCCGGACGGTCGCGGCGGCCCGGACGCCGAGGGCTGGTACGACACCGGCGACCTCGGCTATCTGGCCGACGGCGAGCTCTACCTGGTCGAGCGCAGCCGAGAGTTGATCATGGTCGACGGATTCGGCGTCTACCCGGCCGAGGTGGAACGGATCATCACCGAACTCGACGGCGTGCTGGAGGCGGCCGTGATCGGCGACCCGGCCGGCATGATCGCGTTCGTCGTCGCCGGTGCTGATCTTGACCGGGACCGGATCGCCGAGCACTGCACCGGCCTGCTGCCGAAGTTCAAGCGCCCGGCGTCGATCCGGCTGGTCGACGCGCTGCCGCGTGGCGTCACCGGAAAGGTCCAGAAGTCCGTCCTGCGACGGATGGCCGACCAAGATCACGAAGGACAGTGAATGGCCGAACAACCGAGGGTCCGGGTCCTGGTCCGGCAGAACTGCCACCTCTGCGAGGAGGCGATCGCAGTGATCACCGCGGTCTGCGCCGAGACCGGTGATCAATGGACGGCCGACGACGTGGACGGCGACCCGGACCTGGTCCGGCGCTACACCGACCAGGTCCCGGTGACGTTCGTCGACGGGGCCCAGCACGACTTCTGGCGGGTCGAGCCGGACCGGCTCCGGGCCGCCCTCACCTCCTAGCGGGCTCAGCCGGGGAGCACGGCGGCGACCGCGGCGACCTCGATCAGGGCGCCCGGCACCCCGAGCCCGGACACCAGCGCGGCCGTGACCAGCGGCGGCGCGCCGTCGCGGGCGAGCTTCGGCGCGATCGCCCCGTAGGCGGCGCCGAGGTCCGCGTCGGCCTTGATCAACACCGTCCAGGAGATGACGTCGGCGAGCGTCGCGCCGGCCGCCGCGAGCGCGGTGGCGACATTGTCGACCGCCTGCTTGGACTGTTCGGCGACGTCGTCCGACACCACCGCGCCGGTCTGGTCGATGCCGTTCTGGCCGCCGACGTAGATCGTGGTCGCCGCGGGCGGCACGACGGCGACATGACTGAAGGCCGGGCTCGTGACGAGGCCGGCGGGCTGCAACACCGTGATTTCCATGATCACCATCCTTCTCGACAACCCTGACAGAAACTGTCCGGGTAGGCGGAATAATCGAGACCATGACGGCAACCGGCCGACGGCTCGAGCTCCTCACCCTGCTGCAGGCGCAGCCGGGCATCTCGGCCGGCACTCTGGCCCGGCGGCTGGGCGTCACCGAGCGGACCGCGCGCCGCGACGTCGGCCAGTTGCGCGATCTCGGCTACCGGATCGAGGGCAGTGCCGGCCGGACCGGCGGCTACCGGCTGGCGCCCGGCAGCACGGTGCCGGCCCTGATGCTGAACGAGGACGAACTGCTCGCGGTCGCGCTCGGTCTCCGTACCCTCACCGGAGTGCCGGACGGCGACACCGCCGCGCTGACCGCGCTGTCCAAGATCGCCGCGATCGTGCCGTCGCGGCTGCGGCACCGGCTCGGCGCCCTGTCCGGGATCGCCCGTGCGGACGCCCCGCGCCGGGCCGTCGACGGAGCCGTGCTGGTCACCCTGGCGCTGGCCTGCCGCCAGCAGGAGGCCGTACGGCTCCGGCGGCGGGGCGAGGAGCGGCCGCGCACGGTGCAGCCCTGGCAGCTCGTCCACGCCGGCACCACCTGGTATCTGGTGGCCGCCGAACGCGGCGTCGGCGAGTGGCGTACCTGGGCACTGGACCGGATCGAGCGCGCGGAACTGCTCGGCACCAAGGTCGCCGCGCCCGAGCCGCCCGACGACCCGGTCGCCTTCGTCACCCGCTCCCTGGCCCGCGGCCGCCGGCACCAGCTCCGGCTCCGCGTCGCCGCCCCGGCCGAGGTGGTCCGGCGAGCCGTCCCGGCCACCGTCGCCGAGATCATCGAGGACGGCGACGCCTGCGAACTGCGGCTCGCCACCGACGATCTCACCGGCGCCGCGCGCTGGGTCGTCTCGCTGCGCCTGGACGTCGACGTGATCGAGCCGGACGAGCTGCGCGCCCACCTGGTCCGGCTCGGCCGGGCGGTGGCGGAACGCTACGCCGACGCGCCGTCCTCATGATCAACTCAGTGGCGGTCCGGGCAGTTGCTCGCCACCGGGACCTGCCCGCAGGCATAGGTGTTCCAGACGCCGTTGCCGGCGAATTGGCGCACGGCGGCAAAGGTCCTCGTCGCCGGTCCGGCGATCGGTGCCGTGGCGCAGGAGGTCTGGCCGGCCGTCGCGCGGCAGAACGCCTGGCCATTCGGACTGTAGACGCCTCCCAACGCATCTGTGCCCGACCGCAGCGGGACGTAGACCCGGAGGTAGGTGCGATATTCGGGATCGCGATCCGGACCGCAGTCCCGCATCTGCAGCATGACCTCGCCACCCGCCGTGTACGGAGTACGGATCAGCTGGATGTCGTCCCAGGCCGGCGTCGTCCCGATGTCGGCCAGCCGCCAGGCGGCGTTGCACGGCCCGGCGGCGTCCGGCTCAGTCGCCGCCCCCGCCGGTGGCAACCCGACGGCCAGCAGGGCGATGATGAGGCTGGCGAGTGCCGACCAGATTCTGCGCGAGATCATCTGGTTCTCCTCCTGTGTCGCGGAGAGATCAACCTGCCGCGGCGGAGGATCCGGACGAAACCATTCGTACGGGAGCGAATCGCGCCCCGTGATCGATGTCGCTGTTTCGCTGCGGATGACGCGCTCCGCACGAATGCCACGCGGCAACGCTCGAACTGAAGAGGAATCGCGACACAGCGGCCGGGCAAGGTCCTTGAGCAACACCTCGAATCGCAGGTCGTCGCGGATCTGTGGCCGTCGTTGCATCGTCGGTTCGGCCGGGCCGGCCGCAGCTGAAACCCGCACGTGGGGCCTACCGCAAGATCCCCCGTTGCCCGTGCCGCAGTGCCGAGTGGACGCTAAGAACGGCCGTGCGGCCGTCGGAGCGGGTCAAGCACTCCACTCGATTCGAGCAGGGTTGGGGTTGCTGCAGTCGGACCGCAAGATCTTCGGCGTCGAACAGAGGCTGGCGGTCGCTCGACACGTTCCGGCGGTTCCGCCCACCGCCGTCGTACCCGCCCTCGGGTTTGCGGCTCGGGACACCTCCCCATCGCCGTGATCGGACTTGCGCTTGAAGGGTCGGGCCTCGCTCTCCGGCCCGTCCCTCAACTGCCATCACTCGGAGGTTCCCGCCCAGGCCGTCGCTGTGCTCGCTCTCGCTGCCCTCCCCGCTTGCGGGGTCCTCCTTTGGGCGCGCTGTCGCGGTGGTCGTCGCTGGGCGGCTCTCGCTCTCCGGCCCGTCCTGCGATCGCCTTCGTTGGCAGGCTCTTCGCCGTGCCGCCGGGCGGCTCTTGCTCGGCCCTGCCTCGCGTCCCTTGCGCGCGGCCGCCCCCAGCCGGATGCACTCACCCCGTCCGTTGGCTCATCCGCTACACCTGCCTACAGCCCCTCGCCCCAGCGGCTCGCGACTCGGCGCGGTCCGCGGGGCGAAGGCCGGTGTGGCTAGATCAGGCCCTGCTCCTGCAACCATTCCTCGGCGACGTCCCGCTCCTTCTCGCCGTCGAGGTCGACCCGGCCGTTCAGCTGGATCATCACCTCGGGGGTCAGCTTCTCGCTGATCGGGGCCATGATCTCGGCGATGGCGGGGTGCTGGTCGAGGGTCTCCTGGCGGAGGGTGACGCTGCCCAGGTATTCGATGAAGAAGTCCTGGTCGTCCTCCAGGACCAGCAGGTCGTTGGCGGCGATCCGGGCCTCGGTGGTGGTCACCTCGCCGAAGGCGCAGTCCTTGCCGATCTGCGGGTAGACCAGGTTGAGGTCGAGTTCGACGACGTTGGAGAACTTGAAGCCGTACGCCTTCTGCAGGCCGGGCAGGCCGTCGTCGCGGTTGATGAACTCGCTGGCCGCGCAGATGGCGCCCTGGTCCGGGTTCTGCTTGATGAACTCCGCCGCGTCGCCGAGAGTCTTGATGTTGTGCTCCGTGGCGAAGGAGTTCTTGACCGCGATGCCGTACGCGTTCTCGAACTTGGCCGGCGGCAGCCAGGCGACCCCGTTCTTCGCGTCGGCCTGCTTCACCTGCTCGTAGAGATCGTCCGGGACGTCGGTCGGTTCGTGGCCGAGGATGTTCACCCAGCCGGTGCCGGTGTAGTCCCAGTAGAGGTCGATCTGCTTGGTGGTCAGCGCCTCCCGGACGGTGGCACTGCCGGTGATGCCGGTCTTGTCGTTCACTTCTGCGCCGGCGTTCTCGAGCGCAACGGCGGCGAGCTGGCCGAGCACCTTCGATTCGGTGAACTCCTTGGAGCCGACGGTGATCGTCGCTCCGGACAGCTCGCCGTCCCCGCCCGTCGAGCCTGTGTTCTGGCCGCCGCCGCAACCGGCCATCAGGCCGAGCGTGGCGACCGCTGCGACCAGGATGCTGGTCGATCGTGCCCTGAGCTTCACGTTCTCTCCTTGGTTCCGTACGGGCTTCACATGGGTTTCATTCGCACAAGATCAACAACAAGGGGTGTCACAGGCCGGAGGGGCGGACGATGTCCTCGATCACCCCGGCCAGGTAGTCGATCAACAGCGCCAGCACCGCGGTCAGCGCGGCGCCGGTGATCTGGATCAGCGGCCGGTTGGTCGCCATTCCGGCGACGATCACCCGGCCCAGTCCGCCGGCGTCGATGTAGGCGGCCAGCGTCGCGGTGCCGACGTTGATCACCAACGCGGTACGGACTCCGGCGAGGATGATCGGGACCGACAGCGGCAGCTCGATCCCGAACAGCACCTGCCGGGACGACAACCCCATCCCGCGGCCGGACTCCAGCACGGCCGGGTCGACCTGCTGCAGGCCGACCACGGTGTTCAGCATCACCGGGATGATCGCGTAGATCACCAGCCCGATGATCGCCGCGCCGAATCCGACGTACGCGAACGCGACCGCGAACAGCACCAGGATGCCGATCGTCGGCAACGCCTGGCCCAGGTTGAACAGCCCGATCAGGAACGGCCGGATCGGCCGGAAGAACCTGCGGGAGAAGAGGATTCCGAGCGGCAGCGCGACGATGATCACCAGCACCGTGGAGACCAGGGTCAGGGCCAGGTGCTCGCCGATCGCGGCGAGCAGGTTGGCCGCGGACAGGGCTCGCTGCTCGATCGTGTCCAACGGCCGCGAGTTGATCACCGCGAACAAGACTGCCAGCACCGCGGCGCAGAGCAGCGGCCGGATCAGGTAACCGAGCGCGGACCGCCGGTGTCCTTCGACGGGGACGGTCGGCGGCGTGGTGTCCCGCGGGACCGTCGGCGCGGCGACCGTCATCGTCGCCCCCGGCCGTTCTGGGCCGTACTGTTCAGCGTCTGGATGTCGATCACCCCGCGATAGCGACCTTGATCATCGACCGCGACGCCGAGCGCGTAGTCGGCGGTGATCATCTCGTTCAGGGCGTCGTGCAGGGTGGCCTGCGGTGCCAGGATCGCCTCGGCCGGAACGCCGGCCTGGTCCAGCGGCTCCCCGTTGAAGTTGTGCAGTGCCGTCAGGTCCAGCCAGCGCCGCGGGCGGCCGTCGGCGTCCAGGGCCAGCACGGCCGGGCCGCCGTCGCGGCGGAGCATCTCGATCGCCTCCTGCCGCGGCGTGTCCGGTCCCACGGTGACCCACTCGGCCGGCTGCAGGTCGGCGACCCGGGTCAGCCCGAGCCGGCGCAGCGAGGCGCCGGAGCCGACGAACTCGGCCACGAAGTCGTTCGCCGGTTCGGCCAGGATCCGTTCCGGGGTGTCGAACTGGGCGATCGTCGAACCCTCCTGCAGGATCGCGATCCGGTCGCCCATCTTGATCGCCTCGTCGATGTCGTGGGTGACGAACACGATCGTCTTGTGCAACTCGGCCTGCAGCCGGAGGAACTCGTTCTGCAGCCGCTCCCGGGTGATCGGGTCGAGCGCGCCGAACGGCTCGTCCATCAGCATCACCTCGGGGTCGCCGCCCAGCGCGCGGGCCACGCCGACCCGCTGGGCCTGGCCGCCGGAGAGGTGCTTGGGGTAGCGGTTCCGGTACGTCGCCGGGTCCAGATTGACCAGTTCGAGCAGTTCGTCCACGCGATCCCGGATCCGGGCGGCGTCCCAGCCGAGCAGCTTCGGCACGGTGGCGATGTTCTGGGCCAGCGTCCGGTGCGGGAACAGGCCGGTCTGCTGGATCACGTACCCGATCCGGCGGCGCAGCTGGTCCGGGTCGGCCCTGGTCACGTCGGCCCCGTCGATCACGATCCGTCCGGCGGTCGGTTCGATGATCCGGTTGATCATCTTCATGGTGGTCGTCTTGCCGCAGCCGGACGGCCCGACCAAGATCACGATCTCGCCCTCGTGCACCTGCAGCGAGAGGTTGTCGACCGCAGCCTGGCCGGAGCCGGGGTAGACCTTGGTCAGGTTCTCCAGTTCGATCATCACGCGGCGCCCGCCGGCGTCCGGCAGGTCGGTGTCCGGCAGGATCGGGCTGGTCATCGGATTCCCTTCGAGGTCGTGAAGATCCGCAGCAGGTTGAGGACGATGTCGTACAGCACGGCGACGATCATGACGCCGATGATCCCGGCCAGCACCAGGTTGACGCCGACCGGCGTGCCGACCCGGGCCAGTCCGCCGAAGATCAACTCGCCGTAGCCGGGTCCGAGCACGACGTTGCCGATGGCGGCGATCCCGATCAAGATCAACGTGGTGACCCGGATCCCGGTGATGATCACCGGCCAGGCCAGCGGGAACTCGATGGTGATCAACTGCCGGAACCGGCTCATCCCCATGGCGCGGGCGGATTCGACGATCGCGGGATCGACCGACCGCAGGCCGGTGATCGTGTTCCGCAGAATCGGCAGCAGGCCGTAGAGGGAGAGGGCCAGCACCACCGGGGTGGCGCCCAGGCCGAACGGCCCGATGAAGAGGACGAAGAGGGCGAACGAGGGAATGGTCAGGGTGACTCCGGCCGCCGCGAGGATCACCTCGCGAGCCCGGTCGGTGCGGTAGACGGCGGCGCCGAGCCCGATCCCGATGATCGAGCAGAGGGCCACCGAGATCGCCACCACCGCAACATGCTGGAGCCCCAGTTCCAGCATGTCGTCGCTGCGTCGGATGAGGAATTCGCCGAAATTCAGGACCTCACTCCCGTCCATGAGACGTCACTGTGCATCTTTCCTACACGATTCAACGAGCCGGTGCACCCGAGCCACCCCAGGCTTGCCGCTCCGAAACAGAGTTTGTGCAAGCATTCACAAGCTCGTAGAGTGGCTCTTGTCCGAAGGAGTGATGTGCCGACAACACCGCACCCGAAATCGGCCGACAGGCCGGCCTCGGAGAGCATGTCGGCAGGAATCCCGGACGCCACCATCGCGCGCCTTCCCGTCTATCTGCGCGTCCTCACCGCACTCGCCGAGAGCGGCGTCGCCACGGTGAGCAGCGGTGCGCTGGCCAAGGCTGCCGGGGTCAACTCGGCCCAACTGCGCAAGGATCTCTCCTACCTCGGCTCGTACGGCACCCGCGGCGTCGGCTACGACGTGGACTACCTGCGGATCCAGATCGGGCGTGAGGTCGGCTCGGCCCATGAGTGGCCGGTGCTGATCGTCGGGATCGGCAACCTGGGCACCGCGCTGGCCAACTACTCCGGCTTCTACTCCCGCGGCTTCCGCGTGGTCGGCCTGGTCGACCCGTCGCCGCAACTGATCGGCCGGGAGATCCACGGCCTGGCCATCTCCGACCTGGTCGATCTCGAGCAGGTGGTCCGCGGCACCGGCGCGGTGATCGCCGTGATCGCGACCCCGGCCGAGGCGGCCCAGGAGATCGCCGACCGGCTGGTCGCCGCGGGCGTGACCAGCATCCTCAACTTCGCCGCCACTGTGCTCGCCGTGCCCGAGGGCGTCACCGTGCGTAAGGTCGATCTGGGCCAGGAGTTGCACATCCTCGCCTATCACGAGCAGCGTAAGGCTGAACTTGCAGGGAAAGGTGAGCCGTGAGCATCCTCGCGGTCGGCGTCTCGCACAAGACGACCTCGATCGAACGTCTGTCCCGGTTGGCCCTCGACGCGCCGACCGCGGCCAAGCTCGCCGACGCGCTGGTCGCCGCCGAGCACGTCGACGAAGCCCTGGTGCTGTCGACCTGTAACCGGACCGAGGTGTACGCCTCCGTCGCCCGCTTCCACGGCGGCCTGGACGAGGTGACCGCGGAGCTGTCCGCGGTGGCCGGCATCGAGGTCGCCGAACTGCGCGACGAGTGCGCCGTCTACTTCGACGAGGGGGCGGTCGCGCACGCGTTCGCGGTCGCCGCCGGACTCGAGTCGATGGTGGTGGGGGAGAGCCAGATCCTCGGCCAGCTTCGGCTCGCGCTGACCTCGGCGCAGCGGCACGGAACCGCCGGCAGCACGCTGAACGCCCTGTTCCAGCAGGCCCTCCGGGTCGGCAAGCGGGTCCAGACCGAGACCACGATCGGCTCCGCCGGCCGGTCCCTCGTGACCGCCGCGTACGACCTGCTGGAGGCCGACCACGGGTCTCTCGACGGGGCGCGGATGGTGGTCCTCGGCGCCGGCACGATGGCCGGCCTCGCCGCCCGGACCGCCGCCGCTCAGGGCGCCCGGCTGACCATCGTGAACCGTACGCACGCCAAGGCCGAGCGGCTGGCCGAGGCCGTCGGCGGCACCGCGGTGCCGCTCGCCGAGCTCGACCGCGCCCTGGCCGACGCCGACGTCCTGCTCACCTGCACCGGCGGCCGGGATCTCAAGCTCGGTGCGGACCGGCTGGCCGGCACCGGCCTCCGCACGGTGATCGACCTGGCGGTGCCCGCCGACCTCGACCCCTCCGTCGCCGCCAGCGGGATCGCGGTGATCGACATCGCGCGGCTCGGTGACCGGCTGCGCGGCTCCGCCGTCGCCGGCGCCGAGGCGGCCCGAGCGCTGGTGCAGACCGAGGTGGCCGACTTCCTCGGCTCCCGACGGGCCGCCCAGGTGGCGCCGACCGTCGTCGCGCTGCGCTCGATGGCGACCGAGGTGATGGCCGCCGAGCTGGAGCGACTGGACGCGCGGCTGCCCGACCTCGCCGAACGGGAGCGGGTCGAGATCCACCGGTCCGTCCGCCGGGTGGTGGACAAGCTGATGCACGCGCCGACGGTACGGGTGCAGGCGCTGGCCTCCGGCGGCGAGACGGTCGACTACGCGGCCGTGCTGCGGGAGCTGTTCGCCCTGGACCCGGAGACCGTGAACGCGGTGATGAAGCCGGAGGTCGGACCGTGAGCACCACACTGAGGATCGGCGCTCGTACGTCGCCGCTGTCCCGCGCGCAGGCCGACTGGGTCGCTGCCCGGCTGGCCGAGCACGGCGTCGCGACGGAGTTCGTCGGCGTCACCACCAAGGGCGACGTGGACCGCCGCGACCTGACCCAGATCGGCGGCACCGGCATCTTCGCCGCCGCGGTACGGGAAGCGCTGCGGGCCGGGACCATCGACCTCGCCGTGCACTCGCTGAAGGACCTGCCGACGCTGCCGGAACCGGGCCTGCGCCTCGCGGCCGTACCGGAACGCGAGGACACCCGCGACGTGCTGGTCGGGCTGCGGCTGGCCGACCTGTCCGCCGACCGCCCGACCCGGATCGGCACCGGAGCCCCGCGCCGCGCGGCCCAGCTGACCGACTACGGCCGGACCAGCGGCCGGCCGATCGAGGCGGTCCCGATCCGCGGCAACGTCGGCACCCGGATCGAGCTGGTCCGGTCCGGCAAGGTCGACGCGGTCGTGCTGGCCGCGGCCGGACTGCGCCGGCTGGGGCTGCTCGCCCAGACCTCCGACCAGCCGCTCGAGGTGGAGGGGCTGCCGGCCGAACTGCTGGCCGAGGAGGTCATGCTGCCGGCCCCCGGGCAGGGTGCGCTCGGGCTCGAGATCGCCGAGTCGCTGGCCCCGGAGCTGGCGGCCGCGGTGGCCGCGCTGAACGATCCGGCGGCCGCCGTCGAGACCCGTACCGAACGGGCTTTTCTGGCCCGCTTGGAGGCCGGCTGCACGGCTCCCGTGGGTGCCCGTGCGAAAGTCAAATCGGTCCATGGTAAAAGACACGATTTGACTCTGACCGCAGTGGTTGGGGGAAGCTTAGGGAGCAACCCGCCCGGGTCGATCGGAAACAGCACGGTGTCGATCGGAGAAGGTTCCGTCCTGCGGGTGGAAACCAACGGACCCGTCGACGATGCGTTCGACGCGCCGCTGCGCTTCGCCACTGAAGCGGCCGATCGTGCCCTGATCGAGTTGAGACGTACCGCCCAGGACTCGGCGCGCCCGGCGCGGCGAGGCTGAAACAACAGAACGCGAGATATGCCGTGAGCACTACGTCGGTCCGCAAATCGTCACGTCAGCCTGCCCAGGTACCCACCGCGCCGTCGCCTCGCGGCCGCGTCATCTTCGTCGGTACGGGGCCCGGCGATCCCGACCTGCTCACGCTCGGTGCGATCGCGGCCCTGGCCGATGCCGGCGCGGTGATCCTCGACTCCGAGCAGCAGCAGGAACTCCTGGGCCATCCGGCGATCACGCTCAGCCCGGACGCCGAGGTCAGCACCCTGGGACCGACCGAGGCCGGCAAGCCGCTGACCCCGTCCGCGCGGGCCAAGCTGGTGCTCAAGCACGCGTCCGCCGGTGCCCGGGTGGTGCGGCTGGTGACCGGCGACCCGTTCCTGGACAACGGTGTGGCCGACGAGGCCGCGGCCTGCGTCCGTGGCGGGATCGACTTCGAGGTGGTGCCCGGGGTGTCCCGGCTGACCGCCGTTCCCGAGTACGCCGGCGTCGACCTCAGCCACGGCGGCGGGGTGCACTTCGTGTCCGCGCCGGAGGGCCGGTTCACCAAGGCCGCCACCGCGCAGTGGGCGGCCGCGGCGACCCTGGTGATCAGCACCCGGGCCGGTGTGGTCGGCGACCTCACCGCGGCGGCGATCGCGGCCGGGCGCCCGGAGGCCGATCCCGCCCTGATCACCCTGCACGGCGGCAGCACCGAGCAGACCAGCGTGACCACCACGCTGGCCGAGCTCCCGGCGACGCTGAAGGCCTCCCGGGCCCGCGGCGTCGACCCGGTGCACGTCGTCCTGGGCGTCGCGGTGGAGCAGCGCGACCAGCTCAGCTGGTACGAGACGAAGCCGCTGTTCGGCTGGCGGGTGCTGGTGCCGCGGACCAAGGACCAGGCGGCGCCGATGGTGGCCCGGCTGCGGACGTACGGGGCGCACAGCGAGGAGGTGCCGACCATCTCGGTCGAGCCGCCGCGCAGCCCGCTGCAGATGGACAAGGCGATCCGCGGTCTGGTCGAGGGCCGCTACGAGTGGGTGGCGTTCACCTCGGTCAACGCGGTGCGCGCGGTCAAGGAGAAGTTCTCCGAGTACGGCCTCGACGCCCGCGCGTTCTCCGGGCTGAAGGTGGCCGCGGTCGGCGAGGTCACCTCGCAGGCCCTGCAGGCGTGGGGGATCGAGCCGGACCTGGTGCCGTGCGGTGAGCAGTCGGCCGCCGGCCTGGCCGCGGAGTTCCCGCCGTACGACGACGTCCTGGATCCGATCAACCGGGTCTTCCTGCCGCGGGCCGACATCGCCACCGAGACGCTGGCCGCCGCGCTGGTCGACCTCGGCTGGGAGGTGGAGGACGTGACCGCGTACCGGACCGTGCGCGCCGCGCCGCCGCCCGCCCCGATCCGCGAGGCGATCAAGACCGGCCGGTTCGACGCGGTCGTCTTCACCTCCTCGTCGACCGTACGGAATCTGGTCGGGATCGCCGGCAAGCCGCACGCCAGCACCGTCGTCGCCGCGATCGGCCCGGCCACCGCGAAGACCTGCGCCGAGCACGGCCTCCGGGTCGACGTGATGGCCGCCAAGCCGAGTGCGGTCGACCTGGCCGATGCGCTGGCCGCGTTCGCCGCCGAGCGGCGCGACGCCCTGGTCGAGGCCGGCGAACCGGTCCTCCGGCCGTCCCAGCGCAAGCCCAGCCCCCGCCGCCGCTCATGAGCACCGACACAACGCGCCCTGAGCTTGTCGAAGGGCCTGGGTCAGGTGCTTCGACAAGGTCAGCACGCGTTCCCTCGGGCGTCCGCCGGCCGATCGCCCAGCGGCCGCGGCGGCTGCGCACCAACCCGACGATGCGCGGCCTGGTCCGGGAGACCTCGGTCGAGCCGCGCCAGCTGGTGCTGCCGCTGTTCGTCGCCGAGGGGCTCACCGAACCGCGGCCGATCGGTTCGATGCCGGGCGTCGTCCAGCACACGCTGGACACCCTGCGCGCGGCCGCCGTCGAGGCGGCCGAGGCCGGCCTGGGCGGCGTGATGCTGTTCGGCATCCCGGAGCACAAGGACGCCGTCGGGTCCGGTGCGCTGGCCGACGACGGGATCCTCAACGTGGCCGTCCGGGCCGTCGCGGCCGAGGTCGGCGACGACTGCCTGGTGATGACCGACGTCTGCCTGGACGAGTTCACCGATCACGGTCACTGCGGCGTGCTCACCCCGGACGGCACGGTGGACAACGACGCGACCCTCGAGCTGTACGCCGAGATGGCGGTCCAGCACGCCGAAGCGGGCGCCCACGTCGTCGCGCCGAGCGGGATGATGGACGGCCAGGTCGGCGCGATCCGGTCCTCGCTGGACGCGGCCGGTCACACCGACATCGCGATCCTGGCCTACGCCGTGAAGTACGCCTCCGCCTTCTACGGACCTTTCCGGGAGGCCGTTTCCTCTTCCCTGCAAGGGGATCGCAAGACCTACCAGCAGGACCCGGCGAACGTCCGGGAGGCCTTGCGCGAGCTCGCACTGGACGAGGCCGAGGGCGCCGACATCGTCATGGTGAAGCCGGCGCTGGCCTACCTCGACGTGATCCGCGCGGTCCGCGAAGCGACCCGGCTGCCGGTCGCGGCCTACAACGTGTCCGGCGAGTACTCGATGGTCGAGGCTGCCGCCGCACAGGGCTGGCTCGACCGCGACACCGCCGCCTCCGAGGTGCTGACCTCGATCCGCCGCGCCGGCGCCGACCTGATCCTGACCTACTGGGCGATGCAGCAGGCGCGCCGTACGCTCGAAGCGCGATGATGACCTCGCCCGGCAGCACCCCGTCCCCCTCCGATCGACCGGTCACTTCTGCAGCGCCACGCCGTCAGAACGGCTGCGTTACTGACCGGTCGGCGGAGTTGTTCGCCCAGGCCAAGCAGGTGACGCCCGGCGGGGTGAACTCGCCGGTGCGGGCGTTCGCGGCGGTCGGCGGGACGCCGCGCTTCATCGCGTCGGCCAAGGGTGCCTACCTGACCGACGTGGACGGCAACGACTACGTCGACCTGATCTGTTCCTGGGGCCCGATGCTGCTCGGCCACGCCCACCCCGAGGTGCTGGCCGCGGTGCAGCAGGCGGCGCAGGGCGGCACCTCGTTCGGTGCACCGACGCTGGCCGAGGTCGAGCTGGCCGCGGCGATCATCGAACGGACCGCCGCCGAGCAGGTACGGCTGGTCAACTCCGGCACCGAGGCGACCATGTCGGTGATCCGGCTGGCCCGCGGCGCCACCGGCCGGAACAAGATCATCAAGTTCGCCGGCTGCTATCACGGGCATGTCGACGCGCTGCTGGCGGCGGCCGGTTCCGGGGTCGCGACGCTGGCGCTGCCGGGCACGCCAGGGGTGACCGCGGCGACCACCGAGGACACGATCGTCCTTCCCTACAACGACCGTCCGGCCGTGCGCGAGGCCTTCCAGCGGTACGGTGCCGAGATCGCGGCCGTGATCACCGAGGCCGCGCCGGGCAACATGGGCGTGATCGAACCGGGCACCGAGGACGGGGTCGGCTTCAACGCCTTCCTGCGTGACCTGGCCCATGATCACGGCGCGTTGTTGATCTTGGACGAGGTGATGACCGGGTTCCGGGTCAGCCGCTCCGGCCAGTTCGGCCGGGACGGCGTGGCGGGCGACCTGGTCACCTTCGGCAAGGTGATGGGCGGCGGCTTCCCGGCGGCGGCGTTCGGCGGCCGGGCCGACCTGATGGCCCACCTGGCTCCGGTCGGCGGCGTCTACCAGGCCGGCACCCTGTCCGGTAACCCGGTCGCCACCGCGGCCGGGCTGGCCACCCTGCGGCTGGCCACCGACGACGTGTACACCATGATCGACAAGGCCGCCGTGCTGCTGCAGGCCGAGGTGGCCGCCGCGCTGACCGCGGCCGGCGTGCCGCACGTGATCAACGCCGCCGGCAACCTGTTCAGCGTGTTCCTGGTCGGCGACGGCGTGACCGCGGTGACCGATTACGCCGGCGCGCAGGCCCAGTCGACGAAGGCGTACGCGGCGTTCTTCCATGCCATGCTGGATCGCGGCGTCTACCTGCCGCCGAGCGGGTACGAGGCGTGGTTCCTGTCCACGGCCCACGACGAGGAGGCCCTGGGTCGGATCGTCGCGGCGCTGCCGGCGGCGGCGAAGGCCGCCGCGGAGGAGCTGTAAGGAGATCAATGCCGACCAAGACCATCGTGCATCTGCTGCGGCACGGCGAGGTGCACAACCCGGACGGCGTCCTGTACGGGCGGCTGCCCGGCTTCCACCTGTCCGACCGGGGCCGGCAGATGGCCGATCGGGTCGCCGAGACGCTGCGTGATCATGATCTGACCCACCTGCGCTGCTCGCCGCTGGAGCGGGCCCAGGAGACGATGCGGCCGCAGTTGGAGTTCCATGATCTTCCGGTGATCACCGACGGGCGGGTGATCGAGGCGGAGAACTACCTCGAGGGCAGCGTGGTCTCGTTCGGCGCCGCCTCGATCATGAAGAACAAGCGCAACGCGATGCGCAACCCGCGGAACTGGCTGCTGTTCCGCAACCCGATGCGGCCGACCTGGGGCGAGCGGTACCCGGAGATCGTCGAGCGGATGCGGCTGGCGATCCGCGATGCGGCCGAGGCCGCGGCAGGCCACGAGGCCTTGATCGTCTCGCACCAGTTGCCGATCTGGATGGCCCGCAGCGACATCGAGGGCCGCCGGCTGGCGCACGACCCGCGCAAGCGCGAGTGCACCCTGGCCAGCCTGACCTCGATCACGATCATCGACGGCCGGGTGGCCGGCGTGAAGTACTCCGAGCCGGCGAAGGACCTGTTGCCGCTCAAGCGCAGCGAGAAGTTCGTCGCCGGTGCCTAGCAAGACGTCCCCTGAGCCTGTCGAAGGGTCAGGTCCGATCCGGCTTGGCACTTCGACAGGCTCAGCGCGCGTTCGCCCTGCTCGTCGTTCCCTGAGCCTGTCGAAGGGCCTGGCCGGCCTCGCGGCGGTGGCCCTGTTGATCACCGGCTGCAGCGTCAGCACGGCCGACGAGCCGACCCGGTCGTCGGGTGAGAACGGCTACGTCGGCGTCCAGCCGCAGCTGACCCAGATCAAGCCGGCCGACCGGAAGCCGGCCCCGGTCGTGTCCGGGCCGGAACTCGGCACCGACAAGACGATCTCCACCGCCGACTACGCGGGCAAGGTGCTGGTGATCAACGTCTGGGGTTCCTGGTGCGCGCCGTGCCGCAAGGAGGCGCCCGATCTCCGGGAGGCCAGCGAGGAGACCAAGGGCAAGGCCCAGTTCCTCGGCATCACGTCCCGCGACTTCGCCCAGGCGGCGCCGCTGCGGTTCGTCGAGGAGCAGAAGATCACGTACCCGAGCATCTTCGACCCGGACGGCGCGACCCTGCTCCAGTTCTCCCGGGAACTGCCGCCGTCGGCCATTCCGACGACGTTGATCATCGACGCCGAGGGCCGGGTCGCGGTCCGGATCCTCGGCCCGATCACCAAGACCACGCTGGTCGACATGATCGACGACGTCGCCGACGGCAAGTAGGCCCGGCGTGTTCGACCTGGGCGGCTGGGCGGCCTCGACCATGGGCGGGTCGATGCTGCTCGCGGTGCCGGTGGCGCTGCTGGCCGGCCTGGTGTCCTTCTTCTCGCCCTGCGTGGTGCCGCTGGTGCCCGGTTACCTCGCGTACACCTCGGGCGTCGGCGCGGCCGACGTGCTGGCCGGCAAGGGCCGCGGCCGGCTGATCGCCGGCGCCAGTCTGTTCGTGCTCGGCATCGCCGTCGTGTACGTGATCATCGGCGCCGTCGTCGGCTCGGCCGGGGTGGCCCTGCTGCAGTACCGGGACCCGATCAACCGGGTGATCGGCGTCGGCCTGATCTTGATGGGTTTGATCTTCACCGGTCTGCCCGGGATCGCCCAGCGCACCCTGCGAACGGACTGGCGGCCCCGGGTCGGCGTCGCCGCGGCGCCCCTGCTGGGCGGGGTCTTCGCGCTCGGCTGGACGCCGTGCATGGGCCCGACGCTCGGCGCGGTGCTCGGCCTGGCCTGGAACCAGCAGACCGCGGCCCGCGGCGCCTTCCTGACGTTCGTCTTCACGCTCGGCCTGGGCCTGCCGTTCATCGCCGCCGCGGTCGCGTACTCCTCGGTGGCCCGGGCCATCGAGGCCGTACGCCGGCACCAGGTGGCGATCATGCGGATCGGCGGCGGCCTGATGATCGTGGTCGGACTGCTGATGGCGACCGGGCTCTGGAAGTTGATCACGGAGTGGCTGCTGCAGTGGGCCGGCGGCTTCCTCCCGGCGCTGTAGGAGAGGTGATCGTGCTGAAGTCCAAGGAGCGCAAGGACGCCCCGGCTCTCGGGCCGCTCGGGCTGCTGCGCTGGGGCTGGACCCAGCTCACCTCGATGCGGACCGCGCTGGTGCTGCTGTTCACGCTGGCGCTGGCTGCGATCCCGGGCTCCCTGGTGCCGCAACGATCGGTGTCGCCGATCGGCGTCAGCGACTTCATCGCCGCGAACCCGACCCTCGGTCCGATCTATGACCGGATCGGGATGTTCAACGTCTACACCTCGGTCTGGTTCTCCGCGGTCTACCTGCTGCTCTTCGTCTCGCTGATCGGCTGCATCCTGCCGCGCACCGCGACCTTCCTGCGCGCGCTGCGGGCCGAGCCGCCGCGGACGCCGCGGCACCTGCACCGGCTCCCCGTCCACGTCACCACAACGCTCCCTGAGCCTGTCGAGGGGCAGGCCGGATCCGGCGCTGTTCTGGAACGGGCCGAGAGACTCCTGCGGAAGGCCCGCTACCGGGTGCTCCGGGACGGCGACGGTGCGGGGGAGGGCGACGCGGTCCGGGCCGAACGCGGCTACCTGCGCGAGGCCGGCAACGTGATCTTCCACATCAGCCTGGTGGTGCTGTTGATCGGCGTCGCGATCAGCGGCCTGTTCGGGTACCGCGGCACCAGCCTGGTGATCACCGGGCAGGGCTTCTCCAACAATCTCTCCCAGTACGACGACCTGAGCGCCGGCGCCGCCTTCTCCGAGCAGATGCTGCGGCCGTTCACCGTACGGGTGAAGGACTTCGACGCCCAGTTCGAACTCGGAGACGTGCAGACCGGTGCGGCGCGAGTCTTCGAGGCGCTGATCGAGGTGACCGAGCCGGGCCGGCCGCCGCGGGAACAGGTGCTCGAGGTGAACCACCCGCTGACCATCGGCGGCACCTCAGTGCACCTGATCGCACACGGCTACGCGCCGGTCGTCACGGTGCTCGACGGCGACGGCAACGTGGCGTTCTCCGGGCCGGTGCCGTTCCTGCCGCAGGACGGCAACTTCACCTCGGCGGGCACGATCAAGGCGCCGGACGGCCGGCCGGAGCGGCTGGCCTTCCAGGGCTTCTTCCTGCCCACTGCGGTCGTCGATGATCAAGGTCCGCGCTCGACGTTCCCGGACGCCATCGACCCGGCGCTGTTCCTGAACGCCTGGTCCGGGCCGCCGAAGGAGGAGACCGGCGAGCCCGAGAACGTCTACTCGCTGGACACCCGCGGCCTGACCCAGCTGACCGACGACAAGGGCGACCCGGTCCGGCTGCAGCTGCGGCCCGGACAGTCGATCAAGCTCCCGGACGGCAACGGCGAGGTCCGGATGGACGGCTGGCAACGCTGGGTGAAGCTGCAGATCAGCGAGACCCCGGGCCTGCTCTTGACCCTGGTCGCGGTGAGCCTCGCCGTCCTCGGCCTGTGCCTGTCGCTGTTCATCCGTCCGCGCCGGGTCTGGGTCCGGATCCGTACCGGCAAGGACGGGAACCGAATGCTGGAGATCGGCGGCCTGGACCGCGTCGACGCACGGACCGGCCTGGACGAGGACCTGGCCGCCCTGGCCGACGACCTCGCCAAGAAAGAGCCCTGAGCCTGTCGAAGGGCCGAGCCAGATCGGGCCTCGCCCCCTTCGACAGGCTCAGGGAGCGTTCTGGTCAGTGGCCCTTGCGGTCGGACTGCAGGTCGGGCCGGCTGAGGGTGCTGGGGCCGGGCTGCTCGACGGTCCAGTCGGGATGGTTCGGCATCGGCGGCGTCTTGGTGCCGTACAGCCAGTCCTCCAGGAACGGCCGGACGCTCGGATCGTCGGAGACCTGGGTCGCCAGGTCGATGTACTGCTCGGTGCTCAGTGTGTCGTCGCGGTGCCGGCGCAGCACCTCCTCCTCGATCTCGGCGAAGGTGTCGGCACCAACCTTCTCCCACAACGCATACAGGACGAGTACGGCGCCGGTGTAGCGCTGGTTGTCGAACAGGTTGTCCGCGTTCGGCTTGGCCACCGGGCCGGACGAGGCGCGCCACAGATCGCCCTTGCTGTAGGTGTACTTCATCCGCTCGACCAGCGACGTGTAGCCGCTGGAATCGGGCCAGCCGCGCTCGTACCGGTAGAGCAGGCCGTAGTAGTCGGCGTGGCCCTCGTTGAGCCAGAGATCGCTCCAGGTGGCCGGCGTGACGCTGTTGCCGAACCAGTTGTGCACCAGCTCGTGCATCATGTGCGAGCCGATCTTGTTCTCCGGCTGCTTCAGATAGCCCGGCTTGTAGAGCGTCAGGGTCTGCGTCTCCAGGCCGGTGAAGTCGAATGCGTCCGGGGCGTCGGTGTTGGCCGGCATGATCCCGTACGCCTCGAGCGGGAACCGGCCCAGCCGCTCGTGCAGCCAGTCCAGCTGCTTCGGCGTCAGGGCCAGCGCGGGCTCGAGCTCCGCGAGCCGACCGGTGGGTACGACATCGCGCAGGACGGCACCGTCGACCCGGCCGCGCTCGACCACCGTGAAGTCGCCGACCGCCGCCTGCAGCAGCTCGGTCGCCATCGGATGCCGGGTCCGGTAGGTGGAGGTGGTGCTGCCGTCGTCGTGGATCCGGTCGGACACGTGCCGACCCGAGGCGACGCCGAGCTTGCCCTTCGGCGCGGTGACCCGGATCAGGTAGTCGGCCTTGTCGGACGGGTGATCGTTGCTCGGGAAGATCGTGTGCGCGCCGGCCGGCTGCGGCGCGGTGGCGAAGCCGTCGTCGGTGACCACCCAGCCTCCGGCCGGCGGCGGGATCTTGGCCGGATCGGCGGTGTAGTCGACGGTCACCGTGAAGGTCCGGCCCTTGCGGATCGGTCGCTCGGGCGTGACGACGAGTTCCTCGCCGCCCTGCCTGGTCTTCGCTGCGGCGCCCTCGACCTGGACCTCGCCGATGGTCAGCCCGGCCGAGTCGAGGTTGAAGCTGGACAGGCTCTGGGTCGCGACCGCGCAGAGCTCGACCCGAGCCGCGATCGTCCGGTCGGCCGCGGTGGCGTCCAGGTCGAGCTCGTACCGGGTGACCTGGTAGCCGCCGTTGCCGAGATTCGGATAGACCGCGTCGCCGACTCCCGGGGCGCCCGGCGACGGCGCCTCGTCCTGTGCGGCAGCTGTCAGCGCCGCTCCGGTCGCCAGCGCGAGCACTGCCGTCGCGACGGCAACGCCCCTGGTCGTGGCCTGGATCACAGCTCGTCCCCGCATCCGAGAACTCCCCTCGCAGTGTGTTCTGGTCCGCACGTGACCCACCACCCTAGCCAGCGAAGGCAGCCGTAGGATGAACCGGTCGGTACCGGCCGAACGTGCCGGCTCCGGCAGGCGAGGAACGACTGATCATGAACTTCGAGTACTACTCCAACCTCGCGATCGTCTCCGCGGTCGTGGTGTATCTGCTGGCCCTGCTGGCGCACGCTGCGGAATGGGCGACCGCCCGCCGGGTCGCGGCCGCACCGGCCGAGACGCGCGAACTGATCGGCGCCGCGGTCGGGTCGCCGTCCTCGGGACCGGCCGAGCCGCCGGCTGCGGCCACCGAACCGGCGACGGGCGGCGGGATCGACCGGAGCGAGTTCGCGGGCCGGATCGGGCTCCGGCTGACCATGATCGGCTTCGTGCTCAGCGCCGCGGGTACGGTGCTGCGCGGGGTGGCGGCCGGGCGGGCGCCGTGGGGCAACATGTACGAGTTCACGATCAGTGCGCTGGCCTTCGCCGTGCTGGCGTACCTGATCATGGTCAAGCTGGTCGGCGCCCGCTGGCTCGGCCTCCCGGTCGCGCTGCTGGCGACGGTCGGCAACGGGCTCGCCGTGACCGTGTTCCACGTCGGGGTGGCGCCGCTGGTGCCGGCCCTGCACTCGGTCTGGTTCATCATCCACATCGTCGCCGCGGCGATCTGCGGCGCGGCGTTCAACATCGGCGCCTGCCTGTCGATCTTCTACCTGATCAAGCAGCGGGCCGAGGCCAAGGGGAACGTGACCGGCTACCTGGCCAAGCTTCCGTCGGCCAGCCGGCTCGATCTCTACGCGTACCGCTTCCACGCCTTCGCCTTCCCGCTCTGGACGTTCGCGGTGGCCGCCGGCGCCGTCTGGGCCGAGTACGCCTGGGGCCGGTACTGGGGCTGGGATCCCAAGGAGACCTGGGCTCTGGTGACCTGGGTGATCTACGCCTGCTACCTGCACGCGCGGTCCACCGCCGGCTGGCGCGGCACCAAGGCGGCCGTGATCGCGATCATCGGCCTGGTCTCGTTCTGGTTCAACTTCATCGGCGTCAACCTGCTCTTCTCCGGCCTGCACTCCTACGCCGGCGTCTGAGGTGCTCGACACCGTCGCCCGAGAATTCGATCTTGGGCGGGTGTACGAGAGCCGCCCATTCCCCGACGGCGGACCGAACGCGCTGCGGCTGACCTGCGCGGCCGGCGACTTCGTGATCAAGAAGCCCTGGGATCCATTGGACGTCGAGCTGTACAGCCGGGTCGAGCTCCGGCTGAACGACCTGGGGATCAGGCAGGCCCGCCAGCTGCGGAGCGGGTCGGGAGCGCTGCTGGCCAGCACCGGCCACGCCGTCCAGGAGTTCCTGCCCGGCGATATCCTGGTCGCCCCCGAGCCGCAGCTGACCCGGCGCTTCCTGACCCAGCTGGCCGAGTACGACCGCGCACTGGCCGGCCTCGACGTCCCGCCCGAACTGGCCACCCGCGACACGACCTGGACCCGGGTGGTCAGCCCCGACTACCTGATCACCGAGCTCCCGGGCCTGCTGGCCCGGCACCAGCAGCTCGGCCTCGACCCGGCCCCGGTCGAACGGCTCCTCGAGTTTCTGCGCGAGGCGGCCGAGGTCCTGGAGCCAGGCCCGAGCCGGCAACTCGTGCATGGTGACCACGGCCCGGACAACGTCCTGCTCGACCCGGCCGACGACACGATGGTGATCATCGACTTCACCCCGTACCACGACAGCGCCCTGCTCGGCCTCGGCTCCGCCGTCTACTTCTTCTCCCTGCACGGCCGGAACCCTGACCGAGCGGAACTCGAGGCCGCCTTCGCCGCCTACGGCGCCGCCCCCGAGGCCGGCCGGGCCACCCTCGCCCGCGAAGCGCTGCGCCGCCTCGCCACCCCACTCGCTCGTGCGGCGGAGACCGGCACCGCCGTCGACGAGCCGACCACCCGCCGCCGCTACCGAGCCGCGGTCACCTTGGCCGGACTGCGTTAGGTCGCCGGCCCGTTGGTGTCGAACGTCGCCACACCCACCGCGTGCCAGGCGCTCAAGAGTCTGGCATCCCCAGTGGCGGCGACCAGGTCGTCGTCCTTGATCTGTTCGGCAGCGGCGCAATGGACGGCGTCGTATCCACGGAGCCCGGCCTGGCGGGCCAGGATCGCTGCCCGCTCCAGCAAGGACTGATCGATGTCGATCACGTCCATTTCACACCAGAGCTCATCGAGGAGTCGGAGGCTGGCCTCCAGTCGAGCCTGTGTCAGGCGGCCCATCCGTTGCGCCTGCGCCAGTGCCGCGGCCGCTTCGACGTACATGATCGGGCACGACACCACGTCGTCGGCATCATTCCAGAACCGCCGGCACAACTCACTCGTCGGCTCCGCGACCAGAAGTGGCACAAAGGCCGAAGTGTCGAAATAGCCGATCACCGACGCTGATCGCCGATCAGGTCGCTCACCGTGCCCGTCGCAGGAACCGGATCCGGCGCCGGCCGCTTGCGTCGCCTGGCAGGCTTGACGCGACCTTCAGCCCGCAATTGTTCCAGGCGCGTCGGTTGATCGACGGGCACGATCCTGGCAATCGGACGACCATGATCGGTCACAGTGACGGTGCGCCCCGACCGCACGGCGGCGAGTTGGCGGCTCAACGTGTCCCGAAGTTCGCGGATCCCGATCTCCATCATGGCCTCCTGGCTACTTTATTGGGATCAATTGTAGCCATAGCTCTGAGCCGCAGATCGCCAGGAACGCCTGGTAGGATTAGTTGAAGTCTCAATTAACTATCTGGAGCAGTCATGGGGATTCACCAGCTGAATCATGCGGTGTTGTACGTCGGCGAGCTGGCTCGCTCGGTGGAGTTCTACACCGGGGTGCTGGACTTCGTCGTGATCGCCGAGCTGCCGGGGGCGGCGTTCCTGCGGGCGGCGGACTCGACCAATGATCATGATCTCGGGTTGTTCCAGGGGAGTGGCGCCCGGCCGGCGCAGGGGGCGGGGCTCTATCACCTCGCCTGGGAGGTCGGCACGCTGGGCGAGCTCGAGGAGACCCGGGATCGGCTCGCGGCCGCGCGTGCGCTGGTCGGAACTTCCGATCATGGCACGACGAAATCCCTGTACGGCAAGGATCCCGACGGCCTCGAGTTCGAGATCGTCTGGCTGGTGCCGGCCGACCGCCTGACCGGGGACGAGCAGATGACCGTCGCCCCGCTCGACCTTCCCGCCGAGATCGAACGCTACGGACGGGACACCCGCGGCGGCGTGGGCGTCAGCGTGCCCTGAGCCCGTCGAAGGGCTGAGTCCCCTGCCCTTCGACAAGCTCAGGGAGCGTCGGGGCTGACGGTCAGGGACACCTCGCCGGCGGGCTGCAGGAGGTCCGGCGAGGCAGTGAACGTGAGCCGGGTGAGTTCGGGGCCCCAGACCTGGCTCAGCCGCGGATCCGGCAGCGGTACGGGCTCGGCGGTGCACGTGAGACCGGCGGGATGCCCGATGATCACGCCTCGGCCGTCGTCGCCGGCGACCCGGACCGAACCCGTCTCGATGGTCGCGGTGCCGTTGACGATCAGGTGCCAGATCAGGGATCGGGGCGTCGCGGTGAGCCGCCAGCGGTCGGTGATCACCGCGCCCTCGGCGGTCAGTGTGGTGTCGCGGATCCAGGACTCGAGGCCGGCCTCGGCGGGGTAGGCGTCGGCCAGGTCGAGCACGGACTGCACCCGGTCGGCGGCCACCTCCGCGGTCATGCCACGGCTGCGGTGATCATGACCGGGCAGTTGGCCGTACCCGTTGACGACCGGCAGATTGTGATACTCGCTCTGCATCGTGAAGATCTGGTAGCGGTCCGGGCTGAACGTCTGCCGGGTGTACGTTCCGACGCCGATGTCCACCACCCGGGGCACCCCGTCGACCGCGACCACGACGTTGCCGATGTCGTTGTGGTTGTGCGACTCGGCGTTGTGGCCGCCCTTCGCGGCGAGCGTGAGCCCGGCCAGCCGGGCGGTGATCACCTCGGTGTCGGGGAACCAGAAATGATCACCGTCGGCCGGACGGTCGGGCCCGGTCTCCCGCAGTTCCGGCGTGAAGATCACCTGGAGGACGCGGCCGAACGAGGCCAGTCGTCCGATCAGCCGGCCACCCCGGGTGTTGATCATCCCGGCATGGCGGAGCACCAGGTCGTCGCCGGTGTGCACGCCGAGCCGGTACACCGGGGCGGCCAGGGTCCGTTCGCGCAGCCGGGCCGGTCCGTCGGCGAAGTTGACGTACCAGTCGTCGGCGATGTGGACCGCCGGGAGATAGCGGGCGATCGGTGCCACCTTCGGGTGGGCGAAACCGTTCAGCCGGCCGCCGGTCGCGTCGTGCAGCAGGGCCAGGCAGTCGCCCAGCGAGCCGCCGGCCCGGCCCCAGTACGAGGCGCCCTCGTCACAGCCGCCGTCCACCGGATACGTGTCCAGGAAGAGATCCAGGCCCTCCACGGTCAGGCTGACGATCTCGGCCCGGGTCTCCGGCGCGACGTCCAGCAGCAGCGTGCAGGCGAGCACGTTGGAGTGGATCCACGGGTTCCAGTTGTTGATCGACGTGGTCAGCCAGTGCCAGTCCCGCCGGGTCCGGTACGGCTCGAGCACCCGCCGATTCACCTCGGCCCGCAGCCGCGGCCGGATCGTCGAGGCGTACTCGTCCAGGGTCGCGCCGAGCACATGATCGGTCCAGGCCAGCACCGAGCCGGTCTCGGCAGCGAACAGGTCAAGATCACAGTCGTCCGGTGACGGCACCGCGCTGTTCCGCTCCCGGTTCTTCCAGGAGTGGGCCGGCACGGTCCAGGCGAACTCGTCGCAGATCAGGCTGATCCCGTTCACGGCCTCGGTCACCCACCGCTGATCACCGGTCAGGGCTGCGGCCAGGGTGACGGCGGTGAGCCGGGTCCGGCGCTCGAAGTACGGCTCCTCGTAGCCGACCCGGTTGCCCTCCTGGTGGAACCGCGCGTACTCACCGGCCAGCAGGATCGGCCACGGCCGATCCGCCAACTCCTCAGCCGTGGCAAGGATCTCGGCCCGGTCGGCCTCGGTGACCTCGGCCCAGCGATCATGATCGCCGGCGGCCGGAGCCAGTCGTGGGAGCTGCTGCTCGGCCAGGGCCGCGGCGACCGCGGCGGGTGGCAGCAGATCGGCAAGGCGGGTGGCGGGGGTCGGCGTCTCGGGCAGGTCGGCGGCCACGATCATCCTCTCGGCGATGGTGACCGTCATTCTAGATTCGCCTCCTGGTCGGAGCGGCGGCGTCCCGCCCACCGGGTCGGTTCGATGGGGCGTCCCCGACGAGTCGTCGTTTTCACTACCATCGGATACCGCGAGCAGTGCCTGTCGATCTTGCCCTCCCCAGCCAGGAGTTGATCATGATGGACGTCTCCGGGATGCCGCACCGGCCGGAGTGGATCGACACCCATGTGCATTTCTGGGATCTGCGCAATCCGGAGGTGAACTACGACTGGCTCGGGCCGGAGGCGATTCATCCGATCCTCGGCTCGATCGACCAGATGAAGTCGATCCGGTACGACCTCGAGGCGCTGCACGCCGAGTCTCGGTTCGCCGGTACGGTCGCCGCGGTCCACGTTCAGGCGGCCGTGGATACGCCGGACCCGGTGCTGGAGACCGTGTGGCTGACGGAGATGGCAGCGATCGGGCCGATCCCGCTGATGATCGTCGCGTCGCTCGACCTCGCAGCTCCGGATGTCGACGCACAACTGGATCGCCACCTCGCCTCGCCACTGGTCTGCGGGGTGCGCGACTTCGGCCGCGGTGACTACCTGGCCGACCCGGCCTGGCGCCGCGGGGTGGCCCGCCTCGCCGATCGAGGGCTGCTGCTCGACTTGGACTGCGCCTGGCCGAACATGATCAAGGCCCGCGACCTGGCCCGGGAGCAACCGTCGGCGGTGATCGTTCTGGAGCACCTCGGCTATCCCCGCGAAACCGCGAGCCCTGAGTACTTCGAGCACTGGAAGCAGGGCATCACCGCGCTCGCCGAGGCCGAGAACGTCCACTGCAAGATCAGCGGACTCGGCATGAACCGAGCCGGCTGGGCGCCGGAGAGTCTGCGTCCGTGGGTCGAGCACTGCCTCGACTCGTTCACGCCGGGCCGGTGTGTCCTGGGCAGTAACTGGCCGTTGGATCGCTTGTGGGCGTCCTATCCGGACTATGTCGACGCAGTCAACCTGATCCTGGCGCGGTGCACGGAGGCTGAGGCACGCGCGGTACGCGTGGACAACGCGCGCAGGCTCTACCGCTTCGCCTAGCGAGCCTTGAAGCCGCCGATCACGTCGGTGGCCCGGGTGAGGCCGAGGTCCTGCAGCGACGCGGCGGCGAGGGACGAGGTGTAGCCCTCGGAGCAGAAGATGATCACCGGGAGGTCGTACGAGGCGATCGGGAGTCGGGCTTCGCTGGCGGGGTCGAAGCGCCACTCGAGCACGTTGCGCTCGATGATCAACGCGCCCGGCCAGCTACCCTCCTCGGCACGTTGGGCGGCGGGGCGGATGTCCACCAGAACGGCGCCCTCGGCCGCGGCGCGGTCGGCCTGCTCCGGGGTCACCCGGTCCAGCCGGGCTCGGGCTTCGGCGAGCACCTCGTCGATGCTGCGCCGGGTGGTGGCGGTCACCAGTTCCGGCCGGCGAGCTGGGACGAGGTCGCGATCAGGCGGTCGCCGTCCGGCCGGTAGGTGGTCATGGTGACCAGGGCCGGCGCGTACACGTGCACGCTGACCGCAGGTTCCAGGTCGTCGTTGGTGACCCGGTGGACATGCCGGGTTCCGAACGAGCGCAGCGATCCGGCGGAGAGCCGTCGCTCCTCGGGCAGGATCGTCGGCGTGCCGGCCGTGTTCAGCCAGGCGTGCCGTTCGGTCAGGGTCCCCTGCACGGTGACGAAGGCGCCCGCGGAGCCGCCGTGATCATGCCAGTCGGTGCCCTGGCCGGGCAGCCAGGTGAGCAGCCAGGCCTCGTAGTCGTCAGCGGCGGCGAGCCGGGCGTAGTGACGGCTGAGCGGGTCGTACTTGATCTGCGGTTGCCAGAGGGTGGTCTGTGCGGCCAGGCGCAGGGCGATCGACGCCAGATCGAGGCGCGGCGGTTCCGGAGCGTTCATGAGCCCATAATGCATGGTGGTGCACTAGGGAATATCGGCATCTCACGATGTGCGACGGGACCGGCGGAGCGCCCGCAGTCCGTACAGGGCGAACACCGGCTTGAGCGCGATCCACTCGCCGAACCGGTACTCCCGGCCGCGGACCAGCCGTCGGGCGAGCGAGGGCGCCTGCCGGTGCAGATAGCCGCGCGCCTTCAACGCATGCAGGGGATTGGAGATGATCTTGATCCGGTCCGGGTCACCGATCAACGGCAGGCAGCGCTCGACGTTCTCCCAGGTGGTACGCGAGCGCACCTCCTGCACGAGGTCGCCGCGGAAGCCGCGCTCGTCGACCGCGTACCGGGCCATCAGGGCGGCCTCGGCCGGCGTCCGCCCGGGCGACCTGCTGCCGCCGGACATGATCACCCGGCTTGCCGGCGAGGCCGGGTCGAGCGAGCGCAGTGCGGCCCGGACCCGCCACCGGTTCAGTGCGTTGGCCCGGTCCGGGTCCCGGTTCCGGTAGCCGAGGCAGATGATCACCTCCGTACCGCCGCGATCGGGCCCGGTCAGTGCCCGCGCCGCGCGCCAGTTCACCCATTCACCCCAGGCGAGGACGACGGCGAGCCCGCCGAGCAGGCCGGCGAACGGGGAGAGCCTCATGGCGGAAGCCTAGGAGGGTGGCGACACCGCCCTCCTAGGATGGCCCCCGTGGCGCATCCGTTGATCGAGAGCATCGCCGCCGAGGCGGATCCGGCCAGCGCCGCCGCCCTGGCCAAGTACTTCCAGGTGCGGCCCGGCGGCTACGGCGAAGGCGATGTGTTCGTCGGTGTCACGCTGAGTCGGCTCCGCGTGCTCGCTCGTCCCTACTCCCGGGTGGCGGCGGACCCGGCCGACCTGCTGCCGTTGCTGCACAGTCCGGTGCACGAGCATCGGCTGACCTGCCTGGTGGTGTGGTCGGAGCGGGCCAGGCGCGGCGACGCCGCCGAGCGGGCCGCGGTCGCCGACCTCTATCTGGCCAACACCGAGCGGGTGAACAACTGGGACCTGGTCGATGTCAGCGCGGGTCCGATCGTCGGCGGGCGGATCCTGGATCCGGGCGGTGATCATGCCCTGCTGGACCGGTTGGCCCGCTCGGCGCTGCTCTGGGACCGCCGGATCGCCATGGTGGCGACGCATCAGCTGATCCTGGCCGGGGTGACGGCGGACACGTACCGGATCGCCGAGGCGCTGCTGGACGATCGGCATGACCTGATCCACAAGGCGGTCGGCTGGATGCTGCGGGAGGCCGGCAAGCGGGTCGACGAGGCGGAGCTGCGGGCGTTCCTGGACCGCTGGGCGGGCCGGATGCCCCGCACCGCGCTGCGGTACGCCATCGAGCGCCTGGATCCGGACACCCGGAAGGCCTATCTCCGGCAGAAGGCAGGATAGGGTCGTGCGTCACTTCGACCTGTGCATCATCGGCAGCGGCTCGGGCAACTCGATCCCGGACGAGCGGTTCGCGGACCAGAAGATCGCGATCGTGGAGAAGAACCCGGTCTACGGCGGCACCTGCCTCAACGTCGGCTGCATTCCGACCAAGATGTTCGTCTATCCGGCCGACCTCGCCGGCGCGCCCGAGGACGCCCGGCGGCTCGGCGTCGACCTGGAGCTGAACGGCGTCCGGTGGGCCGACATCCGGGATCGGATCTTCGGCCGGATCGACGCGATCTCAGCCGGCGGCGAGAAGTACCGCGAGGACAGCGACAACATCACCCTGTTCCGCGCGCCGGCCCACTTCGTCGGACCGCGCACGCTGGACACCGGGACCGGCGAGGTGATCACCGCGGAGAAGTACGTGATCGCCGCCGGCAGCCGGGCCGTGTTGCCGGACGTGCCGGGCCTCGATCAGGTGACGGTGCACACGTCGGACACCGTGATGCGGCTGGACCGGCTGCCGGAGTCCATGATCATCGTCGGTGGCGGGTTCGTGGCCGCCGAGTTCGCCCACATCTTCGGTGCGTACGGGACCCGGGTGACGATCCTGCAGCGGTCGGAAACCCTGCTGCGCAACGAGGATCGCGACGTGTCCCGCCGGTTCACCGAGCTGACCGCCCGCAAGGTCGACCTCCGGTTGCAGCACGCCGTCCGCCGGGTCGAGCCGCTCGACGGTGACCGGGTCGCGGTGATCGCCGCCGACGCCACCGGGGCCGAGCACCGGTTCGAGGCCGACGTCCTGCTGGTCGCGATCGGCCGGGTGCCCAACGGTGACACGCTCAACCTGGCGGCGGCCGGGGTCGAGGTCGATCAGGACGGGTACGTGGTCGTCGATGATCATCAGCGGACCACCGCCGAAGGGGTCTTCGCGCTGGGCGACGTCTGCTCGCACCACCAGCTCAAGCACGTGGCCAACCACGAGGCCCGGGTGGTGCAGCACAACCTGCTGCATCCGGACGCGATGATCGACGCCGATCACCGGTACGTGCCGCATGCGGTGTTCGCCGAGCCGCAGGTGGCCGCGGTCGGACTCACCGAACAGCAGGCCGAGGAGCGCGGGATCCCTTACGTCACGGCGATCCAGGAGTACGCGTCGATCGCCTACGGCTGGGCGATGGAGGACACCGACCACTTCGCGAAGCTGCTCGCCGACCCCGACACCGGGCTGCTGCTCGGCGCCCATCTGATCGGCCCGCAGGCGTCGTCGCTGATCCAGCCGCTGATCCAGGCGATGAGCTTCGGGTTGCCGGCCCACCGGATGGCTCGCGGTCAGTACTGGATCCATCCCGCGATGGCGGAGCTGGTCGAGAACGCCCTGCTCGCGCTGCCGCTGCGGAACCGGGCGTAGACGACTCCTGTGTCCGGGCCCCGGGTGTTGCTGATCGACAACGACGATTCCTACACCTACAACCTGTACCACCTGATCGGCGGGCTGACCGGGCGGCCGCCGCACGTCGTCGATCATGACGAACCCGTCGAGCCGCGCCGCTACTCGCATCTGGTGATCTCGCCCGGCCCCGGGCATCCGGCCGATCCGCGCCGGGTCGGCCGGCTCACCGAGTTGATCATGGACACCGACCGGCCGGTGCTCGGCGTCTGCCTCGGCCATCAGCTGCTCGGGCTGCTGTTCGGCGCCTCGGTGATCAAGGTCCGGCCGCACCACGGGCTGATCAGCCGGGTCCGGCATGACGGGCGAGGCGTGTTCAGCGGACTTTCACAGGATTTCCGGGCCGTCCGCTACCACTCACTCGCCGTCGTCGACCCGCCGGCCGAGCTGGAGGTGACGGCGCGCGCTGCGGACGACGACGTGATCATGGGTCTGCGGCACCGGAGTCGCGAGCTGCACGGCGTGCAGTTCCACCCCGAGTCGGTCGCCGCCGAGCACGGCCGCGATCTCATGATCAACTTCCTCGGCCTGCCGCACCCTGAGCCTGTCGAAGGGCCGAGTGGGGTGGTGGCTGCGGCGATCCCTGAGCCTGTCGAAGGGTCGGGTGAGGTGTGGGCTGCGCCGCTCCCTGAGCCTGTCGAAGGGTCGGGCCCGATGTCAGCCGGCTTGCCCTTCGACAAGCTCAGGGATCGTGCGGGTGGGGGGATCGGGGAGCGTGCGGGTGGGGGGCTCGGGGAGCGTGCGGGTGGGGGGCTCGGGGAGCGTGCGGGTGCGGCTGTGGTGTTCGGGGAGCATGCGGGAGGTGTGCCCGGGGAGCGTGCGGGAGGTGTGGTCGGGGAGCGTGGCGGCCTGGAGTACCGGGAGCTCCCGTGGCGCGAGCCGGAGGACGTGTTCGTCGCCCACTTCGCCGGTCGCGGGCCGGTCTGCTGGCTGGACGCAGCCCGGGTCGGGCCACGGTCCCGGTTCTCCTACCTGGGCGCACCCGACGAGGTGTTGACCGGCCGCTACGACGATCCGGCGGCGCCCGACGTGCTGGCGGAGCTGTCCGCGCGGTTGGACGCGCGTCGGACCCGGTCCGGCGCGCCGTTTCCCTTCCAGGGCGGCTATCTGGGCTATCTCGGCTACCCGGAGCCGGGTCGCGGCGGCGAGGCGGAGTTCGGCCGGCTGGACCAGTTCTTCGCCTTCGATCATGCCGAGCGGCGCTGCTACGCGGCCGGGATCGGCGCACCGGGCTGGCTGGGCCGGGCCGAGACGATGATCATGGACACCGGCCCGGCCGGCGAGCCGCTCCGGGACGGCCGGCTGGGAGAGCTCACTGAGCCGGACCGGGAGTGGTATCGCTCCGCGTACCGGCAGGTGCAGGAGTACCTGCACAGCGGCGACAGCTACGAGGTGAACCTCACCTTCCAGCGCCGGCTGGAGTATCGCGGCGGCCGGGCCGAGCTGTACCGGCACCTGCGCCGGCTCAACCCCGCCCCGCACGCCGCCTACCTGGAACTCCGGTCGGCGACCGTGCTCAGCTCGTCGCCGGAACGGTTCCTCGAGATCGATGATCACGGCCGGGTGCAGGCACGGCCGATCAAGGGGACTGCTCCGCGCGACCCCGACCCGATCCGAGACGCCGCGGCGGCCGAGCGCCTGCGCACCGAGACCAAGACCCGGGCCGAGAACCTCATGATCGCCGACCTGCTCCGGCACGACCTCGGGCTCAGCTGCCGGCTCGGCTCGGTCCGGGTGCCCGAACTGATGGTCGTCGAGTCGCACCCGTCGGTGCACCAGCTGGTCAGCACCATCGAGGGCGACCTCGAGCCGGGCCTGGACGCCGTCGACTGCGTCCGGGCCGCGCTGCCTCCCGGCTCGATGACCGGCGCGCCGAAACACCGGACCTGCGAGATCATCGACGAGGTGGAACGCGGCCCGCGTGGCATCTACTCGGGCGTGCTCGGCTACTTCAGCTACTCGGGCACCGCGGACCTGAGCGTCATCATCCGCACCCTCGTCTCCCGCGACGACGAGGAACTGACCATCGGCGTCGGCGGCGGCGTGATCACGCTGTCCGACCCGGACGACGAGTACGCCGAGGCCCTGCTCAAGTCCGAAGCCCTGCTCGCCGCGGTCCGACAGAGCTGCCGGGCGAGCGCCCCGGTCGGCCGCAACGTTTCCTGAGCCGATGTCGCGATTGCTCTTGGCACCGGCCACCGCGGGCCGGTGCAACGTTGTAACGCCCGGTGCGAAGAGAAATCGTGACACGTCTCGGTGGTGTGGTTCGGTCGTCGACAGGGTCGGGGGCGCGGTGATGGGCTCACCAGTTCGGGGTGAGGCCCTCGACGTGAGCGGGCAGTGGGACGCCGGCTGGGTGATAGATGTAGACGATCCCGTCGGTCGAGTCCTGCCAGACCCGCTCGAAGTTCCTTCTGGTGTAGACGTTCCGGACGGCGTCGTTGCTGTTCGAGGCCGGGTCGTTCAAGATCGGATCGCCGTCGGCGGTGAAGCCGATGATCACCATCAGGTGCCCGTCGGTCTCGTAACCGGCCTCCGGCATCTCCTCGAGCTCCCAGTTCAGCGACGTGATCACCGGGATGCCGGCCGCGATGAAGCGTTCCGCCTCGGCCAGCGAGCGCAGCCGGGTGACGAACGTGTCCAGCCCGAACCGGTGCGCGTAGGCGGCGTTGAACGGCCAGTTGCCGGCACCCTCGTACGTGTAGTCCCAGGTGTTGATCGCCGCGTACGGCACCTGCGGATCGCCGTTGGGCGCGACGATGCCGGCCAGCTCCGACGCCGGCACCTCATGATCATCGCCGTAGGAGTACTGCACCATCGAGGTCGACGTCGGCGAGCACCAGACCTGCCCGCCGCCGCCGAACTCCGGGTACTCGCCGCGGTGGATGTTCTGCGAGAACCGCGGCACGGCGAGCTCCACCTGCCGGCCCAGCGTGAAGGCGCTGGTCGGCCGGTCGTAGCCGCCGATGTACTCGTTGCTCATCACGGCCAGCGCGTCGAGGCTCGGCGTCGCCGTCGCGCCGCGCGGCCGGTAGAGCGTCGCGCGCACCTGGTAGGCGCCGATCTCCTTGCCGGTGCGGACCGAGAACGTGTCGGTGTAGATCGCCGCGTCCTGGTCGTTCTGGCCGTTCAGCGAGGTCCGGTGGATGTCGCCGGCGGCGAAGTCGTTGCCGGAGGCCCAGCGGCCGAGCACGTACCACTTGGTCCAGGAGCCGTCGAGCTTGCGGCCGCGGAACGTGGTCTCGACGAACGTGCCGGTCGGCGTCCGGGCGTTCCAGGACGCCACCGCCTCGTCCCCGGCGTAGCCGAGCTCGACCACCGGCGAGGTCCAGCTGCCCACGTCGTAGCTGCGGGCCGTGCCGTCGCCGAACGGGTCCGTGTAGGTCGCCGTCTTCGTCCCGGACCGGACCACGAGCGACCCGTTCCGGTCGAAGCGCAGGTTGTCCGACGCTCCTCGTACGAAATCGCGGCGGGAATCCCAACGCTGCAAGGTGATGTCGGCCGGCTCGGTGACCGCGGCCGACGCGGGCCAGGGCGCCGGCAGCAGAGCGACCAGCGCCATGATCAACGGCAGCAGCAAACCCCGAGTACGCAACATTTGCCCACATCCTCGCGCCGGTGCGAAAACTTCCTACCGAGACTGTCGCCCCGGTCAAGCCCCGGCGTCAAGCCCCGAGGAGAGGGCGATCAGGCGAGTTCGGAACCGGCGGGGATCGAGGTGCGCTCCTTGACCGTGACCCGGAAGCCCAGGTACCGGCGGAAGATCAACCGGGTCTGCGCGTCGATCGCCGGGAAGCAGATGAACAGCGGCACGATCACCGGCATCAGCAGCCACTCGCCGATCACCTTGAGCGACCACCACCAGGGCTTGTGGGCCGGGCGCTTGGGCAACAGCAGGGTCGCGACGGCGACCGAGACGGTCAGGCCGATCGGCAGCACGATGGTGGACATCACGCTGGAGATCGCGGTCACCAGCGGGCTGATGAAGCCGGCCACCAGGTCGAACGGCAGCGGGTGGAGCTCGCCGACCAGTCGCGGAATGATCAACAGCATCAGCGGCGTGGTGGCCCAGAACTGGAACTGCAGGTACTGCCGGCTCAGCTGGATCGCCTTGGTCCAGAAGCTGATCTTGGGCGAGTTGAGGCTCTGCTCGGCGATGTAGGTGAAGTCGATCACCCCGTACGACCAGCGCCGCAGCTGCAGGTACTGCTCCTTGAGCGACTTCTGGTACGACTCCGCCTGCACCGCGTCCAGGTAGACCGGGGTGTGCAGCGGCCGGACCACGGTGCGGCCGTCGAAGGCGAAGAACATCCGCCAGTACTGCCGGGAGTCGTCCGGGATGACGGTCTTGCACCAGTAGCCGACGTTGACCAGCGCGGTCATCCCCATCGCGTGCGACGAGAAGATCTTCATCCGGTGCGGCTGGGTCGAGTCGACCATGGTCCAGAACGTGGCGATGGAGCCGACGATCCGCGACGCGGCCGGCACGTCCCAGACGTTGTTGTGGAACAACAGGATCGGCTGGTACGCGTCGTAGTCGCGGTTCGGGTTGCTCAGGTGCGTGTCGGCGAGCGCGGCGAAGTAGTCGCGGCTGGCCCGGGTGTCGGCGTCGAACGCGGACACGATCACCTGGTCGTCGGTGTAGCCGTGCTGGTGCAGGACGTCGCGGGCGTACTGAGCGCCCCAGGTGAGGTTGGCGCCCTTGACTCGCTCCTCGCCGGGCATCCCGTCCGGGTGCCGGGTGGTCAGGAAGCGCGCGAACGAACCGCGGAACCGGGACTCCAACTCGGCGATGGCCTCGGGCGTCCAGACCGGCGAGCGCTCCTCGAAGGTGACGCAGACGGTGATCGCGCGCGGGTCGTAGTTGGCGTCCTCGATGGCGCCGATCGACTGGCGCAGGATCTCCGGCGACTCGCTGTAGGTCGGGAAGACGACCAGGTGGTGCACCTGGTCGAGGTCGTCGCCGTGGTTCGCCCGGGCCTGGACGAGCCAGTCGGCGCGGCTGCGCAACCGCATCCGGACGAACTCCCAGACCTGGCGGACCGCCAGGTTGGCGTACTGGATCATCCAGTAGACGACGTAGAGCGGGAGGAGCCAGTGTGCGATGTGGGGGACCTGGGACCACAGCACGAAAGGTGCAGCAAGGGTCAGCCACACCATCACACCCGGCAGTGACTCCAACACCCGGCGGACCCGGAACTGGGTCAGCGAAAGGCAAGGGGTACCGGTGCTGGTGAGGTAGCTCTGCGCCGTCACGCCACGCAACATCCTCTCGAACCCGATTCTGTGCACGCTGTTAGAAGTGCTCGTGTCGATCGTGCCCGCACTCGACCGAAGTTCAATCCTACTTCGGTCGTGTCCTCACGCTTCCAGGGGGACCCGCGGTGGGTGGCGATCGTCACACTCGAATCGGGCCGGAACTCCGTGATCGCGAAGTCGGCTGCCGTGATGCGGAAAGCTCAGTCCCGACCGGAGCGACGGACCAGCGCCCAGGTGGCCGGCAGCAGTCCGGCGGCGAGCACGAGCTTGATGGTGTCACCGATCAGGAACGGCACCACGCCCAGCATGAGCGCCTTGCCCAGGTCGGCACCGAGGAAGGCCATCAGCCACGGCACGCCGGCCGCGTAGATGGCCAGGTTGCCGAGCGCCATCAGGCCGGCGGTCTTCAGTGGCGTACGGTCGGCGCCCCGCTCGGCCAACCGGCCGACCAGATAGGCGGCGAGCAGGTAGCCGACGATGTAGCCGAAGGAGGCGAACGCCCAGCCGCTGGCCTGCCCGGAGAACCACGGCACGCCGGCGACGCCGAGCACGAGGTAGAGGCCGAGCGACAGCGCGGCCCGGTTGCCGCCCAGGACGGCGGCGGTGAGCAGCACGGCGAACGTCGTCAGTGTCAGCGGCACCGGGGTGAACGGCAGGAAGATCTTCACCTGGGCGGCCAGGCCGACGAAGCCGGCGGAGCCGAGGACCAGGGCGATGTTGCGGACCAGTCCGCCGGGAAGGGTGTCGGCCAGGGTGCGTGGCCCGACACTGCTGATGCTCGACATGGGTTCCTCCAGGTCTCACGAATTCAAGGGGTACGGGCACGGTGGTGCCTGTCGCAGCCGATCGTATTTGGCGCGGTGCCTGCCGGTCGTGGGCCCGCCCGCAGAGTGAAACGGGCGCCACCCTCCTAAGGTGGCCTGGTGATGATTCTCAGGAACCGGAGGGTGGCGGCCGGGCTGGCCGTTGCGGCACTCTTCGGATGGTTTGCGGGCTGTGGGTCAACCGTGCCGTCGGGCTCCTCGACGCCGTCCGGGTCGGCACCGGCCACCGAGTCCCCGTCCGGCTCGGCGAGTCCGGAGACGCCGGGCACCCCGAGCACTCCGGGGACGCCGAAGCCGAGCGTCGCGCAGTGTTCGGCGTTGGTGGAGGGCCTGGAGCTCGACGAGCGGGTCGGCCAGCTGCTCATGGTCGCCATCGATTCGAGCGGGCTGTCGTCGTCGGCCGGGGAGACCCTGGACGACGTCCATGCCGGCTCGGTGCTGCTGCTCGGCAACACCGAGGCGGGCCGCAAGGCCGTGGAAGGCGTCACCACCGACGCGCGGGGAGCGATCAAGGCGCCGCCCGGGATCGGCGTCCTGCTCGCCGCCGACCAGGAGGGCGGCCAGGTGCAGCGGCTGGCCGGCGACGGGTTCGACGAGATCCCGTCCGCGGAGGAACAGGCCGACCAGTCCGACGGTGAACTGCGCAAGAACGCCGAGAGGTGGGGCAAGGACCTGAAGAAGGCTGGCATCGACGTCAACCTGGCGCCGGTCGCCGATGTCGTACCGAAGGAGTTGGCGGACTCCAACGAACCGATCGCCGGGCTCGACCGCGGCTACGGTTCCGATCCGGACCGGGTCGGCAAGAAGGTCGCGGCGTTCGTCGAGGGCATGGCCGAAGCCGGAGTGGGTACGTCCTTGAAGCACTTCCCGGGTCTCGGCAAGGTCCGCGGCAACACCGACTTCACCGCGAAGGTGACCGACACCAAGACCCGCCCGGACGACCCCGACTTCGCACCGTTCCGGGCCGGCCTCGACGCCGGCGCGAACATGATCATGATCGCGAACGCGTACTACGAGAAGATCGATCCCGACCATCAGGCGGTGTTCTCGAAGAAGATCATCACCGACCTGGTCCGCGGCGACCTCGGCTTCGACGGCGTCGTGATCTCCGACGACCTGGCCGCGGAAGCGGTCTCCGACCTGACCCCGGAGAAACGAGCCGTCCGGTTCATCCAGGCCGGCGGCGACCTGATGATCATCGGCGACCCGAGCGAGGCCGAGGACATGGCCGAAGCGGTGGCCGACAAGGCCGAGGACGACCCCGCCTTCGAGCGCCGGATCACCGAGTCCGCCACCCGCGTCGTACAGCTCAAGTCCCGTCTCGGCCTCGCCTCCTGCGGCTCCTGACCCCGTCAGGCCGGGTTCAGGGAGTGGTGTTTGTACGGGTCCGTGGCCAAGGGCACAACGCACGCCCTATCGGATGTCGACCTGGTTCCGTCGGTCTGGCCTGCCGTCAAGGCGTCAGGTGACGATGATGTTGGTCGAGTCAACCCGGTTGGCGGCGTCACAATGCGGGCACCGCACGAGGGTCAGCCCGCGATAGCGCACCCCGTCCAGCCAGGTCCGCTCGCACCTGCCGCACGCGACCTCGACGATGAAGTTGTCGGCGCGACCGACAGCAGCAAGTTCGATGCCGTAGGCGCCGTTGATCAGTGTGACGATCTCGGCCGTGGTCTCGGCACTCGCCAGGTCCAGCTGCCAAGGTCGCAGCTTCTCAAGGTAGAGGCCTTCGATGTCGGCGCCCCAGACGCCGTCGGGTGTTTGCACGACCACGTAGAAGAGTTCCTGATCGATCTTGCGCTCACGCAGCCATGCCTTCGCCTTTTCGGCGTCGGACCCGTTCCACTGCTCGTAGGTGCCTTGGGGTTGATGACTCGTGCCGATCTGGGTCAGCCCCGCATCGGCGAGACCGTTCTTCCACTCCTGTAGTGCCTCGTCGGACGTGAAGACCATGTACTTGTTGACTTTCGGCGGCTTCGGCCGCCGGCGGAAGAATGGCATCAGCTCCCGAGCCGTTGAGGTCATCTCGATTCTACGGGCGGCGTAGAGGTCGACGGGTATGCGAAAACGGCCGCTTCTGCACGCCGTTCGATGTCCAGATCAGGCCGGTCGAGGGCGGGGGTGACGCGACGGCGAGATCGTCGGTCACCTCGTGGCCACCCGCGGTGACCTCGCCGGGCGGCCCGCGCTCGGGCTCGGACCGGTGAGCGTATCGCCCGAACGCCAGCGGGACGGGATCGGCTCGGCGCTGGTCCACGCGCTGCTCGGCGCCGCCGACGCGCTGGGCGAGCCGGTCGTGGTGCTCCTCGGTTCGCCGGCCTACTACGGCCGCTTCGGGTTCGTGCCCGCCTCCTCGCTCGGAATCGAATCCCCGGACCCGGAATGGGGAGACCACTTCCAGGCACGGCCGCTCGCGGCGTACGACCCGGATCTTCGCGGCCCGTTCCGCTTCGCCGCCCCGTTCCGGCACTGACCCGCCGCTTCGCAAGCTGCCAGCCCATAACTCGATTGAGCGTCCCATCCGCTACGGCGAGGATGTCAGCCATGGCGTTGAGCGCGACACCGGCCGGATCATCGCTCGTCCGCGCGGACGGCCGGGTTCGGGATGATCCAGAAGCGGTCGCTCTCATACATCATCGAGCCCGTGCCGAACCCGCGTTACGCGACCTGGCCGACCTCGCGGTCTTCGGGGCGGAATGGGGGTCCAGCGGTCTCCACTTCGCCGGAACGTGGGCAGCTTCGGGCGCCGACGTGATCTTGAAGGTCGGCGTGTCACCGTCGCAACGATGGTGGCTGAGGACCATCGCCGAGGACGCCCCCGACCTTGCACCGATGCTGTTCGCGAGCGGGAGTCAACTCGGCGATCTCGAGCTCGGTTGGATCCTGACCGAGCGGCTGCCCGGCGGTCTTCATTCGGGCTGGGACGGTCTCGAGTTCGGGATGTTGATGGCCGTCGGCGCACGGTTCCAGCGATGGGCCCGTCAGCATCCCACCGGCCCCCACGAGGTCACGACGGTCGATGACGTCGCCGCCTGGATACGCTCCGCGATGGCGCGCGGCGCGCCCGGACCAGCAGCGGCCCTGATCGACCGCCTCGATCACGATTGGTCGTTCGTGTGTGACGTCTGCCCGCCGGAGATCTGCCACGGAGACCTACACATGGCCAACGTACTCATGCGTACGCCGGCGCCTCAGCTCAGCGACGCGGTCTTGATCGACTTCGAACCAAGCCTGATGCCCTGGGCGTTCGAAGCCGCCTACTGCCAAGTCCTGAACTCCGATCCGGGTCGCATCGGCTGGCAAGGGCTGGTCCCTCTCATGGCTGAGCGACGCGCCGCCCTCGGTCTGCCGACGATCAGCAGCGACGCCGCTCTGAACCGACTCGAGGCCATCACCCTCGGGTGGTACGCACTACGGATGTGGTCGATCCTCGGACCGGACACCGATCCATCCTGGCGCGATCCGTCGGTCTGGCGCGCCTCGACCGCCAGGTACGTCGCTCGAGCAGTCCGTTCCCGATGAGGGGCTCTGGTGCCCCGACCACGGTCCGGCCGGGAGGACCCTGGCTCGCTTCACCGATGCTGCCGCCAGCCCGATCGACCGGTCACCAACGCAGCGACACGCCGCCAGAACGCCTGCTCTTCTGACCGGTCGGCGGGTTCAGGAGCGGACGTTGTCGAGGTAGTAGATGCCGCCGTAGGCGGCCGGATCCCCGGTGGTCAGGGTGATCCGGTCGAAGGTTTCGACGGTGCCGTCGGGAGTGATGGCGGGGAAGGACTTGCCGTCGACGGTGAGGGTGGCGGTCTGGGGCGTGGCCTTCAGGGACAGCGGGACGTAGCTGCGGGCGGGGATGACGCGGGGCAGGCTGCCGAGGGGTTTCCAGTCGGCGCCGACGCGTTGCTGGACGACCAAGGGGTCGGTGGCCTTGGCGCCGTTGACCAGGCGGAACTCCCACGGGGTCACGGAGTCGGAGCCCTGCCGGCCCTCGGCGCGGAGGGTGAACGGGGCGCGGGTGTCGGTGGTCGCCCAGTCCATCGCCAGGGTCAGCTCGGCGCTCGGGTCGAGGCGCTTGCTGATCTTGGCCTCGCGGTCGGTCCACTTGTCCCAGAGGCGGAGCGCGGTCGAGCTGCGGTGGCCGCCGATGTCGGAGTAGGCCAGGTTGTCCGGCACGTCGGTGACCCAGCTGCCGTACGCGTCGGACCAGCCCCGCGGCACCGCGAAGGGGAGTTCGTTCTCGAAGGTGTCGATGCCGGCGGCGTACAGCTCGAGCTCGGTGACGGTGAGCTGCTTCGGGCTGCCGGACCTGATCTTGACGTACTGCGCCGACTTCGGAGCGAGATCGGTGTAGCGCAGGGCGCGGTCGGAGCGGTCGGTCGCGGTGATCACCGGCCGGCCCCACTCCTTGCCGTCGGCGGACAGGAACACCTGCGCTGACTGGGCTTCCCCGTGCCCGAGCATCAGGCCGATCCGGCCGATCGGGTAGGCCCGGTCCAGCTTCATGATCAACTCGCCGGGCCGGGTGGCTTCCTTGATCACCGCGTCGGCGCCGTACTCGGTGCTGCCGTCGACGATGCCGGCCGGCCGGCGTTCGGGGTGCACCGGGTCGGCCGCGCCGAGGTCGCCGGTGATCGTGGCCAGCTTGTCCTGCACCAGCCGGGCCAGGTCGAGCCTGCCGGTGCCGGGCGTCACGGCGCCGACGTAGCGCGCCGCGATGCCGAACTGCTGGTTGTACGCGCCGCAGCCCCAGACGTGGCACTGGTCGAAGAAGTGCACCGCCCGGTTGCCGCCGACCGCCTCCAGGCTGGTGTTGCCACTGGTCCCGTCGAAGCGTCCGTTGAAGCCCTCGGAGGGGTAGTTGGCGAACAGGGTCGTCTCGGCGTCCCAGGTCCTGCCGGTGCCGTCGTAGCTCACCAGGGCCCGGACGTCCCTGCGGCCGGTGGCCAGCAGCAGCATGCCGTTGGGCAGCAGCACCGGATCGGGATAGATGCCGTTGACCTTCTTCCCGTCCGGCCCGGTGATCGGCTTCGCGTCGGTCCAGGTCCTGCCGTCGTCGGAGGAGAACGCCGCCCAGAGGTACGCCAGCGCGCCCTCACCGGGTCCCTGCGGCTGCTCGGTCTCCCGGAGCAGTGCCATCAGCCGTCCGTCGGAGGTGTAGGTCCAGCCGACCTCGTTGGTGCCCGGTCGCTGCGGCGTCCCCGAGCCCGGCGCCGGGATCTCGGACCGCATCGTCCAGGTCCTGCCGCGATCGGTGGACTGCAGCACGATGCTGGTCCAGCCGGGCAGCGTCTCCTTGAACGCCGTGTAGGCGGGCACCAGCAGGGTGCCGTCGGCCAGCTCGAGCACCCGGCGGTGCACCCGGAGACCGTTGCTCATCGGGCCGATCGTGCGGCCCGGCGACGGCGTGAAGGTGCCCCGGCTCGGTTTCCAGGTCTCGCCCTCGTCGGTCGAGGGCCAGAGCTTCAGGTCGGTCGTGGTGTGCGAGGCGTCGGTCCATTCGGGGATGAACTCGATCGAGATCAGCGTGCCGTCCCGCAGCCGGGCCATGTTCAGCGCGGAGAACGGGTAATTGCGGCGGACGTCGAGGAACGTCTTGCCGGAGTCGTGGGAGAACGCCATGTTGTTGACCGACTCGGCGGTACCGACGTCGGGGTTGGCCTGGCTGCCGACGAAGATCTTCTTCACCGTGCGACCGGTCTTGTCGACGGTGTTCATCGAGAACGACGACGGTACGGCAGCGAGCTCGCCGGGTGCCCAGTTGAGCACGTTCCACTGCGAACCGCTGCCGAAGGCGTACCCGTCCGGGGCGGCGCCGTCACCGGAGACCAGTTCGTCGCCGACCAGGGGGAGCGAGCCGCCGATCGAGGCGGTCGGCACCGAGCCGGGCAACATCCCGAGTAGGACCGCCGCGGTGAAGCCGCTGATTGCGGCCCCGGCCCGGCCGGACAGGAAGCGGATGATCATGGAACACCTCCGTGGGCACGCCGACCAGCGTCGGTCGGTAACGTGGAATGAGGTTTCAGATGACTGGAAGCATGGTCAGCCGCCCGTTCCATGTCAAGGATTCGTCAGGATTCGACCCGCAGTCCAGCCAGCGCCTCGCGGGCGGATTCCAGGTGGTGCGGCACGGTGTCGGGCAGGCCGGCGTAGAACAGGCCGGTGCTGACGCCGGCGTCGACGATCAGGATGATCATGGTCTCGCCCTTGGTCCGCACGCCCGCGACGTCGTACGCCAGCCGCGCCTCGAGCCGCCAGCCGTCGTGCCCGTTCACCGTCGCCGGTTCGCTGATCTTGATCGCGGTGTCGATACGATTGTCGCCGTACAGCGTGCCGGTGATGCACTCCGCCATCAGCAGCGCGGCCTGCTCCGGCCCGAGGAAGCCGTCGCCCGAGCGGAGCTCGCCGATCACCACGGCGGACGCCCACAGGTGTCCGTTCCGGGTGTTGGTCTCGGCGGTGGCGAACTGGGCGACCAGGCCGTGACCGTAGGGCACCCGGTCCTCCGGCTGCGGTCCCGACCAGGGCTCCCCGATGGCCGGGTACGAGAGCGGCCCGCTGCGCACCCGGCCGTCGG
Source organism: Microlunatus sp. YIM B11417 (assembly GCF_059617205.1). Taxonomy (NCBI): domain Bacteria; kingdom Bacillati; phylum Actinomycetota; class Actinomycetes; order Propionibacteriales; family Propionibacteriaceae; genus Microlunatus; species Microlunatus sp. YIM B11417. Next base: position 301,786 of record NZ_JCAMPJ010000001.1, read on the forward strand.
CGCCCAGGCTCGGCGCTGCGTCGGGACCGCCGGAGTCGGCGGGCGGACAGTCGGGGGCCGCGGAGCCCGGTCGCCCCGCGGGGCCGGCGGCGCCGGGACCGCCGGCAAGGTTGATGATCACCAGGACGGCGACGATGATCAACGCCAAGCCGGCACCGGCCGCGGCGATGATCATGGACGATCGGCGGCGGCGCGGCCGCCTCGACTCCGGCGAGGTTGCGGCAGGCGGCTCGGCCGGTCCGGGAGTGGTCGACGTCTGCTCGGCCCAGCGGGCGCCGTCCCAGGAGCGGAACAGGCCGGGGACACCGCCCGGGTCCGGATACCAGCCCGGGTTCGCGCTCACCGGAGCGCGGTCAACTGACCTTGAGTTGCTTCAGCGCTTCCCGGGCGGGAGCCACCAGCTCCGGAGCGTTGTCCGGGATCGAGGCGTAGTAGAGGCCGGCCGAACCGTCTTCGGCGCCGGTCGCGACGATCGCGACGATCAGCAACTCGCCCTTGGCCTGCAGGCCCTTGATGTCGAAGTGCAGTTGCGACTCGACCAGCCAGGCGTCGTGCCCGTCGATCTTGGCCGCCTTGTTGACCTGGACGTCGCTCTGCACCGGGTTGTCGCCGTAGAAGGCGCCCAGGATGCACTTGACGACGATCTCCGAGCCCTGCTGCGGGGTGTAGAACCCGTCGCCGGCGTTGAGTTTGCCGATCAGGACCGACGCGACCCAGCTCTGGCCGGGCTGGTAGCTCGGCTCGATGGTCACCTGCTGGACGGCGACGTCGGTGCCGAATGGCACCCGGTTGTCCGGCTGCGGCGAACTCCACGGCGGGGCCAGCATCGGGTACGACAGCGGGCCGCCGTGGACCCGGCCGTCGCCCTGCTGCTCCGGCTCGGACGGCACGTTGGACGGATCGTTGGTCGGGCACAGGTCCTGGCTGGTCTGGCCCTGCGGGTTGGCCGAGCTGCCGGGCCCGCCGCCGGCCAGTCGCGAGATCACCAGCACGCCGACCAGGACCAGGACGAGGATCAGGGCGCCGGCGCCGATCCACCAGCCGATCGGCGACTTCTTCTTCTGGGTCTGCTGATAGGTCGCGTAGGCGCCCTGCTGCCCGTACGCCTGCTGCCCGGGCGGCTGCCCGCCGGGCTGGCTCTGCTGACCGCCGAGCGGCTGCGTGGGCTGTGTCGGCTGCCCGGTCGTGCCGGCGGCCGAGGTGCTCGGCGGGGCCGCGTTCGGGTTCGGGGTCGTCGCGGCTGACCAGGCCCGTCCGTCCCAATAGCGGTAGAGCCCCTGACCGCCGCCCGGATCCGGATACCAGCCTGCCTGCGCACTCACGGGGTCAGTTTAGGTGCTCGCGGTCCGCCACCGACCGGCGGCGGAGCATCGACAGGTTCTTCACAGGGACGGTCTAGCCGAACCGGCCGGTGATGTAGTCCTCGGTCGCCTTCTCGTCCGGGTTGGAGAAGATCTTCTCGGTCGACCCGATCTCGATCAGCCGGCCCGGCTTGCCCTGGGCGGCCAGGTTGAAGAACGCGGTCTGATCGCTCACCCGGGCGGCCTGCTGCATGTTGTGGGTGACGATCACGACGGTGTACTGCTCCTTGAGCTCGCCGATCAGGTCCTCGATCGCGATCGTGGAGATCGGGTCCAGGGCCGAGCACGGCTCGTCCATCAAGATCACCTCCGGCTGGACGGCGATCGCGCGGGCGATGCAGAGCCGCTGCTGCTGGCCGCCGGACAGGCCGGAGCCGGGCGAGTTCAGCCGGTCCTTGACCTCGTTCCACAGGTTGGCGCCGCGCAGCGACCGCTCGACCAGATCGGCCGAGGCGCTCGCGGACAGCCGCTGGCCGTTCAACCGGACGCCGGCCAGCACGTTCTCCCTGATCGACATCGTCGGGAACGGGTTCGGCCGCTGGAACACCATGCCGACGGTGCGGCGGACCCGGACCGGGTCGACGCCGGGTCCGTACAGGTTGTCGCCGTCGAGCAGCACCTGACCCTCGACATACGCGCCGGGGATCACCTCGTGCATCCGGTTCAGAGTCCGGATGAAGGTCGACTTGCCGCAGCCGGACGGGCCGATGAACGCGGTGACGGTCCGCGGCTCGACGGTCAGGCTGACCCCCTCCACCGCCTTGAACTTGCCGTAGTACACGTTGAGGTCGTGGACCTCGATCCGCTTGGACATGTGTGTCGGATTCCTCTCGCCTAGTGGTGTGTCGGCGTCATGGCGTGGTGTATGGCGGCGTCTGGGTGCGTGGATCGCCAGGCCGACGAGGGAGGGCTACCGGGTCGTAACGCGACTGAGGAGAACGCCGCGAGCCGCGTGCCCAGGCGTCGCCAGGCGCCGCGCCATGACGCCGACACACCACTACCGGCCCTTGGGCGCGAACCGGGACGCGATCAGGCGCGCGGTCAGGTTCAGCACCATCACGATCAAGATCAGCGTCAACGCCCCGGTCCAGGCCCGGTCCAGGTACGCCTGCGCGTCCTGCCCCTGGTCGGCGTAGGACCGGAAGACGAACACCGGCAGGGTCATCATCGGCCCGCTGCCCGGGTTGGAGTTCAGGCTCTGGGTGAAGCCGGTGGCGACCAGCAGCGGCGCGGTCTCGCCGATCACGCGGGCCACCGCCAGCATGACGCCGGTGATCAGGCCGGCCAGCGAGGTCGGCAGCACCACCTTGACCACGGTCCGCCACTTCGGCACGCCGAGTGCGTACGAGGCCTCGCGGAGCTCGTTCGGCACCAGCCGGAGCAGCTCCTCGGTCGAGCGGACCACGATCGGGATCATCAGCACGCTCAGCGCGACGGCACCGGCGACCGCGGTCTTGGTGCCCGGCCCGAAGAAGATCACGAACAGCGCGTACGCGAACAGGCCGGCCACGATCGACGGGATGCCGGTCATCACGTCGACGAAGAACGTGATCGCCCGGGCCAGCCGGCCGCGACCGTACTCGACGAGATAGACGGCGGCCAGGATGCCGATCGGCACCGAGATCACGGCGGCGATCCCGGTGGTCCACAGGGTTCCGGTGATCGCGTGCACGGCGCCGCCGCCGGCCCCGACGATGTTGCGCATGGAGTAGGTGAAGAACTCGACGTCGAAGCGGGGCAGTCCCTTCGACAACGTCTCGAACACCACCGAGACCAGTGGCAGCAGGGCGAGGCAGAACGCCGACGTGACCAGGATCGTGGCCAGCCGGTCCTTGGCCTTCCGGGCACCCTCGACGGCGCCGGAGATCAGCACCATGGCGATCGTGAAGACGATCGCGCCCACCACGACGGTGCGGCCGATGCCGAACGAGCCGAGGGCGAGGAAGAGCAGGCCGGTCAGCACCAGGGCGGTGGCCAGCACGACCGGCAGCACCCAGGTGGGCAGCTTGCCGGCGGTGTAGAGGTTGCGCCGAGCCGGCGCGGTCATGGTCGCCATCAGTTCGCCCCCGAGAATTCCTTGCGCCGGCTGACGATCCAGCGGGCCAGCATGTTGACCGCCAACGTGATCACGAACAGCACCAGGCCGGTCGCGATCAGCTGATTCACCCCGAGGTTGTACGACTCCGGGAAGCTCAACGCGATGTTCGCGGCGATCGTGTTCGGATTGGTCGAGCTGATCAACACGAAGCTGATCACCGTCGACGGGGAGAGCACCATGGCGACCGCCATGGTCTCGCCGAGGGCCCGGCCGAGACCGAGCATCGCGGCGGACACGACACCGGAGCGCGCGAACGGCAGCACCGACATCCTGATCATCTCCCAGCGGGTCGCCCCCAGCGCGAGCGCCGCCTCCTCGTGCAGCCGCGGCGTCTGCAGGAACACCTCGCGGGACAGCGCGGTGACGATCGGCAGGATCATCACGGCCAGCACGATCGCGGCGGTGAAGATCGTCCGGCCGGTGCCGGAGGCCTGGCCGGCGAACAGCGGGAACCAGCCGAGGTTGGTCTCCAGCCACCGGTAGACCGGCTGCATCAGCGGAGCGAGCACGCCGATGCCCCAGAGGCCGAAGACCACCGACGGGACCGCCGCCAGCAGGTCGATCACGTAGCCGAGGCCGGTGGCCAGCCGCCGCGGTGCGTAGTGCGAAATGAAGAGGGCGATGCCGATCGCCACCGGCACGGCCATGACCAGGGCCAGGATCGCGGCCCAGACCGTACCGAAGGCGAACGGTGCGACGTATTCGAGGAACGGCTGCTTGTACTGCAGTTTCTCGATCGGCGAGGTCAGCGCCGGGATGCCTTGCAGGATCAGGAATCCGGCCACCAGGGCCAGCACCACCAGGATGGCGATGCCGGACCCGGTGGACAGACCGGCGAAGATGCGATCGCCGATCCGCCGGACCTCCCGGGCCGTGCCCGGCCCGGGAGGTTGCGGCTGACCGTCGGATGCTGCGCCGGCCGTGCCGGGCGAACCAGTCGAAGAGGACAAGGGATCCCTCTGGGTCGACGAAGCGGAGATTTGGGTCATCGTAGTCCCCTCATCCTTGGTGGAGCGCCCGGCGCTCGACCGGTCAGGAGATGGCCGCGATGGACTCGGCGACCTTGGCGGAGAGCTCCGACGACAGCGGCGCGGCCCCGGCCTTCTCGTGCGCGGCGGACTGGCCCTCGGACGAGGCGAGGTAGCCGAGGTACGCCTTGACCAGGGCGGCCTTCTCGGCGTCCTGGTACTTCTCGCAGGCGATCGCGTACGAGACGAGCACGATCGGGTAGACGTCGCCGGTGGCCTTGCGGTCCAGCTTCACGGCGAGGTCGTGCTCGCTCCGGCCACCCTCGGTGTCCAGCGGCGAGGCGTCGACCACCGCGGCCGCCTTCTCCGGGCTGTACTCGACGTACTCCTCGCCGACCTTGATCTTGGCGACGCCGAGATCACCGGCGCGGGACGCGTCCGCGTACCCGATCGTGCCGGTGCCGTTGGTCACCGCGTCCACCATGCCGGAGGTCTGCGGAGCCGCCTCGCCGCCCTTGATCGGCCAGACGCCGTCCGGCTCGTGCGGCCAGTCCTGCGGGGCCAGCACGTTGAGGTACTCGGTGAAGTTCTCCGTGGTGCCCGAGTCGTCGGCGCGGTGCACGGCCGTGATGTTCAGGTCCGGCAGCTTCGCGTCCTTGTTCTGGTTCGCGATCTTGGGGTCGTTCCACTTGGTGATCTTGCCGGCGAAGATCTGCGCCAGCGTCGGCGCGTCGAGGTTCAGGTCCTCGACGCCGTCCAGCTTGAAGATCACCGCGATCGGCGAGATGTAGACCGGCAGGTCGATGGCGGCGGTGCCGGGCGCGCAGCGGGAGCTCCCCAGCGCGTCGCCGACCGCCTCCTCGGGCTTGAGCGCCCGGTCCGAACCGGCGAAGTCCGCCCCTCCACCGGCGAACGCCTCGCGACCGGCCCCCGAGCCGTCCGGCGAGTAGTTGATCGTGACGGACGGGTTCTGCTTCTGGAACTCGGCCGCCCAGGTCTCCTGGGCGCTCGCCATGGACGAGGCGCCGATGCCGGCCAGCTGGCCGGACAGGCTGCTGCCACCGGTCGACCCGGTGCCGCTGGTGCCGGGAGCCGGCGCCTCGTTGGCGGCGCAGGCCGATAGGCCGAGCGACAGCGCGGCGAGCACGGCGACGGAAGCGCCGAAGCGTGAGATCTTCACTAGGTTCCCCTCTGGGCGTGAAACGTGGTTGTCGGCCCTGACTTTCGCCACCGACAGTAGGAGCGAGTCGTGAAGCGACCGACCCACAAAGATGAACAAACGGTGAACGAAAGATGGCGTCACGGGTTGACCCGGTGCGTCTCCACCGCCGAGATGTACGACCTGTCCGACTCACCCTTCACACCCGCGCCGAGGTGCGCCACGATCAGCTCCGCCGTCCGCAGCGGCCGCTCCGGTACGTCGAGCGCCGCCAGCACGTGCGGCAGCACCGGGCGATGCCCGCAGAGGGCCGCCGGCATCCGCCGTTCGACCACTCGGCCGGCCAGTTCGGTGATCACGGCCGCGACGCCGTCCGGGTCGTCGCTGCCGCGCTCCTCGGTCAGCTCGGGGACCTGGACGATCTCGAGGTGCCGCTCCGCGGCGTACGGCTGCAGGGTGCTGACGCAGCGGATCGCGGGGGAGCTGATCAGCCGCTCGACCCCGTACGCGCCGAGCAGCGGGATCAGCAACTGGGCCTGCCGCCGGCCCAGGGCGACGATCGGCCGGGCCAGGTCCGACTTCGACCAGGTGGAGCGGTCCATCGCCTTCGCGTGCCGGACGATGATCAACGGCACCGTGTCCGGCACCTCGGCCAGCTGGCCGACCAGGAACCGGTCGTGCGGATAGGAGAGCCGCAGCGCCGCATCGGCGACCGGCCACCAGCCCAGCTCGTCCACCTCGTCGCCGGGCTGGAAGGGTTCCTCGGCGATCACCTCGGCGCGCCAGTAGTCGACCCGCTTGTCCCGGCCGTCGACCTGATAGCGGGCGGAGTCGAGGGGAGCGCCGAGCCGGATGGTCAGGCCGGTCTCCTCCGTCACTTCGCGGACCGCGCAGGCCGGTTGTGACTCGGCCGGCCGGGGCTTGCCCTTGGGCAGCGACCAGTCGGCGTAGCGGGGCCGGTGCACCACCGCGACCTCGAGGTCGGGCCCGGAGCCGCGGGTGATCACGGCGCCCGCCGCGGTGATGCCGCTCACTACGACCCTGGCCGACCGGACCGTTCCGGCGGCGAGTTCGGCCGCCGGCGCGTCTTGGCGTTGATCAGGTACTCCTGCAGATCGAGCAGCGGGCTGCCGTCGGCGTCGGTGGTCCGCGGCGTCCAGCGGCCCTCGGAGTCGAGCAGCCAGCAGACCGTACCCTCGTCGAAGGCGAGATCGAACAGGCTGCCGATCTCCTCCAGGTGCGCCGGGTTGGTGATCGACACCAGCACCTCGACGCGCCGGTCCAGGTTGCGGTGCATCAGGTCCGCCGACCCGATCCCGACCGAGGGGGTGCCGCCGCCGGCGAACCAGAAGATCCGGCTGTGCTCGAGGAACCGGCCGAGGATGCTGCGGACCCGGATGTTCTCGCTGAGGCCGGGCACGCCGGGCCGGATGGTGCAGATCCCGCGGACCCACAGGTCCACCGGGACGCCGGCCTGGGAGGCCCGGTAGAGCCCGTCGGTGATGGCCTCGTCGACCAGCGAGTTCACCTTGATCCGGATCCCGGCGGGGCGGCCCGCCTGGTGGTGCTCGATCTCGGCGGCGATCCGGTCCAACAGTCCGGTACGGATGCCGTCGGGCGCCACCAGCAGCCGCCGGTACTGCGTCTCCTGACTCATCCCGGACAGGTGGTTGAACAGCCGGCCGATGTCGTCGGTGACGATCGGGTTGGCGGTGAGCAGGCCGAGGTCCTCGTACTGCCGAGCGGTCTTCGGGTTGTAGTTGCCGGTCCCGATGTGGGCGTAGCGGCGCAACCCGTCCGGCTCGTCGCGGACCACCATGGACAGCTTGCAGTGGGTCTTCAGGCCGACCATCCCGTACACGACGTGGCAGCCGTGCTGCTCCAGCCGGCGGGCCCAGGCGATGTTGGCCTGCTCGTCGAACCGGGCCTTGATCTCGATCACCGCGAGCACCTGCTTGCCGGCCTCGGCGGCCTCGATCAGGGCATCGATGATCGGCGAGTCGCCGGAGGTCCGGTAGAGGGTCTGCTTGATCGCCAGCACGTGCGGGTCGTCGGCGGCCTGCTCGATGAACCGCTGCACGCTGGTCGCGAACGAGTCGTACGGATGGTGCAGCAGCACGTCGCGCTGCTTCAGCGCCGCGAACATGTCGGCCGGTTTGGCCGTCTCCACCTCGGCCAGGTGCGGGTGGGTGGCCGGCAGGAACGCCTTGAACTTCAGCTCGGCCCGGTCCACGCCGGTCAGCGAGAACAGCCCGCCGAGGTCCAGCGGCGCCGGCAGCAGGAAGACCTCCTTCTCGCTGATGTCGAGCTCGGAGACCAGCAGTTCCAGCATCTTCGGGTCGATGTCGTCCTCGACCTCGAGCCGGACCGGCGGCCGGCCGATCTTGCGCCGCAGCAGCTCCTTCTCCAACGCCACCAGCAGGTTCTCGGCGTCGTCCTCCTCGACCTCCACGTCCTCGTTCCGGGTCACCCGGAAGGTGTGGTGGCCGATCACCTGCATGCCGCTGAACAGTTGGTCCAGGTGGTGCGCGATGACGTCCTCGAGCGCGACGTAGCGGCCCTCCGAGAGCGACAGGAAGCGGGGCAGTACGGTCGGCACCTTGACCCGGGCGAACTGTCGGTTGCCGGTGGTCGGGTTGCGGACCAGGACGGCGAGGTTGATCGACAGTCCCGAGATGTACGGGAACGGGTGCGACGGGTCCACCGCGAGCGGGGTGAGTACGGGGAAGATCCGCTCCGCGAACAGCTCGTCCATCCGGCTCTGCTCAGCCGGCTCCAGCTCGTCCCAGCGCAGGATCTCGATGCCGTACTTGGCCAGCTCGGGCCGGATCTCGCTGGTGAAGATCCGGGTCTGCTCGGCGTACAGCTCCCGGGTCCGGTCCAGGATCTTGGTGAGCACCTCGCGCGGCATCATGCCGCTGATCGTCGGCACGGCCACGCCGGCGGCGATCCGGCGCTTCAGGCCGGCCACCCGCACCATGTAGAACTCGTCCAGGTTGGACGCGAAGATCGCCAGGAACTTGGCCCGCTCCAGCAGCGGGATCCGGTCCGCGTCGCGGGCCAGATCGAGCACCCGGTTGTTGAACGCGAGCCAGGACAGCTCCCGGTCCAGGAACCGGTCGGCGGGCAGCTCGGGGCCGGACGGCACCAGATCGGGGACGTCCGCCGTGGGGCGGTCGTCGTCATAGGCCTCGGCCAGCCCGGTGTCGAAACTCAATCCGGCGTCGAAGTCGCCCGTGCTCATGGCCTCGGCACCCTCCTGGGTCTCCTGCTCCGTCTGGCGGCTGCGATAACGGCGGAATCGCTCGACGATTCCTCCCGGCCCCCCGAAATGCATCGTAATCACCTACCGTGAATCGCAGTGGTTGAGTACATGACATCCCGGGAGACGATCTCGAAGCCGTACCGCTGGTAGAGCGCTATCGCGCCGGTGTTGTCACCTTCGGTGTACAGGATCACCTCGGTGTCGCCGCGCGACGCCAGATGGTTCAGTCCGCGGGACAGCAGGGCGGAGCCGATGCCGCCGCCGGACCGGTCCGGGTCGACACCGATCACGTACACCTCGCCGAGGGTGCCGGGGTGCTGCTTGGTCCAGTGGAAGCCGATCATGGTCGGTCCGGCGTAGGCGACCAGGAAGCCGTCCGGGTCGAACCAGTCCTGACCGATCCGTTGGTCCAGGTCGGCCCGGGTGATCGCGCCCTGCTCCGGATGGTGCGCGAAGGCGCGCCCGTTCACGGTCAGCCAGGGCTCCTCGTCGGCGCCGACCCGGAACGGCCGGATCTCAACCCCGGCAGGGATCGGCGGCGCTTCCGGGAGGTCGGCGAGTGACCTCTTCATGATCAACAACTCGCGGGTCCGGGTCAGGCCGTGCCGGGCCGCGAGCGCCCGCGCGGAGACGGTGTCCCGGGTTGCCCAGAACGCGACCGTGGTCTCGGCGGTCTCCAGCAGGGCCGTGAGCAGGCCGCTGCCGATGCCCTGCCGCCGGTGGTCCGGGTGGACGACGAGGCTGCCGGTCCCGTCGAGCAGTTGGCCGTACCCGATCAGCCGGTCGTCCTCGACCGCGAGCGCGTGCGTCAGTCCGTGCCCCGAGCCGGTCGAAGGGCCGGCGTCGAGGGCCAGCAGCCCGGCCTCGTTGACCGCCCCGAAGCCGTCCCGCTCCTCGGCCTCGGCGACCAAGCGGTGGACGGCGGGCACCTCCGTCGCGGAGATCGAAGCGGTACGGACGATGCGGGCGGCCATGGGGGCAACGGTATCGGCAGGTGCGGAGGCCGCGGCCGCCCTGGCACTAGGCTGGCGACCATGCTGGACGAGGAATACCGGCCCGACCAGATCGCCGAGTACGGACGCGCGGTGCAGGACGCCGCGGTGGAGCGGATGCGACCCCATCTGCTGCTGACCCGGGTCGGCGTCGCGGTGGCCGCGGTCGCCGTGCTGCTGGACGTGGCCGCCTTGATCACGTTCCCGGTCTTCGCCGGCGTCGGTACGGGCCCGGCGGCGGCGGTCGTCGCCCTGGTCGCCGGGATCCTGCTGCTCGTCGTCGCCGGCTGGCAGCTGGTCTGCTGGCAGCTCGCCTTCGCCGAGTGGCGCGGCGGCCCGGACCGGAACCTGAACCGGCTCGCCCTGATCTCGTACGTGGCGCACTGGGTCTCGTACGCGCTCGCCGTGGTGGCCCTGCTGGCGGCCATGGCGGCCAGTCAGGAGTCGGGCTGGTCCTCGACCTCGGCGGTGCTGACCACGCTCGGTCTGGTCGGTGCGATCGCCGGTCAGGTGCTCGCGGGAGTGCAGTACCTGCGGACCGCCGGCCCGCCCGGGACCATTCCGGCCCACATGCGGCGGCTGATCGACCGGGAGCGGCAGCGCGCCGACCGCGGCCGCCGGGCCTGAGTCAGCTCGACGAGCCTTCCGCGTCGGCCAGGGTGTCGGCGTTGGTGTCCTCGTCCTGGTAGTCCGCCTTGCGGTCCGGCTGGGCCACGAAGCGGTAGCCGACGTTGCGGACGGTGCCGATCACGGACTCGTACTCGGGGCCGAGCTTGGCCCGTAGCCGCCGGACGTGGACGTCGACCGTCCGGGTGCCGCCGTAGTAGTCGTAGCCCCAGACGTCACTGAGCAACTGCTGCCGGCTGAACACCCGGCCGGGATGCTGGGCCAGATACTTCAGCAGTTCGAACTCGGTGTAGGTCAGGTCCAGCTGCTCGCCGTCGAGCTTCGCCGAGTAGGCGGCCTCGTCGATGACGATGTGGCCGGTGTCGATCAGCGGCTCGGTCGCCGACGCGGCGGTCGGGGCGAGCGCCAGCCGGAGCCGTACGTCCACCTCGGCCGGACCGGCCGTGTTGAGCAGCAGGTCGTCGAAACCCCAGTCCGCCGAGAGGGCGGTCAGCCCGCCCTCGCTGGCGATCACCAGCAGCGGGCAGTCCTTGCCGGTGGTGCCGATCAGCCGGCACAACGACCGGGCGCCGACCAGGTCGCGGCGGGCGTCCAGCAGGATCACCTCCGCCGCCGGGGCGTCCAGCAACGCCGTCGCCTCGGCCGGTGCGATCTTCACCTGATGCGGCAGCAACTCCAACGCTGGAAGGATTTCCGCAGACGCGCTCGTGTCGTTGGTCAACAACAAGAGGGTGGCCATGTCGGTCTCCTTCTGTGTCCCCGATGGACATATTCTGACCGGTCGGTGAAGCCGATCCCAAATCACCCCTCTCCGCGGGTGAACGGTTTCTCGCTCTGACCTGGGGTTCTGCGTGCTCCGGTGGACCGATCCGGGACACTGCTGTCATGGAGATTCCCGCAGCGCCGGCCGTGCGGATCCGCTACTGGGCCGGAGCCAAGGCTGCCGCGGGCACGGCGGTCGAGGAGGTCACGGCGACCACGGCGCGGGCGGCGCTCGCCGAGGTCAGCCGACGGCGCGGCGACCCGTCCTTCGACCGGGTGATCGGCGCCTGCTCCATCCTGATCGACGGCCGCGCCGCGCACGACGCCGACCTGGACCGGACCGTGGTGGGCGTCGTCGAGCTGGAACTGTTGCCGCCCTTCGCGGGTGGCTGACCCGATCCGCTATCCGGACATCTGTGTGCTTCCGAGGACACGCGAGATGGATGTCTCGAATCTCGGTCAGGAAGGTCACCATGCGAGACGACTCGGAGCCGGGCCGGAATGCGCCCGTACAGTGACCAGCATGTCCACGAACCGCCTTGGGTCCCTGCTGACCCGCCGGCTCGCGGTCGATCTCTGCCGCATGCGGTCGTCGTTCTGTCCGGGGTCGTGCCCCGCCGACGGCCGCTGACGCGTTTTCTCACTTCGCCAGTCACGGCCCGGCCCCGGGCACAGCCACCCGGGCCGGGGTGTCCCCATGCCATCCATCCGAACTCAGGAGAAGCCACCTATGAGCAACACGCAGACCGCCGTCGACGCTCTCGTCGACGCCGACTGGGTCGCCGCGCACGCCGATGACCCGAAGGTCGTCCTGGTCGAGGTCGACGAGGACACCAGCGCGTACGACGGCGGCCACATCGCCGGCGCGATCAAGCTGGACTGGAAGACCGACCTGCAGGACCCGGTCCGCCGCGACTTCGTCAACAAGGCCCAGTTCGAGAAGCTGCTGTCCGAGCGGGGCATCGGCAACGACGACACCGTGGTGCTGTACGGCGGCAACAACAACTGGTTCGCCGCGTACGCGTACTGGTACTTCAAGCTGTACGGTCACGCCGACGTCCGGCTGCTGGACGGCGGTCGCAAGAAGTGGGAGCTGGACGCCCGCGAGCTGACCACCGAGGCGCCGAGCCGGGAGGCCACCAGCTACACCGCGCAGGAGCCGAACCTGGAGATCCGGGCCTTCCGCGACGAGGTCGTCAACGCGATCGGGCAGAAGAGCCTGATCGACGTCCGCAGCCCCGACGAGTACGCCGGCCGGCTGCTCGCCCCGGCCCACCTGCCGCAGGAGCAGGCGCAGCGCGGCGGCCACGTCCCGACCGCGGCCAACGTGCCGTGGAGCAAGGCGGCCAACGACGACGGCACCTTCAAGAAGCCGGAGGAGCTGACCGAGCTCTACAGCGAGGCCGGCCTCGATCTGGACAAGGACATCATCGCCTACTGCCGGATCGGCGAGCGGAGCGCGCACACCTGGTTCGTGCTGCACGAACTGCTCGGCAAGCCGAACGTGAAGAACTACGACGGGTCCTGGACCGAGTACGGTTCGCTGGTCGGCGTGCCGGTGGCCGTGGGCGACGAGCCCGGCCAGGCCTGAGCCTCGCCAACGACGACGAAAGGAAGTTGATCATGTGCGGAGCGACTGAAGGCGGGCTGGCCCTGGCCGGCGTCGACGTCACGAAGGAGGCCGTGATCCAGGGCCGCGTCCTGCGCGGCGGCACCCCGGTCCCGAACGCCTACGTCCGGCTGCTCGACTCGGGCGGCGAGTTCACCGCCGAGGTGCCCACCTCGGCGACCGGCCACTTCCGGTTCTTCGCCGGCGACGGCAACTGGACCCTGCGCACCCTGGCCCCCGGGGCCAAGGCCGACCGCGCCGTCGTCGCCGCCCGCGGCAGCGTCGCCGAGATCGACGTGGACCTGGACGCCGCCTGACCAACCTCCCGCTGACCGGTCAGAAAAGCAGGCGTTCTGGCGGCGTGTCGCTGCGCAAGTGACCGGTGGGTGAGGGTTCGGAACGCGTTTGCGGCCCTGCCGGGATTCTCCGGCAGGGTCGCTTCACGTCCTGGCTCGTGTGACCCCGGTAGCCGCGAGCGTTGACCTTCCTGGTGCCGTCAAGGCTTCAAGCCCCAGGTCGGGACCTCGGTGTCCTCGTCGGTCTCGCGGGTTCGCGGCGTCCTGAACTGGCTGATCGGTAGGCCGATGCCGAACGCGAGGAAGGCGAGGCCGATCCCGCCGACGATCGTCGGTGCCATCCAGAGATCGACGAACCCGTCGATGGTCGCGTCACGGGGATCGCTCGGCCGGTAGCGCACAGGGACGGAATCGCCGACGCCGTAACGCGCCGGATACGAGCCCGAGGCGGAGGTGAACCGGATCTCCTCGCCCGAGGGTCCGGTGAACCGGACGACCGGGTGGTAGAGCGTCGAGCAGGTGGTCCCTCGGCCTGAGGTACGCGAGCAGCCCTCTTCGGCGTTGTTGGCGATCACGGTGCCTGTGGTTGCGGTGGTCGCGCTGACGTACTCGACCGAGAACATTCCGATGACCGCGGCGACGATCAGTGCGACCAGCCCGATCGTCCCGAACACCAGGCCCAGTCCGACCAAAGTCCCGCTGGAACCGCTGTCCGCCGACATAGCCCTGGAGGCTAGCGTCTTCGGCGGTCATCGACGTGTCCGCCGCCGCTCGAAGTCGACCGCACGTCTTCGCTGCTCGGGCCGCACGGCCGTCCCACCTCCGATCGACCGGTCACTTCCGCAGCGACACGCCGACAAAAACGCTGCTTTGGTGACCGGTCGGCGGAAGGGTTTCTAGGCGAGGGCTCGGACGGTGGCCAGGGCGGCTTCGGCGGCTTCGCGGCCCTTGTCCTCCTTCGAGTCCGGTAGGCCGGCTCGGTCCAGGGCCTGCTGCTCGTTGTCGCAGGTCAGGACGCCGAAGCCGACCGGGATGCCGGTGCGGATGCTGACCTCGGTGAGGCCGACGGTGGCGGCCTGGCAGACGTACTCGAAATGGGGCGTGCCGCCGCGGATCACGACGCCGAGGGCGACGACGGCGTCGGCACCCGAGGCCGCGGCCCGGGCGGCGGCCACCGGCAGTTCGAAGGAACCCGGGACCCGGATCAGCTCCGCCGCGGCGCCGGCCCGGTCCAGGGCCTGGAGGGCGCCGCCGATCAGGCCCTCCATCACCGTGGTGTGCCAGCTGGCCGCGACGACGACGACCCGGAGGCCCGCCCCGTCGGTGTCCAGGGCGGGTGCTCCCTCGCCGCTCATCGGCGCGCTCCGTTCTCGGTCAGTTCCGAACCGTTGTTGATCATGATCGTGTCGTCCTCCAGGACGGCGCCGAACCGGTGGCCGAGCCGGTCCCGCTTGGTGATCAGGTAGTCGCGGTTGTGCGGGTCCAGCCCGACCTGCAGCGGTACGGCCTCGGCCACCGTGACGCCCGCCGCCGCGAGCGCGGTGATCTTGTCCGGGTTGTTGGTCAGCAGGCGGACCTCCGCGACGCCGAGCGTCCGCAGGATCCGGCCGGCCGCACCGAAGTCCCGGGCGTCGGCGGGCAGGCCGAGCTCCAGGTTGGCGTCCACGGTGTCCCGCCCGTCGTCCTGCAACCGGTAGGCGTTGATCTTGTCGAGCAGGCCGATGCCGCGACCCTCGTGCCCGCGCAGGTAGACGATCAGCCCGCCCTCGGTGGCGGTGGCCCGGAGCGCCGCGCGCAGCTGCGGGCCGCAGTCGCAGCGCAGCGAGCCGAAGGCGTCGCCGGTCAAGCATTCGGAGTGCACCCGGACCAGCGGGGTGCCGGTCACCGGGGTGGCCGAGGTCAGCACGAGATGATCATCACCGGTCGCCGGATCGCGGTACGCCTGCACGGCGAAGTCGCCGAACTCGGTGGGCAGCGTGGCCCGTTCGCTCGTCCCCAGCACCGACTCCAGGTCGGCCGACCGATGATCATGCTCCCGGCGCCAGGCGATCAGGTCGCTGATCGTGATCAAGGGCAGGTCGAACCGGTCGGCCAGCAGTTCGCCGTCGGCCAGCCGGCTCATCGAGCCGTCCTCGTTGGCCAGCTCGGCGATCCCGGCGACCGTACCCGTGCCGGCCAGCCGGACCAGGTCGGTCGCGGCCTCGGTGTGCCCGGCCCGGGCCAGCACGCCGCCCGGCACGGAACGCAGCGGGAGCACGTGTCCGGGACGGATCAGTGACTGGGGGACCGACTCCGGATCGGCCAGCACCCGCAGGGTACGGGTCCGGTCGGCGGCCGAGATCCCGGTGCTGATCCCGGTCGCGGCGTCGACGGTCACGGTGTACGCGGTGCGCCGCGGATCCTCCGAATGCGGCACCATCAGCGGCAGCCGCAAGGCGTCCGCGCGGACCGACGGCATCGGCGCGCAGACGAAGCCGGAGGAGTGCCGGATCGTCCAGTTCAGCCAGTGCGGCGTCACCCGGTCCGCGGCGACGATCACGTCGACCTCGTTCTCCCGGTCGGGATTGTCGGCGACCAGCACCGGCAGCCCGTCGCGCAACCCGGCCAGCGCCTCCTCGACAGAGTTGATCATGATCCGACCCGCTCGGTCTGGTGCAGCAGCCGCTCGACGTACTTCGCGATCACGTCGACCTCGAGGTTGACCGGCACCTCGGGCTCCAGCTTGCCCAGCGTCGTCAATTCCAGGGTGGTCGGGATCAGCGAGACGCCGAACCAGTCGTCGCCGACCTCGGTGACGGTGAGCGACACCCCGTCGACGGCGATGGATCCCTTCTCCGCAACGTACTTCGCGAGCTCGGCGGGGACGGCGATCACCACGTCGTCCCAGCGCGGCCCCGGCGTGCGCGACCTGATCGTGCCGACGCCGTCGACGTGACCCTGCACGATGTGGCCGTCCAGCCGGCCGCCGGCCACGACCGCGCGTTCGAGGTTGAGTCCCTGCTCCGGGCGGACCCCGCCGAGGCTGCTGCGCCGCAAGGTCTCCGGCATGACGTCGACGGTGAAGCCGCGGTTGGCCTCGTCGTCCAGGTGCAATTCGATCACGGTCAGGCAGACGCCGTTGACGGCGACGGAGTCGCCCAGGCGAAGACCGCCGAGGACCTGGTCGGCTCTGATCCGCAACTGGGCCGCACCGTCCAGTTCGACCAACGCGACGGCGGCGCCCTGCTCCTCGATGATTCCGGTGAACATTCATCCCCTCCGGTTCCACGGCAGTCCGGGTCCGGGGGATGGTCGAGACGCCGGCGTCCATGATCACGCCGACGCAGGACAGGGCCGCCGCATCCCGAGCATGATCAACTCATGCCGGCGGGTATGCCACGGCCCGCGTGCTGCCTCCCATCCGGACTTTCACCGTCGGTTCTGGAGTTTCACCAGATCAACCGTTCCAGCGAACTGGAGCGGGTCGCGGACTGTCACCGCCGGCTCGGAATTACACCGACCCCGGAGCACGTCGTGCCTTGCTTGTACGCCAAGTCTGACACGGTTCTGCGCGATTCCGTACGGCGTCCGGTCTGTGAGCACCTCGATGTGACGAAGCGAACAGCGCCTAGCGAGCGGTGTCGACGATGATCGTGACCGGCCCGTCGTTCACCGATGAGACGGCCATCGCGGCGCCGAACCGGCCGGTCGCCACCTCGGCGCCGAGCCCGCGCAACGCGGCCACGAACGCCTCCACCAGCGGCTCACTGACCTCGCGCGGCGCGGCGGCGCTCCAGGACGGCCGCCGCCCCTTCCGTACGTCGGCGTACAGGGTGAACTGGCTGACCACCAGGATCGGCGCGCCCTCCTGGGCGGCGGACCGTTCGTCGTGCAGGATGCGCAGATTCCAGAGCTTGTCGGCCAGCCCCGCGGCCACCGCCGCCGTGTCGTCGTGGGTCACCCCGACCAAGATCAACAACCCGGGCCGGTCGATCGCACCGACCACCTCGCCGGCCACCTCGACCGCTGCCGAGGTCACCCGCTGCACCACGGCCCGCATCAGGACCGGGTCTCTTCGACGATCCAGTCCAGGTAGGCCGGCAGCCCGGCCGAGATCGGCAGGAACACCAACTCCGGCACGTCATAGGAGTGCTGCTGGTCGATCCAGTCGATCAGCGCTTCCTGCCGGTCGGCGGCGGTCTTGATCCACAACTGCCACTCGCGTTCCGAATGCACGTCGCCCTGCCAGCGGTAGACGCTGCGCACTGGCCCGGCGACCTGGACGCAGGCGGCCAGCCGCGCGGCGACCAGACCCTCGGCGATCCGGCCGGCCTCCTCCTCGCTGTCCGTCGTGGTGACGGCCACCAGCTGATCGGTCATCGCCCCATGATGCCCGACCGCTACTGTGCAGGGGAGCGAGCGAAGGGAGGGCCGGACATGTCACGTCCACTGGTCGTCAAGATCACCTGCGGTGCCGAGGCGCCCGAGCGGGCCAACCAGGCTTGGACGGTCGCGGCGATGGGCTTGGCGGCCGGCGCGGAGGTGACGGTCTGGTTGACCGGCGAGGCGACCTGGTTCGCCGTGCCGGACCGGCAGCCCGATCTCGGGCTGCCGCACGCGGCGGACGTCGCGGACCTGGTCGAGACGGTACGGTCCGGCGGCACGGTGATCGTCTGCAGCCAGTGCGCGGCCCGCCGCGAGCTGACCGAAGATCAACTTCTGCCGGGGGTACGGATCGCGGGCGCGGCCGTGTTCGTCGAGTCGGTGCTGGCCGACGGCGTCCAGGCTCTCGTCTACTGACGGATCAGGGGGTCTCGGCGAGGCCGAGATCGCGGCCGAGCTGTTCGGCGGTGACGTCACCCGGGCGCTGACCGGACCGGGCGGCGGCCCGGGCCAGCCCGGCGACCCGGGTGTTGATCGGCGCCGGAACCCCGTACTCGTTGGCGATCCGGACGATCTCGCCATTCAGGTAGTCGGTCTCGACCGAGCCGGAACCGCGGGCCAGCGACTGCCAGGTCGACCCGCCCAACTGCTCCGGCTGCCCGGGCACCGGGCGTACCGTGAAACTCCTGGCCCGGGTCGCGGCCTCCTCCTCGTCGGAGGTGACGGCGATGCCGGCTGCGGCGAGGACGGCCCGGGCTTCGGCGACGGCGGCCGCGACCAGCGCCCGATGATCACCGGTGCCGCCGTCCAGGGCCTGGAAGATGTTGCCGAGGTTGCTGATCAACTTCCGGTACTTCCAGGGCATCACGTCGTCCGGCAGCGGCACCACCAGCGGCGCGCTCTCCCAGTCCTGCTTCACCTCGGCGAGCAGGACATGATCATCCGGGCCGGCGGCACGGGCCGGCACCCGGCCGACGTGCAGCATCCCCGTGTACGGCGTTGCACGCAGGATCACCTCGCCCGGCACCAGATGCACGGCGGGCAGCCAGACGCAGACCCCGTAGACCCGGCGGAAGTAGCGCAGCGCGATGCGCTCGCTGGCCACCCCGTTCAGCGCGGTGAGCAGCGGCAGCACCTCGCCCGCGGTGCCGAGCACCCGGCCGTCCGTGTGCACCGGCTGGTCGACCCACTCGGTCAGTGCCGCCTGCGCCTGGTGGGTCTTCGTGGAGAGCACCAGCACGTCGTCGGGCGTCAGCTCCAGTTCGCCCGGCGCGCCGACGGCGGTCACCGGCACCGTCACGTCGGCGTCCGGATCGCGCAGCCGGAGGCCGGATTCGCGGAGCGCGGCGAGATGATCACCGCGGGCCACCAGCACGGTCGGGAGTCCTGCCTGGGTCAGCCGTCCGCCGATCGCCCCGCCGATCGCTCCGGCCCCGATGGTGATGTAGCGACGCACGATCGGAATTCTATTTCACCAGGCCGGAGGCGGGTTCCCGGGTGAACCGTGATGCCGCCACTAGACTGCCGCCATGACGATCACCGCCGTCTTCGTGACGTTGTTGATCGGGGGATTCGCTGCCATCGGCCTTGCCGCGCTGGCGTACTTGACGTTGATCTTGATCAACAGTGCGCGACCGCCGCAGACCGAGCCGGACCAGGATGTGATGGACACCGAGTTCATCGAATCCCCGACGGTGAAGATCGTCCGGCGACAACAGACGGTCGAGTCACCGACGGTGAGGATCGTCAGACGACAACGGACCGACGACGGGAAATGATCAATGGCCTTTGAGATTCCGGACGGCTTGCACACCGACTTGTACGGGCTCGCCTGGATGATCGGACGCTGGGAGGGTCGCGGCAAGGGCAGCTACCCCGGCACCGAGGACTTCGACTTCGGACAGCAGATCGACTTCGCGCACAACGGTGGCAACTACCTGCACTACCTGTCGCAGACCTTCGAGGTCGGCGAGGACGGCCGGGCGATCCGCCCGCTCGGGATGGAGACCGGCTTCTGGCGGCCCAAGCCCGACGGCGCGATCGAGGTGGTCCTCTGCCAGCCGGAGGGCTACGCCGAGGTCTGGTACGGCAAGATCACCGGGGCCAAGATCGAACTGGCCACCGACGCCGTGGTCCGGACGGCGACCGCCGACGAGTACACGGCCGGCCAGCGCCTGTACGGCAACGTCGAGGGCGACCTGCTCTGGACCTTCGACAAGGCCGCCGGCGGCCACGACCTGCAGAACCACCTCTGGGCCCGGCTCCGCCGCGCCTAGATCACCACCCGACGATGGGAACCCGACGGGGAGCCTTCGCCCTGCTGGCCCTGGCCCTCGTCGCGGGCCTCGCCGGCTGTGCCCCGGCCGGCCGGCAACCGCCCGACGGCTCGGCGACGGCCACCGAGCCGCCGGCGGTCGAACGGCCGAAGGACCTCGACATGGCGAAGGCCGACCCGTGCCGGCTGGTCGCCGGCCTGCCGCGGAAGACGTTCGGCCTGGACGACCGGAAGGGCGTCGCCGACGACGACTCCGCGGTCTTCCCCGGCAACCCGAGCTGCTTCACCCTCGGCTTCCGGACCAATCTCGGCCTCTCGGTCGTGACGGTCAGTACCGAGGGCGTCGCGTCGTACATCGAATCGGTGAAGGTCTACCCGACCCCGGTGACCGTGAAGGGCTATCCGGCGTACGTGCTGGCTCCCGAGCGGCAACCGGAGAACTGCTACGGCGTGGTCGACGTGAACGACAACCAGTTGCTCTACCTCTCGTACGGCCTGAACATCCCCGACGAGCAGCCGGTCACCCCGCAGCAGGAGCTCTGCCGGCGGATCCCGGAGCTCGCCGAGGCGCTGCTCACCGGCCTCGGCGCCTGATCCCCTTCCCGGTAGCGGACACAGGATGTCCGGTACGGGTGGGCAGGCTGGAACCGACCAACGCGTCGAAGGGAGTGCGGACATGGAACGACCGCTGATGAACGTCGGTGCGGTGACGATCGGTGCCGAGCCGACCGGCGCCCGCAGTCTGGCCGAGTTCTATCACCGGCTGCTGGGCTGGCCGATCACCAACGAAGGACCGGACGGTGGCTGGGCGCAGTTGCGGCCGCCCGAGGGCGAGACTGGGCCGACGATCAACATCGAGGCGGACCGCGAGTACCGCCGGCCGGTGTGGCCCAGTCGTGCCGGCGACCAGATCGCGACGATGCATCTCGACGTCGGCGTCGAGGATCTGGAGGCCGCCGTCGCGTGGGCCGTCGAGGCCGGCGCCGTGCTGGCCGACGAGCAGCCGCAGCCGCACGTCCGGGTCCTGTTGGATCCGCACGGGCATCCGTTCTGCCTGTTCTGAGCGGTCTCGATGGCCAGGTTCACCACCCGGGAACTGTCGAAGCGGCCCGCCTGCTCGGCGAGGGCAAGGCTCTCGGCCTCCTCGTGTACGCCGACGGCGAGCCGGTCGGCTGAGGTCACTACGGCCGGACCGATCCCGGTGCACCGCGACGACTCCCGTCCCGCCGCGGACCGAAATCGAGCGCAAGTCAGCGGGTAAGCCCGTTCTCGGGCCGCAGGCCGTCAAGCGCGCTGGATTTCGGTCACTCGAAGGCGGGGAAGAGTGGTGGTGGCGGGTCGGCGGCGTCCGGCCAGCGGGCGACCATCGCGCCCGCGAGGCGCTGCAGCCAGTCGGTGAAGGCGCCGAGCCCGCCGGCCGGTTCGGCGAGCCGGACGAAGACGCCGATCTGGTGCAGGATCTGGCCGCGCCGGCGCCGGGCGTCTTGGGCCGACTGATCGGTCGAGGCGACCAGCGGCAGCCGGCTGAGCCGGCCGATCAGCGTGATGGCGGCCCCGTCGGCGAGCCCCCGGTCGTAGCGGGCGAGCACCTGATCGGCGCCGCCGTCGGCGAGTGTGGTCCGGTACGCCGACTCGGCCGCCCCGACGACCGGGTCCGGCAGCACGCCCCAGGGCGCGGAGTGGTGGGGGAACGGATAGCTCAGGAAACAGGCGTCGATCCCGAGGTGCCCGTACCGACAACCCTCGAAGTCGACCAACCGCGCCCCGGCGTCGGTGATCAGGACGTTGGTCGGGTTCAGGTCCAGATGCACCAGCGCTCCGTACGGTTCGGCCTGCGCGGTCCGCCCCAGCAGCGCCCGGACCTCGTCCCTGGCCGGGTGAGCCGGTGGCAGTCCCAGGGCGGCGCAGTCGGCCTCGATCTGGTCCCAGCGCTCCGGCCCGAACGCGTATGCGCCGCCGGTGACGACGTCCGCGGCGAACCGGTCCAGTTCGCGTTGATGACCATGGCCGCGGCCGAGGGTGCCGGCATGCAGCCGGGCCGCGGCGACCGCGAGGTCGACCATGCCCGCCGCGGCCCGGGACGCGGCGTCCGGATGATCACGGTCCAGCAGCAGGTCCTGCAGCGTCGGCCAGCTGCCGAGGTCTGACTGGATCGCCACCCCGGCGCGGTCGTCGAAGTCGATCAACGCCGCTGCGACCCCGGTCGGCGCGGCGGTCCGAAGCCCCGCGGCCTCCCGTCGCAGGTACGCCGGGCCGCCGTGACCGGAGTCGTCCACCCGGCGGGTCTTGATCACCACCGTGCTGCCGAATCCGGGCAGGTCCCGATCCAGGAACCAGCGGGTGACCGGCGCCCAGGCGTGCCCGATGTGCCGCTCGGCGATCACGGTGACGGGCCCGCCGGCCAGCCGGGACAGCGTGGCCAGGACGAGAGCGTGACGCGCCGCGGTGAGCGGGTGGGCGGGCATCCGGTCAGCGTAACGGCGCCCGGTGATCAAGATCGCGGTCGTCGCTCTTTCCGGCAGGCATACGCTGGCCGGGTGAGTGTTGAGGTGACGGAAGGCATCGATCGCGGCGCGGTCTGGCATTACGGGGACCCGCTGCGGGAACAGCGGTGGCTCGAGGAAGGGACCGCGCTGGTCGATCTGTCGCACCGCGACGTGATCACGATCACCGGTCCGGACCGGCTGACCTGGCTGCACTCGTTGACCACCCAGCACCTGGAAACCCTGCAGCCCGGGGTCGGCACCACGACCCTCGTGCTGGATCCGCAGGGCCATCTCGAGCACGCCCTGTACGGGGTCGACGACGGGACGACGTTCTGGGCTCACACCGAGCCGGGTGCCGGCGCGGCGGCGGCCGACTGGCTGGACCGGATGCGGTTCATGATGCGGGTCGAGGTGGCCGACCGGTCCGCCGACCACGGCCTGGTCTGGGCCCCGGAGGCGCTGGGGCTGCCCGAGAACGATGTCGTGGCGACGCGGGCGGGGCAGGACTCGCTCGGCGGCCGCGAGCTCTTCCTGCCCAGGGACCGGGTGGCCGCCCTGCTGGACGGCCGGGAGCTCGCCGGGACCTGGGCGTACGAGGCGCGCCGGATCGCCGCCGGGGTGCCGCGGCTCGGCCCGGACACCGACGAGCGGGCGATTCCAAACGAACTGGGCCTGCTCGGCGTCGCCGTACACCTGGACAAGGGGTGTTATCGGGGCCAGGAGACGGTGGCCCGGATCCATACGCTCGGCCGGCCGCCGCGCCGGCTGGTGCTGCTGCACCTGGACGGCAGCGTCGACGCGCTGCCCGCGCCCGGTGCGCCGCTGCAGGCCGGCGGCCGGACGGTCGGGTTCGCCGGCAGTTCGGCCCGTCACTACGAGCTCGGCCCGATCGCGCTCGGCCTGGTCAAGCGCAATGTGGCCACCGACGCCGAGTTGATCGTCGGCGGCGAGGTCGAGATCGCCGCCGCGCAGGAGGCGCTGGTCGACCCGGAGGTCGGCCTGCACGTCCGCGCCCGGCTCCGCTGAGCCCCCTTCGACCGGCTCAGGACGACGCTTCGGCAGGGTCAGGGCGCGGGTTGGAAGGCACTACTCTCGCCTGGTGAGAGATCCGGTTCTGGTCGAGGTGGTCCGCGGCGGGTTCACCGAGAGCGTGCACCACGGGCGCGTCGCGATCACGGGGCCGGACGGCTCCCTGACCGCCTCGCTCGGTGCCGCCGAGGACACCTTCTTCCCGCGCAGTTCGGTGAAGCCGCTGCAGGCGATCGGGATGATGCGGCTCGGGCTCGACCTGCCGCCCGAACTGCTGGCGATGGTCTGCGCGTCGCACACCGGCGAGCCGTTCCACGTCGAAGCCGTACGCAAGCTGTTGGCCAGGGCCGGGCTGACCGAGGCGGCGCTGCAGACGCCGGCGGAATGGCCGATCGACGAGGACGCGCGGCAGGCCGTGCAACGGGCCGGCGGCACCCCGCAGTCGATCACCATGAACTGCTCCGGCAAGCACGCCGGAATGATCGTGACGACCGTGCTCAACGGCTGGCCGCTGGACAGCTACCGGGACCCGGAACACCCTGTCCAGCAAGGGATCCTGGCCGCCATCGCCGACCTGACCGGTGATCAGCCGGGTCCGATCGCCGTGGACGGCTGCGGCGCCCCGCTGGCCGGGATGACGCTGACCGGGCTGGCCCGCGCGTTCGGCCGGATCGCCGCCGCCACCGGCAGCTCCCCGGAGGCCCGGGTGGCCGCCGCGATCCGTACCCATCCGGAACGGGTGTCCGGCACCCACCGCGACGAACGCGACCTGCTCCGGGCGGTGCCCGGCCTGGTCGCCAAGAGCGGCGCCGAGGCGGTCTACGCGGCCGGGCTGCCGGACGGCCGGGGGATCGCGCTGAAGATCGACGACGGCTCGACCCGGGCCCGACCGGTGCTGATGGCCGCGTTGCTGCTCCGGCTCGGCTTCGACCACGAGACGGTACGCGAGCAGGCCCGGCCCCCGGTCCTCGGCCGTGGGGAGCCGGTCGGCGAGCTCCGCGCGGTGCTCCCCGCCGACTGGTGAGGCGCACGGCCGACCACTCGTTACGCTTTACGCCGTGACTGACTCCGAACCAGCCCGGACGGACCCCGCCGGCCACCATCCGCAGGTCGACTTCACCGGCTACGCAGCGGTGTTGTTCGACCTCGACGGTGTGCTGACGCCGACCGCCGAGGTGCACATGCGCGCCTGGCAGCGGATGTTCAGCGAGTTCCTGGCCGCCCGGGGCGTCACCGAGCCGTACACCGACAACGACTACTTCGACTACGTCGACGGCAAGCCCCGCTACGAGGGCGTCCGATCGTTCCTGCGCTCGCGCGGCATCGACCTGCCCGACGGCAGTCCGGACGACCCGGCCGACGCCGAGACGGTGTGTGGGCTGGGCAACCGCAAGAACGACCTGTTCGCGGCGGTCCTGGAGTCGGACGGTGTGCAGCCGTACCCCGGATCGGTGGAGCTGCTGGACCGGCTCCGCGACGCGGGGCCGCAGCTGGCGGTGGTCTCGTCGTCGAAGAATGCGCCGGCCGTGCTCGCCGCGGCGGGACTGTCCGACCGGTTCGAGCTGGTCGTCGACGGCGCCGTCGCGGCGGCCGAGGAACTGGCCGGAAAGCCCGCGCCCGACACGTTCGAATTCGCGGCGCGTCGGCTGGGCGCACCGGTCAATCGCAGTATCGTGATCGAAGACGCCATCTCGGGCGTCCAGGCCGGATGCGCTGGGGGATTCGGACTCGTAATCGGGGTTGACCGCGGTGTCGGTCCGGAGCGTCTCCATGCCGCCGGAGCAGACCTCGTGGTCGCTGACCTGGCGGAGTTAATCAAGGAATGATCAAGCAATTCACCGAGTCCGATCCGATGGACCGGACTCGCTTCGGCCTGGACGAGTGGGAGCTCAGCGAGAACTCCTACAGCGCCCATGATCTCGGCCTGACCGAGACCCTGTTCGCCGTCGGCAACGGCTATCTCGGCATGCGCGGCAACGTCGAGGAGGGCCGGGACGCGCACGCGCACGGCACCTTCATCAACGGCTTCCACGAGACCTGGCCGATCCGGCACGCCGAGGAGGCGTTCGGCTTCGCGCGGGTCGGGCAGACGATCGTCAACGTGCCCGACAACAAGGTGATGAAGCTGTACGTCGACGACGAGCCGCTGCTCTTGTCGGTGGCCGATCTCGAGCACTACCAGCGGACGTTGAGCTTCCGCGACGGCGTGCTGCGGCGCAGCGTGATCTGGCGGACACCGGCCGGCAAGCGGGTCAAGGTCGAGTCGAGCCGGATGGTCTCGTTCACCCAGCGGCATCTGGCGATCATGACCATCGAGGTCACGATGCTGGACGACGCGGCGCCGGTGGTGGTCTCGTCGCAGATCCTGAACCGCCAGGACGGCAAGGACGAGTACCACGTCAAGGCGGCCGCGATGGGCGAGGGCGTCGACCCCCGCAAGGCGTCCGGGTTCGAGTCCCGGGTGCTGCTGCCGGAGGCGCACTGGTGCGGCGACCGGCGGATCACCCTCGGTTACCGCTGCGCTAACTCGCAGATGACGCTCGCGGTGGGCACCGACCACGAGATCGAGACGGCCTGCGAGCACACCGAGCTGATCCATGCCGACGAGGACACCGGCAAGATGGTGTTCCGGATCGACGCCGAGCCGGGCGTACCGATCAAGATCACCAAGATCGTCGCGTACCACACCTCGCGCGGGGTCCCGGTCCGCGAGCTGGTGGACCGCTGCCGGCGCACCCTGGACCGGGTCAAGGAGCACGGCGTCGAGCTGCAGCTGCGGGACCAGCGGGCCTGGCTGGACGAGTTCTGGAAGCGTTCCGACGTGGAGATCCCGGGCTTCCCGGCCGTGCAGCAGGCGGTCCGCTGGAACCTGTTCCAGATCGCCCAGGCGACCGCCCGGTCCGAGCAGTCCGGCGTGCCGGCGAAGGGGGTGACCGGTTCCGGCTACGGCGGTCACTACTTCTGGGACACCGAGATCTACGTGATGCCGTTCCTCACCTACACCACGCCGTGGGCGGCCCGGAGCAACCTGCGGTTCCGCTACAACATGCTGGACGCGGCCCGGCGCCGGTCGGCCGAGCTGGCCCAGCGCGGCGCCCTGTACCCGTGGCGGACGATCAACGGCGAGGAGGCGTCGGCCTACTACGCGGCCGGCACCGCGCAGTACCACATCGACGCCGACATCGCGTACGCCTTGTGCAAGTACGTCGCGGCGACCGGCGACGAGGACTACCTGCGCCGGGAGGGCGTCGACATCCTGGTCGAGACCGCCCGGATGTTCGCCGACCTCGGCTTCTGGCGGGAGGACGGGTTCCGGACCTTCCACATCCACGGCGTGACCGGGCCGGACGAGTACACGACGGTGGTGAACGACAACCTGTTCACCAACGTGATGGCCCGGTTCAACCTGCGCAAGGCCGCCGAGGCGGTACGGCAGCTGGCCGCCACCGACGAGCTGGCGTACCAGCGGCTGGTGCTGCGCTGCAACCTGAAGCCGGACGAGCCGGACGAGTGGGAGGAAGCCGCCACCGCGATGGCGATCCCGTACGACCCGGTGGTCGGGATCCACCCGCAGGACGCGCATTTCCTTGATCGCGAAGTGTGGGACCTGGCCAACACGCCGCAGGACAAGCGGCCGCTGCTGCTGCACTACCACCCGTTGGTGATCTACCGGTTCCAGGTGCTCAAGCAGGCCGACGTGGTGCTGGCGCTGTTCCTGCAGGGTGATCATTTCACCCTTGATCAGAAACGGGCCGACTTCGACTACTACGACCCGATCACCACCGGCGACTCGACGCTGTCCGGCGTCGTGCAGTCGATCATCGCGGCCGAGGTGGGCTACCACGAGCTGGCGCTGAAGTACTTCCACAGTTCCCTGTACGTCGACCTGGCCAACCTGCACGGCAACACCACCGACGGCGTGCACGTGGCCTCCACCGGCGGCATCTGGGCCTCGCTGGTGTACGGGTTCGGCGGCATGCGCGACTACAACGGCATGATCACCTTCGATCCGCGGCTGCCGGACGGCTGGCCGGCGCTGACCTTCCGGGTGACCATCCGCGGCACCCGGCTGCGGGTCGACCTGACCCACGACCGGATGACCTTCACGGTCGAGGACGGCGGCAGTGCCGCGGTCGTCGTCCGCGGCCAGGACGTGCTGGTCGACGAGTCCGGCCCGGTCACCGTCCCCCTGGACGGCCAGGGTCCGCGGCTGACCGACGGCCCGCGACTGCGGACCGGCGAGAAGCGCCCGGACGGCACCTTGATCACCGCCACCGTCCCGGCCGCCACCACCGCCTGACCGATCCGAACGCTCCCTGAGCCTGTCGAAGGGCGAGCCCGCCGTGGCTCGTCCTTCGGCCAGGCTCAGGGAGCGTTGCCGTTTCCGGCCAGTCCCTGCGGGGCTCCGCGGATCGGGCCTGCTCGTTGGGCAAGGACTGGGCCTCGAGCGTCGCAAATATCCCTCGCTGTGAGGTGAAACGGCCCAGGTCCGCGCTTTCCACCCACAGCGAGGCACATCGGCGACAGGTCGCCGTTGTTCGGTAGCGGCCTCGCCACCCGGCGTGCGTCCGGCGCTGAGTCGCGTTGCTGGCGACGGCCCGTGTCAGGAGGAAACGACATGTTCCAGCGCCCCGGACACGAGTCAGTTCTGCGGGCCGTCGGTGTCCAGGGCCTCGGGGTCCTTGAGGTAGGTCTTGCGGCCGTAGATCGCCCGGTTGAAGAACCAGGTGATCGCCCAGAGGACGATGCCGATGGCGAGCAGGATGCCGCCGATCACGTACTGGAAGGAGTTCCGACCGGTCCACGGGCCGACCAGGAAGGCGCAGCAGAGGGCGCCGATGATCGGGAGCACGGTCGGGGCCACGAAATGCTTGTGGGGTTGGGGATCCTTGCGGAGCACCAGGCACGCGATGTTGACGATCGTGAAGACCGCGAGCAGCAGCAGGGCGGTGGTCCCGCCGAGGTCGCTGATCTGGCCGACGAACGTGATCAGGCCGATCGCGATCGCCGTGGTGACCAGGATGGAGACCCAGGGCGTCCGGCGGCCGGGCAGCACCCGGCCGAAGATCGGCGGCAGCACCCGCTGGTTGGCCATGCCGTAGAGCAACCGGCTGGCCATCATCATGTTGATCAAGGCCGAGTTGGCGACGGCGGTCATGCTGATCAACGGGAAGATCGAATTGAAGAACGGTCCGGCGCCGCCCTGGTCGACCACCAGCAACAACGGTGTCTTCGACGCGGCCAGTTCGCCGACCGGCACGATCGCCACCGCGCAGATCGACACCAGCAGGTAGATGATGCCGGTGATCGTCAGGCCGGTGAGCAGGATCTTCGGGAAGACCCGGGACGGGTCCTTGGTCTCCTCGGCCATGTTGACCGAGTCCTCGAAGCCGACCATCGCGAAGAAGGCGAGCGTGGTGCCGGCGGTGATCGCCAGGAACACGCCCTTGTCCTTCGGGTCCTCGAACAGGACCACCCGGGAGAAGTCGGCCCGGCCCTGGGTCAGCGCGAACAGCCCGACGAAGATCACGATCAACAGACCGGTCAGCTCGACGCAGGTCAACACCACGTTGGTCCAGACACCCTCGGCGACGCCGCGCAGGTTGATCAACAGGATCAGCGCGATGAAGCAGATCGCGAGCACGGTGATCAGCCCGTCGGTGACCTCGACCGCCTCCAGGCTCAGCGCGCCGCGGACGACGTTGATCGTCGCCTCGAAGTTCTCCGCGAAGGCCCGGGCGGCGGTCGACGCCGAGGTGATGCCGGAGCACATCACGGTGAACGCGACCAGGAAGGTCACGAAGTGCACCCCGAACGCCTTGTGCGTGTAGAGCGCAGCGCCGGCGGCCTGCGGGTATTTGGTGACCAGTTCCAGGTACGAGAACGCGGTGATGGTGGCGACGACGAACGCGACCAGGAACGGCGCCCAGACCAGGCCGCCGACCTCCTTGGCCACGTTGCCCGTGACCGCGTAGATGCCGGTGCCCAGAATGTCGCCGACGATGAACAGCAGGAGGAGCTTCGGCCCGAGCACACGCTTGAGCTCGGGTTGACCCCCTGGGGTCTCGGTTTGCGCGGTCGGTTCGGCCATCTCGCTCGCTCCTCCACAGAATTCGCCCCTGAACGTGCCCTAACTCTGGCCGATCGGCCGCCCGGGGCACAAGAGACCGCGCCGTAGCGGACCGGCGTCGAGGCCCCGGGACAGGGGTGTCCTTCTGGTGGTGGAGCGGCGGTCAGGACATCGTCGGCGATGCCGTCGGACCGGCCGCGGGGGTGATCAGAAGAGTCCGAAGATGCTGACCGCCAGGCCGATGATCACGAGGACCAGGATGACGATCAGGAGAGTGCGTACGGTGGTATCCATGACCCAACCAGTACCCGGGGCCCGCCGCCCCGAAACGATCACGGCCGAACCGGTGCCGTGCTCTGGTCAAGATCATCGAGCGGCATCGGACGTCGGTGACAGGCTCTGAACCGGCGGTGGATCGGGTCGCGGTCGTCTACAACCCGCGGGCCGGCGCGTTCCTGTCCGGCCGCGAGACGCCGGCGGAGCGGCTCGCCGGGCTGTTCGGCCGGCACGGCGTCTCGGCGCACCTGCACGCCTTCGACCCGCTGACCGCCGCCGCGGACGTCCGGGAGCTGCTGGCCGACGAGCCGCAGGTGATCATCGTCGCCGGTGGCGACGGAACGGTGCGGTCGGTCGCCGCCCAGCTGGAGGGCAGCCCGATCCCGCTCGGTGTGCTGCCCGCCGGGACCGTGAACGTCCTGGCCCAGGACCTGGGTGTTCCGGTTGATCTTGAGGCCGCGGTCGCCGCGCTGCTGACCGCGCCGGCCGGCAAGATCGATGTGGCCTCGGTCAACGGGCTGCCGTTCCTGTGCAGCTCGACGCTGGCCATGACCCCACACCTCGGCCGGCTCCGGGAACGTCTCCGCGGCGGTGCCGGCTGGCAGACCGTACCGCTGCTCGGCCGGGCCGCCCGGCTGCTCTGGCGCTACCCGCGGATGCCGCTCACGATCACCGTCGACGGCTCCGAACACTTGGTGCAGACGCGGCTGATCGTGATCTCGAACAACCCGCTGTCGACCAGCAAACCCTTCCACCGCAGGGATCGGCTCGACACCGGCAAGCTCGCCGTCTACGTCGCGGAGGACCGGACGAACTGGGATCTGCTGGTAATCACGGTGCGGCTGCTGGACGGGAGCTGGCAGCAGGACCACCGCGTGGTGACGCTGCAAGGGGGTGCGGTCGAGATCTCCTCGCCGACGCTGTCCTACATGAGCGTGATGAGCGACGGCGAGATCAGCCAGCTCCGGCTGCCGCTGCGGTACGAGCTCAAGCCGGCGGCGCTGACCGTCCTGATGCCGGGAAGTCGATCATGACCGACCATCCGGTACGGATCGCGCAACTGTCCGACCTGCACTTCGGCCGGCACCTGCCGGCGGTCGCCGAGGCCCTGCTGGACTCGCTCCGCGAGCTGGCGCCGACCATGATCGCCGTCTGCGGGGACCTGACCCAGCGGGCCCGGGAAGGCGAGTTCCGGGCCGCCCGCGCGTTCCTGGACCGGCTCCCGTCGCCCGCCCTGGTGGTGCCGGGCAATCATGACCTCCCCGGCTGGCGGATCTGGTCGCGGTTCACCCGGCCGTGGCGCCGCTGGCGTCGCCACATCGGCACCGATCCGCACGCCGCGGTCACCTGCACCGCCGACGGCGTCCTCGCGGTCGGCATCAACACGGCCCGCCAGTGGGGGATGCACCCGGACTGGTCGCGGGGCCGGGTCAACGCCCGGCAGTTGGCCGGGATCCTGGCCGAGTTCGACCGGGCCGGGCCGGCGGACCTGCGGGTCGTCATCGCGCACCACCCGTTCCTGCTCACCCCGGCCGGCCTTCGCCGCGGCCTGGTCGGCCGGTCCGCGCTGGCTCTGCGCCGGCTGCACCGCCGGGCCGATCTGCTGCTCGGCGGGCACATCCATCTGGCCTACAGCGACGTCGTCGACGGCATGGTGGTGGCCCAGTCCGGCACCGCGATCTCGGACCGCCTGAAGGGCGAGCCGAACAGCTACAACGTAATCGAGGTGCTCGGCGACGACCTCACCGTGGAGACCTGGCACTTCGACGGGACGACCTTCACGGCGACGACGCGGCACCGCTACCGTCGCCGGGACCGGCACGACTGGCAGGCCGGTGAGCCCGGAACGGCGTGACCGCCGTCACGCTAACCAGAGTTTGCATCTGCTTGCAATTGCAAGCACTATGGGGGCGTGACCAGCAAACGTTCCCCGCTCGACTCGCTCGGCGGGTTCATCGCCGAGCAGCGGCGGTCGGCCGAGTTGTCCCTGCGGCAACTGGCGGCCAAGGCGGGCGTGTCGAACCCGTACCTGAGCCAGATCGAACGCGGCCTCCGCAAGCCCTCGGCGGAGGTGTTGCAGCAGCTTGCCAAGGCACTGCGGGTGTCGGCCGAATCCCTGTACGTGCGCGCCGGGATCCTCGACGAGGAAGACCGTCCGCCGACCGGAGTGGAGGAGGCGGTGCAGGCCGACCCCCTGATCAACGAGCGGCAGAAGCGGGTGCTGCTCGACGTGTACACCTCGTTCGTCAACGAGAACGCTGCGGGCCACCGGCCATCCAACGATTCCAAGGAGAAATGATCACCATGGCAACCACCACGAAGCGCAAGCGCGTCAACGAGCAGGTCCGCAAGGCCGCCACCTCCTCCGAGCTGGCGCCGCTGTACGCGGTCGCCGGCCTGACCGAGGTCGTCGCCGAGCGGCTGCTCGCCGCCGCCACCGAGTCCCGGCAGTTGGTCAACGACCGGATCGCCGCCCTGCGCGCCTACTCCGACGAGCGGGTCGCCCGGGCCACCGACCGGGTCAACGAGGCCGGCGAGAAGCTCAACCAGGCCACCGGCGAGCTGAACGGCCGGTCGCTGCCGGACCTGGTCCGCGGGATGCCCGAGTTCACCAAGCAGCAGCTGGCCCGGATCGGCGAGTACGCCGACGACCGGCGGGCCAAGGCCGGCAAGACCTACGCCAACCTGGCCGGTCGCGGCAAGCTCGGTGTCGAGGGCGTCCTCGGCGAGGCCGCGGGCTCGCTCGACCCGGTCCTGGAGCGGCTGCAGGACGGCGTCGCCAAGCTGCGCGAGACCGTCGCCGCCAAGAGTGAGGCACCGGCCGCTCCCCGTACCGCGAAGAAGGCGACGCCCGCCGAGTGAACCTGAACGGGGCCTGAGACCCGAGAGACAACAGCTGAGCCTGTCGAAGGAATCCTTCGACAGGCTCAGCGACGTTCGGACGGCTGGTCAGCTGCGGTAGACGATCACCGGGTCGCCGACGTCGATCCGCTTGTAGACCCAGGCCAGGGTCTTCTTGTCGCGGATGTTGACGCAGCCGTGGCTGCAGCCGTTGTAGCCACGGGCCTTGAAGTCGGACGAGTAGTGCACGGCCTGGCCGCCGCTGAAGAAGATCGAGTACGGCATCGGCGAGCCGTAGAGGTTCGAGATCACGTGCTTCTTCTTGCGCAGAACGGAGAACCGGCCCTCACGGGTCCGGCTGTTCGCGCAGCCGAACCGGGCGTCCATGGTCTTGATGATCTTGCCGCTCTTCATGTAGTAGACCTTGTCGCGGGTCTTGTCGATGCAGAGCACTTCGCCCTTCTTGCAGCGGCGATCGATCTTCTTGCTGGACTTCTTGGCCTTGCTGATCTTGATCTTGCCGGTCTTCTTGACCAGCTTGGACCAGGTGGCCTTGTTGACGTTGCCGGTGGCCTTGAGGCCGACCTTCTTCTGGAACTTCTTGACGGCCTTCTTGGTGAGTGGCCCGTAGTAGCCCGTGACGTACTTCTTCGCCAGCACCTTGGCCTTGACCAATCGCTGCTGCAGCGCCGTGACGTCCTTCGAGCGCTCGCCGTACTTCGGCGAGGCGTACTTCGTGGCGACGTACGACGCCGCTGCGGCCGGAGCCACCAACGACGGTGCCACCAGCGCCGGTCCGGCCGTGACGCCGACCGCCAGCGCTGTCGCCGCGACGACCCCCACGATCACGCGCGCGAACTTCTTCAACATGGTCCTTCCCCCTGTCCCGCGAGCCTTGCTGCTCGTATCTCGAATACGGCGGGGAAGGGCCGTAGGTTGCATGATTCCGAGCGACGAACTTGCTGAATAAATCCTGAACCATGCCGGGCTGGTCTGGCGAACCGTTCCGGCGCTCAGGGCGTCACGGTTGCGTAACGGCACGGCTCCTGGATCGGCTGCGGGCCCGCTCGGCGGCGTTCAGGACGACCTTGCGGATCCGGACCGCGTCCGGCGTGACCTCGATGCACTCGTCCTCGCGGCAGAACTCCAGCGCCTGCTCCAGCCCCATCGGCTTCGCCGGCACCAGCCGCTCGAGCTCCTCGCCGGTGGAGGAGCGGACGTTGGTCAGCTTCTTCTCCCGGGTCGGATTGACGTCCATGTCGTCGCTGCGCGCGTTCTCACCGACGATCATGCCCTCGTAGACCTCGACGCCGGGGGCGACGAACATGGTGCCGCGCTCCTGCAGGTTGAACAGCGCGTACGCGGTGACGGCGCCGGACCGGTCGGCGACCAGGGAGCCGGTCGGCCGGGTGCGGAGCTCGCCCGCCCACGGCTCGTAGGTCTCGAACACGTGGTGCATCAGGCCGGTGCCGCGGGTCTCGGTGAGGAACTCGGTCCGGAAGCCGATCAGGCCCCGGGCCGGCACCAGATACTCCATCCGCACCCAGCCGGTGCCGTGGTTGATCATCTGCTCCAGCCGGCCGCGACGCAGGCCGAGCAGCTGGGTGACCACGCCGACGAAGTCCTCGGGGGCGTCGATGGTGAGCCGTTCGACGGGCTCGTGCAGCTTGCCGTCGATCTCGCGGGTGACCACGCGCGGCTTGCCGACGGTCAGCTCGTAGCTCTCCCGGCGCATCATCTCGACCAGGATGGCCAGCTGCAGCTCGCCGCGGCCCTGCACCTCCCAGGTGTCCGGACGTTCGGTCGGGAAGACCCGGATCGACACGTTGCCGACCAGCTCTTGATCAAGACGTGCCTTGACCAGTCGGGCGGTCAGGTTCTTGCCGGAGCGGCCGGACAGTGGCGAGGTGTTGATGCCGATCGTCATCGAGATGCTCGGCTCGTCCACGGTGATCAACGGCAGCGGCCGCGGGTCCTCCGGATCGGCCAGGGTCTCGCCGATGGTGATCTCCTCGATGCCGCCGATCGCGACGATGTCGCCCGGGCCGGCGCTCTCGGCGGGCACCCGGTCCAGTGCCTTGGTGATCAACAACTCGGACAGCCGGACGTTGCGGATCGAGCCGTCGGAGCGGCACCAGGCCACGGTCTGGCCGCGCTTCAGCTCGCCGGCCACGATCCGGCAGAGGGCCAGCCGGCCCAGGTACGGCGAGGCGTCCAGGTTGGTCACGTGGGCCTGCAGCGGGGCGCCCTCGACGTAGGACGGGGCGGGGATCCGCTCGCAGATCGTGGCGAACAGTGGAGCGAGGTCCTCGCTGTCCGGCAGGCCGCCGTTCTCGGGCGCGTTCAGCGAGGCTCGGCCGGCGCGGGCGCTGGCGTACACCACCGGGAAGTCGAGCACGTCGGTGTCGGCGTCGTCGAGCAGGTCCAGGAAGAGTTCGTACGTCTCCTCGACGACCTCCGCGATCCGCGCGTCCGGCCGGTCCACCTTGTTGATCACCAGGATGATCGGCAGCTTCTTGGCCAGCGCCTTGCGGAGCACGAACCGGGTCTGCGGCAGCGGCCCCTCGGAGGCGTCGACCAGCAGCAGCACCCCGTCGACCATCTCCAGGCCGCGTTCGACCTCGCCGCCGAAGTCGGCGTGGCCGGGGGTGTCGATGATGTTGATCACGATGTCCTCGCCGGCCGGCGTCCGGTGCTCGACCGCCGTGTTCTTGGCCAGGATCGTGATGCCCTTCTCGCGTTCCAGGGCCATCGAGTCCATCACCCGGGACTCCACGTCCTGGTTGGCCCGGAAGACACCCGACTGCCACAGCATGGCGTCCACCAGCGTGGTCTTGCCGTGATCGACGTGGGCGACGATCGCGACGTTACGCCGGTCTTGACGAAGGGGCATGCGTGACTACTTCCGTTCAATCGGGTGGATGAGGCGTCCACAAGCAGGCGGACGGCCGCGGTGATTCTAGCCGTTCCACCTGACCGGAACGAAAACCGAACGGCTGCGAGGCTCAGCCGGCGATGGCCTGCTGGCTCTCGGCCAGCCACTGCTGGGCGGCCTCGGCGGGCGTGATCCGCTCGAACAGGACGTCCGTGCTCACCCGGCTGGTGATCTCGGCCACCTTGGTCGAGCCGACCGGTCCGATGTACGTCGGCGCGAACTTGATCTTGCCGATCGCGTCGATGTAGTCCACCTCCACCTTGCCGGCCGGCGACAGCTGGCCGGCGATGGCGGTCCGGATCTCCGGGTTGGCCGGGACGCCGCGGTCGGTCAGCAGCACGGTCGCGGCCCGCTCGTCGTTGACCAGGAAGTTGATCAACTTCGCGGCGGCATCGGCCTGCTTGGTCTTGGCCGAGATGGCGTAGTACTGCGAGGACTGCAGCCAGATGCCCGGGGTCGGCGTCTCGCCGGGCAGCTTGAGCAGCTTCAGTTCGGTGCCGGTGGCGGTGCCGAGCGTGCTCACCGAGTTGCTCCAGGCCAGCATCATCCCGGCCTGGCCGCGGCCCATCAGGGTCTGCTCGGTGCTGGCGCCCTCCTCCTCGACGGTGATCGTCGCCGGTGGGGCCGCCTGCTGCTTCATCAGCCGCAGCGAGTAGTCGAAGAAGGCGGCGACCGTCGGCTCGGTCAGCCCGAGCTTGCCGTCCTCGGTGTAGAGCGACTCGCCGCGCTGCCGGGCGTACGCGTCGAGCGAGTCGTGGGTCAGCGGCGTGGCCGTACCGTAGCTGCCCTTCGGGCTCTTCTCGGTGAGCTCGGTGGCCAGCGCGGCGTAGTCGTCCCAGGTCCAGTTGTCGTCGTCGGGCAGTTCGACGTCGGCCGTGGCGAACACCTTCGGGTTCGCCACGATCGCCAGCGCGTTGGCGCCGGTCGAGACGCCGTACTGGGTGCCGCGGACCTGCCCGTTCTGCCGGGCCGACTCGTCCAGGGCCGCCAGGTCGAGGCTGCCGGACACCGAGGCCAGGTCGAGCAGGGCGCCGCGGCCGGCGTACTCGGCCGGGTAGGCGCCGCCCAGCGTGAAGACGTCCGGGGCGTCACCTGCGGCGACCCCGGTCGCCAGCTTGTCGAAGTACGCGCTGAACTCGGTGGACTCCCCGATCACGGTGATACCGGGGTTGGCCGCCTCGAAGGCGCGCAGGGCCTGCTGGGTCGCCTCGGCCCGCTTCTCGTTGCCCCACCAGGCGAACCGGAGGGTGACTCTGCCGTCCTCCGCGGGTCCGGCGCTGTTCCGGCCGCAACCGGTGCCGACGAGCGAGAGGACGAGGACGAGCGCGATCGCGCCGAGCGCGCGCAGGGGTGTACGTGAGGACATGACGCGACTCCGAGTCGAGAGAAAGCGGTTTCTCGTCACAACGTAACCACCAGGGGTCGCCCGGTCAACACCCCCGATTCCGCCGACCGGTCACCAAAGCAGGTGTCCTGGCGGCGTGTCGCTGCGGAAGTGACCACTCGGTGGCCAGGCCGGGGTCGGCTCCGGGTCGGCCCGGGGATGGGAGAACGGTCTCCTGACCGGCGTCGGGTCGGCCGCACCGTACGCTGGACGCGTCCTAACCCGGTGCACCGCGGAGGTGACCATGATCGATCCACCCGACTGGTTCACGGAGACGTTCCGGCAGGAGTTCGACCGCCAGTCCCAATCGCTGGGCCGGTTCAACCTGGCGATCTTCGGCAAGACCGGCGTCGGCAAGTCGACCTTGATCAACGCGATCTTCGGCGAGGAAGTGGCCCGGACCGGGATCGGTGAGCCGGTCACCCGGGGCAGCCACCTCTATCTGGACAAGGTGGGCCACCTCGGCATCGTCGACACCCAGGGTCTCGAGGTCGGACGCGACGACAAGGCGATCATCGCCGACCTGGACAAGGCGATGAAGGAGATGCGCAAGCTGCCGCTGAGCGAGCAGTTGCATGTCGCCTGGTACTGCGTCCGAGGCATGGACCGCCGGTTCGAGGACACCGAGGCCGAGTTCATCCGGCGGCTGGACGAGCTCGGGCTGCCGGTCGTGCTGGTGCTGACCCAGGTGCCGATGCGGGACGGCCGCTACCATCCGGACGCCGTCCAGTTGGCCGAGGTGATCATGGCCAAAGGGCTGCCGATCGCGGGTGGCCGCCCGTTCCTCACCAACGCCCGCTACGACGACTTCACCGGACAGCAGCCGCACGGGCTGAAGGAAGTCCTCGATGCCACCTTTCGCGTTGCGCCCGAAGGAGTCGAAGGAGCCCTCACCGCGGCGCAGACCATTGATCAGGCTCGGAAGGCGCAGCAGGCGCAACGCGCGATAGCCGTTGCCGCCACCAGTGCCGCGGCCGCGGCGGCGACGCCGATCCCGTTCGCCGACGCGACCCTGCTGGTGCCGATCCAGCTCGGCATGATGGCCAAGATCGCGCAGCTCTATCAGATCAAGTTCGAGCGGGCCGCCCTGATGGCGATCGCCTCGACCACCGCCGCCACCCAGGGCGGCCGAGCCGCCTTCACCGGTCTGCTCAAGCTCATCCCCGGCGCGGGTACGGTCGCGGGCGGCGCCATCGGAGCGGCGGTGGCCTCGTCGTTCACGTACGCGATGGGGCAGGCCTGGCTCGGCGTCTGTCAGCGGGTCGCCCAGGGCAAGCTGCAGACGGCCGGCAAGATGCTCGACTCGGCCGAGCTGCGCAAGGCGTTCACCGAGGAGTTCAAGAAACGGCTGCCGGTCGGCTCGAAATGATCATGCCCGGCGCAGGCTCTCGAAGATCCGGGCGAAGCCGTGATCACCGAAGCCCGCGTCGATCTGCCGCCTGATCAACGACTGCACGGCGTCGATCAGGATCGGGTCGACGCCGGCCGACCTGCTGGCGGTGACGAACTTGGTCAGGTCGGAGAAGTCGAGGCTCTGCTGGCCCGGGACGGCGAAGTCGCCGCCGTCCACCACCTCGGCCGAGTGGCGTACCGACGGCTCCAGGACGGCGGTCAGGAACGGGCCGGCCAGGTCGGCCAGCTCGCCGGCCTTCACGCCGGCCGAGGCGACCATGGCGGCGCCGTGCAGGAAGCCTGCGAACGCCGTGTACATCGGGGTCAGGATGGCCAGGTCGTAGAGCGGGGCCAGTCCGGCATCGGCGCCCAGATAGCGGCTCCGGCCCCAGAGCGCCAGCACGGGTTCCAGGCGTTCGAAGGCCTCGGCGGCGCCGCTGTACAAGATCAACGAGCCGGGTCCGCCGATCATCGCGGGCACCGCCATGATCCCGCCGTCCAGGTACGTGATCTTGTGCTCGGCCGCCCAGGCGGCGAGTTCGCGGGACTCGTCCGGCGTCGTGGTCGTGACGTTGATCACCGTACGGCCGCCGAGCCGGTCCGCCAACGGATCGAGGACCTGGTGCACCGAGGCGTGGTCGTACAGGCAGGTGATCACGACCGGGCTGGCGGCGATCGCCGCAGTCGGGTCGCCGGCGACGCGGGCGCCGTCGGCGCGGAGGGCCTCGGCGCGGGAGACGGTGCGGTTCCAGACGGTGGTCGAGTGGTCGGCGGCGAGCAGGGCCCGGACGAGGGCGGCGCCCATCTCGCCGGTGCCGAGGACGGTGAACGCGGTGCTGTGGTTGGTCATGCAGCCATGCTGCGTTGACACTGGAGTGCCGACAAGTACCGACTATTGTGTGCAATACCCACCTTGTGGTAAGTCTTGAACGCTGATGGAGGATCCGATGGCTCGAAACGAACGGCGCGGCCCGTACATCTGTGGGATCGACGCCGCCATGGACGTGGTCACCGGGAAGTGGAAGTCGCTCATCCTGTGGGAGCTGGAGGCGCATGGGACGCGACGGTTCGGCGAGCTGCGGCGCGGCCTGCCCGGGGTCAGCGAGAAGATGCTGATCCAGCATCTGCGGGAGATGGAGACCGACGGCCTGGTGCATCGCGAGGTGTACCGGGAGGTGCCGCCGCGGGTGGAGTATTCGCTGACCGAGCAGGGGCGTTCGCTGAACGATGCGCTGGCCCCGCTGGGTGCCTGGGGCCAGCGCCGGATCACTCGGCTGGGCGCCGAACTGGTGCCCCGCCCGGACCGGGTCGGCTGAACCTGGCCGCGGGCTGTGGGACGGTTCCGCGGCGCGCATACCCTGGAACGACAGGGAGGTCACGATGGACGACAGGGGACAGCGGCCCCCGCTGATCATGGTCGGCGGCGTGCCGGGAGCCGGCAAGAGCACGGCGATGGCCCGCGTGCTGCCGTACCTGCGCGGGGTCGACGCCCTGGACTCCGAGGACGAGCGGCGGCGGCTGTCGGCGATCGCGCCGGGCGTGCCGTACCCGGTCCTGCGGCCGATGGTGCACGCCGTGCACCAGACCCGCGCTCTCGCCGAACTGCTCCGCGGCCCGGCCGGCCGGAACGGGTTGATCGTGCACGACCCGGCGACCCGCCCGGCCCTGCTCAAGATCATCGGTAACCTGGCCCAGGCTCGCGGCTGGCGGCCGGTGTTGATCTTCATCGAAGTGGGCCGGGAGCAGGCGCTGGCCGGCCAGCGGGCCCGCGGCCGGATCGTCGACCAAGATCGTTTCGAGGCGCACTGGCGCCGCTGGGCCGACCTGGACGGTTCGCCCGACGACCCGCACGCGGCGGACTGGCGGGACGCGCTGACGGCCTGGCCGGAGCACTACCGGGTCCCCCGCGAGCAGGCCGCCGAGTTGCTCGGCCGGCTGGCCGGCGCAGACTGGCTGCCGTACGCACCGGGTGCCCGCGTGGCCTGACCCGCGGTCCGGGTGCGGCAGGATGGGCGGATGTTTGACAGTGAGGTGAGCCGGCGGCTGGCCCGGGCGCTGCGGCTCGAACAGTCCCGGAGCCGGGTGCCGTCCCTGGTGGCCGGCGTGGTGCGGGACGGCGCGGTGGCCTGGGCGGACGCGGTCGGGTCGGCCGACGGGCACGGGAACGGTGCGGTCGGCACCGACCGGCAGTACCGGATCGGTTCGATCACCAAGACCTTCGTCGCGGTCGGCGTGCTGCGGCTGGCCGACGAGGGCCTGCTCGACGTTCATGATCAACTCGGCCGGCACCTGCCCGGCACGCCGATCGGCGAGACCTTGATCATCGACCTGCTGGCCCAGGGTTCCGGGATCCGGGCCGAGACCGACGCGCCCTGGTGGGAGCGGTCGCCCGGAATCGGCTGGCCGGCGCTGGAGCCCCGGCTGGCGTTGCGCCCGGAGGCACGCGGGGTGTTCCACTACTCCAACGTCGGGTACGGGGTCCTCGGCCGGCTGATCAGCGAGGTCCGCGGCCGGCCGTGGCTCGACGTGCTGACCGACGAGATCCTCACCCCGCTGGGGATGACGCGGACCACGGCGCGGCCGCAGCCGCCGCACGCCGACGGTTACGCCGTGCACCCGCACGCGGACTTGATCATGGTCGAGCCGGAACACGACGCCGACGCGATGGCGCCGGCCGGGCAGCTCTGGTCCACCGTGGATGATCTTGGCCGGTGGGCCGCCTTCCTGCACGCCGGCGACCCGGCGGTGCTCTCCGACAAGGCTCGGCTGGCGATGCGGGTGCCGAGAACCGTGATCGACGTGCCGGGGCAGGCCTGGACGAGCGCGTACGGTCTCGGGCTGCAGGTCTTCAACACCGAGGGCCGCCGCCGGTACGGGCACGGCGGCTCGATGCCCGGCTTCCAGGCCAGCCTGCGCTTCGACGACGACGGCGACGCGGTGATCATGCTCGCCAACACCACGGCCGGGCTGTCCGGGCGGCTGGTGGGAGAACTGTTCGACCTGGTCGCCGAGCACGCGCCCAAGGATCCGCCGGTCTGGGTCGCCGACGCCGGCCAGCAGGAGTCGGTCGAGCTGACCGGCACCTGGTACTGGGGCCCGGCGCCGTTCGAGTTGCGCACCGCGGCGGACGGCTGGCTCGAGCTCAGCCCGTACGGGAACGGGCGTGGCTCGCGGTTCCGCCCGGCCGGGACGGACACCTGGATCGGGCTGGACGAGTACTACCTCGGCGAGACCCTGCGCGCGATCCGGGTGGGCGGCCGGGTGAGCCATTGGGACCTGGCCTCCTTCCGGCTCACCCGGACCCCGTACGACCCGGCCGCCGACCTGCCCGGCGGCAGCACCGGCCCCTGGTCCTGACATCCCGGTTCCCTGAACTGGTCCTGACCCACCCAGTTCCCTGAACTGGTCCTGACCCACCCGGTTCCCTGAACTGGTCCTGACCCACCCAGTTCCCTGAGCTTGTCGAAGGGCCAAGGCCGATTCAGCCCGAGACCCTTCGCCAGGCTCTGGGCGCGGTCAGCGCCACTGGTCGGCGTTGGCTTCGGCCCATTGGGCGAAGGTGGTGGCCGGCCGGTCGAGCAGCTCGGCCAGGCTCGGGTCGACCTGCTGCGGGTGATCGACCAGCAGCCCGGCGCCGTCGACGTACCACTGGGCGAACTCGCCCATCGACGGCTCCCACTGGGCGATCGCGGCATCCCGATCGATCTCCAGGTACGGCACGTCGGCGCCCACCGCCCGGCCCATGATCGCGACCTTCTCGGCCCGGGTCAGGGTCTCCGGGCCGGTCAGCGGATAGGCCCGGCCGACGTGGGCGTCGTCGAGCAGGGTGACGGCCGCCGCGGTCGCGATGTCGGCCAGGTCGATCAGCGCGTTGGCCGACTCCGGGTAGGCGTCCCGGACCTCCCGGCCGGACTTGATCTGCTCGGCCCACATCAGCGCGTTGTGGGTGAACTCGCCCGGCTTCAGGTGGGTCCAGCCCAGGCCGGACGCCTCGACGACCGGCTCGATCTCGTCCCACCAGGAACCGGCCGGGCCGGTCAGGTCGACGATCCGCTGCACGCCGGCGGCGACGGCCCGGTCGACGACCGCCTGTGCCGTGGGCGGGTGCGGAGCGAGGTAGAGCGTGCTGATGCCCTGCAGCGCGGGCACCACGGTGTCGGGCTTGTGGATCGAGCCGACGGCGACCTCGACACCGTCGGGCAGGTCGGCCTTCGCGGGGTCGACGGTGAGGGCGCGGACAGCGGGCGCGCCGCGGGCGATGAGCTCGTCGATGACCAGGCGGCCGACGTTCGCGGTCGCTCCGGTGACCAAGATCGACATCGAGGATCCCTTCGGGTTCGGGGAGGAGGGTCGATCATCGTACACCCTACGGTGAAATGCCTGCGTACGATGCGGACATGGCAGACGCACGCACGGAGGCGATGGCGGAGATCCGGCGCGCACTGGCCGACCTGGAGCTGGACTGGTCGGAATCCGAGCCCGGGCTCTTCCTCGTCACGCTGCCCGGGACCCGCAAGCTGCGCACCGAATGCGCGCTGGTCGTCGGTCGCTATCAGGTGAGCATCCGGGCCTTCGTCGCCCGCAACCCCGACCAAGATCACGAAGTCGTCTACCGCCGGCTGCTGGAGCGCAATCTCAAGCTCTCGGCGGTGGCGTTCAGCGTCGACGCCGACGGCGACATCCACCTCACCGGAGGCCTGTCGCTGGCGGGCGTCACGGCCGCGGAGATCGACCGCGTGCTCGGCATCGTCGCCGACACCGCCGACTCGATGTTCAACGTCATTCTCGAACTGGGCTTCGCCGACAGCATCCGGCGCGAGTGGGCCTGGCGCCGGTCCCGGGGCGAGTCGACGGCCAACCTGGCCGCCTTCCGCCACCTGGATCCGGCCGAGGCCGGCGACACGCCCTGAGCCTGTCGAAGGGGCTCCGAACGCGCCCTGAGCCTGTCGAAGGGCCAGGACAGGTGTGGCTTGCCCTTCGACAGGCTCAGGGATCGTTGTGGTTCGACAGGCTCAGGGAATGTCGTTCCTAGTCGAGGGCGTCGAGCTTGGCGGCGACGTCGGCCGGGAAGCCGCCGCGGGCGATCGGGCCCCAGCGGGTCGGGGTGATCCGGATCAGCGACTTGTCCTGCAGGCGCATCGCCTCGCGGTACTCGTCCCAGTCCGGATGCTCGCCGGAGATGCAGCGGAAGTAGTCGACCAGACCGTCCAGGGCGTCCGGCATGTGCAGCACCTCGGCGTCGCCGTCGACCTGCACCCACGGATCGCTGAAGTGCTCCGAGAACACGGCGACCGAGACCAGCGGGTTACGGGCGACGTTGATCGCCTTGGCCCGGCCCGGGTAGGTGGAGATGACGATCCGGCCCTGCTCGTCGACGCCGCCGGTGACCGGCGACAGCTGCGGCCGGCCGTCCGCGCGGGTGGTCGCCAGCACCATCGAGTGCCGGGTACGGAGAAAGTCGAGGAGTTCTTCGCGCTCGACGGTACGAGACGTTGCGATGCTGCGGGCCATGGCCGAGACGTTACTCCTGCCGGAAGATCTTGTGCTGGGCCGCCTGCGCCCGGGGCCGTACCGTCAGCCGGTCGATGTTCACGTGGGCCGGGCGGCCGGCGACCCAGCCGATGCAGTCGGCGATGTCCTCGGCGGTGAGCGGATCCGGGACCCCGGCGTAGACCGCGGCGGCCCGTTGTTGATCACCGCCGAACCGGGTCAGCGAGAACTCCTCGGTGTGCACCATGCCGGGCGAGACCTCGGCGATCCGCACCGGCCGGTCGTACAGCTCCAGTCGCAGCGTCTGCACCAGCGAGCGTTCCGCCGCCTTCGCCCCGCAATAGCCGGCACCGCCCTCGTAGCCGCCGTCCGCGGCGACCGAGGTCACGAAGATCACCTGGCCGGTGTTGTCGATCAAGGTCGGCAGCAGGGCCTTGGTGACGGCCGCCGCGCCGAGCACGTTCGTCGCGTACATCTGTTGCCAGGCAGCGAGATCGGCCTCCGCGACCGGTTCCAGGCCGAGTGCGCCGCCGGCGTTGTTGATCAAGA
This sequence comes from Microlunatus sp. YIM B11417, assembly GCF_059617205.1. Taxonomy (NCBI): domain Bacteria; kingdom Bacillati; phylum Actinomycetota; class Actinomycetes; order Propionibacteriales; family Propionibacteriaceae; genus Microlunatus; species Microlunatus sp. YIM B11417. The sequence goes on from NZ_JCAMPJ010000001.1 coordinate 346,012, forward strand.
GCGTGGTCTCGTCGCCGGCCTGCTCGGCCAGGGCGGCGACCTGCCCGGGATCGGTCACGTCGCAGCGCACGGCGACGCCGCCCAGCTCGGCTGCCAACCCCTGGATCCGGTCCAGCCGCCGGGCCGCACAGACCACCCGGTAGCCGTCCGCCGCGAGCCGGCGCGCCGTCGCCGCCCCGATCCCGCTGCTTGCCCCGGTCACCACCGCCACGCCTTGGTCCGTCACGGTCGCCGAGTATGCCAAGGAGGTGCGGCGACCGCCGCCCACGGCCGCAGAATGGACGCTCGATAGGCTCAGCGCCATGACGTCTACCTTGATCTTGATGCGGCACGGCGAGAGTGAATGGAACGCCAAGAACCTGTTCACCGGCTGGGTCGACGTCGGCCTGAACGACAAGGGAATCGCCGAGGCCGAGCGCGGCGGACAGCTCCTGCTCGAGGCCGGCCTGCTGCCCGACGTGGTGCACACCTCGCTGCTCCGCCGCGCGATTCGCACGGCCGAGATCGCGCTCGGGGTCGCCGACCGGATGTGGATCGAGACCCGCCGGTCCTGGCGCCTCAATGAGCGCCACTACGGGGCGCTGCAGGGCAAGGACAAGGCGGCGACCCTGGCCGAGTTCGGCGAGGAGCAGTTCATGATCTGGCGCCGTTCGTACGACACCCCGCCGCCCGCGATCGACCAGAGCGACGAGTTCGCCAACTTCAACGACGCCAAGTACGCCGCGCTGCCGAGCGAGGCCCGGCCGGCCACCGAGTGCCTGAAGGACGTGCTGGTCCGCGCGCTGCCGTACTGGTACGACCAGATCGTGCCCGACCTGCGCGCCGGCAAGGTGACCCTGATCGCCGCCCACGGCAATTCGCTGCGGGCCCTGGTGAAGCACCTGGACGGGGTCAGCGACACCGACATCGTGGGGCTGAACATCCCGACCGGCATCCCGCTGGTGTACGAGCTCGACGACGATCTCAAGCCCGTCACGCCGGGCGGCCGCTACCTGGATCCGGAGGCCGCGGCCGCCGCGATCGAGGCCGTCAAGAACCAGGGCAAGAAGTCCTAGCGGCCGCTACCGGAACGACCTGATCACGGCGGCCATCGGCTCCAGCGACGCGGCGTCGACCAGGTTGGGCAGTCGTACCATCACCTCGCCCGCTCCTGCTTCGGCGAGCTCGCGGAATCTGCCCACCTGATCGGTGACCGTCCCGGCGTTGACCGCGGCCGCATACCGGGCGGGATCCTGGCGCCGCGGCCGGTGCTCCTCGACCAGGCGCCAGACCTGCTCGTCGTCCGTCCCGATCAGCGCCGTCGACAGTTGCGTCACCGCGACCTCTGCCGGGTCGCGGTCGAGGTCGACGCAGTGCCGGCGGAGCACCTCGGCCTTGTGCCGCACGGTCTCCGCGTCGCCGAACACGTTGCACGCGTCGGCGTACTCGGCCGCGAGCCGCAGCGTCCGCCGTTCGCCGCTGCCGCCGAGGATGATCGGTACGTGCTCCTGCAGCGGCCTCGGGTACGACAGCGCCTCCTTGATGTCGAGGTGTTCACCCCGGAACGCCGGCGCGCCCTTGCCCCAGACCAGCGGCAGCGCCTGCAGCGCCTCCTCGAGCAGTCCGTAGCGTTCGCCGACTGATGGGAACGCCCAGCCGTACGCGCGGTGCTCGGCCTCGAACCAGCCCAGCCCGAGCCCACAGATGGCCCGGCCGCCGCTCAGCACGTCCAGTGTCGCGATGATCTTGCCGAGGTGGGCGACGTTGCGGTACGTGACGCCGGTGACCAGGGTGCCGAGCCGGATCCGGGAGGTCACTCCGGCGAGGAACGCCAGCGTCGTGTAGCTCTCCGGCATGGCGTCCCAGGCGCGACCGAGTTGCGGGATCTGGCGGAAGTGGTCCATCACATAGATCGCATCGAAGCCGACCTCCTCGGCGGCCCGCGCGATCGCCGTCAACCGCGTCCGGACCGCCGGATGGCCACCCGGCCAGTCGAACGTCGCAACCTGCAGGCCGAACCGCAGCCGGCTCGGGTCACGCTGTTGGCGTTCGACCGCCGCCTGGGCCTGAGTGAACACCTCCGGCACGACCCGGACATGGACCGGCCGCAGCACCCCGTCGAAGCCCTCACCGTCGAGCCGGTCGCGCACCGCCGGCCAGGACCGCAGCTGAGCGTTCAGCACGTCCACCGGGATCCGCTTGGTCCGGTGCCGATTCCGTTCCCGGCATTCCTTCGCCGGCACATCGAAGGCCACCGCATAGCAGGGCAGGCCATGCGCCCTGGCCAGGGCAAGCCAGCCCTGCCGCCGTTCGGCGTCCAGGCCGAGGGTGTCGATCACCGTCGGAAGCCTGCGGGCCAGCCGGCGGGCGACGACCTCGTCCAGCAGGGCGAACGCGTCGGTGCTCGCCTCGATGTCGTCCTCCGCAACGCCGACCAGTGCGCGGAGGCGATCGCTCGAGACCACCGTGCCGGCCGGGAAGTGCGCGTCGGCCCAGGTCGTCTTGCCCGACGCCCCCGGACCGACCAGCACGACCACGCACGGCGTCGGCAGCGCCCGTACGTCGTCGGTCATGTGCGCAGTCTTTCACCGCCGCCGCGATCTTGATCGCGTCGAGCCGCGCCTGCCGTTCTTCGAGTTCTGATCCTCCCGGTCTGCCGGCCACCACTGGCGGCGGCCGATCTCCGCGGCAGGGGTGGACTCGTGCGCTCGGCTGGGACAGAATAAGAAAAATCCATCTGATTGATTAAGTGGAGGCACAATGTCGTTGCATCTCCGCCGGCTCGCCGCCGGCCTGTTGGCCGGGGTGTTGATCATCGGATTCGCGGGGACGGGACCGGCCTCCGGTGATCCGCCCGCGAAGGGCAGCACCAGCCCGGAGACGGCTCTGGCGCGGGCCCGGGTCGCCGCCGATGTGCTGATGAGCTCGTACGACCAGAAGAAGGCCTGGTTCCCCTCCAGTTGGTGGAACTCGGCCGTTGCGCTGCAGACCATCGGCGACTACATGCAGCGGACCGGTGACCGGCGCTACCTGGAGCAGCTGGACCACACGTTCGAGACGAACAAGGGTCCGTTCCCGGCCGGCGAACTGTCCACCGACGAGATCTACGGCAACTTCACCAGCCGTGCCATCGACGACGCGGGCTGGTGGGCGCTGAACTGGATCCAGGCCTACGACCTGACCGGGAAACAGAAGTACCTGGACATGGCGGTCACCATCGCCGAGTTCATGAACGAGTTCTGGGACCCGAGCAGTTGTGGCGGCGGGATCTGGTGGAACGAGGAGCGGACGTACAAGAACGCGGTCACCAACGGCCAGTGGATCCGGCTCACCGCCGAGCTGCACAACCGGATCCCGGGCGACAGCGCCTGGCTGGACCGGGCCGAGGAGGCCTGGGCCTGGTACCTCGGCAGCGGCATGATCAACTCCGCCGGCCTGGTCAACGACGGTCTGAACGACGACTGCGAGAACAACGGGCAGACCGTGCACACCTACAACCAGGGCCTCGCGATCGGGGCCGGGCTGGAACTGTGGCGGGCCACCGGCGACAAGGCCGTCCTGGCCAAGGCCCGCGAACTGGCCGACGCCGCGCTCGATGACGGCGGGCTGCTGGTGGACGGTGTGCTCACCGAGGCCTGCGACGCGCCGGACCGGACCTGCGACGACAACGGCAAGCAGTTCAAGGGCATCTTCCTGCGGTACCTGATGGACCTGGCCGACACCACGGGCGCGACTCGCTATCGCGAGTTCGTCCGGACCCAGGCGGCGAGCATCTGGGAGCATGATCGCGACGTCGCCAACAGGCTCGGCTGCCGCTGGGCCGGCGGCACCAGTGATGATCATCCGAACGCCTTCGACTGGCGGACCCAGGCCAGTGCGCTCAGTGCCCTGATCGCCGCCGTACCGAAGCGCGCGCCGCAACGATCACTGTCGGCGACGCTGAGCCCGGCCCGGACGGCGATCCTGCCCGCCGCAGGCGAGTCGACCGCGGTGCAGCTCGAGCTCGGCGTCCAGGCGACCGGGAAGGCGGGTCGGCCGCTGGACGGGAAGCTCGTCCTCGACGCGCCCGCCGGGTGGCAGATCGAGCCCGAACGGACCGGCTTCCGGATGATCACCAGCGGCGTCGCGAAGCCCGCGGGGCACACGGTCCCCGTGACGGTGGAGATCCCGGCCGACACCGAGAGCGGGAAGTACCTGGTGACCGCGAAGGTGTCCGGATCGGGCCTGGAGTTCTCGGCGCAGGCCGAGATCGAGGTCGCACACAAGATCGACTTCGACACCGGTACGGCAGCGGAGCTCCCGTGGCTGTTCGACGCCGACGGCTCGGGCAACAATGGCCCGCAACGCCGGTTCGCCGACGGCAACAGCTACTTCGTCTACCTGTTCCCGTTCCCGGCCGGCACCACGGCCGCCACGGCGACCGTGACGATCGAGAACCAGTACCTGGTCGACGTCAGCTCCGACGGCGAGACCTGGGCCACCGTGCTCCGCGAGGATGAACCGATCCGGGACGGGTCGAACAAGGCGACCCTGGAGATCGACCTGACGCCCTCCCTGGCCGAGGACGGCGCGGCGCCGGTCTACCTCCGGTTCCGGGACTCGTTCCCCGAGGACGGTTGGGGCGGCCGGGTCTATCACGTGACGGCCGAGTTCAGCTGATCACGGCCCCGTCAACGGGAGCCGGGGCCCGGCCTCCCGTTGATCTCGGTCCGGTCCTCGGGCAGGTCGGGGCGCTGCGCGGTCAGGTCACGGGGGAGCAGCGTGAATCCCTGCCAGTGCAGGTCCATCGGGCTTTGATCTTCGTCCCGGACGACGTGGTGGAAGCCGACGGCGACCCAGGACACCAGGTCGTCCAGGGTCTGTTGATCACGCAGGTAGCCCATCACGCTGCGCTCGGGGCAGCTCCGGTTCTTGGTGGCGAACCGCTCGCACTCGACGTACTCGGTGAAGGCGATGTCGTAGGCCGGCTCCGGGGCGTCGGCATGATCACGGTCCTCGTCGGTGAACCGGTAGGAGTCGGTGTCGCCGATCTCGATCTGGTACGAGATCGGGTGTTGATCTTCGTTGAGCACGGCCGGGTTGACTACCCGCCACCAGCGCCGGTTCTCGATCTTGCGGGTGGCCTCCTCGGTGATCGGGGTCAGCTTCCCGGCCAGCTCGGGCGATTTCGGCCCCCGCCCGCCGGTGAAGTCCGCGTCGTACTGCTCGGCCCGCTGGCCGCCACGGCCGCCGAGCGCCCAGTGCAGTCGCCAGACCGCGTTGTGCGAATGGCTGGCCGCGTGATCATGGTCGCCGGGTCCGACCGGGCGGCCCTGCTTCGGGTCGTCGGTGTAGTCCTCCGGCGACAGGTCGCCGGTCGCGCCGAGGGCCGGCCGGATCGAGCCGTCGGCGCCGAACTGGTAGCTGTTGATGTACTCGTACCAGCCGACCTTGGAGATCGTGCTCAGGTTCAGCGCGGTGCCGCGGGCGACGTCGACCTTGCCGCCGGACTGGGCCCGGTAGGCGATGCCGGTGTCCACCTCTGCCTGGCACAACACGCCGCGGTCCTCGCCACCGCCGACCTTGCCGTCGCCGAAGTTCGGCACGTGCGTGGCCAGGATCTCCCCGGCGCACTCGGTCGCGGACAGGGTCTGCAGGTTCCGGCCGCCGAAGCCGTGGTCGGTGATGTCCTCGGTGGTCCGCTCGCCGGTGTCGTACGGCACCTCGAGCTGGCCGATCGCCAGCGAGGCCAACACCATGATCGGCGCCCGGCCGACCGGTGTGAAGTGGATGTTCTCCAGGGTCAGGCCGGAGTACGGATCGATCCGCCAGCACATCGCCCAGGAGGACCCGCTGGACAGGGCGGTGGCGATCGGCTGGTTCTGGGCACAGTCCAGCGTGGTCGCGATCGGCTTCTCGGCCGGGCCGCCGTCGGCCCGGGTCACCGCGATCACCACGCCGGCGACGATCAGCCCGATGATCATCGCCGAGATGATCAGGATCCGGCCGCGGCCCTGCACGTTCTTCATGATCAAACTTCCCCGCTCCGTACGAAAGCGTCGGCCCTCCGGGAGATTCCCGGAGGGCCGACGGTCCTACTCACAGATGGCCGGTCAGTGTGGCCCGGCTACCCGTCCGTCCTAGCTGCTCGCGCCACACCCTTCCGGCGTGAACCGGGTGGCCGAGTTACCGAAGTTCACCCGGGCCCCGTCCGCCGAGCGGGCCAGGCCGAGGCTGAGCGCGGAGAGGTCGAAGCTGTTCGTCACGTCCTCACCGGCGGTGTTCTTGCAGGTGCCGATCTCCTGGTGGTTGACCTCCAGGGAGACGAACTCGTTCAGCACGTCGAACAGCGGCGACAGCATGTTGACGATCGTCGAGGTGAATCCGAACTTGATGTCGTTGATCGCCAACTCGAAGATGTGATCACCGGCGTCGCTGATGATCAGGTCGTAGACCGGGCTGACCACGGTGCCGAGCGTGCTGCCCAGCGTGTTGATCGTGGTGGTCAGGGTGCTGCCCGTGGTGCCGCCGATCAGGCCGGAGCTGTTGTCGACGACCTCGCCGACCTCACCGGAGGCGATGTCGGCCAGGCTGAAGGTCCAGGACACGTCCAGCTTGCCGCCGACCAGACCGTAGTCGTCGGTGAACTGCAGGGTGATCGTGACCGCGTCCAGCGAATCCTCGATCGCGCCGACGATCAGGTTCGTCGCGTCGTGCATGATGTCGTGCACGCTCTCGGCGATCAGCGGGTAGATCTCCGAGGAGATCAGCTCGGCGTTCGGCTCCTGCGCGTTCAGCCCGCCCTTGCCGGCCAGTTGATCCAGGTGGATCTGCAGCTCGCCGGTGGAGAAGTCGATCGTGACGAGCTTGCTGTGCGAGGTGAGCGGCTGGTTCAGCACCCGCTGGAACAGCGTGTCCTGCATGTTGCTGTCCACGGTCACCTTGGGCTCCGGGATGGCCGGAACGGCCGACAGCAGACCGGTCAGCGCGGCGATGTCGAGCTTGTCGTTGATCAGGTCCTCGACCGTGGTGTCCACGGTGCCCGCGGCGCCGTAGATGCCGTTCGCGGCGTCGCTCACCAGCGGCGAGCGGACCAGCAGGTCGGCCTGCGCGGCGCGGTACTGGCCCGGCCCGCCGACGCCGTCCTGATCGAGGATCTTCCCGTCCTCGACGACGACCTCGGAGCCGAACGCACCGAGCTTCAGCTCCAGCTGGTCGATGGCCAGGTCGGTCAGGCCCTCGACGTCGGCCGCTTCGGAGAGCGACAGCAGGTTGATCGTGGCGGCACCGAAGGAGGCGTCGTCACCGGACAGGGTGACCGAGCCGCCCTCGGCGACCAGGCCGCTGACCGAACGGGTGCCGGTGGCCGAGGTGGCCTCGCTGGAGCTGCCCAGCGCACCGATCGAGCCGAAGTCGATCAGGTCGTTCAGCGGGATGGACACGTCGCCCAGCTGGACGACCTGATCACCCAGCAGATCGACGTTGAGCGCGTCGTTGTTCGGTCCGGGCGAGGTCTTCAGCCCGGCAGAGGTCGACGCGGCACCGAGGAGCTTGTCCTTCACGAGCGTCGACGCGAGCACGCTCGCGGACGCCTCCGAGGCCTCGTCTGGGTAGTTTTCGACAGCCGCCGAGGGGGAGAGCCCAACGGTGCCGATCAAGAGGGCCGTAGCCGAGGCAATGGCAAGTGGCCTGCCCCACGGCCTCCAAGACGACTTCAAGAAACTCACTCCTTATGGATCCGAGATGGTCGTATGCGTTCCCCGACCCCCGCAATTCCCCGAGCCCCCGAGTTTCTCCCTGCGGATGAACATAGCGACATCGAGTTCGGTTGTCACCATTCGTATTCGGCCCGGTCGGGAACTCGTCTCGGTGGTCCCTCGTTGAAGCGCCGGCCGGGGGTCCGCGACGACCCGGTCGGATCGTCCGGAGTGCCTTGCGTACAAGGGAAATCAGGGCAGGACCAGGTGTCCGTACGGATGGTAGGACGCCCGAGGAAAAGGGCGGCTGCGGAATTCCCGGATCACTAGCAGAACAAGTGGTGTCGTTCCACGTGAAAGGGGGTCACTGAGACGCAATGTCCAAAACGGACACGGTTTAGGACACAACCTGGTTCTCGTCGTCCGGATAACGGCCGGTGACGATGTAGATGACCCGTCGCGCCATCGACGAGGCGTGGTCCGCGATCCGCTCGTAGTAGCGGCCGAGCAGGGCCACGTCGACCGCGGCCTCGACGCCGTACTCCCAGTCGTCGCTGAGCAGGACCCGGAACTGCGACTTGCGCAGGTCGTCCATCTCCTCGTCCCGGTCCCGCAGCTCACGGGCCAGTTCGACGTTCCGGTCGCTCAGGGTGTGGCCGGCACTGACCACCATCTTCTCGGCGACGTCGCCCATCCGGACGAAGTTCGGCCGCAGCCGGTCCGGCACGGCCGGGTCCGGGTAGCGCATCCGGGCGATCTTGGCGACGTGGACGGCGAGGTCGCCCATCCGCTCCAGCTCGTTGACCATCCGCAGGGTCGCGACGAGGGTACGGAGCTCGCCGGCGACCGGAGCCTGCCGGGCCAGCAGCGAGAAGGTCCGGTTCTCGATGTCGTGCTGCCGGTTGTCGAGGTCGTCGTCGCGGGTGATCACCTGCTCCGCCTGGTGGATGTCGGACTCCAGCAGCGCCGTGGTCGCCGACCGCACCGCCTCGGCGACGAGCTGGGACATCTCCACCAGGTCGTTCAGGATCTCGTCCAGCTGTTCCCGGTACGAGTCACGCATGCCGAATCCACCTCGTCTCGCCGAGCGGCCCACCTGGCCGCCTCGCATCGGCCCCAACCCTATGCCAGCGCGCTGAAGCGCTGGAAAAGGCCATTCGTGAACGCCGGGTGAACATCGCAGGAACGCTCGGCGAGGCGGTCGCCGACTGCCGGGCGAGTGGTGAGGTGACCGCCAGCTTTCCCTTTAGTATCGGCTGTGTGAACCCGATCGGCGCCACGTTCATCGCCCTCGTCGTCGGGATCATCATCGGCGGCTTCGCCGTCTGGATCTGGTCCCGGCGCACGCCCTTCGACGACTCCGAACTGCGCTACACCGCCCCTGCCGTGCCCGACGGCGTGTCCGCCGTGCTGGCCGTCCTGCGCTCCGCCGCGATCGTGGTCGGGCCGCACGACGAGGTGCTCCAGGCGAGCTCCCCGGCGCACAACCTCGGCCTGGTCCGCGGTTCCCGGGTCGTCAACGAGGAACTGCTCGGCCTGGTCCGGGAGGTCCGGCAGACCGGCGAGCCGGCCGCCGCGGACCTGCAGATCGAGCACGGCCGCGGCATCGCGGCGACCTACCTCTCGGCGCGCGTCGCCCCGCTCAACACCGACCTGATCCTGGTGCTGGCCGAGGACCAGACCACCTCGCGGCGGATCGAGGCGACCCGCCGGGACTTCGTCGCGAACGTCAGCCACGAGCTGAAGACCCCGATCGGTGCGGTCTCGCTGCTGGCCGAGGCGATCGAGGACGGCGCGGACGACCCGGTCGCGGTGCGCCGGTTCGCCAGCCGGCTCAGCCTCGAGTCGGCCCGGCTGATCGACCTGACCGCCCAGATCATCGACCTGTCCCGGCTGCAGGCGGACGACCCGCTGTCGCAGCCGGAGGAGGTGGACGTCGACGAGGTGCTGGCCGACGCGGTCGACCGGTGCCGGGTCGACGCCGAGAACCACCAGGTCGAGCTGACCGTCGCCGGCGAACGGAACTGCCAGGTGCTCGGCAGCGCGCGGATGCTCGGGGTCGCGATCAGCAACCTGGTCGAGAACGCCGTGATCTACTCCGATCCGGGCGCCCGGGTGGTCGTCGCCGCGCACCGGGTCGCCGCCACCGACGACGACTACATCGAGATCACGGTCTCCGACAACGGGATCGGCATCCCGCCGAACGACCTGGAGCGCATCTTCGAACGGTTCTACCGGGTCGACTACGCGCGCAGCCGGGCCGACGGCGGCACCGGCCTCGGCCTGGCCATCGTGAAGCACATCGCGGCGAGCCATCGCGGCGATGTCGGCGTCTGGAGCCAGGTCGGTCAGGGCTCGACGTTCACCATCAAGATTCCGGCCCATCTGAAGCCGGGTACTGCGGTTGATCAAGGGTTTCCGGATCTGCCGGCGACCCGGGACCCGGCCATGCTCCCAGACCGTACGGGGCAACCGCCGGTGTCCGCCTCGTCTCCGACCGACCGCCTACCGGCGGCGGCGGAGTCGTCCCCATCATCCGACCGGGCGATCCACGCCAAGGCCCGGCCTGAGCAGCAGGAGACAGAACGACGATGACCCGCGTATTGGTGGTCGAGGACGAGCAGACGTACCGCGAGACGCTCGCGTACATGCTCCGTCGGGAGGGTTTCGAGGTGGTCGAGGCCGCCGACGGGACCGAAGGCCTCGCCGAGTACGACCGTGTCGGCGCCGACATCGTGTTGTTGGACCTGATGATGCCGGGGTTGCCGGGCACCGAGGTGTGCCGGCAGCTGCGGACCCGTGGCCCGGTGCCGGTGATCATGGTCACCGCCCGGGATTCCGAAGTGGACAAGGTGGTCGGGCTCGAACTGGGCGCCGACGACTACGTGACCAAACCGTTCAGCCACCGCGAACTGGTGGCCCGGATCAGGGCCGTGCTGCGGCGCGGCCAGGACGTCGAGCTGGTGCCCGACGTCGTCGAGGCCGGCGCGGTCCGGATGGACGTCGAACGGCACGAGGTGTCGGTCAACGGGGAACGCGTGAAGCTGGCCCTGAAGGAGTTCGAGCTGCTCGAGATGCTGCTCCGCAACGCCGGCCGGGTGATGACCCGCGGCCAGTTGATCGACCGGATCTGGGGCGCCGACTACGTGGGCGACACCAAGACCCTTGACGTCCACGTGAAGCGGCTCCGGACCAAGATCGAATCCGATCCGGCGAACCCGAAGTACTTGATCACTGTACGGGGACTGGGCTACAAGTTCGAGGGCTGACCCCTCGTGCCCTGAGCCTGTCGAAGGGCCCGGTCTGCGACACTCGGGTGATGATCGTGATCACGAACGATCGGTGACCCGATGGCGTCAGCCCGGGCCGATCAGCCGGACGAGGACCGTACCGCGGAGACGATCAAGGCGCTCGACCTGGCGCTCCGGGTCGGTGAGGCCCTGCTCGCCAACGGGGCCGGTGCCGCCGACGTCGCCGCGACGATGGACTCGATCCTGCGCCACCTGGGGCTCGCCGGCGCGGACGTCGACGTCACGTTCACCGCGCTGGTGGTGGCCCACCAGGAGTCGCCGGACGAACCGACCCTGGTCCGCCGGCGCAACGTCGCCCAGCGCGACGTCGACTACGAGGACCTGACCCGGGTCGACCATCTGGTGAAGGCGTTGCTGCTGGACCGGATCGACCGGGACCGGGCCCGCGACGAGCTGGCCCAGATCACCTCCTCGGGCCATCAGCGACCACGCTGGGCGGTCACCGTCGGCTGGGGAGTGCTCGCCCTCGGCATCGCCATGCTGCTCGGCGGCGGGCTGCTGGTGATGGTGATCGCGCTGGTCACGGCGATCGCCGTGGAGCGGCTGCAGCGGTTGCTCACCGTCGCCCGGCTGCCGTCGTTCTACCAGCAGATGGCCGGCGGGCTGCTGGCCACGCTGCTCGCGGTCGGCCTCGCCGCGACTCCGTTGCCGTTGGACCCGTCCGTCGTGGTCAGCGCCAACATCACCGTGCTGCTGGCCGGGCTCGGCCTGATCGGCGCCGCCCAGGACGCCCTGACCGGGTTCTACATCACCGCCAACGCCCGGCTGCTCGAGGTGATGCTGTCGACGGCCGGGATCATCGTCGGGGTCAGTGGCGGGATCACCGTGGGCCGGCTGATCGGCGTCGACCTGACCCTGGTGCCGGGCGCCGCCGGACTGGCCGAGGCCGGCTGGGTGCTCGGTGGGGCCGCGCTCTGCGCGATGGCCTTCGGGTACGTGGCGTACACCCCGCTGCGGGCCCTGCTGCCGATCGGTCTGGTCGCCGGCGCGGGCGAGGTGGTCTACTCGGTGCTGCTGGAGATCGGGCTGGGGCGGCCCTGGGCGGCTGCGGTCGCCGCCGTCGGCATCGGCGTCGTCGCGTACGGCGTCGCGGGCCGGGTCCGGGTCCCGCCGCTGGCGATCGTGGTCTGCGGGATCACGCCGTTCCTGCCCGGCCTGTCGATCTACCGGGCGCTGACCCTGTTCACGGCGGGCAACTCGGGCGGCGTGGTCGACCTGGTCACCGCCGGCGCGGTCGCGATCGCCCTGGCCTCCGGCGTCATCCTGGGCGAGTACATCGCCCAGCCGGTGCGGCGGGAGGCGCGCAGGATGGAGCGCCGGCTGTCCGGCCCGCGGCTGGTCGGTCCGCTGCGGATCCGTACCCTGCGCCGGGAGCAGCGGAAGTGAGCGTCACCGCTGCACGCGCGGCCGGCGGGCCCAGCCGAAGCAGAACAGGCCGAACGCGACCAGCCCGACGGCCACCGCGATCAGCAGCACCGGCCCGAGGGCCTGGCCGCGGAGCGTCTGCAGGGCGTCGTCCAGCCCGCCGGCCTTCGCCGGGTCGTAGCTGATCCCGGCCCAGCCGGCCAGCGCGCCGACCATCATCAGCGCGACGCCCTTGGCGGGGAAACCGATCCGGCCGAGCGCCACGGTCAGCCGCCCGGCGCCGGCCAGGTCGTCGAGGAAGGTCTTGCGCAGCCCCTTGACGATCTGGGCGATGCCGATGCCGACCACGGCGGCTCCGACCGCGGTCAGCAGGGCCGGGCCGAACGGCAGGGCCAGCAGCCGGGCGCTCACGGTCTCTTCCCCGCCACCGCCGCCGGCATCCGCGCCGAGCACGATCCGGACCGCGCTGACGCCGAGCCAGAGATAGACCGCGGCCTGACCGACCGCGGTCAGCCGGCGGAACGTCCGCCGTGGCTCGTCGTGCCACCGGTAGCCGACCGCGGCGTCGACCAGCCGCCACGGCACCAGGGCGAACAGGCCGATCGCCGCGACCCAGAGCCCGATCCGGCCGAACGGCTGCGTCGCCAGCTCCGCCAGCGCGCCCTGCTGCGAAGCCTCGTTGCGGCCGCCGAAGCTCAGCCGGACGGCCAGCGCGCCGAGCACCAGATGCATCAGCCCGTAGCCGGCCAGGCCGACCATGATCAAGATCCGGTACGCCCGCCCGGCCGCTCCCGGCACCTCCATCGGCCACCCCCGAACCGGCCGCCCCCGCGACCCTGCTCCGACGGTACCGCCCCGGCGGCGGTGACGGGGCCGATCAGCCGCGGCGGATCGGGTTGCTCAGCTCGCCGACGCCCGGGATGGTGATGGTGACCCGGTCCCCATCGGCCAGCGTGAACGGCAGCTCGGGCACCAGGGACGTGCCGGTGGAGAGCCAGGCGCCGTCCGGGAAATCGAGTTCGCGGCCCAGCCAGCCGACAAGATCATCGAAGCGGCGGTGCAGCTGGGCGGTGCTGGTGCTGCCGCTCCAGACCTGTTGGCCGTCCCGGGTGATCACCAGCGACAGTTCCAGCGCGTACGGGTCGTCGACCTGCCAGACCGGCGTCACGCCCGGGCCGAGTCCGCAGGACCCGTTGTAGATCTTGGCCTGTGGGAGATAGAGCGGGTTCTCGCCCTCGATCGAGCGAGAGCTGAGGTCGTTGCAGACGCCGTAGCCGATGATCTCCCCGTCGCTGTTGATCAACAACGCCAGCTCCGGTTCCGGGACGTCGATCTCGGAGTCCGCCCGCACCCGCAGTTCGCCGCCGTCGCCGACCACGCGCCAGGCGACCGCCTTGAGGAAGATCTCCGGCCGGTCGGCGTCGTAGACCTGTTCGTAGACCGTGGCCGAGGTCTCGCTCTCCGCCATCCGGGCCGTCTGGGAGATCTTGTACGTGACGCCGGCGGCCCACACCTCGGTCCGCCCGTCGACCGGCGGCAGCACCGTCACCCGGTCGAGCGGCACCTCCGGCCCGGCCGGCTGTTCGACCGCCTTCCGGAACTCGGCCAGCGGCAGCCGGGTCAGCGAAGCAAGATCATCTCCGATCCGCCGCACCGTGTCGCCGGTGCGGACACCGACCGCTGTCGTGCCGTCGAGTGCGTACCGGATGATCATGGTCAACCTCCAGGCTCGGTGAGGTCTCGATCCTGTCACACCTCCGCGGCCGGACCCGGTGCCGGTCCCGCGATGCGGGGAGACGGTGACAGAGTGTGGGCCATGCACGCAGACCAGCTGACCGATCCGATCGTCGACCACGGCGAGGGCCCGGTTTTCTCGGACCGTTGGGCGGGACCGCGCTGGGTGGACATGCTGGCCGGCGACATCCTCGAGCTCGGGCCCGACGCGGTGGCCCGGCGGCACCACGTCGGCACCGTCGCCGCCGTGATCCGGCCACGCCGGGGCGGCGGTCACGTGATCGCCGGCGAGCGCGGCCTGCTGCTGGCCGACGAGGACGCGCTGGATGCCCCGGTGCGGGCGCTGCCGGAGGTCTGGGCCGGCACCCCGGCACCGGCCGAGGGGGTCCGGATGAACGAGGGTGGCTGCGACCCGGCCGGCAACCTCTATCTGGGCTCGATGGCCTACGACGGGCGGGAGGGCGGCGGGAACCTCTACCGGTTCGGGCCGGACCTGGCGCCCGAGGTCGCGGTGCCGGAGGTGACGATCTCCAACGGCCTGGAGTGGAGCCCGGACGACTCGCTCGCGTACTACGTGGACACCCGGACCGGACGGATCGACGTCTTCGACTGGGACGCCGAGGGTGGGCTGCGGAACCGTCGCCCGTTCGTCGAGATCGACGGCGAGGGCGGCCCGGACGGACTGACCGTGGACGCCGACGGCGGTGTCTGGGTGGCCCTGTACGGCGGCTGGGCGGTCCGGCGCTACACAGCGCAGGGGCGGCTGGACGCGGTGATCGAGGTGCCGGCCCGGCAGGTGACCGCGGTGACCTTCGCCGGCCCGGAGCTGGACCAGTTGATCATCACGACCTCGAGACACGGGCTGCCCGAGGACGACACGGGACCGGCCGGAGCCCTGTTCGGGGCGAGACCCGGCATCCGGGGCAGACCCGTCCGAGAGTTCGCCGGGTAGACCGTGTCTCCACTGCGGGAAGACACGATCGGCCTGGCCCGATCGCAGGTGCCGGGAGCGGCCGCTCTGCTGGCCGCCGGCATCGGCGTGCTCTGCTACCACCTCGGCTCGGACCGGCTGGACTTCGCGGCCCACTACGTGGCCGGGCTCGGCGGCACGATGCTGCTGCTGTCGCTGGTGACGTTCCTGCCGCCGGCACTGCCGCGGTCCTGGGCCGCCCTGGCCGTCACCGCGCTGTCCTGTGGCATCGGTGTCGGCGGAGAGGCGTTGATCTTCGTCGAGGGCGGCTTCGACCTGGTCGACGTCTCGAACCAGAGTCTCGGCGCGGTGACCGCGGGACTGATCTTCGTCAGCTGGCCGGTCGACGGCGCGGTGGCCCTGGCGGTCTGGGTCCTGCTCGCGCTGGCCTTCCTGGGTGGAGGAGCCTGGCTTGTCGGGTTCTGGTAAGCCGGTGGTCCTGACGATGATCATGATCGCGGTGCTGTTCTGGGCGGCCGGGATCATGATCACGCTGTCCCGGACGATCATTCCGTACGGGATCGAGTCGGAGACCGTGATCACCGTCCGGGTCAGGCAGGAACACCAGCCCGGCCGGGACGACCTGACCCAGATCCTGACCGACCGGCGCACCCTGCGGGTCGACCCGAACGCCGCCGCCTGCGTCAAGGCCGGCGACCGGGTGACCAAGGCGGCCTGGTCCATGATCGTCACCGGCCCGGACGGAAGGCCCTGCACCCTGGGCTGGCCGCGTCAGCTGCGCACGGTCGTCCTGGTCCCGCTGCTCGTTGCCGCCGGCGCCGGCGGCCTGCTCCTGCTGGCCCGCCGCCTGCTCCGCCGCGGCCCGTGAGTACGGATGCGCTCACTTCAGCCCCAAGAGCCCCACTTCCCCACAACTGTTGTCGCTTGACCCGAGATGTATCTGTGGTGAAGCGACGGTTTTTCACGGGACGTGAAAAACCGGCCGCTCCCGTGCTCGACCGGTCAAGGACCGGCGAGACCGCGGTCGATCACGGCGCGGAGGCCGGACCAGTCGGGCCGGTAGCCGGGGTCGAGCTCGCTGCGCCAGCGGGCGTAGAGGTCGACGGTGCGCTCGACCACGTTGGGGCGCGGGGTGATCGCGAGGTCGTCCAGGCGGAGCCCGGCGATCTCGTCGGCCAGGGCGTCCCGTTCGGAGCCGTACCGGTGGATCGTGGTTCCTTGATCGCGGTCGCGGAGCAGCATCGCCTGGACGAGGCAGTGCCGGGCCAGGTCGAGGGTCAGGTGCAGACCGATCAGCCGGTCGCCGCGGCCGAGCTTCGCCGCCGCCTGCGCGGCCAAGGCGCGCACGTGGTTGTCCGCGGCCCGCTCGGGCAGCGACACCCGGCCGCCGGTGATCACCAGATCAACTCGGCGGCCGTCGATGATCACCGCCCGGAGGATCTGCCGGGTCGCCGTTACCTCCGCAGTGACCGACCAGACCTCCAGTCCGGCCAGGAGCTCGACGGGTTCGGCGGACCGGGGCAGGTCGACGTGCAGATCGAGATCACTCCAACCGTCCAACTGTCCCGGGTGCAACACGGATCCCGCCGGATCGCATCGTGCGCCGGCGGGCAGGTTCATGATCAACGCATGGGCCAGGTCGGTCTGCCAGGGCATCGCGATGATCAGAAGAGGCGGGCGATCTGGACCGTGACCTCGAGGGTGCTGCCGGCGCTGCCGGAGTAGAGGCCCTTGAACGGCGTGACGTCGCCGTACTCGCGGCCGTGGCCGACGATCACGTGCCGTTCGCCGGCCGGGATCGCGTTGGTCGGGTCGAAGGCGGTCCAGGCGCCGTCCCACCACTCCACCCAGGCGTGACTCTGGCCGGTCACGGTCTCGCCGACCTCGGCGTCGGCCTTCGGGTGCAGATAGCCGGAGACGTACCGGGCCGGGATGCCGGCCAGCCGGAGCAGCATGATCGTCAGGTGCGCGATGTCCTGGCAGACGCCCTTGCGTTCGGACCAGACGTCGCTGATCCGGGAGTGCACCCCGGTCGCGCCGGGCACGTAGTCGATCTTGTCGTGGACGAACTCGCTGGCCGCTCGGGCCGCGGCACCGGGCGTTTCGCCTCGGACCACCTCGACGGCCAGTTCGCGGAGCTCGTCGTCCGGCTCGGTCCGGCTCGTCTGGATCAGCCACTCGGCGAACTCGTCTCTGATCTTGGGCTCCTGGAGCCCCGCCCAGCCCGCCGTGTCGGCCGTGCCGGAGCCGTCGGTCCGGGTGTCGACCAGGCTGGAGGCGACCACCCGCAGCTCCCGGTGCGCGACGCTGGTGTCGAACGCGTGCACGATGGTGCCCCAGTAGTCCCGATAGCGGTACGAGGTGGAGGCCGGCCGCACCTCGATCCGGTTGTCGGCCGCGGTCTGATGATCATTGCTGACCGGCGTCATCCGTACTTCGTTGTAGGACGCGGACACCTCGGCGTCGTAGCTGAAGATCGTCTCGTGCCGGATCCGGTAGCGCCGGGCGAGCATCCGGTCGGTCTTGTTGATCATGCTTCCCCCTGGGCCCAGGCCATCGCGTGCGACGCCTCGAAGAACGTCCGGCTGACCGCCTCGCTGACCTCCGAGCAGGTCCGCTCCAGGTCGACCAGCACCGTGGTCAGATCGCCCAGCAGGTCCTCCGGGCTGCGGAACTCCAACTGGGTCCGAGCCCGGCCCAGCCGGCGCCGGGCGAGGTCGGGCACCCCGGCCCGGGCCCGGCCAGGGGTGAGCTCGTTGAGGCAGGCCTCGGCCGCGGACAACGCGAAGAACACCGACCGCGGGAACAGCCGGTCCAGCAGCAGGAACTCCACCGCGGCCGCCTCGTCCAGGTCGCCCCGGTAGGTGCGCAGGAACGCCTCGTAGGCGCCGCAGGACCGCAGCAGGGCCGACCAGGACGGCCGGCCGCGGCCCGGCGCGCCGGGCACCGCCCGGGTCAGCAACAGCCGGGCCGTCATGTCGGCTCGCTCCAGGCTGCGGCCGAGGGTGAGGAACCGCCAGGCGGTGTCCCGGCTGATCGCCAGGTCGACCACCCCGGCCAGCGTCGCGGTCTGCTCGCGGATCCAGGTGAAGTAGACGTGCGGGCCGAGCCGTTCGGCCATCCGGCGCGCCTCCGGCAGCCCGAGCCAGGTGCTGTTCAGCGCCGACCAGAACTCCGACGACAGGATCTCCCGGGCGCCGCGGGCGTTCTCCCGGGCGGCCATCAGGGAGCCCCGGATCGCGGTCGGCTCGGCGCTGTAGGCGAGCCGGTCCAGCACCACCGTCGTACTCACCGCGACGTCGTCCGGCGGCCGGATCCCCATGATCGACAACAGCGACCGGCAGGCGGTGTCCTCCTCGACCCAGGGGTCCTCCAGGACCAGCTGCAGGTGGACGTCGAGGATCCGGGCCGTCGCATCGGCGCGTTCGAGGTTGCGGCCGATCCAGAAGACCGATTCCGCGATCCGGCGGAGCAGTCCGCCCCGGTTCGGGTCCATGGAGACTCCCAACGTCGTCGTCATGATCACTGCTGCTGCTGGGACGCGGCGGACTCCAGGGCCGGGCCAGGATCCTGCGGCCGGCTCGGCTCGGCCGGCGGCGGTTCCTCCGGTACGCCGAGCGGACCGCCCGGCCCGCCGGAGTCGGTCGGCTGATCGCGCGCCGCCAGCACCCAGGTGTCCTTCGAGCCGCCGCCCCGGCTGGAGTTCACCACCAGCGCGCCGTCGCCGAGCGCCACCCGGGTCAGCCCGCCCGGCAGCACCCAGACCTGGTCGCCGTCGTTCACCGCGAACGGGCGCAGATCGACATGCCGCGGCCGGAACCCGGCGTCGACGAACGTCGGCACCGTCGACATCGGCACCACCGGCTGCGCGATCCAGGCCCGCGGGTCGGCGATGATCTTGGTCCGCAACTCGGCCAGGGTCGGCTCGTCGGCCTGCGGACCGATCACCAGGCCCTTCCCGCCGGAGCCGTCGACCGGCTTCAGCACGAGTTGATCAAGACGGCCCAGTACGTCGTCGAGGACGTCCGGATCGCCCAGCCGGTAGGTGTCCACGTTCGGCAGCAGCGGCTCCTCGGAGAGGTAGTAGCGGACCAGGTCCGGCACGTAGGTGTAGATCAACTTGTCGTCCGCGACGCCGTTGCCGAGCGCGTTCGCGATCACCACGTGACCGGCCCGGGCCGCGTTGACCAGCCCCGGGCAGCCGAGCATCGAGTCCGGGCGGAACTGCACCGGGTCGATGAACTCGTCGTCGATCCGGCGGTAGATCACGTGCACCGGCCGGTCGCCGGACGTGGTCGGCATGAAGACCCGGTTGCCGGCGCAGATCAGGTCCCGTCCCTCGACCAGCTCGACGCCCATCAGCCGGGCCAGCAGTGCGTGCTCGAAGTAGGCGGCGTTGTGCACGCCGGGCGTCAGGACGACCACCGTCGGGTCGGCCACCCCGGCCGGTGCCGCGGCGCGCAGCGCGGCCAGCAGTTGGTTGGCGTACCCGGCGACGGGGCGGACCCGGGAGGTGCCGAACGCCTCCGGCAGCACCTGGGTCAGCGCGTGCCGGTTCTCGATCACGTAGCTGACCCCGGACGGCACCCGGACGTTGTCCTCGAGCACCCGGAACCGGCCGTCGACGTCGCGGACCAGGTCGATCCCGGACACCTGGATCCGGACCCCGTTCGGCGGCTCGATGCCGTACGTCTCGCGGTGGAAGTGCCGCGACGTGACGACGACCTCGCGCGGCACCACGCCGTCCTTGATCGCGTTGCCGGGTCCGTACACGTCGGCCAGGAAGGCCTCCAGGGCACGGACCCGCTGCTGCACGCCGCGGTCGATCAGGTCCCACTCCTCGGCGTCCAGCACCCGCGGCACGATGTCGACCGGGAACGGCCGCTCCTGCCCGTCGTAGGCGAAGGTGACGCCCTGCTTCATGAAGGTCCGGGCCAGGGCGTCGACCCGCGGCCGCAGTTCCTCGGTGCCGAGCGGCCGCAACGCATTGAGTACGGGCTCGTACGAGTGCCTTGTCTCATCGGACGCGGCGAACGCCTCGTCCCAACTCACACCCGTCGGGTAGCCGTCGAAGAGGTCCGCCATGACCGGACTCTAAACCCGATTCGTTACGCGGGGATTGCGGAGCCGGAGACCGGCGTTTCGCTCCGGACGCGGGCAGCGGATACGGTGGTGCCGTGACTGGCGACATCACCGTCTTCTCCGGTTCCGCCCACCCCGCGTTCGCCAAGGAGATGTGCCAGATCCTCGGCATCCCGCTCTCCCCGTCGCGGACCACCCGGTTCAGCAACGACTGTCTGCAGGTGCAGTTGCGGGCGAACTGCCGGCAGCGGGACGTCTACCTGGTCCAGCCGCTGGTCGAGCCGGTCCAGGAGCACCTGATGGAGCTGCTGCTCATGCTGGACGCCGCCCGCGGCGCCTCGGCGGCCCAGATCACCGCGATCATCCCGCACTACAGCTATGCCCGGTCGGACAAGAAGGACGCACCGCGGATCTCGATCGGCGGCCGGCTGGTCGCCGACATGCTGGCCACCGCCGGCGCCGGCCGGGTGCTCACGATGGCGCTGCACGCGCCCCAGGTGCACGGCTTCTTCTCCGTACCCGTCGATCATCTGAGCGCGACCGCCGAGCTGGCCGAGCACTTCACCGGCCGCGACCTGACCGAGTCGATCGTCGTCTCGCCGGACCTCGGCAACGCGAAGGTGGCCACCGACTTCGCCCGGAAGCTCGGGCTCGAGGTGATCGCCGGCTCGAAGAAGCGGATCGCCGACGACAAGGTGATCATCGAACGGATCGTCGGCGACCTGCACGGCCGGAAGCACGCGATCGTGCTGGACGACGAGATCGCCACCGCCGGGTCGATCGTCGAGCTGCTGGCGATGCTGCGGGCCGAGGGCATCGAACGGTTCTCGCTGGCCTGTACGCACGGCCTGTTCACGGGCCCGGCCATCGACCGGCTGCGGGCCGAGGCCGACGTCGAGGAGATCCTGATCACCAACACGGTGCCGCTGCCGGCGGAGAAGCGGCTGCCGCAGATGGTGACCCGCTCGGTCGCGCCGTTGTTCGCCGAGGCGGTCAACCGGATCCACTGCGGGGAGTCGGTCAGCAGCCTGTTCAGCGACGAGGTCACCTACGGGGCCTGATCCCCGCCCCGGTCCAGCAGCCGGCTCCGGATCTCCTTCTTCAGCACCTTGCCGACCGCCGATCGGGGAAGGTCGGCCCAGATCTCGATCTGCTTCGGCGCCTTCACCCCGCCGAGCCGTTCCCGGGCGTAGAACCGGGCCGCCTCCGGGTCGAGCGTCACGCCCGGGTACGGCTGCAGGACCGCGGTCACCCGTTCGCCCCACTTCTCGTCCGGCAGGCCGACGACGGCGCAGTCCTGGATGCTCGGATGGGCCAGCAGCACCTGCTCGACCTCGGCCGAGTAGACGTTGAAGCCGCCGGTGATGATCATGTCCTTGGCCCGGTCGACCAGGAACAGGTAGCCGTCGGTGTCCAGGTAGCCGATGTCGCCGGTGTGGTGCCAGCCGTAGCGGCTCGCCTCGGCCGTCGCCGCCGGGTCCTGGTAGTAGCCGGCCATCACCAGCGAGCCGCGGACCACCACCTCGCCCCGCTCGCCGGTCCCCAGCAGGGTGCCGTCCTCGGCCATGATCGCGACCTGGGTGAGTGGCGTCGGCCGGCCCGCGGAGGAGAACCGTTCCAGGGCGAGGCTGCCGTCCGGGTGCAGGTGCTCGGCCGGCGCCAGCGTGGAGATCATCATCGGCGCCTCGGTCTGCCCGAACAACTGACCGAGAACCGGCCCGAGCTTCCCGATCGCCTCCGCCAGCCGGCTGGCGGACATCGGCGCGGCGCCGTACCAGAGGCATTGCAGGGAGGAGAGATCGGCGGCCGGCAGCTCCGGATGATCAAGGAGCATGTAGATGATCGTCGGCGGCAGGAAGGCGTGCGTGATCCGGTGCCGGCCGACCAGGTCGAGGAACCGGCCGAGGTCCGGCTTCGGCATGATCACGATCCGGCCGCCGAGCGCCAGGACCGGGAAACAGAGCACTCCGGCGGCATGGGTCAGCGGCGCGAAGGCCAGATAGCGCGGACGGTCATGGAACGGGTAGCTGATCAAGGTCAGCGCCGTCATCGTCTCCAGGTTCCGGCCGGTCAGCTGAACGCCCTTCGGCCGGCCGGTGGTACCGCCGGTGCCGACCAGCATCGCGAGCTCGTCGACCGGGTCCGGCTCGAACGGCTCGTCGTCGACCCCGCCCAGCCAGGCGTCCAGGGACACCGCGCCGGCCGGCTCGCCGTCGAGGCAGACGACGGTGTGCAGCCTCGGCAGCTCGCCGATGATCTTGGTCACCAGCGGCGCGAACGACTCCTGGAAGATCAGGCAGCTGCAGTCGAACAGGTCGAGCAGGCCCCGGTTCTCGGCGGCCTCGCTGCGCGGATTGACCGGGCACCAGACCGCGCCCGCCCGGGCGATGCCGAAGACGCAGCCGAACGCGACCGGGTCGTTCGCGGAGAGGACGGCGACCTTGTCGCCCGGTCGTACCCCGGACCGGTCGAGGGCCCGGGCCACCCGCCAGGACAGTCGCCGTACGTCGTCGTAGCTGAGCGTGGTCTCGTCCATGATCAGGCAGGGCGCGTCGCCGCCGAGCGACGCGCCCTTGTCCAGATAGTCCGTCAGGCGCACGATCGTCCCCGTCCGTCGGGACTACGTCACCGTCAGGACCGGATCCTGGACCAGACCGAAGGTGCGCAGCACGCCGAGCAGCTCCCGATGCCCGAAGGCCTGGCAGCCCGACGCGAAGCCGACCCGGTCCGGGGATCCCTGCAGCAGCGCGTACGCGGCGTACGCCTGCAGCAGCCCGGTCTGTTTGTAGTTGTTCACCCCGTGGATCACACAGTGCGCCCGGCCCATCGGCCCGGACGCGTGCACGGAGTCGAGCGAGGTGTTCACCCGGGTGTTCTCCCGGGGCGGCATCTCGCTGCGGACCGCCGCGGCGGTCTGGTTCAGCACCTGCTGGGTCTCGTCCGGCCCCAGGCCGGCGGTCTGCTGGACGGTCACCTTGACGATCTGCGGCACGCCCTGCATCAGCTGCCGGTCGAACACGCCGCCGAGCACCCTGACGTTGGCCACCCGCGGATCGCGCTTGAACCAGACCGGGTGCGAGGTGCCGCCCCAGGGGAGCGCCAGCCCGACCTCGTGGTGGCCGGGGACGACGACCTGATGCAGTTCGCCGTCCGCCGGCCACTCGACGTAGGCGTTCTGCTCCAGGTAGTACGCCTTCGCCAGCGTCGCGTTGGCCAGGATGGTCAACGTCGACGCCACGGTGGGGAAGCCCTTCCAGAACACGAGGATGTCGAGGGTGTCCAGGCCCGGCTGCTCGAGGCACAGCTGGGCCGCGATCTCGCCGGTCGTGTACATCTGGGCCAGGCCGGGGGAGAACAGCAGGCCGCGTTCGGCCATCCGCTCCCCGTACTCGGCCTCGCCGGCGATCAGCCAGTCCTGCTCGCCGGTGGTGTCCAGGTAGTGGCAGCCGGTGGCCAGGCAGGCCTCGACCACCGGCCGGCCGAGCCCGGCGAACGGGCCGACCGTGTTGCAGACCACCCGGGCGCCCTGGAACAGCTCGCTCAGCGGCCCGGTCTCGTGGGCCACCTCGACCACCTCGTGCTCGACGGTGTCCAGGCCCGGGATCCGGTCCAGCGCGTCCTGGATCCGCTTCTTGTCCCGGCCGGCCGCGATGAACGGCACCCCGTACTCGCGGAGGTATTCGGCCACCAGCCGGCCGGTGTAGCCGGACGCGCCGTACACGACGACGGGGGGCTTCTCGGTCATCGCCGCCTCACATCCCCATGCCGCCGTCGACCGGCAGCCCGGCCCCGGTGATGAAGCGGGCCGAGTCCGAGACCAGGAAGACCACCGCGTCGGCCATGTCGGTGACCTCGCCGAGCCGGCCCTCCGGGGTCAGCGAGACGACCGCGCCGACCGCCTCCTCGACGCTCGGGAACAGCCCCAGCCGCGCCACGTCCTGGGCCAGCTGGTTGCCCATCTCGGTCGGCACCAGGCCGGGATAGATGGTGTTCACCCGGACCCCGTAGCCGAGCTTGCCGGACTCCATCGCGGCCACCCGGGTCAGCCGGTCGACGCCGGACTTGGTGGCCGAGTAGACGGCGATGCCGGGGAACGCGATGGTCGCAGCAACGGACGCGATGTTGACCACCGCGCCCCCGGTACCGGCCGGTCCGCCCGGCCGCATGGCTCGGAACGCGTGTTTGAGGCCCAGCGCGGTTCCGAGAAGATTCACGTCGAGCATCCGGCGGACGCTCTCGGCATCGAGGTCGACCACCAGGCTGGTGATCTCGACGCCGGCGTTGTTGATCATGATGTCGAGCCCGCCGAGCTGCTCGATCGTCTGCCGGACGGCCTCCTCCCAGCTGGCGTCGTCGGTGACGTCGAGCCGGACGAAGCCGACCTTGCCGCCCTCTCCGGCCGCGTTGAGCTCGTCCGCCGTGGCGCGGCCGAGGTCCTCCTGGACGTCGCCGATCACCAGGTCGGCACCGGCCTCCCGCAGCGCTCTCGCCATGCCGGCGCCGAGGCCACGGGCCCCGCCCGTCACCAGCGCCTTCCGGCTGGTCAGATCGTAGGAACCCATGAACATCTCCTCCTCGAGATGACGGTTGGCGTGGGCTCAGCGTAATTCTCCCTTGACAGTTGTCAAGGAAAACCTGGACAACTGTCAAGATCTCGTCGATGGGATGCCCGCCCGCGGGGTTAGACTCACGACAGCCCCCTGGGACGGGGGAGCCTGGCTGATCGGGAGACCCCACCGTGACCGAGGTGTCGGAGCGCAATCGCGACCGCGTCTCACGCCGTCAGGTCGACAAGTTCGCGGAGCGGCGGGCGGAGCTCGCCACCGCGACCCTGCAGACCCTGGCCGAACTCGGCTATGCGCGGACCAGCCTGCGCGAGATCGCGCAGAACTCGCCCTTCTCGCACGGCGTCCTGCACTACTACTTCAGCGACAAGGTCGACCTGATCACGCAGGCCGTCCGGCAGTACGAGGAGGTCTGCGTCACCCGCTACGACGAGCTGGTGGCCGCCGCGACCGCCGCCGACGGGCTGGAACGCGACTTCGCGGCGGCGATGGCCGCGACGCTGAGCGGCGAGGCCCCGATGCACCGGCTCTGGTACGACCTGCGCAACCAGAGCCTGTTCGAGGACTCGTTCCGGGCCGACGTGATCGACATCGATGCGCGCCGGGAGGCGATGATCTGGCGCGTTGTCAGCAAGTACGGCGAGCTGGCCGGCACTGAGCCGGTGCTGCCGCCGGCGGCCGCGTACGCGGTGCTGGACGGGTTGTTCCAGCAGGCTCTGCTGCGGCATCTCGCCGGCGATGCCGAGGCGAGCGGGGCCCTGCGGGAGGCCGCCGTCGACGCGCTGCGGATGCTGGTCCCGCGCGGCTGACCGCGACTCCGGTCAGTTGGTCGCCGTCGGCGAGGGCGAGGGCGAGGCGGACGGCGACGGGGAGATCGTCGCGAACTGCGGATCCTCGGCGGACACCACCGGGACGCGGACGGTCACCTCACCGGCGGTCGCGAACGTGAGTGTCAGTTCGGCCTCCAGCCCGGCGCGCAGGTCGCTGCCGGTGACCTCGATCAGCCGCTCGCTGGTCAGCACCGTGAGCGTGCCGGGGTTGAGGGTGACCGGACCGGGGAGGGTCGCGGTGAGCGGCGTGCCGGCCGAGCCGTCGGCGAGGTAGGCGCGCCCGGTGATCCGCTGCAGGATGTCGCTCTTGGTCGCGATGAGGCTGGCCGAGACGAAGCCCTTGCCGGGCTCCTTGCTGACGATCAGCAGGTTGCGGACGCCCACCGGCTCGCTCCGGCTGCCGACGTTGGCGTTGATCCCCTCGGCCGGCGTGTACGGCTGGTTGGTCTGCACGTCGAAGCCGCAGCCGGCGGCCAGGGTCAGCGTCGCGGCAAGGATCGCCGCTGCTCCGGCCCGGGCGAGACGGCGGGGACGGGTCGCGGAGGGAAGCGACGCGAAGGGCACCGACGAGGGCACGATTCACTCCTGGCAGGTCAACGGAACGGTCGGCTGAAGCCTAGCGGTCGATCACGCCGAGGTCTCGACGGGCATCCTTCTTGGGCGGTACGATCCTCATCCGCGGTCGGCGGGGCCGCTTTGCAGAACCGGCCTGGAGGTGTCGACAAGCGGTGACGGGACGCACAGTTCAAGTCCTTTGTCAAGCTGTGGACAGCGCTCGTTATTGGCCTCTGGCTAGCGAAAACATCTCCCGGGGAGGCCCCGTCTCCGTGGTAAACTTGAGCCTGCGAAAGGGGTACAAAACAACATGACCTTTACAGTCGGCGAAACGGTGGTTTACCCCAATCATGGGGCCGCTGTCATCGAGGACATCGAAACCCGCCAAATCAAGGGCGAAGACAAGCTCTATCTGGTTCTGCGCATCGTCGGACAAAACGATCTGGTTGTGCGGGTTCCGGCCTGCAACCTCGACCTCGTCGGCGTGCGGGACGTCGTCGACGCCGACGGACTCGAACGGGTGTTCAACGTCCTGCGGGCCCCACACACCGAGGAGCCGACCAACTGGTCGCGGCGTTACAAGGCCAACCTCGAGAAGCTGCACTCCGGCAACGTCATGAAGGTCGCCGAGGTCGTTCGCGACCTGTGGCGTCGCGAGCGTGAGCGCGGCCTCTCCGCCGGCGAGAAGCGGATGCTCGCCAAGGCTCGCCAGATCCTGGTCTCCGAACTCGCTCTGGCCGAGCGGGTCGAGGAGGACAAGGCGGAGATCCTGCTGGACGAGGTCCTCGCGTCCTGATCCAGCCGTAGTCATCGACACATCCATCGCCCGTCTCCACTCGAGATGAACGTACGCACCGGCATTGGTGTCGACGTCCACCGTCTCGAGCGGGGGCGGGCGATGGCGCTTGCCGGGCTGATCTTCCCCGATGAGCCGGCCGGCCTGCACGGCCACTCGGACGGCGACGTCGCCGCCCATGCCGCCTGCGACGCGCTGCTCGGCGCGGCCGGCCTGGGCGATCTCGGCTCCAACTTCGGCACCGACCGCCCCGAGTGGAGCGGGGCCGACGGTGTCGCGTTCCTGACCGAGACCGCCCGCCTGGTCCGCGCCGCCGGCTACGAGATCGGCAACGTCGCCATCCAGGTGATCGGCAACCGCCCCAAGATCGGCCCGCGCCGCGCCGAGGCCGAGCAGGTGCTCGGATCCGCTGTGGGCGCCCCCGTCTCCGTCTCCGGTACGACCGCCGACGGCCTGGGCCTCACCGGTCGCGGCGAGGGCATCGCCGCCGTCGCCACCGCCCTGATCTACGTCCCCTGATCGGAAAACCGCCACCGCAGCCCGATCGTGCCCGGCCCGAAGCCGCTGCGCGCCAGATGCAGGGAGGTCACCGGCCGGGCGTCGCCGTGCTCCACCGGCTGACTGCTTTCCCGGCCGCCGGTGGTCGAGAACTCCTCGTGCCAGACCGGTGTCTTGTCCGGATGGAATCTGATCCAGAGCAGGAACTCCCGGACCGGGCGGACCAGCCGCATCACGTACTCGTTCTCGCCCGAGGTCCCGGTCGACACGTCGACCGCGATCTCCACCGGCGCCGTCTCCCCGGTGGCGATCGGTTCGGCCAGCTCAAGGGCTGCGCCGAACACCTGCTGGTTCGGGTGGACGTGGGTGCGTACGACAGCGCAGCCCATCAAGGCGGTGATGACCGGCAGCCGGGCCTTCGGCGTGGGAGCGACCAGCAGGATAGGGAAACGTGGTGACGACGCCCGAGGTCGCCTGCAGCAGGCGGCGTTCGTTCAGCCGGCGCTGGTGGCCGTGCTCGTCGACCTCGATCACGACGTGGATGTTCAACGACCGCACGTTCGACAGGTTGCCGGCGCCGAGTTGATCAAGAACCTCTCGGGCCGCCGAGGGACTCCGGCCACCGGGCGTCGGGGACACCGGGAGGGCGAAGGGCCCGGCCCGCCGCGCCGGCCCGAGCAACGCGGTGAGGGCACCGGGTTCAAGTCCCAACAGTTCCTCGAGGTCGCTCACCGCGGCATACGAAGCTGCGCCTTCGGGGCGGCGGGTCCCCGACTGCCAGTAGCTCAGGGTCGAGGTCGAGACCGTGTTGCCGCGGGCGGTCAGCCGTTCGCGCAGCCACGTCAGCGTGACGCCCCGGGCACCGATGGCCCGCCGCAACTCGTCGGCGAAGGCGTCTCGACGCATGGCCCTCCCGCGGCTCGATCTCCTTACCTCACAGCAAAACATCCACACCGAGGGGCACGGTGTGTCAACACGCGCTCCCTACGCTTCTTCGAAGGACGCGGAGTGGTCCTTGGCACTTCGGGGGAAGCCACGGGCCACTCTCGTCGCTGGTGCCGGAGCAGCGCACGCGGCGCCGCGGGTCAGCGGACGAGCTTCTCGTCGGCGGTGTAGGTGTTGCAGGTGCCGACCTGGCTGCTGCCGAGGCCCTGATTCGCCCAGTAGAGGCGGGACTGGGCCAGGCCGTGGTTGCCGACGACGTTCTTCTTGCCGGTCAGGGTGTCGTCGCCGATGGCCTTGTAGGTGTCCTCGATGCCCTCGAGATCATCCTGCTGGATGTCGAGCGAGCGGGACACGGAGCGGAGGAACATGGAGGACAGGCAGTCGGCCTGGACCTCGATCCGCCGGCTCATCAGCAGTTCCTGCTGCTCGTCCTTGGATTCGGCGCCGAGCGCCTTGGCCGAGATCAGGATGTTGGTCCGGGCCTGGATGGCGTGACCGAACTCGTGCGCGATGATGATGTAGGCGACCCACTCGTTCTCCTTCACCGCGGGCAGCGCCCGGACCAGCTGGTTGGAGAAGTAGACCTGCTGGTCGGCGCCGCAGTAGGCCGCGTTGACCGGGATCTCGCCGCACTTGGTCTTGATCTTCTCGCCGTACACGGTGACGGACGGGCGGACGATCTCCCAGCCACCACCGGTGACCGGCGGCTCCCAGACCCGGACCAGGCAGGCCATGAGTTCGTTGAGGTGCTTCTCCAGTTCGGCATCGCCGGCCGTGGTGACGTCGATCGGGCCTTCGTCGCAGCGGACCGGGATCGGCACGTCCTGGTCGTAGAACGGGTTGTTCTCGATCGCGTCCTTGGCCTCCTCCACCGTCTGCGGCTGGGGCAGGTCCGGCGGATTGAGATCGGGGTCGGGAACCTGGTAGCTCTCGTTCTGGTACGCGGCCTGGGCCGGGTTGGCGATCAGCGTGACGACCAGGCCGATCGAGGCGATCACCGCGAGCACGATCATGGCGCCGAGCAGCTTGGCGACCGGGCTGCTCTTGCGGCGCGCGGCAGGGGCCTGCGGCTGCCCGTACGGCGTGAAGCCGTTCGGTGCCCCGAATCCGGGCCGGGCCGAGGACTGCGGACCGGGCCAGGACTGCTGTCCGAGCGGTCGTTGTCCGGGCGACGGGGCTCCCCACTGCGGTTGCGTCACGGCGGCCACGATAGTCGGAGCGGGCGCCCGGCGCGACGACCCGGCCTGGTCGGGACGGAAATCGGGGCGCGCCGCCGGGTCCACGTCGCCAGGAACCTCGTTTGATGGGAGGCTGTACGGCGTGTTGAGATCACCGCGCGCCGGGCGCCTGGTTCGGCTGACCGTGTTTCCGCTGCTGCTGGCGGCTCTGGCCGTGGCCCTGCTGGCCGGCCCGATGGCCCAGCCGGCCCGCGCCGAGGGCACCGCGTCGTCGATGGACGTCCAGGCCGATCTCGGTCTCGACGGCGTCCTGGAGGTGCGGCAGAAGATCGTCTTCAGCGGTTCGGTGCCGGCTCAGGTCACCCAGCGGTTCGCGCTGCGGCAGCCGCTGAAACAGGACAGCGACCGCGAGCGGGTGCTGCAGGTCGGCGGTTTCAAGGCCTTGGCCGGCGGGGCCGACGTCGCGGTCGCCGAGGATCGGGACGGCAAGGCCGTCACGGTCACGCTGCCGACCAACGGGGCGACCGAGCTCGAGCTCACGTATCAGGTCACCGGCGCGGTGATCGCGGCCGACTACGGCAGCAGCGCGCTGGACGTACGGCTGCTGCAGGGGCTGAGCCTGCAGGTCAACGAGTTCACCGCGACGGTGGCGATCCCGGCCCAGTTGGCCAACATCGACTGCACCGCCGGCCCGCCCGGGTCCGAGGTGAGCTGTGACTTCGCCGCCGGTGGCACCCACGACAACCCCAACCCGACCTTCCGGGACGGGCCGCGCGGCGAGAACGAAGAGGTCGCGATCCGGGTCGACTTCGCGCCGGGCGCGATCGTGCCGAACGAGCACATCGAGACTCGGTGGACCCCGGGCCGCGCGTTCACGGCCGGTCCGCTGCAGCTCGGCATCGCGCTGGCGCTGCTGGTCCTCGGCGGGATCGCACTGTTCGCGCTGCACCGGCTGGCCGGCGCCGACGCCCGGCCCGGCGGCCAGGTGGCCAAGGTGGGCGAGTTCGCGCCGGTCGGCGAGGGCGAGTCCGAGTTCCGCGTCGTCGGTGACATCCGGCCCGGCCAGGTCGGCACCGTGGTCGACGAGCGGGTCGACCCGATCGACGTGACGGCCAGCCTGATCGATCTCGCGGTCCGGGGTCACCTGTTGATCACCGAGCTGCCGCGGGAGTCGGAGTTCGCCCGTACGGACTGGGTGCTGACCCGGCCCACGACCGCCGACGCCGGCACCCTGCACCCGTTCGAGGTGGAACTGCTGGACGGCCTGGCCGCGCCCGGCGGGCAGGTCAAGGTGTCCGAGTTGGGCGACAAGGTCCGCGCCTCGATCGACAAGGTCCAGGACAAGCTGTACGACCAGGTGGTCAGCAACGGCTGGTACGAGCGCCGGCCGGACTCGACCCGGAACCGGTGGACCCAGCTGGCCCTGGCCGGCTTGATCGTCGCCGTCGTCGCGACCGGCCTGCTGGCCGCGTTCACCACCTTCGGCCTGGTCGGCCTGGCGCTGGTGATCCTCGGCCTCGGCCTGGTCTTCGTGGCCCAGGAGATGCCGGCCCGGACCGGCAAGGGCGCGGCCGTCCAGGCCGGGCTGATGGCGCTCCGGTCGGATCTGCTGAGCCAGCCGACCGACCAGATGCCGCCCGGCCAGGAGCTGCGCGAGCTGTCCGAGGTGCTGCCGTACGCGGTCGTGCTGGGCGGGGCCGAGCGGTGGCTGGACGCGATCGTCGCGACCGACGCCGACGAGGATCCCGACTCCACCGACCTGTCCTGGTATCACGGCCCGGACAACTGGCACCTGCGCGACCTGCCCGACTCGCTGCGCAACTTCATCGGCACCGTCGCTGGGAACCTGTTCGCCCGCTGATCATGATCATGATCGGCGGACGTGCTCCGGCCGGACGCCGAGGCCGATCACCCGGCTGAGCACCCGTCGGATCGGCGGCAGCAGCAGGCGGGGGACCGGGCTGGAGCTCAGCCCGCCCTTCAGCGCGCGCTCGACGCCGAACCGCTGCACGGCCCGTTGCAGGGTCTGGGTGATCATGGTCGGCCATGCCCGCCGGCGCTGCACCGCCGCCAGTTGATGATCATGGATGGGCGACCCCGTGCGCTGGTGGTCGAGCAGGGCCGGGGTGAGCAGGTTGGCCGCCGCCACGGCGTCCTGGACCGCCAGGTTGATCCCGACGCCACCGACCGGCGACATCGCGTGGGCGGCGTCGCCGAGGCAGAGCAGGCCGGGCCGGTGCCAGCGGCGGAGCCGGTCGATCCGTACCTCGAGCACGCTGGTCCGGTCCCAGCCGGTGACCTCGCCGACTCGGTCGGCCAGTTCCGGGACCGCGGTCCGGAAGTCCCGGTGCAGCGCCCCGATGTCGCCGCCCAGCAGGTCGGCGGCGGCGCCCTTGCCGATGATCCGGGCGACCTGCCAGTACGCGGTCCGCGGCACCACCACGTAGGCCGTGCCCTGCGCGACCCGGAGCCCGAGTGCGTTCAGCTGGTCGTCGGCGGACCGGGACACCCGGAACCACAGCACGTCGAACGCGGACCCGAAGGCGCGGCTGCGCAGGCCCGCGGCGCGGCGCAGGGTGGAGTGCCGCCCGTCGGCGGCGACGGTCAGGGCCGCGTGCACCTCGAGCGGTTCGTCCCGGTCCGTTCGCCGTACGGAGACGCCGGTGACGCGGTCGCCGGACCGGAGCAGGCCGGTGGCCTCGGCCCGGCGTAGCAGCCGGAAGTTCGGGTGGCGCTCGGCCTCCTCGGCGAGCAGATTGAGCAGGTCCCACTGCGGGACCATCGCGATGTAGGGGTACCGGGTGCGCAGGCTGCCGAAGTCGGCCAGGGTCAGCGGCCGGCCGTCGATCATGGTCTCGGCCCGCTCCACCCGCTGGTACGGCAGCCCGGCGAACCGCTCGGCCAGGCCGAGTTCGTCGAGCACCTGCTGGGTCGAAGGATGGACCGTGTCGCCGCGGAAGTCGCGCAGGAAGTCGGCGTGCTTCTCCAGCACGACCACCTCGATGCCCTGCCGGGCCAGGAGCAATCCGAGCATCAGTCCGGCCGGGCCGCCGCCGGCGATGCAGACCGTGGTCCGGAGAATCTCGCCGCTCATCATCCGACTCCTTAGTAGACGGAAGCGTTCCTTATGAGTCGAGCGTAGATCGGGGTTTGAGAGAACGCAAGCGTCTACTATCGGCGCATGGTGAAGGCGGTGAACGGCGTTCCGGGCCGGGGGACTCGTCGTCGCGGCGACGAACTGGTCCGGGCGATCCACGACGCGACGCTGGCGGAGCTCTCCGGCACCGGGTACGCCCGGCTGTCGATGGAGGCGGTCGCGGCGCGGGCCGGGACCGGTAAGGCGGCGCTCTACCGGCGCTGGCCGACCAAGCAGGGCCTGGTGATCGACGCGCTGAACGCGGCCCTGCCCGACCTGAGCGGATCGCTCGAGGAGACCGGAACCCTCCGGGAATCCCTGATCACCTGCCTGCGCGGGATGCGCGACGTGCTCGCCGGCCGGACCGCCTTCCCGGACGTGTCGGTGCTGGTCGAACTGATGCGCGAACCCGAACTGGCCAAGGCCTACCGGGAAAAGTTGATCACCGTCCGGATGGCGATCATCCGCACGGTGCTCGACCGGGCCGTCGAGCGCGGCGAACTGGCGGCCGACAAGATCACACCGCTGCTGGTGCGGACCGGCCCGGCCCTGATCCTGCAGGGACTGCTGATGACCGGCAAGCCGTCGCCCGATGCGGAGGTCGCCCGGATCGTCGACGAGATCCTGCTCCCGCTCCTGACCTGACTCGCCGCGCCGGACCTGTCGAAGAGCGCCCGAAGCGCAGTGGGGCTGGTCGCGCCCGACGTGGGGGTGGGTTGGTCGTGCCGACGCGGGCTGGCTGTGCCCGACGTGCGCAGTGGGGCCGGTCGTTCCCGACGTGTGGTGGGCCTCGTGCCCGACGCGCGGTGGGCCGGTCGTGCTGGATGCGGGTGGGGTGGTCGTGCCCGACGCGCCGTGGGATCGGTCGCTCCCAACGGGTGGTGGGCCAGTCGCGGCCGGCGTGCGCTGAGCCGGTCGTGACCAACGCGCACTGAGCCTGTCGAAGTGCGGGGACGGATTCCCCTGGCCCTTCGACAAGCTCAGGGGATCGTGAGGGCGGACGGCTCAGGGGGATCGTGAGGGCGGACGGCTCAGGGGATCGAGAGGCCGGCCGGCGCAGCGCAGGTCGACAGGGTGGATGGCTCAGTGCAGCTCGAGAGGGCGGACGGCCTAGTGCAGGAAGAGCCGGCGACCGGTCCGGACCAGGGTGATGCCGTGCTCGGTGCAGGCCTGCTCGACCTCCCTCGCGGCCGTGGAGCCGCCGGGCTCGATGATCATCGTGGTGCCGATCCGGGCGGCATGATCGACATTGTCCCGGAACGGGATGGCGCCGTCATGGACCATGATCACCCCGTCCAGCGCCGCCGGCCACTCGGCGCGTTCGGCCGCCGACGGCAGCCGGTCCCCGAGGTCGGCGAGCAGGTGCCGCGCCTCGAGCGGCGTCGGATCGCCGGTGGCCAGCGCCAGTTGCAGGTTGAGCCGGTCCTGGCGCCGGGTGCCGGGCGGGCCGGTGATCGACCGGGCCGCCGGATGCCGACGGAACCACCAGGCGGTGGCCTTGCCGACCGCGAGCCGGGTGCAGTCGACTCGGGACTGCTGACCGGCGGCGATCCCGATCGCGGCGCCGTCGCGGGCCGCGACCACCGTGTTGGACGGCGTGTGCCGGGCCGTGATCATGGCCAGCAGGGCGGTGTCCCGGTCGGCAGGATCCACCTGCGGCGGCAGCAGATCGGCCGTGATGCCGTCGAGGTCGGTCTGCTGGGTGATCATCAGCCCGCCGACCTGCCGGAGTTCCTCGGCCGGCCGGATGGCGTCCGGGTCGGCTTCCATGATCAGGAACGTCCCGCGCTTCTTCCGGCGCAGCAGGTCCACCGTGCCCGGCTGGTATCCGGGGGCGACGATCCCGTCGCTGATCACGCCGCCGAGGAACCGGGCCAGCTCCAGGTCGACCGGGTCGGAGACGGCGACCAGGTCGCCGTAGCTGCTCCGCGGATCGGCGTCCCGGGCCCGCAGGTAGGCCGACAGGACCGCGGTCGGCGCGTCGGCGATCGGCCAGTTGTCCATGATCACCTCGTCCAGTGGCCCGGCTGCGGCGACGCCGGCCGGGGCGACGTGCTTGATCGACGCGGCGACCGGCCGGCCCAGCCGGTTCCGGGCCGCGGCGACGAGCTGCCAGCCGTTCGCCGCGTCCAGCAGATTGATCATGGAGGGATGGCCGTTGATCATGGTGAACGGTGGTCGGCCGATCGATTCGACGGTGGCCGGCTGATGGGGATTGAGTCCGTACCTGAGCTGCATCGGGCACTCCTGAAGAGCTGCGCGAGAAGCCCAGGCGGACGACTTCTCGACCGGTGCTTCCCGATGGTGGCCCATCCGACGCCAGTCGCGGTGACGTCAGGAAGGCTAGCAACCGCGGCTCAGTCGAGGTCGACCGCGTTCTTCAC
The DNA here is from genome assembly GCF_059617205.1 of Microlunatus sp. YIM B11417. Lineage (NCBI taxonomy): Bacteria > Bacillati > Actinomycetota > Actinomycetes > Propionibacteriales > Propionibacteriaceae > Microlunatus > Microlunatus sp. YIM B11417. The sequence continues at coordinate 380,977 of NZ_JCAMPJ010000001.1, forward strand.
CCGGTCGACGGCGTCGGAGTTCGCCGCCTGGCGGTCCTCGCCGACCAGCGCCTGATTCGCCTCGACGAACGGCCGCAGTCGCTCCTCGTACGCCCGGAAGGCCGCCAGATGGCCGTCCGCCTCGGCCGCGTGCCGGGCGAGTTCCTGGGCCAGGACGTACGCCTGCACGATCGCGAGGCTGGTGCCCTGGCCGGTCAGCGGCGACGGGCAGGAGGCGGCGTCGCCGATCAGCGCGACCCGGCCGCGGGACCAGCCGTCCAGCCGGACCTGGGCCATCGCGCCGAACTGGAAGTCCTCCGAACCGTCGAGGGTGGATCGCATCGCGTCCGCCTGCCACGGGATCTGCGCGATCCGCTCAGCGATCAGCCTGCGGTGCTCGGGCTCGTCCCGGTGGTCGATCTCCATCGGCTCGGAGCCGAAGCCGACCGTGATCCGTACCTCGGCGTTGTCCCGGGTCGGATAGACGACGTAGGTCGCCGCCGGGTCCTGCAGCCAGACCTGCCACTGATCGAGCTCGAACAGGTTCGGCCCGCCGAAGACGGCCAGGTAGGCGCCGAGATGGTGCAGCCACTGCTCCGGCGGGCCGAACGCGAGCCGCCGGACACCGGAGTAGAGCCCGTCCGCGCCGACCACCAGGTCGAACCGGCTCGGTGCGCCGCGGGCGAACTCGACCTCGACCCCGTCCGGGCCGTCGGTCAGCGCGGTGATCCAGTCGCCGTGGATCAGTTCGGCCGGGGCGTCGTCCCTGGCCGCGTCCACCCTGGCCAGGTCGTCCGCGAGCAGTTCGGTGAGTTCGGCGCGGAGGATCTCCACGTCGTCGCCGTCCAGCCGGCCGCTGCTCAGCACGAACTCCTCCGACCGCCATTGTTCGGTGCCGGCGCCGTCCAGCCAGGACATGCCGCGGAGCGTGGTCCGCCGCTGTTCCAGCGCGGCGCGACAGCCGAGTCGGTCCATGACCTCGAGGGCGGCGCCGCGGATGTCGACCGCCTGGCCGGTCGTGCGCGGCTTGCCCGCCCGCTCCAGGACGGTGACCGCGAAGCCGTGCCGCCGCAGCGCGCCGGCGAACAGCAGGCCGGCGATGCCGCCGCCCGAGATGAGCACTGACTGCATGATGTTCTCCTCCGTCGAATACAACGTATCCATCTGTCTATACACTGTACGCACAGATACATCGCTTTGACAACTGGGAATTCTGCGTCGTACGGTCTGATCTGTACTAGAACAGATGGGAGCGAAGTGGCGGAGACCCCGTATCTGGTGATCGCGGCGGACCTGCGCCGGCGGATCGCCGAGGGTGAGCTCCGGCCGGGCCAGCGGGTCCCGTCCACCCGGCAGCTGGCCAAGGAATCCGGCGTCGCCATGGCGACCGCGGCCAAGGCCTTGACCCTGCTGCGGACCGAGGGCGTCGTGGTGACCCGGCCGCGCAGCGGGACCGTGGTCGCGCCGGCCGCGGCGGACGCCGAGACGCCGGCCGCGATGACCGGCGAACCGGCCCGGGACCGGCTGCTGCAGGCCGCGGTCACGCTCGCCGATGCCGAAGGCCTGGGCGCGGTCTCGATCCGTGCCGTCGCCGGTCGGCTCGGCGTGGCGCCGATGGCCCTGTATCGGCACATCCGGGACAAGGACGATCTGCTGGCGTCGATGAGCGAGGCCGTGTACGCGGCGTCGCCGCCGCCGGGCGAGCTGCCACCGGCCTGGCGGGATCGGGTCGAACTCGCCGTGCGCGGGATGTGGCGGTTGCACCAGCGGCATCCCTGGCTGGCCCAGGTGACGCCGCTGAGCCGGCCGCTGACCTCACCGGGCCTGCTGGCGTACTCCGACATCGTGCTCGGAGCCCTGCTCGATCACGGCCTCGAGCCGCTCGCGGCGTTCGACACCAACGTGCTGCTCTACAACTTCGTCACCGGCATCGCGGCCAACCTGGAGGCGGAGGCCCGGGCCGCCGAGGCGAGCGGCGTCTCCGATGAGGAGTGGATCGACGCGATCACGCCCGATCTCGGAGCGCTCACCGGGACCGGCCGGTTCCCGGCGTTCACGACGGTGATCACGGCGCTGCAGGGACGCCCGGGCGGCTACGACCTCGACCTGGACCGGCTGTTCGAGCTGGGGTTGCGGGCCCTCCTGGACGGCGTCGGGCGGACTGCTCCCTGAGCCTGTCGAAGGGGCAGCCGCTCAGGAAAGGTAGCTGACCCGGCCGGCCGTCCCGCCGCCGAGGAACGCGGCCAGCGCCTCGGCCTCGGCGGTCATGGCGGCCCGTTCGGGCTTCGACAGAGGACCGAACGTCTCGATCTCGACCGTGACACCGGAGTCGGCGTCGCCGGTGCTCGTCCAGGTGCCGGCGACCCGGCCGTCCAGCAACACGAACCGAGCCCCGGCGACGCTGTGGTGCTTGTGCTCGTCGTCGATCATCCGGGACCGGTCGGCGAAACCGAGGACGACGTTGTCGAAGGCGGGCAGGAACCGCGGCGGCGCGGGTGCGTCGGCGGGGACCAGCTCGGCGTCGGCGAGATCCAGCAGCTCTCGCCCGGCCTCGTCGCGGTAGCTGCGCAGCCGCGGCCGGAGCCGTTTGATCACCGCCGGCAGCCCGGCCAGGCCACACCAGGCGCGGACGTCGGAACTGGTCGCCGGGCCGTACGCCGCGAGATAGCGCAGGACGAGCCCGTCCAGGACGTCGTCCGCCGGTACGGGCGCCGCGTCGCCGAGCCAGCCGGACAGGGTCAGGTTGCGGGCCGCGGCCCGCTGCCCCCAGACGCCGCGCGGCGGCACCTGGACCAGCGGCACCACCACGCCGATCATGTCGCTCAGGGCGGGGATGGGCACGTCCGGCCACTCGGCGGTGACGGCGCGCGCCACCTCCGAGGTCGTCCGGGGCTCGTCGAACCGCGGCGTGGCGACCTCGGCGAGCCGGTCCAGGTCGAGGCCGCCGAGCTCCCGGGCCCTCGCCGAGGCCGTACGTTGCACGATCATCGCGTGGTGCACCGGCCGGAATCGCTGCGCATCGGACGCCGTGTGCAGGTGCAGCGTCCGCCGCATCATGACGGTCCGGACCGCCTCGCGCCGCTCCAACAGCCCGACCAGTTCCGCGGGCGCGAAGCCGGCGAGCCTCGACCACAGGCCCACGTACGGCTCCAGCGGCTCCTGGGCCTGCAGGCCGACCAGCCTCTCGATCATCGTCGCGGCGGACTCGTCGGCGCGGTCCAGCAGGGCCTGGCGAGCGAGCGTGGTGCGGTTCAGCGTGGCTCGGGACACGGTCGTCGGTGCGGTCACATCAGGCATCCTGCCGGGCTCCGCCGACATATCGCTGAGAGGATGTCGAAATGTCGTCGCCGGCCCCGTTCCCGGGGTGACGGTGCCGCCGGGCACCGCGCAACCGCAGAGGAGAACGTCGTGACCAAGTACCTGCTGATCGTGAACTTCGAGGGCGGCGCCGTGCAGGAGCCGATGGAGGAGTGGAAGCCCGAGGAGATCACCGCCCACCTCGACTACTACCGCCGGCTGAACGACGTGCTGACCGCCAGCGGCGAACTGGTCCGCCACGAACTGCTGACCGGGCCGGACGTGGCCAAGGTGGTCACCTCCGACGGCACGACGCCGGTCGTCACCGACGGGCCGTTCACGGAGTTCAAGGAGTGGGTGGCCGGCTTCCAGGTCATCGACGTCGAGACGGAGCAGCGCGCGATCGAGATCGCCGCCCTGGTCTCGGCGGTACCGGGGCCGGGCGGCAAGCCGACCCAGCAGCCGATCCAGCTCCGCCGGGTGATGGAGCAGGGCCCGGCGAACGCCGACGAGATGGTCGACTACCTGGCCACGGCGGACGGCCAGTCCTGACCGTGCCCGAGGCCCAGCCCGCGATCGAGGACCTGCTGCGCACCCTCGCGCCGCAGGTCCTCGGCGCGCTCATCCGGCGGTACGGGGACTTCGACGGTGCCGAGGACGCGGTGCAGGAGGCCATGATCACCGCGCTGGAGCGGTGGCCGCGCGACGGCGTGCCCGAGCATCCGCGTGGCTGGTTGATCACCGCCGCGAGCCACCGGCTGATCGACCGGTGGCGCAGCGAACTGGCCCGCCGGGAACGGGAGGAACAGGATCAGCGGCGGGCCGTCGACGACGCCGAGGTGGCCGACACCGACGACACGCTCACGCTGTTGTTCCTCTGCTGCCATCCCGCGCTGACCCCGGCGTCGGCCATCGCGCTGACCCTGCGGGCCGTCGGCGGCCTGACCACCGACGAGATCGCCCATGCCTTCCTGGTCCCGTCGGCGACGATGGGGCAGCGGATCTCGCGGGCCAAGTCCAAGATCAAGAACGCCGGCGGCCGGTTTGCCCCGCCGGCGCCGGAGGAGCGACCGGCCCGGCTGACCGCCGTGCTCCGCGTGCTCTACCTGATCTTCACGGAGGGCCACACCGCGACCGCCGGCGACAAGCTGCACCGGGTCGACCTGAGCGACGAGGCGATCCGGCTGACCCGCTTGCTGCGTGGACTGCTGCCGGAGGACGGCGAGGTGGCCGGACTGCTCGCCCTGCTGCTCCTGGTCGACGCGCGCCGCGCCGCCCGCACCGGCCCGGACGGCCTGCCCGTCCCGCTGGCCGAGCAGGATCGCAGGCGCTGGGACCGGAGGTTGATCACGGAGGGCCGGCTGCTGCTCGACGAGGTGTTCGGCCGCCGACCGATCGGCGAGTACCAGCTGCAGGCCGCCATCGCCTCGCTCCATGATCACGCTCCGACGGCGGAGGCCACCGACTGGCCGCACATCGTCGCCCTGTACGGAGTCCTGGAGCGGATCACCGGCAGCCCGGTGGTGACCCTGAACCGGGCCGTCGCCGTGGGCCAGGTGGACGGGCCGCAGGCCGGGCTGGCCGTGGTCGCCGAGGTGGCCGAGGAGCTGGCCGGGCAGCAACGCCTGTACGCCGTCCGGGCCCACCTGCTGGAGCAGGCCGGTGACCTGGAAGCGGCCCGGACCGCCTACCGCGAGGCCGCCCGGCTCGCCACCGCAGAACCTGAGCGGCGCTTCCTGGTGCTGCGCGCGGCCCGGCTCAACGAGGCTGGTCCGCGGGAGGGGTGACCACACCCGGGTCCGAGAGCGGGGCCGGGCCGGCGGCTCGGCGGTCGGGGCCGGTGGCCAGCCGCAGCCGGTCCAGGCACAGCGCCTGGATCGCGACCGAGGCGAGGCCGAGCACGATGATCAGCGGTAGCGGCGTGCTCAGGGCCTGCGGTAGATCTCCGGCGCCCGCGAACTGGCGCTGGTTGCGCGCCATCGCGAGCAGCACCGGCCCGGTCATCGAGTCCGGCCCGGTGCCGCTGACGTAGCCGATGATCAGGTCCTGGGCCTGGATCACCCAGAGCAGCACGAATGTGGTCAGCGTGCCGCCCAGCACCGGTGCGAGCGCCGCACCGGCCGGCGCCCCGCTGTCCCGGAGCCGGCGTACGCCGGCGAACAGCAGGGTGAAGCCGACCACGGCCGGGATGTTGATCATGGCCTGCGGGAACAGCCCCGGGAACGTGTTGAGCAGGCCGAGGGTGCGCAGGAAGTCGAAGTGCTGCAGGGCCAGCAGGCCCGGGCCGACCAGCAACCACGGAGCGAAGAGCAACAGCACCCATTCGCTGGCCCGGCCGAGCGGCCGCAGTGCACCCAGCCCGATCCCGGCGGCCAGCGCGACAACGAGCTGGATCAGGGCGCCGAGGAACGACGGCAGCCAGGTGTTGATCACGGCCCCGGCCGGGAAGTCGGGTGGCACCGGACGCGCGCTACCGGCCAGCCAGGGCGCGATCAGCACGACCGTGATCACCAGGAACAGTGCCGCGACGCCCAGCCCGGCCCAGCCGAGGCCCGAGCCGCGGTCCGGCGTGCCGGGCGGGTCGAGCTCCACCCGGAGGCGCGTCAGCAGGATGATCAGCACCGCGAGCAGCCCGAACAGCCCGGTGAACAGGCCGGCCACGACCATCACCGCGGCACCGCCGCCGAACTGCATCTGCACGAAGCCGAGCACGAAGCCCATGATCAGCGGGGTCTCGGTGCTGTGGCTCGGGCCGCCCGCCGTGAGGACGTACGGGACCGCGAACAGCTGCATCGCCAGCCCGAGACCGACCGCCAGCGTCAGCGCCGCCGTGGCCAGCCAGGTGGCCGGGCCGGAGGCCGACCGCCAAGCGGCGAGCGAGACCAGGGCCGCCGCGGCGCCGGCCGTCGCGAGCACCGAGACCGTGACGATCCCGGTGATGGCGAGCCCAGCCGTGTCCGGGTCGGCGAAGGCCCGGCTGTCGAACGTGAGCGCGACGCCGACCGGCGCGTAACAGACGAGCAGCAGACCGAGCATTCCGCGGGTGATCATCCGCACCGGCCTGGTGCCGCGGGCCGCCAGCGGGCCGACGCCCAGGCCGACCACGACCGCGATCAGGATCGCCGGCCCGGCGAAGATCAACACCCGGGGCAGGGTCGCCGCGATCTCCGGCAGCAGCCGCTCGTAGAACTCCGGTCCGACGAACTGGTCGGCACGCGTCCCGATCGGGTTGACCTGCTGCAGGCTCATGATCAACGTCCGGATCGACGGCAGCACCAACTGGACCAGCCACAAGATCAACGCGGGGATGATCAAGATCGCCCCGATCACCCGCTGGGTAGGCGTGATCGTGCTGCGCACTGCGGTCGACGTCGGATTCATGACGCCTGACCCTAGCCGAGCCGGGTATCCCGGCGTCGACGTCAGAGTTCCAGGCCCGGATACAGCGGGTGCTTGTCCAGCAGCTCGGCCGACGCGGCCTTGGTCCGGTCGGCGACACCGTCGGCCAGCACGTACTTCGCCTTGCCCGGCGCGCCTGACTTCGTCGCGGCCGGCTGGGTGTTGGTCAGCACGTCGACCACCAGCTCGGCCACCCGGTCGAACTCCGCCGTGCCGAAGCCGCGGCTGGTCAGCGCGGGCGTGCCCAGCCGGACGCCCGAGGTGTACCAGGCGCCGTTCGGGTCGCTCGGCACCGAGTTCCGGTTCGTCACGATGCCCGCGTCGAGCAGCGCCGACTCGGCCTGCCGCCCGGTCAGCCCCATCCCGGAGACGTCGAGCAGCACCAGGTGGTTGTCGGTGCCGCCGGTGACCAGCTTCGCGCCGCGGCGGAGGAAGCCGTCGGCCAGCGCCTTGGCGTTGTCGGCCACGCCCTGGGCGTAGCTCCGGAACTCCGCGGTCCGGGCCTCGGCCAGCGCGACCGCCTTGGCCGCCATCATGTGCGACAGCGGCCCGCCGAGCACCATCGGACAGCCGCGGTCGACCGAGTCCGCGTACTCCTTGGTGGCCAGCACGAGACCGCCGCGCGGGCCGCGCAGCGACTTGTGCGTGGTCGTCGTCGTGAGGTGCGCGTGCGGCACCGGGTCCTCGTCGCCGGTGAACACCTTGCCGGCGACCAGGCCGGCGAAGTGGGCCATGTCGACCATCAGGGTGGCTCCGACCTCGTCGGCGATCTCCCGCATGGTCGCGAAGTTCACCCGGCGCGGGTAGGCCGAATAGCCGGCGATCAGCACCAGCGGCTTGAACTCCCTCGCCGCGGCCCGGACCGCGTCGTAGTCGAGCAGCTGGGTCTCCGGATCCGTCCCGTACGAGCGCTGATGGAACATCTTGCCCGAGATGTTCGGCCGGAACCCGTGGGTCAGGTGGCCGCCGGCGTCCAGCGACATGCCCAGCGCCCGCTGCTCGCCGAAGGCACGGCGCAGCTTCTCCCAGTCCTCCTCGGACAGGTCGTAGACCGTCTTGGCGCCGTGATCGGCCAGCGCCGGCGTCTCGACCCGGTGGGCCAGGATCGACCAGAAGGCGACCAGGTTGGCGTCGATGCCGGAGTGCGGCTGCGCGTAGGCGTACTCGGCACCGAACAGCTCCCGCGCGTGCTCGGCGGCCAGGGCCTCGACGGTGTCGACGTTCTGGCAGCCCGCGTAGAAGCGGTGCCCGATCGTGCCCTCGGCGTACTTGTCGGAGAACCAGGTGCCCATGGTCAGCAGCACCGCGGGCGAGGCGTAGTTCTCCGAAGCGATCAGCTTGAGCGAGGCGCGCTGGTCGGCGAGCTCGGCCCGGGTCGCGTCGGCGATCCGCGGTTCCACCTGTTCGATCACCGACAGGGCGGCGCGGTAGGCCGTCGACGCCTGCTCGGCGTACTCGCTCGAGTTCGTGGTGGGCGCGAACACATCGGTCATGCGGCAGGTCTCCTCGGCTGGATCGGCAGTGCCTGCTCAGGGTATCGCTGCCCACCACGGCGCCTCACCTCCCCGACAGGGCCCGGACGGCGCGGGCCGTCCGGCGCAGCTCGCGGGTGTCGACCGACTCGGGGTTGCCGGAGACGCGGACCGCGACGCCCGGCTCGACCAGCCAGAACAGCTCGTCGTCGTCGCCGAAGCCGGTGCCGTCCGGGTGCCGGTACGGCTGCGTCGCCCAGCCGTCCGGATCCCGTTCCAGCCAATTGATCAAGAACGCCCGGACCGCCGCCGGGTCGGTGAAGGTCGGGCTGCGCATGATCGCCACCTGCAGATCGACCCGGTAGCCGCCCTCCTCGGACGGACCGGTCTCCCAGACCCGGGTCCGGAATCCGACCTCCTCCCATTCGGACTCGAAGTCGGTGACCAGGTCGCCGGCGCCGGGCGGCACCCAGCCGATCCGGAAGCCGTCCAGCCAGCCCGGCGGCAGCGAGCGCGGCGGGCTGGTGGCGCCGGCCATCAGCGCGCCGGTGAACAGCAGGACGAGGGTGGTGAGGGCGCCGACGGCGGCAGCCGAGAAGCGATGCATGGGATCCCTTTCATGATCAACACCGCGGCCGGACGACCGCAGCGGGACCATCGTGAGCGACGATCGGAGGTTTGTCGCCGGCAGAAAAAAGTCTGTGGATAAGGAAATTCGTCGGCCTCGATCTGTGGACAACCCGGCTGCCGGTCGCCGGCGCACCCCTTGAGAGACTTCTGCAGCATGGGACCCGACACCCGCCGCGACCTGGTGGCCACGTTCGTCTGTTTCGGCCTGCTCGGGTTCGTCTCCGGCACCTGGTTCTCCCGGATCCCTGCCGTTCGTGATCATCTTCAGGCCGACCTGCAGACGGTCGGGCTGGTGCTGGTCTGTCTCGGCATCGGGTCCTTCGCGAGCATGCCGTTCGGCGGCCGGTTGTCGCGCCGCTTCGCCAGCCGCCGGGTCTGCCTGGTCGCCGGCCTGGTGGTCGCGGTGACCTATGCCGCGTTGCCGCTGGTCACGTCCCCGATCGCGTTCGCGGCGGTGCTGTTGCTGGCCGGAGCGGGGACCGGTCTGTTCGAGGTGATGCTCAACGTGCACGGCGCGGACGTCGAACGAGCGGTAGGCCGGTCCGTGATGCCGGCCCTGCACGGGCTGTGGAGCGGCGGCCTGCTGCTCGGCTCGGCGCTCGGCGCAGCGGTGGCCGGACTCGGGCTCCCGTTCGGTCCGCACTTCTGGCTGGTGCTGCCGGTCTTCGCCGTCGCCAACACGGTTGCCACGCAGTTCTGGCGTGATCACCGCGCTCCGGTACGGGACGGACGCCGGGCCCGGCCGGACGCGAAGGCCCTCACCCTGCCGGTGATCATGCTGGCCGTGATGCTGCTCTGCTCCAACATCGGCGAGGGGTCGGCGTCGGACTGGCTGGCCCTCTACGTCCACGACGAGCGCGGCTTCAGCGAGGGCGCCGCGGCGGCGGCCTTCACCTGCTACAGCCTGATGATCACCGTCGGCCGCTTGACCGGCGGGTTCGTGCTGGACCGGCTCGGCCGGGTGACCACGCTGCGGCTGTGCGGAGTGATCACCGCGGCCGGCGTGGCGACGGTGCTGTTCCTGCCCTCGCCGGTCGGGCCGTTCCTTGGCGCGGGCCTGTGGGGGCTCGGCCTGTCCGTGGTGTTCCCGGCCGCGATCACCGCCGCGGGCGAGCACGGCCGGGACAACTCCGCCGGTGCGATCTCGGCCGTCGCGACGCTCGGCTTCGGCGCGTTCCTGACCGGGCCGCCGTTGATCGGGCTGCTCGCGCAGCGGGTGTCCATCGGGGGTGCGCTCACACTGGTCGGGCTGCTCGCTCTGGGCGTGACCGCGTTGGCCGGGCTTGCGGCGGGCTCTCGTACCAGACGGGAGTGACAGTTTCGGGGCCGAAGTTCGTCCGGGACCGATTGTCGGAGCCGTGTGCCAGGTTCTGCGCCATGGACGTTCTCGACAACGAACAGCTCCGGGCCGAGCGGCTGGCCGACTGGCGCAAGCTGGCCCAGCGACTGCACGCTCGGTTCCGAGCCCGGGACTCCGCCTCGGCCGTCCGGGCGGCGGCCGACTTCCTCGGCACCGACGGCGCCGGTGACCGGTTGGAGGTGCGGCTGCTCGGCGCGGTGATCGACCTGTCGCTGTGCGACCGGACCGATGGGCGGTGGGTGACCCGGCGGGAGGCCGACCTGGCTCGGACGATCAGCCGGCTGGCGGCCGAGCAGGGGCTGATCGCCGAGCCGGGCGAGGTCACCCAGCTGGAGCTCGCGCTGGACACGGCGAACCAGGCCGCGCTCGGACCGTTCTGGGCGGCGCTGCTCACCGGCAGCGCCGACGGCACGGTCCACGACGAGGTCTTCGACCCGACCGACCGGGTGCCGTCGCTGTGGTTCCAGCGCACCGATGATCATGATCCGCCGCGGCAGCGCTGGCATCTCGACCTCTGGCTCGCGCCGGAGGTCGCCGAGGACCGGATCGCGGCGGCCGTGGCGGCCGGCGGCAGGGTGGTGGACGAGGCCGGGGCTCCGTCGTTCACCGTGCTCGCCGACCCCGACGGCAATCGGGTCTGCGTCTGTACCTCACTCGCCCGCCGATGATCAACCGGGCAGGGCGGCGACGAACTCGCGCAGGTCCGCGAGCAGCAGGCCCGGCTCCTCCAACGCCGCGAAGTGGCCGCCGCGATCCGGGACATCGGTCCAACGGACGACGGTGTGCTCGGCCTCGGCGTACCGGCGGATGCCGACATCGTGTGCGAAGACGATCACCGCGGTGGGCACTCCGGACGGCTCCGGCGGCGCGCCCCAGCCCGAACCGTCCAGCGCATAGCCGACGTAGGCGGCCGAGCCCGCCGTCCGGGTCAGCCAGTAGAGCATGACGTTGGTCAGCAGCCGGTCCCGGTCGATGATCGCGTCCGGCAGCGTGGTGACCGGATGGGTCCACTGCCGGAACTTGTCCACGATCCAGGCCAGCTGGCCGACCGGCGAGTCGGACAGCGCGGCGCCGATCAGCTGCGGCCGGGTGCTCTGGATGGAGATGTAGCCGTACTCGTTGCGGAGGAAGGAGGCCACCCGTTCCAGCCGGTCCAGTTCCAGCGCTGTCAGTTCGGCTCGGTCCTCGTCGCTCACGTTCCACGGCATCCCGGCGTTGCCGTTCAGGTGGACGCCGATCACCCGGTCCGGGGCCTGCCGGGCCACCTCGGGCGACACCGCCGCTCCGATGTCGCCGCCCTGGGTGACGAACCGCCGGTAGCCGAGCCGGTCCATCAGCTCGACCCAGGCCGAGGCGATCTTCGTGGTGTCCCAGCCGGCTCCGGCCAGCGGCGACGAGAAGCCGAAGCCGGGCAGTGACGGGATGACGACGTGGAAGGCAGGCGCGCCGGAAGCTCCGTGTCCGTCCGGGTCGGTCAGCGGGTCGATCACGTCGAGGAACTCGGCGATCGAGCCGGGCCAACCGTGGGTGAGCAGCAGCGGTACGGCGTCCTCCCGCTCGGACCGGACGTGCAGGAAGTGGATCGGCTGGCCGTCGATCACGGTCCGGAACTGCGGCCGGGCGTTCAGCCTGGCCTCCTCGGCGCGCCAGTCGTAGCCGCTCCGCCAGTGGTCGACGAGCTCCCGCAGGTACGGCAGCGGAACGCCGGTGTCCCAGTCGTCGCCGGGCAGCGGCTCGGGCAGTCGGGCCTGCTCGAGCCGGCGCCGCAGATCGTCGAGCTCGGCCTGCGGGATGTCGATCGTGAAGGGGTGGATCGCGCGATCGCTCTCGTGGTTCATGACCACCATGCTGTCGACCGACCCGGACAGGTTCGGTCCGGAATTGCTGCGAGAATTCCTTGCATGTGGGAGACCTCCGGACGACTGCTCCGGCTGCTCGCGCTGCTCCAGTCGCGGCGCAGCTGGCTGGCCGCCGAACTGGCCGAGCGACTCGAGGTCACCGACCGGACGGTGCGCCGCGACGTGGACCGGCTGCGGCGGCTCGGCTATCCGGTCAATGCGCTGCCCGGCGTCGGCGGCGGCTACCAACTGGGTGCCGGCGCCGAGCTTCCGCCGCTGCTGCTCGAGGACGACGAGGCGATCGCGGTCAGCGTCGGGCTGCAGCAGGCGACCGTGGCCGGGCTGGCCGGGTTGGACGAGGCCGCGATCCGGGCCCTGATCAAGCTCAAGCAGGTGCTGCCGTCGCGGCTGCGCCACCGGGTGGACACGATCTCCAAGGGAATCGGCACCGTTGCCGGCGGCGGTCGGTCGGCCGATCCGGACCTGCTGCTCGCTCTGGCCCGGGCGGTCGAGGAGCACGATCAACTGCGGCTGACGTACCGACGGCACGACGGGACCGAGATCCGGCGCACGGTCGAGCCGTACCGGGTGCTGCACGCCGGCCGGAACTGGTACCTCTACGCCTGGGACCTGGACCAGTCCGACTGGCGCAACTTCCGGCTGGACCGGCTCCGGTTGCGGACCCCGAACGGTCCGAAGTTCGCGCCCCGGCCGCTACCGGACGACCTGGAGCAGGACCTGGTCCGGGGCATCACGACCAGCGCCTACCGCTACGAATGCCGGCTGCTGGTCGAGGCCTCGGCGGACCGGGTCCGCGACGTGTTCGGGCCGACCGTCGCCGCGGTCACCCCGCTCCCGGACGGCCGCTGCGAAGTGCAGACCGGCTCGGCCTCGCTGACCGAGGTCGCCGTCTACGTCGGCCTGCTCGAGGCCGAGTTCACGGTGCTCGAGCCGGCCGAGCTGACCGAGGTGGTGGCGGCCGTCGCCGGCCGGCTCGCTCGCGCGGCCGAACGTTCGGCGCCTCGCTGAGCGAGGTCGACAGCATCGCCGCCTGCACCGCGGCGATGGCCGACGGGTCGTCGGGCTGCACCGGGTCGTCGACGGCGAGCCGGTTGGTCGACTCGACGCCGCAGGCCAGGCAGCGGTGCACGACGGCGAGCTTCTTGCCGCGCGGCTGGACCAGCCGGGTCGGCGCCATCGGGCCGCCACACTCGGCGGCGCGGTCGCCCGGGCGGACGTCGACGTGCACCGACCACAGGCAGTGCGGGCAGTGATTGCGGTAGCTGCCGCCCGCGAGCGGGCGGACCCCGGCGCCGCAGTGGGCGCAGGTGAAGGACTGGTTTTCGGTTGTGCGAGACACTCTGCCGCTCCGCGGTCGAAGGAAGACGACTGCGAAGGCGGAGGGTTCCGTTGGTTCTTCCCCGGAATCGGGGTGCCGGGCTGGACGAGAGAGGGACGCGATTCACCGCCCGCTGCTGGGGCGATTACTTCCGGTTCCTGCTTCACCGCCCTCGCTCGATCGAGCGGGCGCGGATCCGAACCTCTGTCAGGTTTGAGAACTGTCCTGACCACTGTCCATCAGCGTGCGCCAATGGCCACCGGTAGGTGTCATCTCGTCGCACCGGCCTCGGCGCCGTCCCCTCTCAGCAGGTGCAGCGATGGTGCTCCATCGCGACTCCTCCTCAGGATGTCGGAATGCGTGCGCGGACCAGGATCATTCAGTACGAGAGCATGCCGACACTCTGCCCATCGGTCGGCCGGGCGCGCAACGCGATTAAGAGCGGGACAACTCGTAGAGCGCGATCCCGGCGGCGACCCCGGCGTTCAGGGACTCGACCTCGGCGGCGATCGGGATGGAGGCGATCACGTCACAGGCTTCCCGGACCAGCCGGGACAGCCCGGCCCCCTCGCCGCCGATCACCAGCACGGTCGGCCCGCCGGCGTTCTCGCCGGTCAGCTCGCCGATCGAGGCCTCGCCGCCGGCATCGAGGCCGACCAGGGTGACGCCCGCCTCGGCGTACGCCCGCAAGGCCCGGTTCAGGTTCGTCGCCCGCGCCACCGGGAGCCGGGCCGCGGCACCGGCGGAGGACTTCCAGGCGGCGGCCGTCATGCCGGCCGCCCGTCGCTCCGGGATCAGCACACCCTGCGCGCCGAAAGCGGCCGCCGACCGCACGATCGCGCCCAGGTTGCGCGGGTCGGAGACACCGTCCAAGGCGACGGCGAGACCGCGCTCGCCGGCGTCCAGCACCTGGTCCAGCAGGTCGTCCGGGTGGGCGTACGTGTACTCGGGCAGCTGCAGCGCGACACCCTGGTGCACGGCCTCGGCGGTCAGCCGGTCCAGTTCGGACCGGGTCACCTGGAGCAGCGGCAGGTGCTGTTCGGCGGCGATCTTGAGGATCTCCCGGAGCCGGTCGTCCCGGTCGGCACCGTCGGCGACGTAGCCGGTCTTCACCGGAACGCCGGCCTGCAAGGCCTCCAGCACCGGGTTGCGGCCGACCACCCAGTCGGCGCCGCCGGCGCCGGACCGCTTCCGGTCCGGCCCGCGTTCCGTCCGTCCGGGCTGGGCCCGGTTCCGGGCCTGCTTGGCCTTGTGCGCCGGGTGGTAGGGGCGGTCCTCGGCCTTCGGCGTCGGGCCCTTGCCCTCGAGTCCGCGCCGGACCCGGCCGCCGGAGCCGGCGGTGCGTCCCTTGCCCTTGCGGCGCACGGCGCCCTTGCGTTGGCTGTTGCCCGCCATCAGTCCTCAGTCCTCCGTCGGCGTCGTGGGGGCGGCGGCCCGCAGGGTCCACCGGGTCCCGTCGGGCGTATCGGTCAGCTCGACCCCGAGGCCGGTCAGCGACGAGCGGATCGCGTCTGCGGCCGGGTAGTCCTTGCGGCCCCGGGCGTCCGCGCGCTGCTTGATCAACTCCGCCACCAGCCCGTCGATCACCCGGCGATAGCGATCTCGGTCACCCGGGTCGACGCCCCAGATCGGATCGTCGGCGGCCAGCCCGAGCACGGCGAGCATGCCGCGCACCTGGCCCGACAAGAGCGCCACCTGATCAAGATCACCGGCCGCGATGGCCGAATTGCCGTCCCGGACCGCGTTGAAGATCACCGCGACCGCACCGGCCGTACCAAGATCATCATCCATCGCGGCGGCGAACTCGTCCGGAATCTGATCTTCGACCGGGCAGACCAGTTCGCCCGCCCGCTCGACGAAGTGGTCGATCCGGGCCAGTGCCGCGGCGGCCTCGCCGACGGACGCGTCCGCGTACTCGATCGCCGACCGGTAGTGCGGCTGGACCAGGTAGAACCGCACGGCACGCGGCGAATGCCGCTTGATCACTTCCGAGACCAGCGCGCCGTTGCCGAGCGATTTGCTCATCTTCTCGCCGGCTGCGGTGACCCAGGCGTTGTGCATCCAGACCCGGGCGAACTTCTGGCCGGCCGCGGTGGACTGGGCCAGTTCGTTCTCGTGGTGCGGGAAGCGGAGGTCGAGACCGCCGCCGTGGATGTCGAACTCGTCGCCGAGATACTTGCCCGCCATCGCCGAGCACTCGATGTGCCAGCCGGGTCGGCCGCGGCCCCACGGCGTCGGCCAGGACGCGGTGGCGGGCTCCTCGGGCTTGTAGCCCTTCCAGAGCGCGAAGTCGCGCGGGTCCCGCTTACCCGGGAAGTCGTGATCGGGATCGGGCTCCATGTCCTCGATCCGCTGTCCGGACAGGGAACCGTAGTCCGGCCAGGACCGGACGTCGAAGTAGACGTCGCCGGACCCGTCCGCGGCCACGTAGGCGTGCCCGCGGTCGATCAACGCGGTGATCAACTCGATCATCTCCGGGATGTGCCCGGTCGCCCGCGGCTCGTACGTCGGCGGCAGGCAGCCCAACGCCGCGTACGCATCGTGCAGTTCGCGCTCGAACCGATACGCGTGCGCGAACCAGGGCCGGCCGGCCTCGGCGGACTTGATCAAGATCTTGTCCTCGATGTCGGTGACGTTCGCGATCACCGTCACCTCGAACCCGCGGTACGTCAGCCAGCGCCGCAGGACGTCGAAGTTGACCTCCTTGCGGATGTGGCCGAGGTGCGGCGCACTCTGTACGGTCAGGCCACAGTGGTAGATCGAGACCTTCCCGGGTTCCACCGGGTCGAAGGCCCGGATCTGCCGGGTAGCCGAGTCGTAGAAGCGAAGCACCCGCCAAGCTTAGTGGTCTACGGGCGGCGCAGAGACATCAGTTTCAGCATCACGGCCAGCCCCTCCCGCAGCTTGGCCCGGTCCGCGTCGGAGAGCTCGGCCAGATACGGCTCGACGTTGGTGCCGAGCTGATGCCGCATCGCCCGCATCTGGCGGAGCCCCTCGTCGGTCGCGGTGATCACCCAGACCCGGGCGTCACCGGCGTCGGTGTCGCGGCGGACCAAGCCGTCGGCCTCGAGCCGCTTCACGTGGTTGGTGATGGTCGGTTGGGACGAACGTTCCAGCGCGGCGAGGTTGCTGATCCGGGTCGGCCCGTTGTCGATCAGCCGAGCCAGGATCCGCGCCGAGGCGAGACTGAGCGAGTAGCCGTCCTTGGGCGTCCACCGCATGATCCGGGCCGAGGTGGTGACCAGGTCCTCGCCCAGCTGATGCAGGTCGTCGTCCATGGCGGAAGCGTAATTGCCCTCAGCGTCGTACCGCAGCCACGACGAGTCGGGCCAGTTCCGTGTAGGCGGCGGCGTCGGACAGCCGGGTCGACGCCTGGATCTCGCCGCTGGTGATCCGCTGCATGGTCGCCGCGATGACCTCGGCGATGAACGCGGTCGGCACGTTGCGGAACGCACCGGCCCGGCGTCCGTCGTCGATCAGCTCCCGGACCCGCTGGGCGGCGGCTTCGGTGTTGCGCTGGTAGATCTCGCGAGCCGGCCGGAAGCCGGCGACGTCGTCGTGGAACTCGCGGGAGGCCGGAGCCAGGGCCGCCGCCACCGCCTGCAGGTAGGCGACCACCCGGCGGGCCGGCTGGCGGACCCGGCGGATCGCCGTCTCGACCTGTTCGGTCGCCGCCCGGAAGAACTCCCGTACCGCAAGCGTCGCCAGCTGTTCCTTGCTCCGGGCCAAGGTGTAGAGGGTGCGCTTGGAACAGCGCAGCCGGGCCGCGAACTGATCCATCGTGAAGGTCGAGAAACCCTCGGCGAGGACCAGCCTGACGAGTTGATCTCGCAACTGTCCCTGGCGCCGGGTCAGCTGGCGGGCGTGCGAACCAGAGAGCAGCGGAATCACTTGAGCTAGCCTACTCGTGTACGACTGCGGTACTGGCGTACTGAATTCAGTACCGTTTGTGGAGACAAGGCGCATAGTCTGTGCGCGGAGTGTGTGCGGGGGATCCGAAGGGGGCCATCCCTCTTCGCTCGATCAAGGGAGCGGTGATCATGGCGGTGGAGCGGCTGCTGCCAACGCCGGAGGCGACGGAACTGGTCGACCTGGTGTCGGAGATCGCCCAGGAACGGCTGGCGCCGCGTGCCGCGGCGGCGGAGGAGGCGGGGGAGTTCCCGCGGGACGCGTTCCGGATGCTCGGCGAGGCCGGGCTGCTCGGGATGCCGTACCCGGAACGGTTCGGCGGCCTGGAACAGCCGTACGAGGTCTATCTGCAGGCGCTGGAGGAGGTCGCGGCCTCCTGGATGACGGTCGGCGTCGGAGTCTCGGTGCACGTGATGACCTGCGCGGTGCTGCTGCGGCACGGCACGCCGGAGCAGCGCGAACGGTGGCTGCCCGAGTTGATCAAGGGCGACCTGCTCGGCGCGTACGCCCTGTCGGAGTCCCAGGCCGGTTCGGACATCTCGGCGATGACCACTCGGGCCAAGCGCGACAACGGCGACTACCAGCTCGACGGCACGAAGGCCTGGATCAGCCATGCCGGGGTGGCGGACTACTACGTCGCGTTCGCGCGGACCGGTGAGGACCCGAAGCACGGGATGAGCTGCTTCCTGGTGCCCGCGGACGCCGAAGGGCTGAGCTTCGGGCCGCCGGAACGCAAGATGGGCCTGACCGCGTCGCCGACCGCCCAGGTCTATTTCGACGCGGTACGGGTGGCGGCGGATCGCCGGATCGGCGCCGAGGGCGACGGCATGCGGATCGCCTTGTCCGCCTTGGATTCCGGCCGCCTCGGCATCGCCGCCTGTGCGACCGGGCTGGCCCGGGCGGCCCTCGATCTCGCGGTCGACTACGCGAAGGAGCGGATCCAGTTCGGCCGGCCGATCGCCGAGTTCGAAGGACTGCAGTTCCTGCTGGCGGAGCTGGCGGCGGCCGTCGACACGGCCCGGGCCACCTATCTGTACGCGGCCCGCAAGCGCGATGCGGGCCTCGATTTCACCCGCGACGCGGCGGTGGCCAAGCTGACCGCGACCGACGCGGCGATGCGGGTGACCACGGACGCGGTCCAGGTGCTCGGCGGCTACGGCTACACCCGGGACTTCCCGGCCGAGCGGTACATGCGGGAGGCGAAGGCGCCGCAGATCTTCGAGGGTACGAACCAGATCCAGCGCCTGGTGATCGCCCGCCGCCTGCTCGGCAGCTAGGCCCAACGCGCCCTGAGCTTGTCGAAGGGCCAAGCCGAACCTGCGCCCTGAGCTTGTCGAAGGGCCAAGCGCGATGGGCCTTACCCCCTCCGACCGGCTCGAGGATCGTCGTGGCTAGCGGGTGTCCGCCTCGTGCGGTACGGCGTCGGCGGTCTCCTGGTACCAGGCGAGCAGGCGCAGCGACAGGATCCGCGCGACCTCGGCGTAGCCGGGGTCGTTGATCACGTTGCGGGTCTCGGCCGGGTCGGCGCGAAGATCGTAGAGTTCGTCGGTCTCGTAGAGCCGGTGCACGTACTTGTGGTCGGCGGTCCGGCACATCGCGGCCTTGCCGTGCTCGGGTCCGTCGCCGGCCTGCAGGGACAACCGGGGCCAGTAGAGACCGGTCGGATCGTCCGACGCCGAACTCTCCAGCTCCATCGCCTGCCGCTCGCCCCGCAACCGGCCGCCCTCGCAGAACACGGCGTCGCGATGATCATGGACGGCGCCGCTGATCACCGGCAGCAGGGACCGTCCGAAGTGGGTGTGCCCCGGCGTGATCCCGGTCAGCGCCTCCACCGTGGCGGGCACGTCGATCAACTCGGCCAGGGCGTCCCTGACGCCGGCCTCGATCGGCACCGACGCCGGCGGCTTGATGATCAACGGCACCCGGGTCAGGCAGTCGGAGAACGTGTTCTGGGTCTTCTCCACCAGGCCGTAGTCGCCGGTGAAGTCACCATGATCGGAGAAGAAGAACAGTGCCGTGTCGTCGTACATCCCGGCGTCGCGCAGTGCCTGCAGCACCAGGCCGAGCTGGTGATCGACCCGCGCGCACATCCCGTAGTAGGTGGCCCGGAGCTCCCGCCAGCGGTCCTCGGACCAGCCGGTCAGGCCTTGTCGGGAACGGATCCCGGCCAGCATCGCCGGCTCACCGTCCGAGGCCGGATCGGGACCGACCGGCCGGTCCGGCAGCAGCTCCGGATCGATCATGGAGAACCACGGATCCTCGACCCCGTAGGGCGGGTGCGGGTAGGTGAGGGGCAGATACAGGCAGAGAGCCTCGTCCTCGTCGTGATCTTGGCCGGCCCAGCGGTGGATCTGATCGATCGCTGCGTGGACGTGGGCCCAGTCGCTGTCCGGGTAGTGCTCGCCGTCCTCGGTCGGCAGCCGGCCGACGAGGAAGGAGTAGTACGTGTCCGAGCCGGGGTCGCCCCGCCAGTCGGCCTGCCGGTCCAGCGCGAACATCGGCCGGACCTGCTCCGGGTCGGGTCGGTGCTTGACGTGGCAGTACGCGTCGAAGCCGGACTGCGCCGGGACGAGATCGTTCTTGCCGCCCCACCAGACGACGTAGCCGTTCTCCTTCAGCGTCCGCAGCAGTACCGGCTCGTCCGGCCGCATCATGTGGTGCATGGTGCGATGGCCGCGGACGTGCGGATACCAGCCGCTCATGAACGAGCAGCGGCTCGGCGTACAGACCGGGTTCTGGCAGAACGCGTTCCGGAAGCTGACCGCGTCGGTCGACACCAGCTGATCAAGGTTCGGCGTGACGGCGGCCGGGTTGCCGACGTGGCCGAGCACGTCGCCGCGCCACTGATCGGGATTGAAGATCACGACGTGCGGCCGGCGGCTCATGTGGTCTCCCTGATGATCAGTCGCCACGGTACGGCAACGGTGCGGGTCGGGGTGTCGGGTGCCTCGATCCGGTCCAGCAGTCGTCGTAGCATCGGGCGATAGGCCGCCGTCTCAGCGCCGATCGTGGTCAGCGCCGGCTTGATCTCTGCGCCGTCCGGGATGTTGCCGGAGCCGATGATCTTGAGTTCGTCCGGGACCGAGATGCCGAGCTGCATGGCGGCCCAGATCGCCGAGATGGCGGCCCGGTCGGCGCTGGTCAGAATGGCATCGGGTCTCTTGCTCCGTGGCTGGTCGAGGAGTTCCACCAGCTGGTCGCGGAACTCGAAGAAGCTGTCGACGTCGTCCTTGCGATGCGGCACGACGGCGATCGAGCTCTCCGGATAGCCATGATCACGAAACGTCGACACGAAGGCGTCGACCCGATCCCGGTCCCCGGACAGCGGGCCGAAGAACACCGGCCGCCGGACCTTGCGGCTGATCAACAACCGGGCGGCCTCGCGGACGGCTGCCGGGTGCAGCTGGGCCATGACGTCGAAGCCCCGTGGTCGATACCGGTCACCGGTGACCGTGACGGGGATCCGGGCGCTGATCCGTTGCAGCCGGGCGGCCGAGAAGTCGGTCGATCCGAGAATGACGGCCGCGTCGGCCAGGCCGTCCAGGAGTTGACGCTCGACCCGGTCTATGGCGTTCGGGGTATGGCCGTAGCGCAGGATGACCACGTCCAGGCCGCGTTCGGCGGCCACCTCCTCGATCTCGGTGATCAGGTTCAGCATCCAGGGGTTGAACGGCGAGTACGCGACCACGGCCACCAGGTCGGTCCGGTTCCGGGCCAGCACCCGGCCGGCTCGACGCGGCCGGTAGTCCAGCTGGCGCATCGCCTCCGTCACCCGGGCGGTGATCTCCGGCGTCGCGGCGTTCTTCCGGCCCGGCCGGCGGCCGTTGGCGACGTAGGACACGGTGGCCACGGAGACGCCGGCCAGTTTGGCCACGTCGGCCTGCGTGCTCGGACGCCCGTTCCGCTGCTGAGCCATGTCACTCCTCCCACCACCGTCTGCCGGATCGTAACCGAGATGCGCCGTCGGACCGGTTGACATCGACCCGGTGATCAGGTTTGGTGATGCGCATAACCAACCTACGGCAAAGGAGCCGGGTCATGGCAAGCCCGATGAGGAGCCCGGTCGGCTCGATGAGACAGCGCGACCCGTACCCAGTAATGCCTACTAGGATTCTGGGAAATTGTGGCGAGGCGCTTCACCATCAGCTTCCATGCAGAGGAGTCAGACGATGACAACCCGATTGAGCCGCCGGACGCTGATCGGCGGGCTGTCCGCGGTCGGCGCGGCCACCCTGGTGGGCTGCCAGGTCGACACCGGCCAGGGGCCGGGTTCGGAGGCGCCGCGCGGTAGCGAGATCACGATCCCGGACTACGGCACCGAGCTGCCGACCGAGGAGATCACCTTCCGCTGGTGCGACAGCGGCGACCTCAAGTCCGTGTACGAGAAGGCCGTGCTGGCCGCGTTCTCCAAGAAGCACGCCAACATCAAGACCGACTACCAGGGCAGTGGCTGGGAGACCGTGAACCAGGTGGTCCCGCTCGGTATCCGCAACGGCAGTGCCCCGGACATCTTCGCGGTGCCGAACAACGTGCCGGCCGCGACCGCGGTCAACGAGGGCTGGGTGCAACCGCTGGAGCAGGTGATCCCGGACTTCGAGGCCTGGCGAGCCAACTTCGCCGAGACCGCCTTCGTGCCCGGCGTGCACGTCTTCAACGACAAGATCTATTCGTTCCCGCTGAGCTCCGACCGGCGACTCGAGTTCATGTCCTTCTACGACACGGCCAACCTGGCCGCGGCCGGGATCGACGACCCGGTGACCCAGCTCAAGACCTGGGACGACCTGCACGCGGCCCTGACCAAGGTGGTCGCGGCCGGCAAGGTCGGCATGATCATCGGTGCCGACAGCCTGGGCGGCGTGGTGACGATGCTGGCGCAGAGTGCGGGCTGGGGCAAGATCGGCGGTCCGATCCCCGGCATGGACCCGATCACCGGCGAGTACCGCGTGGATGCGCCGGAGGTGTTGCAGGCGTTCGAATTCCTGCAGAAGCTGGTCACCGACAAGCTCGTCGTGCCCGGCTTCCTCAGTCTCAAGATCGCCGACGGCCGGGCCCAGATGCCGGCCGGCAAGGCGGGCATGATCTTCAACGGGCCGTGGGACATCCCGGCCTGGAAGCGGAATGCGCCGGACTGGAAGTACGCGATGGGCCCGGTGCCGAGTCCGGACGGCAACACCGATTGGGTGGTGCCGTTCGCGCAGAACGGGGCCAACAACCCGTGGGTGTACGCCAAGACCAAGTATCCGACGGTCGCCGGCCAGCTGCTCAACTACATGGGCAGCCCGGACGGCCAGAAGATGCTGGTCATCCTGAGCGAGGGGAACCTGGTCTCGCTGAAGCAGGAGAACAACGACGCCGCCGACCAGCCCGGACTGCTGGACGCGAACGCCAAGGCGGCCTCGGACCTGGCGGCCAAGATCATGAAGGCGGCGCCGCAGGCGGCGATCCGCAACCCCGCGGTGGCCCAGGTGACGCTGCTCCGCAAGGAGGTCCAGCCGCGCTGGCAGGACCTGATGGCCGGCATCTTCACCGGGCAGCTCAAGGGCTCGCCCGAGCAGCTGTTCGCCGAGTTCGGCGAGAAGCAGCAGGCGTCCCTGGAGACCGCGATCGAGGCCGCCCGCAAGGAGGGTGCCGAGGTCTCGATCGATGACTGGAAGTTCCCGAACTGGGACCCGACCAAGGACTACACCAAGGCCGACTACGACGAGCTCGGGTGATCAGGTGACGATCGCCCCCACCGTCGGAGATCTGCAGCAGCGGGTCCAGCGCCGGGTCGGCGGCTGGTACGAGCGGGTCAACGCCCGCTGGTGTTACCTGTTCCTGCTGCCGGCGTTGATCTTGACCGCGATGTTCACGTTCTACCCGATGATCATGTCGTGGGTGTTCTCGACCATGCGCTGGTCCGGCTTCACCGAGCAGATGACGTTCGTCGGCCTGGACAACTACGCGGAACTGGTCCAGGACCCGATGTTCTGGTCGGCCTTCGGCCGGTCGGCGATCTTCATGCTGGTCGGGACGCCGATCCGGGTGATCCTGGCACTGCTGGTGGCGATCGTCCTGAACCAGAAGGCGATGCGCCTGTCGCCCGTGTTCCGGACGATGTTCTTCCTGCCGGTCACGGCCGCGGCCGCGGTGATCGGCGTGGTGATGACGTTCGTGCTCAGCCCGAACAACGGTCCGCTGAACACGGTCCTGGTCGGTTCCGGCCTGGTCCAGCAGCCGGTCGAGTTCCTGTCCGACCCGGGCCTGTCGCTGTGGACCGTGCTGCTGGTGCACGTCTGGAAGAACTTCGGCATCACCATGATCTACTGGCTTGCCGCGCTGCAGACGATCCCGCAGGACTACATCGAGGCGGCCCGGATCGACGGCGCCGGGATGTGGGGGATCCTGCGGCACATCCGGCTGCCGATCCTGCTGCCGTTCGCGGTGATCATCATCATCCTCACCGCGAAGGACAACCTGCACGCGTTCGGCATCGTCTGGACGATGACCGGCGGCGGGCCGTACTTCTCCACCCAGCTGATCGAGATCTACATCTACCAGACCGCCTTCCAGCCGGAGATGGGTTCGGTGCCGCGGCTGGGCTACGCGTCGGCCGCCGGCTGCTTCTTCGGCGTCGCGACGTTGATCTTCACCGTGGTCCAGCTCTGGGCCGCGCGCAAGGTGGCCGAGGCCCGGGCCAGCTTCGGCACCGACGGGCGTGATCGATCATGACCGCGACCCTGGCACCGGAGCGGCCGGCCGAGACCAAGCCCCGCAAGATCAAACAGAAGCAGTTCTCCCGGCGGGAGAAGATCTGGGCGGTCGTGATGTCGGCCGTGCTGCTGCTGATCGGCCTGGCCTGGATCTACCCGTTCATCTGGACGCTGTCGTCGTCGGTGAAGAACACCACGGAGATCTTCGGCTCGCTCAACCCGTTCAACCCGGTGCTCCGGATCGGCAACTGGGCCCGGGCCTGGACCGAGGCCGACATGGGCCGGTTCTTCTTCAACTCGGTCTTCGTCACCGCCGGTTCGATCGTCATCTCGGTCACCGTCGCCGCCCTGATGGGGTACGCCCTCGGCCGCTACCGGTTCGCCGGCAAGAAGTGGGTGATCGCGATCTTCGCGCTGGTGATCTTCCTGCCGGAGGGGTACACGATCATCCCGGTGTACGACCTGATCGACGCGCTCGGGCTGTCCGGGTCGCTGTGGGGCGTGACCCTGGCCGAGGCCGGCGGCGTCGGCGTGGTCCAGGTGCTGCTGTTCGCCGGCTACTTCTCCCAACTGCCGCGCGAACTCGAGGAGGCGGCCAGGGTCGACGGTGCCGGCTTCCTGCGCATCTTCGCCTCGGTCTATCTGCCGCTGGCCAAGCCGGTCACCGCGACCGCGGTGATCTTGCAGTTCATGCAGTCCTGGAACTCGTTCCTGCTGCCCCTGGTGCTCACCCTGACCCGGCCCGAACTCCAGACCCTGGCGGTCGGCGTCTACGCTCTCCGGAACGACTACTTCGCCGACTGGGGCGTGATGACGGCGGCGTCGACGATCGCCATGCTGCCGATCGTGATCATGTTCCTGGTCCTGCAACGGTTCTTCGTCGAAAGCATCGCCGGAGCGATCAAGGGATGAGACAAGAGGAGATCTGACTGTGTCAGTGCCGTATGCCCCGAGTACGCGAGCCTCGGGAAGCCGCAACCGCAAACTGGACCGGCCGAACGTGATGTTGATCTGCGTCGACCAGATGCGCGGCGACGCGCTGTCCGGGGCCGGGCATCCGGTGGTGAAGACCCCGCACCTGGACGAGATCGCCGACGAGGGCACCCGGTTCGCCCGGAACTACTCCGCGACGCCGACCTGCGTGCCGGCCCGGGTGGCGCTGTTCACCGGCCAGTCGCAGGAACGGCACGGCCGGTACGGCTATCGCGACGGGGTGCCGTTCACCGAGGCGCATCCGGTCACCATGCAGGGCGTGCTGCGCGACCAGGGCTACCAGACCCAGGCGATCGGCAAGATGCACGTCTTTCCGGAGCGGTCCCGGTGCGGCTTCGACGACGTACGGCTGCACGACGGGTTCCTGCACTTCGGCCGGCGGGCCGGCGGCCGGCA
This sequence comes from Microlunatus sp. YIM B11417, assembly GCF_059617205.1. Lineage (NCBI taxonomy): Bacteria > Bacillati > Actinomycetota > Actinomycetes > Propionibacteriales > Propionibacteriaceae > Microlunatus > Microlunatus sp. YIM B11417. The sequence goes on from NZ_JCAMPJ010000001.1 coordinate 406,281, forward strand.
CCTGGAGGCGAACGACGACTACCTGACCTGGCTGCGCCGCCAGCCCGGGATGGACGCGCACGCCGACTACTTCGACGACGGACTGGGCTGCAACTCGCAGCTCGCAATGCCGTGGAACCGGGACGAATACCTGCATCCGACCAACTGGGTGGTGCACGAGACGCTGGACTGGCTGCAGCGGCGCGACCCGACGGTTCCGTTCTTCAGCTACGTCTCGTTCCACCGGCCGCATGCGCCGTTCAACCCGCCGCAGTGGGCGTGGGATCAGTACATCAACCGGCCCCGCGCCGATCCGCCGCGCGGCGACTGGGCCGACGCGTTCGAGGAGTTCCGCCGGGACAACTACCACCAGACCAAGTTCGGCCGGCTCGACCCGGAGACCCACCACCGCACCGTGACCGGCTACTACGGCCTGATCACGCACATCGACATGCAGCTGAACCGGCTGTTCGAGGGGCTGGCCGACTACGAGCTGCTCGAGGACACCGTGATCATCTTCACCTCCGATCACGGCGACATGATGGGTGATCACGACATGTACCGGAAGTCGGTCGGCTTCGAGGGCAGCGCTCACGTACCGCTGATCGTGCGGCCCGCCCCGAGGTTCTCGCCGGACGCTCCGCGCGGCCAGGTGATCACCGAGGTCACCGAGCTGCGCGACATCATGCCGACCGTGCTCGACTTCGCCGGCGTCGAGACGCCCGACACCGTGGACGGCGCCAGCCTGAAGCCGTTCGTCACCGGGACCGCCGCGCCCGAGGTCTGGCGCCGTGACCTGCACGGTGAGCACACCCATTTCGATCAGTCGCTGCAGTGGGTCACCGACGGGAAGCGCAAGTACCTCTGGGCCTCGGCCAAGGGGATCGAGCAGTTCTTCGATCTCGAGGCCGACCCGCAGGAACTGCACAACCTGATCGACGACCCCACCCGGGCCGCGGAGATCGACGACTGGCGCGGACGCTTGATCAACTACCTGGACGGCCGCGAGGAGGGCTACGTCGCGAACGGCGAGTTGATCACCGGGCGCCCGGTCCAGTCCGAGCGCTCCGACATCACTGCGCTGGTGACCGCCTGATCTCACGTCAGCGTCACGTCAGTGGCGCTGGCCAGGATCCGGACCATGTCCGGTTACGTCCCTCGACAACCGCCTCCGCCGCGGAGCGGCCTGATCGCGCTGATCGTGTTGTCCAGCCTCGCCTTGATCGCGGCCGCGGTGTGCGGCGTCTTGATCATCCGTACGAACTCCGGGTCGCAGGCGGTCGTGCCGACCGGCCGGGAGTCTCCTGCCCCGGCCGAACCGTCGGACGCCGGACCGTCGGCTCCCGGCGACCCCTCCGGCCCTCCTGCCGAGCCGAGTCCGGCAGGTCCGCCGAGCACGCCGGCAACCCCGACGAAGACGTACGCGAAGATCGAGGACACCGGGGGACCGGCACGCGGTCAGGCCGAGGCCCTCAGCAAGCTGCTGCGGGCCCGAGGGCTCAGCTGCTCCGACGAGAACCTCGCCAAGGTCTTCAGCCGCACCTGCTCCTGGTCGGGGTTGGGCACCTCCTCCGTGAGGGTGGAGTTCATCGGACCCGTGGACGGCACCCTCGGTGAGGTCTCGGTCACTGTCGATCATGGCTACGGCTTCGACGAGCCGCCCTTTCCCGACGTGACCTTCGAGGCCCTGGTCGAGGACTTCATCGCGTCCGCGGGGTTGGACTCGACGGACGCCACGACCGTACGCAAGCGATGGGCTGAGGAAAACGCCGAGTTCGACGTCACCTGGGGCGAGGTCAAGCTGGACCGCGGTCATCAGGGGGATGGCGACATCCGCTTCTGGCGGTCGGGGTGGGATCAGCCGAAGGTGACCGGTGCCACGCTTCCGGGGGACCTCCGGCTGGTCGAATCGGCCGCGACCGGGCTCGGCTACCGGTGCAGCCGTGAGGAGTTCAGCCTCGAATGCGTTCGCAGCCAGGGCGGCACGCTCGAACTCTCGGCCGGCCGGGCTGTGCCCAAGGGCCTGGACCAGCTGCACGTCACGGCGGACACCGGGAGGGAGGACGGCGCGACGGAGCTGGCCCTGGCCGACCTCAGCGCCGTGCTGGACGTCCTTGGCGGGGCGAGGGCCGCGGCGGCGAAGCAGTGGTTCACCCAGAACCGGGGCGCCGCCGGCGGGATCGCGTACGCCGGCGGGATGCAGGCCCGCTTCACCCTCATCGAACGGGAGGAGTCGCACTGGGCCCAGCTCGGCCTCCGGACGCCCTGTCGCGGTCCGCGAGGCTCCTTCTGCTGATGGTCAGCCGGCGAACTCGCCCCAGCCCCACCAGCTGCGGATCTCGGCCCGGGCGCTGAACCGGGACCGGTCCCGGTTCCCGTACGGGTTTCCGGTGTAGTGCTTGGCCAGCGCGTCGATGTCGGCCAGCCCGGTGTCCTCGGTGATCTCGACGACGTCGAGCTGCAGCGCGACGTGGGAGTACCAGGCGTCCAGCGGGAGGACGTCCAGCGCGCACCGGGGATCCCGGCGGACGTGCTTGAGCCGGACCCGTTCGGCGTCGAAGTTGATCAAGACCCGGTCGTCGTCCTCGAGCAGATACCAGGTGGCCGCGGTGATCGGCCGGCCGTCCTTCGTGGTGGTCGCCATGACCGCCGGATTGGCCTTCCTGAGGAAGTCTCGTACGTCATCGGGCAGGGTTGATGCTGGCATGCCGCAACCCTAAGTGATCACTCTCGGGCCTTCTGCTCGGCCTTCCTGCGCAACGCGGCGATGTCGAGGAAGCCGACCGTCGCCTCCGGGCCGGACGCCGGTGCCTCGTCGCCGTCCTCCCACGGGTCGTACGGCTTGGTCTGATCATCGTCGGCGAACCCCTGCGACGGGTCGTACGGGTTCGCCAGGGCGGGCCCGTCGTCGCCGGTCGCCGACACGATCGCCTCGTCCGGCAGGCCGCGGAGCACCGTGCTGACGTACGACTCGATGGCGTCGATCATCGGCACCTCGTGCCCGGCCTGCTCGGACAGGAACCAGCGGTGCTCGAGCACCTCGTGGTACAGCTCGGCCGGCTCCAGCTTGCCGCGCAGCTCGTGCGGCACCGCCTCGACCACCGGCTCGAACTCCTCGGTCAGCCACTGGTGCGCGACGATCGACTCGTCGGCGTTCTGCTGGTCGGTCCGGGCCCGGAAGTAGTCGAGATCATTGAGCAGCCGACGGGCCTGGTTCTCCTCGGTGTCGAGCCCGGTCAGCCGGAGCAGTCGCCGCGAGTGGTGCCCGGCGTCGACGACCTTCGGCTGGATCCGGATCGTCGAGCCGGCGAAGTCGGTGGTGATGTCCAGCTCGGCGACGTCGAAGCCGAGCGCGTTCAGCCGCCGGACCCGGCTCTCGATCCGGTGCATCTCGCTGCCGTCGAACTCCTCGACCCCGGTCAGCTCCGACCACAGGTCGCGGTACCGGTTCTCGATCGCCTCGACCAGCACCAGCGGCTTCAGCGCCTCGTCCAGCAGCCCGCCGGCCTCCAGGTCGCTGAACTCGCCGAACAGGTTGGTCCGGGCGATCGACAGGTCGTGCTCGCGCTGCCCGTCGCTCAGCTCCTGGTGCAGCTCTCCGGTCTCGGCGTCCACCAGGTACGCGGCGAACGAGCCTGCGTCGCGCCGGAACAGCGTGTTGGACAGCGAAACGTCGCCCCAGAGGAAGCCGATCAGGTGCAGCCGGGCCAGCAGCACGACCATCGCGTCGACCAGCCGGTTGACCGTGTCCTGGCGTACCCCGCGGGTGAACAGGGAGCGGTACGGCAGCGAGAACTGCAGGTGCTTGGTGATCAGCACCGAATCCAGCGGCTCGCCGGCGCCGTCCACCCGGCCGGTGACCACCCCGACCGGCTCCACCGAAGGTGTGTCCAGGCGGGTCAGGTCGTGCAGCAGCCGGTACTCGTGGATCGCCAGGTGCTCCAGCACCTCCTTGACCGCATAGATCTCCGGCCCGACCCGGACGAACCGGACCACGTGCCGGGAGATGCCGCGCGGCAGCGCGACCAGGGTGTCGGTCGGCCAGTCCTCCAGCGGAACGTCCCAGGGCAGGGTGATCAGCCGCGAGTCCGGACGGGCGGCGATGAAGCGAGGCACGGCACCCATCCTTCCACTCCGCGCCCGGACGACACCCGGCCACGACGGACAACACCTCGACCTGTGGACAACCGCCCCGGCGCGCACCCGGCCGTCGGATGCTCCGGGCATGACTCCAGAACTCGAACGACTGCTGCGCGACGGCGGCGGCGTGATCAGGATCCGCGATCATCCGGCCCAGGCCCGGACCGCGCAGCGGTTGGTCGAGCGAGGGGAGCTGGTCCGGCCGCTGCCCGGGATCTACTGCCACGTCGCCGATGCCGACCGCATCGAGGTCAGGATCCGCGCGGCGAGGCTGTGGCTGCCCGAGGCCGTGATCACCGGACCCGCCGCGGCCTGGCTGAGCTACTGGCCGGAGATCACGGTCCCGTTGATCACCCTCTCGGCGCAGACCCGGCGGCCGGTCCGGTCCGGCTTCCGGATCTGCCGAGAGCGACTCCCTGACGATCTGGTCCTGCGCCATCGCGGCTGCTGGATCACGCGGCCGGCGCTCACCGCGCTCGATCTGGTGCCCTGGGCCGGTGAGCAGGCCATCGACGAGGTACTCCGGACCGGGGCGGCCACGATGGATCAGCTCAAGCTGGCGCTGGCGCTGACCGCCAACCGGGCCGGCAACGGGCTGCGCCGGGCGGCCCTGCTGGATTCGCGGTCCTCTCCGTGGTCGGAGGCGGAGCGGCTGCTGCACCGCATCCTGCGTCAGGCCGACATTCGTGGCTGGTCGGGAAACGTCGTGGTCGAGTGTGCCGGCGAGCGCTACCCGCTCGATGTGGTCTTCCGCTACCGGCGGCTGATCATCGAGGTGGACGGCTACGCGTTCCATCGAGCCGAGCAGCGGGAACAGTTCCATCGGGACCGGCGCAAGTGGAGCAACTTGATCGCCGACGGCTGGACGGTGCTCCACTTCACCTGGGATCACCTCGTGTACGAGGCGGACTGGGTGGTGGCGACGATCCGGCAGGTGTCGTCAAAACTCCGCCAGTCGTGACCTGGAGGCCGTATTCCGCTGTAGCGGTCGAGTTGAGGAGTTCTGGCGACAACACAACGCCCCCGGACAGCGAACCGTCCGGGGGCGTGTGGTGTGACTGGCTCAGTCGGTCAGCCGATCGCCGGTCGCCTGGGAGAACACGTGGATGTGCTCCGGGTCGATCGCGAGGCGAACGGTGACGCCCCGCTCCGGCGGGCGCCGGGACGAGATCCGGCCGACGATCTGCTGCGCGGTGAGCTTCTCGTCCTCGCTCAGCCCCGCGAGGGTGCCGTAGAGGTACGCGTCCGCGCCCAGCTCCTCGACGACGGCCACGTCGACACCGATGCCGGTCTCGCCGAGGTCGAAGTTCTCCGGACGGATCCCGATGGTCAGCGTCTTCTCGTCGCCGGCCTTGGTCAGCACCTCACGCGGAACCGGAACGACGTAGTCGCCGACCCGGACGCCGCCCTCGGACACGGTGCCGTCGATCAGGTTCATCGCCGGCGAACCGATGAAGCCGGCCACGAACAGGTTCTTCGGCTTGTCGTACAGCGACAGCGGGGTGTCCACCTGCTGCAGGACGCCGTCCTTCATCACGGCGACCCGGTCGCCCATCGTCATGGCCTCGACCTGGTCGTGCGTCACGTACACGGTGGTGACGCCGAGCCGCGTCTGCAGGGCCGCGATCTGGGTGCGGGTGGAAACGCGGAGCTTCGCGTCCAGGTTGGACAGCGGCTCGTCCATCAGGAAGACCTGCGGCTGCCGGACGATGGCGCGACCCATCGCGACGCGCTGCCGCTGACCACCGGAGAGCGCCTTCGGCTTCCGGCCGAGGAACTCCTCCAGGCCGAGCAGCTTCGCGGCCTCGAGCACGCGCTGCTGCCGCTCCGCCTTCGGCACGTTGGCCATCTTCAGGGCGAAGCCCATGTTGTCGGCAACGGTCATGTGCGGGTAGAGCGCGTAGTTCTGGAACACCATCGCGATGTCCCGGTCCTTCGGCGGCAGGTCGGTGACGTCCCGCTCGCCGATGTGGATGCTGCCCTCGTTGACCTCTTCGAGGCCGGCGAGCATCCGCAGCGAGGTGGACTTGCCACAACCGGACGGTCCGACGAGGACCATGAACTCGCCGTCACCGATCTCGAGATCAAGGCGATCGACGGCGGGGTGCTCCGAACCGGGGTAGACCCGGGAAGCTTGGTTGTACGTAACGGTGGCCATGCCACATTCCTTTCCACGGGCAGGTACGTGCCCGACGATCCGTAGTGGAAACAGCGGCGCATGGTCGTTGAGCGCGACCCTGCGCTGCCAGCACTCTACCTGGTGCCCCGGGAGGCAGCCAGAGAGCGTTTACCGGAGTGGACTGTGATGATCAGCACTCAACGATGTTGACGGCGAGCCCGCCGCGTGCCGTCTCCTTGTACTTGATCTTCATGTCGGCGCCGGTCTGCATCATCGTCTTGATCACCTTGTCCAGGCTGACCGTGTGCCGGCCGTCGCCGCGCAGGGCCAGCCGGGCCGCCGTGATCGCCTTCACCGAGGCCACCGCATTCCGTTCGATGCAAGGGATCTGGACCAGGCCGCCGACCGGGTCGCAGGTCAGTCCGAGGTGGTGCTCCATGCCGATCTCGGCGGCGTTCTCGACCTGTTCCGGGGTGCCGCCGAGCAGCTCGGCAAGGGCGCCGGCGGCCATCGAGCAGGCCGTACCGACCTCGCCCTGGCAGCCCACCTCGGCTCCCGAGATCGAGGCCGTCTGCTGGTAGATCGAGCCGAGCGCGCCGGCCACCAGCAGGAAGTCCACGATCGCGTCGTCGTCGACGCCGGGCACGAACCGTACCGCGTAGTGCAGGACCGCCGGGATGATGCCGGCCGCCCCGTTCGTCGGCGCCGTGACCACCCGGCCGCCGGACGCGTTCTCCTCGTTCACGGCGAGCGCCCAGAGGGTGACCCAGTCCATCGCGGCCAGGGGATCGCGCACCGAAGGTGCCTCGTCGGACGCAGCGGTGCCCGCTTCGGCGATCAGTTTCTGGTTCAGCTCCGCGGCGCGGCGGCGGACCCGGAGCCCGCCGGGCAGCACACCGGTCGTCGCGCACCCGTTCAGTACGCACTCGGCCATCACCGACCAGATCCGCAGCAGCCCGGCCCGGACCTCGTGCTCGGGCCGCCGGGCGACCTCGTTGGCCAGCGCGATCCTGGAGATCGGCAGGTCGTGCTCGGTGCACAGGTCGAGCAGCTCGGTGCCGGTGCGGAAGGGGTACGGGACCGGAGTCGGATCGGGCACGACCGCAGGGGCGCCGGTGCCGTCGTCGTCGAGGACGAACCCGCCGCCGATCGAGTAGTAGGTGCGGCTGTCCACGAGCTCGTCCCCGTGCCAGGCCGTGAAGGTCATCCCGTTCGGGTGGAACGGCAGCGTCTTGCGGCGGTGCAGCACCAGGTCGGTGTCGCCGTTGAACGGGATCCGGTGCTTGCCCGCCAGCAGCAGCCGGCGCTCGGTCACCGCCTCCGCGGCGCGCCGCGGCCCGGATGTCGTGTCGACCGTTTCCGGGTCCTCGCCCTCCAGTCCGAGCAGCACGGCGTTGTAGCTGCCGTGCCCGTGCCCGGTGGCGCCGAGCGAACCGAACAGTTCGGCCCGGATCCGGGTGACCTCGGTCAGCCGGTCCGACTCGGCCAGCGCCACCGCGAACCGCTTCGCGGCCCGCATCGGCCCGACGGTGTGCGAACTGGACGGTCCGATCCCGATGCTGAACAGGTCGAAAACACTGACGGTCACAGGGCCAGTGTGCTCCCGTACCGACAGTGTGGAGATTCTGGGGCACCAGACACCGCGCAAAGTTCCACATTGTCCGGCCTAGGGTTGCCGGATGCGGAGGATCGAGATCGTCGACGGAGTGGTGCGGCGGCCGGTGAAGCCGTGGACGGCGACGGTCCAGGCCCTCCTGGGTCACCTGTTCGGGCTGGGACTGCCGGTCCCCGAACCGCTCGGGTACGACGATCGTCTGGAATATGTGCGGCTGGTGGAGGGCGACGCGGGTCAGGCGGCGTGGCCGCACCAGGTCGACCTCGGTGGGGTCCGGTCGGCCGGGGCGCTGCTCCGCGCCGTCCATGACGCGACCCGGGACTGGCAACCGCCGGCCGACGCCGTCTGGTCGGTGCCGCACCGGAGCGGGCCGGTGATCTGCCACGGCGACCCGCAGCCGGCGAACCTGACCTGGCGCTCGGGCCGCGCGGTCGGGCTGTTCGACTGGGACGCAGCCAGGCCGGCCGACCCGCTGGACGACGTCGCGTACGCCCTGATCTGGCTGACCCCCTTCACGAGCGATCCGGCGGAGCTCGAGCGTCGCGGCCTGCCCAGGGCTCCGGACCGGCGGGCCCGAGCCGACGCGTTCCTGGACGGCTACGGCTGGGCCGACCCGCTCGACGTGGCCGAGGCGGCGGTCCGTCGCCACGAACTGGCCATCGACGAGGTCGTCTGGCTCGGCGAACGCGGCCATCAGCCGCACGCCGACTGGGTCGCCGAAGGCTGGCCCGCCCGCTGGCGCGAGGGACTGCCGGCCATGCGTGCGCTCCGGGACGAGCTTTGAGCATGGACTACGCAGACCTCACCGAGCGATTCGTCGCAGCCAGATTCCCGACCGCCTTGTTCGCCGTCATGGGTGGCAGCACGGCGGCAGGCACCCGAACCCCAACGAGCGACATCGACCTCCTGCTGCTCGGAACTGAGGGGTTCGGGGATGAAGGGGACAGCCATGCCGCCGTGTACGCGTTCGAGGACGAGGTGTTCGAGGTCTTCGCCTACACGCCTGAGGGATTCGATCAGTGGTCCCGACGCGGGGTCACGCAGTACCGCCCGACGATCGTCCAGATCCTGGTGGACGGCCTCGTCATCCGCGGCGGCCCGGAACTGGACGAACTCCGTGGCCGCTGGCGGGCGACACTCGCCGCCGGACCGGAAGTCGATCGATCCGACCTGGCGACGCGCCGGTACTTGATCACCAACCTGCTGGACGACCTGCGGGACGCCGCCGACCCGCTCGAGCGCCAGGTCGTCGCCGCCAACCTGTTCGAGAAGACCGGTGAGCTGATGTTGATCACCGGTGGGCACTGGATCGGTCTCGGCAAGTACCTCCCGCGGCGGCTTCGTGAGCTGAGTGGGCAGCGGACGGAACGTTTGGCGAAACCGTTGCTGCGCGGCGATCTGGAGACCTTTGCCGATCGGGTGGAGGAGGAGCTGAAGCTCGCCGGTGGTCGGGTGCAGGCCGGATTCGTCAGGCGTTGACGCAGCAGCGGAAGCCGTGGTCGTTCGTGTCGCGGGAGTCCGGCGGGTAGAAGAGGCGCTGGGCTCCCCGGCTGGTGTAGGCCGGCGACAGCCAGGATCCGCCACGCAGTACCCGGCAGTCGCCGGTCCCGCCCGGTCGGGCGGGTCCACTCGGGTTGGTCGACGGGCTGGTCGGGTAGTAGTCCGGGTCGTACCAATCGGCGCACCACTCACGGACCTGCCCGGCGAGACCGACCGCACCGCACCAACTCCGGTCGCGTGGATACCGGCTCGTCGCGGTCGGGCCGTCCAGTTGTGCGACATGATCACTGCGCCAGCCCGGATGTTCGGCATCACCGATCAGCCACCGGCGCCAGTCGTCGTTGTCCTCGAAGGCCCGGCCCGCGATCGCCTCAACCGTGCGACAGGCCGACCGATCCCAGTCATCACCCCACGGAAACACCCGGCCCTCGGGACCTCTCGCCGCGTACTCCCATTCGGCCTCGGTCGGCAGCCGCGCTCCGGCCCAGGCGCAGTAGGCGACGGCGTCCTGCCAGCTGACCGAGCTCACCGGCAGCGCGGCGGAGCCGGGCCGAGGCGAACCCTCCTGCCAGGCGCTGTTCCGCTCGGTGTGCACTGCCGGATCGACCGGCGCCGGATGCCCGGTGCTGATCATGAACCGGTGGAACTGGGCGATCGTCACCGGCTCGCGATACAGCCAGAAGCCGTCCAGTTCGACCCGGTGCGGGTGCAACTCGCCGACCCAGGTGGACCCGCCGACCTGGGCCTCGATCCAGCGCGGATCCCAGCCGTACCGCTGCCAGAGCCGAGCCACGTCCGACCGATCGGACCCCATGACGAAGGATCCCGGCGGGACCCAGACGAGAGGTGCGCCGCCGACCGGGTTCGTCGCACCGTCAGCCATGAAGATCATTCCGTCGAGAGGCCGCTGATCGGGACGTCTGCACCACTCCACCCAATCACGGCACTGGACCCTGACACGATGCCTCGATGGAGCCGTGGATCTTGCTGGGGAGACGGAACGGGTCGGCCGGGTTCGTCCGGGTTCGGGCGGAGCGGTATCGGTTGGCTGACGGTACGGAGTGTGAGTGGGACATCGTCGACGGGCCGGACTCGGTGGCGGTGCTGGCCCTGACCGAGGATTCGCGGGTGGTGCTGGCTCGGCAGTTCCGGCCGGGGCCGGGAGTGGTGCTCGACGAGCTTCCGGGCGGCGGGGTCGGGCCGGGTGAGGAGCCGGCGGAGGCGGCGGCGCGGGAGCTGGTGGAGGAGACGGGCTATGCGGGTGAGGTGGAGGTGGTCGGGAGCACCTGGCTGGCCGGCAACGTGACCCGGCGCTGTTGGACCGCGGTGGCGACCGAGTGCCGACGCGTGTCCGAGCAGCAGCTGGACGGGGAGGAGCAGGTCGAGGTGGTGCTCCGGGAGCTGTCCGCGTTCCATGATCAACTACGGGCCGGCGCACTGACCGATCTCGGGCATGGCTACCGGGCGCTGGATCATCTGGGGCTGCTGCCCGCCGCGAGGTGAAGGTGCTGCCCTGAGCCTGTCGAGGATCCGACAGACCCAGCCCGCAACGACACCGGGCCCCCTGCCGGCTCATACCCGGCAGGGATCACCGGTCGTCAGAAGTCTCACCTGCCTCACCGGTTGCGTGCGGCACCGACACGCCGCGAGCGGCCTGCTCGGCGATCCAGCCGACCGCGAGAACCAATGCGCGGTGCTGAGCGGGCGAGAACTGGTCGAAGAAGTCGGCCAACTGCGGGTCGTCCAGGTCGACCGGCTCGCCGTCACCGCCGAGCAGGAGATCGGTCCCGTGGTCCAGTGCGTCGTCGGCCGTGCGCCGGGCGAACTCGGCCACCCGTGGATCGTCCGGATCGGCGTCGGCGAGGGTGAGGAAATCGGCGTGCGAGCGGGCGAAGTCCTCGGCCCAGCCGGGCCGGTCGATCATGCTGCGGTAATACGCCGTGAGTGGCTCGGCGGCCGCCGGCTCGTACGTGATCGACAGCAGGATCAGCTCCTGCTCGAAAGCCAGCGCGGCCGGCGGCAGGCCGGAGTCGCGCAGTTCCTGGAAGATCTTGGCCAGCGGCGCCGGCAGGGTCGGATCGAGTTCGGTCTCGAGCTGGCGCCGCAGCTCCCGGCGAAGCCGTCGCAGCCGCCGTTCCTCGTCGGCCACCCGGCGCTCCGCGATGATCATCGCCGAACGCCAGGCGCCGGAGCCCGGCGGTGCGGTGATCACGTCGCGGACCTCGGCCAGCGACAGCCCGGCGTCGCGCAGCTTCTTGATCTTGACGAGCGTGATCAGCTCGCGAACCCCGTAACTGCGGTAGCCGTTCGGTTGCCGGCGCGGCTCCGGCAGCAGCCCTTCGGCGTGGTAGTGCCGGACGGCCCGCGGCGTCGTACCGGCCAGTTCGGCCAGTTCGCCGATCTTCACCCGTCCTCCTCGGTCTCCGTGCTGCGGTCCAGGTTGCGCAACCAGGGCGAGAGCAGGCTCGCCGCCGTGATGATCAACCACAGCACGGCCAGCGTCCAACCGGCCGCCGCGACACCCCACTGCTGGGCGATGAATCCGGCGACCGCCATCCCGACCGGCGCCGCGGCGAGGGTGCCGGAGTTCTGCAGGCCGAGCACCCGGCCGTACGCCTGCTCGGGGATCCGGGCCGTCATCACGGTGGTGAACACCGGGGTGAAGAAGCCCGAACCCGCGCCGGCCAGGACGGCCGCGGTCAGCAGCACCGGGTAGGGCGGGAAGATCATCATCGCCACCAGCCCGGCGGCCATCACGACCAGGCCGCTCGCCGTGACCACCCGGTTGCTGATCTTGGTCCCGAACAGGCTGTAGCCGCCCGCGCCGACCAGCCCGCCGACGGCGATCGCGCTGAGCACCGGACCCATCAGCGCCGGCTGCCCGGCGTTGGTGAACCAGGCCGGCAGGAGCAGTCCGACCAGCGGACCGATCACCAGGATCGCGCCGACGGTGAGGCTGCACAGCCACAGCACGACCGGTTCCCGGCGGAGGATCCGCAGCCCTTCCCGCAGATCGGCCAGGGCCGCCCGCGGACCGAAACCGGCCGGCGCCCGCTCGGTCTCCGGCAACCGGTCGATGCCGCGCGGCAGCAGGGCCGTGGCGAGCGCGGCCAGGCCGGAGGTGAGCGCGGTGACCCAGAGCGCGGTGGTGGGTGCGGCGAAGGCGAGCAGCAGCCCGCCCAGGGCCGGGCCGATCAGCAGGCCCAGCCCGGACAGGCCCTCGTTGATCCCGCTCAGCCGCGGTACGGCGACCCTGCCGGCCCGCGCCACGGCCGGCAGCAGCGCCTCGCGGGCGGTCATGCCGGGCACGTCGAAGATCGCGCCGAGCAACGCCGCCGCGATGAACCAGCCCAGCGACAACCCGACGGTCAGATCGATCAGCGGCAGGGCGGCGATCGAGGCGGCCGAACCCAGATCGGCGATCACGCCGAGCCGCTTCCGGCCGAACCGGTCGACGATCACGCCGCCGCCGATCGCGGCCAGCAGTTGGGGGAGCGCGGTCACGGCGGCGACCAGGGCCGCCGCGCCGACCTGCCCGGTCCGGGTCAGCACGATCACCGGCAGCACGATCGCCGCGAGCCCGTTGCCGAAGATCGACAGTGCGCCCGAGGTCAGGTAGAGGGCCACGGTCCGGCGCGGCGCCCGGACGGCGGTCATGGTCTGCGTCGTCTCCATGCCGTCTAGGGTCAAACCTTGACGCTACGTCAAGGTCAAGCCGCAGGTTAGGCTGACCGCGTGAACACCACCCCACGGAGTTCTTCTCCTCCGCTGCGCTCCCCCGAACAACTCCGCGGGGACCCCGGATGAGAGCGCTGGTGAAGACGGCGGCCGAGCCGGGGTTGCAGGTGGTCGACGTGCCGGAGCCGCAGTGCGGACCGGGTGACGTGTTGATCAAGGTCGCGGCGACCGGGATCTGCGGCACGGACCTGCACATCGCGGCCTGGGACCCCTGGGCCCAGAGCCGGGTCACCGCTCCGCTGATCGTCGGCCACGAGTTCGCCGGCCGGGTGGTCGAGGTCGGTTCCGGTGTCACCGACGTCGCGGTCGGCGACTTCGTCAGCGGCGAAGGGCATCTGGTCTGCGGCCGGTGCCGCAACTGCCGCGCCGGCCGGCGCCACCTCTGCATCAACACCCGCGGCATCGGCGTCCAGGTCGACGGCGCGTTCGCCGAGTACGTGGTGCTGCCGTCCGGCAACGCCTGGGTGCACCGGGACCCGATCGATCCCGGCGTCGCCGCGATCTTCGACCCGTTCGGCAACGCCGTGCACACCGCGCTGACCTTCCCGATGCTCGGCGAGGACGTCCTGGTGACCGGCGCCGGGCCGATCGGGATCATGGCGGCGATGGTCTGCCGCAAGGCCGGGGCCCGGCATGTGGTGATCACCGATCGAAGCGACGACCGGCTCGACCTGGCCCGCTCGCTCGGGGTCAGCCTCGGTGTCAATGTGGACCGTGAGTCGGTCCGGGACGCGCAACGGGCGCTGGACATGAAGGAGGGGTTCGACGTCGGCCTGGAGATGTCCGGCAGTCCGGCGGCGCTCCGGGACATGATCACGCAGATGACCCATGGCGGCCGGATCGCGATGCTCGGCCTGCCCAGCCAGGAGATCAGCATCGACATGGCCACCGTCGTGCTGAACATGCTGACGATCAAGGGCATCTACGGCCGGGAGATGTACGAGACCTGGTACGCGATGTCCGTGCTGATCCAGAGTGGGCTGGACATCTCGGGCGTGATCACGCATCGCTTCCCGTACTCGGAGTTCGAGAAGGCGTTCGCGACGACGGCCGACGGCCGCAGCGGCAAAGTGATCATGACCTGGGAGTGAGGGGAGACCCTCGACAGGCTCAGGGACCGTAGGGAAGGGATGAGGGTGTACGGAGCGATCAAGGATCAACTGGCCGCCGACCTGGCGCAGCTGCGGGAGGAGGGGCTCTACAAGGCCGAATCGGTGCTGACCACCCCGCAGGCTGCCGCGATCGGCGTCGACGAACGGGAGGTGCTGAACCTCTGCGCCAACAACTACCTGGGTCTCGCCGACCATCCCGAGATGATCAAGGCAGCCCAGCAGGCCTTGGACCGTTGGGGATTCGGGATGGCGTCGGTACGGTTCATCTGCGGCACCGCGGAGATCCACAAGGAACTCGAGGGGCGGCTGAGCCGGTTCCTCGGCACCGAGGACACGATCCTCTACAGCTCCTGCTTCGACGCCAACGCCGGCCTGTTCGAGACGCTGCTCGGCCCGGACGACGCGATCATCTCCGACGAGTTGAACCACGCCTCGATCATCGACGGGGTACGGCTCTGCAAAGCGCGCCGGTTCCGCTACAAGAACCGGGACATGGCCGATCTCGAGGCCCAGCTGAGCGCCGCCAAGGACGCCCGTTACCGGCTGATCGCGACCGACGGCGTCTTCTCGATGGATGGGTACGTGGCACCGCTGGACAAGATCGCCGAGCTGGCCGAGCAGCACGACGCGCTGATCATGGTCGACGACTCACACGCGGTCGGCTTCATCGGCGAGAGCGGCGCCGGGACACCGGAACTGTTCGGGGTCCGGGACAAGATCGACATCGTGACCGGAACGCTGGGTAAGGCACTCGGCGGAGCGTCCGGCGGCTACACCGCGGCCCGGGCCGAGATCGTGGAGATGTTGCGACAGCGGTCCCGCCCATACCTGTTCTCCAACTCGCTGGCGCCCTCCATCGCAGCTGCTGCGATCGCCACCCTCGACCTGCTCGAGTCGTCCGCCGACCTGCTCCACCGGTTGCGCGAGAACACCGCCTATTTCCGTTCCGAGATGATCAAGCGCGGCTTCGAGATCCCCGAGTCGGACCACCCGATCGTCCCGGTCATGATCGGTGACGCGGTCGAGGCGGCGCGGATGGCCGACCGGCTGCTCGCGGACGGCATCTACGTGCGGGCGTTCTCGTACCCGGTGGTGCCGAGGGGTAAGGCACGAATCCGGACCCAGCTGTCGGCCGCGCACAGCCGAGATGATCTTGACCGCGCCATCGCCGCGTTCGAGCGGGCTCGTTAGCCGCCGGCAGCGGCCCGGCGAACTCCAGGTGAGTTTCTGACGTAACCATTGACGCTGAGTGTTGAATCCTGACAAACTGCGATCCTCACCATCGATGCGATGGAGGACTGCGATGTTTCGACGATTCCTCTCCGTTGTCTCCGCACTGGCGCTGGCCGTGGTCGGTTCGGTGACGCTTCACATCCTGGCTCCCGAGCGGGCGGCCGCCGACGGCTGCTACACCTGGGGCCGGACCCTGCAGCAGGGCGCCACCGGCGCCGACGTGACCCAGCTCCAGATTCGCGTCGCGGGCTGGGTCGGCTCGGGCGAGAATCTCGCCCTGGACGGCGACTTCGGACCGGCCACGGCCGCCGCCGTCAAACGTTTCCAGACCGGGTACGGGCTCCCGGCGACCGGGGTCGCGGACTCGGCGACGTACACCAAGATCTATGAGCTGCAGGACGACGACTGCACGCCGATCCACTTCGACTACTCGGAGTTCGACAACAACTGCGGCGCCAACAACTACCTGGGCGGCAAGGTCTCAGAAGCGACCGCGAAGGAGAACATCCGGCGGATCATGTGGCAGCTGGAGGCCATGCGGCACAAGCTCGGCGACCGGCCGCTCAATGTGACGTCGGGCTTCCGCAGCGTGTCCTGCAACGAGGCCTCCGGCGGCTCGTCGACCAGTCTGCACATGTACGGGCAGGCGGCCGACCTGGGGTTGAGCAACCCGCCGCAGTGCACGATGTGGAACGCGGGCAAGACCTCCGGCTTCGAGGAGCTGCTCGGCCCGGGCTATCCCGGCCACAATGATCACGTCCACCTGGGCAACAAGGCCAGTCGCTCCTGGTCCGCGCCGAACTGTTGATCATCAGAGCTGGGTCAAGATCATCGGGCCGTCGGCGGTGACCGCGATGGTGTGCTCGCTGTGCGCGGTACGGGAGCCGTCGGCGGATCTGATCGTCCAGCCGTCCGGGTCGTAGCTGATCTGGTCGGTGGTCCGGGCGAACCAGGGCTCGATGGAGAAGGTCAGGCCTGGTCGCAGCTTCAGGCCGCGGCCGGCTCGGCCGACGTTGGACACGTGCGGGTCCTCGTGCATCCTCCGGCCGATGCCGTGCCCGCCGAACTGGTCGTTGATCGGGTAGCCGTAGCCGTGGCCGACCTCGGTGATCGCGGCCGACACGTCGCCCAGCCGGCTGCCCACCTGGGCGGCGGCGATCCCCGCCGCGAGCGCCTCCTCGGTCGCCCTGATCAGCCGGACGTCGTCGGCGGCCGGGGTTCCGGCGATCACGCTGACCGCGGCGTCGCCGGCCCAGCCGTCGACGGTCACGGCCAGGTCGAGGCTGAGCAGGTCACCGTCGGCCAGGGTGTGATCATGCGGCTTGCCGTGCAGCACGGCATCGTTCACCGACAGGCAGATCACGTTGCGGAACGGGCCGCTGCCGAACGACGGGGCATAGTCCCAGTAGCAGGACACCGCGCCGCGGTCCTTGATCAACTGCCGGGCCAGGTGTTCGAGGTCGAGCAGGTTGACGCCGACAGCGACCTCGGTGCGCAGGCGTTGCAGGACCTCGGCGACGAACCGGCCGGCGACGCGCATCCGCTCGATCTCGCGGGCCGACTTCAGGTGGATCATGATCACTCCTCGAACCGGATTCGGTATAACAATACCGGTATTATCATACCGAGAGATCCGGGGTACGGTAGTGGCGTGGTCCGCAATCCGTTGACACCCGAGCAGCTCGAGGCCGGTCGCCGCCTCGGTGCGATGCTGCGTGAGGCCCGCGGTTCGGCCAGCCTGGGCGAGGTCGCGACCGCCGCCGGCATCTCGCCGGAGACGCTGCGCAAGATCGAGAGCGGGCGGCTGCCGTCGCCCGCGTTCGGCACCGTGGTCGCGCTCAGCCGTGCCCTCGGCGTGCGGTTGGACGACCTGGCCGAGGTGTGGCGGCCGACCGAGCTGCGCGCCGCCGGCTGATCGGGTCGGCGTGATGATCGTCGCGCACTGAGGTTGCCGGAAGTGCCCTGGGCCTGATCGGGCCTTGCCCTTCGACAGGCTCAGGGATCGGGTTGCGGCGACGTCGCTAGTCGCGCACCTGATCTCGGTACCAATGCCCCCAGGCCTCCAGCCGGTCGGTGATGTCCTTGAGGCTGGCGCCGATCGGGCTGACCGAGTACTCGACCTTCGGCGGCACCTCGGCGTACACCTTGCGTTCGATCAGGCCGTCGGCCTCGAGTTCGCGCAGTTGCCGGGTCAGCATCCGTGCCGTCACGCCCGGGATGGCGCGGTGGAGCTCGCCGAAGCGGCGGGTGCCGTCCTGGAGGTGGCGCAGGATCACCAGCTTCCACTTGCCGCCGAGCACCTCGGTGGCGGCCTCGACCATGCACTCGTCCGGCGCCGTGGTGGCGATGCGTGGCGGCATGAGCCCTCCTTCGGAAGTCCTGGTCCGAGTCATTCCTATACAAAGTGTACGTATGGCACATCAAAGACCGTACTTGTGAATCGGGACGCTATCGCCGAAAGTCGAATCATGACCACCCTGCAACGCATCAGCACTGAACCCGACTGGTACGAGCCGTACCGCATCTCCCAGGCGATCGAGGCCGCCGGACTGATTCACGTCTCCGGCCAGGCCGGCATCGACGAGCACGGGCGCACCGTCGGGACGGACTTCGAGACCCAGGCCCGGCAGGCCTTCGCGAATCTCGCCGCCGTGCTCGGCCGGGCCGGGGCCGGGCTCTCCGACATCGTGAAGGTGACGATCATGGTCACCGACATGGCCAACCTGGACACGGTGATCAAGCTTCGCGGCGAGTACTTCACCGAGCCATACCCGGCCGACACCCTGCTCCAGGTCGCCGGTCTGGCTCAGTCCGACTGGCTGGTCGAGATCGACGCGGTGGCACTCGCTCCCGACCGGACCGCCCGGGCCGTCAGCGGTTGATCAAGAACGTCCCGAGCGCGCAGGCCGCCGCCATGGCGCCGAACCGGTGCACCGCCCAGAGGTCGGCGACCAGCCCGACGCGCTCCCTCGCCGTCGGGGTCGGCCTTGCCTCCGCGGCGTCGACCAGTTCCGCGCCCCTTGTCGGCGGAGTCTGGAGGGGTCAGAGGGGGAGGACGGCTACCTCGTGGTCGAGGATCTCGTCAACCGTGAACGTGAGCCGGTCGCGCTCGGCGGCGATCGGCACCTCGCCGCCGCGGACCCGGAGCTCGGCGGCGGCCGGCCTCGCGCCCGAGATTCGGAGGGTCACGGTGACCGGGCCGGCGGGGATCAGGTGCTCCTGCCGGCCCGGGACGGTGGCGGTCACGGTCCGGTTGGTCAGGTGCAGGACCAGCCGGCCCTCCTGGCGATAGAGGTTGGCGTTGACCCGGCCGCCGCCGTCGATGATCAAGGTCGGCTCGGGCACCGCCCAGCGGGCCGCGTTGCCGATGATCAAGGCGTGATCGGGCTGCTGGTCCCGGGCGTAGCAGCGATCGAGATCGGCCAGCAGCCAGACCAGGCGGCCACCGTACGGCGTCTCCCGGACGACGATCCCGGGGATCTCGGTGCTGGGCGTGCGCATCCAGGCGGTCTCCGGCGGGAAGATCGGGAAGTCCGGGACGAACGTGGCCAGCACCTGCGTACCTTGATCGACTACGCACTCCCGGAGCCGGCCGCCGAACGGGATCAGGTCGGTCTCGTCCAGCCCGGCCAGGACCGGGTGCCGGACCCCGGCCGGCTCCGGTGCGGCCGGGTCGGCCGGGCCGTCGACCGATCCGCGCAGCTCCGGCGCCAGCCGCAGATAGGTGTGCCGCGGATGTGTCTCGATGCTCGGATCGCCGGGTCCGACGTCGCCCTGGATCGCTGCAGTGGTACGGATTCCAAACAGCTCCGCCAGGCCCGACTCGGCCCGCAGCCCGCCCTCTCCGTCCATCAGCCCGGTGTCGCCGGTCGCGATCACCGAGCCGCCCTGCTCCACGTACCGGCGCAGCGCCGCGAGTTGATCATCGGACAGGACGACCAGGTTGGGCAGCACGAGCGCGGCGAACCGGCCGGCCGCCCGGTCCAGGGCGTCGGCGGGGATCGGCAGCGAGGTGAGGCCGGCGGCGTTCAGGGCCCGGGTCACGCCGCGGTACGGATCCACGGTGGCCTCTGCCGCCCGGTGCCGGCCGGCAAGATCATGATTGCGCTGCGACCAGACCACCCCGAGGTCGGCGACCGGCGTCCGGTCGACCAGGGCGTCGACGTTGTCGCGGTGCCAGCCGAACAAGGGTGCCGCGGTCCGGTACTGCCGGCGGTCGTCGTGGCAGGCGCCGATGTGGTGCCACCACGGCTGGATGCCGCCGGCGAACCCGGCCGTGGCCCAGCAGCGCACCTCGGCCTGCGGCATCGCGGCCACCCGGAAGGCCGGCCGGCCCAGCTGATACTGCGGGGTGCTCTCCGGGATCAGCTTGTCCCAGCCGAGCAGTTCGTGCAGCCGCTTCCCGGCCTCGGTGTTCTGCTCGAACCCGTCGACGGCGTTGCGGTGCTGGTGATCGAGCATGATCAACTCCGACCGGGCCAGGATCTGCCGCAGGTCGATGAACCGCTGGTTGTTGTTGAGCACATCGCCGCTGAGCATCCCGAACCAGCGGCAGTCCGGGCCGCCGGCGGCCACCGCGACCCGGTTGTTCAGCTCCCACAGTTCGGTCCGGACCTGGTAGTTCCAATCGATCCAGGCCCGGTACGCCGGTGCCGACCAGTCATGATCACGCGGCAGCTCCTCGCCGGACTCGCGCCGGAAGCCGGCGACGCAGTGCTCGCAGTAGCAGATCGAGGCCCGCGGCAGGCCGGCCCAGCTGTTGTCGGCGAAGCCGTCCGGCCGGCTCCGCTCGATGATCTCGGTCAGCACCTCGGGGAGGTATTCCTTGTAGTACGGCGAATTGATGCAGGTCACGTACTTGTCGGCGGCCCGGATCGGCTCGCCGGCGCCGTTCCGGCAGACCCAGTCCGGATGCGCGGCGAAGAAGTCCTCGGCCACCCGGTTGGAGTCCATCCGGGCCACCACGGTCAGGCCCTCGTCCCGTGCCGCCGTGACGATCTCGCCGTACAGGTCCCGGTCGCCGAGCGTCCTGGCGCGGTGGTGCAAGGGAAAACGGGACGGGTAGTAGGCGACGATGCCGCCGGCGTTGACGATCACTCCCTGGACCGCCGTCTCCCGCCAGTGCCGGCGCCACCAGGCGTCGTCGTAGCGCTCCGGATCGATCTCGGTCAGGTTGGTCTGGCCCCAGCGGTGGGTCCGTCGATACCAGGGCTCGTTCGTCGGTACGGTCGTCATCGGGCGTCCTTCCGATCAAGATCAAGACGGGCAGGGAGTAGCATGACATGTGTTCTTGACTGACAAGGAGGGTGGTTGTGGCCGTTTCGTTGGAGAACACCTCGCTGACGGATTCGCTGTGCGAAGCGCTGCGGCGCCAGATCATCTCCGGGCAGATCGAGCCGGGGCAGAAGCTGTCGGAGATCTGGGTGGCCAACTACTACGAGGTGGCCCGGCCGACCGCGAAGGCGGGCCTGGACCGGCTCACCAATGAGGGCCTGCTGCGGCGCGGCCGGCGGCAGACCGCGGTCGTCCCGCAGATGTCGGCGGTGGACATCAGCGACATCTACTTCGCCCGGGAGCCGATCGAGGCCCGCGCCGTCCGTACCCTCGCGGAGCAGGGCACGGTGCCGCCGGACGCGGAGCGGGCGCTCGCCCTGATGGGGATGGCGGCCCAACTGGACCAGCACGCCGAGCACACCAACGCCGACATCTCGCTGCACCGCGCCCTGGTCGCGGCGTCCGGCAGCGCCCGGCTGCAACGGATGCACGAGACGGTGATGGGCGAGTCGCAGCTGTGCATCGCGCAGGTGCGCAGCCATGTCGGCCTGGACCTGGTCGAGCTCACCGCGACCCACGCCGCGATCCTGGACGCGATCCGGGCCGGCGACCCCGACGCCGCAGAACAGGCGCTGCGCAACGACCTGCACGGCTGCCGGGAGACGCTGCTCTCCGACATCGCCGAGCGGGAGGCCTCGCTGGCCGGCCCGGCCTGACCACAGCCGCACGCCGCGGGTCACCGGTTGATGCCGGTCAGCGTGATGCCCTGGATGAACTGACGCTGCGCGATCAGGTAGACGATGATCACCGGCAGGACGGCGATCGTGGCGCCCGCCATCAGCAGGGTGATCTGGCTGAAGTACTCGTTCTGGAACTGGGCCAGCGCCACCGGCAACGTCTGCAGCTCGCGCGAGTTGATGTAGATCAACGGGCCGAACAGGTCGTTCCAGGAGTCCAGGAAGGTGAAGATCGCGATCGCGCCCAGCGCCGGTTTGGTCTCGGGCAGCAGGATCCGCCAGAACACGGTCCAGGAGCCGGCGCCGTCGACCCGGGCCGCGTCCTCCAGCTCCTGCGGCAGGCTGAGGAAGTACTGCCGCATCAGGAAGGTGGCGAACACCGGGGTGAAGACCCGCGGTGCCCACAGCGGCAGCTGGGTGTCCACCCAGCCGATCTCCTGGAAGATGATGTACTGCGGGATCAGGTACGCGATCCCGGGGATCATCGCCGTGGCCAGCAGCCCGATGAACAACAGGTCCCGGCCGGGGAACCGGAGCCGGCCGAACGCGAAGCCGGCCAGGGCGGAGACGGCCAGCACGCCGACCACGTTGATCACCGCCAGCTGCACGCTGTTCCAGAAGAACTGGGGGATCACCTCCAGCACCGCCGCGTAGTTGTCCCACTGCGGATCGGTCGGGAACAGGGTCGGCGGCGTGCTGAGGACCTGGCCCTCCTCCTTCAGCGAGGCGCCGATCATCCAGAGCAGCGGCAGCGCGAAGGCCAGCGCACAGACGATCATGAAGACGTAGAGCAGGACGTTCAGGGTGTGCCGGCTGACGTTTCTCATCCGTAGAACACCCACCTCTTCTGCAGCTTCCATTGCAGGTACGTGATCACGCCGAGAATCACGAACAGCACCCACGCCATCGCCGCCGCGTAGCCGAACCGGCCGAACGAGAACGCCACCTGGTAGAGGTAGTAGATGTAGACGCTGGTGCTGTGGCCCGGTCCGCCGGACGTCATGATGTAGATGACGCCGAAGACCTGGAACGACGTGATGAACTGGGTGATCAGCACGAAGAAGACGCTCGGCGTCATCAGTGGAATGGTGATCTTGAACAGCTGCTGCCGCTTGCTCGCCCCGTCGATGCTGGCCGACTCGTACAGATCGGCCGGGATGCCCTGCAGCCCGGCCAGGAAGATCACCATCGGGTAGCCGGTGCCCTGCCAGACCGAGACGATGATCACCGAGAGCAGCGCCAGCCGGGAGTCGGCGAGCCAGGCCGGTCCCTGGATGCCGACCACGCCGAGCAGCCCGTTCAGGGCACCGCCGTCCGGCTTGAAGATCCAGTACCAGATGTAGCCGATGGCCACCACGTTGGTGATGAACGGGGCGAAGTAGGCCGCCCGGAACCATGGGATACCGGGCACCCGGCGGTTGCACAGCAGGGCCAGCAGGAACGCCAGCACCGTGGTCGCCGGGATCGCGCCGAACGTGAACAGCAGCGTGTTGCGCAGCGTCTCCAGGTACAGCGGGTCGTTGGTGAACATCTCCTGGAAGTTCCGCAACCCGATGAAGCGCGGCGCGCTGAGCGCGTTCCAGTCGGCCAGCGACAGATACATCGAGACCATGATCGGGATCAGCTGGAACGCGACGATGCCCAGGATCACCGGGGCGATGTAGAGCAGTCCCTCGTAGCGCAGCCAGCGGCTCCCGCGGCGCCCTCGCCGGACGGGCGCGGATGCCGGGGTTCCGGGCGGGTGCACCCGTGCGCCGTTCAGGGTGGCCATGGTGGCACTAACCCTGCTGGGCCAGGGATTCGTCGACCCGGGCCTTGGCGCCGGCGAGCACGTCGGCCGCCTTGGCGTTGCAGTTGTAGACCTCGTCCAGCAGCGGCCGGTAGATCTGCCGCGCGCCCAGCGTGTTCTGGGTCTGGTTGGGCAGCGTCGAATGATCAACGGCCTCGACGAAGAGACCCACGTGGGCCGGCGGCTCGGCGAGCTTGGCCAGCGGCCGGTCGTCCATCGAGAGCCACATGTTGCCCTCGACGAAGAACGTGCCGCCCTCCTCGCTGGTGAGGAACTTGAGCAGTTCCCAGGCCGCGTCGGGATTCTCGGCCTTGGCCGGGATCGCGTACGTGACCACGCTGGACTCGGTGCGCTGGTCCTTCGGCCCGGCCGGCGGCGGCGCGACGTCGAACTCGAAGTCCTTCACGTTCTGCAGCAGGTACGGCAGCGTGCTGAACTGGCTGAAGAACATCGCCAGCTTGCCCTGGGTGAACAGCTGCAGGTCGGCGTTCGTACTCTGCAGGTCACCCCAGGCCGGCTGCACCTTCTGGGTGCAGGTCAGGTCGGTCGCCCACTGCAGTGCCTCGGCCGCCGCCGGTTCGGGCAGTGTGAAGCTCTTGCCGTCGGCCGAGAAGATGCCGGTCGGGCTGCCGTTGTTGATCGCCCAGGTCTGCTCGTAGCCGGTGTCCAGGTAGACCAGCGCCCCGAACCGCTCACCGGGAACCGTGAGCGCCTTCGCCGTGGTCAGGAAGTCGTCCCAGGTCCAGCCGTCGGCGGACCAGCTGGTCGGCGGCAGCGGTACGCCCGCTTCCTTGAACAGGTCGACGTTGTAGTAGAACAACCGCGGCGAGTGGGCGATCACCCAGGCGGTGTGCCGGCCGTCGGCCTGGACCGGGAAGTTGTACAGGTCTTCCGGGAAGTGCGAGACGTCCAGCTTGTCCCGCTCGATCAATGGCTTCAGGTCGAGCAGTGCGCCGGTGGCCGACATCCCGCGCACGTAGTCGTCGTTGATCTTGATCAGGTCCGGTGGCTTGCCGCCGGACAGTACGGTGCGGAACTTGGTGTCGTAGTCCGACGGCACCGGCTGCACCTCGACCGAGATGCCGCTGCTCTGTTGGAAGGCTTCGACCGCCTTGCCGAACGGGTCGTCCTTGATGTCGGAGTCGTTGAGGAAGGTCATCGACTTCGACCCGCCGCCACTGCCGCCGGGACTGCTGCAGCCGGCCAGCGCGGCGGCTGCCACACCGCCCGCGCCGAGAAGGGTCCGGCGACTGATCCGCGTCATTGCGTCCATGGGAGGTCCTTACTGGTTCAGGTCAGTTGGCGCACGGCATCGCCGGCGCCGGAGAGGTTGTCCAGCCGCATCTCGGAGTACTTGCGGCTCAGCACGACTCCGTCGGCCCCGCCGGCGAAGGCCGCCAGCACGGCGTCCCGGACGCTCTCCCGGGTGCACCGGGTGAGCTCCTGGCCGCTGCTGTCGTCGGCGTTGATGCCGGACGGTCCCTCGGAGCGGCGGCGCCGGTCCTCGGCCGCCGCGGGGACCTGGCCGACCGGGATGTCGATGTCGATCCCGGGCCAGATCTTGCAACCGTGCCGGACCCCGGCGACGGCCCGGGCGGTCTCGCGGCGGACGTACTCCGCGCTGAACCCGGTGCTCGGCAGCGCCGCGTACTCGCCCTCGTCCAGGTTGAGCAGGCGCAGCATCAGCGGGTACACCTGCTCCGGCTCGGCGTCGGCGAACAGGCTGGTGCAGAGGTTGGCGATCCAGCTGTGGAACCGCGGGCCGGCGCAGTTGTTGTATTCCACCACCTTGAGGAAGTCGGACAGCTCGCTGAGCTCGGCGTAGTCCTGGTCGGCCCGGTAGAACGGGCTGAACGAGATCTCGTGGTAGACGTGCCAGCCGACCTGCACCGAGGACCGGCAGGCCTTGGCGACGCCGTAGATGTCGCGGTAGAGCTGGCGCTGGCTCTGGGTCCACAACGACTGCCAGGCCAGGATTTCCGGGTACGTCAGCAGGGTGCGCCAGAACGTGACGAAGGCGCCGTCGGCCGGCCGCTCGTCGGAGTCGATCTTGTGATTCCACTCCAGCAGTGCCCGGTAGCCGGCCCGGGCCCGCTCCACGTCGATGCCGCGCTCCCGGCCGAGATCACGACAGTGCCGGCAGAAGCAGGTGACCAGCTCGGTCGGCGTGGTCCGCTGCAGCAGCAGGTTCAGGGGACCGGGCCGTTCGGAGCACCAGGCCAGCCCGTCGATCGGGTAGCTCTTGACGTAGTCCTCGACGATGCTCAGGTGCCAGTTCCGGTAGTCCGGGTTGTTGAAGCACGGCCGCCCGGCGGGCCGGCCCCAGACGTCGACCTCGAGGCACTGCGGGAAGTTCGGGTAGTCCCGCAACGCCTGGGCGTACGAGCTCTCCTCCATCCACGCGTAGCTCGCCATGCCGCGCGACCGTGCCTCCGGCAGTACGTCGTCGAACAGGTCGCCGTCGTAGTCGGGGGCCCGGCCGGAGGTGCCCAGAATCGTGTTCCGGTAGAACTCCGGGTGCACCGTGGCGTAGCTGCCGCCGACCCAGTCGTGGTCGTACTCCTGCGGACCATGATCAGGAAGAGGGTGGCCGGGCACCTGGCGGCCGCCGGTGCCGCGGGTCCAGGTCGGCGTCGCCAGGAACAGCGCGTTCACGGCGCCGCGCTCCTGGAGGATGTCGAGGACCGGTTTCACCCCCTCGTCTGCGAACGAGGCGGCGCCGATCTGGAGGGCGATGAGGGGATCCGGTGAGGTCATTCGTTGCTCCCGTTCTCGGAGGCGCTCGGGCGAGGATTTCCGTCATGCACTGCGCTCATTCCGATACCCGGAAGTGTCCCCTTCTCGATTTTGCATGTCAAGCATTCTGGTCTGACAAGAGTGCTGTTACTGTCGGGTCAGACGACGCAGCGGTACGAGGCCGTACGCAGGAATCGGGAGATCACGATGACCGGTGGCTCCGGGCAACGGGCCCGATGGTGGGAACGCCCCTTCGAGATGCTGCAGACCAACCTGCGCGAGATCGACGCCGGCCTCGACGTGGCGGCCAACCTCGCCGCGATCGCCGATCACGGCGCCGACACCTGGTTGATCAACACCGGCGGCATCTTGGCCAACTATCCGACCGAACTGCCGTTCCACACCCGGAACCCCTTTCTGGGCGAGCGTTCCAGTGGCGACCTGATCGGTGACGCGGTCGCCGCGGCGCATGATCGCGGGATGCGGCTGATGTCCCGGATGGACTTCTCCAAGATCGCCGGGCCGATCGCCGATGATCATCCGGACTGGTGCTTCCGGTCCCGGTCCGGTGAGCTGCAGCAGGTCGAGGGCCTGGTCAGCGTCTGCCCGTGCGGCGACTACTACCAGCACCGGACGTTCGACATCCTGGACGAGATCCTGGATCGCTACCCGGTGGACGGATTCTTCTTCAACTGGTTCGGCTTCAGCGAGGTGGACTATCACGGCGTCCGGCACGGCGTCTGCCACTGCGACGCCTGCCGCCGCCGGTTCGCCGCGGAGGAGTCCGGCGCGGAGTTGCCGGACGGGCCGGAGTCGCCGGACTTCGCTCGCTGGCGGGCCTTCTGTCGCCGGGTGCTGGACGACCTGACCGGGCGGATCCGTGATCACCTCGCGGCCCGGCGGCCGGACGCGCCGCTGATCCTCGGCTCCCGGTCCGACATCGTCTTCCACGAGGCGAACAACAAGATCGGCCGTGAGCTGTGGCCGTCGGCCACGGCGGAGGCGGTCAGTGCGGCCAAGACGGTCCGGCCGGGCAAGCCGGTGCTGGTCAACTCGACGGTGTTCGTCGACATGCCGTACCGGATGGCCGCGGAGGATCCGCACCACGTCGGCCAGTTCTTCGCCCAGGCGATCGCGCGGGGCGCCAACCCGTCGACGTACCTGATGGGGCCGGTGGGCGTGATCGACTACCCGGGCCTGGCCGCGGCGGGGCGGCTCACCCGGTTCCACCGGGACCACCGGGCGATCTACGAGGGACTCCGGCCGGCGGCGACGGTCGCGCTGGTCCGGCCGGATCCGCTGACCCAGCCGGAGTCGGCCCGGGACGAGTTCCGCGGTTGGTACGCGGCGCTGCAGGAGGGTCACGTCCCGTTCGACGTGCTCCCGGTCGAGCGGCTGGCCGAGGCGGCTTCGCTCGGTTCGCTCGATCGTTTCCGGGCCCTCGTGCTGCCGGACCTGGGGCCGTTGCCAGCCGAGGCGCTCACGGTACTGGACGCCTTCGCCGGCGCGATCGTCGCCAGCGGCTCCAGCACCGTGACCGCGGATCAAGATCAACTTCGGCGTGCGCCGGCGTTCCGAGTGCGGGGCCGGCACGTCGGGTTCACCGAGACCCGGTCCAGCTATGCCGGCGACGGCGAGCGGCTGGTGCCGATCTTCGGCGACCTGCTGGACCTGGAGCCGGCCGCCGAGACGGTGGCAACCTGGCACGTGCTGCCGCAGGCCTCGTTCGCCCCGCCGGAGAAGGCGTACGGCCACCGGGCGAGCCCGCTCGCGGCTGTGGTGGCGAATGCGGCCGGTGACGGGGTCCGGATCGCCTGGACGATCGGGCGGACCTATCGGGAGTTCGGCACCGGGAATCTGCGGGACCTGATGATCGAGATCGTGCGTGGGGTGGCGGGGCCGCAGCCGGTCGCCGACAGCGAGCTGCCCGAACAGGTCGAGGTGATCATCGGCGGCAACGGCAGCCGCACGGTGGTGCACCTGATCAACCTCGGCGGCGCCCGCCGCCGAGGCTTCGGCGCACCGCTGCCGGTGACCGGCGGAAGGCTCCGGCTGCCACTCGGTGCCGGGGCCGCCGCGACCTCGCTGACCACCGGCCGGACGCTGGCGACGGCCCCGGAACCGGACGCGCTGGTGGTCGAGCTGGCCGACCTGGAGCTCTTCGAGGTGATCGTGATCGACCCGGAATCGTCGAACGGGCAACGAAAGGCAGGCAGTCATGGCTGACAGAGTCGGTTTCGTCGGGCTCGGCATCATGGGCCGCGGGATGGCCGCGAACCTGGTCCGGGCCGGGACCGCGCTGACCGTCTACAACCGGACCGCCGAACGGACGGCGCCGCTGGTCGAGCTGGGTGCGGTGGCGGAGCAGACCCCGCGGGCGGTCGCCGAGAACAGTGACGTCGTGATCATCTGCGTCAGCGACACCGCCGATGTCGAGGAGGTCCTCTTCGGTCCCGACGGCGTGGCGGACGGGCTGGCGCCGGGTGGGCTGGTGATCGACACCAGCACGGTCAGCCCGACCGCGACCCGGCACTGGGCGGAGCGGCTGGCCGAGGGTGGCGTCGCCTTCATCGACGCCCCGCTCACCGGCGGCAGCGAGGGCGCCGAGCAGGGCACGTTGTCGATCATGGTCGGCGGTGCGGACGCCGACGTCGAGCGGGCGCTGCCGTACCTGCGGCAGGTGGGCAGCACGATCACCCACGTCGGGCCGATCGGGCACGGCCAGGTGACCAAGCTGGTCAACCAGATCCTGGTCGTGTCCAACATGCTCGGGGTGGCCGAGGCCCTGATGTTCGCCCGCGAGAGCGGCCTCGACCTGGCCAAGGTGATCGCCGCGGTCGAAGGCGGGGCAGGCGGTTCCTGGATGCTGTCGAAGCGGGCGCCGCAGGTGATCGACGACGACTGGCGGCCGGGCTTCCGGGTCGACCTGCAGCAGAAGGACCTGCGGCTGGTGCTCGAGGCCGCCGGCGAGCTGCGGGTGCCGATGCTCGCCACCAGCCTGATCTCCCAGCTGTACCAGCCGCTGCTGCGGGACGGCCGCGAGGGCGACGGCAACCACGCGCTCGCCGAGACGGTCGCCCGGCTGGCCGGTCAGACCACCTCGAGCTCGACCAGTCCGGCCGTGCCGGGTGACCAGTCCTTGATCAGCAGCGACACATAGCGCGCGGACTCGTGCGGCGCGAAAGGGCGCCAGGTGACGCCGTCGTCGGAGACCGCCTGCTCGAACGCGGGCACCTTGCCCTTCGTCCAGCGGGGTGTGATCGCGCCGAGCTCATGATCACCGCCGAGGTTGATCACGATCCGCCGTCCGGCGGCGCCCGGAGTCCAGGCCGTCCGCGGGTCGCCGTCGACGGCCCGGTCAGGATCGGACATCCCTTGCGGCAACGGCGATCCCGGATAGGTGGTTCTGCCCCGCGCGAGGTCGGCGGTCGGGGTCCGCAGTCCGTCGGCGAAGTCGATCACCCGCGTCTTCCCGGCCGGTACGTCGACGATGCGGGACTCTCCGGTCGCGGTCGAGGTGAGCTCGACCCGGGCGGTGCGGGAGCCCGGGTTGCGGAGCTCGGCCCGGCGCGAGTCGGCGACCGTGATCACCAGTCCCTCGGCCCGGTCGGAGCGAACCAGGAACCGGGCCGGCTCCACCGCGGCTGAGGCCGGGTCGAGCGCGACGCCGTAGTCGATGCCGGCGCCGGTGATCGTCTGGCTGCCCCGGTACGCCAGCCGGGTGCGACCGGACTGCGGCACCCGGAGCGTCGCCTCGACCGGCTCGCCGGACAGGTTGAACAGGGACAGCCGGTCGCCGTTCAGCGCGGCGCGGAGCGTGGCCGGGCCGCCGGACGGCTGCGGCTCGGCCGCCCGCTTCGCCGTCTCGGCCGGGCTCTGCGGGCCGTAGCCGCGGATGATCAACTGCGCCGCCTTCGCCGCCGGGCCGTGGGACAGGGCAAGATCGTTGCCGGCCACCGCGATCGGGCTCTCGGAGCCGCTCACCACGAACCCGGCCCGGCCGTCCAGGTTGACCCAGTCGCCGGCGACCTCGGTGAACTCCGGCACCTCGGCCACCGTGGTCCAGTTGCTGCCGTCGGTGGAGGCCTCGATCCGGTAGTTGAACGGCCAAGCGTCCTCCTGCCAGTTGATCATGACCCGGTCGACCGTCGTCGGCGCGCCGAGATCGACGGACCACCAGCCCTTCATGGTCGGCCGTTCCTGTTCGCTGTTGCCCCAGCGGGTCTTCGGGTCGCCGTCGACCGCCTTGTCCGGGGTCCGGTCGGCGTTGTAGCTGGTCGAAGCCGCGGCAGTCCTGCCGAGTGCCAGGTTGTCCGGGCCGCCGGGTCCGTACGCGCCGAACTCGTAGATCGAATAGCCCCACTGGGACTGCGCAGCGACGCCGACCATCCGCAGGAAGCGGGCCTCGGTGGCCGGGAAGTCGAGCGTCTCGGTGCCGCCGCGGCCGACGGTCGACGGCGGCAGGGTCACCGTGCCGTCCCGGCCGGTGAAGGTGCGGTCACCGTCCAGTCCGGGCATGCCGGGCATCCGCTGGTTGAACAGGCGCAGGTAGCCCTCGTCGTCGCCGGTTCCCGTGCTGGCGTAGGCGATCGAGCCGTCCGGCAGTGTGGTGAACCCGGCGTAGCGATCACCGCGGCGGACGACGGTGGCGGTCGCGTCGATCCCGTCCCTGATCTTGGTGTACGTCCGCGCGTCGGCCTGATCGACCGCGGCGACGGACGGCAGCAGCGACGGCGACGGCCCGATCAGGTTGATCAGGTAGTCGTCGTGGCCGGGCAGGTAGCCGAACTTCACGAAGCCCGGCCGCAGCGTGGGCAGCGCCAGCGCCGACTCGGTCCGGTGCGCCAGATAGCCGGGCCTGGTGCCGAAGTCCGTCACCCCGGCCGCCCGCCGGTCGTACTCGGCCTGGCTGAGCGGCTCGACGTCGCCGGCCAGCCGGTCCCGCCAGAAATGCAGCAGGTACGCGTAGCCGACCTCGGCCCGGGCCTCGGTCTCGTACTGCAGGCCGGTGGTCTTGATCAACCGGCCGGCCGGCTCGGCGGCCGCGTAGGGCACCAGGGCGTCGGCGATCATGCGCTCGGCCCGCGCCGCCAGCCGGTCGCCGTTGATCATGGCCCGGGCCGTCACCGGGAGCAGGCTGCGCCCGTACAGGTGGGCGCGGTCGCCGATCATGAACTCGGCCGGCACGCCCTGCCTGGTGCCGAGCCGGTGCAGCGTCGCCCACAGCTCGTCGGCGTTCGGCATGATCAACTGGCTCTGCGGGACCGGCCGGCCGGCGATCAGGTAGTGCGGCACGTTCCGGCCGGGGTAGGAGCCGATCGACTGCTGGTACATGCCGTTCCAGCTGCCGTGGTTCTCCGAGGTGTAGCTGTCGAAGACGTTCTGGGCGGTGTTCCACTCGGCGATCGGCCGGCCGTCGACCATGGTCGGGTTGGCCCGGTCGGCGACGGGCAGCCCGGACATGTTCAGGGTCCACCGGGTCAGCCACTCACGCCACTTCGGCGCCGCCGGGTCGTTCGGCAGGTAGGCGTCGGCGGCGGACAGGTTCATCGTCCGGGCGCCCATCTCCTCGAGCTTGGTGTCGGAGACGTAGCCGCCGGCCAGCCCGTTCGTGCTGCCGCCCTCCCGGGTCGGGTCGGGAGGGTTCGCGCCGACGTCGGCCAGGTAGTTCGCCTCGCCGCGAGTGATCACGTCGATGCCGTCCCGGGTCTGTTGATCAAGGTCGTGCCAGAGCAGCCGGGCGGCATCGACCAGGTAGGCCTCGGCGGTCGCGTCCCAGTAGATCTTGGCGCCCCAGCTGCCGCCGGCGGGGTCGACGAACCGGTTCCGGGCGGTCCAGTAGCTGATCGAGGAGACCGTACGGTCACGCAGGGTGGCCTCGTCGAGACCGGCGGCCGCCGCATCGTAGGTGCCGAACTCGAGCAGCACCGCGTTCCCGACCAGCCCCTCGACGCCGGAGTAGGCGCCCGCCTGCTCGTCCCAGAGCGTCTGCAGGAACGGGGTGTTGCGGAGCAGTAGTCCGTAGTAGAGCCTGGCGAGCTCGTCCTCGGACCCCGGAGTCTCGGCCCGGGCGTCCGGTGCGCGGGCGCCGAACCAGCCGGCGATCAGGGCCAGGGCGAGCAGGGCGCAGACGATCATGGAACGCGCTCGGTGCGGGCGAGCGGAGGGCATGGCGGTCCTCCCCGGACAGCGATGTCTTCAAGACGTTTGCACGGAGACGATACCGGCTACGGTGGGGGAGTGCGGATCGTCACCTGGAATGTGAACTCGGTCAAGCAGCGGCTGCCCCGGCTCCTGCCGTGGCTCGACGAGCGACAGCCGGACGTGGTCTGTCTGCAGGAGACCAAGCTCGCCGACGACGCCTTCCGGGCGCTGCTCGACACCGAGCTGGCCGACCGCGGCTACCAGGTCGCGGTGAACGGCGAGACCCAGTGGAACGGGGTCGCGATCCTGTCCCGGGTCGGCCTGGAGGACGTGGTGCTCGGCATCCCGGACGGGCCCGGCTTCCCGCACCAGGAGGCCCGGGCGATCGCCGCCACCTGCGACGGGGTACGGATCCACGGCGTCTACGTACCGAACGGGCGCGAGCCGGACTCCGATCATTACCGCTACAAGCTGGACTGGCTGGCCGCGCTGCGCCGGCAGGTGGAGAGCGGGCCGGCGGCGCGGATCGTCTGCGGCGACATGAACATCGCGCCGACCGATGCCGACGTGTTCGACCCGGACGCCTACGTCGGCCAGACCCACGTCACCGAACCGGAGCGGGCCGCGCTGGCCGACCTGCAGTCGATCGGGCTGCACGACGTGGTGCGGGACCGCTGGCCGGTCGAGCGGGTGTTCAGCTATTGGGACTACCGGGCCGGTATGTTCCACCAGGACCTCGGCATGCGGATCGACCTGGTGCTCGCCTCCGACCCGGTGGCGGAGCGGGTCAAGGCGGCCTGGATCGACCGGAAGGCGCGCAAGGGCACCGGGCCGAGTGATCATGCTCCGGTGATCGTTGATCTTGACACCGCGCCGGACGGCGACATCGGCCCGGTGGTACCGCCGCCGTCCGCTCCGGCGGCCCGGCGCGGGACCAAGAAACTTCCGCAGGCGAAGAAGTAGGGAGCGATCATGGCGGCGCAGGAGGAGCGGGACGGGGTCGGCCTGACCAATCTCGATCAGGAACTGTTCACCGGCGCCGAGGCGACCAAGCGGGACCTGATCGACTACCTCGACGCCGGCCGGGACCGGATCCTGCCCGGCCTGCGCGACCGGCCGCTGTCGGTGATCCGGGTCCGGCCGGGCCAGCAGCCGTTCATGCAGAAGAACGTGCCGAAGTACACGCCGGACTGGGTCGAGACCACCACCGTGTGGGCGGAGTCGTCGCACCGGGACGTCTCGTACGCGCTCTGCAACGACTGGCGCACCCTGCTCTGGTTCGGCAACCAGCGGGCGGTCGAGTACCACCCGACCTTGATCACGATGGCCGAGCCGGACCGGCAGACCCACCTGATCATGGACCTGGATCCGCCCGAGGGCGCCGGCTTCGACGTCGTGATCAAGACCGCCCACGTGGTCCGGCAGGCCCTGGACGAACTCGGCCTGACCGCCGCGCTGAAGACCAGCGGGTCGAAGGGCGTGCACATCATGGTGCCGCTGGACGGCTCCGCCTCGATCGAGGACGTCGCCGCGGCCACCCGGGCCGTCGCCGGCCGGGCCGAGAAGCTCGACCCGGACCTGGCCACGACCGCGTACATCAAGGAAGATCGCGGCGGCAAGGTGTTCCTCGACTCCACCCGAGCCGGCGGCGCCACCATCGTCGCGGCCTACAGCCCGCGGGTCCGGGCCGGCACCACCGTCTCCTTCCCGGTCCCCTGGGACGACCTCGACGGCGTCACTCCGGCGGACTTCACCGTGAAGTCGGTGCTCAAGATCACCGGGGATCCGTGGGCCGACCTGATGCCGGCCGCGCAGACGCTGCCCGCCGACCTGATCGCCGAGGGGCACGAGATTCCGGTGGCACGGGTGCAGGCGATGCACGAAGGGAAGCGGCGGAAGAGGGCTCGCGAGGCCGA
This sequence comes from Microlunatus sp. YIM B11417, assembly GCF_059617205.1. Taxonomy (NCBI): domain Bacteria; kingdom Bacillati; phylum Actinomycetota; class Actinomycetes; order Propionibacteriales; family Propionibacteriaceae; genus Microlunatus; species Microlunatus sp. YIM B11417. The sequence goes on from NZ_JCAMPJ010000001.1 coordinate 440,313, forward strand.
GGGCGACGCGTCCTGATTCCATAGTCCTGGTGCACGGGAGTAGCCGCGGCACCGACAGCCGACACCAAGGGGAGATCACGTGCCGATCATCGCGATGCTCGACGTCCACTTCGCCGCCGACCACCTGGTCGACGGCCCGGCCAGGTTCACCGAGATCCTCGAGGACACCCGGAACTTCGCCGGCTGCCTGAACATCGATCTGCTCACCGACCTGGCCGACCCGGCCCACTACGTCGCCTACGAGCTCTGGGAGTCGATCGAGCACGATCTCGCCTACCGGGCCTGGCGGCAGGGTGACGGGGCGACGAACCTGCGCGACTTCCTGGACCGCGCTCCGGTCCTCACGAAGTTCGAGATCGCTGGGACGTCCTAGCAGGTCAAGAAACGCGACGAGACTGACGATCGAGTCGGACTCCGCCCTTCCACACCGCCCGGATCGACCGGGTCGCCGTGATCTCCGCCGTCGGATCGCCGTCGACGAGCAGCAGATCGGCGCGAAGCCCAGGCTCGATCCGCCCGCGGTCGGCCAGACCGTACGCGGCGGCCGGCGCCGCGGTGGCCGCCGTCAGCGCAGCCGCCGGTGACAGTCCGGCATCGACGAGGGCGGCCAGTTCGCCGTGCAGGCTGAAGCCGTGCACGGACCGACCGGTGGCGGCGTCGGTGCCGGCCAGGAGCGGTACGCCGGCCTCGTGCAGGGCAGCGGTGGCGGCGAAGGCGTGCCGGTGACTGACACCGGCCGGCGGCGTCATCGTGTAGTCGTGTTCCGGATCCGGGACGATCGAGGACCGGTTGCGCTCGTCGAGGTACGGCGCCAGGTCCGGGTGGTCCAGGTAGCCGAGCTCCCGGCGGACGCCGGTGTAGGCCTCGTACACGGACAGGGTCGGCGTGACGAAGAGGCCGGCGGCGGCGACCCGGCCGGCGAAGTCGTCGGTCGGCGGCTGGTCGATGAAGAGGTGGGCCAGGCCGTCGACGCCGGCGTCGATCGCCAGCTCGGCGTCGGCCTGGGTGGAGACATGGGCGACCGTACGCAAGCCGGCGGCATGGGCTGCCTCGACCAGGGCCCGGACAACCTCCGGGGCGAGCCTCGGCGACTGGATCCCGAAGGTGCTGCCGTCCTCCAGGATGATCTTGAGATAGTCGGCGCCCTCGGCCACCCGGTCGGCGACGAAGGACTGCACCTGATCAAGACCGGCGAGGGTGGGGAACTCCGGGTAGATGCCCCACTGGACCAGCTGACTCGGATGCCCGCCGGGCGCCGTCGCGCCGACGCCGGAGGAGCGGAGGTCGGCGTGGTCGTCCCGGTCCCGGACCGCGTCCCGGAGGGAGGCGAGCAGCTCCGGCGTGCAGAACAGGTCGAGCTCCGTGGTCACCCCGAAGGTCAGCGCGGTGGCGAGATCGGTGGCGGCCGTGACGTGGGTGTGCGCGTCGATCAGTCCGGGCAGCAGGGTGCCGTCCGCGCCGTCCACGACCGTCACTCCGGCCGGCGTCCGAAGGCCTTGATCGAGGCGGTCGATCCGTCCGTCGATGATCAACACCGAGTCGGCGCCGGCGATCCGGGTGCCGTCGAAGATCCGGACGTTCGTGATCAACAGGTCGGCAGACATCTCACTCCTTCGCGACGATCTCCTTGCCCAAGGGTACGAGACAGATGCCGATCATCTTGAAGTTCGCGACGCCGAGCGGGATGCCGACGATCGTGATGCAGAGCAGGATGCCGGTGATCACGTGCAGCAGGGCCATCCACCAACCGGCGACGATCAGCCAGATCACGTTGCCGATCATGGTCAGGCAACCGCTCTTCGGTTTGTTGATCACTTCCCGGCCGAACGGCCAGGCGGCGTAGTTGGCCAGTCGGAACGACGCGATGCCCCAGGGGATCGTGACGATCAGGATGCAGCAGATGACCCCGGCGATCATGTACCCGAGGAACAGCCAGACTCCGGACAGCACGAACCAGATCACGTTCAAGATCGTCTTCATGATGACCCTTCCTCCGCGGCGGTACGAAACGCCCGATAGCTGTCCTCGCCGTACAGGACGAAGATGATCTTCTCGACCGAGGTGGTGGCCTCCCGGACGGCACGCAGGGCGGTCCGGGCCGCGTCCAGCTTCGGCCAGGCGTAGAGGCCGGTCGAGATCGCCGGGAACGCGATCGAGGTGGCGCCGAGCTCGTCCGCCACCGCCAGCGACGACGTGTAGCAGGCGGCCAGCAGACTGGTCCGGTCCTCCCGCGGCGAGTGCACCGGTCCGACGGTGTGGATCACCCAGCGGGCCGGCAGCCGGCCCGCCGTGGTCGCCACGGCCTCGCCGACGGGCAGCCCGCGCGGAAACCTGGTCGCCCGAATCTCCTTGCAGGCCTGGAGAATCTCCGGGCCGCCGAGGCGATGGATCGCGCCGTCGACGCCGGCCCCGCCGAACAGGGACGAGTTCGCGGCGTTCACCAGCGCGTCGGCGCGGACCTCGGTGAGGTCGCCCATCCGGATCTCGAACGTCACCTCGCCGAGTCTAGGAGGACCCGGACCGCAGGCTCAGAATTCTCCTGGCGAATCCGGGTGGCTGCGCCTCAGGTCCAGGGTGATGCCGGGTGGGGACCGAGGGTGTGCCGGCGGCAGCGGAATCGTGGCGAATCGGGTATCAAGGGGTGGGCCATGGACGAAACCGGCACCCTGTCGCGTGCATTGTCCGCCGGAACCAGCACAATTGAGCCCATATCCAAGCCCGCGGGAGCGAGGAGGGACCGACGATGAGCGAGCGGAACCAGGATCCGACACCATCCACCGATCCGATGTTGCATGCCGTGGTCCGTGCCGACGGCACGGCCGCGGTGACGGTGGACGGGGTGACCCAGGAGATCCGGGCCGCCGACGAGGACTCGGTACGTCAGCAGATCCTGGAGCGGGCCAGGCAGCGGGCCGTCATCGCCGGGCACCCGGTGCGACTGACCACCTCCGAGCCGGCCGGCCGTTGGTGGCTGATCGTGCACGCGAACGGTCAGGTGTTCGAGGACCGGTCGGTCCGCGAGGCGGATCCGTACTCGACGCCACAGCCTCCGGTTCAGCAGCCGCCGGCGCCTCCGGCCCAGCAGTTCCCGGCCGAGCAGCCGTCGTACCAGCCGGATCCGTTCCGGAACGATCCGTTCGGCCAGGACCCGTACCGCCCGGATCCGTTCCAGCAGCCGCCGGGCTACCCTCAGCAGCAGCCGGCGCAGCAGCAACCGGCCCCGCGCCCGGCCCCGGAACCCGCAGCACCGGCACCGGAACGGCAGCCGGCCCGCGCCGAGGAGGCTCCGAGCGAGAGCGACTCGACCCCGTGGTCGGCCGCGATCGACGAGTCGGACGATGAGGAGCCGGCCGCCTCGGCACCGGCCCGGCACCACGCGTGGACCCCGGAACGCCGGTCGGCCGGGGCCCTGGTCAACCTGAGTCCGACCCACCCCAGCGACTATCCGGCGCCGCCGGCCCGGGCGGAGCAGCCGGCCGCCGAGCCGTCGCCGCCGGCTCCGCAGCCCGGCGGCACGTTCGGGGCGGAGCAGCCGGCTGCCTCGGCTCCCGTACCGCAGCAGCCGGCGCCGAACTGGCCGCCCTCGGCGCCGGAACAGCAGCAGCCCCCGGCGTACGTCCAGCCGGCGGCCCCGCCGCCCGCGCCGCAGCAGCCGCCCGCCCAGCAGCCGCCGGCCCAGCACCCGGCCGCCCAGCGGAGTGCGGCTCCGTCGGGAGCCTCGGCCGCGGACCTGGAGGACGACCAGCGGCGGCACGAGCCGCCGCCGTCGGACGTGCTCGAGGTCCAGCCGCCCGGTGAGGAGCCGTTCCGCAAGCCCACCCTGGAGGACCTGCTGGAGACCAGGCCGAAGCCCAAGCCCGGCCCGGCCGAGTGGGGCGTCCGCGGCGCGCTGCGGAAGGCGACCTTCGGCGCGGTGAAGTTCCGGCCGTCGGCGGCCGAGATGCAGCACCGGATGGACGTCTCGGCGATCCAGCGGTCGCTGTCCGGGCCGAAGACGGTTGCCGTCGTGAACCCGAAGGGCGGCGCGTCCAAGACCACCACCTGCTACCTGATCGGGGCGACGTTCGGGCTCTACCGCGGCGGCTACACGCTGGCCTGGGACAACAACGAGACCCGCGGCACCCTCGGCTGGCGCTCCATCCCGGCCCGGCACACCAACACCGCGGTCGACCTGCTGGCCGACATCGAACGGTTCCAGGCGGTCGACCGGGCCCGGGTCGGCGACCTGGACAACTATGTCCGGACCCAGGGCACGGCCCAGTTCGACGTGCTCGCCTCCGACGAGGACGCGGCCCGGTCGGCGACCCTGGACGGCGAGGCCTTCGACCAGCTGCACCAGACGCTGTCCCGGTTCTACCGGTTGTTGATCATCGACACCGGCAACAACATGCGCGCCTCCAACTGGATCGCCGCGGTCGAGGCCGCCGATCTGCTGGTGATCAGCAGCAGCGTGCGGGAGGACACGGCGAGCTCCGCGGCCTGGCTGATCGACGGTCTGCGGGCCCGCGGGCTGGAACACAAGGTGGAGTCCGCGGTCACCGTGCTGTCCGCGCCGGCCCGGGAACCGGAGGAGGGCCTGTCCCGCCGGCTCCATGATCACTTCGGGCGGCTGACCCGCGCCGTGCTCGACGTACCGCACGATCCGGCGCTGGTCGACGGCGGGACGATCGAGATCGAGAAGCTGCATCCGGAGACCCGGGAGGCCTGGGTCCACGTGACCGCGGCGATCGCCGACGGGCTCTGATCCCCAAGGCGCGTCAAGAATTAACCCGGAGTTCAGCGCAGCCCGGCAAAGACTGGCAGAGTGATGCCAGTCTGAGCGCGGACGTACTCGCTGAGGGGGATCATGACGCGTCGCCGCCTGGCCGCTGTTGCGGCCGTGTTGACCGGGCTGTGCCTGACCGCCGCGGGAGGCCTGGCGACGAGTGGCCTCGCGGCCGCCGAACCGCCGGCCGCGCCCGACCTTTCCGGAGGTGACTCGGCCTTGTTGCGGGACCGGCCGGTCCGGGTCGCGCCCGGTCTCGACCTGACCTCGTTCCAGCGGCTGCAACCGGGCGGCTGGGTGACCGGCTCGGTGCTCAGCGCCGACCTGTCGGTGCCCACGCTCGAGTTGGATGTCGAGGACGGCGGCGACGTGGCCGGCTCACCGGCACCCGTCAGCGAGCTCGCCGAGCAGGGTCGCGCGGTGGCTGCGGTGAACGGCGACTACTTCGACCTGAACCGGTCCGACGCCCCGGTCGGCACCAACATCTCGCCGACCGACGGATTGCGGACCGCCGGCGCCGACCCGCGGCAGGCCTTCACGTTGAAGGACGGCAAGGCCGCGGTACGTGAGCTGATGTCGGCCGCGACGGTACGGATCGACGGCAGCACCGAGCAGCTCCGGTCGGTCAACTCGCCCAGCTTCGCGAAGAACTCGATCGGCCTGTTCAACCGGGTCTGGGGCGACTTCCCGGTCGGCCGGCTGCTCGACGCCGACGAGCCGGTACGGATCGTGACGGTCGTGGCCGGCCAGGTGACCGGAAACTCGACCGACCGCTCCCTGCTCGGCAAGGCGCTCGACCTGCCCGAGGGCGGCTCGGCCCTGGTTGCCCGCGGTACGGCGACCGACCGGCTGGCCGACGTCGAGGTCGGTGACACCGCCGAGCTCACGGTGCAGGCCAGCGCGGACGTCGACCTCGCGGTCGGCGGTGATCAGCGGCTGCTCACCGATGGCGAGCCGACCGACCAGGACCAGGTCGAGGCGGCCCGGACCGCGATCGGCGTGAGCAAGGACGGCAGTCGGTTGATGATCGTCAGCATCGAGGGTCGGCAGGGCGACGCCCACGGCATGACGATCAAGGAACTGACCCGGTTCATGATCGAACTCGGCGCCTGGAACGCCGTCAACCTCGACGGCGGCGGGTCGTCGACCCTGGTGGCCAGGCCGGCCGGAACGGAGGACCGTACCGTGATCAACAGGCCGTCCGACGGGCGCGAACGGGCCGACGCGAACGCGCTGGTGTTCCGTTCCACCGCGCCCGTGGAGCCGATCGCCGGCGTCGCGCTGCGGCCGGCGATCGAGCCGGCGCACGGGCTCGGCCGGCCCGAGGCGTACGACCTGCTGCCGGGGCTGAGCCGGACCCTGACCGGGACCGGCCTGGACGGCAACCTCGCCGCCGCACCGGTGCCGGGAAGTTTCCAGGCCCGGCCGACCGGCGTGATCACGTTGGCCGATCCGCGCGCGACCGCCGAAGCCGTCGTGGTCGGCGAGGCCGCCGGCAGCGGCACGGTCAGGTTCCGCACCCGCACCGGCAACGCCGAGGTCGCGCTCCGGGTGCACGGCCCGATGACCAGGCTGGAACCCTTCGCGACCGTGGTGGCCCTGCCCGACGCCGAGTCGACGGCGACGATCACCCTGTCCGCGGTCGACGCGGACGGACACCGGGTGCCGGTCGAGGCGCGCGACGTCAAGATCACCACCGGCGACGGGGTCCGGGTCACGCCCGGCGACGCCGGCGCGTTCCTGATCACCCCGACCATCGGGACCGGGGCCAGCAAGATCACCTTCATCGTGCAGGGGCACCAGGTCACGGTGCCGGTCACCATCGGCTACACCGAGACCGCGCTGGCCGACTTCGCCGATCCGACCGCCTGGAAGGCCCAGACCGCCCGGGCCACCGGGACGCTGTCCGCGGCCACCGGGCCGGAGGGCGGCCCGGCGCTCGCCCTCGACTTCGACTTCACCCAGTCGACTGCGACCCGTGGCATGTACGCGGTGCCGGTGCAGCCGATCCCGGTCGCCGGGCAGCCGCAGGCGCTGACGCTGTGGATCAAGGGCACCGGCAAGGAGGAGTGGCCGCGGATCCAGGTCACCCGCGGTGACGGCACCTCGACCAACCTGGACGGGCCCAACATCGACTGGACCGGCTGGCGGCAGGTGCGGTTCCCGGTCCCGGCCGGCACCGCCTTCCCGCTGACCGTGACGGCGCTGCGCTTCATGGAGATCCGCTCCGACGCCTCGTACCAGGACCGGTTGGAGATCGCCGGGCTGGCCGCCCAGGTGCCGCCGGAGGTGGACCTGCCCGAGCAGCCCGCCCTGCGTGACCCGGTGATCATCAGCCAGGGTTCTGTGGCCGGCCGGCCGCAGCGGATCGCCGTGATGAGTGACAGCCAGTTCGTCGGCCGCGACCCGGACAGCGACCTGGTCGCCGCGGCCCGCCGCACGCTGCGCGAGATCGTGGCAGCCGAGCCGGACCTGCTGGTGATCAACGGTGATTTCGTCGACGAGGCGGCCATGATCGACTTCCAGCTGGCCGAGCGGATCCTGGACGAGGAGGTCGGCACGAAGGTGCCGTACGTCTACGTACCGGGGAATCACGAGATCATGGGCGGCCCGATCGGCAACTTCGAGTCGATCTTCGGTTCCTCGTCCACCCATCGCGACCTCGGCCCGACCAAGATCATCACCTTGAACACGAGCACCGGCACGCTGCACCCGGGTGGCAGCACCGAGCAGCTGCGGATGCTCGAGGCCCAGCTCGCCGAGGCCGCCGGCGACCCGGAGATCACCGGCGTGGTGATCTTCCAGCACCACCCGATCGACGACCCGCACCCCGATCGGGCGAGCCAGCTCGGCGATCGGCACGAGGCCGCGGCGCTGGACCGGCTGCTGGCCCGCTTCCAAGCGGAACAAGGGAAATCGGTGGCCCTGATCAACGGCCACGTCGGCACCTTCTACGCCGAGGCCTCCGGCGGCGTGTCCCGACTGATCAACGGCAACTCCGGCAAGAGCCCGTCCGGTGCGCCGGACCGGGGCGGCTTCACCGGCTGGTCCATGCTCGGCATCGACCCGGCGAAGGGCCCGGTCGCCGGGAGTCATGACCGGCTGGACTGGCTGCGCGTGGAGACCCGGGCCCGGGTGGACGACATCGACCTGACCGTGCCCGGCACGCTGACGGTCGGCGAGACCGCGGCCGCCGGCGCCTCGATCGTTCAGGACGGCGACCGCCGGGTCCCGGTGGCCTGGCCGGTCAGCGCGGCGTGGGGCGGGTCCGGCGTCTGGATCGGCGATCCCCAACGGCGCCGGCCGGACCCGAAGGCGATCGTCGCCTACGATCCGGGCACCGGCCGGCTGACCGCTCTCCGGCCCGGTCTTGCCGAGTTGGTGATCACCGTCAATGGCGTCACGGCGCGGGAGACGATCTCCGTCGACTAGCCTGCGGCCGCACCGGGGATCTCGTCGAGCGAGTGGTACACCGGGATGCCGCGGCCCTCGGCGATCGCGACGTCCTGGTCGGCGCCGCGGGACTCGCCCGGCAGACGGAGCACGGCGTCGCAATGCTGCAGCAGTCGCTCGGCGGTCGGGTACATCACCTCGGCCGCCAGCGGATCGGCCGGTCCGCTCGCTCCCGCGCTCGCCAGCACCGGCAGCGCGACCCATTCACCGATCATGGGCACGTGCCCGGCCCGGAAGATGGGCCACGCCGCTTCCTCCAGCCGCTTCAGGTTCCGAGCCATCAACTCGGGATCCCCTCCCGTACCGGAGGCGTACGGGCCGGCGATCAGGATCAACATAGGCTTGGTCACCATCGGCACAATACAGCAGAAACGTGCAATAACAGGAAGGATTGCGGATGCTGGCTGCGGCACGCAAGGACCTGCTTCTGGAACGCCTGCACCGTGACGGCCGCATCGTCGCGAAGGAGATCGCCGCCGAGCTGGGCCTGTCCGAGGACAGCATCCGCCGCGATCTGCGCGAACTCGACGCCCAGGGCCTGGCCGTTCGTGTGTACGGCGGCGCGCTGCCCGCCTCGCCGGCCGTCGCCGACTACGCCACCCGCGGCTCCGTGGCGCCGGAGAGCAAGCGGCGGGTGGCCGCCGCCGCGGTCGCGCTGATCGAACCCGGCTCCACCGTCATCCTCGACGGCGGCACCACGACCCTCGCGATGGTCCAGGCGCTCCCGAAGACCTTCCGGGGCATGATCATCACGCACGCCCCGACCATCGCCGCGGCCCTCCTCGATCACGAGGCCGAGGTCTTCCTGATCGGCGGGCGGCTCTTCAAGCACTCCGCCGTCGCCTGCGGTGCCGCCGCCGTCGAGGCCGCGGGCCGGGTCAGTGCCGACCTCTTCTTCCTCGGTGTCACCGGCATCCATGCCACGGCGGGCCTGACCACCGGTGACGCGGAGGAGGCCGCCATGAAACGTGCCCTGGCCGCGCGCGCCGCGGCGACCTACGTGCTCGGCAGTGACGAGAAGATCGGCGCCGCCTCGCGCTACGCCGTCCTCCCGCTCGACGCGGTTGCCGGGGTGATCACCGACCTGGCCAGGACCGCGCCCGCCTCACGAGCCCTGGCCAAGGCCGGTGCCGCCCTGGTCCACGCCGGTTAGCCTGCGTGCCCGAAGTACGTGAAGCGATTGAGCTTGTTCCAGTCGACGATCCGCTGCTTGTCCCGCCAGACGCCGGCCCGGTTGGGATTGGCGGGGTCCGCGATCTTGTACTGCCGGTTCGAGTAGCCCACGATCGCGATGTAGTGGCCGGCGTACCGGTTGCTGTCGACCTGGTTCATGTTGATCACGACGGGATGGCCGGCATCGATGCTGGTGCGGACCTTGGCCTGCAGGTCCCGGTAGAGCGTGCCGCTCGGCGAGATCCGAAACAGGTAGCGGTAGGAGAGACCCACATAGCTGAGCCGCCGGTTCAGCACCTTGGCGATCAAGGTCGGGTCCTTGAGGCCCATGTTCTCGCGACTCGGGCCGTCGTACGGATGCAGATTGAGGGACTTGGCCAGGCTGTTCTGGCTGGGAATGGGATCGTTGCGGCGCAGCATCGTCGTGCTGAGGGCGATCCGGGTCGAGGCGGCTGAGCAGTACCAGCTGTTGGGTTGCCGTTGATAGCGGTACGTGACGCCGGCGGCTTCGGCCTCGGTGACCCCGAGGGTCAGGCCGATGCCGGCGGCGGCGCCGCCGATGAGCAGTGATCGACGAGTCAGGTCTGGCATCCGATCCTCCGTTGTCGAGCGATGGGTCGGGAGCCAGCATGGTCGGTTCAGGAGCGGTGGCGTTGCACGATGTTGCAACGGACGGCCCGGTGGCCTGGCGCCGTCAGGATCGGCGCCGAGTTCGATCGAGGAGGAGATCAGGCAGGGCGGCCGGCCACGAGGTTCTCGACCGCCGTCTCGTACGTCTCGTCGAGCTCGAGGCCTGCGTTGGTGTACTCGAACTTGAGCCGGGCACGAACCTCGGGTTCGGGACGGCCGAGGGCGTTCGCTGTCGCGCTGCGGTGCGCTTGCGCGCGTGCCTCGACCTGTTGGTCCTGCTGCCGGGCTCGGGCTTTGGCTTCGGACCGTTTGCTCATCGCCTCACACTACGCTCTCTCGACAAAATCCGGACTCCACGGCTGTCCCCGTCCCGGCGGTGCCCTCCGGTCCGGCAGAATCGGGCCGGACCGATCGACCTGCCTGCGGACGGAGCTGACCGATGAGGACGTACGCCAGACTGCTGGTGCTCGGCGTGGCCGTGGTGGTGACCGGCTGCACGGCCGCACCGCAGTCCGCGCCGACCCCGGGGCCGAGCGCCACCGAACGCCCGGCGCCCAGCGCGAGCCCGACGCCGAGTTCCACGCCGACGCCGACCAAAGCAGCTCCCGCGGCGCCGAAGCTGGATGCCGAGCTGGTGGCGGACGGGTTCGCCGCGGCCGACGACAAGCCGATCGCGGTGACCGAGTCCGGCGTGGTGTTCGCCGGTCCGGACAAGATCGCGTACCTGATGGGAGCCGACGGCACCCAGCAGTGGCGGCTGCCCCGGCAGTTCAACCTGGGCGACGCCGACGAACCCCGGACGATCGATCATGTGGCCGGCTCGTTCGGCGAGGGCCCGGCCGACCTGATCGCGGCCGACTACCGGTGCGACGCCGTCGACTGCATCGGCGAGAACGAGTACGGCGTCGCCGGCTTCTCCACGGAGGACGGCGACCTGCAGTGGTCCCGGTCGATCAGCGGCGACGAGGGACCGATCGCGGTGGCCGACGTGACGGACGACGCGGTGATCGTCGAGCTGCGTACGTCGGACGAGGAGCAGCGAGCGATCACGGCCCTGGACGCCGACTCGGGCGACCGGCTCTGGACGCTGTCCGGTTACGCCGCGAGCTGGGTGAGCGGTGATCATGTCCTGGCCCAGCGGGTGAACGGCCCGGACCTGGAGGACTGGACCCCGGTCGTGGTCGACCTGGAGAGCGGCGAGGTGGTGCTGACCTCGGAGCACCGCGGCACCTGGCGGCGCCCCGAGGTCGACCTCTACGAATCGGCGGAGGATCTCGCCGCCATCGCCGTCCGGCCCGGCGCGGGGGACACGACGAGCCCGCACACCGTGCTGGTTGACCTCGCCCGCGAGCGCCAGTACGAGCTGACCGACGGCTTCCAGGCCCTCGGCTCGCTGGGCCGGGATTCCGACGGCGCCTACTTCGCCTGGCCGGGCCAGGAGAGCGGCACGGTGCTGAGCAGCGGCCTGCCGATCCGCGCCCCGAAGGTCGGCGAGTCGGCCGACCTGGACCAGTTCGGCAACCTGCGCGCCGCCACCGGCCGCTATCTCTGGCTCGATTCCGACACGAGCACGACGGCGATCGACCGCACCGGCGCCCGCCGGCTGGACCCGGTCGAGGGTACGGTCCGCGCCGTCACCGGCGACTGGCTGGTCACCGAGACGGACGGCTTCAACGTCTACCGGCTGACGCCCGACCGCCGCTGATCACGCTGCCGCCGGCCCGGGCAGCGACGATGATCATGATCGCCGATCGCCCGTTGACATGGAACATCATTCTATATATCCCTTGACGCATCCGTGCCGAGAGGGAGTGGACACATGTCGCCACGAAGGATCATCGTCGCCGCCCTTGCCGTCCTGACCGTCCTCGGACTGCTCACCGCGCTGCCGATCCCGGCCGAGGCCGACGACATCCGTACCTTCGACGGCGAGCCACTGGGTGAGCCCCCGTCCGGCTACGTCACGCAGGGCGACGTGACCGTTGCGGCGGCGCCGTTCGGCGCGCCCGGCAACCGGGCGGTGCACCTGGCCGACTACTCCGCCACGCTGCAGACCCGACTGCACCTTCCCGCGGCACCCGCGGCGGCCAGGCATTTCGAGTTCGATCTCGCGATGCACACCACGAAGCAGAATGTGTTCATCGCCGTTCACGCCGACGGCGACAATCCCGCCCTGGGGCTGTACCGGTTCATGATCACGCCGTTGTACGCCTACGGTGGCAGCACCACCGCGCAGGTGCTGGTCTACGACGGCCGGACGTACCTGCGGTTCGCCACCTTCCCGATGCTCACGGCACGTGATCACCCCAGTCGCATCAGCATCGACGCCAGCACCGAGTCAGCCGTCCTCAGCGCCGCGGGCCTGTCGTTCCGGACCACGGTCCGTGCCTCGGGTGGTCGCGCGATCACCAGCCTGGAGCTGGCGTCGAGCGGTTCCGCGGGAGTGGGTTCGGACGCTTACCTGGACAACGTGACGTCGACTGAGCTCGATCCGGACGGACCGGCGCTCGCCGAAGGTGTCCCGGCAACGGGCACGCTCGATTCCTACCTGGCCCAGAGATACCCCGCGTCGACCGTCGTCGCGACGATCGACGCCCCCGGCGTCCGGGCAGCTGACCTGCGGGCCGAGGTGATCGTGGACGGTGTGGCCCGACCGTTCGAAGGCCGCATCTCCGGAACACCGGGACGATTGGAGGTGGCCGCCGCTCTCGAGGCGTACGACATCGGCCTGCACCCGATCACCATCAACGTGACCGATCTGCGAACCGGCGTGATGCGGTCGTCGCAGCTGCGCATCCAGGCCTACGCGCCGAGGCGCGAACGGACGGTCGTCCAGGAGCCGGCCGGAGCAGCCGAGCCACGGTTCCCGGACGCCGTGCGGCTGGCCGACGGGACGATCGTGCTCGCCTACCACCTTGCGGACGGCCATACGAACGCCGACGGCGTGATCAAGGTGGTGCGCTCGTCCGATCAGGGCCGCACCTGGTCGGCGCCGGTGACCGTCGTGGCGACGGAAGGTGCCGACAACCGCGATCCGAAGCTGAGTGTGCTGCGCGACGGGACCGTGCTGCTCACGGTCTTCCGGACCGACTGGTCGACTCAGCCGGCCAGCAACGTCGGCACCTTCGTCTACCGCTCGAGCGACGGTGGGCGCAGCTTTCCCGAGGTCGCCCGGATCGACAGCGCGCAGCCCGGTGCCTGGCAGCACGCGCCGGCCGTGGAACTGCCCAACGGCGACATCCTGCAGCCGCTGTACGGCTGGGGTGCCCGGATCGCCCGGAGCACCGACGGCGGCCGTACCTTCCCGGCGGCGAACGAGACCATGGTGGTCGCGGACGATGATCGCTACGCCAACGGAGAACCCAACCTCGTGCGGTTGCCGAGTGGCGAACTGATCATGCAGATCCGCCGGCACGACAATCTGCTCGGGATCGAGAGCCCGTCCACCATCGTGCGGTCCCACGACGGCGGGACGACCTGGAGCGCACCGGAACCGACCGATCTGCCGGCCTCGTCGGCCCACCTGCTGGTGACCGGCGACGGCTCCGTCCTGGTCACCTACGGCAACTACGAACAGGCGGGCCGGCCGACCTACGGGGTCTTGATCAAGGATCCCTCCGGCCCCTGGACCGGGCTCCGGCCGGTGCCCCTCTACAACTCCGGCTGGGACGACCAGGCCAATCCCAGCACGGTGCACCTGCGCGACGGTGCCTTCCTCACCTTCGGCTTCGACGTCGCTGACCGCACCGTGGTCTCGTTCCGGACGGAGGCCGCCGACTACTCCTGAGCGCATCGGTCCTCAACGGGTTGTGCCACTCGCTGTTCCGGCCAGGAACGTCCGCAATGCTTCTGCGGTCGCGGCCGGTGGCATGGTGTGGTTCTCGCCGCCGGGCACCTCGAGGTGGCGCAGGCCGGGCACCCGGGCCGCCAGCCCGGCCGCCAGTTCGCGCACCTGGGGCCAGGTCTCCTCGCCGTTGATCACGATCATCGGCAGGTCCGCGACCGGGTCCGGCAGGCCGAGCCGGGTGAGGGTCGCGTCGTACACGACCGAGGTCGCCATCGCTTCCAGGTAAGGCCAGCCGGGCGAGGCCTTGATCTGCTCGACCACGGGGGCCGGCAGCCCGATCCCCTCGGTCTGGAACGTGGCGACCGCGTCCCCGCGCCGGCCGGCGATGATCAGCTCGGCCAGCCGGTCCGGCAGGTCGGCCGCCTGGTCCTTGCCGATCGGCGGCTCGTACAGGGCGATCCGGGTGATCGGCAGTCCGGCCGCCGCGGCCCGCAGGGCCAGCACTCCGCCGGACGAGAAGCCGAAGACGGCGGCCGACCCGCCGGCCTCGTCGATCACCGCGGCCAGGTCAGCCAGTTCCCGATCCGTTCCCGCGGCCGGGATGCCGGCCACGGTGCCCTCGTCGGTACTGTCGCCGCGACCGCGCCGGTCATAGCAGATCACCGTGTACGCGTCCTGCAGCAACTCCGCGACCGGGGCGCAGGTGGTCCGATCGTTGAACGCGCCGGAGATGAAGACGATCGGCTCGCCCGAGCCCTTCCGGTCGTACGCGACGATCGTGCCGTCGGCGGACTTCGTGGTTTCCATGATTCCTCCTCATTGGGTGGCTCCAGTAGGGCGACGAGCGGCGACCGGGCCGATGGACCGTGGCCGGAAAACTTCTGTCGACTGTCCATCCGGGCGGTCGGCCGTCCGTCGGTAGGGTGAAGCGATGACTCAGGAGGGTACGATGCGCTACCTGTTGTTGATCAGTGCCGACGAGAGCCGTACCGACGTCCTGGCGACCCCGGAGAAGGGGCGGCAGTTCCACGCCTGGATGGACGACCTCGAGCAGCGTGGCGTGCTGGTGGCCCACGAGGGGCTGCGGCCGAGCCCGCTGGCCACGACGGTACGGGTCCGCGGCGATCAGGTGCTGCTGACCGACGGGCCCTACATCGAGGGCAAGGACCAGATCGGCGGCTTCGCGCTGATCGACGTCGATGATCTTGACGTCGCGATCGAGATCGCCGCCGGACATCCCGCCACCGACTTCGGCCAGGTGGAGATCCGGCCGGTCATCGGCCCGTGACGCAGGAGCCGAGCCCCGCGGTCGCGACCGCGGTGGCCGCGGTCTTCGCGGACGAGTGGGGCCGCATCGTGGCGAGCCTGATCCGGCAGACCGGTGACTGGGATCTCGCCGAGGACTGTGCGCAGGAGGCGTTCGCGCTGGCGCTGCGCACCTGGGACCGGGACGGGATCCCGGACCGGCCGGGCGCCTGGCTGACCACCGCGGCCCGCCGCCGGGCCCTGGACCGGCTCCGCCGGGAACAGGTCGGTCGGACCAAGCTGCGGGAGTTGATCATGACCGAGGGTGACCGCACCGAGGCGTACGACCCGGACCCGGCCGCCTCGCCGCTGACCGACGATCGGCTCCGGCTGATCTTCACCTGCTGCCATCCGGCGCTGGCGTTCGAGGCCCAGGTCGCGCTCGCGCTGCGGACCCTGGCCGGGCTGACCACGGCCGAGATCGCCCGCGCGTTCGGGGTGCCGGAGCCGACGATGGCCAAGCGCCTGGTCCGCGTCAAGGCGAAGATCACTCAGGCCGGGATTCCGTACCGGGTGCCGCCCGATCATCTGCTGCCGGAACGGACCGCGGCCGTGCTCGGGGTGATCTACCTGCTGTTCAACGAGGGCTATGCGGCGACGGCCGGCGACGACCTGACCCGGCCGGACCTGATGGCCGAGGCAATCCGGCTGGCCGACCTCACCGCGACCCTGATGCCGGACGACCCCGAGACCGGCGGGCTGCTCGCCCTGCTCCTGCTGCACCGGGCGCGGCAGGCCGGTCGGATCGGTCCGCACGGCGAGCTGATCGGGCTGGAGGACCAGGACCGGACGCTGTGGGACCAGGCCATGATCGGCGCCGGACTGGACCAGTTGCGCCGGGCGGGCCGCCGGGAGCGCCTCGGTCCGTACCAGCTGCAGGCGATGATCGTCGCCTGTCACGTCACCGCGGCCCGGGCGGCCGACACCGACTGGTCCCGCATCGTCAGCCTGTACGACCACCTGCTCACCCTGGTCCCGTCCCCGACGGTGCGGCTGAACCGTGCGATCGCGGTCGCGATGGCTCAGGGACCGGAGGCCGGGCTGGCCGCGTTGGCGGAGCTGCCGGAGTCCGGCGACCGGGCCTGGACCAAGCAGCACGCGGCGGCCCGGGCGGACCTGCTGCGAAGGGCCGGCCGGACCGAGGAGGCGGCGCTCGCGTACCGCCGGGCGATTGATCACAGCGACAACACAGCTGAACGCGCGTTCCTCACGAAACGCCTTGAAAATTAGGGGATGCGGGGGACCGGCACGCTGCGGGTCATGCGGTCGACCCCGCATCCGTTGGTCAAGACTACCCGCGAATCCTGGCACGCAAGCCGTTACCGGAGATTTGTTCCCGGACCCTCAGCATCGAGGTCGACCCGCCTGGTTTCGGGCAGCGCGAGGACGCAGCCGAGCGAGATCGCGGCGACCACCGCGATGTAGCCGCCGATGGCCCAGGAACCCACCGAGGCCTGTAGCTGAACGGCGATGATCGGGGGCAGTGCGCCGCCCAGCACCCCACCCAGGCTGTACGACAGCGCGGCGCCGCTGTAGCGGTAACGGGTCGGGAACAACTCCGGCAGGAACGCCCCCATCGGCCCGAACGAGAGCCCCATCAGGCAAAGGCAGCCGGCCAGCGCCAGCCAGACCAGAAACAGGTTCCGCGAGTCGACCAGCGGGAAGATCAACAACGCCCAGCCGATCGCGATCGCGGCCGAGATCACCAGCACCCGGCGCCGGCCGACCCGGTCCGAGACGATCGACGAGAACACGGTGGCCAGGCCGAGCACCACCACGGCCAGCAGGACGACGACCAGCATGGTGATCTCGCCGAGCTTCAGCACCTGGGTGCCGTAGTTCAACAGGTACGTCGTCGAGGTGTAGAACAGCGTGTACTGGATCATCATGACGCCGGCGCCGAGCAGCAGGGCGCCCGGCTGGGCGGTGATCAACTGCAGCAGCGGGACCCGGGTCACCTGCTCGGTGGCCACCGCCCGCCGGAACACCGGGGTCTCCGCGATCCGGACCCGGATGTAGAGGCCGATCAGGATCAGGATCGCCGAGGCGATGAACGGGATCCGCCAGCCCCAGGCGGCGAAGTCCTGCTGGCTCATCGACAGCCGGGCGGCCAGGAAGGCGAGGTTGGCCAGGATGAAGCCGACCGCCGGGCCGAGCTGCGGGAACATCGCGTAGAAGCCGCGCTTGTCCGGCGGCGCGTGCTCGGTGGCCAGCAGGGCGGCGCCGCCCCACTCGCCGCCGAGGCCGATGCCCTGGATGAAGCGGAGCACGACCAGCAGGACCGGCGCGAGCACGCCCCAGGTTCCGTAGCCGGGCAGCACCCCGACCAGGAAGGTGCTGCCGCCCATCAGCAGCAGCGAGACGATCAGGATGGTCTTCCGGCCGATCCGGTCGCCGAAGTGGCCGAACAGGGCGGCGCCGAGCGGCCGGGAGACGAACGCGACGGCGTAGGTGGAGAACGCCGCGAGGGTTCCGGTGACCGGGTCCAGGGACGGGAAGAACGCCTGGTTGAGCACCAGGGCCGCAGCGAGGCCGTACGCGTAGAAGTCGAAGAACTCGATCGTGGTGCCGATGAAGCTGGCCACCGCGACCCGACCCATCGGCTCCCGCTCCGCAGAGGGTTCAGACACGGCGGCCACTCTCGCACCGGAACCTGGAGTTGATCAAGACGGGTCCGCGAGCAGCCGGCGGGCCACGGTGCTGTCGGTGATCAACGTCTCGGCCAGTCCGGAGCGCAGCGCGGCGCGGATCGCGGGCATCTTCCACTCGCCACCGGCGACGACGATCACCTGGTCGATCGCCCGCAGCCCCTCCAGTCCGATGCCGAGGGTACGGTCGTCGAAGTCGTGGATCGCCTTGCCGTCGACGTCGAGCAGCGCCCCGCCGACGTCGGCGATCACCCCGCGCCGGAGCAGTTCGGTGCGGTCCGCCTCGCCGATCCCGTCGTGGAACCGCGAGTCCGGCGGCCGCCAGCAGCCGACCGCGGTGACGGCGATCGTGACGGCCGCGAACCGGCCGAAGGCCGAGGCCAGCCGTGGATCGGACCGGAGCGCCTCGGCGGAGTCCGCGGTCGCCACGGTCAACGGCGCGTAGATCGAGTGCGCCTGGCCGCCGGACAGCTCGGCCACCCGGCGCAGCACCTCCACCGGGTTGTCGTTGAGGTTCCCGGGCATCCCGGTGAGCTGGATGATCTCGCAGCCGGCCAGCCTGGTCAGGTGCCGGGCCGCGGCGTCGATCGAGCGTCCGGACGTCACACCGAGGACGTCGTCCTCGGTGACCAGGTCGGTCAGCAACGCCGCCGCGGCCCGGCCGAGCGCGTCCCGGATCCCCTCCGGAGTCTCGTCCCGCGGCGCCGTGACCAGGGCCCGGTCGAGGCCGTATCGCTCCTTCAGTCGCAGCGACAGGTCCGAGTCGACCGCCTCCGGGAGGTCGATCTCGATCCGGACCAGCCCGCTGCTGATCGCCGTCTCCAGCAGCCGGCCCACCTTGAACCGGGACAGGCCCAGCTCCTCGGCGATCTCCACCCGGGTGCGCCCGTTCCAGAAATGCCGCCGGGCGATGTCGGCCATCAACAGCTGCTCGTCCAGGGAGGCCGTCCGCCGCGCCGGCCTGTCTTCCGCCTTGCTCATGTGAGCAGCCTAATGCTTGACGAGTGCTCGAGTGTGAACTATCGTCCGAAATCTCAGGTGAGCGTGATCTCGCTCCTGAATGGCTCATCCGAGCACGATCGACGGAGACAACGTGCGGAGGAGGACGACGTGACCGCTGGTTCCTCGGCGTCGCCGGTGCTGCGGTGCCGGGACGTGACGAAGGGCTTCGGCGGCGTTCCCGTGTTGGCCGGGATCAGCCTGGACCTCGAGCACGGCACCGTCACCGCGTTGGCCGGCGAGAACGGGGCCGGCAAGTCGACGCTGATGAAGATCGCGTCGGGGCAGTACCGGGCGGACCGGGGCAGCGTGATCATCGACGGCCGGGAACTGCATGCCGGCAGCGTCGCCGACGCGCACCGGGCCGGCGTCGCGATCGTCCCGCAGGAACTCGCCTCGATCCCCGAGCTGACCGTGTACGAGAACCTGTTCGTCGGCCGCGAGCTGCGCCGGTTCGGCCTGCTGGACCGCCGGGCGATGATCAAGGAGGCACAGCGGGCGCTGGACGAGTTCGGCGTCGAGCTCCGGGTGACCGCTCGGATGGCCAGCCTGCCGGTCGGCCTGCAGCAGATCGTCGAGATCGTCAAGGCGACCAGGACCGGCGCCAAGGTGCTGCTGCTCGACGAGCCGACCTCGGCGATCTCCGAGCGGGAGGTGGAGCAGCTCTACCGGGTGGTCCGCCGGCTCCGTGATCAAGGTGTCGCGATGGTCTACACGACCCACAAGATGGCCGAGATCCGGGCCCTGGCCGATCGGGTCGTGGTGCTCCGGGACGGCAGCCTGATCCTGGACGAGGCGATCGACGAGGTGTCCGACGCCGACATCGTCACCGCCATGATCGGCCGCGAGCTGGGCACCCTGTTCCCGGAGCTGCCGCCGTCGCCGGCCGCGTCGGATCCCGCCGTCCTGGAACTCTCCGGGCTGCGGGTCGTGGGAGCCTCGGCGCCGGTCGATCTCACCGTACGCAAGGGGGAGATCCTCGGGTTGGCCGGTCTGGTCGGCGCCGGCCGTACCGAACTGCTGGAGGCGATCTTCGGCACCCGGCGGACGCTGGCCGGCCGGATCATGATCAACGGGAACGAGCTGCGCCGCGGCGCTCCGGCCGAGGCGATCCGGCACGGGCTGGCCCTGGTGCCGGAGGACCGCAAGGCCGGTGGCGCGATCCTCGGCATGTCCGTGCTGGACAACGGAAGCCTGCCCCGGCTGAGCCAGTTCTCGATCGCCGGCTGGCTGCGCGGGCGGGACCGGGTCGGCGCGGTCGGCGAGGCCATGCGGTCGGTCCGGCTCCGGTCCCGCGGACTCAGCCAGGAGGTCGGCACGCTGTCCGGCGGCAACCAGCAGAAGGTCGTGTTGGCCCGCTGGCTGACCGGCAAGATCAACGTGCTGCTGCTCGACGAACCGACCCGCGGCGTCGACGTCGGCGCCCGGTCCGAGATCTACCGGATCGTCGCCGACCTGGCCGCCGCCGGCGTCGCCGTGATCATGGCTTCCTCCGACATGCCGGAGATCCTCGGCCTCTCCCATCGGGCGCTGGTGCTGCGGCGCGGCGCAGTCGCCGGTGAGCTGAGCCGGACCGAGCTCTCCGCCCCGGACGCCCAGGCGCGGATCTTCGCGATGGCGGCCGATCTCGACCATCAGCCGATCGAACGAGTCACCGAGGACGTGCGATGAACCAGCCCGCCAAGACCGCGCTCGCCACGGAGCCCGAGGTCGCCGACACGGACACACCGGACACCCTGCTCGGCGGCGAGGCCCGCCGGTTCTCCCGGCAGTGGTGGCTGCAGTTGGCGCTGCGCAACGCGATGCTGATCGTCGTCGTACTGGTGATCTGCTTCTTCAGCTACCGCAGCCTCCGGTTCTCCAGCGTGGACAACGCGGTCACGATCTTGATCGCGGCGGCGCCGTTCGCGTTGATCGCGCTCGGCCAGACCCTGGTGATCCTGACCGGCGGCATCGACCTCTCGGTCGGCAGCGTGATCGCGGTCGCCGCGATGACCGGAGCCGCGGTGGCCAAGGCGAATCCGGGGCAGGTCTGGTTGACGGTGCTGACCGCGGTCGCGGTCGGCCTGCTGGCCGGGGCGATCAACGGGTTCTTCGTGTCGGTGGTCAACGTGCCACCGTTCATCACCACCCTCGGCATGCTCACCGCAGGCTCCGGTGCCGCGTACGCCATCGGCGGCGGCGCCCCGATCAACGGGCTGCCGCCCGAGTTCGGCGCCATCGCCAACACGACGATCCTCGGGCTGCAGGTGCCGGTGCTGGTGATGATCGCCGGGATCGTGATCCTGGCCGTCGTGATGCGGCGGACCGCCTACGGCATGCGGGTGTACGCGGTCGGCGGCAACCGGGTCGCGGCCGAGATCGCCGGCGTGAACACCCGGCGGGTGCTGTTCAGCGTGTACGCGATCTCCGGGGCGCTGGCCGGCCTGTCCGGCGTGATGCTGGCCTCCCGGGTGATCTCCGGCCCGCCGAACCTCGGCCAGGGCTACGAGCTCGACGCCATCGCCGCCGTCGTGATCGGCGGTGCCAGCCTGATGGGCGGCCGCGGCTCGATCTGGGGCACCGCCCTCGGCCTGCTGCTGATCCAGACGCTGAACAACGGGCTGGACATCCTGCTGGTGCCCTCGTACTGGCAGGACGTGATCAAGGGTGTGCTGATCGTCTTCGCCGTCGCGGTGGATGTCTGGACCGCCCGCCGACGCCAGTAACCGTCCCCTGAGCCCGTCGAAGGGCCTGAGCCCGTCGAAGCGCGCTTTCCGTACCGACAAAGGAGTTTCCTCATGCGCAAGCTCGTCCTGGCCGTGATCACCGCGTGTGCGCTGGTGATCGTCTCGGCCTGCGGTCTCGGCGACCCGAACCGTGATCAACAGGGTGGTGCGGACGGGGGCGCCAAGCCGCTCCGGATCGGCGTCACGGTCTACGACATGAGCTCGTTCATCACCGCCGGCAAGGAGGGGATGGAGGCCTACGCGAAGGCCAACAACATCGAGCTGGCCTGGAATGCGGCGAATCTCGACGTGAGCACCCAGGCCAACCAGATGGACCAGTTGATCAGCGCCAAGGTGGACGCGATCGTCGTCGTCCCGGTGCAGGCGGACTCCCTGGAGCCGCAGGTCGCCGCGGCGAAGGCGGCCGGCATCCCGGTGATCGCGGTGAACGCGTCGCTGAACAACCCCGACATCTCCGGCGACGTGCAGCCGGACGACGTGCTGGCCGGCGAGGGCGAGATGCAGATGATGGCCGACGAGCTCGGCGGCAAGGGCAACATCGTCGTGCTGCAGGGCCCGCTCGGGCAGTCCGGCCAGATCAACCGGCAGACCGGGATCGAGAACGTGCTGAAGAAGTACCCGGACATCAAGGTGATCGCTCAGGACACCGCCAACTGGAAGCGGGACGAGGCGGTGAACAAGATGAAGAACTGGATCTCCGCGCACGGCGACAAGATCGACGGCGTCGTCTCGCAGAACGACGACATGGGGCTGGGAGCCCTGCAGGCGTTGAAGGAGGCCGGCATGACCGACACTCCGGTGGTCGGGATCGACGGCATCGAGGACGGGTTGCGCGCGGTGAAGTCCGGCGAGTTCATCGGCACCATGCTGCAGAACGGCACCGTCGAGCTGTCCGCCGGCCTGGCCGTCGCGGCCGCGATCGCGCGCGGTGATCAGGTGGATGCCAAGCCGACGTACATCATGGCCAAGATCACCACCGAGAACGTCGACGTGGCGACGGAGCACGTGGTGACCAAGCGGCAGGAGTTCCTGGCCGGGCTGCCGGAACTGACCGAGAAGAACCTGAAGACCGGAAACATCGCCTACGAAGGAATTCCGGGGCAGAAGGAAGCCGGCCAGTGAGCGGACTGATCACCGACATCGACGTCGACGTCTCCGAACTGCAGGTCCGGCTCACCGGGAAGGTCGCCGTGATCACCGGCGGCGGGTCCGGGATCGGCCGCGCGATCGCCGAACGGTTCGCCGCTTCGGGTGCGCGGGTGGTGCTGCTGGACCGCGATCTGGTGGCCGCCGCCGGGGTGGCCGGCCAGCTCAATGCCGACCGCGCCGAAGATCAGCCGGAGGCGCTGGCGTTGCAGTGCGACGTCGCGTCGAGCGCTTCGGTGGCGACGGCCGTGGCGGCGACGGTCGAGCGGGCCGGGGTGCCGGACATCCTGGTCAACTCGGCCGGGATCGCCCGGCTGGCGCCGGCCGAGCTGCTCGACGACACGGGCTGGGACGCCACTCTGGCGGTGAATCTGACGGGGACGTACCGGATGTGCCGGGAGGTGGGCCGGCGGATGCTGGACCGCGGCCGCGGCAAGATCATCAACCTGGCCTCCCAGGCCGCGTCGGTCGCGATCGCCGAACACGCGGCCTACTGCGCCTCGAAGTTCGGTGTGGTCGGGCTGACCAAGGTGCTCGCCCTGGAATGGGCCGGGCGCGGAGTGACGGCGAACTCGATCTCACCGACCGTGGTGCTGACCCCGCTCGGCATCGACGCCTGGGACAACCCGAAGGGCGAGGCGCACCAGGCCGAGATCCCGGTCGGCCGGTTCGCCAAGCCGGAGGAGATCGCCGCCGTCGCCGCCTTCCTGGCCAGCGGAGCCGCCGACATGATCAACGGTGCCGACCTCGTCGTGGACGGCGGCTTCACCATTCGCTGACCGTACCCACGATCAAGATCAACAAGGCTTCGGCTCCGGGTCAGGGCCGGGATCGGTGACGTAGCTCAACCGGACGGCCAACCGGTGGGCGGCGAAGATCTTGGCTGCCGTACGGCAGGTCCGGTCCGCGTTCGCCGGCGTGGCCCGCAGCGTCACCGAACCGCCGTTCCGCGCAAGAGATGCGTCGGCGAACCGCGGCAGCTCGGCGAGGGCGTCGAAGGCCGCCGGCGGCACGGGCGGACGCGTGATCGCGATCGAGCTCGACGTCGAATGTACGGAAATCAGGTCGGCCTGATCGCCGGCGGCGTTCGCCAGCCCGCGCGTGGCCGGCACCAGGGCGGCTCCGTCGCTCAGCGTGGCCAGGACGGCCACGGACGGGACGGCCTGCAGGGAGAGGAAGACCGACCTGAACCGGGTCAGGTCGGCGGCGTCCAGCCGGAGCAGCACGTCGAGCGGACGGTAGAGACCGGTCGCCGCCTCATAGCCCGATCGGCCCTTGAGGAGTTCCACCGTCAGCACCCCGACGGACAGCTTCCAGCCGGGCGAGCCCGATGATCACGAAGACCGGGATCAGGGCGAGCGGGACGGCGAGCTTCCAGACGAAGCGCTTGAGAAAGCGGCCCAGCGGGCTCTCCTCCGTCGTCGCCAGCAAGTCCTGGAGCTCCGCGCGCTCCGCTGCCGACATCGGGCTCACCGGACTGGTGGTCGGGCTCGTCGGGTCGCTCGGGCAGTGTCGGCCAGGCGTCACCGGGCCGGCGCGGGTGCGGCGTGAGCCGGCCGTCGGCGCCGACGACCCCGCCCGGCTCCTCGCCGCGGTCGCGGTCAGCCATCCGGTCCTCCTGGCATCGACGTGCCCGGCACACTAACCGACGACCGGTCGAGTCCCGCCCCACGGCGGCGTCGACCGGTGGTTGAGCCGCGTGAGAGAATCGAACTCTCGACTTTCGATTTACAAGATCGACGCTCTACCACTGAGCTAACGCGGCCGGCTTTCCCCGGCGAGTCCCGGGGACGGCGCCAAAAGGGTACCTAACCGCTGCCGGACCGCTCAACGCGCGCGGAGGAACAGCTCCAGGCCGTGCAGGTCGTCGGTGTTCACGTGGTCGACGCCGGCGGCGATCAGCTCCCGCCAGAGCGCCTCCCGGGCGGCGCCCGGCTGGTCCGGGGTGGCCCAGAACCGGACCCGGTAGCCGGCCCGGTGGGCGTCGGCGATGATCGTGCGCAGCTTGGTCCGCTCCGCGGCCGGGAAGGTGCCGGTGCCGTCCCAGCGGAAGTGGTTGGTCCAGTTGTCGCTGACCAGCGGCATCAGTTCCGGACCGTAGCCGGAGTCGAGGTCGGACAGTCGGCCGTCGTAGCCGGCGTAACGGTCCGGCTGCTGCTGCATCACGGCCAGCGGCCGATTGCCACTGATCACCGCGGTCACCGCTCGCTCCTCGATGCCGCGCCCGGTGAACCGGCTGAACACCGCGTCGTACTGGCGCAGCGCTCGGTCGATCGCCGCGTACGTCGTCGGGCCGTCGCTCTTGATGTCGATCAACAGCTGGAAGCCGGCGCCCGGTACGGCCGGGTAGATGCTGCCGCGACCCTGTTCGGCCCGCTCGGCCAGCGGATCGAGGTACAGCTTCTCCAGGGTCACGCCCGGCTCGGTCTGATCTTGATCATGGGCGACCCGGAGCTCACCGTCGATCAGCCAGACGTCCGCCTCGACGCTGGTGAAGCCGCGAGCCAGCGCGTCGGTCAGCGGGTTCAGGTGCTCGTAGTCGTTGTGGGCATGGGCCTGCGGCAGCGGCTCGACCTTCGGCGCCCGGTAGCTGCGGGGCAGCCGGATTCCTTGATCATCGAGGACGGTGCGCAGCCGGTCCGGGTAGTCGGTGATGATGCCGTCCACGCCGAGCTTGATCAAGGAGGCCATCGTGGCCGGGTCGTCGACGGTCCACGGAACGATCTTGATCCCGGCCCGGTGCGCCGACCGGACCATGGCCTGATCGACGTACGGCTCGTAGTTCGGATCGCTGATCTTGCCGTTCTGCGGGAAGCCGTGCACGGGCGAGACCGCATCGGCGTCGAACGACTTGACCGCCTTGATGAGGTCACCGTCGAAGTCGTCGATGTCGATCCCGCCGAGCCACGGCGACCTGCCCGGCTGGTCGGTCTGCAGGAAGTCGCGGTTGGTCAGCGCCACGATCGGCAGCGACGGCGCGACCTCGCGCATCCGCATCAGCGCGCCCCAGTCGAAGCTCTGGATCGTCACCTGGCGGGCGATCCGGGCCCGTCGCACCTCGGCGGCGACCACCTGGACGAACTGTTCCCGCGGCGCGGTCTCCTGCGGCGCCCCGGCCTCGACCTTGGTCTCGATGTTGAGCTTGACCTGATGCGCCCGGTAGGCCTTGACCAGCGCGAACACGTCCCGCAACTCCGGCATCCGGGCGCCCGGGTCGAGGGCCTGGCCGGGATGTTCGGCCAGCCGCTGGCTGCCGCAGTCGAGCTGCCGTACCTGCGCCAGGGTGAGGTCCTTGACCCACTTCCCGACGTACGGGAACTCCGGATCCCCCTTCGTGTACGGGGCCGTGTCGCGGCACTTCGTCCCGGACACCTTCCGGTCGTGGGTGACCACGGCGTGCCCGTCCTCGGTGATCTGGACGTCCAGTTCCAGCGTGCTCACGCCGAGCTCGAGGGCCCGGGAGAAGCTCGCGATCGTGCTCTCCACGGTCAGGCCGAGCCCGCCCCGGTGCGCCTGCAGGTCGAACCGACCCGATCTCGGCTCACCGGTCGACGGCCCGATCCCCCACAGGGAAAGGCCTATGGTCATGATCAACACCAGCGCCCCGCGCGCGATCATCGTCACGAGGCCACCGTGACCGGTCCCGGCCACAGCCACCCGAACTCGACATGACGGCCAGTCGACGGGGTGGTGAGTGTTGTCGATCCTGCGCCGGTGTCGTCCGTACGGCGGTGTTGGGGGCCCGGCACCGGCGAGGAGAGCCTACGATCGGGTGATGCTTCCTGTCGCGACCAAGCCGATCGAGGTGCTGAACCGGGTCTTCGGCTACGACGCGTTCCGCGGCGACCAGGCCGAGATCATCGAGCACGTCACCGGCGGCGGGGACGCGCTGGTGCTGATGCCGACCGGCGGCGGCAAGTCGCTCTGCTACCAGATCCCGGCGCTGGCCCGGCCCGGTGTCGGGGTCGTCGTGTCGCCGCTGATCGCGCTGATGCAGGACCAGGTCGACGCCCTCCGCGCGCTGGGCGTCCGGGCCGGCTTCCTCAACTCGACCCAGGGGCCGGAGGAGCGGCGGGACACCGAGGCGGCCTTCGTCGCCGGCGAGCTGGACCTGCTCTACCTGGCGCCGGAGCGGCTCCGGGTCGAGTCGACGCTGCGGCTGCTGGACCGCGGCAGCATCGCACTGTTCGCGATCGACGAGGCGCACTGTGTCGCCCAGTGGGGGCACGACTTCCGGCCGGACTACCTGGCCCTGTCCTCGCTGCACGAGCGCTGGCCGGACATTCCGCGGATCGCGCTGACCGCGACCGCCACGGAGGCGACCCGGACCGAGATCGCCTCCCGGCTCGACCTGACCGAGGCGCGGCACTTCGTGGCCAGCTTCGACCGGCCCAACATCCAGTACCGGATCGCGCCGAAGAACGAGCCTCGCCGCCAGCTGATCGACCTGCTCAAGACCGAGCACGCCGGCGACGCCGGGATCGTCTACTGCCTGTCCCGCGCGTCGGTCGAGAAGACGGCGGAATTCCTGGTGGGGCAGGGCTACACAGCACTGCCGTACCACGCGGGGCTGGACGCGCGGACCCGCAGCGAGAACCAGGCCCGGTTCCTCCGCGAGGACGGCGTGATCATGGTCGCGACGATCGCGTTCGGGATGGGCATCGACAAGCCCGACGTACGGTTCGTGGCACACCTCGACCTGCCGAAGTCGGTCGAGGGCTACTACCAGGAGACCGGCCGGGCCGGCCGCGACGGGCTGCCGTCCACCGCCTGGCTCGCGTACGGGCTCTCCGACGTGGTCCAGCAGCGGAAGATGATCAACGAGTCCGAGGGCGACGCCGCGCACCGGCGCCGGCTGTCGCAGCACCTGGACGCGATGCTGGCGCTGTGCGAGACGGTGGAGTGCCGGCGCACCCAGCTGCTGGCGTACTTCGGTCAGCGCGGCGAGCCCTGCGGCAACTGCGACACCTGCCTCACTCCGCCGGAGACCTGGGACGGCACGGTCGCTGCGCAGAAGGTGCTGTCCACGGTCTACCGGCTGGACAAGGAACGGCGGCAGCGCTTCGGCGCCGGCCAGATCGTCGACATCCTGCTCGGCCGCCGGACCCCGAAGGTGGAGCAGTTCTCCCATGATCAACTCTCGGTCTTCGGGGTCGGCACCGAGCTGACCGAGGCGGACTGGCGGACCGTGATCCGGCAGCTGCTGGCCCAGGGCCTGCTCGCCGTCGAGGGCACCTATCAGACGTTCCTGTTGACCGAGGCCAGCCGCGGCGTGCTGTACGAGAACCGGACCGTCTCGCTGCGCCGCGACCCGCCGAAGCAGGCTCGCACCCGGACCCGTACCTCCTCCGGCAAGGCGCCCGCGGTCGAACTCGACGAGGCCGCCGCCCCGATCTTCGAGCAGCTCCGGGCCTGGCGGGCCGGTGTCGCCAAGGAGCAGGGCCTGCCCGCGTACGTGATCTTCCACGACGCGACCCTGCGCGAGATCGCCACCCGCGCCCCGAGCTCACTCGCCGAGCTGGGCACGATCAGCGGGGTGGGGGAGAACAAGCTGGCCAAGTACGGTGAGCAGGTGCTCCTGGTGCTCGGTCACGGGGACGCCCCGCCCGCTGATCATGAAGTGCTCCCGCTCGACCCCGAGCCGTCATCATGAGTCGGGCCCCCACAGGCCGGCGATGGGCACGGCGGTGATCCGGTCGCCCAACTGATAGGTCATCGGCCCGGAGTGCAGGATGATGCCGGCCAGGAAGCGATCACCGTACTCGTCGCGAAGCCAGGCCAGATGTCGTCCTTCCGAAGCCTTTGGCGCGCCGGCCTTGACCTCAATCCCGATGATCTTCTGCCCGCCCAACTCGATCACGATGTCGACTTCGTGGCGACCCTGCTCCTGGCGAAGGTGATAAAGGCGAGGTCGGGCTCGGCTGATCGGTAGCTCGGCACGAAGTTGCGAAAGGACGAAGCTCTCGAGAACCCGGCCCAGCAGGTCACCATCGGCCATCACCGCGCGACGGTCGACTCCGGTCGCACCGGCGAGCAGCGCGACGTCGGTCAGATGCCGTTTGGGGCCACGCACCAGGCGCTTCAGACGATTGGTCGTCCAGGCGGGCAACGCTTCAACGACGAGCAGGTTGCGCAACAGTTGCTCGTACGCGGAGGCCGTTCGCTTGTCCACGCCGGCCGCCTCGGCGACCGTGATCTGGTCGACGAATCCTGCGGTGTTGAGGGCGAGGGCCTCGAAGTAGCGGCGCAGCCGGTCGGGATCGCGGCCAGGGTCGAGATCCGGCGCATCGCGAGTGATGAGCTGCTCGACGTAGCTCTCCAACCATCGGCCGACACTTCGGACAGGCAGGCGGAGCAGCGGCTCGGGGAACCCACTGCCCAGCGCCAGGTCGAGATAGCCGGCCAGGTCTGGTGTCTGGGCGGGCATGGTCAGCCCGCCGCCTCCGGATTCGGCTACTCTGTCGATCCAGGATCGGCCAACGGTGAAATCCATCGATTCGGCGACGGTCATTCCAAACATGGGTACTGTGATCACGCGGCCGGTGCCCGGCCAGGTCTCGGCTGCCAGACTGGCCCGGACCGAACCCGTGATCAGGAAACGCCCCGGTCGTGGATCCTGATCGACCGATCGCTTGACGGCTCCCAGGATTCCGGGAACGACCTGCCACTCGTCGACGAGGACCGGCTCAGCCAGCTGGGCGAGGGCGGAGTCCGGATCGGCACGGAACGCAGCCGCTTCGATCGCCCGATCCAGTCGGACGATGCTCCGCGTCAATCGGGCCGCCGTCGTCGTCTTACCCGTCGCCCGAGGTCCGGTGATCACCACCGCGGGGAAATCCTCGATGAGTTCCCGCAGGAGGTTGTCGACCATTCTGGGTCGATAGGTCATCCATTCCTGATGTTCCGATTCCACAGAGTTGAATGTACTTCAACCACACTGCCTGATGTACTTATTCTGCAGGTCGCCACTGGGCCGGGTCCGTGGATTCGCGACGGGTCATGAGGGCGACGAGGGCGGCGAGGATGATCATGGCGCCGAGTTCGATCATGGTCGCGAGGTCGCCGTCGGCGGGGAACAGGGCGCCGGCGGCGTTGAAGCCGGCGTGGGCGGCGACGGCGGCCCAGACGCCGCCACGGAGGTGTTCGGTGGCGTACAGGATCACGTAGCTGAACGGGATCATCGAGACGAAGAAGGCGGCCGCACCGAGGGACAGCAGGCCGGTCTCGTGCTGGCCGGTGCCGGGCAGCAGGAAGAGGGGCACGTGCCAGAGCGCCCAGGCCGCGCCCAGGACGAGCGCGGTCAGGGCTCGCGACCACCGCTGCCGCAGCCGCGGCTGCAGCCAGCCGCGCCAGCCGAACTCCTCCGCCAGCGGCCCGGCGACCAGGGTGTACGCGAGCACGGCCAGCGGGCCGCCGACGCTCGCGGTGACGGTGACGGCGTGTGCTCCGAGCAGCGACAGGTTGCCGCCGTGGATGATCAGGGCGGCGATCACCGGGGCGACGGCGCCGAGCGCGAGGCCGGCGACGATCCCGTACCAGGTGATCGGCCCGGTCCGCCGTCGCTCCTGCCGGAATCGCAGCCACAAGATCAACGCCGCCAGCGACGGGCCGCTGGCGGCCACCCCGAAGGCCAGCTGCCCGGCGCCGGTGCCGATGTCGACACCGACCATCCCGAGGGCGGCCCAGGGGAGCCAACTGAGCAGCAGGGTGAGCACGCCGAACTGGACGAACCGGCGGCTCGGCGTGCCGCCAGCGAGTCGCGGAGCGGCCGTGGTCTCGGTGATCGACATCCGGGGGTTCCCTTCACGCGGAGTTCTGGAATCCCTTCGACGGTAGGGATTCCGGCCCGCGGATGCGCTGAGGGCGACCGGCGTCTTCGGGGTGGGGTTAGCCCCTGGCCGGCAACCGCTCGGTGAGCTGGGCCAGTTGCTCCCGGGTCGCGGCCAGGAAGCTGTTCTCGCGTTGCAGCGCCCGCTGGTAGCTCGCCAGCTCCTCGTCGGAGATCGACTCCGAGAAGGTCCGGAACTCGGTCAGGTCGAGCCTCCGGTTCAGCTCGTGCACGGTGTCGCGCCAGCGGTGCAGCAGGGTGACCAGCTCGCTGTCCCGCGGCCCCGCCAGGACCCCGGACACCAGCGCCACGTCGACCGCCGAGACGACCAGCCGGGGATAGATCTGCCGCCTCCGGCCGGCGCCGGAGAACCGTTCGTCGCCCAGCAGCCGCTCGTTGACGGCGAGTTCGTCGGTCACCGCGGCGAGCACCTCGCGGCGCCGGTCTGCCTCCCGGGACAGCCGGTCGACGAAGATGCCGGTCAGCCCGGCCACCAGGGTCAGCGTGTTGACCGCGGGCTCCCAGCGGTTGTTCTCCGGCACGAAGAACCAGATCACGCCGAGCACGAACGCCACCCCGAGCAGCCCGTACGTCAGCACGGTGACCGCGGTCCGGCGCAGCGACGCGTCGATCACGGACGGTCCCACATCTCGTCGGCGACGGTACGCCGGACGCCCTGGGCTCCCTTCGGCGCGAGCAGCAGCAGGTCCAGGCCGAACGGGGTCGGCCGGCGGGTGTGCCGGAACTGGGAGTGCGCGCTCTCCACCAGCGTCAGCTCGCAGGCGGCGAGCAGCCGGTCCAGCCGCTCGGCGGAGAACTTCCGGGTCGTGTAGAGCCGGATCGTGTCGCCGATCGGCAGCGCCAGCTCGGTGTGGTCCGGCAGTTCCATCCGGATCTCGGCGTCGGTGTCGTTCTCGTACAGCACCTTGACCAGCAGCGCGTCGTCGTCCTCGATGAAGCCGCGGAACTTCACCCGCTCATGATCGACCTGCAGGTTCGTGTTGTAGCGCAGCGCGCTGGTGACGAACTCCGCGAAGGCCCGGGTCTCGTGATACTCGTCGGCGGCCTCGGCCGCGGCGTCCTCGTCGATCCGGTTCGTCGTCGCGACCTCGAGCAGCAGCCGGTCCTGCGGGCGCAGGGCGCGGGTGATCGTGGCCAGCGCCTCCTCGTCGTTCTCGAAGTTGGCCAGCGTGTTGCCGGTCAGCGCGTAGAGCACCGGCTCGTCGTCGACCAGCCGGTCCAGCATCTCGCGCAGCTCGTCGAGGTTGTCGGCGATCGAGAAGTCGAGCTGGATCGGCAGCACCTGGGCCATCGGGAACCTGATCCCGCGCAACGGCTCGAGCGTGCCCAGCCGGAGCATCTCCGAGCTCATGTCGACCGGCAGGTAGTAGATGTCGGACCGGGCCCGGTGCAGGTCCTCCAGGATGGTCCGGTCCTTCTGCCCGGTGCCGACGCCGAGGCTGACGAAGTGGTAGCCGTCGCCGTCGATGTGCCGCCGGAGCTTGCGCCAGTGCCGGAGGAACGACTCCGTACCGGCCTTCATCACCAGATAGAACGGGTCACTGCAGGCGTGCGCCCAGGCGATGGTCGGTCCGATGCCCCAGTACGAGAAGCCGGAGCTGATCTGCTTGCCGTCGCCGGTCTCGGAGTAGCCGCCGCGCAGCTCGCCGGTCAGCGTCGCGAGCTTGTCCGTCTGGTCCTCGCCGACCAAGATCAACGACCAGGAGAAGTCGTCGTCGGCCAGCGCGCGTTCGAGCTTCCTGATCACCGGGATGGGTTCGGTCACGGCCCCGCCTCTCCGTCGATGGCTCGATTGCCCGCTGGTACGAGATTAGAGGCCGGGACCGCCGACGAACGCGATTCCGGAGCCGGTCAGCTTCGGCTCTCCCGCGTCGGCCGGGACGAACGCTGCCTCGCCGCGGGTCAGGCTGAGCTCCTGGCCGCCGCCGGTGATCACCACGGTGCCCCGGGCGGCCAGGACGACCCGCCCGGAATCGCCGGCCGGCAAGGGAATCGTGGCGTCGGTCGGTTCCAGCCGCCAGAGTCCGAACTCCGGCGCCGGGGTCCGGTACCGGAACAGACCCGGCGACTCCTCGACGACCGGCACCAGTTCGACCGGGCGCGGTGTGAAGTCGAGCACGGTGATCAACTCGTCGACGTCGAGGTACTTCGAGGTCAGGCCGCCGCGCAGCACGTTGTCGGAGTTGGCCATGATCTCCACCCCGGTGCCGCTCAGGTACGCGTGCAGATTGCCGGCCGGCAGGAAGATCGCCTCGTACGGGCCGTAGTTGACCCGGTTCATCAGCAGCGCGGCGATCACGCCCGGGTCGCCGGGATAGTGGGTGGCCAGCTCGACCGCGGTGGTGCCGAACTCGTCCAGGTCACGCTCCCGGCCGTCGGTCGCGGCCGCGACCACCTCGTCGACGATGCCGCGGGACTCCTTCGGCAGCCGGAGCACCCGGCCGAACACCTCGGCCAGCGCCTCCGGGCCGCCGTCGGCCAGCGGCGCCACCAGTTCCAGCGCCGAGTCGACGCCGAGCCGCTCGAAGAACCCGTACGTCTGCACCGGGTCGCGGAACCCGCACAGGGCCTGCACCGGCGCCAGCGCGCAGAACGCCTCCGGCTTCGGCCAGTCGTCCCGGTAGGTCCGGTTCGGGGCGTCCCGGTCGATCCCGGCCGCCTCCTCGCGGGCGAAGCCGATCTCGGCCTGCTCCCGCGACGGATGTGCCTGCAGGGACAGCGGGCGGGCGGCCGCCAGCACCTTCATCAGGTACGGCAGTCGCGGGCCGAACCGCTCGACCGAGGCCGCCCCGATCCGGTCCGCCGGCGCGGCGGCGAGATGGTCGGCCAGAACCTCCCGGTCGCCGGAGTCGGGGTCGCCGACCCAGCTCGGGCCCTGCGGGTGCGCGCCCAGCCAGAGCTCGGCCTGCGGTTCCCCGGACGGCGTCGTACCCAGGAATTCCGGGATCGCGGTGCTGGATCCCCACGGGTACGGCTGGATGGTTCCGGTCAGTCTCTTGATCATGGCGAGTTCAGTCGTCATCAGGGCTGGGCGACCTCGACGCCCGCGATCCAACGGTCAAGGGTGCGCATGCTGGCCAGCGTCGACTCCCAGGGCACCATCGGCGAGAACTGCTCGCCGGCCCGCAGACAACGCATGACCTCCTGCGCCTGGAACGTGTAGCCGCCGCCCGGCCACTGGCCGATCAGGATCTCCGGCTTGGCGTCCCGGTCGGTGCCGCGGCGCAGGGCCAGTTCCGGCGGCCGGATGAACTCGTCGATGATCAACTGGCCGTTGGTCCCGAAGATCTCCAGCCGGGTCGGCAGGTTGGCCTCCAGGCTGCAGGTCACCGATGCCGTCGCGGCCGGACGGCCGTCGCGCGGGTAGTAGCCGAGCAGGGCGGAGGCGTGGGTGTCGACGTCGGACTTGGTGAGGTTGCCGTACCCGATCACCCGGTCCGGCTCGCCGAGGAACAGTTCGGTCAGGTGGACCGGGTAGACGCCGAGGTCGAGCACGCCGCCGCCGGCCTGCTCCGGGTCCAGCAGCCGGTGCGAGTCCGGACCGTCGAAGGCGAACCCGAACGAGGCCGAGATGTGCTTGATCTGGCCGATCTCACCGGCGGCGACCAGGTCGACGGCCTGCCGGATCAGCGGGTTGGTCCGGGTCCACAGGGCTTCCATCAGGAACAGCCCACGCTCGCGGGCCCAGGCGATCAGCACCTTGGCGCGCGGCTCGGAAACGGTGATCGGCTTCTCGATCAGGACGGACTTGCCGGCTTCCAGGCAGATCCGGGTCGACTCGAAGTGGTCGCTGTGGACGGACGCGATGTAGACCACGTCGACGTCCGGGTCGGCGGCCAGTTCGGCATAGGAACCGTACGAGCGGGCGAAGCCGTGCTGGCGGGCGAAGGCGTCGGCCTTCTCCTTGGAGCGTGACCCGACGGCGACCAGTTCGGCCTCGTCCGGGAGCAGCGCCAGGTCGGACGCGAACACGCCGGCGATGTGGCCGGCCCCGAGAATCCCCCACCCGATGCGATCCGTCATGCCCACCATCAAACCGCATCCGGACCGTCTGTGGTGCTCGGGTGAGGCGGACTTGGGAACCGCTTGCTACGCTCGGCCACGGCCGTCGCGGACGTCCCGGCCCGGTTTCGCCGGGATTCCGGGGCTCGCGGGGGCCACGGCGCGGTGAATGACATGGCTGTGATTCCGCCCTACTATGAGGAACATGGTCGCCGCGACGAATCCCCAGCAACACCCCGTCGACCCCACGGAGACGTTGAGCGAACGCGATTCCGACATCCTGGCCTTCGAGCGCCAGTGGTGGAAATTTGCCGGCGCCAAGGAGCAGGCGATCCGGGAACGCTTCGGCCTGTCCGCGACCCGCTACTACCAGGTGCTGAACGCTCTGATCGACCGTCCGGAGGCCCTGGCCCACGATCCGCTGCTGGTGAAGCGGCTGCGCCGGCTGCGGGCCAACCGCCAGCGCGAGCGCTCGGCCCGCCGGCTCGGCATCGACCTCAACATCGACGCTTGACTCCTCGCTGAGCTTGCCGGAGGGCGGGCCCGTTGAGTGCGTACGCGGCCGAACTGGCCGACCTCTGGCAACTGACCCTCGGCCCACGCCTGCCCGGCGGTTCGGCGGGCGAGGTCCGCTCCGTGACCAGGGCCGACGGCACGCCCGCGGTCCTGAAGATCTCGAAACCCCACCGCGAGGCCCGGTACGAGCCCGATGCACTGGCCGCCTGGAACGGCAACGGCGCGATTCGCCTGCTGGACCGCGACGACACCGGTTGGGCCATGCTGCTGGAGCGCTGCGAGCCCGGAACAACGCTGGCCGCCGCCGGTCCGACGGTGGCGCTCGACGTCCTGATCGAGCTGCTGCCGCGGCTCTGGATCACGGCCGACGGACCGTTCGACACCCTGGCCGAGGAGTCCCGGCTCTGGCTCGACGACCTGCCGCGGGAGTGGCAGGAGTCCGGCCGCGCCTACGACCGCCGCCTGCTCGACGCCGCCCTGGAGTTGCTCGCCTGGCTGCCCGGCAGCCAGGGGGAGCAGGTGCTGGTGAACCAGGACCTGCACGGCGACAACGTGCTGGCTGCGGAACGGGAGCCGTGGCTGCTGATCGACCCGAAACCGCTGCTCGGCGAGCGCGAGTTCGCGGTCGCGCCGATCGTCCGCTCCGGCGAACTCGGCTTCTCCCGGGCCGAGGCGGTGGGACGGCTGGACCGGCTCTGCGGCGACCTCGGCCTGGACCGCGACCGCGCCAAGGGCTGGACCATCGCGCAGACCATGGCCTGGGTGATGGACGAGGACGGACAGCCCTGGGCGGGCTCGCTCGAGCTGGTCAGGTGGTTGCTGGCGGACTGACGTACCCGCCGCTCTCCAGGCCGGCCTGCCGCTCGAAGAAGTTGCCGAGGGCGCGGTCGCCGGTGCAGAGCATCGACCAGCCCAGACAGGCCGAGTACGCGAGCAGGAACGGCAGGCCGAGGCAGTAGAGCCACTGCCAGGTGTGGCCCTCCTCGTGCTCGAGCAGCCGCGGGTTGCGGCGCAACTGCTCGTCCCAGCTCTCCCGCGCGATGACGACGTTGCCGACCGTGAAGGCCGCCGCGTACGGGAAGCCGAGCCGGTACCCCTCCGCCAGCAGCAGCCCGCGCGGGCCCGAGGTCACCCGGGCACCGCCGATGCGGGCCGCCAAAAGCCCGAACGGCGTGGACAGATTGATCGCGTTGCCGATCCGGCGCAGCTGATATCGCAGCTCCATCGGCCCTCCGCTCCGCCGCCTGGTCCACCATGTGGGCACTGGTCTTGCGATCCGAGAAAGGATTCGGGATTCCTCCGTCTCGGACCTTACGCTGACAATCGCTCCTTCATACGGGGCACTCATCAAGAGGGGATGAGGGATTCGGCCCTGAGACTCCCCGGCAACCGGCCGACCGACGGACACGGTGCCACTTCCGACTCGGCGACAGTCGACCGAGAAAGATGACGAAGGACGTGATCGCGTGACCACGGCTACCGCCACCGAAGCACCCGCCGGCTGTCGACCCGGAGCTTTCGGCAACGCCACCCATCTGATCTGCCGGGCCTGTGGCGCCACCGGCCCGCTGGGCCCGTTCTATGCCTGCGTGGAGTGCTTCGGCCCGCTCGAGGTCGGGTACGAGTTCCCGGCCGTGACCCGGGCCGACCTCGAGGCCGGCCCGAAGAGCATCTGGCGGTACGCGCCGCTGCTGCCGGTCCCGGCCGACATCGCCACCTTCCGGTCCACCGACCCCGGCTTCACCCGGCTGGTCGACGCGCGCAACCTCGCCGATGATCTTGGTCTGCGGCAGCTCTGGGTGAAGGACGACTCCGGCAACCCGACCCACTCGTTCAAGGACCGGGTGGTCGCGGTCGCCCTGTCCGCGGCGCGCGAACTGGGCCTGAAGGTGCTGGCCTGCCCGTCCACCGGCAACCTGGCGAACGCGGTCGCCGCGGCCGCCGCCCGGGCCGGCATCCGGTCCGTCGTGCTGGTCCCGGAGAACCTGGAGCGGCAGAAGATCCTGGCCTCGGCCGTCTACGACACGACCTTGATCGCGATCGAGGGCACCTACGACGACGTGAACAAGCTGGCCAGCGAGATCGCCGGCGAAGAGGAGGGCTGGGCGTTCGTCAACGTCAACGTGCGGCCCTACTACGCCGAGGGTTCCAAGACGCTGGCGTACGAGATCGTCGAGCAGCTGGGCTGGCGGATCCCGGACCAGATCGTCATCCCGGTCGCCTCCGGTTCCCAGCTGACCAAGATCGACAAGGGCCTGCAGGAGTTGATCAAGCTCGGGCTGGTCGACGAGAAGCCGTACAAGATCTTCGGGGCCCAGGCCACCGGCTGCTCGCCGATCGCGCAGGCCTACCGGGCCGGCCACGACGTGGTCCGCCCGGTGAAGCCGGACACGATCGCCAAGTCGCTCGCGATCGGCAACCCGGCCGACGGCCCGTACGTGCTGGACACCGTGCGCCGCACCGGCGGCGTGATCGCCGACGTCGACGACGAGACCGTGGTCGCCAACATCCAGCGGCTGGCCCGGACCGAGGGGATCTTCGCCGAGACCGCGGGCGGCGTGACCGTCGGCGTGACCGCGAAGCTGATCGCCGACGGCGTCCTGGACCCGGAGGCCGAGACCGTCGTGATCAACTCCGGCGACGGGCTGAAGACGCTGGACGCGGTCGCCGACAAGGTCGGCCCGAAGACCACCATCCCGCCGCGTTATGAGGCGTTCGAAGATTTCTGGAAGGATGAGCGTCCATGACGGCATCGGTACGCATCCCGACCATCCTCCGGACCTACACCGGCGGCGCCAAGGAGGTCACCGCCGACGGCGCGACCCTGGCCGAGGTGCTCGACTCGCTGGAGTCGGCCCACCCCGGGATCAAGGAACGCGTCGTCGACGAGGCCGGCGAGTTGCGCCGCTTCGTCAACGTCTACGTCGGTGACGAGGACGTCCGGTTCGTCGGCGGCCTGGACGCCAAGGTCTCCGACGACGCCAAGATCTCGATCATCCCCGCGGTCGCCGGCGGCTGACCGCCGGGACCTGATCACGGGGCGGTGAGCGCCTCGGTCGGCGACAGCCGGGAGGCCCGGACGGCGGGGTAGAGCCCGGCCAGGCAGCCGATCACCAGGGTCGCGCCGAGGCCGAGTCCCATCGCCCACGGCGGCACCACGGTCGGCCAGCCCTGCAGGTTGGCGTACGTGGCGGTCACCCCGATACCGAGCAGCAGCCCGGCGGCGCCGCCGATCGCGGACAGCAGCAGCGCCTCGACGAGGAACTGGGACCGGATGCTGCCCCGGGTCGCCCCGAGGGCCCGCCGCAAACCGATCTCGCCGCGGCGTTCCAGCACCGAGATCACCATCGTGTTGGCGACCCCGATCCCGCCGACCAGCAGCGCCACCGCGCCGAGGCCGAGGAGCAGGCTGTTCAGGGTCGTGTCGGCGGCCTGCTGGGCGGCCAGCGCGTCCGAGGGCCGGGAGACGTCGACCTCGTTCGGCGCCGCCGGGTTGGCGGTGTTGCCGAGTACGGCCTGGACCTCCTCGACGTACGGCTGCGCGGCCCGGGTGTAGATCGTGGTCGGGTAGCCGTCGAAGCCGAGCAGCTCGATCGCCCCGGTCCAGCCGACGATTGCGGCCGTGTCGAACTCGGGCGACAGCGTGACCGGCGCCAGGATGCCGATCACCGTGAACCACTGCCCGCCGAGGTAGACCTGCTGATCCGGCCCGACCGACCCGACGCCGAGCCGTTCGGCGGCGGTCGCGCCGAGCACGACGACGGGGTAGCCCTCGGTGGCCTCGTCGAGGAAGGTCCCGGCGGCCAGCTCGCCGCCGAGGGTGGTCAGCAGTCCGGGCTTGGCTGCGACCACGCTGATCCCGCCCGACTCGGCCTCCGGCACCAGATCGTTGCGGTAGACCTTCGCGCCGCTGATCACCCCGGTGGCGCTGACCGACTCGACCGGACCGATGTTGTCGATCATGGCGGTCGACTCGACGGGCAGGTGGGACTGCTCGCCGAACAGGTTCTGGCCCGGGCTGACGGTGAGCAGGTTGGTGCCCAGCTCGGCGATCTGGCGGTTGAAGTCCTCCCGGCTGGAGCTGGAGATGCCGATCACCGAGATCATCGCGGCGATGCCGATCGCGATCCCCAGCGCGGAGAGCAGGATCCGGGTCGGCCGCGCCCGCAGGCCCGCGCCGCCGACCCGGACCAGGTCGCCGAGGCTCAGGCCGGCCGGCGACAGTCGGGCCGGGCCCGGGGTGCCGTCGTTGATCATGATCGTGCTCCTTCGGTACGGGCGTCGGCGATCAGCTGACCGTCGCGCATCTCGACCCGGCGCGGCAGCGACGCGGCGATGTCCCGGTCGTGGGTGATGATCACGACCGTGGTGCCGCCCTCGTGCAGCTCGCGCAGCAGCGTCATCACGCCGGTACCGGCCGCGGTGTCCAGGTTTCCGGTCGGTTCGTCGGCCAGCAGCAGGGGTGGATCCCCGATCACGGCCCGCGCGATCGCGACCCGCTGCCGTTCGCCGCCGGACAGTTCGTGCGGCCGGTGATCGATGCGGTGGCCCAGGCCGACCCGGTGCAGGGCCCGCTCGGCCCGGTCCAGCCGGATCCGTCGCGGTACGCCGGCGTACAGCATCCCGTCGGCCACGTTGTCGATCGCCGGCACCCCGGCGGCCAGATGGAACTGCTGGAAGATGAAGCCGATCGTCAGCGCGCGCAGCACCGACAGCTGCCGGTCGGAGAGCCGGCGGACCCGGTAGCCGGCGAGGTCGACCTCGCCGGAGGTC
This sequence comes from Microlunatus sp. YIM B11417, assembly GCF_059617205.1. Lineage (NCBI taxonomy): Bacteria > Bacillati > Actinomycetota > Actinomycetes > Propionibacteriales > Propionibacteriaceae > Microlunatus > Microlunatus sp. YIM B11417. The sequence continues at coordinate 480,088 of NZ_JCAMPJ010000001.1, forward strand.
GGCCGGTCCAGCGTGCCGAGGATGTTGAGCATCGTCGACTTGCCGGAGCCGGACGGCCCGACGATGCCGATCAGCTCGCCGGCTCCGATCTCCAGGGAGACCCGGTCCAGCGCGACGACCCCGCCCTCGTACGTCTTCGACACCTCGTCCAGCCGGACCACCGGAGCCGCCGGCAGGGTGATCATGACGCCACCCCGACGACCGTCCCGGCGGTGAGGCCGGAGCCGCTGATCTCCACCATGCCGCCGGCGAACATGCCCGTCTTCACCTCGACGTAGTCGACCTGGCCGCCGTCGACCACCTGGACGCCGTAGCCGCCGCCGGACAGGGCGACCAGGGCGGTGACCGGGACGATCAACACGTCGGTCGCCTTGCCGGTGATCAACTGGACCGTGACCGGCGCCGCCTCCAGAGTGCCGAGGGCCTTCTGGTCCTTGATCGTCACCGTGACCGGGATCGTCGTGTCGCCCTCCTCGTCGGTGCTGGCCACGGCGCCGATCTCGCTCACCGTGCCCTTGACCTTCGAGCCGTTCGGCAGCACGACGGTGGCCGGGTTGCCGACCTCGACGTACTGCTGCTTGTCCACGGGCAGGTCGATCTCGACCACCCTCTCGGTGCCGGTGTAGCCGAGCACCTCGGCTCCCGGCGCGAGCCCGGCGCCGACCGTGGTCTTGACCTCGGTGACCCGGATCGGGCCGGTGGCGACCGCGTACTGGCCCGGGGCCACCTCGCCGTTCTCCGGCAGGCCATGATCATCCTGCCAGTCGTAGACCGCCTCAGTGGTCGACGAGCCGAAATAGGAGTCGACCTGGATCTCCTTGTAGCCAAGGGCCTTGAGGTTCTTCTCCAGCTGCTTCACGTCCGCTCCCGAGTCCCCCTCGCTCAGGGTCCGGTACGGCGGCAGCTTGCCGGTGAACAGCTGCACCGGGTCATTGTCGATCTTGTAGACCGGATCGCCGGGCTTGATCACCGCACCCGGCTGGGGGAGCCAGGTGATCGTGCCGTCGGCCTTGCCGGTCAGCGGCGTCACGGGCCCGTACGACAGCGTGCCGGCGACCGACTGGGTCTGGGTCAGCGTGCCCTCGGTGATCTCGGCGGTGGCCGGCGGCAGCCCGGTGCTGGACGCCTCGACCTGCGGTGCCGAGCCGCCGAAGCCGAGCGCCGCCGCGGTGACGACGGCGCCGGCCGCCAGCACCGCGCCCGCGATGATCACCCGGCGGGTCGCGCGTCTCATTGGTCGCTCCCGGCCAGGATGTGCTGGCACGCCTCGGACGCCTTGCCGAACGCGGGATCGTTGCGATCGATGCCCGGGAACATCCCCTCGCCGCTGCCCGGCTGCGGGTCCGGGAAGTCGGGCATCCCGTTCTTGCGCATGCACTGGGCGAATTCGAGGTAGGCGTCGAGCTCGGTGTCGTCGCCCTGGCCGCGGATGCCGCCGGGCAGCAGGTCGCCGCATGCCTCGTGCGCCTCCTTGAACGCGGCGCTCTCGGGATCGACCGAATCGCCGACCGTCGGCAGTCCCGTCTTCGGGTCCGGGTCCGCCATGTCGATGCCGTGCTCGCGCATGCAGGCCGCGTAGGCGTACGCATCCGGGGTCGGCGGTGCTGTCGTACCGGAACCCGGATCCTTCGAGCCCGGTGTGCTGCTGCCGGGAGCGCCGGGCTCCGACGAGCTCGGGCCGGCGGCACCGGAACTCGGCCCCGCGCTGGGGATCCCGCCGGAGCCGCTGGTGCTGGGAGCACAGCCGCCGGCCAGCACCGCGACGCCCAGGGTCAGCGCGAGCAGCGCACCGGACACGGCCCGGGCTCCGAGGTTGATCTTCATGATGGTCCTCCTGATCGCGGTGACGATCACCGCTCGTGATCAAGTCGAGCCCGCGGCGGATAACCGGGCCGTAAGCCGGGACGCCCCGGTTATCCGCCGGTTATCCGGCCCGCGGGCTCACAGGCGGCGCAAGGGGGACTCACAGCGAGGCCTGGTTATCCCGCGGTTACCTGGGCTGCAGCAGAATCGGCCTCCGGAACGGAGAGAGGGGTGGGGCGGATGCGCATCCTCGTGGTCGAGGACGAGCCGGTGCTGGCGGACACGATGGCCGAGTGGCTGCGGCGGGAGTCGTTCGCGGTCGACATCTCCTACGACGGGGAAGGCGCCCTGGAACGGATCGGGATCTACTCCTACGACGTGGTCGTGCTGGACCGGGACCTGCCGGGCATCTCGGGCGACGAGGTGTGCCGCCGGATCGTCGCCGACGGCGTGATCACCAGGGTGCTGATGGTCACCGCGGCCTCGGCGGTACGGTCCCGGATCGAGGGCCTGGCGATCGGCGCCGACGACTATCTGATCAAGCCGTTCGCCTTCCTCGAACTGTCCGCCCGGGTGCACGCCCTGTGCCGCCGCACGTCGGCGCCGGTCGCCCCGACCATCGAGCGCTCCGGGATCCGCTGGGATGCCGGCCGGCGTGAGGCGTCCCGCGACGGCGTACCGCTCAGCCTGACCAACAAGGAGTTCGCCGTGCTCGGCGAACTGCTCCGCGCCGGCGGCACGGTGGTGTCCGCGGAATCCCTGCTGGACAAGGTGTGGGACGAGCACATCGACCCGTTCACCAACACGGTCCGGGTCACCGTGATGAAGCTGCGCCGCAAGCTGGGCGAGCCGGCCGTCGTCGAGACCGTACCCGGCGTGGGCTACCGGATCCCATGATCATCCGGCGACCCCGGCTCGGCCTGCGCGGCCGGCTGACCCTGCTCTACGGCGGGCTGATCCTGGCTGCCGGCGCGCTGATCCTGATCGGGATCTACGTCGTCGTCGGGCAGCGGCTGGACCAGGAGCTCGGCAGCGACGCCACCGAGGCGCGGATCGCGGCGCTGCGGGAGCGGGCCGCCGCGAGCGGCGACTCCACCATCGTGCTGCCGGACGGGTCGACCGTTCAGCTGGACGTGTTGATCACCCAACTCGAGGAGGACCGGGCCGCACTGCGGGACGCCGCGCTGGCCGCGCTGCTCTCCCAGGGGGCCGTGGTGGTGCTGGTGGTCGCGGTCGCGGCCGGCGCGGGCGGTTGGATCATCGCCGGCCGGGGTCTGCGGCCGCTCGACCTGATGACGGCGACGGCGGAACGGATCGCGCGCTCCACCGGGCCGGAACGCAACCTGCACGAACGGATCGGCCTGGCCGGCGCCGGGACGGCACGCAACGACGAGGTCCGGCGGCTCGCCACGGCGTTCGACGCGATGCTCGACTCGCTGGACCGCGCCTTCGACGGCCAGCGGCACTTCGTCGCCAACGCCTCGCACCAGTTGCGTACGCCGCTGGCGGTGCAGCGGGCGACGATCGAGGTCGAGATCACCCGGCCCGGAGCGGCGCCGGCCACCGTCGCCCTCGGCCACCGGCTGCTGGAACAGATCGAGACCAACGCCCGGCTGATCGACGGCCTGCTGGTGCTGGCCGAGAGCGAGAACCGGCTCGAGCAGGTCGAGCCGCTCGACCTGGCCGAGACCGCGGGCGCCGCGGTGGCGTCGGTGCAGCAGGCCGACCGGTCCGACCTGGTGATCAACACCGACCTGCGCCCGGCGCCCGCGTCGGGGGACCCGCTGCTGCTCGAGCAGCTGATCCGCAACTTGGTCGAGAACGCCTTACGCTACAACGTTTCCGGCGGCACGGTCATGATCGGCACCGGTCTCGCCGATGATCATGCCCTGGTCCGGGTCGAGAACACCGGCCCGGTGATCGATCCGGCCGACCTGCCCGGCCTGCTGGAGCCGTTCAACCGAGGCCCCGGGCAGCGCCGCCGGACCGAGGCCGGAACTCCGGTGGCCGGGCACGGCCTGGGCCTCGCCGTCGTCTCGGCGATCACCGCGGCCCACGGCGGCCGGCTCGACCTGACGCCCCGGCCGGGCGGCGGACTCACGGTGACCGTCAGCCTGCCCCGCGCCGAGGACCCACGCGCACTGAGCTTGTCGAAGTGCCAAGCCTGATCGGGCCCTGCCCTTCGACAGGCTCAGGGAACGTCTTCGGCGTCCGGCTCTAGGGGTTCGTGGTCCGCGACGACCTGGTGGTGGCTCGCGGTCTCGTCCCACCGGCTCAGAGCCAGTCGCGCCGCCGGCTCGACGACCGCCCGCTCGTAGCCGTCGCCGGCGAACCCGCGGACGGCGTCCAGGTCGTCGAAGAACGTGATCGACGTGAAGATCACCTCGTCGCCCACCTGCCGGCGCAGCAGCCGGGCGCCGCGGAAGCCGGGCACCGCGGCCAGGTGCTCCCGTACCTCGGAGTCGTAGTGCCGCTGGTAGTCGTCCGCCGATTCCGGCGCCGCCCAGCCCTGCCAGGTCCGGGCGATCATTTCCGGCTCCGCGGATCCCCGGCCGGCAACGGCACCGGCTCGCCGAGCGGCACCGGGATGCCCGGGTCGGGCCGGCCGTCAGCCGTCCAGTTGATCTTCTGGGCCCGGATGGTCCGGGGCTCGCCGCAGTCGGTGCTGTCCGGGTAATCCCTTGCGTGGTAGACGATCCAGTCCTCGGTGCCGTCCGGCGAGGTGAAGAAGCTGTGGTGGCCGGGACCGTACACGCCGTGCTCCGGGCTCTTGCTGAAGATCGGCTCCGGCGTCTTCGTCCAGGAGGCCCGATCGGCCGGATCGCCGCCGGTGTAGCTGAGCAGGCCGACGGCATAGTCCGGGGTGCCGCACTGGGCCGCCGAGAAGGTGAGGAAGATCTTGCCGTTCCGATAGATCGGGTACGGACCCTCCTGGGTCTCGCCTTCGCCGATCTTCTCCCACTCGTAGGTCGGTTCGGAGAGGATCCGCGGCTCGGCGGCCAGCGTCCACGGATTGCTCATCGGGGCGATGTAGAGCTTCTGCGCGCCCGGGGCCGGGATGCCCGCGTACACGTAGTAGAGCTGCTTTCCGACCTCGAGCACGGTGCCGTCGATGCTGAAGATGTCCGGTCCCTGGAGCTGTGCCTTGAAGGTGTACGGGCCGAGCGGACTGGCGCCCTGGCTCTCCGCGACGAAGTTGCGGTGCGTGGAGATGTCGCCGCCGATCTGTGCCGTGTAGTAGAGGTACCAGCGGTCGCCGAAGCGGTGCAGCTCCGGTGCCCAGATGTTGTCCCGGTACGGGGTCGGGGCGGTGCTGGCGTCGAAGACGACCGTCGGCGTGGCCGCGCCGAGGGTGGCCAGCGATCGCGAGGACGACACGGTCACCACGTTGGACGCGGTGGTGCTGGCCAGGAAGTACCGCCCGTCGTGGAACGCGAGCCAGGGGTCGGCGCCGTCCCGGATCGGGTTGGTGAACGTGCCGGTTCGGGCTCGGTCCGTTCCATGATCGTCCGCCGCGATGGCCGGTGTCGCGGGCGCGCCGGCGAGCACGGCGATGATCATGGTGGCGAGGACGGTGCGCAGCGGTCTGGTCATGATCGGGTCCTCCTGGTCAGTTGGCGTACGCGACGGAGACGGGACCGGAGCCGGTCAGGGTCCAGCCGCTGTCGTCCTCGAAGCCGCCGTTCCTCAGCCCGAGGCCGATGGTCCGGACGTTGTCGATCTTGTAGTCCAGGACGTCCAGCCCGGAGACGGCGCCGGAACCCGAGCACAGCCGATACTCGATCTTGACCTTCTCCTTGCCCCGCACGAATTCCGTGATGTCGATCGGGCCTTGGTGATCGGAACCCTGGAGGTAGAACCAGGGCCAGCCGTCGCCCACGTCGCGGTTCCAGATGTTGACGCCGTCGATCAGCAGTTGCTTGAAGTAGCGGCCGTGCAGCCCGCCGATCGGGTCCGTGTGCCAGAAGTCGATCTCGTAGCGCGGCGAGTCCGGATCGACCGGCATCGTCTGCGCCGCCGCGGCACAGGTGTTCGGTGCGACGTCCACGCCGCGCGGGACGGTGAAGCTGAGCCGCCCGTTCCCGGTCATCGCCCGATTCGCCGGGCTGATCACGAGCCCGGGAAAGGTCGGCTCGGTCAGTGGCGTGTGCGTGGTGCCGCGGAGCTCGGCGTACCCCTTGCTGATGGCGTTGAAGATCTTCGCCGGCCGGGCCGGCGAGTAGATGTCGATGTAGGGGTGCAGCTGGGTGGCGTTGCGGCTCATCCGCCAGCCGCCCGGTCGTTCGAAGCCGCCGTTGGTGATCTTGATCCCGCGGCCGGTCACGACGTCGAACCGGGTGTCGTTCGGCGAGAACGTGACGCCCTGTTGGTGATACAGCCGGAACGTGATCTCGGCCGACGACTTGCCCGCCAGCAACGAGGTCACGTCGACGGTCTCGTCGTGCCAGACCTCCTCGGTGTCGCTGGTGAAGTCCCGGCTCCAGACCACCTTCCCGTCGACCAGCAATTGCTTGAGCTGGTAGCCGGCGTCGCCGCCCTCCTGGTAGTCGGTGTGCTTGAAGCTGATCGTCTTCTGCTTCGCCTTCGGGTCCACTGCGACCCGCTGCGAGGCGGCGGCGAAGTGGCCCGGCGAGGTCGGCACGTTGTTGCTGATCGAGAAGCTCAGGCTGCCCATCCCGGTGTGTCCGCGGTAGTCGGTGCCGGGCTGCTGGCTCAGTGCGTCCAGCGGGGCGCCATAGGCCATGATGCCTCGCAGCCTGCCGTCCAGGAGGTACGGCTTCGCCCGCCGCAGCACCTCGGCGACGTAGCGTTCATCGGGATGGACGATGCCGTCGAGGAAGCGGCCGAAGTAGCCGAGCAGGACCAGTTCCTTGCCGGCCTTCTCGGTGATCGAGAGAACATGATCAAGTCCGGCCTCGACCTGGCTCGGGTCGATCGTCGACCCGTAGACGAAGTAGACGTAGATGACGCCGTCGACCGTGCCCGCGATCCGTTCCATCGCGTGATCGGTGATCTCGCCCGGATACAGCGTGACGTACCACTTCAGGTCCGGATTGATCGCGTGCTGGGCCTTTTCGATCTTGGTCAGGTAGTCGTTGGTGAACAGCGCCTGATTGACCGGCCCGCTGAGGAAGTCGTCGATCGCCCAGGACTTCACGTTCGGGTGCTTGAGGGACAGCTTCGCGATCTCCTCCGCCCAGCGGACGAAGTCCAGCTCGAACGGCCGGGAGCACCGGCCCGCGACATGCGGCCTGTCGTTGAGGAAGCACTCCGACGGCGGCACCAGGTAGACCATCACGTCGATCCCGGCGGCCTCGGCGGCCGGCACGAACTCGGTGACCAGGTCCTCCCAGTCCTTGGCGCTCTCCCAGATGTCGTAGGTGAACATCGTGACGTTCAGCTGCCGCAGCCGCTTGATCATCGCCGGGGTGTCGATGTGACGGTAGCCGTCGGCCCGGGGCTCGGCCTCGCGAATCGTGGCCGCGACCGTGTTGCCGCCGTTCTTGGCGGTGAGGAACGCGCCGGTGGGAAGCCGGTCCGGCCCTCCGCCCGGCAGTTCGCCCGGAGCCGCCACGGCCGCCGGTGGGGCTAGGGCGGCCAGCAGGGCCACCAAGATCAGGAGAATCGACCAGGAACAGCGCCGTCGCCGCATGGGAATCACCCTATATTCCAAATATCGAAAATTACTGCGATATTGTGAATCGTAATGAAGGTGGTTCCGCGGGGGCAAGGGTTCGGCTCGAACTTGGCACGATTTCGATAACGCTGTTATTTCCCGCCAGGCCCGATGCGCGATGACGCCGCGTCAGCGCCGGGTCAGTGCGAGGTCAGTGACGCGGCCTAGCGTCGCCGGCGTACGCACACACCGACTCCAGCTCGTCGAGACGAGGTGGGCAGAAGGGAGCGAACGATGACGAAGATCGTGCGCAAGGCGGGACGACGCATGATCCGAGCCGGCCTGGCCGGTGCGGTGGCGATCGTCGCCGCAGCAGGATTCCAGGTGGCCACGGCGACCGGGGCGGCGGCGGAACCACCGGGCTGCTCCGCCCAGGACTACCTGGACAAGACCGACATCCTGGGGCCGGACCGGGCCCTGTGCAACGGCGACTATCTGCTCCGGATGCAGGGCAACGGGGACCTCGTGCTGCGGCACATCCCGACCGGTCGCGCCTGCTGGCACTCCAACACCTCCGTGCCGGGGGTGTCGGCGACCTTCACCCCCGGCCGGGGCACCGGCCCGGCGGGACAGTTCCGGCCGTACCTCCAGGTCGGGGAGCACAAGATCTACGGGGACAACAACATCCTGGATCTCGGGAACACGGCCAATCTCAACGGCAAGGGTGAACTGTGGGTCGGCTATCGCCTGGTCGGCAGATGCTGAACCGCTGAGCCCGGCGCGGCCTCCTCCGGCCCCGGATCGAGGCGTCACCTCTGCAGCGACACGCCGACGGAATCGCTGCTTTGGTGACCGGTCGGCGGGGACCGGGGGAGGGCGTCGGCGGCGAGGGGCATGATGGCGGGCATGTCGGAGAGCGTGAGGGTCAGCAGCCGGACCGCCGAGCAGTTGGCGGCGACCATCCGGGCCGTCGCCGGACCGGACGCGGTGCCGCGGGCGGACCAGGTGCGTGCGGTCGAGGAACTGGTCGACCACCGGAAGCGAGTGCTGGTGGTGCAGGCGACCGGCTGGGGCAAATCGGTCGTCTACTGGGGCGCGACCGCCGCGCTCCGGCACGGCGAACGGCCGGCCGGGCCGACACTGGTGGTGTCACCGTTGCTGGCCCTGATGCGGGACCAGATCGCTGCCGCCGAACGGGCCGGGCTGCGGGCCGCGACGATCAACTCGACGAACTTCGACGACTGGGACCCGATCTTCGCCGCCCTCGCGGCCGACCAGCTCGACGTCCTGCTCATCTCGCCGGAACGCCTGGTCAACCCCCGCTTCGCGGCCCGCCTTCCGGAGCTGCTGTCCCGCTGCGGGATGCTCGTCATCGACGAGGCGCACTGTGTCTCGGACTGGGGCTTCGACTTCCGGCCGGACTACCAGCGACTGACCCGGACGCTGCTCGAGCTGGCGCCCGGCACGCCGGTGCTGGCCACGACCGCGACCGCCAACGAACGGGTCACCGCCGACGTCGCCCGGCAGCTCGGCGAGGACACCGTGACGCTGCGGGGCTCGCTGGCCCGGGCGTCGCTGCGGCTGTCCGTGGTGCCGGAGCTGTCGCCGCTGGAGCGCTATGCCTGGGTGGCCGAGGCGCTCCGGTCCTTGCCCGGCTCCGGCATCGTGTACGTGCTCACGGTGGCCGAGACCGAGCGGGTGGCCGGCTTCCTGCAGAGCCAGGGTCTCGACGTCGAGGCGTACTCGGGGCAGACCGAGAACCGGGAGCAGCTGGAGGACCGGCTGCGGGACAACCAGGTGAAGGCGCTGGTGGCGACGTCGGCGCTCGGGATGGGGTACGACAAGCCGGATCTCGCCTTCTGCATCCATCTCGGTTCGCCGGCCTCGCCGGTCGCTTACTACCAGCAGGTCGGCCGGGCCGGCCGGGCGCTGGACGACGCCGTCGCGGTGCTGGTGCCGGCCGAGTCCGACGAGCGGATCTGGGACTACTTCGCGACCGCGGGCATCCCGGTCGAGGCCCAGGTGGAACAGATCCTGGACGTGCTGGCCGACGGCCCGGCCGGGCTCGGTGCGATCGAGGCCGCGACCGGGCTCCGCCGAGGGAGGCTCGAGTCCACGCTGAAGATCCTGGCCGTCGACGGCATCGTCGAGCGGGACCGCAGTGACTGGGTCGCGACCGGGAAGCGCTGGTACTACGACCAGGAGAAGTGGGACGCGCTGCGCCAGGTGCGGTCCGCCGAGGCCGGGCTGATGCGGTCGTACGCGCACGGCGAGGGCTGTCTGATGCGCTTCCTGCAGCAGGCCCTGGACGACCCGGACCCGCAGCCCTGCGGGCGTTGCTCGGTCTGCACCGGCGAGCTGCCGGCCCCCGGCGCCACGCCCGACCAGGAGTTGATCATCGCCGCCCAGCGGTTCTTCCGCGGCCAGGACACGATCGTGGAGCCGCGCAAGCAATGGGCCGCCCGGCTCGGCGACCGCAAGGGCAAGATCAACTTCCTGGCGCCCGGCCGCGCCCTGGCCTTCGCCGACGACCCGGCCTGGACCGACGCCCTGCGCCGGCTCTGGCTCCGCGACGAACCGGTCGACGGAGAGATCCTGGACGCCGTCGTCGCCGTCCTGAAACGCTGGGCCCGGGACTGGGAGCGGCCGACCGCCGTCGTGCCGATGCCGTCCCGCCGCTTCCCGGCCATGATCGAATCGGTGGCCCGGCACGTCGCCGAGGTCGGCCGGCTGCCGTACGTCGAGGCGCTCGCGGTCTCCGGTCCGCGCCCGGTCGAGGATGCCTCGTCGTCGGCCCGCGCCACCGACCTGCTGGCCCGCACCACGCTGCTGCCCGGCGTCACCTTCGACGGCCCGGTGCTGCTGGTCGACGACACCGTCCGGACCCGCTGGACCGTGACCGTGGCCGGCGCTCTGCTCGCCGACGCCGGCGCGACGACCGTGATGCCGCTGGCGTTGCACCAGTTGCCGTGATCACGCGCCGGCGTCGCGGTGCAGAGCCACGAGTTCCGGGACGCCGCGGCGCAGCAGCTCGGCCGGGCTGCCGTCGGCCGTGACGCGCCGATCGGCGATCACCACGACCCGGTCGGCGATCTCGACCGTGGAGAGGCGGTGTGCGATGACGATCGCCGTGCGGCCGCGGAGCAGGTTGCGCAGCCCGGTCTGGATCGCCCGCTCGGTCGGTACGTCGAGCGCCGAGGTCGCCTCGTCCAAGATCAGCACGGCCGGGTCGGCGAGCAGGGCGCGGGCGAAGGCCAGCAACTGGCGTTGCCCGGCGGAGAGCCCGGTGCCGCGGGCCTGGACCTCGGTCGCGTAGCCGTCCGGGAGGCGCTCGATGAAGGCGTCCGCGCCGACCGAGCGGGCCGCGGCGACGAGGTCGTCGTCGGTGGCGTCCGGGCGGCCGAACCGGAGGTTGTCGGCGATCGTACCGGCGAACAGCTGGGTCTCCTGGGTGATCAGGTTCACCGACCTGCGGAGCTCGGGGTCCGAGACCTGGCGAAGATCAACTCCGTCCAGGGTGACCTGGCCGGCGTCCGGATCGTGCAACCTGGCGATCAGCTTGGCGATCGTCGACTTGCCGGCCCCGGTGGCGCCGAGCATCGCGGTGGTGCTGCCGGCGGGCAGGTCGAGTTCGAGCTCGTCCAGCACCGGCACCGTGCGTCGGGCCGCCGGGTAGGCGAAGCGGACCGCCTGCAGCCTGATCCGGCCGCGAACCGGCCGCGGCAGCGGGGTCGGCTGCTCCGGCTCCGGTACGTCGTCCGGCGCGTTGATCACCGCCGCGACGCGTTCCAGCCCGGCGACGGCGGACTGCAGGGCGTCCACGAAGCCGGTCAGGCTGAGCACCGGGCCGAACAGCTGGGCGACGTACAGGATGAAGGCGGCCAGTACGCCGAGCTGCAGGCTCTGGTCGGCGACCCGGAAGCCGCCCGCGACCAGCAGGACGGCGGTGGTGAGGCCGAAGATCAACTCCATGGCCGGGAAGTACACCGTGCCGAGTCGGACCTGCCGCTCACCGACGGCCCGGCTCCGCTCGGACAACCGCGTGTAGCCCGCCGCCTCGTGCGGTTCGCGGTTGTACGCCTGCACGGCGTGGATCCCGTCCAGGGTCTCCACCACCTGACCGGTCAGCGCGGCCGTGGCGGCCTGATGATCACGGTAGGCGGCCGCCGAGCGGAGCGAGTACCAGGCGGTCAGCACCGCGAGCGGGACCAGGGCCAGCACCGTGATCAGCGCCAGCAGCGGATCCAGCACGATCATCACGACCATGATCACGATCACCGTGAGCACGGCCTGCAGCAGGCCGGTCAGCGCGGTCCCGAAGAGGGCGTCGACGGTCGCGATGTCCGAAGTGAGTCGGGCCGTCACCTGACCGACGCCGAGTCGATCATGAAAGCCGACCGAATGCCGTTGCAGGCGATCGAAGACCCGGGTGCGCAGCGTCAGCAGCACGTCCTGGCCGAGCACGCCCGCGCGATTGACCCAGAGCCGGTTCAGCAGCCCGGACAGGACCGCCGAGCCCGCCAGCGCGGCGACCACGCCGATCACCGGCGCGATCCGGCCGGCCAGTCCCTCGCTGAGCCCGACGTCGATGGCCACGCCGACCAGCCACGGGCCGGTGACGGACACGGCCGTCTGCAGCACCGCCAGCAGGAGCAAGATCGACAGGGCCGCGCGGTGCGGGCGCAGCAATGCCCCGAGCAGGGCGACCGCCGGTGCCGAGCCGCGGGACCGACGTACGGAATCGAGGGCGGATTCAGTCATCGTGACCGGCCTCCGGACCGGGGTGGCCCAGCATCAGCGATCGGTACGCGGCGCTTCGCCGCACCAGCTCGTCATGGGTTCCGCTGTCGACGATCCGGCCCTCGTCGAGCACCGCGATCCGGTCGGCCAGCCTGGCGGTCGACAGCCGGCGCGCCGCGATGATCACGGTCAACGGGTCCAGCACCGGCCGCAGGTCCTGTTCGATCGCCGCTTCGGTCCGGACGTCCAGCGCGGAGATCGGGTCGTCCAGCACGAGAACCGACGGCCGGCCGCTCAGCGCGCGGGCCAGGGCGAGCCGCTGTCGCTGCCCGCCCGACAGCGACAAACCCTGTTCCTCGACCGCGCTGTCCAGCCCGTCCGGCAGTCGCTGCACGAAGTCGGCCCGGGTCAGCTCCAGGGTCCGGCGCAACTCGTCCTCGCCGACCGTGGGCCGGCCCGCCGTGAGGTTCTCCCGTACCGATCCCGAGAACAGCACCGCGTCCTCGAACGCGACCCCGACCCGCTCACGCAGCTCGGCAAGCCGGAGCCGGGTCACGTCGACGCCGCCGACCGACACCCGCCCCGACGCCGGATCGGCCAGCCGCGGCACCAGGGCCGCCAGCCGGGACTTTCCCGACCCGGTGGCGCCGACCAGGGCGACCGTCTCACCGGGCCGCACCTCGAGGTCGATCCGAGCGTCCGGCCGGTCCTCGTCGAGGACCACGCCGTCGAACCGTACGGCGAGCCCGCCGGCGGGCAGCGGCCGTGGATCCGTCGGCTCCCGCAGCCCCGGCTCGGTGTCCAGCAGGTCCAGCACCCGCCGGGTCGCCGCCGAGGCCAGTTGGGTCTGGGCCAGCAGCCCGCCGGCCACCATCACCGGCCGGGTCAGCCGGAAGTAGAACGCGGTGAACGCGACGAAGCCGCCGACGCTGAGCACCCCGGCCGTGACGGCCGCGATGCCGCCGGCCACGACACCCGCCAGCACCAGGATCGGGTAGCCGACCAGCACCGAGTCGAAGGAGGCGAACAGTCGCATCAGGCTCAGCTCGGCGTCCCGCAGCCCGTGCGCGCCGACCAGGAACCGGTCCAACATCAGCTGCCGTCGTCCGTACAGCTTGATTGCCCGGATCCCGCGGACCGACTCGGACGCGACGGTGGTCAGCCGGTCGGTCCGGCTGCCGGCCTCGACGGCCAGACTCTCGTAACGGTGGGCGAAGGTCCGGCTCATCGCCACCATCGGAATCATGGCGACGAGCACCAGCGCCCCCAGCGCCGGGTTGAGCCACAGCAGCATGGCGGTGACGAACACCAGCGTGAACACCGTCGAGATCAGGTACGGCAGCACGAAGCTGAAGTAGGAGCCGACGGTGTGCAGGTCGCCGGTGGTCCGCGCGATCACGTTCCCCGATCCCGAACGAGCCTGCTGCTCGGGGCTCCAGCGCAGCGCCTGCGCGTAGCAGGCGACCCGGAGATCGTGCTCCAGTCGCACCGAGGCCAGCATCGCGCGTCGGCGGAGCACGTACATCAGGGTCTGCACCAGGCCCAGGGCGAGCATCGCGGCGCCGTACCCCCAGATGCCGGCCGGGTCCCCGTGCAGGATCGGCCCGTCGATCATCGCGGCGATCAGCAACGGCTGCGACATCTGCGCGCCGAGCGCCAGCACGTCGGTGATGATCATGATCACCACGTCGCGCCGGTACGGCCGCACCCACGGCAGCATCCGCCGCAGCGGTCCACGCCGATCCCGCTCGCCCATGACTGGGGAGTGTACTAAGTACACTTCTCGGGTGGGTAGCCGATTCTCCGAGATCGTCAGGGCCGGCCTCGCCGTCGCCGGCCGGGACGGCCTGAGCGCGGTCTCGATGCGTGCCGTCGCCGCTGAGGTCGGCTTCACCACCATGGCCCTGTACCGGCACCTGCCGAGCAAGGAGGCCCTGCTCGACGGCATGGTCGGCGCCCTGCTCGGCGAACTCGACCTGCCCGACCCGGCCGATCCTTGGCAGGCTCGGCTCCGCCACGTCGCCCTCGAACTCCTCGCCCTCGGCCGCCGCTACCCGACCGTGATGCCGCTGCTGCTGACCCGTCCCTATGTCGCGCCGGAGGCCGTTCGGGTGGTCCGGGTGATGTACGGCATCCTCGACGACGCGGGCGTCGACCCGGCCGAGCTCTACCGGGTCGAACGATTGATCAGCACCCACCTGCTCGGCTACTGCGTTTCCGTGGCCAACCAGGCCTTCTGGGCCAGTGAGCCCGACACTCCGGCCGTCGAGACGGCACCGGTCGAACGTGTCGATCAAGATCATCGGACGGACCGCTGGCGGGCCGAGCTGGAGCGGAACCTGGAGTCGCTCGGCCAGTTGATCATGGCCGAACGGACCCACTAGCCCGTCCGGTTCGTAACGGCTTCGGAACAAGATCGACTCCCACCACCCCTTGACCCATGCCCGGACGCGCACGTAGCGTTGCCAATCAATGAGAGTTAACTCCCACTGAGTGAGAGTAGCGAGCGAAGGGGACCGGGGATGACGACAGAGGTCAGGCCGGCCGCCGCGCTGGATCAGGTGTCGAAGAGCTATCCCGGCGGCGTGCAGGCGGTCGATCGGGTCAGTCTCGAGGTGGCCAAGGGCGAGTTCTTCTCCCTGCTCGGCCCGTCGGGCTGCGGCAAGACGACCAGTCTGCGAATCCTTGCCGGGTTGGAGATCCCGACCGAGGGTCGGGTGCTGATCGACGGAAAGGACGTCACTCGGCTGCCGCCGAATCGGCGGCCGACGAATCTGATCTTCCAGAAGCTCGCCCTGTTCCCGCACCTGTCGGTCGCCGACAACATCGCCTTCGGCCCGCGGCTGCAGCGTAAGTCCCGCCGCGACGTGAACGCGAAGGTCGCCGAGATGCTCGAGCTGGTCGAGTTGCGGGGCTTCGAAGCCCGGCTGCCGTCGGAGATCTCGGGCGGCCAGCAGCAGCGGGTCGCGATCGCCCGGGCGCTGGCCAACGACCCGGCGGTGCTGCTGCTGGACGAGCCCCTGGGTGCGCTGGACCTGAAGCTCCGCGTGCAGATGCAACTGGCCCTGAAGCGGATCCAGCGGAACTCCGGGACCACCTTCATCTTCGTCACCCATGATCAGGTCGAGGCGATGACGATGTCGGATCGGATGGCCGTCATGCACGACGGCCGGGTCGATCAGGTCGGCCCGCCCGAGCAGCTGTACGCCAAGCCGGCCACCACTTTCTGTGCCAGCTTCCTGGGCGACACCAACCTGATCGGCGACACCGAGCCCGATCGCGCGTTCAAGGCCGACGGGCTGCGCGGGCACGCCGGCGAACTGGTGTCGATCCGGCCGGAGCGCCTGATCATCTCGGGCTCCCGGCCGGACGAGGGCGCCGGCGTCGCGGCCCGGGTCAGCCAGCTGACCTTCCAGGGTGCGACGGTCCGAGTCGTCGCCACCACCCATCACGGCCGTGACCTGCTGGTCGACGTGCCGGCGCACGCGGCGGGTGATCTCGTCCCGGACCGGCCCGTGTTCGTCAGCTGGCCGGACGACGCGGTCGTCACGCTGCCGAAGTAGTTCCTGCGGACAGTCCCGTTCGAGAGGAAAGTCCATGATCAACTCAAGCGTCACCCGCCGCGGCCTGCTGGCCGGCGCCGCGGGCCTCGCGGCCGCCTCCACGCTCGGCGCCTGCGCATCGGGCAAGAAGCCGAACACCGGCGGCTCCGGCAGCAAGCTGACCATCACGGTGACACCGTTCGCCGGCGCGGACCTCGGCGTCATGCCGAAGGAGTTCGCCAAGGAATACATGGACAGCCACCCGAACGTCGACATCAAGCTCGACGACACGCTGCTGTTCACCAAGCAGACGGCGCAATGGGCCGCCGACAAGACCAAGCCGTTGTGCAACCTGGCCTTCAGCAACGCCGGCTCGACGGCGGCGGGCAAGGCGACCGGCATGTACATGAAGCTGGATCCGGCCCAGATTCCGAACTCCGGCAAGGTTTCCGAGGACCTGACCGACCCCGACTGGGTCGGCATGCCGCTCGGCGCCGACCAACTCGGCCTGCTCTACAACACCGAGGGCCTGTCGCCGGCGCCGACCAGTTGGAGTCGGCTCTGGGCCGAGGACATGACCGGCAAGCTCTGCTTCTTCACCATGCCGTGGGAGGCGATCGGCATGGCCTCGGTGCTCAACGGCGGGGACTGGACCGACTTCGATCCCGGCTTCGAGATCTGGGCCTCCCGGGCCAAGAACATCCGCACGATCGTCAGCGCCAACCCGCAGTACCTCAACGTGCTGTCCACCGGCGAGGCCGTTCTCACCTCGCACTACCACGGCACCAGCCAGGTCTGGAAGGCCGGCGGCGCACCGCTCGAGTTCGCCTCGCCGGAGGAGGGCACGGTGCTGGTCCCGGTCGGGGTCAACATCAACGCGGGTTCCAGCGAAGATCAGATCGAGGTCATGTACGACATGATCAACGAGATGCTGTCGCCGAAGTGGAATCAGCGGTGGGCCGACCTGTCGCTGGAGATGCCGGCCAACGGAGAGGTGGAGCTCACCGACAAGCTCAAGGCCTATCCGGCGATCGCGAAGGGGATGGACCAGAAGTTCCAACTGGTCGACTGGGCCGTGCTCGGGAAGAACACGGCCGCGTGGACGAAGCGCTGGGAGTCGGATGTCGTCGCGAAGATTTGACGCCCTGCGCGGCAGCGGACTGTCCCTGACCCTGCCGAGTCTGATCTTGCTGGTGGTCGTCTTCCTCGCCTCGATGGAGACGATCGGCGAGTTCTCCTTCCACGAGTTCGTCCCGAACGGAGACAACGTCGTCGGCAGTCTGCACAGCTGGCGGACGTTCCTCGCCGATCCGGCCACCTGGCGGGTGGTCGGGGAGACCCTGGCCGTCGCCCTGATCGTCACCGTCGTGCTCGCGGTCGTCGGCTACCTGACGGCCTACGCCCTCTTCTCGATCAGACGGACGGTCCGCCGCAACGTCGGCCTGTTCGTCGTGTTCTCGTCGCTGATGTTCTCCGGGATCGCCTCGGTCTACGCCTGGCAGCTGCTGCTCGGCCGGGCGGGCATGATCAACTCCGCGCTCGGCGTGCTCGGTCTCGGCCCGTTCGATCTGCTCTACACACGGATCGCGGTCGTGATCGCTCTCGTCCACACGCTGCTGCCGATCATGGTTTTCCCGATCTTCAACACGCTGGGTCAGATCGACGGGGCGCTGACCGAGGTCGCCGATGATCTTGGTGCCTCCCGCTGGCGTACCTTCTCGAGGGTCACCCTGCCGCTCAGTGCGCCGGGACTGCTGGCCGGCTGCCAGCTGGTCTTCGCGATCTCGATCTCGGCCTTCGCGGCACCGGCCCTGCTCGGCGGCGGCCGGGTCCAGGTGCTGTCGACCACCGTCTACAGCCTGGTCAACGTGTCCAACTTCCCGGTCGCCTCCGTCGCCTCGCTGGTGCTGCTCGTGGTCGCCCTGCTGTCGGTCGGCGTGTTCGGGCTGATCCAGCGACGGCTGCCGCGGGCCGATGCCGGCGGGGTGACCGCGAACCCGCCCAAGCCGCGCGGGGTCCGGGTCCTCGGCGGCTGGCTGGGCCTGGTCTACGTGTTCCAGTTGATCACGGCCTTCATCGTGATCGTCAGCTCGTTCTCCTCGGTCTCGTACGGCCAGTGGCCCCCGCCCGGCTTCTCGCTGCGCTGGTACACCAACCTGGCCGAGCAGGACGGCGTGCTCGCCGCCACCGTCTCCAGCCTGGTCGTCGCCGCCGCCGTCACGGTGCTCGCGGTGGTGATCGGGATCCTGGCCGCGGTCGGGCTGACCCGGCACCGGTTGCCGGCCGGCCCGTTGATCAACGCGGCGATCCTTTCGCCCACCGTGGTGCCGAAGGTGGCGTTCGGCTTCGCCGTCTTCATGCTGGTCTACCGGCTCGGCCTGGAGCCGGGTCGGGTGGCGCTGGTGCTGACCCACCTGGTCGCCTGCATCCCGTTCGTGGTCGTGGTGGTCTCGGCGGGACTGTTGCGGGCCGACCGGACCGTCGAGGACGCCGCTGTTGATCTTGGCGCGCACCGGCTGCGGGCGTTCCTGTCGACGACGATGCCGCAGATCCGGCCGTCGGTCGCGGTCGGCGCGCTGTTCGCCTTCCTGGTCAGCTTCAACGAACTCGACCTGTCGCTGTTCCTGCTCAACGCCGACACCAAGACGTTGCCGGTGTGGATGTTCAACTACCTCAACAACTATCAGGACCCGACCCCGGCGGCCCTGTCGACGATCATGGGCCTGACCTCGGTCGTGGTCGCTCTGGTCGCGGTCCCGTTCGTGGTCCGCCGGCGGCGTGGCACGACGCCCGCCGGCCAGGCCCTGGGACTGCCGGGAGGACGATGATGACCGAACCACGACTGAACCGGCGGCTGCGGGCGCTCTGTGATCTTGACGCAGCCTTCCTGCGCGAGTACTCCGGGCTGCACGAGGAGTACGACGGCACGGTGATCGACCTGTCGCCGGCCGGGGTCCGGGAGCGGCGGAGCCGGCTCGGCGGCGACGCGTTCCCGGATCCGTTCGACGAGGCCCAGGTGGCGGCCACCGAGAACGCGATGCGGACCAGGTTCGGCGTCGTCGAGCAACACCGCCGAGACCCATGGGTGCACCTGGAGGCGCTCGACCTCTCCCAGTACGACCGGCCGTACGCCCCGGAGCCGGACCGCGCGGCGGCTCGGGACCGGCACCTCGCGCTGTGGCCGGACGTCGTGGATCATGCCGTCGCCTCGCTGGACCTGGTCCACCCGGCGGTCGCCGCGATGTTCCTGCCGGCGGTACGGGGCGTGGCCGGCAGCATCCCGGGCGACGCGGGCGAACCCGCCCGGGCGGCCGCGACGGCGGCGGCGGAGCGGTTCGCGGGTCACCTGGCCGGGATCGCCGAGCAGCCGGCCGAAGATCATCACCTGCTCGGCGCCGACGCGCTGCGGTCGCTGCTCGGCTGCGAGGACCTGATCACCGTCGAGCTCGACGAGCTGTTGGCGACGGCGGAGGCCGAACAGGAGCGGATGCGGGCCGTCCTGGACGACGCGTTGATCAAGCTCGGCGCCGGAAAGGATTCTGCCGACGAGGCCGTACGGGGATTGAAGGCCGATCATGGCGACTTCGGTGCGGTGCTGGCCGAGACCCAGACGGCGGTCGACGCCGCGACCGCCTTCGTCACCGAGCGCGGCCTGATCGACGTCGTCGACGCCGACTGCGAGGTGGCCCCGGCACCGGCCTCGCGGCGCTGGGGCGTGGCCCGGGTCAGCTGGCGGGCGCCGTGGGAGAGCTGCGGGCACTCGTACTTCCACGTCACACCGCCGGACCCCGCCTGGAGTGAGACCGATGCCGACGCCTGGCTGCGGCGATTCAACCGGTCCGTCGTCCCGGTGGTCGCCGTCCACGAGGTGACGCCCGGCCACTGCAGCCACGCCCGTGCGATGGCGGCGGCGCCGACGGCGGTGCAGCGCACGCTCTGGTCCGAACTGTTCTTCGAGGGCTGGGCGCACTACGCCGAGGAGATGTGCTGGGAGGAGGGCTTCGCCGCCGCCGACCCGCGCTACCAGGCCGGGATGGCGATGGACGCGCTGCTCCGGATCGCCCGGGTGCGGTGCGCGGTCGGCCTGCACACCGGTGCCCTCACGCTCGACGACGCGGTCGCGCTGCTGGCGCGGGACGGTTTCGTCGACGGCCCGATGGCCCGGTCCGAGGCGGTCCGCGGACTGTGGGAGCCGAGCTACATCCGTTACACCTGGGGCAAGGTGCTGCTGCGCCGGCTCCGGGAGCGGCTCCGCGAGCGGTGGGGGAGCGGCTTCACGCTGCCGCGATTCCACCGGGAACTGCTGGCCCACGGCTCGCCGCCGGTCGGGTTGATCGCCCGCGAACTGGGAGTGTCGCTGTGACCCCCGACAAGCCGGCCGCGGACAAGGTGAGCTATCAGGCCCGGGTGTTCACGGTGCTCGAGGCTGCGCTGGAACTGTCCGATTCGAGCCGGCCGGCCAGCGAACTGACCGAGCGGCTAGGCCTGCCGTTGTCCACCACCTCGCGGCTGGTCAACTTCCTGGTCGCCCAGGGCATGCTGTCGCTCCGCAGCACCGGCGGGTACGGGCCCGGCCCCCGGATGTTCCGGCTGGCCATGCGCACGCTTGATCAACTTCACGAGTCGGATCAGCTCGACCGGGTGACCCGGGAGCTGTCCAAGCACACCGGGGAGAGCGTCAGCATCGGCCTGATCGTCTCCGACAAGATCGTTCTGGTGTCCCGCTGCGAGCCGGACGCCTCGCTGCGGGCCGTGGCCCGGGTCGGTGACCTGATCCAGCCGCACACCTCGGCGATGGGCAAGGCGATCCTGGCCGCCTGCACCGATGATCATCAACGCCGGATGGTCGAGGCGGCGGAGGGCGAGGTGCCGGCGTCCGTGCTGGACGAACTGTCCGGTGAGCTCGCCGAAGTGCGCCGGGTCGGCTACGCGGTCGACGAGGAGACCTACAGCCCGGGCCTGCGCTGCCGGGCCGCCGTGATCCTGGGCCCGGGCGGGCGGCCGGCCGGCGGCATCTCGATCGCCGGGCCCGCGGCCCGGTACAGCCGTGAGCTGGCCGACGCCGGGGTCGACGAGCTCAAGGCGCAGGCCGCCGCCCTCTCCTCGATCGTCGAGGCCCACTGAGACCGGAACGCCGACGAAGATCAAGGAGATCAACATGAGCGTGACGTCCATCAGTCCTGCCGACCTGCACGCCCGCGCCCGCGCCGTGGTGCCCGGCGGGACGCACTCGAGCACCCGCGCCCGGGATCCGTACCCCTGCTATGCACAACGGGCGGAGGGCGCCTGGCTGTGGGACGTCGAAGGCACCCGGTGGACCGACTTCGGGATGGGCAACGCCGCGGTGATGTTGGGCCATGCCCACCCGGTGATCACCGACGCGGTGGTCCGCAGCGTGACCGACGGCCTGACCTGCGGCACCGAGACGGCGACCGCGGTCGAAGCGGTCGAGACACTGCGGACGATGATCCCGGACTTCGGCCTGGTCCGGTTCGCCGTCACCGGCACCGAGGCCCTGATGCACGCGCTGACCGTGGCCCGGCAGGCGACCGGACGGGAGCGGGTCGCCAAGGCCGAGGGCGCCTACCACGGTTGGGTTGACAGCCTCTGGGTGTCCACCTGGGGCACCGCGGAGGCGATCGGGCCGGCGGACCGGCCCGCGTCGCCGCCCGGCTCGGCCGGCCTGTCCCGGGCCGCGGCCGACACGGTGGTGTTCCCGTTCAACGATCTGCCGGCCACCGCGGCGATCCTGCGCGAGCACGCGGCCGACCTGGCTGCTGTCGTGCTCGAGCCCGTCATGATCGACATCGGCTTCATCCCGGCCGAATCGGCTTATCTGCAAGGACTTCGGGAGCTCACGGATGAGCTCGGCATCGTGTTGATCTTCGACGAACTGCTGACCGGCTTCCGGCTCGGGCCGGGCGGCGCCCGGGCCCATTACGGCATCACGCCGGACCTGACCACCTACGGCAAGGCGCTCGGCAACGGCTACCCGATCGCGGCCGTCGAGGGTCGGGCCGAGCTGATGGCCCTGACCGACACGCTGGCCGGCGGCCCGGTCCAGTGGGTCGGGACCTTCAACGGGCACGGCAGTGCGGTCGCGGCGGCGGCTGCCGCCCTGCCGATCCTGGCCACGGGCGAGCCGCAACGTCACCTGGAGGCCCTGACCGACCGGCTCCGGGACGGCTTCGTCGACCTGGCCCGGCGGCACCGGGTCCCCGTGCTCGTCGCGGGGATGGGCGGCCACTTCCAGCCGTACTTCGTGCCCGCCGCACCGCGCGACTACCGGGAGGCGATGGCCACCCACGCCGAGCGTTATCTGCACCTGGTCCGGACCGCCGAACGGCACCACCTGCTGCTGCCGCCGAAGCCGCTGCTGCACGGCGCGCTCGGCGCCGCCCACACCGACGCCGAGGTGGATGCGCTGCTCGCCGCCGCCGACGAGGCGTTCGGCACCGACCCGACCCGTTCATGATCACGACCGAAGGAGAATCCCCGATGACCGCCACCCACACCTTGGACCGACTTCCGGTGTCCCGGCTCACCGACGGCCGCGAGTTGGAGTTGGTCGTGCACCGGCTCACCGGCAGCGCGGCCGGACCCCGGTTGATCTTGCTCGGTGGCGTCCACGGCGACGAACCGATCGGCGTCGAGATCATCCGTCGAGCCGTGGAAGCCTTGTCCGGCTTGGATTTCGCGGGCGAGGTGCTGGCCGTACCGGTCTGCAATCCACTCGCTCTGCATGCTCTGAACCGGAACTCACCGCTGGACGGCGGCAACCTGAATCGCGTGATGCCCGGTGATCAGCAAGGCACGATCACCGACCGGATCGGCGCCGTCCTGGCCGATTTCCTGCGGACCAGCGGGGGCACCCATCTGATCGATCTGCACTCGGGCGGGAATCAGGCCACGGTCGACTACGTCTACCTCGACACGGACGGGCCCGAGGTCGCGATCGCGTACGGCTCGCCGCTGCTCTACGACCACAATCCCTATCAGGGCACGACGACGGACGTCGCCAAGGCCGCCGGGATGAAGGTCATGGTGTCCGAACTCGGCGGCGGCGGTCAGCGGATCGAGCATTTCGTTTCCCGTGGGGTGACCGGCATCCACAACGTGATGCGCCGGATCGGCATGCTTCCCGGCGAGCCGGAGGCCCCGCTGGCGGCGCAGCGCGTGGTGCACGAGATCACTCGGATCGGGCCGGTCCAGGGCGGCTTCCTGATCAGCGAGTACGGGGCGGACCGGCTCGGCGAGGAGGTACCCGAGGGGGCGCTGCTCGGCCGGGTCTACGACCCGTACACGTTCGAGCTGCTGGAGGAGCTGCGAGCGCCGTACCCGACGAACATCCTGGTGCTGGCCCGAGAGCCGATGACGGTCGTCGCGCCCGGAGACTTCGGGTTCATGGTGGCCAACGGCGCCACCGCTACGCCGCTCTGAGCCGTCGCGACCGGGCGGAAGGTCCGGTCCGCACCGCGGAAGTCGATGAACTCCGCGGAAAGCGCCTGCAGGTGTCAATACTTTCCCTTACCCAAAGAATCTGTGGTTCCCCGGTATTCCGCAGGGACTCCCTCAGGAGTTCTTGAAGTTCATTGATCCCGAGTTACGGCCTACGAAATGGTGAGTTCCGGGCCGATAAGAACGGTCGGAATTCGAGATCAGACCCGGCGGTATCCGCCGGATGCGGGGGTCTTGGGGGAGGGGCAAGTTTTCCATGCGCAGGTTCGTGAAAGGTTTCGCTGCCGTCGCGGCGATCACACTGCTCTCGTACGCGGCGGCGGCGCCCGCCGCGGCGGAGCAACCGGAGGACCAACGGCTCGGGCGCTACATCGTCGTACTGGACGAGAAGGCCGACCTGCTCGGGTCGACGCTGCAGCGGTTGCAGTCGTTCACCGGGTTGAAGGTCGGCCACGTCTACGACAAGGGGCTCCGCGGCTACAGCGCGACCATGCCGAACGGGCTGGTCAAGAAGCTGTTGGCCGACCCGCAGGTGAAGTACGTCGAGCCGGACCAGCAGGTCACCGGCAACGGACAGACCTTCCCCTGGGGCGTCAACGCGGTCCAGGCCGACCTGAGTTACACCAGGGCCGGCAACGGGTCCGGAACGGTGACCGGCGTGAATGCGTACGTGATCGACTCGGGGGTCGCCCCGCATCCGGACCTCAACGTGGTGAAACGGCTCAATTTCACGGAGGATCCGGACACCGACTGCCATGGGCACGGCACCCATATCTCGGGCACGATCGCTGCGCGGGACAACAGTTCTGGCGTGGTCGGGGTCGCGCCGGGCATTCCGATCACCTCGCTGAAGGTGCTCGATTGTGAGACCCATGGCTGGTATTCCGACATGATCGCGGCGATCAATTGGGTCACCGCGAACGCCAAGAAGCCGGCTGTCGCGAACATGAGCATCGGCGGCAATCCGAGCCAGGCTCTCGATGACGCGATCCGTCGATCCGCGGCCTCCGGAGTGGTGTACGGGCTGTCGGCCGGCAACAAGAGCAAGTCGGCGTGCGAGCAGTCGCCGGCCAGGGCCGGAGCGGGGACCAACAACGGAATCATCACGGTCGCGGCGACCGACATCGCGAACAAGGAGGCGTCGTTCTCCAACTACGGCTCCTGTGTCGACCTGTGGGCCCCGGGCGTGAACATCACGTCGACCGGCAACAGCGGCGGCATCGGGCCGATGTCCGGCACCTCGATGGCGGCACCGCACGTGACCGGCGCCGCGGCGCTCTACCTGTCGCAGCACACGACGGTGACCCCGGCCTCGGTCGAGGCCTGGCTGAAGCGAGCGGCCTTCTTGCCGGGGACGAAGAGCAAGGACGGCCGGGCGGTCCGGCTGGCCTGCGTCAGGTCCGTGACCTGAGCGTCCGGGCCGCGACCACCATCGCGATCAGGGTGACCGCGGTGAGCCCGAGGAACAGGTCGGAATAGGCCGGTGCGCCGAGGGCGTACCAGGGGAGCACGGGGTCGGTGCCGTGCCGCGCGTCGAGGAGGACGCCGGCCAGCGCCGGCCCCGCTCCGGCGCCGAGGAACTGGGCGCCCTGGAAGATCCCGAGCCCGGCACCGGCGAGCTGAGGCGGCTGCGACTCGGCGGCGACCGCGGTGACGTTCGTGATCACGAACGCGAAGCCGGCGCCGAGGCCGGTCACCGCGACCGCGACCAGGATCGGCGACGCTCCGGCGGTGAACGCCAGGGTCAGCATCGCCGCCGTGATCATGATCAAGCCGCCGAGCACCAGGGGTCGCGCGCCGTACCGCCCCATCAACCGGCCGGCGACGGGCGAGCACACCCCGAGGGCGACGCCGCCCGGGATCATGATCACGCTGGCCAGGCCCGGTGCCAGGGCATTCTCCTCGATGATCATGGTCGGCACGAAGACCAGTGCGGCCAGATTCACCGCCATCGCCAGCAGGACGGTCAGGGTCGCCGCGGTGAAGGCGCGGTGCGCGAACAGCCCGGGCGTCACGAACGGGTGGGCGGCGGTCCGCAGTCGCCAGCCGAACAGCGCGGCCGACACCGGCGCCGCGATGATCAACGGCCAGCTGGCCGGCGACCCGAACCCGTTGGTCTGGCCCTGGGTGATGCCGAGCAGCAGCGCGCCGATGCTCGCTCCGAGCAGCAGCCCGCCCGCGACATCGACCGGACGGCGGTCCTCGCCAGGCGTCGCCGGAAGACCGCGCAGCACCCCGGGCAGCAGCGCCAGCGCCAGCCCCGCGGTGCACCAGAACAGACCTCGCCAGCCGACCAGCTGGCCGAGGACGCCGCCGAAGGCGGGGCCGAGCGCCGCCCCGACGCCGCCGACCGCACCCAGCAGACCGAAGCCGACGGCTCGCCGGTCCGGCGGCAGCAGGCGCATCACGGCCACCACCGAGAGGACCGGAATCGCGGCCCCGCCGGCGCCCATGATCACCCGACCGACGACGATCGGCACGAAGCCGGGTGCGAGAGCCGCGACGATGCTGCCGGCGGCGAAGACGACCAGGGTGCCGAGGTAGAGGCTGCGCAGGCTGAATCGGTCGGCAACTCTTCCGTAGAAGGGAATTCCGATCGAGAACGTGAGCAGGAATCCGGTCACCATCCAGGCCAGCTCGGCCTTGGAGACGCCGTAGGTGCTGCCGATCATGGGCAGCACCAGGGTGACCATGTCGCTGCTGATCACGACCAGCAACATGGCGGGGCCGACGATCGCGAGCACACCCGCGGTCGTTCGGGAACGGGTGGTCACGGTGTGGTCGACCGGCATGGAGGACAGTCCTTTCTGAAACTGTAACAAAGATTGTTACAGTTTGGGCATGATCAACGGCGGGCGGGTGGCCTGGGTTCGATTACGGCCGTGCGGCCTGTGTGGCTTCGCTTTCCAGGTCGAGGATGCTCTGGTGGATGGCGGCGATGCTCGTCCGGCTCAGTCGTTGTTGCAGGGCGGTCTCAGCCGCCGCGAACTCGGTGTGCAGCAGGGTGGAGATGTGCCGGCCGATCACGCACCCCTGGTTCGGCGGCTGCACGTGTCCGGCCAGCACCGGTCCGGTCTCGACCGCGGCGTACGCGTCGTACAAGGTGATCTGGCGCGCCGGCCGACTGAGTCGCCAGCCGCCGCCGTACCCCTCGGTCGACTCGACCAGGCCGGCTGCGCGGAGCTGGCCGAGGATGCGCCGGACCGCCACCGGATTGCCGTTCAGGCTGTCCGCGATCTCTGCCGAGGTCAGAAGTCGATCCGGTCCGTGCTGAGCCAACTTGGTCAGCGTGTGGATGGCCACGGCCGTGCGACTGCTCAAGGTCATCGCTACCTCCTCGGGATAACCGTAACAGACGTTGTTACAGTAATGTCCACCCGTCCCGCCCGGTGAGCAGCTTGCTGATCATGGCGGCGGCGTCGAGCAGGGCCCGGGACCGAGCCTCGATCCTGAGGTCGCGGGCCGCCAGCGCGGCGGTGACCTCGGCCTTCCCGCTGCCGGTCAGCTCGGGGAGGACGGCCCGGAGGGTGTCGATCCGGTAGCCGGCGAGCCGCAGTTGCTGCACGATCCGGGCGTCACGCACCTGGCTCGGCGTGTAGCGGCGCGTCCCGCCCGGCGGCACCCGCTCCGGCACGGCCAAGCCCTCCGCGTCCCAGTGCCGCAGGGTCGACGGGCGCACCCCGAGAGCCGCGGCGAGCTCGGCGACGCCCATCGAGTCACTCGGCCGGACATCCTGGATCGGCTCCTCCGCGATCGCCGCCACCGCGGCGCGCGCCAGCCGGACCTCGGCCCGCTCCCGGTCCAGCCCGGCATGGGCGGCGTCGAGCCGGGCCAGCACCTCGCCGGTCGTCCCCGTGTGCACGAGCCGGAGCAGGTCCTTGGCGGCGACCGGGCCCAGGCCGGTGGCAAGCGCTCGATAGGCCAGCGCGCACTGCAGGTGCACCTCGCGATAGCTCCGGTAGCCCGCGTCGGTACGGTCGGCCGGAGGCAGCACGCCGGCCTCCTCCAGGTTGCGGATCTGCTGCGCCGAGTAGCCGGCCCGCCGGGCCAGAGCCCCGGTTCGCCAGCCGTCCCGATTGAGGGTTGGCACTGGTTCTCCTTGATTTCAGAGTCGTAAGCCTCTACAAGCACTTTAATGAAACGCTCGAACCATGGAACTCGAGGAGATTGTCGATCAGGTGGCCGCCCGGCCCGGAACGCTCGTGGTCCGGCCGGGCCCAGGTGACGGCACGCCGGAGCTCGCCTGGGGTGACGTGTTCTTCTACTACGCCCCGGACGGAGTGATGCCGACGGCCACGCAGCCGTTCGCCACCGTCGTGACCAAGAACTATCCGGAGGACGAGCGGTCGCGGCTGGACCGGCCGGGTGCCTTCCGGGTCAACGTGGCGGCCGGCCGGGACGCCTTCGTCGAGCAGGTCGGGCACCTGCCCCGGGAGTCCGGGCCCGGCGATGGCGACCCGAGCCGGGAGGACGTGGTGATCGCTCATCCCGTCTACGGTGCGCAGGGCTGGCTCGCCGTCGTGAATCCCGGGCCGCGGACCACCGTCACGCTCCGGGCCCTGCTGGCGAAGGCGTACGACCTGGCCAAGGGTCGGTACGAGCGCCGGGTCGGTCGCTAGCCGGTCGCGGCCGCGAGGCCGTCCATGATCAATCGCAGGCCGCGGTCGAAGTCGGCGTCCCGGTCGCCGTCCGTGGGGTTGCGTCGGTTCAGCTCCGCGACGGTCGGCTGGGCGTCGGCCGAGATCCGTCGCGCCCGCGCCTCTTTGGAGTAGCGCGGGTCGCTCTCGCCGGGCCGCGGGTGGACGGCCTGTTCCTCGATCGCGAACCCGACGGTGTAGCAGTAGGTCGTCGACAGCGCCGTCGACGCGAGCTCGGCGGAGTAGCCCGCTCCGGTCAGCACGCCGAGGGCTCGTTCCATCAGCCCGTACATCCGCTCGTCCGTGAGATACGTGCCGGGCACCATCTTGGCGCCGTCGCGATACCGCAACAGGGCCCGCCGCAGGGCGTGCGCGTAGGTCCGGAGGAACTCGCGCCAGGGCAGGTCGGCCCAGGTGGAGTCGTCCGCCACCGCTTCCCGCAGCACCGTCGTCGCCAGCTCGTCGAGCAGTTCCTGCTTGTTCTTGAAGTGCCAGTAGAGCGCCGGCGCCTTCACGTCGAGCTCGGCCGCGATCCGGCGCAGGGTGAGTTTGTCCAGTCCTTCCGCGTCCAGGAGGCGCAGCGCACTGCGGACGACGGCCTCGCGATCCAGGCCCATGTTCCACCTCCCGATTGACAGATTAACAAGGTTAAGTGACTCTGGAGACGGTCGTATTTAACACTGTTAAGGAGACGGGGACATGAAGGCTGCAGTGATCACCGAGCTCGGCACGCCGCCGGCCTACCGGGACTTCGCCGACCCGCAACCGGGCGACGGTGAGGTGCTGGTCCGGGTCAGCGCGGCCGCGATCACCAACGTCGCCCGGATGCGGGCCGCCGGCAGCCACTACTCCGGCCACGCCGCCCTGCCGGCAGTCGCCGGTCTGGACGGCGTCGGCCGGACGGAGGACGGCACCCGGGTGTTCTTCGGGGCACCGCGGGATCCGTACGGGAGCATGGCCGAACTGGTCGCCGCGCCCCGCGCCTGGCTGCAGCCGGTGCCGGAGGGCCTGGACGACCTGACCGCCGCCGCGCTGCCCAACGCCGGCGTCTCGGCCTGGCTGTCGCTCGCCCAGGCTGGTGGGCTGCGCGAGGGCCAGGACGTACTCGTCCTGGGCGCGACCGGGGTGACCGGCCGGCTTGCCGTGCAGTGTGCCCGGCTGCAGGGTGCCCGCCGGGTGGTCGCGGCCGGCCGCAACGCCGAGTCGCTGGCCCGGCTGGCCGAGCTCGGGGCCGACGAAACGGTACGGATCGGCGCCGGCCACGATCTTGCCGCGGCACTGGCGGCCGTCGCCGGTGACGGGTTCGACCTGGTGATCGACTACCTCTGGGGCGAACCGGCCGAGGCCTTGATCAACTCGCTCGGACGCAGTGATCTTGGTCCGGCGAGGAAGCGCACCCGGCTGGTCCAGGTGGGTGAGATGGCCGGCCCGCGGATCTCACTCGCGGCCGGGACGCTGCGGTCGTCCGGGTTGGAGATCGTCGGCAACGGCACCGGCAGTCTTCCGGCGCCGGTGGTGCTGCAGGCCGCCTTCCGCCGGGTCCTGGAGGCTGCCGCGGCGGGCGAGCTGATCATGGACACCGAGGCCGTACCGCTCCGGGACGTGTCCCGGGCCTGGACCCGTGATCCGGCCGGGACCCGATTGGTCTTGGTCCCCTAGAGGCCAGAGGGTTGACCTCAAGTTCACGTGAAGTTGCAGGATCGGCGGGTGAACCGTACGACGAACGAGCCGAGCCTGTTCCGGGGACCGCGGACCCCGGCCGTGCTGGCCATGCTGGCCCTGGTGACCCTGGGCGCCCTGGAGAACCGGGCCACCAGCACGGTGCTGCCGGTGCTCGCGAACGACCTCGGCGGGCTGACCTGGTTCGGCGCCGCGACGACCGGCCCGGGTCTGGCCTACGTCGTCGCGGTGGTGCTGGCCGGGGCCTGGTCCGACCGGCGCGGCCCCGGCCCGGCGATCCTCACCGGCGTCGGTCTGTTCACGGTGGCCCAGCTGGTGATCGCCGCCGCGCCGTCGATGATCATGGTCGTGGCGGGCCGGCTGCTGTCCGGCATCGCCGAGGGTCTGTTCGACATCGGGATCACGGTGCTGATCGTGATCATGATCCCGGAGGCGCAGCGGCCGCGGATGATGAGCCTGATCGCGATGGCCTGGATCCTGCCCTCGGTGGTCGGCCCGCAGCTGGCCGGTTGGGTGGCCGAGTGGTTCGGCTGGCGGGCGGTGTTCCTGATCGGCGGCGCGCTCGCGCTGCCGGTGGTGCTGGCCCTGCTCGGGCCGATCCGGGCCTCCGGCCGGACGCCGCGGGAACCGGCCGCGCGGGCCGGCGGTCCGCGGACGCTGCCGTACGCGATCGCGGTGGCGGTCACGATGGGCGCGGCCGCGGCGCTGGCCCCGCTGGCCAGCGCCGGCGGCACGCCCATGATCATCGGCGCCGCCGCCCTCGGTGTGCTGGTCGTGATCGGGATCTGGTGCGCCCGGCCGCTGCTGCCGCACGGCACCCTGGCGCTCCGCCGGGGCCTCGGCGCCACCGTCGGCCTGAGCGCGGTGCTGTCGGCGGCGTTCGCGGTCGGGTCGAGCTACCTGCCGTTGATGTTGATCAAGCGGGCCGGCTTCAGCCCGGCGGCGGCCGGCCTCAGCCTGACCGTGACCGGCCTGTTCTGGGCGCTCGGCTCCTGGCTCCAGGGCAGCCCGGCCGTCCGGCGGCGCAGCACGGCGGTGCACCGGGTTCGCTGGGGTTTCGCCGCCATCGCTGTCGGGCTGGTCGCGGCCGGCGCCACCGCCCTCGGCGTCATCCCGGCCCCGCTCGGGCTGGCCGGCTGGGCGATCGCCGGGGTCGGTATCGGGATCTCCTCGTCGACGCTGTCGGTGCACCGGCTGGACCTGGCCGCCGACGCCGAGCAGGGCCGGGTCGCGGCGGGCAACAGCCTGCTCGGCTCGGCCATGATCAGCGCGGGCGGCGTCGCGGTCGGCTACGCGATCGCCGCCACCGCACCGGAACCGCCCGCGCTCGTGTTCGGGCTGATCTTCGTCGTCGCCGCGGTCGCGGCACTGGCCGGTGCGCTGCTGGCCGGCCGGATCCGGCCCGGGTCGCCCACGGCGGATCCGGTCACGCCGGACCGGGCGCCGAGCCGAGCCAGCTCCTGATCCCGGCCCGGAGCTGCGCCTTCAGCTCGGCCGGGGCGGCGGAGGCGTCGACGGACTGCTCGGCCAGGGTGGCGAGCGCGGTGTCGGTGCGACCGAGATGGTCCCGGACGAGGGCGTACTGCCCGGCCAGGTCGACGCCGAAGATCAACGGGTCGTCGGTCGCCAACGCCACCGGCACGCCGGCCGCGGCGAGTTGATCAAGAGGAATCGAGGCCAGGTCGGCGACCACACCGAACGGCGGGTACGACGTCGGGCACACCTCCAGGGCGATCCCGCGACCGGCCAGGAGCTCGAGCACACCGGGATCCTCGACCGCGGTCAGCCCGTGCCCGACCCGGTGCGCCCCGAGCAGCTCGATCGCCTCCCGGACGTGCCAGGCGCCCTGGTAGAACCCGGCGTGCGGCACCGCGATCAGACCGGCCTCGGTGATCAACCGGAAGGCCGGCACGAAGTCGGCGGTCCGGCCGCGCCGTTCGTCGTTGGACAGCCCGAAGCCGACCACACCGTGCGGCTGGTAGCGCACGGCCAGTTCCGCCAGCCGCTCCGCGTGATCGGCCGGCGCGCCCCAGCTGGCCGCGATGATCACTCCCGCCGGCCGGCCCCGTACCGCCGAGAGCACGGCCTCGATCACCGCCTCCAGGCTGCCCAGGTGCGGTGCGTACGAGGTCGGGTCGACCTGCAGTTCCACCCAGCCGGCTCCGTCTGACTGGTCGTCGTCGATGGCTTCGGTGACGATCCGGTGGATGTCGGCCGCGGACCGTACCGCGCTGCGGGCGGCGTCGTAACGATCTTGGAAGACCTCCCAGCCGTGCGGCACCGGTCCGTCCGGGTCGACCGGCGGCACCGGCGGCAGCCCGTACCGGGCCGCCAGTTCGTCGGCGGTCGACGGCCGCATCGAGCCGGTCAGGTGCAGGTGCAGATTGGCCTTGGGCAGGCTTCGAAGATCACGACCGGTCATGGTGACCCGATCATCGCAGACCGGTCCGCTCGGCGAGCGCGTCGGCGGCGCGCACCACGGCACCGGCGATCCGGGCCCGCTCGGCGTGCATCAGCTGGTGTTCCAGGCCGGTGACGCCGATGGCGGCGATGGCGATGTCGTCGGGGTCGCGGACGGGTGCCGCGATGCAGGCGATGCCGACCTCCTCCTCCTGATCTTCGACGGCGAAGCCGCGGTCCCGGATCGCGCCGAACTCCTCCAGCAGCCGGCGCCGTCCGGTGCCGTGCCCCTTCGGCCCGCGACCCGGCACCGCCTGATCGAGCAACTCCTGCTGCCGGGCCTCGGGCGAGAAGGCCGCGATCGCCTTGCCCAGCGCGGTCACGTTGTACGGCGACATCCGGCCCGGATAGGTGTTGAACTGCACCATGGTGCCGGTGCCGGCCTTCGCCACGTAGACCACCTGGGCCCCGTCCAGCACGCCGAGGTGGGCGGCCAGGCCGACCTCGTCCCGGAGTTCGTTCAAGATCGGTACGCTCTCGTCGGCGAGTTCGAACCGGCGCAGCGTCTGCATGCCGAGCCCGTACAGCTTCAGGGTCGGGCGCCACAGGTGACTGCGGCCGACGACGGAGCGCTGGGCGTAGCCGTGCCGCTCCAGTGACGCGACGACGGCCGAGCAGGTGGCCGGCGGGATGGCACAGCGCCGGGCCAACTCGGTCAGCGTCACCGGCTCGGTCGCCCGGACCAGGGTCTCCAGCACCAGCAGGGTGCGCCCGGTCGAGGCCGAACCGATCGCGGGTTCCTTGACCATGATCATCTCCTTGCCCGGGTACCCGATCCCTTGACGCGTGCAACGTTAAAACTGTACCGTGAATACTAGACATATGTTCCGTATTTCGTACATATGAGAGACCATGACCTCATTGCTGATGCGTCGCCCGGACCTGGCCGGCCTGCCGTCCCGTCCGGACACCGAAGTCGCCGGCCCGGCGGATGCCGATGCCCTGGCCCGGCTGTTGACCGCCTCGTTCGACGAGCCGTGGGACGTCGCACGGGTGCACCGCGACCTGCTCGACGAACCGACCGTCACGGCGGTCTTCGTCGTTCGTGATCATGACCGGATCGTCGCCACCGCGTCGGCCCGGACGCTGCCCGACCGCCATCCCGGTGCCGGGTATCTGCACTGGGTCGCGGCCGATCCCGCGGTGCGCGGCCGCGGTGTCGGGCAGGCGGCGGTGGTCACCGTGCTGCACCGGTTCGCGGAGGAGGGGCACCAGGCGTCCGTGCTGGAGACCGATGATCACCGGCTGGCCGCGATCAAGCTCTACCTTCGGCTCGGCTTCGTCCCGCAGTATCCGGAACCCGATCATGAAGGCCGCTGGTCGACGATCTTCCCCCGCTTGTTGGGCCGGCCGTCGTGAAGACGCCGGAACGGTCCGCCGTCGCCGTGATCGGCGGCGGCATCCTGGGGCTGGCCTGCGGCTACGAACTGGCCCGGGCCGGCGTCGAGGTCGTCGTGTTCGAGCGTCGCGCCCTGGCCGGTGGAACCACCGGCGGCTCGGCGGGCGTGGTCTGCCTGCACGACCTCGGCGAGCTGTACGCGGTGCTCAGCCTGGTCGGGCATGATCGGATCCTGACCCTGGAACGCGAGCACGGCTTTCCGTTCCACCGCTACGGATCGCTGTCCTACTGGCGATCCGGGCAGGCCGAGCCCGGCCCGTCGGCCTTCGAGGCCGCGTACGGCAGCGGGCCGGCGGGGATCTACCACCGGGAGCGGCTGACCGCCGCACAGCTCCGGGCCCGGTTCGCCTGGCTGCCCGACGACGTCGCTGGTGGTGACTTCTTCCCGAACCAGGGCTTCATCAACCCGTACCAGCTGGTCGAGCTGTACGCCGAACTGGGCCGCCGCACCGGACGGCTGACCGTGCTGCCCGGCACGCCGGTGCTGGCCCTCGATCACGAGGGCACCCGGATCACCCGGCTGATCACCCGGCGCGGCCCGATCGAGATCGACACGGTGATCAACGCCGCCGGTCCTTGGGGCGCCAAGGTCGGCCGGCTGCTCGGCATCGACCTGGACCTGATCCCGCAGCGGATCCAGGTCGCGGTCGCCACCGGCTTCGAGGACGGCGTCGGCCGGGCGCCGCTGGTCGGCTGGCCGGGAGAGGCGGCCGGTCAGGGTGGCTGGTGCCGCGGTGAGGAGGGCGAGATGCTGCTCTTCGGCCAGCACCGGCATCTCCCGGATCCCGCGTACACGGTCGATCCCGATCACTGTGATCTGGCCAACGACGACGGCTTCCCGGAGCAGGTCGGCACCATGATCAGAAACGGCTGGCGGTTGCCCCGGTCCCGCTTCCTCCCCGGCTGGAACTGCGTCTACGGCATGACGCCGGACGGCTACCCGCTGGTCGGCCGGAGCGCCGGCGCGGACAACCTGATCAACGTCCTCGGCTGCAACGGCCATGGCATCACCCTGCATGCCGGACTGGCCAAGGCCGTCGCGGCCAGGGTGCTGCACGGCGAGACCATGATCGAACTCGCCGGTGTGCCCGGAGCGCCGGCCACCCTGGAGACCGACTGGCTGAGCCCGGACCGGTTCGCGGCCGGCCGGGCGCTGCGGTTCGACTCCGTCCATCCCACTCCGGCGGCTCGGCTCGTCTGAGCCGCCATCCTCTTGACGAATCCGAGGTGTCACCGATGACTTCACCCACACCGATCCCGGCCCTGTCCCGCCGCCGGCTGCTGTCCCTGACCGGTGTCGCGGCCACCGCCGCCGTCGCGGCCTCGTGCAGTTCCGGCGGTGGCAGCAGCCCGGCCGCGCAGAGCAAGGGCCCGATCACGTTCTGGAGCGGCTATCCGACCACCGACTCCAACAACAAGGCGAAGAAGCCGTCCGACTTCTGGATCACCCAGGCCATCGCCCGGTTCACCGAGCAGACCGGCGTCGAGGTGAAGACCGAGGAGCTGCCGGGCGACGCGACGATGTTCACCAAGATCAGGACGGCGAGCATCGGCGGCAAGGGGCCGGACGTGGCGAACGTCTGGTCCGGCAGCTACATGCTCAGCGTCGGTGACTTCCTGGAGCCGATGCGGCAGTACTTCGACGACACCGAATTCGCGGCACTGTCCGGCTGGGCCGCGGTCACCGAGGGATTCGACCCGACCCAGGGCGACAAGATCCTCGGCGTGCCGAACGGCACCGACGGGGCCATGGCCCTGCTGTACAACAAGAAGCTGCTGGACGCGGCCGGGGTCGACCCGTCCTCCTGGCCGATCGACTTCGAGAGCTGGATCGGCGAGCTGGACAAGATCAAGAAGTCCGGCGTGACGCCGCTCGCCCTGGGCAAGCTCAACTACCTCTACTTCACCTACGACACCTGGCTGGCCCAGGCCGCCGGTGGCCCGCCCGGCATCGGTGAGCTCAGCTCGGGCGCCCGGCAGTTCACCGATCCGGCCATCCTCGACGCCACCACCAAGTGGCTCAGCCTGCGCGACTACGCGGTGCCGGGTGCACCGACCATCGAGGACTCACAGGCCTCCCAGCAGTTGTTCAACGGCAAGGCCGCGATGAGTGTCGGCGGGGCCGGTGGGGTACCGCAGCTGCGCAAGAAGCTGGGTGATCAGGCGGCGACCGCGAAGCTGCCGACGATCAGTCCGACCGCCGTCCAGGGTGGCACCGTCGGCGGCTGCGGCAATGCGTTCATCGTGTCGCAGAAGTCCAAGCACAAGGAGCAGGCGGTCGCCTTCATCAAGCACCTGCTCAGCGCCGACGAGCAGCGCAAGTTCGCCGAGTCGGGCGACCCCGGCCCGCTGGTCGGCCGGACCGACCTGAAGGACGTCTACCCGGACCCGTTGATCAATCAGTTGCAGGCCTGGGGCGTCGAGCAGAGCAACACGTTCTGGCCCGACAACACGTTCCCCGCCGACCTGGTCAGCGAACTCGGTGCGCAGGCCCAGCTGGCCTGGAACGGCGACATCACGGCGAGTGAGTTCCTGTCGCGGCTGGACAAGAAGCGCGACTCGCTGAAGTGAGCCGACGTTCCCTGAGCCCGTCGAAGGGCGGTGACGGCGCGTTGGCCTGGCTCACGCTGGCGCCGGCGATCCTGGTGATGGCCGTCCTGCTCTGGTATCCGGTGACCTCGACGATCCGGTACAGCTTCACCGACTGGAACGGTGCGGACGCCGAATGGGTCGGCCTGAAGAACTACGCCGATCCCTTGTTCGGTGGGCAGTTCTTCGAGCTGATCCGGACCAACCTGATCTTCCTCTGCTCGATCCCGCCGCTGCTGCTGATCTGTGTCGCGGTGTCGGTGGCCATCCATGATCAGGTGCCCGGCTGGCGGATCTTCCGGTCCGTCTACTACCTGCCGACCGTGCTGTCGGCGGCGGTGGTCGGGCTGCTGATGCGGATCCTGTTCAGCCCGACCGGCGCGGTCAACTCGTTCCTCGGACTGATCGGTCTCGAGTGGCTGGCCCAGGACTGGCTCGGCCAGACCCATACCGCGTTCGGCGTCCTGCTCACCGCGTTCTACTGGCAGACCCTCGGCCAGGGCGTGTTGATCTTCATGGCCGGGTTGTCCACGATCGACGGCGGCCTGATCGAGGCGGCCAAGGTGGACGGCGCCGGCTGGTGGCGGCGACTGTTCTCGATCGTGCTGCCGCTGCTCCGGCCGACGGTGGCGTACTTCCTGTTGACCAACGTGATCTACGTCCTGGTCGACCTGATCGGCCTGGTCCTGGTGAGCACCGGCGGCGGGCCCGGCCGGGCCACCACGCCGCTGGACTACATGATCTATCTGAAGGCCTTCCAGGAAGGGGAACTGGGCGCCGCCTCCGCGCTGGCGGTGATGCTGCTGGTGATCGCCTTCACCTGCTCCTGGTTGCAGGTACGGCTGCTGGAGCGGATGCAATGACGACCCCGACGACGAGAACCATGATCAGACCGGACCGGGTCGGCCGCGGCGTCGCCACCCTGGTGCTCGGGCTGCTGGCCGTGGCCGCGGTCTACCCGCTGTTCTTCATGATCATCACCTCGGTCAAGGGATCCACCGAGTTCCTGGACGACCCGATCGGACTGCCCCGGAACTGGGCGAACCTGGAGAATTTCGTCGCCCTGAACAACCGCTTCGACGTGCTGCGGATCCTGGCGAACACGGCCCTCTATGCGGCGTCGGCGCTGGTGCTCACGCTCACCCTGGCCGTCCCGGCCGGCTACGCGCTGGCCAAGCTCCGGTTCCGCGGCCGCCAGGTGATCTACGCGCTCGTCGTCGGCAGCATGGGCATTCCGATGATCGCGATCCTGGTGCCGGGCTACCTGCTCTTCGTCAGCCTGGAACTGTCCGACTCGCCGGCCTCGGTGGTCTGCATGTGGGTAGCCCGGGCCCTGCCCGGCAGCATCTTCCTGATCACCGCGATCATCCGGGCCCTGCCGGACGAGTTGATCGAGTCCGCCAAGGTGGACGGAGCTCGCTACCCACAGATCATGATCGGGATCGTGGTGCCGCTCGCGGTGCCCGGCATCGTCACCGCCTCGGTGTTCAACCTGACCGGCTGGTGGAACGACCTGCTGGTACCGCTGGTGTTCCTGCAGAGCGGCGAGAAGCAGACGATCACCGGCAGCATCGCCACGCTGGGCCAACGCCTGGCCGGCGCCGACTACCCGCTGTCCATCGCAGCCCTGCTGCTCTCCTCGACGGCCCCGATCATCCTGTACGTGATCCTGCAGGGCTATATCCGCCGCGGCCTCGTGATGGGCTCGGTCAAGTAGGGCCGGGAGGTGTCGAGGACTCAGCGGTCGGGTGGAAGGGTTCTCGACGTCGTCGCGGAGCGGGCGGGGACGAGTGCGGCGAGGTGCGGGTCGAGGACCTGCTTGATCAGCGTCGTTCGGGCTCGCGGGGTCAGGGTGAGGCAGCGGAGGGCGAGGCCGTCGATCAGGGCGAGCAGGTGGGCGGCCCGGGCGGCGGGGGAGTCGGCGCCGAGGTCGGTGAGATCCCGGGTGAACCAGTCGATCACCTCGCGGTCCGACCGCCGGGCGGACTCGGCCAGGGCGGGCCGGGTCGCGGCGGCGCCGGCGAACGCGAGCCAGACCTTGACCCGGCGTTCCCGCTGCTCGTCCAGCGGCAGCCAGAGCATGATCAGCTCGCGGAGCCGGCGCGGCGACGACGGCCGGCGGAACACCGGCTCCAGCAGGGCCAGGAACTCGGCGCTGGCATGGTCGAAGGTGGCTTCGACCAGGGCGTCCTTGTTGCCGAAGTAGTACTGCACCTGGGCCAGCGACACCCCCGCCTCGGTCGCGACCGACCGGATCGACAGTCCGGCCAGGCCGTCGGCGGCGATCAGCCGGACCGCGGCGTCCAGGATGTGCGCGCCGCGCTGCGGCTGCTCGCCGGTCATGACCAACGGTTCCGGAGTAGGCCGAAGGCGACGGTGGCCAGCGTGACGTACCCGGGAATGATCAGGATCAGGTCGGGTCCGGCCAGCTCCACGCCGGAGCCGGAGGCCGACCCGAGCAGGGTCCGGTTGATGATCAACAACAGCAGGTGCGCGCCGACGCCGACCCAGATGCTGCCGGTGACCTGGCGGGCCTGGATCAGGCAGCAGCTCCACAGGACCAGGAGCAGTAGGTAGCTGACCGGGTCCTGGCCGGCCGGCGCGATCGCGTACCAGGGCGGTTCGCCGGCGCCGAGGGCTCGGGTGATCAGTGCGGTGACCGTCGTCGACAGACCGGGGGCGAGGACGAAGATCACGGTCGCGACGGTGGCGGCGAGGAACGGGCGGAGCCGCCCCCGCAGTGAGCTGTACGCCAGCCCGCGGAACGCCAGCTCCTCGGGGAAGGCCTCGAGTCCGGTCGCCGCGATCACGGTGACGCCGAGCCAGGCCAGCAACGGGGCCGGATCGACGCCCTGGAAGCGAATCCCGCCGAGCGCTGCGGTCGGTCCGATGACGACGAGAGCGGCCGCCGCGATCACCCCGAACCCGATCCCGAGGTCCCTGATGATCCTGCTCCGGCGGAAGCCGAACCAGGCGGGGGTCGAGTCGGTGACGCGGGCCAACCAGCCGATCCCGGCCAGCGTGATCACGGTGCAGAGGGCCGCCTGGAGCAGCGGGCCGGCCGGCCACGGCCAGCCCATCGTCGTCGCGACCCCGAGCCCGATCCCGCTCGCGGCACCGAGCGCGACGCTGAAGACGATCATGGCCCCGAGGGCACGGCCGAGGGTCAGCCGCCAGCTCGGCCGGCCGGTGGTCGTCCTGGGTGTCGTCTCCACGCTCATGCCATACGATCGTACAGTACGGTCGTACACCCTCAGGGCCGCGAGGTCTCGTCGAGGGCGATCAGTTCCCGCCCGAGGTCGGCGAGAAGGTGGCGCAGCTCGGGCGGATCGGCGATCTCGACCATCGCTCCGAAGCCCGCGATGACTCCTGCGGCTCCGCGCAGGCCCTGAACCGAGAGCTCCAGTCCCGACCAGTCGTCGTCCGCCGGCAACGACCCGGCGGGCCGGGTGAGCTGGCCGGACAGGTTCCGCAGCAGCAGATCCCGGAACGGGGTCCGGATCCGGAGCCGGACCCGGATCCCTTCGATCCCGGCGTACCCGGCCCGCAGTTCCGCCCAGAGGCGGCGCAGGTCAAGATCATCCGGGCGCTGCGCCGCAGCGTTGACGATCACCGCCCTGGCCATCCGGGACACCCGGTAGGCGCGGGGCCGGCCGCGGTGTCCCGCCAGCAGATACCAGGCGGAGCCGGCCAGCAGCAGCCCGTACGGATCGACGGTCCGGAGGCCGGCGCGCTCGACCTGTCGCGGCGTGTAGCGGAACCGCAACCGACGGTCGGCGAACGTCGCCGCCTGGACCGTCGGCAGTTCGGGCACCGGCTCGGGGTCCAGGATCCAGCCCGCCGGGTCGACGACGATCCGCTCCGCCTGGTGCTCGACCGTGTCCCGGAGCCGGGCCGGCAACCCCGACGCGAGCTTGTTCAGGGCCGAGGCCAGCGCGGTCTCGACACCGAGCCGGCCTAGCGCGGTCCGCCCGCCGGCGACGAACAGGGCGGCCGTCTCGTCCTCGGTCAGCTCGGCCGGATCCGGCTGGTAGCCCGGCAGCAGGGCGAAGCCGCCGTTGCGGCCACGCAGGGCATACACGGGGACGCCGGCCGTCGACAGCGCCTCGATGTCCCGCAGCACCGTCCGCCGGTCCACCTCCAGCCGCCGGGCCAGTTCGGCCGCGCTGAGCTTGCCGTACTGCCGGAGCAGTCCGACCAGGATCATCAGGCGATCGGCGCGCACCGGGCCACGATTTCATACACGACACTTCGTGTCACCTATTGCGGGAGAGGCTGGTCCGGCAAGGTCACTTCGACGAAAGGTTCCCCATGCAGCACACCGATCTCCGGCCTTTCCTGGCGCAGGCTCAGGACTGGGTCGCCGGCCTGATCGACGGCGTCCGGCCCGATCAGCTCGACCGGCCGACGCCGTGTCCCGAGTTCGACGTCCGGGCGCTGGTCGGCCATCTCTACACCGGCGCCGGCCGGGTCCGACGGATCGGCGAGGGCAGCGACCCGATGGTCGAGCCGCACGTCGTGACCGACCTGCCCGATGATCTGGCCGGCGGTTACCGGGACCGGATCCGGGCGGCGCGGGCCGCCTGGGCGGACGACGCAACGCTGACCCGGACGGTCCGGGTGCCCTGGGGCGAGGTGCCCGGCGTCCTCGCGCTCGGCGGCTACCTCACCGAGACGCTGACCCACGGCTGGGATCTGGCCCGCGCCACCGGCCAGCCGTCCGAGGCCGCCCCGGAGCTGGCCGAGCGCGCGCTGGTCGCGGCCCGGCACGCCGTGCCGGAAGAGCCCCGGGGCGGCCGCATCCCGTTCGGGCCGCCGGTCGCCGCGGCCTCCGACGCCGGCCCGACCGAGCGGTTGGCCAACTGGCTGGGTAGGCCTGCCCGACCTGCGGAGTAGCCCTGGACCTACTGTGCCGCCCGCCGCGCGTCAGTAGGGTCGCAGCGTGTCCGCTCACGCGCCCTGGCAGGCGATGGTCCAGCCGCCGCGACGCTTCCTGCTGTCGCGGTGGCCGTGGCTCTCGCTGGCGTACCTGCTCAGCGGGGTCGGGGTCGGCGTGGTGATCGGCGCCTGCTTCTCGCTGATCGTGATCGCGATGACCGTGATGGTGCAACAGATCGTGCTGACCCGGCTCAGCCCGCAGACCGTGCTCGCCCTGTTCGGCGTGATCGTGCTGCTGTGCGTCTTCGTGCTCTGCGGGCTGGGCCTGGCCCGGGTGGAGCGGTTCCGGATCAGGATGGTCGACGCCGAACCGATCGACCGGCCGCGGAACCGTACCGGCCAGACCGATCTGCGCGTCTGGGCGGTCACGCGGCTCCGCGATCCGCTGACCTGGCAGGAGATCGGGTACGCGGTCGTCTGCACCATCCTGTGCCTGCTGGACGGCGTCGTGCTGGCCGTGTTCGTCGCGCCGTTCGTGATGGCGGTGTTGTCGATCATCGACATCATCATCGGCAGCAACGTCCTGGAGTCCCTGGCGGTGGCCGTGATCAGTCTGGTGCTGGTGCCCTTCTTCGCCTATCTGGTGACCGCCTGGGCCGGCGCCCGGGCGGCGATCAGCCGGGCCGTGCTGGCGCCGAAGGAGTCCGAGCTCGGCCGTCGGCTGACCGAGGTGACCACGTCGCGGGCCCGGCTGGTCGACGCGTTCGAGTCGGAGCGGCGCCGGATCGAACGGGATCTGCACGACGGCACCCAGCAGCGGCTGGTGGCGCTGAGCGTCGAGCTCGGACTGGCCCGGATGGACGTACCGGAGGATTCGGAGGCCGCCGGCCGCCTGGCCCAGGCCCAGGAGCAGGCCCGGCTGGCCCTGGTCGAGCTGCGCGAACTGGTCCGCGGCGTCTATCCACAAGTGCTGGTCGAGCGAGGCCTGGCCACGGCCCTGTCCGATCTTGCCTCACGGTCCCCGGTCGCGGTCGACACCCGGCTGTCGACCGAGGACCGCTACCCGGCCCCGGTCGAGACGGCGATCTACTTCGCGGTCGCCGAGGCGCTGACCAATGTGGCCAAGCATGCGATGGCCGGGCTGGCGACCGTGTCGCTGGACTGGCGTACCGACCGGCTGATCGCCGAGGTCACCGACGACGGGATGGGCGGGGCCGACCCGACCGTCGGGTCGGGGATGCTCGGCCTGGCCGATCGGCTGGCCGTCGTCGACGGCCGGATGTATGTGTCGAGTCCTTCAGGAGGTCCCACCGTTGTACGGTTCGAGGTGCCATGCCAGCCACTGACCTGACGTCCCTCGCGATCGTGATCGCCGAGGATTCGGTCCTCCTGCGATCGGGTCTGGAGAGCCTGGTGACCCGGTTCGGGCACCGGGTGGTCGGCTCGGTCGGCGACGCCACCGCGCTGATCGGGGCGGTCCATGATCATGATCCGGATCTGGTGATCACGGACGTACGGATGCCGCCGGACTTCACCGACGAGGGCCTGCGCGCGGCCGTTCAGCTGCGCCGGGACCGGCCCGACCTGGCCGTGATCGTGCTCAGCCAGTACGTCCAGCAGGCCTACGCCGACGAGCTGCTCGAATCGTCCGGCGCCGGGGTCGGCTACCTGCTCAAGGACCGGGTGGCCGAGGTGACCCAGTTCGCCGAGTCGATCACGGAGGTGGCCGGCGGCGGCACCGTGGTCGACCCGGACGTGGTCCGGGCCCTGCTCGGCAGTCGGCGCGACCCGCTGCAGCGGCTGACCCCGCGCGAGCTGGAGGTGCTCGGCCTGATGGCGCAGGGCCAGTCCAACGCCACCATCGCGGCCAATCTGGTGGTCAGCGAGGCCGCGGTCGGCAAACACATCGGCAGTCTGTTCGGCAAGCTGGACCTGCCGCCGGAGTCGGACGGGAACCGCCGGGTGCTGGCCGTGCTGGCGTACCTGCGTCGGGGGGATCGGTGATGGTCATGATCATCGCCACGGGAAGGAGACCATGATCGACTTCGCACTGGTCGGCGTCGCCGACGCCCGGCACCGGCTGTTCGTCCATCCGGTGGAGCGACGCCGGGCCGGCGTGCACGTGGTCGGCTACAGCGAACCGGACGAGGCGGCCAGGGCCGAGTTCGCCGTGCTGCACGCGACCCCGGCCTTCACCGATC
Source organism: Microlunatus sp. YIM B11417 (assembly GCF_059617205.1). Classification (NCBI taxonomy): domain Bacteria; kingdom Bacillati; phylum Actinomycetota; class Actinomycetes; order Propionibacteriales; family Propionibacteriaceae; genus Microlunatus; species Microlunatus sp. YIM B11417. The sequence goes on from NZ_JCAMPJ010000001.1 coordinate 523,092, forward strand.
ACCGGGAGTTGCTCGCCGGCGCGAAGCCGACCATGATCGCCGTCGCCGGTCCGGCCGACGCGACGTTCGGGATCGTCCGGGACGGCCTGGCCGCCGGGACCGACGTGATCGTCGCGCCGCCGCTGACCGACTCCTTGAGCGAGCTGGACCAGTTGGCCGCGACCGCGACCGCGGCCGGGCGCCGGCTCGACGTGGTGCATCTCTACCGCAACCATCCGGCGGCGCGGCTGGCCCGCGAGCTGTACGACCAGGGCCGGCTGGGCCGGCTCCGCGAGGTCGTCCTGGAGGTGGCCGGCGAGGTCTCGGACGAGGCGGTGGCGGGCGCGACGCTGGAGGTGCTGGAGCTGTTCCGCGGGTTCACCGGCGCGACCTCGGGCACGGTCAGCGGCCGGGCGGTCCGGGCACTCGGCGATGCGGAGGAGCAGGTGACCCTGTCCGTGCGGGGGAGCGGGCCGGACGGCGAGGTCGTCTGCGAGGTGGTCCGGCATCCGGTCGCCGCCGGCACGACGCTGGTCGTCCAGCTGATCGGCGAGCAGGGTGCGGTGGCGTGGGAGATCGGCAACGGCAGGTTCCGGTCCATGATCGACGACCGGCCGTCGGCCGTGATCGCCTGCGGGCTGCCGGCCGACGAACCGCAATGGGTGCTCACCGACCTGATCCGCCGGCCAATGCCGAGTACCGTCGGCGAACAGCTGCTGAGCACCCGGATCTCCTTGCTGGCCGCCGAATCCGCGCGGCGGGACGGTGCCGAGCTCGAGTGGCGGGTCTGAGCCGGTGGCGGGACTGGCGGGCCGGCTGGCCCTGATCACCGGCGGCCGGCGCGGACTCGGCCTGGAGATGGCCCGGGCGCTCGGGGCGGCCGGGGCCCGGCTGTTGATCAACGGCCGCGACGCCGAGTCCCTGGCCACGGTCTGCGCGTCGTTGCGCTCGGCCGGGCTGGACGCCCGGCCGGCCGCGTTCGACGTGGCCGGCGCCGCCGCGGCCGAGGCGGTCGAGCGGCTCGCCGATGATCACGGCCCGATCGACATCTTGATCAACAATGTGGGGCAGCGGGACCGGCGCGGCCTGCTGCAGATGGACCAGGCGGACTTCGAGCGGCTGATCCGGGTCGACCTGACGAGCGCGTACACGATGAGCCGGGGGGTCGCCCGCCGGCTGGTCGACCTGGGCCGGCCGGGTTCGATCATCAACGTCTCGTCGGTGGTCGGCGGGTTGCTGGGCGCCCGGGCCGACGTCGCGTACACGGTGGCGAAGGCGGGGCTGGACGGCCTCACCCGGACGCTGGCCGCCGAGCTCGGCCCGCACCGGATCCGGGTCAACTCGATCGCCCCCGGGCCGTTCGCCACCGAGACCAACGCGCCGATCGTGGCCGATCCCACGATCAACGAGTTCGTCACCTCCCGGACCGCACTCGGCCGCTGGGGTCGGCCGGAGGAGATCGGCGGCATCGTCGCGTTCCTGGCCGGCGACGACGCGTCGTACCTGACCGGCCAGACGATCGCCGTCGACGGCGGCCTCTCGACGACCTACTGAGCGGACTCGTCGGTCTCGATCTTGCGCGGGATGATCAACACCGCGATCACCAGCAGTACGGCGAAGACGGCCGAGCCGATGAACACCTGGTGGATCGCCGGCGCCAGCACCTCGGGCGAGACGTCGCTGCTGGTGCTGCCGTGGGAACCGATCGCGCCCTTGCCGGCGAGGGAGGCGTTCGCGATCGCCCCGAAGACGGCGATGCCGATCGCGCTGCCCATCGACCGGGCGAACATGTTGGCGCCGGTGACCACGCCGCGATGCTGCCAGCCGACGGTCGACTGGGCGGCGATCAGCGACGGGCTGGCGACCAGGCCCATGCCGAGGCCGATCAGGAAGCAGGTCAGCGCGACGATCCAGATCGAACTGCCGATCCCCAGCGTGAACAGCAGGCCGGCGCCGGCCAGGACCAGCACCGACCCGATCAGCCCGGTGTTGCGGAAGCCGATCCAGAGGTAGAAGCGGCCCGAGTTCGACGCGGCCAGCGGCCACCCGATCGTCATCGCGGCCAGCGCGAAGCCGGCCACCAGGGCCGAGGTGTGCAGCACCCCCTGGGCGAACAGCGGCACGTAGGAGGTGAGCCCGATCAGGATCACGCCGACGGTCAGGCTGACCAGGTTGGCCCCGTTGAGGATCCGGCGGGTGAAGATCCAGCCGGGCAGCACCGGCTCGGCGGCCTTCCGCTCGACCAGGGCGAAGATGATCAATAGCAGGACGCCGCCGCCGAGCACGGCCAGGCTGGGCCAGGACAGCCAGGGCCACAGCACGCCGCCCTCGAGCAGGCCGAAGATCAACAGCGAACCGCCGGCCGCCAGCAGGATCGCACCGGCGAAGTCGATCTTGTGCTTGGTCCGGGTCAGGTTCTCGGAGAACTTGCGGACCAGCATCCAGACCGCCACCGCGCCGAGCGGTACGTTGACGAAGAAGATCCACCGCCAGTCCAGGAAGTCGACGAACAGGCCGCCCAGCGTCGGGCCGACCACCGCCGAGATCGCCCAGACGCTGGCCAGGTAGCCCTGCACCTTGGCGCGCTCGGCGAGCGTGTAGATGTCGCCGATGATCGTCATCCCCATCGGCTGTACGGCCCCGGCGCCGAGCCCCTGGACCGCCCGGAAGGCGATCAGGGCCGGCATGCTCCAGGCCAGCCCGCAGAGCACCGAGCCGAGCACGAACGCGCCGATGCCGAAGAGCATGATCGCCTTGCGCCCGATGATGTCGGCCAGCTTGCCGTAGATCGGCACCGCCACCGCCTGGGCGAGCAGGTAGATCGAGAACAGCCAGGGGAACTGCGAGAAGCCGCCGAGGTCGTCGACGATCGCCGGCACGGCCGTGGCGAGGATCGTCGAGTCGATCGCCACCAACCCGGCCGACAGCATCACGGACAGCAGGACCGGTCCGCGCTCGGACCGCAGACCCACGGAGGCGCGGGTGATTTCGGGCTGGACCACGAACCAACCTGAACACACCGCCCGCGGCCGGTATTCCGCGGGTCCCGGTTCCGGGCTTGCACTCAACCGCGGTTGAGTCGCCATCGTCGTCCCCGGAGCGACTCGAAGGAGGCGAGGCATGCGACGACAGGACCGGGGTCCGGCCGCGGCGGAGCGGTTGATCATGATGTGCTCCTGTGCCGGGGCGTTCCTGGTGGTGCTGGACGCGACGATGGTCTCGGTGGCCCTGCCGCGGATCGGTGCCGCGCTCGGTTTCGCGGCGGAATCGCTGCCGTGGGTGGTGAACGCCTACACGCTCGCCTTTGCCGCGTTCCTGCTGCCCGGCGGGCGGCTGAGCGACCGGATCGGGCTGCGCCGCGGCTACCTGGTCGGGCTCGGGGTGTTCACCCTCGCGCGCGGTGCGGCCGGCCTCGCCTGGTCCCCGGCCTCGTTGCTGGCGGCCCGGGCGGTGCAGGGGCTCGGTGCCGCACTGCTGATGCCCGCCACGCTGGCACTGCTGACGACGCTGGTCCCCGATCCGGCCCGGCGGGCCCGGCGGCTGGCCGGCTGGAGCGCGGTCGGTGCGGTCGGCGCCTCGCTCGGCCCGGTGCTCGGCGGGCCGCTGACCCAGTGGCTGGACTGGCCGGCGGTCTTTCTGATCACGGTGCCGGTCGGTCTCGGAGCCATGATCGTCGCGGCCCGCGCCCTGCCCGCCGCCGAGCCACGGCCGGTCGGACCGGTGCGCTCACCCGGCTGGTCGATCCTCCGGCTGCGTCAGGTGAGCAGCGGCAATCTGATCATGCTGCTGCTCGGGCTCGGCTTCCTGGCCAGCCCGGTGCTGCTGTCGCTGCAGCTGCAGCAGGTGCTGGGGTTCACGGTCCTGGAGGCCGGACTGGGCTTCCTCCCGATCGGCGCCGCGATGTTCGCCGGCGCCCGGCTGGCCGGTCCGTTGACGGTCCGGCTCGGGGCGCGCCGGGCCACGGTGATCAGCTGCCTGGTCGGCGCGGCAGGCTTCGGGCTCGCTGCGGTGATGATCACCGGGCGCTTCCCGTACCTGCTCTCGGTGGTGCTGCCCGGCGTGCTGCTCGGCCTGGGCAGCGCGGCGGCGTTCACGCCGATCACCGTCGCCGCCACCAGCGGCGTGCCGGCGGGTTCGGGCGGACTGGCCGCCGGACTGCTGAACACGGTGCGACAGGCGAGCGGCGCCATCGGCCTGGCCGTGCTGGCCAGGCTCAGCGTCGCCGCCGGCAGCTATGGTCCGGCTTTCGCCGTGTCCGGGAGCTGCCTGCTGGCGGCCGCCGGTCTGGCCGCGTTGATCATGCCGGGAGCAGGCTCGCCGGAACGCTGATCCCGACCCGGAACCTCGGGCAGCGCTCCAGGGTCGGCCCGTGCGAGCAGGTCCGCAGGTGCACCAGATAGGCGCGGGCGCGCTGCAGGTCGGCCAACTGGGCATCGACCGCCGCGACCTGCCGATCCACCCGGCCGCGCCAGTGATCATCGGCGGCGAGCAACTCGGTGATCTCCTCGATGCTCAACCGCCCGGTCCGCCGCCAGAGGTCGATCAGGGCGATGCGATACACCTGGTCGGCGTCGTAGACCCGTTGCCGCGAACGCCGTTCCGGGGTGATCAGGCCACGGCGCTCCCAGTAGTGCAGCGTGGACAGCGGCAGCCTGAAGTGGTCGGCGACCTCACGGATCGTCACGTACCCGGTCATGACCCGATTCGACCCCGGACCCGGCCGATCGGGCAAGCCGGCTTGCCGGAGTGAGCCTTTCAGCCGGTCGTGGTCAGGTCCACGGCCCGGGCCTCGTCGATCGAGGTGTAGAGGGCCTCGACCAGCCGGAGGGTACGCAGGTTGTCGGCGCCGGAGGAGCGCAGCGGGGTGCCGTCGGCGAGGTGGTTCAGCAGGGAGCTGATCGGGCCGCCGAAGGCGTCCGGGATCCACCGTGTCGTCACCGGGTACGGCAGCCAGCCGTCGGTCGGCAGCACGGTGCTGTGCAGCTCCAGCGTGTCCGGGCGGCCGTGCGGGTAGTCGTACAGCAGGCCGAGGGTGCCGCGGATCGCGCCGGCGGTGCCCTCGATCCGGAACGTGGCGCTGTCGTCGCCGTGCAGGTTGTCGTGGTTGGCGTGGACCAGGGCCCGGACGCCGGATCGATAGAGGTAGGTGGAGATGGTCCGGGTCTCCCCCCGGCCGGTCTGACCCGGCAGTCGGCCGGCGGCGCAGAAGACGGCGTCCGGGTCGCCGAGGAACCAGCGGATCACGTCGTGATAGTGGATCGAGTGGTACGTGATCTCCACGCGGTCGAGGTCGCGCATCCAGGGCCAGTCGTCGAAGAACGCGGTCCGGATGTCGACCATGATCGACATCGCGGTGATCTCGCCGATCCAGCCGAGTTCGATCATGCGGTGGGCGGCGGCGATCCCCTCGTCGAACCGGAGCTGCTGGTTCACCGCGAGCGCGACATCCCGGTCCGCGGCCAGCTCGACGATCCGCTGCCCGGTGGCGACATCGGGCGCGAACGGCTTCTGCGCCAGCACCGGCCGGCCCGACTCGATCGCGGCCGTCGCCAGGGCCGGCTGTGCAGCGGCCGTGACGGCGATGTCGATCACCTCGACCCGCGGATCGGCCAGCAGCTCCTCGGCGCTGCCGTACGCGGCGCCGATGCCGTGCCGCTCCGCCACGGCCGCGGCCTTGGCCCGGTCCAGGTCGGCGACCGCGGCGACCTCGAGGCCGAGTGCGCGGTAGGCGGGAAGGTGGGCGACGTCGACGATCGCGCCGGCGCCGATGATGCCGAGCCGTCGCCGGGACGACGCCGGCAGCGAGATCCGGACCGCGTCGCTGACGTCGGTGAAGTCGTCGATCATGACGGCTCGCTCCGCTTGTTCACCAGATACAGATGGGTGAGGACGGCGACCGTCTCGGCGTCCTGATTGATCACCGTCACCTGTTCGTGCAGGGAGCCGAGCCGGTCCGGATCCTTGCGGTGGTCGGCCTTCCCGGTGATCTCAGCGGTCACGGTGATCGTGTCGCCGATGAACACCGGTCTGACGAACCTGATCTTGTCGTAGCCGTAGCTCATCGCCTGCGGATTGATGTCGCCCGCCGTCATCCCGACCGCCATCGAGATGATCAAGGTTCCGTGCGCCATCCGTCGGCCGAACGGCTGGGTGGCGCACCACGCGGCGTCCAGGTGGTGCGGGAAGAAGTCGCCGGTCTGGCCCGCGTGCAGCACGACGTCGGCCTCGGTCACGGTCCGGCCCTGGGTGGTCCGGCGCTCGCCGACGGCGTAGTCCTCGAAGTAGCGATCAACGGTGATCATGCGTCCCTCAGCAGTCGGTCGGCCGCGGCGTCAAGTCGACGCAGCAGTTCGGTGTCGGTCAGCTCGCCGCGCAGTGTTGCGGTGACCCAGGGCGAGGCGGTGTCCTGGAACTCCAGGTAGCCATGGAATCTGGGTCGGAGGTAGGCGGCCTCGAGGGTGGCCCGGGTGCCGCGGAAGAAGTCCAGCGTCTCGGCGTTGAGCCGGTCGTCGTCCCAGGCGGCACCGTGGCCGGGCTGGCCGCCGCCGTCGAAGTAGGCCCCGCGCTGGACGTCCGCCGAGGCGACCCAGAAGGCGAACCGGCGTGCCGCCTCGAGCCTGGCAGACCGGGCCGAGACGGCGATCCCGGCACCGCCCAGCAGCGAGCCGCCGAGCGCGCCGTTGATCATCGGGATGTCGGTGTAGCGGAGCCGATGGGTACGGAAGCCGGCCCGGCTGTAGTTGGTGTAGCCGAACAGCAACGGCGCGTAGCACCACCGGTCACCGGCGGCCAGCGCCTCGGCGACCTGGATCGGGTTCTGGGTCAGGCAGTCCGGCGGGACCAGTTCGGCCAGTCGGTGCAGCAGGTCGAGCGCCGCCAGTCCGGCGTCGTGATCAAGGAACCGGCCCGGCTCGGCGGCCGGCGGGTGCCCGAGTCCGGCGGTGATCGTGATCAGGCTGGAGTACGCGTCGATCGGCTTGGCCGGCCAGAGCACCCGGCCCGACCGGGCCAGCTCCAGGACGGCGGGCCAGTCCCGCGGCGGTTCCGGCAGCAGGTCGGGCCGGTGGGCCGCGACCTGGGCGGCGACGTCGGTGGCCAGGCCGTACTGATGATCATCGTGGGCGTAGCTCGGGTGCGAACGGCCGACGCTGTGCTCCGCCAGGTCCCGGAGCTGATCATCGAAGCCGGCTCCGTCCAGCGGGGCCAGCAGCCCCTCGGCGGCGGCTTCCGGGATGTGCGGATGATCGATCACCAGCAGGTCGTACTCGGCCGTCAGCTCGGCGAGCGGCTGGTCGGCGAAGGACTGCAGGGACCGGAACCGCCAGTCGACGGTGACGCCGGCCTGCTCCCGGTAGGCGGCGGAGGCGGCGACCAGACAGTCGTAGCCACGTGGGTGCTCCCAGGTGATCCCCCGGAGTGTGATCATCCTGCCCGCCCCTGACCGACCAGGTCGTTGTGCTCGCCCAGGCGCGGCGCGGCACGCTCGCTGGTCAACGTCCGACCGTCGACCCGGATCGGGCTGCGGGTCGTCGTCAGCCGCAGTCCGTCCCGGTCGACCTCCTGGGTCATCCGGGCGGCGGCGAAGCCGGGATGCTCGATCAGCTGTTCCAGCGTAAGCACCGGAGCACACCACACGTCGGCGGCATCGAGGATCTTCAGCCAGTGTTCGGTGGTCTCGGTCCGCAGCCGTTCGGCGAGAGCCTCCTCGATCGCCTCCTGCTGGTCCCACCAGTCGGCCTCGTCGGTCAACGTGGTCAGCCACTCCAGGTCGAGCAGCCGGCCGAGTTCCGGCACCGGATTCATGGCCAGCGCGAGGTGGCCGTCCTGGGTCGGATAGGTGCCGTACGGCGCGGGCAGGAACGCGTGGGCCGAGTAGCGCCCGCCTCGCCGGACGGCGACGGTCGGATCGTTCAACCGCGTGCTCAACAGTTCGAACTGGAGATCGAGGAGCGCCTCCAGCAGGCTCGTCTCGACCAGCCCGCCGGCCCCGGTCCGGAATCGCCGGACCAGCAGGGCGGTGACGCCCTGGGCCAGGTGGCAGCTGGTCAGGTGGTCGGCGATCGAGAGGCCGACCGGGACCGGTCCGGCGTTTGCCGATCCGCTCAGCCAGGGCAGGCCGGCCAGCGACTGGGCCAGCAGGTCCTGGCCCGGGCGGTCGCGCCAGGGCCCGGCATCGCCGTAGCCACTGGCGCTCGCGTAGACGATGGCCGGGTTGAGCGCCCGGACGGACGGATAGTCCAGGCCGATCCGTTCCATCACGCCGGGCCGGAAGTTCTGGATGATCACGTCGCTGGTCGTGATCAGGTTCCTGATCCGGTCCAGGTCGTCCGGGTCCTTGAGGTCGGCCGTGATCCCGTACTTGTTCCGGTTCATCGCGTGGAAGGAGACCGTGTCGCCGTCGGCGAACCGGCCGGCGAAGGCCAGCTTGCGCCCGATGTCGCCACCCTGCGGTCGCTCGACCTTGATCACGGTCGCGCCGAGGTCCGCCAGCCGCAGTGCGGCCACCGGACCGGCCAGGAATTGGCTGAAGTCGAGCACCCGAATGCCCTGCAGGGGCGGCTCCGTGCTGTCCACGCGCGACCTCCGTTGCTGCCGTTGACCCTGGACGGAACAGAACCGTAGCATGAACAAACGTTTGCTCACAGAGGAGTTGTCGATGCGCGTGGCCCTGCATTCGATCTTGAAGCCCGGCGCCGAGGCGGCGTACGAGCGTGACCATCTGACGATCCCGGACGACCTGGCCGCCTCGTTCGCCCAGGTCGGGATTCGCGACTGGACGATCTGGCGGAGTGGGACCGACCTGTTCCACCTGGTCGAGTGCGATGACTACGCCGCTGCCATGGCGGCCCTGGCCGACGACCCGGCGAACCTGCGCTGGCAGGCCTTCATCGGGCCGTACGTCGAGCGCTTCGTCAGTACCGGCGACGGGCCGGAGGGTCAACGGCTGGGGCAGGTCTGGCGACTGGCGGAGCAGCGGGACGCCGTTCGATAGCATCGCGCCATGGCACGTCTGGTCGATGTCGCCGCGGCCGCCGGAGTGTCGGTCGGGCTGGTCTCGCGGGTGCTGAACGACGACCCGGCGACCAGGGCGACGGAGGAGACCAGGCAGCGGATCCAGCGGGCCGCCGACCGACTCGGCTATCGGCCCAACCACGCCGCCCGGGCGCTCCGGTCGGCGCGGACGTACACGATCGGGCTGGTGGTGCCCGACCTGACCAACGCACTGTTCGCCGAACTGATGCGAGGCGTGGAGGAGGCGTCGGCCAGGCTCGGCTACACGGTGCTGCTCGGCCGGTCCGAGGCGCTCACCGACGAGGCCCGGATCTCCCGGCTGCTCGACGACGGCAGGGTCGACGGCTTCCTGCTGCAGGGCCGTGACGCCGACACCGCCGAGTCGCTGGCCGCCCTCGCCGGCACGGCTCCGATGGTGGTGATCAATTCCCGGATGCGGCACCGGCGGGGGAGTGTGATGCTCGATGATCACGCCGCCGGTCGGATCGCTGCCGAGTATCTGATCCGGCACGGGCATCGCCGGATCGGACTGCTCAACGGACTTCGGTCGCTCCCCACGGCACGGCTGCGGGCGGCCGGGTTCCGGGCGGCGCTGCGCGACGCGGGCCTGCCGGCGAGCCCGAAGCTGATCACCTGGTTCGGCTACACCGTGCCGGACGCGGCGCCCGCCCTGGAGTCGATCATGGCCGCTGCGCAGCCACCGTCGGCCGTCGTGGTGGGCAACGTGAACGCCGCGATGGGAGTGCTCACCGAGGCTCGCCGGATCGGACTATCGGTGCCCGGCGATCTCTCGGTGATCGCCGTCCACGACGCCTGGACCGCCGACCACACCTGGCCGCCGCTGACCACCGTGAAGCTGCCGCTGAACCGGCTCGGTGAGCAGGCGGTCGAGGCGCTGCACCGGCGGCTCGAGGGCCGGGCGGGGGTCGATCAACTCGTCGACGACGTGCCGCCCGAGGTGATCGAACGCGAGTCGGTCGCCGACCTCCGCTGAGAGACTCCCGCTGGCCCCACGCGTCACAGTCCACCAACGTTCCTGTCGCTTTACCAGGTTTGCTTCTCTGGTAAAGCGACAGTTTTTCACGGGACGTGAAAGACCGCGGGCCTCCGGTTGAGATCGGAGCTGCATAGAGTCGCTGGCCCGCCTATCTATGCTATCGTTCCCGTATCGCGTGAACAAACGTTTGTTCAGCGTTCGCCAGTTCGCAGAGGCAGGGAGGCACATGCGAAACGTGGCAACCATGCGCTCTCCGGCTTCCCCGCCGGCGGCTGCATCGGCCCGACGCTCCAGACCGAACACCGGGACCTCCCGGTGGCGTAAGGCGTTCCGCCGGCACTGGCAGCTCTATCTGCTGGTGATCATCCCGCTGCTGTACTTCCTGATCTTCAAGTACGTCCCGATGGTCAACAACGTGATCGCGTTCAAGAACTACAGCGTGGTCAAGGGGATCTGGGGCAGCCCGTGGGTCGGGACGCGGCATTTCGAGGCGTTCTTCCGGAACCCGGTCTTCTGGACCCTGATCAAGAACACGTTGATCCTGTCGGGCTATGCCGTGCTGGCCAGCTTCCCGCTGCCGATCATGCTCGCGGTGATGCTGAACGAGGTACGGGTCCGTTGGTTCCGGCGCACCGTCCAGTTGGTCACCTACGCTCCGTACTTCATCTCCACCGTCGTCGTGGTGTCGATGATCATCCTGATCCTGGCGCCACGGCTCGGCCTGGTGTCGCGGGCCTTCGGCTTCTTCGGCGTCGAGGCGCCGGATCTGCTGGGTGACCCGACCTACTTCCGGCACATCTACGTCTGGTCCGACGTCTGGCAGACCACCGGCTATGCCGCGGTGATCTATCTCGCCGCTCTGTCGGCGGTGGACCCGGCCCTCTACGAGGCGGCCAAGGTGGACGGCGCCTCCCGCGTGCGGCGGATCTGGCACGTCGACATCCCGGGCATCCTGCCCACGGCCATGATCATCCTGATCCTCAGCGTCGGCAACATCATGGCGGTCGGCTTCGAGAAGGTGTTCCTGCTGCAGAACCCGATCAACCTGATGAACTCCGAGGTGATCGCCACCTACGTCTACAAGACCGGATTGCTCAACGCCGACTTCGGCATCGCGACCGCGGTGGGCCTGCTGAACTCCGTGGTCAACCTGGTCCTGCTGCTCGCCGTGAACGTTGCCGCGAGACGGCTCAGCGGAAGCGGGCTGTGGTGAAACCGACCCGGATCAAGGACACCCTGGTGGACCGCTGTTTCATGGCGGCGATCTACGTCCTGCTGACCGTGGGCGTGATCGTGGTCCTGGTGCCGCTGGCCCACATCGTCGCCAGCTCCTTCTCCAGTCCGGCCGCGGTCTCGTCCGGGCACGTCCTGCTCTGGCCGGTCGACTTCTCACTGCGCGGGTACGAGGCGGTGCTGAGCAACCCGCAGATCCTCACCGGCTACGGGAACTCGTTGTTCTACACGGTGGCGGGCACCCTGATCAGCACGAGCCTGACCATCGCGATCGCCTACCCGCTGTCCCGGGTGGGCTTCCGCGGCCGCAACGTGATCATGACCCTGGTGCTGATCACCATGCTGTTCAGCGGCGGCCTGATCCCGACCTACCTGGTGGTCCAGCAACTCGGTCTGCTGGACACTCGCTGGGCGCTGCTGCTGCCGAACGCCATCGCCGTCTGGCAGGTGATCATCGCCCGGACCTACTTCCGTTCGGCCATTCCGGACGAGCTGGCCGAGGCCGCCGAGCTCGACGGCTGCAGTGATCTCCGCTTCCTCTGGTCGGTGGTGCTGCCGCTGTCGAAGCCCATGATCGCGGTGATTGCGCTGATGTACGCGATCGGCCAGTGGAACGCCTACTTCGACGCGTTGATCTACCTCAAGGACAGCAGCCTGCAGCCGCTGCAGCTGGTGCTGCGCAACATCCTCATCCTCAACAACCCGGCCGCCACCACCGACGTGGCGCTGCAGGCCGACCGGAAACAGCTGTCGGACCTGCTGAAGTACTCCCTCATCGTGGTCGCCAGCGTCCCGGTCCTGGTGATCTATCCGTTCGTCGCCCGCCACTTCACCAAGGGCGTCCTGATCGGCGCGATCAAGGGTTGACCCCACGAATCCGCAAAGGAGCACTCATGTCACGCAATCGTGTCGCCGGCGCCATCGGTGTGCTGCTGGCCGCGGCCCTCTCGCTGGCCGCCTGCACCGAGGCCGCCCCACCGGAGGAGGAGAACCCCGACGGGCCGGTTCAGCTGTCGGTGTTCGCCCCGCAGGGAGCCACCACCGACCTGACCGCCAACGCCTTCACGAAGAAGATGGCCGAGAAGTTCGGGATCGAGTTCAGCTGGGAGACCACGACCTGGGACGCCGGGGCGGCCGCCGAGAAACGGCAGATCTCGCTGGCCAGCGGCGACTATCCCGACCTGTTCCTGCTGATCCCCTGGGTGGACCAGTTCAAGCCGACCGAACTGATGAAGCTCGGCCAGCAGGGCGTCGCGATGCCGCTCAACGACCTGATCAAGGAGCATGCGCCGAACATCCAGGCCGAACTCGACGCCAACCCGGAGTACCGGGCGATGTCGACCGCACCCGACGGCAACATCTACGGCCTGGGCCAGTGGATCGACTGCTACCACTGCAGCTATCCGGGCAAGCTGTGGTTGAACACGGACTGGCTGAAGAAGCTGAACCTGAAGAGCCCGACCACGACCGAGGAGTTCCGTACGGTCCTGCAGGCCTTCAAGACCCAGGATCCCAACGGGAACGGCAAGGCCGACGAGGTGCCGCTCTCGTCCGCAGTCGGCTCCGACATCCTGCCCTACTTCATGGGGTCCTTCATCGCGGGCGTCAACAACAAGAGCACCGTGGTGCTGAAGGACGGCACCGTCGACATCCAGGCCGACAAGGAAGGCTGGCGCGAGGGCCTGCGCTACCTGCACCAGCTGATGGAGGAAGGCTTGATCGACAAGGGCGCGCTGAGCCAGAACCAGGAGGCGCTGCAGAAGCTGGCCGACAACCCGGGCGACGTGATCCTGGGCGGCGTGCCGACCCTGCATCCCCGGTTCTTCATCACCCTGGAGCAGAAGGACAAGCGGGACGCCGGCTACAACGCGATCCCGCCGTTGAAGGGGCCGCAGGGTCTGGCCTACGCCTCGTACGCGGTCAGCTCGACGCCCGGCGCCACCTTCGTGCTGACCGACAAGGCGAGCGAACGCGACAAGATCGCGGCGATCAAGATGCTCGACTACCTGTTCACCGACCAGGGTGAGACCGAAGGTGTGTTCGGGGTCGAGGGCGTCGACTGGGAGAAGCCCGGACCCGGCGACAAGCCTTTGGTGGAAGGCGTTCCGGCCCTGTACAAGGTGATCCAGTCACCCGAGAACACGGCCTGGCAGCCGCTGGCGCAGTATCGCAACACCCGGGAGTACCGCGGCGGCCAGGTGGTGCCGGACGACATCTACACGACCGCCGGGTACGAACGCCGGCTGCAGGAGGCCACCAAGCTGTACGAGGGCTCCGAGGACCGGTCGCTGATCTTCCCGTTCCACAGCGTCTGGGTCGCACCGGAGAACGCCGGCGAGCTGGCCACCCTGCAGACCAACCTCGAGAGCTACATCGCCCAGAGCTCGGTGCAGTTCATGACCGGGTCGAAGAACCTGGACACCGACTGGGACGCCTACGTCGCGGGCTTCGAGGGGATGGGCCTGCCCCGGTACAAGGAGTTGTTGCAGGTCAGCTATCAGGAATCCGGTCCGCGATGATGCTCCCGAAGATCCGGAATCAGTACGCGGTGAAGTAATAGCCCCATTGGCCGTTGTATGACCTCCACTGGCAACCCTGGGTCACGGTCTGGCCGTTTTCGTGGGCCGCCTCGACGTCGATCCAGCATTGCGTGGAGGTCTGATAGGGGCCGTAGACGGCAGTCACGCCGGCGGCTGCGCTGCTTGTCGTTCCGGCTCCGAAAGCCAACACCGCAAGGCCTGCGACGATTCCGTGCGTGACGATCTTCCTGGTCGAGGGGTGAACGATGCGGTTCATGGATTTCCCGCCTTTCCGCAGTGAACGAGTTGATGGGAACCATTGTTGTTCCGCTCCATGAACCGCGGCAATTTCCGCAACATGAATATCGGATGTCCTGCGGGTATGGAAGGAGAATTGGTCTAAAGGAATTGCATGCGAACCGAAATGCCGGCCGCTAGAATTCCATTCTTTTGTCCCGAGGTAGGCCGCGTGAGCCGCCGGGGCCGCCGAGGGCGGGTGCACGGACGAGTCCTTGACAGGCGGCCCGGCGATGGGGTTGCATCGCTCGAAATCGATTACACGGCCAGGAGGCAGTTCGATGCCGAACTCCACTCGCGGGCTCCGCCGGCTCACGTACGTCCTCGTTCTGATGCTCGTCATCGGTACGGCAGCGCCAGCGGCGGCGACCCCACCGACCACGCCCAGGACCAAGGCTGCCGCGACCGCCCGGCACGGCACGGTCGGCTGGGACACCTTCCGCCACCTCGACCGGCTCGCGGAGATCGGCCGGGACGCGAAGGCGCTCCAGTTCTCCAGCTTCGACCGCGCCGACGGCAACAACGACGGCTTCGAGGGCACCTACTCCTGCCTGTCCCAGACCGACGCCGGCTGCGTGATCGCCGATCACACCGGTGCCGGCGAGATCACCTCGATCTGGTTCACCCGGGACGGAGGCGACGTCAGCAAGACCGGCAAGATCATCATCGAGCTGGACGGCGCGACCGTCGTCGACGCACCGCTGCAGGACCTGGTGGACGGCAAGCTGGGCGCCCCGTTCACGTACCCGCTGGTCGCCAACGCCGACCAGAGCTCCGGCGGTGTCTACGTCAAGGTGCCGATGCCGTACCGCAGCCGGATGAAGATCACCACCCAGCACAACCCGTACTTCTACCACGTGAACTACCGCAGCTTCGCCGATCCGGCGGGCATCGCGACGTTCGACCCGGATGATCAGGCGCTCGACGTGATCGAGACCCTGCGGGCTGCCGGTACCACCGATCCGAAGCCGCAGCAGCCGAATCCGCGGACGGTCGACCAGATCACCAAGATCGCGCCGGGCGCCTCGGCGGTGCTGGCCGAGTCCGACACGGCCGGCGCGCTGACCGGGATCAAGCTCAAGCTGCCGCAGCTCGCGGTGACGCCGGTCGACCGCACCCGGACCGCACCCAAGAAGCCGTCGCCGTCCGGGCTCGACCCGCGGAAGGCCCGCTGGATCCGGCCGGACCTGCGGACCGCGGCCGCCACCCAGGAGACCCGGCTGTCCGATCAGATCCTGGCCAAGGCCCGGCTCAAGATCACCTTCGACGGCGAGGAGACGGTCGACGTGCCGCTGGGCGAGTTCTTCGGCAGCGGGCTCGGGCTCTATCCGGTGAAGGCGCTGATGTTCGGCATGGACGTCAAGACCAGGACGCTGACCGCGTGGTGGCTGATGCCGTACGCGGGCAGTGCGCGGGTCGAGCTCCACAACGGGACCGGCACGGAGATCCGTGGTGCCACCTCGTCGGTGGCGATCTCGGACGACCCGAGCTGGGCGGAGCACCTGGCCGACGGCACGGTCGGGCACTTCCGGGCCACCGCGAACCGTGAGCACACCCCCTTCGGCCTCGATCATCTCTTCCTGGAGACGTCCGGGACCGGCCGCGTGGTCGGTGTCGCGCAGACCGTCGAGGGACTGATCCCGACCGGCAACCAGCGCAACTACCTGGAGGGCGACGAACGGCTCTTCGTCGACGGCTCGGCGAGCCCGGACCAGCACGGCACCGGCACCGAGGACTTCTACGAGGGCGGCTGGTATTTCAATCGCGGCACGTTCAGCGCGCCGCTGACCGGCAACCCGTCGCACGAGCTGGCCGGCGGCGGCTGCGAATTCGACTGCACCGGGCTGTACCGGCTGCTGATCGCCGACGGGATCGACTTCGAGAGCAAGATCAGATTCGGCATCGAGCACGGGCCGGGCAACGACGCCGACGCGATCGAGGGCTCCACGACGTTCTGGTACGGCAGCGCCGACCGCACCCTGCAGTGGACGGACAGCCTGGATGTCGGCGACGAGGCCAGCGAGTCCGAGCACGACTACACGGCCGCGGCGCCGGGCGAGGTGATCACCGCGACCAGCCGGTACGAGGGGATCGACGGTCCCGCCGAGCCGATCACGCTGGACGGCCGGGCCACGACCGGCAAGATCAGCTTCAGGCTGGCCGTCGCCGAGGACAACCGGGGCGTGCTGCTGCGCCGGCTGTCCGACCAGGCGAACCCGTACCAGACGGCGCGGGTGACGGTCGACGGGAAGGACGCCGGGATCTGGCAACAGCCGCTGGGCAACAAGACCCGGCGCTGGCTGGACGACGGGCACCCGCTGCCGGCCGCGCTGACCGCGGGCAAGTCGTCGATCACCGTGACCCTGGAGCCGACCGGCCGTGCGAAGTGGGACGCGGCCGCCTACCAGGCCCTGTCCCGCCGGCCGGCCGCGCCGGACACCGAGGCTCCGGGGCCGGTGAGCGGGCCGGCCGCCGATGCCGGCGAGTCGACCGCGATCACGTTGTCCTGGACGGCGGCGACCGACGACGACTACGCGCCCCGCTACGAGGTGCACGCCTCGACCACGGCCGGCTTCACCCCGTCCGGCGACACACTGGTCGGAACCTCCCGCGGGCCGGGCTACGTGCACGCCGACCTCGACGTACGGCAGACCTGGTACTACCGGGTCCGGGCCGTCGACGCCGCCGGGCACACCGGGCCGTTCTCGGACGAGGTGAGCGCCACGACCGGGGACACGCTGCGGATCGAGGCCGAGTCCTTGTTCGCCGATGCCACCGCCACCGCGCCGCTGCAGGTGCAGGGCAACTGTTGCGGGGTGGCCTGGTCCGGCGGGGCGCAGCTCTGGTTCACGCCGACCTCGGCCGACCAGACCGTGACCCTGACCTTCGAGTTGGCCACCGCCGGCAGCTACACGCTGACCGGTGCCCAGACGCTGGCCGGCGACTACGGGATCAACGAGTTGGTCCTGGACGGGGAACGCCTGGGGGAGCCGTTCGACGCCTACAACTCACCCGAGGTCAAGATCAGCGACCCGATCGCGTACGGCAGCCGGCAACTCGCGGCCGGGAAGCACACCCTGGTGCTGCACGTGACCGGCAAGAACCCGGACTCGACCAGCTACATGGCCGGCCTTGACTACCTGCAACTCGTGCTGAGCTGACGTGCCCTGAGCGTGTCGAAGGGCCGGGCCGGAGGTGGCCTTGCCCTTCGACAAGCTCAGTGAGCTTCGGGGCTCAGGCGAGGCCCTTCTCCTTGAGCCAGTCGCCGGCGACCTGACCCGGGTCGTCGTGATCGGTGTCGACCCGCTTGTTGAGACCGGCCAGGTCCTCGGTGGTCAGCGCCGCCTGGACCGCCTCGATGGTGGCCTTGGCGTCGGCGTTGCCGGCGACCGCATCGGTGACCAGCGGGACCACGTTCTGCGGCAGGATCATCGACTCCGGGTCGGCCAGCTGGACGTACCCGTTGGCGGCGATCACGGACTCGGTGGTGAAGAAGGTGGCGACCTGGATCTTGCCGTCGTTCAGGTCACGCGACTTGACGGCCGGTGCGTCGTACGGCTTGAACTCCTTGAACTTCGCGCCGTAGATCTTCTCCAGGCCCTCCGGCCCGTAGGCGCGAGTGGCCAACTCCGACGGGCCACCGAGGATCGCGCCGGACGAGATCTTCTTCAGGTCGGCCAGCGAGGCCAGGCCGTGCTCGTCCGCGTACGCCTTCGTCACCACGTACACGTCCTGGTCGGCGGCCGGCGACGACTTCAACACCTGGAACCGCTCCGGCAGCGCCTCGGTGAGGGCCTGCTCCACCTCCGCGGCGGACTTGGCCTTGGTGTCCTTGTCGTAGTTGATCAACAGGTTGCCGGTGTATTCCGGCACCACCGAGATGGTGCCCTCTTCCAGCGCCTTCAGGTAGACCTCGCGGTTGCCGATGTTCAGCTTGGTCGAGGCCTGGATCCCCTTGGCCTGGAGTGCCTGGGCGTACAGCTCGCCGAGGATCTGGGACTCGGTGAAGTTCGCCGAGCCGACCACGATCGGCGCCTGGTCCTGGCTGCCGGACGCGGTCGGGGCCGCGGACTCGTTGCCGAGCGGGTTGCTGTTGCCCGCGCAGCCCGCGACGGCCAGCAGGAGCGCCGCGGCGATCGTCGCGGTCAGGTGTTTGATCTTCATGTCACAGCCTCGGATCGATTCGATGATGAAACGGTTTCGTTCTGTACGGCGCGGTCTGCCGCACGTCGGGCACGGGTGTTGCGGCCGATCAGCCATCCCACCCCACCCAGCAACAGGTCCAGCACGATCGCCATTCCCGCGATCAGCACGGCACCGGCGAACATCTGTGGATAGTCGTTGTTCCGCTGCCCGCTGATCAGCAGCTGGCCCAGGCCGCCGCCGGCCGCGAAGGCGGCCACGGTGGCGGTCGCGACCACCTGCAGCGTGGCGCTGCGCAGGCCGGAGACGATCAGCGGGAGTGCCAGCGGCCACTCGACCTGGGCGACGATCTGGCCCTCGGTCATCCCGATCGCCCGGGCCGCGTGCACCGCCTCCCGGTCCGCACCGCCGATCCCCGCCGCGGTCGCGGTCAGGATCGCCGGCAGTGCCAGCACGGCCAGCACCGGGACGATCTTCTCCACGCCGGTGCCGAGCAGGACGACGACCAGCACCAGCAGGCCGAGCGTCGGGATGGCCCGGGCCGCGTTGCTGGTGCCGATCACCAGGAACGAACCGCGGCCGGTGTGGCCGATCAGGACGCCGACCGGGATCGCGATCATCGCGCCGAGCAGGACCGCGGCCGCCGTGTACCACAGGTGCTGCAGCAGCAGGTCGATGATCTTGCCGCCGCCGGGCCAGTTGGCCGGGTCGAGCAGGAAGGAGAGGAGGCTCATGCCAGCCTCCTGCCGCGGGCCCAGGGCAGCGTCTGGTGCTTGATCAACAGGATCAGCGCATCCGCGATCAGGGCCAGGATCAGGCTGAGCGCCAGGCCGACGATGATCGGGGTCAGGAACGACGAGTTCAGGCCGCGGTCGAACAGCTGGCCCAGCGCGCCGCCGCCGACCACGGCCGCGACGCTGACCATGGCGATGTTGGACACGGTGACCACGCGCAGGCCGGCGAAGATCACCGGCAGCGCGAGCGGGAGCTCGATCACCAGCAGCCGCCGGAACCAGCCGTACCCGATCGCCGAGGCGGCCTGCTTCACCGTGCCGGGCACCGAACGCAGGCCGTCGACGACGTTGCGGACCAGCAGCGCGATCGAATAGATGGCCAGGGCGACGGCGATGTTGACCGGGCTGAGGATCGAGGTCCCGATCATGGCCGGCAGTGCGACGAACAGGGCCAGCGAGGGCACCGAGTAGATCACGCCGAGCACCGCCAGCAGCCCGTTCGCCGCCTTCCCGGTGAGGAAGACGACGTAGCCGAGCGGAACCGAGATGATCACCGCGATCAGGACCGGGATGATCGACAGGGCGATGTGCTCGAGCAGCAGCGACCCGATCTGCATGCCGCTGGTCCAGTTGCGGCCGATCCAGCCCCAGTCGAACGAGACGTCGATCATTCGGGGCCCACTCCGGCCGGCTCCGGCGGCTCCCGTACGGCCTCGGCGGCGCGGTGGTCGGCGACCTGGGCGAGGATCGCGGCCGGCTCGACGACGCCCACGAACCGGCCCGCGGAGACGGCGACGGCGACCGAGGCCGGTGACGCCAGCGCGGCGTCCAGGGCGGCCCGCATCGTGTCCGTCGCCGGGTCGAACGTGCCACCGAGCGGCACGACGGCGCCGTCCTCGCGGAACCCGGCCCAGCCGGTCGGCAGGTCGTCCTCGAACACCAGCCGTCCCTTGGCCGTGGTCGCGGATTCGGCGAGCGGCAGCCGGTCGGCCGGTAGGAAGGACAGCGACCGGTAGCCGCGGTCCTTGCCGACGAACCCCTCGACGAACGCGTCCGCCGGCTGGTCCAGCAGCTCCTGCGGTGTGCCGGCCTGGGCGAGCACGCCGCCGACCCGGAGGATCGCCACCTGGTCGCCGAGCGCGATCGCCTCGTCGATGTCGTGGGTGATCATGATGATGGTCTTGCTGAGCCGGCGCTGCAGGTCGAGGAAGAGTTCGTGCAGTTCGGCCCGGACCACCGGGTCGACCGCCGAGAACGGCTCGTCCATCAGCATCACCAGCGGGTCCGCCGCCAGTGCGCGGGCGACGCCGACCCGCTGCTGCTGGCCGCCGGACAGCTGGCCGGGGAACCGGCGGGCCAGGGCCGGGTCCAGCCCGACCGCGTCCAGCAGCTCCAGCGAGCGCTGCCGGGCCTTCGCCTTCGGCCAGCCGAGCAGGCCGGGCACGGTGCCGATGTTGTCCAGCACGGTCCGGTGCGGGAACAGGCCGCCGCTCTGGATCACGTACCCCATCTGGCGGCGCAGGGTGGTCACCGGGCGGGCGGACAGCGGCTCGCCGTCCCAGGTGATCCGGCCCTCGGTCGGCTCGAGCATCCGGTTCACCATCCGGAGGGTGGTCGTCTTGCCGCACCCGGACGGGCCGACGATGACGGTGATCCGGTCGGACGGGACGACCAGGCTGAGGTCGGAGACCGCTGTGGTGCCGTCGGGGTAGGTCTTGGTGACGGACTCGAATTCGATCATCGGGCTCCGTTCCAGGAGGGTTCTGGGTGCCGAGCGCTGCCCTGCTCCACTCGGTCTTCACACGACCCTATCCATCCCGACTGACAGTGGCCCGGAACGCGACGCGGAACGATGACCGGAACAGGCTCGGATCGTTTGCACTCTCACCGGGGGAGTGCTAAACATTGAACTGGCACTCTCGGACCGAGAGTGCTACTCAACCATCGGTGAGATCTCAGCCGAGGTCGTCCGTCGCGGGCATCGCTGGGTGGGTAGGCCATTTTCGTCAACCGTCGGCGGTGGGATCCACCGCCAGCAACGCGGGAGGACTCGCGGAGAACTATGCCCAAACTCATTCAATTCAACACCGAGGCGCGACGGGGCCTCGAGCGGGGAATGAACACCCTCGCCGACGCCGTCAAGGTGACCCTTGGTCCCAAGGGACGCAACGTCGTGCTCGAGAAGAAGTGGGGCGCGCCCACCATCACCAACGATGGTGTGAGCATCGCCAAGGAGATCGAGCTCGAGGACCCGTACGAGAAGATCGGTGCCGAGCTGGTCAAGGAGGTCGCCAAGAAGACCGACGACGTCGCGGGTGACGGCACCACCACCGCCACCGTGCTGGCCCAGGCGCTGGTTCGCGAGGGCCTCCGCAACGTGGCCGCCGGCGCCAACCCGATCGCGCTGAAGCGCGGCATCGAGGCGGCCGTCGAGGCGATCATCGGTGAGCTGGCGAAGGTCGCCAAGCCGGTCGAGACCAAGGAGCAGATCGCGGCCACCGCGTCCGTCTCCGCGGGCGACGCTTCGGTCGGCGAGATCATCGCCGAGGCGATGGACAAGGTCGGCAAGGAAGGTGTCATCACCGTCGACGAGTCCAACACCTTCGGCCTGGAGCTCGAGCTGACCGAGGGCATGCGGTTCGACAAGGGCTACATCTCCGGCTACTTCGTGACCGACACGGAGCGGATGGAGACCACCCTGGAGGATCCGTACGTCCTGATCGTCAACTCCAAGATCTCCAACCTGAAGGACCTGCTGCCGCTGCTCGAGAAGGTCATGCAGTCCGGCAAGCCGCTCCTGGTGATCGCGGAGGACGTCGAGGGTGAGGCCCTGGCCGCCCTGATCGTCAACAAGATCCGTGGCGTCTTCAAGTCCGCTGCCGTCAAGGCCCCGGGCTTCGGCGACCGCCGCAAGGCCATGCTGACCGACATCGCCATCCTGACCGGTGGCCAGGTCGTCAGCGAAGAGGTCGGCCTCAAGCTCGACGCGGTCGATCTCGACCTGCTCGGCCGGGCCCGCCAGGTCGTCATCACCAAGGACGAGACCACGATCATCGAGGGCGCCGGCGAGAGCGAGCAGATCGCCGGCCGGGTCGCCCAGATCCGTGCCGAGATCGAGAACTCGGACTCCGACTACGACCGTGAGAAGCTGCAGGAGCGGCTGGCCAAGCTGGCCGGCGGCGTTGCGGTGATCAAGGTCGGCGCGGCCACCGAGGTCGAGCTCAAGGAGCGCAAGCACCGCATCGAGGACGCCGTGCGCAACGCGAAGGCTGCCGTCGAGGAGGGCATCGTCGCCGGTGGCGGCGTCGCCCTGCTGCAGGCCGCCAAGTCCGCGTCGGTGAACCTCGAGGGTGACGAGGCGATCGGCGCGGCCAGCGTCTTCGCCGCGGCCGCCGCTCCGCTGAAGCAGATCGCCATCAACGCCGGCCTCGAGGGCGGCGTCGTGGCGGAGAAGGTCGCCGGGCTCCCGGCCGGCCACGGCCTGAACGCGGCCACCGGCGAGTACGAGGACCTGCTCGCCGCCGGTGTCCCCGACCCGGCCAAGGTGACCCGGTCCGCGCTGCAGAACGCGGCGTCGATCGCGGCCCTGTTCCTGACCACCGAAGCGGTCATCGCCGACAAGCCGGAGAAGCCCGCCGCGGCCCCGGCCGGCGACCCGTCGGGTGGCATGGGCGGCATGGACTTCTGAGTCCGCGCCTGTAGGACAAAGGAAAGGGGCGGTGGCCCGGACTTCTCAGCGGTCCGGGGCGCCGCCCCTTTTCCCTGCCCGGGTGAAGTCGGGCAGGGTGGCGAGTTGGGCGATCGCCAGCACCACGGCGGTGCCGAGGTAGAACAGGCCGATCGGCGGCTCGACCCAGAGCGGGCAGATCGCGAACACCGCCACGCTGACCCAGGTGGCCGACCAGGCCCAGAACCGGCGTCGGCGGTACGGCAGCAGCAGGATGATCAGCGTGTAGGCGTTCAGCCCGGCGAACACGGCGAACATCAGCCGGTCGGTGTCGTTGTCGGAGAAGCCGGCGATGCCGGCGACGTGGTTGATCGCGTACCCGGCCGTGAGCACCACCAGGACGACCCAGGCCACGCGCGCGACCGGGCTGCTCCTTCCGGTCCGCATCGGCGCTCCGGCGTCGCTGGTCATCGCGCCCCCGCTCCCTCGTGACCTCACGGTCGACCCTTCCGAGTGAACCACGGGCGTCCCGGTCCTTCGGTGAAACCGGCAACTTCACCGTCCGGGCGGCGAGCCCGGCTGTCCCGGCCGTGACGTTACGGTGGGCGCCATGGAGAACGCCGCTTCGGTCGCCTGCTGGCTCACCGACATGGATGGGGTGCTGGTCCACGAGCAGCGCGCCATCCCGGGGGCGAGCGAGTTCATCGCCGCGCTGCGACACTACGAGCGCCGCTTCCTGGTGCTGACCAACAACTCCATCTTCACCCCGCGCGACCTGCGGGCCCGGCTGCTGGCCGGCGGGATCGACCTGCCGGAGGACAACATCTGGACCTCCGCCCTGGCCACCGCCCAGTTCCTGGCCGAGCAGAGCCCGGGCGGCTCGGCGTACGTGATCGGCGAGGCCGGCCTGACCACGGCCCTGCACAACGCGGGCTTCGTCCAGACCGAGCAGGAGCCCGACTACGTGGTGCTCGGCGAGACCCGGACCTACTCGTTCGAGGCGATCACCAAGGCGATCCGGCTGATCGAGCGGGGAGCTCGGTTCATCGCCACCAATCCGGACGCGACCGGCCCGTCCCGGGAGGGCTCGCTGCCCGCCACCGGTTCGGTCGCCGCCCTGATCACACGGGCCACCGGCGTCGAGCCGTACTACGTCGGCAAGCCGAACCCGCTGATGATGCGCTCCGCGCTGAACCGGATCGAGGCACACTCCGAGTCGACGGTGATGATCGGCGACCGGATGGACACCGACGTGATCGCCGGGATCGAGGCCGGGCTGCGCACCGTGCTGGTGCTGACCGGCTCGACCCGGCCGGAACAGGTGGACCGCTTCCCGTACCGGCCGACCCGGGTGGTCGACTCGATCGCCGACGTCGTCGACCTCGTCGAGAAACTGCTCCCGCTCGAGGACGCCGAACTCTCCGCCGACTGACCCCGACGAGCTTTCCAGGCGGGTGCGGTTGTCGACAAAGCCACGCGGTGGAGGGGATCCGGCGTAGAGAAGTCGACAACCCCGCACACAGGGCGTGCTCCCGGGTCCTGGGTGAGGCCGGTCAGTCGTGGGCTGGGTTGGGTTCCGGTGGTGGGGACATCGGCCGGTCGGTGCGCTGGGTGGGCTCCGCGGACTGATGCGTTGACATGGAACACCTCCGTTGAGATATTTCGGCGTGGAACCGTGTTCCACGCGGAAGGACGATCATGGGGCGGCTCGGTGTGCTGGCCGATCTGCTCGACGCGCTGCCCTCGCTCGCCGGCGAGCTGGAGCGGTCCGGGCGGTCCTGGACGGCCGTCGAGATCGACGACCCGGGCCCGCACCCCGTGGACGCGATGATCATCGGCGGGCACCGGTTCGGGGCCGATCGGTTGGACCGTTGCCCGGACCTGAGGCGATTGGTCCGGGCCGGGATCGGGCTGGACCTGATCGATCTCGATCATGCAGCGCGGCGGGGGATCCGGGTGATCAACACGCCCGGGTACGGGACCGAGGAGGTCGCAGATCATGCCCTGTTGCTGCTGTTGGCCACCGTGCGCCGGCTGCCGTACTTCGTCGGGCAGGCCGGCACGGACTGGCGGACCACCGATTGTTCGGGTGTACGCCGACTGCGCGGCTCCACGCTCGGGGTGATCGGGCTCGGCGCCATCGGGAGTGCCGTCGCGCAACGCGCCGAGGCCTTCGGGATGCGGGTCGTCTACACGGATCCGTACGTCGAATCTCCTGTGCCGCAACGGATCCGGGTTGACCTGCCGGAGCTGCTGGCGACCAGCGACGTGATCACGCTGCACGCACCGCTGACCGCCGAGACCCGCCGGTTGCTCGACCCGGCCGCCTTCGCCGGGATGGAGCGCCGGCCGGTGATCATCAACACGGCCCGCGGCGGTCTGATCGATTCGGCGGCGCTGCTGGACGCACTGGCCGAGGGTCGGGTGACCGGCGCCGGGCTCGACGTCGCCGACGCCGAACCCGAGCCGCCGCGCAAATTGATCGATCACCCGGCGGTGATCGTCACCCCGCACGTCGCCTGGTATTCCGATGCCTCACGCCACGACATGGCCCGGCTCGCGGTCTCCGCCGCCACGGCCGAGGAGAGTTGATCATGAACGAGACGCTGCCGTCGTTCCCGCTGGCCCGCCGGTCCGCCTTCGACCCGCCGGCCGAGTACAGCGCTGCGGAGAAGGTACGGAAGGTCAGGCTCTACGACGGCCGGACCGCCTGGCTGGTGGTCGGCTACGACGAGGTCCGGGAGGTGTTGTCCCACCCGGCCGTGAGCGCGGACCGGCGGCGCGAGGCGTTCCCGTTCTCCAGTGCGAGCCGGGAGGCGCTGGAGCGGGCCGACCCGTCCTTCGTCACGTTCGACGGTCCCGATCATGCCCGGATCCGGCGGGTGTTCACCCGCTACTTCGCGGTCCGCCGGATCCAGGCGATGCGCCCGGTCGTCCGCGGCATCGTGGACACCCTCATCGACGACCTGCTGGCTGCCGGGCCGCCGGTCGACTTCGTACCGGCGTTCGCCGCGGAGGTACCGGCCCGCACCATCTGCCACTTCCTCGGACTTCCGCTGGACGAGCGCGGGATCTTCCAAGAACTGGACGGCAAGCGGAACCTGCTCGGCACAGCCCCGGAGGAGGTCCGGAACGCCACCGGCGGGATGCTCGAACTGACCGCCCGGCTGATCGAGCGCAAGCGCAGCGATCCCGGTGACGACCTGGTGTCCGAACTGGTGCACGGCGACGCGGCCGAGGTGCTGACCCCGGAGGAACTGCTGCACGCGCTCCGGTTGGTGATCACCGCCGGCCACGAGACGACGTCGAACATGATCAGTCTCGGCCTGGTCACGCTGCTCCGGCACCCGGACCAGTGGCAGGAGTTGATCATGGACCCGGCGCTGGTGCCGGCCGCGGTCGAGGAACTGCTCCGGTACGTCAGCATCTTCCACATCTCGCCGACCCGGCTGGCCGTCGAGCCGTTCCAGCTCGGCGGCACCCGGATCGAGGCCGGCGACGGGCTGATCCCGGTCAGCGCCGGGGCGAACCGGGACCCGGACGTGTTCGCCGACCCGGACCGATTCGACATCCGCCGCGGCACCCGGCACCACGTCGCGTTCGGGCACGGGATCCACCATTGCCTGGGCCAGTCACTGGCCCGGCTGGAACTGGCCGTGGTGCTGGAGCAGCTGACCGCCCGGCTGCCCGGCCTCCGCCTTGCCGTGGCACCGGACGACCTGCGGGTCAGCGAGTACTCGTTCCTGAAACTGGAGGAACTTCCGGTCACCTGGCGCGCGACCTGACCAAGCTCTCTAGGCTGAGGGCAGTGCCCGAGATCTTCGATTTCACGACCTTTCCGACGCTGACCGGCGAGCGGTTGGTGCTGCGTTCACCGGAGCCGGGCGACGCCGACGACCTGTTCGTCTGGCGCAGCGACCCGGTGGTCCAGCGCTACAACTCCGAGCCGTTGCGGGACGTGGCCGAGGCTGCCGCTCTGATCGCCGACCTGCGTCATGACTACGCGGCCCGACGGGCGATCTACTGGCTGGTCACGCTGCGCGGCACCGACCTTCCGATCGGGCTGTTCGGCTTCGCCGGCTGGGCACCGTCGCGCCGACATCGGCTACGACCTGCGCCGGGACCACTGGGGCCGCGGGATTGCGACCGAGGCGCTCGCCCTGGTGCTCCGGTTCGGGTTCGACCGGATGGACCTGAACCGGGTGGAGGCACAGACCATCGCGGACAACCACGAGTCGGTACGGCTGCTGGAGCGGTTCGGGTTCCGACGCGAGGGACTGCGCCGTTCGTACTCGCTGGAGGCCGACGGCGTCTTTCACGAGGGCGCCATCTACGGCCTGCTCCGACATGAGTACCGGTGAGAGCGGCGGACCACGGTCAGCCCGTTACAGTGAAGCGACGTGACAGAAGGGTGAGGCAGGCGTGAACACAGCGGGGACTCCGGCGACCTTGGTGGTGGACGGACACAACGACCTGGTCTGGGAGATGCGGAAGCGGGCGTACGACTTCGGCCGGCTCGACATCGCGTTGGACCAGGCGGAACTGCAGACGGATCTGCCGCGGTTGCGGCGCGGCGCGGTCGGCGGCCAGTTCTGGTCGGTCTACGTGCCGAGCACCCTGGGGGTCGGCGAGGCGGTGACCGCGACCCTGGAACAGATCGACGGGGCGCACGCCATGATCGAGCGTTACTCCGACGACCTGGTCCTGGTGACCAGCGCGGCCGAGCTGGATGCGGTGCTGACCGAGGGGACCAGGATCGGCAGCCTGCTCGGCGCCGAGGGCGGTCACTCGATCGACAACTCGCTGGGCGTGCTGCGCTGTCTGTACCGGCTCGGCGTGCGGTACCTGACGCTGACCCACAACGACAACACCGACTGGGCCGACTCGGCCACGGACGAGCCGAAGGCGGGCGGGCTGACCGAGTTCGGCCGCGAGGTGGTCCGCGAGATGAACCGGCTCGGCATGCTGGTCGACCTGTCCCATGTGGCACCGGCGACGATGCATGCGGCGCTGGATGTGTCGGCGGCGCCGGTGATCTTCTCCCACTCGTCGGCCCGCGCCGTCTGTGATCATCCGCGGAACGTGCCGGACGACGTGCTGGCCCGGCTGGCCGAGAACGGCGGCACCTGCATGATCACGTTCGTGCCGCCGTTCGTCAGCCCGGAGGTCCGGGCCTGGTCGCTCGACCTGCAGCAGCGCGCCGAGACGGCCGGTATCGACGGCGACGATCCGGACGCCCGGGCCGAGTTGATCAAGGAAGTCGGGCCGATGCCGGATGCCGCCCTCGCCGACGTGGTGGCCCATTGCGAGCACGTACGTGAGGTGGCCGGCATCGACCACATCGGGCTCGGCGGCGACTTCGACGGGATCACGACGGTCCCGACCGGCCTGGAGGACGTGTCCTGCTACCCGGCCCTGCTGGCGGCGCTCGCCGACCGGGGCTGGACCGCGGAGGACCTGGCCAAGCTCGGGCACCGCAACGTGGTCCGCAGCTTCGCGGGCGCCGAGGCCGTGGCCGCCGAACTGCAGCAGAAGACCGGGCCGTCACTGGCCCGGATCGCCGACCTGGACGGGGCCGCGGAGTGAGCGGTCTGCTCGAGGTGATCGCGCTGCACGTCGCGGACGCGAAGCGGGCCACCGACGGCGGGGCCGACCGGATCGAGCTGGTCGGCACGATGGATGACGACGGGCTGTCGCCGGAGCCGGCGCTGGTCGGCCAGGTGCTCCGGGCGACCACGCTGCCGGTGCGGGTGATGCTGCGGCTGCGCGGCGGGTTCGCCACCGACGCCGCCGAGATCGTACGGCTCAAGGAGTTGCTCCGGACCTATCGTGATCTTGGTGCGGACGGCGTCGTGGTCGGCTTCCTGAACGCCGACACCGACGTCGACCTGCCGGTGATGCGGGAGGTGCTGGGCGAGATCGACTTCGGCTGGACGTTCCACCGGGCGATCGACTCCTGCATCTGGACCGACCGGGCCTGGCGGGCCCTGCGCGAGCTGCCCCGACTGGACCAGGTGCTGACCGCCGGTTCGGCCCGGACGGTGGCCGAGGGGCTCGACGAGTTGGTCGCGCGGGCCGGCCAGGACCCGTTCGCCCGGAAGTTGATCATGGCCGGCGGCGGGCTGCAGGCCGAGCACGTGCCGTGGCTGGCCCGGGCCGGGGTGACCGCGTTCCACGTCGGCTCGTCGGTGCGGCCGACCGGCTCCTGGAAGGCCTACATCGACCCAGAACTGGTCGCCACCTGGCGCACCCTGGTCGACGACGCGACCAGCCGGGCACCGCAGCGATCATGATCTACGTCGACCCGCCCGAATGGCCCGGCCACGGACGGCTCTGGTCGCACCTGATCAGCGACGAGTCGTTCGAGGAACTGCACGCCTTCGCGGAACGGGTCGGCCTTCCGCGGCAGGCGTTCGAGCGTGATCACTACGACGTGATCGCCGAGCGCTATCCCTCGGTGATCGAGGCCGGCGCCGAGCCGGTCAGCACCCGGCGGATCGTGGAACTGCTCCAGCAATCCGGCCTGCGCCGGCGGAAGGGAACGTCAATGTTCGAGGTGTCGCCCGCCGGGCGCCGTTGGCCCGAGCCGCTGCGACCGGGCTCGGTCGTCGCCGTGATCGCCCCGGCCGGGCCGCTGCGGGCCGAGCGGCTGCAGCGCGGGGTTGACCTGCTGCGGGCCTGGGACCTGGAACCCCGGCTCGGCCCGAACACCGCGACCGTCCATGATCAACTCAGCTACCTGTCGGCCGGCGACAAGGAACGGGCCGAGGAGCTGACCGCCGCCTGGAGCGACCCGGAGGTGGCCGCCGTCTGGGCCGGTCGCGGCGGGTACGGGACGCAGCGGATGATCGACCTGATCGACTTCGACGCGCTGCGCGCCGCCGGGCCGAAGCACTTCCTCGGCTTCTCCGACATCACCGCGCTGCACGCCCGGATCGGCCGGGAGCTCGACCAGATCACGCTGCACTCGCCGGCCGTCGCGGCAGCCGTCGCCCAGCTGGACGACCAGCCGTCGGTGGACCAACTGCGCCGGATGATCTTCGAACGCCCGGAGGCCGGCGCCGAGCTCGGCAGCGGCACGACGCTGGTGCCCGGCACCGGCCGCGGCCGGCTGATCGGCGGCAACCTGTCCCTGGTCGCCAGCGGGATCGGCGTCGACCCGGTCCCCGACCGGCCGAGCATCCTCTTCCTCGAGGACGTCGACGAGGAGGGCTACCGGGTGGACCGGATGCTCACCCACCTGGCCCGCTCCGGCTGGCTCGCCGAGATCACCGGCGTCGTGATCGGCCAGTTCACCGAGACCGACAACGAGGCCCAACTGCTGCAGGTCTTCGCCGACCGGTTGGGCGGTCTCGGCGTTCCGGTGATCACCGGTGTGGAGGCCGGCCACGCGGCCCGCAACCTGACCCTGCCGCTCGGCGCCGAGGTCACCCTGACCGCCGGCCCGGACCGGGCAGCGCTCACCCTGGCCTGACGCCCTGTCGCGATTTCTCTTCTGACCGGACGGTGCAACGTTGTACCGCCGAGTTGCGGGTCACACCAAGAGAAATCGTGACATCCACCCGGGCCGCAGCCGCTGGCTTGGGCCGGGCAGGTCCGTCGCCTGGCCTCGGTGCGCGGAGTCGGGGTCGGTGGAGCGGCCGCTGGCCTTGGCCCGCGCAGAGGGCCGCCGACCATAGCCGCGGGCGCGGCCGACAAGCCCTGCGGCGGGACCCGACCATTGAGCCTGGGACTGGGCCGCGAGGCCGCGGCGGTGAACCGTCGCGGAGCTCGGGCCAGCGAGCGTCGCGTTCGTGCCCTTGCGGCACGGCCGGAAGATCGATCACCCGCCGAGCGCCGACCGCGACAGGGCTCCACACCGCGCACCATCACCGAACTGCCGGGTCCGTCCGGCGGCTGACCGCGCAGCGAATCGTCGGCGTTCCGCGGCGGATCTCGTGACTCGACTTTGTGAATGTGATCACAATCGCTAGCTCTCGCCCGTTCGATCGTGTGACGATCGAGGTGGTCGGGAGCCGAATCCCGGCCGCCCGCGGTCGACCGAGGACGTACGCTCACGCGGAAGGTGGAGTTGATCATGGACCCCCAGGAGGCTCTGCGCCCGTTGCCGGAGCCGTACCACCGGCACTTCGCCAGGATTCTCGAGATCACCGAACCCGACGAGCGGATTCGTGGCCTCTGGCTGTCCGGCTCGCTGGCCCGCGGCACCGCCGACGCCGGTTCCGATCTCGATCTGGTGCTGGCGATCACCGACGCGGAGTTCGATGCGTTCGTCGAGGAGTGGCGGGACTGGCTGGCCCGGATCACGCCGACCCTGGTCGCGAAGGCGATCCCGAACTCGAAGCTGGTGTTCTACGCGCTGGCCGAGGACATCTGCCGGATCGACGCGGTGATCGAGCCGGTCAGCCGGGTCGCGACGTCGGGGCACCGGACCCGGGTGCCGGTGATCGACCGGGACGGGCTGCACGCGACGCTGCCCGCGGCCGAGCCGGGCCCTGGTCCCGACCTGACCAAGATCAATCTGCTGATCGAGGAGTTCTGGCGGATCCAGTCGATCTTCCCGGCCATGATCAACGACCGGAAGGACCTGCTCTGCGCGCAGTCCGGTGTGCAGGCCTCCGGCACCATGCTGTACGAGCTCTTCGTCGAGGTCAACCAGCCGTTGCCACCGATGGGGATCAAGCAGGTCGCGGCGCGGCTGCAGCCCGACCAGTCGGCCGTCCTGCTCGGCCTGCCCGCCGTGGCACCCGAGCGGGATCTGTTGATCAAGGCCGATCTGGCGGTCTGCGAGGCGATGGCGACGGCCGGACGGGCCGCCGCCGAACGCGTCGGTGCGGAGTATCCCGAGCGGATCGCGGACGCGGTCCGGGCCCACCACCGGGCCACCTTGCCGGCTCGCTGACGTCACCGGCCCTCGGCGCCGGCTTCTTCCTGGAGTTCGGCGGGGAGCGGTTCGGTGTGGACGACGGCCAGCGAGGTGACCGCTCGGGTGAGGCAGACGTAGAGCCGGCGCAGGCCGGTCACCCGGTCCGGTTCGGCGGCGACGATCCCGGCCGGCTCGAAGACCACCACATGGTCGAACTCCAGGCCCTTCGCGACCGTGGCCGGGACCAGGTCGACCCGGGTCTCGAAATCGGGCGGGACGTCCCCGAGCAGGTCGTAGCGGATCCCGGCCTGCTCCAGCAGGTCGCGCAGCCGGGGGACCGCCGGGTCCGGGACGATCACGCCGACCGTGCCCTCCCGGGCGGCCGCGGCAGCCACGGACTTGATCACCGTGCCGTCCGGATCGTCGGTCTGCAACAGTTCCAGGTCGCCCCGGCTGCGGCGCACCGAGCGCGGCGGGGTGAGGGCCGGCGCGATCCGCGGCAGCAGCCGGGCGGCGAACTCGATCACCGAGCCGGGCACCCGGAATCCCTCCACCAGTTCGGAGATCTCGGCCTCCGGGTGACCCAGATGGGTCAGTGACTCCTGCCAGGACCGCGTCGCCCACGGCGTGGTCGCCTGCGCAAGATCACCGAGTACGGTCACCGAACCGGTGGTGGCCCGGCGGCCGATCGCCCGCAACTGCATCGCGGACAGGTCCTGCGCCTCGTCGATGATCACGTGGCCGAGGCTCGGCGTCCGGTTCAGCTGATCGGCGGCCTCGTCGATCAGAGCCAGGTCGGCCAGCGTCCACTTCGCGCTCTTCGGGGTCCGGGCCGGCTTCGCCATCAAGATCAACTGCTGCTCGTCGCCGTCCAGCACGCCGTCCGCGGCCTCGGCCAGGAACTCGGCGTCGGTCAGCAGGCGCAAGATCAACTTCGCCGGGTCGACGGCCGGCCACAGCTCGTCCGCGTAGGCCTTGACCGGCTTGCTCCGGGCCACCGCGTTCTGCACCCGGTCGTCCGGCGAGTCGCCGGCCGCCTCCATCCTGATCAGCACCTGGTGGGCCAGCCGCTGCGGCAGCATCGTCCGTCCGGCGGAGTAGCGCACGCCGCGTCGGCGCAGCTCGTCGACCATCTCGTTGGCCAGGTAGGCCGCGACCCGCCACTGGTGGGCGCCGCGCGGCACCACCAGCGGACCGGTCGCCTCGACCAGGTGGCCCCAGACGGCCCGCTTGATCACCTCGGCCATCCGGGCGTCGCCCTTGATCAACGCGGCCGGCACCGGGTCGACGCCGCCGATCGCGAACCCGGTCGCCGTACTGACCAGTGACGACACCGTGGCCTGGGTCGCGTCGATCTCGCCGAGCGCCGGCAGCACGTCGCCGATGTAGGACAGGAAGTTGTCGTTCGGGCCGATCACCTGCACACCGGACCGGGACAGTTGGTCGCGGTGGGCGTAGAGCAGGTAGGCCGCGCGGTGCAGCCCGACCGCGGTCTTCCCGGTGCCGGGCGCGCCCTGGATGCAGAGCGAGTGGGACAGGTCGGCCCGGACGATCACGTCCTGGTCCGGCTGGATGGTGGCCACGATGTCGCGCATCGGGCCGGTCCGCGGCCGTTCGATCTCGGCCTCGAGGATCTCGGAGTGCCGGGCCGTCTGCTGCTCTGCCAGTTCCTCGTCCTCGAAGGCGGTCAGCTCGCCGGACTGGAAGCCGAACCGCCGACGGAGTCGTACCCGCATCGGATCGCCGGGCTTGGCCCGGTAGAACGGCAGCGACATCGGCGCCCGCCAGTCGATCACCAGCGGGTCGCCGCCGGACTCGCCGGTGACGTGCCGCCGGCCGACGTAGAGCCGCTCGTCGTGGTCGGCGCCCAGCCGTGCGTCGTAGTCCAGCCGGCCGAAGAACAAGGGAACCGTCGGATCGTCCTCGAGGGACTTCATCCGCCGGTGCAGGACCTGTTTCAGGTGCTCGGTCGACACGCGATCCGCGCCGGCGCCGTGGCCCTCGAGGGACGCCGCATGATCACGCATCCGGCGCAGCGCCGCGCGGGATTCGCCGAGATGTCGTCGTTCCTGCTCCAGTGCCTCATGGGATTCGGGCATGCAGAAATCTCCGATGCTTCTCGTGGGGGACGAGCCACTGTACTCGCGCGGCGGCCCGGCGCCTAACCAATAATGCCCCGGCCGTCCAGGCGGCGCGCGGGGCCGTGGCAGGATGAGGCCCATGCGGCGGCTCACCGACACGGATGCGGCGATCGCGTACGGCACGAATCTGTTGCGCGGGGAGCGGGTCTATCTGCGGGAAGTACGGGAAGCGGACTTCGAGGCGCTGGCCCGGTGGTGGAACGATCCGGCGACGACGGTGCTGCAGCAGGCCGTCGCCCGGCCGGTGCCGGAGGCCACGATCACCGAGCGGTTCCGGCAGTGGACGGCGAACAGCACGCCGAACGACCCGAGCTTCGCGGTGGCCCGGATCGAGGACGACGCGCTGATCGGCCAGGTCGGCCTGATCCCGGCGCCGCACGGCCGTACCGCCGAGTTCGTGATCATCCTCGGCCCGGAGCACACCGGCAGCGGTCTCGGCACCGAGACCTGCCGGCTGATGCTGCGCTTCGGGTTCGCCGAGCTGGGGCTGCACCGGATCGAGCTGCGGGTCTGGGGCTACAACACCCGCGCGATCGCGGCGTACCGACGGGCGGGGTTCGTCGAAGAAGGTCGGCGGCGCGACGTCGCCTTCCACAACGGGCAGTACGCCGACGAGGTGATCATGAGCATCCTGGAGACGGAATGGTGGGTCCGCGCCGAGGAAGCCGCGACCGAGGACTGATCGGAGGCAGATGAGCGACAACGGCGACGGGGACCGGTTCCAGGCCGTCGATCCGCGGCAACGGCCGCACAAGCAGCGGCAGGCGGTCCGGGTGATCATGATCGATGATCATGATCGGGTGCTGCTCTTCCAGGACACCGATCCCGGCTGTCCCGGCGTCAGCTGGTGGGTCACCCCTGGCGGCGGCATCGACCCGGGCGAGACCGAGACCGACGCCGCCGTACGGGAGCTGGCCGAGGAGACCGGCTATCGCTCCCGGGCCGAGGACCTGATCGGACCACTGGCGGTGCGCCGGGCCGTACACGGCTATTCGGACCAGATCCTGGTCCAGGACGAGACCTTCTACGCGATCAAGGTCCCGCCGTTCGAGATCGACATCTCCGGCCACACCGAGGACGAGCAGTTGACCATCGCCGGCCACCGCTGGTGGCCCGCCGCCGATCTCACCGAGCCGGACGGCTGGCTCTGGCCCGCCGAGTTGGCCGAACTCGTCGCTCTCGCCGCCAGCCCGAACGGGGCACCGCGGGACCTCGGCGTTCAGGAGGAGTCGACGGTCCCGATCGGGTCCTGATCCGGTTGCCGGCGGCGACCGAGGACGAAGTAGGCGGCCGGTGCGATACCGAGTCCGTTGACGGTGATGATGCCGGTGGCCCAGGCGGCCTTCGGGCCGCGCACCTCGTTCGCCGGACGCCTGGCCAGGTCGACCAGGGCCGCGAGTTTGGCCGCCGCCTCGAGGACCCCGGCCGCGATGATCAACGCCTGCTGGCCGCGGCTCAGGTCCTGCCAACGCTTCCGCTCGGGCATGGCTGCTCCTGTTCTCCGACCTTCAGCTTAGGTCGGCCTCCCGCACGGGAGACGGCTGTCCGGTCGGCTCCGGGTCCGGCCGCAGCACGTTGCCGCGAATCGCGATCACACAGATCAGCGCGCCGGTCAGCAGCAGGGCGGCGCTGACCACCATGGCCCAGCGGAAGCCGGCGGCGAAGACGGCCGGGTCGTTCAGCGCGTTGCCGGTCAGCCCCACGGCCGGCGGCACGGCGGCGACGGCGAGCAGTCCGGCGGCCCGGGCGACGGCGTTGTTGACGCCGCTGGCGACACCGGCGTGCCGGACGTCGGCCGTGGCCAGCACGGTCGCGGTCAGCGGCGCGACGGTGGCGGTCAGGCCGACGCCGAAGAGGGTGACCGGCAGCAGGACGTCGAGGATGTAGTTCGCGCCCGGCCCGATCCGGGTCAGCAGCAGCATGCCGGCGGCGCCGACGGTGATCCCGATCGCCATCATCCAGCGCGGCCCGATCCGCTGGGCCAGCGAACCGGCCCGGGCCGACAGCAGCAACATCAGCACGGTGACCGGGAGCAGCGCCGCGCCGGCCGCGATCGGCGCGAAGCCCGCGACCTGCTGCAGGTGCACCACGAGCAGGAAGGTGAGCAGCGACAGTCCGCCGTACACGACGAGGGTGACCAGGTTGATCGCGGTGAACTGTGCCGAGCCGAACACGTCCAGCGGCAGCATCGGCGTCGGCCCGCGGCCCCGGGTCCGGCTCCGCTCGACCAGCACGAACCAGAGCGCCGCGCCCACCCCGACCACGGCCGCCGCGATGATCAACGGGTCGATCCGGCCGGCCGGCAGTTCGGTCAGCGCGTACGTGATGCCGGTCAGCGAGACCGCCGCGAGCACGGCGCCGAGCACGTCGAACCGCCGCTCGGTCCGGTCCCCGGTGCTCTCCGGCACATGCCGTACGGCGACGGCGACGGTCACCGCGGCCAGCGGCAGATTGATCAGGAACACCGACCGCCACCCGGCCACGTCGACCAGCCAGCCACCCAGGAACGGCCCGACCGCGCCCGCGACGCCGCCCAGCCCGGCCCAGGCCCCGACCGCCCGCGGCCGGTCGTACGGCACGAACGAGGCCTGAATGATCGCCAGCGATCCCGGCGTCAGCAGCGCACCGCCGATGCCCTGCAAGGCCCGCGCCGCGATCAGTACCTCGACCGTCGGCGCCGCCGCACAGAGCGCCGAGGCCAGAGCGAACCAGATCACGCCGATCACGAAGATGCGCCGCCGGCCGAACCGGTCCCCGAGCGCGCCGCCGAGCAGGATCAGCCCGGCCAGGGTCAGCGTGTATGCGTTCACGGTCCATTGCAGCCCGGACATCTCCGCACCGAGATCCTCCGCGAGCGCGGGCAGCGCGATGTTGACGACCGTGCTGTCCAGCATCGCCACGCTGGACCCGAGCACGGTCGCCAGCATCACCCAGCGCCCGCTCGCCGAGGACAGGCGCAGCTGGTCGTGCGGTTCCGCAGTCATCGCCTCGTCACGGGCACAGCCAACCACAGTGGGGCCGGGTTTGTTCCCGTCAGGAGGCGGCCTGCTCCTGGGCGTCGAGCAGTTCCTCGCCGTGCTCCACGGCCCACTGGCCGAGGGCTCGCATCGGACCGTCGACCAGGCTCCGCCCGAGCGGCGTCAGTGCGTACTCGACCGAACGGCCGGGGCCGCCGGCCCGGCGATCGACCAGGCCGGTGCCGGCGAGCCGGTGCAACGTCTCGGTGAGGACCTTGTCACTGATCCCGCCGATCGCCTTCCGCAGTGTGCCCCGGCGCAGCGCTCGGGGCCGGAGCGCGGCAAGGACGACCGGGTTCCAGGTGTGCAGGAAGAGATCGGTCGCCGCGCGGACCCGGCAGTCGGCGACCACCTGCTCACACGGGTGATCGGGCCGGTCGGTCACCTGCTCCATGATCGAGAGCGTACGCGGATGATCACGCACCGATCGGTGCGGACC
Source organism: Microlunatus sp. YIM B11417 (assembly GCF_059617205.1). Classification (NCBI taxonomy): domain Bacteria; kingdom Bacillati; phylum Actinomycetota; class Actinomycetes; order Propionibacteriales; family Propionibacteriaceae; genus Microlunatus; species Microlunatus sp. YIM B11417. Next base: position 560,136 of record NZ_JCAMPJ010000001.1, read on the forward strand.
GTCCCTCCTACCGTGATCGGACCGGCTCACTCGAGTCGGTGGGACGAGACGGAGGACAACACGATGCGGATCGCGATCCTGGGATCTGGAACGCTGGCAGCGGCCCTCGGCGCCGGTTGGGGCGAAGCGGGGCACGAGGTGGTGGTCGGCGGGCGTGACCGCGGCAGGTCGGACGCCCTGGCGGACCGGATCGGCGCCCGGTCGGCGGCTCCGGCCGATGCCGTGAACGGTGCCGAGGCCGTCCTGCTCGCCGTGCTCTGGCCCGGAGTGGCCGAGATGCTGACCCTGGCCGGAGCGGACGCCGGTTCGCTCGCCGGGACCGTCCTGATCGACCCGACCAATCCCGTGGATCACGGCGTCGGGGTGGTCCGGGTCGACGGCGCCCCGTCGGCGGCGGAACGGATCGCCGGTCTGGCGCCGGGAGCTCGGGTGGTGAAGGCCTTCCACCTGTACCCGGCCGACCTGTGGACGAAGGGCCGCGGCCGCGGCGCGGACGGGCGGCCGGTGACCGTGGCCCTCTGCGGCGCCGACGAGGGCGCGACGGCCGTCACCGGCCGGCTGGTCCGCGACCTGGGCGCCGAGCCTGCCTCGCTCGGATCGCTCGACCGGGCCCGGCAACTCGAGGAAGTGGCCGGCTTCGTGATAGGACTCGCCTTCGCCGGCTTCGACCCGCAGTCGGCGGTGCCGAAGGTCAATCGGTCCTGAGCCCCTGCGCGCGGAGTTCAGCGCGGTGGAAAGGCAGTTCGTACGCCTCCCGCACCCGTCGCCGACAGTCGGCAGGATGGTCGGGCCGTCGAAGATCGGGCACGGCGAGACCTCCGTCGCTCACGGGAGGGCGTGGACGATCAGGGCCTCGAGGTCGGGGAGGTGGCGGTAGAGGGCGGGCAGGCCGGTCAGGCCGTCGCGGACGATCGCGTGCGACTGGGCGAGGTCGGGACCGGTGGTGGCCTCGAGGCCGGCGAGGCAGCGGAGCAGGTTGGCCCGGATGTGGCCGAGCCGGCCGCCGATCAGGTGGACGAACCAGCTCGGTCCGGGCGGCGGGAGGGTGCCGCCGCCCGCGACGTAGCCGTCGAGGACGGCTCGGAAGCTGGCCGGCTGGAGGTTGTCGAGGCCGCGGCCCTTGGCGAGGGCGAGGGCCGTCGAGCCGAGTTCGCCGGACAGGTCGAGCCGGCCGGAGAGTTCCCAGTCGAGGAGGACCGGGCGGGCGTCCCGGACGAGCAGGTTCCAGGGCTGGACGTCCTGGTGGGTGAGCACGACGGGGCCGGGGCGTTCGCAGGTCGTGACGAACTCGGCGATCGCCTGGAAGGTGTCGGCCTCGGCGGCGAGCTCCGCGGCCCACGGCTGCCGGGTCGCGGAAGCCCGTTCGGCGAGCTCGGGCCAGTCCCGGGGTGTCGGCTCCTCGCTCGGGCCGTGCGGCCAGTCGACGTCGAGGGCGTGCAGGCGGGCGAGGAGTTCGCCGATCTCGAAGCCGTACGCCGGCGCCACCGGCTCCTCGGGCAGCTTCGACCCGTCGACCCAGCGATGGACCAGGGTATCCGGGCCGGCCGCGATCGGCTCCGGCATCGGGATGCCGGCGGCGAAGGCGGCCTGCTCGAACCGGAAGACGTCCTGGACGTGGTACGCCCAGCGGCGGTCGGCCAGGTTCAACTCCTTCACCGCGAACGACCCCTGGTCGGTGTCGAGCCGGTACAGCCGGTTGGCGGCACCGCCCCGGATCCGGGTCGGCGGCGCGAGCGGCGTACCGAGTTGGGAGAGCTCCACCCGGCGCACTCTAGGGATCGCCGGGCGGCGACGCACCAGGATTAGTCGGCGGAGATCGCCTCGGAGGCGTCCATGATCCGGTACGCATACCCCTGCTCGGCCAGGAACCGCTGCCGGTGCTGGGCGAACTCGGAGTCGACCGTGTCCCGGGCGACGACGGCGTAGAAGCGGGCGGTGATGCCGGAGTTCTTCGGCCGGAGCAGCCGGCCCAGCCGCTGCGCCTCCTCCTGCCGGGACCCGAAGGCACCGGACACCTGGATCGCCACCTGGGCGGTCGGCAGGTCGACCGAGAAGTTCGCCACCTTGCTCACCACGAGGAGGTCGAGCTCGCCGGAGCGGAACTGCTCGTAGAGCTTCTCCCGCTGGCGTACGGTCGTGTCGCCCTTGATCAACGGCGCACCGAGCCGCTCGGAGAGCTCCTCCAGCTGCTCGACGTACTGGCCGATCACCAGGGTCGGCTGGCCGCGGTGCTTGGCGACCAGGTCGATCGCGACGTCGGACTTCGACTCGGCGGTCGAGGCGAGCCGGTACTTCACGTCCGGCTCGGCGACCGCGTACGTCATCCGTTCCGCCTCGCTCAGCGTGACCCGTACCTCGACGCAGTCGGCCGGGGCGATGTAGCCCTGGTTCTCGATGTCCTTCCACGGAGCGTCGTACCGCTTCGGACCGATCAGGGAGAAGACGTCGCCCTCCCGGCCGTCCTCGCGGATCAGCGTCGCGGTGAGCCCGAGCCGCCGCCGCGCCTGCAGATCCGCGGTCATCCGGAACACCGGCGCCGGCAGCAGGTGCACCTCGTCGTAGATCACCAGGCCCCAGTCCCGGGCGTTGAACAGCTCCAGGTGCGGGTGCAGGCCGTGCCGCTTGGTCGTGATCACCTGGTACGTGGCGATGGTGACCGGCCGGATCTCCTTACGGGCGCCGGAGTACTCGCCGATCTCGTCCGCGGTCAGCGACGTGCGCTTGATCAACTCGTCGCGCCACTGCCGGGCCGAGACGGTGTTGGTGACCAGGATCAACGTGGTCGCCTTCGCCTTGGCCATCGCGGCCGCGCCGACGATCGTCTTGCCGGCCCCGCAGGGCAGGACGACGACCCCGGAACCGCCGTGCCAGAAGGACTTCGTCGCCAGCGCCTGGTACGGGCGCAGCCGCCAGCCGTTCTGCTCCAGCTCGATCGGGTGCGCCTCGCCGTCGACGTACCCGGCGAGGTCCTCGGCCGGCCAGCCGAGCTTCAGCAGCACCTGCTTCAGCCGGCCCCGTTCCGACGGGTGTACGGCGACCGAGTCGTCATCGATCCGCGTGCCGATCAGTCCCTTGATCCGCGGGCTGCGCAGCACCTCGGTGAGCACCGGCCGGTCGGTCGTGATCAGGACCAGGCCGTGCGTCGGGTGCTTCTCGATCCGCAGCCGGCCGTACCGGTCCATCGTGTCAGCGACGTCGACCAGCAGCCCGGACGGCACCGGGTAGCGGCTGTAGTTCAGCAGCACGTCGACGATCTGCTCGGCGTCGTGACCGGCGGCCCGCGCGTTCCACAATCCCAGCGGCGTCAGCCGATAGGTGTGGATGTGCTCCGGTGCGCGTTCCAGTTCGGCGAACGGAGCGATCGCGATCCGGCACGCTTCGGCGTCGGGATGATCGACTTCCAGCAGCAGGGTGCGGTCGGACTGGACGACCAGGGGTCCCAGCCCCGAGGAATGTGTCATGAACGGACTGCTCTAACGAGTCGGTCCCGGGGATGGTGAGCCCGAGGACGGTGGAGGTGTCGACTCCGAGGATGCCGGAGGCGACGGCGGCGGCGTCGACGGGGGTGGTGTCGAGCCGGGAGGAGTGGTCGGGTCGGACGGCTCCGGAGGAGTCGTCGGAGGGGTCGAGGGCGGCGGCGCGGACGACGAGTCCGGCGGCAGCGGGGACCCGGAATCGGACCTCGGCGGTGTCGAGGAGGGCGACTCCGACGACGGCGTCCGGGTGGACGGCGGCGGGCTCGACGGAGGCTCGTTCGACGGCGGTTCGCTGGTCCGCGGCGGCCGGCTCGACTCCGGCGGCTCGCTGGAACCGGGCGGGGTCGAGGGCGGATCGTCGGAGGACGGCGGCGGGGTCGACGACTCCGGATCCGAGGCCGGCGGGGCCGACGGCGACGGGTCCTTCGAGCTCGGGTCGCCGGACTGCGGGTTCTCGCTCGAGGCCGGCGGCGTGGACTCGCCCGGCGACTCCGGAGTGGGCGTCGGCGTCGGCGACGGCGGCGGGAACAGCCGCTCGAACAGCTTGCCGAGCCGCGGGAAGAGACCGTCCGGCTCGTCGGTGTCCTGACCCGGCGGCGGAGGCGGCGGGACGGTCGGCGGCGGCTGGGTCGGTGTCGGGCCCCACGGCGGCCAGGGCACCGGGTCGGTGTCGTCGTCCGGGGACGGGCTCACCGGCGGCGCGGAACTGGACGGCGGCGGGTTGTGCTCGCTGGGGCCGGAAGACGGCGGCCCCGAGGGCGCCGGTCCGGTCGGGTCGTCGGACGTGGCCGGACCCGAGGTCGACGGACGCGGCGCGTTGCTCGGCGGCTGGGCCGGATCGGACGGCGGCACCGGCGGCCGGCTGGACGAGCTGCTCGGCCGCGGCTGCCGGCTCGACGTCGGCTGGCCGGACGGATCCTTGCGACCGGAGTCGCTCGGCTTGGACTTCTCCGGCCGCTCGGGATCGACCATCAGGGCGTTCGACCACGGGCCGGACTTGCCGCTCCGGGTCGCCCGGACCTGGATCACCTGGACCTTCATGTCGTCGTTGAACCAGCGCACCGAGGCGACCACGTTGCCGGTCTCCAGCACCTCGAAGCCGTTCAGCCGCACCTGGTACGTGACGTCGCTGCCGGACGACGCGTCCCAGGAGATCTGGGCCCAGTCGTCGGTGATCAGCCCGGCCCGGAGACCGGTCACCGTGCTCGGCGCGCCGGGGATCGGACGGGACTGGGCCGAGGCGATCGGCTCGCGCTCCGCCTCGGGCAGCGAGTCGGCGGCGCTGTCGCCCTCGTCGCCGGCCTGCTCGGCCTGCGACGGGTCGCGCTGGCCCGAGGTCTGGTCGGCGGACGTCACCCGGCGCGGAGAGGTGTCCAGCAGCAGCGGGGAACCGGTGACCGCGGGCACCCAGTAGAGGGTGCCGATCCCGGACGAGCACACCAAGACAACCAGGAATCTCCGGATTGTCTGGGGCCGCATTGGCTCATTGTAGGGGGATCACCGACGATACGCGCGATAGTGGAATTCGCAGCACCGCGGAATCGTCCTCGAGGACCGCGCGGAGCACGCCTTCACCAAGATCAACAGGGGTCAGCCGACGCTCCACCGGGTCGCCGTCCGGGCCCACGTAACCGAGCAGCACGGGGCTCGAGTTCTTCGCCGCCCGGGTCAGCCGGGAGAGCAGTTCCGAGGTCTCCACACGGTCCGGGTCGCGGCCGCGGTCGCCGGCCAGGATCGCGTCCGCCAGTTCGGTCGGCCGGGCCGTGCCTGGACTGCGTACGCGCTCGAAAACCGTTGCACGCAAACGATCCGGGGGTGCCAGGTTGCGTCCGAACTCGTCCTCGGCGGCGGGTGCGAAACCGAGTTCCCGGACGAACTCGACCAGCTGGTACGGCTCCACGGCGGCGATCAACACCCCGGGTCCGAGACGGCGCAGCCCGAGCTGCGCGGCACCCGGGTGACTCAAGATCGTCTGCGCCCGGGCCTCGTCGTCGACCCGCAGATAACTGGTCGCCGGACCGATCCGGACACTGCCGTACTGGCGGGCCACGTCGTCCACCAGATAGCCCAGGGGCTGCGGAATTGCCGTGGCCGAATGGTGAGACAACCAGTCGTGAACGCGCTCGGCGGTCCAGCCGGCGTCGAACGCGCGGCGCAGCGATTCGGCACTGAACCGGTAAACCCCGGCCCCGCCCCGGGACTCCTGGACGGCCAGCAGTCGGAGCTCCTCGGCCAGCCGGTACGGCAGCGGCCCGGCGGCCACCGCGGTCAGGTCGGCCTGCACGATGATCGAATCGACCAGGGCCGGGAACAGGGCCGCGAGCGGCTCCGGGAGGGCGGCGTCCGGCGCGTCGAGGGCGACCGCGAACCCGGACACGGCGCCGAGCCCGGTCAGCCCCAGATAGCCCGCCTCGCGCCAGAGCCAGCCGGTCAGCTCGGCGATCTCCGGTTGTCCCGCGGCGCCCAGCCGGGGCCGGTGCCAGCCGACCGCGGCGACCAGCTGATCATGATCAAGAACGGTGCCCGGCCCGGCCGCGTGCATCAGTTCCATGATCAACGAGCGGGCGGCCGGTGCGGCCGGTGCGGCCAGCTCCGGGCCGAGTGCGTGCTGGCCGGCGGCCAGTTCGCGGCCCGGGTAGCGTTCCATGATCAACCAGGCCCGGACCAGCCGCAGCCAGCGGTCCGGCAGCGGTTCGCCGACCCACCGGTCGTAGCTCGTGGTGGGCAGCAACCGGTTGCCACCGCCGGTGCCGTAGAGGTCGGCGGCCGCGCCGAGCTCCACCACGAAGGCGGTCTGGGCCAGGTCGGTGCCGAGCGCGCGGGCGAGCTGGGTCAGGTCGCGGCTGGCAACGCCGCCGTCGCGGACGAGCCGGTGCGGCGCCTCCTCGAGCAGTGCGGCGACGCCCACGACGTCCTCCAGCAGCCCGTACGCCGCGCCGGCGGCGGCCCGGTCGACCACCGAGCCGTCCCGGTGCCGGCCGCCGACCGGCGAGGCCGTCGCCGCCACCGGCGTCGCCGCGAACCGGCCCTCGCGGAGCTGCCAGGCCACCTCGCGGGGCAGGATCACGGTCTCCGGCGACAGCGGCCGGATCAGGCCGCGGGCGAGCAGCCGGTCGATCGGTGTCGCGGCCTGGTCCAGGCTGACCGGGCGGTCGGCGTTGCGGACGGCGCCGGCCGGGGAGTACGCCAGCCGGGCCAGCACGTCGTGCTCGGCCGGGCTCGCCGCGGCCAGTCGTTCGGCCACCTGGCCGGGGTCGAGCGGCTGGGGCGAGGGTGGGGCCAGTCCGCCCGGATAGGGCCCGAAGTACTCCCGGACGGCGCGGGTCAGCCGCACTTCGTCCGTACCCCAGAGCAGGGCCCGTTCGCGCAGCGTTCCGATCGCACGGTCGACCGCCGCGGCGACCGCGTCCGGGTCGCCGGCGTCCGCGACGCTCGCCGCGGCCAGCTCCGCCGCCTCGGCCGGGGTCGTCGGGTCGGGCAGGGCGGCCAGGATCTCGGCGACCAGCCGGGTCCAGGCGTCCAGGCGGTCCAGGATCCGTACCGTCGACGTGGTGGTGCCGGCCCGGCCGGCCAGTTCGGCCAGGTCCGCCGGCAGCGGGTAGCCGAGGTCCGGCCGGAGCCCGATCAGCCTGATCAGGAAGTCCCGGCCGGCGGAGCGCAGAGCCTCGGCGAGGGTCCGTGGCCGGTCGGCGGGCGCGGTCAGGACCACGGTCGCTGGTAGCCGCCGCCCTGGCCCGGGTTCCGCAGCTCGCGGTAGATCACGATCAACAGGGCGATGCCGACGCACCAGGAGATCAGCACGCCCCACCAGCCGACGAAGGACCACCAGTCGACGAAGGAGTCACCGTTGGTCAGGGCGCCGACCAGGGCGAAGAACGCCAGCACGCCGAGCCCGACCAGGAACACCCGGCGGACGGCCTCCTTGGCGACCGTGATCCGGTTGCCCAGGGCGAACGCGATCGCGAGGGTCACCGGTGCGACCAGATAGATGAAGCCGCCGATGCCGAGCGTGATCAGGACGCCGGGCGTCGCCGCCTTCAACACCGACACGGCGTCCGCCTGATTGGCCGGCGGACCGGCGGACGGCGGCGGCGCGAACCACTCGGTGGTGCCGGGCGCCGGATAACCGGTCTGAGCCGGCGCCCCGTACGGGTTCGGCGGGGCCCACGGGGTCGGTCCGCCGGCAACGGCCGGGTGACCGCTGGGCGGCGGCGGTGGATGGTGCTGCGCCAGCGGTGCGGTCGGGTCGTACGGCAGGGCCTCGGGTGAGCCCGCCGGCGGTCCCCAGCCGCCGTCAGGCCTGCTCCAGTGCGCGGCGCCCCAGGCCGAGTCGGCCGTCGTCGCGGCACTCGAGACGACCTCGAACGGGACCGACGGGTCGCGCGGATCCTTCTCCTCCGGCCGCAGCGCCTCGAGGGCGACGGTCGGCCCGGACGGGTCGTCGAACCGCGGTCGCTGGACCGGTGCGCCGGACGCCGGGTGGGCGACCGGCGGGGCCATGCTCAGCGGCGGGACCTCCGGAACCGTGAACTGGTTCGGTCGCTGGATCGGGGCGTACTCCGGTCCGTCCTCCCACGTCGCCATTCCGCCATCCTAGTGATGCCGGGCCCGCGGGCGTTCAGTCGTTCAGGCGACAGGTCAGGTGGCGGGCGACGCGGTCCGGAAGGAATCTCGGACGGGTTGTCGAATCCGGCGCCGCGGCTCCGTACGAGTGACGAACCGGGCCCGCCGGGCCCCGATGTCTCAAGGAGATCGCCATGACGCTCGTGTACACCCATCTCTCTGCCTCGGTCGACGGCTACGTCTCCGGTCGCGGCGCCCGTGCCGGCCTCGGGCTCGGCGACGGCTTCCGGATCTTCGACTGGCTGTCAGATCACAGCTCGGCGAACCGGGCCGTCATCGAATACGGCGGCAGCCGGGCCGCGGCCGTCGTTGCGGGGCGCAACACGTACGAACACGCGGACCGGTGGGGCGGTAACAGCATGGATGCCGGCACCCGACTGTTCGTCGTCAGCCGAGACCCGATCCCGGACGCCGCGCCGGGGCAGACGATCGTCACCGACGGGCTCGAGTCGGCCATCCGACAGGCCCGGGAGGTGGCCGAAGCGGCCGGCAAGGACGTGAAGATCGCGGCCGGCGCGACCGCGTCCGAGGCCATCAGGCTGGGACTGCTCGACGAGATCCTGATCAGCCAGGTCCCGGTCCTGCTGGGCGGCGGGCATCCCTTCTTCCGCGCGTTGCCCGAAGCCGTCGAACTCGAACGCACCTCGGTGGCCGTCAACCAGGGCGTCACTCACCTGACGTACCGCATCGTGAAGTAGTGCCGCCGGGAGACCGCTCTTGTCCGGCCCGACCGTAACCCAATATTGTAGGTACGTACCTACATCGGGAAGGCAGTTGCGATGGCGACGATGACGGCGCGCGAGTTCAATCGCGACGTGAGTGCGGCCAAGCGGGAGGCTGCTGAAGAGCCGCTGATCATCACGGACCGGGGTGAACCCGCCTTCGTGCTGCTTTCGATCGAGGAGTTCCGCCGCTTGGATGAGCGAGGTCTTGACCTCGTGGAGCGGCTGAGCATGGATGACGAGCTCGACATCGATTTCGAGCCTGTCGAGGTGACGCTGCGGGTCCCCGAGCTGTGAGCTATCTGCTGGACACGAACGTCATCAGCGAGCTGCGCAAGTCCGAGCGGCGGGCCGACCGGGCGGTGCGCTCGTGGGTTGCGGCGCGACTGCCCTCGGATCTGCACCTGTCGACCATCACGATTCTCGAGATCGAACTCGGGATCGCGCGGTTGGGGCGACGCGACCCAGCTCAGGCCGACCGCCTGCAGACCTGGCTGGAGGACGACCTGCTCAAGGTGTTCGGTGGGCGGACCCTGTCGGTTGACGTGCCGGTGGCGCGGCGGGCTGCACGCCTGCATGTCCCCGATCCGCGCCCGGAGCGCGATGCCTTGATCGCGGCAACGGCGATCGTGCATGGCCTGACCGTGGTGACGAGGAACGTCGCCGACTTCGAGCCGATGGGTGTTGCGGTCATCGACCCGTGGTCCCGGGTTTGAGTCCGGCGTTCTCGGCGGCGACGTGGCACGCCACCTCGACGCCCGGACGGAGCTCCTGCAGCGGTGGCGTCGTGGTCCGGCAGACGTCGCGGACCAGCGGGCAGCGGTCGGCGAACCGGCAGCCCGGTGCCGGGTCGATCACCTTGGGCGGTTCGCCCTTCGCCATCTCGGCGGTCACGGCGAGCTCGGCCCGCGGGTCTGGGACGGCGGCCACCAGCAGTTGCGTGTACGGGTGCAGCGGCTCGCCGAGCACCTGGTCCACCGGCCCGGACTCGACGATCCGACCCGCGTACATCACCATCATCCGGTCCGCCGCGTAGCGGGCGCTGGCGATGTCGTGGGTGATGTAGAGCAGCGAGACGCCCTGGTCGTCGCGCAGCGAGGTCATCACGTTGAGCAGCCCGATCCGGATCGAGACGTCCAGCATCGACACCGGCTCGTCGGCCAGGATCACCTTCGGCCGGTACGCCAGCGCCTGGGCGAACCCGATCCGCTGCCGCTGCCCGCCCGAGAGTTCGTACGGGTAGCGATGCACGACCTGCTCGGCGGGGGAGAGCCCGACCGCGGTCAGCACCCGCAGCGCCTCGGCCATCCGGTCGCCCGGCGCGATGTCGGGCCGGTGCAGCTTCAGCCCACGCAGGATGCCGTGCGAGACCGGATAGGCCGGGTTGAGCGAGCTGAACGGGTCCTGGAACACCATCGGCACGGCCGCCCGGTAGCGCAGCACGTCGCGCCGGGTCCGCAGTGCCGCCAGCGAGGTCCCCTCGAACCGGATCTCGCCGCCGCTCGGCCGGTACACCTGGGCCAGCAGCCGGGCGATGGTGCTCTTCCCGCTGCCGCTCTCGCCGACCAGCGCGACGATCTCGCCCGGGCCGATCGAGAAGGTCGCGTCGTCGACCGCGTGCAGGGTGCCGCGGCTGCGCAGGCCGCCGACCCGGAAGGTTCGGGTGAGGTCGCGCGCCTCCAGCAATGCGGCGGTCATCGGCGGCTCCGATCCTGATCATGGAGCAGGCAGCGAGCCTGCACTCCGGCGACGTCGTAGAGCGGCGGGTCGACCGTCTCGCAGTCGGCGAACGCCTCCGGGCAGCGCGGCTGGAACCGGCAGCCGGCCGGCATGGACTGCAGCGCGGGCGGACTGCCCGGGATGCCCTGCAGTCGCTCCCGCGGCCCGGTGATCGACGGGAAGGCGTCCAGCAGCCCTCGGCTGTACGGGTGCGCCGGCGCGTCGAACACCTGCCGGGTCGGCCCGAACTCCATCGCCTTGCCCGCGTACATCACCATCAGCCGGTCCGAGAAGTGGCTGACCAGGCTCATGTCGTGGGTCACGAAGATCATCGCGAATCCCAGCTCCCGTTGGAGTTCCTTGATCTGCAGCATCAGCGAGCGCTGGGCCACCACGTCCAGGGCCGACGTCGGTTCGTCCATGATCACCAGCTCGGGCGTGAACAGCTGGGCCATCGCGATCATGGCCCGCTGCCGCATCCCACCGGACAGTTGGTGCGGATAGCTGGCCAGGTGCGCCCGGTCGATCCCGACCAGGTCCATCACCTGCTCCGACCGGTGCCGGATCTCGGCCTTGTCCTTGACGCCGTGGGCCTGCAGCGCGTCGGCGAACTGGGCGCTGATCCGGAGCACCGGGTTCAGCGCGTTCATCGCGCTCTGCATGACCACCGAGAGGTTCCGCCAGCGGACCGGGGCCAGCGCAGCCTCGGTCATGGCGACCAGGTTCTGGCCACGGAACCTGACCTCGCCGGCGGTGATCCGGGCCGGCGGGCTGAGCAGCTGGGCGATCGCGAACGCCATCGTCGACTTGCCGCAGCCGGACTCGCCGACCACGGCCACGAACTCGCCGGGCCGGACGTCGAGGTCCACCCGGTCGACCGCGGTCAACGAGCCGGCAGCGGTCTCGTAGGCGACCGACAGGCCGCTCACCTCGAGGATCGGTTCCTGGTCGGTGATCACGGAGCCGTCGCCGAACCTGGGGGACTCGGTGATCATCGAGCGCGTCTCCTTCGTCGGACCGGCCGGAGGGCCGGATTGCTGATCTCGTCGAACGCGTAGTTGAGCAGGGCGAACGCGGCGCCGAGCAGCGCGATGCAGAGGCCGGGCGCGATCACCCACCACTGCTGGTCGGTCTGCAGCGCCTCGTTGGACTGCGCCCAGTGCAGCATCGTGCCCCAGCTCAGCGACGACGGGTCGCCGAGCCCGATGAACTGCAGGCCGGCCGAGGTGAGCAGGGCGTAGAGCGCGGCGCCGAGGAAGTTGGCCGCGATCAGGCTGATCATGGTCGGCAGGATCTCGAAGACGATCACGTACGAGCGCCGCTCGCCGCGCACCCGAGCCGCCTGCAGGAAGTCCCGGTTGCGCAGCGACAGCGCCTGGGCGCGCAGCTGCCGGGCGCCGTACGACCAGCCGGTGACCACCAGCACGCCGATCACCACCAGCAGGTTGCCGCCGCCGGCGTAGGCCGCGATGACGATGATCAACGGGAACGCCGGGATGACCAGGAACACGTCGGTCAGCAGCGACAGCAGGTCGTCGCCGATCCCGCCGAGGTAGGCCGCGGAGACGCCGACGATGATCGACAGCACGCTGGCCAGCGCACCGGCGGTCACCGCGATCAGCAGCGACTGCCGGGTGCCGTAGACCAGCTGGGCCCAGATGTCCTGGCCGAACGCCGTGGTGCCGAGCAGGTGCTCCGGCGACGGCGGCAGCATCAGCTCGAACTGGCCGTTGTTGGGATCGCTGACCGAGGTGAACAGCTGCGGCACGATCGCCGCCACCAGGAAGATCGCCAGCATGATCGCGCCGGCCAGCGCCTTCCGGTTGCCCAGCACGGCCCGGACGATCCCGGAGCCGGTCCGGGGCCTGGTGACCTCGACCGCGGTGCCGGAGGCAACGGCGCTCATGAAGCGGTCCTCGCTCTCGGATCGAGCCAGGCGGTCAGGAAGTCACTGATCAACACCGCCACCAGAACGGTGATCGTGATCATGACGAACAGCGCCTGCATCAAGGGATAGTCCTGGTTGTTCACCGCGCTCAGCAACATGTAGCCCACGCCCGGGTAGTTGAACGTGAACTCGACCAGGATCGACCCGCTGACCACGAAGCCGAGCGACATCGCGAAGCCGGACAGGTTGGGCAGGATCGCGTTCCGCGCGGCGTAGTTGATCATGATCCGCCGGTTCGGGATGCCCTTGGCGCGGGCCATCCTGATGTAGTCCTCGGCCAGCGTGGTGACCACGTTGTTGCGCATGGTCAGGATCCAGCCGCCGATCGAGATGATCAGGATGGTCAGCGCCGGCAGCAGGGCGTGCTTGCCGACGTCGAGGATGAACTCGGCGTTCCAGCCTGGGGTCAGGATCGGGTCGTAGCCGCCGTCGTTCGGCAGCAGGCCGTTGGTGCCGACCGAGAACACCATGATCAACAGCAGCCCGACCCAGAAGTACGGCAGCGCCGCGGTGATCACGAACACCGGCGGCAGCACGCTGTCCAGCACGCCGCCCCGGCGCCAGCCGCCGATCATGCCGATCCCGGTGCCCAGCACGAACGCGATGATCGTGGTGACCCCGACCAGCCCGAGCGTCCACGGCAGCGCCTGGGCCAGCACCTCGCCGACCGGTTGCGGGAAGAAGGTCAGCGAGGTGCCGAACCGGCCGGTCAGGGTGTTGCCGAGATACTCCACGTACTGCACCAGCAACGGTTCCTGGGTGTCGATCCCGAACGCCACCTCGAGCGCCTTCAGCGCCTCCGGGTTGATCCGGCCGCGGAACCTGGCCATCATCGCCTCGGCCGGGTTGCCCGGCATCAGCCGCGGGACGAAGAAGTTGACCGTCAGTGCGACCCACAACGTGATCAGGAAGAACCCGATCCTGCGCAGGATGAACCGCATCGAACCCCCTTCCGGTCACCGGTTCCGGTCATGATCATTTCGGCTGCAGATGGAGCAGCACCTGCTCGTTGTCCGGCACCGCGTACGGCGCCGGCAGGGCGTACGGGTCGTCGGCGGTCGGCCAGCCGGTGAAGTCCTTGGTGTTGTACTGGAACCAGCTCACCGACTCCAGCACCGGGACCACCGGCACCTCCTCCAGCATGACCTCCTGCAGGGCATTGACGATCTCGTGCTTGCGGGCGTCGTCGGCACCGGCGTACTCACCCAGCAGGGCGTCCACCTTCGGATCGGAGAACCGGCCGTAGTTGCTGGACGCGTTCTCGCCGAGCGGTGCCGTGTTGCCGCTGTAGAGCATCTGCCGCAGCTCGTAGTACGGCAGCGGGCCGCCGGACTGGGAGCCGTAGGCAAGATCGAAATCACCCTTGTAGAGCTTGGTGTTGTAGGTCTGACCGGCGATCGCCTGCACGGTCAGCTCGATGCCGAGCGGCTGCAGTTGGTTCTTGATCTCCTGCAGCTCGGCCTCCCAGTCGGTGTAACCGCTGACCGTGATGATGCTCAGCTTGAGCGGCTTCTCGGTCGAGTAGCCGGCCTGCGCCAACAGCGTCTTCACCTTGTCCGGGTTCGGCGCGTAGTTGTACTTGTCGGCCGCCTCCTGGTTGTACCAGTCCTGGAACGTGGGCAGCACGATCGAGCCCTGGTTGGACGCCGGCAGGTAGCCGCCGACGCCGATCTTGGACACCTTCTCCTTGTCGATCGCGTAGGCGATGGCCTGGCGGACCGCCTTCTCCTTGGTCACCTCGTGCTTGAGGTTGAAGTAGATCGACACGTTCGCGGTCGGCGGGAACCAGTACTTGTGGTTCTCCTTGTCCTTGGCGACGTAGTAGCGGTCGATGCTCGGGATGTACTGCCCGCCCCACTGTGCCTTGCCGGTGGCAAGATCAAGATTGGCCGGGCTGTTGTCGGTGTAGGCCGGGTAGTTGACCGTCTTGACCGCCGGCTTGCCCTGCTGCCAGAAGCTCGGATTGGCCTCGTAGCGGATGTTCTGCGGCTTGCAGTCGGCCACCGTGTACGGCCCGCTGCCGACCGGCTTCGGGTCGGCGAACTGCACCGGGTCCTTGGCCGGCTCGCCGGTGCTCCAGATGTGTTCCGGGACGATCGGCGTCTGGCCGGCGATGTAGTAGAAGTACGGCTCCGCGGCCGCCTCGAACGTCATCGTCACCGTCTTGTCCTCGGCCTTGACCGACTTCAATCCGGATGACCAGAGCGCGTTCAGATCCAAGCCCTTGTTGGTCTTCATCAGGTTGAAGGTGTACGCGACGTCGGCGGCGGTCAGTGGCTTGCCGTCGTTCCAGGTGATGCCGTCCCGGATGGTGAAGGTGAGCGTCTTCTTGTCCGCGCTCCACTCCGCCGACTCCGCGATCATGGGCGTCTGCTTGGCGTTCTGCAGCGGGTTGACGTGCATCAGCGTCTCGTACACGAAGCCGATCGACTGCTGGTTGACCGACGGGTTGAACGGGTTGAACCCGCAGGTCCAGGTGGTCCCGGCGACGTTGGCGATGGTCAGCGCCGCGTTGGACTTCCCGGGGCCGGAACCGGAACCGCCGGGACTCCCGCCGGCACAGCCGGCCAGCAGGCCGAGCGTCGCGATCAGCGCGACGATCAGATTTCGCTTCATGATCATTTCCTCCCTCGGCGACCGGACAGCCGGTCAGCCGAACATCTCGTCCCGGACCTGTTGAATGGCGGCCGCCAGGGCTCCGTGCCGGACGGCATGGTCGCGGCCGGTGCCCGGCCGGACCTCGGGCCGGTGCGCGACCAGCCGGTGCAGCCGGTCGGCGACCCGGTCGGCCAGCCGGTCGCCGCCGGCCACGCCGATGTCGCCGGCCAGGACGACCAGTTGTGGATCGATCAGGGTCACCGCGATCACCGCGGCGTGCGCGATCCGGCCGGCCAGTTCGGACAGGAAGCCGTCCGGATCGCCGGTCGACGGCTTCCCGCCGTTGACGGCCGCGACGGCCCGGCGGACCGCCGTGACCGCGCGGCTGGCGCCGAGCCCGTACGTCTCGGCGAGGGCGAGCACCGCCCTCGCGTCGATCAGTTCCGACATCCGCCGGCCGTCCAGCGACACCGGCGCGAAGTCGACCTCGCCGGCCGCCCCGTGCGAGCCGCGGTGCAGCCGGCCGTCCACCAGCACCGCGGCGGCGACCCCGCGACTCATCCAGAGCAGCACCACGTCGCGGTACCCGCGGGCGCAACCGTGCCGGTGCTCGTCGGTGGCGACCAGGTTGACGTCGTTCTCCACCGTGACCGGCATGCCCAGCGCCTCGGTCAGCCGGCCGGGCACGTCGAAGCCGTACCAGCGGGGCAGGTGGGGTGCGTAGCCGAGGAAGCCGGTGATCGGGTCGATCGAGCCGGAGATGCCGACCACGGCCCGGCGCGGCAGCTCGTCGCCCAGGTCCTGGCCGCGGACCGTCTCCTGGACCACCCGGCGCAGCGTCGGCACCGGGTCCGGGCCGGTGCCGCGGAGGTTGACCTTGCGCTCGGCGATCAGGGTGCCGGTCAGATCGACGACGCCGAGGTCCAGGCTGGCCGAGACGACGTCGATCCCGACGGCGTGCCCGGCCCGTTCGTTGATCGACCAGAGCCGGGCATTCGGGCCGGGGCCGGTGCTGGCCCGATGGCCGTCCTGGCGGACCAGCCCGACTTCCTCGAGCCGACGCAGCAGTTCGGCGGCGGCCGGCTTGGACAGCCCGATCTCGTGTTCGAGCTCCGTACGGGACAGTGGGCCGTGCAGCACCAGCGCCTGCAGGGCGGCGCGATCGTTCATGGCACGCAGGGCACGGGGACCGCCGATTCGCATTGTTCCGCACCTCCCCGTGGGCTCAATCGTCTGGAAAGTTCCCAGATAGATGGAGCATGGCGGGTGGCCGGTCCGCCGTCAAGGGTCGTGGTGTTACAAGCAGATCACCGGTCGGCGTGGGCCGACCGGTGATCTTGGTGATGAAGGTGTGGTGTTGCCTCAGCGGGCGCGGATGTGCACCCAGCGCCGGTACGTGCTCCGGTCCATGCCGAGCCGGAGGTTGGACCGGTGCGCCATGGCCAGCCCGGACAGGACCGAGACGAAGGCGACCAGGCCGCCACAGAGCAGCATGCTCGGGCGGGCGCCGAAGTGGTCGATCAACCAGCCCACGACCGGGCTGCCGATCGCCTGGCCGCCGAGCAGTACCAGCAGGTAGACGCTCATCACCCGGCCGCGCACCGCCGGTGCCGTGGTCAGCTGGACCAGCGAGTTGGCGCCGGTGAGGAACTGCAGCGTGAGCAGCCCGATCAAGATCAACACCATGCCGAAGGTCCAGACGCTCGGCGCGATCGCGGCGATGCCGATGGTGAGACCGAGCAGGGTGAGCAGGCTGACCAGCACCCGGAGCCGGACCTGGCCGCGGCGGCGGGCCGAGATCAGCGCGCCGACCAGGGCACCGATCGCGCTGAGCGAGTTGAACAGCGAGTAGCCGCTGACCCCGGTGCCGAACTCATGGTCGGCGAACGCCGCCAGGATCACCGGCATGTTGAGGCCGAACAGGCCGATCGTCGCGACCAGCACGATGGTCCAGGCCACCTCGGAGGTGTGCTGGATGTAGCGCAGGCCCTCGCGCAGCTGGCCCTTCGCCTTGGGTACGACCGAGCCCGCGCGGGTCGCCGGCCGGATGATGATCAACATCGCCACGACCACCAGGCAGGAGGCCGCGTTGATCAGGAACGACCAGCCCTGGCCGACCGCGTGGATCAGGACGCCGGACAGGGCCGGGCCGAGCAGTGCGCCGAACTGGAAGACCGAGGAGTTCAGGCTGACCGCGTTGCGCAGATGTTGATCACCGACGAGCTCGGAGACGAACACCTGGCGGGTCGGATTGTCCACCACGGTGACGAAGCCGAGGACCGCGGCCACCAGGTACACGTGCCAGACCGCCACCGTCCCGGTCAGCGCGAGCACGCCGAGGGTGACCGCCATCAGCGTCGCCACCGACTGGGTGATGATCAGGATCGCCCGCTTCGAGTAGCGGTCCGCGATCACCCCGCCGAACAGTCCGAACAGCAGCACCGGGGTGAACTGCAGCGCGACCGCGACGCCCACCGCGGCGACGCTCCCGGTCAGCTCCAGCACCAGCCAGTCCTGGGCGATCCGCTGCATCCACAACCCGGTCGTGGCCACCACCTGGGAGGACAGGAAGAGTCGGTAGTTGCGGACCTGGAGGGCGGCCAGCGTGCGCGGCCACTGGCGGCCGCGAATGGGCCGGCTCAGTCGATCGAGGGTGGAGGAGAGGGCGTATGAGGCCGAGCGGGACCGCTCGGCGGGCGCCGTGGACAAGGCGAACTCACCTGATTCATGGGTTGTGCTGGACTGGACCGCCGGATCTTCCGGCAAGCGGATGGCTCAACGCTGAGGTCGCCCGACACCAACCCTAAAGGCCTGCCTTCCTATTCGGCAAAGCCATAACGCCAATATATTGTATTGGCTGGACTTATAAGCCCGCGGAGGGTGGTTGTCGTGGCCGATGACAAGACGTTCGATCCGACGCTGTTGCGTACCTTCCTCGCGGTGGCCAACGGGCTCTCCTTCACCCGCGCCGCCGAGCAGCTCGGGCTGAGCCAGCCGACCGTCTCCCAGCACGTCCGCCGGCTCGAGGACGCGGCCGGGCGGCAGCTGGTCCAGCGGGACACCAGGTCGGTGGCGCTGACCGACAACGGGGAGGCGATGGCCGGTTTCGCCCGGACCATCCTGGCCGCGATCGACGAGGCGGTGTCGTACTTCACCGGCTCGGCGATGAGCGGCCGGCTGCGGTTCGGGGCCGCCGACGAGCTGGCGGTGAGCGAGCTGCCGACCATCCTGCGCGAGTTCCGCCAGCTCTATCCGCGGATCAACCTGGAACTGACCGTGACGCAGAGCGGCACCCTGCTGCGCCGGCTGGCCTCCAACCACCTCGACCTGGTCTTCATCAACCAGGAGGCCGACTCGCATCGCGGCCAGCTGGTCCGGCGGGACCGGCTGGTCTGGGTCGGCCTGGACCGGACCCAGATCGAGCCCGCGCTGCCCGTACCGCTGGTGACCTATCCGGCGCCGAGCTGGAGCCGCGACGCCGCACTGTCGGCGCTGGAGGGCGCGCACCGGACCTGGCGGATCACCTGCAACACCCGCGAGATCAACGGCATCCTGGCCGCAACCCGGGCCGGCCTCGGCATCTCGATCCTGGCCCAGAGCCGCGTCCCGCCCGACCTGCGCAACCTGTCCGGCCGCTTCGACCTGCCCCCGCTGCCGGACATCGAGATGGCCCTGGTCGCCAATCCCCGCTCCGCCCGCGGCCCCGTCGAGGCCCTCGCCAAAGCCATCACCAACCTCCCCCTCTCCCCGCTCCGCCCCTGACCCCAACCCCGATCCGCCGACCGGTCACCAAGGCAGGCGTTCGGTCGGCGCGTCGCTGCGGAAGTGACCGGTCGATGGGGGAGCCGGGGGCGGGGCGGGTTGTGTGGGAGCGCGACCGGTCACCAAAGCAGGCGTTCGGTCGGCGTGTCGCTGCGGAAGTGACCGGTCGAGGGGGATCGGGCGCGGGGCGGCGCGTCGTGCAGTGGGGCCCGGCGGTGAGCGGCGTGGGTACGGGAGCCGTGTCGCGAATGTCCCTCGCTGTGGGCCGTCGCCGCCGATGTCGGGCGGGAACCTCTGCCGTGGGGGACGTCTGCGACTGCCGACCGGGGCGGCAGGTGGCGATCTTCTCGATCAGATCGGTGTCGCAACGATCCCGGGCAGGCTCGGTTTCTTCGAGCCGCCTTCGGGCTCGGACGTGATCGCGAACGCAGTCACGCCGGCGAGATCGAGATTCCAGACACCGGCCGCGCCGGACCGGAACGTCGGGCCGGGCTCGACGCCGCCAGGCCCCATGGACCACAGCTGGTAGGTCCGCCCGGGCTCGGCCGCCGGTACGGCTCCGGTGAGCATGGCCCGGTTCAGCTGCCGCGACACCAGATAGGCGCCCTTGCTGCCGTCCGGCCAGTCGAACGGATAGGTCCGCAGGTCGGCGGCCTGGAGCAGTTCGGTGACCGGCCGGGCCGAACTCTGGGCTCGTTCGATCTCGTCGATCCGCCGCTGCTGGACCACCGCCCAGCCGCCGAACATCACGGTGAGCACCAGGCTCGCCGCGACGGCGAGGTACAGCCAGGGTCGGGGGCGCCGGGGAGGCTGCCGATCCTCGGCAGATGTCGGCAGGGGAGGGGCGTCGGTCGGTTCGAGAGGTTCGGCGGCCGACTCGTCCGGCGGTTCGATGCGGACCCGGCGGATCGCGCCGAGAACATCGTCGCGCAACGAGGCCGGCGGCGGGGCGGCGGCCAGGTCGCTCAGCCGGCCCAGCGTCTCGTTGAACTCTCGCACCTCGCGGCTGCACGATTCGCAGTCCGCCAGGTGCTCGGCGAACACGATCCGGAGTTCCTCGTCGAGCGCGTGCGTCACGTACGCCCCGACGTAACCGTGGATGTCGTTCATGCTTCCACCCCCAGCGCGTCTCGCAGTCCGATCAATCCGTCCCGGATCCGGGTCTTCGCCGTCCCCAGCGGCAGGTCCAGCATGCGCGCCACCTGGCGGTGCGTGTAGCCGCCGAAGTACGCCAGCGTGAGCGCCTCGCGCTGGACCTCGGTCAGCGACCGGAGCGCCCGCCGGACCCGTTCGGTGTCGACCCGGCGGGAGATGTCGTCCCACACCACGTCGTCGGCCGCCGGCTCGTCCGGCCGCCCGTAGCGATCCTCGCGGTCCACCCGCCGGACCGCCGACCGGACCTGGTCGACGGCGCGGTGGTGCGCGATGGCCAGCATCCAGCTCAGCGCGGAGCCGGACTCCGGCCGGTACCTCGCCGAACTGCGCCAGACCTCGACGTAGGTCTCCTGGGTCACCTCGGCGGCCAGGTCGGGGGAGCGCAGCACCCGCAGCACGACGCCGTACACCCGGGCGACGGTGCGGTCGTACAGCTCGGCGAACGCACCCTCGTGACCGCGCGACGCCCGCACGATCAGCTGTTCCAGTTGTTCGGCCTGCGGCGGATCCGGCGCAGGCGCGATCCTCGGCGCTCCATGATCGGCTTCTCGTTCCCGGCTCATCGGCCCGGTCCCGGTCCGCTGTCGATCAACGCTGTCCGGACCATCACCCTGGCGGCGACGAAGCCGGGCCCGCGGGTCGGGACTCGAGACATCATCGTTCGCCTTCAGTCGGTCAGGCCACGCCGGCGCGACGTGGGTGCAGTGGTACGCCACCGATGGCTGTCGTGATCATGGCGGCCCCGGTTGCCTGCTCCGGCAGGTTCAACGTACGCACTCCGGGTCCGGGTGGCGACCGCTCTGCCGAGTCGGGGCATGGAGTTCTCTTCCCGGGTTCTAGGTGTTGTCGTTGCTGGTGACGATGTCGCCGTTCATCCCGTCGGGATAGAAGCCGCCCTTGGCGGCCTTGGCCGGGGTCAGGTAGACGATGTTCAGAACGTCTGCGGCACTGCGGCTGTACGCGACGCCGTTCTCGTCGGCAGGCACGATGTTGGCGTCGCCGTCCCGGTCCTGGATGCCCTGGTCGTTGTCGACCGACCCGCTCAGCGCGTCGCGCGCGTCGGAGAGCTTGCCTGCGGCGTCCTTCAGATCGCTGCCGCCGAGCAGGCCGAGGCCGAGCAGTCCCTGATCGCCCTCGTAGATCACGGTCCGGATGTTGGCCGCGTGGTAGGCCTCGACGGCGAGGATGCCGGCCGCGGCCTCCAGGTAGGTCTTGTTCTGGATCAGCGGTGCCGCACCCTTGTACGCGGTCACGCCCACGTCCTCGAACAGGTAGGCGGCGAGCAGGAAGTTCTCCTCACAGGCGAAGGCGTCGAACTCGCGCCCCTTCCGTACGATGCCGGCGGCCTGGGCGGCCGCGGTGAAGCTGGCCTTGAGGTCGATCGCCGGCTGCGCGACCGCGGCCCCGCCGAGTGCTTCGCGCAGGAAGCTGACATGGGCCAACTCGTCCGCGGCGATCTCGGCGGCGTACTCACGGGTCTTCCGGCTCTTGAACCGGACCTTGTGGCCGCCGGTGACCTTCCCCTGCTTCCCCGTGCCTCCGGTGAGCTTGCTCGGCAGCCCTTGACCGGTCACCGCGTGCAGGTAGAACTGCGCCTCCAGATACTCCAGGTTGAGCGCGAAATTGAGCACCGAGGCGTCGCTCAGCGAGGCTCCGCCGGTGTCGGCCTCGGCCGGTCGCGCGCCCAGCGCCCCGGCCCCGATCACGCCGAGGCCGGCGATGCCGGCGCCGCGCAGGAAGCGGCGCCGGTCCGCCTCCGTCTCCGCGCTCCGATTGATCAGCTCTGCGGTGAACCTTCGTCCGAACACAGGTTTTCCCTCCGTTGTGGTTGTCCCGAGTAACCACCGTTCGTCGCGGAGGACGGTTCGGATTGGTCGAGCGTCCGGATCAGTACACGACGCGGAAGTCGCCGACGAGCTGGACCGCGTTGCCGTCGGGATCGGGGACCGGGCACAGGCGTACGCCCTTGTTGGCCTCGACGATCTCGCCGGGTTCGAGGCCGCGGTCCCGGACCTCCCGTACGGCCTCGTCGAGATCGGGGACGGCCAGGTTGAGCAGCCCGTGGCCGGCGCGGTCGGCGTCCTCGGTGATCTGGACCCAGCCGCCGTCCCTGACCTGCCACTCGATCAGGCTCTCCATCGGGTTGTTGTCCGGCGCGCGGCCGAACAGGCCGGTGAACCACGCCCGGGCCCGGTCGAGATCCGACACGGCGAGTACGGCGAGCACATGATCGACCTGAGTCATGATCAGTTCTCCTTCGTCTCGGTGGCCGGGGTGAACTCCGCGGCCAGGATGTCGAGCTGCTGCGCGGTGCCCGCCTCGCGCCACTCGGGGCGTTCCTGGCCGGGCAGGTACATGCCGTGCTCGGTCAGTACCAGCAGCGTGTCCGGCCCGTCGGACCGGAACTCGACGCTGGTCACCGAGGCGGTCGAGAGTTGATCATCGGCGCGCAGGGTCGACGTCGTGAGGATCCGTTCGCCCGGAACGATCTCGAGGTAGCGGGCCTCGTGGGTCAGGGCATGCCCCTCGCCGTCGAATCCCTTGGTGATCTCGAGGCCTCCGACCGTGAAGTCCAAGGAGTGCTCGGCCCCCTGGGCCATCCAGCGCTTCCGTGCTTCGGGCGTCGCGAAGGCCGCGAACACGCGTTCGACCGGGGCCTCGTAGCGGCGTTCCAGGGTGAACGTCGAATGGGTGACGTCGTCCATGATCAGGATTCCTTCAGGTAGTCGTCGAGTTGATCAAGCTGCCGTTCTCGTTCCGTACGCTGGCGGCCGAGCCAGGCCTCGGCCTCGCGAAGGGCGGCCGACTCGATCCGGCAGCTGCGGACCCGGCCGACCTTCTCCGTCACGATCACCCCCGCGTCCTCCAGCACCTGCAGGTGCTGCATCACGCCGGGCAGCGACATCTCCAGCGGCTCGGCCAGCGCCTTGACCGCCGCCGGTCCGCGGATGAGCCGCTCGACGATCGCGCGACGGGTCGGGTCCGCGATCGCGTGGAAGATGCGGCCCAGCCGATCCGCGCCGGAATGATTAGGCATGTACTTAACTATTGCCCTGCCGGCGAGAAAAGTCAAGGACCTGCTTAACCATAAAATTCCTTCGCCCGAACGCCGATCCGGCTGGCAGTCTTCGCTGCGTGAGTGATCCCGAACCCGAGCGCGGGGCACTGTCGCCGGACGGCACCCACTACTACGACGGTGCCGGCTGGGGCTGGCAGCGGCTCTGGCTGACGCCGACTCGGCTGATCGGCTTCTGCCGGGAGGAGTGGGGTCTGCCGGTCCGGCGGGCGAGCCTGTTGGCCGAGGGCATGCTCAACCAGACCTGGAAGCTGGACTGCGATGATCATGATCGGGTTCTGCGGGTCGGCCGGGCGGAGCGGACCGCCGAGCAGGTCGAGTACGAATACGTGGTGACCCGGGCCTGGACGAAGATCACCCCGGTCCTGGTCGGCCCCGAGCGTGCCGACATCCCGGTCGTGGACGGGCACACACTGGCCGTGTTTCCTTTCGTGCAAGGCGTCTCGGGTGTCTCGGTGCCGAGCCCGGTGCGCAGCCGGGAGATCGCCCCGGTGCTGGCGGCGCTGCACCGCGCCTCACTCGGTCTCGGGCTCGGTCAGCGACCGGGCTTCCGTTCGATCGATGATCATCCGCGCTGGTTCGGGTGGCAGCAGGTACGGATCGCGATCATGGACCGGTATGGGCGCGGCCCGGACGTGCTGGCGCCGATCGAGGTCGTCGACCGTGTCATCGAGGATCAGGACCGGCTGCTCGGCGCCTGGTCACGGAGCGGCCGGTTGGAGGTCCGCGCGCCCGTCCACGGCGATCTCAATCCGCGCAACCAGCTCTATCGCGACGACCGGCTGGTGGGCCTGATCGACACCGACGACCTGCGGGTCGAGCCGTTGGCCTGGGAGGTCGCCGGCCAGGCCTACACGGACGCCCGGGTCGATCCGCGGCGTGTCTGGCGCGACTACCTCGACGCCGGCGGGCCGCTCGATCCTCGGGACGAGGCCCTGCTGCAGCCCCTGGTCCGGATGGGCCAGCTGGGTGAGATCCAGTGGCTCACCGATGAGGACGGCGTCGCCACCCACCTGGCCCTGGGCAACCTGAACCACCTGGCGAAGGCTCTGGAAGCGCCGCCGGTCCGTGACTACTGAGCGGGAGGCAGTAGCGCCAGGGCGCGGAACACGCCGGGCTCCAGGGCGGACGCCGGGCGCGGCCGGCCGGTCCGGTCGGCCCAGTCCGCGAGCAGCCCGGCGTAGCACTCGGCGGCGGCGCGGAGCGCCCGGCCCAATTCGGCGGCGGTGCTGCTCATCGGGAAGATCCGGTCCAGCCGGGTGATCAACTCGTGGTCCTGTTGATCATGGACCGTGCCGATCGCGTACGGATGCCGGCCGAGCAGCGGGAGTAGCCGGGACTTGATCAACGCGTTCAGGTCGACCCGTACGGTCAGCCTCCGGTCGTGCAGCAGCAGGGCGATCAGCTTGGCGAACTCGGCCCAGGTCGCATCGCAGGCAGCGGCCGCGTCGTACGGAGGCCTCGGGCCGGCCTGGGCGGCCATGGCCAGGTCGAACTCCTCCCGCACCTGCGCCCGGTCGACCAGGAACTCGACGGGCCCCTCGAAGCCGTACCAGACGTGGACGGCTCCCTCGTCGATCGTGAGGTCGAGCAGATCCAGGTCGGCGGTCCGCGCCTGCCAGCGATGGGGGAGGTCGTACGGCGCGGCCGCGGCCGCGACCGGGGCTCCGAGCAGCCGCCGGGACACGGCCTCCCTGTCGGCCCAGAGCCCGTCCCGCTCGCCGGGCTCGGCGACGACGATGAGATCGAGGTCGGACAGCGGCGTGACGGTCCCCCGGACCACCGAGCCGTGGACCAGGGCGGCGCGGACCCGCAGGTCCTCGGTCACCCAAACTCGGGCCCGGTCCAGAATCTGCAAGGTCTGGTCCATGGTGAACACCCTTCAGTCCAGCTGAGCAGGGGGTCGGGTCAGAGCCGAGGTCTCGACGGAGCGGTCACGGCTGTTCCGCGCCGACCCGGAGCCGGTCAACTCCTTCGTCTGCCGACTCGGCCCGGCGGGCGATCGGGGCGTCGATCCAGGCCTCCGGGATGCCGAACGCCTCGATCAGCTCCGGGACGTGGGGCCGCAGCTGCTCGCACAGGTCGTCGACCGCGGCGATGATCTCCTTCGACCGCGCGTCGCTGATCCGGTTGTGCTCCAGATACCAGGCCCGGTCGGCCTCGATCGCGGAGAGCAGGTGCAGGTCGAAGACCTGGTCGAGCAGGTCGGCCTGCTCCGGGCAGCTGTCGGTGGCGGCCAGGAACGACTCGGCGACCTGCCGCTCGGCGTGCGCGCTCGCGGCGGCGAGCAGGTGCGGCTGGACGGCGTTGAAGGCGGCGAACGGGTCCTTGTCCCGGGCCAGCCGGCCGCGCATCCGCAGTGCCAGGGTCTCGACCAGGTGCTTCTCCCGGTCCTCCAGCAGCCCCAGTTGCCAATCCCGGTCCCGGATCTCGGGCTGCTCGCCGCGGCGCCGCCGGAGCCGTTCCAGCACGCCGCGGTTGACCGTACGTTCGATCGCGAAGCCGACGAACTGGTCCGCCACCGCGCGGGCGACGCCGAGCACGTCGAGGTCCTCGAACTGCGACGAGTAGTCGGTCAGCAGCCCCTTGCCGACCAACTGCAGCAGCACCGTGTTGTCGCCCTCGAACGTGGTGAACACGTCGGTGTCGGCGCGCAGCTGCGGCAGGACGTTCTCGGCCAGGTAGCCGGCGCCCCCGCAGGCCTCCCGGCAGGTCTGGATGGTCCGGGTCGCGTGCCAGGTCGACAGCGCCTTCAGCCCGGCGGCGCGCGACTCGATCTCGCGCTGGGTCCGCTCCCGGTCCTGGTCGTCGGCGGCCGGCTCGGTGAGGTGTTCGTGCAGCCGTTCCAGCAGGTCGTTCTGGGCCAGCGACAGTGCGTACGTCCTCGCCAGCGCAGGCAGCAGTCGCCGCTGGTGCGACCGGTAGTCGAGCAGCAGCACCTCGTCGGAGCCTCCCGGCCGCGGGAACTGGCGCCGGGCCAGGCCGTGCCGGCAGGCGATGGTCAGGGCCAGCTTGGCTGCGTTCTGGGCCGAGCCGGCGACGCTGATCCGGCCCCGGACCAAGGTGCCGATCATGGTGAAGAAGCGGCGGCCGGCGCTCTCGATCGAGCTCGTGTACGTACCGTCGGCGGCGACCTGGCCGTACCGGTCCAGCAGTGCGTCCCGTGGCACCCGGACCTGGTCGAACACGATCCGGCCGTTGTCGACCCCGTTCAGCCCGGCCTTGCGGCCGCAGTCCGTGATCGTCACTCCGGGCCTCGGGCCGCCGGTCTCGTCACGGATCGGCACCAGCAGCGCATGCACCCCGTGCTCGGTCCCGCCGGTGATCAACTGCGCGAAGACGACCGCCAGCCGGCCGTCCCGGGCGGCATTGCCGATGTAGTCCTTCCGGGCGGTCGGGGTCGGCGAGTCGATGACGAACTCCTCGGTCGCCGGGTCGTACGTCGCGGTGGTCTCCAGCGACTGCACGTCGGAGCCGTGGCCGGACTCCGTCATCGCGAAGCAGCCGAGCAGCCGGCCCTCGATCGCGTCGGCCAGGTGGGCCCGGTGGTGCCGCTCGGTGCCGAGCGCGGCGATCGCCCCGGCGAACAGGCCCCACTGGACGCCCGCCTTGACCATCAGCGACAGATCCCGGAAGCCGAGCATCTCCATCGCCACCATGCCGCCACCGACATCGTTCGAGCCGCCGTAGGCCGGTTCGAAACCGATCCGGGGCAGCCCGGACGCGGCGAACTCCTCCAGCCGGTGCAGGATCCGGGCCCGGTGCTGCTCGGTGCTCAGGTCGTACGACGGCGGGTCGAACCGCTTCAGCTCGAGGGAACGGGCCCGATCCCTGATCCCGGCCCAGCGTCCGTCCAGAAGCCTGCGCAGCGGCCCGCCTTCGCTGCCCTGCTCCGTGTCGGTGGTCATGGCCCGATGCTAGTGAGATGGTCCAGCCGGGTCCGCCCACGGCGATATCGGTTCGCCGTGTGTTGTGCGGATTGGTTAGTCTTGGCGAGCCTGAAAACCAGGCGGTTCATGCATGCCCGGAGGGAAGTAGACGTGCCGGTAGGCAAGGTTCGGTTCTTCGATGCCGAGAAGGGTTTCGGCTTCTTGACCAAGGACGGTGGTGGCGACGTCTACGTACGGTCCAATGCGCTGCCGACCGGGGTGACCGCGCTGAAGCCCGGGCAGAAGGTCGAGTTCGACGTCATCGAGGGCCGCCGCGGTGAACAGGCCTGGTCGCTCCGGCTGGTGGACGCACCGCCGAGCCTGGCCAAGGCGCACCGCAAGTCGCCCGAGCAGATGGCGATCATCGTCGAGGACCTGATCAAGATGCTGGACGGCATCGGCAACACCTACCGCCGCGGCAAGCGCCCGGACGGCAAGACCGGGGGCAAGGTGGCCACCGTGCTCCGCGCCGTCGCCGACGAACTGGAGTTGTGACCTCGATGCCCCCCTCGGTGAAGCGCAGCACGGTGAAGCGCACGGTGAAGGCCGATCAGATCTGTGTCGACGCGGTCGACCTGGCCCGCGACGCCGCGCTGGAAAGCGCCGGTCAGTTGGGTGTCGGTGAGCACCTCGGGTACGAGGCGGAGGCGGAACGGCTGGTCAGCCACTTCTTCGCCTGCCCGCACCCGGGGTATCGGGGCTGGCGCTGGTCGGTCACCGTGGTCCGGGCCTCCCGGGCCAAGACGGCGACCGTGAACGAGGTCGTCCTGCTGCCCGGCGACGAGGCGCTGCTGGCGTCCGGCTGGGTGCCCTGGGCGGACCGGATCCAGCCGGGCGACGTGACCGCCGGCCTGGTGCTGCCGACCCCGGACAACGATCCGCGGCTGGAGCCGGGCTACACCGGCGGCGAGCAGGCCGCCGACGCCGATCCCGCGGAGGCGAGCCAGACCCGGGCCATCGTGGCCGAGCTCGGCCTCGGCCGGGAGCGGGTGCTGACGCCGCAGGGCCGGGACGAGGCCGCCGAACGGTGGCTGGCCGGCGCCGGCGGGCCGGACAACGAGACCACCCGGCTGGCGCCGGGCCAGTGCCTGAGCTGCGGATTCTTCGTCCGGCTGAGCGGCCGGCTGGGCACCTCCTTCGGGGTCTGCGGCAACGCCTACTCCGCCAACGACGCCCAGGTGGTCGCCATCGACCACGGCTGCGGCGCCCATTCCAATGTGGCCTCGGACGACCGGGCCGCCGAACTGCCGCCGCCGGTCTGGGACACCATCGCCTGGGACGAGCAGACCAGCCTGTTCGACTGATGCGCTCGTGACGCAGACCCTCACCCGGGCCGAGTCGCGACTGGCCCGGGTGATCATCGTGCTCGGCGTCATCCTGGTGGCGACCGGGATGCGGCCGGCCCTCACCTCGGTCGGCCCGGTGCTGGACCGGATCGGCCTGGACACCGGCCTGAGCGGAGCGACCCTGGGCCTGCTCGCCGCGGTCCCGCTGCTCGCCTTCGCCGCCGTGTCGCCGCTGGTGCACCGGGTCAGTGTCCGGTGGGGGATCGATGCCACGCTGCTGGCCGCCCTGATCCTGCTCACCGCCGGGATCGGCCTGCGGTCCGTCGCCGGGCCGGTCTGGCTCTGGGGCGGCACCATGATCATCGGTACGGCGATCGCGGTGATCAACGTGCTGCTGCCGGCGGTGGTGAAGCGGGACTTCCCCGGCCACGTGTCCCGGATGACGGCCAGCTATTCGGCGGTGATGAACGGCGCCGCGGCGGTCGCGTCCGGGCTGAGCGTGCCGCTGGCCGACCTGCTGCCGGCGGGCTGGCGTACCGCCTTGATCATCTGGGCCGCACCGGCCCTGATCGCGGCGATCGCGTGGCTGCTCCGGCTCCGGCTGACCCGGGCCCGCACCGACGCCGACGCCGTCGCGGCGCTGCCCGAGGCGCCGCGCGGCGGGACCATGTGGCGGTCCGCGCTGGCCTGGCAGGTCACCCTGGCGATGGGGCTGCAGTCGACGATCTTCTACATCCTGGCCACCTGGCTGCCGTCGATCCTGACCGATCGCGGACTGTCGCCGGCGGCGGCCGGACTGCATCTGTTGATCTTGCAGGTGGCCGGCATGATCGCCAGTTTCACGATCGGGAGCACGCTGTCCCGCTGGCGCGATCAACGCGCGGTCGGCGTGCTGCTCGGCGTCGGGATGATCATCGCCGCGGTCGGGCTGCTGCTGGTGCCGGCGCTGGCGTTGCTCTGGGTGATCATCGCCGGCATGTCCTCCGGGACGTCGATCATGCTGGCGCTCTCCCTGATCGGGCTGCGCACCCGGACCGCGAGCCAGACCACCCGGCTGTCCGGGATGGCGCAGTCGATCGGCTATCTGCTGGCGGCGTGCGGGCCGGTGACCGCCGGCTGGCTGCACACGACGACCGGGGACTGGCCGGCCGTGCTGATCTTGGTGGTCGTCCTGGCCGCCGGCCACGCAACCGCCGGCTACCTGGCCGGCCGGAACCGCTACACCCACCCGGCCTGAGACTCCACCGCGGCACCGATCCGTGCCAGACTGGCGGACCGATGGCTGGGAGGGTGGTAGACCTTCGATGATGGCGGGGCCGCCGAGTGGGCCGGACTGGCCACCACCCAGCCCTGCGCCGAGGCCCGCGCGCCGAACCTCGCGGGTGCACTGGCCGTCGCTGATCGTGATCCCGCTGGTCATCCTGGTGGGTACGGCGGCGTCGGTGGTCGGGCTGAGCCGGGCGGAGCCGCGGAGCGCGCTCGAGGCGTACCTCCCGGCCGACGGGACGGCGACCCAGTTCAGCGTCCTCGACGAGGAACGCCCGAATCCGGCGGCCGGCGCGCTCGACGTCGAGCAGGCCGTGCTGGCCCCGACCGATGCGGTCGCCGGCCTGGCCACCGCGGTCAACCAACCGCTGCTGCACCGGACCGCCGAGCAGCGGGACCGCGCCCGGTGGTTGTCGGTGATGATCAACTTCGGCGGCCCCGAGGCCCGTCCGCAGACCTTCTCACTGGCCCTGGCGGGCGACACGCTGCACCTGGTCGGCAACCGTTCCGCGGCGGGATTCTCGCTCTACCGACAGCCCTGGGAGGTGCTCAGCCCACGGCTGCTGGCCGGCGCGACGGTGCCGATCGACGGAGCGATCGTCCACGACGGCAGCGAGGAACGGGTCACCGGCACGATCACGGCCGCGCCGTCCCGCTGGGTCGACGGCTGCACCGATTCGGTCATGCGGTGGACCGTTCCGGGATCGCCGGGGCCACGGCACCAGACCCTCGTCCTCTGTCCGGCCGGCGGGGCCGCTCCGCCGGGCGTGGCCGGAGTCGTGACGGGTCCTGCGGAACAGTCGACCGGCGCGGTCTGGGCCGGCGCGGTGCCACGGACCGGAGACCCGGCCGGCGCATTGCGGCTCCGGCTCCCGGCCGGCGCCGCGCCGTCGACGACCACGGCCACGCTGGTCGAGCAGGTCGGGCGGTACCGCGAGTTCGACGGCGCCCCGTACCACCTCGGCACCCTGCCCGACGGGACCGTGGTCGGCTTCGATCTCGACGGCGATGTGTACGGAACCGTGCGGGTGCCCGGGCTGGCCGAGTCCGACGGCGTGGTCGCGCAGGCGGTGCGCTGGCGGGCCCGGCCCGGCGGCGGGATCGTCCAGGCCCTGACCACCGGCTCGATCACGGTCGTCGCCACGAACGCGAAGCGACTCGTCGGGTACGGGAGCGGCGGCGAGCGGCTCTGGACGATCGACCTGGGCGAGATCGCCTCCGGACTCGACGCGGGCCGCGACCGGCTGCTGGTCCGGACCGTCGACGGCGCCCTCCGGCTGGTCGAGCCGAGCAGCGGCCGGGTGCTCTGGCACCGGCGGATCACGCCGGAACCGCTGCGCGGCTCGGTGCTGGTCGGCGAGCTCCCGGTGGCTCTGACCGCGGCCGGCGAGCTGGTCGGGCTGGACCCGGCCGACGGCTCCGAACGCTGGCGTGCCGAGGGGGATCAGGTGGCCGCGCTCGGCACGGTCGGCGACGCGCAGGTGCTGGAGATCGGCCGGCACCGGGTGCTGGCCCGGTCGCCGACCGACGGGTCGGAGCAGTGGACGGCGCCGTCGCGGGGCGGGTACGTCGGCACCTGGTCGACCGCCGGCGACCGGCCGGTCGGGATCGTCGGCACCTCCACCGAGGCCACCGGCTACGACGCCGCGGGGCGGGTGCTCTGGACCAGGCCGCCGGTGGCCGTCGCGGCGGTGTCCGGTGATGCGGTCTACCTGGGCAGCACGAGTGAGTCGGAGCTGCGCCGGGCCGGCACCGGTGCCGTGCTGCGGCGGTGGACCCACCAGGTCCGCATCGTCCCGGCGGCCGTGATCGTCGAGGACGGCGTGATCGCCCGGTGGCTGGAGCCCCGATTCGGAGCCCGGCTGGTGGTGCTGCGATGAGCGGACTGCGGATCCTGCGTGCGGTCGGCGGCCAGGTGATCGGCGAACCGGTCCGGTCCGGCCGGCTCCGCCGCACCGGTTGGCCGCCGGGGCTGACCATGATCATGATCATGGTCGGGGCGGCCTGTCTGGTGGCGCTCGGCCTGATGTTCGGCTCCGGTCCGCTGAGGTCGGGTCTCGACCTGATCGGCACCGACGCCGGGTCGACCCTGCCCGAGCCGGTGCTGCCGGTGATCTACGTCGCGCTGCTCGTCGTCACGGCCGCGATGCTCACCGGCGCGTTGCACGCGCCCTGGCCGATCGCGGTCGCCGCCATCGGGTACGGCGCCGTCCAGGCGATGATCATGGCGAGCTCCGCGACCGGTGGGCTGACCGATCCGGAGGCGCTCTTCGCCGGGCTCGGCTGGCTGGCCCTGGTCGCCTTCCAGCTGGTCCGCAAGCTCCGCGGATCCTTTCACTGGTGGGAGTACGGCGTCGTGCTGGCGCTGCTGATCGTGATCGTCGTCGTACCGGCGGTGATCAACTTCCGGACCTCCGCGCCGAGCGGCGTGGACGACCGGGCGATCCAGTTCCTGATCGTCCTGTTCGCGTTCGCCGCGGCGTCGCTGCCGATGGTCGTCCTGGCCGGCGCGGCCCTGTCCGAGGTGGCGTTGTCGACCTCGGTCTGGACCGCCGAGTCGCTCGGCCGGGAGCTGGCCGGCACCGGCCTCCGGCTGGTCACCGCGATCCTGGCGATCGTCGCGCTGGGCTGCTCGGCGTACGACCTGATCACCGCCCGGCAGTCGGCGGGCGAGTTGCTGAGCGGTTTCCTGGCCTCGATCCTGATCATGGTCGTCGCCGCGGCCGTCTGGTGGCTGGCCGGGCGGGCCGGTCGGGACGACGACACTGTCGCCGGATCCCGGTCGCTGACCGAGCGGCGCGGCGTGCTGATCGCGATCGCCGCCGCTCTGGCGCTCCCGAAGGCCTTGCAGGTGCTGCTGATCCCGGTCGCGATCTTCTTCGCCGGGCCGGTGGCCGCCACGGTGCCGGACTTTCCCCCGGTGCACTGGGTGCCGGCCGTGGACGCGTTCGTCACCGAACGGGCCGGCGTGCTGGAGACCTTCGGCGGCTTCCTGCTGACCAGCCTGGTCGCGATCGGCGTGGCGGTCCGGGCCCGAGCCGGCGAGCCGAGCACGGACCACAGCGGACCCTTCCGGCTCGCGGCCGTCGTGACCGTGCTGACCCTGTTCAGCCTCGGCCGGGCCGTCGGCTGGTGGACCCCGAACTGGTCCGAGCAGGCGATCGGCGGGCTGCTCACCGTGGCGGTGATCATCGTCGGTGCCGTCTGGACGGCGACCCGGCGGCTCACCCGGCCGCGGCTGGTCGCGATCGCGCTGGTGCTGATGATCGCCATCGCGGTGGGCCGCCGGGAGCTGATCGGCGACCCGCTGGCCGCCCTGATCGGTCTGGCCGGCGGCTCGGCGTTGATCTTCGGCATCGCCTGGAACCTGCTCACCGGGGCCGAGGACGCCAACGGTGACTCGCCCCGCTTCCCCCGCCCGGCCCGGGCCCTGCTGGTGATCGGCAACGCCGCGTTCGGCATCCTGGCCCTCGCCTTCAACGCGCTCAGCCGCTCCGAGCAGGGCCTCAACCTCGGCCTGTACGGCGACCTCGGCTCCCGGATGATCGGCACCGCCCTGCTGCTCGCCGCCGGCTACGGAGTCCTGCTCGCGGCACTGGCCGGCCGGGGTACGGCGAAGGGCGCGACCGCGGCGACCGGCTCCGGCACACCGGAGCCCGTGCCCTGACCTTGAACGCGTGGCGCTTGCGACCGGAGGCCCGAACCCGCCGTCGCGGTCGTCAGTCGCGGCCTTCGATGATGCGGAAGTCACGCTCGAAGCCGGCGGGGAGTTCGGCCAGCGCCTTCTGGTAGGCCGCGCTCTCGTAGGCGGCGACCGCCTGGTCGAAGCTGTCGAACTCGATCAGGACCACGCGTTCGGCGATTCCGGCTTCGTGGGCGACGACCCGGCTGCCGATGCCGGCGAGCACCCGCCCGCCCGCGGCCTTGACGGCCACACCGGCCAGCCCGTTGTAGACCTCAAGCCCCTCAGGGTCGGTGATGGTCGGGTACACGCTGACCCAGTAGCCCTTGGCCACGGTTCCTCCTGTCGTCGGAATCGATCATCAGCAGCAGGCTCAGATCCAAGGCCGGTGCGCTGTGGGTCAGGGCGCCGACCGAGATCAGGTCCACGCCGGTGGCCGCGATCTCCCGGACCTCGGCCAGCGTGACGCTCCCGGATGCCTCAAGGACGGCAGCCGTGGCCGTGCGCCGCCGGAGCCGCACCGCCGCCCGGATGCCTTCGACTGAGAAGTTGTCGAGCAGGATGCGCGAGGCGCCGGCCCGCAGCGCTTCCTCCGCCTCGACCAGGTCCTGCACCTCGACCTCGATTTCGAGGAGTACGTTCTCGGCGGCCATGCCCCGGCGCACGGCGTCAATCGCGGCGGTCACGCCGCCGGCCGCCGCGATGTGGTTCTCCTTGAGCAGCACCATCGCGCCGAGATCGCGTCGATGGTTGTGGCCGCCGCCGGCCGTCACGGCGTACTTGTCCAGCGAGCGGAGGCCCGGCGCGGTCTTGCGGGTGTCCAGAATCCGTACCGGAAGGTCGCCGACGGCCCGGACGTAGGCCTGGGTCAGGCTGGCGATGCCGGACAGCCGCTGCAGAAAATTGAGCGCGGTACGTTCGCCCGTCAGCAGCGACCGGGTCGGGCCGTCGAGGCGAAGGATCACCGTTCCTGCACCGACCTGGTCTCCGTCGGCGACCACAGGCTCGACCTGGATCAGAGGATCGACCTGGGCCATCACCTCGGCGGCGACGGCGGTCCCGGCGATCGTCCCGGGCTGCTTCGCGATGACTTCGGCGCGCGACCACAGCCCGTCCGGAACGCTCCAGCGCGTCGTGACGTCGTCGTCGGCGCTGTCCTCGGCCAACGCGTTGGCGACGACCGTCGACAGCTCCGTGGACAGCGGACTTCTCCTGGTGGCTCCGGCCATGGTCATGCTGCCACCGCCGCTGCCTCGGCCGCGCTACCCAGCCGGCCGTCCGGCTGGAGTGCGAGATGGGTGTGCCGCTGCCAGGACGGCACCGGACGATCATGATCGGAACGCCGGTGACTGCCTCGGCTCTCGGTGCGCAGCAGGGCTGCGGTGCCCACGAGAGCGCCCACCGCCTGCAGGTTCGTCGCCTCCACGTCGGCCACCGAGCCGTCCTGAGCGGAGGGCGGCACCGCGGCCAACTCCGCGAGCAGCTCGGTCAGACCGGTCTCCTCGCGCAACACGCCCGCCCCGCGGGTGATCGCCTGCACCAACCAGGGACGCCGTGCGGAGCCGACCACGGTCGGTTCTTGATCATCGAGGGCGAAGGGCTGGCCGGGCTCGTCCGGCACGGCACCGTAGCGCAGGGCTGCGGAGATCACCGCGCCCCTGGCTTCGGTCTCGACATCGCGTACCGACAGCCATTGTCCGAGCCGATCTCCGGCGATGAACGCCTCGGTCAGGCTGTTGGACGCCAGCCGGTTGGCGCCGTGCACCCCGGTCGAGGCGACCTCGCCGACCGCGTACAGGCCGGGGACGGTCGTCAGGCCGTCGAGGGTGGCCAGAACTCCACCACAGAAGTAGTGCTCGGCCGGCCGAACCGGGATCGGTTCGGTGATCGGATCGACGCCACGCTCCCGGCACAACTGCAGGATCGTCGGGAAGTGCTGCCGCCAGGTCGTCGCACCGAGCGCGGTGCCGTCCAGGAACAGATGATCATCACCGGAGGCCAACAGGTCGGCGTGCATCGCCGCCGCGACGATGTCCCGGGGTGCCAGATCAGCCATCGGGTGCCGGCCGTCCATGATCAACGTGCCGCGGCCGTTGACCAGCCGAGCGCCTTCCCCGCGGACCGCTTCGGAGATCAGCACGCCACGGTCGCCCGGCCGGCGATGGCTCGGCGGTACGACGAGCACGGTCGGATGGAACTGGACGAACTCCGGATCGCGGATGATCGCCCCGGCCCGCAGGGCGATGCCGAGGCCGTCGCCGGTCGCGGTCGCCGGATTGGTGGTGGTGCTCCACGCCTGCCCGATGCCACCGGCCGCGAGGACGACGGCGTCGGCGGACAACTCACCGACCGCACCGTCGCCGTCGATCACCCGGAGTCCACGGACCACGCCGTCGGCCGTACGGATCGCATCGACGGCGGTGCACTGATCGAGCAGGGTGAACCGCCCTCCCGCGCCGCGCTGGTTCCGGCGAGAGCCGACGAGCGATGCCGCCAGGCTGCGGGACACCTCGGCTCCGCTGGCGTCACCGCCGGCGTGGACGATCCGACGGTGGTGATGTCCGCCTTCCAGCCCCAGCGCCAGCGCTCCGTCCGCGGCCCGGTCGAAGCGGGCGCCGAGGTCGATCATTCGCTCGATCGCGGCCGGCGCGGCGGCGACGAGTGCGGCGACCTGGTCCGGCTCGCAGAGCCCGGCTCCGGCAGCCAGCGTGTCGGCCAGATGATCGGTCAGGGTGTCGGCCGGGTCCGTGACGGCGGCCAAACCACCCTGGGCCCAGGCGGTCGAACCGTCACCGAGGGCTCCCTTGGTGATCATGGTCACCCGGCGACCGGCGTCCAGCAGCCTGATTGCGGCAGCCATGCCGGCGGCGCCGCTCCCGACGATGATCACGTCGGACTCGGAACGATGGGCGACGGGACCGACGCGCAGCCGGGTGGGCAGTCGTAGGTCGGTCATGATCATTCCCCGCCTCCGGGGCGACCGATCGCCACCATCCGCTCGACCGCCTGCCGGGCCGCGGAGGCGACGTCGGCGGGCACGTGGACCTCATCGGTCTCGTTGCGCAGCGCGTTGATCAACTTCTCCGGCGTGATCATCTTCATGTAGCGGCAGGACGCCTGCGGATTGACCGGCCGGAAGTCGATCCCGGCATTGGCGCGCCGCAGTTGATGCAGCATGCCGATCTCGGTCGCCACCAGTACCGTGCCGGCCGAGCTGCGCCGTGCCTCGTCCAGCATCGCGCCGGTGGACAGGATGTGGGTCCGGTCGGCCGGGATGTCGCCGACGGTGGTCATCCACAGAGCCGATGTCGAGCAGCCGCACTCGGGGTGCACGTAGAGCTCCGCCTCGGGTTCGGCGTGCACGGCCGCCTCCAGATCCTGCGGCGAGATTCCCGCGTGGACGTGGCATTCGCCCAGCCAGCTGTGCAGGTTGGTGCGGCCCGTCTTCCGTTTGACGTGCGCGGCCAGGAACATGTCGGGCAGGAACAGCACCTCCCGGTCGGCCGGGATGGACTCCACCACCTCGACCGCGTTGGAGGAGGTGCAGCAGATGTCGGACTCCGCCTTCACCTCGGCCGTCGTGTTGACGTACGCGACGACTGCCGCCCCCGGGTGTTCGGCCTTCCAGGCCCGGAGCTGATCGGCCGTGATCGTGTCGGCCAGCGAGCAGCCGGCCCGGGCGTCGGGAATGATCACCTTCTTCTCGGGGGAGAGGATCTTCGCGGTCTCGGCCATGAAATGCACGCCGGCGAAGACGATCATCGACGCCTCCGCCGACGCGGCCAGCCGTGACAGCGCCAGCGAGTCGCCGACATGATCGGCGACGTCCTGGATCTGCGGCAACTGGTAGTTGTGCGCCAGGACGACGGCATCCTTGCGGCGCGCGAGGTCATGCACCTCGCGCTGCCAGCTGGTCCAGTCCGCGAAGCCCGGCGGCAGCGCCTCGTCGTCGGCGTGATCGGTGTTGACCGACTCGATCAAGGTCACAGTTTCTCCCGTGGTCAGGTTTTCGCCTCAGAGTCGAAAACTAGGTACGACGGTAGCATTCGTTCGTGGCCGGATCGAGCGCGGTGCCCACCTTTCGGCACGAGGCGGTGGCCGTTGTGTTCAAGATCACGGACGGCGAGCTGACGGTGCTGGTCTGGCAGCGATCCCGTGATCCGTACGCCGGCGCCTGGGCGCTGCCCAGCGGTCCTCTGGAGCTGGACGAGACGTTGGGGGCC
Source organism: Microlunatus sp. YIM B11417 (assembly GCF_059617205.1). Taxonomy (NCBI): domain Bacteria; kingdom Bacillati; phylum Actinomycetota; class Actinomycetes; order Propionibacteriales; family Propionibacteriaceae; genus Microlunatus; species Microlunatus sp. YIM B11417. Next base: position 597,601 of record NZ_JCAMPJ010000001.1, read on the forward strand.
TGCGTGGCCCGGCACCTGGCGACGAAGGCCGACCTGAGCGAGATCGCCCATCTGGAACAACTGGAGACCCGCAGCGCGCCCGGCCGCGATCCCTTCCAGCGGACCATCGCCACGGCCTACCTGGGCCTGGTGCAGAGCACGGCCGACCCCCAGCTGCCGCCGAACGCCGCCTGGCACCGGGCCGACCGGCTGCCGGAGATGGCGTTCGATCACGCCTCGGTGGTGGCCTCGGCGACCGAACGGCTGCAGCGGAAGCTCTCGTACAGCAATCTCGGCTTCGGGTTGGCGCCGGACGAGTTCACCATCGCCCAACTGCGCGACATCTACTCCGCGGCACTGGGTCGCGAGGTGTCGGCCACCAACCTGCAGCGCGTTCTGCAACGGCGCGGGCAGCTCGAACCGACCGGGCGGACCGCGCCGTCCCGCGGCGGTGGGGGACGCCCGGCCGCGCTGTTCCGGTTCACCGAGCGCCGGTTGGCGATCACCGATCCGTTCGCCGCCCTCCGGCCCGGGGACCGGCCGGCCTGATCAGCGAAGTTGATCATGAATCCGGCCCGGGGATCGGCGGCCCGACTACGTCGGGAACAGGGCGTCCCAATCGGTGGCGTTGACGATCCGGCCGAGGATCTGGGCCCGATCGCCGGGCCAGGCTCGCCGGTGGCAGGTGTAGTTGAGGTGCGCGGCACCGGCGAGGAGCAGTCGGGCCAGGTCGAAGTCGGGCTCGCGGCCGTAGCCGGCGAACAGCGGATCCCACCAGCGGTGGCCCGTCCCGGCCAACTGCCCGGCCAGCTCGATGAACAGCTTGGTCAGGTCGACCTCCGGCCAGCCCGCGGACGCGACCTCTAGATCGAGCACCCCGGTCACCGACCAGTCCGGCCCGTCCGGCACCAGGAAGAACCCGTTCGCATGACAGTCACCATGAGTGAACCGGGGCGGATCGAACGCGGCGCGCGCATCGTCGATCGTGCCCGCGAGCAGTCGGACCACGCCGTCCATGATCGGCGCCGGTACGGTCTCGGCGTCGGCCGTCCAGGTCCGGATCGCGCCGGTCAGGAAGCGTTCGAACCGCCAGCACCCGTGCTGCCAGCGATCGGCGGCGGGCGGCCCGGCCGGCGGTCCGTCCAGGAGGTAGCCGGGATGATCGAACCGCAGGGCATGCATCCGGGCCAGGTGCCGGCCGACCATGATCAACGCCTGATCGGCCTCGGCCCGCGGCAGCGCGTCCAGGTGATCGACCAGGGACCGGCCGGGCAGCCGCTCGGTCAGCAGGTACGGCCAGCCCAGCGGGTTGTCGGGAGTGGCGACGGCGGCGACGATCGTCGGGGTCGGCAGCCCGGCCTCGGCCAGGATCCGGTGCGCGGACGCCTCGTGCCGGACCACTCCCGCCGCGGCCACCGGATCGCCGCCGTACCAGGACTTCGTGTGTGCCTTCAGGAACCAGGCAGCCGCTCCGGCGGTGATCAGCCAGGTGTGGTTCTCCCGGTACCGGAGCTCGACCCGCACCTCCGCCGAGGCCGGCGCATCGACCAGGGTGCGGGCGAGGTCCGGGGTCAACGACTCGTCGGTGAGCATCAGTCCACCCTGGTCGCTCCCGGCCGGTGAGGCAACGGGATTTTCCTTCCCTGCCAGGGGTTCGGGTCGTTCAGTTGATCATCGTGCCGCGTCCGGGAACACCTCGCCGGCGGCCAGCCGGTCGGCCAGCGTCCTGATCGCGGCCGGGCCGCCGTGATCGCCGACCCAGCGGTGGACGGCGCAGGCCGCCCGCGCGTACGTCCGCTCGTCCGCGGAGGCGGCGGCGAGCCAGTCGCCGAGGGTCTCCGGCAGCGGGCCGTCCGGCACGACCCGGCAACGGTCGGCGGCGCCGGCCGGCTTCAGGTAGCGGGAGTCGTCCGAGACCAGCACGGCGAGGCCCTCGTCGAACCACTGCGGTACGACCGCGTCGCCGCTCCGTTGCCGGAACTCGACGTGGGACAGCTCGTGGGCCGCGATCACCGGCGTGAGACCGCGCGGCGACAGCATCAGGCCCCGGTTCACGATCGCGACCCCGGCCTCCGGGCCGCCGCCGATCCGCCGGTAGCAGTCGGCGGAGCTGCAGGCCAGGATCCGCGGCCGGCTGACCGGCGTCCCGTAGAACTCGGTGATCTTGAGCCGGGCCTCCGTCGTGACCTCGATGATCTTGTCCCGCTGGCCGGGCGGCAGCCCGCGCTCGCCGTACACCTCGGGTTGCAGGGCCTGCAAGCCGTAGCACTCCGGACAGGCGAGTGCCGCGACGGAGGGCCAGCGGACCACCACGAAGATCGTTCCGATGATGATCAGCGAAAGCAGGACCGCCGGTACGACGATCCGGAGTCGTCGTACCGGACGGTCAGCCACATCCCGAGCCTAAGCGCCCAGGGACCGGGTCAGGCGCGGGTGACCTGGACGACCGAGGGCCGCGGGCCTCGCCAGTCGCCGCGGTCCGGGCGCGAGCCCTCCGGCACGTAGTCCGGGAAGTACGAGTGCTGGTCGTCCCAGGACCCGTCCTCACCCGGATGCTGGACGGCCACGAAGACGGAGCCGTCCAGGTCGTGGATCACCGGGCCACAGGTCTCGGCCTCGTTCGGTACGGCGAGGAACTGGACCAGGTGGCCGCGCTCCTTGCCGGTCACCGGCACCCGGTAGAGGCCGTCGGCCTTGCCGATGCCGCTCGGCGCACCGTCGGTGGAGATCCACAGGTTGCCGGTGGTGTCGAACGCGACGTTGTCCGGGCAGGAGATCGGCGCCACCGGGCCGTCCCAGCCGCCGAAGTAGGTCCCGGCGTCCTCGGGGTTGCCGCAGACCAGGAACAGGTTCCACTCGAAGGTGGTGGCCCCGGCCTTGTTCTTGTGCTCGGTGAGCTCGATGATGTGGCCGTCCTTGTTCGCCGGCCGCGGGTTCGCCGGGTCGGTCGCCGGCTTGCCGTCGGTGCCGCGCTGCGAGTTGTTCGTGCAGGCCACGTACACCTTGCCGGTCCGCGGGTTCGGTTCGACGTCCTCGCAGCGGTCCATCGGGGTCGCCTTCACCTTGTCCGCCGCGAGGCGGGTGAAGACCAGCACCTCCTCGATGCTCATCCCCGGCACGGCCGACTTGCCGTTCAGGGTGAGCGGGATCCAGGTGCCGCGGCCGAGGTTGTCGTTGCCCGGCTTCTGGACGCCGCTGAACTTGGCGACGTAGAGGTCGCCGTCGGTGAGCAGGGTCAGGTTGTGCCGCCGGGCCGCGGCCGAGTCACCGGTCCGGAACTTCTTCCGGGCCACGAACTTGTACAGGTAGTCGAACCGCTCGTCGTCGCCCATGTAGGCCGCGACCGTGCCGTCCTCGTCGACCCGGATGTTGGCGCCCTCGTGCTTCAGCCGGCCCATCGCGGTGTGCTTGCGCGGGGTCGCGGTCGGGTCGGTCGGGTCCAGCTCGACGATGTAGCCGAACCGGTTGGGCTCGTTGGCGTAGTCGGGCTTGGTGGCGTCGAAGCGGGGATCGACCTTCTCCCAGCCGTACGTGCTCGGCTTGTTGGTCAGGCCGTACCGCGCGCTGCCCGGCGCGGCCGGGTCGGCGACGAAGTAGCCGTTGAAGTTCTCCTCGCCGGACAGCACCGTGCCCCACGGCGTGGTGCCGCCGGCGCAGTTGCCGAAGGTGCCGTAGACGCGCTTGCCGGACGGGTCGGCGGCGGTCCTGACCAGGTCCGAGCCGGCGGCCGGGCCGGTCAGTGCGAACAGCGAGTAGGCGGTGATCCGGTTGTTCTTCTCGCCGCCGCGGACGTACTTCCACGGCTTGCCCTTGCCCCGGCGCCGCAGTTCGACGACGCTCATGCCGTGCGCGGCCATCGTGGTCCGCAGCACCTCGGCCTCCTCGGCCTGGCTGGTGGTCGGCGGGAACATGATGTTGCGGTTGGTGTACTCGTGGTTGCAGACCAGGAGCGCCTCACGGCCGGCCCGGTCGGTCACGATGATGTCGAGGTAGTCGTTGTTGTAGCCGAACTGCAGTTCCTGGGCCTCCGCGTTCGGGTGCTCCGGATCGAAGGCCGGCGAGTTGTGGAACAGCGGGTCGCCCCAGCGCAGGATCGCGGTCCACTCGAAGTCCGGCGGAACGGTCAGCGCGTCCTTGGCGGCGTCGACGGGGGCGATCGGCTGGAACGGGAACCGGCCGCTGACCGTGCGCTCGCCCGGGGCACGCTTGCCCTCGGTGGCGGCCGCGGTGTCGGGGAAGAAGGCGGGAGCGGCAGTGGCCGCGGCGAGGGCGCCGCCGCCGACGAGCAGGGCGCGGCGGCTCAACTGGCCGGAGGCGATCTCGGCGAAGGTCGGCTCGGTGCTGGTGTTCGGCGGCGGGCTGGCGCAGGCGCTGTCACACTTCAGGTGACAGGTGACCGCGCTCCGGTTGCCATGGGTTTGGCCCAGCATGGGCAGGTTCATGTGCACTCCCGAGTAATGTCTGACCGGTGTGAGTCCGGTCGGGGTCTGGACAGCGCGAGCCTCTCCCTCGGCGATGAACACCCGTGCTACGGCGGCCGACGAAAAGATGAACTCCCTGGCGCGTCGTTACCCCGGAGCCCCCACACCGAAACGGCGGACGACGGTGGCAGGATGGACCGCTATGTCGCGGCGCCGCGGTCTCTCCGAGACCGACAACTTCCAGCAGGTGGTGCAGTCCTACGTCGCGGCCGGCGGCGACGAGCAGGTCCAGCAGGTGATCACCGCCGTGCACCGGCTGTCCCGGCGACTGAACCAGTCCTACGACCGGCAGCTGGCCGACCTCGACGTGTCGACGGGGGAGTGGGCCGTGCTGGCCGAGTTGGCCCGGGCGAACGGCGATGCGCTGACGCCGAGCCGGCTGGCCGAGGCGGCCGGCGTCGCCCCGTCCTCGATGACCCATCGGCTGGACGGCATGGTGCAGCGCGGCCTGGTCACCCGGGAGGGCGATCCGGGAAACCGGACCAGGGTCCTGGTCCGGCTGGCCGATCCGGGCTGGCGGCTGTTCACGACCTCGATCCAGCAGGCCAACGTGGTCGAGTCGGAGGTGCTGTCCGCGCTCACACCGGCGCAGCTGCGCGACCTGTCCGGGCTGCTGGAACGGCTTCTGGCCAACCTGGACAGCCTGAAATAGCGGCCCGAAATCGCCGATCCGCCCGGCGCGGGACCGGGGTCGTCGGCAAGAATGCCCTCCATGGTTACGAAGTCGCCCAAGGCTGCTCCGCCCACCGGACCGGCCGATCGTCCGATCGGCGCGCTGGACAACTACTTCCAGATCAGCGCCCGCGGCTCCACCGTGGGCCGGGAGATCCGCGGCGGCATCGTCACCTTCTTCACGATGTCGTACATCCTGGCGCTCAACCCGTTGATCATCGGGACCAAGCCGGACGGAGCGGGCAACCTGCTCGGCGGGCTGCCGTACCTGGACCAGGCGGGCGCGGTGATCGACGCCAACGTCAACCAGGCCACGACGATGGTGGCCGCGGCGACGGCCCTGATCGCCGGCCTGATGACGATCGCGATGGGGGTCTTCGGCCGGTTCCCGATCGGCATCGCGACCGGCCTCGGGCTGAACGCCCTGCTGGCCGTGGTGATCGCGCCGCAGATGACCTGGCCGCAGGCGATGGGGCTGATCCTGATCGAGGGCATCCTGATCGCGATCTTCGTGCTGACCGGCTTCCGGACCGCGGTGTTCCGGGCGGTGCCGCGATCGCTGCGGACCGGCATCTCGGTCGGCATCGGCCTGTTCGTCTGCTTCGTCGGGCTGGTCGACGGCGGCATCGTCCGCAAGCCCGAGGGCGGCCCGCCGGTCGAGCTGGGCATCGGCGGTTCGCTGATCGGCTGGCCGATGCTGGTCTTCGTGATCGGACTGTTCGGGGTCGCGATCCTGTACGCGAAGCGGGTCAAGGGTGCCATGCTGATCTCGATCCTGGGCGCCACCGTGATCGCGCTGGTGATCGAGATGATCGGCCGGATCGGCGGCAGGACCGACGACAACCCGGCCGGCTGGGTGCTGAACAAGCCCGAGTTCACCGGTGCGCTGTCCGTACCGAATCTCGGGCTGATCGGGCAGGTCGATCCGTTCGGTGCGTTCGGTGCCGCGTTCGCCGAGGGCTTCAAGATCAACATCTTCGTACCCCTGCTGCTGTTGGTGTTCGCACTGCTGCTGGCCGACTTCTTCGACACCATGGGCACCGTCGTCGCGGTCGGCGCCGAGGGCAACCTGCTGGACCACCGCGGCAATCCGCCGTTCCTGTCCCGGATCTTGTTCGTCGACTCGGTCGCGGCGGCGGCCGGCGGTGTCGGCTCGGTCTCCTCCAACACCTCCTACATCGAGTCCGCGGCCGGTGTCGGCGAGGGCGCCCGGACCGGCCTGGCGTCGGTGGTGACCGGCATCGGCTTCCTGCTCGCGATGTTCTTCGCGCCGTTGATCAACCTGGTCCCGTCCGAGGCGGCCACGCCGGCCCTGGTCTTCGTCGGCTTCCTCATGATCAGCCAGGTGATCAAGGTGGACTGGACCGACATCGAGGAAGGCCTGCCGGCGTTCCTGACCATGGTGCTGATGCCGTTCACGTTCTCGATCACCATCGGCATCGGTGCCGGCTTCATCATGTACACGGTGCTGAAGATCGTCCGCGGCAAGTGGCGCAAGGTGCACCCCGTGATGTACGTCGTCGCGGTCGCCTTCGTCGTCTACTTCATCCAGGGGCTGCTGGTCCAGGCCGTCGGCTGATCCGCGCACCGGTGTGCGCCGGCGCAGGGTCAGGGGCGCGGACGGGAGAGGTCCGCGGCCGACAAGGGGCGACATCCCCGGGTCCCTCGGGTGGCGTCGCCACCTGCACGGCACCACTCCGCGACGCCCCGAACAGCCTGGACCGGCACGCCCCGCGATTGACGCGACCGCCTGACGCGACGGAGCCACGGCGACCGTCCGTCGACGGCCCGTTGCCCGGCCCCAGCCGCGACAACCGAGTCCCTCCTCGGCGCATCGAGTGTGAGGTTCCGGACCTGCGAAATCGATTTCCGGTGGTCGCAACGTCACACTCGACGCCGGCCCGACCTATCGGGGCGGGGGGACTTGGGTTCGGGGGACTCGGCCCCGCAGTGCCATGGGCCGGTCGGCGCGATCCGGACTGGCAGGTTCAGGACGGTCAAGGGGGCGTGGAGGATTGGCCCGGTTCTTCATCACCACTCAACGCTCCGCCCGAACAGAACCGCATGCCTGCACGAATCGGATTCGGCCCATGCGGGTGCATCGGACGTGACCCTTGGCGGTGGTGCTGGTGGGCTGGGTGCGTCGGCGGCGACTCTGCTGGCCCGATCCCTAGCGGCGATCCCGCTTTGGCGCCCGACCACCTGGCGCCGACTCCCACCCGGCGCCTCGGCACACCTTCACTCGGCACGAACCGTTGACCGGGTCCGAGCCGTTGGGTCGGGGTGGGTCGTTGAGTCGGGGGCGGGTCGTTGGGTCAGGGTGGGTCGTTGGGTCGGGGTGGGTCGTTCACCCGGCGCGGGCCGTTCACCCGACGTGAGCCGATCACCCGCCGCGACGGTTCGCCCGGGCGCGATCCCACCCGGACGCGACCGCAACCTGGCGTCCCCGATCCCACGGCGGTTCCCATCTCTGGCAGGAAGGGGCGAGCACGACATCAGCGGTAGCGCGGGCCGGGGGTCGGGCGGTGGGCGCGTACTGGTGCTGGCCGCCAACAGGTGCCCGTTCGCGTCGCCCGGGCCTTCAAGATCAACTTCTGTCGGATGATCAGAGCCTGACGACTTATCGGCAATCCCAATGACGATGGTTTGCAGTTGTAATTAGTGTTGCTAACGAATATTCTGGATGAGGCGCGGGGAATCTGAAGTTGATCATGGACAGGGTGGCTGGGGTTTGAGTCTGGATACGGAACCGAAGCGAACGGGCCTCTCGGCCGACACCGATCTCGAGGCCACTGCTCCCGTACCCGTATCCTCCGAAGCCACCGAAGTCCCCGCACCTGGAAAGCCGAAGCCCGAACGGACGGGCATGTTCGCGGCCCTGCAGCTGCCGAACTACCGGATCTTCCTCGGCGGCTCCTTCATCTCCAACATCGGCACCTGGATGCAACGGGTCGCTCAGGACTGGCTGGTCCTCGAGCTGTCCGGCGGCTCCGGACTCGCGGTCGGCATCACCACGGCCCTGCAGTTCCTGCCGATGCTGCTGCTCTCCCCGTACGGCGGACTGCTGGCGGACCGGTTCGACAAGCGGACCATCCTGCGGATCACCCAGGCCTGGATGGCGCTCGCCGCCGCGGCGCTCGGCCTGCTCGCGATCACCGGGACCGCGGTCACCTGGCACGTCTACCTGATCGCGTTCCTGTTCGGCCTCGGTACGGCGTTCGACAACCCGTCCCGGCAGGCCTTCGTCAACGAGGTGGTCGGGCCGAAGCATCTGGCGAACGCGATCGGGCTCAACTCGGCAACCTTCCACGCCAGCCGGATCGTCGGCCCGGCGCTGGCCGGCCTGGTGATTGCCGGCTTCGGCAGTGGCTGGGCGATCCTGTCCAACGCGGTCACGTACGCCGCCTTCATCGCCGCGCTCGGCCTGGTCGATCCCGCGCTGCTGCAGGTGACCCAGCGGCCGCCGCGGGCGAAGCGGCAGATCCGCGAAGGTTTCGGGTACGTCCTCGGCAACCCGGAGATCCTGCTCGTCATGTGCGTGGCGTTCTTCGTCGGCACCTTCGGGATGAACTTCCAGATGACCTCGGCCCTGATGGCCCAGCAGGAGTTCCACAAGGGCGCCCAGGAGTACGGCATCCTCGGCACGATCATGGCGGTCGGCTCGCTCACCGGTGCCCTGCTCGCGGCTCGCCGCCGGACCGCGCCGCGCGGCCGGTTCATCGTCAAGATGGCCATCCTGTTCGGGCTCATCCTCATCGTCAGCGGCCTGATGCCCAGCTACCTGACGTACGCGCTGAGCCTGCCGGTGACCGGCCTGATCGCCCTGCTCACGCTGACCGCGTCCAACGCCGCCGTCCAGCTCAATGTCGATCCGCAGTTGCGCGGCCGGGTGATGGCCCTCTATGCGATGGTCATGATGGGCGGCACTCCGATCGGCGCACCGATCCTCGGCTGGCTCGGCGAGCTGTTCGGGCCGCGCTGGACCCTGCTCGCGGGCGGCGGCCTGACCGTGCTCGGCGTGGCTCTTTCGGCCCTGATCCTGGCCCGTCGGCAGCAGATCCGGATCGTCCCCGTGCTCAGCCCGAGGCCCCACTTCGAACTCCGGGATCGCTGAAACTCCGACCGTGTGAACATCTTCCGCACCGCGGTCGATCGGGGTTAATGTCAGACACGTCCGATACCGCTTGTCGAGGAGGACCCATGTTTCTGCGGACCCAACCCCATCTCAATCGCCGGCACCTGCTCGGGCTCGCCGCCGGCCTCGCTCCGGTCGCCGTGCTCGGCGCGCCGGCCGTAGCAGCCGCGGCTCCCCGCGGCACCGAACCGCGCACGAGCACCCGGGCCGCCCGGGATGCCGACTTCCGTACGGCCACCGCGGCCGAGGTCGCCGAGGCGCGGCAGGTCGCCTCGCCCACGCTCGGCCGCACCGACCCCGCTCAGGTACGGCGAGCGGTGGCGGCCCAGCTCGAGGACGCCGCCGCGGCCGGCAACGTGGTCGTCGAGATCGACTTCCAGTACCAGGAGACCGGCTACTGGTGCGGCCCGGCCGCGACCCGGCATGCCCTGTCGGCCCGCGGCGTGAACGTCTCCCAGCAGCAGATGGCCAACGAGCTGCCGACGACCACCAACGGCACCGACTGGATCGGCCAGGTCACCCGCGTGCTGACGAACCACGTCGGCTGGTACGAGACCAAGGAGATGCCGAACGACCCGCCGACCCAGGCCCAGCGGGACCTGCTCTGGCGGGACGTCACCTACGACCTGGACCGCGGCTACGCGCTGGTGACCAACATCGTCGCGCCGGCCAGCAACCACCCGCCGGGCTACCCGAACTACACGATCTGGCACTACTTCACGGTGATCGGCTACAACCCCGACAACCAGGACGTGCTGATCGCCGACTCGGCCGGGTTCGCCCCGACCGCGACATACTGGCTGACCTTCAACCAGCTGGCCACGCTGATCCCGCCGAAGGGTTACAGCGCCTGATCCGTGACCGCGGCGGTTGAACCGGGCCGCCGCCGGTTCCGTGTTGGACAGGGTGGACCTTCCACGCGCGGACGAGGCACTGCTGCGCGATCTGTTCGATCGACACGCGGCGGCCCTGCTGCGGTATCTGGTGCCGCTCACCGACGGTGACCGGGGCCGCGCCGAGGACCTGGTCCAGGAGACCCTGTTGCGCGCCTGGCGGCATCCCGAGGTGCTGGCCCGGCGCGGCCCGATCCGGCCGTGGCTCTACACGGTGGCGCGGAACCTTGCCGTCGATGCACACCGGGCCCGTACCGCCCGGCCGCGTGAGGTCTCCGACGCGGCCCTGGTGACGATGCCGGATCCGACCGCGGACCTGGACCGGACGGTGCTGGGCTGGGCGATCGCGGACGTCCTCGCCGCGCTGCGGCCGGAGCACCGGCAGGTGCTGATCGAGACGTACTTCCGGGCGCACACGGTGGCCGAGGCCGCCGCGATCCTCAAGATCCCGCCGGGCACGGTCAAGTCCCGCACCTACTACGCGCTGCGGGCCTTCCGGCTCCTCTGCGAGGAACGAGGGCTGCTGCCGTGACCTGCGACGAGACCCGGCTGAACCTCGGCGCCTACCTGTTCGGGGCGATCGGTCCGGCGGAGAGCGCCGAGGTCGAGGCGCACCTGCGCGCCTGCCCGTCCTGCCGGGCCGAGCTAGCCGAACTCGCCGAACTGCCGCCGCTGCTGGACCGGCTGACGCCGGCCGACGTCGACCGGCTGGAGCACGGCTTCTCGAGCGAGGAACCCGCCGCGCCGACCGTGACGGAGCTGCGGCCCTCCCCGGAACTGCTGGACCGGCTGCTCGCCGCGGCGTCCCGGCGGCATCGGTGGCGGCGCTTGCTGGTCACGGTCACCGTCGCGGCCGCCGTGCTGGTGGCCGTCCTCGGCGGCGGCACGATGATCTTGACGCTGACCCGGCCGGCGCCGCCGGATCAGGTCGTCGTGCTGACCGGAGCCGACCCCGGTACGCAGGTGCACGGCGAGGCACGGCTCACTGCACGCCCCTGGGGTACGTCGATCACGGTCGACGTCGCCGGGCTGCCGGCCGGTACGGAGTGCGCCCTGGTCGCGATCGCCGCCGACGGGCGCCGCCAGTCACTCGGGGCCTGGCGGGCCGACTACTCCGGGACCGCGGATGTCACCGTGGCCACCAGCTTCTCGTTGTCCGAGCTCGAGTCGCTGTTGATCAACGACCGTGATCACGATCTGCTGCTCCGGCTCCGGCGGTGAACCGTATTGGCCCGGGATCCGTGACAGGGAGGGACGGACGGTGGCACGGTGCCGCCGCCACAGAGGAGTGACGATGCCCACCGAACTCTCCCTCAGCCGCCAGGTGGTCCTCCGCGTCAGCGTGCTCCTGGCCGGCGTCGTGCTGGCCGGCTGCGGCCCGCTGTACGCCCAACCCGGAGCCGGTACGGACTCGGGCGCCACGCTGTCGATCACCGAGCCGGGCGACGACGCCACCGTGACCCAGCCGTTCACGCTCAAGGTGACGTCGAGCGAGGAGCTCGGCCCGACCGATTCGGGCAAGCACCACGTCCACCTGTCCTTCGACGGCAACGCGGACGACTACACCGTCGAGCCCGACGGCGAGATGATCATCGATCAGCTGACGCCCGGCCGGCACACGATCAAGGTCACCCTGCAGCACGCCGACCACTCCCCGGCCGGGGCCGAGGACGAGATCGCCGTCACCGTGACCGGCGGCGCCGCTCCGCCGACGGAACAGGATCAGGGTTCCGACGGTTATGGCTACTGATCACCGGTCCCGCCGGGTCCCGGTCGCGACGGTCGAACGCAACCGACGCGGCACCCGCTGGCTGCATGCCGGGATCTACGTCAGCACCCTGTTCCTGCTGGCGACCGGCGGCTGGCTGTGGCTCGGCCGGGAGGGCGATCCGACCGTACTGGCCATGATCACCGGCGTGTCCGACATCGATCTGCACAAGATCGTCGGGCTGCTGCTGGCGGGGCTCGGCCTGGTCGGTGCCGGCTACTGGCTTCGCCGGATCGGCGGCTTCCTCCGTGAGACGTTCCGCTGGGACCGGGGTGATCTCCGCTGGCTGGCGCGCTGGCCGGCCGCGGTGATCACCGGGCGCTTCCGCCGCCACGAAGGGGACTTCGACCCCGGCCAGCGGCTGGCCAACCTGGTCCTCGTCGGCGGACTGGTGATCTTGGTGCTGAGCGGGCTCGGGTTGATCATGGTGCACGGCGGGCCGCTGTTCGTCGTCCTGCACTGGCTGCACCTGCTGGTCACGTTCCCGGTCACGGCCATGATCATCGGGCATGTGCTGATCGCGTCCGGCGTGCTGCCGGGCTACCGCGGTGCCTGGCGGTCGATGCACCTGGGCGGGCGGCTGCCGCGTACGGTCGCGCGCCGGCTGTGGCCGGCCTGGCTGGACCGGCACGACCGGAGGCTGAGAAGCGTCAGCCGGCCGGATGCAGGGCGATGAACTTCGCCCCGCGGTCCCGCGCGGCATCGAACTGATCACGCCGCGGCAGTCCGGCCTCGTCGAGCTCGATCTGCTGGAACCGGCGCAGCACCGGGTTGGGCGGCAGCAGGGCGACGGCGATCTGCCAGGCCCGGTCCGGGTCCTCGGCGATCTCCGGCGTGGTCGTGATCCGGCGGCCGTGATGCTGCACCTCGACCGGGGCGCCGCCGCGCAGGTTCCGAACCCAGGTGCCTTCGGAGACGAGCAGGATCTGACCCTCGTGATCGGTGTAGGCCAGCGGCACGGCGTACCGGGCGCCGCTCTTCCGGCCGGTCACGTACAGCAGTGTGAGCCGGCCGCTCATCAGTCCGTGCAGCGGAGAGTTGAGGATGCCGCGCATCATCCGGTTGACCGCGCGCTGCCGGCCGGCGCTGTTGTCCCGGAGCGGGGCCGCGGGCTGGGCGGAACGGGTTTGGGGCACGACTGCCTCCTCGAATCGGATTCAATCATTTGATTGAATCCAGCCTAGGGAACGGGCTGACTAGGATCAAGCAGTTGATTGAACCGACGGGTGAGAGGTGCGTCATGCCGAGGATCGACCGTCGCGGTCAGATCGCCGCGGCCGTGTTCGCCGGCATCGCCGAGCACGGCCTGGAAGGGCTCCGGACCAGGGACGTCGCGGCGCGGGCCGGCGTCAACATCGCGACCGTGCACTACTACTTCGCCACCAAGGAGGACCTGATCACGGCCGCGTACCAGCTGCTGCAGCAGCGGTTCGGGGCCTCCCTGCCGGAGTCCGGCAGTCCCGCCGAGCGCCTGGCCGGCCACCTCACCGGCGTCCTCGAACTGCTGATCGGCGACGCCGAACTGCGCCGGGTGCTGGCCGAGCTCGCCCTGCGGGCCGATCGGGATCCGCGGTTGGCCGGCGACGTCGCCGCCGCGGAGGGTGCCTGGTTGGCCAGCCTCCGGGACCTGGTCGCCGACGGGGCGGAGCGGGGCTGCTGGGCGATCGAGGTCGATCCGGACGCGTTCGCAGTCACCTGCGTCGCCCTGCTCAAGGGCGCCTGCATGCCGACCCTGCTGACCACCCGGGCCGACGAACTGCGCCGCGCGGTCGATCAGCTGCTCGGCTGGCTCACCGGGACGGCCGTGGCGCGAGAGACTTGACCCATGACGTCCACCGGGTCCGAGCTCGCGGTGCCCGAGGGGGCCGCGCGGGGTGGCGGCTGGCGCCTCGAGGTGTACGGCGCGGTCGGGCTCCAGCTGTCGGTGCTGCTCGCGGTGCAGCAGTGGGTGGGGCTGACCGTCGCCGGGTGGGTCGCGGCGATCGGCTTCCTGTTCGCGCTCAGCCTGGCCGTCGCGGCGGGGCCGTGGCGTCCGGTCCCGGCCCGCTCGGCGGACCCGTCGATCGGCCCGGCGAACCTGATCACGCTGGCCCGGTCGCTGCTCGTCGGCGCGGTGATCGCGCTCGTCGTCAGCGGCTTCTCCGGCGGGTGGCAGGAAGGCCAGCGGGCGTTGGCGGTCGGGCTCTCGGTGGTCGCGGTGATCTTGGACGGCGTGGACGGCCGGGTGGCCCGGCGGACCCGGACCAGTTCGGCCTTCGGAGCCCGCTTCGACATCGAGATCGACTCCGTGCTGGCCCTCGCACTGGCGATCGGCCTGGCTCGTGAACTGACCCCACTCGCCCTGGTGCTCGGCCTGGCCCGCTACCTCTACCTGACCGGCGCCCGGATCTGGCCCTGGCTGAACCTGCCGCTGCCGACCCGGCTGTCCCGCAAGATCATCGGCCTGCTCGGCACACTGACCTTGATCATCGCGACCGCGGGCTTCGGACCACCCTGGGTCGGCGTCGCCGTCGTCGCGGTCGGGACCGCCGCCGTGGTGTTCTCGTTCGGTCGGGACATCGTCGCCCAGTTCCGGCTGAGCCAGGGCGCCGACGTAATGTGACGCCCATGCCGGCATCGTCACCGACCACCGCAGACCTGACGCTCACCCCGGGCACCGGACCGATCGCGCCGCCGAGTTCCAAGCCCGGCGCCGGTCTCTTCGCCCCGACCGCCACCGGGTTCGTGACCAGCACCGACGGCCGGGCCCGGGCGCTCGTCGCCGAACCGGACCGCGTGATCGCGACCGGCGACCGGCTCCGCTACGCGATCTTCAGCCCGTACGATCCGGACGCCGGCACGGTCGAGGACGGCTGTGCGGCGACCGCGGTCGGCCTCGAATTGATCATGGACGACGGTACGGTGATCGGCGGTGAGCAGCTGGCCGACGACCACGGCGTGCCGATCGACCCGCTGGCGCAGTACGCGGCCCGCACCTCGCTGCCGGACCAGTGGAACCACAAGAGTGTCGATCTGACCGCCCTGTCCGGCCGCCGAGTCACCGGAATCGCCTTGCTGGTGGACGTTTCCGGGCTGCCGACGCCTGGCGTACGGACGGTCCGGGGCTGGTTCGAACTGATCGGGATCGGGCCCGCCGAGCCGGCGCCCGAGGGCCGGCGGCCGACTGACTTCGTCCGGACCACCCGCGGCACCCATGCCAGCCACGGCTACTCCCGCGGCAACAACGCGCCGCTGACCGCGGTACCGCACGGCTTCCACTTCGTCACCCCGATCACCGACGCCCGGACGTTCCGCTGGATCTACTCCTGGCACCAGCACAACAACGCCGACAACCGGCCGGTGCTGCAGGGCCTCGCCCTCTCCCACATCCCCAGCCCCTGGATCGGCGACCGGACCACGTTCCAGGTCTGCCCGTGGGGGAGCGCCGAGCCGCCCCGGCTCGACCCGGCGGCCCGCGGCCTGGAGTTCGATCATGCCGACGAGACCGACCGTGCGCACTACTACGGTGTGACGACCCGGTCCGGGATCCGGGCCGAGGCGGCGCCGACCGACCACGCCGTGATCATGCGGTTCACCTTCCCCGGACCGGACGCGGCGCTGATCTTCGACCAGTCCGATGATCACGGCGGGCTGCGGCTGACCGTCGACCAGCAGAGCGGCCGGGGGATCGTCACCGGCTACGCCGACGGCGGATCGCAGCGGGCCGGGGCGACGCCGCGGATGTTCGTCTACGGCGAGCTGGACTCGCCCGTTGTCGATCATGGTCCGCTGGACCAGCCGGAGCACGCCGGCGTCGGCGGCTATCTCAAGGTCAAACCCGGACCCGATGGCACCGTGGTGCTGCGACTGGCCAGCTCGTTCATCGGGGTGGACCAGGCCAGGCAGAATCTCGCCGCTGAGCTCGGCCCGACCGAGACGGTGGAGTCGGTGGCTGAGCGGGCCGAGCTGGCCTGGAACGCGCTGCTCGGCAAGATCACGGTCGGTGGTGCCACCGAGGACCAGTTGATCACCGTCTACTCGAACCTGTACCGGCTGTTCCTCTACCCCAACACCATGAGTGAGAACGTCGGCACCGTGGACGCGCCGCGGCTCGCGTACGCGAGCCCGTTCCGGGTCGAAAGGCCGGACACCGAGGAGCACACCGGCCGTGCCGTCGTGGACGGGGAATGTTCGGCGAACAACGGGTTCTGGGACACCTACCGGACCTGCTGGACGGCGCTCGGGCTGTTCGAGCCGGAGCGCACCGGCCGCCTACTGGACGGCTTCGTGCAGCACTACCGCGACGGCGGTTGGACCGCCCGCTGGTCCGCCCCCGGCTACGCCGACTGCATGGTCGGCACCAGCTCCGACATCGTGCTGGCGGATGCGTACGTCAACGGGCTGCCCGGCTTCGACGTCGCCGACGGCTACGATTCCGCGCTGCGCAACGCGACCGTGCCGGCCGACGAGCCGGTGGTCGGGCGGTACGGGCTGGAGAAGTCGATCTTCGCCGGCTACACCTCGACCGCGATCGAGGAAGGCCTGTCCTGGACGCTCGAGGGCGCGATCAACGACTACGGCCTCGCGGTCTGGTCGGCCGCGCTGGCCGGGAGTGCCGCCGCGGACGACCCGCGCCGGGAGGAATACCGGGCGAACGCGCGCTACTTCGCCTCCCGCGCGGCCTGGTACGTGAACCTGTTCGACGAACGGGCCGGCTTCTTCGTCGGCCGTGATGATCATGGTGCGTTCCGGGTCGGGCCGGACGACTACGACCCGCGCCAGTGGGGCGGCGACTACACCGAGACCAACGGCTGGGGGATGGCGTTCACGGTGCCGCAGGACGGTGCCGGGCTGGCGGCGCTGCACGGCGGCCGAGATCAACTCCGGGCCAGGCTGGACGCCTTCTTCGACACCGACGAGACCGGCGCCGAGGACGTCAAGGGCGACTACGGCCACGTGATCCACGAGATGACCGAGGCCCGCAACATCCGGCTCGGCATGCTCGGCCTGTCCAACCAGCCGGCCCACCACATCCCGTACTTCTATCTGCACGCGGGGGCGCCGGAGCGGACCCAGCAGCTGGTCCGGGAGTGCGTCCGGCGGCTGTTCCTCGGTTCCGAGATCGGCCAGGGCTACCCGGGCGACGAGGACAACGGCGAGCTGTCCGCCTGGTACCTCTTCTCCGCCTTCGGCCTCTACCCGCTGTCGCTGGCCAGCGGTGAACTGGTGCTGACCGCGCCGACCTTCGCCGAGGTGCGGATCGCCCTGGACCATGATCGGGAGCTGGTGATCATCGCCCATGATCAACATCCCGACCACCACTACATCCAGTCGGTGCTGATCGACGGCGAACCGTGGACCTCGGTCGCGGTGCCGTACCGGAAGGTGGCCGACGGGGCCACCATCGAGGTCTTCCTCGGCCCGGAGCCGTCCGACTGGGGTGCCGGCAGCGCCCCGGCCTCGCTGACGCCGGCCGGTGAATGCCCGCGCCCGCTGGCCGACCTGACCCGCCCGGACGGCCGGTACAGCGCCAGCTTCGGCGACGGCCGTGCCGCGGTCGACGACACCTCCGCCACCGCCCTGGTGCTGCCGGGCGGCGGCTGGATCGCCTACGAGTTCGACGAGCCGCGGGCCTTCGAGCTCTACACGATCACCGCCTCACCGGGCGGCCTGACCTCCTGGGTGCTGGAGGGCTCCGACGACGGCACCGACTGGAAGCCGATCGACGAGCGCACCGCGGAGGAGTTCCGCTGGCGCCGCCAGACCCGCCCCTTCCTGCCGGCTCACCCGGCCGCGTACCGCCAGGTCCGGCTCCGGGTCGCCGAGGCCCACGGCGCCGCCGACCTCCACCAATGGGAACTCCTCGCCTGACTCCCTCCAAGAAAAGCCGCCGACCGGTCACCAAAGCAGCGCATTCGACGGAGTGTCGCTGCTGTTGTGCCCGGTCGGCAGACTCGGGTCGGGCGAAGTCAGCGCGCAGCCTGATCAGGGCGCGGACCGAGCCGAGCCGCCCGGGGACCGTGATCCGCCTCAGACCCTGGCTGTACTGCGGGGGCTTCGTCGATGAGTCGCCCAGGTTCCAACTGAACGGCTCCGGCGCCCTGACCACCAGTCCCACCGCAGATCCCGCGGTCCGTGCGAGCCGCTCTCGATCCAGCCGACATCGACTCGACGCTTGTGACGGCGATCCGACGCGAGAAGGTGCCCTTCCAGTCGGTTGTGGCCGAACCCCCGAACCACGAGCGACCCTTACGACGCACTGCTCCGGATCGCGGCCGGCGGCGTCGCCCTCGATCTCGAGACGCTCCGACCGGAACGTTCGGCGGCCTGACCGAGCGCGAACACGAGGTGCTCGTCCTGCGCGACGACGGCACCACCGCCGCGCCGGGATCGTCGACCTCGGCGCGGGTGACCGAATTCCAGCGGACTTCGGCCCGACTGGCCCCCTACGGGTCCGAAGGGGTCAAGTCCGCTGGCCCTCGGTCACTCGACCAGCTTGCCGGCGGTCGAGACGTCCTTGATCAACCTCCCGATCTCCTCCGGTACGGCCGCAATCGGCTCCCGGACGACGCCGGTTGCGGGTGACCAGACCAGGTTGACCTGGAGGGCAGGGTCGAGGTCGGGGAAGTCGGAGCGGTTGTGGCAGCCGCGGGTCTCCCGGCGCTCCAGGGCCGACTCGAGGGTCGCCCGGGCGGCGAGGATCGACGCCTTCAGGTCGAACGCGTGGGCCAGGTCGCCGTACCCGGCGAGGTCGGGATGGACGCCGATCTTGGTCGCGCGCTCCTCGATCTCGGCCAGTTCGGCCAGTCCCGTGGTCAGGCCGTCCTCGTCGCGGACCACGCCGGCATGCTCGGTCATCGTCGTACGCAGCGCCCGCTGCAGGGCCCGGACGTTCTCCGGGCCGTCGGCGCCGAGCAGTCCGTCGAGCTCGGCCCGGGCGTCGGCGACCGCGCCGGGGGAGCGGCGCTGCACGGAACGGCGGGCGGCGAACTCGGCCGCGGCGCGGCCGGTGAGCCGGCCGTAGACCAGGAGTTCGATCAAGGAGTTGCCGCCGAGCCGATTGGCGCCGTGCAGGCCACTGGCCGCCTCGCCGATCGCGTACAGGCCGGCCACGTCGGTGCCATGATCATCGGGCCGGGTCCGGACGCCGCCCATCGAGTAGTGCGCGGTCGGCGCGACCTCGATCGGCTGTTGCGTGATGTCGAGCAACTGCAGGTCGAGCAGGGTCTGGTAGACCCGAGGTAGCCGGTTCATGATCGTTTCCCGCGGCAGGTGCGAGACGTCCAGCCAGACGCCGCCGTTCTCGGTGCCGCGGCCCGCCTTGATCTCCGTGTACGCGGCGAGGGCGACCCGGTCCCGCGTCGACAGCTCCATCCGCTCCGGGTCGTAGCGCTCCATGAACCGTTCCCCGACGGCGTTGCGCAGGATGCCGCCCTCGCCGCGGGCCGCCTCCGAGACCAGCGTCCCGGCCGCGCTCTCCGGCTCGAGGATCCCGGACGGGTGGAACTGGACCAGCTCGGCGTCGCGCAGCCGGCCGCCGGCCTCGACCGCCAGCCGGAACGCGTCACCGGTGTTCTCGTCCCGTCGCGACGACGTCCGCCGCCAGATCCTGGTGTGCCCGCCCGCGGCCAGGATCACCGCGTCGGCGTGGATCAGGGCCGGACTGCCGTCGGCCAGGTCGAAGCCGTACGCGCCGAAGACGGTGTTGTCGTCGACCAGGATCCGGGTCACGTACAGCCTGTCCAGGATCGGGATCTCCAGCTGCTCGGCACGGGCGAGCAGGCTGCGCTGGATCTCCAGTCCGGTGTAGTCGCCGGCGAACGCGGTGCGCCGGAACGTGTGCGCGCCGAAGAACCGCTGCGAGATCCGGCCGTCGGTCTCCCGGGCGAACGCCATCCCGTAGCGCTCAAGATCACGGATGCCCTGCTCGGCGCCGCGGGTGACGATCTCGACGGTCCGCGGATCGGCCAGGAAGTAGCTCTCCTTGATTGTGTCCGCCGCGTGCTGCTGCCAGGAGTCCTGCGGATCCATGGTGCCGAGCGGTGCGTTGATGCCACCCGCGGCGAGCGAGGTGTGCGCGTCCAGCCGAGGCCGCTTGCCGAGCACGATCACGTCCACCCGCTGTTCGGCGAGCTCGATCGCGGCGCGGAGCCCCGAGCCACCGCTGCCGATCACCAGGACCGTGGTCGCGATCCGCCGTTCCGCGCTGTTGTTCATCAGATTCCCTTCGGATGATGGCCGAGCGCAAGCTTCGGCCGAGGTGACTCGATCGCCGGCGGTGGCGGGAAATGATCTTCGATGTAGCCGCCGCTGGGCAGCCGGACGATCACGCCGGTGGGCCGGCCGTGTTCGGCCAGTTCGGCGTCCTGGCGTTGCAGCCAGCGGCACAGACTCCAGGTCATGCCGAAGCCGAGCACCGGGCCGGTGATCAACATCACCTGGAGCACGGTGAGGATCTGGTTCAGCCCGAGGCCGAACTCTCCTGCCATGATGTCGGCGCTGGCCGCGGCCCAGAGGACTCCGTAGAAGATCATTCCGGCGACTCCGATGCCGGTCCGGACCGGTACGTCGCGCGGCCGGTCGAGCAGGTCATGATCAAGCCGGTCAC
Organism: Microlunatus sp. YIM B11417; assembly: GCF_059617205.1. Lineage (NCBI taxonomy): Bacteria > Bacillati > Actinomycetota > Actinomycetes > Propionibacteriales > Propionibacteriaceae > Microlunatus > Microlunatus sp. YIM B11417. Next base: position 618,116 of record NZ_JCAMPJ010000001.1, read on the forward strand.
GCGTGAACCGTTCCTCGAGGAAGGGATACAGCGCGACGATCAGCATGAACGTGCTGATCACGGCGAGCGGCGCGATCACCGCCAGGGTCCAGGTGCTGCCGAGCCAGGTGATCTCCCAACCGGGCGGCACCAGCCGCAGCGCACCGTCCAGGAACCCGGTGTACCAGTCCGGCTGGCTGCCGGCCGAGGCGTCGCTGGTGGAGGCGGGGCCGTACAGCCAGATCGGGCTGATCGTCATCGTGCCCGCCATCACCATGATCACGCCGACCGACAGCGCGAACAGGCCGCCGGCCCGGACCGCCGCTGTCGGCAGCAGCGCCACCTCGCCGACCGGCTTGCCGCGCCGGCGCAACGGGCGTTCCTTGATCGCCGACCGCAGCCACAGCGCGATCAGGCCGACCAGCAGGGCACCGGTCACCCAGACGTGGACCGGGAACAGGAACTCCAGCACCCGGCCCGGGAAGGCGTCGCCGAAGACCAGCCCGGAGGCCAGCGTGCCGATCACCGGGATGCCGAGCATGATGCCCTCGAAGATCCGCAATCCGGTGCCGGACAAGGAATCGTCCGGCAGCGCGTACCCGCTCCAGCCGCCGAGCAGCGCGGTGAGGAACAGCCCGAACAGCAGCAGCCAGCGGAACCGGTGCGGCTTCCGGAACGCTCCGGTGAAGAACGTCACCAGCAGCTGCAGCATGATCGCGGCCGGCAGCAGCAGCGCGGCCCAGTGGTGGGCCTGCCGCACCAGCAGGCCGCCGGGCAGGTCGACCGAGATCCGCAGCGTCGACGCGTACGCCTTGGACACCTCGGCGCCGTTCAGCGGGCCGTAGCTCCCGTGGTACACGGTCGAGTCGCTGGACGGCTCGTAGAAGACCATCAGGATCACGCCGGTCACCAGCAGCACCACGACGCAGGCGAAGGCGAGGATGCCGAACAGGTTCGACCAGTGCGGGACGAAGGTGCGCTGCCGCAACGGCAGCGGCCGCTCAGCTGGCATGATCGACTTCCTTTCGCTCGGTCGGAATGGGCTTCGGTACGACGATCGACTCGGCCGCCTCGGTGAACGCCTGGCGCGGATGCTGCACCGCGAGCAGCGAAACCGTGTCCCGGCCGAAGAAGAACGCGGCCAGCCAGACCAGCAGGACCCGGATCTTGCGTTCCCAGGTCGGCACCGCGAGCACGTGGTAGCCGCGGTGCATCAGCCAGGCGAGCAGGCCCTTGATCACCAGACCGCGCCACTGGAAGATCCCGCGACCGAGGCCGAGCGTGGCGACGACGCCCAGGCTGTGGTGCTTGTACGGCTTCGGGCTGCGGCCGCGCAGGTCGGCGACCAGGTTGGCCGCCAGCAACCGGCCCTGCCGGACCGCGTGCTGCGCATTGGGTACGGTCAGCGCCCCCGGCACCGCCAGGTCCGGGACGGCCGCGTTGTCACCGGCCGCCCAGGCGTCCTCGACGATCTCCTCGTCGGGTTCGCCCTGGCGCAGCACCACCCGGAGGTCGGCCCGTACCGGCAGCATCCCGCGGTTGTCGATCGGCAGGTCGGTGTGCGACGCGACGACCGGGTTCGCGGCGTTGCCGGCGGTCCAGATCAGCAGCTCGGAATCGTATTCCGTACCGTCGGACAAGGTGACGTGGCCGCCGGTGGCGGACACCAGCCGGCTGTTCAGGTGGACCGTGGCGCCGCGGCGCTCCAGGTCCCGGACGACCCAGGCACCGGGCTCGTCGGTCACCTCGGGCAGGATCCGCGGCGTCGCCTCGACCAGGTGGAAGGCCAGGTCGTCGAAGCTCAGCTCCGGGTAGCGCTTCAGCAGCGCGGTGGCCAGCGACAGCAACTCGCCGGTCGCCTCGACGCCGGTGAACCCGCCGCCGACCACGGTCACCGTGAGCAACGAGCGGCGGCGCGGGCCGGCCGGCAGGTTGGACGCGCGCTCGAAGGCGGTCAGCAGCCGGTCCCGGATCGCGACGGCCTCCTCGACGTGCTTCAGGCCGATCGCGTTCTCGGCGATGCCGGGAATGGCGAACGTCCGGGTGACGGCGCCGGCCGTGATCACGATCGTGTCGTAGCCGAGCTCGCGGTCCGGACCCTCCAGCGGGCGTACCCGGACCGTCCGGTCGGCGTGGTGGATCGCGGTGACCGTACCGGCGATGATCTTGGTCCGGTGCAGGTGGCCGCGCAGCGCGACGGCGACGTGCCGGGCCTCGACGGAACCGGCCGTGACCTCGGGCAGGAACGGCTGGTACGTCATGTAGGGGCGGGGATCGACGAGGGTGACCTCGGCCTCACCGCGGCGGAGCCTCTTCTCGAGTCCCCAGGCCGTGTAGAAGCCGGCGTAACCGCCGCCGATGATCAGGATCCTTCGCATCTCTGCCTCCGTTGGGTCTCACCCTTAAGACCGTGCAGGTGGCTCCGTTGTGACAGGACGTGACCAAGCGGACACCACGTGACGGAGAGCACGTGACCCCCGATGACATCCGTCATGGATGTCCGGGCGAGGGTCCACGGCGAGGCGCTGCCCGTTGACCGGCCGCGACAGGTCTCCTAGCGTCCGTGTAAACGATTTCGAGCGACCAAAGGGGGCCGCCGTGACGGGTGTGACACGACGCGGATTCGTAGCCGGTACGTCAGCGGCGGTGGCCGCGGGCTGGTTGAGCGGGGCGGCCGGGACCGCCTGGGCCGAGACCGGGACACCACCCGACGAGGACGGTTCCCAGCTTTGGCTGCGCTACCCGCTGGTGTCCGACCGGGGCCTGCTCGATGCGTACCGGCGGGACCTCCGCTACGTGGTGGCGCCCGATGGCGACGGCCCGCTCGGCTCCGCGGCCGCAGAGCTGTCCCGGGCGCTCACCACGCTGCTCGGCCGGGACGTGCCGATCCGGCGCCGGGTCGACGGCGCCGGCCCACTCGTGCTCCGCACCGCCGCATCGGGTTCCGGTCCGGAGAGCTACACCCTCCGCCGCGGCCGGGTCGACGGGACCGCTGCCGTGATCATCACCGGCGGTGGCGAACGCGGCGTGCTCTACGGGGCGTTCCATCTGCTCCGACTGGTCCAGACGCAGACGGCGCTCGACAAGCTCGACCTGGCCGAGCGGCCACGGAACCCGCTCCGGCTGGCCAACCACTGGGACAACCTGGACGGCAGCGTCGAGCGCGGCTACGCGGGCCGGTCGGTGTTCGGGTTCGCGGACCTGCCGGAGCTGACCGAACGGCACTCCACCTACGCCCGCGCCCTGGCCTCGGTCGGGTTGAACGGGACCGTGATCAACAACGTCAACGCGAACGCCCAGTTCATCGCGCCGGAGATGTTGATCAAGCTGCAACCGCTGGCCGCGCTGCTCCGCAGCTGGGGCGTCTCGCTCTACCTCTCGCTCAACTTCGCCAGTCCGATGATCTTGGGCGGCCTGTCCACGGCCGACCCGTTCGACGCCGGCGTGAAGGACTGGTGGCGGACCAAGATCACCGAGATCTACCAGGCGATCCCCGATCTCGGCGGCTTCCTGGTCAAGGCCGACTCGGAGGGCCAACCGGGCCCGATCTCGTACGGCCGTACGCATGCCGACGGCGCGAACCTGATCGCGGAGGCCGTCGCACCGCACGGCGGGATCGTCATGTGGCGGGCGTTCGTCCACGACTTCAACGCGCTGGAGTGGTCCAACAAGGCGTACGAGACGTTCAAGCCGCTGGACGGCAAGTTCGCCGACAACGCCGTGGTCCAGATCAAGAACGGCCCGATCGATTTCCAGGTCCGGGAGCCCGCCCACCCGCTGTTCGGCGCCCTGCCGAACACCAACGCGATGATGGAGCTCCAGGTCACCCAGGAGTACACCGGGCAGTCCACCCACCTGTGCTATCTGGTGCCGCAGTGGCAGGAGGTGTACGGGTTCGACACCCATGCCGAGGGCGCCGGGACCACCGTCGCCAAGATCATCTCCGGCCAGGCCCACGGCCGTGAGCTCGGCGGCGTCGCCGGCGTGATGAACCTCGGCGACTATACCGACTGGACCCGGCACCAGCTTGCCGCCGCGAACACGCACGGCTACGGCCGGCTGGCCTGGAACCCAGGACTGAAGGCGCGCGACATCGCCACCGAGTGGACCCGGCAGACGTTCGGCAACGATCGACGCGCGGTCGCGGTGATCACCGACCTGCTGCTCGGCTCCTGGCAGACCTATCTCGACTACACGAACCCGCTCGGGGTCAGCTTCCTGATCAAGGGCGACCACTTCACGCCGAGCCCGCAGACCAACACCGCCTGGCACCAGGCCGACGCGGAGGGCACCGGCTTCGACCGGACGGTCGCCACCGGCAACGGCTTCACCGGCTTCTACCACCGGCCCGTCGCGGACCGGTTCGAGAGCCTCGCCGACTGCCCGGACGAGCTGCTGCTTTTCCTGCACCACGTCCCGTACGGGCACCGGCTGACCTCCGGCAAGACCGTGATCCAGCACGTCTACGACAGTCACTTCGACGGCGCGGCCGCGGCCGGCCGGATGCGGGACCGGTGGCGCGAGCTGCGTGGCCGGATCGATCAGCAACGGTGGGCGGACACCGCGGAACGCTTCGACCGGCACCGGGAGCAGGCGACGCTGTGGCGCGACACGATCGCCGGCTACTACTTCGCCGCGTCCCGGGTGCTCGACGAACGGCGTTCCTGGGTTCAGGTGACGCCGACCGGCAACGCCGCGATCTGCCTGATCGGCGGCCGGGAGAACCAGGTCCGGCTGGCCCTGGCCAACGCCTCGGCGAACGAGGCCGAGCTGGTCGCCGGGCTGCCCGAGCGGGACGGCTGGACCAGCGGCACGGCCAGTCTGGTGCTGCCCTCGAAGGGCGACGGGACCGTCGACGTCCCGGTGACCCCGTCGCTGCCGCCGCAGGTGCTGACCCTCCGGCCCACCCTGCGCTCAGGTGACCTGCCCGCGCTGATCGCCGAGCAGCCGGTGATCACCGCGCCGGCCGGCGATCGCTGCCTGCTCGCGGTCGACGCCGGCTCGGCGACCTCGCCGGTGCTGGACGGGTACCGCCGACTGTCACCGTCGGACGTCTGGGCCGACGGCGCGCCGTACGGCTGGGTCGGTGGCGCGCCCCAATCGCGGGACCGCAACATCGCCGATCCGCTGCTGCGCGACTTCGTCAACGACACCAGGGCCCGGACGCTGCGGCTCACCGTGCCGGCCGGTGATCATGAACTGCACCTGCTCACCGGCGACGTGCACGACTCGTTCCCGACCACGGTCAAGCTGGACGGCACGGTGGTCGCGGTCAGCGAGTTCCTGCTCGGCGGCTCCTTCGCCTGGCTGACCGTTGCGGTGACCGGAGGTCGTACGATCGACCTCGAGTTCTCCGGCGTGCCCGGTCAGCACTGGCACCTGAACGGGCTCGCCATCCTGAGCTGAGGCCGGCTCACGGTGCTCGAGTTAGCGGTCGCCGGGCAGCGCCGCTGCGGCGACCTCGGCCGCCACAGCCCTCGCCTCGTCGAGCCGCCGGCCGTCGGCCACCGCCTGCAGCACCCGGGTGAGGGCACTGAACCGGGCGGGCCAGGCGATCGCCTGCAGATCCAGCACCGTCTGCGCACCGAAGCCCAGCTGGCCGATCTGCCATGACATCAGGGTCCGCAGCGACGTGAAGCGGCCTGCCTCCCACAGCCGATAGGCGGTGCCGGAGGCGGTCCCCATCACCCGCGCATCCCTTGCAGCGGCACGATGCAGCAGCCCGAGGTAGGTCGAGAGGCGTCGCCGCTCGTCGTCCGGCTCCGGCAACCCCCGGCCCGCGGCTTCCTCGGCCGACGGTGCGGGTGTCAGCTCGACCACCGAACGGCCCGCCTCGCCGGGGAGGACCGCGCTCACGATCGCGGGCCGGATCTGGTCGGTGGTCAGCGTGTAGAACCCGTCGGCGTTGACCGTGTCGGAGCGCCGCAGCGGCCGGGTGGCCATCGCGACCCGGCCCACCGTGAGGTCGGCGGTGAAGGCGAGCCAGCCCGCCGCGAAGGCCTTCTCGGCGATGAAGGCGCTGGCGGTGATCGTCGACACCGCGCCGGGCGTGAGCCAGATGTCGTTGGCCAGGACCGGGACCGGCTCCGACGGGAGGTCGGTCAGCGGACGATCGAGCCGCTGCGCGGTCTGCGCCGCCGGCGGGATCCCGTCGGCAATCTCGCGGAGCCGGCGGATCAGGGCATCGAACCGCTCCCGCCCCGGTCGGGCCATCAGCTCGATCCGCGTCGAGAGCGGCATCGCCAGTCGGCGCAGCAGATCCTCGGCGACGGCGCCGTAGGGCAGATCCTCCAGCGCCGTCGGCGCCGGCAACTCGGCGCGTCGCCAACCGGTGACGAAGGTGGGGTCGCGGTCGGACGCCCGCCGCACCAGCTGCCGTAGCTCCGCCCGGTCGACCACACCATCGAGGTCGTCGGCCGGCGGCGCCGGAACCCATTCCACCTGGGCTTCGAACCCGCCGTCGGCGCGGCGGGCGACGCCACTCAGCTGCACCAGGCCGATCGCCTCGTACCTGATCTCCCGGGCCTCCGGATCCGAGTCGCGCGACCGGACGAGCAGGCCGAACGCCCCGTCGGCGGCCCGCCCCGCCCAGACCGCATGCCGGTGCCGGGAGACCTCGGGCCAGGCGGCCGGGCTCGGCCTGGTCCGGGTCCGGTCCCCGACGGCCAGGTTGACGTCTTCGTTGAGATGCACCGGAGCCGTGAGCAACGGGACGCCGGGGAAGTCCTCCGGGCCGGGCCGGAGTGCCTCGGCGAGGCGCTCCCGGCCGGCGAGGGCCGGCCGCCACTCGTCGGCTGCCCGACCGTACGCGAAGCGCAGCGCGACTCGCCCGGTCATCCGGTGCAGCATCACGATCGCTGCGTCCCACGCTTCGCCCTGGACGCCTCGGATCCGGTCGTGCAGTTCCCGGTACAGGTCGTCATCGGGCGGCGCGGTGGGCACCGGCGGACCCGACTCGGCGTACCGGTGGGCCACCATCGCGACCGAGTCCGCCGACGGCTCGACCGCCAGGACGTACGTGTCCCAGTCCGGCTCGCCCAGCTCCGGCAGGGCCAGGAGGTCCCGGGCGATCGCCGCCCTGAACTCGGCCAGGAGCGAGGCCCGTGCCTCGGCTCCCACCGCTTCGTGGAACAGCTCGCGGAAGGTCGCCTCGTCGACGCCGGGGTCGACCATGAGCCAGCCCGGCTTGTTGTTCGCCGGGTACGTCGTCCCGAGCTCTCGGTCGACCAGCTCCGGGACGCGCTGCTCGTCGAACAGGAGGACGACCCGGCCGTCCCTGACGAAGCCACGCATCACGCCTTCGACGGTCACGCTGCCGTTGGCGGCGAGGTCGGATCCAGAACTCAGTTCGTTCCACACCAGCCGCTCGTACAGCGGTACGTGATCCACGTGCTCATCATCGCAGGGCGACGCCGGCGGGTCGGGTGCTTCAGGCGAGTTCGCTCAGGTGGACCACCCGGCGTTCCCGGAGGCTGCGCCAGACGGCCTCGGTGAAGGTCAGATAGCCCAGCCCGTCGGCGAAGGTGGTGCGCCGCACCGGCTCGGTGCCGCGGATGGCGCCGATGAACTCCTCCTCGACCCGCCAGCCGATCCGCTCGGTGTCCGGGATGTCGATCCTGGTCGGCTCGGCCTCGCCGCGGCGGGCGCCGCGGAGTCCGTCCGCGGTGAGCCGGAGGGTGCCGTCGGTGCCGTACAGCCAGACGCCGTTGGCCGGCGCGTGACCGGTGACCTGGGAGACCGCGATCCGCAGCTGGGCGCCGGAGGGCAGGGCGCCGATCACGTCGAGATGGTCCGGTACGTCGACGAACTCGCTCGCGCCGTCCCCGCCGGGCCGCCTGGTGATCATGGTCCGGCCGGCGGCCATCACCCAGGCCGCGTCGCCCAGCCAGCGCTGCAGCGCCTCGTACCAGATGCCGAGCGACATCACGTTCACGCCGGAGATCGCCGTGGTCTGTCGCCAGGTCCGGGGCGTCGTCGGGTCGGTGAAGCCGGACCGGTCGGTGATCTCTACCGCGACCAGGTCGCCGAGGTAGCCCTCGCCGAGCAACCGGGAGATCGTCGCGTCGTACGCCAGCGTGAACGGCGACGGGACGACCTGGGTGATCAACCGGGGCCGGCGCTCGGCGGCGGCGATCATCAGCTTCGCCTCGGCCACGTTGCGGGCCAGCCGGGCCTCGCACAGCACGTGCTTCCCGGCTTCCAGGGCGGCGATCGTGACCTGCGCGTGCAGGTTGGGCCAGGTGCCGATCACGATCGCGTCGAGCTCCGGGTCGGCGATCAGTTCGGTCCAGTGCGCGGCGACCCGCGGGATGCCGAACTCGCCGGCGACCGCCTCGCCGGAGGCCACCGAGCGGTTGCTCACCGCGACCACCTCGACGCCCTCGATCGCCTGCAGCTTGGGCAGGTGGTGCAGCTTGGTGTTGCCACCGGCACCGACCACGCCGACGCGGATCACCGAATCGATCATGGTCACCAATCTAGGGGTTCGGTCAGCCGAGCCTCGGCTGCAGGGCGAGCTTGACACCGAAGCCGACCAGGACGACCCCGCAGACGCGGTCGCACCACCTGATCACGGCCGGCCGGCGCAGCCAGCGCCCGGCCAGCTCGGCACCGAAGATGATCATGGCGAACCAGACCAGGCTGAGCAGGCTGTGCTCGGTCGCCAGCAGCGCGCCGACCAACAGCGGCGACGTGCCTTCCGGGATGAACTGGGGCAGTGTGGCCAGATAGAACGCGCCGATCTTGGGGTTCAGCAGATTGGTGCCGATCCCGGACAACCAGCCCCGGACCGGCGAACGGTCAGGCGCCGGATGATCATGGGCGATCGCCGCTCCGTCCGGATCGCGGCGGCGCAGCGTACGCAGCAGCAGGGTGAGGCCGAGCCAGCACAGGTAGCCGGCCCCGGCCAGGGTGAGCAGCCGGTACCCGAGTTCGGAGGCGGCCAGCAGGGCGGAGGCTCCGGCGGCCGCCGCGAGTCCCCAGATCAGCGCACCGGTGCCGATCCCGAGGGCTGCCGCGAAGGCGTACCCGCGGCCGCGGCTGATCGCCGACCGCAGCACCAGCGTGGTGTCCAGGCCGGGAATGATCGCCATCAGGGCGGCCAGCAGACCGAACGACACGAGGGATGACCAGATCTCCACCCGCCGACGATAACCGCGGGTAGCTTCTGCCTATGACCACACCGATCGTCACCGTCCGCGGCGAGGCGGAACTCGACGTTCCGCCCGATCTTGCCGAACTGCGGATCACCCTGCACGCCGCCGCGGCCGACGCCCGGGCGGTCTTCGCCGAACTGGCCAGGTCCGGTTCCGGCCTGACCGAGGTGATGGACAGCCACGCCGCCGCGATCGAGGAACGGGCCACCACCGGGGCCCATGTCGGCCCGGTGTTCCACCGGCGCAGCCAGACCAAGATCACGGGCTATCGGGGCAGCCAGCACACCCGCGTGGTCGTGCACGACTTCGACGCCCTCTCGCCGTTGCTGCTGGCCGTGGTCGAGCTGCCCAACGGGCAGGTGGACGGGCCCGACTGGTCGCTGCGCCCGGACAATCCGGTCTATCGGGAGGCCCGGCTCGCCGCGATCGAGGACGCGCGGTCGCGGGCTGCGGACTACGCGGCCGGCTTCGGGGGCCGGATCGCCGAGCTGCTGGAGATCTCCGATCTCGAGGAGGGCTTCGGCGGTCCGCGCCCGCTGGCCATGTACGCCCGCGCCGCCGGCGGCATGGCCGACGAGGTGGAGCTCGATCTGGAGCCGCAGCCGCAGCGGGTCACCGGCCGGATCACCGTCCGGTTCGGCCTCGCCGCGGTCTCCGTCGGCTGATTCCCCGGCCCGTCCCGAGGTGTCCATCCCCGGCCCGCGGATTCGGGGGCGCGGCGCGCGGAAGATAGATTCAGGGGCATGTTCGCCAAGGTCTTGGTCGCCAATCGGGGCGAAATCGCCGTCCGAGCCTTCCGCGCCGCGTACGAGTTGGGGGCGGCCACCGTCGCCGTCTATCCGTACGAGGATCGCAACGCCGTCCACCGGATCAAGGCGGACGAGGCGTACCTGATCGGGTCGAAGGGACACCCGGTCCGGGCCTACCTGGACGTCGCGGAGATCATCCGCGCGGCCAAGGAGTGCGGTGCCGACGCGATCTATCCCGGGTATGGCTTCCTGAGCGAGAACCCGGACCTGGCCAGGGCCTGCGCCGAGGCCGGGATCACCTTCATCGGCCCGCCGGCCGACGTGCTCGAGCTGGCCGGCAACAAGGTGCGCGCGCTGGCCGCGGCCAAGGCCGCCGGCATCCCGACGCTGCGCTCCACCCCGCCGTCCGACGATGCGGAGACGCTGCTCGCGGGCGCCGCCGAGATCGGTTTCCCGGTCTTCGTCAAGGCCGTCGCCGGTGGTGGTGGCCGCGGCATGCGGCGGGTCGACGATCCGGCCGCGCTGCCGGAGGCACTGGCCGCCGCCATGCGCGAGGCCGAGGGCGCGTTCGGCGACCCGACCGTCTTCATCGAGCAGGCGGTCGGCCGGCCGCGGCACATCGAGGTGCAGATCCTGGCCGACAACGACGGCAACACGATGCACCTGTTCGAGCGCGACTGCTCGATCCAGCGGCGGCACCAGAAGGTCGTCGAGATCGCGCCGGCCCCCAACATCTCCACCGAACTGCGCGAGGCGCTCTGCCGCGACGCGGTCGCCTTCGCCAAGTCGCTCGGCTACTCCTGCGCCGGCACCGTCGAGTTCCTGGTCGAGACCGAGGGCGAGCGGGCCGGCCAGCACGTGTTCATCGAGATGAACCCGCGGATCCAGGTCGAGCACACGGTCACCGAGGAGATCACCGACGTCGACCTGGTCCAGGCGCAGATGCGGATCGCGTCGGGCGAGTCCCTCGATGATCTTGGTCTGAGCCAGGACGTGGTCCGGATCAACGGCGCCGCGCTGCAGTGCCGGATCACCACCGAGGACCCGGCCAACGGGTTCCGGCCGGACACCGGGACGATCACCGCGTACCGGTCGGCCGGTGGAGCAGGCGTCCGGCTGGACGGCGGCACCGCGGCGACCGGCGCCGAGATCAGTGCCCACTTCGACTCGATGCTGGTCAAGCTGACCTGCCGCGGCCGGACCTTCCAGGCCGCGGTGGCCCGGGCCCGGCGCGCGCTGGCGGAGTTCCGGATCCGCGGCGTCAGTACCAACATTCCTTTCCTGCAAGCCGTTCTGGAAGATCACGACTTCCTGGTCGGGGACGTCTCGACCGGCTTCATCGAGCAGCGGCCGCAGCTGCTGACCACTCACGCGCCGGCCGACCGCGGCACCCGGCTGCTGCGCTGGCTGGCCGAGGTGACGGTCAACCAGCCGTACGGCAAGGCGCCGACCCTGCTCGATCCGGGGGAGAAGCGGCCGCCCGGCATCGATCTCGATCAACCGTCGCCGCACGGTTCGCGGCAGCGGCTGCTCGAGCTCGGCCCGGAGGGGTTCGCCGCCGACCTGCGGAACCGGACCGGGGTCGAGGTCACCGACACCACCTTCCGAGACGCGCACCAGTCGCTGCTGGCGACCCGGCTGCGGACCAAGGACATGCTCCGGATCGCGCCGTACGTGGGCCGGATGACGCCGGAGCTGTTCTCGGTGGAGTGCTGGGGCGGCGCCACGTACGACGTCGCGCTGCGGTTCCTCAACGAGGATCCGTGGGAGCGGCTGGCCGCGCTGCGCTACAACATGCCGGGCCTGTGCCTGCAGATGCTGCTGCGCGGGCGGAACACGGTCGGCTACACCCCGTACCCGGAGAAGGTGACCAGCGCGTTCGTCGCCGAGGCCGCCGAGACCGGGATCGACATCTTCCGGATCTTCGACGCGCTGAACGACGTCGAGCAGATGCGGCCGGCGATCGAGGCGGTCCGGGAGACCGGGACCACGGTCGCCGAGGTCGCCCTCTGCTACACGGCCGACCTGAGCGATCCGGCCGAGGACCTCTACACGCTGGACTACTACCTCCGGTTGGCCGAGAAGATCGTCGACGCCGGCGCGCACATCCTGGCGATCAAGGACATGGCCGGGTTGCTCCGGCCGCCGGCCGCGCGGACCCTGGTCACCGCGCTCCGGGAGCGGTTCGCCCTGCCGGTGCACCTGCACACCCACGACACCGCGGGCGGCCAGCTGGCCACCCTGCTGGCGGCCGTGGACGCCGGGGTGGACGCGGTCGACGTGGCGAGCGCGCCGATGTCGTCGACGACCAGCCAGCCGCCCGCGTCGGCCCTGGTCGCGGCGCTGCAGCACACCGAGCGTGCGACGAATCTCGATCTTCGTGCGGTGATGGACCTGGAGCCGTACTGGGAGGCGGTGCGGAGGGCGTACCTGCCGTTCGAGTCCGGCCTGCCCAGCCCGACCGGCCGCGTTTACGATCATGAGATCCCGGGCGGTCAGCTGTCCAACCTGCGCCAGCAGGCGATCGCGCTCGGGCTCGGCGACAAGTTCGAGCAGATCGAGGCGATGTACACCGCCGCGAACAAGATCCTCGGGCGGCCGACCAAGGTCACGCCGTCCTCGAAGGTCGTCGGTGATCTTGCTCTGCACCTGGTCGCGGCGGGCGCGGATCCGGCCGAGTTCGCCGAGCACCCGGAGAACTACGACGTGCCGGACTCCGTGATCGGCTTCCTGAACGGCGAACTGGGCGACCCGCCCGGCGGCTGGCCGGAACCGTTCCGGAGCAAGGCGCTGCAGGGCCGCAAGGTGCCGCCAGCCCGGGCCGACCTGTCCGAGGACGACTCGGCCGCGCTGGACAAGCCCGGCCGGGACCGCCAGATCACCCTGAACCGGCTGCTGTTCCCCGGACCCTCGAAGGACTTCGAGGCGGCCCGCGAGACGTACGGCGACGTCGGCCGGCTCGACACGATCGACTACCTGTACGGCCTGCGCCCGGGCGAGGAACACGTCGCCCGGATCGGCAAGGGCGTCAGCTTGATCTTGGGCCTGGAGGCGATCGGCGAGGCCGACGAGCGCGGCCTGCGGACCGTCATGTGCACCCTGAACGGCCAGCTGCGGCCGATCCGGGTCCGCGACAACTCGATCAAGGTCGACGTGAAGGCCGCCGAGCGGGCCGACAACGGCAACCCGGGCCACGTGGCCGCGCCGTTCGCCGGCGTGGTCAGCGTGACCGTCGCCGAGGGCGACAAGGTCGAGGCCGGCGCGACCGTGGCCACCATCGAGGCGATGAAGATGGAGGCCTCGATCACGGCGCCGATCGCCGGCACCGTGCAACGGCTCGCCATCGGCCGCGTCCAGCAGGCCGAGGGCGGCGACCTGGTCCTGGTGATCAACCCCGGCTGACCTCGTCCCGGTCAGGCGCTCCAGTCGCCGACCCTGTGAAGCAGGTGGGCCGGCGACCGACCGGAATCGCGGACCGTCCGCTTGACGCGGGCGGGGACCGGCCGCGATCGCGCGGAAGGCGAACCAGCCGGGCTCGGCGTCGACCAGCCGGGCCGCCCGGTCCGCGGTCGTGCCCATTTCCGATGTCACGATTTCTCTTTGCACCGACCGGTTAAGCGCTTGAACGATCGTTCGGGGCCCGTTAGAAGAGAAATCGCGTCAAGGTCCGCTGGACCAAGCCCACCGAAGGCCTACCGCGAGTCGGCCCGGGGCAGTTCCGCGGCTGCGTGTCGGGCCTGTCCGGCGGGCCGCCGGACCGACAGATCCAGCCTGCCCGGTGTCAGTCCGGCCAGTCGCCAACCCGGCGCAGCAGGTCGGCGGTGGGCCGGCGTCCGACGGCGATCGCGGATCGGCCGCTCGGTGCGGGCTGGGGCCGGCCCAGGGCGATCGCATGGTGCGCGGACCAGCCCGGCTCGGCGTCGACCAGCCGGGCTGCCCGGTCCGCGTTGGGCTCCGGATACAGGCTGACCACGCAGCTGCCCAGGCCGGACTCGGCGGCGGCGATCATGATCGACTGCGCAACCCGACCGAGATCGAAGGCGGTGTCTCGGCCCTCCTCGGTCGGACTGAGCAGGACCAGCACGGCCGGAGCGTGCCGGAGCAGCCCGGCGTAGGCGCCGAGCCGCGCGAGCTGATCCTGACGGCGCGGGTCCCGGACCGCTGCGAAGCGCCACGGCTGCCCGTTGCGCGCCGACCCCGTCCACCGGGCGCGGTCGATCAGCTCACGTACCGTCTGCAGCGGGATCGGCTCCGGCGCGAACGTCCGGACGGCGCGGGGCGCGAAAGGCGGGCGTTCTCCCATGGCCGTAGTGTGCCCGGTCGCTCTCCTCCCGAACCTCCGGGCGGGCCACTATCCTGCTGCGATGTCTCAACCTGGATCCGCACCGCCCCGGCCGAGAGCGGCTGCCGCCATGATCACGGCAGCAGTCCTGGCGCCGCTCGGCGGCCTGGTCTGCAGCGTGATCAACTACCTGATGGCGCTGGCGGCGGTGGAGGCGATGCCGCTGCGGCTGCTGTTCGGTACGCCGATCTCGCTGCCGATCCGTCTCCGGCCGGCCGGGCTGGTGGCGACGCTGGTCGCACTCGTCGTCGTCGCGGTCGTGGTGGCGTTGATCGTCTGGCTGGTGGCCCGCGCCGCGTCGCCGCGGTACGGGTTCGCGGCGGTCCTGTTCGGCGGCTGGATCGCGGTGGTCCTGGCCGGCTGGCTGGCGGCGCTGGCCACGTCACCCCTGGTGGCGCTCGACTTCGAGTACCCGGCGGAGATGGTCGGGCAGCTGGTGCTGCAGCGGATCAGCGCGGGCGGCGGCTGGGGACTGTACTGGGGCTGGCTGACCGGCCTGGCCGCCGCGGTGGTGTTCCTGATCACCAACCGGGCCAGGCGAGGTGGTCCGGTGCCGGGGCAGCCGACCCCGTAGGCTCGCCAGCATGGAGTTGCGCGAACTGTCTGATGCCGTCGAGTCGCGGTCGGAGTCGTACGCCCGGCATTTCAAGATCGACCGGACTCCGGACTGGCTGATGCTCAAGCTCAACGAGGAGGTCGGGGAGCTGACCCGGGCCTACCTGATGCGCAGCGGCCAGTCCCGGGACCACGGCCTGGACGCCGCCGACGTCGACGACCTGCTCGGCGAGGAGATGGCCGACGTGTTCGCGCACGTCCTGCTGCTCGCCCGGAAGTACGACATCGACCTCGAGGCCGAGGTCAAGAAGAAGTGGCTCTGAGCCAGGCATCATGATCCGGCACCGCGTCCCGCCGGCCGCCGCGATCGGCCTGGCCGCCCTCATCGCGCTGTCCGCCTGCTCGACCGCGCCACCGTCGGATTCCGCCGCGTCACCGTCCGCGACCCAGCCGTCCGCCGAGACCGCCACGCCCACCCCGCCAGCCACACCCACACCGACGCCGACCCCGACTCCGACGTCGGCGAACCCGGAGAAGGCCAGGGGGACCGTCGAGGGCACCTGGTGCCCGACGAAGCAGAGCAACGCGAAGCGTTGCCTCACGGTGAAGCTGCCCAAGGTCACCTACGACGACGGATCGAGCTACACGATCGTGGGCAAGCCTTTCCGGCAGGAGGACGGAGGACTTCAGTACTCGTTCGAGGGCGCGCCTTTCGGTGCGTTCTACGCCGCGGGAACCAAGATCGACATCCCGGACCACTACTCCGGCGCCGACCTGCCGCAGCAGGACCGCATCTGGAATGCGCAGACCGGAGACCTCTTCGTACGCGAGCAGACCGGCTAACTCCGGCCCTCCCGGAGCTGCCGCGGCGAGGCGCCCAGCCTGGCCCGGCAGAACTTGTTGAACGTCTGCAGGTCGCCGATTCCGATGCTCGCCGCGACCGACCCGATCGACTGTGTCGTATCCCGGAGCAGGTGCTGCACCTGGTCCGCCCGGCGCCGCCGGACATAGCCGGCGACCCCGACGCCGAATCCCGTTCGGAACAGCCGATTCAGATGGCTGGCCGACACATGCGCCGCGCCCGCCACCCGCTCCACGGTGATCCGCCGGGCCAGATTCCCCTCGATGAAGCCCACCGCCGCCGCGACCGCCGGGTGGTCCGGGCCGGCTCCGGGATCGGGCCCCGCCGGACCGGTCGCCGCCCGCCAGAGCAGCGACCAGAGTTCGGCCGACCGCCGGGCGGCCGGTGCCACCACGATCGCGGTGAGCCGGGCCCGGACGGAGGCGGCGTCGTCGCCGAGGTTCTGCATGATCGGTGCCGCCACGGCCCGGCCGGCGCGCGGCAGCCTGAGGTGGGCGTACACGTGCTCCGACGGCCCGCGATACCGGAACTCCATCGGTGCCCCGGCCGGGATGATGCTGAGCGATCCCGGCTCGATCGGGTAGCCGACGCCCGCGACGACGACCTCCGCGTCGTAGTCGTACAGGTGGACGGAATGGAGTTCCGGCAACAGCCACTGCTCGACCCGTTCCCGCAGCCCATGCCGGCCGACGCCGACGCCCACCACCTCCGGCGGTGCCTCGAGCCGGAGCGGGACGAACGATGCGGACATGATCGGTTTCTACCACCAGCCGATCGGTCTTGACCACGACCCGGGCGGCGGAGATTCGTAAGCTCACAAGCCATGAGAGCAGCGATCAGCCGCAACGATGATCAACTCGGCAACGCCCGGATGCGTGCCGGCAACCACGGGAGCCTGACCCAGGACCAGGTCCTCCGGTACGACACCGAGGGCTATCTGGTCCTCGACGGGCTGCTCGACGACGCCGACATGGCACCGGTCCGGGCCGCGCTGACCGAGAAGGTGGACCGGATCGCGGCCGACCTGCTGGCCGCCGGCAAGATCGACGACCCGCTGACCGAGGTCGGCTTCCCGTACCGGCTGGCGCGGTTGTTCGACGGCCTGACCGGCGACGACTTCCTGGAGTACGGGCGCAGCTGGCGGGACCGGATCGCCGGCTATCACACGCTGATGAGCAACCCGAGGATCCTCGACGCGGTGGAGAGCCTGATCGGCCCGGAGATCTTCGCCAACCCGGTCTACAACGTCCGGCCCAAGGTGCCGCGGATCGCCGCCGGCGCGGTGCCCTGGCACCAGGACAAGTCGTACTGGCCGGACGCCAACTCGAACCCGGTGATCACGGTCTGGATCTCCTTCGTCGACGCCACCCTGGAGAACGGCTGCCTGCACGTCTACCCGCGGACGCAGCGGCACCGGGTGATGACGTACGAGGCCGAGCAGCAGTCCGGCACCGGCTACCTGACCCTCGGGGCCGGCGAGCTCGACCTCGAGCCGAGCCGGGTCGTCGCCCTGCCGGTGCGGGCCGGGACGGCGATCCTGTTCAACGACCGGCTGGTGCACAGCTCGACGCCGAACGACTCCGACCACGTCCGGTGGAGCGTCGACCTGCGTTACCAGCCGACCGACCAGGACCCGATGCCGCAGCACGGCGCAGGATTCCTGGCCCGGAGCCGACGGCACCCGGAGCGGGTGGCCACCGAGGAGGACTGGCTCGCCGAGCGGCCCGAGCACGGCCAACCCGTGCCCTGAGCCCCCGCTCCCGTGCCTGGCTCCCGTGCCCTGAGCCCGTCGAAGGGCCGTCAGCCGACGACCCAGAACCCGATCAGGTCCGGCGTCGGCCGGCCGAGCTGCTGCGCCACCCCGGCCCAGTGCACGAACCCGTCCAGCCAGCTGACCAGGCCGGAGATCAGCTCCTGCTGCTCCGGCGTCTTGATCTCCGGCATCGCCGACCGGTACGCCGACGCCATCCCGAGCGCCTTCGGGTACGGGTGGTAGCCGACCACCAGGCCCTGCACCGGCACCAGGTTGACGCTGGTCGGGGAGTTGAGCAGGTGCCGCAGCCCGACCGCGGCCGAGACGCCGCCCCGGGCCAGCGCGAAGTCGAGGTCGTCCAGCGACCGGGAGGTCAGCTCGAGCTTGGTGGCGCCCCAGGCCGAACCGGCGACCAGGATCTCCAGCAGCCGCCAGGTCGCGCCGACCCGGTCCGGCGGGATGTAGGAGCCGCCGAGCAACGCGTCCAGGTCGGCCGGCAGCGGTTGGGTCGGGGACAGCACCGGGGCGGACGTGTCGCGCCGGAAGATCGGGCCGAGCCGGGACAGCAGTCCGCCGGACGGGGCGGCCGGGGCAGGCTCCAGGGCACGCTGCGCCACCTCACGCAGCCGGGCCGCCTGCTCGGGACGGGCGCCGAACATGCCGCGGACCTCATCGATCCCGATCGCGTACAGCCGAAGCTCTCCCATGGCAGAACCGTAATGGAGCCGCGACGAGGGTCGCCAGAGTCGGCGCGGCTCACCGACCTGTGGATTTTCGATCGGCCGGTCCGGCGAGCGAGGATGGACCGGTGACCCCGCGGACCAGGCGCGCGATCGTCTCCGGCGTGCTGATCGGACTTCTTGCCGTGATCGTGATCGCCGCCCTCTGGCAGCAGCTCGGCTGACTCAGCCCCACACGGCCGTCGAGCCGGAGTGGCCCGCGCGCACCACCTGGACGGTCGCGCCGACCCCGGCCACCACCGAGAGCGCCATCCCGACCCAGGTGGCGATCCGCTGCCAGAGCACCGGCGCGGCGTCGGACCTGTCGATCAGGAACTGGAGCACGGTCACCGCGGCGGCGCCGACGAACAGCAGCACCACCCACGGCAGTAGGCCGCCGGCGATCTCCATGTGGCTGGTCATCTCCGCGGTCGGGCGCGGGAAGGTCTCGTACAGGTGGGCGCCGGCCTGCTGCGCCACGAAGGTCGACCCGGCGGCCACCAGCGCGAAGGCCGTGGTCAGCCAGCCGTACCGGCGGCGGATCCAGACCGAGACCGCGATGGCGACCGCGCCGAGTGCCGACAGCGGGACGAAGACGACGACCGCGTGCACGACCAGAGGGTGCAGCGGCAACCCGGCGAGTTCCATGGTTGAAGCGTAAAGAGCGACCGCGCGCTGGGCCAGCACTCGGCGCGCGTGGGGGGATCACGTACTCTCTGTGGGCGGGTGAATCGCCGGAACGGAGGACCAACGGATGATGCGGACGGCCGGGCGCGTCCTGGTGTCGGCGCTGATCCTGCTGCCGCTCTCGGCCGGGTTGTGGGCGGCGACGCCGCGCCCGGCGGCGGCCGAGGACAAGGTGGCGTTCACGATCAGCGACGAGCGGATCGAGGAGTCGTCCGGGCTGGCGACCGACTTCGACAACGAGCGCTACTGGACCGTCAACGACTCCGGCGACGAGGGTCGGGCGTTCGCGCTCGACCCGGACGGCGAGGTCACCGGCACCTTGTCCTTCCGCGGCGAGCCGACCGACATCGAGGCAGTCGCGTTCCATGACGGCCGGCTCTACCTGGCCGACATCGGCGACAACGACGCCGAGCGCGAGTTCGTCACGGTCTACTACTTCGACGATGCCGAACCGAGTTCCGAGTCGCGCCAGTACCGCTCGTACGACTTCAAGTACCCGGACGGCCCACGGGACGCCGAGGCCCTGTTCGTCGACGACGACGGCCGGCTCTACATCGTCAGCAAGGAGGGCGACGGCGGCATCTACGCGGCGCCGGAGAACCCGTCCCGGCAGGGTGTCAACGAGCTGGAACGGGTCGCCGACGCGCCGGCCTTCGTCACCGATGCGGTCGCGCTGCCGGACGGCCAGGGCTTCGCGCTCCGTACCTACGTCTCGGTCGAGATCTACGACACCGACAACTTCGAGGTGATCGGCCGGGAACCGCTGCCGTTCCAGCGGCAGGGCGAGTCGATCACCGTCTCGCTGGACGGCGAGAACCTGCTGGTCGGCAGCGAGGGCAAGAATTCCGAGGTGCTCCAGGTCGCCATTCCCGACGAGGTCAAGAAGGCCTCGGAGGGATCGAGCACGCCGCCGAAGAAGGAGTCGAAGACCCCGAAGCCGTCGTCCAGCGCCCCGGCGCCGGAACCGTCCGAGACCGCGCCGCCGACCGCCGGGCCGAGCCGCGTCGGCACCATGTTCTCGCTCGGCGCGGCCGCCGTGGTCGCCCTGATCGCCGGCCTCGTCGTCGCCCTGCTCAAGGGCCGCTGAGCGGTCAGTTGTGCTCGATCGGGCGGCCGCTCCGCCGGCCGCCCCTCGGATCGGGGTCCGACGACGAGCACCCAACCGCCGGCCTCACTCCGCCGACGCGTCCGAGGAAGATCAGCCGGCGAGGCGCTCCAGGATCCAGTCGATGCAGGTGCAGAGTCGGCTGACGTCGTCCGGGTCGACGTTCGGGTACATCCCGACCCGGAGCTGGTTCCGGCCCAGTTTCCGGTACGGCTCCGTGTCCACGACTCCGTTCTCGCGCAGCACGGCGGCGATCCGGGCCGCGTCGACGCCGGTGAAGTCGACCGTGCCGACGACGGGGGAGCGCTGCGCCGGATCGGCGACGAACGGGGTGGCGACCGGCGACGCGTCCGCCCAGTCGTAGAGCCGGGTCGACGACTCCGCGGTCCGGGCGGCGGCGAAGGCCAGGCCACCATGATCATTGAGCCAGTTCACCTGGTCGGCGAGCATGATCAACGTCGCGATCGCCGGGGTGTTCAGGGTCTGGTCCTTGGCCGAGTTGTCGATCGCCGTGGCGAGGCTGAGGCTCTCCGGGATCCAGCGGTCGGTCGCCGCGATCTCGGCGGCCCGGTCCAGCGCGGCGGGCGACAGCAGCGCCAGCCAGAGCCCGCCGTCGGAGCCGAAGCTCTTCTGCGGTGCGAAGTAGTACACGTCGGACTCGGCGACGTCGACCTGGACACCGCCGGCCGCCGACGTACCGTCGATGATCATCAGCGCGCCGTCGTCGGCGCCGGCCACCCGGGCCACCGGCGCGATCGCCCCGGTCGAGGTCTCGTTGTGGGCCCAGGCATAGCTGTCCACGCCCGGCACAGCGGCCGGGACCGCGATCGAGCCCGGCTCCGCCGACGTGACCGCCGGATCCTCCAGGTGCGGGGCCGCGGCGGCCGCCGCGGCGAACTTCGCGGAGAACTCGCCGAAGCTGCCGTGCGCGCTGCGGCGCCGGATCAGGGACGCGATGGCCAGGTCCCAGAACAGCGTGGAGCCGCCGTTGCCGAGCACCACCTGGTAGCCGTCCGGCAGGGCGAACAGCGCGGCCAGGCCTTCCTTGACCTCGCCGACCAGCCGGCGGATCGGTGCCTGCCGGTGCGAGGTGCCGAGGAGGTCGGCGCGGTCAACGGCCAGCGCCTTGATCGATTCCGGCCGGACCTTCGCCGGGCCGGAGCCGAACCGGCCGTCGGCGGGCAGCACGTCGGCGGGAAGCTTGAGCTCGGTCACGTCCGCTCATTCTTCCATCCGGCCGGCAGCAGGCCGAAATGGCTCAGCACCTGCTCTGCGACCTGGTGCGGCGAGAGTTCGTCGGTGTCGATCACCGCCTCGTCCAGGTCCGCCTCGGCGAGCTGCCGGGTGAGCTCCAGGTGACGCTCCAGATGCCAGTTCAGCGCGTCGCTCTGGGACGCCGAGTAGCGGCCGTGCAGGCGCCGCTCCGTGGTCTCCGGCGACGCGACCAGCCGCACCGGCCGGACCTCCAGTCCGAAGGCGTTCCGGTAGCGATCATGGATCGCCCGGTCGGAGATCACGCCGCTGACCACCAGACGGCGCGGCCCGACCCGCCGGTAGTTGGTCCAGGCGAAGGCCATGTTCTCGGCCTCGATGATCTTGTTCCCGAGGTCGAAGTCGGCGGGCGGCCAGGACCGGTGGAACCAGTCGACGTCCATCAGGCTGAACGGCTGCTCGGTCCGGAACAGCAGATCGCCGATGTGGTCCAGGGTGGACGACTTGCCGACGCCGTACGAGCCGTTGAGGAAGATCGCGTACTCCGTGGTGGCCATCCGTCGACCCTAGCGACCGGAGTGCGAGACTGGGCCTGTGGCCGACACTCCGAGCAATCCTGATCTCGCCGCCGAGCGAGTGGACTACACCGGTGATCATCTTCTGGAGTCCGCCGCGCCGCCGAACCCGTACCCGCTGTTCGAGGCGTGGCTCGCGGAGGCCTTCGCTGCCAAGGAATCCGGCGTGCTGCCGGAACCGACCGCGATGGTCGTCGGTACGGTCAGCGAGGGCCGGCCGCGGTCCCGGACGGTGCTGCTCAAGGAGGCCGACCAGGACGGCTTCGTCTTCTACACCAACTACGACTCGGCCAAGGGCCGGGAACTGGCCGGCCAGCCGGCTGCGTCGCTGTTGTTCGGCTGGTATCCGCTGCACCGCCAGGTCCGCGTCGAGGGTACGGCCGCGCCGGTGCCGCGGGCCGAGTCGGAGGCCTACTTCGCGACCCGGCCGCGCGGCTCGCAACTCGGGGCCTGGGCGTCGGCCCAGTCCAGCCGGGTGACCTTCGAGGAACTGCACGCCTCGTACCGAACGGCGGAGGAGCGGTTCGCGGAGCGCGACGTGCCCTGCCCGCCGCACTGGGGCGGCTACCGGGTGGTCCCGACCATGATCGAGTTCTGGCAGGGCCAGCCGAGCCGGATGCATGATCGACTTCGGTACGACCGCGTCGGCGGCGGCTGGACGATCACTCGCCTGGCCCCTTAGAAGGGTGCTGAAGGATCCTGACCTACCGAGCGGCGAGGATCCTTCAGCACCCTTCTAGGCCGGCTCCACCAGCAGGATCCACGAACCGACCGAGTCCCGATCGGCGACGACGGACAGCCGCGGGCCGGCCAGCGGGACCGACCGGCCGGTGGCCAGGTCGGTCACCCGGTAGGCCCGTCCCGAGTCGAGACCGCTGACCGGCAGAGTGGCCGGCGTCGCGCCACCGGCCAGCCGGAAACCGGCGACCAGGTGCCGGTCGCCGAGGCTCAGCTGGAACACCGGCACCCGCTCGCCCTCGCCGCCCCGCAGCGGCTGCCCGGCCGGCCGCCGCAGCACCCCGTCCCGGACGAACGGCGCGACCACGGTCCGGAACAGCTCGACGTGGGTCCGCAGCCGGTTCCGCAGGTCGGAACGCAGTTCGGGGAGCCGGAGCGACACCCCGAACCGGTGCAGCAGCGCCGCCCGGAGCATGGTGTCGAAGTCGTCCGGGCCGAGCGTGGCGAAGTCCAGCTGCGAGGGGGCGTAGTCGTTGCGCCACTGCGACCAGGACCAGTGCAGGATCGCCGCCGGCGGCAGCATCAGGCCGGCGCCCCAGAACACCTGCAGCGCGTGCTCGGTGTAGTCCGGGTCGGACAGGAAGAAACAGTGCACGTGCCGGGCCAGGCCGAGATCGATCCTCAAGCCCCCCGACGAACAGGCCTCGACGATCACGTCCGGGTGCCGGGCCCGGAAGGCGTCGAGCACCGCATAGAGGCCCTGATAGTGGCGGAACAGCCCGTCGCCGGGCCCGTGACCATGATCATCCCGGGTACAGCCGGCGTCCGGGTCGATGTTGAAGTCGATCTTGATCCACTCCGCGCCCATCGCCGCGACGGTCCGGTCCAGGGCCTCGGCGGCGAAGGCGCGGCCCTCCGGCGAGCCGAGACAGACGTAGCCGAGGAAACCGGGATCGTCGGGATCGAGCGACACGGTCATCGTCCGGTACGCGCTCGGATCCCGGGCCGCGTCCGACCGGGCGACCAGGCCCGGCCGGGTCCGGCGCAGCTCGGCCGCCGCCCCGATCGCCTCCAGCTCGATCCAGATCCCCGGTTTCACTCCGTGCCTGCGGATCTCGGCCCCCAGGGCGTCCAGTCCGCTCGGGAACCGGGCCGTGTTGACCCGGTCCCAGTCGCCGCGCTGGAGTTGCCAATCGCTGCCGGCGTCGGCGTCACCGAACCAGCCCGCGTCGACGGTGCACACCTCGAGGCCCAGGTCGGCGGCCAGTTCGGCGTTGTCGGCGATCACCTGCTCGGTCACCTCGGCGTCCTCGTACGGCCACCAGTGGTTCCACTCCACCGGCAGCGCCTCCGACGCCGGCGACCGCGGCAGCAGGTGCCGGCCGACCGCACCGGTCAGCGCGACCGCGGCCTCGTCCAGGGTCGGCCCGGTGGCGATGATCACCGACGGCGCGGTCAGCCGCTCACCGGGGGCCAGCACGGTGGCGAACCGCCACGGCGAGAGGCCGGCGGCGATCCGGTGATCATGATCGATCTCGATCCGCCAGTTGCCGCTCCAGGCCGGGGCGATGATCACCGCGAGGCCGTACCGCTCCAGACCGAGCCACGGCGACCAGCCGTGCGAGGAGCGGCCGGACCGGGACTCGATCAACAGGCCGTCCCTGGTCTCGGAGCGCACCGGGGCGAACTCGTCGCCCCAGGCCGACCGGAACGCCAGTGCCTGCCAGTTCGTCCCGGCGAGCCGCCCGGCCAGCGGATCCATCCGGGTGATCGTCACCGGCTGGTCACCGACGTTCGTCAGGTCCAGGGTCAGCTCCCAGACCGGGCCGTCGCCGATCCGGTGCACCCCGGGCTCGGCCCGCAGGTGATCATGGTCGGCGGTCACCGCGTGGGTCTCGGGCGACTCCAGGATCGCCGACAGCGCGGACGGGTTCATCGGTCAGGCACTCCGATCGATCAGCGGCCGACGCCGGCGGCCAGCCCCTGCATCACGTACCGGGATGCGAAGGCGAGCAACAGGATCGGCGGCAGGGCGGTGATCAACAAGCCGGCCGAGACCAGCGGTTGATCGGTCAGGTAGCGCTCGCCGATCTGGGCCAGCGCCGGGGTGAGCAGGCGTTTGTCGTCGTCCGGCAACAGGATGTAGGCGAACAGCAGCTCGTTCCACATGCCGAGGAACTGCAGCACGGCCAGGGTGGCGACGCCGGACGCGCCGATCGGCAGCACGACCGAGAACAGGGTCCGGAAGAAGCCGGCGCCGTCCAGCCGAGCCGCCTCCAGCACGTCGTCCGGGATCGCCCGGAACGTCAACGACAGGAAGAAGACCGCGAACGGCAGCCCGGTCGCGAGATAGACCAGGACCAGCCCGGGGAGGTCGCCGACCAGCCGCAGCCGGGACAGCATCAGGTAGATCGGGATGATCAACACCTGGCTCGGGATCAACATCACCGACACGAACGAGGCGTTGATCCAGCGCAGCCCGGGCACGTCCAGCTTGGCCATCGCGTAGCCGGCGGCGACCGCGAGCAGCAGTTCCAGGATCAAGGCCGAGCCGACGACGATCAGGCTGTTCAGGGCGGCCCGGCCGGCGCCGTAGTTGTTGATCAACACCAGGAAGTTCTGCCCGGTCAGCTCGGCCGGCAGCCCGAACGGGTTGCGCAGGTAGTCGGTGTTGGTCCGGAACGCCGACAGGGCCAGGAAGACGATCGGGTACGCCACTGTCAGCGCGACGACCACCAGCAGTGCGAAGATCGGCCCGCGGGCCCGCCGCGGCAGGGTGGCACTGGTCTCGGCCATGGCTCACTCCTCCCCGGACAACCGGAAGAACCGGGCCTGGATCACGGTCAGCAGGCCGATGAACAGGAACAGCAGCACGGCCAGCGCGGCGCCGGAGCCGAGGTTGCCGGAGCTCGAGAACGCCTTCAGGTAGACGAGATAGTCGACCGTCGTGGTGTCGTACCCGGGACCGCCGGCGGTCATCACGAAGACGAACCCGAACAGCGAACTGAACGTGTAGAGCACGTTGATGATGAAGACGAAGCCGAGCACCCGGCGGATGTTCGGCAGCGTCACGTGCCAGAGCCGCCGCCACCAGCCGGCGCCGTCCAGCGCGGCCGCCTCGAACACGGTGGGCGGGATCGCGGTCAGCCCGCTGAGCAGCAGCAGGCTCTGGTAGCCGAAGCCGGACCAGACCAGGGCGAGCACGATCACCGTGATCGCCGTGTTGCCGTCGATGAACGGATCGATCCGCCGCCCGGTGGCCGCCTCCAGCAGCGCGTTCAGCGGGCCGTTGTAGCCGAAGATCGACTTGAACATGATGCCGACCACCGCGGCCGACAGCACGTTCGGCAGGAAGAACAGGATCCGGAAGAACCGCCAGCCCCGGATCCGCTCGAACAGCAGCACCGCGGTGATCAAGGAAACGAAGATCACCAACGGCACCGAGATCAGGAACTTGAGGTTGGTCACCAGCACCTGGCCGACCAGCGGATCGGTGACCAGGTCGACGTAGTTGTCCAGCCCGATCCAGCGGAACGAGACGCCGTTGGACCGGTTGAGCGACAGGAACAGGGCGAACAGCACCGGGTAGATCATGAAGCCGACCACGATCACCAGCGCGGGAGCGACGGCGGCCAGCCCGATCCAGCGCTCCCGGGCGCGCCAGGACCGACGGCGCGGCGCCGGCGCTCCGGTACGGCTCGCCGGGACCGCCGTGGCGGGCTGGACCAGGGTCACCGCTGCTCCAGTTCCTTGGCTCCCGCGTCCTTCAACTGCTTCACCGCGTCCTCCGGCGTCGTCGAGCCGATGAAGGTGCTGGCGTTGACCTTGTAGAACAAGTCGATCATGGCCTGCGGCATCACGTTGTCGTACGGGAAGACGACGGCGTCGGCCTGCTTCAGGGTCTCCGCCTCGGTCTTCAGCAGCGGATTCGTGATCACCGACGCGTCGGCGCGCTTGCTGTTCGACGGCTCGGTCTGGAACAGCCGGACGTAGGTGTCGATCATCTCCGGCGTGGCCAGGAACCGCAGGAAGTCCTTGGCCAGCTCCTGCTTCTTCGAGTAGTTGGTGATCGACACCGCGACGTTCGGACCGCCGGCGATGGCCGCCGGGTAGCGGGCACCGCTGAGCATCGGGATCGGGAAGACGCCGACGTCGTCGCCGAGCGCCTCGTCCAGCACCGCGTTGTCCCAGCCGCCGGAGATGAAGAAGACACCCTTGCCCTGGATGAAGCCGGCGGCGGCGTCGCCGTTGCCGACACTGCCCGCGTCGGGGTTGGTCAGCTTCCGCGAGAACAGCTGGGTGTAGGCCTGGTACGCCTTCAGCATCGCCGGGTCGTCCAGTGGCACCGTGCCGTTGAACATGTCGGTGAACGCGGTGCCGCCGAGCTGGCCGCCGACCAGGGCGGCGATCACCCAGGCGCCGACGTACCCCTCCTGATTGCCCATCCAGAACGGGGTCTCGCCGGTCTGCTTGACCTTCTCGGCGTCGGCGAGCAGGCCCTCCCAGGTGGCCGGCGGGGTGCTCAGGTCGAGGCCGGCCGCGGCCGCCTTCTTCTTGCTGTAGAAGACGTAGAAGTAGGAGCCGCCGCCGTACGGCAGACCGAGCAGCTCGCCCTCCTCGGTGTAGCCCTTGCGGACCGTGTTCCAGCCGGTCAGGTCGGCCGTGGTCTGTTCGTCGAACGTGCCGTCCAGGTCGAGCAGGAAGTCGGCGAACGACGTCGTGTTGCCGCCGGTGTAGGCGGTCCGGATGTCGGGGCCGTTGCCGGCGATCGAGGCGGCCTGGAACTGGGCCGAGTTCGCGCTGATGTCGCCGGTGGTGGTGACGATCTCGACGGTGACGCCGGGATGGTCCTGCTCGAACCGGTCCGCGGCCTGGTGCAGGAACGACTTGGCGGTGTCCACCTTGCCGTCGTCGGTGCTCTTGGTGAGCAGCCCGGAGTCCCAGATCAGCAGGGTGCCGGTCTTGTCCTCGGTGCAGGACGTGGTCAGCCCGGTGATCAACACGGCGGCGGCCAGCGCCGCCGCGACTTTCCTGAGTTTCATGGCATGTCCTGGTGGGTTCGGTGATCAGAAGGTGGCGGTCAGGCCGCCGTCGACGGCCAGGATCTGGCCGCTCACATAGCTGTTCTGCGGGGAGACGAAGAACTCGGCGACCGCGGCGATCTCCTCGGGTTGCGCCGGCCGGCCGCGCGGCAGCCGGCGGTGCTCGAGATAGATCGAGCGGAACCAGTCCGTGTCGTACTCCTTCGATCCGTCCGGCAGCCGGGCCATCGCCGTGTCGACGAAGCCCGGCGCGAGCGCGTTGACGAGGATGCCGCGACCGGCCAGGTCCACGGCCAGGGCTCGGGTGGCGTTGACCAGCCCGCCCTTCGACACCGCGTACGCCAGCGAGTCCTCGGCCGCTCGGAAGCCGTGGATGGAGGCGATGTTGAGCACCCGCGGGGCGTCGGACCGCTCGAGTCGGCCGGCCAGGGCCAGGGTGATCGCGATCGCCGCGTCGAGGTTCACCGTCAGCACCCGCCTGTACCGCTCCGGGTCGAAGCGGACCGTCGGGGTGTCGTCGAGCAGGCCGGCCGAGTGGACCAGCACGTCGAGCCGGCCGTCCGGCCAGTCCAGAGCGGCGAGCCGGCCGGCGGCGTCCGGCTCGGCCAGGTCGAGCGTGACGCCGGTGGCGCTGATCCCGTCCCGGACCAGACCGGCCACGGTCTCGGCCAGGGCTCGCTCGTCCACGTCGACGCAGGTCACGGCATGGCCGGTGCGGCCGAGCCGGCCGGCGATCGCCGCACCGATGCCCCCTGCGGCTCCGGTGACCAGGGCCGTCCTTGGATCCTGTGACATCGTCTCCCTCAAATCTGCTTTCATCATACTTTATGACATCTGCTGGACAGTCAAGGTGGACTCAGAAGCATTCTTAGATACGATGTAATGGCTGGGTCAGGGCCGTGGGTCGGCTCGGGGCGACAAGAACAGGAACCCATGAAGATCGAATCGGTTGACTTCTTCTACGCGGCGATGCCTGAGATCACGCTCGACGCCGACGGCAGCCAGGACGCGCTGATCGTTCGCGTCCGGGCCGGGGACCACGTGGGCTGGGGCGAGTGCGAGGCCTCGCCGCTGGTGTCGATCGCCGCGTTCGTGACGCCCCGCTCGCACGGCGTCTGCCGTCCGGTGTCCGACTCGGTCCTCGGCGAGCGGCTCGACGGGCCGGCGGACATCGGCCGGATCGCCGACCTGGTGGCCCGCAACAGCATGGACCTGCTGCAGGCGCAGCACACCTTCTCCGGCATCGAGATCGCGCTCTGGGACCTGCTCGGCCGGGTTCGCGGCGAACCGGTCTGGAAGCTGCTCGGCTATCCGCGGTCGTACCCGAAGCTCCCGTACGCCTCGATGCTGTTCGGCGCGACGCCGGAGGAGACGCTGCGGGCCGCCCGGGACGCGGTCGGGCGCGGCTTCCGGGCGATCAAGGTCGGCTGGAACGGCTTCGGGGAGGGGAGTGCCGCCGCCGACGCCGACCAGCTCGCGGCGGCCCGGGAGGGTCTCGGCCCGGACGGGCAGCTGCTGGTCGACGCCGGCCAGATCTGGGGCTCCGACCTGGCCGCTGCCCTGGAGCGGCTGCCGAGCCTGGAGCGGGCCGGCGTCACCTGGATCGAGGAGCCGTTCCATCCGCTCGACTACGGCGCCCACGCCGCGTTCGCCCGGCAGAGCGGACGGGTCGCCGTGGCGGGTGGCGAGAGCGCGCACCAGGCCCGGCTCGCGACGAACCTGATCGACCACGGCGGGATCCGGTTCGTCCAGATCGACACCGGCCGGATCGGCGGGATCGGGGCCGCGAAGCTGGTCGCGGACCACGCCGTGGCGCGCGGGGTGACCTTCGTCAACCACACCTTCACCTCGCAGCTGGCGCTGTCCGCCTCACTGCAGCCGTTCGCCGGGCTGGCCGAGCACCGGCTCAGCGAATACCCGGTGCATCCCACTCCGCTGGCCCGCGACCTCACCGCCGGCGAGCTGAGCCTCGACTCGTCCGGCGAGATCGCGGCGCCGGACGCTCCCGGTCTCGGCGTCGAGGTCGATCTGGACGCGCTGGTACCGTACCTGCGGACCGTGGAGATCTCGGTGTCCGGCCAGCAGCTCTATCCGTCCGGGGAGACCCGGGACGGCACCGGCCGGACCCGCGACCGGGCCGGGCAGCCGGTCGGCTGACGCGACGCTCGGAGGAATCGGATGGCAGCTCGGGAGCCCGCCCGCGACTCACCCGGCGGGTACGCGCTGCGCGGACGGCAGGGCCAGGTGATCGACGACCTCGGCCGGCAGATCGTCGGCGGCCGCTACCGGCCCGGTGACCTGCTGCCGCGCGAGCCCGAACTGATCACCGAGTACCAGGTCAGCCGGACCGTGATCCGCGAGGCGATGAAGGTGCTCGCCGCGAAGGGCCTGATCGAGATCCGGCCCAAGATCGGCACCCGGGTCCGGCCGGAGGAGCTGTGGGGCGTCTTCGACAGTGACATCCTGCGCTGGTACGAGGCGCAGGGCCGGGGCGAGGAGGTCATGGGCGACCTGATCGAGATCCGTCAGCTGCTCGAGCCATCGGCGGCCCGGCTGGCGGCCGGTCGATCGCAGATGGCCGACCTGCGCCGGATCGAGCTCGCGGTGGACCGGATGCGGGACCAGGCCCATGATCATCTCGGCTACGCCGACGCCGACGTCGAGTTCCACATGGCCGTCTACGCGGCCTCGCACAACGCTTTGCTGCAACGGTTCGGCCGCCTGGTGGCCGACTTCATGCGGCTCACCTTCGACGTCCAGCAGCGGGCCCGGGCCGGTGCGAAGGGCGGGGTCGACTTCGCCGACGACGCGGCCGCGCACGCCGCCGTCTACCAGGCGATCACCCGCGGGGACGCGGAAGGCGCCGCCGAGGCGATGCTGGTCGTCGTCCTGGAGGGCAAGCGGGCCCTGATCGAGGCGATGTCCCGGCAGCCGTGATCAGGCGAGCTCGTTGAGGCCGATCTCGACGGCGGTGAATTGGCGTGGCAGGTCCTGCAGGACAGCCAGCTTCGGGTCGGGCACCGGGTAGAGCCGGGGCATGATCAACGGGCGCAGCGGTGCCAGTCGATGATCATCGAGGACGGCGTCGACGCCCGCCCGGTCACCGCCGGTGGCCACCGCGTCCAGTCGGTTCAGTTCCGGGACGAGCAGCCGGTCGGCATGATCGGCGACGTCGCCGTACAGTGCGGTCGCCTGGTTGTCCCGGCGCCGCGCGAACCGCTGCTGCGACCAGCCACCGGCCTTGGTCTTGCCTTGCACGTAACGGGATCCGACCTTCGAGACGATCAAGGCCGACCCGGCGAAGACGCCGACCGCGTACCCGCTGCGGCGGACCAGCAGGGCGCCGACCCGGCGCTCGGCGGCGACATGGGCGAGCAGGGTCTCGAGCGGGTCGCCGTCCGGCGGCAGTGGAGGGAAGGGCGGTGTGATCACGGCGATCGCCCCGTCGTCGGCGTTGATCGTGATCTTGCCGGCGTCCAGGTCGCCCCGGAACGCACCGTGTCGCCGCCGGAACCCGTCCAGCCAGGCCGGCAACCGTACACCGGGGATGGTGACCGTCCTGGTGATCATGGTCCGACCTTCTACCAGAGAAAGGACGAACCCGCGAGCTCTTCGTCGACCACCGACTCAGTGCGTCGGCTGATCAACGGCCGGGAGGACAAGCCCTGGCGCTCGCGGGTCCGGGTGTCGGCCTTTGGATTAGCCGGTCATGGACCGACAGTCACAAGACCTGGTCAGCGACTAGCTGGCCGCCACCTCACGAGTCCCAAAAGAATTCATTCTTCGGACCACCTCCTTTCACGTGTGCCACCACCGTAGGCGGCGACCAAAAGGCCGTCAACGGATTTCACTCGCAGCGATCCGGGTCGTCCCCGCATCGCCGGTCGCGGCTGCGTGCGGGATCGGCGGGGCGGGCGGTCAGGCGAGGATCACTTCGGGGCCGGCGGCTCGGAGGGCGGCGACGATCTCCGGGTCGGCGTCGGCGTCGGTGAGTACGGCGTCGACCTCGTCGACCCGGCAGATCCGGCAGAAGTCGACCCGGCCGAGCTTCGCGGAGTCGGCGACGACGACGGTCCGCTTGGCCTGCTGCATCATCACCCGGTTGATCGCGGCCTCGGCCTCGTCGTTGGTGGTCAGGCCGGCCTCCGGGTCGAGTCCGACGACGCCGAGGAAGCACAGGTCCGGGGTGAGCTGGCTCAGGGTCTCGCCGGCGATGGCGCCGACCAGTTCGTAGCTCTGCGGCCGGGCCACGCCGCCGCAGACGACGATCTTGATGAACGGGCGGACGGTCAGTTCGGTGGCGATGTTGAGCGCGTTGGTGACGACCGTGATCCCGTGCGGCTCCATGCTGCCCGGCGCGGACTCCCGGAGCCGGGCCGCCCGGGGCAGGGCGCGGGCCACCTCGACGGTGGTCGTACCGCCGTTCATCGAGACGGTGCAGCCCGGCCAGAGCAGTTCGACGGCGCGCTCCGCGATCCGGGCCTTGGCCTCGCTGCGGGCGCTGGTCTTGTAGCGCAACGGGAGGTCGTAGCTGGTCGTGTTCGGGACTGCGCCACCATGGGTCCGGGCGAGCAGTTGCTGTTCGGCCAGGTAGTCGAGGTCGCGCCGGATCGTCGCGGCGGAGACCCCGAAGAAGGCGGCCGCGTCCTCGACCTCGAGTTGCCCGGCGGAGACGAGGCGTTCGAGGAGTGCCGACAACCGCTCCGCCCGGGTGAGTTCGGCTTTCATGGTGATCAGCATGATATGCTCATATCTGCACATTTGGGTGCGAAACACGCATAATTACGACCAGGATGTTGCCCATGAGCTTCCATGTCGAGGCGGAGATCGCCTCTCAACCCGACTGCTGGTCCACGGCGGTCGACCGCGCCGCCCGGGTGGCCGACCGGCTGCCGAAGCCAGGGGAGCGGGTCGCCTTCGTCGGCTGCGGCACCTCCTGGTTCGTCGCGCAGATCGTCGCGCACTGGCGCGAGGCGCGCGGGCTCGGCGAGAGCGACGCCTACACGGCCTCCGAAGCGCTGCTGGACCGCGGGTACGACCGGGTCGTCGCGCTGACCCGGTCCGGCACCACGACCGAGGTGCTCGACGTGCTGACCCGGCTGCGCGGCCGGGTGCCCACCGTCGCCGTGACCGGTGACCTGAGCACTCCGGTGGTCGATCTGGCCGACGAGATCGTCGACCTCGCGTTCGCCGACGAGCAGTCGGTGGTGCAGACCCGGTTCGCCACCTCGACGCTGGCGCTGTTCCGCTCCGCGTACGGCGATGATCTTGATCCGCTGATCGCGGCGGCCAAGGACACGGTCGCCGCGCCGCTGCCGGAGGGTCTGCCGGAGGCGGAGCAGCTCACCTTCCTGGGTCGCGGCTGGTCGGTCGGGATCGCCCACGAGGCGGCGTTGAAGTTCCGCGAGACCTCGGCCAGCTGGGCGGAGTCGTACCCGGCGATGGACTACCGGCACGGCCCGATCTCCATTGCCAGCAAGGGACGTGCGGTCTGGATGTTCGGCGACGCTCCGGCCGGCCTGGCCGACGACGTGACCGCGACCGGCGCGACCTTCGTCGATCATGATCTTGATCCGCTGGTCGACCTGATCCTGGCCCAGCGGGTCGCGGTGGCCCGGGCGATCGGGCTCGGCGTCAACCCCGATGAGCCGCGGCACCTGAGCCGCTCGGTCGTCCTGGACGCTTGATGGCTGATTCGCCCGAGTGCGTCGTCGCGGTCGATCTCGGCGGCACCCTGACCAAGATCGGGTACGTCAGCGAGGACGGCACCGCCTCCGCGGTGCGACGCCTGGACACCTACCGGGCCGGCGGCGCGGACGGACTGGCCGACTGGCTCGGTGACCGGATCGCCGAGGCGGCGGCCGCGGCACCCGGCCCCTGCCACGGTTTCGGCATCGTCGTCCCCGGCATCATCGACGCGGCCAGCGGCACCGTCCGGGCCGCGCCCAACGTCGGCTGGACCGAGATGCCGATCCGGGACCGGCTGCACGACCGCACCGGGCTGTCCGGCGCGGTCGGCCACGACGTCCGGGCCGGCGGCCTGGCCGAATGGCAGCTCGGCCGCCCGGACGCCCAGAACGTGTTCTTCCTGCCGATCGGCACCGGCATCGCGGCGGCCATGATCGTGGACGGGCGGCTGCTCGAGGCCGGCGGCTATGCCGGCGAGATCGGCCACACCCGGGTCCGGGCGGCCGGCGAGACCCCGTGCGCCTGCGGCCAGATCGGCTGTCTGGAGACGGTGGCCTCGGCCGCCGGTGTGGCCCGCGGCTACGCGGCCGCCCGCGGCGAGGAGGTCGGGCCGAACCCGGACGCCCGCGCGGTCGCCGAGGCGGCCCGCGCCGGAGACCCGGACGCTCTGGCCGCGTTCGCCGTGGTGATCGACGCGCTCACCGAGTCGCTGCTGCTGAGCACCACGCTGCTCGGCTCCGAGGTGATCATCATCGGCGGCGGGCTGTCCGGTGCGGCCGACCTGTTCCTGCCCGAGGTGGAGCGCCGGATCGCCGCCACGGCGACGTTCCAGCGGGTGCCGGAGTTCCGGCTGGCCAGCCTCGGCGCCGACGCCGGCCTGATCGGGGCGGGCCTGCTCGGCTGGGCCGAACTGCGAGGTGATCATGACTGAGACCGTGCTGCGTTGCGAGCGCGTGGTGACGCCGGACGGGGTCCGCACCGACGTCAGGATCAAGATCGCCGACGGTGTGATCACCGACCTCGGCCCCTCGACGGGTTCCGGCGAACCGGTGGCGGGCTGGGTGCTGCCGGGCTACGTCGACACCCATGTGCACGGCGGTGGCGGCGGCGACTACCCGACCACGGACGCCGACGAGGCCCGTACGGCGCGGGAGTTCCATGCCCGCAAAGGAACCACGACCAGCTACGCCAGCCTGGTCAGCGCCGCGCCGGACCTGCTGGTGCAGCAGATCGAGACCCTGGTGCCGCTGGTCGACTCCGGCGCGTTCGCCGGCATCCACCTCGAGGGCCCGTTCCTCTCGGCGGCCAAGTGCGGAGCGCACGACCCGGCCCTGCTGACCCCGCCGACCCCCGAGCTGCTGGACCGGGTGCTGGCGGCGGGCGACGGCCGGATCGCCATGATCACGCTGGCCCCGGAACTCGATCATGGTCCGGAGGCGATCGAACGGCTGACCCGGGCCGGGATCCGGGTGGCGTTCGGGCACAGCGACTCCGACGAGCGGCAGACCGCGGCGGCGATCGACGCCGGTGCCACGGTGGCGACCCACCTGTTCAACGCGATGCGGCCGATCCATCACCGGGAACCAGGTCCGGTGCCGCGGCTGCTCGACGATCAACGGGTGACCGTCGAACTGATCTGCGACGGGATCCACCTGCACCCGGACGTGATCAGGCTGGCGATCGACGCCGCCGGCCCGGACCGGGTGGCGTTGATCACCGACGCGATGTCCGCGGCCGGCCTCGCCGACGGTACGTATTCACTGGGGCACCTGGAGGTGGCGGTCGCCGGCGGCGCCGTGCACCTGGTCAATCCGGACGGCAGCGCCGGCTCGATCGCGGGCTCGACCCTGACCATGGCCGGCGCCGTCGAGTTCGTCGTCGGGCTCGGGGTGCCCGTCCCCGACGCCGCACGGATGGCCGCGACCACCCCGGCCCGCGCGCACGGTCTGGACCGGGTGGGCGAGCTCACGGTCGGCCGCGCCGCCGACCTCTGCGTTGTCGATGATCATGGCCGGCTGCAGCGCGTGCTGCGGGCCGGGAACTGGCTGGAGACCGAATGACCCTGGCGACCCTGACCGACGTCCTCGCGACCGCCGCCGAGCGCCAGCAGGCGGTCGGCGCGTTCAACGTGTTCAGCATCGAGCACGCCGAGGCCCTGGTGGCCGGCGCCGAGCAGGCCGGCGCCGACGTGGTGCTGCAGGTGTCCCAGAACGCCGTGCGCTATCACGGCGCGCTGCGCCCGATCGGGCTGGCGACGCTGGCGATCGCGGAGGCGGCGTCGGTCCGGGCCGTGGTGCATCTCGATCACGCGACCGAGCGCGGGCTGGTCGACCAGGCGGTCGAGGTCGGCTTCACCTCGGTGATGTTCGACGCGTCGGCGCTGCCGTACGCGGAGAACGTGGCGGAGACGGCGGCCGTGGTGGCCCAGTGCCGGGCCCGCGGGATCTCGGTCGAGGCCGAGCTGGGCGAGGTCGGCGGCAAGGACGGCGTGCACGCGCCGGGCGCCCGGACGCGGCCGGACGAGGCGGTCGCCTTCGTCGCGGAGACCGGTGTCGACGCCCTGGCGGTCGCCGTCGGCTCGTCGCACGCGATGACCGAGCGGACCGCGAAGCTGGACCTGGACCTGATCGCCGAACTGGCCGCCGCGGTGCCGGTGCCGTTGGTGCTGCACGGCTCGTCCGGGGTGGCCGACGACGAGATCGTCCGGGCCGTCGCCGCCGGCATGACGAAGATCAACATCGCCACCCATCTGAACGCCGTGTTCACCGACCGGGTCCGGGCCGTGCTCGGCGACAACCCGGCCATGGTGGACAGCCGGAAGTATCTCGGCCCGGCTCGTGACGCGGTGGCCGCCGAAGTGGCCCGACTGCTGACGCTGCTGGCATCCTGACTCAGGAACGTGGTGTCGAGCAGTCGGGGACGGCATTGATTGCCATGTTCTAGTCTTACGAACACGTTCGTGCGGCCTCTCGACAGTGCAGCGCGGCAGCTGGATCCGAGGGCGCTGACGACTGCGCCGTGTAACTTTGGTTTGATCAGGGAGAATGGGCACCGTGAGCGATTTGATCGACACCACGGAGATGTATCTGCGGACCATCTTCGAGCTTGAGGAAGAGGGGATCGTGCCGCTGCGGGCCCGGATCGCCGAGCGGTTGCACCAGAGCGGGCCGACCGTCTCGCAGACGGTCGCGCGGATGGAGCGGGACGGACTGGTCAAGGTCGAGGGCGACCGTCATCTCGAACTGTCCCCGGAGGGCCGGGACCGGGCCATGCGGGTGATGCGGAAGCACCGGCTGGCGGAACGGCTGCTGACCGACGTGATCGGGCTGGAGTGGGAGAAGGTGCACGTCGAGGCGTGCCGCTGGGAACACGTCATCTCCACCGACGTCGAGCACCGACTGGTCGAGCTGCTGGAGGCTCCCGTCGCTTCGCCGTACGGCAATCCGATCCCGGGCCTGGAGGAACTCGGTGTGAAGGCGCCGAAGGTGGAGTTCCGGGCCGGCAACGACCAGCTGCGGGACCTGATCGAGCGCACCGACGGCGCCTCCGCCCGGGTCGTCGTCGAGCGGATCAGCGAAGAGATCCAGAAGGACATCGACACCATGGGGACGCTGCGGGCGGCAGGCATCAAGCCCGGGGTCGAGGTGCAGGTCGAGGGCGGTGGTCTCGGGGTCAAGCTGACCGCGGTCGACGCCCCGCCCTGCGAGATCTCGCTCGAGGCGTCCGCCTACCTGTTCGTCTCCCGGGTGTGATGCCGGCCCTCGTCGTGTCCGAGGACGGTCTGGACTGGCCGCGGTTCCTGGCCCAGTTCCACGCGGCTCGCCCGGGCGTCATCGAAGCCGTGCTGTCCCGGTCGCTGGCCGGCGACCACACGCCGTACCGCTGGCTGGCCCGGGCCGTCTCCGACGCCGGTACGGTGCTCGACGTCGCCTGCGGCTCCGGCCCGATGTCGCGCGAACTGCTGAGCCGGCCGCCCAGTGCCTCGAAGGTACGGACCGTGATCGGCGTCGACCTGTCCGCCGGGGAGCTGAGGCTGGCGGCCGAGCGCGGCCCCGGGCCATGGGTGCGCGGCGACGCCCTGCGGCTGCCGTTCCGGGACGGGTCGGTGGACGCCGTGACCAGTTCGATGGGCCTGCTGGTGATCCGGCCGCTGGACCGGGTGCTGGCCGAGATCGCCCGGGTCCTCAAGCCGGGCGGCGTGCTGGCGGCGATCGCGCCCGCACTGCGCCCGCTGTCCCCGGCCGAGATGCGGGTGCCGGCCCGGATCAACGCCCGGCTGCGCGGCTCGCCCCGGTTCCCCGGCTCGGTGGAGCTGGCCGGCTTCACCCGAACCCTGCTGGGGGCCGGGCTGCGCCGGGTCGAGGACGCCCGCGAGCGCTACCACTACACGGTGACCTCCCGCGAGGACGCCGAACTGCTGCTCTCGGCGCTCTACCTGCCGAGCACCAAGCCGGCCCGGGTCGCGTCCGCGGTCGACTTCCTGACCCACCGGCTGGCCAAGCGCGGGCCGTTCCCGATCACCATTCCGATGCGGCGGGTGGTGGCGATCAAGTAGCGTGCGGGGCTTGCGGGCCCCGGAATAGTCCGGCCCCCGCCGGGCGTTACAGCCGGCGACAAGGCATTCATCACAACCGCTGCCGTCAGGGCAGCCAGGAGCAGACATGGCAACGATCGAACTCAACTCTGACCAGTTCGAGAAGACGATCTCCGACAACGACATCGTGTTGGTCGACTTCTGGGCCGAGTGGTGCCCGCCGTGCAAGCGGTTCGGCCCGGTCTTCGAGGCCGAGTCCGAGAGTCACTCCGACATCGTGTTCGCCAAGCTGGACACCGACGCCAACCAGGCCCTGAGCGGCCAGCTCGGCGTCTCCAGCATCCCGACCCTGATGGCGTTCCGCGAGGGCGTGCTGGTGTTCAACCAGGCCGGCGCGCTGCAGGCCCCGCAGCTGAAGCAGGTCGTGGACGCGGTGAAGGGTCTCGACATGGAGAAGGTGCATGCCGAGGTCGCGAAGCTGAAGGAAGAGCACGGCGAGGCCTGAGCCCCGTGTTCGCCGCCCCGGCGCCTGGTGACAGGCGCCGGGGCTTCCGTCACCCTGCGGACCCGGTGCGGCGCCCTCGCTGTGGTACCTGATAGAAGTTGATCATGACCACGACGGCGCCGCTGGCGCTGGCCACGTTCCGCGTCGACGCCACCCCGCCGGTCGGCAGCGAGATGGCGTACCGGCAGGTCGGGGCGACCGACGAACTCTCCCTCAGCTGTCGCGGCATCGTACTGCTCGGCGCCGAGGCACCGATCGTGCTCTGCGCGGTGGACTGGATCGGGATCGGCAACGAGGGCCACGACGCGTTCCGGGACCGGCTCGCCGACGCGGCGGGTACGACGCCGGACCGGGTCGCCGTCCACACGCTGCACCAGCATGACGCCCCGGCGTGTGACTTCTCGGCCGAACGGATCCTGATCGAGGCCGGCCGCGAACCCGGTCGCTGGGACGGCACGCTCGCCCGCCGGGTGCTCGACGACGCCGCCGCCGCGATCAAGCTCTCGCTCGCCGAACCGGTCCCGGTCAGCCATCTCGGCTGGGGCACCGCGAACGTCGAACGGGTCGCCTCCAACCGCCGGATCCTCGGCGACGACGGCCGGGTCCGGGCGATGCGGATGACCAAGACGGTCGAGCCCGAACTGCGGGCCGAGCCGGAGGGCGTGATCGACCCCGAGGTCAGCCTGGTCACGTTCTTCGCGGGGGAGCGCCCGGTGGCGCTGCTCAGCTACTACGCCTGCCATCCGCAGAGCTACTACCTGACCGAGACACCCAGCCCGGACTTCCCCGGCATCGCGCGGTTCCTGCGCGGGCAGTCGGTGCCCGGCGCGCTGCACGTCCACTTCAACGGAGCGGGCGGCAACATCGGTGCCGGCAAGTACAACGACGGCGACCCGGAGAACCGGGTCGTGCTGGCCGGCCGGCTGGCCGACGGGCTGCGCCGGGCCTGGGCGGCGACCGAGCGGACCCCGATCACGGCGGCCGACGTCGGCTG
This sequence comes from Microlunatus sp. YIM B11417, assembly GCF_059617205.1. Lineage (NCBI taxonomy): Bacteria > Bacillati > Actinomycetota > Actinomycetes > Propionibacteriales > Propionibacteriaceae > Microlunatus > Microlunatus sp. YIM B11417. The sequence goes on from NZ_JCAMPJ010000001.1 coordinate 657,250, forward strand.
GCGCACCGAGCCGGTCCGGTTGCCGCCCGCCGAACACCTGGACGAGCCGGCGCTGCTGGCGATGATCGACGCGGGGGAGGGTGACGCGTTCCTGTCCGGAGCGGACCGGCTCAGCTGGCTGCGCCGGGCCCGGGCCGGGCGGGCGATCGACCTGCAACTGCTCCGGGCCGGTGGGGTGCGGTTGCTGCACCTGCCCGGCGAGGCCTTCGTCGAGTACCAGCTGGCGGCCAAGCAGCTGCGGCCGGACCTCGGTGTCGGCGTCGCGGCGTACGGCGACTACGGGCCGGGCTACATCGGCACCGCGCGGGCGTACGGGGAGGGCGGCTACGAGACCAGCGAGCGGGCCAGCAACGTCAGCCCGGCCGCCGAGGCCGAGTTGCTCCGGGCGATCACGGAACTGCTGAAGGACTGATCAGCCGGCCGGGTCGGCGACCGTGATCCCGTGGCTGCCCGGCCGGTCCATCGCCTGCAGCGCCGCCCCGGCGCCGGCCAGGTCCGTCCGGTTCATGATCAACTTGCCGGGATCGACCGCGCCGGACGTGATCAACTCCAGCATGGCCGGGTAGTCCGCCGCCGGCATCCCGTGCGAGCCGAGCACGGCCAGCTCCCAGGCGATCACCCGGTCCAGCGGCAGCGGGGGTGTGGAGTGATCACCGAGCAGCAGGCCGACCTGCACGTGCCGGCCGCGGCGGCGCAAGGAGCCGACCGCGGCGACCGCGGCGACGGGCGAGCCGGCGCAGTCCAGGGTGAGGTCGGCACCGCCGAGGTCCATGATCGACTGCGGTACGTCCAGCGCGGCCGGATCCATGATCAGCTCCGCGCCGAACCCGGTGGCCAGGTCGCGGGCCGCCGGCGCCGGGTCGATCGCGATCACCCGGGCGCCGCGCGCGCGGGCGATCATGATCGCGGACAGGCCGGCGCCGCCGCAGCCGAACACCGCGACCAGCTGACCCGCGGCCAGGCCGCCCTGTGCGGTGAGCGCGTGATAGGCGGTGGCGAACCGGCAGCCGAGCGCCGCCGCCTCGGCGAACCCGAGCGACTCCGGCAGCCGGACCAGGTTCAGGTCGGCCGCGGCCACCGGCACCAGTTCGGCGAACGAACCCCAGCCGGTGAACCCCGGCTGGGTCTGCGCCGGGCACACCTGCGCCTGACCCGCGGCACAGTAGGCACAGTGCCCGCAGCCGTTGACGAACGGGGCCGTGACCCGGTCGCCGACCGCCCAGGTCCGGACCCCGTCCCCGACGGCGGCGATCACGCCGGCGAACTCGTGGCCGCCGACGTGCGGCAGCCGGACCGGGTCGTGGCCCTGCCAGGCGTGCCAGTCCGACCGGCAGACTCCCGTCGCCGCCACCCGGATGATCACGCCGTCGGGCGGGCAGTCCGGGTCCGGGACGTCGCGGACCGCCGGCGGCCCGGCGACCTCGTCGTAGACCAGGGCCCTCATCGGATCGTCGGCCCGTCCGGGAGAAGTCGCTGCACGCGGTCACGGTAACCCGAGGTTGTCGGTGGTGGCCCCTAGAGTCCGGCGCATGGTGACCGAGGAGATGATCGACCGGGCCGGGCGGTTCGTGATCGGCAACGGCCGGCTGGTCGAGCGGCGGCTCTGGCAACTCGTCCGGTGTCGTGCCGGCGGCGGCAGGGGCCCGGCGGACCCGGCCGTCGGACACGCGGTGCTGGCGGCGCTGGACGGCTATCGGAACCCCGACGGGGGCCTCGGCCACGGGCTGGAAGCGGACGTGCAGGCGCCGGACAGCCAGCCGGTCGCGGTGGACTTCGCCCTGGGCGTGATCGACCAGGTGCTCGACCTGGTCGACGACGCCGGCGTGCGCGAGCACGCGCGCGACTTCGGGGCCCGGACGCTGCCGTACCTGGCGGCGGTGGCGGCCCCCAGCGGCGCACTGCCGATCGTGCTGCCGTCGGTCCAGGACCACCCGCACGCGGACCACTGGGACAGCGAGGCGTTCCCGCTCGGCCTCAACCCGACCGGTGGGATCGTGGTCCGGCTGCGCCGGCTCGGCCTCGCCTCCTCCTGGCTGGACCGAGCCGAGGCGTGCTGCCGTACCGAGGTCGAACAGTCACTGGAGGAGCCCGAGCTCGGCGGCCACGCCGCCCTGAACATCGCCGCGTTCCTGGCCGGCAGCGACGACCGGGCCTGGGCGGACGAGCAGTTCCAGGTGCTGGCCGGTCGGGTCGACACGCTGTCGCACTTCCACCTCTACCCGGGGCCGGGCTACGGCGTGACGCCGCTCCAGTTCGCGCCGAAGCCGGACGCGCCCGCTCGGCGGCTGTTCCCCGACGACGCCGTCAAGGCGCACCTGGACGCCCTCGTCGCGGGCCAGCAGGACGACGGCGGCTGGCCGATCAGCTGGCAGCCGCCCGGCCCGGTGGCCGAACTGGCCTGGCGCGGCGTGGTGACCGTCGACGCGGTCCGGACGCTGGTGGCCTACTCGCGGGGGTGGTCGGCCGGATAGCTGTGCCGGCGGTCCGCCGGATCGACCCGGCCGGCCTCGTCCTCCGGGTCCCGCCGCCGGCGCGGCTCGTCGGAAGGTTCGGAGTCGGCTGGGGCACTGGGCCCGGCCGACCGGGCGGCCTCGAGGCGCTCGGCCGCCTCGGCCTCCTTCCGGTCCGCCTCCGTCTGGTGGGTCTCGGCGGCCCGGTCGCGGCGTTCGGCCTCGACCTCGGCCCGGTCCGCGGCGGCGCGGGCCTGTTCGGCGTCGGCGCGGGCGTGGTCGGCTGCCGCCCGGTGGTCGACGGCGTCAGCTCGGCGAGCCTTCGCCGCGAGCTGGGACTGGTTGCCCGCCTCCCGGAGTGCGCTGGCGCGCTCCTGGTCGCGGTTCAGTTGCGCCTCTCTCGCCTTGGCCCGACTCCGCATCACCACGGAGATCACGATGAGGGCGAGGACGATCAGGATGACGAGACCGAGGACCGGCAGGAGCCATGCGGTGGGGTCCATCGGATCCCTCCTTCGACAGGTACGGGTTGACTCGGCCGACGTACCCGTACGTGGTGGGACCGAAACCCGTAGTCTCAGCGCATGAGGATTCGCCGGGCCGCCGAGGCCGATCTCGGGGAGCTGCAGCGGGCGATCTTCACCGACATGACCCTGGCCGAACTGCGGGCGGCCGACGAACGGTTCAACCGCCCGCCGGACTCGCTCCACATCGTCGCCGAGAACGATGACGGCGAGATCGTCGCCAGCTGCAACCTGATCCGGGAGACCCACCGGATGCGCCGGCACCGGGCCGAGCTCGGCGGCTTCGTGATCGTCCCGGCCGAACGCGGGTCCGGGCTGGCCCGGCGCATGATCGACTACCTGGCCCGCTATGCCCGGCGGGAGTGGGACGTCTCGATCCTGGACGTGGCCTGCCGGGGCGGCACGGCCGCCGAGCGCGCCTATCGCGGGCTGGGCTTCACCGAGTGGGCGCGGCTGCCCGGGGGCTATCTCGACTACGACGCGATCTACGACGAGGTACGGCTCTACCGGCCCGTTCCGCCCTTGGACTGACCGCCGTCCCGGCGTTTCCGGGGGGCGGCTGACCGCGGCGGCTGCGCCCGCATGTGATCACGGACCCGGGCCATGATCTCGCCGAGCCGGCCCAGGTCCCGGTCGGACAGCGGCTCGAAGAGCAGCCGGCTGACCACCTCGATGTGGCCGGGCAGTGCCCGGTTGACCAGGGCGACGCCCTTCCTGGTGATCGTGACGAGCGTGCCGCGCTCGTCGTCCGGGCTCGGCTCGCGGGTGATCAGGCCGGCCTTCTCCAACAGCCCCGCCTGGTACGTCAGCCCGCTGCGGCTGTAGACCACGCCGTCGGCGAGCGCCGTCATGGTCAGCTTCCCGTCGGCAGCGGCGAGGCTGCTCAGCACCTGGAACTGGACCGTGCTCAACCCGACGCTGCGCAGCTGCTGCTCCACCTGGTGCTGGAGCAGGGTGACGGCCTCCATGAGCGCGAAGTACGCGCCCAGGCGCTGGGGATCGGGAGCCTCGACGTCGTCGCCGAGGTCGATCAGTGGGCCGGTCATCGCCGGCCAGCCTACCTGCTTCGAGTTCGAAGCATGTGCCGCAGGTCACCCTCGCACCCTATGTGCTTCGAATTCGAAGCGAGCTAGATTCGTACTCAAGTGCTTCGAATTCGAAGCAGATCGAGGAGAGGAATGTTGATCATGAAGGCCATGCGTTATCACTCCCACGGCGACTCCGGTGTCCTGGTCTACGAGGATGTGGACCGTCCGGTCGCCGGCGCGGGTCAGGTGGTGTTGCAGGTGGCCGGCACTGCGTTCAACCTGCTGGACGCCGCGATCCGGATCGGCATCATGCGGGACGCCTTCGCGGTGTCCTTCCCGCACACGCCCAACCTCGACGTGTCCGGCGTGATCACCGAGGTCGGCCCGGAGGTCGACGGCTGGCGGGTCGGGGACGCCGTGATCGGGATGCTGCCGGCGACGGAACCCGGTGCGGCCGCCGAGTACGTCACCGCACCGGCCGCTGTCCTGGCCCGGGCGCCGCGGGCGGTCGATCCGGCCGACGCGGCGGCCCTGCCGGTGGTCGGGCTGACCGCCTGGCAGGCCCTGTTCGAGGTCGCCGGGTTGCAGCCGGGGCAGCGGATCTTGATCAACGGCGCCGGCGGGGGTGTGGGCGGCTACGCTGTGCAGCTCGCCCGGCGGGCCGGTGCCGCCGTGACCGCGGTCGCCGCGCCGCGCAGTGCGGAACGGGTCCGGGCCCGCGGCGCGGAGCGGGTGGTCGACCACACCGCCGGCCCGATCGAGGAGGCGCTGGCCGGCGAGCGGTTCGACGTCGTGCTGCACCTGGTCCGGACCGGCCCGGAGGAGACCGCTCGGCTGATCGGCCTGGTCGCCGACGGCGGCGCCTTCGTCAGCACCACCACGCCTGGTCCCGAACAAGCCGGGCGTGGTGTCCGTACCCTGCGGGTCTTCGTGCGTCCCGACCCGGACCAGCTGGCCGAACTGGTCGCGCTCGTGGATGCCGGCGAGCTGGTGATCGACGTCGCCGAACGGCGCTCGCTGACCGAACTGGCCGACGTCCACGACCGGGGCGTCGCCGGGCGGCTGGCCGGCCGGACGATCCTGGTTCCGTGAGCGTTCAGTCGATGAGCACCCGGCGGCCCCGCCAGGCCGACTGGCCGAGCAGGCGGCCGAGCTCGGTGACGAGGCGGTCGGCGACCTCCTCGGTCGGCGGGACCGCGGTGACCAGGGTCTGCCCGTCCGGCAGGCTGAGCACGAGGGTGAGATCGTCCTGGCCGGCGCAGGTGCGGGTGCAGCCGGCGAGCGCGATGGTGATGGCGTCGGTGTTCAGTGCGGCGGACACCGCTGACCGGAGCCGGCGCAACCAACGGGCGGAACGGTCGGGCAGGCAGCGCTCGCACACGGTCAGGATGGCGTCCCGGCGGGCCTGCCACACGAAGCCTCCGGGCGCGGTCGCCGGCCGCCCGGCCGGGCGGCCGGGGTCGAAGGTCTCGAACGGCATGGAGCTCCTGCGGGTCGCGTCGACCTGATTCTACATATCGTAGAAGTCCTGTCGGGGCGGGGTCGCGGAAGCCCTGGGCGGGCCTGTCTCAGCCGGCCCAGTCCGGCGGTGGGGCGGCCCGGAAGGTGTCGTACACGACCCTCGGGGTGTCGCCGTCCCAGCGCAGCATTCCCATGTAGGACAGGCCGTTCAACTCCATGTTGTAGTTCCGGCGCTGCTTGTAGTCCTTGAGCACCCAGAACGCGTAGCCGGCGACGTACGGCTTCGCGACGACCTGGTCCCAGTGGGCCTGGAAGTAGGCCGCGTGGTGTTCCTCGGTGCCGGCCTCGGCCGGGTCGCCGTGGTTGCCCCAGAATGACCAGGTGCCGTTCTCGGTGATCAGGATCGGCTTGCCGGGATGGTTGGCGTGGACCTGGTCGAGGGTCGGCGTGAGGTCCTCGTTCTTGCCGTAGAAATAGCCGAAGTACTCGTTGAAGCCGACCACGTCGGCCAGGTCGAACGCCTCGTCCCAGCTGGTCGCCGAGGCCCAGGTGACCGGGCGGTCGGCCAGGTCGACGGCCTTCACCGCATCCCGCATCTGGGCCAGCCAGGCCCGGTAGGTCGGCGTGTTCGGGGTGCATTCGTTCTGCAGCCCCCACATGATCACCGACGGGTGGTTGTGGTTGTGCCAGACGGTGGCCGCGGCGAGTGCCGCGGAGAGGCCGTAGTCGAGCTGGATCGCCTGCTGGGCCTCGGAGATCCACATCGTGTCCCACTCGTCCAGCTGCAGTACGCCGTTGTGGTCGGCCCAGTCCGTGACGTACGGGTGCCGCTGGTAGACCGCGTTCCGGAGCAGGTTGGCGCCGAGCTCCTTGGCGTGGCCGAGTTCATGATCATATTCGGCTCGGGTCAGCGACCGGCCGCTCCGGTCGGTCTCCTCGTGCCAGTTGTAGCCCTTGAGGAAGACCGGCGTCCCGTTCAGCAGAAGTTGATCTTGACCGACGCTCACGGTGCGGCGCCCGTACGTCGACGACAGGGTGTCCGTGATCGGCCGGCCGGCGGTCCCGGTGAGCGTCGCCGTCGCGCGCAGCACGGTCGGGCTCGCCGGGCTCCACTCCGGTGCCCGGGGGATCGGCAGGTCGGCCGCGGCCACGGCGACGCCGCCGGCCGGGACTGCGACCGCCAGTGTGACCGGCCGTCCGCCGGCGCGCCGACCGGGATCGATGATGATCTTGCCGCGGAACGTGCGGTCGCTGTGGTTCTCGATCACGGCGCGCGCGTCCAGGGTCGACCCGCCGGCGTTCAGCAGCAGCTTCGCCACCGTCACCTCCGGCACGGCCTCCAGCCAGAGGGAGCGGGTCAGTCCCGCGTACGGCCAGTAGTCGACCGGCCCGGACGGCAGCGCCCGGTCGGCGGCGATCGGCTGGCCGGTCCCGTCGTAGGCGGTGTAGGTGGCGGCCCGGTGCACCCGGATCGCGATCGTCGCGGTCCGGCCGGGTCGCAGTGCGGTGCCGTCGACCGGCAGCGCGAACGGCGTGTGGCCGCCCTCGTGGGTGCCGAGCCAGGTCCCGTTCACCCAGGCATCGGCGCGGTAGAACGCGCCGAGGAAGGCGAGCCGGACGTGCCGGCCCCGCCACCCGGCCGGGATCTCGATCTTGGTCCGGTACCACCCGTAGCCGTCGATCAGGCTGCCGCCCTTGCCGAAGTCGGCGCCGTCGTAACCGGCCCAGCCGTCGTTGTCGCGCAGGTCCCACGACGACGGTACGGCGATCGAACCCCAACCGCCGTCGTCGAAGCCGGGCCGCTGCCAGCCGGCCGCCTCGCCGGTGCCGTCACGGTCGTAGGCGAACTTCCAGCGGCCGTCCAGGTCGAGGTAGTCGCGCGTCGGTTCGTGCGTGGTCCAGCCGTCGAGGGACGGCAGCACGGTGCCGTAGCTGAACACGACGACGGTGCCGTCGATCGTGCGGAGTTCGGTGCCGGAGGGCTCGCGGTCGGAGCCGGGTTCGGCACGTGCGGTGTACGGGAGCGTCGAGGCCAGCGCGGTCAGGCCGGCGCCGGCGATCAGGGCCCGACGACGCAGTCGGGCTGGCGACCAAGGCATGTGTTAACGCTAACATCGCGCCTGGAGGTCGAACCAGGGCCAATTTCTGCTGCGGGCGAAGTGGGCTGGCCCCGGCGCTGCCGTACCGGCTGGAATGGGTGCATGAGCCAAGTCCTGATTCTCGGCGGTACGGCCTGGCTGGGCGGCGAGCTGGCCCGGCAGGCGGTGGCCCGCGGCGACGAGGTGGTCTGCCTGGCGCGGGGCGCCGGTGCCGGGGTGCCCGACGGCGCCGCACTGATCAAGGCCGACCGGGAACGCCCGGACGCGTACGGCGAGGTCGCCGACACGGACTGGGACCTGGTGGTCGACGTCAGCCGGCAGCCCGGTCAGGTGCGCGGGGCCGTTCGGGCGCTGGCGGATCGGGCCCGGCACTGGGTCTTCGTCTCGACCTGTTCCGTGTACGCGGAGCACGGTCGCCCAGGCGTCGACGAGTCGGACCCGCTGCTGCCCGCGCTCGACGGCGACGTCGCGACCGTCGAGCAGTACGGGGAGGGCAAGGTGGCCTGTGAACAGGCCTGCCGGGACGCGCTCGGCGACCGCGTCGTCCTGGCCCGGGTCGGCCTGATCGGCGGCTGTGGCGACGAGAGTGACCGGTTCGGCTACTGGCCGGGCCGGTTCGCCCGGGACGGTGGGCCGGTGCTGGTCCCCGACGCCGCGAACCAGCCGACGCAGACCATCGACGTCCGCGACCTGGCGGCCTGGCTGCTGCTGGCCGGGGACGAGCGGCTGACCGGGCCGTACAACGTGCTGGGCGAGCAGATCCCGTTCGGCGAGATTCTCGAGCTGGCCCGCGCCGCCGCCGGTTTCGCCGGCGAGGTCGTACCGGTGCCGGGGGAGTGGCTGCTGGAGCAGGGCGTCGAGCCGTGGATGGGGCCGCGCTCGCTGCCGCTGTGGCTGCCCGGTGCCGAGTACGCCGGCTTCATGTCCCGCAGCGTCGAGCGGGCGGTCGCCGACGGACTGACCCGGCGGCCGCCGGCCGAGACGGTCGAGCAGGCGCTGGCCGAGGAGCGTGAGCGCGGGCTGGATCGGGACCGGAAGGCCGGGCTCACCCCGGCCGAGGAGCAGGAACTGTTGGCCGCGCGGGGCTAAGCGAAGGCGTAGCGGACGATCCGCATGGACTTCCGCATGCCGAGTGCGTTCATGATCGCGTACAGCAGCCGGATGCTCGCGGGTGCCTGGGAGATCAACGGCGAGTCGTTCATCGGCGTCTCGCCGAGGTAGCGCAGTCGCGGATGCCAGTCGGCCAGGCCGGCGGGGTCGTTGCAGGCGAAATTGAACCTGGTGCCGTACTTGCGCAGCGTCGGATCCCAGGCCGAGGTGCGCTGGATCCAGGTCGGGCAGGTCTCGAACTGGAACTGGCCGAGCGGGAACGCCGCCACGAGATCGGTGAGCAGTCGGCGCACCTCGTCCACGGTCAGGTACGGCACCAGTCCTTCGGCGATCATCAGCACCGGCCGGCCGCGAGGGATCCGGTCCAGCCAGGCCGGGTCGGTCACGCTGGTCCCGATCATGGTCGTGTGGTCGCGCTCGGGCAGCAGCTCGCGGCGCAGGGCGATCACGTCCGGATAGTCGAGGTCGTACCAGTCGACGGTGGCCGGCGGATCGACCCGGAAGACGCGGGCGTCGAGCCCGCAGCCCAGGTGCAGCACCACCGCGTCGGGATGGGCGGCGAGGAAGTCGCGCGCCCAGTCGTCATGCGCCTTGGCCCGGACGACTGCGCCGATCCCGGCCTGACTGGTCGCGAACCGGCCCCGGTCGTAGTCCGGGTCCAGTGCCCGCATCGTCCGCTCGGCCCAACTGTCGCCGAGCACCGGCTCGGGCAGCCGGTTGTCCAGCGCCTTGGCCCGGAGCACCGGCGTGAGGGTCCGCTGGACCCCGGCGAGTTCGTGGTCGGCCACGCCCCTCATCGTACTCGTATGTCATGAATTTCGTGAAGTTCTTGCAGCCTCTAAACTGCAGGGGTGACGGCAGCGAGGGACGAGTCGGTGGCCGCGTTCCGGGAACGGTTCGCTCAGATCATGATCGAGTCGGGCATGCCCAGGATGGCGGCGCGGGTGTACGCGGCGCTGGTCGTCGAGGACTCCGGGACGCTGGCGCCGGCCGACCTCGCCGAGCGGCTGGGCGTGGTCCCGTCGGCCGTCTCGGGTGCGGTCAAGTATCTGGTGCAGGTCCGGCTGGTCGAGCGCGGCCGCGATCCCGGGACCCGGCGCGACTTCTGCCGGATCCACGAACACACCTGGAGCCATTTCATCAGCCAGTCCGACCCCGTCTTCGTACGGTTGCAGAGCGGGGCCGACGAGGGCATCGAGGTGCTGGGCGCCGACACCCCGGCCGGGCGGCGGCTGGACGAGACCCGCCGGTTCTTCGCCTTCATGCGCGAGGAGATCCGGCAGGCGATGGTCAAATGGCAGAGCCTCGACCAGTGAGTCCCTGGTCGCTGGTCCGGGTCGGATAGAGCCTGATGCCGGGGCTCTCGACATGCGGGAAGGACCGGTAGAACCCGAGCGACTCCGGCTCGCTGAGCAGGTCGACCCGCGCTCCGCCGGCCAGTCGCAGCGCCTCGGTCACCAGCGACCGGCCGATCCCGGCGCCACGGCGCTCCCGGTCCACCGCGAGCAGGGCCAGGAACGCCTGCAGTTCGCCGTCGCTGAACAGTTGGGCGAAGCCGAGCACCGTAGCGTCCTCGACGGCGACCACCGTGGTGACGCCGGGAGCGGTCAGCACCCGGACGGCGCGCTCGGGATCGGCCGGGAACGACGGCCAGCCCTCGGCCTCGCAGAGTCGGACCACGCCGTCGAGGTGGGAACGTTCGAACCGCAGCAAGGTGATCACCCGTCGATCCTGCGCGGCGTGAGCCCGGCGCACAATGGGTATGCCTGCTCGGGGACCCTCGCCCGACGCCCCGGGAGGACTCGTGACCGACAGCGTGAACGGCATGGCCGTCAGCGCGACGCTGCACTGCCTGACCGGTTGTGCCATCGGCGAGATCACCGGCCTGCTGATCGGCACCGCCGCCGGCTGGCCGACCGCGCCGACGATCGCGATCTCGATCGCGCTGGCGTTCTTCTTCGGCTACCTGCTGTCGACGCTGCCGCTGCTCAGGGCCGGGCTCGCCGTCGGTGCCGCACTGCGGATCGTGCTGGCCGCCGACACCGCCTCGATCGCCACCATGGAGATCGTCGACAACCTCGTGATGATGATCATCCCCGGCGCGATGGAGGCCGGTCTGGTCAACATCGTCTTCTGGGTCGGGATGATGATCGCGTTCGCCGCGGCCTTCGCTGCCGCGTACCCGGTCAACCGCTGGCTGCTGGGGCGCGGGAAGGGGCATGCGCTCACCCATGGCTATCACGACGAGGCCGCGGACCGGGGCGCCCGCCGGTTCATTCCGTCGTTCCGTACCTGCGCGTTGGTCGCGGTGCTGGTCGCGTTCATGCTGGGCGGCCTGATCGTCGCGATCGCCGACGAGCTCGGCACCGCCGATGATCATGCGATCCCGTCCGGGAGCACGGAAGGTGGCTCATGATCACCCGCTTCCGCCGCGCCGAGCCGCGCGAGGCGCGGGACTTGGAGGAGCTCCAGAGTCGGTCCGCCTCGCACTGGGGCTATCCGGACGGCTACTTCGACTGGGCCGGGGACGCGCGCAGGATCTCGGCGGCGTACGTCCGCGACAACCGGGTGCAGGTGCTCGTCGACGGCGACGGTCGGCGGCTCGGCTTCTACAGCTTCACCGAGGACCAGGGTGGCCTGCTGCTGGACCGGATGTTCCTCGACGCCGACCAGATCGGCCGCGGCCTGGGGCGGACGCTGTGGCAGCACGCCGTGCGGACGGCGCGCGACCTCGGGGTCGCGGAGTTCCGGATCGGCGCCGACCCCAACGCGGCGGCCTTCTACGAGGCGATGGGCGCGCGCTGGTGCGGCTCGCAACCGACCGCCGAGCCGACCTGGACGATACAGTTGTATCGCTTCAGGGTGTCGGGACGCCCAGCCGAGTGAAGACGCGCTCGACGGCCGCGGGCTCCAGCGGCTCGAGCCCGAGCACAGCACCGAGGTAGAGCCCGTCGCCGACCAGGCGGATGATGTCGGCGAGCACCGGGTCGTCCACCTCGGCGCGGAGTGCGTCGCTCCACACGCTGAAGACCTCCTGGACCAGGTCACGGGTCTCCTGGCTCACCTCGATCCCGCTGCGCAGGGCACTGAACACGGCCCAGTAGTGCTCTGCCTCGACGCCGCCGGGCCGGGAGGTCTCGAGGAACGTACGCACCGCGCCGTCCTCCGCCGCTCGCCGCACGTTGGCCGCCGTGTAGTCGCGCAGGCGTTCGGCCAGCCCCTCGATCAGGGCCGACTTGGAGGGGAAGTGGTAGAGCAGTCCGCCCTTGGAGACCCCGGCCAGTTCGGCCACGGCGTCCAGGGTCAACTGACCCGCACCGCGCTCGACCAGGATCTGCCTCGTCGCGTCGAGCAGTCGGGCCCGGGTCTCTTCCGGTCGCCTTCTTGCCATCGGTCACTCTCCGATCTACTGTACCGTCCAGACGGTACAGTACCAGGGCGAGAAGCACCCGACGAGAAGCACCAGACGAGGCAGCAACCGAGGGAGTGGTGACGATGAGGAAAGTCCCGGTTCGAGATGGGCACGTGGTGGTCGAGGAGCGGTCGCCGGCCGGGCCCGGCCCGGTGGTGCTGCTGGTGGCCGGCACCGGCTGCTCGCTGGACTTCTGGCGGCCCGACCTCTGCGAGGCGCTGGTGGCGGCGGGGTTCCGGGTGATCCGGTTCGACCAGCGGGACACCGGCGAGGCCTCGGCCGATCCGGCCGGTGCGCCCCGGTACGGACTGCCTGACCTGGTCGAGGACGCCGTCGCCGTCCTCGACGCGCTGAAGGTACGGCAGGCGCACTGGGTCGGCTTCTCCCAGGGCGGCTGGGTCGCGCAACTGGCCGCCCTGCGGCATCCCAGTCGGGTCCAGTCCCTGACGCTGATCGCCTCCCGGCCCGTCGCGCACGGCCCGAACGATCCCGACCTGCCCGAGGTGACCGAGGAACTGCTGGCCGCCTTCGCCGCCGACGCGCCCACCCCGGAGCCGGCCGACCGGGCGGGCTGGGTCGGCTATCTGGTGGACGGCGAACGGCCCTTCGCGAGCGCGCAGCGGCCCTTCGACCTCGAAGATGCCCGGGCCCTGGCGGCGACGGTCGTCGAGCGAACCCGTGATCTTGGAGCCATGCTGACCAACCATCCCGTCGCGCCGCAGGGCGACCGCTGGCGGGAGCGGCTCGGTGAGATCGCCGTACCGGTTACGGTGATCCACGGCGAGGACGACCCGCTGTTCCCGCCGGGCAACGGCGCGGCACTGGCGCGGGAGATCCCGGACGCCCGGCTGCACGTCGTGGCCGGGATGGGCCACGAACTGCCGCGACGGGTCCGCCCGGTCGTCGCGTCCTTGATCGTCGACGCCGTCCGGAAGGTGGCGCCCCCGGCAGGATTCGAACCTGCGCACAAGGTTTAGGAAACCTCTGCTCTATCCCCTGAGCTACGGGGGCGTGACGCGGCAACGCTACCCCGGCCCGGCTCGGTCGGGCCAGTCGAAGCGGGCCCGACCGATCGCCCGTCCGGGCCACTAGGAATATCGAAGGTGCTAGGCGAGTTACGGGTGACATGCCCTTGAACGGAGAATATGAACCCAGCCCGTCGGACTTCGCCCGGAACCAGGTCGAACTGTACGAGGCGTCCGGAGGTCGGGAAGGCACCACGAACCGGGGCCGCCCGGTGGTCGTGCTGACCACGCTGGGCGCGAAGAGCGGGAAGGTCCGCAAGACGCCGCTGCAGCGGGTCGAGCACGGTGGCGAGTATGCGGTGGTGGCCTCCCTGGGCGGGGCGCCGAAGCCGCCGAAGTGGTACTACAACGTGCTGGCCCATCCCGAGGTCGAATTGCAGGACGGCCCGGTCAAGAAGGACTACCGCGCCCGTGAGGTGACCGGCGAGGAACGCGCCGTCTGGTGGGAGCGTGCGGTGGAGTCGTGGCCCGACTACGCGAACTACCAGACCAAGACCGACCGCGAGATCCAGGTCTTCGTCCTGACGCCGGTCGGGGCCTGACCAGCGGCCATGTGGCGCACGGGCGGTCCACCCGTCCGTAGACTCTGCGCTCATGGCGGTCCGAATCAAGAGCCGGATCATCGTCGCCTGCGCCTGGCTGGTGCTGGGCGCGGCGATGATCATCGTTCCGACCCTGGTTGCGGTGAACGCGCTGCGGGCGACCCTGGCCGGGCATCCGGTCAATCTGATCCTGACCGTGATCTGCCTGGTCATCGGCGTGATCGGCATCGCCTGGGGGATCGGCAGCCTGATCCTCGGCGAACGCTACGACCAGGTCGACCGCAGTGGCCGGCGGCCCCGGCAGCGCACGCCCGAGGAGATCCAGCGGCAGGTGAAGCGGCGGATCGCGCTCGCCGTACCGGCCATGATCATCGGGCTGGTGCTCGTCGTCGCGGTCGGGTACGCGAGCCCGCGGGTGGCGGTCGAGCCGGCGCTCGGTGAACTCCGGTCGGACGAAACGGTACGAGTCGTCGACAAACTCACCTGGTACGAACTCGTCCCGGACCGCCGTGACCGCTACGACAACGTGATCGAACCGACCACCGGCTTCGTCTTCTACCCGGGCGGGCGGGTCGATCCCCAGGCGTACGCGGCGATGCTGCGGCCGCTCGCCGAGGCCGGCTACCTGGTCGCCGTGCTCAAGGTGCCGCTCTCGCTGGCCATGATCGACATCGACCACGCCCGCTCGGTGATCAATGTGCATCCCGAGATCGACGCCTGGGCGGTGGCCGGGCACTCGCTGGGCGGCGTCGCCGCTGCGGCGTACCTGGACAGCGACGATCGGGTGGACGGGCTGGTGCTCTACGCCTCGTACCCGTCGGCCAAGATCAAACGCGACGACTTCCAGGCACTGTCGCTGTTCGGCTCGGCCGACGACCAGACCACACCGGCCCGGGTGGACGCGGCGAAGGACCTGCTGCCGCCGAAGACCCGCTACGTGGCGCTGGACGGTGCCACCCATGACGTCTACGGCGACTACGGCGGCGAGACCGGCGATGCGGCGGCGGACCGGAACCTGCGCGGCGTGATCATCAAGGAGACCGTCGAACTGCTGAAGGCGATCAAGCCCGCCCCCTGACCCCGGAGGCGCTGCCCTACGATCGTTGCCTGTGACCGACGGATTGCAGCGAGCCCAGCAGAAGATGGCCGAGGCCGGCGTCGCCGAGCAGGCGATCAACGTCTTCACCGACTACTACCGGCAGCTGGAGCAGGGCAGCACCGGCTACATCGCCGAGGACTCGATCGAGCCGCTCACCGATCCCGACCTGCTCAGCGAGGTCGAGCTGGATCCGGAGGACGCGCGCCGGGCGATCGACCGGACCGTGATCATCAAGCTGAACGGCGGTCTGGGCACCTCGATGGGCCTGGACCGCGCCAAGTCGCTGCTGCCGGTGCGCGACGGCGCGACGTTCCTCGACCTGATCGCCGGGCAGGTGCTGGCGGCCCGCGCCGAGCACGGCGCCCGGCTGCCGCTGATCTTCATGGACAGCTTCCGGACCAGGGACGACACCCTGGACCAGCTGCTCCGGCACCCCCAGCTGCCCGTCGCCGGGCTCGACCTGGACTTCCTGCAGAACTCCGAGCCGAAGCTGCGCGCCGACGACCTGACCCCGGTCGAGTGGCCGGCCGACCCGAGCCTGGAGTGGTGCCCGCCCGGGCACGGCGACCTCTACCCGGCGCTGGCCGCCTCCGGCCTGCTGGATCGCCTGCTGGAGCAGGGTTTCCGGTACGCGTCGGTGTCCAACTCCGACAACCTCGGGGCGGCGCCGAACGCCACCATCGCCGGCTGGTTCGCGGCCAGCGGGGCGCCGTACGCGGCCGAGGTGTGCCGGCGGACGGCCGCCGACCGCAAGGGCGGTCACCTGGCGATCCGGAAGTCCGATCGCCGGCTGATCCTGCGGGACACCGCGCAGACCTCGGCCGACGAGATGGACTACTTCACCGACGAGCACCGGCACCCGTACTTCCACACCAACAACCTGTGGTTCGACCTCGAGGTGCTGGCCGCCACGCTGGCCGAACGCAACGGCGTGCTGGGCCTGCCCATGATCAGGAACGAGAAGACGGTCGACCCGACCGACCCGTCCTCGCCCAAGGTGATCCAGGTCGAGTCGGCGATGGGCGCCGCCGTCGAGGTGTTCGACGGGGCCACCGCAATCGGCGTCGGCCGGGAGCGCTTCCTGCCGGTCAAGACGACCAACGACCTGCTGCTGCTCCGCTCCGACGCGTACCGGGTCGCCGACGACGGCCGCCTGGTCAGCACCGCCGACCCGATGCCGCTGGTCGACCTCGACCCGGCCCACTACAAGACGATCCAGGACTTCGACGAGCGGATCCGCGTCGTGCCGTCGCTGCGCGAGGCGACCCGGCTCTCGGTCCGCGGCGACTGGACCTTCGACCAGCCGGTACGCGTCGTCGGCGAAGCCGTCCTCGACGGCCCCGGCGGCCAGGTCCCACCCGTCCTCGGCGACGCCTGACCCGAAAGACCCGCCGACCGGTCACCAAAGCAGCGGTTCTTGCGGCGTGTCGCTGCAGAACTGACTGGTCGGTGCGGAGAGCGGGCCTGTCTCCGGCAGATCCGTCCGGTCGACCAAGCCGCGTCCGCACCGGTGACCGAAATCGAGCGCACTTCGGCGGAACCGGCGTGCCTCGGCCACACTTCGCTCGAGTGCGCTGGATTCCGGTCAGCCGGTCGCGACACGCTGGGCCACCCCACCGACCGGTCACCTACGCAGCGACACGCCGCAAGAACCGCTGCTTTGGTGACCGGTCGGCGTCAGGGGGTGGGGTGGGCGTACTTGGCCCAGAGGTCCTCGGCGGGGAGCGCGGTCTCCTTCTCGGAGAGCTTCGGGGCCTCGGGCTTGGCGGACCGGGCGGCGTCCGGCAGTTGCGGCTGCTCGGGCGGCTTGATCACGTCGCGGAACGAGATGCCGCGCGGGGCGGCCGGCTGGCTCCACTTCTCGCCGGAGGCCTTCGCCCCGCCCTGCGGGCAGGCCCAGATGTGGTCCAGCCCGGTCGGCAGGGTGGAGCTGAAATCATTGCCGTCCAGGCAGTTGCCGGAGCCGGGCGCTCGTTCGGTCGCCACGTAGGCAAGATCGACTTCGTTCTCCCGGGCGACGTTGCCGGTGAGCCGGTTGTCCAGCGGCGCGATGTCCTCGGAGGAGGAGATCACGATGCCGGCGGTCGGGTTGCCGGTGATCAGGTTCTTGGTCAGCTCGTTGTCCTGGCCGCCGGAGATGCCGATCCCGATCCCGTACGCGCCCTCGGCCTGCTCGGGCGTCTTCTCGGCGTCGTTGTCGGCGATCAGGTTGCCGGCGATCAGGGCCTTCCGCTGCGGGACGTAGGCCTCCTGGTAGTCCGACAGCAGGGTCATCCCGACCCGGTTGTTGGTGAACCTGTTCCGCACCACCGAGACCACGTTGCTCGCGTTGGCCTGTTCGTAGCCGACCGCGTTGAACTCGGAGATGTTGTTGCGGACCACGATGTTGCAGTCGTCGCACTGGCCGACGTAGATGCCCGAGTCGGCGTGCCCGGAGGCGTAGTTGTTCTCGATCACGCCGTTCTGCGAGTCGAACGCGTAGATCCCGTACAGGGCGTTGTTGGAGGCCGTGACGTAACGGACCGCGAAGCCCTGCAGCGGGGGGAACTTCTTCTCGTCCAGCCGCCGGTAGCCGTCGCTGCCGCTGGCCAGGCCGCCGTTCTCGTCGACCAGGCCGGTGATCAACACGCCGTTCAGGTTGAAGCCGCGGACGGTCAGGTTGGCGACCGTGACCCGCGGGGCGGTGACCACGATGCCGTTGCCGCGCAGGCCGCCGCCGTCGATGATCACCGCGTTCCGGTCGGTCCCGACCAGGGTCACGTCGGGGGTCTTGAGCGCCACACTCTCGCCGTACGTTCCCGGTGCCACCTGGATCGTGTCGCCCGGCCGGGCGGCGTCGGCGGCCTGCTGGATCGTGGTGGCGTCACCGGGGACCTTGATGGTCACCGGGCCGTCTCCGGGCGGTCGGACCTCGACCTCGGGCTGGCCACAGCCGCCGGCCGCGACCAGCACGACCAGCACCACGGCGAGAGCCCAGCGGCGTAGAAGCATGGGGGACAATCTAACCGGGTGGCCCAGCGGGAGCGGAACCGCGGCCGGACGGCGTCGCCGGACCCGCCGGGGCGACTGCCCCTAGGATTCCGACATGCCTGAACAGGATCGTTCCGATCCGGGAAATCTGCGGCGTCGCTTGGTCCTCGGCGGTGGCATCGTCGCCGTCGGTGCGGCGGGAGTCGGGTACGGTCTCGGCCGGGTGGCACCGAGCGCTGCGGAGACAGTCCCGTCCACGAACACGTCGGCCACGCCGGAGCCGGAGTCCCAGCTGGTGGACCCGTACGGGCCGCAGCAGGCCGGCATCGCCCGGCCGGCGGTCCGGCAGGGCCACATCGGCCTGACCGTCGCCGACCTGACCGCCGGCGTCCGCCCGCTCGAGCTGCTCGCCGAACTCGGCCAGACGATCGCGGCGCTGACCAGCGGCACCGACCCGGCCCTGGCCGGCGTGCCGCCGGCCCGGCTGACGGTCACCGTCGGCATCGGGCCGGCCGTCGTCACGGCCATCCGCGGCGGCGGTCCGGGCAGCCAGGATCTGCCACGCTTCCGCCGCGAGGACCTGACCGATGCGTCCCGCGGCGGTGATCTGCTGCTGCAGGTCTGCGCCGACGACCCGACCGTGATCGTGCTGGCCGAGCAGGCCCTGCTGACCAGACTTTCCGGGGCGGTGACGGCGCGCTGGCAGCTGTCCGGCTTCCGCGGTGCGCTGGACGGCCCGGCCGCCCGCAACCTGCTCGGCTTCTACGACGGCATCAGCGTGCCGCGGACCGAGGCCGAGCTGGGCGCGGACGTCTGGCTGACCGATGCCGACCGGGTCGCCGACGGCGACGGCACCAAGGAGCAGGGCGGCGCCCCCGGGGATGCGGCCGGTCTGGCCGGTGGGTCGATCGCCGTGGTCCGGATCATGCCGATCGACGTCGCCGGCTTCGCCCGGCTCCCGGTGGAGCGGCAGGAGGCCGCGATCGGCCGGAAGCGGGGGAGCGGGGTGCCGCTCTCCGGCGGCACGCTGGACGAGGACCCGAACCTGCAGACCAAGAACGAGCAGGGCGTCTGGGCCATCGCCGTCGACGCCCATGTCCGGCGGGCCCACCCGCTGCCGTCCGGCGCCCCCGGCCTGATGCTGCGGCGCAGCTACTCCTACTCGCGCGGGCCGCAGGACCAGGGCCTGATCTTCGTCGCCTTCCAGCGGTCCCTGCTCACGTTCACCCGGACCCAGGCCCGGATGGACGAGCAGGACGCGCTGATGGAGTTCACCCGGACCACCGCGTCGGGCACGTTCCTGATCCTGCCGGGCTTCACCGCCGACCGGCCGCTCGGCTCGACGCTGCCACGCTAGCCCTACGATTTCCGACATGCCCGACGCCGATCCCGCCCTGGTCCGCGCGATCGCGTACGCCCTCGCCGGCGACCCGGACTCCGCGCCGGGAGTCACCGATCCGGACGACCTGATCGAGCGCCTCGGCGGCACGGCGCCGCTCCGGGCCCATGCCTCCGCGGTGCGCTCGGCGGGCGAGCCGTGGCCGCATCCCGTCCCGGCCGAACTGCGGGCCGGCCTGAGCGCAGCCCAACTGCACGCCGCGATCGAGCAGGCGCGGCGCCGGATCGATCCGCCGCCGAACCGCCCGGTGCGCCGTACCGCGGCGCCGGATGCCGATGATCTCCGGCTGCTCCGTGAGGTGCCCCCGCATCACGGGGGCTGAGGCCGGAGTCGGCGGGGTCAGCCCTGCCGGTCGCGCAGCAGGTCGCGGATCTCGGTCAGCAGTTCCTCAGTCGTCGCGGCGGCCTCCGGCTCCTCCTTCTTGAACCGCTCGCGCAGCCGGTTGTACGGCAGCACGATGCCGAAATAGACCACGAACGCGATGATCAGGAACGTGATCAGCGCGGACAGGAACGCGCCGATGTTGATCCCGCCGACCGCGACCGTGCTGAAGCTGTCGACGTTGGCGACCTTGCCGACCAGGTCCAAGATGATGTTGACCAGTGCCGTGACCACCGCACCGAACGCCGTGGCCATGACGACCGCAACGGCAAGCTCGATGAGGTTCCCTCGCATCAGGAACTCTTTGAAGCCCTTCACCCCTGCTCCTCCTTGGCATTTCGCTGACTGGGTCGCCCGTCGTCGTTGCGACCAAGATCACAGGGACACTAGCAGAGACGATCTTGGCGGAAATGATCTTGCCGAAATGATCTTGCCCTCAGCGGAGCAGCACCGACAGGGTCGAGACGCTCGCGGCCCGGGCCAGCTCGGCGGCCGTCTCGGCGTCGGCCTCAACCAGGACGAGCACGCCGCCCGCCTCCGGGGCCGGTTCCTCGTTCACCGGGATCGTCACGATCCGGGCCCGCTCGGCGACGGTCCGGACCGGCCCGCCCTGGCCGTCGGCGGCCAGCAGGTCCACCAGGTCGCCGGGCCGCAGCACCGCCGCCAGGCCGGGATCGGCGAGCCGGACCGGAGCCAGCAGCCGGCCGGGACCGACCGACCGTTCGCCGACCAGGTCGTAGCCGGTCAGCACCTGGCCCGCGGGGACCGGCCCCGCGACGAGCCGGCCGATCGCCTGCCCGGGGTCGGTCAGGGCCTCGTCGGGGACCGAGCCGACGGCGACCTCCGCGGCCCGGACCTGGCCCTCGGCGACCGGCCTGCCGCCGGGCAGCAGGTCGACGGCCCGGAGCACGGTGACGGTGTCCGGCGGCTGCGGTGCCGCGGCGTTGATACCGGTCAGCACGGCCAGCACGGCCGCGACGACGGCCAGCTTGCGCCGGTGCCACGACACGGCGCGGGCCAGGCTGCGCCAGGCCTGACGAAGCCCGGACCGACGGGATGGGGATTGCACGATGACCTCCTCGGGTTCTCGCCCGAGGAGGTTAAGCAGGAGGGCGCGGGCCGTTCACGCTGTCCACAGTTGCACGGCGATGGCCGCGCCTGTGGACAAGTCAGGCGGCGCCGGCGCTGACCTTGGAGCCGCTGGACCCGGAGCTGCTCGAGCTCGCGGAGCCGGACTTGGCCGAGCCGGAGTCCGAGGACGAGGACGTCGTCGAGGAGGACGAGTCGCTCTTCTTCGCCGCGTCGGACTTGCTCTCGCCGGACGACGACGAGGAGGAGGACGAGTCCGACTTCGTACCGCTGCCGCCGGACTTGCCGTCCGACCGGCTGTCGGTGCGATAGAAACCGGAACCCTTGAACACGACGCCGACGGCGTTGAAGACCTTGCGCAGCGATCCGGAGCACTCCGGGCAGGTGGTCAACGGCGAGTCGGTGAACTTCTGCACGATCTCGAGCTCGTTGCTGCACGCGGTGCATCGGTACTGATAGGTAGGCATGGTGTTCGGGTTCTCCTGCTCCCGGGCCCGGTGTGGTGGTCCCGCTGGCACTCAAGCATACCGACTGCTAATCGAGTGGGCGAGTCGAACCAATAGGCTGACCCGGTGCCTCGTCGCCTGCCGCGCTGGTTGATCCTGACCGTCATCATCGTCGTGCTCGCGCTGGGCGGGCTGTCCAGCCTCGGCGTGACCACGGTACGGCGCTCGTTCCCGCAGACCGAGGGCCAGCTCTCGCTGCCGATGCTGTCCCGGCCGGTCGAGGTGTTGCGCGACGCACGCGGGGTGCCGCACCTCTACGCCGACGACCCGCAGGACCTGTTCGCGGCGCAGGGCTTCGTCCATGCCCAGGACCGGTTCTTCGAGATGGACGTGCGGCGGCACATCACGGCCGGCCGGCTGTCCGAGCTGTTCGGGCCGTCCCAGGTGAACACCGACGCCTTCATCCGGACGATGGGCTGGCGCCGGGTGGCCGAGCAGGAGCTCGAGCTGCTGTCGGCCGAGACCCGGCGCTATCTCGACGCGTACGCCTCCGGCGTGAACGCCTACCTCCGGGAACGCGGCACCAGCGACCTGTCCCTGGAGTACGCGTTGCTCGGCGTCCAGGGGCTGAACTACCGGCCGGAGGACTGGACCGCGGTCGACTCGCTGGCCTGGCTGAAGGCGATGGCCTGGGACCTCGGGGCGAACCGGCAGCAGGAGATCGACCAGGCGCTCACGGCCGCCGCGGTGGGCAGCGAGCGGGCCGCCGAGCTGTGGCCGGACTACCCCCTGCACGACTTCGCCCCGATCGTCGGCTCCGGCAAGGTCAACGACGGCGCCTTCACGCCGGGCGGCCCGGTGACCGGTGCCGCGGCCTCGCTCACCGACGCCCAACGCCGGTCGGCCGTCCCGGCTCTGGAGACCGTCCGCCGGATCTCGGCGGCGCTGCCCGAGCTGGTCGCGCCGGATGACCTGGGCGCCGAGGTCGGCTCCAACTCCTGGGTCGTCGCCGGCTCGCGGACCGAGTCCGGGAAACCGCTGCTGGGCAACGATCCGCACCTGGCCACCTCGATCCCGTCGGTGTTCGCCCAGGTCGGGCTGCACTGCCGGGTGGTCTCCGACGCCTGCCCGTTCGACGTCAGCGGGTTCAGCTTCGCGGGCATGCCCGGCGTGGTGATCGGCCGGAACGCCAGGATCAGCTGGGGCCTGACCACGAGTTACGCCGACGTCCAGGATCTCTACCTGGAAGAGTTGCAGGGCAACACGGTGCGGGTCGGCAATGCCTTCCAGCCGCTCGAGGTCCGCACCGAGCAGATCACCGTACGCGGCGAGGACGAGCCGCGGACCTTGATCATCCGGACCGGCAAGCACGGTCCGCTGCTGTCCGACGTCGACCAGGACCTGGGGCAGCTCTCCGGTGGCCAGCCGGACGACGGCAAGAACTACGGGATCGCGCTCAACTGGGTCGCCCTGACGCCGAGCCGGTCCATGGACGCGATCTTCGGCCTGAACCGGGCCGGGAACTTCGAGCAGTTCCGGAAGGCGCTGGCGAGGTTCGGTGCGCCCTCCCAGAACATCGTGTACGCCGACGTCGAGGGCAACATCGGCTACCAGCTGGCGGGCCAGCTGCCGGCGCGGCGCAAGGGCGACGGCCGCACTCTCGCCCCGGGCTGGGACCCGGCCTACGACTGGCGCGGGCTGCTCCCGTACCAGGCGCTGCCGTACAGCCTCAATCCGCCGGAGGGCTACCTCGTCGCCGCCAACCAGCCGATCATCGGGAAGGGCTACCCGTACCGGCTCGGCTCGGACTATTCGTACGGGTGGCGCAGCCAGGAGCTGACCGACCGGCTGGCCAACGCCGAGGACCTGACGCTCGATCAGGCCGAGCAGCTCTTCTACGTCGACACGAACCGGTTCGCCGCCGACCTGGTGCCGCTGCTGCTCAAGATCAAGGTCGACGATCCGTGGGTGGCCGAGGGCCAGAAGACCTTGGTGGGCTGGGACTACGGCACACCGGCGGACTCGGCGGCCGCGGCCTACTTCAACGTCGTGGTGAACAACCTGCTCGAGGTCACCTTCCGCGACGAGCTGCCGGAACGGCTCTGGCCGGCCGGCGGCGATCGCTGGTACGGAGTGCTGTCCCGCCTGCTGGAGCAGCCGAAGGCGGACTGGTGGGACGACCGGGCGACGCCGGACGTCACCGAGCGCCGCGACGACATGCTGGAGCGGGCGATGATCGAGGCCCGCAAGGAGATCACCTCCAAGATCGCCCGCGACACGAACCATTGGGAGTGGGGCAAGCTGCATCGGGTGACACTGCGGCACCAGACCCTCGGTGCCAGCGGGATCCCGCCGGTCGAGGCAATCTTCAACCGCGGCGACTTCGCCGTTCCCGGCGGGCCGGCCGTGGTGAACGCGCTCGGCTACCGTCTCGACGAGCCGTACCGGGTGATCAACGGGCCGACGATGCGGATGCTGATCGACCTCGGTGATCTTGATCGCTCCCGCTGGGTCAATCAGTCCGGCGTCTCCGGCCACGCCTACCACCCGAACTACGACGACCAGACCCAGCTCTGGGCCCGCAACGAGACCTGGCCGTTCCTGGCCGGCCGGGCTCAGGTGGAGGCGGCCACGACGCAGCGGCTGGAGCTCCGGCCCGGCGAGTGATCAGCGGCCGGCCAGCCGCTCGATCCCGTCCAAGATCAACGCCAGGTCGAAGCGCAGCCACTGTTCCGGATCGGCTTCGGCGTAGCCCTCCAGCATCGGCTCCAGTTCGGGCTGGTGCGGACCGCCGGCGTCGCGCACCTGGCGCCGCCACCAGGTGACGTTGTCCTCGCCCGATGCGGCCGCGTGCCGGGCCTCGGAGGTGGCGAGTAGGGCGACGGCCTGGACATGGCCGGCGACGGCCATGATCGCGCTGACCGCGTCCTGAGGTCCGAGGCGCAGTTCGGCGATGCCGGTCAGGGCCCACGCCATCGATCGCAACGTGCTGGGCCCGATCGGCGGGCGACTGGTCACGGTCGCGGTCAGCACCCACGGATGCTCCAGATACATCGCCCAGTCGTACTCGGCGAGGGTGGTCAGGTTCTCCCGCCAGGTCCGTCCGTCGTGATCCGGGTAGGCGTACCGCGCCATCACCGCGTCCACCATCGCCGAGACCAGCCGCTCCTTGTTGGGTACGTGCCGGTAGAGCGACATCACGCCGGCGCCGAGCCGTTCGGCGATCGCCCGCATCGAGACGGCGTCCAGCCCGCCCTCGTCGGCCAGCGCGATGCCGTGCTCGACGATCGCTGCCTCGCTCAGGATTCCTCGCTGCACCGCCATGGCTTGGCAGTCTAGCGAACCCATGCGTATAGTGTACGCAACTCGTGCGTACGGCGTACGCAAATTGGCGGCGAAGGGAGAGGCGATGGCACGGGCGGGGACCCGGGAGTGGCTCGGGCTGGCGGCCCTGCTGCTGCCGGTGATGATCACGTCGATGGACATCTCGGTGCTCTACCTGGCGGTGCCGCGGCTGTCCGAGGACCTGCGGCCGAGCGCCGGTGAGCTGCTCTGGATCCTCGACGTGTACGGCTTCCTGCTGGCCGGCCTGCTGATCACCATGGGCAACCTGGGCGACCGGATCGGGCGCCGCCGGCTGCTGATGATCGGCGCGGCGGTGTTCGGCCTGGCCTCCGCGCTGGCGGCGTTCGCGAGCAGCCCGGAGCAGTTGATCATCGCGCGGGCCCTGATGGGGATCGGCGGCTCCACCCTGATGCCGTCGACGCTCTCGTTGATCCGCAACCTGTTCCACGACGACGGCCAGCGGGCGACCGCGATCGGCATCTGGAGCGCCGCGTTCGCCGGCGGCTCGGCACTCGGCCCGGTCGTCGGCGGCGTGCTGCTGCAGTTCCTGCCCTGGGGCTCGGTCTTCCTGATCAATCTTCCGGTCGTGCTGATCATGCTGATCGGCACCGCGATCCTGGTGCCCGAGTACCGGCACCCGCGGCCGGACCGGCTGGACCCGCTCAGCGTCGTCCTGTCGATCGGCGCGATCCTGCCGATCGTCTGGGCGATCAAGCACGCCGCGGAACGGCTCGCGTTCGACGGCTGGACCGCGCTGGCACTGCTGATCGGCGTCGCCGCGGCGTTCGGCTTCGTCCGCCGGCAGCACCGGCTCGCCACTCCGCTGGTCGATCTCGACCTGATCCGGCGGCCGGCCGTCTGCGGCTCGGTGCTCGGCGGGATGATGTCGCTGTTCGCCTTGCTGGGCGTGAATCTCTATCTGACGCAGTACCTGCAGTTGGTGCTCGGGCTGGACCCGCTGCCGGCCGCGCTGTGGACGCTGCCCGGCATGATCACCGTCGCCGCCGGTGCCGTGTTCTCGCCGAAGCTGCGGGCCCGGGTCGGGGCGCCGCGGTCCTTCCTGATCGGGTTCGCCGCGGCCGCGGCGGGCGTCGCGGTGTTGATCTTCACCCCGGACGCGGGCGGGCTGCCGGTCGTCGTCGCCGCTGAGTTGATCTTCGGCTTCGGGCTCAGCGTCGCGCTGACAATCGCGACCGACCTGGTCGTCGCGGCGGCGCCGCCGGACCGGGCCGGCGCCGCCTCGGCGATCTCGGAGACCGGCAACGAACTCGGTGCCGCGCTCGGGGTGGCCGTGCTCGGCTCGGTCGGCACCGCGCTGTACCGGGCCACCATCGACGGCGTGCTGCCGGCCGGGCTGCCCGGTCCGGTCCGGGAGGCCGCCGAGACGACCCTGGCCGGCGCCGTCGGGTCGGCCCGGGAGCTGAGCCCGGAGCTGGCGGAGACGATGATCACCGCGGCCCGCTCGGTCTTCGTCGACAGCCTGTCCGCCGTCGCGGTGTGCGGGACCGCGGTGCTGGCCGCGCTGGCCGTGCTCATCCCGCGGCTGGTCCGGCGGGCCGGATCCGTACCGGAGGAAAAGGGTGCGGCAACCGGCGGCCGGAGCGAGCTACCATCGTTCCAGCACGGCGTTGACCCGGCCATCACCGGCGAGCCTCCGGAAGAACCAGACTCTCCCGATCGCAACGGCCTACGCCGCGGGAAGCTGCAGTAGAACCGGACGGGTGGGCCCGTCACAGCCCGCGACGAGTGGTCGCCCCGGCCCGGCCGGAGCGGCAATCGAGGTGGTACCGCGGTGGTGACATCGTCCTCGGGCCTGGTGACCGAGACGAAAGACGATCATGAACTACCCGAAGGCGACCACCGGTGATCACGACCGCGTCCCGTCCAGCCTGAGCCTGCCCGAGCTGGAGGAGCGGGTGCTGGCGTACTGGAAGACGGACGACACCTTCCGCGCCTCGATCGAGCAGCGGCCCGCCGGCGACCGCGGGGCGAACGAGTTCGTCTTCTACGACGGTCCGCCGTTCGCCAACGGGCTGCCGCACTACGGGCACCTGCTCACCGGCTACGTCAAGGACGTGGTGCCGCGGTTCCAGACCATGCGCGGCCGCCGGGTGGAGCGGCGGTTCGGCTGGGACACCCACGGGCTGCCCGCCGAGCTGGAGGCGATGAGCCAGCTCGGCCTGAAGCGGCGGGACGAGATCCTCGAGCTCGGCATCGAGAAGTTCAACGCGGCGACCCGGGAGTCGGTGTTCCGCTACACCGAGGAATGGGTCCGCTACGTGACCCGGCAGGCGCGCTGGGTCGATTTCGATCATGACTACAAGACGCTCGACCGGGACTACATGGAGAGCGTGCTGTGGGGCTTCAAGACCCTGTACGACAAGGGCCTGGTGTATCAGGGCCTGCGGGTGCTGCCGTACTGCTGGAACGACGAGACGCCGCTGTCCTCGCACGAGCTGCGGATGGACGACGACGTCTACCAGGACCGCGAGGACCCGTCGGTCACGGTCGGGCTGCGACTGGAGACCGGTGAGCTGGCGCTGATCTGGACGACGACTCCGTGGACCCTGCCGTCCAACCTGGCGATCATGGTCGGACCGGCGATCGACTACGTGGTCGTCGAGGCGGGCGGTGAGCGGTACGTGATCGCCGACGCCCTGCTGGCCTCCTACCCGGAGCTGGCCGACGGCACGGTCGTCCAACGCCTGAAGGGAACCGACCTGG
The DNA here is from genome assembly GCF_059617205.1 of Microlunatus sp. YIM B11417. NCBI lineage: Bacteria > Bacillati > Actinomycetota > Actinomycetes > Propionibacteriales > Propionibacteriaceae > Microlunatus > Microlunatus sp. YIM B11417. Next base: position 684,354 of record NZ_JCAMPJ010000001.1, read on the forward strand.
TCGGCCGGTCCTACACGCCGCCGTTCGACTACTTCGCCGGCCATCCAGGTGCGCACCGGATCGTCGCGGCCGACTTCGTCACCACCGACGAGGGCACCGGGCTGGTGCACAACGCCGGCGCCTTCGGCGAGGAGGACCTCGACGTCGCCCGGGCCGAAGGGATCGAGCCGGTGCTGCCGGTCGATGCCGGCGGCAGGTTCACCGCTCCCGTCGACGAGTACGCCGGGCTGCTGGTGCTGGACGCCAATCTGAAGATCATCGACGACCTGCGCGCGGGGTCGGACCGGGTGTCGGCCGGCACGGTGTTGCTGCGCAGCGCACCGTACCGGCACTCCTATCCGCACTGCTGGCGCTGCCGGAACCCCTTGATCTACAAGGCGGTGACCAGCTGGTTCGTCGCGGTGACCAAGATCAGGGACCGGATGGGCGAGCTGAACCAGCAGATCGGCTGGGTGCCCGAGCACATCAAGGACGGCCAGTTCGGCCGCTGGCTGGCCGGCGCGCGGGACTGGTCGATCAGCCGGAATCGCTTCTGGGGCAGCCCGATCCCGATCTGGGTGTCGGACGACCCGGCCCACCCGCGGATCGACGTGTACGGCTCCGTGGCCGAGCTCGAGGCCGACTTCGGGGTGCCGGTGCCGGACCTGCACCGGCCCTACATCGACCAGCTGACCCGGCCCAACCCGGACGACCCGACCGGGCGCTCCACCATGCGCCGGGTGCCGGACGTGCTGGACGTCTGGTTCGACTCCGGGTCGATGCCGTTCGCCCAGGTGCACTACCCGTTCGAGAACGCGGACTGGTTCGATGATCATTTCCCGGGCGACTTCATCGTCGAGTACGTCGGCCAGACCCGGGGCTGGTTCTACACCATGCACGTGCTGGCGACCGCGCTCTTCGACCGGCCGGCCTTCCGGAACTGCCTCAGTCACGGCATCGTGCTGGGCAGCGACGGGCAGAAGATGAGCAAGTCGCTGCGCAACTACCCCGACATCTGGGAGGTGTTCGACCGGGACGGCGCCGACGCGATGCGCTGGTTCCTGATGTCGTCGCCGATCCTGCGCGGCGGCAATCTGGTGGTCACCGAGCCGGCCATCCGCGAGGGCGTCCGGCAGGTGATCATCCCGCTCTGGAACACCTGGCACTTCTTCGCCCTGTACGCCGGTGTCGCGCGCGGCGGCCACGGCTACCAGGCCAAGATCGTCGAGGACGCCGAGCACGTCCTGGACCGCTACATCCTGGCCCGGACCCGGACGTTCGTCGCGGCGGTCGGTGATCATCTGGAGGCGCTGGACATCGCCGACGCCTGCGACGACGTCAAGGACTTCCTCGACACGTTGTCCAACTGGTATGTGCGGCGGTCCCGGGATCGCTTCTGGAACGGGGAATCCGAGGAGGCCCTGGCCGCGTTCGACACCCTCCACACGGTGCTCGAGGCCGCGGTCCGGGCGATGGCGCCGCTGCTGCCGCTGGTCGGCGAGGAGATCTGGCGCGGCCTGACCGGCGGCCGGTCGGTGCACCTGACCGACTGGCCCGATCTCGATCGACTGCCGGCCGACGACGGGCTGGTCGCGGCGATGGAACGCGCCCGGACGATCTGCTCGACCGCGTCGGCCCTGCGCAAGTCGGCGGGGCTCCGGGTTCGGCTGCCGCTGGCCCGGCTGACCGTCGTCTCCGCCGACGCCGCCTCGCTGGCCGGGCTGACCGAGGTGATCACCGCCGAGCTGAACGTCCGCGAGGTCGACCTGCTCGACCCGGCCGACGTGGATCCGGCGACGCTCGGCGTCCACCGGGAGCTGCGGGTGGACGCCCGCGCCGCCGGGCCGCGGCTCGGCCGGGACGTCCAGACGGCGATCCGGGCCAGCAAGATCGGCGACTGGTCGGTCGACGACGCCGGCCGGGTCACGGCCGGCGGGATCGCCCTGCTGGAAGGGGAGTACGCCGTGCACACTGTCGCCGACCAGGCCGGAGCCGATGATCGACGCGCCGTCGCGCTGCTGCCGGACGCCGGCTTCGTGATCTTGGAGACCGCCGTCACTCCGGACCTCGCCGCCGAGGGGCTGGCCCGCGACGTCGTACGCGCCGTGCAGCAGGCCCGCCGCGACGCCGGCCTGGAGATCACCGACCGGATCGAGCTCACCCTGGCCGGTGATCACGACGTCCGGGCGGCGATCCAGACCCACCGGGACCTGATCGTCGCCGAGACCCTGACCGACCGGCTCACCGTCACCGAGCCGACCGGCAACGACACCGTGGAGGTCGGCGAGGGCCAGCGACTCGGCGTCACCGTCGTGCAGCTGTGAGAGCCTTGTCTGCGGAGGTGGAGCCATGGGTGACATCACGATCCACGATCTGCCCGCCGACGCCGAGCAACGACTGCGGCAGCGCGCGGCCGCGCATGGCCGCTTGGTGGAAGCCGAGGCTCGCGCGATCCTCCTCGATGCCCTCGACGCCACAGAGCGCGAGGAACGGACCTGGATCTGGGCGCTGAAGGCGGCCGGTGATGAATCCGGTGGAGTCGAACTGCCGGTGCCTGAAGCCTGAGCCTCCTCACCCCTTCTCGGCCAGCACCAGCAGGTACTCCCACGGCATGGCCCCGCCGGACAGGAAGCGGGCCACCAGGTCGTCGATCTCCCGGTCCAGGGCGGCGGTGCGGTCCGGGTCGTCGGCGATCGCCCGGTAGACGGCGATGGTCGGGCCGTAGTTCTCCTTGAAGTACGTCCGGAAGGCCGGCCCGTCCTCGAAATGATCAACGATCAGCTCCTGCCGGCGCAGCCGCAGGTCGCGGACCCGGTCGCCGAAGAGCTCCCGGAGATGATCTTCGTCGCCCCAGCGCGGCGGCGGCTCGACACCGGGCGGCGGCGCCGGCGCGTACGGCTTCATGGTGGCGAACAGCTGTCCGATGAAGCCCTCCGGCGTCCAGTTGATCATGGCGATCCGGCCGCCGGGCCGGCAGACGCGGAGCAGTTCGTCGGCGGTGCGCCGGTGGTGCGGGGCGAACATGGCGCCGATGCAGGACAGCACGATGTCGTACGCGTCGTCCGGGAACGGCAGCGCTTCGACGTCGGCCTCCCGCCAGGTCAGCGCGACGCCCTCGGCCTCGGCGGCCGCCCGGCCGACGGCGAGCAGCTCCGGGGTGAGGTCGGAGGCGGTCACGTCGGCGCCGGTACGGGCGGCCGGGATGGCGGCGTTGCCGGTCCCGGCCCCGGCGTCGAGCACCCGGTCGCCGGCCGTCACGGCGGCGGCCTCGACGAGCACCGGGCCGAGCGGGGCGACCAGGTCGACCGCGACGGACGGGTAGTCGCCCAGCGCCCACAGGGCTCGGTGCTTGGCCTTGAGCGCCTGATCGGCGTCGGTGGGTGACGTGGTGGTTGTGTTCATGCGTTCCCCCTGGGGATCGATTCGTTCCTGACCGCACCAGGGTCCGGCCGCCGGCGCCGCCGTTCCAGTGCTGGATCTGTACCGGCCGCGGTTCTCGATCTGTACCGAAAGGCCCTGGTGGCGGCGTGGTTCGCGAGGCTCTACTGGTGGCGTCCGAACGGAAGGACGGGGAGACGATGACGTCGTACGGGCAGTTCTGTCCCATCGCCAAGGCGATGGAGGTGCTGGACGAGCGGTGGACGCTGCTGGTGATCCGGGAACTGCTGCTCGGCAGCACCCGGTTCAACGAGCTCCGCCGCGGCGTCCCGAAGATGTCGCCGGCCCTCCTGTCGAAGCGGCTCCGCTCGCTGACCCGGGCCGGCATCGTGGCCCGGACCCCGGCCGGCTACAGCCTCACGCCGTGCGGGGCGGAACTGGTCGACGTGGTCACCGCGCTCGGTGTCTGGGGCACTCGCTGGATCGGCGAGCTGGGCGAGGCCGACCTCGATCCGCATCTGCTGCTCTGGGACATGCGGCGCACGGTGCCGGTCTCCGCCTGGCCGCGCGCCCGGACCACCGTCGCGATCCGGTTCGACGACATCCCGCGGGCGACCGCCTGGTGGCTGGTCGTCGCCGGTGACGAGGCGGACCTGTGCGACTACGACCCGGGCTTCGACGTCACGGTCACGGTCCGGACCGGATTGGGCACGCTGACCCGGATCTGGCGCGGCGACCTGTCCTGGGAGTCCGCGTTGCGGGCCGGCCGGGTGACCCTGGACGGCCCCGAGCACGCCCGCCGCGCGCTGCCGACCTGGATCGGCCAGAGCACGCTCGCGGCCACGCCTCGCCCCCTGGTGTCCTGACACCACTAGGATCAGCGCCGATGAAGAAGCCCAACCCGGCGCTGGTGATCCTGACCGCCCTCTGGCGGGTCGGCATCGCCGTCTGCGCGTTCTCCGGCTGGTGGATCTACGGCCACGACCCGGCGGAGCTGCCGTTCCTCACCCAGAGCGGCAACCTGCTGGTGGCGATCGTCTACCTCGGCCTGGCCTTCTATTACCCGATCGCCAGTTTCGCGCTGGGCCGCGAGCCCGGCCGGGGCAAGCTCCGCGGCGCGATGACGCTGCTGCTGGTCATCGTCGGCTGCACCTACGTCGGCGTGATGGGCGGCGATCTCGAGGACCCGAAGGACCTGCTGACCCACGTGGTCACGCCGCTGCTGGTGTTCCTCGACTGGTGCTTCGTCGGCCGCAGCCAGAACCGGGCCCGGTGGTGGCACCCGTTCGTCTGGATCGTCATCCCGGCACTGTGGCTGATCGGCTACTCGCTGACCGGCGGCTACTCCTGGGTGCGCGGCGGCAGCCCGCTCTACAGCTTCGCCAACCCGAACCGGGGCAGCTACCCGATGATCCTGCTCGGGCTGGTGGTGGCCTCGCTCGCCGCGGCGTTCCTGCTGTACGGGATCGCGAAGCTCAAGAACGTCCTGTCCCGGGCGATCCGGGGGCCCGAACAGCCGGCCCAGCAGCAACAGCGGCCGCCGCTCCCGCACCGGCAACCACCCCAGCAGCCGTGGGCCGGGCCGCCGCAGCCGCCGGGGACGTACCAGCCGATCCCGCAACAGCCGGCGACCTATCAGCCGGTCCCGGGCCAGCAGCCCTATCCGCCCGGACCGCCGCCCCAGCAGGGTTTTCCGCCGCACCAGGGCTACCCGCCCGTACCGCAGCAGCCCGGGCCCTACCCGCCCGGGCCGCCGCAGCAGGGCTACGGGCAGCCGCCGCCGCGAGGCTGACTCAGGCCAGCGCCCGGCCGACGGAGGCGACCTGCTCGTCGGTCAGGATGATCTTGCCCGCCCGGGCGTTGGACTCCAGCTGGTCGACGTTGGAGGAGCTCGGGATCTGCGGGCCCATCCCCGGCAGCGTCAACAGGTACGCCAGCGCCAGCTGGCTCACCTCGAGGTCCCACTCCTTCGCCAGCCCGGCCAGCGCCCGCACCTTGTCCAGGCTGCCCGCGATCGCCTCCAGCGACCCCTCGTCGTGCAGCCGGTCGCCGGCGCCGACCTTGGCCGGGTCCAGGTAGCGGCCGGTCAGCAGGCCACGCCCGAGCGGCGAGTACGGCACATAGGAGATCGCGTTCTCGGCGCAGAACTTGAGCACTCCGGCATGGTTGTCGGTCTCGCCGTCGACCGGGTTGTACTGGTTCTGCACCGCGACCGGCCGGCACCGCCGCGAGATCTGGCCGGCCGCGTCGACCAGCTCGGTCAGCTCGTCGACGGAGAAGTTGGACACCGCGAGGTAGCGGATCTTGCCCGCCCGGACCAGGTCGTCGATGGTCTCCAGGCTCTCCTCGACCGGAGTGCTCGGGTCCGGCCGGTGGAAGTAGAGGACGTCCAGGTAGTCCAGCTGCAGCCGGGCCAGGGACGCGTCCAGCGCGTCGATGATCGCGCCGCGGGACAGCCCGCAGTGGTTCGGCGTGTAGCCGTCCATGCCGCCGTGCACCTTGGAGGCGAGCACGACGTTGCGGCGCTGGTCGGGATTGGCCCGGAACCAGCGGCCGATGATCCGCTCCGAGTTGCCGGAGCCGTTGTTGTAGCGGTTCGCGGTGTCCCAGAACGTGACGCCCAGCTCGATCGAGCGGTCCAGGATCTCGAAGCTGCCCGGCCCGTCCACCCGGGACCCGTCACCGGTGTCGGGGTAGCCGAACTTCCAGGTGCCCAGCCCGATCGACGCGGCCGACAGGCCGGAGCCGCCGAGCTTGCGGTACGGCATCTGATGGAAGCTGTCCATCGCGTACGGGACGTCGTAACGGTCGGGCCTGGGTGTGAGGTGATCCATGGCCATGATCTTCACCGATCGCGAAATGACCCGGCCAGTCGGGGGTCCGCCCGCTGGTCAGCCGTTGAGCGCGGTGATCGTGACGAACAGCGAGATCGCGAACAGGGCCAGCGCGGCCAGCCCGATCAGGACGTAGAACAACGCGGGTCGCTGGGTCTCGCCGGGGTCGCTGTCGGCCGCGGGGGTCGGAGACTGCTCGACGTACTGCTGCTGCGGCTGTTGCTGCAGGTACGGGTTCGGCGGGTAGCTCGGCGGCTGGGTGCCCGGCAGCTGGGTGCCCGGTGACTGGTAGCCGTAGGCCTGCTGCTGGTAGGACGGCGGCTGTCCGGAACCGGGCGGGCCGATCATGCTGGTCGGGCTGCCGCCGGACTGCACCGGCGGCGTCGTGCCCGGGCTGTGCGGCGTGGCACCGGGCCCCGGCGGGGTGGTGCCCGGGCTGTGCGGCGACGGATTCTGCAGGTACGCGGTCGCCGGCGACGGCCGCAGCGTCGTGGAGTCGGGCAGCGGGCTGACCTCGGCGGACGCGGAGTGCATCTGGTCGGCGATGCTGTCCAGCGCCTGCGCCAGCACGTCCGCCGACGGCGGCCGGCGCTGCGGATCCGTGGACAGGCCGGACACCATCAGGGCGTCCAGGATCGGCGGCGCACCCAGTCGGTCGGCGATCGGCTCCGGGTTGGCCTGCGGGCCGCGGCCGAGGATGTCGGCCAGCGAGCGCACCTTGAACGGCGGCTCGCCGGTCAGCATCGCGTACGTCAGCGCGGTCAGCGAGTAGATGTCGGCCCGGTGGTCCAGCGTGCCGATCCCGGTGGCCTGCTCCATCGCCATGTACGAGGGCGTACCGGCCGTCATCGTCGCCCCGGCCGCGTCGATCATCGACTTGGCCACGCCGAGATCGGCGATCAGGACCAGGGTCTCGCCGTTGCCTCCCCGGCTGATCAGCAGGTTCCCCGGCGTGACGTCGCGGTGGATGATGTCGTTGTCGTGCAGGACCTGGAGTGCCCGGCAGCCCTCGGCACACAGCCGCAGCGCGCGCTCCGGTTCGACCCGCTGCTTCCGCAGGTCGTCCAGCGAGCCGCCGTCGATGAAGTCCATCACGAAGTACGGGCGGCCGTCGTCCAGGGTGCCGATGTCGTACACCTGGACGATCCGCTTGTCCCGGATCTTGCGCATGATCCGGGCCTCGGCGAGGAAACGCTGCCGGACGTCCTCGTTGGCCGACCAGTTCTCGGCCAGCACCTTGATGGCGACCGGAACGTCGAGGCTGTCGTCGTGGCCCAGGTACACGGTCGCGAAGGACCCGGCGCCGAGGCGCCGGACCAGGCGGTAGCGACCGATCGTCTCCATCGTGAACATTCTTGCCCAAGGACGCGTCACGTGGGCCGACGGCTCCCCGTCCGTGCGTGTCGCGTGCCAGGAGGGTGGTGTCGAACGGTGACCTACGGCGCGGCACCCGGGCACGCGCCTCGCGGCGCGCGAGTCGCTCGCGCTACGGCCCGGTAGCCCTTCACTCCTCGCGCACCCCGAGGCACGCACCCGGGCACCTGCTCGCTACGGCCACCGTTCGACACCACCCTCCTAGGGCTCTGCTCAGGCGGTCTCGACGGGCAGCTCGGGGCGGTTGGACCACTGGGACCAGGACCCGGGGTAGAGGACCGGCCGGTAGCCGGCCACGGTCAGCGCCGCCGCGGCGTGCGAGGCGGTGATCCCGGAGCCGCAGTAGACGGCGACCTCGGCGCCGTCCGGCAGGCCGAGGGCGGCATAGCGCTCGCGCAGCGCGGCCGGGGCCAGGAAGTGCTGGTCCGGCCCGAGGTTCTCGCCGGTCGGCGCGTTCAGGGCACCCGGGATGTGACCGGCGCGCGGGTCGATCGGCTCGGTCTCGCCGCGGTAGCGCTCGGCGGCCCGGACGTCGATCAGCCGGCCCCGGTCGGCGAAGCCGGTGACGTGGTCCAGGTCGGTGGTCGGCAGCGCGCCGTACGCGAGGGTGACCGAGCCCGGGTCCGGCGTGACGTCCCCGGACTCGGTCGGCAGCCCGGCGGCGACCCAGCCGGCCAGGGCGCCGTCGAGGATCCGGACGTCGGTCAGGCCGGCGTGCCGGAGCAGCCACCAGGCCCGGGCCGCGGCCAGGTTGCCGGCGTCGTCGTAGACCACGATGGCCGAGTCGTCGTCGACGCCCCAGCCGCGGGCGGCCTGCTGCAGCACCGCGAGGTCCGGCAGCGGATGCCGGCCGTCGGCCGCGGTGGGCGGCGCGGCCAGTTGTTGATCAAGGTCGACGTACACGGCGCCGGGCAGATGCCGCTCCCGGTAGGCCGGCCGCCCGTCCGGTTCGGCCAGCGTCCAGCGGACGTCGAGCAGCACCGGACGGCGGTCGGAGGAGGCCAGGGCCTCGGTCAGCTCGCCCGCGGTGATCAAGATCTCGGTGTTCGTACCCACCTCACTAGGCTAGGGCGCGTGAGTAATGACATCCCGGTCGGCTCCCCGCCCGTCCCGCCCGGCCGCCATGCGGCGCCCGGCGGCTGGTATCCGGATCCGGTCGATCCGGCCCGGGAACGGTACTGGGACGGCTGGCAGTGGTCGCGGAACACGCGCGAGGCCGAGGTGCCGCCACCGCCCGCTCCGCAACCGGGTCTCCCGGTCCAGGGCCCGCCGCAGGGTTACCCGCAGCAACAGGGTTACCCACCACAGCAGGGTTACCCGCAGCAGCCAGGCATGCCGCAGCAGTACGGGATGCCGCAGCCCATGCCGGCCGGAGCTCAGCCGGTGCTGCGGACCGCGGACGGTGTCGAGGTGTCCGGCTGGTGGTACCGGGTGCTGGCCGTGGTGATCGACTGGCTGATCTTCACGGTGGTCTCGGGCCTGGTCTCGATCCCGATCTACCTGCGGATGGTGCCGGCGTTCCAGGCGCTGTTCGAGGAGTCGATGCGGGCGGCCGAACAGGGCCGGATCATGCCGCTGACCGACACCACCCGGCTCATCCCGCCGGGTGATCAACTGCTGCTCACGGTGATCGCGATCGGCGTCGGCCTGCTCTACCACGGATTCTTCCTGCGCTGGCGGGGCGCGACGCCGGGCAAGCTGGTCGTCGGGCTGCGGGTGGTGCCGCTCGACGAGGGCCGGTTCACCGGGCACCTGCCCTGGCGCGCGGTGATCCTGCGGACCTTGATCTGGGTGCTGCCGGGCGTCGCGGCGGTGCTGGCGATCTTCCAGTTGATCGACGTCCTGGTGCCGCTCGGCCATCCCAAGAAGCAGGCGCTCCATGATCTTGCCGCGGGCACCCAGGTGATCAAGAAACTGCCCGGAACCTGATCAACGTTTGATCACGAGGCGGCGGCCGCCAGTTCCCGGTGCTGCTGCGGACTGATCCCGCGCTCTCGTTTGAAGGCGGCACTGAGCGCGAACGCCGTCGCGTAGCCGACCCGGCGCGCCACGGCTTCCAGGGTCAGGCCCGGCTGACAGACCAGATCGGCGGCCAGGGCCAGCCGCCAGCCCGTCAGGTACGCCATCGGCGGCTCGCCGACCAGGTCGGAGAACCGGCGGGCCAGCACCGCCCGGGAGACGCCGACCTCCTTGGCCAGCGCGGCCACCGTCCACGGGTGCTCCGGCGCGTGCTGGAGCAGCCGCAGCGCCTTGCCGACCACGGGGTCGCCCTGGGCCCGGTACCAGGCCGGGGCCTTGTCCCGCTGTCGGCCGAACCAGGTGCGCAGGACCGCGATCACCAGCGCGTCCAGCAGCCGGTCCAGCATCGCCCGCTGGCCCGGTCCGTCCCGGTTGGACTCGTGGGCGATCAGCGAGACCAGCGGTGAGTCCCACTCCTCGCGGCGCACCGCGAGCAGCGGCGGCAGCGCGGCCAGCAGGGCTCGGCTGACCTCGCCGGCGCGCTCGTAGCTGGCGGTCAGCAGCACGGTTGCGCCGTCGGCGTGCTCGCCCCAGGTCCGGATGCCGAGGTTCCATTCATCCACCAGCGACCGGCCGTCCGCGGCGTCGGTGCAGCGCTGGCCGGGGTAGACGATCACCGAGGGCTCGGTGTCGGGGTGGTCGGCGACGGTGTAGTGCCCGCCGCCGGTCGCCACCGCGATGTCACCGGGGACCAGCCGGACCGCGTCGCCGTCGGGCGGCACGATCCAGGCCCAGCCGGCGATCGGGGCGACGACCGTGAGCGGTGATTCGTCCTCGATCCGGATCGACCAGGGCGGGCTCATGATCGACCGCAGCAGGAAGGCGCTCCGGGCGCGTGGCCCGTCCAGCAACCCGTCGAGCATGTCCATGATGGTCACCGTTCCTGGTGGGAGTTGATCAGTACGATAGCCCGGGCGCCTTGTGCAGCGAGGATTCGTCGGTCAGCCGGCCGACCAGGTAGTCCGCGACATCGGCCCGCGAGATCTTCAGGGTGAGTTCCGCCCGGGTGTCGAAGTCGTGCTGGTAGACCCCGGTCCGCGGGCCGTCGGTGAAGGCGGCCGGCCGGACGATCGTCCAGTCCAGGCCGCTCTCCCGGACGGCGGCCTCCTGGAGCTCGTGGTCGGCGTACGCCTTGCGCAGCAGCAGCCCGAACATCACGGAGCGCCACCAGAAGTTCAGGTGCGGCCGGCTGTCCCCGGCGCCGAGGGTGGACTGGCAGATCAGCCGGCGGACGCCGGCCAGGCGCATCGCTTCGATGACCGCGATCGTGCCGGCGGAGCGGACCCCGCCCTTGGCCCCGCCGCCGAGCGCGACGATCACGGCATCCGTGCCGGCCAGTGCCGGGGCGAGCTGGGCGGGGTCGAGCGGGTCGGCCTCGACCACGGTGAGCCGCTCGGCCCGGGTGCTGATCTTGGTGCGGTCCCGGGTCACGGCGGTGACGGCATGGCCGGCGTCGAGGGCCTGCTGGACGACCAGTCGGCCGACGGTTCCGGTGGCTCCGATGACGGTGACGTTCATGATCCTGCTCCTTCGATCGTTCTGGCTTGGTGTCTCCAGTACACGGTCTGCGGAGCGCCGGAACCATCGTTCTGAGTCTCGACGGCATGCGTGATCGTCTCGACTTTGAAGTCGAGTGCGTATGGTGTTGGTCAATCGGCGGTGGCCCAGCCCCGGTCGGCCAGGCCCTGCGCGACCGCTGCCGGCGCGGCGACCTCGATCCCGAGCAGCCGACGCCGGAGCCGTCGGCCCTGGTCCGGGTCCGGCGGGCCGTCCAGAGGTGCGGTCCCGTCCACGATCCCGGTCATGATCATGATCAACTCGGCGGCGCGGTCGGCGGACCCGACCGGCCCGGTGATCACGAACGGGACGTCGGCCTCGATCAACGCCTCGACCCGGTCCGTGATCTCGCCCTCGTCGCGTACCGCGGCCGAGAGCCCCTCCACCTCGGCTGTCTCGACCGCCCGCTGCCAGCCCGGCGCGTCCGGGATCTCGATCATGACCGTGACCTCGGGCTCCAGCTCCCGCGCCGCGACGGCGACCCGGGCCGCCGCCCCGGCAAGATCATCGAGATCACGCAGCCCGGTCCGGACACCGGTCAGCCGCAGCCGTTCGAACCGCCGCCGGGCCAGCGCGAGCAAACCGCCGGCCCCACCCGTGTTGATCACCCGACAGGGCACCGGACCCTCGGTCTGCAGCCCGCGTTCCACCGCAGTGAGCCGGTCGTCGGTCAGCACCAGGGACCCGATCATCGCAGCGTGTGGCGCGTCGAGCCGCGCCTGCCACGCCGGCGCCGCGTCGGTGCGTGATGCGTCGTCAAACAGCCCGTTCAGCCAGGAATCACCCATCCGGTCACGGTAACGGCTCGCGCCCGTGGGTTCGAAGCCAGCAAGGGCACGGCCCTTCTGATCCCGATCAGCTCGATCCCGCCGGGATCACCGCGCTGCGGTTCGCTGAGCTTGTCGAAGGGCCGAAGCCGACTCCCGACCCCGGTCGGACTCAGCGGTCGGTCGTGATCACGTCGGGGAAAGCCAGCCCCAGCCAGAACGAACCGGCCTCGGATCCGGAGGCGACCACGCCGCGGGACACCAGCCACGCCGTGAGCACCATTCCGTGAGTGGCGACAACGACCCGGCCGCCAAGATCATCGATGCCGGCCTGGAACCGGGCGGCCGCCTGCTCCGGCGACTCCCAACCCTGGTGCCGGTCGTCGGGACGGCCGATGACCCAGGCCAGCCGCCGGTTCCGGTGATCGCCGTCGAACGGCTCGCCGGGTCGCACGACTTCGCCGAGACGGCGGTCGACGTGTAGTTCGTCGCGCTCCCTGTCGGCGGCGAGACACAGCGTCTCGATCGCCTTCGTCTCCGCACTGGCAGCGAGGGTGGTTCCGGTCGTGACACGCAGGCGGAGCGCGGTCGCCGCACGCCGTCCCGCCGGACTCAGCGACCAGGCGCTCGGATCGAGGTCGGCTCGGCTCACCGGAGCGGCGTGGCGGATCAGCGTCACCCGGTTCGGCATCTCCGCAGCCTAGCTCCGGGACTGTCGTCATTCCGCCTCAACTGAGCCGATAAAGCGCTTCAGAGGCTCCCAGCGCCGGAGCTGAGGAGTTCTTGCGACACCGACTGCGGCGAACGTTGTGCGTCCGGAGTCGACAGACGCGCCGTTGCTGGCGGCAGAATGGCGGAATGGCTGCAACGGCATACACCGACGACGATGTTGATCATGCACTGGCCGCGGTCCGGGCGGCCTGCCTGGGACTGCCGGAGGCGTCGGAACGGCCGAGTCACGGCGGGCCGGCGTTCTTCATCAAGGACAAGAAGTGCTTCGTGATGTTCCTTGATGATCATCACGGGGACGGGCGGCTGGCGATCTGGTGCGCAGCGCCGCCCGGCGCGCAGGCGGACCTGGTGGACACCGAGCCGGACCGGTTCTTCGTGCCGCCCTACGTGGGTCACCGGGGTTGGCTCGGCGTCCACCTGGTCGAGATCGATCAGGACGAACTGAACGCGATCTGCCTGGACGCGTTCCGCAGCGTGGCGCCCAAGCGGGTGCTGGAGCAGCTCAACGATCAAGATCAGAGATAGCTGCCCTGCAGCGGTTCCGGCTGCCAGCGGCCCTCCTTCACCACGGTACGGACGCGGTCGGTGGTCAGGTCCTCCCCGTACGCGAGCAGGGCGCGCCGGACGATCTCGCGGAGATCGGCACCGGACACGTTGTCCGGCAGCAGGGCTGCGATCGCGTCGACGTCGACCTCGGACTCGAGGCCGGCCAGGTAACGCGTGAGGATCCGGGCCCGGTCGGCCTGGTCGGGATAGCCGAGCGTGATGATCGAATCGAACCGGGCGCTTCGGACGGCGGCTGCGTCGAGGGCTCCGGGGTCGTTGGTCGAGGCGATGGTGAGCACCTCCTCGTATTCCTCGGCTCCGTCCATCACCGAGAGGAAGTCGGCCAGCGCGGAGCCGCGGTCCCCCTGTCGGCGATCGCCGAGGTAGAGGTCGATGTCCTCCAGGATGATCAAGGTCGGGCCGAACCGCTCGGTCTCCCGGTACACCGCGCGCAGCGCGTTGGCGCCGGCGCGGGCGTCGACGATGATCACCGTGAACCGGCCGACCAGCTCGCCGGCGATCACCCGGGCGACGGCGCTCTTGCCGACGCCGGGCGGGCCGGCGATCAGGACACCTCGGCGGGTGCTGAAGCCGCGCTCGCGCATCACGGCGGCCCGGTCGGTCAGCGCGGCGAGGTTGAGGTCGAGCTCGGCCCAGACGTCGGGCTTGATGATCAGGTCCTGCCGGCGGAGCCGCGGCGTCTCGATGATCTTCCACTGCAGGGCCAGGGCAAGATCGACGCCGACCATCCGGCCGCGATAGAAGTTCTTGTCCTCGACGGCGGTGCGGTTCAGCTCGTCGAGCAGGGCGCGCGCCTCGGCCCGGTGCGCCGGATCGGCGAAGACCCGCAGGATCCAGGAGAAGTCGCCGTACTCCTCGCGCTCGATCTGGACGACCAGGGCGGCCTCCGAGACCGTACCGGCGGGGAAGTGGGCCGCCGTGGCGGACGGCAGCGACAGGGTCTCGCCGTCCAGGCCGAACTGGGTCCAGGTCGGCGCCTGGTCGCTCACCGCCGGGCCGAGCTGCGGATCGTGCTTCACGATCAGGTCGTTGAAGGCTGCCGAGAGCGAGATGCCGGCCCAGGCCGTCGTCGTGATCGACTCGCAGGCGAGCGAGGTCGGCTGGGCGCCGAGGGCGCGCCAGACGAACGACTCCGGCGATTCGGCGATCGAGGCGGAGTCGGTGAGCAGCTCGCCGAGCAGTTGCAGCGCCCGCCGCACGTCGTGCGGTTCGCCGAGCAGTCGCGACTGCATCGAGATGTCGTCCATGGGTCCTTTCGTACGGTCGTGGTCAGGCGAACATTCCAGAATACGGAGCGGTTCGTGTCCGTACAACGGGATTTCCGGTCGCCCGATCGATGATCATGATCGGGCGACCCTTGTGGTCGGCCGGACATCCTTGTTACCGTGTGGCGCAAAGTCGTTAATCGATTAACTAGTATGGTGCCCTGCATGCGGAGCAGATTGGACCCAACGATGATGTTCACGTCCCGTCCTCGGACCCTCCTCGCGCTGCTGGTGGCCACCGCCTGTGCCGTCGCCACCGCCGGGGTGTCGACTGCCGACGCGGAGGACACCGCCGCGGCGACCGAGTTCACGATCACCACCCGCACCGCCGCGGCCGACGACGCCGGCCGGCTCAAGCTGGCCATCGCGCCCGGCACCGATCTGCAGCCGACGAAGCTCTACCTGCCGCCGGACACCGACCTCACGGTCACCCTGTCCGGGGTGGCCGCCGGCGACCCGAACGGCCTGCCCAAGATCGCGATCGGGGCGCCGGCCACCCAGGTCGATCCGGACGCGACGCCCGAAACCCCTTGGTACGAAAGGGTTCTGGACCCGCGCTACACCCAGTTGAAGCCGGGCTCGACGACGGTCTCGGACTCCGAGGGTGGCGTGATCTACGTCAGCTACCCGGCCCGGACGGCGAAGCCGAGCACGGCCACGGTCGGCATCGGCGACGCGGCACAGGCCATGGCGACGTTCACCCTCGGCGCCACCTCGGAACGGCAGTTCCAACAGCAACTCGATCACCGCACGGCACCCTTCGTCGAGCTCTACGGGGCGCGGTCGATGATGACGTTCCAGCGTGATCAAGTGCTGCGCTACCGGAACGAGAACCATGCCAACCTGCTGCGCACCCTGGACCGGGTGATCGAGATCGAGGACCGGCTGGCCGGCTACGACGACAGCGGGCCCGCCGCCCGCCCGGCCGGACCGCACCATCTGGTCGGCTATCCCGGCGCGATCGACGGTGTCGGCGCCTACGCGACCACCTCCTTCACCGCCTACCCGCCGCCGATCCAGGAGAAGCTGCTGACGGTGAAGGGGCTGCGCACCGACGGCTGGGGGCCGTACCACGAGCTCGGGCACCAGCACCAGCGGACGCCGGTCAACCCGGGCGACCTGGTCGAGGTGTCGGTGAACGTCTACTCGCTCGCCGTCCAACGCGACTTCGCCCGCTACGGCCAGCCGCCGCGGCTCCGGGTGGTGAACGCGAGCGGCACCTCCTACTGGGACGACGCGATGACCGCACTTGATCAAGGAATCGGTTCGTACGTCGACCTGAACATCTTCGTCAAGATCATCCCGTTCGAACAGCTGCGGCTGGCGTACGGCGAGGAGATGATCACTCGCTGGCACGACGTGGTCCGGGAGCAGGACCTGCCGGCGCCGGACGACGCGGCGCGGTGGCAGAACGTCGTCTACAGCACCAGCGTCGCCGCCGAGGCCGACCTGGCCGACTTCTGGGACACCTGGGGCGTCACGGTCACCGCTGAGACGCGAGCCAGGATCGCCGCGCTCGACCTGCCGGCTCCGGCCGACGATCTCACCTCGCTCCGCGAACCGAACGCCTGAGTCCGTCGCCGCCGTAGGCTCGCCGGATGGACGTCGACTGGAACGCGGAGCTCGTTGATCAACTCGAGGCGCACTGGCAGCAGCAGCTCCGGCCGCGGCTGGACGGGCTGACCGACGAGGAGTTCTCCTGGCAGCCGGTCCGCGGCTGCTGGACGCTGAGCCGCCGCGGGGAGAGCCCGACCACGGCACCGATCGGGGACGGCCCGTTCGTCATGGACTACGCGCCGCCGCCGTACGAGCGGGTGCCGGTGACCACGATCGCCTGGCGGCTGGCTCACCTGATCGACGTCTTCGGGCCGCCGGACCGGCCGCACTTCGAGAGCCCGCGGGTTGATCATCCGGTCGCCGACTTCCCCGGCACGGCGGACGGCGCACTGCGTGCCCTCGACGAGGGGTACGCGGCTTGGCTGGCGGACCTGCGCGGCATCGGCGCGCCGGGCCTCGGGCTGCGCCAAGGCCGGCCGCAACTGTTCGCCGAGGCACCGATGGCGAAGTTCGTCCTGCACATCCACCGTGAGGTGATCCACCACGGTGCCGAGGTCTCGCTGCTCCGCGACCTCTACGCCTGGCGGGACGCCGAGGAGGGTGGTGTCGAACGGTGACCTACTGCGCGGCGCCCGGGCACCTGCTCGCTACGGCCACCGCTCGTCACCACCCTCCTAGCGGAGCTCGCCGGTGAAGGCGACACCGGCGTCGTCCAGTGCGGTCCGGGCGGCGGGCCAGCGGTCCGGGGCGACGGCGGCGGTCAGGTCGAGCAGCACCCGGGTGTCCAGGCCGTTGGCGCGGGCGTCCAGCGCGGTGGCGCGGACGCAGTAGTCGGTCGCGATGCCGCAGACGTCGACCCGGTTGACGTGGTGCTCGGTCAGCCAGGCGGCCAGTCCCCGACCGTCGGAGGACCGGCCTTCGAAGCCCGAGTAGGCGGCGGCGTACTCGCCCTTGTCGAAGACCGCCGCGAAGTCGCGGAAGGTCAGCTGATCATGGAACTCGACGCCAGGTGTGCCGACCACGCAGTGCGGCGGCCAGGAGTCGACGAAGTCCGGCTGATCGGAGAAATGATCACCGGGATCGATGTGGTGATCACGGGTCGCCACGACGTGGTCGTAGTCGTGGCCGCCCTGCAGCAGGGCGCTGATCCTGCCCGCGACGGCGGCGCCGCCGGCGACGGCCAGCGAGCCGCCCTCGCAGAAGTCCCGTTGTACGTCGACGACGATCAGTGCCGTGGTCATGATCGACTTCCCTTTCCGGTCCGGTACGGATTCGCGGCGTCCTCGCCATGATCGAGATAGCGCGTCTCGATCACCGGTTCGCCGCGGGACATCTTCAAGGCCTCGATCGGAAGCTCGGCCCGGGACCGGAAGTGGCGCTCCCGGGCGGCCGACAGCGGTTCCTCGCCGACGACCTCACCCTGATCGACGAGCTGCTTCAGCAGCGGCCGGTCGTTCTCGTCGCCCGCCGGCGGCTCGCCGATCCCGATCACCTCGGCCTCCGCGACCCCGGCCCGGTCCAGCCGGCGCAGCGCGAACTTGCGGCCGCCCACGCTGATCTTGTCGGTGCTCTTCTTCGCGACGCTGACCAGCTCCGCGTCCCGGTCGGCCGAACCCGCCCGGGCCACCAGCTTGTAGACGAAACCGCAGGTCGGGTGACCGCTGCCGGTGACCAGGGCGGTGCCGACGCCGTACCCGTCGACCGGGGCGCCGGACAGGGCCGCGATGGTGAACTCGTCCAGATCACTGGTCACGATGATCTTGGTCCTGGTCGCGCCGAGCGAGTCGAGCAGGTCGCGGACCTGCTTCGCCAGCAGGCCGAGATCGCCCGAGTCGAGCCGGACCGCGCCGAGCCGGCCCTCGGTGAGCCGCACTCCGGTCCGTACCGCCTCGAAGACGTCGTAGGTGTCGACCAGCAGCGTGGTCTGCTCGCCCATCGCCGCCAGCTGGGCGGCGAACGCGGCCTCCTCGGTGTCGTGCAGCAAGGTGAAGGAATGCGCCGCGGTCCCGGTCGTCGGCACCCCGTAGCGGCGCCCGGCCTCGAGATTGGAGGTGGCCTGGAACCCGGCGATGTAGGCGGCCCGAGCGGCCCCGACCGCGGCCAGTTCCTGGGTCCGCCGGGACCCCATCTCGATACACGGCCGGTCGCCCGCGGTCACCGTCATCCGGGACGCCGCCGAGGCGATCGCCGAGTCGTGGTTGTAGATGCTGAGCAGTACGGTCTCCAGCAGCACGCCCTCGGCGAACGTGCCGTCGACCACCAGCAGCGGCGAACCGGGGAAGTAGACCTCGCCCTCGGGATAGCCCCAGATCGACCCGGCGAACCGGTAGTCGGCCAACCAGTCCGCCGTCTCGGAGTCGACCACGTCGCGGTCGATCAGGAAGCGGATCGTCTCCTCGTCGAACCGGAAGTGCCGCAGTGCCCGGAGTGCCCGGCCGACCCCGGCCACGACGCCGTACCGGCGACCGGGCGGCAGCCGGCGTGGAAACAGCTCGAACACGCTGCGCCGCAGGGCCGTGCCGTCGCGCAGGGAGGCGCGCAGCATGGTCAGTTCGTAATGGTCGGTGAGCAGGGCCGTGGTCGGCACTTCGCTCGGTCCCCAGCTCGGCGTGATCGCCGCCGGGTCGTGTTCCGCTGCCACGTGGCCAGCCTACGGCGCCGGTCCGGCGCGGGCCGGGAATGCCGCCCGTGGCCTGGTGGTTGGACCCACCCGACGGAAGGTGTTGACATGGTTGGGGATGCGGTGGACGCGGCGATCGACGACGCGCTGGCGGAGCGGCGGATCGTCGGCGCCGTGGTGCTGATCGCGAAGGACGGGGAGCTCGCGTACCGGCGCGAGGCCGGGCTGGCCGACCGGGAGAGCGGCCGGCCGATGACGGAGGAGACCTGGTTCCGCTGGTCGTCGCTGACCAAGCCGGTCACGGCCGCGACCACGATGGCCCTGGTCGAGCGCGGCGTGCTGGATCTGACCAGCCCGATCACCCGCTGGCTGCCTGACTTCCGGCCGGCGCTCGCCGACGGCACCCGGCCCGACATCACGGTCGACCACCTGCTGCTGCACAGCGCCGGCCTCCGGTACGGCTTCGGCGACCCGAGCGGCGCCTATCCCGCCGGCGGCATCTCCGACGGACTGGACCGGACCGAGTTGACCCTGGCCGAGAACGTGGCCCGGATCGCCGAGGTCCCGTTGCTCTTCGCACCGGGCTCGGGCTGGGAGTACTCGGTCGGCTACGACGTCCTCGGCGCGGTGATCGAGGCGGCGACCGGCCGACCGCTGCCCGACGTCGTCGCCGACCTGATCACCAGTCCGCTGGGCCTGGCCGCCCGGTTCGCGGTCGAGAGCGACGAGCTGCTCGCCGTCCCGTACGCGGACGGGGTGCCGGAGCCGGCCCGGCTGCTCGAGACGACGCCGGTCCCGTTCGCCGACCTCGGCGAGCTCCGGATGTCGCCGGAACGGATCCTCGACGCGAACCAGTTCCCCGCCGGCGGCGCCGGGATGGCGGGCCCGGCCGGCGACCTGCTGACGTTCCTGGAGGCGATCCGGACCGGCGGCGGCCCGATCCTCAGCGCGGGCACGGCGGCAGCGATGCTGCCGTCCCGGATCGCCCGCGAGGTCGTACCCGGAGTCAGCGGAGGCTTCGGCCGCGGCTGGTCGGTGATCGTCGACCCGGCCGCCGAGGGCAGCCCGCTGTCGGCCGGCTCGATCACCTGGGGCGGCGTCTTCGGCCACAGTTGGGCCGTCGACCTGGACCGCGGGCTCACGATCGTCAGCTGCAGCAACACCGCCCTGGAAGGGATGTGGGGCCGCTTCCCGGCCGACGTGTTCGCCGCCGCGGTGTCCGGCTGAGCCGCCGGCTTGGACCGGGCCGGACCTTTGACACAATGGCGGCATGTCGCAAACCGAGGGTCCGGTGGTCACGCCGGCCGGAGGGACCGCGATCGCCGAGCGTCCCGTCGAGGATGCCGTTCAGGACACTCCCTGGGTGACGATCGTCTGGGACGATCCGGTCAATCTGATGTCGTACGTCACCCATGTCTTCGTCACGTACTTCCACTATCCGAAGGCCAAGGCCGAACGGTTGATGCTGCAGGTGCACAACGACGGCAAGGCGATCGTGGCCAGTGGGACCCGGGAGGCGATGGAGCGCGACGTCAAGGCGATGCACGAGTACGGGCTCTGGGCCACGCTCGACCGCGCCGAACAGTAAGGAACTGGGTATCACGTTGCAGAGGTTCAAGCGCAAGGGCGGGACGATCGTCACGACGCTGAGCGCCGACGAGGTCGAGTTGCTGGCCTCGCTGGTCGGTCAGCTGGTCGAGATGGTGTCCGAGGGGGAGCCGGAGCAGTACGCGGGCCCGGCGGACGACTCGTTCGCCCGGTGGGCCCGGGAGCTGGAACAGCCCGACGAGACCACCGAACCGGACGATCCGGTGCTGAAGCGGCTGTTCCCGAACGCGTACCCCGCCGACGCCGACGCGGCCGCCGACTTCCGGCGTTTCACCGAGCGGGACCTGCGGGCGACCAAGGTGGCCGAGGCGACTGCGGTGCTGCGCCGGCTCGGCGAGACCGACCGCGGGCGCAACCCGCTCCGGATCCCGGCCGAGGAGACCGACGCCTGGCTGCGCACCCTGACCAGTGTCCGGCTCGCGGTCGCCACCCGGCTCGGCGTCACCGACACCGCGGCGGCCGAGGAGATCGCCTCGATCCCACCGCACGATCCGCGCGCCTTCATGGCCAGCGTGTACGAGTGGCTGGGGTTCGCCCAGGAGACGATGATCATGGCCCTGGACCGGTGAGCGGGTGACCACGACCGAGTCCGGTCCGCCGACCAGCTGGCGCGACCTGGCGCCCTGGCAGGGCAAGGCGACCCGGCTGGACAAGGCGCTGCTGATCTCGATCCTCGTCCTGATCGCGTACGGCTTCGTGATGATGCCGTTGAAGCCCTTCCTGATCGCGTCCCACCCGGTACTGCTGGAGTTCCTCACCGGCGGCTACGCCTCGATCGGTGCGGCCGCCGCCTTCGCCCGGGTCGGCGACTTCCCGCTCTGGCAGGTGATCTTCGCGGGCGTCGTCGGCATGATCAAGTTCGACTGGCTGTTCTGGTGGACCGGACGGCAGTGGGGCCGCGGCATCATCAAGCTGTTCGCCAACGGGGAGCGGGCGAAGCGGTTCGCCGGCCGGGCGCACGACCTCAACCCGTGGCTGGTCCGGTCCGCCGTCGTGCTGGCGATGCTGCCGGGCATCCCGTCCGCGCTGGTCTTCGCGATCGCCGGCTGGACCGGGATGCGGCTGCTGACCTTCATGCTGCTGGACGCGCTCGGTGCGCTGATGATCACCGGCCTGGTGGCCGGGCTCGGCTTCCAGCTCGGCCAGTGGGCGGTCGACATCGTGCTCACGGTCGACAAGTACGCGCTCTGGGTCAGCCTGGCCTTGATCATCGGGATCTCGATCATCACCGGCGTCAAGCAGAGCCGGCGGCAGGCGAGGGCCGCGGCGAAGACCCCGGAGGCGAAGTCTCAGGATGCGGGCGCGGCGCCGGAGCCCGTCCCGAGCGGCCTAGGCTCCACGTCTGTGCTGACGATTCGCCGTGACCTGGTCGATGACATCATCGCGCACGCCAAGCAAGATCATCCGGACGAGGCCTGCGGTGTGATCACCGGGCCGGAGGGCTCCGACGACCCGGTGCGGCTGGTCCGGATGACCAACGCGGCGCGGTCGCCGACGTTCTTCGAGTTCGACTCGACCGAGCACAAGCAGTTGGCCAACGAGCTGTTCGAGCAGGACCACGAGATCGTCGTGGTCTATCACTCGCACACGGCGACCGAGGCCTACCCCTCGCGGACCGACATCTCGCTGGCCGCCGAGCCGCAGGCGCACTACCTGCTGGTGTCGACGGCGGAGAGCGGCAACGGCGACGGCCCGGTCTCGGTGCGTTCGTACCGGATCCTGGACGGCGTCGTCACCGAAGAGGAGATCGCGTACCGGGAATAGCCCGGCCCGACGAGGGTGTTGCTGACGGAGTGGGACCCGCACCGGCGGGCGAGCGAAGGAGAAGGTGAATGGCCGTCGAGATCAGGATTCCGACCATTCTGCGGACGTACACGGACGGGCAGAAGCAGGTGCAGGGCACCGGTGACACCGTCGAGCGGGTGATCGACGACCTGGAGAGCCGGCATCCCGGCCTGAAGGACCGACTGGTCGAGGAGGCAGGCATCCGCCGCTTCGTCAACGTCTACGTGAACGACGAGGACGTCCGGTTCACCGGCGGGCTCGGCTCCCCGGTCGCCGACGGCGACGTGATCGTCGTCCTGCCGGCCGTCGCCGGAGGCTGACCGGCCGATGACCCGGTACGAGTCGCTCGCGGCCTCGGTCGGCAACACGCCCCTGATCGGGCTGCCCCGGTTGTCGCCGGGGGAGGGCGTGCGGCTCTGGGCCAAGCTCGAGGACCGCAACCCGACCGGATCGATCAAGGACCGGGCCGCCCTGTCCATGATCGACGCGGCCGAGGCGGACGGCACGCTGCGGCCGGGCTGCACGATCCTGGAACCGACCAGCGGCAACACCGGCATCGCGCTGGCCATGGCGGCCAAGATCAAGGGCTACCGGCTGGTCTGTGTGATGCCGGAGAACACTTCCGCCGAACGCAAGCAGTTGCTCGCCATGTGGGGCGCCGAGATCGTCTCCTCGCCCGCGGCCGGCGGCTCCAACCAGGCGGTCAGCGTGGCCAAGAAGCTTGCCGCGGAGCACCCGGACTGGGTGATGCTCTACCAGTACGGCAATCGGGCCAATGCCGATGCGCACTTCGCCGGCACCGCCCCGGAGATCGCCGCCGACCTGCCCGAGGTGACCCACATCGTCGCCGGGCTCGGCACCACCGGCACCCTGATGGGGATCGGCCGCTACTTCGCCGAGCACCGTCCGTCGGTCAAGATCATCGCCGCCGAGCCGCGCTACGGCGAACTCGTCTACGGCCTGCGCAACCTCGACGAGGGTTTCGTCCCGGAGCTCTACGAGGAGAAGTACGTGACCGGCCGGTTCTCGGTCGGCGCCCGGGACGCGATCCGCCGGGTCCGGCAACTGCTGGAGACCGAGGGCATCTTCGCCGGCCTGTCCACCGGCGCCGTGCTGCACGCCGCGCTGGCCCAGGCCGCGCGCTCCCTGAAGGCCGGCGAGACCGCGGACATCGTCGTGATCATCGCCGACGGTGGCTGGAAGTACCTGTCCACCGGCGCCTACGACACCGACCTGGACACCGCCGAGGAACTGCTGGACGGCCAGGTCTGGGCCTAGCGCCCGTGGCCCGGCCCCTTCGACAGGCTCAGGGGACGTCGGTAGCCGGCTTGACCCTTCGGCAGGCTCAGGGGACGTTCTGGCGGCGCCAGTCCCACAACTCCGGTAAACGCTTGCCGATCTTGATCTTGCGATGGTACGTTGAGCCGCGTTCGAGGCGAAGACAGGCACCGTGGCCGCATTCGGGAGTGATCAACATGCCTCCGTTCAACCGTCGACAGTTCCTCGCCGCCAGTGCGGCCGGCACGGCCGGTGTCGCGTTCGCGGCCGGCACCGCGCACGCCGCGACCGAGGGGATCACGGTCCGGGTCGGCGACGCCGCCGGACCGGGGATGACGCTGGTCGGCTTCAACACCGGGCACTTCATGCCGAACGGGAACACGGCAGCCTGGATCGAGTACGCCGCCGTCAACGCGGTCCGGTTCTTCGCCAACCTGTCCGAGTGGTGCCCGGACGCCGCGTTCGACGACGGCGCCGGGGTCGAGACGATCGCCGACTTCGACACGCGGATCTCCCACCTGCGCAAGGATTCCGGCCGGTTCATCGACTGGCGGACGCTGCGCCGGGTCTGGTCGACCCACATCTACGAGACGACCAACCACTACAACCTCGACCACCAGGTCGACCGGCTGCACCGGCTCGGCATCACGCCGATCATGGAGGCGGCCGAACTCCGGTGGAACGCGCCGTGGTCCGGGCTCTGGCTGATGTGGCAGAAGCA
Organism: Microlunatus sp. YIM B11417; assembly: GCF_059617205.1. Lineage (NCBI taxonomy): Bacteria > Bacillati > Actinomycetota > Actinomycetes > Propionibacteriales > Propionibacteriaceae > Microlunatus > Microlunatus sp. YIM B11417. The sequence continues at coordinate 708,395 of NZ_JCAMPJ010000001.1, forward strand.
CTACGCCTTCACCCACCACCTGGCGTCGCGGTGGGGCGTCGAGCGGTACAACTTCGTCAACGAACCCGATCACCCGAGCGCGGCCGGGGACATCGTCGATCAGGCCGTCTACATCCGCGGGCTGCAGATCGCCGCGAACGCGGTCCGGGCGGCGATCGCCGACGTCAACGCCGAGCACGGCCGGACGCTCCGGGCGATCGTGCAGGCGCCGGTGATCACCCACGCGTCGCAGACCGGTGCCGACTACCACATGGACGCCGACCCGGACGCCGATGCCCGCGACGACGAGCACGGCTGGGGCGAGATCTGCCTGCGCAACCTGCGCACCGACTACCACGGCGAGACCGTCGACCATGATCTGTTCGACGTGTTCGACACCCACCTGTACAACAAGACGGCCGACACGTACGCGTACGAGCTGGGGATGATGCGCGCGAAGATGCGCGAGTACACCCCGACCGGAGTGGCGCTGCCGATCGTCTACTCGGAGTTCAACCGCCGCAACACCGGAGCCTTCGAGACCAGTGGTGACGATCTGAACACGCCGATGATCTTCAGCGACCTGGCCGAGATCTGGGGCGCGACCCTGACCGGCGGCGCCGAGGGGATGATCTGCTTCAAGTTCGACAACACCATGCGGGCCAACGGGATCCCTTACGGGACCGGGCACTACTACGTCGAGAACTCCGGCGACTGCAACATCCGCGGCGCGAAGAAGGCCGCCGAGGCGAACCGGATGTTCGCCGACCGGTTCGCGGCCCGGGACGAGCGGGTCGTGCTGGCGGCCGACGTCAGCTCGGCCGGGCCGGCGGTGATGGCCGGGGCGATCGCGGCCTCCCATGATCGAGATCTCGGGCGCTGCTCGCTGTGGCTGCCGCACCGTTCGTCCGAGGCCGCCCACCCGCTGACCCTCGACCTGTCCGGCGCCCCGCTCCGGGCCGCCGGCTCGACCATGATCATCCGCGAGGTGAGTGCCGGCCACAGCGGCGACGTGATCATGGTGGACACGGTGCCGGCGTCCGGCGTGATCACGGTGAACCAGCCGGCCGGCTGCGTCTGGCTGATCACCCTGCTCGAGTGGCGCTCCGAGCCGCGGCGGCGGACACCGTTCGCGGCGGTCGGGCTGACCCCCGACGGCACGGCGGAGCACCTGCCGGTCGGCCGCGGCCCGGGCGCGGCGCCCGCCGTCAGTTATCTCGCCTTCGAGGCGCCGGCGGATACCGGTGCCCGGTCGGCGATCCTCGAACTCGACGGCGTTGCCGGCGACGGGTCGCCGCTGACGTTCCAGGTGTACGCCCTGACCCGGACCGACTGGGCCGGCGACGAGCTGACCTGGGACTCGGCGCCATGCCTCGAACCGGTCGAGGTCAGGGCCGGCGCGGTCGGCCGGGAGGCGTTCCCGGCCGGACAGGTGACCGCTCCGGCCGAGCCGGGAACGGCGCGGCTCGACGTCACCCGGGTGCTCGGCAAGGCGCGGCAGGGCCGGCTCGGTTTCCTGCTGGTCCGCGAACAGGCGCACGACGGGGACACCGCCGACGACGGGCGCCGGGCCGAGTTCACCGGGGCTCGGCTCGTGCTGTGGCCCTGACCTCGAACCCGCTCCACCATTAGGCTCCCCGGCGTGAGCGAATTCCCTGTCTATCAACCGGGCCAGAGTTCCGAGGCCAAGCCCGAGGGCATGTTCTACGTGCTGGTGGAGTTCTCGAACCAGGGTCAGGCGAAGCCGCCGACCTTGATCGAGTACGGCGTCGAACAGGCCTTCCCGTCACTGGAGCAGGCCCAGCAGGAGGCACGCCGGATCGCCTTCGAGTTCGAGCCGCCGGACCCGTTCTCGCCGCAGGGCCGGCAGATCTTCCAGACCGGCGACCGGGAGTACGTGACGATCATCCAGGGCGCCATGTCGACGTTCCACTTCTTCACCCGGGTGGCCCAGTACCTCGGCGGTTCATGATCGCCGGCGCGCCTCGTCCTTGACATGGAACGGTGCCGCGATCACGATCATTCGTGACGTGGCACACCGTTTCGTGTTCGCGTGATCGGTGTCGGAGACCGGCGAGGGGACTGATCATGACTTGGAGGATGCGCACGCGACGGACGGTGGCGGTGCTCGCGATCGCCGGGGTGCTCGGGCTGGCGACGGCCCAGGCGCAGACGCTGCCGCAGCGGGTGGTCGGGACACCGGCGCCGCTGCTGGCGAACCCGGGATTCGATGCCGGCAACGGATCCGCGCAGCCGCTCGGCTGGGCGGTGACTGGCCCGCAGGGCTCGGCCGTGGTGATCAACCGGGCCGCCGACCGCACCGCCGGGCCGGGATCGCTGCAGCTGACCGACCCGGCCGCCGGCTCCGTGTCCGTACGGTCGGAGAAGGTCGTCGCCACGCCCGGCCGGGACTACCGGCTGACCGCGAAGGTCAAGACCGGCAGCGGCACTCCGGCTTCGCTCTACCTCGAGTTCTGGGACTTCAACCGCGCCAGGGTCGGTGTCGTCGATCTCGTACCGGAGCCGTCGTCGGAATGGCAGACGGTGACGCTGTCGGCCAAGGCGCCGCCGACCGCGGCCCACGTGACCGCGCTGATCTACGGCACCCAGGCGCCGGCCGGCGTCTCGTACTGGGACGAAGTCGATCTTGAAGCCGCGGCGCCCGGCTACGACCCGGCGCTGACCGGGGCGCGGGAGCTGTTCCTGGACGACTACCGGATCGAGTCGGCGCACGACGTCGGCCGGGTCGTCCATCCGGCCACGGTGGCACCGGCACCGGTGCTGCGGGCGGACCGGCCGTGGGAGGACAGCGCGTACATCTACGGCTCGGTGATCAAGATCGGCTCGACGTACCGGATGTGGTACACGTGCTACAACGACCAGCCGCCGAACTACCACCTCTGCTACGCCGAGTCGAAGGACCTGAGGGCCTGGACCAAGCCGCTCGGCCGCGGCTCGGTCGGGTACGGCGACCTGCCCGCCTCGAAGACCAACATCGTCGCCGAGCATTCGGGCACCGTCGCCTACAACCCGGAGGCTCCGGCCGATCGTCGCTACGTGATGCTGACCTTCCGGTCCGGCACCGTGAACGACACCCTCGGCTACTACACGCGGTTCTCCGCCGACGGCTACACCTGGACCGAGATCACCGCCAAGCCGCAGCTGCTGGACGGCGACGTCTCCAACATCAGCTGGGACCCGGTGACGAAGCGCTACGTCGCGACGATCAAGAAGCGGATGTTCACCGCGCGGACGCCGGGCACCTACGAGCGGTCGGCGTTCGTGTCGACCAGCCCGGACGCGATCACCTGGACCGAGCCGACGCTCGCGGTCAGCGGCGACTACGCCGACGACGGACGGGCCGAGCAGCTCGGCGGCCTGGAGGGCCAGATCTACGGCATGCCGGCGATCCGGTACGAGAGCACGTACCTCGGCTTTCCCTGGGTCTTCTCGCTGACCGACTTCACCTCCGGCGAGCACAAGGCGGCGGCCGACGGACCGGTCGAGGTCCAGGTCGCCTCGTCCCGGGATCTGCTCGACTGGCACCGCCCGGTCCGCGATCCGGTGATCGAGACCGGAACGCCCGGGGCCTGGAACGACGGCGCGCACTACACGGCCAGCACGCTGCACGTGACGCCGGAGACGGTCAGCCTGCTCTACGGCGCGTTCAACAACGAGCACGGCGGCGCCGATCCGAACGACCCGAACCGCGACCGCCACGTCGGCAACATCGGCCTCGCGACCTGGCGCCGGGACGGTTGGGTGTCGCTCAGCAACGGTGCCGCGGGCGGCGTCGGCGACCCGGGGCAGCTGATCACGAAGCCGATCACCGTGCCGGCCGGGCGGTTGCGCCTGAACGGGACGGCACGTCCGGAGGGGAAGCTGGTGGTCGAGGTGCTCGACCAGCAGGGCCGGGTGATCGACGGGTTCGGCCGCGACCAGGCGGTGCCGATCACGGGCGACCGGCTGGACGCCGAGGTCACCTGGCGCGGCGGCCGGCGGCTGTCCGAGTTGCGGGGGCAGCAGGTCAAGCTCCGCATCGCGATCGAGAACGCCGACCTCTACGCCTTCTGGTTCTCCGATTGAGATTACGCTGGCCGGGTGAATCCACAGGCACCGATCGGGATCTTCGATTCGGGGTTCGGCGGGCTGACCGTCGCGCGGGCGGTGCTGGACCAGCTGCCGTACGAGGACGTGCTCTACCTGGGTGACACGGCCCGGGCCCCGTACGGCGAGAAGCCGCTGGCCGAGGTCCGGGAGTACGCGCTTGAGTGCCTGGACCACCTGGTCGAACAGGACGTCAAGCTGCTCGTGATCGCCTGCAACTCGGCCAGTTCGGCGGTGCTGCGCGACGCCCGGGAGCGCTACCCGGTGCCGGTGGTCGAGGTGATCCTGCCGGCCGCCCGGCGGGCGGTGGCGGCAACCGCGACCGGGCGGGTCGGGGTGATCTGCACCGAGGCGACGGCGACCTCGCTGTCCTACGACGACGCCTTCGCGGCGGCGCCGCAGGTCGACCTGCACACGGCCGCCTGCCCGCGGTTCGTGGAATTCGTCGAGGCCGGGATCACCGGCGGGCCGGAGCTGCTGGCCTGCGCCGAGGAATACCTGAAGCCCTTGCAGGCGGCCGACATCGACACGTTGATCTTGGGCTGCACGCACTATCCGCTGCTCACCGGCGTGATCTCGTACGTGATCGGCGACGTGACGCTGGTGTCCAGCGCGGAGGAGTGCGCCAAGGAGGCGTACGCGGTGCTGACCCGGCTCGGGCTGGTGCACGAGACCCCGCGCCGGAGCAACACCCGGTTCCTCACCACCGGCAGCCCGGACCAGTTCGCCCGGCTGGGGCAGCGGCTGATGCCGGGCATGATCAACATCGTGGAACAGTTCAGCTGAGCGGAGAGTGATCATGAAGCTGACCATCGTCGGTTGCAGCGGTTCCGGGTCCGGTCCGGAGTCGCCGGCCTCGAGCTACCTGGTCCAGGCCGATCACGAGGGCCGTACCTTCTCGCTGCTGCTGGATCTCGGGCCGGGCTCGTTCGGGGCGCTCTACCGCTACGTCGACCCGTCCGAGGTCGAGGCCGTCCTGCTCAGTCATCTGCATCCCGACCACTGCCTCGACCTGTGCGCCCTGTACGTCGGCGCCAGCTACTCGCCGACCGCGCCGTGGCGGCCGGCCGCCGTCTACGGCCCGGCCGACACCGCCGAACGCCTGGTCCGTGCCTACGACGTCGCCGCCCCGCCCGGCGTCGAACCGGCCGAGCCCGCCGGCGGCATCGCCGAGTACTTCGCTTTCCACGCCTGGCAGCCGAGCCAGCGGATCGGCCCGTTCGACGTCACCGTGGCGCGGGTGGCGCATCCCGTCGAGGCGTACGGGATCCGGCTCACCGAGCGGGCCGGCGGCGCCTCACTGGTCTTCTCCGGCGACACCGGCCCGTCGCCGGCGCTGACCGAGCTGGCCGCCGGCGCCGACCTGCTGCTGATCGAGGCGTCCTTCCTGGACCGGCCGGACAACCCGTCCGGGCTGCACCTGTCCGGCCGGCAGGCCGCGGAGCTCGGAACGGCCGCGGGTGTCGGTGCCGTGGTGCTGACCCACATCCCACCCTGGCACGACCCGGACCAGGTGCTCGCCGAGGCCGTCCCGCACTTCGCGGGTTCGGTCGAGCTGGCCCGGTCCGGGGCGCGCTGGACGATCGGCTAGGGCTCGCGCGGCGGCAGCACCTGCCGACCCTGGTAGCGACCGCAGGCCGGGCAGGCCTGGTGCTTCGGGGTCAGTTCACCGCACGCCGGGTTGGCGCACCGGGTCAGCGGTACGGCGGAGATCCGCCGCCACTGGGCGCGGTGCCGCCGGACCCGGGCCCGGGAGCGTCGTCGAAACATCGAACTGGACATGATCGAACTCCTTGGTAGTCGGGGAGGCGAAGACCGAGGAGTCGAGGCGGGTCACGGCCGACCTCGGGCCGGAGCACGAGCGCGTGCCGGGCCGTGTGGTCGGGAACGAGTCGGTCGCGGGCAGACCGACGAACCGGAGGTATTCCGGTGATCACGAAGGATTCCCCTCAGAGCGGGCGGACCCTCACGGTCCGCGGAGGCAGGGACGCCAACGCCGCCGCGCACCGGTTCCGGTGGGCAGCGACCTGTCCGGAGCTAGGAGGCTTCCGGGCTCTCCGAGGGGGGATTCACCCGCCGCACGATAGTGGCGGATCCGCGGCCGGGCCATCGATTTTCGACCCGGCGACGGGATCGCCGGCAGCGCGTCAGGGGATCCGGCTGTAGACGATGCGCCCGTCGTCGTCGCCGAGCCCGTACCAGCGGCCGGCGTACTCCGAGAAGTCGTCGTTGAAGCGGGCCGCGAAGTAGGTGTCCGACTCGGCGCCGTCCAGGCTCACCCGGAGCCGCCGGCCGTCGAGCGACCAGGTGTAGCTCGCGTCGTTGCCGAGGCTGTCCAGGTAGCGGGCCCGTACCGTCCCGGTCGCCGGATCGTGGGCCAGGTGCTGCAGGTTCGTCATCGCGGTGCCGTCGACGTCGACCGTGACCAGCCCGACCAGCAGCCGCCCGTCGTGGTGGGACCGGTACTCGGCGCGGCCCTCGATGCCCGGCCCGGTGACGCGCCAACGGCCGTCCAGCCGCCCGGCCAGCGCCGCGAACTGCGGGTTCAGCTCCGGCGATTCCGGTGCGCCGGTGTCGTCGGTCTCGGTCATGATGCTCCTTGAACTGAGGTGGTGAGTGGGCTCTCACCTTCACCACGAACCGGGAACGCCGGTCCGGACACCTCGGTCCCGGGAAAGAATGTCGGATCGGGATCGCGGCGTTCGTGGAGTGGGCGAGCGACCCGCTCGGGGTCGCAGGTCCGAGAGGAGAAGACCGTGCCGCAATACCTGATCGCGTTCAACGACGAGTGGGTGCCCGCGCACACGCCGGAGGAGCTCGCGGCGAAGGGCGTCGCCGTCCGCGCCGTGTCGGCCGAGATGAAGGAGGCCGGGATCCTCCGGTACGAGAACGGCGGCATCGACGCCTCGACCGTGGTCTGCAGTGTCGTGAAGAAGGACGGGAAGCCGATCTTCACCGACGGGCCGTACGTCGAGACCAAGGAGCACCTCGGCGGCTTCTGCGTCATCGAGGTGCCGGACGACGAGGCGGCCCGCCACTGGGCCGGCCGGATGGCCGTCGCCCTCGACTGGCCCCAGGAGGTGCATCGCTTCCCGGACCACACGGCGTGATCAATCGAGGCGACGGGAGGCCAGCCAGCTCCGCAGCCGGTCGGCCTTCTCGGTGCGCCCGAGCAGCTGGTACGCCCTCGCCCACACCACCGGATCCGCCAGTGGCAGACCACGCCAGGTCCCGCTGACCCGGGTCGGCAACGGCTCCAGCCCGTCGGGTCCGCGCAGCGCGAAGTTGACCATCAGGTCCAGGTGATCATGGACCTTGAGGCAGCGGTCGGTGCCGTAGACGCCGTCCGTCCTGGTGGCGTCGCGACAGGGCAGCCCAGCACCGTCGAGGGCTGCCTGCACCGCCTCGGCCGGAGCGTCGACGGTGACGTCCCAGTCGTGCGCGACCGTGCCCAGCCCGAGGGCCACCAGCAGCCCGGAGCCGCCCACGGCCGGCTGCCAGCCCTGCCCGCGCAGGACGGACAGCAGCCGATCCAGGCCCTCCCGGGGCGGCAGGTGCAGGGTTTCGGTCGATGGCGGGACCACGGGGCCAGTGTCCCAGCCCGGCCGCATTCCCCCTCCCGTACCTGCACGCGGCCGGACCCGACTAGGGTGGGCTGCCGTGACGAAACGAGCCGATGGACGGGCCAACGACCAGCTACGCGACGTGAAGATCACGCGGGGGTGGCTGGACCACGCCGAGGGATCGGTGCTGGTCGAATTCGGCCACACCCGGGTGCTGATCGCGGCCAGCGTGACCGAGGGTGTGCCGCGGTGGCGGAAGGGCTCCGGGCTCGGCTGGGTGACCAGCGAGTACGCGATGCTGCCCCGGTCCACCCACACCAGGTCGGACCGCGAGTCGATCAAGGGCCGGGTCGGCGGCCGGACCCACGAGATCAGCCGGCTGATCGGCCGCAGCCTGCGCGCGGTGATCGACTACCAGGCGCTCGGCGAGAACACGATCGTGCTCGACTGCGACGTGCTGCAGGCCGACGGCGGCACCCGGACCGCCTCGATCACCGGTGCCTACGTGGCGCTGGCGGACGCGGTGGACTGGCTGCGGCACCGCAACCTGCTGGCCGGTGAGCCGCTGACCGGGTCGGTGGCCGCGGTGTCGGTCGGCGTCGTCGGCGGCGATCCGATGCTCGATCTCTGCTACACCGAGGACGCCGCCGCCGAGGTCGACATGAACGTCGTGATGAGCGGTGCCGGCGAGTTCATCGAGGTGCAGGGCACGGCCGAGGGCAAGCCGTTCGACCGGACCACGCTGAACGACCTGCTCGAGCTGGGCAGCGCCGGCTGCGTCGCCCTGACCAGGCTGCAGGAGAAGGCCCTGGCAGGTCGTTGATCATGGAGTCCGTCGTCCTGGCCACCGCCAACGCCAAGAAGCTGGCCGAGCTGCGCCGGCTGGTCGCCGCCGCCGGTCTCGACGTGACGGTGCACGGTCTCGGTGAGGTCGCGGACTATCCGCCGCCGGCCGAGACCGAGCCGACCTTCGAGGGCAACGCGTTGATCAAGGCCCGGGCCTGCGTCGCGGCGACCGGCCTGCCCGCGCTCGCGGACGACTCCGGGATCGCCGTCGACGTGCTGAACGGCATGCCCGGGGTACGGTCGGCGCGCTGGGCCGGGCCGGATGCCACCGACGAGGACAACAACACCCTGCTGCTGCGGCAACTGGACGACGTGCCGGACGAGCGTCGTACCGCACGGTTCGTCTGCGCCATGGCCCTGGTTCTTCCGGACGGGACCGAACATCTCCGGACCGGGGAGATGCACGGGCGGCTGCTGCGGGCACCGGCCGGCGTGCGCGGCTTCGGCTACGACCCGCTGTTCGTCACCGACGGGCAGACGGTGACGAACGCCGAGCTGACCGGGGAGGCCAAGGACGCGATCAGCCATCGCGGCCAGGCGGTCCGGGCGATCCTGGAGGTGCTGGCCGAGGAACTGGAGAGGACCGGACGTGAAGACCTATCTCGATCTTCTTGATCATGTGCTGACCACCGGGGTCCGCAAGGGCGACCGGACCGGTACCGGGACCTTGAGCACGTTCGGCTATCAGTTGCGGTTCGACCTGGCCCAAGGGTTTCCGCTGCTGACGACGAAGAAGCTGCACACGAAGTCGATCTTCGCCGAGCTGCTCTGGTTCATCGCCGGCTCGACCAACGTCCGGCCGCTGCAGGAGCAGGGCGTGTCGATCTGGGACGAGTGGGCCGACGAGGACGGCGACCTCGGCCCGATCTACGGCTATCAGTGGCGGTCCTGGCCGTCCCATGACGGCGGGAACCTTGATCAACTCGCGGCGGTGATCGACGCGATCAAGACGAACCCGGACTCGCGGCGGCACCTGGTCAGTGCCTGGAACGTGGCCGACCTGGACCGGATGGCGCTGCCGCCGTGCCACACGCTGTTCCAGTTCTATGTCGCCGAGAGGAAGCTGTCCTGCCAGCTGTACCAGCGGTCGGCGGACATCTTCCTGGGCGTCCCGTTCAACATCGCCTCGTACGCGTTGCTGACCAGCATGATCGCCCAGGTCTGCGGCCTGGCCCCGGGCGAGTTCGTGCACACGCTCGGCGACGCGCACCTCTACCTGAATCACGTCGAGCAGGCCCGGGCCCAGCTGGCCCGGGAGCCGCGGCCGCTGCCGAAGCTGATCATCAACCCGGACGTGAAGGACATCGACGAGTTCACCCTGGCCGATTTCACGATCGAGGGCTACCAGCCGCATCCGGGCATCAAGGCCCCGATCGCCGTCTGATGCCCTCGACGATTCCTGAGCCTGTCGAAGGGCCCGCGCTCGTCGCCGGGGCGGAGCCGGGCTCGATCGTCGCGATCGCCGCGTACGCCCGGAACCGGGTGATCGGCAACGGGCCGGAGATCCCGTGGCGGATCTCCGAGGACTGGAAGCGATTCCGCCGGATCACCGACGGTCACGTGCTGATCATGGGCCGGAAGACGTACGCCTCGATCGGCCGGCCGCTGCCGGGCCGGCACACGATCGTGATCACCCGCGATCCGGACTGGCGGGCCGACGGCGTGATCGCCGCCGGCGGCCTGGACCGGGCGATCGAGCTGGCTCGCGTACGGCATCCGGAGGCGATCATCTTCATCGCCGGCGGCGGCGAGATCTACCGGGCCGCGTGGGACCGCACCGAGTTCCTGGACGTCACCGAGGTGGACGCCGAACCGAAGGGCGACATCACCTTCCCGGAGATCACGGACGCCGAGTGGCAGGAGGTGTCCCGGGACCAGCGGGACGGCTTCGCCTGGGTCGGTTATCGGCGGTTCGTCGCCTGAATCATTGCCTGAGCGACGTTCTCGGCTGACAATGCCGGAATCGGCCCGTCATCCCGGCGGGCCCTCGGCAACGGAGGAGATCTCCATGAGTGAGCCTCGCTTGGCCGCCAAACTGGGCGCTGAGTTCCTGGGCACGTTCTGGCTGGTCTTCGGGGGATGCGGCAGCGCGGTGCTGGCCGCGAAGTTTCTGTCGGCTGATCCCGGCACCAACACGCAGGTCCAGCTCGGGATCGGATTCGTCGGCGTCGCACTGGCGTTCGGCCTGACCGTGCTGACCGGCGCGTACGCCTTCGGGCACGTGTCCGGCGGCCATTTCAACCCGGCTGTGACGATCGGCCTGGCGATCGCGAAGCGGTTCGAGTGGAAGGGCGTGCTGCCCTACATCGTGACCCAGATCGTCGCTGCCTCGTTCGCGGGGCTGGTGCTGTTCATCATCGCCGCCGGCAAGGACGGCTTCAACGCCGTGGAGAGCGGGTTCGCGACGAACGGGTTCGGTGATCGTTCGCCGGGCGGCTACAGCCTGCTGGCCGCGTTGATCATCGAGGTGGTGCTCACCGCGGTGTTCCTCTACATCATCCTCGGCGCCACCGACGACCGGGCGCCGAAGGGCTTCGCGCCGATCGCGATCGGTCTCGGCCTGACCCTGATCCACCTGGTCAGCATCCCGGTGACCAACACCTCGGTGAACCCGGCCCGTTCCCTCGGCGTCGCCTGGTTCGCCGGTGGGGCCGCGTTGTCGCAGGTCTGGTTGTTCATCGTCGCGCCGATCATCGGGGCGGCGATCGCCGGCTTCACGTACGCGCTGATCACCGGGGCCAACGCGACGCCGGTGGACGAGGGGGTCGCCAACAACCCCTGATCCACCCGGTTGGGCTCACGACCCGGCGTCGGTCGCCGTCACGGCGAACCGACGCCGGGTCTCGTCGTCCGCGGGCACGAACGTCTCCAGGTGCAGCCCCTCCAGGGTCGCGTCGGCCGCCGTGGTCAGCCGGCTCGAGATGCTGAACAGCCGCAGCACGCCGCCGTCGACGGCCAGCTCCAGGGCGAGCACCGGCCCGGTGATCACCGGCCCGGCCGCGGGTCGGAGCGCCCCGACCTCCGCGGCCAGCTCCGCCAGCCGCGGATCGTGGGTGCGCTCGGCCCGGGCCACCAGCTGATGGTGCAGGTGTGCGCTCCAGGCGTCGAAGTTGACGATCCGCGGCGCCAGGCCGTCCGGGTGCACCGAGAGCCGGATGACGTTGATCGGCGGCTCCAGCAGCTCCGGGGCGCAGCCGGCCAGCAACGGATCGACGCCGGCATTGGAGTCGATCACGTCCCAGTGATCATCGAGCAGCAGCGCCGGGTACGGCAGGTGAGCGTCGAGCAGCCGACGCAGCCCGTCCATCACCACGGACACCTCAGCACTGTCCAACTCCTGATCTTGGTAGCGCGGCGCGTAGCCGGCCGCCAGCAGCAGCCGGTTCCGGTCCCGCAGCGGCACCTCCAGGTGATCGGCCAGCCGGATGATCATCTCCGCCGTCGGATGGGCCTTGCCGGTCTCGACCCGGCTGACGTGCCGGGTGGAGATGTCGGAGCGGTCCGAGAGCTCCTGCTGGCTGTAGCGACGGCGCTCGCGCCACTGGCGCAGCAGCGGCCCGATCGGGCGCTGCTCGGCGGTGCTGATCATGGCCGTCACTGTAACGCCGCAGGTCCAGACCTTCATGACCTCCGAGGTCATGGCCCGTCGACGCCGGCCGGGTGAGGCTTGGTCTCGTCAACACCACGAACGACGAAGGAGCAAGATCATGAACGACATCGTCAAGGCCTACCTGGAGACCTGGAACGCCGACGGCGCCGACCGCGACCGGCTGCTCGCCGAGCACTGGTCGGAGTCGGTCGGCTACACCGACCCGCTCGCCGAAGTCTCCGGCCACGCCGGCATTGCCGCCGTGATCGACGGCGCCCGGCAACAGTTCCCCGGCTTCGTCTTCACCCCGGTCGGCGAGCCGGATGCGCACCACCGGCAGGTCCGGTTCCAGTGGGGCCTCGGCCCGGAGGGCGCCGAGCCCCTGGTGATCGGCTTCGACGTCATCGTGCTGGACGAGCAGGGCCGGATCAGCGACGTCCGGGGCTTCCTGGACAAGCTCCCCGGCTGACCACTCTCGGCGCATGAAGGTGTGAGGGCTCAGCTATGGCGCCGGGGTGCGCGGCGGCGTACAACGGGAGGATCGACTGCTCATCGAGGAGGAGCCATGTCCAAACTCGCACGGATCGTCGCCCCGGCGATCATCGTCACGGCCGGTCTCACCGGGAGCCCGGCCGCGGCGGCCACGCCGGCCATTCCCTTGAGCGGCGGCCAGGAAACACAAGCCGCCGACCCCGACGGCCACGGCTTCGTCACCTACACGGTCGAGGGAACCGAGTTCTGCTGGACCCTCGCCTGGCAGGACATCGAGGCCCCGACCGCCGCGCACATCCACGTCGGCGCCCGGCACGTCGCCGGTCCGGTGGTCATCCCGCTGGACGTCGACGGCGCGCCCGGCCCCGATCCGGCCGGCTGCACGACGATCGGCACGGAACTGGCCTCGGCGATCAAGGCGGACCCGGGCCACTACTACGCCAACGTGCACAACCGATCGTTTCCGGCCGGTGCCATCCGCGGCCAACTCAAGGAGCAGCAGCCTGGGTAGGATGAGGCGGCACCAGCCGAAGTGGTGGAACTGGTAGACACGCAGGATTTAGGTTCCTGTGCCCACGGGTGTGCGGGTTCGAGTCCCGCCTTCGGCACTCCCGGTGGGGGCGTGGTGATCAGATGCCGAGGTCGCGGCGCAGCTTGGCGACGTGCCCGGTGGCCTTCACGTTGTACTGGGCGACGGCGATCGTGCCGTTCCCGTCGGCGTCGACGTCGATCACGAACGTGGAGCGGATCACGCCCTGGATCAGCTTCCCGTACAACATCTTCTCGCCGAACGCCGCGTACGCCTCCAGCGTGGACTTGTCCTCGTCGGACAGCAGCGGGAAGGACACCGACTCGGCATCGCGGAACTGCGCCAGCTTCTTGACCGGGTCGGGCGAGATGCCGAGCACCTGCAGCCCGGCCTGGTCCAGTTCCGGTCCGGCGGCCGTGAAATCGACCGCCTGCGTGGTGCAGCCGGGGGTCATCGCGGCCGGGTAGAAGTAGACGATCACCCGCTGGCCGGCGAAGTCGGACAGCGAGACCGGCTTGCCGTCCGCGTCGGGCAGGGAGAAGGCGGGCGCGACGTCGCCCGCGGTCAGTCGATCGGTCATGGTGAGCACCCTATTGCCTGAACTTCGCGGCCACGGCCGGGGCACGGCCCGCACAGCGGGTCAGGTGCAATACGCTGTTGCGGGTTGACGGCACGGGATCGCAGGAGAAACGGCCGAAGGAGGATCGCCGATGGCGACGGAAGCACAGCGCCCGGAACGGACGCGGGCCGAGATCGAGGCCGATCTCGCAGCGGCCCGAGCGCGGCTCGGCCACTCCGTGGAGCAGCTGATCGACCAGGTGCACCCGACCCGGATCAAGCAGCGGCAGATCGCCGGCATCAAGGACTGGGCGACCGCCGAGCTGGAGAACGCCAAGGCACAGTTCGTCAACGAGGACGGAAAGGTACGGACCGAGCGCCTCGCCGTGATCGGTGGGGCCGTGGCCGGCTTCGTCACCTTCGTGGTGATCGTCCGCGCGATCGTACGGAAGAGGAAAAGCTGACTCGTGGCTGATCAAACAGGCAGCGCAGACCCGCTGCCGATTCGGATGCTGCACGACCGTCTCCTGGTTTCGGCCGAGAGTGAGGCCGGGGAGCGCCGGAGCGGGGGAGGGATCGTCATCCCGGCAACCGTGTCCATCGGACGGCGGTTGGCCTGGGCCAAGGTGGTCGCGGTCGGGGCGGGAGTCCGGACCGTCAAGGTGGACGACCGCGTGCTGTACGACCCGGCCGACCGGGCCGAGGTCGAGGTGCGCAACAAGGACTACGTCCTGCTCCGGGAACGCGATCTGCACGCCGTCGCCGCCGAGCGGTTGTCCGACGGCAACACCGGCCTCTACCTCTGAGCCTCGTCCAGATAGAGGAAGTCCTTCACGTCGGCCAGGGCGAGCACCTGGCTGACGAACACCTTCGGCATGTGCCGCCGGGTCTCGTCGTGCACGACCCGCGGATTGATCAGTGAGTGCCGCTGTCCGCGGGTCAGCAGGTCGCAGCCGCCGGCGGCGAGGACGTTCTTCACCCAGTCCGCCTCCGGACCGTAGGTGAGGGCGATGACGAAGCCGTCGTCGGTGCGGAAGACGTTGAGCGGGGTACGGAACTCCCGGCCGGACCTGCGGCCGCGGTGCAGCACGATGCCGAAGCCGGGCAGCCGGTCCGCGATGTGCCTGGTCAGCCGGTTGAGCCCGACCCGATTGAGTTCGGCGACCTTCTTGGGAAACACCATGGCAGGTCCTTCCTCGGATTAATTCAACACTTGTAGAATAACACCCATGGCTCGAGGACGAAGGCCCGGCGGACCGGACACCCGGGCGGCAGTGCTGGACGCGGCCCGCAGCCGGTTCGCCGAGGTCGGGTACGCCCGCGCGTCGCTGCGGTCCATCGCGACCGCGGCCGGGGTCGACCCGTCGCTCGTGGTGCACTACTTCGGTTCCAAGGAGGGGCTGTTCCGGGCCGTGATCGAGTGGCCCTTCGATCCCGCTGTGTTCCTTGATCAACTCACCGTCGCCGGGCCGGACGGGCTGGGTCAGCGGCTGGCGGCCGGCTTCCTCGGCATGTGGGAGTCCGCCGACACCGGGCCGCGGCTGCAGGCGGTGTTCCGCGCCGCGGTCACCGACGACGCCGTCGCGGCCCTGATCCGGGAGTTCCTGACCGAGGTGGTGGCGGACCGGCTGGCGGCGGTGATCGGCCGGGACGGTGCCGAACAACGGATCGAGCTGGCCCTGGGCACGCTGCTCGGCATCGCTGTCGTACGGCACATTCTGCGGGTCGAGCCGCTCGCCGGGCTTGCGATCGACGAACTCGTCGACCGGGTCGCTCCGGCGGTGCAGCACCAGCTCGACGGGGCCCTTACAGTGGATTGATGGACCGACCGCGCCCCGACGGCGGGGCGGCGCTGCCGCGGCTGGCCGAACTCGACGACCGAGTGCGGCAGTTGCATCGAGTCCACGACGAGTTCCTGGCCACCGGCGAGACCGTCGCCGCGCGCGGTCTCGTCCTCGAATCGTGGCGCCGAAGCCTCGCCGCCGGCGTCGATCCGGAGTCCGCCCGCGTCCCGCTCCGGCTGAGCGGGGACGACCTGAACCGGCTGCGGGCCGATCATCCGCTGGCTCCGGCGATGCCGGTGATCCGCAAGCTCCTGGTCGCCGAGGCGGCCGACGCGGGCATGATCGTCGCCGTCTCCGACGCGGCCGGCCGGCTGCTCTGGGTGGAGGGCGACCGCGGGCTGCGCGGCCGGGCCGAGGGGATGCTGTTCGTCGAGGGCGCGGACTGGAGCGAGGAGGTCGCCGGCACCAACGCGCCGGGCACCGCGCTCAGCCTGGACCGGCCGGTGCAGATCCTCGGGGCCGAGCACCTGGTCCGGCAGGTGACGCCGTGGAGTTGCGCCGCCGCTCCGATCCATGACCCGGACACCGGCGCCATGCTCGGCGTCCTCGACGTGACCGGCGGCGACGAGGTCGCGCTGCCGCAGAGCCTGTCGCTGGTCCGGGCCACAGCGTCCGCGGTCGAGGCCGAGCTCCGGGTGGCGCGGATCCTCGGCCGTTCGATCCCGTCCCGGACCGCCGTCGATCCGCAGACGCCGCGGCTCGAGGTCCTCGGTGCCCACACCGGGATCCTGGCCGGACCGGACACCGTGCACCGGCTGAGCCTGCGGCACTCAGAACTGCTGGTGCTGCTCGCGCTGGCCGGCGACGGGCTGACCGCGGCCGAGCTGGCCGTCGCTCTGCACCAGCGCGAGGTGCCCGAGGTGACCGTCCGCGCCGAGCTGGTCCGGCTGCGCCAGGTGCTCGCGCCGGTTCGGTTACTGGCACGGCCGTATCGGCTGGGCGATCCACTGGACACCGACGTCGGCCGGCTCCGGACGGCCCTGGCCCAGGGCGATCTGCGGGGCGCCGTGACGGCCTATCGCGGACCGGTACTGCCGCAGTCGGAGGCGCCGGCGATCATCGACCTGCGGGCCGATCTGCATCATCGGCTGCGCGCCGGTCTGCTCCGGTCCGACGACGCGGACGCCCTGCTGCGGTTCGCCGACACCGCCCATGGGGCCGACGACTACGAGGTCTGGCTGGCCTCGCTGCGAGCCCTGCCGCCGGCGTCGCCGCGGCGGCCGCAGGTGCAGGCCCACCTGGCCCGGCTGGACACTTCGCTGCGCTGATCAAGCTGCTGGGCTGATCAAGGTCGCAACGTTGTTGCAACCCTTGCCGAACTAGCGTCGGGTCGCCGGGCGAGGCCGCTCGGCGCCGCAGCTTTCGAGGAGTGTCGATGACGACGTACGCCAAGCCGGGCGAAGCGGAGAGCCCGGTCAGCTATCAATCCCGCTACGAGAACTGGATCGGCGGCGAGTTCGTACCGCCGGTCAAGGGTGGCTATTTCGAGAACCCGTCGCCGGTGACCGGTCAGACGTTCTGCGAGGTGGCCCGGTCCACCGCCGAGGACGTCGACCTGGCGCTGGACGCGGCCCACGTGGCGGCGCCGGCCTGGGGCAAGACCTCGCCGGCCGAACGCGCGGTGATCTTGAACAAGATCGCCGACCGGATCGAGGAGAACCTGGAACTGCTCGCCGTCGGCGAGACCTGGGACAACGGCAAGCCGGTCCGTGAGACGCTCGCCGCCGACCTGCCGCTCGCCGTTGATCATTTCCGTTACTTCGCCGGGGCGATCCGGGCCCAGGAGGGCGGTCTCAGCCAGCTCGACGACAACACGGTGGCGTACCACTTCCACGAGCCGCTCGGCGTCGTCGGCCAGATCATCCCGTGGAACTTTCCTTTGTTGATGGCGACCTGGAAGCTCGCCCCGGCCCTGGCCGCCGGCAACGCGGTCGTGATCAAGCCGGCCGAGCAGACCCCGGCGTCGATCATGCTGCTGATCCAGCTGATCGCCGATCTGCTGCCGCCCGGCGTGGTCAACGTCGTCAACGGGTTCGGGGTGGAGGCCGGCAAGCCGTTGGCGTCGTCGCGGCGGATCCGCAAGATCGCGTTCACCGGCGAGACGACCACCGGCCGGTTGATCATGCAGTACGCCAGCCAGAACCTGATCCCGGTCACCCTGGAGCTGGGCGGCAAGAGCCCGAACCTCTTCTTCGACGACGTGACCCGGGCCGACGACGCCTTCTACGACAAGGCTCTCGAGGGCTTCGCCATGTTCGCGCTGAACCAGGGCGAAGTCTGCACCTGCCCGAGCCGGGCGCTGATCCAGCGGTCGATCTACGACCAGTTCCTGCCCGCGGCCACCGAGCGGACCAAGAAGATCGTCCAGGGCAACCCGCTGGACACCGACACCATGATCGGCGCCCAGGCGAGCAATGATCAACTGGAGAAGATCCTGTCCTACATCCAGATCGGGCTGGAGGAGGGGGCCCGAGTGATCGCGGGCGGCGAGCGCGTCGATCTTGGCGGCGACCTGTCCGGGGGCTACTACGTCGCGCCGACGATCTTCGAGGGTACGAACCGGATGCGGATCTTCCAGGAGGAGATCTTCGGTCCGGTCGTCTCGGTGACCAGCTTCGACGACTACGACGACGCGATCTCGATCGCCAATGACACCCTGTACGGCCTCGGCGCCGGCGTCTGGTCCCGGGACGCCAACACCGCGTACCGGGCCGGTCGGGACATCCAGGCCGGCCGGGTCTGGACCAACTGCTACCACGCCTACCCGGCGCACGCGGCGTTCGGTGGTTACAAGTCGTCCGGCATCGGCCGGGAGAACCACGCCATGATGCTTGATCATTATCAGCAGACGAAGAACCTGCTCGTCTCCTACGACGAGAACGCCCAGGGATTCTTCTGATGCCCGAGCGGGTCGCCGTCACCCCTCCGGCCGCGGACCTGCTCCGCGACCTGTGGGACCAGCACGGGCCGCTGATGTTCCACCAGTCCGGCGGCTGCTGTGACGGGTCGTCGCCGATGTGCTACCCCGACGGCGAATTCCTGATCGGGGACTCGGACGTACGCCTCGGTGATCTTGACCTGGGCGACGGCCGTACGGTCCCGGTCTGGATGTCCGCCGAGCAGTTCGAGCTGTGGTCGCACACCCACCTGACCATCGACGTGGTGCCCGGCCGGGGCTCCGGCTTCTCCCTGGAGGCCCCGACCGGCCACCGCTTCCTGATCAGATCCCGCCTGCTCCGCCCCGACATCCTCACTGAACGCGTCGGCAGCCGCCCGATCCCGGCGGCCGACCTCCTCACTCCTGCCGACCCACCGAGCTCGTGACCGAAATCCAGCGCACTCTGCGGAAACTCGCCCGTTGGGCACCGGTGACGCGAAAGTCGGCTCGATTCCGGTCACTCAACCGGATCCAGGCTCCCGACCTGTGGGAGGCATGGTGCGTCGGATCAAGATCATCTCCGCGCTCGTCGGAGCGCTGGCAGCCGTGCTGGTAGGAGTCCTGCCGGTGACGGCCGCCCAGGCAAAGCCGGCCGCGGACCCGACGAACTGCGTCGCGGCGGCGATCGACCTGAACGGCGGCGAAGCCAGCACGGCACCGTTCGCCGGGACCGGCACGCTGGACTGCACCGCGCCGACCGACTTCACCCTGCGGTTCCTGGTGAACGGTCAGCAGGTCAAGCAGACCACCACGTCGAGCGGCGCGGGCACCGTAACCGTCGACGCCACCCTGTCCGCCGCCGAGGCGCCCGGCTGCCTGATCACCCCGACCCCGGCCGCCGGCTCCGGCGACTGCGTCGGCCTCCGCTCCGACCTCGAGCGCTTCGCCGTCAGCGATCCGAACGTGACCCGCTTCCTCGGCGACGCGACCATCCGCTGCTACGACCCGACCGACCTCGGTGGCCGGCTCACCGTGAACGGCGCCACGGTGCCGTCCTTCTTCTACCCGGACTGGCCTCCCGGTGACATCCCGGTCTTCGAGGGCGTCCCGGCCGCCGAGGTCGACGACCAGCCCGGCGACGAGGTCTGCTGGTTCGCCCGCGTGTACGGCTACGACGCGGTCGGTGCCTGCGACACGTACGACGACTGAGAACCGGGCTCTGACAAGCCGAAACCCCCGGCCGGATCGCTCCGGCCGGGGGCCTTTCGGTGCGCCATCAGGGACTCGAACCCCGAACCCAGTGATTAAGAGTCACTTGCTCTGCCAATTGAGCTAATGGCGCGCGGGGATGACTGTAGCAAAGGTGGGGCGGAGTCGCGAAATCGGAATCGGACGGCGCCGTTCCGGGCCCGGGTGGACGGCGATCACTACGATCAGCACCCTGCGGAGGGTGAGCCAGGAGGTGTCGAGATGCCACGCCGATCCGGTGCGGAGACCCAGGCCCTGTTGTTGGAGACGGCCAAGGAGCTGCTGCTCGAGCGGGGAGTGGCCAACGGGGTGGCCCATATCAGGCTGCAGGAGGTGGTACGGCGGACCGGGCTGACCACGGGCGCCGCGTACCGGCTCTGGGCCGACCAGGAGGACTTCCAGCGCGACCTGGCGGCGGCGGTCGTGCGTTGGCGGCAGGACGCGCCGGTGGAGAGCACCGAGCGGGCGGTCGGGGCGTTGCTGGAGGCCGGGTCGAGCCTGGACGAGGTGATCCGGATCGCGTCCGCCAGGCACGTGGCGACGTTCACCGCGGCGACCGCGGGCGGCTCCCGCTCCTCGCGGCTCTTCCTGCTCGCCCTCGCGGTCCGGGCGACGGCGCAGGCCTGTGACGGGTTGCGGGACGCCAGCCGGGAGCGGCACGCCGAGTCGGTGGCCGAGTTCATGGCCTTCTACCGGCGGGTGCTGGACCGGTTCGGCTACCGGCTGCGCCGGCCGTACACGCTCGAGCAGTTCGCCGAGGCGATGGCGGCGCTCGGTGAAGGGTTCGGCCTGCACGCGCTGGAGGGGCTCGCGCATCCGGACGTGATCGTCGACGAGGACGACGAGGCGGCGGCCGGCAGGTGGACGCTGTTCGGCATCTGTGTCCGCGGGCTGGTCGGCGAGTTCTTGATCATGAAAGACCCGGCCGAGCCGGAACCGGTCACTGCCGATTCCGACCCGGCCGGGGCGGTGGGGGGTCAAGATCAAGATCAGGAGAAGACGGTCTTCACCCGGACGACGGCCCAGTAGACCTTCGCGGTGTCGAGGCAGGCGCCGCGCCGCGGGTCGTACCACTTGTACGTGTAGCGGCACTCGCTCGACATGTTGCGCAGCAGATCGGAGTCGCAGGAGCTGCGCTTCTTCTGCTTGTACTGGATGCACATGTCGTGCCGGGCGCACGGACCGCGGAAGTCGGCGTTCTTGCCCGGCGTCGGGAACGAGTCAGGGGACTTGGTGCAGTAGTCGTGCAGCGTGCGCTGGTGCTTCGTGTTCGGGTTGTAGACGTAGTTCGACGGAATGCTGATGTGCTTGGCATCGGCGGCCGCGGCCGGCGTGATGCCGAGGGCGGGGACGATGAACAGGGCCAGTACGGCCCCGAGGATGAGTCGGACGGCGATCTTCATGGCAGGCTCCTCGGTCCGCAGCCACCGGGAGGTGGCCTCCTGGTACCGATGCTGGCCGACCGTGCGCCCGCTTGTACAGAAAGATCATTTATTTATCCTCGGCCCCGTGATCAAGGAGCTCGAGGACGGCTTGAGCGGCGTTGTGACCGGCGATCCCGCTGACCGCGCCGCCTCGGACGGCGCCTGAGCCGCAGAGCAGGATCCGGGGATCGTCGGTGGCCACGCCCCACCGTTCGGCAGCGGTACGGGGAGCGTCCGGCCCGGCCAGCCACGGCCAGGACAGGTCGCCGTGGAAGATCTGGCCGCCGGGCATGCCGAGCTCGGCCTCGATGTCGAGCGGGCTCATCGCCTCGACACAGGGCCGGCCGTTCGCGTCGGTGGCGAGGCAGTCCTCCAGCGGCTCGGCCAGCGCGTGCTGCAGGCTGCGCAGCGCCGCGTCACGGACCCGGTCCCGGGTTCCCTCGGGATCGGTGCGGAAGAGTCGGGCCGGGGTGTGCAGCCCGAACAGGGTCAGGGTGTGCCAGCCGGCGGCGGCCAGTCCGTCACCGAGGATCGAGCGGTCGGTCAGCGTGTGGCAGTAGACCTCGCAGGGCAGCGGCTCCGGGATCCGGCCGGCCGCGGCCTCGTCCGCGGCTCGGGCGAGCTCGGTGAGGGACTGGTGCAGGTGCAGGGTGCCCGCGAACGCCTGCTCGGGATCGCGGCCGGACCGCAGCCGGGGCAGCCGGCGCAGCACCATGTTGATCTTGATCTGGGTACCCTCGGCCTCCTCGGCGGGCGTACGGCCGCGCAGCCGGTCCAGCACGGCCGGCGCACAGTTGGCCAGCACCAGTCCGGCGCGGAGTTCGGTCCCGTCGGCCAACTCGAGCACGCGATCGTCGCCGTCCTCGCGGACCGCCTCGACCCGGGTGCCGAGCCGCAGTTCGGCGCCGGCGTCGCGGGCGGCGCGCTCGATCTCGGCCGCGACGACGCCCATGCCGCCGACCGGGACCCGCCACTCGCCGGTGCCGTTGCCGATCACGTGGTAGAGGAAGCAGCGGTTCTGCCGCAGTGTCGGGTCGTCCAGCCGGGTGTCGGTGCCGATCAGGGCGTCGGTCGCGACGATGCCGCGGACCACATCGCTGCCGAAGCGCTCCCGCAACAGCTCGTCCAGCGGCCGCTCCACCAAACCGCTCCAGAGTGCTGGGTCGATCAGGGCGCGGACGTCGTCGACCACCGGCAGCGGCTCGGTCAGGGTCGGCGCGATCGCGGCCGCCACCGCCCCGAGCTGATCATGGAACTCGCCCCAGGCCGGGTAGTCGGCGCTGCCGGCCAGCCGCGCGAACGACACCGCCGTCTCGTCGCCCTCCGGTCGTTCGACGAGGATGCCGTCGTCGCCGACCGGCGTGTACGAGGCGACCGGCCGCGACCGCAACTCGATCCGGAGGCCGAGGTCGGCGACGATCCGGTCGGGCAGCAACGAGACCAGGTAGGAGAACCTGGACAGGTCGGCCGCGACGCCGGGGAAGACGGGTTCGCTCGCGACCGCCCCGCCGAACCGGTCCCGCGCCTCGCAGACGACCACCCGCAGCCCGGCGCGGGCGAGATAGGCCGCCGCGACGCCCGCGTTGTGGCCGCCGCCGATGACGGCGACGTCCGGGTCAGCCGGCACGGTACGCCTCGGCCGGCACCCGGGCCAGGACCGCGATGGCCAGCACCGCCTGCGCGCCGAGGTAGGTGATCATCACCCAGGCGCCCTGGGTGGGAAAGGCCATGCTCGGCACGAACAGCATCAGGGCCAGGATCGTGTCGGAGACGAAGAACAGCAACCCGCCGATCACCCCGAGCCGGCCCAGTCCGGTCGCCAGCACCGCCATGGTGCCGACCAGCAGGGCGTAGCCGATCACCGGGATCGCCAGATTCCCCGCGTACGGGATCAGGAAGACGATCATGGCGACGGTCGCGATCGCGTACAAGATCAGGAACTGGGGCCTGCGAACCACGCTGTTCCGCCAGAACGGCAGGAACGCCACCAGGTAACAGATCTGGGCCACCGCGAAGAAGGCGATCTTGACGATCACCTGCTGGCCGAACGCGTCGCCGAGCCAGGAGAACACGATCGCGGCGAGCAACCAGCGGACCAGCGCCCCGGCCGGTCGGACCCGGGCCAGGACGTAGCCGAAGAGCAGCGGCATCGGGAAGAAGATCAGGATCCGGGTCAGCGTCTTCGCTTCGGCGAACTCGGCCGCCACGTCGGCGACGCTCATGATCAGGAAGGCCCCGAACCAGAGCTTGGTGGCCAACGTGGGCAGGATCGAGCGCCGGGCGGCTCCCGCAAGGCCGTTCCGTATCGTCATGATCAGTGGGTCGTCCTCATGGCCGCCAGGATACGCCGACGACGGAGCTCATCGACGTCAGTACGGACCAGAGAACGCAGGGAACGGTCCAGCGCCAGACCGAGGATCCGGTCGGCCAGGCCCGGGTTGCGGGCCAGCACCGGGCCCTGCAGGTTGGTCCCGACCACCGACCCGGTCACGGCGCCCTCGGTGCCGTCGCCGCAGTTGCCGGAGCCGACGCTGATCATCGCCAGCGGATCGGCGCCCGGCCCGAGATGGGTCAGCCCGGAATGATCTTCGTAGCCGGTCAGGATCTGCGGATCCGACGCGGCCTGGTCGGCGTCCAGTCCGGGCTCCGGCGGATGCGTCTCCTCGGCCTTCGGCCGCTCCGCTCCCTTCCGGTCCGCCGCGATCCGGTTGCCGGCCAGCAGATGCAGGCGTCCGACCACCTCGCCGCGCGCGGGTTCCGGGCCCGGAACCGTCTCGATGTCGAGCAGTCCGAGGCCGTCGATCCGGGCACCGTCGGGCGCCGGGAAGGAACGGCCCAGCAGTTGATAGCCGCCGCCGGTCGCGAACACCAGGGCCCCGCCGGTGGCGGCCCGGGCCAGCCGGCCGTCGGCGGCCAGCAACTGGACGGCAGCGACCTGGGCCGGGCCCTCCGCGCCGCCGATCAGGTACAGCCGGGCGTCGTCCGGCACCGGCTGATCATGGCCGATCAGCCGCAGCCGGGGCCGGAAGCCGCGCCACGCGAGCCGACGGGCCAGCACCTCCGCGTTGCCGGCGTCACCGGGAGCCCGGAGCAGGTCGGGGTAGACCACGACGATCCCGACTTCCTCGCCGGGTGTCTGGTTCATGATCGGCCGCCGAGCCGGAGCAGGGCCCGGAACGCGCCCGGGGTTGCGATCACGTCGGCACCGCGGCGGTGCCCGGCGAGGGCGGCGGCCAGCTCCGGGACGTCCCGGCAGTCCAGGCCGGCGTGCCCGAGCCGTACCGCGACGTCCGGGGCGCGCGGACCGGTGGCGATCATGGTCCGGCCGGCCAGCGGAGCCGGATCGCAGTCCCAAAGCCAGGGCAGTTCGCTATCGTCGGTGGCCATGATCACGGTAGGGTTCTCGATCATGGAAAGGGCGTCGGTGAACTCCGCGGGGTGGCGGGCGACGATCAGCCGCGCCATCGTCTCGCCGAGCTTGATCGGAGCGAACCGGCCGAGCGCGTCGTCACACTGGCGCATGCCGACGAAGACCGTACCGGCGTTGATGCCCAGCGTTCCCGCCGTGGCCAGGGCGAAGCAGGCCTGATCGATGATCAACCGGCCCGGCAGCGGTAATCGGGGATCCCAGACCTGACCCTCGGCGTCGGTGATCTTGCCGTCCTGCACGAGGTAGTCCGGCTCGGGCTGCCGGTAGTCGCGCCGCGGGCAGCTCCAGCCGGGATGATCATCGGTGTTCCAGGTCAGGATCGAACCGCAGCCCGGACACAGGAGTTGATCATGGTACGTCCTGGTGCCGCGAACCCAGATCGTCCTCCGGGCGGACCCGGCAGCCAGCACCGTCATCGGGTCGTCGGCGTCGGCGATCACCGGGACCACCGCATGGATCCGGTCGATCGCCGCGCGTAATCGGCGGGCCTGGGCGTAGCGCTCGTTCGGGGCCACGCCCGAACTGTTCACCAGCACGATGGCCCGCGGCAGGTCGCCGGTCGAGAGCAGTTCCACCGCGTCGTCGGGCCGGGTGGCGAGGACGGCCAGTTCCGGGACCACGCGATCGGTCAGTGTGGCGACCACCCCGTCCAGCCCGTCGTCGGCCTCGGTCTGCGCGAGCGGTCGTTCGTGGGTGCCGTGCGAGGCCCGTACCGCCGCCACCAGCAGGCTGGACAGCACCGTGGTCCCGTACTGCCCGACGACCAGGACCCAGGGCTGGCGGCGGACCACCCGGGAGAGCGCGGCCGGGTCGACCCGGCGGATCACCTGGCCACGCAGCGCGGCACCGTCCTGGCGGGTGATCCGGCTCGCCGCAGCAGCGACGCGGCCGGCCAGGGACGCCACTCCGAAGCGGGCGCGCGACGATGCAGCGGTCGCGGGCACCCCCCGATGCGCTGCTGTGGTCCGTTTGCCTTCCGGCCCCCTGGACATGGGCCCTATTGTTGCCGATCCATCAATCGGACGCGGACCGAACTGGGCCTGCTGCGGCTCAGGATCGGCTCAAGTCCCCTAGGAAATGGCCCTGACCAGGGGCGAAGCCTTCGTCCCCGGCTGTCGCTGGAGTGCGCCGGCACTGTGGACAACGTGCTCGCGACTCACCACGCGGACAACGTGGAACCCAGCGCCGGGTCTCGTCGGCGCGAAGTTCCACCCTCGGGCAACGGCCACGTTGGGGTGCCGTCGTACGCGTGCCGAGGTCCCGAGTTGATATCAGCAGCGCTCGGCGGGGTGACCTGCTGGCGCAGATAGGGGACCATGGATGCTGACGGACGATGCGGTCAGACGCCGGCAGGCGGGTTGGGACGGGAGCTTGCCGGCTTTCCGGTCGGGGGTGCGACCGGGGACCGGTACGTTCGGCTGTCCTGAAGTACATCCAGTGCGGGAGGATGATCATGGTCGAAGCATGGTGGCAGCACGGTGCGGCGTCGATCCTGTCGACAGACGACGACGTGGACGCAATGATCGACAGCATGGTCCGGGCCGGCGCCGACTACTCGGTCGCCTCGCTGACCTGTCCGGACCGAAAGACCCTGCCGAGCGGACTGCCGGATCACGAGCTCCGGATCGCGGCGCTCTGCAAGAACGGCGGCATCCTGTACGGCGGCCCGATCGACGGTCACGACGGCACCTGGTACGCGGCGGGCGCCGTGTCGGACCAACCGCCGGTCGAGTACTACCACCTGGGCAAGGACGAGGAATGGCCGGCCGACTCCCTGGTCCCGGTCGACCTGGTCCGAGCCGCGGTGAAGGACTTCATGATCAACGGCGGTGACCGGCCGACCGGCGTCGAGTGGCGGCCCTGGCCCGGCTGAGGTGCCGCCGCCCGGGTGATTTTCGCGTAATCGCCGCGCGAGCACCGCGGTCCGGAATAGCATCCTTCCACCTTTGAGCGTGGGGGCGTGCGGAATGATCACTGGTCGTGGGGGCCGGGACAAGCGGGTGCCGTTTCGGCTGGCGGCTGACGGCTGGCCGGCGTCTTTGCAGCGGGGGGGGGGTAGCTCGACGAATGTTCGTCGACAACCCGGCCGTCATCACCGATCCCGGCGTGACCTGGCAGCAGTTCGAGCGGGCCATGTTCAACATCCACCTCGGCGGGACGGCCAAGATCACCTGGCGCGGACGCCAGACGGCGGCTGATCAACTGCTGCTGGACCACGTCCCGCTCGACGGCGCCAGGATCGTCGAGATGGGTGCCAGTGACGGGAGTACGGCGGTCGATCTGATCGACCGGCTCGGCGACCGGTTCGCCTCGTACCTGATCACTGACCGGTTCGTCCGGATCGAGGCCGCGAAATACGGCGGCTGGACGATTCTGTTCCGGGACGGTCTCGGCGTGGTCGTCGCCGGCCGCAGAGTCGTCGCGTGGCCGCAGATGGCGCCCTGGATGGCGAGGGCGCTGGCCCCGATCCTGGCCGCCGCGGCACGCCGGCCACGGTCCGAGATCCTGATGCTGAATCCCGAAGCCCGAGCGATCCTCGACCGGGACCCGAGGGTGACCTGGGCCGAGCACGACGTCTTCGTACCGCTGGCGGAACCGGCCGACGTGATCAAGGTCGGCAACCTGCTCCGCCCGGTCTACTTCACCGATGATCAGATCCGGGTCGCGCTGCGGGCGATCCATGCGAGTCTGGCCGGGTCGGGACACCTGTTGATCGCGGACCATCTCCGCGAGTCCGCCGGGAGCCTGTTCCGGCGCACCGAGACCGGATTCGTGGCGGTGGCCGTGACCGACCCGCGATCGGAGATCCATGATCTCGTGGTCGAGCCCGGCCTGGTCGGCGACGCCGTACGAGCTCCTGAGATCGAGTAGTCAGTTGTGCAGCGACACGCCGCCAGAACGCCTGCTTTTCTGACCGGTCGGCGAAAAAGGGGGGGTGGGGGACGAGCCGGTCGGTAAGCCGGATTCCATGTGAACGTCGCCTGACTAGGGAACTTGTCCCGCCTGCTCCGTCTCTGCTCCGTCCCAGAACGTCAGACGCTGGACGAATGGGCGGCCCGGATGCCGCGGAGCAGGTCCCGGAACCCGCCGGTCGCGGGCTCGGCCGGGAACCGCTGCTGCAGCTCGTCGTCGAGTTCGCTCGCGACGAGGACCAGCGACGGCAGCGACACCCGCTCGGTACTGAGCGCCGCGGTCCCGAGCGTCGCGGCCTGCTCGAGGTCGCCGGCCCGGGCGGCGACGGTGCCGAGGGTGATCCGGGCCTCGGCCATCCGCATCGGTGACTGCTCGGTGCCGTCCGGCCGGCGCCCGGCGGCGAGGACCTCGCGGGCGTGCTGCTCGGCCAGGTCGTCCTGGCCGGCGATCCGGAACGCGTCCATGGCGTAGAAGTCCCACTTGGCCGGGTCGACGACGAAGTGGTGGTCGGTCCGTTCCGGCCGGGGGAGGCGGGCGAGGATCTCGCGGCCGAGGTCGAGGGACTGGACCAGGTTCGGGTCGCCGATCCGGGCCTGTGCCTTGGCCTGCTGGGCGATCAGCTGGACGTGCACGCTATGGCCGCGGTCGGCGGCCCGGCCGGCCTCTGCGGCGGTGATCACGTCCTGGTAGCGGCCCTGGGTCAGGGCGTACCAGGCGGCCATCTCCCACGACCAGCCGACGATCTCGCTGTTGCCTGCCTCGTCGCCGATCGAGCGGGCGGCGCGGCGGGTCGTCTCGGCCGCGGTCCTCATGCCGAGGTCGTACTCCAGGCAGCCGATCAGCAGCGCCAGCCACCCGGCCGAGACCAGCAGCTCGGTGTGCTCGCGCAGGCCGACCGGCTTCCGGACGAGCCGGCCGACGTGCTGCAGCCAGCCCTGCGCCTCGGCCCGCAGCTGGGCGGCGTTGCGGTAGGGGTACTGGCAGCACAGCTCGGAGACGGTCGCCTGCAGCGCGTCGAGCGTGCCGGGCGCGGTGTCGGAGGCCTGGATCCGGCCGAGGAGTTCGGCGGTCTGCCACGGCTGGGTGTCGTGCTTTGCGGCCTGGTCCATGTGCTCGGCGGCGACCAGGAGCCCGCCGGCGCCGAGGGCCCGGTCGACGGCCCGGGCGAACCGCTCGTTGGGCGGCTTGTTCCCGCGCTCGACGTTGGAGATGTAGCCCTTGTTGTACGCGGCCAGCTGGGCCAGCGTGGCGAGGGACATGCCCCGGCTGTTGCGGAACTCGCGCAGCTGGTCACCGAAGGTCATGCGGGCGGGCGGGGGGTTACCTGTCGCCCGTTCGGACGAGGCGACGGTAACCCCTGGCTGGTCGGGGTCGGTGGGGCGCAGGGTCGGATCCATGGTCCACATTTCTGCGGCGGGGTCTCGGTCGATCCCCATTGTTACAGGTCCGCCGGAGCCTGCCGTGTCGGTCGCGTCACAGCTGCGCGTACAGCTGTGGTTCGGGCCGCACCTGCTGCACAACTACCGGGCCGACGCCGCGGCCGCCGAGGAGTACGCCGCGGCGATCGGCCGCCGCTTCCCCGGGCTGACGATCAAGCTCGATACGGAGGTCAGCGACGACCTGGCGACCATCCCGTGTGAGCAGCTGTGGGGTGTCCTGACGCCATGACCGACGCACCGACGCCGCGCACCGCCGAGAGCACGGCGAGCCTGTTGCACGCGGCCTGGGAGACGGCCCGGTCGCGGCAGCGCAGTCCCGGCGCGCTCGCCGCCGAGAAGGATGCCCGCGAGACCCTCGAGCGGTGGCTCGATGATCATGGGCTGGCCGGCGGCCGGTGGGACCCGCGCTAGTCAGGGTGGTGTTCGGGCACGACGAACGCGATCAGGTCCCAGCCGTCCGGGATCTTCGCCCGGGCGAGTTCGCGGGCCTCGTCGTAGTCGGCGGCCTCGGCTTCGACCTCGTCGATCTCGGCCGGGTCGGTGTCGGTCTTGCGGATCCGGGCGATCACCTTCATGCGGTGAACTTTGCCAGACGTTGACCGTTTCGAACAATCGTTCGATACTCGGGTCATGGGTGGGTACGGACGCACGCCGGCGTGGTGGGAGCAGCTGGCCCCGAAGAACGAGCCCGACGTGGCGAACGAGGAATGGCCGCCCGGCCAGACCGCCCGCTACCTCCCCGAGATGGGCCGCGTCGAGGTCGAGGCCCGGGTGGTGTGGTCCGACGGCACCGAGGAGTGGATCCGCGGGTACGCCACGAAGTGGGTACGGCCGGTCGCCCTGGTCGAGCTCCACGACCCGCGCCGCGCCAGGGTCTGGCTTCCGGCCGCAGACGTACGTAGGCATGACGAAACGCCCCCACCCTCGGTATGAGGGTGGGGGCGGTGTCGCTCCAGGATCCGGTGGTCAGGTCGTCTGTGGGCTGATCTTCAGCACCCGCATCAGGTAGCTCAAGATCGTCACCAGTGCGGTCTTGGCCAGCGCGAGGCCGACCGCTCCCCACTGGATCGTGGCGACAGTCTCGGCGTTCGTGATCACCGGGTACAGGAACACCACCGCGGCGATCAGCAGGTCGGTCAGCAGGCCCTGCAGGAAGGTGCGGACCGCCCGGTGGAGGGCGTCGCGCTTGGTGTCGTCGGCGGTCTCCGCCGGCGGCGTCGGTTCGGTCATGATCATCACTTCTTCCGGCGCAGGTACGCCTTGGCGAACCAGTTGTCGTGGGCCGTGACCAGCCAGGTCCGGCGCTTGTCGGTGACCTGCTTGATCACCGTGATGTCCCGGCCCGGCTTCGCCTTGATGTTCTTCCGGGTGCCGCGCTTCAGGCCCCACAGGAACGTGGAGACCTTGTCCGGATCGACCTCCCAGACGCCGGGGATGCCATCGCCGGCCGGCTTCTCGCCGCCGCCACCGCCCGCGCCCGTCGGCGGGGCGACGTAGGCACCCGTGGCGAAGAAGACGTGCACGTGGTCCGTGTGCGGGTTATCGCCGTGGTACGGCTGCGCGGTCGACGGCTTGCCCGGGCTGGTCGAGCGGATCGTCCGGTTCCAGATGATCCACTTCACGCCGAGGCGCTTCCGGTTCGTCCAGAGGTAGGCGGCGAGGAAGTCGCCTGCCGCCTTGCCTCCAGCCGAGCCGGTGATCATCAGGTCCAGGGCCCGGCCGGTCGGATGCTCGGATCCCCGGGTGCCGATGCCCCAGAGTCGGGTCATCTTGTAGCCGGCGGCTGCGGCGACGTCCCACAGCTCCTCGGCTTTGTCGCGGGTCGGGCTGGTGACCTTGCCCAGCGTGGAGAGAGCGGACTCCTTGCTCATGCCGGTTGGTCCTCCTCGGCGTCATCGACTCCGACGCCTTCGCCCTCGGCGTCGTCGTCCGAGTCGTCCTCGTCCTCGCCGGGCTCTGGGTCGTGGTCGTAGTCCTCGTCCAGCGGCGCGCCGTCGGCGCCGGGCTCGTTCTCGATCTCGTCGAGCTCCGGGCGGACCTCGTCGGTCGGGTCGGTCATGGTGATTCCTCCTGGGTGGGTTCCTCCGTCGGGGTGACGGTGATCGTGGTGGTGGGTCCGGGCTGCGGTGCGCAGGCGCCGGCGTCCTCGTCGGTGGTGCCGTCGGTGTAGGTGATGCGCCAGCGGCCGTCGACGCACTCGGTATCGGCGATGCCGCGGCCGTCCTTGCCGGGTGCGCCGTCCTTGCCGTCCTTCCCGTCATGGCCGTCCTTGCCCGGCTCACCGCGGCACGCCCCGTCAGCGCAGTACGCGGCCACGCCGGCGGCGATCTGCGCGTCGGACGGCCCGGGTCCCTGGTCGCCCGTGTCGCCCTTCTCGCCGCGGCACTGGCCGTTCGCGTCGCAGTAGCCGGCGATCGCCAGCGCGGCCTGCTCGGCGGTCACGTTCTTGCCGTCCTTGCCCGGCGTACCGGGCCGGCCGGACGGTCCCCGGCAGCCGCCGTTGTCGCGGCAGAACGCCGCCACGGCGACGCCGATCTGCTCGAGGCTGGGCGGCTGAGCATCCCGGCCGTCACGCCCGTCCTTGCCGGGAATCGGGGCGACCGCGCCGGCGGTAGGCGTCGGCGGGGCTGGCGGCGGGGTCGGAGCCGGAGGGACGGGGACCGTGGCCTCGCCCGCCCGGGCGAGCTTCGCGTTCGCCTCCTCGGCCGCTTCACGGGCCCGGTTGCCGTCCTCGACCAGCTGCCGCACGACCGCGTCCCGTTCAGCGGCCCGGGCGGCGTTCTCCTTGCTGAGGTTGCCGAGGTTGTTGACCATCGCGGCGTTGACCGCGAACATGATCACCAGCGAGACCCCGAGCAGGCCTATCGCCAGCAACATCTGCGACTTAAACGACAGTCGTCTGATCGTCATCTTCATCGTTGGCCTTCTCGTTGTGGCGGAGCATGGTTTCGAACGACCGCTTCAGAGACGGAGGAACGTGCGGGAGGATCGGATTCCCGAGGATGGTTCCGGTTTCGAACCAGTCCCAGGTCCGCTGGAGCAAGATCATCGCGTTGCTGTAGGGGGCGTTCGCCCGCCGCAGCGCGGCGACCGCGAGGATCACGCCGCCGATCGCGGCACCGACTGCGGTCACAAGCCCCGCGATGAAACCCGACTCCACTTCGCCCTCCTTACGCAGTGGTAGACGAGGACTCCGTGCACGGCGGCCAGGAACAGGAACGGCGGCGCGGTGATCCCCGACGTTGTGCCGATCACGACTCCGGCGATGAGCGTGCCGAAGAAGTTGATCGAGAAGACGAACCCGACCAGGTGGCCGACGATGCCGATCGTCATGCGCCACCGCTCATCGCTGCGGGTCCAGTGAGTGGTGATGATCAACAGCGCGCCCAAGATCAGGAAGGGCATCGACCAGGAGGCGACCGCCTCGAACGGGGTCACGCGGGACGGGGAACGGTTCAGCAGACCGAACAGCCTGCCGATCATCTCGCCGGCGAGGGCGAACCCGGTGATCTGGGCCAGCCAGGCGATCGGGTTGGTCTGGCGGTCGGTCGGGATCGGCGTCGGCGTGTTCATCCCTGGCCGGTCTTCCACGCGGTGACGTGCCGGTGCTCGTACTGCCACTGCACGGTTCGGATCCCGTCGAGGGTCTGATCGGCGATCACCTTCGTGCAGCGTTCGTCGGTGTCGGTGGGGAACAGGCCGGCGGTGATCAGCGCGTCGATCGCGGCCGCGCCGGTCTTGCTGCCGATCGCGGCGATCCCGGCCGTGCGGAGCTCGGCGGGCGTCACGTGACCGACGCCCATCCGGTGTTGCCGACCCCGGTCTGCTTCAGGTAGCGGGTCGTGCCGGCGCCGCCACCGGTTCGGGTGTAGCTGGTGCCCGGCGGCGCCGCGACCGCTCCCTCCGGCGCGGCCGTGCCGACCATGACTGGCTGGTAGCCGGGCAGGACCTGTAGCCCGGTGAACGATCCGGCGGCTGCCGCGGGCGCGGCGATCTGGAGCTCGGCCGCGTAGCCGGACGCCGCGAGCCGCGAGATCGCATCCCCCGCCTTCAGCGTGCCGAGGTAGATCATCGGGCCGGCCGACCCGGTCGCTGTGATCCCGTCGAGCTCGACGGCGGTTCCGGCCCCGGTGGCCCGGAACACAGGGATCGCGAGAGTGCCCTCGACAACGACGTTCCGGACGGTGACCCGATTGCTGCCCTGCCCGTACGCCGAGGCGGTGGTGATGAACCCGCGGCCGGTGCCCGTGTCGGTGGCGCAGACTCCGATCGCGTAGACGCCGTCGATCAGGATGTCGTCGCAGCCGAAGTCGAGCACAATGTCGTTGGCGTACTCGCCGGACCCGCCGCGCAGCACCAGGTTGCGGATCTGGACGTTGCGGTAGCCGGAGACGGCGACACCCTCGATCACGGTGTCGGACGGCTCGACCGACTTCGGTTCGGGGTCGATCGATTCGCAGTCGAGCAGCGCGACGTTCTTCGCCCAGCTGATCTTGCCGACCGGCAGGGTTGACGGGTTGGCGTGGAAGATGTGGAAGCTGGTGCGGCACCTGAACGCCCGGCACCGGATCAGGGTCACGTCGCGGGCCGGCGCGGTCTGGGTGTGGCCCTTGACCTGGAATCCGGCGTTGTGGTCGTACACGGTGCAGTCGACGACGGCGACCCGGTAGCAGCCCTCGTCGATCTCGATGCCGTGTTGATCACCCGAGTTGAGCGGCCGGGTGCGTTCGACCACGCACTGCTCGATCAGCAGGTCGGACGAGTCGTGGCAGGTGATCGGGTCGTCCCGCACGCTGTCGGCGGCGTAGCAGCCGGAGATGATCACCCGCTGCGACGGGCCCGGCACGACGTAGTTGACGTCACCGTCCTCGCCGGGCAGGTAGGTCGGCTGGTACTGCGATGCGCACACGTCGATGCAGTGCAGGTAGCCGTTGATCGAGCGGACGTTGATGATCTTGGAGTCGCGGACGGTCGACAGGCGGATGTTCGATCCGTGGGTGTCGTTCGGCACGGTGAACGGCCGGTCGTGGCCGCGGCCGTCGACGGTCAGGTCGCGGATCGTGATCCCGGTCAGGTAGGTCGTGTGCTCGGTGCCGTCGGTGAGCGTGTTCGCGGACTGGATAAGGTTCAGGTTGTTCGGCATCGACAGGGCTGCCCGGATGATCGATCGGTCCCGGCCCATCCCGGCCAGGGTCTGGCCGGCCTTCAGCCGGAGGCTGCCGGAGATCAGATAGGTGCCGGGCGGCAGCAGCACGGTGTCGAAGTTGTCGAGCAGCCCCTGCAGGATGGAGGTGCAGTCGGTGACGCCGTCGGCGACAGCGCCGCGGGCGATCGCGTCGACCCCGGCCCGGTCTAGCCGGGCCGAGACCGCTGCGCCGGCACCACCCAGCTGGGGCAGCCCGGGCCAGGTGGCGACGCCGTCACCGACCCGGGCCTCGACGGTGCCGTCACCGTGCCGAGCCAGGACCATCTGCCCGTCGAGCGGAACGAGCGGTGAACCTTCCCAGACGGTGACCGGGCCGCGGGCGAACTGGACAGGACTCTCGGACACGATCCCTCCCTCAGACGGCGGCGCCGGTGGCGTCGCGCCACGCGGTTCCGTTGGACCAGAGCGGTTTGCCGAGGGTGGAGTCGTAGATCATCGCTCCGGCCCCGGCGGTCGAAGCGGACGGCCGGCTACCGCTGGCGTAGGTCGCGGTCCGGACGAAGCCACCCGCGGTGATCGCGCCGGCTGCGACGACGTTCGACCCGGCCGCGCCGAGCTGGATCTGGTTGTTCGCGCTGGTTGTCGCGTTGGGCCCGATCGCGACCGAGCTGGTGTGCGTGGTGAGCGCGTTGATGCCGAGCGCGACGCTGGACGCGCCGTTCGCCTTCGCGGTGTGGCCGAGCGCGGTGGCGTTGGTGACGGCCTCGGCGGCAGGACCGATCGCGATCGCGTTGTTGTAGTTGGTGATGTTGGCGTACGGGCCGATGGCGATGCCCTCGGTACCGGAGATCCGGGTATTGGCAGCGCCGTACCCGATTGCGATGTTGCGTCGGTTCGTGCTCGCCGTCGGCGCGACGACGCCGCCGGTGAAGTTCTCCAGCGCTCCGTACCCGATGGCGACGTGGCCGTCGGTGTGGGTGGCGAGCCGGAGCGCGTTGTTGCCGAGCGCCACGTTGTAGTTGCCGGACGCCATCTGGAGCATCGCCGACGCGCCGAGCGCGGTGTTGAAGCTGGCCTTCAGTCCGTCGCGGAGAGCGCCGTCACCGATCGCCGTGGAGGACCGGACCAGGAAGCCATGCGCGAGCGCGTTCGTGCCGGCCGCGACGCACTGGCTGGACTTCACCGCGTGCAGCAGCGAGTTCCTGCCGAGGCCGACGTTGTCGGCGTTGTCGTTCTCGTTCACCGCGACCTGCGCCGGCGAGCTCGGCGTGCCGACCAGGTCGGCCCGGGCCGTCGGCCACCGGTCGGCCGCGTCGATCCCGGCCAGGCTGTACGCCGGGTTGCCCTCGAAGAAGTCGTGCTGGTGGGCCAGCGGGTCCGGGTCGCCGGCCCACTTCCCGGCGTTGGACCCGACGAACGTGTTCCGGTCGGCCCAGACGGAGAACATGCCGGCGTCGGTGCCGACCCACACGTTGCGGCGGGCGTTGCCGTTGGTCTCGGTCACGCCGGGCCGGTCGTAGTCGCCGAGCATCTTCCCGGCGCCGGACCCGATCGCGGTGTTGCGCTGCGACTTGCTCGGGTTCATCAGCGCGTTGGTGCCGACCGCGACGTTCGCGCCGGACTCGTCGCCGGCGTTCAGCGCCGCGCCCTGGCCCAAGATCACGATGTTGCGGTGGCCGTCGCCGATCATCTGCGAGTTGATCGGCTGCGGGACCCACCGGTCGAGCCGCTGGATCTCGCCGTCCATCCCGGCGCCGGTGAACACCAGCTGGCCCTCGCCGAAGAACCGGCCGTCGGGCAGGTCGGTCGACGCGGCGGTGATCTTGTACGTGCCGGTGGGCACGTAGCCGCTCCGGCCGGCCGACGCGATCGCGACGAACGCGGCGGTGTCGTCGGCGATCCCGTTGCCGACGGCGCCCGCGGTCTTCACGTTCACCGCGAGCTCGACCTGCTGCGCGATCGCCTTCGCCTCGTTCGCGGTGACGACGGCCGCGTCGATGTCTTCCTGCGCGGCCGCGAGCATCGCGTCGACCTGGACCTGCAACTCGGCGAGCGCGACGCTGGTCTCGACCTGCACGATCTGCTTGGTAAAGGTCGGGTTGACCGGCCACCGGACGCCGTCGATCTCCAGCCACAGTGTGGCGGTCTGATCTTCGGCGAACCAGGCGAACCGGCCGAGGCTGTTCGCGGTGACCTGGCCGCCGGTCGCGTCGCCTGGGGTGAGCGGCGGCACAACCGCGAACGTCGCTGTGTACGGCGACGAGTCGAGCACCGAGCCGTAAACGGTGGCGACCGTGCCGGGCTTGATGTTCCCGGCCGGGTCCTGCATGACGTCGCCCGGGGTGAAGCCGTACAAGATCATCGCCATGGGTCAGCCCTTCCGCCAGGTCTTGGTGGCGGTGACGACCGTCCCGGCGGACCCGTCCAGCGTTCCGCCCGGGTAGATGTGGGTGACTGCGACGTTGCCGTTGACGGAGACGTTGATGTTGCCGCAGCAGGAGGCGAGGAACTGGACCGGGACCTGGCCGAGCACGGGCTTGACCTGTGAGGGCAGCAGCATCACGGGGATGTCGGAGATGTTGCCGCCGTTGGTCGGGTTCCCGACCGCGTTGTCGCCGGTGTAGGTGGCACGCAGATAGAAGTCGATCCGGCCGTTGTACTTCGACCAGCGTGACGCTACGTCGGACCACCCGGTCGCCCACACCGTCTCCGGGAACGTCTGCCAGTCGGTGAATTCGTACAGGGTGACCCAGCCGGGCACGGTGACGCCCTCGACGACGGTGAAGGTCCGCAGCCATACGTACCAAGGCGCCTGGGTGGTGCTGACGACAGAGCCGGCAGGCAGGTCTCCGTACTTCGAGTCGCGGTCGCCGATCGACACCGCGTGCAGCAGGATGTTCGGGTCGATCGCGTCGACGATCTGCTGCATCTGCGCAGGGCCTGCCGGTCCTTCCGGGAAGGTCGGCACCGGGATCTTGCCGAACGGACTGAGGTTGGGCACGACGGACAGCCCCCTTCGGGTCGGATGATCATGGAAGATGAGTGATCAGGAAGCGTTGAAGTTGATCACCAAGCGACCGGCGGAGCCGGTGAACTTCATGTAGTCGCCCTGGCCGGAGCCAGAGACGAAGAAGCCGCGCATCGCACCGGACGCGAGCAGGTCCCGCCAGGCGGCGGGGAGCGTGTAATTGCGGGCCTGATTCGGTTCGAGCTTGAACGGCGTCCGCGGACCCTCCGACTTGGGCGGCTTGCCCTTGGTCTGGCGATCATGCAGACCGAGGTGCACCGGGACGCCGGAGTTCCAGCCGATACCGCCACCGGCCCGGGCCAACCTGATCACCATCGACTTCACGGACTTGCCGGCGCAGGCGTCCTCGATCGCGTCGCCGTAGAACCAGCCGCCGAGCCAGTTCCCGAGGCTGGTCCACGATCCCTGCAGCACATCGGATTCCGTCTGCCCGGACGGCCGCCATGACCCGCGGGCGGTCGGCTCCAGAGTGATCGACTTCGGCGCGGTCTTGGCCGGCGGCTTGGTCGGCTTCGTCGGCGCGGTCGTCGGCGGGGGAGCGGCCACGGCCTCGTCGAAGTAGATGTCGCGGCCGCCGCTGCCAGTGTCGCGGAAGTAGACCCCCGCCGCCGGCCGCCACGACGGATCCGACGGCGCGCCGGTACCCCAGCTGATCTGGGGGACCGGCTTGATGTCGCCGCGGACGTCCTCGTCGCCGGCCTTGAAGTCCACGGTCAGCGAATCGGTCGCCGCTTCGAGCTGCTCCACCGTGGCGAACGGAGGCGCCTCACCGACTGACGATCGGAACATGACTTCCCAGTTGCCGGACGGGGCACGCATCACCCAGACCGGGTCGCCGATCGCCCGGATCGGGTAGCCGGACGAGCACGGCACCTGCTCGATGATCGACGTCCCGAACGCGAGGTTCACCGTGCCGTCGTCGCCGACCGCCGACACCGTCGCGTACATGATCGGCAGCGCGGCGGCGATCATCTGCTGAATCTTGTCCTGCAGGTCGCCGGAGCTGCTCACAGCGACTCACCGTCCAGCCCGACCTCGTCGGCCACGTCGGAGATGTCGCCGGCGAGCCGGGTCTGCTGGGTCCGGGTCTGGCACTGCATCGGGCCCGGCGTTGAGGAAAGGTCGAACGGGACCGTGTCCAGGATGATCTTGTGGTCGCCGTCGAACGCCCGGACGATCCCGACGTCGCCGGCCCGGACGGTCGGGTCGTGCAGCCGGCCGAACGTGAACGACCGCCGGACACCGAGCCGGTTCGCCAGTCGCGCCCGGGCGACGTTCTCCGCCTGCGCGACCGACGTGATCATCTGCGACTGGTATTCCGGCGCGGCGATCTCCCCGAACCCGCCGTCGTCGATCGCCCGGCCGACGTAGGTCAGCGACGCTGCGTCGGTGTCGCGGGCGATGCCCGGGCCGATCACCGCGCCGCCGGCGGTCCCGACGACGACCTCGACGTTGTACACGCCCTCCGACGTCAGCTCCTCCGCGGCGCCGAGCGAGACGCCGAGCTCGCCGTCGGTGACGGTCCAGGCCGGTTCGTCCTGCAGCGACGGGACCGGCGCGACCTGCCAGATGCCGGTGCCGTCGACGAAGACCCGGCCGCCGAGCGCTTTGCCGACCGACCGGGAGTCCCGGTCGCCGTCGACGGTGGCCCACCGGTCGGTGACGGCGACGAGCCGCGGCAGTTCCAGGTCCTTGTCGATGTCGGGATGCCAGTTGATCGTGGCGTCGCGCAGCACCTCGGTGATCAGGCCGCGGCGGCGGCCGAACTCGGCCCGCGGGTTCTCGATGATGTCCTGCGCCGATGCCGGCTGGATCGTCCGCGGCTGGTACAGCCGGGCCCGCTGCACGTAGGACTCGAACGACTGCCCCGTCAGCTGGATCAGATCATCGGTCTCGGACCGGGCGCACGAGGCGCACCGGTAGACGCCGAGCCCGACGAACTCCGGGTTCTCGTACGGGCTGAACCGGATCCCGCGCAGGATCCGGAACCGGGTCGTGAACGGGTTGATCCCGTCCCGGCCGAACGGCACGTCGGTGATCGCGATGTCGCAGGTCCACCGGATCTGCGAGGTCTGCGAGTTCGTCGCGGTGCCGGACACGAACGTCGACGGCCGCCACTCCCGGCCGCCGTCGTTGGACCAGTCCACCCGGGTCACGAACTGGGGCGACCCGTCGCCGCGCAGCTGCGCCATGAACCGTGCCGACGGCATCAGGGTGCGCCCTCGTCGCCACCGCCGCCAGTCTCCGGGATGATCGAGTCCGGGATCGGTGGCGCCGTGATCAACAGGTCCAGCCATGTTGGGACGATGGTCTGCAGGTGATCCCACGACAGGTACGCGGCGTTCACATCGGCCCACGAGTGGCCCGGCACGTACAGCGGCGCGCCCTCGGTCGGCGGCCGGCGGCACGGGTTGAAGGTGATGGTCACGGTCCGCCGCTGGTCGTAGGCGCCGACGTGGTAGGCCCATTGCAGCCGGCCGAGCTTGGCGAACTCGTCCGGGATGCCGTACAGGTGGTGGGTCTGGATGAGCATCGGGCCAGCGCTGACCAGGTCCTGCAGGGCGCGGAACTCGGCGTGGGTGTAGGTGCGGAACGTGTACGTCATGGGCTGCCGGACGGGGACGTCCCAGCCGCCGGCGAGGTACTCGCTGCCGGGGATGGCCTGCCCCGAGTCGCGACCTTCGAGCGCGCCTTCGGGATCCGGGCCGCGGCCCTCGAGCCTCAGCTGCAGCGGGGTCGCGACGGACTTGATCCAGAAGTCCTGCTCGTCGTCGACAGTCGGCGCGGCCAGTTGCACTCCCTGCGACGGCGGCCCGTCGACGAGTTGCCCGGCCTGCCAGAACACGGGGATCGCGTACCAGGCCGACGGCACCCCGCCGGGCGCTTCCCGGTCGTAGGCGACCGCGGTGCCGCCGGGGGCGGTGGCGTCGTGCCCGGACCGTACCGGGACCTGGGCCAGGCCGCGGACGAACCGGACCTTCCGCGGTGCCGGGTTCAGGTCGGAGAAGTTGGCGTACAGGAACACGCCGCCGCCCTCGGGGTGGGTGATGGCGCGGAGCCGGCCGTCAGCCGACTCGGCCTGCACCGGCAGCTGCGGCGTGGTGGCGCCGGGAGGGACGACGACCGGCATCAGTGCGACCTTCCGATTCCTCCGACAAGATCACCGACGACCCGCTCGGCCGCCGGCCGGGCGATGCCCTCGATGTAGGCCTGCCCGTTCCGCAGGGACAGCGCGCCCTCGATCCGCATGCCGTCCAGCGCCTGCCGCAGCGCGCCGACGTCGACCGCGGGGGCTGGCTGGACGTAGCCGCCGCCCGCGTAGCTGCGGGTGTAGTGCCGGGCCGGGCGCTGCGTGCCGTAGTTGATCTCGTGCAGCAGCGACAGGTTGCGGGCGGTTGCCGCGGCGTTGATCACGTACTCGCCCGTCGAGAGCCGGGCCGGGATCGAGTCGGACGTGGCCGTGCCGGGCCCGGTGACGAAGCCGCCGCCGGCGTAGCGGCCCTGCCCGGTCGCGCCGAGGTAGCCGAGCTTGTCCGCGACGTCCTGCAGGCCCTGGCTGACCTTGTTGAGCTCGCCGATCAGCGGCTTCCCGCCGGAGATGATCTCCGCCGCGAGCTCGCCGCCGCCGTTGACGCCCATCCCGATGATCTGCTGCAGCAGCGTCTCGGACAGGCCCCGGCTCCGGAGCGTCTGGATCTGCTTCAGGAACCCGCCGACGTCCTTCGTACCGGTCCGCATGAGGTCGATCCACGACCGGACGTCGGTCGAGTTCGCCTCGTACGCGGACCGGAACTGGTCCGACATCGACCGGGCCGTGTCGGCGACCTGCTTCTGCGCGTCGGCGAGGGCCTGCTGGGCGTCCTTCAACTTGTCCGCGGCGGCCTGGTTCCGGTCCTGCGCAGCGGTCAGCTTCTGTTGCGCGGCGGTCCGTTCCTTCTCGGCCTTGGACAGCGCGGTGTTGAGCTTGGCGAGGTCGGCGGTGTTGCCGCGGCTGATCTTGTCGCGCCGGTCCTTCGCCGCGTCGAGCCGGTCCTTGACCTCGGCGGCGTGCCGGTCGGCCGCCGTCTTGCCCTTCGTCGCGTCGGCCGCCTTCTTCGCCGCCCGGTACTCCTTCTCCAGGTCAGCGACCCGATCCCGGGCACGCTTCAGCTGCTCGGCGTTCGACCCGCGGGCATCGTCGCGGGCGTCCCGGGCGCGCAGGTACGCGGCGTTGGCCCGGTCGTACGCCTTCCGGACCGGGTCGCCCTTGTCGACCGAGTTCTCCCACGCGTCGCGAGCCTTCGCCACGGCGGCGGTCAGCTTGCCGAGGTCCTTGATCGGCTGCTCGATCGCCCGGATCAGCTTGACGATGATCGACACGTCGAACTGGGTGGACCGGCCGAACGCGGACGGGGCGACAGGGCCGCCGGTGGCGTAGCCGCCCATCGTGCCGCCGAGCGCGTTCAGCTTCGCCAGCAGCGTCGGCCCGATCACCTTGGCCGCCTTCTCGCGCAGCACGTACTCGCCATTGCTGGCCCAGATCGGCACCCGGTCATCGGTCGGGCCGCCCGGGCCGCGGACCGGGCCGCCTGCGGCGAGCCCGTTCCCGCCGCGGAGGTAGTCCTGCCACTGCCAGACCGCGCTGCCAGCCCCGTACCCGGCGCCCGGGCCGAAGATGCCGTGCATATGGCTGACCCAGTTCCCGAGTCCGGTCCGGTCCCACAGCTTCAGGCCGTGCCGGAT
Organism: Microlunatus sp. YIM B11417; assembly: GCF_059617205.1. NCBI lineage: Bacteria > Bacillati > Actinomycetota > Actinomycetes > Propionibacteriales > Propionibacteriaceae > Microlunatus > Microlunatus sp. YIM B11417. Next base: position 750,130 of record NZ_JCAMPJ010000001.1, read on the forward strand.
CCCGGCACGCATCAGCGCCGAGTCGACCCGGGCGTCGATCGCATCCCCCTGGTGCGACGTGCCCGAGTAGCTCGTGCGCGGACGGAAGCCGCCCTGGAAGATCACGAACTGGCGGCCGGCGTCCTTCTCCGTCGCTGCCAGTGTCGCCGCGGCGAGGTTGGAGAACGTGTGCCCGCGGAACGTGGTGAGCCCGCGGGGGTTGGAGACGTCGATCTTGGTGTACGCGCCGCCAGGGATCTCGGTGGCCAGTTCGGCGGCGGCCTTCCTCAGCTGGCTCGCGGCCTCGGAGATCATCTTCTCGCCGGCCTTGCCCATCCGGTCGGCAGCCTTGGCCAGCGGGTCGTCCAGATCGAGCTTGCTGGCCGACGGGAACGCCGAGTTGACCGTGATCTTGCGCGACACGCGGCCGCCGTCGTAGAAGCCGGGCAGGGTGCCGGTGCGGTTCAGATGATCAAGTGCGCCCGGGTGCGAGGCTTCGAACCGGCTGCGGGATTCCTTCCGGACAACGAACTCGTCGCGGTGCACGACACCGGCCGGCTCGTACTTCCCGCCCGGACCGGTCCAGCCACCCTCGTGGTAGCCGCCGGGTGCAGGGTTGGCCGAGACAGTCTTGTTGCCGATCTTGATCGCGGTACCGGTCTCGAAATCGAGCGTGGTGCCCTTCACACCGAACGAGGCGGTGATGTTGATGACCTTGTCTTCGAGGTCCCTGATCTTGGTCTTCAGGTCGTCGATTTCGCCCTGGGCTTCCTTGATCCCGGGCGCGTCGGTCTTGACGTTGAGTTCCTTCGGTGCCTTCGTGACCGACCCGGCGAGCTTCTCGACCTCCTCGCGGTTCTGCCCGGCCGCGTCGGCGTTGTCGAGGATCTGCTCCATCCCCTTCTTCATTTCCTCGCGGGCCGTCTTGTAGGCGCGTTCGGCGGCCTGCTGCTGGGTTTCGCCCTTCCGGACCTCGGTGTTCTCCTTGAAGTTCGCGGCGACCTTCGCGTTCAGCGCCTCGACGGCGTCGACGATCGCCCGACGGTTCCGGCGCCCGGCCTCGGTGCCGGCGTCCAGCGACTTCGCGCCCTGGATCTCGGCAGCAGCCGCCCGCAGCGCCTGCTTCTCGTTCATGCCCTCGGCCTGGTACTTCTTGACGAGTTCGTCGCGGTTGAGCTTCAGCGACCCCGAGATGTTGTCGAGTGCCTCTTCGTAGGCGACCGTGGCCCGCTCCCCGGACAGGGCGCCCTCGTTCAAGATCGTGAACTTGTCGATCATCTTCTGCGTCTCGTCCGCGAGTGTCTGTGTCGCGGTTTCGAGCGCGTCGTACTTGGTGCCGAGGTCCTTCACGGTCAGTGCCAGGTCGCTGGTGCTGGTGTTGGCCTGTGCTGCTGCGGCGCCCTGCCCGGACATCGCCTGGGTCAGATCGGACACGTTGGTGAAGCCGCCGCCGGCGGCCTCGGCGGCCTTCCTGATCTTGTCGGAGTACTCCGGGAACAGGGCGACGAGTTGATCAAGGGGGATCTGCTGCTCTTCGGCGATCTGGCGGATCTGATCGAACGTCTTCGCTGCTTCGGTCCCGTCCATCGCGGACAGTTGGCGGTCGAGCTCGGAGAAGGTGTCCTTGGCGTCCTGAGCCATGGACGACATGCCGAACAGCCCGGAGACGGCTCCCTGCACGGTGTTGCCCAGGTTGACCTGGCTGACCGCCTTCATCGCTTCGCCGACGCCGTTGATCCGGTCCTTGATCAACACGCCGGACTCGAACTGGAAGAGGTCGTCCAGCGACTTCCGGTCTTGGTTGGTGTTCAGGTCGTCCAGGGCCTTCGTGGCGGCCTCGACTGATGGCGTGAATTCGCCGATAAGTGACTTCGCTACAGCGCCGACGATCTGCATCGCGGCGAACGAGGCACCCGCGAGGGCTGCGGCCTTGCCAAGCCCGGTGATCGACGAGGCTGCCCGTGGTGACTCGGCACGGAGTGTGCGGATCGACGTAGTCAGCCCAGCAACTGCCGTGACGGCCTTGAGCGCGCCACCGCCGAGGAGCGCGAACGCGGCAACGGTCGCACCGATCGCGACGACTGCCTGCTTCGCTGGGTCGGGGATGTCACCGAACAGGCCGGCGAACTCGGCGATGCCGCCAGAGATGTCCCGGACGATCGGCAGGATCTCCGCGCCGGCGTCGATCGCGGCGTCCTTGATCCCGTTCCAGGCGATCTTGACCTGGGACTCGGTGGTGGCGTACCGCTTCGCGGCTTCCTCGGCGAGCGCCGTGTTCTCCTGCCAGGCGGTGTTGCCGGTCTCCAGCGACTTGGACAGCAGGTCCCCGGCCGACGCGAGCCGGCGCAGCGCGTCCGCTTCGCGGATGCCGGTGATGCCGAGGGACTTAAGGATCGCCGTGGTGTCGCCACCCTCGCGCTGGACACGGCCGAGCCCGGAGATGAACTGCTCGACGGCCGCGCCGGCGTCCTTGGTGAACGCGTCGCGGAACTCTGCTCCGGTCATGCCTGCGGTCTCGGCGAGCGTTTCGAGCTTCGCGCCGCCGGACCGTACGGCCTGCTCGATGCGGAGGAAGCTGGTGGAGATCGCGGTGCCGCCGGCCTCGGCTTCGATCCCGACGGACGCGAGCGCGTTGGCGTAGGCCAGGACCTGGGTCTCGTTCAGCCCGATCGTGTTGCCGGCGCCGGCGATCCGCTGGCCCATTTCGACGATCTGCCGCTCGGTCGAGGCGCCCTTGTTACCAAGATCAACAATGGTCGCGCCGAGCCGGTCGACGTCCTGTCCGGACGTGCCCATAATGTTCGAGAACTGCGCCAAGCTGGTCGCGGCTTCGTCCGCGGTGAGGTTCGTCGTCTCACCGAGGTCGATCATGGTCTTGGTGAACTTCGAGATGTCGGCCGTCTTCACACCGAGCTGCCCGGCCGCCTCAGCGACAGCAGCGATCTCGCCGTGCGCCGCGGGCATGGTCTTGGCCATGTCGCGGAGTTCGTCCTGCAGGTGGCCCAGTTCCGCGGCGGACCCGTCGACGGTCTTAGTGACCCCGGCCCAGGCGGACTCCCAATCCATGGCCGCCTTGCCGGCTGCAGCCAGCCCGACGACGCCTGCCGTGCCGATGCCGAGCAGGGTCGTCGAGATCCGGTCCAGTGAGGCGGACTGCTTGTCCAGCTGGGCGAACGCATCGCCGAGGGACTTCACCTTCCGGCTGTCGGGGATTGAGTCCTTGACCTTCTTCGACGACCGCGACACCCGGTCCAGCCCGTCCGCGGTGCGGCCCATCGCACGCAGCGACAGCGCCAGCTTGTCGGCCGACGAGGCGGCCCGGTCGAGGTCGGTGGGGAACGATCCGAGGTCGGCCTTGATGGCGACGGCAACGCTGCGATCGGACATGCGTCACCGCCTTCCGGGTTGGGGTCAGGGGATTGGGTCGACCGTCCAGAGACGGGCGGAGTGGGGGACGTGCCGGCCCTTCTTCTCCAGGGCTTCGTCCTTCAGGTGCTGCTGGTGCTGAGCACGAGAGCGGGCCTGGCAGGCCATGCACACGCTGTAGCCGACTCGGTAGCGGCGGTGCTCGCCGCCGTGGCCGTGGAGCGACTCGGAGAGCGGCTGGCCGCAGCCGGGGCACAGGTCGGCCTCGTAGGCCTGGACCGCGTCGATGAGTGCGCGGTCTTCGAGACTCCATTCGGGGTCTCGGGTGGTGATCATCTCTGTTGGACGGCCCTCGGCGTCGTAGATGATCTTGGTTCGTTCGGCCGGCTCCCACCCCTCGAAGCGGCGGGGTGAGATACCGGCCTTGAGGCAGGCTTGGAGCGCCCGCAGTTCTACCGGGTGTTTGCGGAGGGCTTCGACGAGAAAGGGACTTCGACGCGCCGCTGGTTCAGGTGCAGCACGGACATGACCATCGGCTCCCACTCGCCGAACGTGAGTCCTTCGCAGATGTCGGCCCACTCGTAGTCGTCGGACTCTTCCTTGCCGTCCCGCTTCACCTTGGCCAGGCACTCGGACGCGAGATGATCAAGGAACGCATGCCACTTCACCGTGACCAGCTGGCCGCGTTCGTTGTGGGTGTCGTCGTGCTCGTTGACGATGCGCTGGTAGTGCACCGACGACAGGCTGCGGAACGTGAGTTCCATCGTCGCGGCGGCGATCTCGGCGTTCTTCGCCTCGATCAGTTGATCAAGATCGGTGGTGTCCTTCTTCGGCTTGCCGCCGAGGCGCGGCGGCTCCTTCGGGTCGACCGCGGTCAGTGCCGCCTTCTGGATCTCCAGGCGCTCGAGGTCGGCGATGAGGCTCGTGTCGAGGCAGATGTCGACGGTGATCGTGCCGAGCGCGCCGGCCTTCTTCTGCCGGTCACGCAGGAGGGTCCGCAGGGAATCGAATTCGGGCATGGCTGGTCCTTCGGTGCAGGTGAGGGGTGCAGGTGCAGGTGAAGGGGTACGTGCCGGCCCGGTACCTGCGGACCGGGCCGGCACGCGCTCAGGGGCTACGGCCCGGCGACGATCGCCACGTCTTCGCGGACCAGGCCGGTGACGAACGGCTTCTGGATGATCTCGAACTTGCCGCCTTCGGCGTTCGGGTCGATCGCGACCCGGCGCTGGTCGCCCAGTTGGACCGGGTAGACGTCGACCTTCTGGGCGACGGCCAGCGCGGCCGTCTCGGCGTCGAGGCCGCGGCGGTCGATCAGGTAGCCGGTGACGCCGCGCTTCATGGCGTCGTAGTGGACGTTGTCCGGGTCGGCCGCTGCGGCCTGCGGGTCGTAGACGTAGGTGATGTCGTTCAGGGTCTTGTTGACCCGGCCCGGCGACTCGAACGTCTGCTTGGACCCGAGCCGAACGTCCGGCACCGAGGACTGCTCGGACTGCGGTTCGAACCCGCGGACCGCGAACGAGAGGTTGATCGCGGCAGTGCCGGTCAGCTCGGTGAGCTTCGGGGCAGTCGGGTCGGCCAGGGTCGGGACGAAGATCAGGGACTCGGCGCCCTGCGAGGACACACCCTCGGGGTAGAAGACGGTCACGACTGGTTCTCCTTCTTGTCAGCGCGAGCGGCGGGCCTGGGCTGGCCCGTGGGCGGCGGGTCGGCGGCCGGTACGGGATCGGCCGGGGCCGGTTCGGGCGCGGGCGGTGCAGGCGCCTCGTCGGCGTCGGTCGGCTTCAGCGGCCGGCCGTCCCGGTTCACGGCCTTCAGGTCCTCGCGGATTTCCAGGCCCCGGGCCTCGGCGAACGCCCGGGTCACCGTGGCGTGCTGCTTCGACTCAGGGATCAGCACGCGGACGTAGTCGGGCTGAGACATGATCAACTCCTGTTGGTGGTGAGGGTGTAGCGAAGGGTCAGGGACCATCGGGGTCCGCCCGGGGCGTCGTCGTCGCGCTGCATGGTGGCGCCGGTCTCGTCCTCCTTGAGCCGGCCCATCGACTTCCGTTCGGGGTCCGGCCGCCAGCCGGTCAGCGCGCCGCGGACCTGGTCCACGACCCGGGTGCATTGGGTGGGGGAGTAGCCGACGCAGACGACGTAGAATGGCCAGCCGAGACCGTCGGCGACCGATCCGAGGAACTCGGCCGTGGCGTTCCCGGTGCCGGGGTAGAACACGGCGTAGCCCTGCGCGGGGCCGGTCGGGACCTCGGCGTTCAGCGCGGTCAGGTTGGGCAGGCTTTTGAGCCTGTCCATGATCAACTCGGACAGGCTGGTGACGGTGGGCACGGCTACAGCAGCCTGTCCAGGATCTGGCCGAGGGCCTTCTCGAACCGGGGCAGGTGCCGGTCCGCGGCCGGCATCATGTACGGCTGCGGAGCCTGCTTCCAGGTGCCGAACTCGACGTGCGCGCCGTAGTTCGCGGTCGGGCCGACTTCGGCGGCCAGGTAGTCGGGGGAGAACTCGCGGCTGATCGAGTTCCGCAGGTGGCCGGTGTCGACCGGGCACAGTCGTTTCGCGTCGGACTCGATGTCGGCGGCGACCTTGACCACGACCGCGGCCGCCTTGCCCTCGGCGGTCCGGCCGGCGCGGCGGAGATCGCGGGCCAGCTTCTGCAGTTCGCGCACGTCGGCGGGCATCAGGTCACCGCCTTCCCGGGCTGGGTGGTGGAGCAGAACAGGTCGCGTTCCCACACGTCGGTGCCGACGGCCGCGGCGACCACGTAGATCGGCTTGGTGTTCAGCACCGCGTCGGACGAGGCGGTGACGCGGGCGACCGTGCCGGGCGGGAGGTCGGTCGCGGTGTAGGGGATGGTGATCAAGTAGTCGCCGACCGAGAGGCGCTGCTCGCCGACGGTCGGGTTCTGCTCGTCGTTCAGCCGCTGCACCCGGCACGGCACAGCGCCGGGCAAGATCAACGGGCCCGGCACCCACACGATGCTGTTGGTGGCCGGGTCCTCGACCCGCACGTCCGGCCCGCGGAGCTCGCACCAGCCGGTCATGGTCCCAGCCGCTGTCGGCCGATGATCTTCAGCCCACGAGGCGGGAATGACCTCGGTTCCGGGCCGGCCGTGGTGCATGGGCCTCACCGCAGAGGCCATTCGGTCAGTTCGGGCCGGCCGGGCCCGTACGGCTGGAACGGGACGATCTGGAACGCGAACCCGTCCTCGTCCTGCTGCTCGTCGTCGTCCTGCAGCCGCAGCGCGGCGGCCCGTTTCCGCAGCGCGTCGGCGACCTTCGCGCCGTCGGTGCCGACGTCCTGGGTACGGATCACCTTGGACCGCAGAGCCTCGTTGTCGGCGATCGTGTCCAGCGCCTGCGCCGCGGCCCGCTTGACCCGGCCGCCCTCGAGCTCGAGGAACGTCGCAATCTCGGGGTCGGTGAAGATCGGACGGGCGTTGTCGACGTCGTTGATCAACAGCCGGACCTTGCCGGCGTCCGTGGTCGGGTCGTAGGGCATGATCAACTCCCTCACTGGTCAGGTTGTGGGCCGGGCGCAGATCGGCCGTACGAGGGTGGAAAGGAACGCTCCGGCGCCGGCGTGGCTATGCCCGCCACGGCACCCTCAGTCCGTCTTCCCGACCGGCAACGGATGACCCTGCGAGCTACGCCGGATTCGGTTCGGGTTGACGCCCGGCCCAACAGCTAGGGCGGCGCCCGGGCGGCGGGGCTTCGGTCACCGCCCGGGCGTCGTGATCAGGAACCCAGCGACACGTACGTGAACGTCGGGTCGCCCTGCTGGTGGCCGACGATATGACGCACCCGGTACTGGATGTCATCGACCTCGAACGACCCCTCGATCGGGGAGATGTCGCCGCCACCGATCCGGTTGCCGGTGTTGGCCTTGACCCGGAGGTCCGGGGTCTCGTAGCCGCGGAGGAACGCCGCGAACGACGCCGGGCGCCGCTGGCCGGTCTTCGGCAGCACGAACCACGTGGTGAGCGCCTTCGCGTTGGTGTTGATCACGTCCAGCATCGGCTCGACGGTGTAGTCGAGGTCGACCAGGAAGTTGTCGAACACGTTCGTGGTGTCGCCGTTCGTGATCCGGATCTCGCGCAGTGCCCGGATCCGCTTCATCTGCTGCTCCAGCGCCTTCGGCACCAGCAGCTGCAGGCTCGGCATCCCGACGAGCTTCCCGTTCTTCGACTTCCGCGTCCCCACGGCCTGGATGACCGCGTCGAGGTTCTCGGCGGTCAGCGGCAGCGCGGTCGGCGCGTTCCCGTTGGCCGCCTTGAAGAACGCGGTGTTGACCCCGTCGGCCAGGTTCGTCTCCGGGTTGACGTTGAGGATGTTCGCGAGCGCGTTGATCGTCTCGGTCTCGCCGGCGGCCCGGGCGTACTTGGTCGGGATGTCCTCGAGCTCGTCGATGGCCTCGTTGTTCTTCAGCGCCTCGAACGAGATCGCGTCACGCAGGCCGTACTTGAACACGTTGATCCAGAACTGGTCGTGCCCGCCCTTCGCGCCGGTCGGGTACTCGGTGAGCTCCGGCACCTGCTTCAGGCCCAGCTGGTTGTCCCAGCGGTCCTGGAGCCGCTTCGGCCGGAAGTCGTTGACCAGCGTGGTGTCGGTGTACTGCCGCCACACCGACGGCAGCTCGGCGTACTGCTGCTGCGTCTCGAAGTCGATCGCGGCGAACGCGGCCAGCGTGAAGTCACTGGTCGAGAACGCCTCGCGGATGTCCTTCTCCGACTTCCGGCCGGCGAACGCCTCCGACAGGAAGGTGTGCGCCCGGTCCATCAGCGACTCGCTGATCCGGTACCGGCGCGGCGCCACCATCCCCTCGAAGAACTTGCTGTCGTCGGCGCCCTCGGAGGCGGGACCGTTCAGCATTTCCAGCATGATTTTCTCCTGCTCAGTTCGCGATGCGAACGGTCAGCGGCCCCGACGTGGCCGACTTGGTGGACAGGGCGTGCCCGAACAGGTTGTTGCCGGACGCGGTGGCGGTCAGAGCGCCGCCGGGGGTCATGTAGACCGGGTCGCCGATGTTGGTGATCGCGAAGTCGACGACGAAGTCCCAGGCGCCCTTCAGCCACACCGTGGCGTAGCCGTGCGGGTTGAGATTCACCGCCGGGCCGCGGACCTCGTCCGGGGTCACCGACGTGTCGGACCTGTCGGTCTGCAGCACGCCGTTGAGGCCGCCGATCCGGATCGGATCACCGGACTTCTTCCCGGCCGGGACCGGGAGGCTCAGGTGGTCGGCGTCCCGGAACTTCTCGTTGCGCGCCATGATCAGGCCTCCTTGTTGATCTCGCGGCCCCAGCCGTTCTGGCGGGGGCGGGCGGATTCGGTGACCGGGCCGGACTGGCCGAACCCGGTGACCCCGGACGGGGCGAACTTGGCGGCGTAGGCCTGCTCGGCCTCGACCGCCTTGGTGACGGCCTGGTCGAACGCCGGCTCGTCCAGCCGGCCGTCCTTGGTCGGGATGTCCCGGCCCTCGCCGGCGACGGACTCGACGACCCGGTCGGCCATCGCCGGGTGCAGGTCCTTCACGGCGTCGCGGGCGCGCTTCTCGGCGGCCTCGCGCAGGTCGCGGGCTGCGAGCGCGGCACGGGCCTCCTCGGCGAGCCGCTTGGCTTCGGTCAGCTCGGTCTCGAGAGCCGGCACCCGCCCTGCAGCCTCAGTGAGTTCGGCCAGCTTGCCGGCCTCGATCTCGGGCATGTGAATCTCCTCGGATTCGGTGGTGGTGGTGCGCCCTGCCGAGGCGACAGGGACGTAGGTGGTGACGACACGGACCTCGGTCGGATCGCCGGTCAGCGTGACGCTGCGGTCGTCGTCGGCGACCTCGTACGACTGGGCGTAGATCCGGGACTTGTCGGAGTCCTCGTCGTACTGCGTGTAGAACACTTCGGCGGCGTCCGGGTCGAAGTCCCGCACGTACGCCCGTTCCGGCACGGCCCGCTCCAGCTGGTCTCGCCGGTCGCTGGTGACGGTCTCGCTGATCCGGGCCGATTCGAGGACCGACAGCACAGCGCCGCCGCGGCCCGGGCGCGTGACGAAGTCGACCGACGCGCACTCGGTCAGCGCCTCGATCACGCGGACCCGGCGGCCGTCATGCGTGCCTTCGGACACCTCGCCGTCGCAGCGGATCGACATGCCGATGTCCGGCGCCGCCTCGGCCAGCAACGGCCGATACGTCGAGTAGATCCGGGCCTTCGCCACGACCGCACCGTTCGACCAGCGGGCGTCCTCGGTCAGCGACCCGGCCAGGTCGCGCACGGACCGCTCCGGCCGCTCGAACGCCTCCGACGCGGTCGGATGATCAAGGAACAGCTGGGTGCCCTTGCCGAACACCTTGTTCTTGACGGCCTCGGTGAGCGTCTTCTCGGGGTACAGGCCGGACGACCCCATGCCGGGGCTGATGATCTGGAGCTCGAACAGCCCGTTGCTGTCGGCTTCGGATACGACAACCGGGCGTGCCTCGGTGATCTTGGGCATGGCGTGGTCTCCCGTAGGATCGGTCGGGTGGTGGATGACGGGCAGGACTGCCCGGAGCACGTGTTCCGGCTGACTGGTGCCGATCTGCGCGCCGACGGTGCGTTGAAGCGGTACGAGTGCCCGCGGTGCGATGCGCTGGTGCTGGAGCAGCCGGCCGGGTCAGCCGACCGGCGCGACCTGCCAGCTGTCCCGCCAGCCTGAGTTGCGGCGCAGCGTCGCCATGTCGTCCCACCCGATCCGGCCCTGCCGGTAGGCGGCGAGCCGGCCGGCGCCCATGATCTGCCGCTGCACCTTCTCCGGCTGCTGGTCGAACCATTCGCGGCCGGCCGGGATGCCGAGCGGCGCCGGCTCGTCCAGGACGATGCCGAGGTCGGCCCACGACCGGGTGACCGGGATCGCGGTGCACCGGCAGTTCGGGTGACCGTTCGGGCCTGGCTCGTCGGCCGGGTACTCGGTGCCGTCCAGCGACAGGCACGCCGGGCAGGTCCGCGACGACAGTGTCGCCGCCCACCGCCAGCCCGCCAGGATCGGCAGGTTCGCCTTCCGCGACTCCAGCGCCGCTGCCCGGTGCGCGTCGAGCAACTCGGTCCGGGCGATCGTCGTGGCCCGGTGCAGGCCGCCGTCGAACCCGCCCCGGGTCCGTTCGAGCATCCGCGCCGCGGCCCGGCGCGGGTTGTCGCCGACCACGACACCGCGGATCAGGGACTGCCGCATCGCCGCCTCGGCCTCGACCGACAGCGGCCGGGTCAGCGCGGTGATCTGCCCGGTCGTGCGCCGCACGATCTGCTCCAGCGCCCGGTCCCCGGTCGGGGTCCAGGCGACGCCCGGCCCGACGGTCGGCAGCTGCGACGCGACGAGCATCTGCTGCAGCCGGTCCATCTCCTGCACGATCAGCGGCACGCCGGCGGTGATCGTCACCCCGGCCCGTTCGGCCAGGTCGGTCAGCGCGTCACCGGCCGCCTTCAGCGCGTTCACCACCGACTGCGCACGGAGCACCTGCGACCGGGTCGGCCAGTCACCGTCGCCTAGCTCGATCAGGTCATCGACGGCGAGCCGGAGCTCGTCGGCGATCTCCTGCCACGCGTTCGCCCACGCCTCGACCAGTCGGCGGGTCGCGTCGTCGACCTGCTCGTCGAGCAGGATCCGCAACTCGCGCAGCGCGTGCAGCGTCTCCGACGTGACGGCCATGATCAGGCTTCGCCGCGGTCCTGCTGCCGGGCCGTGGTGGCGGCGTTTCGGGTCTGCGGCGGAACCCAGTTCCCGTCGTCGTCGGTGACCTGGTCGATGATGTCGTCGATGTCCTCGACCTCGAACAGCTTCAAGATCAACTTCAGGATCACGACCTCGGGGACCTTCTCGGTCGAGTCGGCAAGGCTGATCGCCTTCATCAGCACGTCGATCGGCGTCGAGTCCCACTCCGGCCAGGTGACCTCGACCGTCCGCTGATCACCGGCCGGAAGATCAACAACGAGCCGGTCACCGTCGCGGCGGTTCGTGCCGCGCAGCCCGTTCGCCGGGGCGAGGACAGCGGAGTCGATGACGTAGTCCGCGATGTCCTGCAGCACCCCGGTCCACAGCTTCTGCCGCAGACCCATCTCCAGTTCCAGCGGCTCGTCCAGCGTCTCGGCGACCGCCCGGGCCCCGGTGGAGCCGGGATCGCCGAGCAGCATCGTCAGCGGCACACCGAACGCCGCAGCGACGTACGAGGCGAGCGGCTTGTGGCTGTCGGCGTCGATCTCCGCACCCGACTTCGACACCACCGACATCGCGGTGTTCGGGTCCATGAGCGCGGTGGAGCCGGCTCCGCCCGGGTTGTGCGGCGCGGCCTGCGACGCGAGCACCGCGGCGGCCGCCTCCTGCGCCTTCGACCCCTTCGCGGTGACCTGGTACAGGATCCGGGTCATCGCCTTCATGTAGACGGCCCAGTTCTCCAGGAACTCCTTGTCCAGCTTCGCCCACGGCAGCGCGGCGAACACGTCGCCGATACCGCGCTGGTCGTTCGGGCGGAGCTTGTTCACCGCGATGAACCGGACCGGCGCATCCCACCGGATCTCCTCGCCGCCCCAGGTCCGCGGCCGCAGCGCCGGCCGCCACCCAAGCCGCGGATAGTAGGTGACCTTCTCCTCGACCTTCTCGCGGCCATTCGACTCCCTGGTCCGCACGGTCCAGCGGCGCCGGTACAGCCACACGTTCGCGGCGTCCTCGGGGTCGGAGACGATGTCGTCGATCTCCTCGGGCGGGATGTTCCGCACCCGGACCCGGCCCGTGATCGGGTCGGTCGGCAGCGCGAGGACGACTTCGCCGTCGGTGTGCAGCTGCCGCTCGAGCGCGGTCTGTGCCTCCGGCGCGCAGAACGTGGTCGTGTTCAGCGGGTCTTCCCAGAACGCCTGCCAGGTCGCGTTGACGTCCTGCCCGGTCGCGCCGTCGTCGGCGATCGCGACGGTCACGCCCTGGCCCCAGATGTAGCCGATGCGCAGGTTCACGCCCCGCTTGATCAGCGGGTTCGCGAGCGCCATGATCCGCGAGTACGCGGCGATCTGCTTCCGGGCCTTCGGCTTGAACTGCTCGTCGCCTTCGGCGCCGATCTTCCGCCAGCCGAGGTCTTCCATGTAGAGCCGTTCGAGGTCGGCCAGCGCCTCCTGCAGGAACGCGTTCGACTGCAGCGCGCCGGCCAGCTGCTCGCTGAGCGGCGGCTCGGCGAGCACGGTGGCGCCGTCACCGTTGATCGTCCATTCGGGCACGGGTCACCGCCTCTCGTTGATCATCAGTAGGGGCTGGCTTCCCAGCCGATGTAGTCCATCCGGTCGTACTCGTCGGGCTGGTGCACCGCATCGTCACCGGCCAGCAGCGGCTGCAGCAGCAGCCGGTTGATCGCCTGCGTCAGCGCGTCGACCCGGTCGTCGTGGGTGCCGTTCGGGAACGCGGCGCACTCCTCGATCAGGTCACCCACCCACGGCGCGAGCTCCGGCGTTGGCAGGTGCACGTTCCCGGCCTCGACGAACGGGGAGATCGCCGCCGCCCGGGCCTGTTTCGACCCGTTCGGTTCCTCCGGCACGATGCCCGGCACGACCCGCGACAGCGCCGAGATCACCGCCGGCCCGTTCGCCTTGTCCTCGACCAGCTTCAGCACCGCCTGCGGCCACTTCGCCGACAGGGCACGGAACTGGCGGCACGTCTCGACGAAGTCGAACCGGCCGTGGACCTGGTCGACCAGGTAGGCGTGCACGCCCCGCTTCAGCCACACCTGCCCGCACACGTAGTCCGAGCTCGCGGTGTCCTTGAACGCGAGGTCCCACGAGGCGATCAGTTCGGCGTCGGTGTCGAGCGCGATCCGGGCGCCGTCCTCGCGTTCGATCCACATCGGCTGGTGGTAACGGCGTTCACCTTCGTCGCCGTCCCACCAGTCGCGCTTCAGCAGGTCACCGCCGGCCGGGGACGGGCGGCCCTGGTAGAGGCTGGCCCAGGTGCGGGCGCCGGACCGGAGCTTGATCGCGTCCCACTGCCGCTCGGTGCGGCCGCGGGCCGAGATCATGTACTCGCCCGGCTGCCGGCCGAGCGGGTCGGTCTCGCCCTTCTCGGGACGGTGGTCGGCCTGCGCCGGGATGTTGATCACCCGCCACAGGTGCCCATCCTCAGCGGCCAGCAGCCGCCCGGCAAGATCATCTTCGTGCCAGCGGGTCAAGATCACGACCACGGGGGCGCCGGGCGCCAGCCGGGTCGCGGCGACGTCGGTCCACCAGTTCCACACGTTCTCGCGGAACGTCTCCGAGTCGGCTTCCTTGCGGTCCTTGATCGGATCGTCGATGATCAGCAGGTCCGCCGGGCGGCCGGTCAGACCGGCACCAACACCGACCGACAGCACGCCGCCGTCGTGCCCGGCGATCTGCCACTCGTGCACGGCGCCGTTGTCCGGCGCGATCGCCAGCCCCAGCTGCGGATGGCTGGTGATGTTGTTCCGGATCGTGCGGCCGTTCCGGTTCGCCAGGCCCTGCGCGTAGGACGCGGTGACGATCCGGCAGTCCGGGTTCTCGGTCAGCACCCAGGTCGGGAAGTCCTTCGCGACCCGGGTGGACTTGCCCTCCTGCGGCGGCATCGAGATGATCAGCCGGCCGTCTGGCGTGTCGAGGAGTCGGACGAGTTCGGCGTCGATCAGGTCGAGCGCCGGAGTCTGCCTCGTCCGATCGTCCAACTCACGGGCCAGGTGGCCCGGGGTGGGCCAGCGTCGGCCCTGGGTGAAGTGCTCAGCGACCATGCGCCACACCGGATCGACGATCGCGGTCATGATCAGACCGGCTCAACGTTCAGCACCCCTGACACCATCACGCCGTCCGCGCCCTTGCTGATCGCGGTCGCGACGTTCGCCGGGGTGACGCAGATGTGCCCGATGATCGGCTTCCCCGGCGCGGCCGCGGCCAGCGCATCCCACGCGGCCTGCGGCGCGGCGTGGTCCATGCCGACGATCGACCACCGGTCGGCGTAGGTGAAGTCCGACGCCTCGTAGAAGTAGCCCCACGACTCGTACCCGCGGGCCGCCGCCCGGGCCGCCCAGCTGGTCGAGTCCTCCGGCTGGCCGCCCTGCACGCCGAAGAACTTCGCGACGAACCGGTCGTGCGGATCGTTCGGCTGGCCGTCGATCAGGTCGAACAGTTCGTCGGCGTGGCCCATGGCGTACTTCGGATCGAAGAACACGACGCAGTCGGTCAGCTGGCCGAGGAGGTCCTCGAACCGGGCGTACGGCCGGTCCGGGGTGGTCGGGTTGTCCTCGCAGATCGCGCCGTCGATCAGCAGCGCCTGCACGTCGACCCAGTCCAGGGTGGCCGGGTCGATGTCCACGCCCGACGTCCGCAGCAGCGTCTGATCGTGCAGCCCGAACCAGACCCCATCAGCGGTGCGGGCCAGGCTGACCTCGACGGCCCGGTAGCCGGCCAGCACGGCCTGCGCGTACGCGTAGCTGGACATCTCGGGCCAGGCCCGGGAACCGCCGCGGTGCGCGACCGTGAACCCTTCGGTGGCGAGCATCGCCGTCACCGACGGGAAGCCGGGACCGAACCGGCGCAGCCGGGCCGGGGTGCGGGCGGTGATCCCGTCGGAGATCGCGAGCCTGCCGGGGGTGGTGAGCCCGCCGCCGAGCGACCACAGGATCGGCACGCCCGGCTCGCCGCTGGCCTTCGTCGGGATGGCGAGTTGGAACACGACCGCGTGCGCCGACCCGTTGAACGAGGCGAGCGTGTGCGCGGCGATCGGGCCCTGCCCGGCCCACGCGACCAGCACCGACCGGCTGACCGCGGTGTTCTCCGGGTCGTCGGCAGGGTTCCGGGCCACGCGCAGCATCGCGAGCTCGTCGCCGGGGATGCTGGTGAATCCGGACTGGGCGCCGCCGCCGAAGTTCGCCGCCCACACCTGCAGGACGAACCCGGACTGTGCGAAGCCGGGCACGGCGAGGCTGGTGTCGTTGGTCTCCCGGTCGGTGTACGGCGAGTTCGCGGTGATCGGCAACTCCAGGTCCGGAGCGGCGATCATGAACCCGACGTTCCGGCCGGTCGACCCGGTGAACGCGAACGTCGGCGCCGGATCGCCCGGCTGGAACACGCGGCCGAACACGGCGGTGAACCGGATCCCGACGTCGGTCGGGACGAACGCCGGGCCGAGCCGCTGCCAGCCGGCCGCGACGGCGTCGGCTGTCATGCCGGTCGACTGTGAGTGCAGGATCGCCAGGCACAGGTCACCCGCGGCGACTCCGACCGGGAACGGCACCTGCAGTTCGCTGGTGGCGTTGGTGGCGGTCGCGCCGATCTTGATGCCGCCGGCGAGCGCCGACACCGCGACGTCGACCCAGTAGTTCGCGCCGTTGAACGTGGACCCGGGGTAGCCGAGCGGTCCGGTCCGGAACGAGCCCTGCGCGTTGTCGGTCGCGTCGGCGGTCGACGGGGCGGTCAGGTGCTGGTCGGTGGTCCCGGCGGCGCCGGGCCCGGTGGTGAAGTAGGCGCCGGTCGCCGCGTAGCAGCCGCCAGGGTGGTAGACGGCGGCCCGGTACCGCGACAGCGGGCTGAGCATGATCGTTTCGGTCGGCGTGTGCGCCTGCCAGCCGGACCCGGCGACCGGCAGCGTGCCGGTGTAGAGCAACGCGAACGACGACGGGCCGTCGACCCGGTACAGCGCGACCTGCCGGTCGGCTGCCGAGATGGTGCCGGTCGACGGCTGCCAGAACATGATCGACTCGAGCCGGCACGGCGCGTCGACGATGATCTCGACTCCGACGGTCAGTTCGGAGGTGTCGTCGGCGGACGCGGTGGGCGGTGTGGCCCCGGCGAAGAGCCGCATGGCTACGGCAGCTCGACGATCCAGGTCCCGGCGGGCGGGACTGGCACGGTGTCGCCGACGTCGGCGAAGTTCTCGACGATCACTGGCAGGGGCCGGGCGTCGAGTTGGGCCTGCAGGTCGTCGATGGTGGCCTGCAGCAGCTGCACCTGGCTGATCGGGTGCTGGTGCCCGGCGGCCGGGAAAGTGGCGGGGTAGTCGGGCAGGGCCTCGACCTGGTCGTAGCTGACGAGACCGGCGCCGCCGCCGGCGGCCTGGAGTGCTTCGGTGAGGCCGGCGACGTCCTTGATCGCTGCGCGGAACACGGGGTCACCGTCCTTCCTGGTGTGGGGATGAAGAAACCCCCGCCTGGTGAGCCTGGGGCTCAGAGCGGGGGTCGGGCCGGCCGATCAACGACGGGCGGGGTTGGGGGCTGCTCCTGTCGACAAGGATTCGCAGCTAACCACGAAGGTAGTGGACATTTGTCAAGTCGTACAAACCCGTCACGCGCAGAGGGTGCGGAGGGTGGCGTTCCTCGGTACGCGGGCGGCGATCCTGGCGCGTTCGACCTCGGCCATTCGGAAGCGGAGGGGTCGGACTGCAGCCGGTGTCAGGTGGCCGAGCTTGACCCACCGACGGACGGTCTCGACGCGGACGCCGAGGCTTGCTGCTGCCGCTTGAATGTCGATCACGGTTCCATGATCGCACGCTGCTCAACGATCTAGTTGCGGAGTGTCAAGTGTGCACTTGACTTGAGTGTCTAGGGTGCCCTAGAATAAGATCATGAAGCGACGAGAAGTTCTCAAGACTCTTCGGGAGGCGGCTGAACGCGAAGGTCTCGACTACGAAGAGATCGAGGGTGGGCCGCACACGAAGGTCAAGGTCGGCGGCAAGAAGTCGACGATCAGCCGCACGACCGAGGTCGACGAGATCACGGCCAAGAAGTTCTTCAAGCAGTACGAAGAAGTCCTCGGGGAGGGATGGTGGAAATGACCAAGTACACCGTAACTGCGGAACGCGGTAAGCGCGTATGGGTCCTGCAGTGCGTCGAGGTGCCGGGCGCGATTTCGGAGGTCACCCGGCTCGACCAGGCCGACCAGATCAAGGACGCGATCGCCTGGGTCGCTGACGTACCCGAAGACTCCATCGAGATCGAGGTCATCCCACAGATCTCAGCTGACACCCGGGCACACATGGAAGCCGCCCGGCGCCTACGCGAGGAGTCCGACCGCGCCAAGACCCGGGCAGCCGAGGAGGCGAGGTCGGCCGCGGCAGCACTGGCCCGAGAGGGTCTATCCCTGCGGGACATCGGAACTGTCATGGACGTCAGCTTCCAGCGGGCTCAGCAGCTGGTATCCGAGGCCGACGCCGGAGTGTTCCGCCAACCGGCCCGCAAGGCCGCACGGCGCCGGGTGTCTGCTCGTAACGTGCCTGTGAAGGGCTCCGTCGTCCACCAGGTAGCGAAGGAGGGCGCCAAGCGCGCCGCCGCGAGGAAGTCCGCCGCGAAGACCGCCGCCGCCGCGAAGACCGCGGCAAAGACCGCGGCTAAGCGGGCCGTCGCTGCCCGCGCCTCCAAGAAGACCAGCCGCTAACGGCCCGGCCGGCTGGCTCGGATGATCACCGCGATCAGTTCTGGGCTGCAGCCGATCACGCGGGCCAGCTTCTCGTACGTCCACGACGGATCATCGCGCCGCAGCTGCCGGATCAGCTGATCCCGCCGGGCCCGGTGCCGGGCGCCGTCGGCGGCCGCGGCCAGGGAGGCCTCGTGTGCTTCCCTGGCCGCCGCTGCGCGGGCGTCCATCAGACCCGGCCTGCCGAGAAGTCGGCGAGCAGCTGGGGCGCGGCCGAGTCGACCCCGACGAGGTCGAGCATCCCCGGATCGGTGGGGTCCGCGATCGTGACGTTCGTCGCGGTCATGCCCCAGACGACGAGCCGGGCCGGGATGCCGGTCTTCTCCCGGTACCGGCGCAGCGCCTGGTGCGGGTGGATATTCCCGTGCCAGGTCTCGTTGTCGGTGATCACGAGGAACGTGTCGACCTGCAGGCCGAGCTCGAGCGCCTTGATCATCGGCAGCGCGCAGTCCGTCCCGCCGAACGGCAGGTTGGACACGGTCCGGATCACGTCGTCGAGCCGCCGCCGCGGGCTGATCGGGAGCGCCTTCATCGCGGTCTCGCCGCCGAGCCAGCTGGTCCCGGACGCCGAGGTGAACCCGTACGTGGCAGTGGCCGGCTCGGTCGCCGCGGTGATCAGCGACATCGCCGCGGACGCGTCCCGAGCCGACAGCGGGCTGTCGGCGATCTGGGCGCCCATGGACCCGGATACATCGAGCCCGATCAGGGTCCGCTTCCCGGCCGGGCCGACGTTGCCGTAGCTGGCGTAGAACGCCCGGTCGAGCGCGTCCACGATCGGCCGCGCCGGTGTCCATGTCGACGTGCCACGGAACGACCGGCCGGCCGCGTAGGTGCGCTGCGCGACCAGCACGTTGAACGGGTGGATCCGCGCCGTCTTCAGCCGGTCCCGGTCCTCGAGCATGGTGGCGACCTGCTCGGTCCGGTCACCGCGCCGGAGCGGGTTCCCGATCACCTCGAGCCGGGTCAACCGCGGCAGCTGCCGGACCAGCGCGCCGATCGGCATGCCCTGGTCGACGAGCGCCATCCACACGGCCGGGTCGGTCAGCGCCGCGTCGGGCAGCATCTCCCACGACAGCCGGTAGGTGTTGATCAACTCGACCCACGTCGCGACGTCCCCGGCCGCCTGCGCGGCAAGGTAGCCATGCACGATGTCGGGCAGGCCGTCGGACACGGTGCCCTGCGTGACCCAGCCGTACAGCGCGTTCCGTGCCTCGTCGAGGGTGCGCGGGTGGATCAGCCGGAGCAGGTCGCGCTGGGTGTAGCCCTCGCGCTGCCGGTACTTCACGACCTGGTAGGCCAGCTGGTCGACCGACTTCTGGTCGTACCAGCGGCGGCCGGCCTTCATCAGCCCGGTGCCCCAGCCGCGGAACTGCTTCACGTACTTCACGAACAGCGCCAGGTGGGTGCCGGTGCGGAGCACGGCCGGGAGAGCGTCGAACGCGGCCTTGCGGCCGGCCAGGTCGGGCGACGCCGCGGCGGCGGCGAGCGCGAAGATCGTCGGGTTCTGCTTCGGCGCCCGGCCGGCGAGCGAGATCTCGGTCAGGATCTCGACGAGCCGGACCGGGTCGTTCGCGGCGAACTCGATCAGCACCGACGCGTTCTCGCGAGTGAGTTCCTTCTCGCCCTGGTAGTAGGTGCCGCCGGTCGTGCCCAAGATCAGGAACCGGCGCAGCCGATCCTCGGGCGTGACGGTGAACGTGTAACCGCCGGCGTGGTTCTTCTCCTGGCGGCGGTCGGCGCGCTCGATCTGCGGGGTCGAGCGGGTGTTGATCATGGTGAGCGGATCGCCCATGGATTCCCCCTGGTGTGTTCGGTCCACCGGATCGGTGGACAAGTGAACGGGCGGCTCCCAGACAAGGGGTGATCACTCGGGTTAAGCGCTCTAGGCCACTGAGCTACCCCTGGTTGCCCAAGGGCCGGGATTCGAACCCGGGTCTCTCCTTTTCGAGAGGTAACGAATGATCTTCGGTCTGGGAGTTCACCCATCAGGCCGCACAGACAAGTTGGTGGCCACCCGTGTAACTGCTCTAGCCACTGAGCTACATCCCGGTTTCCCGGGATGGCGGGATTCGAACCCGCGACCTGTCGCTTAAGAGGCGATAACGGATGATCTTCGGTCTGTGCGGTCTGAAAGGAGGGGAGAGGACAAGGGGTGACAACCGGGATCATTTCACCTGAAGAAGTTAACCGACTGTCTTCGGTCCTCTCCCAACCGATCAAGCTATTCACTTGTTGTCTGCAATCCACTGTAATGCAGTACGGGAGAAGCTAGAAACCTGTTAAGCGACCCGCCGCCGGTTCATGATCAACTGCCCGGTCCGGTTCCACGTCCACGACGGCCACTCGACCCGGCACGATCGGCATCGCAGCACCGGCTGCTTCGCCTCGTCCCTGGGGAAGATGGCTTCGACCTCACCGGGGCAGATCACGGCAGGCCTCGGCGGCCGCGCCGGTTCGAGCTCGACGATGCACGGGCCGACGGTGATCCGGGTCCGGTTCTCCGGGTAGTCGATCGCCGCCATGATCCGGTACTGCAGCATCCGCAGCGACACCACCACGTCCGGCGCCGCCGTGTGCCCGGCCAGCCGGTCCAGCCACAGTTCGATCAGGACGGCCATCCCGGCCACGGTGTACACGTCCCGGGAGTGCACGATCCGTCGGCACGACAGGTGCGGGCAGTCCCGACGGCCGGCGCCTTCCTGGCAGACCGGACCGTTGATCATCGGGACCAGGTCGGCGGACAGTTCGTCGCGCAGCAGCTTCGTCCAGAACTCGAGCAGCGCCCGCTGCTCGCGCAGCATGTCGCCGGCGCGCACGTCGTACGGTCTCCGGGCCGTGTCCGCTTCGGTGATGTCGTCGAGGTACTTGAACCCGACCAGCGACCACGCCAGCCCAGGGTCCGAGCCGCGGCCGCCGTCGTTCGGCGCGGCCATCTTCGTGTCGCGGGCGAGCTTGATCAACAACTCCTGCCGGTTCTCCTCCTGGTCGGCGAGGATGCCGCGGGTCCGTTCGATGCAGCCGTTGCAGACGAGTTTGCCCTGCCGGGCGGGGTAGGCGTTGCAGGCGGTGCAGGTATCGGTCATCAGCCCTCCCAGTTGATCTTGGCCAGGATCTCGTTCATCTCCGTCACGGTCGGCGGCCGGAGCTTCAGATCGTTGGTGAACACGCACGCGTTCGCGCAGTACCAGCAGACGGTGACGTCGCCGGGCTGTGGGGTGGCGTCCCCGGTGGGGTCGTTGTGCAGTTCGTTGGTGGCGCCGCAGTACGGGCAGACGGCGTCGAGCTCGGTGATCACGGGCGCCACTCTTCGCGGTAGTCGGGGTGATCGGCGTACGGCTTCGCAGCAGCCTTGATGATCTCCTCGGCGCGCCGGTGCTCCCACCATGCGCCGTCCTCAAGGATTTCCACGCAGAGCTCGAGGATGGCGCGCTTGGCCTGTACCTCGGCGAGGATGCGAGTCGGGTCGAACCGGTCGATGTGGCCGGTCGTGCCGCCGTGGTACGTCTGTGCGATCGGGAAACCGAGACGATCAAGTACCTCGGCCCGGTAGCCGCCGGGGACCACGCCGACGGGCTGGACGTTCGACCACTGCCCGACCCGCCATGGTGATTCGGCGGCGCCGTATGCGGTCTCGTGGTCCTCGTCGAGGCGGGCGCGGAGGAACGCGATCAGGTCACTCATCGTCGGCCTCCGGGTCGAACGTGCAGGTCGCCCATGTGAACGAGTCCGGGCTGGCGTAGCCGAGCACTGGCGCCTGGCGGAACTCGGCCGGGGACGGTGGCATGGGTGAGCCGGCGGGCAGGAACCGGACCGCGTCGAGCAGCTGGCCGTCGCTGTCGATCGCGTGGCTGTCGTCGATCGGGTCGATGATCAGGTCAGGCATCGTCGGTCGCCTTTCGGATGATCTGGCAGTCGGGGCAGTGTTCGAACGCGCCGGCCTTGACCAGTCGTGCGCCGGCCGGGCGGGCGATGTCGATGATCTTGTACGGCACACGGATCGCGGCCGGGAGCAGACAGGACGGGCACCAGATGCCGAACTCGGGGCTGCCGGGCTTGATCATCATCGTGATCTGGCGCGGGGACCGGATCAGGTGCGGGTCCGGCAGGACGGGCAGCGAGTGCGCACCGCCTGGGCCGACGATGCCGCCGCGGTTGTACCGGATCCGGGAACGGCCCGGCCGGAGCCGGTCGAGGAGCCGCCGGAGCAGCAGCATGATCATCGCTGGTCCGCCTTCGGCATGCGGCGGTTGCAGTTCGGGCAGAACCAGTGGCGTTCGTCGCCGACGATCCGCGGGTCGACCCAAGATCCGCAGAACCCGCACTGGACCCGGGTGTCGAGCACCTCGGGGACGTGACCGACGAACGTCCGCGGTTCGGTCTCCCCGGAGAGGGTGATCGACAACGGGAGGTCGGGTGTGCGGCATTGGCAGCAGTCGCGGTCGAGGTGGAACGTGACATTGCGGGCGGGGATGGGAACGTCAGGCATCGGTGCCTCCGTCCTGAACGGCGAGCTTGAGGCCGTCGGCCGGGAACGGTGCCGGCGGCGCATCGAGCTGGATCGTGTGGGTGGCGACCCGACGGTCCGCGCCGAACGGGTCCGGCCCAAGGACGTACCGGTCGATGGTGATCGTCTTCGCCTCGTAGTCGGCGGTGATGGTGGCCGGGAGCAGAATGCGAACGGGGTCGATCCCGTACCGGTCGAGCCAGGCCCGCCACGCTGCCTCGACGCCGGGGGTCATGCTGCCGAAGTTCCGATCTTCGGGAGCGTGGGCGGTGATGATCTTGCCCGCGAGGTCGTTGGTCATGGTTGGTCTCCTTCGTTGTTGATCATGGGTAGTCCGCGGGCCTCGGCGTCCTCGCCGTAGAACCAGGTCTCGCCTTCGCCGAAGTACGGCGGGGCGCCGGCGTTGATCACGTCCGGGTCGTCGTCGGGCTCCATCGCGCAGGCGCAGATGCAGTCGCCGTCGTGGTGGCGGGGCAGGATGCAGCCGTGCGAGCCCCAGTAGACGCGGCACACGTCGAGAACGATGAACGTGTCCGGCGGGCCGGGCACGCCGCCGGCGAGGTCGATTTCCTCCTCCAGCCCGGCCCGCTGCCGGGCGGTCCAACTGTTGATCACGGGGACGAACACGACCGCGATCAGCCCACCGGCGACCATGCCGGCCACCATCGCCAGCCACACCCCGCCGGTCATGATGCGGCCGCCTTCCCGGACGTCTCCAACGACCGCAACGCGTCCACGATCACCGCATCCGCCGACCCGTCGATCGTGACCCGCGGATCCGCCACCAACGTCCGCAGCACCCCGGCCAGCTGCTCGGCCTGCGCCCGCGCCACCTCGACCATCGCCGCGTCCACACCGGCCTTCAGCGACGCCGCGGCGTAGTCGGCCAGGTCCCGCTCGGCCTGCCGCAGCATGGCCAGCGCGATGTGCGGCTTCGCCTCCTCGGTCGTGCCGAAGTCGTCGCCGCCAGTCTTGATCTTCGACACCCCCCACGTCAGGTCCTCCTCAGGGAGCTCAGCGACCCGGAACCGCCAATAGGCGACCTCGGACGCCTTCCACTGGACGAGCTCCAGCAACGCCTGCGCCGGGTGCACATCCCGCCGGCCGCCCCACAGGTCGACCTGCCGGCGGGCGATCTCGACCTCCGCGAACCGGGAGTGGTTCCGGGTCGACCCGCCGTGCAGCTTGCAGCGGCCGATGCCGGGGTGTGTGGTGCCCCAACCGGCCGGGCGTTTGCACAGTTCGCCCTCGTACTCGGGTTGCCGCTTGAGGCCGTTGCAGAGGCCGTTGTCACGACCTGCGGCCGGGTCGGTAGTGGTCATGGCCTGCCTTCCTTGATGGCTTGGGCGAGTGCCTTGATCAGTTGGGCTTGGGCGTTGAGTTCTGATCCGAGTCGGTTGATCATCGGGCCGAGGTTGGCTCCGACGTCCAGTCCGTTGAGAGCGGTGATCCGCTCGCGGCTGAGGTCGGCTTCGCGGATGAGGGCGTCGAGGTTGATCATGCTGCGTCGCCTCCGAGGTGGGTGCCGATGGTGCCGAGGGCGCGGATGTCGTGGGCGGGGAGTTCGGCGAGGGGTTGGCTGGGGATGGTTTCGCCGTCGGCGATGCGGCGGCGGGTGTCGCGGAGCCAGGTGACGGTCTCGGCCGGGGTGAGGTCCGGCGGTGGAGGCGGCTCGGGGTGTTCGGCGAGGCGGCGTTCGCGGATGCGGTGGACCTCCTTGCGGATCTCGGCGGGGGACACGAACGACTGGGTGCGGCCGAGGTTGGTGGCGGCTTCTTCGGCGTCGACGTAGCGGAGGTCGGCGAGGAGCCTGGCCCAAGCCTGCGGGGTGAACTCGTCGATGGCTTGTTGGGGGCAGCAGGCGCGGACGTAGCGGCAGAGGGTGACGGCTTCGGTGGGGGTCATGTCCCGATCGCTTTCTGTTCTTGGTCGGCGGCCCAGGCCATGGCCTGGTCGAAGGTGCGGTCGACGGCGGCCTGTCTTCGGTCCGTGGCGGTGGCCGGGCGGGAGTTGATGACTTCGTTGACGACGGAGGGGAGGGTCGACGGGTTGAGGCCTTTCGCTTGCCAGCGGATGAGGCCGGTCCGGACCTGCAGGTACGGGATGTGGTCGACGTCGAGGAGTTGCTTGACGAGCTTGGAGATCTGCCCGATGACCTGGCCGGGTGGCCGGGTGTGGCAGTGGTCGATCCATTCGGCGACGAGGCGCTGGGTCGGGGTCGCGTTGGGGCCGAGCTCGGCGGCGGGCGTTTCGCCCGCCGTAGGCGGAATCCTCTGTTCCTCTGTTCCCCTGTTCCCCTGATTAGGGATTGAGGGCTCTTGAGGACTCTTGAGCGCTCCGGAGGGCTCAGGTGTTGGGCCTGCGATTGAGGAGTCTCCGTAGTTCAAAGTGCCGTCTGGCCTGGGATGACGCCCCTTCGTCGGCCGGTTGATGTACTGCACCGACTCCCACCACGAGATGTAGAGCAGGTTCGTGCCGGCGACCTCGTATCTGTGGACCAATCCGGCTGCTGCGAGCTCGTCTACAGCTACTTGAACCCTCTTGAGGGTGCTGGAGGGCTCCCGAGCGAGGTCCCTGGAGAACAGGTCGCCGACGATCAGCTCGAGGTCGTCCTTCCCGACCCCGTTGTCGTCGACGTACGACTCCAGGCCCTTCAACACGAACCGGGACTCCCAGGACACGGAAGCGATCCGGCGCGACCGCCAGAACTCGGGCTTGGTGCTGCGGATACGCATCAGGCGGTGTCCTCTCCGTCGGTGGTGTTGCGGTCTTCGTCGACCAGCTGGGCGAACAACTCCTCGGCTTCGGTGCCGTGCGCTGCCTCGTGCTCGTGCTTGGCCTGCAGCAGCACCTGCAGGACGTGCTCGGGGTCGAGGTGCGGTACGGCGAGCGCGATGAGCCGGGCCCGCTCGGCCGAGTCGATGTCGGCGTGGCAGGCCCGGCGCAGCATCGCCCGGCGCAGCGGGTACAGACCGTGCGTCATGGCGTCCCCCGGGCGGCGTGGCCGAGGTAGGACGGCCGGCCGGCCTTGACCCAGCGCTGGTCGTACGTGACCGCCTCGGCGATGCACTTCTTGCGGAGGTGGAACGTGACCGGCTGGCCGTTCGGCACGACCAGGTTGTCCGGCCACGTCTGCCGTAGCTGCCGTGTCCCGACGGGTTCCTCGCAGGCCGGGCAGACGCCGGGGATCTCGTACCGGCGAGACCGTTCGGCGGCGGCCTGGACCTGGTGGTCGATGACCTGTTCGCGGCACGGGATCGGACCGCCGCAGGTCCGGCACACCGGGTAGTGGACGGGGTCGGGGTACCGGTAGAGCACGGTCCACTTCCCGACGGCGTAGTGCGTCCGATCGCCGCCGCCGGCCGGCTCGACGACCAGGACGTGCGTGTAGTCGTTGGCGAGGAGATCGGCGGGTCGCTGGGTGACCTCGATCAGGGTCCACACCTGGTGATCGATCGCGAGCGTGTCGCCGACCGTGAGCACGTCGACGTGCGCCCACTCGGACCCCAGCGGAGCGCGGGGGAGGTTCCTGTCGATCCTCATGGCCGCACCCACTCGCTGACGGTGCCGCGTTCGAGGTGGGCCTCGGCGCCGAGCGCGATCGCGTGCCGGACCCAGCGGTGCGCGGCGGCCGCGGACAGCCAGTGGACGCGGTCGCGCCGCGGGCAGGCGATGAGGAAATACCCGTAGTCGGTGTCGTCGTCCAGGTTCATCAGGTCGGGGTCGTTCTCGTCCATCTGTTGCACGCTCATGTCGTGCGGCAGCAGGCCGCGGTCGGCGAGGTCACGTAGATCCCGGGGCGGCGACTCGACGTGGCCGAACTGGGACGAGTCGGAGTACAGCCGGTCCCAGCCGTTGGGGCACCAGTCGGGCCAGCGGTCGACGATCACCCGGTAGACGTACGTCGGCCGGGTCACGGCTGCTCCTCATCGGGCGCGGCGAGCGCGAGCGCCAGCACGGCGTCCAGGACCGCGGCGCGGGAGACCGCCGGGTCGCGTACCACCGATAGCGTCGCCTCGTAGGTGCCGTTGCCGCGGTCGGCGACAAGCGCGACAGCGATCGTGCCGGGCGGCAGGTCCAGCTGGACACCGTCGTGCACGCTCGGGCCGGACAGTTCGGCGGCAACCCTTGCCGGCTTTGGCGGGATCGTCCAGTCGGGTCGGTCAGCCACGGTGATCACCGCCGTTCCGACGCCGCCAGCGGATGACGACAGTTGGCAGCGGGCAGACGTAGTGGTGGTAGTAGCCGATCCACCAGTCGTTCAGGTCGATGTAGATCTTGATCATGACTGATCACCGCCACTCCCGGTCAGCGCGGCACGCACCGCGGCCCACTTGTGATGATCAGCGAACGGCGCCTCAGCCCCGTCGAACTCGTCGATCAGCCGGATCGCCTCATCCTGTCCGGCCTGCAATCGCTCGACCTCGGCCACCAGCCAGTTGACGTCGTAGAACGCGTCCCGCGGCTCCCTGTCGTACAGGTGCCGGCGGCGCCTGATCTCATGCAGTCGATCACTCATGAGTCGGCCGCCTTGATCAACTCGTAGCCGCACTCGGCGAGGGACGCCTCGGTGACTAGGTAGATCGTGGTCTCGCCGAGCAGGTCATCGCGGGACTCGGCGATCGCGATGTCCCCGGCCAGGCAGTGGTACCTGAAGCCGGGAGTCAGCGCGGGACTGACCGCGGTCCGGACGACGTGGAGTTCGGCGCCGAGTTCGTTGCGGTACAGGCCCTTCGGGACAGCGTTGGTCATGATGCGATTCCTTCGAGCAGGGTGGGTTGGACGGCTTCGCCGCGGCGTCGGTGCGCGACCCGGTAGACGGCGATCCGGCGGCGCTTGGCCGGCCGGTAGGTGGAGCGGGTGGTCTCGCCGTGGAACGTGATCAGGCCTTTCGCGCAGGCCTCGGCGAACAGCGGCCCGTACGCGGCCGGCGGGACCTGCGCGGCTTCGAGCTCGCGGCGGACGTGGTCGATGCTGATCTTGGTCCCGGCGCGACGGCCGGAGATCGCGAGACGGAGGACCGGCAGGTAGCTCATGCTGCGGCCTCATCGGTCTGCTTGAGCCGGCGGACGAGGTCGCCACGGCGGAGGCGGAAGAGGCGCCGCTCAATCGCGTGTGGGGACGAGCGGAGGCGCCGGCTGACCCCGGCGAGCGTTTCGCCGGTGTCGAGCATCCAAACGATGTCCTCGATCCACGCCTCAGCGCGCCGCTTCGCCCGGATCTCGGACCTGGCCTTGATCAACTTCTCCAGGTTCTCGCCAGCGTGCGGGTCGGGCTCGATCGGCGTGCGCCACCACGAGAAGTCGGCCCGTTCCGCGAGGAGGTCGTCGATCATGATCCGCCTGCGCTCGGCGTCTTGCGGTCCCGCTGGCCCCGCTTCATGCAGGTGATGCACAACCGGTGGCCGCGGCTGCTGGTGGTCGTGTTCTCCGGCGTGTACGGGTGCCCGTGGCGACACTTCGTCGCCGGGGCCCGGACGGGCTTCGGCGCCAGCATCTCGAGTCGCTCCGCCGCCGACTTGCCGCCGCGGATACCCCAGCGTGCGCCGTCAGTAGCGAGGTCGTCCGCGAGGCACTCGGCCCTGACCGGGCAGCCGTTGCAGAACTCCTTGTACACCGCCTCGTGGGCGTCCAGGTCGGACGGGTCCGGGAAGAACACCTCGGGGTCCTCAGCGTCGGAGCAGTTGGCCCGGTCCCGCCAGGTCTCCGTACGTTCCGGCTCGGGCTTCGGCGCGTGCCGCTCGGCGCGGCTGTGTGCGCCTCCGCTCAAGTAGGTCGCCTTACCCGGGTTCGCGACAAGATCAACAGTGCTCACTTCTCCAACTCCCGTCGGCGTGGAACGTTCAGCAGGGTGGGGACTTCGCCGGTGGCGTAGGCCTCGGCGAGGGCGGGCAGCAGGTGCTCGCGGACGGTCGCGCCGCCGGGCAGGACCATGTGCATGGCGAACTCGTCTTCGAACGTGACGATCCCGGACTCGACGGCCTGCAGCTTGGCCTTGATCACCAGCGCGAGGGCGCGCCACTGGGCGCGGCACGCCTGCTCCCACGCGGCACGGGCGGGCCCGGCGGCACGCCACAGACCGGTCGGGGTGTGGGTGAATTCCCGGTCCTTCGGGTCGGGCAGCGGCAGGATGAATCGGATCTGTCGGTTGCTGACGACGAAGCCGAGCACGGCCTGATCGGCCGACCAACCGTAGGCGAACTGCTGCGCCCCGTACTTGGCCAGCGTCTTCTCGATCTCGTCCCGGCTCCGCGACGTCGCGACATCGGTCTTCGCCGCATAGGTGTTGGGCATCAGGATCCTTCCGTGTTGGTGGGGTCGGTCCAGGCCGTGCAGGCGGGCCAGGACTTGCGGAGATCGGTGCCGACCATCGATCCGGTCGGACCGTGGAGCTGCTTCGCGCACTTGAAGTACCGGCCCGACCCGATCCCGAGCAGGCCGCATTCCTTGATCACGAAGTGCGCGCAGTCGCCGCACGTGTGCCCGTTGTCGGCTAGCGGCCGCCGGGTCGCCGGGTGCTGGCCGGCGGCGATCATGTCCCGCTGCCTCGCGGTCCGGCGAGCGTCATGGCCGAGCCCGGCGTACGGGTCGACGGGCGGCTCCGGATCGGGGTAGCCGGCGAACAGCGGCTCAGTCACGGATCTCCTCCTCGAGAGGGCCGCCGCAGCAGGCCATGTGAGGGACGGCGACGTGGTTGCCGTCGCGGATCACCTCGCCGCACAGGCACCAGGTCTGGTTCCGCTGCGGGTGGTAGGTGACGCCGGGGTGGCCGTGCTGCGCGCACAGGTCCGGCCGCTTCCGGGTCCGAGGCTTCGTGATCATGACGCCTCCTTGCCGAACAGGTCAGGCTGCGATTCCGTAGCCTCGAAGGGGATGACGCGAACCTTCCGCCCGAAGTGGGCGTCTCGGGCCAGGTGCTCGGCAAGGTTTGCGTGGAAGAGCTGGCCGCGAACGCCGCCCGGAACCCACTCCTGATCAGTCCGCCAGTACGCGGCCCAATGGCACATCCCGTAGTCGCTCGTCTCTGACTCGACGATGATCAAGGTCTCGTCAGTGCCGAGACCGTAGGCGTCAGCGATCTCCCGCGCTGTCGGATGCCCGGTCATGGCGCCTCCCACAGATCCAGCTGTCCCGGCAAGGGTGCGGCCGGCTCCGGCTGGCTGTCGTGGACGGTGACCTTGGCGTGCGCCGCCAGGTCGTAGTAGTCGATCCGCTGTAGGCCGGTGATCAAGACGCGCAGGCTGGTCTCGCGAATCGTGAACGCGATCTCGGTGGCGTACAGGGTGCGGGTCTCCAGGCCGAGAGGAACGGTCAGCCAGTGGCGCAGGTGGCCGTGGGTCAGGTCCTCGGCGGCGATCACGGTGCTGGTCATGCCGCGAACACCTCCCCGTGCAGCACGGCGCGGAGCCGGAGCGCGATCCACTCGCCGACGGCCGGGGTGACGGCGTTGCCGTAGCCGTCGACCTGGTCGCGGGCGGAGCCCCAGACGATGAACTGGCCCTTGCGGCCGTTCCAGTCGACGTCGAAGCCGCAGCCGCGGCCGATCTCGTGGGCGGCCATCATGCGGAAGTAGCAGTCCTCGAGCTGGACCTCGGACAGTCCGGCCCACCACTCGGCGTTCAGCAGCGCGGTGGTGTCGCGGGAGGTCAGCGTGCCGAGCGGATCCGTCAGCGGGTGGGGCGCGGTCTCGTCGCCGTTGGAGCCGTTCTGCTTGTACCAGCCGGAGAACAGCACCGCGTGGTGGTTCCCGGTCGCGGTGACCGTCCGCAGCGGGTCGTCGACGGGGAACACGCGCCGGTCGACGCCCTCGTTCTGCTGCATGAACCCGGCCGCCGTGACCACGCCGGGGATCTGCTCGGCCGTGACGGTCGGCATCGCCTCGGCGTGCGACACCGGGGCGGTGTGCTGCCGGTACGGGACAATCCCGCTGGCCAGGATGCCGAGGCCGCCGGACCCGGCGCCGGCGACGACGGTCTCCATCGGCTCGCCGAGGCCGCGGCTGGTCGCGTTGGTCCGGTTCGGCATCACCCGCGCCGAGATCACGCCCATGGTCTCCGACCCGCCCTGCGTCGGCAGCGGCTCGCCGGCACTCCGCGGTGCGCCCTGGAAGTTGTCCACGGCCACCGCGGTGGGCGGGGTGATCATGCCCATGCCGTTGGTGCTGGTCTGCGTCGGCAGCGGTTCGGAGAAGTCGCGGGTGCGGCAGCCCGATCCCGGCCGCTCGTACGTGTTCCCGGCGGCCGCCATCAGCGCGCCGGTCGACAGGACCGCGGTCTCCTGCTGGCTGGTCTGGGTCGCCAGCGGCTGCCACGGATGCTTCTCGGTGCCGTGCACCGCTTTGGCCGGCATCAGCACGGCCGGGAACTCGGCGAACTTCTGGCGGCACCGCTCGGCCCGCTCCATCGTCGCCCGGGCCAGCGGCGCCTGGTACACCTCGCCGGTCTTCTTGTCCTTGATCGTTTTCAGCGGCATGTCACCGATCCGGGTGCCGAGGTCGGACAGGTCGAGCGCGTCCAGCGACGGCGTGAACGGCGGGATCACCGTGCCGCGGCACGACGGGCACCGGTAGCAGTACTGCTTCCCGTACTGCACCGTGCCCGACTGCGGGATCCCGGTCCGCCACGCCTGGAACGCCTCGACGACCGTGTCGCACCGCGAGCACCACGACGGCGGCCGGTGATCAAGATCAGGGGCCGGGAGCTTGTCGTCCCAGAACACCCAGTAGGCGCGATCGCGGGACTGGCCGACACCGAAGAACATCGAGTTGAGGAACAGCACCTTGTACCGGTAGCCCTGGATCTCGAACTGCTTCAGCCACCACCGATACGTCGACCCGTCGCCGATCTTCCGGCTGCCCGGAACGAGCTTCCCCCACGACTGCAGCTGCGTGGTGCACTCGACCAAGATCAACCGCGGGTGATGCTCGGCCGCGTAGTGCAGCACACAGTTCGCGGTCGCCCGGTCCCGCTCCGAACGAGTGACCTGGTCCTCGTAGTCGGGGTCGTGAAGATCGAACAGCGACGCGCCCTGCTGGTAGGCGCGCTGGCTGTTGGACAGGGAGTGGTTCTTGCACGACACGCCGGCGCACAGCATGTCGGCCGGCGGCAGGTCCCGCACCGAGTGGTAGTCGGCCGCGTCCCGGTCGACCAGGTCCGCCCGCCAGTGCTCGGCGTACGGATGGTTCTGCTCGTGGACCAGGACCTTGTACTCGTTGTGGTTCGCGCACATGATCACGTCGAACCCGGCCAGCTGGACGCCCCTGGTCAACCCTCCGAACCCGGAGAACAGGTCGAGCGCGGTCGGGGTGTCGTGGCGGAACCGGCGCTGACGTAGCGCCGGGCGGTGCTGCGCGGCGCGGCGCGTACGGTTGGACCTCGCGACCCGGGCGCTCACCGTGCCGCCTCGCACTTCTCGCAGGAGACGACCCCGTCGATCTTCTTCGTCGTGTCGTCGAAGACCCGGCCGCACCGGGTCTCGACCTGCACCCGGTAGCCGACGGTGTCGTCGCCGACGATGGTCACCCGGATGCCGTGCGTGGTCTTCTCGCGGCCGAACTTCGCGACGATCTCAGTCGCGATCAGGGCGTCGGCGATCATGGGACCTCCCGCGGCTCGGTGAGGGTGACCGTGACCTGGATCCGGCGCGAGGCCGTCGGCCGGCGGCTGGCCTCGGGGGAGAGCTCGCCGATCGTGATCAGCGGGCCCTGGACCCACTCGTGGTTGTCGTCGGGGAACACGCCGGCGTCGACCAGGCCGTCAGTCCACGCCTTCGCCGAGGGCTGCCAGTTGTTCTCGTCGCGGCGTTGCCGGTCGAGCATCCCGAGCGTGTAGACGACCAGGCGGCGTTCGGTGGCCGGGTCGAGTTGCTGCCCGAGGTGGCGGCCGAGCATCCGGAGGGTCGCGGTCTTCTCGCCCCTCCGTGACCAGTGCAGCCGGTCGTTCGCGTTGATCAACAGCGACGGATGGACCATGATCGCCGCCTGCGTTCTCACCGGCGTACACCGCCCTCCGCGTGCAGCGCAGCCGCGAGCAGCTCGGCGGCGAACGCTCGGGCAGCACGGACGGGAATGTTGCGCCCTGTCACCGTGTCGTGAACGCCCCAGTGCTCACCGGCGATGTAGCGGGCGCCGGCGTCCGGCAGCGTGACCACGACCGCCCGGCGCACCGGGCCGAGGTCGGCGATCTCGTCGTTGGTCCACTTCCGGCCACTGTGGTCGAGGTCGACCCAGGTGCCGTCGTACTCGTTGCCGAAGTGGCGCCCGTCTCCGGCGGTGATCAGGTCCCACAACTGCCACTCGGGCGCGGGCTCAGGTCGATCACCGGATGGATCGCTGACGTCACGCATGTGCAGCCCGTCATGCCCTGCTGGGAGAACACACATCGGCGGCGGTCCGTACACGTCCGGGCAGCCATAGGTCCCGGCTCCAATGGGTGCTCCGCAGGAGTCATCCTCGTCGTGGGTCTCCTCGTGAATCTGCGGTCCGATCGGGTGGCCGACTGTGATCTTGGTCGGGTCGATCCGGGGATCGTTGGCGGCGATTGGTTCGAGCAGGTACGCGTCGGGCATGCCGTGGGCGGCCGGGATGAAGTGCAGCCGGACCTTGGTGGCGCCGCCGTTGCGTACGGCGCGCTTCCGCATCCGATTGAGCTTGGTCGCGTACTTGATCATGACTTGTTCTCCGTGGTTCGCAGGTTGAGGTGCTTCCGGGCCTGGGCCAGGTCGAGCTCGGCAGCGGCGATCGCGGACTCGGTCGCTTCGGTAGCGAGGGCAAGGAGGTTGCCGAGATTCGGCGGCAGCCGGCGCCACCGAAGCGGTCGGTCGTCGTCGGCCCGGAACGCGGCCAGAGCAGCGTCCTCCAGGTCGGCGAAGGCCTCGTCGATGTCGCGCTGCGCCGACCGGGCGATCGCCTTCCACGCCCGGCGGTGATCGTCGGCGCGGGTCGCCGTGTAGTGCAGGATGTCGGCGTTCGGGTTCGCGGTGAGCGTCATGGCGTCTCCTGCGCGTAGTCGTTGGTGAACGCGTCCCGCGGATCAGGTGCGGGCGCCGGGGCGGGCCGGTGGTCGAACTCGCG
The DNA here is from genome assembly GCF_059617205.1 of Microlunatus sp. YIM B11417. NCBI lineage: Bacteria > Bacillati > Actinomycetota > Actinomycetes > Propionibacteriales > Propionibacteriaceae > Microlunatus > Microlunatus sp. YIM B11417. Next base: position 783,449 of record NZ_JCAMPJ010000001.1, read on the forward strand.
GTCGACCGTCTCCAGTGCCCGCTTCGCCTTCTGCAGGTGCGACCGGAGGATCGCGCCGCGGGCCGCCTCGACCCATGTCACCGCCGACGCGACCTCGGTCTCGACGGCTTCGAGCCGCTGGTCGAGGTAGGCGATGATCGGCGCGATCTCGGTGATCGGCTGCCGGTCCGTCATTTGCCGGCCGCCTCACCGGCAGCTTCACGCCACTCGTCGGCGTGGTCCTGGAGGATCAGGACGCGGTCCTCGATCGGATGGGCGATCCCGACCGCCCTCGAACCCCAGCCGCCGCCCTCGGGGAACAGCACGAGGACCTGGCGGCCGGTGATCTTCTCCCACGATTCGGCCCCGACCACGCGCAAGATCTGCATCAGGTGGTCGGTGCCGTACGCGGTGCCGACCCGCTGGCTCTTCTCCTTGTCGTAGCTGTCGAGCGTGTACCCGCCGACGGAGATGCCGGTCGACCCGCCCTCGCAGTGCAGGTAGGCGGACAGGATCCCGCGGGAGTCCTCGCCGTTGCCGAGGTAGGTGGACGTGATGATCATGGGTTCAGCGGTGTACGTGGCGCCGTTGTGCTCGATGGTTGTGGAGCGCTTCATCGTTCGTTTCCTTCGGTGTCGTAGCGCTCGTGCAGCTGCTCCCCGAGGAGGTAGCGGCGGACGAGCTTGATGATCTTGATGAGCAGGCGACGCTGCAGCCGCTGCTCGATAGTCAGCGGCCTCCGGTCGTCCCACTCGGCGAGCTCGGCTTCGAGGACGACGATGAAGTCCTTGATCATGCGACGCTCCGCTCCGGTTCGACGTAGGCGCAGGGCCAGGTCGTGTTCGGCGGTTCGGAGTGCTGACCGTTACCGAGGCGGCGGTAGTGCGCGGCGCGCTGCTGGGCGTCGAACCAGCCGGCCTGCAGCCGCATCAGGTCGGCGACCGGGACGAGCGGGAGCAGGTCGTTGTCGGCGGCCAGGATGTACAGCAGCCGCAGCGAGGCGAGCGCGTCCGCGGTGGCGTCGTGCGCCGGGAACGTGATCCCGCGCCGGCTCGCCAGCGCAGACAGGGTGCGGGAACCGGTGGTCAGGTCGAACCGGCGGAACAGCACCAGCGTGTCCAGCACCAGCAGGCCGTCCGGCAGCTGGCCGAGACCGTGCCGGGCGAAGTCGTGCGCCAGCACGGTTAGGTCGAACTGCAGGTTGTGACCGACGACCGGGATATGCGCGTCGGCCACCGCGGCCAGCGCCTCCCGGACCCGACCCAGCCCCGACGACGGCGCCAGACCCTCGGCCGCGGCGCGTTCGTTGGTGATGCCGTGGACCTTGACCGCGTCCTCGGGGATCTCAACGTCGGGCTTGATCAACACCTGGCACGACGGGTTCCAGTGGCCAGCGTGCTGAGAGATCCCGACGCAGGCCTGCACGACGTGCGCCGTGTGCTGGTCGGCCGACGTGGTCTCGGTGTCCAGCGCGGCGAGCGGCGCGTCGATCCACCTCATGCCACACCGCCGGGCTCCGCGGCCGCCGGCCACTCGTCGACGATCTCGCCCTCGATCGGTTCGTCCGGATCGTCGCCGAACGCCCGGTCGATCTCGACCTCGCCCGTCAGCGGGTCGACGTGCTCGCCGTCGGCAGTCTGGATCGGTTCGATCCGGGACTCGCCGCGCTGCTCGGCTGCGACCTCCTGCGCGGCCCGCAGCTGCTCCTTGCGGTACTCGGCCGAGGTCGGCACCCACTTCGCCAGCTGCCGCACCGCCGACTTCAGCCACATCGCGGCCTCGTGCTTGTTCCACGGCGAGTAGTCCGAGTGCGCCGACCGGGACGAGGCCCGGATCCGGGCAATGTCCGCGCCGTTCAGCACGATCACCTTCGACGTGGCGCCGTCCTTCATCACCGCGTACGCGTAGACCAGGCGCAGCTTCCCGCGGTCGTCGGCGTCCCAATTGATGACGTGCTGCGGCCGGTCGTGCCGGCCGGGCTGGTACTCGAACTCGTCGTGCTCGTAGACGACCTCGGCGATCACCGACGACACCGCACCGGCCCGGTAGATCAGTTCGATCAGGCCCTGGTAGCCGACGACGCCCATGATCACCGCCGGGGTGCCCTTCTTCGGCGGCTGCGGCACCAGGTAGAACTGCTCGGTGCCGGGCTCCAACCCGAGCCGGGCCGCGGTCAGCATCGCGCCGAGGAACGTGCCGACGTCGTTGGCCGCCGCCTGGGCGACATTCGGGTCGCGGCGGAGCGCGCCGAGCGCGACGCCCATCCACTGCTTGCCGTCGATGTGGGACGGCAGGGTCGAGGTCAGGTCGTGCTCGTACTTCCGGACCAGTCCGGCCGGGCTGTTGTCCTGCGTGGCGACGGCGTTGCTGACGGTGTTGGTGGTCATGATCATTTCCTCGCGTTCTTGATCGACGGCGGCGCCATCAGCTGCTTGACGGTCTTGGCGTCTGCCATCAGGTAAGGGATTCCAGGCGTCCCGTCGGGACGCTTCCGGGCGGTGCGGTAGGCAACCCGGGTGCCGTCGACCTTGGCGTTCCGAGCGCGGCCCATCGCGTCGAGCACCCGCGACTTCATGCCGGTAAGTTCGGCTTCGAGCTGCTTCGCCGCGATCACCGCGCCGAGGAACTCGTTGGCCAGGTCCTGGTCGATCTCGACGTCCTCGGGGTCGATCTCCGGGTGCAGTTCGCGGACGACCTGCAGGGTCTGCTCGTGATCGTCGATGTCCGGCCGGACGTCGTTGATCAGCGAGTCGATGAACTCCCGTCCGGCGGCCCGCATGATGTCGAGGTCCTCGCGGGCCCGGTCGTCGAGCTCGATCACGTACTCGCGGTAGTCGCAGCCGGAGATCAGCACCACGACGTGGGCTCGGCGCAGGCCGAGCACGTCGAGGTACCACAGCACCTGGGTGCGGTAGTAGATCGGGATCTCGTCCGTGCCGGCGTCGCCCCAGCCCTCGCCCATCGGGGAGGTCTTCACCTCCAAAATCGCGTCCGGGTTGTTCCCGACGAACGACACCAGGTGATCAGGGCTGGCGGTCTGCCAGCGCCGGTCCGAGTGAACGAACGTTCCGCGGCCCAGCGACACGTACTCGTCGTGCACTTCGAGGAACTTCGCAAGGACGGCCGGCTCCAGCCGGTTGCCCCACTCCATCTCCGGGTTCATCTCGGCCGGAGCGGCGTAGCCCTTTTTCCGGTGCCACAGGGCGAACCGGGACTCGTACGGCGACAGGCCGAGCACCGCGGCGATCTCCGACCCGCCGATCGCGAACCGGCGCTGGTCGAGCCACTCGACCGTGCCGGGCTCGTGGTGGGCGACAGCGACCGCGGTCACGGCGTCCACCCCTTCGGCATTTTCGGCTTGCCGCGGCGGCGGAGTTCGGCGGCCCTCTCGGTGGTGACGTAGCTGGCTCCGAGGCAGTCGGGGCAATCGATGATCTTCGCGGCCGGGCCCTTGACCCGGTACGACTCCTGGAACTCGCCGAGACCGCCGCAGGACGGGCAATCGACGTTGCCCGGGGCCAGGATCAGCCCAGCCCGCTGCAGGTCCTTGGTGGTGTCGATGATCATGCGATCGCCTCTGGCAGGTGCCCGCGCAGCTGCGCGTCGCTGATCATGAGGTCGGCGATCGCGGACGCTGCTCGCTCGGTCAGGGACTCGACCGGCTGTGGCCGCTGGTCCCGCTGCTGGCGGCGCAGGTCGTCGAGGTGGTGCCGCTTCTCGATGTGGTCGGCCCGGCGGGCCTGGAAGGTCAGGACGGCGGGCTTCACACCGGCGAGCTCGGCGAGGTTGTCGATGTTGTCGATCCGGTCGGCGAGGTAGTTCGCGACGACCAGCGCGGCCAGGTTGCGGCTGGTGAGCGCGAGATCGCGGGCGACCTCGGCGACAGCGATCTCGGAGGCCAGCGCCTCCGGCTGCACGGCGGTCACCACGCACCGCCGATGATCTTGGCCACGAACAACACGAAGTGCCGGATGAGGTGGACGACGCCGGCGAGCACGAACAGCGCCAGGAGGATCGCGCCGACCTCGTAGGCGACGCGCCGCGCCCGCTGCTCGATGCGCCGCGCCCGACGAGCCGTCGCTGGCTCGTAATCGAACTGGCTGGTCATCGCTAGGATGTCCTTTCGTTGGAGGCTCCGGTGTCTTGTTCAGGGATTGCCGGGGCCTTCGGCTTGTTCTGTTGGTGGTGGGTGGCGGCCTGACGAACGGGGGTCTGACCGCCACCCGGTGTGCCCAGTCGGGGAACTGGCACGTCTTGGGTTCTCAGCGGACCGAGTTGACGTCGCTATGCATGTCGCCTCCTCTCGGCTCTGTCCGCAGTTGTTGATCAAGCTGTGCGGCGCAGGACCCGGGCGTTCTTGGTCGGGGTCTGCGCGTGGTTCTCGCGGCGGCGCTCGTACTCCTCGAGGTCGGCCTCCCGGATCCGCCAGCGCGGCTGGCGGCCGTTGCCGATGTTGATTGCCGTCAGCCCGCCGGGGACGTGGATCGCCTGCAGCACGGCCTTCTCGTTGCACTGCCAGCGCTCGGTGAGTTCGGCGACGGTGAGGAACTTCTTCTTACTGGTCACGCGACGTCCTTCTGATCGAACGGCGTGACGATGGCGGCCAGCGGGACGCCGAGGACGTCGGCGACGCGGCGGGCGATCTCCGGAGTCAGCGGGCGGCGGCCGGCCTCGATGTTGGCGAGGTAGCTGTGGCTGACTCCGACCGCGGTGGCGAACTTCCCGACCCGCCAGCCGTAGGCCTCTCGGAGGGCTCGGACCGTCGCGCCTTCGCGGGTCCGTTCCGGTTGGTTCTGGATCATGCCTACAGCGTAGGAACAGAACGGAACAAAGTCAAGGAGGGAACAGGAACGTATAGGTACAAACTGCATCCCACCTGATCAAGTGGGAATCACATCATTGGAGTTACTCCGATGTGTTTCCGGTTTTGGACCCCTACATTCCGTTTGGTTCCGGTTGATGTTTCTTCTTGTTCCCTAGATGCTTACTGGTGTGGCGAACGAACAGGACTGGAAGCGACTCGGCTCGACCGTGGTCGAGTGGCGCGTCCGGCGCGGGTACAAAACGACCAAGGCTTTCGCTGACGCACTCGGCCTGAGCTCCCGCATCGTCGGCGACATTGAGAACGGCCGGCGCACGTCGTACCGGCCCGCCACGCTCGCCGCGATCGAAGATGCGTTGCAGTGGTCGCCCGGATCGGCCCAGCGCGTGCTGGACGGCCGGGATCCACAACCCGACTCGATCCGGGAACTCATCGAGTTGAAAGAACGAAACCCGACCCCGCCCGATCAGTTCCAACGGCCGGCCAATCTGCACCGCAACCGGGTCCTGATGGAGCAGGTCCTCGCGGGCGAGATATCCGCGGCAGCTGGTCAGCTGATCGAGCTGGTCAACGGAGTCAGTGCCACCCTCGACTACGTAGAGGTGCTCCAACAGATGGGCGTCGACCAGGCGCTGACCCGGCGGCTCGCGTTCACCGCGATCAGAGCGTTCGACGAGGCCGGCGGTGTCGCGTTGGCGTCCGAGCTGGACCCTGAAGAGACCGAGCGAATCCTGCTCAGATCCCTGCGGCTGCAGGGCAGAGAGCCCGTCCAAGCGGAAGGAGGTGAGGTGGATGCAGGACAGGCTGAGGCTCAGAAGACCGAGCCCGACGTGGACGACGGCGTAATCGGTTCCGGCCGGCCGAGGCGCCGGAAGACCTCCCGAGAAGACGAGTAACGAAACGAGTTTCTGTAATTTCGAAGGAAACCGTTCCCCGAACGTTCATCAATGCTTAGGATTGCCGCACTCCGGGGTGGGGAAATCGCAAGCTTCAGCACGAGTCCGAACGCATCAGCGGAGATGCGTTCGGCTCGGCACTGTCGGGGAAGGTCATAGTCAGGACGTGTCTGGTAACAGGCGCGGAGATCCACTCACACCTGTCAGCTGCTCTGCCCAGCGGCTGTCCGGATGGATCTTCGCGCTCGAAAATCTCGATAGGGGCACCGAGAAGATCATCACCAGTCAGCAGGTCGTGCTGCTCGACGTAGACGCCTGGGGCGACGACTACGAGGAGGGGGTCGCCCACGGCGCCGCGCACATCGACCTCGGACACCGGCCCGTCAACGGCCAATTCACAGCGGTACAGGAGATCCAGGCGGACCACCTGTGCGATATCAGGCTCGACCGATGGGAGGTTGAGTCATGATCAACAAAGTCAACTCGATCTAGGGAACGCGATGAGGGATCAAGGCGAATACGCCAAAGCGCTCGACCAACTTGACGCGATGCACGCGGCCGGCAAGATCGGCCGCAACGAGTACGAACTGAAGCGAGCGGCGCTGATCAAGGAGTCCACCCAATCGGGCAGGCCTCTCGCCTGGCGCGTGATCGGCTGGGTCACCGGCGGCATCCTGGCGTTGCTGCTCATCCTGCTGATCGTGCAGGGCGTGATCAACATGACCCGGTCGTAGGAGCCTCGCCCGTGGCTCACATCCGTGATGTCTGGATGAAGAAGGGCCCCAACGGTCGGAAGGTCAAGACCGACCGTTGGGGCACGGGCAAGCGGTGGCAGGTCCGGTGGGTCGAGAATGGTGTCGAGCAGTCGCAGACCTACAGCACCAAGGACGCCGCCGAGGACAAGGTCGCCAAGCTCGAGCTAGGCCTGACCGGGCCGACCTGGACCGGCATGACGGTCGCCGAGTTCGCCGAGGTCTGGCTGGCGAACCAGCTGCACTACGCCGACAATTCCCGCACGACCGCGGCGAACCGGATCCACAGCCAGATCGTGCCGGCGTTCGGCGACCGCCGGATGGTCGACGTGACCAGGCTCGAGGTGCAGACGCAGGTCACGCGTTGGTCGGAGGACCTCGCGCCGAACACGGTGCGGCTGGTCGTCAGCTTCCTCCGCAACATGTTCGGCACGGCGGCCGAGGACAAGCTGATCCCGATCTCGCCGTGCGTCCGGCTGAACCTGCCACCGCGGTCCCGCCGCAAGATCATCCCGCTGTCCTCGGAGCAGGTCGGGACGATCGCCGCGGCCGTCGCGCCGCGGTATCGGGCGATGGTGATCGTCGCGGCGCAGAACGGGCTGCGGCCGGGCGAACTGGCCGGCCTGACGACGGAGCAGGTCGTCCTGGGCGACCTGGTCATCGACCGGCAGTTGGTCGACGTGCTGCCCGGCGGTGCTCCGGTGTTCGGGCCGCCGAAGTCGGAGGCCTCGGACCGCCGGATCGCGAACGGCTACCTCGGCCAGGCCGCGCTGGCCGAGCACATGGAACAGTTCCCGCCCGGCCGGGACGGGCTGATCTTCACTACCCGCCAGAGTGGGGCACTGCGCCGAACTCAGCTGGGTCAGATCTGGCGGGCAGCCACGGAGGGTATGGGGCTGCGACCGCGCACCGGGTGGCACGAGCTCCGGCACTACCACGCCTCGGTGCTGATCCATGCCGGTCGCTCACCGAAGGCCGTCGCCGAGCGGATGGGCCACGCCGACGCAGCCGAGACGCTGCGGACCTACGCCCACCTGTGGCCGTCGGACGAGGCCGATCTGGTGGCGATTCTGGACGCCGAACTTGCTCCGTATATCTCCGTCACAGCCTCGGCCGATCCGGAATTCACGCGGGGCCTGCACCGTATTTCTCCGTCGCGAACGGGCGCGGAATGGAGCGAAGTGGAGTCGCAAGGGAACGTGCGATCCCTAGTCAAGGCCTGATTCAGCCTGGCCAGGCGGCGAGTGGGGGACGAGCCGGTCGATAAGCCGGATTCTGTTCTCACCGTACGGTGAGCGACGATCATCCATCTGCGACCGCTGTTGCCAGCGGCCTGGTGCGATCTACCCGGAGACTCGGGCGAGCAGCCCTCGGGCGTCTCCGCAGATGCGCGCTCGGCGCATCCTCTTGATCTTGCTCCGGGTGGGGTTTACCGAGCCACCCCAGTCACCTGGGGTGCTGGTGGTCTCTTACACCACCGTTTCACCCTTACCTCCGCTCCGGCGGACCGGAGCAGCGGCGGTCTGTTCTCTGTGGCACTGTCCCGCGGGTCGCCCCGGGTGGGTGTTGCCCACCACCCTGCTCTGTGGAGTCCGGACTTTCCTCGGTGCCGCCGGGCGGCACCGCGATCGTCTGACCGGCTCGTCCACGGACATGGTAGCCCGCGCGACACTCCGTGACCTCTAGGTTAGCCTTTCCTTACCTAGGGAGAGGGGAAGGTTGTGGCCGCAGGGCTGACCGGCACGCGCCGGCGAGGGATTCCGATCATGATCGTGGTGGCGGTGGTCGCGTTGCTGGCCTCCGCCTGCGGGCAGGGTGCGGGGGCGGCGCCGGCGGAGGAACGGCCGGAGATCTCGATCGAGCACACGTTCGGTACGTCGACCTTCCCGGCGAGCCCGCAGCGGGTGGTCACGTTCAGCGCTCCGTGGACCGACGCCCTGGTGGCGCTCGACGTACCGATCACGGCCGAGTTCATCACCCGCAACTACTCCGGCGACAACGGCGCCTTCCCGTGGACGCCGCAGCACGAGTCGGAGAAGGTCGTCGGCGCGGACAACACCGACATCGACTACGAGAAGCTGGCCGCGCTGCAGCCTGAGTTGATCTTGGCCGGGTACCAGACCAAGGAGACCTACGACCGGCTGTCCGCGATCGCCCCGACGATCCCGGTGATGGACTCCACCGCGGTGCTGGACAGCTGGCAGGACGTGACCGCGACTGCCGGAAAGATCTTCGGCAAGCAGGCCGAGGCCGATGCGCTGATCGCCGACGTCACGGCCAAGATCGACACGTTCAAGTCCGACTTCCCTTCCGTGCAAGGCAAGACGTTCAGCTACGGGCAGTTCACCGGTGATCAGTTCGGGCTCGTCGCGGCCGACACCGACCCGGCCGCACGGGTCCTCGCCGAGTTGGGCCTGACCCTCGATCCCAAGTCCAAGAAGGAGGGCAAGGGATCGGCCCGGGTGCTGGTGTCGCTGGAGAAGGTCGAGGTGCTGGACGCCGACCTGGTGATCATGTGGCCGCTGACCGGCGGCGAGGAGGTGCTGAAGGGTGCGGTCGGCTGGTCGGACCTGGCGGCCGTCCGCCGCGGCTCGTACGTGATCGTCGACGACACCACCGCCTCCGCCCTGGCCAGCCCGAGCATCTACTCGGTGCCGTGGGCGCTGGAGCATCAGCTCCGCCCGGCGGCCGCCGAGCTGCGGTAATTTCGTGGTCATGACCGACCCGGAAGAGCAGTGGTGGTACGACCTCACGACGAAGCAGGTGGTCCGCGGCCGCAAGCTGGGCAAGGCCGTCGACCGACTGGGCCCGTACGCCAGCCGCGAGGAGGCCGAGCAGGCGATGGAGCGGGTGGCCGAACGCAACGAGGAATGGGAACACGACCCCAAGTGGAACGACGACGAGGAGAACTGAACCCTTCGACAGGCTCAGGGAACGGCTGGGTCAGCGGGCGGTGATCGCCTCGGCGAACGCGGTGAACATCCGCACTCCCGCCGCGTCGATCGGCGCGGCGACGGCGTCGTAGTCGGCCAGCAGCCGCTGCCGGCCGTCCGGCCCGAGATCGGCGGCCATCTCGGGCACCTCGAGCCAGTCCGCCAGCAGGGCCCGGTCGGCCTCCAGGTGGAACTGGGTCGCGAAGACCGCGTCGCCGATCCGGTACGCCTGGTTCGGTGTGCCGGGGGAGCGGGCCAGCACGGTCGCGCCCGGCGGCGGGTCGACGATGTCGCCGTGCCAGTGCACCACGGGCTGGACCGTGCCCGGCACGCCGAGCGGCCCGTCCGCGATCACCTCGACGGTGCCGATTCCGGCCTCCCGGTCGGCGCCGGGATGGAGCGCCGCGCCGAGCGCGGTCGCGATCAGCTGATGACCGAGGCAGACCCCGAACAGCGGCACGCCGGCCTCCGCGCACTCACGGACCAACTGGGCCTCGACCGCCAGCCCGGGATGCGTCTCGACGTCCAGCGCACCCATCGGCCCGCCGAGCAGCACCAGCCCGGCCAGCCGGTCGACCGCCGGAGCCTCGGAACGGGCCCTCACCCCGGTCAAGCACGTCGTGGTCCAGCCGAGACCGTGGTCGGACAGCACCTCGCCGAGCCGGGCCGGGCGCTCCCAGGGAACGTGCTGGACCACCAGCACTGAACGGTCGGTCACCGACGGGAGGCCTTGCGGCGGCGCAGCCGGCGGAACACCAGGGCACCGACGCCGACCGCGGCGGCCACGCCGGCGATCACCGGCACCAGGGAGCGGCGCCGTTCGGCGACAGCCGGGGTGGCCGAGTCGGCCTGCTCGATCAGGGTCACCTGCCCGGCGTCGCCGTCGACGGTGATCCGTTCGCCGCTGCGGATCCGGCGGGTCGCCGAGCCGGTGCCGAGGACCGCCGGGATGCCGTACTCGCGGGCGACGATGGAACTGTGGCTGAGCGGCCCGCCGATGTCGGTCACCACCGCCGAGGCCTTGGCGAACAAGGACGTCCAGGCCGGCGTCGTGATGCTGGCGACGAGCACGTCACCCGGTTCCAGCCGGCCGAAGTCGGCCGGCCCGCCGAGCACCCGGGCCGTGGCCGTCACCGAGCCGGCGCTGGCTCCGATGCCGCGCAGCACCGGGCCGGTCTCGTTGCCGGACACCGCCGGCATCCAGCGGGCGAACAGCTTGGCCCAGCCGTTGTCGGGCAGCATCTGCGGCGGTGTGGCCAGCCGCTGCCCGCGCCAGACCGCCTTCCGCTTCGCGATCTCGTCGGTACGCGAGCCGAGCACGCCGCCGGACAGCCAGTCCTTCAGCTCGGCATCGCGCAGCCAGTAGACCTGGTCCGCCTCGTCGATCACTCCGTCGCGGACCAGCCGCCGGCCCAGCTCGCCGAGCAGCTGGCGCAGCCGCGGCCAGGCCAGCCCGACATCGGCCAGCGCGTCCTCGCGGATCGGGGCGAACCGTTGCGCCTGACCCACCAGTCGGGTGAACACCGAACGGCGGACCGGGTCGAGCCGGTCCGAGATCTCGCGGACCAGGCGGTCCCGCCGGGCGGCCGCCTCGGCCTGCCGCCGGTGCGGGTCGGTGCCCTGACCGGTGAGGAAGAACCGCAGCGTGTCCAGCACCGGGTCCGGGTCGTCGGCCGGCACCGGTTGCGAGAAGTCGAGGTTGTACGTGGTGTGGCCGAACCGGGCCAGATGATCATGGAATCGGGTCCGGAACTCGTCGGCGTCGGCGGGCTCGTGGGTGGCTTGATCGTTGAGCAGCCACTCCTTGAGCTCCGGCCGCTCGGCGGCCCAGGCGGCGAGATCGTACAGCGACTTCTCGGCCAGGATCGGCAGCGAGTCGTAGCCGAGCAGCAGGGTCGAGGCGGGCGGGTCGCCGGCGCGCCGGACCGCCCGGTCGTAGAACGAGGTCAGCGCGGTCTCGCTGCTGGCCGCCGGCGGGATGATCGTCTGCACGACCGTGTAGTAGGTGGCGCCGGCCTCGAGCAGCTCCGCGACGCCGTCGTAGAGGTCGGCCGACGACAGCCGGGTCAGGTCGCGCGCGTTCCAGTCGGCCACCAGCCGCTGGTAGGCCGGGTGGGCGTCGTCGCGCCAGCGCTCGACGAAGCCGGCCCGGCCGGTGATCGCCTTCATCGCCGACGGCAGGGCGGTCATCACCCGGCCGAACGCCGAGATCTCGTACGCGTAGTAGGCGTAGCCGTTGATCATGGGGAAGGTCATCGCGCCCGGCGGCAGCGCGTCCTTGCCGAGCAGCTCGGCGAAGATCCCGGTCAGCGAACGCGAGACGGCGCCGTTGATCAGATCCCCGAACAGCGGCGTCAGCGGATCCGGCAACTGCTCGACGATGCTGGCCCGGAAGTACCAGCTGTTGGCCCGCGGCACGTCCCAGCGGGTCGGCACGTCGCCGGTCTCCTCCGGCAGGGCGGTGATCGGCCGCGCCTGCACGATGAAGAACTCGCCGTCCCTGCGGGCCCACTCGATGTCCTGCGGGGCGCCGTAGTGATCACTGACCCGGCGGCCGAGGCCGGCCAGTTCGGCGGCCGCCGCGTCGTCGAGGACGGCCAACCGACGGCGTGCCTCGGGCACGGGAAGCTCGGCGGTCCCGTGGTCGACGTAGCGGGTCTGCACCGCCTTGTCCGCCGTGTGCCGCTCGATCACCCGGCCGGTGCCGTCGACCACCAGGTCATCGGTGTTGACCGCGCCGCTGACGATCGCCTCGCCGAGGCCCCAGGCGGCCGCGATCACCGTCTGGTCCCGGCGGCCGTTGGTCGGGTTGGCCGTGAACATCACCCCGGACGCGTCGGACTCGATCATCTGCTGCACCACGACGGCGAGGCTGACCTGGTCCGGTGCGATGCCCTGCCGGGCCCGGTAGCCGATCGCCCGCGCGGTCCACAGCGACGCCCAGCAGCGGCGGACCGCGTCGAGCAGTTCGGCGTCACCACGGATGTTGAGGTACGTGTCCTGCTGACCCGCGAAGCTGGCGTCGGCCAGATCCTCGGCGGTCGCGGAGGACCGGACGGCGACCCGGACGTCGCCACCCAGTCCGTGGTACGCGGCGAGGATCTCGGTCGCCATCGGGTCGGGCACCGGCGACCGGGCGAACAGGGCGGCGATCGTCTCGGAGGCGGTCTGCAATCGAACCGGGTCGTCGGTGTCGGTGCCGGCCGCCTCGATGATCGCCGGGCCGATGCCGGTGTCCCGGACGAACGTCCGGTAGGCCTCGGTGATCACCACGAAGCCCGGTGGCACAGGGAATTCGGCGCCGGTCAGCTCGCCGAGGTTGGCGCCCTTGCCGCCGGCCGTTTCCAGGTCGGACCTGCCGATGTCCGCGAACTGCCGCACCAGATTCACGGATGGCACGTTACTCCCGGCCTGGGAGTGGTGTGTAGTGCCCCTAGCGCAGTGTCTGGCGACGCCCGGGCACGCACATCGCTGCGTTCTCCTCGGTCGCGTTGCGACCCGGCAGCCCTCCCTCGTCGGCCTGGCGCTGCACGCACCCGGGCGCCGCCAGACACCACGCTAGGGGCACTACACACCACTGGCGATCAATCGACCCGAAGGCCCTTGATCACCGTGTCCATCAGCGCGATCCGTTGGCTGTCACCGATCGGGACCAGCCCGACGAAACCGGACAGCCGGTCCCGGCGGCCGTCGTCGACGAAGATCACGGCGACCCGGTCGCCGTCGACCGAGATGTCGGTCCGGTCGACCCGGACCTCGGCCATGATCATCCAGGCCGGCCGCCCATCCACCGTGATCGCCTTGTTCTGCAGATCCTTCCGGCCGGAGAAGTGCTCGAAGCCGTCGCCGGTGATCATGCACTGCAGGGTGTGCTCGGCCGCCTGCTGCTGGTTGCCGAACAGCCCGGCCCGCTGCACCTCGCCCAGCGTGAACGACGAGGCCCAGCCCGGCTCGGTGACCTGGAACTGGGACGCGGTGTCGTAGAACCAGGAGAGCCGCGGCCTCGGCTGCGGAGCGGCATAGCCCGCGACCATCGCGTACGAGAGCCGGCCGCCGTGCACCCGCCGGTCGGCCGGCTTGGCCGGCCCACGGGTCGGATTCCCTTCCGGGCAGCGCAGCCGGTTCTCGGACGGGCTCGGGCTCGACGGCCGCCGGGAGGCCAGCGTGGTCGGCACCGGAGTGGGTCGCGGCGACGGCCCGGCCGTCGGGCTGCTGTCGTCCCAGGCCGAGGCGGCCGGTGGCTGCGGGCCGGTCAGGCCGAGGTCGGGGCCGCGCCAGATCAGGAACCCGCCCGCGGCGACGATGATCAACAGCAGCAGTGCACCGCCGATCACCAGGACGCGGCGGCCGCGCCGGTTCGGAGCCGCGGCCGCGCGGGCCGGCTGATAGCGGGGGTCGATCGCCCGGGTCGGCTCAGCGGTGCTGCCGACCGCGGCCGTTCCGGACGCCCGGCGCGGAACGCCTTCGGCCGGCGGAGCGGTGCGCGGGTCGGTGGTGGTCGTCGCGGACCAGGCCTGGCCGTCCCAGTAGCGGTAACGGCCGGACGTACCGTCCGGATCCGGGTACCAGCCCGCAGTCGACATCGATCCAGGCTACCGAACTCACCTGCCGGGCCGCGAGCGTCACCATGATCAACTGGACACCGCGGCACCGGCCAGGCTCAGGACGCGGTCACGGCAAGATCGAGCTCCGGCTCCGGTACCGCAGCGCCGTCCGCCGGCAGGCTCGGTGCTCCGGCCACGTGGCGCAGCCAGACCGCCGCCCCGCTCTCGACCCGGTGCGCGGACGCCTCGGCCCGGGTCAGGAACACCGTGACCGGATCGCCCGGGCCGGCCAGGTCGACCTCGAGCCGTACCTCGAAACCGACCCTGGTGTAGCGGCCGACCCGCCCCGGCACGCCGCCGTCCAGCGGCGCGGTCGAGATCTCCAGGTCGTGCGGCCGGACCAGCCGGCCGGCCAGCGTGGTGACCGGCCCGAGGAAGCTCATCACGAACGGGTTGGCCGGCCGGTCGTACAGCTCGTCCGGGGTGCCGACCTGCTCGACGGTGCCGTTGTTGATCACCACGATCTGGTCGGCGATCTCCAGCGCCTCCTCCTGATCATGGGTGACGAAGACCGTCGTCACATGCACCTCGTCGTGCAGCCGGCGCAGCCAGTCCCGGAGTTCCTTGCGGACCTTGGCGTCCAGGGCGCCGAACGGCTCGTCCAGCAGCAGCACGGCCGGCTCGATCGCCAGCGCGCGGGCCAGCGCCATCCGCTGCCGCTGACCGCCGGACAACTGGGCGGGAAGCCGGTCGGCGAACTGGGACAGGTGCACCAGCCGCAGCAGCTCGTCGACCCGGGCCGCGATCTCCGCCTTCGGCCGGCGCCTGATCTTGAGCCCGAAGCCGACGTTGCCGGCGACCGTCAGGTGCCGGAACGCCGCGTAGTGCTGGAAGACGAAGCCGACGTTGCGGCGCTGCGCCGGCAGCCGGGTGGCGTCCTGGCCGTCGATCTCCACCGTGCCGGAGTCCGCCTCCTCCAGGCCGGCGATGATCCGGAGCAGGGTGGACTTGCCGCCGCCGCTCGGGCCGAGCAGGGCGGTCAGGCCGCCGCTCGGGATGTCGACCGAGACGTCGTTCAGCGCCACGAAATCGCCGAAGCGCCGGCTGATCCGGCTGGCTCGGATGCTCATGATCGTTTCCCCTTAACGTGATCCGGGCTTGGCGCCGTGGTTCGGGCGGAGCAGTGCGACGATGATCAACGCGACCACCGCGGTGAGGGCCAGCACGAAGGCGGCCGTGTAGGCGGTCGTGGTGTTCGCCACGCCGAACTGCTGGTAGCGCTCCTCGACCAGCAGTGTCGCGGTCTGGGTGCGCAGTGCGACCCCGCCGGAAACGATCTTGACCGCACCGAACTCGCCCAGCGACCGGGCCAGGCTGAGCACGATCCCGTACAGCAGGGCCCAGCGGATGGCCGGCAGCGTGATCCGGGCGAACGTCTGCAGCGGCGAGGCGCCCAGGCTGCGGGCGGCCTGCTCGGAGTCGGTGCCGAGCTCGGTCAGCACCGGGACGATCTCGCGGACCACCAAGGGCAGGCTGATGAACGTGGTGGCCAGGATGATGCCGAGCGGCGCGTAGATCACCTGGATCCCGACGTTCTCCAGCAACGGCCCGAACCAGCCGGTCCGGCCGCCGTACGCCAGCAGCAGGGCGAGCCCGACCACGACCGGCGACACCGACAGCGGCAGGTCGATCAGGGCGGACAGCAGGCGCCGGCCGGGGAACCGGGTCCGGACCAGCAGCAACGAGATGCCGACCCCGAACACGGTGTTGATCAAGACCGCCCAGAACGAGACCGAGACGCTGAGCTGGAAGGCGAAGATCACCTCGGGCTGGGACAACGCGTCCAGCACCGGGCCGACACCGCGGGCGAACGTCGCCTGCGCCACCAGGGCGGTCGGCCAGATGATCAACAGGAACAGGTAGCCGATCACGATCAGGCGCAGCGCCCAGCGGACCGGCCCGCCGGAACTCCTTCGCGGCGGGCGCTCCGTCGGCGCGGCCGGGACCTTCTCGCGGGTCAGGGTGTCAGTCACGGCGGGCCACCCGGCGGGAGATCACGTCGAGCGCGATGATCACGGCGAGCGCGATCACCAGCAGCAGCGACGCCACGGCGGCGGCGCTGGTGAGCTGATCACCTTCGACGTAGGAGAGGATCCGGACCGAGGCGACCTCGGTGTCGTACGGGAGGTTGCCGGACAGCAGCACCAGCGACCCGTACTCGCTGATCCCGCGGGCGAACGACAGTGCCGCACCGGAGGCGATCGCCGGAGCCAGCGCCGGCAGCACGATCAGCCGGAAGGTGGTGAACCGGCCGGCCCCGAGCGACGCCGCGGCCTCCTCGACCTCCGGCTCCAACTCCAGCAGCACGGGCTGCACGGTCCGGACCACGAACGGCACCGTGACGAAGAGCAGCGCGAGGAACACCGCGATCCGGGTGTTCGCCCAGTTCACGCCGAGCGGGCTGCCCGGCCCGTACAGGGTGAGCAGCACCAGCCCGGCCACGATCGTCGGCAGCGCGAACGGGATGTCGATCACGACCTCGAGGATCCGCTTGCCCCAGAACCGGTCCCGGACCAGCACCCAGGCGATCATGGTGCCGATCACGACGTTGACCGCGGTCACCGCGGCCGCCTCGCCGACGGTGAGGGCCAGCGCGGAGAACGTCTGCGGACTGCCCAGCGCCGCCCAGTAGCCGGCCCAGCCGCCGCTCGAGGCCTGGACCAGGATGGCCAGCAGCGGGATCAGCACCAGCAGGCTGAACCAGAGCAGGGCGACCCCGAGGCCGAGGCCGGAACCGCGGGTCAGCGTGCTGACCCGCTGCGTCGCGACCGTGGTGCTCATTGCTTGTCGGTCTCGGCCTGGATGCGCGGCACCAGGCCCGTCTTGTCGGCGAAGAACTTCTCGTTCACGCTCTTCCAGCCACCCAGGTCGTCGTTGATCGTGAACAGCCGCTTCGGCAGCGGGAACGGGTTCGCCGGGTCGTTCGCGCCGGCCACCTCACCGACCGTCACCCCCTCGACGACCGGCCGGAAACCCTTGCCGGCAAAGGCCTGCTGGCCGTTCGGGCTGAGCACGAAGTCCAGGTACGCCTTCGCCTTCGGGTCGGCGTCCTTGAGCACGGCTCCCGGGTTCTCGATCTTGAGCGTGTCGTCCGGCACCAGGTAGTCGAAGGTCTCGCCGGACTGCCGGGCCAGGATCGCCTCGTTCTCGTACGAGATCAGGACGTCGGCCGTGCCCTGCAGGAAGGCGGTCGTGGCGTCGCGGCCGCTGCCCGGCAGGGCCACCACGTTGCCGAAGAACTTGCGCAGGTACTCCTCCGCCTCGGCCTCGGTGCCGCCGGCCGAGATCACCTGCTGGTAGGCGGCCAGGATGTTCCAGCGCGCGGAGCCGGACGAGGCCGGGTTCGGCGTCACGATCCGTACCCCGGGCTTGATCAGGTCGTCCCAGCCGGTGATCTTCTTCGGATTGCCCTGGGCGACCACGATCACGACCACCGAGTCGGACACGATGCCCTTCGTCGGCCCGTCCTTCCAGGTCGGGTCGACCAGCCCGGCGTCGACCAGCCGGGTCACGTCGCCCTCGAGCGAGAAGTTCACGTAGTCGGCCTTCAGCCCGTTGACGACCGCGCGGCTCTGGTCGCCGGACGCGCCGTAGGACTGTTCCCAAGTGATGCCCGCGCCCTCGGGCGTCTTCGCCCAGGCCTCCTGGGCCGCCTTGTTCGCCTCGGCCGGTACGGCGAACCCGACCAGGTGCAGCGTCGTCCCGCCCGTGCCGGAACCGACCGCGCCACCGACGCAGCCGGTCAGCGCGAGCAGGCCGGCGACGACGCCGGCGAGCAGGACCACGGCACCGCGTCGTACGCGCCGCCCCCGAATGATTCCGACTCGGTCGGTATTGTCTGTCGACATAGCGGGGAATATAGGCATACTCGGGACCGGTCGGGACGACTGTCCGGTCGCCGAGACGGCTGCTCAGTGCGCACTGAGCCTGTCGAAGTGCCGAGCCTGCCCTTCGACAAGCTCAGGGAACGTTGGCCAGCTCAGTGATCGGGGGCCCTAGTCGACCCGCAGGCCCGCCTTGGTGGCGTCCAGAATCGAGAGCAGGCGCCGGTCCCCGATGGTCCCGGCGCCGAGATACATGCCGAGGCCGTCCGGGTCCCCGGTGTCGACGACGATCACGTCGACGGTGTCGCCGCCGGCCTCCACGTTCGGGTCCTTGATCCGGATGTCGGTGCGGATCCACCAGGCCTGGCGGCCGTCGATCTTCACGGCCGCGGACTTCTGCTCGTCCGCGCCGGTGAAGTGGGCGTAGAAGCTGGAACTCGCGACGCACTGGACGATGCTCTCGGCCGCCTGCCGGGGCTCGACGAACCCGTCGGAACGACGGAGCTCGCCCACCGCGACCAGCGAGAACCAGCCGGGCTCCTGGTTCTGGCTCTGCGACCCGACGTCGTGGGCCCAGCTGATCCCGCTGCCGTGCAGATCGTCCTCCCAGTCGGAGAGTCGGGGGAAGGACAATCCGCCGCCGTGGACCCGGTCGTCGGTCGGATGCTGCCGGCGGGCTCGCGGGTCGCCGAAGGGGCACTCGGTCAACGGACGTACGGTCGACGAACCGGACGGGCTGGGGGTCGGCGATGGTGACGGACTGGGGGAGGGAGCCGCGGTCGGGCTGCTGTCGTCCCAGCCGGTCACCGTCTCCGTGGGTACGGGAGCGTCGGTGATCCGGACCGGCCGGTCACCCAGCTGTCCCAGGACGAAGGCGACGATCAGGCCGATCACCAGGACCAGCGCGACGGCGCCGATGATCAAGGGAGCCGTGCGGCGCCGGTTCGGCCCGGCCGGCGGCTGACCGCTCGGGCGGTCGGTGGTCTGCGCGGACCAGGCGTGGCCGTCCCAGTAACGGAAGCGGCCAGGCGCACCGGAGGGATCCGGGTACCAGCCGGGCGTCGACACCGCGGGTCAGTCCAGCAGGTCTTCGACGCGTTGCACCTTCGCGGTCAGCTGGCCGGTGTGGCCGGGCCGGATGTCGGCCTTGATCACCAGGCTGACCCGGTCGGCGTGGGCGAGGACGGCGTCGGTGGCCTGCTTGATCACGGCCATCACCTCGTCCCACTCGCCCTCGACGTTGGTGAACATCGCGTTCGTCTCCGAGGGCAGGCCCGAGGCGCGGACGATCCGTACCGCATCGGCGACGGCGGCGGCTACCGAGCCGTCCGGGTCGGCAGTGGCAGGGGCGATGCTGAAGGCGACGAGCATGCCGCCATTCTTCACCACTGGCCTTTGTGCTCGGGAACCCGGAACACCAGCGGCAGGGTCAGCACGATGATCCCGGCGAAGATCAGGAACACCACCGAGAGGGTGGCGCCGGGGTCGTCGCTGCGGGCCATCACCGCGGTCGCGATCGAGATCGCGATGATCGAACCGGACTGCCGGAACATGCCGCGCAGGCCCGCCACGCCCGCGGCCTCGTCGGGCGCGAGCTGCAGCACGGCGTTGTTGCCGGCCGGAACGGACAGGCCCATGCCGAGACCGGTGACGCCGGCCGCGATGGCCAGCCAGAGCACCTGGGACACCCCCGGCGGCGGGAAGCAGATCGCGACCATGCCCGCCGCCAGCACCGAGAACCCGACGATCATGGGCAGCCGGTAGCCGGTCCGCCGCAGCGTCATCACGGCCACCCCGGCGATGCAGATCATGCCGATCGCCCGAGCGGTCATCAGGGTGCCCGACTCGAGGATCGGGATCCCGAACCGGGCCTGGGCGAACAGCGGGACCAGCGCGCCGAAGCCGATCGCCGCGGCGCCCTGCAGGAAGTTGATCACGTTCATCACGCCGAACCCGCGGCCGCGGAGCAGTCGCATCGGGATGAACGGGGCGGTGCCGCGGGAGGCGTTCCGGAGGAACAGCACCAGGGCGACGACGGCGATCGCCTCGGGCACGATGAACTGCGGGCTGAGCGGGGTGCCGTCCTTGCTGCCCAACGAGGTGACTCCGAGCATCACGCCGAGGATCAGGACGCCGAGCAGCACGATGCCGTAGACGTCCAGGCGCCGGCTCGCCGGCTGCCGGCTCTCCGGGATCACCAGCAGTGCGAGCACCAGCAGCAGGATGCCGACCGGTACGTTGACGATGAAGATCGCCCGCCAGTCCCAGTACGTCAGCAGGATGCCGCCGATGATCGGGCCGACGATGCCGCCGATCGGGAACACGCTGGTGAACATGCCGACCGCCCGGTCCCGGTTCGGCCCGAAGTTGTCGGCGACGATGCCGGTCGCCGCCGGCATGAAGGCGCCGCCGCCGATCGCCTGGATGGCGCGCAGGAGGACGAGCAGGTAGATGTTGTCGACCAGGCCGCAGAGCAGCGAGGCAGCCGTGAAGAGGGCCGCCGCGACGACGAAGACCCGCTTGCGTCCGTACTGATCACTCAGCTTGCCGGCCAGCGGCATCACCAGCACCGCGCCGAGCGAATAGATCGTCACGGTCCAGCCGGCCCACTCGAGCCCGGTGCCGAGATCGGCCTGGATCGAGGGCAGTGCGATCGCGACGACGGTGTGGTCGATCGACGACATGAACAGTGCCATCGAGACCACGGCGAAGATCAGCCAGCGTCGTGGGGAAGCCTCCGGCAGCTTGGTATCGTGCGCGTCCTCGACGATCGGGACCGATGAGCCGGGCGGAAGGCGTGACATCCGAGCGCAGACCCTCCTTCCGGGGATCGGGCCGTTCTCGGGCTGTGCTGTTCTCGTTGGGATATTACATTGCGTGCCGGCAAGCAAGTAACTGGAAGGCCAGGGGATGGACACGGACGATGTGGCTCGGCTGCGAGCGGTGATCGGCCGGCTGTCGCGCCAGCTCAACGCTTCGGCCACCCATGAGGGGCTGACGCCGAGCCAGGCGTCGGCCCTCGGCCTGATCGGCGGGCGCGGACCACTGAGCCTGGCCGAACTGGCCCGGCTGGAGAGCCTGAACCCCACGATGGTGTCGCGGATCGTCGGCCGGCTGGACGAACTCGGACTGATCCGGCGGAGGCAGAACCCCGACGACCTGCGGGCGGCGTGGGTCGAGATCACCACGGACGGCCGGGCGATGACGGACCGGATCCGGGACAGCCGGGGTCAGGTCGTCAAGGCCTGCCTTGATCAACTGGACGCCCCGGACCGGGAGGCGATCGCCGCCGCACTGCCGGCCCTGGAGCATCTGGTCGACGAGCTCAAGAAGCTCGCCGAGTCCTGAGCCGCCGCGCGGCCCTCAGCACGAGAAAGCCTCCGCCGGAAGATCCGGCGGAGGCTTCACGTACTGCTCTGATCAGGTGGCGTCAGTTGGTGTGGACGCCGAGCGAGTTCAGCCAGGGCTGCGGGTTCGACGCGCTGTACACGTCGCCGTAGCGGGCGCCCGGCTTGTAGAGCTCGAAGTGCAGGTGCGCACCGAACGCACGGCCGGTGGAGCCGACGTGGCCGATCACCTGGCCGGCCTCGACCCGCTGGCCGGGGCTCACCGAGTTGCTCGACATGTGCGCGTACAGCGTGGTGTTGCCGTCCGGGTGCTTGACCGCGACGTAGTTGCCCGCCCAGCTGCCGGCGTTGCCGCCGTAACCGGCGTGCAGCACGGTGCCCGACTGGACCGACTTGATCGGGGTACCCGAGCCGGCCCGGAAGTCGAGGCCGGTGTGGTACCGCGCCCAGAGCCCGGTCTGGCCGAAGTAGGCGCCGATCACCGCTCCCGGCACCGGCGAGGCGGCGCCGCCACCGGACGACGGCGGCTCGGTGTCGTCACCGGAGTCGTCGTACGAACCGTCGTCGGAGTCGTCGTTCGAGCTGTCGTCGGAGAAGTCGTCCTGGTTACCTTCGGCGGCCCGGCGAGCAGCGGCCTCGCGACGCTCCTTGGCGATCCGCGCGGCGTTCTCGTAGCTCTCCTTCTCCGTCTCGCTCAGATCCTCGGAGCGCTGCTTGAGGTTCTCCTCGTGCGCTGCCTTGAGGGCGGCCTCGGCGTCGCGGGCCAGCGCCTCTTCGCGGTAGGCGGCGAGTTCCTTGGCCTGCAGTTCACGATCTTGGCTGCGGCTCGGGTCCTCGGCGGCGGAGTCGCGCCGGTCGCTCTGGTTCTGCGGCTGGGCCGCCTGTGACTGGGCCGCCTGCGGCCGGGTGATCGCGACCTGGCCGCCACCCTCGGCTGCGGAGGTGCTCAGCGCGACGGAGCCGGCGACCGCGAGGCCGAGGGCCGAGACCGTCAGCGCGGCGATGCCATGGGTCAACCAACCGCGTCGTTCTTGGGGCTCGATGGAAGAAAGCGCCCGGCGCGACTTGCGCCGGAGCGGTTCGGGAATCACCTACGGATCTCCTCGTCGTTCCACGTACGGCGAACGCCCCCGGTTGTCGCTTCCTCAACCGTCAACGTTCATCCCTTCACTCTGGGGTAGGTGACCCCGCATAGTCCCTGCCGCGTATCGCTCGGGTGAGCGACCACTGAAAGAAGATAACGGAAAGATAACTGGTCCACAAACCCCGGGCCATTTTTCCCGTTGCGTGTCGCGTTCCGGCGAGCGCCGAGCCTAGTGGTAGCCGGTGATGACCCGGG
Source organism: Microlunatus sp. YIM B11417 (assembly GCF_059617205.1). Taxonomy (NCBI): domain Bacteria; kingdom Bacillati; phylum Actinomycetota; class Actinomycetes; order Propionibacteriales; family Propionibacteriaceae; genus Microlunatus; species Microlunatus sp. YIM B11417. The sequence goes on from NZ_JCAMPJ010000001.1 coordinate 805,945, forward strand.
AAGTCCCCGTCTCGCAGGATGGGAAACCGAGTTCTGAGGTGCTTCGGCGGGCGCGGTTCGTCGTATCGGAAATGCGCATGGCGACCTTTCGAACAAATGTTCGTTAATTCAGTGGGGGTGGCGGTAGTAATCTGCCCGGGTGAATACCGTTTCGTCGGAATCGGCGGGTTCCGGCCGACTGCGCATCGTGGTCGCCAAACCGGGCCTGGACGGTCACGACCGGGGCGTCAAGGTGGTCGCCCGGGCCCTGCGCGACGCCGGTATGGAGGTCATCTACACGGGGCTGCACCAGAGCCCGGAACAGATCGTCCGGACCGCGATCGCCGAGGACGCCGACGGGATCGGGCTGTCCGTGTTGTCCGGCGCCCACCTGACGCTGTTCGCCCGGGTGGTCGAACTGCTCAAGGAGGCCGACGCCGGCGACATCGTCGTGTTCGGCGGCGGGATCATCCCGGATGCGGACCGCGAGCGGCTGGCCGAGCTGGGCGTCGCCGGGATCTTCACGCCGGGGGCGTCGATGGCCGAGATCGTCGACTGGGTCCGTGCCAACGTCGGCCGGGCCGGGTGACGGGGCCCCGATTGTGCTCACCGTACGGCTGAGACGTTAGGCTCCGATCGCACTGAAGCAAGCAATCAGACACAACGAAATCTGGATGGAGCCGTCGTGGATCTGTACGAGTACCAGGCGCGCGATCTCTTCGAGGCGCATGGGGTTCCCGTCCTGCGCGGGATCACTGCGACGACACCGGCGGAGGCCAAGGCCGCTGCGGAGCAGCTGGGCACGCCGGTGGTCGTGGTCAAGGCGCAGGTGAAGACCGGTGGCCGGGGCAAGGCGGGCGGGGTCAAGATCGCCAAGAGCCCGGACGAGGCCGCGGCCCGCGCCGAGGAGATCCTCGGGATGGACATCAAGGGCCACACGGTGCGGACGGTGATGATCGCCGAGGGCGCCGACATCGCCGAGGAGTACTACTTCTCTCTGCTGCTGGACCGGGCGAACCGCCAATACCTGGCGATGTGCTCGAAGGAAGGCGGCATGGACATCGAGCAGCTCGCCGTCGAGCGGCCGGACGCGCTGGCCCGGATCCCGGTCGACCCGAACGTCGGCATCGATCAGGCCAAGGCGGACGAGATCGTCGAGGCCGCGGGCTTCGCCGAGGCGGACCGGGCCGAGATCGCCCGGGTGCTGCAGATCCTCGGCACCGTGTACGGGGCGGAGGACACCACGCTGGTCGAGGTCAACCCGCTGGTGAAGACCGGCGACGGCAAGATCATCGCGCTGGACGGCAAGGTGACGCTGGACGACAACGCGTCCTTCCGGCACCCGGACCATGCGGCGCTGGCGGACAAGTCGGCCGAGGACCCGCTGGAGGCGGCGGCCAAGGCCAAGGACCTCAACTACGTGAAGCTGGACGGCGCGGTCGGCATCATCGGCAACGGCGCCGGGCTCGTGATGAGCACCCTCGACGTCGTCGCGTACGCGGGCGAGGAGTTCACCGCCAAGCCGAAGCCGGCCAACTTCCTCGACATCGGCGGCGGTGCGAACGCCGAGGTGATGGCGTCCGGGCTGGAGATCATCCTCGGTGATCAGCAGGTGAAGAGCGTCTTCGTGAACGTCTTCGGCGGGATCACCGCCTGTGACGAGGTGGCCAACGGCATCGTGCAGGCGTTCCAGCTGCTCGAGTCGCGTGGCGAGGCGGTGACCAAGCCGCTGGTGGTCCGGTTGGACGGCAACAACGCCGAGCTGGGCCGGTCGATCCTGACCGAGGCGAAGCTGCCCGGCCTGGAACAGGTGGACACGATGGACGGTGCGGCCCGCCGCGCCGCCGAGCTGGCAGCGAGCTGAGGGAGCGTCGAGTCATGGCAGTTTGGTTGAACGCGGATTCGAAGGTCATCGTCCAGGGCATGACCGGCTCCGAAGGCCGCAAGCACACCGCCCGGATGATCAAGTCCGGTACGAAGATCGTCGGCGGCGTCACGCCGGGCAAGGGCGGCCAGTCGGTCGACTTCGACGGCACCGAGGTGCCGGTCTACGGCTCGGTCGGCGAGGCCGTCGCCGCCACCGGTGCGAACGTCAGCGTGATCTTCGTCCCCGCGAAGTTCACCAAGGGCGCGGTCGTCGAGGCGATCGAGGCCGAGGTGCCGCTGGTCGTCGTGATCACCGAAGGCGTACCGGTCAAGGACACGGCCGAGTTCTTCACCCTGGCCAAGGGTTCCAAGACCCGGCTGATCGGCCCGAACTGCCCCGGGTTGATCACGCCCGGGGTCTCCAATGCCGGCATCATCCCGGCCGACATCACCAAGTCCGGCCGGATCGGGCTGGTCTCGAAGTCGGGCACGCTGACGTACCAGATGATGTACGAGTTGCGTGACTTCGGCTTCTCCACCGCGATCGGGATCGGTGGCGACCCGGTGATCGGCAGCACCCACATCGACGCCCTGCAAGCGTTCCAGGACGATCCGGACACCGACGCCGTGGTGATGATCGGCGAGATCGGCGGCGACGCCGAGGAGCGGGCGGCCGAGTTCATCAAGACGAACGTGACCAAGCCGGTCGTCGGTTACGTGGCCGGGTTCACCGCGCCGGAGGGCAAGACGATGGGCCACGCCGGCGCGATCGTCTCCGGCTCGTCGGGCACCGCCGCGGCCAAGAAAGAGGCCCTCGAGGCCGCCGGGGTCAAGGTCGGCAAGACGCCGAGCGAGACCGCCCAGCTGATGCGGGAGATCATGACCGGCCTCGCCGGCTCCTGATCGACTTCGACGGCGCCCCGCCCTCCTGATTGTGGAGCGCGGGGCGCAGTCATGTCCGGATCCGTGACGGAGAAGGGAATGTGCAGGTGAGCTGGCAGCGACGGTCCAGCCGGGAGATCTATCGCAACGCCTGGATCAGCGTCCGCGAGGACGACGTGGTCCGGCCGGACGGGGTGCCCGGGACGTACGGGGTGGTCACGGTGAACCGCCCGGCGGTCTTCGTCGTCCCGGTCACCGGCGGCGGCGAGGTGATCATGATCAGGCAGCGCCGCTACACCACGGGCGCCGAGTCGCTCGAGGTGCCGGGCGGCGGGATGGACGACGACGAGCCGCTGGTGGCCGCGGCCCGGGAGTTGCGCGAGGAGACCGGGTACGCGGCCGGGACCTGGCGCGACCTGGGCCCGGTGTACAGCCTGAACGGTGTCGCCGACGCACCCGGCCGGGTCTTCCTGGCCACCGACCTGACGAGGGTCGGTGGCGACGAGCGCGAGGCCGAGGGTATCTCCGACGTGATCGCGGTCGGGCTCGCCGATCTGGTCGCGAGGATCGGCCGCCGGGAGATCACCGACAACGAATCGCTGGCCGCCCTGCTGCTCGCCCTGGTCGCACTGGATCGGGTGCGCAGCTCCTGACCCCGTCGTCCGAACGCGCCCGGATCCACCCGCCGCTGCTGGTCGGCCGCAGTGACCGAAATCCAGCGCACTTTCGCCGATTCTCGCTCGCCGAGGTCGATCTCGGCGAAGTGCGCTCGATTCCGGCCAGGCGCTCGCGGTCCGCTACCTGATCTACGCGGCCACCCGGAGCGAGCCCGGCCCGGACGCACTGCGCTCCTGGGCGTTGGCGATGCTGGGTTTCGTCGGTGTGACCGTCGTGGTCCTGGTCGTAGTGCAGGTCCTGTTCCACGTCGTGCTCGCGGCCCGGCTGTCCGTCACCGACGGGGACGCCGCCGAGCGGGTGATGACCTCGTCGCTGCTGCCGGACGAGATGGACCGCACGATCCGCCTGCGGTCCGGCCAGCTGGGCTACCTGATCGTCGGGCTCGGCTTCGTCGCTGCGCTGGCGGCCGGGGCGCTGGGAGCCTCGGCCGTCGCCGTCCTGCACATCGTCCTCGGCGCGTTCCTGGTCGGTTCGCTGGCCGGCGGCGCGGTCACGGTCTACCGCCTCGAACGGGCCATGGCTGAGAAGTTGATCATCACCATCAACATCCGCCGGCTCCGGTTCTTCGCCGGCGAGATGACCCAGCTGGAACTCGCCGAACGAGTCGGCGCCTCGCGCCAGACGATCATGAACGTCGAGGCCGGCAAGTACGGGCCGTCGCTCGAGCTCGCCTTCCGGATCGCCGACGCGTTCGGGGTGCAGATCGGCGAGGTCTTCGAGCGTCAGTCGGCAGAACACAACGACGAGGACCAATGACGGGGGACAACCTCAAGGCCCGGTTCGCCGGGGCCATGTTCGTGACGGCCAGCCTGGCCGGCGGCACGCTGATCCAGACGGTGCTGGGCCGGCCCGACGCCGCTGATCAGCTTCGGCCGGACCGCTGGTGATCATCGGCGCGATGCTCGAGTTGATCAACGCGCTGGCGGTGATCGGGATCGCCGCGGCGCTGTTCACCGCGGTCCGGGACGGCCTGGTCGGGACCGGCGTGCCGGTGCTGTTCGGGGCGGTGCTGCTGTACCTGATGTTGCACCGGTCCGGCCTGGTCCCGCGCGCGCTCCGGCCGCTGCTGGTGCTGCCGATCATCACGCGCCCGGATCCACCCGCCGCTGCTGGTCGGCCGCAGTGACCGAAATCCAGCGCACTTTCGCCGATTCTCGCTCGCCGAGGTTGATCTCGGCGAAGTGCGCTCGATTCCGGTCAGGCTCTCGTCGGGATCGGGTTCGCCGCGGCGCTCGCGGCCCGGCCCGACCCGGGATCATGACCGGCGTACTCGCGGCTACCTGATGGCCCGCGGCTTCCGCCGGACCCGTCCCAGCCGGTGCCGGTCAGTTGACCTGGGTGGCCCGCTCGGCGGCGCGGACGGTGACGCGCTTCCAGTCCCCGTCGGTGATGTCCAGGTTCTTGGTCGGGCTGAGGAAGGTGTAGACGACCTTCGGGCCCACCCAGGCCACGCCGACCCGGAAGATCCGCGCGTTCGCGTTGCTGGTCGGCACCTTGATCTCGGTCACCCAGCCGTTGATCTTGGCGTCCTTCGCCCCGGTGCCCTTGATCTTCGCCGGGTCCTCGACCTTCGGCGTGATCTTGCGCTTCTCGCAGGACTTCCAGTCGTCGACGAACTTCTTGGCCAGCTTCTTGGCCTCCGCCTCGGACTTCAGCGTGACCATGTATTCGTCGAGGCCGAAGTCGCCGGAGTCGCCGTCCACCAGGAAGGTCCGGGACACCGCGCGGCCGCCGGCGACCTTGGACAGGTCGGCGGTCTCGCAGGTGCTGTCGTGCTGGGCTTCGGTGAGGTTGCGCGGCTCGTCGGCGAACCAGGGGCCGGCCTGGTCGCCCGGCGTCGGCAGGTCGCCGCCGGACAGGTAGCCCGGCTGGTCGCCGACCGGCGGCGGGCCGGCCTTGTCGGCGGTCTGCTTGGCGCAGGCCCCGCCGGCGGTGGTGCACTGGCGATTGACGGCCGCGGCCACGGTCCGTACCGCCTTGTCGACCGGTACGTCGTCGGACTGCTTGGCCACGTCGACCACGTTCAGCACCCGGCCGGTCCGGCTCAGGATCAGGCTGCGGTACTCGGGCTGCTCGCCGCCGGCCAGCTTGACCACGACGCCGAGCGACTGGTCGCCGAGGCCGGTCACCACACGTGCCGTGTAGAGCCAGGCCCCGCGGTCCTTCACGGTGCAGTTGCCGATCGCCTTCGCGATCAGGGCGTACGCCTGCGCGGCCTCCTCGGGCGAGCCGTAGGCGCTGGCCAGGTGCAGGATCGCCGGCGGCTCCTTGCCGTTGCTCTCCAGCGTCTGGATCATCGCCTCGCGGGCCGTCGGCAGCCCCTCGATCGCGGTGCCGAGGCAGACCGCCTTCGGCGAGTTGTTGTCCGTCTTGGTCAGGGTGCGGGACACCTTCCAGTCCCGAGCTCCGTCGATCGGCTTCGCGTCGGCGGCGGCGACCAGCATCTCGGTCGTCAGCAGCTCGCCCCTCGGCTGCTCCGGGGTGCCGGTGGTGCTGGTCTCGGAGGCGGAGGGGGAGTTGCTCGGACTGGGCGGGTTCGCGCTCGGGCCGTTCGGCCGGCCGATCACGGCGTAGCCGATGGCCAGGCCGAGGACGACCACGGCAGCGACGGCGCCGATCAGCAGGGCGAGCCGGCCGCGCTGGCCGAGCCGGGGCCCTTCCTCGTCGATGTCGCCGAGGTCGTCCAGGACGTCCTCGTCGGGGTGCCGGCTGTCCGGGAGCCGCACCCGCGGAGTCGCGGCGGGCTGCTGGATCCGGGTCCGGTCGTCGAAGCTGCTCTCGCCCGGAACCTCGTCGCGGTAGAGCGGCTTCGGCTGGTCGGGCTCGGCCTCCGCATAAGCCGGGAAGCCGAACGCCGTGTCGTCGTCCTCTTCGGGGTGTCCGTCGGTAAGATCATCGGCCGGGGTTGACGGCTGCTGAGCCGGTGGCTGAGGAGGGACCGGCTGCTGCTCGGGGAGGTCGACCTCATCGTCGGCGGGTAGCGCGCGCCGTGGGCGGTAATCGGAAGAATCCTTGCCGACCATCGTTTCCTTCGTACTCCTCGACTGTGGGTCGCCACACCCCCGACGTGGGCGCGGACCTGCAAACTTTACTCGCTCAGGGCGTGTCCGGGCGATTTTCGCCGATCGACTGGGCAACCATGGGATCACCATGGCCTCCCCGTCCCCCGGCAACGTGTCCTCGCGGACGACTGCGCGCCGGCCGGGCGAGACGATCGAACTGACCACGACTGTGCCACGTGCAGCCGGTTCAGCCAATCCCTCGTCGGGTCCGGACCGCCCGTTGGTCGGCGGCTGGCCGGTCGCGGCGATCGGCGCGGCGGTCACCGCGGCGGTCGGCTGGGTGCTCGCCGCCGGTTTCGCCGTGGTGGGCTGGCTGACCTCGGTCCCGGGCACCCTGCTGGACGCCCTCGGCGTCGGCACCCAGCTCTGGCTGCTCGGCAACGGCGCCGGCGCGACGCTCGGTGCGACCAGGATCACCCTGATCCCCTGGGGACTGACCGCGATCTTCGTCCTGTTGCACTTCCAGGTCGCCGGCTATGCGGCCCGCCGCAGCCGCGCCGAGACCGATCTGTCGGCGGTGCTCAGCGTGACCGGCGTCATGGTCGGCGGGTACGTCCTCGCGGTGACCGGAACGACCCTGCTGGCCGGGGACCCGGCCCAGCTGCCGCGCGCCGCCGTGATCTCCGCCCTGATCGCCGGGCTGCCGGCCGCGGCCGGTGCCGCGCACGCGCTCGGCCTGGACCCGGCGGAGCGCTGGCCGGACTGGGCCAGATCGCTGCCGCGGGCCGTGATCGCGGCCCAGTTGGCCCTGCTGGTCGGCGGCGCCGGGCTGCTGGTGACCTCGCTGGCGCTGGCCTGGGGCCAGGTCGGCGGCCTGATCGACGCGCTGGCGCCCGGCGTCCCGGGCAACATCGCGCTGCTGGTGCTGCAACTGGCCTTCGCGCCCAATCTGATCGTCTGGGCCGCGTCCTTCGCCCTCGGCGCCGGCTTCAGCTTCGGCCCCGGCACCGTGGTGTCGCCGGCCGACACCGACCTCGGCCTGCTGCCGGCCATCCCGGTGCTGGCCGGGCTGCCGGACGAGGGTCCGGGCCGGCCCGAACAGCTGGCCTGGCTGGCCGTCGGCGTCGTCGCCGGCGGCGTGGCGGCCTGGCTGGTCAACCGGGCCCGTACGGACGTGCGGCCGGACCAGACCTGCCTGGTCGGCGGCCTGGCCGGTGCGCTGGCGGGGCTGGTCTTCGTCGCGCTCGCCTGGGCCTGCAGCGGCGACCTGGGGCAGGCCCGGCTGGCCGGCATCGGACCGCGGCTGCCGGAGCTCGCGGTGCTCGCGGTGAGCACGCTCGGCCTGTCCGGGCTGCTGGTCGGCCTGGGGTACGGGCTGGTCCGGCAACTGCGCCGGTAGGCTGCGCCCGTGAATGAGTCAGGGCCTGATCGAAAACGCCTTGTCGTGCTGATCTCCGGCAGCGGCACGCTGTTGCAGGCCCTGATCGACGCCTCCGCCGATCCCGGGTTCGGCGCTGAGGTGGTCGGGGTCGGCGCCGACCGGTCCAAGATCGCCGGGCTGGACCGGGCCCGCGCCGCCGGGATCGACTCGTTCGCGCTGCCGTACAAGAAGGGATCGGACCGGGCCGCCTGGGACCGTGAGCTGACCGAGCGGGTGGCCGCCTTCCGGCCGGACCTGGTGATCAGCGCCGGCTTCATGAAGCTGGTCGGGCCGGCCTTCCTGGACGCGTTCGCCGGCCGCATGATCAACACCCATCCGGCGCTGCTGCCGTCCTTCCCCGGGATGCACGGGCCGCGGGACGCGCTGGCGTACGGAGTGAAGGTGACCGGCGCGACGATCTTCCTGGTCGACCACGGCGTCGACGACGGGGTGATCATCGCCCAGGCCGCCGTACCGGTGCTCGACGACGACACCGAGGACACGTTGCACGAACGCATCAAGATCACCGAGCGCACATTGCTCGTCGAGACGACCCACCGGCTCGTCACCCAACCGTGGCGAGTGATCGACAGAAAGGTCTGCTGGGACCGATGACCCAAGACACCCCCGACCGCATCCAGATCAAGCGCGCGCTGATCTCGGTCTACGACAAGACCGACCTGCTGGTGATCGCGCAGCAGCTCGTCGACGCCGGCGTCGAACTCGTCTCCACCGGCTCGACCGCCGGCCGGATCGCCGACGCGGGCCTGCCGGTGACCCAGGTCGAGCAGCTGACCGGCTTCCCGGAGTGCCTGGACGGCCGGGTGAAGACACTGCACCCGAAGATCCACGCCGGCCTGCTGGCCGACCTGCGGCTCGATGATCATCGCAACCAGCTGGACGAGCTCGGCGTGGCGCCGTTCCAGTTGTTGATCAGCAACCTGTACCCGTTCATCGAGACCGTCGCGGCCGGTGCGAGCCCGGACGAGTGCATCGAGCAGATCGACATCGGCGGCCCGGCGATGGTCCGCGCGGCGGCGAAGAACCACCCGTCGGTCGCGGTGATCACCTCGCCGGCGCAGTACGCCCAGCTCACCGAGGCCCTGGCGGCCGGCGGGTTCACGCTGGCCGAGCGGCAGGCGCTGGCCGCCGCCGCGTTCACCCACACCGCGACCTACGACGTCGCGGTGGCCAGCTGGCTCGGCAACGTGCTCACCGACACCAGTGAGGGGACCGGGTTCCCGGCCTGGGTCGGGGCCACCTGGACCAAGCAGGCGACCCTGCGGTACGGGGAGAACCCGCACCAGAAGGCGGCGCTCTACCGCAGCGGCTACGGCCCGGCCGGCCTGGCCGGGGCGACCCAGCTGCACGGCAAGGAGATGTCGTACAACAACTACGTCGACGCCGACGCGGCCCGCCGTGCCGCGGCCGACTTCGAGGCCCCGGCGGTCGCGATCATCAAGCACACCAACCCGTGCGGCATCGCGGTCGGCGCCGACATCGCGGAGGCGCACCGCAAGGCGCACGCCTGCGACCCGGTCTCCGCGTTCGGCGGTGTGATCGCCGCCAACCGGCCGGTCAGCGTCGAGATGGCCCGCCAGGTGGCCGAGGTGTTCACCGAGGTGATCATGGCGCCGGGGTACGACGACGGCGCCGTGGAGATCCTGCAGGCCAAGAAGAACATCCGGATCCTCGTGGTCGAGCCGGTGCCGTCCGGCGGCGCCGAGATCCGGCCGGTCTCCGGCGGCCTGCTGATGCAGACCGTCGACGTCACCGACGCCGATCATGATCACGCCGCGAACTGGCAGCTGGCGACCGGCGAGCCGGCGGCGGAGTCGGTGCTGGCCGACCTTGAGTTCGCCTGGAAGGCCTCCCGGTCGGTCAAGTCGAACGCGATCCTGCTCGCCAAGGACGGCGCCTCGGTCGGCGTCGGGATGGGCCAGGTGAACCGGGTCGACTCGGCCCGGCTGGCGGTCAGCCGGGCGGGCGACCGGGCGGCCGGCTCGGTGGCTGCGTCGGACGCCTTCTTCCCGTTCGCCGACGGCGCGCAGATCCTGATCGACGCGGGCGTCTCGGCGATCGTCCAGCCCGGCGGCTCGGTCCGCGACGCCGAGGTGATCGAGGCAGCCAAGGCGGCCGGGGTGACCATGTACCTCACCGGGGCCCGGCACTTCTTCCACTGAGGCCGATGTGGACGAGTTGATCATGGACCAGCCGGAGCCGGAACCGGAACGCCGGCTGGCCCCCGACCGCGGCCTCAGCCCGTGGGCCCTGCTGCTCGTCCTGGCCGGCGTCCTGGCCGGCCTCGGCTACGCCGTGATCGGCGGCGCCGGGGCCTGGCGGATCGGCTGCATGATCATCGGCGGCTCGCTCGGCGTCGGCGGCCTGCTCCGCCTGTTCCTGCCGAAGGAGGGCGCCGGCCTGCTCGCCGTCCGCGCCCGCGGCTTCGACGTGACCATGCTGATCCTGGCCGGCGCCGCCGTCATCATCCTCGCCCTGGTCATCCCGCCCGGCCGCTGACCCCTTCCGGACTGGCCCGCCGGTTTTTCACGTTGCGTGAAAAACTGTCGCTTCACCAGAGAAGTTTCTCGGGTAAAGCGCCAGGAAAGTTGGTGAGGTGCTGCTGGTGGGGCGTCGGCCTTAGGGTGGAGGCATGATCACAACCCGGGGCCGGCAGTTGATCATCGACGGGAAGCCGCGGGTGATCTTCGCGGGCGAGGTGCACTACTTCCGCCTGGCCCGGGACGCGTGGCGGGACCGGCTGGTCGCGCTGCGGGACACCGGGGCGCAGGCCGTCGCGACCTACATCCCGTGGGTGGTCCACGAACTGCCGGACGGCCGGATCGACGTCACCGGCGAGACCGCGGACTGGCGCGATCTCGGCGCCTTCTGCGACCTGGCCGCCGAGCTGGGGCTGCTGGTGATCGCGCGCCCTGGACCGTTCTGCATGGCGGAGCTGAAGAACGAGGGCATCCCGCACCGGGTGTACGGGCTGCCCGGCGTGGTGGCTCCCGGCTGGCGCGGCGCCCCGCCGCCGACCCGGGACCTGGACTACCTGGCGCCGGCCTTCCTGACCGAGGCCCGCCGCTGGTACGACGCGGTGCTGCCGGTGCTCGCCGCGCGGCACCATGATCACGGCGGCCCGGTGATCGCGATCCAGCTGGACAACGAGATCGGGATGCTGGCCTGGGTCTCCAACAGCCCGGCGCTGACCGAGGCGGTCGCGGCCGACTGGCGGGACTGGCTGACGGTGCAGGACCGGCTGGACCGGCACCCCGGACTCACCGGCGCCGAGCCCGCCGACGTGCTCGGTTACCTGGCCGACCCGCCGGCCGGCGCGGCGGTCGCGGTCGCCGACGACCTGATGCGGTTCTGCCGGGCCCGGTTCCGTCGTTACACCGACACCCTGGCCGGTTGGGTGGCCGAGCACGGGCTCGGCACGGTGCCGCTCTTGATCAACATCCACGGCACCGGCGGCGGCCGCGGGCTGACGTACCCCATCGGCATCTCGCAGCTGATCGGCACCTGGCGGAACCGGCCCGGCACGGTGGCCGGCTCCGACATGTATCTGGGCGATCTCACCGTCGGCAACGTCGCCGATTTCGTGCTGGGCAACGTGTTCGCGGCCGCCACGGCCGGTCCGAACCAGCCCCTGACCGCGCTCGAGTTCGAGGCCGGGGACGGCGACTACGGCCAGGACCTGGGCGCGCTGGTGCCGCCCGAGGCGACCGCGCTGAAGACCCGGCTGGCGCACGCGCTCGGCAATCGCTTGATCAACATCTATCTGTTCGCCGGCGGGGTCAACCCGCCGCTGGCCGCCGATCCCGAGCTGCCCGGCGGTGACGGGATCGATCGGATCGCCTTCACCGGCGAGGAACACGGCTTCGCCGCGCCGCTCGGCCCGACCGGCCGGCCGAACCGGACCCTGCCGGTCCTGGCCGAGACGATCACCGACCTGAACCGGATCGAGCAGCGGGCCGCCGGGATGGTCCCGCACTCCGACCTGGCGTACGGTTTCGTCGCCGACCACTACCTGACCGAGTACGCCGTGCCGGGCGACCCGGCCACCCGGGAGCTCCATGATGATCTTGGCCGGTTCCGCGGCTTCGGGCCGCGGCAGATCCTGGCCCGGGCCCTCGTCCTCGGCGGGTACGGCCTGGCCGGTGTCGACCTGAGCCCACACGATGATCTTGACCGGACCGACCCGCGGCCGGTCGACCAGGCCGAGCTGCCGGCGACCCTCAGCCCGGCCTCGCATCCCGTGCTGGCGTTGGCCTCCGGGCGTTCGCTGGCCGCCGCCACCCAACGGCTGCTGGCCGACTACGTGGCCGCCGGCGGCCGGCTGCTGCTGGCCGGCGCGCTGCCCGTCCAGGACGAACTGGGCCGGGACTGCCGGGAGCTCGCGGACGCGCTCACGATCACGGTGGGGGAGCCGCTGCCGGACCAGCTGGTCGATCGGCTGGGCCGGTCCCGCAGCAACCATCCGACGGTCCGGCTCGACCCCGACACCACCGGCCTGACCCGGCCGGAGGTGCGGGTCGGCTTCGCGCAGCCGCTGCGGCATCCCGACGCGACCGTGCTGGCGCGGACCACCGGCGGCGACGCGGTGGCGCTGGAGTTGCGGCACGGCGCCGGTACGGCGATCGTGCTGACCACCGACTACCCGTGCGATCTCGGAGTCCATGCGGCCCTGCTGGAGCGGCTCGGCGTGCGCCGCCGTTACCGTACCGACGCCGTGGATCCGGGGCTCGTGGTGGCGGGCCTGGTCAGCCCGGACGGCACCGACGACCTGGTGCAGGTGATCAACGTCGCCCCGTACCCGATCGAGACCTCGGTCTGGCGGGAGGCGGAACTGATCACGCCCCGACCGATCACGGTCGGGGCGCGCTCAGCGGTGTTGCTTCAGTAGGCGGCCGCGCCGACGGAGGCGACCATGACCACGATGAAGATGATGTAGATGATCACGAACACGATGCCGATGATGCCCAGGATCGTGGTGACCATGCCGAGGATCTTGCCGACGTTGATGTTGGACTCGTTGGAGTAGCGGGCTCCCGTGGCCTGCATCTCCTTCTGGACCTTGTTCCCCATGTACCAGGCGATCGCTCCGCAGATGCCGCTGGTGACGAAGCCGAGGATGCCGAGAACCAGGATGATCGTGCCCTGCGGGTGTTCCTGCATCATCTGGAACGGCTGCTGCTGCGCGTACGGCGACGGCTGCTGATACGGGGCCGGCTGGCCGTAGGGCTGTTGCTGCCCGTACTGCGGCTGCTGGCCGTAAGGCTGCTGCCCGTACTGAGGCTGCTGGCCCTGTGGTTCGGACTGACCGTAGGGTTCCTGGCCGTACGGCGGCGGGTTCTGGCTCACTGTTCTTCCATTCGCGTGAAGTCCGGTGTACCGGTGCTCAGTAGGCGGCGACGGACGCCATCATGCCGGCAATCAGGACGATGTAGACGATGAAGTAGGCGATCACGATCGCCACTCCGACAATACCGAGGATTGTCGTCACCATGCCCAAGATCTTGCCGATGTTGACGTTCGACTCGTTGCCGTACCGCACGCCGGTGGCCTGGATCTCCTTCATCGTCTTGTGGCCCATGTACCAGGCGACGATCCCGCAGGGGAAGACGAAGAAGCCGAGGATGCCGAGGACGAGGATGGTCGTGCCCTGCGGGTGCTCCGGCAGCGGATAGCCGTAGCCGTAGGGCTGCTGGGAGTAGGGGGACTGCTGCGGCGGGTACGGACTCTGCTGTCCGTACCCGTAGGACTGGTAGTACGGCGGTTGGCTCATCGGGGCTCCGTTCGGCCGAGAAGGTCAATGGGGACGTCCGGTGTTCCGGACGTCCCCAGTCGCGCCGCGGTTCCCCTCGGCACAGAGGTCAGTTCAAGGCGCCCGAGCCGACGGCGGCGGCGATCGCGATGATGTAGATGATCCAGAAGACGATCGCGACGATGCCGATGATCAGGCCGACGATGCCGCAGATGCGGCCGATGTTGACCTGCTGGCGGTTGTTGTACGCCGACGGGTTCGCGTCGATCTCGGCCAGGACGGGCTTGGACTGCACCATCGTGACGATGCCGAGGATCAGACCGACGACACCGCAGCCGAGGACGATCGACAGGATGCCGAGGACAAGGATCATGGTGCCCTTGGGGTGGGGCTGCGGCACGGCGCCGCCCCCACCACCGTAGGGATTCTGGTCGTATGGGTTGCTCATGGCGGACATTCTTGCGTAAACGGGGCCAGCTTGGCCACGGAGGTCGAAATTAGGCTGGCCTTAGGTCGCCGTTGAGCCGTCAGACCTCCGACGCGATGATGGCGATCACGACGATGACCAGGTAGATCGCCCAGAACGCCGCGTACACGATCGAGATGATCCCGAGCACCCAGCCGGCCGTGATCATGCCGCCGTTGCTGTAGCGCTGGGGCTCGGCCTGGACCTCCTTGCGGGCCCGGGACGAGATCGTGAAGCCGACGATGCCGACGATCGGGCAGACCACCAGGCCGAGGATCCCGAGCACCAGCGCCGTGGTGCCCTTCGGATGCTGCTGCTGGGCGTAGCCGTACGGGTTGGCGGCGGCGTACTGATAGCCGCCGGTGTCGTACGGGTTCGGCGGATAGCCGGTCGACTGGCCGTAGCTGGCGCCGTACGCGGGCGGGGACGGCACCGGGTCGGACGCGGACGGCGCCGAGTACGGGTCGGCAGGCGTGGTCGACCCGCCCGGCGGCGCGTAGGGCGCGTCCGGAGACGGGTAGGTCGAGCCCGAGGGATACGAAGAGCCCGAGGGATACGAAGAGGAGCCCGAGGGATACGACGACGAGCTCGAGGGATACGACGAGCTCGAAGGGTAGGGCTGGGTCTGGTCCGACCAGGAGCCGGAGCTCGCCGGGTAGCCCGGGTCCGCGGGGTAGGACTGCGTCGAGGAGTACGTACCGGGGCCGGTGTAGGGGTCCGCGGACGGGTAGGCCGGCGGCCCGCCGGGGGAGCCGACGATGCCGTCCGGCTCGGTGTCGTCCTCCGGGCCTGAGCTCGGCGCCGGGCTGTCCGCCCCGAGCCCCGCGCCGTCCCCGGCCGCCTCGCGGCTGAACGGGTTCGGCGCGGCACCCGGCGTCGGCGGCCGGTCCGACTCGCCGTCGGGACCGCCGGGATGCTGCTGACTCATGGGGGCCAGCTTAGGGCGTCCTGGTTGCGCTTCCGGATTCTCAGCCGATCAGGCCGAGCGCCTTCACGGCGTCGCGCTCCTCGGCGAGCTCGGCCACGCTGGCGTCGATCTTGGCGCGGGAGAACTCGTTGATCTCGAGGCCGGGGACGATCGTGTACTCGCCGCCGGAGGTGGTCACCGGGAAGGAGCTGATCAAGCCCTCCGGCACGCCGTACGAGCCGTCGGACGGGACGGCCTGGGAGACCCAGTCGCCGGACGGCGTGCCGAGCAGCCAGTCGCGGGCGTGCTCGACGGTGGCGTTGGCCGCGCTGGCCGCCGAGCTGGCGCCGCGGGCCTCGATGATCGCCGCGCCGCGCTTCTGCACGGTGGGCAGGAAGTCCTGCTCCAGCCACTCCTGGTCGTTGATCACCTTCGCCGCGTTCTGGCCGGCGATCAAGGTGTTGTAGAGGTCCGGGTACTGGGTCGCCGAGTGGTTGCCCCAGATGGTCAGGTGGCTGACGTCGCTGACCGCGACGCCGGCCTTGGCCGCGACCTGCGCCTTGGCCCGGTTGTGGTCCAGCCGGGTCAGCGCGTTGAACCGCTCGGCCGGGATGTCCGGGGCGTTGTGGCGGGCGATCAGGGCGTTGGTGTTGGCCGGGTTGCCGGTGATCAACACCCGTACGTCGTCGGCGGCATGATCATTGAGGGCCTTGCCCTGGGCGCTGAAGATCGCGCCATTGGCCTCCAGCAGGTCGCCCCGCTCCATGCCCTTCGAACGCGGCCGCGCACCGACCAGCAGGGCCAGGTTCACGCCGTCGAAGATCTTGGCCGGGTCGTCGCCGGTCTTGACGTCGCTGAGCAGATCGAACGCGCAGTCCTCCAGCTCCATCACCACACCGTCCAGCGCCTTCAGCGCCGGCGTGATCTCCAGCAGACGCAGCTCGACCGGCCGGTCGGGACCGAAGATCGCGCCGCTGGCGATCCGGAACAACAGGCTGTAGCCGATCTGACCGGCGGCACCGGTGACGGCGATCTTGACGGGAGTGCTGGCGGGCACAGTGGTCTCCTTCTCGACGAAACGCTGACTGACCGTAGGCTATGCCCCGGCCGTTTCCGCGGACAGCGGGGAGGCGGTTCCAGGGCAGGCCTGGGTCAACGGGGAGGACTGGGAAGCGTGGACGACGCAACGTTCGCATGGCATCCGCTCGCGACACCGGAGGGCAAGGGCTGGCCCGACGAGGCCACCATCCGCCGCTACGACCGGTTGCCGCGGCACGCCGAGGGCAAGGTCCCGGAGGAGGTCTGGGCGCTGAGCCGGCATTCCAGCTCGCTCTACTCGCGCTTCCGTACCGACGCGACCCAGATCCGGGCCCGCTGGCGGCTCGGCCTGGAGAACCTGGCCATGTGGCACATGCCGAACGTCGCGGTCAGCGGCCTCGACCTGTACGGCGAGAGCGAGCCCGGCAGCTGGCGCTGGGTCGGCTGCGCTGCCGCCAGCGGCTTTCCCGAGTCGGAGAACGTGCTGGCGGTCGACCTGGACCCGGCGGATCGCCGCTACACCGTCTACTTCGGGATCTTCAACCGGCTCGAGGACATCGAGATCGGCGTACCCGAGGGGTCGAGCTTCGAGCTGGTGCCGGCCGACCCGACGCCGCCGGTGGTCTACTACGGCACGTCGATCGTGCACGGTGCCGCCGCCTCGCGGGCGGGGATGACCCTGCCGGCCCAGCTCGGCCGGCGGCTGGGCCGTCCGGTGATCGGGCTCGGCTTCTCCGGCCGGGGCAAGATGGAGGTCGAGCTGGCCGAGTTGATCGGTGAGATCGACGCGGCGCTGTGGATCGTCGACTGCCTGCCGAACATGGACGCGGACCTGGTCGCCGAACGGGCCGTGCCGTTCGTCCAGGCGTTGCGGGAACGGCGACCGGAGGGGCCGATCGTGCTCGTCGAGGACCGGACCTGGACCGGGTCCTGGGCCAAGTCGTCCCAGGCCGACGCCTCGCGGGCGAAGCGGGCCGCCTTCCGGGTCGGCTACGAGAAGCTGGTCGCCGACGGGACGCCGGACCTGCACTACGTCGAGGGCGAGACGCTGCTCGGCCAGGACCGTGACGACACGGTCGACGGCTCCCACCCGACCGATCTCGGATTCCTCCGGATGACCGATCGGCTGGAAGCCGTCGTCGCGCCGTTGTTGATCAATCGGTAGCCGTCAGGCGCCGGGCTCCAGCTTCCCGGACAACATCCACATGATCACGAAGTTGTCCGCGTACGGGGCGTTGGCCAGGATCGGGTCGCCGTCCGGCGGGAACGCCTTGATCCGCGTCCCTTCCAGAGCCGGGTTGTTGCCGTACCGCTCGAACAGCGGGACCATCGGCAGCAGCTCGTTGAACGCGATCGCGATCTTGGTCACGTTCGCCTTCTGAGCGGCCTCGTCCAGGCCGGAACCGGCCGCCGTGACGGCCTCCTGGAGATCGATCGCGCCGAACGCCTTGGTGGTCGTCTTCAGTTCGAACGCCATGCCCTTGCCGCCCTGGTTCTTGGCGATCGGGATGTTGTGGGTGAAGAGGTCCTGCACGAACGCGAAGTGCGGGTGCGGGTGGTTGGACGCGCCCCAGGCCTGGATCGCCAGCTGGAAGGCGCCCTTGTCGATGTCGACCGGAGCCTGCTTGTCGTCGACGCCGCGTGGCACCACCTTGATCCCGAACGCGGACAGCTGTTCGGCCGCGTTGGTGGCCGCGGCCGACCAGTCGGCGTAGGTCTGCGGGAACTGGATCTCGTACTCGGCGGCCTTGCCCTGCGGGGTGGTCCAGGCGTTGCCGTTCTTCTTCCAGCCCGCGTCGGTGAGCAGCTGGGCCGCCTTGTCCAGGTCGAGCTCGTACTTGTTGAGCTTGCCCTGGTCCTCGGCGGACAGCCAGTCCGGGACCTGGTTGTCGGAGAACCCGGCCATGAACTCGACACCCTTGCCCGACTCGCCGAGCGCGACCGTACCGTTGGCCTTGCGGTCGATGATGTGGGCGACGGCCTGCCGGGCCCGCGGGTCGCCGAACTCCTTCAGCTTGTCCAGGTTGAACAGCAGCGCCGGGCCGGAGTAGACCGGCGGCCGGAGGATCCGGAAGCCGGCCGACTGGAACGACTTCTCCGAGGCGGTCGGGAAGCCGTGGGTCGCGTAGTCGACCTCCTTCTGCTGCACCAGCGGCGTGATCTCCGGGGTCTCACCGTTGTAGATCACGATCTTGTCGAACTTGACCACGTCGGCCGCGAACCCGGTCGGGTTCTTGACCATGTTGATCTGCGTGTTCGACACGGCCTTGTAGTCGATGTTGAACGGCCCGCTGGCCACGTACTCCTTGGGCAGGAACTTCTGGAACTCGGTGCCGAGCTTCTCGCCGTCAGGCGACGACATGTCCTTGCCGGAGGCGTGCAGGGCGGCGGCCTTGTCGGCCCACTCGCCGAACACCGACGTGGCGATGATGTTGCTGCGCAGGATGTAGCGCTCCACCACCGTGGACGGCTGGTTCATCGTGATCACGAACGTCTGGTCGTCCGGCGCGTCCAGCTTGGTGACGTAGTTCCACAGCGAGGTGCGCTGGATGAACTGGCACCAGAACGTCGTCAGGTAGTCCTTCGACGTGATCGCGCTGCCGTCGCTCCACTTGAGACCCGACTTGACCTTGACCGTGAAGGTGTTGGCCTTCGAATCGAGCGTGTAGGACTCGGCCAGGTACAGCTCCCACTTCTTGTCGGCCCAGTAGTACATGCCGGACGGGAGGCAGATCAGGTCGCCGTACGGGGAGTCGGTCAGGATCCGGTACGGGATGCCGGCGAAGGGGACGCCGGCGTTGTTGAAGTTGCCCTCCGGCGGCTGCTTGTACGGCCAGCCGCCGTGGAACTCGCCGCCCGTGCCGGCCGGGCCGGACCCCTGCGGCGTGTTCGGCTCGGCCGGTGCGCAAGCCGTGGCCAGGCCACCGGCGCCGGCGACGACGGTGCTGAGGCCAGTCGCCTGCAGCAGCGTCCGCCGCGACAGGGATGGCTTGTTTTCGGTCATTTCTCCTCCTCGCGACGAACACTGCGTTGTTTCGTCGAATTGCGATGGGTCAGGTGATGCAGGACGACGGCGACGGCTCCGATGCCGACCCCGACGCCGACGGTCGCCACGCTGATCACGAACGCCCCGGTCCCGGGACGCACCACGAGCAGCATCAGCAACGCGCCGATGGTGATGAAGCAGGCGAGCACGAGGATCGCTCTGCTGAGTTCAGGCATGCGCGGCTCGTTCCCGCTGCTCGACGATGCAGGCGACGCTACGCGTTTCTTCGGTGAACAGCAGTTCCGGGCGCTCCGTGTCGCAGGTTCCCGGTTCGTACTGCGGGCAGCGCGGGTGGAACGGGCAGCCGGCCGGCAGGTCGCGCAGGCTCGGGATGTCCGCGGAGCGCAGCCCCCCGTCCGGCAGCTTGGTCCGGGCCAGATCCGGGTCGGGTTCCGGCACGGCGTTGAGCAGCGCCCGGGTGTACGGATGCTGCGGGTTGTTGATCACGTCCGGGGTCCGGCCGAACTCGACGATCCGGCCCAGGTACATCACGGCGATCCGGCCGGACCACCCGAAATACTTGGCGATCGCGAGGTCGTGGGTGATGAACAGGAATCCGACGTCGAGGTCGTCCCGGAGCCGGCCCAGCATGTTGAGCATGCCCACCCGGATCGACACGTCGAGCATCGAGGTGGACTCGTCGGCGATGATCAACTTCGGGTCCAGGGTGAGCGCCCGGGCCACCGCGACCCGCTGCCGCTGGCCGCCGGACAGCTGGTGCGGGAACTTGGCCAGGTAGGCGTCGGCGGGCTTCAGGTCGACCCGCTCCAGGAGTTCCCCGGCGAGCTGCTCGGCCTGACCGCCGTTCTTGGCCAGCTTGTGCTTGAGCAACGGGGCGGTCAGCGTCTTGCCGATCGAGCGGATCGGGTTGAGCGAGGCGTAGGGGTCCTGGTGCACGTACTGGACGGCGCGCCGGAAGTTCACGAACTCCGGCTTGTCCATCGTCCAGATGTCCTTGCCGCCGAACTCGACGGTGCCCCCGGTGGGCCGGTTCAGGCCGGCCGCCATCCGGGCGCTGGTGGTCTTGCCGCAGCCGGACTCGCCGACCAGGCAGAGCACCTCGCCCGGGTTGACCTGGAAGCTCACCTGGTCCACCGCCGGGACGTCGCCGCGCTTGGTCTTGAAGACCTGGGACGCCTCGTTGAGTCTGATCAGCGGGGTCGAGCTGGAACCGGGATCAGACACGGTCGATCACCTTCCGTTCGTGCCGCACGTCCTGCCAGCGGATGCAGGCCGCCTCATGATCACGGCCGCGGCCGCGGGCCTCGATCTCCAGCAGCGGGGGCTGCTCGAGCCCGCACTGATCCACCGCGTAGCTGCAGCGCGGCTGGAACGAGCAGCCGGGCGGCAGCGCGGTGAGGCTCGGCGGCGAACCGCCGATCGACGCCAGCTCCGGCAGGTCGCCGGCCACCGGCGGGACCGCGTTGATCAGACCCGAGGTGTACGGGTGCCGCGGGGAGTAGAAGATGTCCCGGCTGGTCCCGGTCTCGATGATCTGGCCGGCGTACATGGTGGCCACCCGGTCCGCCAGTTCCGCGGCGACGCCGAGGTCGTGCGAGATGAAGATCATCGCGAACTTGTGCCGCTCCCGGAGCTCGGCCAGGACGTCGACGATCGAGCGCTGGGTCAGGATGTCCAGCGCCGTCGTCGGCTCGTCCAGCACCAGCAGGCGCGGCTCCAGCAGCAGGCTCATCGCGATCAGCACGCGCTGCCGCATGCCGCCGGACAGTTCGTGCGGATAGCTGGACAGCACCCGGGCCGGTTCCAGCCGGACCGCCCGGAGCAGGTCCGAGCCGCGTTCGATCACTTCCGCCCGGCTCGGCTTCGCGCCGTCGGCGTGCGCCCGGAGCGTGTCGCCGATCTGCTCGACGATCCGGAGCACCGGGTTGAACGAGTTCATCGCGCCCTGGAACACCATGGCCGCCTGGCGCCAGCGCCAGCGCCGCAACGGCCCGCGGTCCAGCTTGACCACATCGATCTCGCGGCCCTCGGCGGTGCGATAGATCACGCTGCCGGACGGGATGGTGCCGAGCCGCGGCAGCAGCCGGAGCAGGCCCAGGCCGAGCGTGGTCTTGCCACAGCCGGACTCGCCGACCAGGGCCAGTGACTGGTCCGGGTAGAGGTCGAACGAGACGCCGCGGACGGCGTCCACCTCGGAGCCGGCGCCGGTCCGGTAGCGGACCACCAGATCACGGACGGAGAGGATCGGGGCGTCGTCCTGTTCGGGTTCGGACAAGGTGATCACCGGTCTCTCAGCCTTGGGTTCAGGATCTCCTCGAGGGAGCGGGTCAACATGATCAGCCCGAGCTGCAGCAGCACGATCATGGTCACCGGCGCGACGATGTAGAGGATCGCGTCCTGGTTGAACATGGCCCCCTTGATCCACGCGTCGTTGATCATGATGCCCCAGTTGGCACCGGCCAGCGGTGCCAGGCCGAGCAGGTAGAGCCCGACCAGGGCATAGATCGCGTTGGTCACCGCGATGATGAAGTTGATCAAGATGTAGGAGGCCATGTTGGGCACGATCTCGACGAACACCACGCGGAGGGTGCCCAGGTCGAGCAGCCGGGCCGCCTCGACGAACTCACGCTCCTTGAGCGAGAGCACCTGGGCCCGGATCGAGCGCATCAGCACCGGCCAGGACAGCACCCCGATCAGCACCGCCAGCGCGACCGGCGAATCGAGCCGGAAGAACGCTCCCATCACCGCCAGCAGGACGATCTGCGGGATCGTCATGACGATGTCGGTGAGCTGCAGCATGACCGCGTCGAACCGGCCGCGGAAGTAGGCGGCCAGGGCGCCGATCACCACGGCGATCACCGTGGTGATCGCCGCTGCGGCGAAGCCGACGAAGATCACGGTCTGGCCGCCGAGCAGGATCTGCTTCAGCGTGTCCTTGCCACTGCCGTCGGTGCCGAGCGGATGCTCCAGCGAGGGCCGGCCCCAGATCTTCTCCAGGTCGGTCGGGTTGTCCGCGCTCACCACGAACGGCGCGACGATCGTCATGCCGACGATCAGAGCGACCAGGACGAAGCCGGCGAAGCCCGCCTTGCTGCGGGTCAGCTCACGGAGGAAGCCCTTGGCGGCGTTGGCCCGGGGCAAGGCGACGGGCGTGGTCGCGGCCGACATCAGTTCCCCCCTTCATCGGTACGGATGCGCGGGTCGAGCACGCTGTAGATCAGGTCGGCGGCCAGGTTGGCCAGCACCACGGTGATCGTCACCACGAGCAGAATCCCTTGGATCACGGGGTAGTCGCGGGCGTTCACCGATTCGAAGAGGGTGATGCCGATGCCGTCGTACTGGAAGGTCTTCTCGACGAAGATCGCCCCGCCGACGACGAAGCCGGCCTGGGTCGCGATCTGCGCGACCAGCGGGAGCACCGCGTTGCGGCCGACGTACTGACTGCCGATCCTGAAGCCGGACAGACCGCGGGCCCGGGCCACCATGACGTAGTCCTCGCCGAGGATCTGGGTGGTCGAGGACTTCATCACCAGGGCCCAGGTGCCCACCGTGGTGAGGATGTAGGTCAACATCGGCAGCGTCGCGTGATACATCGCGTCCGAGAAGAACGCGAGCGTGAACTGCGGCTCGACGCCGGGCGAGCTGTGCCCGCGCATCCGGGCGAAGTTCAGCGGCGACCTGGGGTCGTCCGGCTGGATCGCGACCAGGATCAGCACGATCAAGATCGCCAGCAGGTAGTTGGGGATCGCGTGGAACACGCTGCCCACCGTGCTGACGGTGTGGTCGATCACACCGCTGCGCCGGTAGGCCATCACCATCCCGAGCAGCAGGCCGACCCCGACCGAGATGAGCAGGGCGAGGCCGACGCTGAACAAGGTCCACGGCAGGTGCAGCGCGATCTTGTCCAGCACCGTGGTGCCGGGGGACAGGATCGACATCCCGAAGTCGCCACGGACGATGCCGGCCAGGTAGTTCAGGTACTGCAGCGGCAGCGGCGTGTTCGGGTCGAACGTGAAGAGCGCGGCGGCCTGGGCCGCGGCCGCCTCGTAGGAGAGGCCGTACATCGCGATCTGGGTGTTGATGTAGACGTCGACCGGGTTGCCCGGCAGCAGCCGGACCAGGAAGAAGACGCCGGTGGCGACGATCCAGATGACGAAGATCGCGCGCAGCACACGGCGGAGAACGTAGTTGTGCCAGATCCGAAGCGGCAGTGGAGTGGTGCGGTCGGACCGGCGGCCGGCAGTTGCTGGGGCGGCGACTGTCGTAGTCACATCACATCCTTGTCTGGGTCAGGCCGTTCGCCGGCATCTGCTTCGTTCGTCGGAAGGGTAACCCTGCGCATTCGTGTTCGCTGACGAACCGCTGCAACCGTATCCGATCATTGACCAGGCTGATACGGGATCGCAACACGGCGGCTCCGGCCAGCTTTGCAGCAGCCGTTTTGTGGATTTCGAGGGGGTCGAATGTCCACTCACCGGATGGTCTGCTGAGTCCTTAAATGAAAATGGTTATCGTATGCAGATGACTCGGGGGATTCAGCGGTACGGAGCTGGGGTGGCGCTCCGGACCCAGGACCAGGTGAGCGTCGGCGACTCAAGGGTGCGCGGCGCCGCGATTGAACCGTTTCTTCCTTCCCCGGCCCCGATCCGATGACGGCCGGCCTCGGTCTGCCGACCAGACTCGGTGTGGGGTCGCGGCTCGGGCTGGCCGGAATGATCTTGTTCGTCGCCTTGATCATCGCGGCCGGGACCGGCGTCGCGCTCGGCACCGCCGATCTCAGCCCGGGCGAGGTGATCAACATCATCGCGGGCCGGCTCGGCTGGGGACCGGCGGACCTGGCCTCGCCGCGGGACACCGTGGTGGTGTTGCAGGTACGGCTGCCGCGGGTGATCGTCGCGGCCCTCGTCGGGGCGGCGCTCGGCGTCGCCGGAGCTGCTCTGCAGGGCGTGTTCCGGAACCCGCTCGCCGAGCCCGGCGTGGTCGGGGTCTCCGCCGGCGGCGCGCTCGGCGCGGTGATCGCGCTCTACTTCGGGCTGACCTCGATCAGCCGCTGGATCCTGCCCGGGCTGGCGTTCCTGGGATCGGCCGCGGCGATCGCGGTGGTGCTCGGCGTCGCGGCCCTCAACGCCCGCCGGCTGGTCTCGTCGCTGCTGCTGGTCGGCATCGCGATCAACGCGCTGCTCGGTGCGGTGATCTCGATGATGGTCGCGACCGCCGACACCGACGACGACCTGCGCAGCATCGTGTTCTGGCTGCAGGGCGGGCTGCAGGCACGGACCTGGGACCATGTCGGGTTGATCATCGTCCCGGTCGGGCTCGGGCTGGTGTTGATCATGACCTTCGGCCGGGAGCTGAACGTGCTCGGCCTCGGCGACGAGCAGGCCCGCGCCGGCGGGGTCGACGTCACCAGGACGCGGATGATCATCCTGTTGCTGGCCGCGTTGATCACCGGGGCCTCGGTCGCGGTGTCCGGCACGATCTCGTTCGTCGGCGTGGTGGTGCCGCATGCCATCCGGCTGATCGCCGGTCCTGATCACCGGGTGCTGCTGCCGGCCAGCGCGCTCGGCGGCGCGACGTTCCTGATCCTGGCCGATCTGATCGCGCGCACCGTGTTCGCGCCGGTGGTGCTGCAGGTCGGCGTGATCACCGCGCTGATCGGTGCGCCGGTGCTGCTCTGGTTCGTCGTCCGGTCCACCCGGGAGCGGCTCTGATGGCCACGCCCTCCCTGCTGGAACTCAGCGACGTCACGGTGACCGGCGGTGCCACGACGATCGTGGACCGGGTCACCGCCGCCGCCGGGGCCGGTGCGGTGATCGGCCTGATCGGGCCGAACGGTGCCGGCAAGTCGACCTTGTTGCGCACCGTGGCCGGCACCGTCCGGCCGGCCTCCGGTGCGGTGCTGATCGACGGCTGGGCGGTGCGCGGCTGGTCGGCCCGGGAGCTGGCCCGCACGGTCGCGTTCGTACCGCAGAACACGAACGTCGACTTCGGCTTCACCGTCCGCGACGTGGTGCTGATGGGCCGGCATCCGCACCTCGGCCGGTTCGGGGTCGAGGGCCCGGCCGACCGGGAGCTCGCCGCGGCGGCGTTGGAGCGGACCGGCACCGCGGGGCTGGCCGACCGGGTGATCACCACCCTGTCCGGCGGCGAACGGCAGCTGGTGCTGATCGCGAAGGCGTTGGCGCAACAACCCCGGATCCTGGTGCTCGACGAGCCGGTCTCCGCGCTCGACCTGCGGCACCAGCTCACCGTGCTGCGGCTGATCGAGGCCGTCGCCGCGACCGGCTGCCTGGTCGTGGTGGCGATCCACGACCTCGAACTGGCGGCCCGGTGCTGCGAGCGGCTCTGGCTGCTGGACCGCGGTCGGCTGCTCGCCGACGGGCCGCCCGGCGACGTGCTGCGGCCGGACCTGATCCGGACCGCCTTCGGCGTGACGGCGTCCGTCCGGCCCCATCCAGACCTGAAGACGATCACGGTCACGGCCCTGGACGCCGTGGACCGGGAAGGAGAACTCCGATGAGAAGGTTGATCATCCCGTTGCTGTTGTTGATCATGGCGAGCGGCTGTGCCGGGACGGCGGCCGCACCGCCGGGGGCCGGCGGGGGCGGCGTGGCCGACGGCGCGGACTGGCCGCGGACGATCGACTACCCGGGCGGGTCGGTGACGCTCGCCGGGGCACCGCAGCGGGTGGTCGCGCTGTCGTCCGACGTGGCCGACGTCGCGCTGCAGCTGGTCGAGCCGGAGCGGATCGCTGCCGTACCGACGCTGAACACGAACCCGCACCAGTCGCTGCGCTCCGCCGAGGCGAGCCGGGTGGCCGGCCGGCTGGCATCGGCCACCGGTGCCGATCCCGAGTCCGTGCTGAGCTTCGATCCGGACCTGGTGCTGGTGACCACGCGACACGATGCGGAGAGCGACGCGTTCGCGATCCTGGAGCAGGCCGGAGTGCCGATCCTGGCGATCACCAACACCTGGTCCGATCCGGCGATGTACGCCGACAACGTCCGACTGATCGGCCGCGCCCTGGGTGCCGAGACCCCGGCCGAGACGTTGATCAAGGACTACCAGGCGCGCTGGCAGCGGGTCGCCGACGCGACCGCCGGGCTCGCCGATGATCAACGTCCGCTGGCCGGCCAGCTGCGGGTGATCGGTGACACCATCTATCTCTCCGGGCCCGGCTCGATCAACCAGGCCGTCCTCGGCGCCGCCGGGGCCCGGCAGGTGAGCGACGTGCTCGGCCTGCAGAAGAGCCAGCCGGCCGCCACCGAGCAGCTGATCTCGGCGGCACCCACGGAGCTGGTGGTGCTGGACGGCACCGGCAAGGGCCGGGGGCAGTACGACCACCTGTTCGGGTCGCCGGGCATGGCGGCCGTACCGGCGGTGGCGGAGGGGCGGATCCTGGTCCTGCCGGCCGCCGCGATGTCGTCCGGCTCCGGCGGGATCGACGCCCTGGAAGCGATCGCGCATTGGCTGCATCCCGACCTGGTGTCGGCGCCATGATGGATCCGCCACGCCTGGTCCTTGCGACGGTCGGCTTCGAACAGGCGGCCGCGCTGCCGCTCCGGCGGGCGATCGAACAGCTCGCCGACGCAGGGGAGTTGATCACCGAGTGGCGTCGCGTCCCCGGCCCGGCCGTACTGGCGGACGATCCGTCGGTGGCGGCGGCGCTGGACGGCGCGGACGTGCTGCTCACCTCGACCGCCGATCCCCGGGTCTGCGGCCCGCTGCTGGAGTTGATCATGGAGCGGCCCGGCCTCGCTGTCGTACCGCTGCTGCTGGCCGACCAGGGCCTCCTCGATCAGGCCCGCCTCGGAGCGTTCGACCCGTCCGGGCGGGCGGGGCCGAGCCGGGAGTCGATCATGGCCGCTGCGGGGGCGCTGGCCGCGGCGGGCGTGCCGGTGCCGGCCGAGCTCGGGCCGATCCTGCGTGCTGCGGCCACGACGGCGCACCGGCTGCCGGCCGGTGATCTCCGGACGCTCGCCCTGGTGATCATGTGCTTCCGCCAGCTCAGTGTCGGCAACCTCGTGCTCGCGCTACGCCTGCTGGCCCGTCGGACCGGAGCGGACCGCCGGCCGGTGGACGATCTCGGCGTCCCCGAACCGCAGCCGGAGCACGGGCTCTGGCATCCCGCCGGAACCGTGCCCGCGCGCGGGACGCCGGTGATCGTCGTGGCCTGCTCGCGGAGCCAGCTGTTCAGCGGCAACGACGGGCACCTGCGGGCACTGTTCGACCGGCTGGAAGGGTCCGGTCACCCGGCGGTCGGCTGGTTCGGCTCGACCGCGGACCTGGCCGTCGACCTGGAGCCGTACGCGGACGGGATCCGGCTCTGGATCAACACCCGCGGCTTCACTCTGAGCGGCCAGCACGGCTCGCCCGAACTGGCCGAGGGGCTGGCCGCGCTGGCCCGCGCGGACGTACCGATGATCGCCACGGTCACGCTGAGCAACCAGACGCTGCAGGAGTGGCTGGCCGACCCGACCGGGCTGTCCCGGACGACGGTGGCGATGCAGCTCGCGGTGCCGGAGTTGCAGGGCGGGATCGCGCCGCTGGTGATCGCCGGGCGGGACGCCGCGACCGACGAACTGGTCGCCGTCGATGATCAACTCGACCGGCTGGTCCGACTGGCCGGCCGGATGATCAGGCTCCGGGCCAAGCCGGTGTCGGACCGGCGGATCGCGGTGATCTTGGTGTCGCACGCTCCGGAGAAGGGCGCGATCGGCGCCGCGGCTTCGCTCGACGTCTGGGCCTCGCTGCAGGCCCTGCTCGATGCGCTGGCCGGGGCGGGTTACCGGGTGGACGTACCGGAGGATGCCGAGGCGACCTTCGACGCCGTCGTCGAGCGCGCGGCGCCGGCGACCGCACGGGTGCTCGCCCGCTACCCCGCGGCCGACTATCTGCGGGAGTACCGGGCCGGCCGCCGGATCACCGCGGCGTGGGGACCGGCGCCGGGGGAGTTCGACAACGACGGCGAGGCCTTCGAGGTGCACGGCGCCCGGTTCGGCAACGTCACGGTCTGTTTCCAGCCGTCCCGTGGCTACGGTGCCGATCCGGCCGGCCTGCTGGCCAAGCCGGATGCCACCCCGACCCACGCGTTCGCGGCCTGTTACACCTGGCTGGATCGGCACCTGGACCCGGATCTGGTGCTGCACTTCGGCACCCACGGCGCCCTGGAGTTCATGCCGGGCAAGCAGACCGGGCTGGTCCGGACCGACTTCTCCGATCACCTGCTGAACGCGATTCCGCACAGTTATCTCTATGTCGCGTCCAATCCGTCCGAGGCGGCGATCGCCAAGCGCCGTTCGGCGGCCACCATCGTCAACCACCTCTCGCCGCCGCTCGCCGACGCCGAACTGGACGGCAGGCTGCGGGGGCTGCGGGACGACATCGCGGGTTGCCTGGCCGCCGCTCCGGCGCTCCGGGCCCAGCGGCTCGCCACGATCACCGAGGCCGCCGAGGCCGAGGGCCTGCACCACGACGTCGACGCCGACCTGGCGACCTCCGACCCGGCGACCTATCTGGAGCGGCTGGCCGCGACGCTGGACGAGGTCGCGGAGACGCTGATCTCGGTCGGGCTGCACCGGCTCGGCCGGGGGATGGCGCCCGAGGACACCCGGGCGATCCTGCGCGCCTGCTGCGACCAGGGGTGCGACGAGCGGGGCCTGGCCGGCCTGATCGACGAGCCGGACCGGGCCGAGGCGCTGGTCGACGCGGTGATCAACGGCCGGCCCGGCGATGATCATGATCCGGCCTGGTACGACTACCTGGCCGACACCATGATCAAACTGGGTCGCAACGACGAGCTCGGCGCGTTGCTGCACACCCTGGACGGCGGCTTCGTCCCGCCGGGGCCGGGCGGTGACCCGATCCGGGAGCCCAACGTGCTGCCGACCGGCCGGAACACGTACTCGATCGACCCGACCACCATCCCGACCGCGGCGGCGGTGCGGCGCGGCCGCGCCTCCGCGCAGGCCCTGCTGGACAAGCTCACCGACACCGGGGACCTGCCCGAATCGGTGGCGCTGGTGATCTGGGGGATTGAAACGATCAAGAGCCGCGGCGAGACGCTGGGCCAGGCGTTCGCGCTGCTCGGCGTCGAGCCGTACGCCGACTCGCACGGCCGGGTCAACCGGTTCCGGATCATCGACCCGGCGACGCTCGGTCGGCCCCGGATCGATGTCGTCCTGACCGCCTCGGGGGTGTTCCGCGACCTGTTCGGGCAGGCGATGGCGCTGCTGGACGAGGCGATCCGGGCGGTCGCGCTCCTCGACGAGGATCCGGAGCAGAACTACGTCCGCAAGCACGCCCTCGAGCAGGCCCGCGAGCTCGGGATCGACGTCGCGGACGCCGCCACCCGGGTCTTCTCCAACGCGCCGGGCGACTACGGCTCCGGTGTCAACCACGTCGTCGACGCCTCGACCTGGGAGACCGATCTCGAACTCGGCGAGCTGTACGCGAACCGTCAGGGCTACGCCTACGGAGTGAGCCTGACCGGGGCCGAGGCGGGCCGGCTGTTCCGGTCCGTGCTGGCCACGGTCGACGTGACCTTCCAGAATCTCGACTCAGTGGAACGGTCGCTGGCCGACAGCGACCACTACTTCGAATACCTCGGCGGGGTCTCGGCCGCGGTGAAGGCGGCCGGCGGCCGGGCGCCGCGGGTGCTGGTGTCCGACACGTACTCGCCGCGGGCCCGGGTCCGCGACATCGACGAGGCGCTGCGGCTGGAGTCCCGGACCCGGCTGCTCAATCCGCGCTGGTACGAGGCGATGCTCGAGCACGGCTTCCAGGGCGTACGGGAGGTGGCGCAGCGGCTGGACAACACGTTCGGTTGGTCGGCGACCGTCGAC
Organism: Microlunatus sp. YIM B11417; assembly: GCF_059617205.1. Taxonomy (NCBI): domain Bacteria; kingdom Bacillati; phylum Actinomycetota; class Actinomycetes; order Propionibacteriales; family Propionibacteriaceae; genus Microlunatus; species Microlunatus sp. YIM B11417. The sequence continues at coordinate 835,804 of NZ_JCAMPJ010000001.1, forward strand.
GCCGTGGACGACTGGATCTACTCCGCCGCCGCGGCGACGTTCCTCTTCGACGACGCGCTGCGGGACCGGATGGCGGCCGTCAACCCGGCCGCCGTGCGGTCGATGGCACTGCGGCTCGACGAGGCGGACCGGCGCGGCCTGTGGCAGCCCGGTCCCGCCGAACGGGCCCGGCTCGACCAGGTCGCCGACCTGCTCGAGGACGCGGTGGAAGGAGTCGGGCCGTCGGCCGCCTGACCATGATCGGAAACGGACCATGATCGAAAACGGAGAACCCATGATCGACAACGAACCACCGGTCTTCCCGTTCAGCGCGGTCGCCGGCCAGGTCGAACTGAAGCGGGCGCTGCTGCTGTGCGCCGTGGATCCACGGATCGGCGGCGTGCTGGCGCTCGGCGACCGCGGCACGGCGAAGTCGACCACCGTCCGCGCGCTCGGCCAGCTGCTCGCGCTGACCGACCCGGACCGCGTGGTCGTGACGCTGCCGCTCGGGGCCAGCGAGGACCGGGTGATCGGCTCGATCGACCTGGAGGCCGCGCTGACCACCGGCGAGCGGCGGTTCGCGCCGGGCCTGCTCGCCGCCGCGCACCGCGGGTTCCTCTACGTCGACGAGGTGAACCTGCTCGACGACTACCTGGTCGACGTGCTGCTCGACGTCGCGGCGTCCGGGGTCAACGTGGTGGAGCGGGAGGGGATCAGCCACCGGCACCCGTGCGAGTTCGTCCTGGTCGGATCGGGCAACCCGGAGGAGGGCGAGCTGCGGCCGCAGCTGACCGACCGGTTCGGCCTGGCCACGACGGTGTCCACCGAGCGCGACCCGGCCGTACGGCGGGAGATCATCCGGCGCCGGCTGGAGTTCGCCGACGACCGGGACGGGTTCTACCGGCGCTGGTCTGCGGCCGAGGTCGAGCTCGCGGCGAGCGTGGCCGAGGCACGCCGGCGGCTCGAGGCCGTGCTGCTGCCGGACGCGGTGCTGGAGTCGATCATCGAGCTCTGTGTCGCCGCCGGGGCGATCGGGCATCGCGGCGAGGTGGTGCTGAGCTATGTCGCCCGGGCCGGCGCGGCGTTGCGGGGTGCCGAACAGGTCGAGCTGCGCGACGTTGTCGATCATGCCCTGCTGGCGTTGCGCCACCGGGTGCACCGGGAGGCGTTCGACAGCGCCGAGACGATCGACCGGCGGTTGCTGGACCTGGTCCGGTCGGTGATCAGCCCGGCTCCCGTACCGGCGTGATCATGATCGATCCCACGCTGCTGGCGGCGATCCTGGAGGACCCGGGACCCGGGTTGGTGGTCACCGGTGATGCCCTGGTACGGGAGCGGGTCTGGCGCGAGCTGGCCCTGGCTCTGGTGGAACGTGGTCACCGGGTCCGGCCGGTGCCGCCCGGCCTGGCCGCCGGCGAGCTCGAGCCTCTCGGGACGGGTGCGGTGATCATGGTCGCCACCGCGGAGCTGGTGGAGCCGGAGCTGGCCGCCGGGTTGGCCAGGCTTCCCGCGGTGATCGTTTCCGCCCCCGCCCTGGCTGCGCTGCCGGCGGCGCTGGCCCGCCGGTGCTGTGCCGTGGTCGACCTCCCGCCGGGCCTCGTCTCGCTCCGGGACCTCCTGGCTGGGCGGCTGCTGCCGGATCCGTCCAGCGCCGTGGCCGGAGCGGAGGACGCCCGGGAGCGGATCGTGACGACGGTGGTGGAACTGGCCGACGGCCACGGGATCGCCGATCATGGACTGGAGCTCGGTGCGGCCCGGCTGGCCGAACTGGTGCACCGGGCCGGGGCCGATCCGCGGCCGATCCTGATCGATCATGTCTTCGGTCCCCGCGCCGTCACGGCGGCCCAGGTGCCGGCTGTGCCGGACGACGCCGGCGACCATGATCAGGACGGCGACCGGGAATCGGGCCGTCGCGACGGGGGTCGCGACGACAGGCCGGATCAAGGTCAGGATGGGAGCGACGGAGCCGACCGAGGGCCGGATCGCCGGGGCGGTGCAGCGCCCGGAACGCGACGCGGCGAGGACGCCGGCTCCGACGAGAGCGAGCCGACGGCGGCGGCCGAACCGTTGCCGCCGGCCCGGTCGGACGCGGCCGGGCCGCCGCCGGCCCGGGTCCGCCGCGCACCGGCCGGACGTCGCGGCGCGGTGATCACCGGTGGGGCCCGGGGCCGGCCGGGCCGCGTGGTGCCGTACGGGCGGCGCGGGGCACCACTGGCGCTGCTGCCGACGCTGCGGACCGCGCTGCCCTGGCAGCAGGTCCGGTCCGGCGGCCGCCCGGGCCGGGTGATCATCGCGCCGGAGGACCTGCGCGGCCAGCTGCGCCGGCGGCGGGCCGGCCGGTTGACGATCATGATCGTCGACGCGTCGGGATCGATGGGCCGCGACGCCGTCCGTACCGCGAAGGCGCTGGCGCTCGGGTTGCTCGACGTCGCGTACCAGCGGCGGGACGAGGTGGCGATCGTGCTGGCTCGCGGCAGCCGGGCCGTCCTCGGCCTGGCCCCGACCCGCAGCCGGGCCAAGGCGCTGCTCTGCCTGCGCCGCCTGCCGGCCGGCGGCGGCACCCCGCTGGCTTCCGCGCTGTTGTTGGCGGCCGGGTTGGCCGGCCGCTACGACCCGCCGGCCGTGGAACTGGTGATCTTCACCGACGGCCGCGCCAACGTCGGGGTCGGCGGCGACGCCCAGGAGGATGCCGCGCAGGCGGCCCGGCTGGCCGCCCGCCGCTGCGGCTCGGTACGGGTCGTCCCGCCGGCCCGCCCGTCCCGCCGTGACGACACCTGGCTGACCGACGCGTTCGCCTCGGCCGCCCGGACGTTCCGCTAGGTCCCTACCCGCAGGTCCGGGGTCCTCACCAGGCTGCGGCGACCGGTCACTTCCGCAGCGACACGCCGTCAGAACGCCTGCTCTTCTGACCGGTCGGCGGAGGGTCAGAGGGTGGCGGCTCGGCCGATCTGGACCAGCTTCCAGCCGGCGTCGCGCCAGGTGGGCGCGTGCAGCTTGAGTCGGCCGTCGATGATGATCTTGGACTTGACCAGGGGGCCCAGCTCGCTCGGATCCAGGTAGCGGAACTCGGGCCAGGCGGTCAGGTGCAGCACGATGTCGGCGTCCCGGACGGCCTCGGTGACGCTGCCGACCTGGGTGAATCCGTCCCGCGGGGCGAGGTGGGCCTGCGGGTCGTACACCTCGACGATCGCGCCGCGATCATGGAGATGGTCGGCGACGGTGAGTGAGGGGGAGTCCCGGGTGTCGTCGGTGCCCTCCTTGAAGGCGGCACCGAGGACGGCGACCTTCTTGCCCGCGATGTCGCCGCCGACCTGGTCGATCGCGAGTTCGGCCAGCTCGATCCGCTGGGCGGAATTGATCACCTCGACGCTCTTGATCAAGTCGCTCAGGACGTTCACGCCGAGTTCGTCGGCCCGTACCGCCAGAGCCCTGATGTCCTTGGGGAAACAGCCACCGCCGAAGCCGAGGCCCGGGCTCAGGTGGCCGCGGCCGATCCGGGCATCCAGGCCCAGCGCGTCGGCCAGCACGGTCACGTCGCCGCCGGCCACCTGGCACAGCTGGGCCATCGCGTTGATGAAGCTGATCTTGGTCGCCAGGAACGTGTTCGCCGCCTGCTTGATCAACTCCGCGGTGGCCAGGTCGCAGGTGATCACCGGGGTCTCCTCGGACAGCGGGATCGCGTACGCCTGTTCGAGCAGGCGGAGCGCGTGATCGGACTGCACGCCGAAGACCAGTCGGTCCGGCCGCAGCGTGTCACCGACCGCGAAGCCCTCGCGGAGGAACTCCGGCTGCCAGGCCAGTTCGATCCCGTCGCCGGCCGGGGCGAGCCGCCGGAGCCGTTCCTGCAGCGCGGGCGCGGTGCCGACCGGAACGGTCGACCGGCCGACCACCAGGGCCGGCCTGGTGAGCTTCGGCGCCAGCGCGTCGATGGTCGCGTGCAGCTGGCTGAGATCCGCCGAGCCGTCCGGCAGCGCGGGTGTGCCGAGGGTCAGGAAGTGCACATCGGCCCAGTCGGCGATGTCGTCGTAGTCCAGCGTGAAGCGGAGCCGACCGGACCCGGTGTGCTGCTCCAGCAGGTGTTCCAGGCCGTTCTCGAAGATGTGCGGCTGGCCGGCGTTGAGTTTCTTCACCACCTCCGGCACGACGTCGACGCCGATCACCTCGTGGCCGAACTCGGCCAGTCCGGCGGCGAGCGTCGAGCCCAGATAGCCCGTCCCGATGACGCTGATCCGCAAAGTCACTCAGCGAGTGTGGCACACGCGATGGAACAACAGGAGATCGTCCACCGTCCCGTCGGCGAGCACCTCGGCGGCCGGCTGGGTCCCGACCAGCGCGAAGCCGGCCCGCTCCGCGACCCGCCGGGAACCGGCGTTTGTCGCGGCGCAGCGGATCAGGGCCGAACGCACCGGAACCGACAGCCCGGTGGTACGGCTGCTGAGGAAGTCGACCACGGTGCGCACCGCCGCACTGGTCAGGCCGCGCCCGCGCGCGTCCGGGTGGGCCGAGTAGCCGAGCTCGGCGCGGCCGGCGTCGGACAGGGCGACGGTGATCGTGCCGGCGGCGACGTCGGTCGCCGGATCCGTGTAGCACCAGCCGAAGCCGCGGCCGGTGGCGGCGGCCTCGCGCAGCGACTCGACGAACTCCACCGCATCCCGCCTCGTGTAGGGGTACGGCAGCCGCGGCGCGAAGCGCCGGACCGCCGGATCGGTGCAGATCTGGACCAGCCGCTCCGCGTCGTCCTCGGTGTACGGCCGCACCCGGACCGGCGGGCCGGACGGGGAGGCTTCCCCGGTCAGGACGGGGTTCTCGGGCAGCCGGATCGGCTGCCGCGGATCGTCGCAGGTCATCGTGGCGACCCAGCCGTCGACCAGCTCACCGCGGATGTCGAGCGATCGCCGGATCCGGCCGTCGAACCGGAAGCCGGCCGCGGCAGCCACCCGTCGGGACGGCCAGTTGCCGACCCGGGCGCGCCAGCGGAGCACCCGTACCCCCAACCTGTCGAAGCCATAATCACGGACCAGCCGCACCGCGGTGCTCATCACGCCGTGGCCACGGGCGGCCGGATGCAGGCTGAACCCGATCTCGGCACTGCCGTCGTCGCGCAGCCCGAGGTCGACCGAGCCGGCATAGCGGTGGCCATGCCCGAGGACGGCGTCGATCGCCCAGCCGAAGCCGGTCCCGGACCGCCAGCCGGCCGGGATGACGCCGAGGGCGTACTCGCGGGCCTCGGCGAGCCCGTACCCGTCGGCCGGGATCGGGACCGGGGTCCAGCGCCGCGCGTCGGGGTCGTTGCTCTGTTCGACGATGGCCGGCAGATCGGCCTCGGTGTGGGCCCGCAGCCGGATCCGTCCGGACGGATCGGCCAGGATCGGGACCTCGTCGGGGAACACCCGGCCGTGCCGGTCTCCGGCACTCGGCCGATCGGTCGCCATGGCCCTATCCAACACCCCAGGCCGCGCCGTCCCCGAGGGGGACGGCACGGCACTAAAGTAACGCCGGTGATCAGCGAACACGCGCCGGATCCGGGCCCCGTGCCGGATGCCGAGGCTGCGCCGACCGACGACGGGGAAAGTCACAGTACGCAGCAGGTGTGTCCGTGAACGACACCCTGCTGAACATCCTCGTCATCTTCGTCTTCATCCTGATCGGCGGTGTCTTCGCCGCCGCCGAGATGGCCCTGGTCTCGTTGCGGGACAGCCAGGTCAAACAACTCGCCCAACGGAGCAAGAGCGGCCGGACCGTCGCCCGGCTGAGTGAGAACCCGAACCGGTTCCTGTCCGCCGTCCAGATCGGCGTCACCCTGGCCGGCTTCCTGTCCGCCGCGTTCGGTGGCGCGACGTTGGCCGACGACCTGGGGCCGCTGCTGGCCCAGGTGCTGCCGATCTCGGAGGCCGTCGGCGGCACGATCGCCCTGGTCGTGGTGACGATCATCATCTCCTACGTCTCGATCGTGGTCGGCGAGCTGACCGCGAAGCGGCTGGCCCTGCAGCGGGCGGAGTCGTTCGCGCTGGCGCTCGCGCCGCTGGTCGATTTTATCGCCCGGCTGGCCCGCCCGGTGATCTGGCTGCTCGGCGTCTCCACCGACGGCCTGGTCCGGCTGCTCGGCGGCGACCCGAAGGCCGCCCGCGAGGAGGTGACCGACGAGGAGATCCGCTCCCTGGTCAGCACCTCCTCGACGCTCGGCGCGGAGGAACGGCAGATCGTCGAGGACGTCTTCGCCGCCGGCGACCGCGGGCTGCGCGAGGTGATGGTGCCGCGGACCGAGGTGGACTTCCTGCCCGGGGACATGCCGGTGCACCGCGCCGTCCGGGAGACCGCCGACGCGCCGCGATCCCGGTATCCGGTGACCGGCCGGTCGGCCGACGACATCCTCGGCTTCATCCACGTCCGGGACCTCTTCCACAGCGACCCGTCCCGGAGCACGGTGCCGGTCCGCGAACTGGTCCGGCCGGTGCTCTCCCTGCCCGAGACGGTACGGGTGCTGCACGCGCTCACCATGATGCGGCGCGATTCGGCACACCTGGCGATCGTCGCCGACGAGTACGGCGGCACGGCCGGCATCGTCACGATGGAGGACCTGGTCGAGGAACTGGTCGGCGACATCACCGACGAGTACGACATCGTCACCGAACGGCCGGCCGACAACGGCGGCGAGGTGATCATCGACGGACTGACCACGCTGGACGAGTTCGCCGACCGGTTCACCCTGCCGCTGCCCGACGGCCCGTACGACACGGTGGCCGGATTCGTGGTGGCCCGGCTGGGCCGGCTGGCCAAGGTCGGCGACCTGCTGGTCGAGGTGGTCGGCCCGGTCGACCCGGAGGACGAGGACGTGGTCCCGGTCCGGTTCGAGCTGCGCGTCGCCGAGCTGAGCGGGCGCCGGGTGACCGCGGTCGGCGTCCGCCGGCTGGATGCGCCCGAGCTCGCCGCCGAGCCGCCGCCGGACACCGACCCGGCGGCGAGCCGGGCTCCGGAGGCTGACCCGCACGAGCCCGGTGCGCCGGGTCCGGCGGCGGGTGAGTAACAATGTCGCCCATGTCTGCTGACACGACGACCGCAGATCCGGCCGCGACGGCCGGCGCGCAGGGCCGGGACGACCGGACCACGAAGCCTCGGGTGCTCTCGCTGGTCCAGCCGACCGCGGCCTCGCTGCACCTCGGCAACTACCTGGGCGCGCTGCGGCAGTGGGTGCCGCTGCAAGATGATCATGATGCGTTCTACGGCGTCGCCGACCTGCACGCGCTGACCGTCGAGCAGGACCCGAAGGAGCTGCGGCAGCGCACCCTGCGCAGCGCGGCGCAGTTGATCGCGGCCGGAGTCGATCCGGAGAAGTCGACGATCTTCATCCAGTCGCACGTGCCCGAGCACACCCAACTGAGCTGGATCCTCGGCTGCCTGACCGGGTTCGGCCAGGCCAACCGGATGACCCAGTTCAAGGACAAGTCGGCCCGCGGACTGGGTGATCAGGCGAGTGTCGGCCTGTTCACGTACCCGATCCTGATGGCGGCCGACATCCTGATCTACAAGGCCGACCGGGTGCCGGTCGGCGAAGATCAACGGCAGCACCTGGAGCTGACCCGGGACCTGGCGGCGCGGTTCAACCATCGCTACGGCCGGACGTTCGTGGTGCCGGAGCCGCACATCGTCAAGTCGGTCGGCCGGATCGCGGACCTGGCCGACCCGGTCGGCAAGATGAGCAAGTCGTCGTCCTCGCCGGCCGGCATCATCGAGCTGCTCGACGAGCCCAAGATCAACATCAAGAAGATCAAGTCGGCGGTCACCGACTCGGAGCGGGAGATCCGCTACGACGAGGAGGCCAAGCCGGGCGTGGCGAACCTGCTGACCATCCTGTCCGCGCTGACCGGGACGTCGATCGAGGAACTGGTGGATTCCTTCGCCGGCAAGGGGTACGGGGACTTGAAGGGTGCCGTGGCCGACGTCGTCGGCGAGGTCGGCGGTGCGTACCGGGAACGGGCGCTCGGCCTGATCGAGGAGCGCACCGAGCTCGAGGGCATCCTGGCCGCCGGCGCGGAGCGCGCCCGGTCCATCGCCGCCGCCACCGTGGCCGAGGTCTACGACAAGGTCGGCCTGCTGCCTCGCTGAGGCGCCCCGCACCCGTACCAGGCATGCGAAGATCGATCCGTGATGAGTAGCGTCACCCGCGACCCCGACGGCTCGGGCCTGCTCACGTCGCCGGAAGTCGCCGACCTGCTCACCGCCGCGGTGGCACACGGCGGCGGCCGGCTGATCTCCTGGCAGTTGGACCACGTCGACGCCAATCCGCGCCGGTCGACGACGGCCACCTATACGGCGACGGTGGACTGGCCGTTCGGCCGCCGTACCGAACTGCTCGGGGCCAGCGCCCGCGCCGGCGGCCGCTCGACCAGCGACGAGAACGCGGTGATCTTCGCCGACGGCGAGCGGGAGGTCGCGGTCTGGCTCTATCCGCGCGATCCGGAGCTGCCCGGCCTGGTCCGGGCCGCGTTCGCCGACGACGTCGCCGAGCTGCTGACCGCGCACCAGGTGCTGTCGGCGCCGGTGCTGCCGGGCCAGGTCGAACTCGAGATGATCGGCTACCGGCCGCGCCGCCGGGCCGTGCTGCGGGCGACCGTGACCACGGCCGCCGGGCCGGAGACGTTCTTCATCAAGGTGCTCCGGGAGCGGCTGTTCGAGCCGACCGTGCGGCGGCACCAGTTGCTGCTCGCGGCCGGCGTGCCGGCGCCGCCGATCGCCGCGGTGACGCCGGATTTCCTGCTGGTGCTGCGGCAACTGCCGGGCCGGCCGCTGGCCCAGGCGATCTTCGACCCGGAGCCGCCCTGCACCGCCGAACAGCTGATCGGCGTGCTCGACGCGATGCCGGTCGAGGTGGCCGCGCTGAGCCGGCGCAACCCGTGGTCCGACGCGGTGGAGCAGTACTCGACCATGGTCGCCGCCGCGCTGCCCTCGCTGCGGCCGCGGCTGGACTGGCTGACCGAGCAGATCCGGACCGGGCTGGCCGGGATCCCGCTCGGCACCGAGCCGACCCATGGCGACTTCCACGAGGGTCAGTTGTTCGTGTCGGCCACCGGCGTCAGCGGCATCCTCGACATCGACACGATCGGCCCCGGCCGGCGCGCCGATGATCTTGCCTGCCTGCTGGCGCACCTGTCGTCGGTGCAGCGGATGAACGCCGAGCAGGCGGCCCGGGTGAGCCGGCTGATCCGGGACTGGGTCCCGGTCTTCGACACCCGGGTCGACCCGGTCGAACTGCGGCTGCGCGCCGCCGCCGTCGCGATCTCGCTGGCTACCGGCCCGTACCGGGGTCAGGAGCCGGCCTGGGAGCACGAGACGACCATGATCATCGACGCCGCCGAGCGGCTGATCCGCAGCATCGGCTGACGCCGCTCGCTAGGTCCAGAGGGCCATGCCGATGGAGCGGTCGCGGTCCTCGGTGAAGCCGTGCTTGGCGTAGAGCCTGCGGCCGGGCGGGTCGGCCATCAGCGAGACGAAGGCCTTCGGCGGCGCTGCGGTACGGATCTCGTCGACCAGCCAGGTCAGCACGGCGTCGCCGATGCCCTGGCGCTGGTGGGCGGGCAGCACCGCCATGTCGACGACGTGGAAGTACCAGCCGCCGTCGCCGATCACGCGGCCCATGCCGACCGTTTCGCCGCCGTCGTGGACCACGTGGCAGGCCCGCCAGCTGCCGGGCAGGGCCAGCTCGGCCTGCTCCCGGGTGCGCGGGGTGAGCCCGGACTCGCTGCGCAGCCTCAGATAGTCGGGCACCGGTGGAACGCCGATCCGGAACCGGTAGGCCGCGGGCAGGCTCATTTCCGGACCGCCCGCTCGGGCTGCCCGGGCTGCCAGACCGTGATCAACAGCCCGTCGTCGATCTCCACCGAGGAGGCGCCCTCGATGTCGGCCACGTAGAACGGGTCGAACCGTCGGCCGCGCAGGTCGAAGCCGCTGTCGGCGAACAGCCAGTCGGCGAACCGGCGGTGCAGGTCCTCGTCCTGCAGGTCGTGCACCACGCCCCAGAGCTTGGCGTCGCCCTCGGCCACGTGCGGGTCGACCGTGGCCGTGTGCAGCGTGAAGCGGGGATCGCGGCCGAGGTCACGGAACTTGGTGGTGCCGGGCATCCCGGCGATCACGAGATGATCTTCGAAGATCCGCGGCTCGACCGGGCTGATCCGCGGGTAGCCGTCGGAACGCAGGGTGCCGAGCAGGCAGAGGTTGCCGGTCGCGGCGTGGCGGCGGGCGAACAGCCCGGACACCCTCGGCGATTCCTCGGCGAAGTCCTTCCAGGTCGTCATGACGACACGGTAGCCCCACCCGGCGGTCCGATCAGGCCGTCCAGCAGTTGCCGTACGGTCCAGCGGAACTGGGCCGCCGAGTCGTAGCCCGCGATCACCGGCCAGCTCTGCTCGGTGAGCGGGAACGCGGTCAGCTCGGGTACGGAACGCTCGGCGGGGCCGGCCTCGGCGAGCGCGATCGAACCCAGCACCTGCACCTGGAAGGCGTAGCTCGCCCGGGCCGCGTCGGCCACGCCCAGTCCGGCCTCGACGAAGATCGCGATCAGGTCCTCGCCGAACCGGAGTGCGTTCGGTCCGGTCAACGGCGCGCTCATGATCACCGCGATCGCGCCGGGCCGGGCCAGCAGCCGGCTCCGCACCCGGTCGGCGAGGGTGGTCAGGCGCTGCCGCGGCGCCGCCCTGCCACGGCCCGGCCGGAGCTCGGCCAGCAGCTCCTCCGCCATGCCCTGGAGCAGGGCGGCCTTGCTCGGGAAGTAGGTGTAGACGGAGTTCGGCGAGATGCCGAGGCCGGCCGCGACCGCCCGGATCGATACCGCGGCCGGCCCACCGTCCGACAGCACCGCGAAGGCGGCCGCCAGCACCTCCGGCTCGGTCAAGCCTCGTCGCGGTCCCGGCACGTCGCGTCCTCTCGTCGACTATTGCTGCACAGTGTACAGTGATGATTACTCTGCACGGTGTGCAGTGTTAGGGATCAGGGGGATGATCATGAAGAGATCGCTGTGGTGGCTGGCCTGGGGTGCCACCGTGTTCGGCTACCCGATCGGCGGTGCGCTGGCGACCGCTGTGGCCGGGCCGGTCGACGGCCCCGGTCCGGCAGCGGTGGGCGGTGCCGTGGTCGGGCTGGTCGTGGGCTCCGGGCAGGCGCTGGCCGCGCGTGACCGGCTGCCTGCGGTGCGCTGGCCGCTGGCCACCATGATCGGCACCGCGGCCGGCCTGGTGCTCGGCTCGGCGGCGGTCGGCTACCGGACCTCGCTGGCGGAGCTGGTCGGTCAGGGGGCGATCACCGGGCTGGTGCTCGGGGCGGCGCAGGCGGTCGTGCTGCCTGCGGCGGCCCGGGCGCGGGCGGCCTGGGTCGGGGCCAGTGCGGTGATCATGGCCGCCGGCTGGCTGGTCACGGCCGCGATCGGTGTCGATGTCGAGCGGCAGTACGCCACGTTCGGTGCGTCGGGTGCACTGGTGGCCACGCTCGGGTCCGGGCTGCTGCTGTTCGGGCTGGTCCGGCGGGAGGTGCGGCGATGACGTCCCTGGTGCTGGGTGGCGGGCCGGTCGGCCGGGCCGTCGCGCGCCGGCTCGCCGAACGGGGTGACCGGGTTCGCGTGGTCACGCGTTCCGGTGCGGCGGGGTTGCCGGACGGCGTCGAGTCCATCGCTCTTGATGTCACCGGCGACATCACCGATCGGCGGCTCGTCGACGGGGTCCGGGTCGTGTACCAGGCGCTCAATCCTGCCTATCACCGGTGGGCCGAGGAGTTTCCGGACCTGCAGCGCGCCGCCATCCGGATCGCCGAACGGGCCGGGGCGCGGCTGGTGGTCGTGGACAACCTCTATGCCTACGGACGGTCGCACGGGCAGCCGCTGACCGAGGTGACGCCGGAGCGGCCGCACACCCGCAAGGGTCGGGTCCGGATGATCATGAACGCCGAGCTCTGGGCCGCCCACCGGGCCGGCCGGGTGCAGGCCGTTGCCGGGCGGGCTGCCGACTACTTCGGCCCCGAGGCCGGGCTCGGGACCGTGCTCGGCGACCCGGTGATCACGGCCGTCCGGGCGGGCCGGGTGGCAACCCTGCTTGGCGATCCCGACACCCGGCACAGCTTCGGCTATCTGCCCGACCTGGCCGCCGGCCTGGTACTGCTCGGTGATCATCCGGAGGCAGTCGGCCGGGTCTGGCACCTGCCGGCCGACCCGGAACCGTGGACCACCCGGGCCATGGTGGGCGAGCTGTACCGGCTGGCCGGGCACCGGCCGCGGATCCGCCGGATCCCGATGATCATGGTCCGGGCGGCCGGGCTGATCGATCGGACCGCGCGGGAGCTGGTGGAGATGGAGTACGAGTTCGCCGAGGACTTCGTGGTCGGCAGCTCGGCGATCACGGGGCTCGGTGCGGCGGCCACGCCGATCCGCCGTGCGCTGGCCGACTGGCTGGACTGGGCCGAGCGGTCTGACATCTAGGAGCCTTGCGGTAGGCGTCAAAATGATGTCATCATGACGCCATGATGCTGCGAAATCGGCTGGACCGGCTGGCCTCGTCAGGCCGCGGCGTGCTCACCCTGCTCCGGCTGCTGCCCCGGCTGGACCGTCGGCTGGCGGCGGTCCTCGGTGGCTCCGTGCTGGTGACCGCGGCACTGCCGGTCGCGGCGGCGGTGCTGACCGGCCTGCTGATCGGGTCGATCCCGGCGGCGATCGCGGGTGGGTCGGGCTCCGCCGCCATGTCGGAGACGTTCCGGCTGCTGGTCGCCGTGGGCGCCCTGGTGCTGGTCGACCGGATGGTCGCGCCGGTCGCGATGACGGCGGGCCAGGCCCTCGGGCGGGAACTGGACAGCCACCTCGCCGAGCGGGTGATGGCGGCGGTCGGCCGGCCGGAGGGCATCGCGCACCTCGAGGATCCGGAGACGCTGGACGAGATCCGGATCGCCCGTGGCCTCGGCAGCGACCTGAACCGGGCCGGCCGAGCCGTCGAGGCGCTGCCGCGGGCCCTGCCCTCCTGGCTCCGGGCCCTCGCCTCGGCCGGCGTCCTGTTCGCCCTGCAGTGGTGGCTCGGCGTCGTCTGGCTGATCATCTGGCCGCTGACGTTGCTGCTGATGCAGCGCGAGTACGTCAAGATCGGCGCCGTCGTCTACGGCCAGAGCAGCGCGCTGCGCCGCTCCGAATACCTGCGCGACCTCGTCCTCGAGGCAGGACCGGCGAAGGAGTTGCGGATCTTCGGCCTGCGGGACTGGCTGATCGGCCGGTTCGAGGAGTCCTGGCTGTCCGCGATGCGCCCGGTCTGGCGGGCCCGGCGGCCGGATCCGCGGTCCGTCGGTGGCTCCGTTCTCGCGATCATCGTCGTCGACACGCTCTCGTACGGGCTGCTGGTGGCGGCCGGCCTCGGCGTCGGCCCCGGCCCGGCCGCGCTCTCCCTGGCGGCGGTCGCGGTCTTCGTCCAGGCGCTCGCCGGCGTGAACTCGTTCATGGCCTTCGACGACGACAACGCCCACCTGGCCGCCGCGGCGCTGCTGGTGCCCAAGGTCCTGGCGATGTCGGACCGGCTGGACGCGGTGGACGCGCCGTCGCAGCGGGCGCCTGCGCTGACCCGGCGTCGCGAGGTTCCTCAGGATCTGCCGTGCCGAGAAATCAGGTTCGAGAACCTGACGTTCCGCTACCCGAACGCCGAGAGGGCGGCGATCGACGGCCTCGACCTGGTCGTTCCGGCCGGCCGGTCGCTGGCCGTGGTGGGACGCAACGGCGCGGGCAAGACCTCGCTGGTGAAGCTGCTCTGCGGGCTGTACCGGCCGACAGCCGGCCGGATCACCGTGGACGGGATCGACCTCGCCGACCTGGAGCCGGACGGCTGGCGGTCCCGGCTGGCCGTGCTGTTCCAGGACTTCGCCCGCTATCACCTGACCATCGCCGACAACATCGCCCTCGGCGCGCCGCAGTACGCCGGTGACCGGGACCGGCTGGAGCTGGCCGCCCAGCGGGCCGGGCTGGAGTCGGTGATCGAGGTGCTGCCGGACGGCTGGGACACCGTGCTGTCCCGCGAGTACACCGGCGGCGTCGACCTGTCCGGCGGCCAGTGGCAGCGGGTCGCGCTGGCCCGGGCCATGTTCGCGGTCCAGGCCGGCGCCCGGGTGCTGGTGCTCGACGAGCCCACCGCCGCGCTGGACGTCCGGGCCGAGGCGGCGCTCTACGACCGCTTCCTGGAACTGACCGAGGGTCTGACCACCTGGCTCATCTCGCATCGGTTCTCCACCGTCCGCCGGGCCGACCGGATCGTCGTCCTCGATCCCGACGCCGGCGGCCCCGTGATCGCCGAGGACGGTGATCACGACCAGTTGCTGGCGGCCGGTGGTGCCTATGCCCGGATGTTCACGCTGCAGGCCGAACGCTTCGCCGGACGGAGTTGATCATGATCAAGGAATGGGGTACGAAGGCCCGGCGACTGTGGCGGGCCTACCGGATCTCGCTGGGTTTCGGCTTCCGGGCCGCGCCCGGTGCCGCGGTCGGCCAGTTGATCACCGGCGTGCTGATGGCGGCGTTCGGGCCGCTGCTGGCGTACGGCGGAAAGTTGATCATCGACGCCGTGGCGCAGGTCGACCTGTGGCTCGGCCTGATCACCGGTCTGGTGATCGCGGTGCTGATCGGGCTCTCGCTGCTCAACGTCTTCGTGTACGTGAGCTTCGTCTTCGTCGTGCTGGAACGGGCCCGCGAGCTCGCCGACCGGCGGCTGATGGAACTGGCCGGCGGCACCGACGGGATCGCCCACTACGAGCGGTCCGACTACCTGGACCAGATGCAGCGGATCAGGGAGGACCGGGACGGCCTCGGCACGATGGTCAACGCCACCACCGGCATCGTCCGCGCGCTGGTCGGCCTGATCGCGTCGGCGATCATGCTGGCCGCCATCCATCCGGTGCTGCTCGGGCTGTTGATCATCGCGGTGGTCTCGGTGCTGGTCGGCCGGCGCAGCACCGACCTGGAGATCGCCGCCGACGAGGCGACCAGCGAGTCGGAGCGCCGGCGCCGGCACCTGTTCGCCGTCGGTACCGAGGCCGACACCGGCAAGGAGCTCCGGATCTTCGGCTCCGTGGACGAGCTGGTCCGGCGGCACCGGGCGGCCGCGGCCGAGGTCAACGGCATCCGCAACGCGGCCGGCTGGCGGGCGACCCGGCTCCGGCTGCTGGACGCGGCGATCTCGGCCGCCGGCTACATCGCCGCCGTCGCCGTCGTGATCATGCTCGCACTGGCCGGCCGGGCCACCCCGGGCGACGTCGTCCTGGCGGTCGGGCTGGCCACCCAGCTCGGCGGCATGGTCATGGTCGGCGTGGCGTACGGGACGAGTTTCGTCCGCGGTCTGAAGACGGCGGATCGCCTGCTCTGGCTGGAGGACTATGCGGCGACGGCGCGGCACCGGCCGGTCGATCCCGCGCCGATCCCGGACCGGTTGGGTGACGGGATCACGCTCACCGACGTCTCGTTCGGCTACCCCGGAGCGCCGGGCGGCCGTGGGGTGCTGGACCGGGTGTCAGTGCGGTTGCCGGCCGGAGCGGTGGTCGCCCTGGTCGGCGAGAACGGCGCCGGCAAGACCACCCTGGTGAAGCTGCTGTCCGGCTTCTACCAGCCCGACGCGGGTTCGATCATGATCGACGGCACCGACCTGGACCGGATCGACCCGCACCTGTGGCGGCGCCGGGTCAGCGCGACCTTCCAGGACTTCGTGGCGTTCGAGTTCCTGGCCCGAGAGGCCGTCGGCATCGGCGACCTGGACCGGATCGACGACCGGGACGCCGTCGCGGACGCGGTCGCCCGGGCCGACGCCGGGCCGGTGGTGGCCGACCTGCCGGAGCGCCTGGACACCCAGCTCGGCACGGCCTGGGGCGGCATCGACCTGTCCGGCGGCCAATGGCAGCGGCTCGCCCTGGCCCGCGGCCTGATCCGGCCGGATCCGCTGTTGGTGATCTTGGACGAGCCGACCGCCGCGCTCGACCCGCAGACCGAGCACGCCCTCTTCGAGCGCTTCACCGCCGCGGCGGGCGACGCCCGGAGCCGGGGCGGAGTGACGCTGCTCGTCTCGCACCGCTTCTCCACGGTCCGGATGGCCGACCTGATCATCGTCCTGGACCAGGGCCGGATCCGCGAGGTCGGTGATCATGAAACCTTGATCGAGCGCGGTGATCTCTATGCGGAGCTCTACGAGCTGCAGTCGAGGGCGTACCGCTGAACCTCTTGACGGGGCCTCCGATCCGGCGCATCCTGCGCTCAACAGCTTGGACCGGAAAAGTCCGATGCCGACATTCAGCAAGGTCTCACACATCTCGTTCTCGGCCCGCGACGCCGACCGAAGCGCCCAGTGGTGGTCTCGGGTCTTCGACCTCCAGGAGCTCGACCGGTCCAGCGGGGACGGTTGGCGCGGGATCCTGCTGTTGCATCCCGCGACGGCGACGATCATCGAGTTCCAGCAGCACGACGAGAACCAGGGCGAACCCTTCGATCCTCGACGGACCGGGTTCGACCACCTGGGTTTCAAGGTCGACACCCGCGCCGGCCTGGACGATTGGCTTGATCATTTTCAGCGTCTCGGGGTGACCTGTTCGCCGATCGCTGATCGCGACTACGGGTCCGTCCTCACCTTCAAGGACCCGGACGGCATCCAGTTCGAAATGTTCTACCGCGCGAACCACCCCTGACCGGTCGGTCCTGCCGATCAGGTGGGATCGGCCACGCAGAACTCGTTGCCCTCCGGGTCGAGCAGGGTGGTCCAGCTGTCCAGCACCTGGTGCACGCTGGCACCCAGCCCGAGCAGCCGGTCCACCTCCGCGGACCGGTCCGGCGCCTCGACGTCGAGGTGGACCCGGTTCTTGGTGATCTTGGACTCCGGAACGAGCTGGAAGAAGAGCGTCGGGCCCGGCCCGCCGACCCCGACCGTCGGGTCCGTCTCGGGCGTGAACCCGAGCGCGGCCAGTCGGGCGATCTCCGCCTCGTCGTACGGCAGCACCTCGTACCCGTCCAGCACCGCCGCCCAGAACCGGGCCAGCGACGCGGGGTGCCGGCAGTCGATCACGATCTCTCTGAGGGCGGCCATGGGGCGACGCTAACCGCGCCCCCTCCGCGCGGCAATGGACTTTCGGCGATCACCGAGTCCGGCGGCGCTCCACCATGCCGATCCCGCTCGAACCGACCCCGCGCACGCTG
This sequence comes from Microlunatus sp. YIM B11417, assembly GCF_059617205.1. NCBI lineage: Bacteria > Bacillati > Actinomycetota > Actinomycetes > Propionibacteriales > Propionibacteriaceae > Microlunatus > Microlunatus sp. YIM B11417. The sequence continues at coordinate 852,959 of NZ_JCAMPJ010000001.1, forward strand.
AATCGGCACACCACCCGCGGATGACCGAAATCCAGCGCACACTCGGAGGTTCGGCGCGATAGGGCACGTTCTGGCCCGAGTGCGCTGGATCTCGGTCAGCGTGGCTTTCGGCGCAGGGTCCGCTGGATCGTCTCGATCACCCAGTCCGGGCGTTCGGCGAGCTGGTGCCAGGTGAAATGGAGCAGGGTCCAGCCGGCCGCGGTCAGGTCGCTCCACTTCTGCCGGTCCCGCTCGAACTGGCCCCGCTGGCCGTGCACCGCGTAGCCGTCCACCTCGATCCCGAGCAGGAGCCGGCCGAACGCCGCGTCGATGAAGTACTGCTGGGAGCCGCACCAGACCTCGACGTTGGTCCGCCACCCGGTGATCTTGGCTCTGCGCAGCAACCGGTGCAGCAGGCGTTCGGCCTCCGACCACGGCTCGTCGCGGGACTCGTGCAGCAGCAGGCGCCGTTCCCGGTTGCCGTAGCGGTGCGGGCTGGTCGCGATGGCCTGGTGGAGCTGATCCAGCGTCACCGCACCACGCCGAAGCGCTTCATCGATCCCGTTCCCACCGAGGTCGAGTGCGGTCAGCGCCGGAACGGTGCAGCGCAGCCCTTGGCGTTCCATGATCAGGTCCGGCGCGATGCGGCCGCGGTGCAGCCTGACGCCGGGCGGCGGTACACGATCGGACGAGACTCCGATGGACACGACCGGCACGGCGATGTCCGGCCAGAAGGTGATCCTGGCCGCCGCTGCGCCGAGCAGGACGCCGTCGCCGGACCAGAGCGCGGCGCCGTGGATCCGGACCTCGGGCGAGGTCGCAAGGCCGGGATCGCAGTAGATCCCGGGATAGAGCCGGACGACGGCGCCGCGCTCGGCCAGGCGCAGCAGCTTGCGTTTCAAGTACGGGGACCGGGGTACGAACAACGTGGTCATGTTCGGGTTATGCGCAACTGGAGGCGGTTTCAGCCGGGCCCGAGAAAGTCTGTGGATGGGGGATTCGGTGGGTGCACGGCTGTGGATGACCGAAATCCAGCGCACTCGGCGCGAAAAGGGCCGGGAACACCGCTTTCGGCCCGAGTGCGCTCGATTTCGGTCATGCCAGACTGGGGCGGTGGAACAAACCATCTCTGCGGCCACCGATGCTCTGCGGGACCGGCTGGTCGAGATCCGGCGTGACCTGCACGCGCATCCCGAGATCGGCCGTACCGAGCACCGGACGACGGCGAAGATCGGGTCGCTGCTGGCCGAGGCCGGGCTGGACTTCCGGGTGCTCGCGGTGGGCACCGGCGGGCTCTGCGACCTCGAGCCGGAGGGCGACGCGCCGGTGATCGGGCTCCGCGCGGACATCGACGCGCTGCCGATCTCGGACGGCAAGCAGACCGCCTACGCCTCGACGGTGCCGGGCGCCTGCCATGCCTGCGGTCACGACGTGCACACGACCGTGTTGCTGGGCACGGCGCTGGTGCTGGCCCGGCTGCGCCGCGAAGGCCTACTGCGCAACGGGGTCCGGCTGATCTTCCAGCCCGCCGAGGAGACCACGCCCGGCGGTGCCCTGGACGCCATCGCCGACGGCGCCTGCAAGGACCTGAGCGAGGTGTACGCGCTGCACTGCGACCCGCGCACCGATGTCGGTCAGGTCGGGCTGTCCCCGGGGCCGATCACCTCCGCCGTGGACAAGGTCCAGGTCACTCTGACCGGGTCCGGCGGCCACACCTCCCGACCGCACCTGACCGCGGATCTGGTCGGCGCGATCGGCGCGCTGGCCACCCAGGCGCCGCTCCTGCTGTCCCGCCGGATCGACCCGCGCGGCGGCGTCTCGCTGGTCTGGGGCCGGGTCAACGCCGGCAGTGCGGCGAACGCGATCCCGCAGTCGGGCCAGATCGAGGGCACCCTGCGGGCGCTGCAACTGGCCGCCTGGCAGGAGGCGGAGGGCCTGCTGCCGTCGCTGCTGGCCCAGATCGTCGAACCGTACGGCGTCTCCTGCGAGATCGTGATCAGCCAGGGCGTGCCGCCGACGGTCAACCACACCGAGCAGGTGAGCCGGATGGCCGCCGTCGCCCGCACGATGCTCGGGCCGGACAGCGTGCAGCCGACCGAGCAGTCGCTCGGCGGCGAGGACTTCGCCTGGATGCTCCGGGAGGTGCCCGGCGCGCTGGCCCGGCTCGGCGTCCGGCCGGTCGGCGTCGGCCGGGTGCCCGACATCCACACGCCGTTGTTCGACGTGGACGAGGCCTGCATCGGCTCCGGGGTACGGCTGCTGGCGGGGCTGGCTGCCGGGGTCGATCGCTGATCATCGGCAACGATGGTTACAACTGGGTATCCACCCCGTGCGGGTTTCTCGGCCCCAGCGATCTGCCATTACAGTGCGGAATGACCCGACAGCCAGGGCAAGGATGAGGCGTTGATCCTGGGCTCGGGAGGACGTTTCAGCGCGCCGAGGAGGCAGTACGTGAAGAAGTCTCTCATTGCCGGTCCCGCGATCGCGGCCGCGGTCATCCTGACGATGGCCGGTTGTGCCGAGCCGCCGGGGGCGACGCCGTCGTCGGCTGCTCCCAGCGGCGGCACGTCGAGCTCGGCACCGGCCGGCGCCAGCGACTTCAAGGCCTGCATGGTCTCCGACGCCGGAGGCTTCGACGACAAGTCGTTCAACCAGACCTCCTACAAGGGGCTGACCGACGCGAAGACCGAGCTGGGCATCGAGACCGGCCAGGTCGAGTCGACCAACACGGCCGACTTCGCCAAGAACATCCAGTCGATGGTCGACGCCGACTGCAACATGGTCGTCACCGTCGGCTTCCTGCTCGGTGACGCCACCCTGGCCGCGGCCAAGCAGAACCCCGAGGTCGAGTTCGCCATCGTCGACTTCAACGACCCGGCGAAGTTCGCCGACGTGAAGAACCTGAAGCCGCTCGAGTTCAACACGGCCGAGTCCAGCTTCATGGCCGGCTACCTGGCCGCCGGGATGTCGCAGACCAAGAAGGTGGGAACCTTTGGCGGCGCCAACATCCCGACCGTGACGATCTTCATGGACGGGTACGCCCAGGGCGTGCAGTACTACAACCAGCAGAAGGGCGCCTCGGTCCAGGTGATCGGCTGGGACGCGGCCAAGCAGGACGGCCAGTTCGTGCCCGGCGACAAGCCGTTCGACAACGTGGCCGGCGGCAAGCAGATCGCCGAGAACCTGTCCAGCCAGGGCGCGGACATCATCTTCCCGGTGGCCGGTCCGTCCGGTGAGGGCGCGCTGCAGGTGGCCAAGGCCAGCGGCGGCAAGGTGAACGCGATCTGGGTCGACACCGACGGCTGTGTCAGCGCCGAGGCGTACTGCCCGAACCTGATCTCGAGTGTCTACAAGGCGATGGACGTCGCGGTGAAGGACTCGATCGCCGCGGCCGTGGACGGTTCCTTCACCAACGAGCCGTACGTCGGCACCCTGGCCAACGACGGCACCGGTCTGTCCCCGTTCCACGAGTTCGACGGCAAGGTCCCGGCCGAGCTGAAGACCGAACTGGACAAGATCAAGGCCGACATCCAGGCCGGGACGATCAAGATCGAATCGAAGGCCCAGCCGAAGTAGTCCCCGTCCACCGCCTGAGTCGGAGGGCGATATGTCGAGCACTGCTGCGCCGGAGCCCGGTCACGGGCTCCGGCTGATCGAGATCACCAAGCGGTTCGGTTCGCTGGTGGCCAACGATCGCGTAAGCCTGGACATCGTTCCGGGCGAGATCCATTGCCTGCTGGGGGAGAACGGCGCCGGCAAGTCGACCCTGATGAACGTCCTGTACGGGCTGCTGCAGCCCGACGGGGGTTCGATCGAGGTGGACGGCGTCCCGCTGGTCTCGCGCAACCCGAAGCAGGCGATGGCGGCCGGGATCGGCATGGTGCACCAGCACTTCATGCTGGTCGACGTGTTCACCGTCGCGGAGAACCTGATCCTGGGCCGGGAGCGTTCCGCGCTGCTCGATCTCAGGCGGGCCCGCCGGCTGGTCCGTGAACTGTCCGACCGGTACGGGCTCGACGTCGACCCGGACGCGCGGGTGGAGGATCTGCCGGTCGGGATCCAGCAGCGGGTCGAGATCCTCAAGGCGCTCGCCAACGACGCCCGGTTCCTGATCTTCGACGAGCCGACGGCGGTGCTCACTCCGCAGGAGACCGACGAGTTGATCACCGTGATGCGGTCGCTCCGGGACGAGGGCAAGGCGATCGTGTTCATCACCCACAAGCTGCGCGAGGTGCGCGCGATCGCGGACAAGATCACCGTGATCCGGCGCGGCAAGGTGGTCGGCCAGGCCGATCCGGCCGAGTCCGAGGCCCGGCTGGCCGAACTGATGGTCGGCCGTGCGGTCAGCCTGCAGGTGGCGAAGGAAGAACCCGAGGTCGGCCCGGACCGGCTGGTGGTCGAGGGCGCCACGGTCGTCGCGCCGAACGGCACCGTCGTCGTCGATGATCTTTCGCTGGCCGCCCGCGGCGGCGAGATCCTTTGTATCGCAGGGGTTCAGGGCAACGGCCAGAGCGAGCTGGCCGAGGCGCTGATCGGGGTCGCGCCGCTGGCCGGCGGCAAGGTGTTCCTGGACGGCAGGCCGATCCAACAGTTGTCGCCGCGGCGGCGGATCGACGCCGGGCTCGGCTACGTCCCGGAGGACCGGCAGCACGACGGCTTCGTCGGCACCTTCAGCGTCGCCGAGAACCTGGTCCTGAACAGCTTCGACGAGCTGCCGTACGCCAAGGGCCTGTCGCTGAACCTGAAGCGGATCGACCAGAACGCCACCGAAAGGGTCGGCGAGTTCGACATCCGGACCCAGTCGATCAAGGAACCGGTGGCGTCGCTGTCCGGCGGCAACCAGCAGAAACTGGTGCTGGCCCGCGAGCTGTCCCGGCCGCTGTCGGTGCTGATCGCGTCCCAGCCGACCCGCGGCGTCGACGTCGGCGCGATCGAGTTCCTGCACCAGCGGTTGGTCGAGGAACGGGACCAGGGCACCGCCGTGATCATCGTCTCCAGCGAACTGGACGAGGTGGCGGCGCTGGCCGACCGGATCGCGGTCATGTACCGCGGCCGGATCGTCGGGATCGTCGACCCGGACACGTCGCGCGAGGTGCTCGGCCTGATGATGGCCGGAGTGCCGGCGGACGAGGCGATGGCCTCGGCGTCGGTGACCAGTGCGATCGAGGAGGACGCCATCCTGGACGCCCAGCTCGCCGACCAGGCCGGTCCCGACGGGGAGGATCAGCGGTGACCGCCACCCAACCCCAGCCTTCCGGCACCCCGAACCGCCGGCGCCGCAGCTTCGGCTCGGTGCTGCGCGGCCTGCCCTGGTCGGAGGTGGCGACCACCGCGGTCGCGTTCGTGCTGGCCCTGATCATCGGCGCGATCCTCATGATCGTTTCCGACTCGGACGTGCGGAACACGTTCAGCTACTTCCTCGGCCGGCCGGGCGACGCACTGGCCGCGTCGGCGGACAAGGTCGGTGGGGCGTACTCGGCCCTGCTCGCCGGCTCGCTCGGCGGGTACGGGCCGATCACCGAGACCACCGCGCAGGCGGCGCCGCTGATCTGTGCCGGGCTCGGCGTCGGGCTGGCCTTCCGGGCCGGACTGTTCAACATCGGCGGCCAGGGCCAGGCGATCGTCGGGTCGATCCTGGCCGCCTGGGTCGGCTTCGCGCTGCACCTGCCGCCGGTGATCCACCTGGTGGTGGCCATCGTCGCCGGCGTCCTCGGCGGTACGGTCTGGGGCGGCATCGTCGGCTGGCTGAAGGCGAAGGCCGGCGCGCACGAGGTGATCGTGACGATCATGCTGAACTACATCGCGGCCGGCATGCTGGCGTTCCTGCTCACCACGACCGCCTTCCAGCGGCCCGGCCGGACCGACCCGATCTCGCCCGAGGTGGACTGGAACGCGACCCTGCCGAGGCTGACCGGTGGCCGGCTGCACCTCGGCTTCCTGCTCGCCATCGTGGCCGCGGTGCTGGTCTGGTGGATCCTGGAGCGGTCGACGATCGGCTTCGCGATCAAGGCGGTCGGCGCCAACCCGAACGCGGCCGCGACGGCCGGGATGAGCGTGGCCAGCACGACCATGATCACGATGGCGATCGCCGGAGCGCTGGCCGGGCTGGCCGGTGCCCTGGCGGCACTGGCCCCGAGCAGCAACGGGTACGCGGTGCCGCTGTCGATCGGTCTGGTCGGCAGCGTCGGGTTCGACGCGATCACCGTCGCCCTGCTCGGCCGGGCCCGACCGCTCGGCACGGTCCTGGCCGGGCTGTTGTTCGGCGCCCTGCACGCCGGCGGCCTGTCGATGCAGAGCCTGGCCGGGACGCCGCTCACCCTGACCACGGTGCTGCAGGCCCTGATCGTGCTGTTCGTCGCCGCGCCCGCCCTGGTCCGCACGGTGGCGCCGTTCCTCAAGGCACGCGGGCTGCGGGACAAGGGTGCCGACAAGGTCGTACCGACGAGTGGAGCCCTGACATGACAGCCCCGGTGACCGAGGGCGTGCCGGCGGTGGTGGCGCCACAGCTGGCCGAGTCCGCCGAGGAGCGGCGGCAGCGCTATTCCGCCGGTGTGTTGATCATCGTCGCCGGCGCCCTGTTGTTGATCTTCCTGCTGTCCACCCAGGGCGAGGCGAAGTTCGCGCTGTCCAACGCGTTCGACGAGGTGCAGCTGCCGACGCTGGCGATCCCCGGCGTGGCCACGGTCGCCGTCTGCGGCGTGCTCTGCCTGCTGGCCGGGGTCGGCTATCTGATCAAGCTGCCCGGCCGCTGGCCGGCGGTCGCCGGTGCGGTCGGCGGGCTCGCCTTCGTGATCGGCTTCCTGGCCTGGGCCGCGGCCGGCCGTGACCTGCCCTTCCCGGTCAGCAACCAGCTGGCCGGCACCCTGACCGTGGCGACCCCGCTGATCTTCGGCGCGCTCTGCGGCGTGCTCTGCGAGCGGGCCGGCGTGGTCAACGTGTCGATCGAGGGCCAGTTCCTGGCCGCGGCGTTCGCCGCCTCGGTGGTCGGCAGCGTGACCAAGTCGGTGCCCGCCGGCCTGATCGCGGCGATGCTCGCCGGCGTCGCGATGGCGGCCCTGCTGGCCCTGTTCGCGATCAAGTACAAGGTGAACCAGGTCGTGCTCGGCGTCGTGCTGAACCTGCTCGCCGTCGGCGTCACCGGGTTCCTCTTCGATCAGCTGGTCGAGCCGGCGTCCGGCGAGTTCAACGCGGCGCCGGTGCTGGAGAAGATCGCCATCCCGGGGTTGTCGGCACTGCCGTTCTTCGGGCCGGTGCTGTTCGAGCAGACGATCCTGGCCTACCTGGCCGGGGTCTCGGTGCTGGTGGTCTGGATCGTCCTGTTCAAGACGTCCTGGGGACTGCGGATCCGTTCGGTCGGCGAGCATCCGAAGGCTGCCGACACGGTGGGGATCTCGGTGGTCGGCATCCGCTGGTCGGCGGTGCTGGCGGGCGGCGTCTTCGCCGGTCTCGGCGGCGCCTTCTTCACGCTGAGCGCGACCGGCGCGTTCTCCAAGGAGATCACCGTCGGCAACGGCTTCATCGCGCTGGCCGCGTTGATCATGGGCCGCTGGCATCCGGGCTGGGGCGCGATCATGGCCCTGTTCTTCGGGTTCGTGACCCAGATGGCCTCGCAGATGCAGAGTCTGTCCACGCCGGTGCCGAGTCAGTTCCTGCTGATGCTGCCGTACCTGGCGACGATCATCGCGGTGGCCGGTCTGGTCGGCCGGGTCCGGGCCCCGGCCGCCGACGGCATTCCGTACGAGAAGTAGGTCAGGCCGGCAGGCTCCAACGGACGGCGTGGGCCTCGCTCACGCCGTGGCGAAGCCGGTAGTAGCAGGTGTAGAGGGAGCCGTCGGCGAGCTGCACCGTCATCGGGTGGTAGCCGACCTCCTGCTCGGGCTGATCATCGACCGCCAGCAGCAGTCGACGTTCCACATCCCAGGTCTCGCCGCCGTCGGTGCTGAGCGCGGCCATGATCCCGAACGGTTGCCGCTGGTGTCCGTACGTCGCGAGCAGCCGTCCGTCGGCCAGGGTGAGCAGGTGCGGCGGCCGGCCCCAGAGGTCGGTCGCCAGCGGCAGCGTCCAGCTGCGGCCGCCGTCCTCGGAGTGGCTCGCCAGCAGCCGGCCGTCCCCACCGCGGGCGGCGTCGGCGCGCATGAGCATGAGGACGCGATCCGCGCCCAGGTCGGCCAGGGCGGCTTCGCTGCCGGTGACGCCGTCGAGGTCGCGCGGGACCGGATGGACCCGGATGCGGTCCGGCTCGCCGGGGGTCACCCGGATGACGAGGAACTGGCCTCGCTGAGCGTCCCGGGACCGCTGCCGGGCCGGCAGGAGCACCGTGCCGTCCGCGAGGACGAGGTTGCGGGGTAGGCCCAACGTCCAGCCGGCGGAAGGCAGGTCGACCTCCCGGCGGGTCCAGTTGCGACCGCCATCCGCCGACTTCTGCACGAAGAGCGTGTTGGTCCCCACGCCGATCGTTCCGGGAAGGCCCGGCGGAGCCGTCGGCGTGACGTAGCGTCCCTCCGCTCGGGCCCGCGCGCCGTCGCCCTCCGGCCAGGCCTGCCAGCCGACGACCCCGGTGGCCAGCCAGGTGCCGTCGGGCCGTACGAGGGCCGCCCGATCGTGGCGTTCGCGGGTCGACGACCCCGGCCAGTTGAACGGCAGGGAGGGATCGTCGCAGGACTCCCAGCGGTCGCCGTCGTCGGACACCAGCACGGTCCAACGGCCGCCGACGAAGTAGTCCCAGGCGACGTCGTAGGTCACCGCGGCGGCCAGCCGGCCGTCCGGGAGCACCTCGACCCGTGGGTACGCGGCGGTGCTGCCGGACGCCGACAGCCGGACGTGGTGGGCGTCCAGGTGGACGGGCCGGATCACACGCCGAGCTCGGCGTACCCGGGCTTGATCACGTTCTCGATCAAGTGACCCCGCTGATCGAACGGCAGGAACGCGCTCTTCGCCGCGTTGATCGTGAACCAGCGCACCTTGGCCAGGTCGTAGCCGAACGCCTCGCTGAGCAGCCGGAACTCCTGGCTCAGCGTGGTCCGGCTCATCAGCTGGTTGTCGCAGTTCACGGTGACCCGGAACCGCAGGTCGGTGAGCAGGCCGATCGGGTGATCGGCGATCGAAGCCGCAGCGCCGGTCTGGAGGTTGGAGGACGGGCACAGTTCGAGGGGGATCCGCTCGTCCCGGATGTAGGAGGCGAGTTCGCCGAGCACCGGCTTGCCGTCGGTGTCGAAGGTGATGTCGTCGGCGATCCGTACCCCGTGGCCGAGCCGGTGCGCCCCGCAGAGCTGGACCGCCTCCCAGATGGACGGCAGCCCGAACGCCTCGCCGGCGTGGATGGTGAAGTGGGCGTTCTTCTGCCGCAGGAAGTCGAACGCGTCCTTGAACCGCGAGGGAGGGTAGCCGTCCTCGGCGCCGGCGATGTCGAAGCCGGCCACGCTGTCGTAGCGGTACTTCACGGCGAGCTCGGCGATCTCCAGCGTCGGCGTCGCGTGCCGCATCGAGGTGACCAGCTGGCGCACCTCGATCGGCCGGCCGGCCGCGCGGGCGGTCGCCATGCCCTCGGCGATGCCGTCCCGGACGGCCTCGATCGCCTGTTCCTTGGTCAGTCCCTGCTGCTCGTGCTGTTCCGGCGCCCAGCGGGCCTCGCCGTACACGACGCCGTCGGCGGCCAGGTCCTCGACGAACTCGGCCGCCACCCGGCGCAGCGCCGGCGCGGTCTGCATCACGGCGATCGTGTGGTCGAACGTCTCGAGGTAGCGCACCAGCGAGCCGGACGTGCAGGACTCCTCGAACCAGTCGGCCAGCTTGTCGGCGTCCGAGGTCGGCAGCGGATGATCGATCTCGGCGGCAAGTTCGATGATCGTCTGCGGCCGCAGCCCGCCGTCGAGATGATCATGAAGAGAGACCTTCGGGGCACGCCGCAGCAGGTCGAGGTCAAGGGTCACGTAGAGCTCCTCAGATGGTCGAGGTCGGCGGGACCGAAGGCCTGGGGGAGGACCTGGTCCATGGTCTTGATACCGGACGGGGTGTCGAAGCGGCAATCCGGCGCGGCATGTTCGTACAACAGCTGACGGCACCGCCCGCAGGGCATCAGCGGCTCCCCGAGCCCGTTCACACAGGCGAACGCGATCAGCTTCCCGCCGCCGGTCGCGGCGAGCGCGGAGACGAGGCCGCACTCGGCGCACAGACCGACGCCGTAGGAGGCGTTCTCGACGTTGCAGCCGGACACGATCCGGCCGTCGTCCACCAGGGCGGCGGCTCCGACAGGGAAGTTCGAGTACGGGGCGTACGCGTGCTCGCAGGCCGCCCGCGCCGCCTGCCGAAGCGCCTCCCAATCGAGGTTCTGACCGCTCATCGCACGATCATGCCAGAGGCGGTCCGAAATGCCAGTCGCGGCGCTGCAATAGGGTGACCGCTATGAGTTCTCGCGTGTTGACCGCCGTGGCCTGGCCGTACGCCAACGGCCCGCGGCACATCGGTCATGTCTCCGGATTCGGCGTTCCCTCCGACGTGTTCTCCCGCTACATGCGGATGTCGGGGCACGACGTGCTGATGGTGTCGGGGACCGACGAACACGGCACGCCGATCTCCGTCCAGGCCGAGGCGGAGGGGCTCACCACCCGCGAGCTGGCCGACAAGTACAACCGAGTCATCGTGGAGGACCTGCAGGGCCTCGGGCTGTCCTACGACCTGTTCACCCGGACCACGACGCTCAATCATTACGACGTCGTGCAGAAGATGTTCACCGGCCTGTACGACAACGGTTACGTGGTGCCGAAGGTCCAGCTCGGCGCGGTCAGCCCGTCGACCGGCCGGACGCTGCCGGACCGCTACATCGAGGGCACCTGCCCGATCTGCGGGTACGACAGCGCGCGCGGTGATCAGTGCGACAACTGCGGCAACCAGCTGGACCCGGCGGACTTGATCAATCCGGTCTCCCGGATCAACGGCGAGACGCCCAAGTTCGTCGAGACCGAACACTTCTTCCTCGATCTTCCGGCGCTGGCCGAGTCGCTCGGCAGCTGGCTGGCGACCCGGACCGACTGGCGGCCGAACGTGCTCCGGTTCAGCCAGAACCTGCTCTCCGAACTGCGGCCGCGGGCGATCACCCGTGATCTCGACTGGGGCGTGCCGATTCCCTTGGACGGTTGGCGTGATCAACCGATGAAGCGGCTCTACGTCTGGTTCGACGCGGTGATCGGCTACCTGTCGGCGTCGGTCGAATGGGCCCGCCGGATCGGCGATCCGGACGCGTGGCAGAAGTGGTGGGCCGACCCGGAGGCGCTGGCGTACTACTTCATGGGCAAGGACAACATCGTCTTCCACTCGGTGATCTGGCCGGGCATGCTGCTCGGCCAGAACGGTGCCGGTGATCATGGTGGCCAGGTCGGGCCGATGGGCACCCTGAACCTGCCCAGCGAGGTGGTGTCCAGCGAGTTCCTCACCATGAGCGGCTCGAAGTTCTCCACCAGCCGCGGCAAGGTGATCTACGTCGGCGACTTCCTGCGCGACTTCGGCCCGGACGCCCTGCGCTACTTCATCGCCGTCGCCGGCCCGGAGAACCAGGACGCCGACTTCACCTGGGACGAGTTCGTCCGCCGGACCAACTCGGAACTGGCCAACGAGTGGGGCAACCTGATCAACCGCTCGATCTCCATGGCGCACCGCTACGTCGGCGCGGTGCCGGCCGCCGATGATCTTCGTGATCGTGATCATGAACTGCTCAAGGAGTCCCAGGCCGCGTTCGGGATCGTCGGCGACGCGCTGCGGCGGAGCCGGTTCAAGCAGGCCAGCAGCGAGGCGATGCGGATCGTCACCCAGGCCAACCGCTACCTCTCCGAGGCCGAGCCGTGGAAGCTCAAGGACGACCCGGTCCGCCGCGACTCCGTCCTGCACACCGCGCTGCAGGTGGTCTCCGACGCGAACACGCTGCTCACCCCGTTCCTGCCGCACTCGGCGCAGCGGGTGCACGAGGCGCTCGGCGGCGAGGGAGTGTGGGCCGCGCAGCCCGAGATCCGTACGGTCGAGGAGGAGGGCGGCCCGGACTATCCGGTGCTGATGGGGGATTACGCGAGCGAGCAGGCCCGCTGGGAGTCGGTGCCGCTGCCCGTCGGCCGCCCCCTGGCGAAGCCGGAACCCCTGTTCGCCAAGCTGGACGACAAACTCGCCGAGACCGGCCCCGAATGGGCCTCTATCGCCTGACCCCAAAACAATCCGCCGACCGGTCACAAAAGCAGGCGTGACGCCCGTCCTGAGCTTGTCGAAGGGACGGCGTGTCGCTGCACTCGTGACCGGTCGATCTTGAGCGCGGATGGCGCGCGCCCGAACGGACGGGCAGGTTCTCGAGGGTGTGAGAACCCGCGAACCCCGGGTTGTGGTGGTGTGTACGTTCCTCGACCCCGGTGGAGAAACGCACGCTCCCGCCGGGCAGAGGATGGGACCGGGTCTCGACGATGGCAGGCCGGCTTCCGCTGACCGTCGGTCGTTCCTCGTTGCGCCGGCCCGGGGCAAGGCGTCTGTGAGGGGGCAGCCCCGAGGACGGATGGGCGCGGTCCGCCTACTCGCTTGCCTCGGGGTCAGAGGCCGATGTACTTGGTCTCGAGGAACTCCTCGATGCCGGCAAAGCCGCCCTCGCGGCCGAGGCCCGACTGCTTCATCCCGCCGAACGGCGCCGCCGGGTCGCTGACCACGCCCCGGTTGACGGCGACCATGCCCGAGTCGAGCCGCTCGGCGACGGCCAGGGCCTGGCCGCGTTCCCCGTACACGTAGGAGATCAGGCCGAAGATCGTGTCGTTGGCGAGGGTGATCGCCTCGTCGATCTCGTCGAAGCCGATGATCGTCACCACCGGGCCGAAGATCTCGGTGGTGGTGATCTCGGTGCCGTGCCGGACGCCGGTCAGCACCGTCGGCCGGTAGAAGGCTCCCACGCCGTCGCCCGGTCCGCCGATGATCAACTCGGCGCCGTCCGCGACGGCCCGGTCGACCAGCCCGGCGACCTTGTCCCGCTCGACGCCGGAGACCAGCGCGCCGAGGGTGTTGCCGCGGTCGCGCCCGGGCCCGAGGCGTACCTCGCTCATCGCCGCCGTGATCTTGCTGGTGAACTCGTCCAGCAGCGATCGGTGGACGTAGAACCGGTTCGCGGCGGTGCAGGCGGCGCCGCCGTTGCGCATCTTGGCGATCATGGCGCCGGCCACGGCGTCGTCGACGTCGGCGCCGGGCAGCACCAGGAACGGCGCGTTGCCGCCGAGTTCCATCGACGCGTCGACGACCTGGTCGGCCGACTGCCGCAGCAGCTCCCGGCCGACCTCGGTCGAGCCGGTGAACGACAGCTTCCGTACGGCCTCGTGGTGCAGCATCGCCGCCACCGCCGGCCCCGGCGGCTCGGGCGTGACGAGGTTGACCACGCCGCGCGGCACGCCGGCCCGGGCCAGCGCGTCGACCACGTACGCGGCGGTCAGCGGCGTCTCGGCGGCCGGCTTCACGATCACCGGACAACCGGCCGCCAGCGCCGGGCCGAGCTTGCGGGTGGCCATCGCCGCCGGGAAGTTCCAGGGCGTGATCAACACCGAGACCCCGATCGGCTGCTGGGTCACGACGATCCGCTTGTCACCGGCCGGGGCGAGCCGGTAGTCGCCACCCACCCGGACCGCCTCCTCGGCGAACCAGCGGAAGAACTCGATCGCGTAGCCGGCCTCGGCCTTCGCGTCGGCATGGGCCTTGCCGTTCTCGGCGATGATCAACTCGGTCATCGTCTCGGCCTCGGCGGTCAGCAGTTCGAACGCGGAGCGCAGGATCTCCGACCGCTCCCGCGGTGCCTGGGCCGCCCACCCGGGCCTGGCCCGTTCCGCGGCCTCGACGGCCGCCAGGCAGTCCTCGACGGTCGCCGCGGCGAACTCGGTGATCACCGAGCCGTCGGCCGGGTCGTACACCGGGTACCGGGCGCCGTCGCCGGCGGCGCGCCACTCGCCGTCGATGTAGGAGTCGCGGCGCAGGGTGGGATCGGTCAACGGAGCTCCTTCAAGATCACGATCAGAACGGCAGGGTGCGGTCGCCGTGGTGGGCGGCCTGCACGAGCTGCCGCATGGCGTCCAGGTCGAGCGGGCGCGGGTTGTTCTCGGCCAGTCGTTTGGAGACCAGGCCCTGTTCGGCGACGTAGTCCAGCCGGTCCTCGGTCAGGCCGAGATCGGCCAGCGTCTTCGGGATCCCGATCTTGGCCAGGATCGCGTCGACGGCCTCGATGCCCTTGATCGCGAGTTCCCGTTCGGAGTCGGCCGTCTGGCCGAGCAGGGTGCCGATCTCGGCGAACTCGGCCACCCGGTCCGGTGCGTTGAACCGCATCACGTACGGCAGCAGGACGCCGACCCCGACCCCGTGCGGCGTGTGCGTGATCGCCCCGAGCGGATACTGCAGGGCGTGCGCGGCCGCGGTGCCGGCGACGCCGAGGGCGAACCCGCCCGCGTTCGCGGCGAGCATCGTGTCGGCCCGGGCGGCCAGGTCCGCCGGGTCCTCGACGGCGGCAGGCAGCGCCTTGCCGATCAGCTGCAGGCCCCACCGCGCGTAATGATCACTGATCGCGTTCTTGCCGATGAAGACCCGGCGCTCGCCGAGTGCCGAGGCCGGCCGGCGGACCGCGGTGAACGACTCGACCAGGTGCGACAGCGCGTCGGCCCCGGCGCTGGCGGTGAGCGCGGTCGGGCAGGACACGGTCAGCTCGGGATCGCAGATCGCGATGGTCGGGATCAGTTCCGGGGAAGAGATCCCGGTCTTCAGCTCGCGCCGGGCGTCGGTCAGCACGCAGACCGGGGTCGCCTCCGAACCGGTCCCCGCCGTCGTGGGTACGGCGACGATCGGCAGCACCGGGCCGGGCACGGCGTACTCACCGTAGTAGCGCTCCAGCGGGCCGCCGTGGGCCAGCATCAGGGCGACCGCCTTGGCCATGTCGAGGCAGCTGCCGCCGCCGACCCCGACCACGACGTCGATGCCGCGGCCGGTCATCGCCTCATGGCAGGCGGCGATGTTCTCGCTCGGCAGCTCGGCCTCGGTCTCGGACCAGACCGCCGCCGTCACGCCGTGATCGGCAAGATCGTCGATCATGGAACGGAGCTCGGCGGAGCCGGCCAGCCGGCGATCCGTACAGATCAGGGCGGTGCTGCCCAGCGTGGCGACCTGACGGCCCAGCGTGGAGCGCTGGCCCGGTCCGAAGATCACCGAACGTGGTGCCCGCAACAGTCCGGGACTCACAGTCGACACGTTTCCTCACTTCCTCGGCTGGCTGATCCTGCGGTCGGGGCGGGCGACGGACGCAGCGCCAGCAGCTCCGACCACAGCCCGTCGTCGAGGTCGATCCCGGTGGCCCGCGCCGCCGCGGCCCGCGACTCGCCGCCGTCGCCCGGCACGGTCACCGGACGCTCCGGGTCGGTCGGCGGCGTCGCCCGGATCTGATCGAGGAACGCCGTCACCGGATGCTGGGCGCCCTTGATCACGACGAACAGATCGCCCTTGCCGCTGCGCTGGTCGTCGTCGAGCGTGCCGCGGACGTCGACGTCGGGCGCGGACCCGGTGACGAAGCTGACGACGGCACCGAGAGCCAGCCCGAGCGCGTACCCCTTCGGGCCGCCGAACGGGGCCAGCGAGCCGTGCATGGCGGCGCTCGCGTCGGTGGTCGGCCGGCCCTCGGCGTCGAGGGCCCAGCCCGGCTCCAACGGGACGCCGCGCCGGGCGTGATCATGGACCCGGCCCATCGAGATCATCGAGGTGGCCATGTCGAGCACCAGGGGCTGCGGTTCGGCCGGAACACCGATCGCCAACGGATTGGTGCCGATCATGGCCCGGCTGCCGCCCCACGGATGGACCAGCGGCTCGCTGGTGGTCATGGCGATGCAGGCCAGGCCGCGCCTGGCGACGACCCGGGCGTAGTAGCCGAGCATGCCGAGGTGGTTGTTGTTGGTGATCGACACCGCCGCGATGCCGTGCCGGTCGGCCGCGGTGATCACCGCGTCGAGGGCGTGCAGCGCGACCGGCGGTCCGAGGCCCCGCTCGCCGTCGACCGTGAGATAGCTGGGGGAGACCCACGCGTGCCGGCCGCAGGCCAGGGGATCGGCGACGTCGTTCGCGATTCGGCGGACCAGCCGGGGCAGGCGCAGCAGGCCGTGCGAGGGAACCCGGCGTGCCTCGGCGTCGATCAGCACCGCGGCCTGCTGGTCGGCGTGACGAGCGGTGGCGCCGGCGCCGACGAGGACCTCGGTGGCCACGGCCCGCGCCGTCGCGAGGGGAATCAGCACGATCGCCCTTTCTGGCTGATCGGATCTTGATCAGAAACCGTTGTCACCATAAATCAGATCAGATACGATCAGCAAGCGATCTTCCGGGGACTGACCCGGGGCCGCGCGACCAGCAAGGAGGCGATATGGGCGACGACCGCGCCGAACGGACCAGCATGAGCGATCGCGTGTACGAGCGCCTGCTGGCCATGCTGATCGACGGCGAGATCGAGCCGGGTCAGCGGATCCGGGTGGACGCGATCAGCCGGCAGTTCGAGGTCTCGCAGACTCCGGTGCGCGAGTCGCTGCTCCGTCTCGAGGCCGAAGACCTGGTGGAGAAGAAGCATCTGATCGGATATTCGGCAACACCGCGTCTGTCCCCGGAGCGCTTCGAGGAGCTGTTCGAGGCGCGCTTCCTGATCGAGCCGTACTGCGCCGGCCTGGCCGCGGCCCGGCACCAGCGCGGTCAGCTCGAGGCGATCACCGGCCTGGCCCAGGAGATGCGGACCGGTTACGAGTCCGGCGAACTGTCCTACGGTGCGTTCGCCCGGTCCGACGCCGAACTGCACCGGGCGCTGATCGGCGCGACGGGCAACGGCTACTTCAGCGAGATCTTCGCCAAGTTGCACGCCCATCTGCAGCTGTTCCGGCTGCTGCGCGACTCCTCGGTCACCGAGGACGCGCTCACCGAGCACGACCGCATCATCACCGCGATCCGGACCCGGGACGCAGCCGGCGCCACCGAGGCGATGACCGCACACCTGACCGCATCCAGGTCCCGGTTGCGCAAGGCCTTCGACCAAGATCATCGGGATCGTGAGGAGCCGTCGCAGGCATCATGACCAGCACAGTGATGCGACCAGAGACGATCGCGTCGGAACCTCGGGCGGCGCGCCGGCGGGCGCGCCCGAGACGCCAGAACCTCGCCGGCTGGCTGTTCGTCGGCCCGGTCATCGGTGGCGTGATCTTGTTCCAGATCGCGCCGGTGATCGCCTCGCTCGGCGTCTCCCTGACCAACTGGACCGGACTCCGTACGCCGAAGTTCCTCGGCGCGGAGAACTACGTCCGGCTGTTCACCGCCGACGCCGACTTCTACCGCTCGCTCTGGCACACGGCGCTGTTCACGGTCGCCGTCGTGGTCGCCTCGATCGCGATCGGGTTGGCCCTGGCCGTGCTCTGCAACCAGAAGGTGGTCGGGGTCGGGCTGTTCCGGACCCTCTACTACTCGCCGGCGATCACCAACGTCGTGGCGATCGGCTTCGTCTGGTTCTGGCTGTACGAACCGAACAACGGCCTGATCAACGCGATCCTGAAGGGCGTCGGGTTGCCGGCACCGGCCTGGCTGTCGGACACCAGGACGGCCCTGATCGCGGTGATCATCGTGGCGATCTGGCAGGGCGTCGGCTATCCGATGGTGATCCTGCTGGCCGGGCTGCAGGCCATCGACGGCTCCATCCTGGAGGCCGCGACGGTGGACGGCGCCTCGGCCTGGCGCCGGTTCTGGTCGGTCACCCTGCCGCTGCTGACGCCGAACCTGTTCTTCCTGTCCATCGTGCAGTTCATCTCGTCGTTCCAGGTCTTCGGGATCATCTACGTGATGACCTCCGGCGGGCCGAACAACGCGACCCAGGTCTTCATCTACAAGATCTACAGCGCCGCCTTCGGCGAGGGCCGGCTCGGCTACGCCTCGGCGATGGGCTGGGTGCTGTTCGCGATCATCGCGGTGATCACCTTCATCCAGTGGAAGGGCGAGAAGCGGTGGGTGCACTATGACAACTGAGACCGCCGTCCGGCGCCGGCCGCGGCGTCACCTGACCCGGCGGGTCGTGATCTTCCTGGTGCTCGTCGTGCTGGCCGTCGTCTTCGCGACTCCGCTGATCTGGATGGCCAGCGCCTCGCTGAAGCCGGAGAACGAGGTGCTGCAGTCGCCGCCGACGCTGTTCCCGTCGACCTGGCTGTGGAGCAACTACGCACAGGCGGCCGACGGCCTGCTGCCGTACTTCCTCAACAGCGTCAAGCTGGCCGCCCTGAACGTGGGTTTCCTGCTGCTGTTCGCCTCGATGGCCGGGTACGCCTTCGCCCGCCTGGACTTCGCCTTCAAGGGCGCGGCGTTCGCGCTGCTGCTCTCCACGGCGATGATCCCGAGCATGGTCTACCTCGTGCCGCAGTACATGCTGTTCCGCGAGCTCGGCTGGATCGACACCCACCTGCCGCTCTGGGTGCCGCAGGTGCTGACGCCGGTGTTCGGCACCTTCCTGCTCCGGCAGGCATTCCGCGGCGTTCCGATGGAACTGGAGGAGGCCGGCAAGCTGGACGGCGCCTCCACGTTCGGGATCTTCTGGCGGATCATGCTGCCGCAGGTCAAGCCGGCCCTGGCGGCGGTCGGCGTGATGACGTTCATGGCCTCCTGGAACGACCTGTTCGGCCCGTTGATCTTCCTCAACTCGACCCGGCTGCAGACGATGCCGATCGCGCTGGCGCTGTTCCGCGGCGAGTACTTCACTCAGACCAATCTGATGATGGCGGCGGCCACCCTGACCATCCTGCCGCCGCTGTTGATCTTCCTCGTCGCGCAACGCTACTTCGTGCAGGGCATCACCATGTCCGGCCTGAAAGGGTGACCACCCGATGATCATCACCGAAGTCGAGTCGATCGTGCTGCTCGGCCGGTTGCACTTCGTCAAGGTGCACACCGACGAGGGCCTGGTCGGCCTCGGCGAGATCAGTCCGATGAACGCCGCCGTCACCCACACGATGATCACGGCGGCCCTCGGGCCGCTGCTGGTCGGCGAGGAGGCCACCGACATCGAGCGGCTCTGGCGGCGGCTGTACACCAAGCCGTTCAAGCTCGGCCCGAGCGGTGCCCAGCTGAACGCCATCGCCGGGATCGACATCGCGCTCTGGGACCTGCTCGGCAAGGCCACCGGGCAGCCGGTCTACAAGCTGCTCGGCGGCAAGTACCGCCCGGGCGCCAAGGTGTATGCCAGCTCGATGTCGCGCAGCATGACGCCGGCCGAGGAGGCCGAGCGGGCGCTTTCGTACAAGGAGAAGGGCTTCCACGGCTACAAGATCCACTCGGCCACGCCGTGGATGCACGACGACGGGTTCGACCAGACGATCGCGACGGTCACCGCGGTCCGGGAGCTGGTCGGCGACGATTTCCCGATCATGGTCGACGTCAACAACGCGTACTACCCGCACACGGCGCTCAAGATCGCGCGGGCGCTGGAGGAGCTCGGCGTCTGGCACTTCGAGGAACCGCTCGCCGCCCACGACTACGAGGCGTACGGACGGCTGGCCGACGCGGTCGACATCCCGATCGCGGTCGGCGAACAGGAGTACAGCAGCTGGCAGTTCCGTGACCTGATCACGACCGGCAGGGTCGACATCCTGCAGCCGGACGTGATCAAGTGCGGCGGCATCACCGAGCTGAAGAAGATCGCGGTGCTGGCCGACACGTACACGAAGCCGATCACCGTGCACAACACGCAGCAGACGGTCGGTACCGCGGCCCACGCGCATGTCTGGGTGAGCACCCCGGCCTGCGTCTACCCGCAGGAATACAACATCGAGCACAACCCGATCCTCGACGACACCCCGATCTGGACCAATCCGCTGCTCCCGGTCGACGGCGTGATCACGCCGCACGAGCTGCCCGGACTCGGTGTCGAACTGGACGACGACGTCGTCGCACGTCTCCGGACGGCGTGATCACGATCCGCGCATGGCCGGGCTCCGCCCGGTCGAAAGGACTCACACCATGACCAGTTCAGCCTTCAGCCGCCGATCACTGCTCGGCCTCGGCGCCGCCGCCGGTGCGGGCCTGCTCGGCGGTTCCCTGACCGCCTGCAGCGGCGGCCCGTCCGGCGGTGACGGTACGTTCTCCTTCCTCACCTGGGATGCCGCCTCGGGCTCGCCGCTGGCCAACGTGGCCACGAAGTGGGCCGAGCAGGCCGGCACCCAGTTGGACCTGCAGAACGTGCCCGGCGGCGACGACTTCGAGGCGAAGCTGCGCACCGTGCTGGCCTCCGGGGCACCGCCCGAGTTGATCAGGATCAACGACGACTACGTCAAGGGCTATTACGCGGAAGGCTCGTTGCTCGACCTGAAGCCGTACCTGGAGAAGGACGGGATCAAGGACGCCGACTACTACTCGGTGGCGTTCAACTTCGCCAAGCAGCCCGACGGTGCCCATGCGGCCTGGCCGATCATGACCAACCCGGGCGTGATCTACGTCAACGTGGACGCGTTCGAGGAGGCCGGGATCGACCTGCCCAGCACGGACTGGGCGGACGACGGCTGGACCTGGGACGACTTCCTCGCGGCGGCCAAGGAGCTGAACCGGCCCGGCGAGCGCTTCGGCTGCCTGGTCTTCCCGGACACCTCGCTGGAGACGGTCTTCCCGACCAGCAACGGCGGCGACGGCATCTACTCCAAGGACGGCACCCGGTTCACGCTGGCCGAGGATCAAGGTCTCGAGGCGGTCCAGTGGGTCGCCGATCTTGCGCTGAAGCACAAGGTGCATCCGGACTTCGCGACGATCACCGCCGGCGAGAACACGCCGAACTGGCAGCAGAGCCAGCTCGGCACCGGCAAGGTCGGGATGATGCTGGCGCTGACCAGCAGCGTGCCGTGGCTGCGCGAGAACGCGACGGTCAACTGGGACATCCGGCCGGTGCCGAAGAAGGTCAGCCGGACCACGGTGAACACGATGACGGTGCTCGCGATCCCCAAGGATTCCAAGAATCCGGACCAGGCGTGGGAGTTCCTCAAGTACTGCGTCGGGGAGGAGGCGTCGGCCGACTTCGCGAAGTCGCGCGGCTTCATCCCGGTGAGCAAGAGCGCCGGCGGGCTGTTCGAGCCGGACGACAAGGCGCCGGAGAACCTGCCGGTCGCGATCGAGGCGCTGGAGCACGCGGTGAACGAGAACTTCAGCGAATACATCCAGCAGGCACGCGGCGTCTACCGGCCGGTGCTGGACGACGTCTGGAGCGGCAAGCGCACGGCGGCCGAGGCACTCGGCGGCGTCCGTGATCAGGTGAACGCGATCCTGGCCGGGGAGGGCTGATGAAGATCACCAAGGTCGAGGTGTCGATCACCTCGGAGGCGAAGGACCATCCGGTACGGGACGCGATCCAGCTGCTGGATCGCAACGGGCAGACGACCGTGACGATCGAGACCGACGAGGGTGTGTCCGGCCGGAGCCGGATCTACTTCGGCCGCGAGGAGCACTCGCCGGCCGTCCTGGCCATGATCATCGAGCGGCAGCTGGCCCCGGTGATCATCGGCGAGGACCCGGCGTTCATCCGCGGCATCCGGGACCAGCTGCGCACGCTGACCGACTACCAGGGCACGCCCGGCCTCTCCACGTTCGGGATGGCGGCGATCGACCAGGCGCTCTGGGATCTGCAGGGCAAGGCGCTCGGGGTCCCGGTCTGGCGCCTGCTCGGCGCGCAGCGTTCGGCGATCCCGACGTACGCGATGGTGGGCTGGCTGGAGCTGGACATCCCCGGCCTGGAGCGGGTCAGCGCGAAGGCGATGGAGCAGGGCTTCCGCGGCGTCAAGGTGAAGGTCGGCGGCGGCCCGCTGAGCGAGGACCTGGAGCGGGTCGGTGCCGTGCGCAAGGTGATCGGCGACGACGCGGCGCTGATGGTCGACGCCAACCAGGCGTTCGACTACGGCGAGGCGTTGCGCCGCGGCCGGGCGTACGAGCAGTTGGGCTGCCGCTGGTTCGAGGAGCCGCTGCCCGCCGCGGACACCGCCGGGCACATCCGGCTGGCCGAGAAGCTGGACCTGCCGATCGCGACCGGTGAGAACCGCTACGGGCAGGCCGCCTTCCGCGACCTGATCGAGCGCGGCGGGGTCGGCGTGGTGCAGCCCGACCTGCGCCGGGCCGGCGGCGTCACGGACTGCTTCGAGATCGGCCTGATGGCGGCCGGGTTCAACATCCCGTACGCCTCGCACGGCGGCGGCGCGCACATCCACGTCCTGGCCGCGCTGCCGAACACGATCTACGTGGAGAGCGGCCTGCTGCCCGAGGACAGCCCGATCTCCCTGGTCGACGGCTGCTACCCGCTGCCCGACAAACCCGGGCTGGCCGGCTGGAACGACTGAACGATCCACGATCAGGTCGCCGGAAAGCCGTACGCTCTCGTCATGACGTTCCGAAGTGACGGTCCGCTGGACACCGGCGGGGTGTCCGGCCGCGGCGGCGGCGGACGCGGCCGGGTGGCGATCGGCGGCGGAGTCGGCCTGGTGGTCGTCGTGATCGCCGCGCTGGTCTTCGGCATCAACCCGGCCGACATCCTCGGCGGCGCCGGTGGCTTCCCGACGGAGGATGTCGGCACCGGCGGCAGCGGCAGCGACGAGATCGATCGGCAGATCCAGAGCTGCACGATCGAGAAGGCGAACACGGACACGGTGTGCCGGATCGTGGCCACCACGAACAGCCTGAACAAGGTCTGGCCCGGTCTGGTGTCGGGCTACCAGCGTCCGCAGACGGTGATCTTCGCCGGCTCGGTCGACACCGACGGCTGCGGTTCGGCGACCTCGGCGGTGGGCCCGTTCTACTGCCCGGCGGACCAGACCGCGTACTTCGACCCCAGCTTCTTCGACACCCTGCAGCAGCAGCTCGGCGGCAGCAACGGACCGCTGGCGCAGGAGTACGTGGTCGCGCACGAGTTCGGCCACCACGTGCAGCATCTGCTGGGCGCGGACCAGCAGGCCCGGCGGATGGGCTCCAAGGGCGCGAAGTCCGGCTCGGTCCGGCTGGAGCTGCAGGCCGACTGCTATGCCGGCGTCTGGGCGAACCGGGCCGACGACGGCCCCGACGCCATGCTGGAGCCGATCACCAAGGACCAGATCGCCGACGTGATCACCACCGCGAAGGCGATCGGTGACGACCGCCTCTCCGGCAGCAACTCCGACGGTTGGACCCACGGCTCCAGCACCCAACGGGTCCGCTGGTTCACCACCGGCTACGAATCCGGCGACCCGCAGACCTGCGACACCTTCGCCACCGACAACCTCTGAGTTGACGGTCCGGTGACCAATCCGGCCGGCCCGCTTCACCAGGTTTCCTGCCGCTTTACCAGAGAAGTAGCCCTGGTAAAGCGACGGTTTTTCACGGGACGTGAAAAACTGCGCCGGGCCGGCCGAGCAGGTCGATGATCTCGGGCCAGGCCTGCGCGCCGAGGGCGGCGTCCGCTGCCGGGGTGCCGCCGCGGGCCATCGCCTGACCGCCGGTGGCGATCGGCTCGCCGGGCAGGACGGTGCGGTGGCCGGCAGCCGGGGCGGAGATGATCATGGTCTCCAGGCCGGCCGAACGGCGCCGCTCGGCGATCCGGCCGGCGTGGTCGGTCGAGGGCCAGACCCGGTCGTCGCCGCCGGTCACCAGCAGCACCTGCGGGATCCGTTCCACCGGGATGGTCGCGGCGGCGCGGCGCTCGGGATCCGCGCGCTCCCAGGAGCCCCGGTAGAGGTCGCGGTAGGCGGGCGGATCGGTGTCCGGTCGCCAGTCCTCGACGAACGGGAGGTACGGCAGCGGCACGCCGGCCAGCGTCCAGTGTGAGGTCTGCCCGCCGTCCGACCGGATGCCGGCCCACAACACGTCGGTCGGCGCGAACGCGATCACCGCGTCGACCTCCGGGGTGTGCGCCGCCGTGACCAGGGCGGCCTCGGCGCCGAACGACGTACCCAGGATCACGATCCGGTCGGCGACGGTACGGAGGTCGGCGACCCGGTCCTGGAACAGCTCGACCGGCACCTCCCACGGCCCCGGCTGCTGGCCCGGTCCACCGAACCAGCGGATGCTCTCCGCCACCGCGCCCGCATGAGCGAGCAACTCGGCCCGCGCCGTCTCGACCCGCCCGCTGGACCCGGCCAGCACCAGCACCGCGGTGCCGGACGGTCGGTCCGGCGTGACCCGGACCCCGATCGGATCGGTCAGCTCGGTCGTGATCATGGCCGCAGTCTAGGAAGCCGGGTCGATCACGTTCCCTCAGTGCGCTTGGCAGCTTGAGAAACTTAGCTTAGCTATGTATCCTGGCTGTGGAATCAGACCCCGAACCTCGAAGGAGCCGCCAGGTGAGCAGGACCCATTCAGCAGCCGGGTTCAGCCAGATCCTGCGACAGCCCAAGGCCGTCTGGGCTGTCGCGTTCTCGTGTGTGATCGCGTTCATGGGGATCGGCCTGGTCGATCCGATCCTGCCCGCGATCAGCCATGAGCTCGGCGCGACGCCGTCGGAGGCGATGCTGCTGTTCACCAGCTACCTGTTGATCACCGGCCTGGCCATGTTCTTCACCAGCTTCGTGTCCAGCCGGCTCGGCGCCAAGAAGACGCTGCTGATCGGGCTGGCCCTGATCGTGATCTTCGCGGCCGCCGCCGGTGCGTCGGACGGGGTCGGGATGATCATCGGGTTCCGGGCCGGTTGGGGTCTCGGCAACGCGCTCTTCATCTCCACCGCGCTGGCCACCATCGTCGGTGCCGCCAGCGGGGGCGTGGACAACGCGATCATCCTGTACGAGGCCGCACTCGGCCTCGGCATCGCGACCGGCCCGTTGCTCGGCGGGGCCCTCGGCAGCGTGTCCTGGCGCGGCCCGTTCTTCGGCACCGCGGTGCTGATGGCGCTCGGCCTGATCGCGTTGCTGATCTTGCTCGGCCGCAGCCCGGCCAGTCCGGAGCCGGTCCGGCTGACCGCGACCTTCGCGGCGCTGCGGCACCCCGCACTGCTCACCCTCGGGATCGGCGCCCTCTTCTACAACTTCGGCTTCTTCTCCCTGCTGGCCTACAGCCCGTTCCCGCTGGAGGCGGCCGCGCACGCCGCCGGGGTGGCCGAGTTCGGTGCCCACGAGTTGGGTCTGGTCTTCTTCGGCTGGGGTCTCTGCGTCGCGGTCACCTCGGTCTTCGTGGCGCCGCCGCTGACCCGCCGGTTCGGTCGGCAGCCGGTGCTCTACGCGATGCTGGCACTGCTCGGGGCCGACCTGGTGCTGATGGCACTCGGCTCGGCCAGCCTGGTGCTGCTGGTGGTCGGCGTGATCGTCGCCGGGCTGTTCCTCGGCGTGATGAACACCGTGCTCACCGAGTCGGTGATGCTGGCCACCGACCTGCCCCGGCAGGTCGCCTCGTCGACGTACTCCGGGATCCGGTTCTTCGGCGGCGCGCTGGCGCCGGCCGTCGCCGGGACCATCGCGGCCCATCTCGGGGCCGGCGGCCCGTACTGGTTCGGTGCCGCGGCGATGATCATCGCCGTCGTGGTCTTGGTGGCCGGGCGGCGTGCGATCGGCCACATCGACCGGACCGCGCCGGAGACCGCGATCGAGGAGGCAGGAGTGCTCACCGCGGCCGACGCCTGACCGGACGGTCGGCGCCGGACATCCCGCTCGCCGCCGCGGCGGCCCGGAATTCGCGCGGCGAACTGCCGATCAGCTGCCGGAACCGGTGCGAGAAGTGCGACTCGCTGGCGAAGCCGAGCCTGGCGGCGATCTCCCGGTCGGTCTGATCACCGGCGATGATCAACTCGCAGGCCCGGTCCAGTCGCCGCTGGCTGCGATACCGGGCCGGCGTCACCCCGGCCAGCCGCCGGAACCGCTTGCGGAACCCGTCGTAGGACAGGCCGAGGGTCGCGGCGACATCGGGCAGCGAGTCGGGGTTGCCGAGGTCGGAGGCCAGCAGGGCGGTGGCCCGGGCCAGCCACAGTTGATCATCGGTGCTGCCCGGGCCGTCGGCCGTGGAAGCGGCCAGCGCGTCCGCGATCAGCAACTGCAGCCGGGCGATGTCCTGCAGCACCGCGCCGGGCGTGGTCGCCTCGTCCAGGAACACCAGCTCGGCGAACCGCCGCGTCCAGTGCTGCACCGGGGCGACATGGCGGACCGGATGGCTGTCGTCCAGCAGCCCGTTCGCCCGCCAGAGATCGAACACCGGGCCGTCGAAGACCACGTACAGGTGGTCCCAGAACTCGCCCGGCGGCGGCCCGTACCGGTGTGGCAGGTCGGGGAAGATCAAGATCAGATCGCCGGTGCCGACGTGCCGGTTCCGGCCGGTGGCGTCGACGTAGCGACCCTCGCCCGCGAGCAGGTAGACCACCGCATAGCTGCCCAGGGTCCGCAGTGGCTGGTCGGCCGGCCAGGCCTTGGTGCGGGGGACCCGACCGGTCACCGAGATCCGGCCGATCCGTGGCAGCAGCAGCGGGTGCGGGAACCGCAGCTGCGGGCCGGCGCTCATGGGAGGAAAGGGTACGTGGCGGTCGCGGGCCGTGCCAGGAACTGCAAGTGACGAGGTCAATCCGGACAACGACGGGCGCCGCGGCCGGGTTAGCGTCGTTTCATGATCAGCTCAACCGAACCGATGATCACCGCTCAGGGTGCACCGCTGGAGGTCGGGCCGCTCCGGTCCTCGGCCGACGCGGTGGACGACGCCGACGAACTGCGGGCCCGGCTGGGCACCGACGGTTACCTGTTCCTGCCCGGCTATCTCGATCGGGACGAGGTACGGGCCGCGCGCGCATCGATCCTCGGCGCGCTGGCCGACGGCGGCGCGCTGCGACCGGACACCGACCCGGACCTGGCGATCCCGGCCGAGGACTACCGGCCGTGGTCGCTGCACGAGGCGGCCCGGGACAGTGAGCCGCTGCAGGCGCTGCTGTACGGCGACCGGATGGCCGACCTGTACCACCGGATCTTCGACGCCGATGTACGGCACTTCGACTACACCTGGCTCCGTGCGGTGCCGCCCGGGAAGGCCACGCCGCCGCACATGGACAGCGTGTTCATGAACCGCGGGACGCTCGACCTGATGACCGCCTGGACCCCGCTGGGCGACATCGACCGCGCGCTCGGCGGGGTGGCGGTGCTGGAGGGCTCGCACCGGCTGGACGAGATCATCGACGGGTACGGCAGCCGGGACGTCGACACCTACTGCGAGGACGATGATCAAGCCGCCACCATCGCGGCGACCGACGGCCTGACCTGGGACGGCGTGCTGACCCGCGACCCGGCCGGCTTCGGCAGGACGCACGGACTGCGCTGGCGGACCGCCGACTACCGGGCCGGCGACCTGCTCACGTTCACGATCTTCACCGTCCACCTCGGCCTGGACAACAACGCGGACCGGATCCGGCTGTCCTCGGACTCGCGCTACCAGCGGGCCACCGAGGAGGTCGACCCGCGCTGGATCGGTCTCGACCCGACCGCGCATTCCGCCCGCAGCAAACAGGGCCTGATCTGCTGACCCCCAACCCTCGGCCGACCAGTCACCAAAGCAGCCGTTTTCGCGGCGTGTCGCTGCACAAGTGACCGGTCGATCCGGCGAGGAACCGTGACGGCTGGAGGTCCTGGGCCGGGCAGGGTACGTCGGACCGAGCAGAAGTCGGCGTACCTGAGCCGGCTGCGCTGAGTTGCGAGAACCGCCGACCGGTGGGACGCCTCCACGTCGCTCCCGCAGCGCTCCGGCGCGTCGAGCGGACGGAACAGGCGCGGTTCCCGTAGCCGAGGCTGCCCTTCGGGTCCACTCGGCGCTTCCGGCGGAGGAGTTGCGCGGGCGGGCTGGCGGCAGCGCGGGCAGGCGTGCAGCATGGGGAGATGACCGTGGAGCAGGGCCGGGCGGGTGAGGGGTCGGCGGAGTGGCTGGACCTCGGCCGGGTCCGGCCGCCGTTCTGGCGCCGGCCGTGGTTCCTGCCGGCGCTGGCGATCCTGCTGGTCGCGGCCCTGGCGGCCGGCCTGCTGCTGGCCAGGCCGCACTGGCAGGCCCGGAACCGGCAGCTCGATCAAGCTCAGGTACGGGCAGCGGTCGAGACCCTGGACCTGACCGAGCTGCAGGTCCGGCTGACCGAGGAGGCCCCACTGGCCGGCTCGCCGGACGATCGGTGCATCGCGCTGCAGGCGCCGATCGGCCGGGACCGGGACGGTGCGGTCCCGTCCGTCGAGGCGGCCGGCCGGGCCGCGGACGGGCGCGCCTGGGTCACCGTCGTCGTCCTGGTGCTGGAGTCGCCGGAGGTGGCCGGCAGCCGGTTCGGTGACGCGGGGTCGGCCCTGGTCGACGAGTCCTGCCGGGACACCCCGATCGGCCGGCTGGGCGTCGACCCGCCACCGCTGCCGGACCGCCAGCTGGCGTACGGGATCGCGTCGGGAGGCGGCGGCGGTGGTGCCGACTCCTGGTGGTACCGGGTCCGGGTGCTCCGGTTCGGCAACACGGTCAGTTTCCTGACCACCTTCGGGCCGGTCGGCTCGGCCGACGTCACGGCGCCGCTGGTCGACGCGCTGGACCGGGCACTGGCAGCGGCGTGATCAGCGACTGACGGTGACCCGGATCGCCTTGATCACGGCCGGGATCGACCCGATCAGCAGGATCAGTCCCCAGACGATCGCGATCACCGCGAAGATCACGGCGGCCAGGTCGTCGACGATGCTGACCAGCACGATCGGTACCAGGCCGTGCAGGAAGGCCAGGATCACGTTGCACAGCAGCGAGGTGAGGATCAGCAGCACCAGACCCTTGTTCTGCAGGAACCGTTGCTGGGCCAGCACCAGCAGCACCGCGAAGACGAGCTTGAGGAACATCAGCAGGGACAGCAGTACGGCCGCGTCGCCGCGCGGGAAGAAGCCCCACAGCGCGAGATAGGCGATGGTGCCGAACGGCGTGGCGAAGAACAGTGCGATCATGATCAACAGTTCGACGAAGGCGATGATCGCGAACAGGAACGCGACGATGATCAACACGATCGAGCCGATCAAGGTCAGCAGTCCCTGCAGCCGGCCGTGCAGCCGGTCCGGCACGAGCAGGCCGGCTCCCATCAGCAGCACCGTGTAGAGCATGATCACGTCGACCAGCGCGAGGTGGCCGAGGCCGCGGCCGGGCGGCTCCTCGATGCCGGAGACATCGGACGGGGTGCCGCCGCGGGCGATCGCCTCGGCCCGCAGCGCCGGGCCGGCGGCGTCGCCGCCGAGCAGCAGGGGAGAGCCGACCTCGACCAGCACGATCAGGACGGCGGCGACGATCGCCAGGATGAAGAACGGCAGTCGCAGCTTGTCCATCGTCTCGGCCCCCGATCCTCAGGACACCCGGACGACGCAGCCGCCGAGCGCGCCACAGCCGAGCTCGATCTCGGCCCCGGACTCGTCGACGGCGATCAGCAGTTCCTGTCCGGGGTCGAGGTCGGCCTCGATCCGCAGCTCCTCGGTCCGGGGTGCGGGCGCGTCGACCGCGAGTGGTTGGGCCGACCTCAGCCGGACCGTCCGCAGCGTCGCCGCATCGCCCGCCGCCACGGTCAGCGTGCAGGTCCCGGTGAAGATCAACTGGTCGCCCTCGAGGCAGCCCGAGGTCAGCTGCGAGCGGTCCACCGAGGGAGGTTCGGGACGGAGCAGCCGGAACGGACCGGCCGCCTGCTCGGTCTCGCCCGGGGTGCCGGAGCCCGAGCCGCCGGGAAGGATCATCGCGGCGACGAAGCACAGCCCGATCAAGATCAGGATCCCCAGGGCCACCTTCTGACTCGTGCTCATGTCACGGCGTCGCGATCACGTATTCGAAGACGGCGGAGCTGGGCCCGGGGTCCTTGAAGTCGTCCAGCGCGGCCACCTGCCAGCGGACCAGGCCGGTGGCCTCGGCCGGGAACCGCAGCGGCGGCGGCTTCTCGGCGCCGGGCAGCCAGGTCGGGTCGGTCACGTTGACGTTGGTGATCACCTGGAACCGGCAGTCGAAGTTGATCCCCTTGTTGCAGATCTCGCGTTCCCGCCGCACGTTGTAGCCGCCGGCGTCCGGCACCGGTTCCCATTGCAGCGGCGGCGTCTCCGTACCCGCGGGGAACTGCTGGTGGTGCGGAGGCGAGAGCGGCTTCGGCGCGGTCAGCCGCACGGTGATGATCACGTCGACGGCCGAGCCCGGCTCGGCGGCCGCCCCGGCGGCGAGCGACTGCCCGACGATCCTCCGCTCGGAGCCGGCCTGATGGCGGCGCTGGACCTGGCCGAGGGCCAGCCCGGACTCGCTCAGCCGTGCCACCGCCTCGTCCTGGGTGAGCCCGGTCAGTTCCGGTACGGCAGCCTTGGCACCCGGCCGGAACACCAACCAGCCGACCACGCCGAGGACGATGACGATCAGCGCGGCGACGGCGATCAGCCACCACGGCCTCGACTTCTTGATCATGGTCGGCGGCACGGTGCCGGTGATCCGTTCGCTGAGCCGGGAGCTCTCCTCCGGTGCGGTGTCGGCGGAGTAGACCCGGCCCTGCAGCCAGAACGGCCCGGCCGGGGTGCCGGCCGGCACCATGATCTTGGTCAGGAACGGCACCGACTTCCCGGCGGGCACCGGCAGCAGGGGTTCGCCGACGGTGAACCAGGTCTTCTGTGCGCCGTCGCCGGGCACGATCTCGAAGACGGCACGATCCTCCACGGGGCCGTTGTTGGTGACGGTGAACTGCAGTTCGCCGAGGCTGGGGCCGGGCGCTTCCGCCGTACCGGACGGCTTCAGTTCGACGCGCTCGGCTCCGCCCGCCGAGATCTGCCAGTTGGCGGCCATGTCACAACCCCTCGACCTGGTAGGCGAAGTTGCCCGATGGGGTGGCGAGCGTCCCGAAGTCGTCGATCGAGATCACCCACCAATGCACGAGGCCCGTGGCGAAGTCGGGCAGCGGGCCGGGGTCGGGCTGCCAGAAGTTCGTGGTCACGACGGTGTCGCTGAGCAGCACTTCCTCGCAGCGACGGCGACGAACGCACTGGTGGTAGGTCCGCAGCACCCGGTAGCTGCCGGCCTCCGGGACCTCCTGCCACCTCAGTTCCGGTTGCGAACCGGCCGGCAGCGTGGCCCCGTTCTCCGGGCTGACCAGCACCGGGGCCGGCACGTCGAGCGCCACCTCGAGATCCACCGCGGTGCCGACGTCGACCAGCTCGCCCGCGGCGACGGATTGGGCGACCACCTCCCGGCCGGCCCCGGCGACGTGGCGGCGTTTGACCGCGCCGACCTGGAGGCCGAGGGCGGCCAGCTGCTGCTCGGCCTGATCCTGGGCGAGCCCGGTCAGCAGTGGCAGCGAAACCTGCTGCGGCGGTGGCGGCGGCTCGTCGGGCCGGAACACCAGCCAGCCGGCGACCCCGAGCACGATGACGACCAACCCGGCCACGCCCAGCAGCCACCAGGGCTTCGGCTGCTGTACGACGCTCGCCGGCACCTCGCCGGTGACCCGATCGCTGAGCCGGGAGCCCTCCTCGGGGGCCGTGTCGGCGGAGTAGACGCGGCCCTGGATCCAGAACGGGCCGGCCGGCGTGCCGGCGGGCACGCTGACCTGGACGAGGAAGGGGACCGACCGCCCGGGCGGCACCGGCAACAACGGTTCCGGTACGACGAACCACTCCCGTCGGGCGCCGTCGCCGGCCACGATCTCCAGCACCGCCCGGTCCTCGACCGGCCCTGGATTGGTGACCGTGAACTGGAGCTCGCCGAGGCTGGGCCCGGGCGCCTCCGCCGTACCCGAGCGCGCCAGCTCCACGTTCTGCACGCCGATCGAAACCGCCCACTCGGTGGTCATGCTGGACGCTCCTCGTCCGCGAGACGGATGCGACAGGTCGTCGCCGCCGGCTTCTCGTGTTCGACGATCCGGCGGACCAGGTCCAGTTGGTCCGCGGCCGCCGTCGGCACCGTCACGACGAAATGGAACCGGGGCCGCCGCGGCTCCTCGACCACGAAGCCGCCGACGCCGGTCGCCACCTCGAGGTAGCGCCGGAGCCCGATCCGGGTGCCTCGCCACTGCGCCAGCAGCGCACCCTCGGTGACCAGGTCGCGGAGTCGGCCGACCGGCGGCACGACCGCCGGCGGGTCGCCCCGGACGACCTCGAGCGCGACCCACCCGGCGAGGAAGCCGACCAGCTCGTCGGGGGTGCGGTACGGAGCGAACAGGTCCTCCACGTCCGCCAGCAGCGCCTCGTCCGGCGCGTGCAGGTCGGCCATGATCTGGAGCAGGGTGGCCAACGGGCTGCCGGGGATCGCGGCCCGCTGGTACGCGGCCGGCAGCAGTCGTTCAATCGCCGCGGGTTGCACGGGTCACCTCGATCTGGTGGTCGCCGGAACAGAGCAGCCAGGTGTCGGGCACGGTCACCACGCCCCGGGTCTCCCGGTAGGCCGCGGCCGTCCAGGCACGGGCGTCCTGGCTGCGGTGCACGCCGCGCGGTCCGCCGGCCAGGACCTGACCGGGTGAGCCGGCGACGGCGGCGATGGACTCGACGGACTCGAAGCGGGGCCGGTCCCGCAGCGGCAGCCCGCAGTTCACGTCCGGCGCGTCCCAGGCCGGCTGCGCCGCCGTCGTGTCGATCCGCAACACTCCGCCGCTCTGGGTCGCGGCGAACCCGGCGCCGTCGGCGAACGCGAGTCCCCAGCAGGTGCCGCCGCCCCAGCCCTGGGACACCTGGTCCCAGCGAACGTCGCTCTCGAACAGCCGGGCCCGGAAGCAGCCCGGCCCGGGCCGGTTCTGGTCGGCCTCGCCACAGCCGGCCCAGAGCATGGTGGCCGGTCCGTCCAGCTGGATTTCGAGGGTACGGAGATCGACGCCGGGTAGGCCGATCATGCCGAACGTGCCGGCCTGGCCGCCCTGCACCGACAGATAGACCCCGAACTGGGCCTGGGCCGCCAGCGCCACTCCGACCGTGCCCCGTTCCGAGACGCAGGTCCGGACGGCGGAGAAGCCGCGGTCGGGATCGGACGGCTCGACCACCACCTGCAGCGGTACGGAACCACGCAGCACCGGGAGCTCGTACAGCCCGACGTCGGTCGCCAGCAGCAGGGTCGGGGTGCCGCCGCGGTCGATCCAGGCCAGGTCGGACACCCCCGCCTGCAGTTCGGCGAGCCGGTGCCAGGTCTCGCCGAGGTCGGTGGACAGGTGGACCCCGGAACCGCCCCCGTCGCTGCGCCGGGTGACCACCGCGACCCAGCCCGGGCGGCCGACCATGCCGGCCCGGACCGGTGCCGGGGCCGGCAGCACCCGCCGGGCCTCCTCGCCGGGGAACCGGCCGGCCGGCTCCCAACCGGCGCCGTCGTTGGTCGACCGGAACACCACCTCGCCGCACGCCGCGTACCAGGTGTCGGCCTGGCTCGGGTCCGCGGCGAGGGCCCGGACCCGCTGATCCGGTGCCTCCTCGACGACGAACCGGACGTCGTCGACGTAGCGGACGCCCGGCTCGGCCTGCTCCAGCAGCCGGTAGACGTTGGACGCCCGGAGCGGCTCGCCGAACGGCCAGCCGCCCGGGTTCAGCGGGGTCGGCAGCGGACTGAGCGTCTGCTGCAGCCGGTCCAGCACCCGGACCCGGACCGCGTCCGGATCCTCCTCGGGGCGAACGATCACCCGGGCCAGCACCGAGACGGTCTTGTAGCGCGCCCAGGACGCGACGCAGGAGGTGCCGAGCGCGCGCCGGTCGTTCAGCTCCTGCTCGGTGCGCTGCCGCGCCTCGGGCACCTGGTGGTCGGCGAGCACCTGCGCGGGCAGCCGCCAGCCGGGCCGGGCCTCGTCGCCGACGTGCGGGACCAGGACCACCTCGACCTCGCCGGCCGGGGCGAAGGACCAGGAGGCGGACCGGGTGAAGGCCTTGGCCCGGGCGACCGAGCCGGAGCCGGCGGTCGCCAGCAGTTCGAAGTCGCGCGCGGTGACGGCCCGCCGCAGGGAGAAGAAGTCGTGCGAGCCCCGGGCCATCACCGAGTCGATCGACTCCAGGTCGCGGCCGCCGCGGGCCGGCTTCGGCTGGCTCACCCGCAGCCCCGGCAGCGGGTCGCGCAGGGTGGTCAGGGCACCGGCGGCGACGTTGCCGGCGGAACCGCCGCCGCTGCGGTACCAGAGCCGGATCTCCTTGCCTGGTTGGGGTACGGCGGCCAGCGTGATCAACTCGGGCCGGGTCCGCGGCCGCAGGTCGAGGGCCGGGGCGAACGTGATCGTGCCCGACGCGCGGTCGAGGACGTACGCCTTCGCGGTCGGGCCCAGCCCGGCGAAGCTCGGCACCTGCTGCCAGATCTCGAACGACCGGCCGTCGTGCTCGCGGGCGGTCGCGCCCTCGGCCAGCGAGTCCCGGTCCGCCTCGACGCCGAGCAGCAGGTCGACCGGCTCGGCGGTCGTCACGATCGGCGCCTGGCCGGCCTGGCAGCGCTGGCCGGGCTGGCCGGTGCCGATGCCGAGCAGTTCGCCGTTCTGCGGCAGACAGTGGTGCGCCCGGACCACGATCTCGGCAGCGCCCTCGGCCAGCACCGCGGTGTCCGTGGTGACGAACACCACCGGCTCCGCCCCGGAACCGCGGGCGGCGGCGATCCGGGTCCCGGCCGGGATCGTGAGCGGCCCGGTCGGCGCGCCCGCCTCGAGCCGGGCGAAGGTGAGGTCGACCCAGGCGGCGGACGGCGGGTGCCGGCTGACGCCGAGCAGGTTCAGGAAGGCCACGTACGCCTTCTCCGGCAGCCGGTTGACCCGGTAGATCATGATCTCGGTCAGGTACGCGAATGCCTCGACCAGCGCCATCCCGGGATCGTGCACGGACAGGTCGGTCCAGTCCGGCGAACTCTGCCGGATCCGCTCGCGGGCGGCCGTCACCAGGTCGATGAACCGGCGGTCGTCGAGGTTCGGCACCGGAAGGGTCACTGGTCCGCCTCCTTCGGTTCCCCGCCCACGGCCAGGTCGAGCGGATAGACGAGTTCCGCCGTGGCCAGGCTGGCCCGGACCCGGTAGCGAAGCCGGATGTCCAGCCGGCTCGGCTCGTCCGGTGCCGCGGCGGCGTCGACCTCGATCACCTGGACCCGCGGTTCCCACCGTTCGACGGCCTGCCGGACGTAGTGGATCGCCAGGCCGGCGGTGGTCTGGTCGTTCGGCGCGAAGAGCAGCCGGTGCAGGTGCGAGCCGTACTGCGGGCGCATCAGCCGCTCGCCCGGGGTGGTGGTCAGCAGCAGCAGGATGGCCTGCCGGATCGACTCGTCGCCGTCGATCATGGCGACGCCGCCGGTCGCGGTCACCGTGAGCCCGAGCGCCCCGGCCCAACCGCCGGCGCCGGCGAACCTGAAGGCACGGTTGCCCGTGACCTGGGCGGGGCTCATCGGTCCGCGTCCACGAACGGTTGGGCGGGGTCCCGGACGACGTAGTGCACGGTGCCGGGCACCGTGCCGTCGGTCAGGCCGTCCAGGTGGTCCAGCACGACCCGCCGGCCGTCGATCCGGATCCAGTCGCTGTAGCCGCGCGCCACCACCAGAGTGGTGGCGCACGGCTTCATGGTCGGCCCGGCGTTGGGGCAGGCGATGATCTTGCGGCCCTCGGGATCATGATCGACGAGCACCGGGGCGGACTCGACGGTCAGCCAGTGCTGGCTGGGCACGTTCCGCACCTGGCCGTCGTGGTCGCAGTGGATGATCGACTTCTCGGTGATCAACTTCATCGTCCGTCCTCCTCGACCGGGTAGACGTCGGCGGTACCTGCCGCCTGCTGGAAGTCGATCTTGTTCGCGCGTACGGTGAGCGTCCGGCCCGGCGCCTCGATCACCAGGTCGGCGGTCTCCGCGTGCAGCCGGACCAGCTCCGGCCGCAGCTCGACGAAGCTGCCGGCCCGGTCGGCCACCCGGAGCCGCTGCCGGCCGTCGTCGAGCATGATCGACAACCCGTCCGGGGTTCGGGTGGACCAG
Source organism: Microlunatus sp. YIM B11417 (assembly GCF_059617205.1). Classification (NCBI taxonomy): domain Bacteria; kingdom Bacillati; phylum Actinomycetota; class Actinomycetes; order Propionibacteriales; family Propionibacteriaceae; genus Microlunatus; species Microlunatus sp. YIM B11417. Next base: position 888,799 of record NZ_JCAMPJ010000001.1, read on the forward strand.
CGGCGGACCCGGCCGTCGACCACACCGGACTCGGGCGGCCGGACGGTCCCGTACAGGCCGCCGAGCACGACGCCGGCGGTCGGCTCGCCGTGCGGCAGGGCGATCAGCACGGTGTCGTCGACGTCGGGCAGCACGACGGTGCCCTTGTCCGGCCCGGCGCCGGGGCAGGCGACGGCCAGCCAGCCCGCGTCCAGGTCCCCGTAGGAGGGCAGTGAGATGCGGACCCGGCCGCAGCCGTCCGGGTCGTCCACGGCGGTGACCAGGCCGATCGTGATCATGCTCGAGGCGGTCCGCGCCGGCGGCACCGGTGGCCGGGTGCCGAACGCGGTCCGGTAGCCGGTCGCGTCCACGGTGTGCACCGCCTCGGTGACGACATAGCTGCCGCAGAAGGGATCCGCGACTCCGTCCAGCTCGAGCCGGCGGCCGGGCCGGAGCCGGGCGTCGCCGTCCGCGACGCCGTCGATGATCACCGCGCCGGCCGCGGCCCGGTCCAGGCCGGACTGGGCCAGCCCGGCCAGCTGGTCGGCGCTGTGACCCGGCTGGTCGACCAGGAACCGGTCGCCCTCGACGCCGACGTCGGCCAGCCGCGGGGTGAAGTCGATCATGGGTTCGGACCGCGGCGTGCCGGCCTCCTCGCGGTACGCCTCGGCCCGCTGCGGGTGCCAGCCGAACGCGGTGACCCGATCTCCGAGCCGGTCCAGATTGGCCTCGATCCGTACCTCGTGCAGGTTCTTGCCGAGCACCAGCGTCGCCTCGGCCGCGTCGTCGCCGGCCAGCGAGACCAGCCGCAGGTCGCCGCCGTCGATCACCGGGTGCAACCCGGACCGGCCGGCCAGCTCGGTCAGCAGATCAAGATCGTTCTGCCGGTGCTGCAGGACCCGGTCGTGCTCCGGGCCGGGGTCGTCGGCGACCACGGCAAGATCGAGATCGGCGGTCAGCGCGGTCGCCAGCGCGGCCGCGGTGACCGCCTCGAACACCCGCAGCTGCTGGCGTTTCCGCAACCGGTGCAGCAGGTCGTAGCCGCGGACCCGGAGGATCGCCTCGCCGTCCGGGCTGTGCGCCAGCTCGACGCAGGTCACCTCACCGTCGAACAGCGGCTCGTCCTGGCCGGCCACCCCGATCCGGATCGCCGACCCGATCGGCGCCGCGTCGAACTCCGCCGCCGCGCCGGGCGCCGTGACCAGGCCGAACTCCGCCTGGGCCGGCTGACCCAGCCGCCCGGCCACCCGGACCGAGACCAGCCGCATGATCGACTCGGCCGGCAGCGACCGGCCGTTCACCGTCACCTCGACCGCCGGGATCGCGCTGCTGTGGCTCATCGTGGGGTGGCTCATCGGGCCGCTCCGGCGTCCGGCGGCACGGTGAGCACCGTGCCGGGTTCGATCCGCAGCGGGTCGGCGATCTCGTTGTAGTCGGTGAGCAGCCGCCACAGGAACGGGCTGCCCAGGCTGTCACAGGCCAGCGTGTCCGGCCGGACGCCGGCGAACCCGCCGTCGCTCTCGGTCCCGCCGTCGCCGACCGCCCGCAGCGCGTCGCCGGGCAGCACGTCGCCGCTCTGCCGGGTGCGCTCGCCCGGCGGCAGCGCGTTGGCCAGCTCGTCCTCGAACGACTCCTGGGCCGCGGCCGCCGACTCGGCCACCCGGACCAGCTTCAGCCGCAGCCAGGACCGCTGCGGCGCCCCGACCGGGTCGAACACGTCGAACCGTTCCGCGACGGCGACGATCACGCCCGGCACGTTCCAGGTCTTGCCCCAGACCAGGCGGACCAGCGGCGGTCGTACCGAACCGGACTCCTCGGCCGAGTTCTCCGCCAGCAGCCAGAGCCGCCGGGTGAGGGTACGGACATCTGCCGGCCGGGTCGCCGGCTCCACGAAGTCGACGTCGAAGAGGAGGTCCAGCACCAGCGAGGTGCGGCCGCCGCCGGTGAACTGGAGCGGGTCGTCGGCCTGCCCGGACCCGACCAGGCGGCCGCTCGCCGTACCCCGGGGCCGGACACCGGCCAGTCGGGTCACCTCGAACGACTCGGGGTTGAGCAGACAGTCGATCCGCTCCCCGGTCTCCTCGACCAGAAACGCCACCCGCTCCATCAGCCACCCCGCTGTTCGTCGTCCAGTCGGGCGATCCGGGCCGCCGAGAACTCCGGCCGGGCCGGTTGCCAGAGATCGGCTCCGAGCAGTCGGTCCGGGTCCGCCAGCTCCGGCCACCGCCCCTGCACCGGAACGCTCTCCGGTACGTCAGCCGACCGGCCCCACACCGTCGCTGCCGGGCCCTGAGCCTGGCGAAGGGCCGACCAATCCGGCAGCCGGCCAAGATCAACTCCGGCCCGCTCCGTCCCCGCAGCCGGTCGGAGGGCGGGCCCGTCGGCAGCCGTTCCCTGGGCCGCCCTCTCCGTCCCCTGAGCCCGCGCTTCCGTCCCCTGAGCCTGTCGAAGGGCGGACCCTTCCTCTCGCGGGGTCGCGGGTGGCTGGAAGCGCCGGCCGGCCGGGGATCCCGCGGGCTGCCCGTCGCCAGGCTCGGGGGATGGACGGATGGGCCGCTCCGGAGCGGGGTCGCGCTGCGGATCCGGCCGCCGGCGATCCGGGACGGCTCGTGATCTCGACGGCGTGACCGGCCGGCCGCGCCCCCAGCGGTCGGTCGGCACCGCCGGTCGCCCCACGATCCCGACCGGCCCCCCAGACGGTCCGGGATCGATGCGCCGCGCCAGGTGGCGCAGAGTTTCCTTGGCGGCAAGGGAGATCGAGGTCACGAGCCGCCGCGGAACGCCGGCGGCCGGAGCCGGTGCGGGCGCCGGAGCGGTGCTGTCCAGGGCAGGGCCGGCCGGGCTGGTCGGAGAGATCGAGGGATCGCTGCCGACCGGCGCGATCGGAGCGAGTGGTTCGGGCCGGGGCCGCTGCCAGCCGGCCGCGCGGGATCGGCCGCCGGGCGCGCCGAGGTCAGCGAGCAGTTGCGGCGCCCGCTCCCGGACGACCGCCAGCCAGTGCTCCGGCGGTCCGTCCGGTCCGTCCGTCCGGTCCGGCGGCGCGACCGGAGCGGGCTCGGCCGACAGGCGGACGGAGGCACGCCCGGCCGCCCCGGCGAGTCGCTGCAGCCAGCGGGCCAGCCAGTCCGAGACCCTGCGTCGCCAGTGCCGGGTCGCCGGATCACCGTGCTCAGCCGGCCGGGGTCGCGCTGCCATTCGGTCCCACCCGTTCGATGCCCTCGTGCGCCAGCACCAGCGACTCGACGGCCAACTCGCGGCTCATCGCGTCCAGCGGCGCCCCGTACCAGGCCTCCGGCCAGGCGTTGGCCAGGTTCCAGCGGAGCACCTCGGTGGTGCCGCTCGGGTCGAGCATGACGATCGACGGGTTGCGCCGGCTGACCTTGCCGATCGACAGCCACTGCCACAGCTCGGTCGAGTCGGTCAGCCCGTACCGCAGCGTGACCGACGGATAGGTGACCCGGCCGGGGATCGCCCGGACGATCGCGTTGGTGCCGGCCTCCCGGTAGGAGATCCGCTCGATCTGGACGCCCAGCCCGGTGACCTCGGTGAAGTGGCCCTCGGTGACGCCGTTGATCAACAGCTTGAAGTTGTACGCCCGGTAGGGATCCACCGAGACGCCCGGCTGATTCTCCAGCGGCATGTCATTCCCCGATTCTCTCGGTCGCGGTGCCGCCCATCGACTGGCTGATCTTGAACACGACGAACTCGGCCGGCTTGACCGGGGCGACGCCGATCAGGACGACGACCTGGCCGGCGTCGCGGACCTCGGGCGGATTCGTTTCTTGATCACATTTGACGAAGAACGCCTGCTGCGGGCTGCTGCCGAAGAGCGCGCCGTCCCGCCAGACCCGGGTCAGGAAGTTGCTGATCTCCCGGTTGATCGATCCCCAGAGGAACGCGTCGTTCGGTTCGAAGACGATCCACCGGGTGCCCTCGGCGATCGATTCCTTGATCATGTTCATCAGCCGGCGGACGTTCAGGTAGCGCGATTCGCTGGCCTCGGCGGCCAGGGTCCGGGCTCCCCAGACCCGGATGCCGAGTTCGGGGAAGAAGCGGATGCAGTTCACGCCGGCCGGGTTGAGCAGTTCCTGCTCCTGCCGGGTGACCCGGTAGGCGAGGTCGACGACACCGCCTGCGATGGCCTGGTTCGCCGGCGCCTTGTGCACGCCGCGTTCGGCGTCGGTCCGGGCCCAGACTCCGGCCAGGTGACCGGACGGCGGGGTCTCCACGATCTCGCCGCCGAGCGGGTCGTAGGCGCGGAGCCAGGGGAAGTAGAACGCGCCGTAGTCGGACTGCCGGGGCCGCGCCGCCTCGACCGGGGCCGGCTCGGCAGGTTCGGCCGCGGCGTCGGCGGCCGCGCCGCCGGAACGCCGGCCGCCGCCGGTGCCGCTGGCGACTTTGGTCAGCGCGTCGACGTCGTTGACCCCGGCCGGCGGGTCCAGGATCGCCAGCCGGTCGCCGAGCCGCTCGCAGTGACTCAGCAGCGCCTCCCAGGTGACCGGGTCGGCGAGGCCGGGCGCGGCGACGATCGAGATGTCGTCGATCGCCTCCAGCAGGTCCAGCCCGGACCGCTGCCGGCCACCACCCGCGATCGGGTTCCCCGGGCCGACGTTGACCACATAGCAGCGGCCGCCGCCGTTGGCGAAGAATCCGTAGACGGCCCGGGCCAGCGGCGTGCCGGCGAGGTCGTCGCGGCCCGCGAAGTTGCGCAGGAAGTCGGACCAGTTGTTGATCGCGACGGCCTCGTTGAGCCGCGCCGCGTCGTCCGGCGCCACGCCCAGGAACGCCGCGGTGCTGGTGCCGACCGCGCCGATCGGGCGGGCCCCGCCAGGCACTTCTTCGACATAGATGCCGGGGGCACGATAGTTCGGCATCAGACCTCCTCGAGCTCGAAGCGGATGATCAGGGATACGTCCTCGCCGGCCGAATCGACCTCGGTCTCCAACCGGCGGCCGCGGCCGACCAGCCGGAGCCGGGTCCGGTCCTGTGCCGGGACGCTGCCGAAGCCGAACTCGCCCCGGCTGTTCGTGTTCGCGTACGCACCGGTCGCGGACACCTCGACCCGCAGCCCGGCCAGCGGCACGTCGTCGGGGCCGAGCACGGTGCCCCGCAGCGGCCGTACCGGAAGGTCGTCGATCCGCAGCGGGCGCCGGACCAGCACCGGTTCCGGAACCACCCGGGCGACCTCGGCCGGTACGTCGAACAGCAGCGCCGGCCGCGGCGCGGTGCCGAGCGCACGCCAGAGCTCCGGGGCCAGCGGCGCGATCCGGACCTCCGGCTCGTCCGCCCGCACGGCCGCCGTCAGCACCCGGTCCAGCAGCCGCGTCGCGCCCGGCTCGGGCCCGTCCGCCGTCACCAACTGCCGGACCTTGAACCGCAGTGGCGGCCGGCCCCCGACCGGCCGCACCTCGGTCTCGGCCACCAGTTCGATCGGCCGGACCCGCAGCTCCGGCTGGTCCGGCTCTGCCGCGTCACCGGCCCGGACCGGGCCGTCGACGACGGTGCCGAGCCACTCGGTCAGCCGCGCGATCGCGCCCTCGATGGGCCCGGGCCCGTCCGGATGATCTTGGTCCACGGAAGGCTCCGTCACCGTGCCGGTGCGCCGGCTTTGGGCTTCAGCTCCTCCGGGCCCCAGGACGGCGCCTGGCGGGCCACCCCGCCGACGATCGACGTGAGCACGGAGATCAACATCGCCATCAGCGCGGCCAGCAGGGCCTTGACGAAATCGATCTGCAGCAGGTTGATCGCGCCCGACCCGAGCAGGGCCAGCAGGGTCTGCGCGAACGTCTTGATCGCGCGCTCGGCGGTCGCCTTCCAGAAGGTTGCGGTGAACATCTCGGCGGTCCTCTCGCTCCTCGTTCCTCGGTCAGCCGGGCCCGTCGGCGCCGGACTGGAATGCCTCGACGATGCGCTGGTACGAGATCGCCGCCCGCTCGAACACCCGCCGGACCGCATCGATCGACGAGCCCTCGACGAGGAAGAAGCACGTCTCGTCGCTGGGCAGGGCGATACAGGACCGCACCAGCACCCACCCCGACCCGGACCGCAACGCCGACGCGGCACTGCGCAACTGGGACACGGTGGCGGTCACCAGCCGGGGACTGGTCAAGGGAAGATAGGCCTCGACGAGGAACGTCCCCCGACGTCCGTCGCCGTCATCCCCAGGCCCACCCAGGATGGCTTCCACATCCGAACGCTACGGACGCACGTGCGGCGGCGAAGCCGGGAAGAACCCTCTAATTGATCACCCGTGACCCTCGGGTCCTGCCGCCGACCCGGCCTGCCGTACACAACCCCGGAATCCTCTCCCCGGTGCGGTTGTCGGCCTTCGCACCCTTTCGGGTCGGTTGCGGGTGCGGTTGTCGACAATCCCGCAGATCGAGCCGGGGGTGCGAGTTGGGCGCCGGGAGGGCTGAGGCGTGTCGCGATTCCTCCATGCTCGGAGGGTTCGGGTCCGGCTGCCACGCGGCAACCTCCCGACCGTGGAGGAATCCCGACACCGACGGAGCACCGTCCCCTCGGAGCACCCGATCAGGCCTCGCGTGGGCACAGTGTGGAACCTGGAGCACACCAGACCCGGCCCGATCTTCCACGATCCGGCGCCCGCCTACTGGCTGACCGGCTCCGAGTTGATCATGGAGCGGAGATCGCGGCGGGACCGGACGCCGAGTTTGCGGAAGACCCGGCCGAGGGTGGCCTCGACGGTCTTGGTGCTGGTGAACGTCGTGGCCGCCACCTCGCGGTTGGTCATCCCGGTCGCGGCGAGCCGGGCGATCCGTTCCTCGGTCGGGGTCAGCTCGCCGACCGTGCCGCGGCGCAGGCCGAGCCGGCCCAGCTCCTCGTCGGCCCGGTCGACCCAGGGCACCGCGCCGAGGTCGGCGAAGAGCTGCCGGGCCGAGACCAGGGCGCCGCGGGCGGCCAGGCGCTCCCGGCGGCGGCGCAGCAGCCGGCCCCGGACCAGCAGCGTCCGGGCCCGTTCGAACGGCATCCCAAGATCATCTTGGAGCCGCAGTGCCTCGTCCAGGGCCGCCGCCGCGGCGTCCAGGTCGCCGCCGGCCAGCTGCCGGATTCCCTTGCAGCGTTCGGTGGTGGCGACCAGCCACGGGTACGGGGCGACCTCGGCCCGGGCCTGCAGCCGGGCCAGCAGGCGGTCGGCCCCGGCCAGGTCACCGCGGCCGACCGCGACCTCGAACTGATCACCGTGGAACGGGTGCCGCGCCGGCTCGGCCACGCCCATCTCGTGGATCAGCGCCTCGGCGGCCGCGAAATGATCATGGGCCAGGGCCAGCTCGCCACCGTAGAACGCGATCGAGCCGAGCAGTCCGTACTGCATCGCCGAGACCCACGGATCGGAGATCGCGGCGGCGAGCTCCAGCGCCTCGCTCGCCGACGCCCGCGCGGCGTCCAGGTCGCCCAGCTGCGCCTCGGCCAGACCCTTGGCGTACAAGGCGAAACCGCGCCAGCGTCGCTGGCCGGACTGGTCCAGGATCTCGATCGAGCGGTCCGCCTCGCGCAAGGCCAGGCGAGGGTCGCCGAGCCGGCAGTCGATCTCGGCCAGGTGCATCAGCGAGGTCGCCACCGAGATCTCGTCGCCCACTTCGTGGCCGAGGTCGTACGCGGCCGCGTACGACTGCCGGGCCGTCGCCGGATCGATCAGCTTGACGATCCCGCGCCAGATCATCGTGGCCCAGGATCCCTTCCAGGAAAGGCTGTCGGGGTCGAGCAGGGCGTACACCGCCGCGATCCGGTCGAGGTCGAGCCCAAGTCCGTTGTAGAACCGGTAGTACTCGGTCATCAAGATCACGCAGGCATACAGGTCGGGGTCGGTCTCGGCATCCGACTCGAGCAGCAGGGCGTGTGCCGACTCGATCCGGCGCAGCTGGAACCGGGCGTCGTGGGTGCCGTACCAGGCGCCGCAGAGCCGGGCCACGATCCGCAGCGAACGGTCGGCGCCGGCCTCGCCGGAGGCCTCCTCGCAGAGCTGCACCGCCTCCCGCGGGTTGCCCTCGTAGAAGATCACCTCGGCGAGCTGGACCAGCACGCCGGCCCGGTCGTGGCCGGCCGGCAGCGCGCGGGCGCTCGCCTCCAGCAGTCCGCGGGCGCGCGGGGCGTCGCCGGCGTGGAACAGGCAACTGCCGGCCGCGGCCAGCCGGAGCGACCGCGGGACCGCCGAGTCGGCCGGTGTCCGCTGCGCCGCCAGCTCCCAGAACTGCGCCGCCGAGCAGGGGGCGCCGCGGGCCTGCGCCGAGGCGGCCGCCGCCTCGAGCGCGGCCGCAACCTCCCCGTCCGGCTCGCTGGTCACCCAGGACAGGTGCCAGGCGCGCTGCTCGACGTCCTCGACGATCGTCGCGAGGTGCTGATGCAACTGCTGCCGGCGGAGCGGCGGCAGCGTGGTCTGGATGGCCGACGCGAGCAGCGGATGGGTGAACCTGACCCGGTCGCCGGCCACCTCGAGGATGCCGTGGTCGACCGCAAGGGTGAAGCCGTCGCGTTCCTCCGGCGTCGTCAGCGCCGACCGGACCATGGCGAGATTCGGCTGGACCAGCGTCGCCACGACGGCCAGCGCGCTCCGGGCCCGGGCCGGCAGGGCACCGATCCGGCCGACCACCAGTTCGCTCAGCCGGTCCGGGATCGGCAGTTGATCACCGGGCGCCGGCTGGCCGCCGGACCGGGCCAGGGCACCCGCGATCTCCAAGGCGTAGAAGGGGTTCCCCTCGGCGGCCCGCTCGATGAGGTGCAGGGTCGGCCGGGTCAGCGCCAACCCGGTCCGGGCCCGGACCAGGGTGTGCAGGGCGCCGAGACTGAGCCCGCCGAGGCCGATCCGGCTCACCCGGTCCGGCGGCAGCGCGAGCTCCAGCCCGAACGGCGCGTCGTCGCCCGCCTCCTGGCGCAAGGAGACCAACAGCCCGATCGGCTCGTCGTCCAGCCGCCGGACCAGGTGCTCGACGACCGCAACGGTGGACGGGTCCAGCCACTGCGCGTCGTCGATGGCGATCAGGACCGGCTGATCCCGGGCCAGGGTCCGGACGAGTTGCAGCACCCCGACCCGGACCGCCCGGTGGTCCGGTACCGAGGCGTCGGCGTCGGCCCGGAGCAGCGCCACCTCGAGTGCGTGCCGTTGCGGGGCGGGCAGTCCCGCCAGCCCGTCGTCGGGCAGCCGGTCCAGCAGATCGCCCAGCCCGACGAAGGAGAACCTGGACTCGGCCGCGGTCGGCCGGCAGCACAGGATCCGGTAGCCGAGCGATTCGGCCGCCACCAGGGCCTGCCGCCAGACGGTCGTCTTGCCGATCCCGGCGGCCCCGTCGATGACGCAGCCGTACGGACCGTCCCGCATCGCGGCAACGGCCGACGCGGCGGCGGCGAGCTCGCGCTCCCGGCCGACCACCGGCGCCTCTCGACGGTCCACCTCAACATTCTCGTGAGGTCAGTCGGCGCTGTATAGGTAGGAAAGTCCCACGTCACCCGCCGGGAAAATGGGTCAGTACGCGGAGCCGCCGGCCAGCGAGACGGCGCCGGTGGGATGCCAGACGGTCTTGGTCTCCAGGAAGGCGCGCAGCCGGCCGGTGCCGGGCGGCGCCGCGAAGTCCGGGGTGCCGGCCGGCACGTAGACCCGCTTCAGGGTCTGCGCGGCGGAGCGCTCCAGCTCGGTCCGCAGTTCATGATCATCCGGATGGTCGGTGACACCGGTCAGGTCGAGCGCGTTCACGTCGGCGTGCGCGGCGAGGTGCGGGCCGAGCTCGGCGGCCTTCCCGGTGAGGATGTTCACGGCGCCGCCGGGCAGGTCGGAGGTGGCCAGCACCTCGGCGAACGAGATCGCGACGCACGGGTCCGGCTCGGACGCCACCACCACCGCCGTGTTGCCGCCGGCCAGCACCGGCGCGACCACCGAGACCAGGCCGAGCAGCGGCGAGTCCCGGGGCGCGAAGATCACCACGACGCCGGTCGGCTCCGGCGCCGAGTAGGAGAAGAACGGGCCGGACACCGGGTTCGAACTGCCGAACGCCGCGGCCAGCTTGTCGGTCCAGCCGGCGTAGTGGACCAGCCGGTCGATCGAGGTCTCGACCTCCGACGCGGACACCCGGCTGGTCACGCCGCGGCTGCTGGTGATCAACTTCGTGAACTCGCGGGCCCGTCCCTCGAGCATCTCGGCGGCCCGGTAGATCACCTGCCCGCGGTTGTACGGCGTCGCCCCGGCCCAGGCGCCGAGACCCTTCCGGGCCGCGACCACGGCATCCCGAGCATCCTTGCGGGACGCCAGCGCCGCATTGGCCATGAAGCCTCCTTCGGCATCGACCGCCTGGTAGGTACGGCCGGACTCCGACCGCGGGAACTTGCCGCCGATGAACAGCTTGTACGTCTTCGGAATCGCGAGGTGCGCCATGATCACTTCCCGTCGGCCAGGGGCTCGTCGTCGCTGTGCAGGTAGGCCGCCATGCCGGCCGGTCCACCTTCCCGGCCGTAGCCCGACTCCTTGTAGCCGCCGAAGCTGGCCGCGGGGTCGAACCGGTTGAACGTGTTGTCCCAGATCACGCCCGCCTGCAGCGCCGCGGCCATCCCCATCGCCCGGGAGCCCTTCTCGGTCCAGATCCCGGCGGACAGCCCGTACGGCGTGTTGTTGGCCTTGGCGATCGCCTCGTCCGGGGTCCGGAACGTCACCGTGGTGAGCACCGGGCCGAAGATCTCCTCGCGGGTGATCCGCATCGACTGGGTCGCCTCGGTGAAGATCGTCGGGGTCACGTAGTAGCCCTTGTCCGGCACCGCGCAGGAGGACCGCCAGACCTCGGCGCCCTCGGCGATGCCGGCCTCGGTCAGCTCGTTGATCTTGTTCAGCTGCATGATCGAGTTGATCGCGCCGACGTCGGTGTTCTTGTCCAGCGGATGGCCGACCCGTAGCGTCTCGACCCGCGCCTTGAGCCGGTCCAGGAACTCCTCGGCGATCGACTCCTGGACCAGCAGCCGGGAGCCGGCGCAACAGACCTGGCCCTGGTTGAAGAAGATCCCGTTGACGATGCCCTCGACCGCCTGGTCCTGGGCGGCGTCCTCGAAGACGATGTTGGCGCCTTTGCCGCCCAGCTCGAGGGTGAGCTTCCGGCCGGTGCCGGCCAGCTCGGCGGCGATCCGCCGGCCGACCGCGGTGGAGCCGGTGAACGCGACCTTGTCGGTGTCCGGATGGTTCACCAGGGCGGAGCCGATCGCGCCGGCTCCGGTCACGATGTTGACCACGCCGGGCGGCAGGTCCGCGTCGGCGATGATCTCCGCCAGCACCAAGATCGACAACGGCGTGGTCTCGGCCGGCTTGATCACCACCGTGTTGCCGGCGGCCAGCGCCGGGGCGATCTTCCAGGCCGCCATCAGCAGCGGGAAGTTCCACGGGATCACCTGACCGGCCACCCCGAGCGGGCGTGGCTCCGGCCCGAGACCGAGATGATGCAGCTTGTCCGCCCAGCCGGCGTGGTAGAAGAAGTGCTGCGCCGCCGTCGGGACGTCGAAGTCGCGCGATTCCTTGATCGGCTTGCCGTTGTCCAGCGACTCGATCACGGCCAGCTCGCGGGCCCGTTCGGCGATGCCGCGGGCGATCCGGAACAGGTACTTGCCGCGCTCCGCGCCGCTGGTCCTCGACCAGACCCGGTCGTACGCCTTCCGGGCCGCCTTGACCGCGGTGTCGACGTCCTCCTCGGTGACGGTCGAGTAGCTGGTCAGCGGCTCGCCCTCGGACGGGTCGATCGTCTTCACGTCGTCGCCGTGGCCCTCGACGAACTTGCCGTCGATGAACGGCAGGTAGCGGTCCTTGACGCCGGCGATACTCGGCGACTCCGGTGCCGGTGCGTATTCCCAGTCCATGATCAACTCCCGGTCAGTCGACGGTCACGTAGTTGGCGCCCCAGTAGTGACCCTCGAGCTGGGTCCGGCGCTGCATGATCAGATCGTTCAGCAGCGAGGAGGCGCCGAACCGGAACCAGTGCGGGTCGAGCCACTCCGGCCCGGCCACCTCGTTGACGGCGACCAGGTAGCGGATCGCGTCCTTGGCGTTGCGGATCCCGCCGGCCGGCTTGACCGCGCGCTGCTCCCCGGTGAGGTCGCGCCAGTCCCGGACCGCCTGCAGCATCACGTGGGTGACCGGCAGCGTCGCGGCGGGGGAGACCTTGCCGGTCGAGGTCTTGATGAAGTCGGCGCCGGCCAACAGGGCCAGCCAGGACGCTCGCCGTACGTTGTCGTAGGTGGCCAGCTCGCCGGTCTCCAGGATCACCTTGAGCCGGGCCGAGCCGCAGGCCGCCTTGATCGCCTGGATCTGCTCGAGGACAAGGCCGTACTTCCCGGACAGGAAGGCACCGCGGTCGATCACCATGTCGATCTCGTCCGCCCCGGCCGCGACCGCGAGCTCGGTGTCGGCCACCTTGACGTCGAGGCTGGACCGGCCGGACGGGAACGCCGTCGCCACGCTGGCCACCAGCACGCCGGTCCCCTTGACCTCCGCCACCGCCGTCTCGACCAGGTCCGGGTAGACACAGACCGCGGCCGCGTGCGGCGTCTCGGGCCGCTCCGGGTCGGGCAGGATCGCCTTCCGGCACAGGTTGCGCACCTTGCCGACCGTGTCCGCGCCCTCCAGGGTCGTCAGGTCGACCATGGACACCGCCAGGTCCAGGGCGGCGAGCTTGGACGCCTTCTTGATCGAGCGGGTGGCGAGGTTGGCCGCGCGCAGTTCGATGCCGACCGGATCGACCGCCGGGAGGCCGGTCAGGAACCTCCGCAGCCGGGTCTCGTCGGCGATCGCGTCGCTGATCGCGTCTTGAGTCGGGCTCATACCGCCGATCCTAGTGCCGGGTCAGGAGGCCCAGGGATCGATCAACTCGATGCCGGTTCCCTCGAAATCGCCGGTGCTCCGGGTGGCGCAGGCGGCGCCGTTGCTCCGACAGATGGCAGCGATCTCGGCGTCCGCCATGCTGATGGGACGGCCCGCCCTTTCCCGGGCCGCGACGATCCGGGCGTAGCTGCGCGCGGACTCGGTGTCGAACGGGAGGATCGCCCGCGTCCCGAGGTACGGTTCGAGGGCGTTCTCGACCTGTTCGGTCAAGGACGTCCGGCGCCGGCCAGGTGGTAATCGCTGCAAACCTGCCAGGAGTTCGGCGACCGTGATCGTGGTGATCGCCACGTCGTCGGTCAACTGTTCCAGCCAGGTGAGGACGCGCTGGTTCGGCTGCGGCCGCAGCGTCTCGGAGACGACGTTGGTGTCGAGGATGATCAAGGGAAGTCCACCGAGCGAGCCGGATCGCTGCGATCGGGCACCGGCAACTCGTCGATGCCGCCTGACTCCTGTCCGGCCTTCACCAGGGCCAGTCCGATGTGGACCCGACCGCCGGCCGCGGCCCGAGTGAGGATGTCGCGCACCTCGGCCTCCATGGACCGTCCGTGATCGCGGGCCCGTTCGGCGAGCCGTTGTTTCACGGTCTCGTCAAGTCCCCGTACGACGATCGATGCCATGGTCACGCCCCTCGAGTCGGCCTGATAGCAGTGATGATATCAGGACCGCGTCAGGTCAGCCGCGGCCGCGAAGGCGGCGCGGGGGTCGGGATGGCGCTCCGGGTCGGCCCAGATCATCTGGGCCAGCCCGATCGCCATCGCTGCGGCGGCCTCGCAGCGCAGCGGATCGCCGTCGTAGTCGCCGCGCCTGACCAGAGCTTCGGTGAGCTGCTGCCGCCAGGTCCGCGTCAGGCCCAGCGCCGCGGACCGGATGTCGGCGTTCTGCTGGATCACCCGGAACGCCTTGCCGGTCAGGGAATCCGGGGCCATCGCGTCGATCGCGTCGCAGAGGGCACCGCCCAGCGCGGCCCAGTCGCGGGTCGGTTGATCATCCAGGGCGTCCGCGACCTCGGCGCCGAAGGCGGCGATCTGATCAAGGACCAGGTCCTCCCGGCGGCTGACGTAGCGGAAGAAGGTGGGCCTCGAGATGCCGGCCGCGGCGACGATGTCGGCCACGGTCACCGCCGGATAGCCGTCGGCGAGGAACAGGTCGAGGGCGACCTCGTCGATGGCTTCCCGGGAGGTGGCCTGCGGCCTAGCCATCGATCAGTTCCGAGACCGTGACGAACCGGTAGCCCTGCCGGTGCAGGTCGTCGATGATCATGCCGATCGCCTGCCGGGTCGCGGTGCGGCCGTACCAGGGGTGCAGCAGGATGATCGAGCCGGGTCGGGTGCCGGCGACCGTCGCGATCGCCAGTTCCTCGGCGGAGCGGGTGGCGTTCTCGCTGTCGGCCTCGACGTCCCAGGTGACGGTGGTCCGCTGGGTCGCGGCCAGGTAGAGCGGTAGGGTCAGCAGTTTCTTGCCGTACGGCGGCCGGAAGGTGATCTCCCCGTCGTAGCCGGCCTGCCGGATCAGCCGGTCCGTGGCGGAGACCTCACGGGCGATCTCGGACGGCGGGAGCAAGATCATCCGTGGATGGCTCCAGGTGTGATTGCCCAGCTCGTGCCCGGCGTCGACCAGCTCGGCCGCGGCGTCGGGGAACCGCTCGATCCCGTTGCCGTTGAGGTAGAACGTCGCCCGTACCGACCGATCGGCCAGGGTCCGAAGGATCGCCTCGGTGTCGGCGTCGCCGGTCGGGCCGTCGTCGAACGTCAGCGCGACCACCTTCTCGGTGGTGTCCACGCGGTCGACCAGGCGCCCGGCGACCTGCACGGTCCGCGAGTTCATCAACCGAAAGCCGCCGGCGAGCACCAACGCGAGTTCGAGGAGGCAGATCCCCACGACGATCACGATCACCCGTACCTTCATATGAGACACGGTATCAAAACCGTGTCAGGCGAGCAGCAGGCCCGCCTCGTGCAGGACCCACGGCCATGACTCGGGGTCCACGAAGGTGGCGAACCGGAGATGATCAAGGGCGATCCGGGCACCGCAGAACCGCCAGATCTCTGCCGGTACGGCAGCCTCGGCGCGGTCCTTGACCAACGCCGACGCGGCCGGTTCGAAGGCGTCGACCGAGGCACCGCCGGTCCACAGCCGGACCAGGTCGAACCGGGCGTCGCCGGCCCTGGTCCCCTCCCAGTCGATCACCGCGGCGAGCCGTCCGTGATCATCGACGAGCACGTTGCCGGTGTGGAAGTCGCCGTGCACCACGTCACCGGTCCGGAAGCCTGCGGCGTCGGCGGTCCGGCCGACGGCGAGGACCCGGTCCAGCACGGCGACCGCTCGTGGATCGGTCAGCCGCGGCCGCAGCTCGGTGCCGCCCTCGATCTCGTCGGCCAGCCGCCGTGCCCAGCCGCCGTCCGCCCGCGGAGCGGCGCCCCGGTGCAGCTCCCAGAGCTCGACCAGGCGACCCGCGACGGGCTCGGTGATCCGGTCCGGGACCTCGCCCGGCACGTACTCCTGCAGGGTGAAGACCGTGCCCTCGACCAGGCCGAGGTCGAGCACCGCCGGGATCGGGTAGCCGCGATCGCGAAGCCGGTCGGCCGCTGCCGCCGCCTCGGTCACGGCGGCGAGCGACAGCGACTCCCAGTCCGGCAGCAGCTTGAGCACGGCCCGCCCGGCGCCGGCCGTTCGGACCAGAACGGCTCCGAAGACCCCGCCGTCGAGCCGCCGCTCGATGGTCAGGCCGAGCCGTTCGGCGGCGCGTTCGGCGGTGATCACCGGGCGACCGTACCCGCTCAGGCGCTGCGGCCGGCGACCCAGGCCATGTCGGGGTAGCGATCACCGGAGGCGACGAGCGCGTCGAGTCCGGCCAGCGCGGTCTCGGGCAGTCGTACCTCGACCGCGCCGAGGTTGTCCTCGAGGTTGGTCCGGCGCCGGGTGCCGGGGATCGGCACCACGTCCTCGCCCTGGGCCAGCAGCCAGGCCAGGGCGATCCGGCCGGGGCTGGTGGTGAGGTCGTCGGCGAGGTCGCGGATCCGCTGCACCAGGGCCAGGTTGCGGTCCAGGTTCTCGGCCTGCCAGCGGGGCAGCGTCCGCCGGAAGTCGCCGTCGGCCAGGTCGGTCGTCGCGGCGATCGCGCCGGTCAGCAGGCCGCGGCCGAGCGGGCTGTACGGGACCAGGGCGATCCCGAGTTCGCGCGCGGTCGGCACGACCTCGGACTCCAGGTCACGCGTGAACAGGCTCCATTCGCTCTGCAGCGCGGCGATCGGGTGCACTGCCACAGCGCGCCGCAGCGCCTCCGGCGACGCTTCGGAGAGGCCGAGGGCGCGGACCTTGCCGGCCTCGACCAGCTCGGCCATCGCGCCGACCGACTCCTCGATCGGCACCTCCGGGTCGACCCGGTGCAGGTAGTAGAGATCGATCACGTCGATACCGAGCCGCTGCAGCGATCCGTCGACCGCCCGCCGGGCGTTGTCGGCCGAGCCGTCCAGGCCGTTCGGCATCTGGGTCACCGGGTGCGGCGTGATGCCGAACTTGGTGGCGATCACGACCTCGTCCCGGCGGTGCTTGAGCACCTCGCCGACCAGGCTCTCGTTGTGTCCGGCGCCGTACATCTCGGCGGTGTCGAGGAAGTTCACGCCGGCGTCCAGGGCGGCGTTGATCGTCGCCAGTGACTCGGTCCGGTCGGCCGGGCCGTACGCGTTGCTCATGCCCATGCAGCCGAGGCCGAGGGCGGAGACGGAGAGGTCGCCGATCTTGCGATGAGGGAAGGTGGGCATGCTTGAATCTCCTTGCATGATTGGGAAGTCCAGAGGAAGTTGGAGGTCGGGGACTAACTAGGCGCCGCAGTCGCCGCCGTAGGTGGTGATCTTGTAGTCGATCACGGCCTCGGCGAACTCCAGATCGGCGATCTGCTGCCGGATCCGGTCCCGGTGCCGTTCCAGCAGGGCGAGCCGGTCCGGCACCGTGTCGGGCCCGGCGTTGACCAGGTCGACGTAGCGTTTGATGTCGCGGATCGGCATGTCGGAGAGCCGCAGCCGGGTCAGGAAGACGATCCGGCCGACGGCCTCGCGGTCGTAGCAACGGTAGCCGTGGGCGTCCCGCGCCACCTCGACCAGGCCGATCCGCTCGTAGTAGCGCAGCGTGTGCGCCGAGACGCCCACCAGCTCCGAGACCTCGGCGACGGTCAGCGCCGCCTCGACCTCGTCGCCGAACACCTGGCTGGTGAGCGAGTGGGTCAGGGCCGGGAGCTGGTCCGGCGGCGTGGACTCGATGAGCTGTCGTACCTCGGTCGCCGTGAGCGTCATGTCCTCGAAGGTACGCCTTCGAGTGTGCTCAAACGCAAACCCTGAGGGTGAGGATTCCCCGGTGGTTAGGCTCGGGCCGTGACCCGAGTCCACGCCGTCCTGCTCGACGTCTACCGAACGCTGATCGACGTCGACTTCGAGGCCGCGCTGGACCAGCTGGCCGCCCGGTCCGGGCTGAGCCGGGCCGACTGGGTCACCGGGATCGAAGCCAATGCCGCGGCACTGACGATCGGGACGATCACCCTGGAGCAGGCGTTCGCCGAGACGTTCCGGCTGGCCGGTCAGGAGCCGCCGGACCTCGAGGCTCTGCTCCGGCATGATCGCGACGTCCTCGCCGGGCAGGCCAGGCTCTATCCCGACGTCCGGCCGTTCCTGGCCGAACTGCGGCGGCGCCGGGTCGCTACGGCGCTGGTCAGCAACTGCTTCGCCAACACCACCGACCTGCTGCAGCGGCTGGGCCTCACCGACCTCACGGACCGGGCGTTCCTGTCCTGCGAGGTCGGAGCCGCCAAGCCGGATCCGGCGATCTTCCGGGCCGCACTGGCCGGCCTCGACGTCCGGCCGGAACAGGCGATCTTCGTCGACGACCGGCCCGCGAACTGTGCGGCGGCGGCGGGCCTGGGGATCACCGCCGTGCTGATCGACCGCGGCGCCGCAACGCCGGGCGCGGTGACGTCGCTCGAAGGGGTGCTACGGATGATCATCGGACCTCCGGTCGCGAGGCCATCGACGGTCCCCGGGCGATCCTGAATGATCGAGTGTTCAGAGGTCGTCGGGAAGTAGGCGGAAGTACTTCTCGCCGCCGATGGGACGAAGGGCGCGGAAATGTTTGCGATCCAGGGTGAGGATGGCGTTGGTGCGAAAGGTCGCAGCCAAGGCGACGTTCATGGCATCGGTAAGACCGATCTCGCTGTGTCGCCGCATGATCACCTGGGCGGCCGCGAGCTCGGGACCTACGTCCGGGACCTCGAAGCGTCGGATCGCGATCTGGCCGAGCATGTAGTCAAGGGCCTGCTCGGCAGCCGTCGCGCTGATTCCGGTCGTGAGCAGATAGTCGAGTTCGGCGAGCACCATCGGCGAGACCACTGCGTGGCTGAGGGACGCCATGGCGGCGCGACAGCGCGCGTGCTCGGGTTCGCTTCGATCGAAGTACGCCAGCAGGCCGGACGTATCGGCAATCGCGACGGGTGCCGGCATCGAGGACTCGGTCACCGCCCGAAGCCGCGCAGGTAGTCGTCCATGCGATCAACCAGGTCGCCCGGGCCGTCGAACACGGGCGCGCTCGGGTCGTCTCCCATCGCGTCGGTCGGATAGCTCGGAAGCGGATCCTGGTCGGCCGGAATGACCGTCGCGACATGCCGACGGTTCTTGAAGACGCGCACCGTGCGCCCGCCCTCGACCTCGGCAAGGATCTGGGACGACTGTTGGTTGAACTCCCGTGCAGATGCGGTCTCCATGCCCCAAATGTACTACATGTAGAACAGATTCAGCTGAAGGCGCTGTGGCCGGTCAGGGCCTGGCCGATCACCAGCTGGTGCACCTCCGAGGTGCCCTCGTAGGTGAGCACCGACTCCAGGTTGCTGGCGTGGCGCAGGACCGGGTACTCGCCCGTGATGCCGGCGGCGCCGAGGATGGCCCGGCACTCGCGGGCGATGGTCAGCGCCTCTCGGACGTTGTTGAGCTTGCCGAGGCTGACCTGGCGCGGGTCGAGTCGATGATCATCCTTGAGCCGGCCCAGGTGCAGCGCGAGCAGGAAACCCTTCTGCAGTTCGAGGGCCAGGTCGGCGAGCTTGGCCTGGGTCAGTTGGAACGCGGCCAGCGGGCGGCCGAACACCTCCCGGGTGCTCGCGTACGCCAGCGCCGTCTCCAGGCAGTCCCGGGCCGCACCGAGTGCGCCGAACGTGATCCCGAACCGGGCCTCGTTGAGGCAGGACAGCGGTCCCTTCAGGCCGGTCACGTCCGGCAGCACGGCGTCACCCGGCAGCCGAACGTCGGTCAAGATCAACTCCGAGGTCACCGAGGCACGCAGCGACAGCTTCTTGCCGATCTTGGGCGCCGAGAAGCCCGGGGTGTCGGTCGGCACCACGAAGCCGCGGATCCCCTTCGGGTCGTCGGTGGTCTGCGCCCAGACGATCGCCACGTCGGCGACGCTGCCGTTGGTGATCCACATCTTGGTGCCGTTGATCACCCAGTCGTCGCCGTCCCGGCGGGCCCGGGTCCGCATCCCGGCCGGGTTGGAGCCGAAGTCGGGCTCGGTCAGGCCGAAGCAGCCGATCAGCTCGCCGGCGGCCATTCCGGGCAGCCAGGCCTGCTTCTGATCCTCGCTGCCGAACTTCCAGATCGCATACATGGCCAGCGATCCCTGCACCGAGACCATGCTGCGGATGCCGGAGTCGCCGGCCTCCAGCTCGAGGCAGGCGAGGCCGTACGAGACGGCGTTGGCACCGGCACAGCCGTAGCCGGTCAGGTGCATGCCGAGCAGGCCGAGGGCACCGGCCTCCTTCATCAGGGCGAGGTCGGGCTCGCCGCTCTCGTACCAGCCGGCGACGTGCGGCCGGACCCGTTCGTCGACGAACTCCCGCACACCGTGCTGGATGTCGCGCTCGTCCTCGGACAGCAGGTGATCGACACCGAGGAACTCCAGGGGTCCGACAGTCATGATCTTTCCTTCCCGGCCAGGTCCGTGGCCGCCTTGATGATCTCATCGGTGTCCAGCAGGACGTGGCGCGCTGCCGCGCCGAGGGGTACGAAGCTGTCGGCGCTGGACACCCGGGCCAGCGGCCCGGCGAACCCGCCTTCGACGAGGGCCGTGATCACGCCCTCGCCGACGCCGCCGGAGCGCCGGGTCTCGTCGACGACGAGCACTCGCCCGGTGGCATGGGCCGCTGCCAGCACGTCCTCGACCGGCAGCGGGGCGAGCCAGCGCAGGTCCAGCACGGTCGCATCGATCCCTTGGGCTGCGAGGGATTCGGCGGCCCGCAGGCTCATCGGGACGCCGTTGCCGAACGTGATCATGGTCAGGTCCGGGCCGGACCGGACGGTCCGGCCCCGGCCGATCGGGGCCGGGTCACCATGATCGATCCCGAGCCAGCCGCCGTCGCCGGCGGCGTGCAGGTCCCGGGTGTGATAGAGCGCGATCGGCTCCAGGAACACCGCCACCGTACCGTCGGTCGCGGCCGCCGCCACGCAGGTCCGCAGCAGCGCGGGCGCGTCGTCGGCCCGGCTCGGGCAGGCCACCACGAGGCCGGGAATGTCCCGCAGTACGGCTACCGCGTCGTCGTTGTGGAAGTGCCCGCCGAACCCCTTCTGGTACGCCAGCCCGGCGATCCTGATCACCAGCGGGTTGCGCCAGCGGCCGCGGGAGAAGAAGGACAGCGTGGCCGCCTCACCGCGGAGTTGATCTTCGGCGTTGTGCAGGTAGGCCAGGTACTGGATCTCGGGGATCGGCACCAGCCCGGCCAGCCCGGCGCCGAGGGCGAGGCCGAGGATCGACTGTTCGTCCAGGATCGTGTCGAACACCCGCGCCGCGCCGAACCGCCGGGCCAACCCGCGGGTCACTCCGTAGACGCCGCCCTTGACACCGACGTCCTCGCCGAACGCGATCACCCGGCGGTCGGAGTCCATGATCACGGACAGCGTCGCGTTGATCGACTCGGCGAGCGTCGCGGGCCGGTCGGACCCCCGCTCGGCCCAGCGCGCGGCCAGTTCGGCGACCCGGTCCGGGGTGCGCGGGGCCAACGGCTCGATGATCTCGGCGGCGGACGCCAGTTGCCGGGACCCGGTGAGCCGGCCGGCCTCGGCCCGGACCTCGGCGCCGATCCGGTCGTAGGCCGCCAGCACCTGGCCGGCGGAGGCGCCGTGGTCGATCATGGCGCGGGCGGTGCCGAGCAGCGGATCGAGGTCGTAGGCCGCCTCGATCTCGCTCGGCTTCCGGTAGCCGATCTCGGCGTCGCTGCCGGCGTGGGCCAGGTAGCGCACCGTGCGCAGGTGCAGGAAGACCGGGCGGCGATGATCACGGACCCGGCGGACCGCGTCCATGATCACCGGCCAGGCGGTGACCGGGTCGGCGCCGTCCGCGGCCAGATAGTCGAGGCCGGGCCGGCTCCCGTACGCGTGCTCGATCCAACCGGCCGGGGTCCGGACCGAGATGCCGAGGCCGTTGTCCTCGCAGACGAACAGGATCGGCACCGGCAGCCCGCGGTAGGCGGTGTTGATCGCCGTGTTGATCGCGCCGGCCGCCGTCGAGTGGTTCGCCGACGCGTCGCCGAACGAGCAGACCACGATCGCGTCGGCCGGCCATTCATGATCGACACCGAGCCGGGCCGCCCGCTGAAGGGCGATCGCCAGGCCCACCGCGCGCGGCAGGTGCGAGGCGATCGTCGAGGTCTGCGGGATGATCGCCAGGTCGGGGTGACCGAACACCTTGTGCCTGCCGCCGGCGATCGGCTCGTCGGCCAGGCACATCAGGCCCTGCAGGACATCCGTGACCGGCGTGCTGCCCTGGCGCAGCCCGGCCCGGGCGGCATAGAAGCCGCCCGACCGGTAGTGCAGCAGGGCCGGGTCGCCGAGCCGGGTCGCCAGACCGATCATGGCGTTGCTCTCGTGGCCGGCCGACCCGATCGTGTAGTACGCCAGCCCGCGTGCCTGCAGTTCGCGCGCCACCAGATCAAGCTGCCGGCTGGCTGCCTGTGCTTCGAACAGGCTGGCCCAGTCGCGATCGGCACGCGCCCTGAGCCTGTCGAAGCGTCGTCCTGAGCCTGTCGAAGGGGGCCTTGGGGTCACCGGGCCTCGCCCTTCGACAGGCTCAGGGAGCTGAGGGGGCAGCTCAGGGAGCGTTGCCAGCCGGTCGCGGAACGCCCGGTCCAGCTCCTCGGCCGGCGTCGCCATGATCAGTCGTCCAGACGGAAGTCACGATCCGGGGTCAGCTCCACGGTGTCCATCTGCGCCTTCTGCAGCCGGCCGGAGTAGTCCCAGTTCACCGACTGCCAGCGGGTGAACTGATCGAGCACCCAGACGCCCGACTGCCGGGAGCCGTTGCCGGACTTGCCGTTGCCGCCGAAGGGCAGGTGCGCCTCGGCACCGGAGGTCGAGTTGTTGATCGACACCATGCCGGCCCCGATCCGGTTCCGGAACGTGAACGCCTCCTGCGGATCGGTCGTGTAGATCGCCGAGGAGAGTCCGTAGCCGGGACGGTTGGCCAGGTCGATCGCCTGGTCGAGGTCGCGGTACGTGATCACGCCGACGATCGGGCCGAAGGTCTCCTCCAGGAAGAGTTGATCATCGGGCCGGACCCCGTCGACGACCACCGGGTGGTAGAACAGCCCGGCCGCCGGATCCCCGACGAAACCGTCCCGCGGGTTGTCCGCCCCGATCCGCCCCTTCCCGCCGACCACGGTGTGGTGCGGCTGGATCCAGCCCAGGTACTCCTCGTACCGGTCGGCGAACTTCTGGTCCAGCATCGGGCCCATCAGCACGTCCTGCGTCGGATCGCCGATCCTGGCGGCCGCGACGGCGCGGGCGAACCGGGCCAGGAACTCGTCGTGGACGGACTCGTGGACGATCACCGTACCGAGTGACGTGCAGCGCTGGCCGGCCGTACCGAAGCCGGAGAACAACGCGCCCTCGACCGCAAGATCGAGATCGGCACTCGGCGTGATCACCAGCGGGTTCTTGCCACCCAGTTCCAGGCAGGCGTTCTGCAGGTGCCGCCCGGCCAGGGCGCCGATCTCCCGGCCGACGGCCGATGAGCCGGTGAAGCCGATCTTGTCGATCAGCCCGCGCTCCAGCGACTGCTCGAGCCCGGCGAAGGTCTGCTCGCCGTCGGCGAAGACCAGGTTGAACACGCCCGCCGGCAGCCCGCCGCCACGGACGAAGATCTCGTGGAACGCGGCGGAGACGACGGGGGAGTAGTCGGCCGGCTTCCAGACGATCGTGTTGCCGGCCAGCAGCGCCGGCACGATGTACCAGGACGGCACCGCGACCGGGAAGTTGCCGGCGGTGATCACCGCGACGGCGCCGACCGGCACCCGGTGGGTGAACAGCTGCTTGTCCGGCATCTCGCTCGGCACCGTCTGCCCGTACAGCCGACGTCCCTCGCCCAGGAAGAAGTCGCAGGTGTCGACGATCTCCTGCACCTCGCCGAGCGCCTCCGCGTACGGCTTGCCGATCTCGGCCGTGACCAGCCGGGCCAGCGCCTCCTTGTTGTCCTCGACCAGGCGGCCGATGTGGGCGATGGCGCGGCCGCGGATCGGGGCCGGCACCGCGGCCCACTCCCGCTGTGCGGCCTTCGCCGACTCGGCGGCCCGGACGAACGTCGCGGCATCGGCGAAGGCGACCTCGCCGACGACCTCGGCGGTGCGAGCGGGATTGCCGCTCGCCACCGTACGGCCGCCGTCGACCGTCTTGCCGTCGACGACGGAGGTGATCAAGGTCTTGCTCACTGCACGTTCTCCGTTCCGTTCGCGAGCCGGCCCAGCGCGCGACCCAGCGCGGCCACCGCCTCGTCGATGTCCTCGTTCTCGATCGACAGGGCCGGGCGGAACCGGATCGACCGCTCGCCGCAGGGCAGCGCCACCACGTGTTCAGTGTCGCGCAGGTCGGCCAGCAGCGCATCACGGGCGCCGGGGCCGGCCAGGTCCACCGCGATCATCAGCCCGCGGCCGCGGACGTTGGCGAGGGTCCCGGGCCGTTCCGCGGCCAGCGCCCGCAGCCCGGCGACGAACCGTTCGCCCTTCGGCCCGGCGGCCTCGATCAGCCCCTCGGCCTCGATGATCTCCAGCAGCCGCTGGGACCGGACCATGTCGACCAGACCGCCGCCCCAGGTGGAGTTGATCCGGCCGGAGACGTGGAACACGTTGTCGGCGACCTCGTCCACCCGGCGGCCGGCCATGATCCCGCCGACCTGCACCTTCTTGCCGAACGCGACGACGTCCGGCTGCAGCCCGAGCTGCTGGTACGCCCACGGCGTGCCGGTCGTCCCGGCGCCGGTCTGTACCTCGTCGACGATGAACAGGGCGTCGTGATCATGGGCGAGCTGCTGCATCGCCTGCAGGAACTCCGGCCGCAGGTGGTTGTCCCCGCCCTCGCCCTGGATCGGCTCGGCGATGAACGCGGCGATGTCGTGCGGATGATCCTCGAACGCCTTGCGGGCCTGGGAAAGCGCGCGCTCCTCGGCCGCGATCACGGACTCGAGATGATCTTCGAGCGGGTGCACGATCGCCGGTACGTCGATCCGCGGCCAGTCGAACTTCGGGAACCGGGCGACCTTGCCGGGCTCGGTGTTGGTCAGCGACATCGTGTACCCGCTGCGGCCGTGGAACGCCTTGCTCAGGTGCATGATCCTGGTGCCCAGGCCGGGATCCCGGCCGGCGGCCTCGTTCTGCCGGCTCTTCCAGTCGAAGGCGACCTTGAGCGCGTTCTCGACCGCGAGCGCGCCGCCCTCGATGAAGAACAGATGCGGCAGCTCGGGGTCACCGAGCACCCGGGCGAACGTCTCGACGAACTCCGCGTACGCGCTGGAGTACATGTCCGGGTTGGCCGGCTTGTTCGCCGCGATCATGGACAGCTTCGCCAGGAACGCCGGGTCGTCGACGACGCCGGCCGGGTTCAGCCCGAGCGGGGCGGAGGCGAAGAACGTGTAGAGGTCCAGATAGGAGACGCCGGTCCGGGCGTCGACCAGCCGACTGCCGCGGCTGCGTTCCAGGTCCAGGACGAGCTTGAACCCGTCGGTCAGTACGTGCCGGGAGAGCACCTCGTGCACCTCGGCAGCGGAAACGTGGGCATGTTCGGCCATGTCGCCTCCTCACAGGATGATTTTCGGTGAGATCCACTCTAGAGGAGAAGTCTTGTCGAAGGCGAACTGTGAGGTGGGCGAATTTCGGGAGCCCCGAAGGTCGGTGATCCGGCCGCGTCGGCTCGCTCGCTGACCAGGCCGGAGGTCACCGGGCGGGATGGTCCAAGGGGCGTCGCAGCGACTGTGGCCCTTGGGCGTCGCCGGCGCAGGCGGCGCGCTCGGGCCGACAGGGATTGTCGGTGGTCAGCGGTCGTCCGCGACGGCGAGCAGGCGGGTCCCCTCGGATTCGACGGCCAGGGCGAGCTTGCGGAGCAGCCCGGAGAGTTGCGTGCGTTCGGGGCGGGTCAGGGCGGAGAGGAGCTCCTTCTCGGCGTCGCTGATCACTTCGATCGACGCCTCCAGGGTCCGGTGCGCCAGGGCGGTGAGCTCGACGAGCAGTCGCCGCCGGTCGTCGGGATCGTGTACGCGGATGACGTACCCGGACTGTTCGAGCCGGTCCAGTCGGCTGGTCAGGGTCGCCGGGTGGATGTCGGCACGCTCGGCGATCAAGGTGGGTGTCGCGCGGTACGGCGATCCCAGGGAGCGCAGGTGCCAGAGGATGTCGAACTCGAAGTTCTTCAGGCCCTGATCGGCGACGACTCGGGCCCTCAGTCGATCCATTCGTCGGACGAGGACCTGCATCCGGACCACGACACCCTCGACCGTCGGGTCGATGCCCGGCACCTCGCGTCTCCAGATCCTGACGTGACGATCGATCGAATCCTTCTCCGTCATGGCGCGATCGTACGTCTCCGGCACGACGCGGTGATCAGCTCTCGACACGGATTAGTACGATCTCGTAATATCTCATGTCGTTCCTTTACCTCAGCACTCGACCGTCCGGAGGGATGGCATGCACCATCGACTGGGATTGCTCGGCGGTACACCGGTTCGGAAGGAGCCGTTCCCGAGCTGGCCGCCGGTGACCGACTCGGCGGTGGCCGCGATCACCGAGGCCGTCACGGCCGGCACCTGGGGTGACGTGGCCGGACCGGCCAAGACCCGGTTCGAGCAGGAGTTCGCCGCCTACCACGGCGCCCGGCACGGCATCGCCGTGTGCAACGGCACGGTCTCGCTGGAGATCGCGCTGCGGGCGCTCGGGGTCGGCCACGGCGACGAGGTGATCGTTCCCGGCTACACCTTCCTGGCCACCGCGACCGCGGTGCTGTCGGTCAACGCGCTCCCGGTCTTCGCCGACATCGAGCCGGTCACCGGCTGCATCGACCCGGATGCGGTCGAGGCGCTGATCTCGCCGCGGACCAAGGTGATCATTCCGGTGCACCTGGCCGGGCATCCCGCCGACCTGGACCGGATCTGCGCGATCGCCGAGGCTCACGGGCTGGCGGTGATCGAGGACGCGGCCCACGCGCACGGCGCCGAGTGGAAGGGTCGCGGCGTCGGCTCGTACGGCGACTTCGGCAGCTGGTCCTTCCAGGCTTCGAAGAACATGACCGCCGGTGAGGGCGGGATCTTGATCACCAACGACGACGAGCTGGCCGAGTCGGCCTGGAGCCTGCACCACTGCGGCCGGTCCCGGACCGGCGCCTGGTACGACCACCGCCGGCTCGGCGGGAACTACCGGCTGACCGAGTTCCAGTCCGCCCTGCTGCTCGATCAACTCGGCCGGCTCGCCGAGGACGTCGCCCGCCGCGAGCGCGGCGCGGCGACGATCACCGACGCGCTGTCGAAGATCGACGGGCTGGAGCCGCTCGGCCGCGATCCCCGCTGCACGGCGCACGGCTACCACCTCTACCAGTTCCGCTACCACGCGGACGCCTTCGACGGACTGCCGCGCGAGCGGTTCGTGGCGGCCCTCGCCGCGGAGGGCATCCCGTGCAGCGCCGGATACGGAGTGCCGCTGGACCGGCAGGGCGTCTTCGCCGACCGGGCGTTCGACGTCGCGGCCACCGGCTGGACCGCGGACAACCCGCGCACCCGCTACGGCCGGACCGAGCTGCCGGTCACCCAGGCGCTCTGCGACGAGGGCGTCTGGATCCCGCAGTTCGTCCTGCTCGGCGAGGAGCGGGATCTGGCGGACCTCGCCGAGGCGCTCGACAAGATCACGAGGTCGGCGGCCGAGCTTCGGGTACCGGCCTGATCGGCGTGCTCACCAAGACGATGTGACCACCTGAGCGGCACCGGAGTCACCCATCCCACCGGAGTGTGATCATGACCAGCACCACGCTCGGCGCCGCGATCGCCGACATCACGCCGCGACACCCGGTCGACCTGTCCGGGTTCGCCAGCCGCACCGAGCCGCTGACGGGTGTCCGGGCTCCGCTGGAGCTGCAGGCGTTCGCGTTCGGTGACGAGGCCGGGCTGCGGGCCGTCCTGGTCGCCGCCGACCTGCTCTGGTGGGGACCCGACATCGCCGACGCGCTGCGGACCAGGATCGCCGCCGATCACGGAATCGGGGCCGAGGCGGTGCTGCTGCACGCGTCCCACACGCACAGCGGGCCGCAGCCCGGGCTGACCTTCTCGACGTTGATCGGCCGCGGCGATCCCGACTACCTGGAGTTCCTGGCCGCGACGACGCTCGAGGCGGTCGCCGCCGCGGTCGCGGACCGGGAGCCGGTCACCGTGGCCCGCGGCAGCGGCTCCTGCTCCATCGCGCTGAACCGCCGCCGGGCCGATCCCGGCGGCGGCCGCGGCGGGCCGGATCCTGCCGGGCCGAGGGATCCCGAGGTCGCGGTGATCAGGTTCGACCGGCCGGACGGGTCGGCGAAGGCACTGCTGACCCACTACGCCTGCCACCCGGTGATCACCGCCGACCAGCTGGCCGGGCCCGACTTTCCCGGGGTGACCAGGGCTCGGCTGGCGGAGCGGCTCCCTTCGACAGGCTCAGGGAACAGTGTGGTGATCGGGTTCCTGCAGGGCTGCTGCGGCGATCTTGATCCGGACCTGACCGAAGGGGACCGGTTCGTTCGTGGCGGGGACGCCGATCTTGAACGGCTCGGCGGCGCCCTCGCCGACGCGGTGATCACGGTGCTGGAGGCCGGGCTGGAACCCGCCGGCGACCTCGCGGTACGGACCCGCACCGGCACCGCCCGGCTGCCGCTGCACTCGCCGTCGCTGGCCATGCTGGCGAACCGCAAGGACGAGGAGGGCATCTGGGGCGACTGGGCCCGGCACCTGTTGGCGCACCCGGAGTTGATCACCGAGGAGATCCCGCTCCGGCTGATCATGCTCGAGCTGACCGACCGGTTGGCCCTGCTCGGGCTGGACGCGGAGATCACCGTCGAGTACGGGCTGTGGCTGAAGAACTGGTCCAACGGAGGTGTCTTGCCGATCCCGTACACCAACGGCATGATCGGTTACGTGGTCACCGCGGATCAGGTGCGCCAGGGTGGCTACGAGCCGGACGACTCCTTTCCCTACGTCTACCGGTCCGGGCGGTTCACGACCCGTACCGAAGAGATCGTCCGGTCCGCGATCACCAGCCTCCTCACAGAACGGACGACCGCGTGACCTCCTTCGACGGCCTCGGCCTCCATCTCGGCAACCTGCATCAGCTCTCCGACGCGCAGTCCCGGTCCCTGTCGGCCGAGAACCCGACCGGTGCCCCGGGCCAGGGAGCGTTGGCCACCGAGGGTCTCGGCGCGGCGGCGGCCCGTGATCTCGGGCAGGGCTGGAAGGTCGCCCCGGCGGTCAAGATCGCGCCGAAGTCGATCTTCGAACTCGGCGACATCAGCGGCCCTGGCTCGATCCAGCAGATCTGGATGACCACCACCGCGGCGGCCCGGACGTTGGTCCTGCGGATCTACTGGGACGGGCAGGAGCAGCCGTCGGTGGAGACCCCGCTGAACGACTTCTTCGCCTCCGGCTGGGGCGTCTACGCGCCCATCGCGTCGCTCGCGGTCTGCGTGAACCCGAAGAACGGCTTCAACTCCTACTGGCAGATGCCGTTCCGGCAGCACTGCCGGATCACCGTGGAGAACCTGGCCGACGACGAGTGCATCCTCTTCTACCAGGTGAACTACCAGCTGACCGAGGTGCCCGAGGACTCCGCGTACTTCCATGCCCAGTTCCGCCGGACCAACCCGCTGCCGTACGCGGAGGAGTACACGATCGTCGACGGCGTGTCCGGCCGCGGCCACTACGTCGGCACCGCCGTCGCCTGGGGCGTGAACAACAGCGGCTGGTGGGGCGAGGGCGAGCTGAAGTGGTTCCTGGACGGCGAGGACGCGCCGACGATCTGCGGCACCGGCACCGAGGACTACTTCTGCGGCGCCTGGGGCTTCCACGTCGGCTCGCGCTACGAGACCTTCACGACGCCGTACGCCGGGATGCCGCTGAACACGACGCCGGACGGCAGTGATCAAGATCCCGGCCGCAACCAGACCCGGTACGGCCTGTATCGCTGGCACATCACGGATCCGATCCGGTTCCGGACCGGGCTGAAGGTCACCATGCAGGCGCTCGGCTGGCGCAGCGGCGGCCGCTACCTGCCCTTGCAGGACGACATCGCCAGCGTCGCCTACTGGTACCAGACGCTGCCCACCGCGCCGTTCCCGGAGCTCCCGGACCGCGACGGACTGGAGATCATCTAGCACACTGGTGACGTGATGGAGTTGGAACCCGCGGTCGCCGCGGCCCGGTCCCAGGTGCCGCGCGAGCAGTCGTCGGAGGACATGACCGAGCATCGTCGGCTGGCCGATGCCTACCAAGATCAGCTCTGGCCACTGGTCGGGCTGGACGGGCCGGAGCTGCCCACCCGCGAGGTCATGATCAGCACGCCGGGACGTCCGGACGCCCGGCTGCAGCTGCTCTATCCGCCCGGCACCGAGCCCGGCCGGGAGTCGCTGCCGGCCTGTCTGACCCTGTTCGGCGGCGGCTGGCGGCAGGGCGGGCTGCATCATCCGTCGCACAGCCACCCGGCCGCGCGCCGGGCTGCCGGGGCGGGCGTGATCATGGCCAGTCTGTCCTACGCGCTCGCGCCCGAGCACCCGTACCCGGCCGCTCTGGACCAGTGCGTCGCCACCCTGGACTGGCTCGTCGATCATGGACCGGACCTGGGCGTCGACCCGGACCGGCTCGCCGTGGACGGGACGTCGGCGGGCGGCAACCTGGCCGCGGCGTTGGCCCTGCGCAACCGGGACGGCGCCGGCCATCCGCTCCGGCTGCAGATCCTCGAGGTCGCGGCGCTCGACCTCACCGGCGGCCATTTCGACTGGACCTGCGTCGACCCGTCGGTGCGGGACGCCGCGCAGCCGGAGCTGCTCGGCATCGTCGGGCAGTACGTGCCGTCCGGCCTGGTCACGGATCCGTACGTGTCGCCGCTGCTGGCCGCCGACCTGTCCGGTCTGCCGCCCGCGTACATCCTGACCAGTGAGCTGGACCCGCTGCGCGGCGACGGCGAGGCGTACGCCGGTGCCCTGGCCCGGGCCGGCGTGCCGGTCGCGGCGTTCCGGGTGATCGGGGCCGACCACGGCAGCCAGGTCTTCGAGAAGGTCTCGCTCGGTGCCCGGACGGCCCAGACCATGATCGTCTCCGCGCTGCGTACCCTGCACGACTAGTCAGTCCGGCACCAGGCTGAGCGCCCGGGCCGGGCACAGTCGGACCGCTTCCTCGACCTCCGTGTCGCAGTCCTCCGCCTCGTCGGCGAGCAGGACGACCCGGCCGTCCTCCTCGTCCTGGTCGAAATACTCCGGGTCGGTCAGCACGCACATGCCGGAACTGGCGCACAGCTCGCGGTCGGCGATGATCTTCACCATGATCACCAGGCCACCGGGAGCTCGGCCGCCCCGTAGAAGTTCTGGTCGGTGCGCAACGGGACCTGGCTCGCCGGGACCGCCAGTCGCAGCTGTGGAAAGCGTTCGATCAGCCGGCCGATCGCGATCCGCAGCTCGACCCGGGCCAGCTGCTGGCCCAGGCACTGGTGCACGCCGTGGCCGAAGGTCAGGTGGCCGCGGGTCTGGTTGGTCACGTCGAACCGGTCCGGATCGGTGAAGTGCGCCTCGTCCCGGTTCGCGGTCTGGACCGAGACGGTGACGTACTCGCCGGCCTTGATCAACTCGCCCTCGAGCTCCACGTCCACGTCGGCCTGCCGGATGATCCCGGTGTGGATGACGCCGACGTAGCGGAGCAGTTCCTCGACGCCCGTGGTGATCAACTCGGGCTGCTCGCGCAGCAGATCCCATTGATCACGGTTCTCCAGCAGCGCCAGGGTGCCCAGGCCGATCATCTTGGCGGTCGTCTCGTGGCCGGCCACCAGCAACAGCACCGCCATCCCGATCACCTCGTCGGTTGCCAGCTCCGGGTCGGCGGCGAGGTCGGACAGCAGGTCGTCGGTCGGCTCGGTCTGCTTCGCGACGACCAGTTCGGCCAGGAACGTGAACAGGTTCTGCTGGGCCAGCGCCTTCTCCTCCGCGGTCGAGGTCATCGTCATGAAGGTCGCCGCGTCGGCGGTGAACCGGTCCCGGTCCCCGTACGGGACGCCGAGCAGTTCGCAGATGACCAACGACGGCACGGGCAGCGCGAACTCGGCGACCAGGTCGGCCGGCGCTCCCGCGGTCGCGATCGCGTCCAGCCGTGCGTCGACGATCTCGGCGATCCGCGGTTCCAGCTGGCGCATCCGGCGGACGGTGAAGACGCCGGTGAGCTTGCGGCGCAGCCGGGAATGGTCCGCCCCGTCCATCTCGATGAACATGCCCGGCGTCACCGGCAGGTCGCCCTCGAAGTCTGCGTACGCCTCCAGCCCGCCCATCGGCACCGGGACCTGGATCGGGGCGGCGAGCCGGGACCGGAACCGGGTGTCGGCCAGCACCTGACGGCACAGGGCGTGGCTGGTGACCAGCCAGCCGAGGGTTCCGGCGGGGAAGTAGCGGAGCCGGCGCAGTGGGGCCTCCCGGTGCAGCGCCATCACGGCGGCCGGCGGGTCGAACGGCCGCTCGCGCTCGAGCGGGATGCCGTACGGGGCGGGGTCGGTGGTCGTCATGGATCTCTCCTCGGTGGCAGCAGGGTGCCGGGGCACGCTCTCCCGGGCTATACGTAGAAATCTAATATACGTATATGGGTGCGTGCAAGTAGTTCGAGGAGTTCAGAGCAGCCGCGCGAGCAGGTACGCCTCCGTTCCGGCCAGTCCCACCGAGAGGAACAGGGTTCGCTGATCCGGCCCGGTCCGCCCGGTCGCGCGGCCGGTGATCAGATCGCCCAGCGCGACGACCCGATCGCCCTGCGGGGTGCCGGCCAGGACGTTCGGCGGCTGGTAGCCGGCCAGCTGGGCGGGGGAGTCGGTCGCCGCGAGTTGCACCGCGTCGACCAGCTCGGGACCGAATTCGGCCCGGCCGACCTGCTTCGGCCCGAGGGTCGACACGAAGCAGCCGGGCGCGAGCCAGGCCGGGTCGATCACCGGCACCGGGCTGTCGGTGGCCAGTACCACCAGGTCGGCGCCCGCCACCGCCGATCGGGCGTCGTCGGCCGCGACGCACGGTACGCCGAGCTCGGCCCCGGCCCGTGCGGCGAACGCGCGGCGGTGCCGCTCGGTGGGGGAGAAGCAGCGCACCTCGGTCAGGGCGCGTACGGTGCGGATCGCGTCCAGCTGCGCCCGGGCCTGCCGGCCGGTGCCGATCAGCGCGAGGACGCTCGCGTCCGGGCGGGCCAGCAGGTCGGCCGCGACGCCGCCGATCGCGCCGGTCCGGCGCGGGCCGAGTTCGGTGCCGGTCGCGATACCGCGGACCCGGCCGGAGGCCAGGTCCTGCACCACGACGACCTGATCGTCGTCGCCGCTGCCCGGCGCGAGATAGCTGCGATAGCCGTACCAGTCGTCCTGGCGCAGTCCGGCTGTGATCATCAAGCGGTGGCCGGCCAGGTCGGCGGTCGCCCGGGGCGGTGCGACGAGCAGTCCTTCGGCATGATCACGCAGCGCGTCCCGGATCCAGGCGACGGCGCGGTCCGGGGTCAGCCGCTCCTTGATCAGGTCGTCGTCGAGCAGCACCGGCTTCATGATCGACTTCCGGTGGTGAGCTCAGAGGCCGAGCACCGCGGTCAGGTCCAGGCCGACCTGGTCCAGCGTCCGGTCGGCCCGCGAGCGTGCGGCATCGAGGTCCTGGCTCTCCGCCGGCGGGATCCGCACCTCCAGGTAGCACTTGAGCTTCGGCTCCGTGCCGGACGGTCGGACCACGACCTTGATCGAATCGCCGCAGAGCCGGACACCGTCGGTGGCGGGCAGTTCCTTGGTGCCCTCGGCAAGATCGAGGAAGGCCACCGGCTCGCCGGCCAGCCGGTCCGGCCGCTGGTCCCGGAGCCGGGCCATCGCGTCGGTGATCAAGGACAGGTCGGACACCCGGAACGTCAGCGGCCGGGTCTGGTGCACCCCGTAGCGGAGGGCCAGCTCGTCCAGTCGGTCGGCCAGGGTCAGGCCCTCCGCCTTGAGTCCGGCCGCGACGCTCAGAATCCGTACCAGAGCAGAGATCCCGTCCTTGTCCGGTACGGCAGCGGGGTCGCAGCAGTAGCCGATCGCCTCCTCGTACCCGAAGGCGAGGCTGGGCACCCGGCCGATCCACTTGAAGCCGGTCAGGGTGGCCACGAAGCGCTGTCCGTGCGCGGCCGCCATCGCCGACAGCAGCGAGCTCGACACGATCGAGCAGGCGTAGCTGCCACGCACACCGCGGCGCAGCGCGTCGTCGCCGAGGATGGCGCCCAGCTCGTCGCCGGAGAGCGTACGCCAGCCGTCGGGACCCGGGATCGCGACGGCACAGCGGTCCGCGTCCGGATCGTTGGCGATGATCAACTCGGCGCCGGCCGCGGTCGCCGTGGCGACCGCCCGGTCCAGTGCGCCCGGCTCCTCCGGGTTGGGGAACGACACGGTCGGGAAGGCCGGGTCCGGGTGCTCCTGCTCGGCGACCACGGTCGGCGCCGGGAAGCCGGTCCGTTGCCAGGCCTGCCGGACGATGGCGCCGCCGACGCCGTGCATCGGCGTGTAGACCCAGTTCAGCCGGCGCGGGCCGTCGGCATCGACCAGCGTCGCCAACCGATCGAGGTAGGCGTTGATCAACTCCTCGCCGATCACCGTGTAGTCCTCGGACCGGGGAAGATCACCGACCGGCAGCCGGCTCATCCAGCCGATCCGTTCGGCGATCTCCACGTCGGCCGGCGGGATGATCTGCGAACCGTCGCCGAGATAGACCTTGTATCCGTTGTCGTTCGGTGGGTTGTGCGACGCGGTGACGACGACACCGGCGACGCAGTCGAAATGCCGGATGCCGAACGCGACGACCGGGGTCGGCGTCGGTCCGGCGGTGATGATCACCTCGAAGCCGGCCGCGGCCATGATCTCCGCAGAGTCGCGGGCGAAGACGTCGGAGTTGTAGCGGGCGTCGTAGCCGATGATCACCCGGCCGCGGGACTTGCCCTCGTCGTTGAGGTAGTGGGCCAGGCCGGCCGCGGCCCGGGCGACGACGACCCGGTTCATCCGGTTCGGGCCTGGGCCGAGGGCGCCGCGCAGACCCGCGGTGCCGAACTCGAGCCTGCCGGTGAACGCGTCGGACAGCTCGGCCCGGGCGGCCGCGTCACCGGCCTCGGCCTTCTCGATCAGATCGTCCAGCGCGACGGAGGTCGCCGGGTCCGGATCCTGCGCGCGCCAGGAGGTGAGGCGCTCGCGCAGCGCGGGGTCGAACGCCGGCGCCCCGGTCACAGCACGGCCGCCAGACCGCCGAGCAGGGACCGCAGCCTCGGTTCGGCGGCGCGCCCGGCCGCGATCACCTCGGCGTGGTCCAGCGGGGTGGGCGAGATGCCGGCGGCGAGGTTGGTGACCAGCGAGATGCCGAGCACCTCGAGGCCGGCCTCGCGGGCCGCGATCGTCTCCAGCGTGGTCGACATGCCGACCAGGTCGCCGCCCAGGATGCCGGCCATCCGGACCTCGGCAGGGGTCTCGTACTGCGGGCCGCGGAACTGGACGTAGACGCCCTCGGCCAGCGTCGGGTCGACCGTGCGGGCGAGCTCCCGAAGTCGCGGCGCGTAGGCCTCCGTCAGGTCGATGAAGGTCGCACCCTCCAGCGGGGTGGCGCCGGTCAGGTTGAGGTGATCACGGATCAGCACCGGGGTGCCCGGGCCCCAGTCCGGATTGAGCCCGCCGCAGCCGTTGGTCAGCACGAGGGTGGTGGCGCCGGCCGCAGCGGCGGTCCGGACGCCGTGCACGACGGCTGCCGTACCGCGGCCCTCGTAGTAATGGGTGCGGCCGGTGAAGACGGCGGCGGTCTTGCCGAGCGGCGTCCGGTACGCCCGCAGGGCGCCGCCGTGCCCCGCGACGACCGGGGCGCTGAAGCCGGGCAGCTCCGACAGCGGCAATTCGCCCAGCGGCTCGCCGATCTCGTCGGCCGCCGCCGACCAGCCCGAGCCGAGCACCAGCGCCAGGTCGACCTTGTCGACGGACAGCTCGCGTACCAGTGCTTCTGCGGCGCGGGCGGCCAGCTCCTTGGGATCCTCAGTGGTCACCTGGGCACTATAAGTGAGCCGGCGCCGCGTGTCGCCGGTACGCGAGGGGCACCGCTCAGCTCGGGCCGGCCAGGCGAGCGCGGCGGACATGATCACGGGCGTGGGCGATCGCCGGTACGAGGTCGTCGAACAGATGGTTCTCGTGCCGCAGCGAGTCGATCACGCCGACCCGGGTCAGCACCCGCAGATGTTCGCGCCGGATGCCCTTGATCAACACCGTGATGCCGCGCCGCTCCAGCGTGTGCACGAGATCGACCAGGATGCGTGCGCCGGTGACGTCGAGCAGTTGCAGCTGGGACAGCCGGAGCACGACAACCGTGACGCCGTCGACGGTCAGCACCCGGTCGACCAGTCGCTGGGCCGCTCCGAAGAACAGGGCTCCGTCGATCCGGAACAGCGCGATCTCCTCATCGCCAGGGCGCGGCTGGTCCGGGATCGGCTCGCGGTGGACCCCGCTGGAGCGGGCCAGCATCCGGAGGGCGAAGAAGGTCGCCACCGCCAGCCCGATCACCACGGCGATGATCAAGTCGAACGCGACCGTGATCACCGCGGTGATCAGGAACGTCAGCGCCGCGGACCGGCTGGCCCGCAGTACCAGCCGTACGGTGCCGAGGGAGATCATCCGGGTCGCGGTGACCATCAGCACTCCGGCCAGCGCCGCGACCGGGATCCGGGACACCGCCGCCGCGCCGACCAGCACGATCAGCAACAGCACCAGGGCATGGGTGATCGACGCGACCCGGGTCCTGGCCCCGGACCGTACGTTGACCGCGGTGCGGGCGATCGCGCCGGTGGCGGGCATCCCGCCGAACAACCCGGCCGCCAGCGAGGCGAGCCCCTGCCCGACCAGTTCCCGGTCCGGGTCGATCGGCCCGGTGTCCGCCATCGCCGAGGCGACCCGGGCCGACAGCAGCGACTCGATCGCGGCCAGGCCGGCGACCGCCGCGGCGGGCCCGAGCAGGCTGATCACGACCCCGGGGTCCAGCGGGGGCAGTACCGGCGCCGGCAACCCGGCCGGCAGCTCTCCGATCCGCGGCAGCGGAACGTCGAGCAGCACCGCCGCGGCCGTGACGACGATGATGGCGATGATCGAGCCGGGCACTCGCGGGTGCAGCTTCGGCGCGATGATCATGATCGCCACGACGACCGCGATCGCGCCGAGGGACCAGGCGGCCCCGGGCCAGCGGATGGCCGAGATCGCCTGTACGGCAGCGATGACGGCGTTGCTGTCGTGCCCGGCCGACGACACGGCCGACGGGACCTGCTGCAGGAAGATGATGATCGCGATGCCGAGGGTGAAGCCCTCGATCACCGGCCACGGGATCAGCTCGACCACCCGTCCGAGCCGGAGCAGTCCGGCAATGATGATCATGGCGCCGGCGATCAGGCTGACCGTGACCACCGCCCCGGTGCCGTGGCTGGCCACGATCGGCGCCAGCACCACCACCATGGCGCCGGTCGGTCCGGACACCTGGACGTTCGAGCCGCCGAAGACCGCGGCCACCACGCCGGCGACGATCGCCGTGATCAACCCGGCCTCGGCACCGGCGCCGGAGCTGATCCCGAACGCGAGGGCCAGCGGCAGCGCGACGATGCCGACGGTCAGCCCGGACAGCAGGTCGACCCGCCAGGTCCGCCCCAGGCCGCGGTAGTCGGCGGACGACGGCAACAGCGGTCGCAGCAGGCCGCTCAGCCGCCCGGTCCGCGCCGTCCCGGCGGTCACGAAGCGGAGCCGGAGCCGACGGCCGGCAGCGCGTCGGCCGAGCCGAGGTCGTGCTGATTGCGGTTCAGGATCTCGCCGAGCAGCGTCCGGGCCACCCGGAGCAGCTCGGCGACCTGCGGATAGGCGAGCCGGTAGAAGACCTGGCTGCCGCGGCGCTCGGAGAGCACCAGGTGATCGTTCCGCAGCACGGCGAGGTGCTGGGACAGGTGGGACGCCTCCAGGCCGGTCTCGGCCAGGAGCTCACCGACCGACACCGACGGCGCGGCGGACAGCACCTCGAGGATCCGGATCCGCAGTGGATGCGCCAGCCCCTTGAAGAGGGTCGCCTTGACCTCGTACAGCGGCCGAAGGCTCTCGCCGATCCCCGTCACACGCACTCCATCCGGACAGCTGGACGTATCCATGAATTGATGGATTCATCATATCGCGCGCCTGTGGGAGGGTCGATCCGGACCGGCGGACTGTGCCGGCGCGTTGTCGGGACGCTGCGGGCCCTGGCCTCGGACCGCGACGCACGGTGCAGACGAAAGGAATCTCCGTGGCGAGCCAACCTTCCCGGCCGCTGTCCGCGATGGTCGTCCTGCTGGCCCTGTCGGTGTTCGCGGGGTGTTCGTTACTGCCGAAGGCCGGCCCGAAGGAACTCGATTACGAGGGACCGGGGCAGCCCGGCCTGACCGTTGAGCCGGTGGGATCGCCGATCGGCGAGATCCGGACCCAGGTGGTCGCGCTGACCGAGGACGGCGTCGTCATCGCCGAACCGGACGGGAGCCTCCACCAGGTCGGCGGCGACGGCGAGGTCCGGTGGGAGCAGCCACGCAGAGTGGAGCTGCCCGGTGGTGTCGGAACGGCCCGGCTCGCGCTGACCGCCCCGAGCGTCGACCCCGCTGCCGGTGCCGTGGTCGTCGCCGGCTATCTCCGCGACCCCTGCATCACCGACCGGAAGACCTGCAACGAGCAGGGCGGCAACATCACCTTCGAGTACGGGATCGTCGCCTTCGCCACCGACGACGGTGCCCCGGTCTGGTCGAAGGTCCTGATCCCGTCGAAGGTGCTGAAGCCGGGGCAGCTGCCGCCGAACGACTTCAGCTGGGGCGTCTCCGTGGTCTCCGCGGCCGCCGTCGCGGCGTACGTGCAGCACGAGGACGAACGGGATGCGCGGACGACCTTCGGGTTCGATCCGCGCACCGGCGAACGACTCTGGGAGGTCGACGGCGTCCAGGTCGACTGGGCGGGCGGCGAGGGCGGCGGCAAGCTGCTCGGCCTGGAGATCCGGCGCGGCTCGGGCGGCGATCTCGACTTCGACGGCTACCCGGTCGTGCTCGACGCCCGGACCGGCGACCAGACCTGGCGCTCGGATGATCTTGGTCGCTGGGGACCGGCCGGCCGGCCGCCGGTCGGTGACCTCGACGGCTACGGGTTCATCAGGATGGGCGAAGAACTGACGGATCGGCCGAGCTACGTCGTGGTCGATCTGGCGACCGGTGCGACGACATCATTCGACCGTTCGGGTGTCGTGGGCGAGGACGAGGCCGGCCCCTTCTACGCGTGGGTCGGGAATCGGGACGGGACGGCCCGGATCGTGTCGACGGGCCTGCCGTCCGGCGAACCCGCCTTCGGCCGCGAGGCGACCGGGCAGGCCTCGCCCTCGGCCTCGGTCGGCGGCTATCTCTGGAACTACACAGCCCGCGACAGATCGCTGATCGCGTACGACCGTACCGGGGCTCGCCGCTCGGAACCCGCCTCCGGCATGCTCCTCGCGGTGAACGAGGACTGGCTGGTCACCCGGCAGACGGACCTGGAGAAGGTCGGCATCTACCGGATCACCCGCTGACCGACGACTGCAGCCGGCCGATCACCGCGGTGCCGTCGATCTCGTCGTCGGTGATGATCATGGTCCGGAATCCGTTGTCGGCAAGGATTGTGGCGGTCTGCGGCGCCTGCAGTCGACTGGACTCGATGAGCAGCCAGCCGCCGGGAAGGAGCCAGTCCGGGGCGGCCGCGGCGGCCCGCCGGTGCAGGTCGAGGCCGTCCGGGCCACCGTCCAGGGCGATCCGGGCCTCGTGCTCGCGGGCCTCGCGCGGCATCAGCTCGATCTGCTCCGTCGGTACGTACGGCAGGTTGGCGACGACCAGGTCGACCCGGCCGCGCACCGGCTCGGGCAGCGGAGTGAACAGGTCGCCGTGCAGCACGGTGCCGCCGAGCCGGGTCAGGTTGCGGCGGGCGCAGGCGACGGCGGCCGGGTCGAGTTCGGTGGCGTACACCTCGAGGCCGGGCACCTCGGTGGCCAGCGCGGCCCCGATCGCCCCGCTGCCGCAGCAGAGGTCGATCACGACGGCGCCGGACCGGAGCCGGCGGGCGGCCTCGGCGACCAGCAGCCCGCTCCGCCGCCGCGGCACGAACACGCCCGGGTCGACCGCGATCCGCAGCGAGCGGAACTCGGCCCAGCCGAGCACGTACTCCAGGGGTTCGCCGGCGACCCGGCGCCGGACCAGCCGTTCCAGCGTGGCGGCGTCGACCGCCTCCGCGAGCAGCAGGCCGGCCTCGTCCTCGGCGAACACGCAGCCGGCGGCCCGCAGTCGTGCGACGAGTTCGGCTTCCGCGGTCAGCCGGTCACCGGCCGTCCCCGCTGCACGGCCGCAGCCGCAACTCGGCGACGTACTCCTCCGGGGCGCCGGCGGCCTCGGCCGCGTCGGCGATCAGCCCGATGGTCCGGGCGCTCGGCAGCCCGCCCTCGAAGTCGTTCAGCACGTAGACCCAGGCCCGCACGATGCCGTCCTGCGCCGCGACGCTCAGCTTCACCTTCCGGTAGAGGCCGGAGTCGGCGCTCTCCCAGGCGTCCAGCTTCGCCTCGTCCACCGGCGACAGGTCGTACAGCCCGACGAACACCTGCGAGTCCGCGTCCTCGGCGAGCGTGGGCAGCGGTCCGTCCCAGCCGTCGCCGCCGAACGCGAGCCGCCAGCCGGAGAGCCAGCCCGTGCCGCGCCGGGGCGAGTGGGGACACCGTTCACCCATCTGGCCCGGATCGAGGTTGCTACCGTACGCCGCATACAGCACACCCCGGAGGGTACCGGTTCCGCCTCCCCGGTGGTCGGAGATTGCGTGGAAGAATGCCGGACGTGACCCGAGTTGTGATCATCGGCGGTGGACCTGGCGGGTACGAGGCGGCACTGGTGGCTGCGCAGTTGGGCGGCGAGGTGACGCTGATCGACTCCGACGGGATCGGCGGCTCTGCGGTGCTGACCGACTGCGTGCCGTCGAAGACGCTGATCGCGACCGCCGAGGTGATGACCGAGGTCAGCGAGTCCGCGGAGCTGGGGATCCGGTTCGCCGACGGCGACTCGCCGGCCAACGGCCTCAGCGTCGACCTCAAGGCGGTCAACCAGCGGGTGCTCGAACTCGCCGCCGCGCAGTCCGAGGACGTCGCCTCCCGGCTGGTCCGGGACCAGGTGACGATCGTGCCCGGCCGGGGCCGGCTGGCCTCCTCCGAACTGGTCGTCGCGGAGACCGCCGAGGGCGAGCGGTCCTATCCGGCCGATGTCATCCTGATCGCCACCGGCGCGCATCCCCGGGTGCTGCCCGATGCCGTACCGGACGGCGAGCGGATCCTCACCTGGACCCAGGTGTACGGCCTGGCCGAGTTGCCGGAGAAGCTGATCGTGGTCGGCTCCGGCGTGACCGGAGCCGAGTTCGCCGGCGCCTACAGCGCGCTCGGCGCCGAGGTCGCCCTGGTCTCCTCGCGGGACCGGGTGCTGCCGCACGAGGACGCCGACGCCGCGCAGGTGCTGGAGGACGTGTTCACCCGGCGCGGGATGGAGGTGTTGTCGCGGTCCCGCGCCCAGTCGGTGGTACGGGACGGCGACCAGGTCGTGGTCACGCTCACCGACGGCCGCACCGTCACCGGCTCGCACTGCCTGCTGGCCGTCGGGTCGATCCCGAACACCGAGGGCCTCGGGCTGGCCGAGGCAGGCGTCGAGCTCAACGAGGGCGGCTTCGTCGCCGTCGACCGGGTCTCCCGGACCTCGGCCCGCGGCGTGTACGCGGCCGGTGACTGCACCGGCGTCCTGATGCTCGCCTCGGTCGCCGCGATGCAGGGCCGGATCGCGATGTGGCACGCGCTCGGCGACCGGGTCAGCCCGCTCGACCTGAGCGTCGTCTCGTCCAACGTCTTCACCGCACCGGAGATCGCGACCGTCGGGATGACCCAGCAGCAGGCCGACACCGCGATCCCGAAGGTCGCCACCGTGATGCTGCCGCTGGAGGGCAATGCCCGGGCCAAGATGCAGGGCCTCCGGGACGGCTTCGTCAAGGTCTTCTGCCTGCCGGTGACCGGCATCGTCGTCGGCGGCGTGGTCGTCGCGCCGCGGGCCAGCGAGCTGATCTACCCGCTGGCGATCGCCGTCGCCGAGCGGCTCACCGTCGACCAGGTCGCGGAGTCCTTCACCGTCTACCCGTCCCTGACCGGCTCCCTCGCCGAGGCCGCCCGCCGGCTGCACCTGCACGGCCAGGAACTGCGCGGCTGAGGTCGCGAGTCAGGAGACGCAGAACTCGTTGCCCTCCGGGTCGCGCATGACGTGCCAGCGGTGCGGGCCCTGGGAGGCGCTGTCGACGTAGGTCGCGCCGCGCTGCTCCAGGGCGGCCCGGCCGGCGTCGGCGTCGGGCGTCCGGATGTCCAGGTGCAGCCGGTTCTTGACCGTCTTCGGCTCCGGTACGTCCTGGAACAGG
Organism: Microlunatus sp. YIM B11417; assembly: GCF_059617205.1. Classification (NCBI taxonomy): domain Bacteria; kingdom Bacillati; phylum Actinomycetota; class Actinomycetes; order Propionibacteriales; family Propionibacteriaceae; genus Microlunatus; species Microlunatus sp. YIM B11417. The sequence continues at coordinate 930,639 of NZ_JCAMPJ010000001.1, forward strand.
ATCCGGCGCCGCTCCGGGCCGGAGTCGTCCGGGTGCTGGATCGCCGCGGCACCCTTCCAGACCCGCCGGCCGCGGTGCTCGGTGGTCTGGTCCGCGGTCGCGTACCCCTGCGTGATCATGGAATCGATGAAGCTCTCGTCGGTCTCCTCGACGACCCAGCCGAGGGTCTCGGCCCACCAGTCGGCCAGGGTCAGCGCGTCCCGGGTGTCGACGACGACTTGGAAGTTGTACGGCATGGGGGTCAGCCTGCCACCCGACGCCGACAGCCGTTCCGGTCGCTGGGTAGCGTGGGTGCGTGAGCGGGGTTGAGGCGGCGGTCGACATGCTGCGCGGGCGACGGTGGTCGGTGTTGTCGGGGGCCGGGATCAGTACGGACAGCGGGATTCCCGACTATCGCGGGCCGAACGCGCGGCCCGCGTCGCCGATGATGTACGGCGAGTTCGCGGGCTCCGTGGAGGCCCGGCAGCGTTACTGGGCGAGGTCGTACCAGGGCTGGAGCCGGATCGGCACGGCCCATCCGAACCGGGGTCATCGGGCCCTGGTCCGGCTGGAGGCGTCCGGCCTGGTCGGCGTCGTGACCCAGAACGTCGACGGGCTGCACGAGGCGGCCGGCAGCAGTCGGGTGATCGACCTGCACGGCCGGATCGACGACGTGATCTGTCTGGACTGCGGGCTCCGGGTGTCCCGGGCCTCGGTCCAGGACCGGTTGGCCCGGCTCAACCCGGACGTCCCGGCGGCCGAGGAACTGGAGCACGCCGAGTTGCGGCCGGACGGCGACGCGGTGGTCGAGGACTGGCACGACTTCGTGCTGGCCGAGTGCGAGCGGTGCGGCGGCCGGCTCAAGCCGGATGTCGTGTTCTTCGGCGAGAGCGTGCCGAAGGACCGGGTCGCCGCCGCGTACGATCTCGTCGACGACGGCGAGGTGCTGCTGGTGGCCGGATCGTCGCTGACCGTGATGTCGGGGCTGCGGTTCGTCCGGCACTTCTGGAAGGCCGGCCGGCCGGTGATCATCGTCAACCGGGGCCGGACCCGCGGTGACGAGTTCGCCACGCTCAAGCTCGACGAGGGTACGTCGGAAGTGCTCGACCGCCTCGGCGACGAACTCAGCGTGATCGGTGCGACCGAAGCTCCCTGACCCGGCGCCGGACCGACTCGGCCAGCTCTTCATGATCATCACGGAGTCGGGACAGCACCCGGCCCAGCGCCTCGGCCGCATCCAGCAGTGATTCCTGATCAAGGTCGGCCGGGTGGGTGGCGTGGATGCCGGGCGGCTCGGGCACGCCCGCGTTCTCCACGCTGACCACACCGAACGCCGGATGGACGACGCCGCGGTCGGCGCCCCACAACTGCCAGACCAGGTCGCGGCCCTCGGTCAGCGACCGCAGGGCCCGCCAGCGGTGCCCGCGGACCGCGTGCCGGGCCGCGTCGCCGATCGCGATCCAGGCCAGGAAACCCCACTCCGCAAGGGTTTCCGGGGCGGTGGCCAGACGCTCGACGGGCACCGGCTCGGCCAGCCGGCCGGTCCGGTCCAGCAGCGCCAGGGACTCGGGCGGCCTGCCGGAGCGGAAGTCGGCCGGCGCGACGACCAGGGACAGCTGCCGGCCGTCGGCGTAGGCGACGATGCAGTGCGAGCCGGCCTGCCAGTTCTGGATCAGCGTTCCGGCGACCGGCGCGAACGCACTCACCGCCCGGACCGCTTCCTCCCGGCGCGCCTCGAGATCATCACCGGTGACGCCGATCCCGGCGTCCAGGTCGGACCAGGCGTCGCCGGCGCCGCGGCCCAGGGAGCCGCCCAGCTCGAGCCAGTCCACCCACGGCTGTCCGGCCGCCCAGTCGGTCAGCCGCCGCACCAGTTCGGCCGGGTCAGCCGTCATCGTCGTCCTCCTCGAGTCGTCGGGCCCGGTCCCGCAGATAACGCTGCTGAGGCAGGTTGACCGCCCGGTCCGCCGCCCGGCGATAGGCCGCCCGGGCCGTTCCATGATCACCGGACAACTCCAGCAGGTGGGCCCGGACCGCGATCAGGCGATGATCGTCGCCGAGCCGGCCGGACCTCTCCAGGTCGTCGATCAACTTCAGCCCCGCGTCCGGCCCGTCCGCCATCGCCACCGCGACCGCATGGTTCAACTCGACCACCGGGTTGACCGTGGACCCCGAGAGCAGCAGCCGGTAGAGCGCGACGATCTGCGGCCAGTCGGTCTGCTCGGCCGACGGAGCCTCGTCGTGCAGCGCGGCGATGGCCGCCTGCAGCTGGTACGGCCCCGGCTCGCCGCGCGGCAGCACGGAGCTGATCAAGGTGACGCCCTCGGTGATCATCGTCCGGTCCCACCGGGACCGGTCCTGCTCGGCCATGGTGATCAACTCGCCGGCCGGGCCGGTGCGGGCGTCACGGCGGGCGTGGGTGAGCAGCATCAGGGCGAGCAGGCCGGCGGCCTCGGCGTCGTCGGTGAGGCGGTGCATCAGCCGGGCCAGCCGGATCGCCTCGGCGGCCAGCTCGGGCCGGTGCAGGTCCGGGCCGGCCGTGCTGGCGTACCCCTCGTTGAAGATCAGATAGAGCACGTGCAGGACGGCCGCGACCCGCTCCAGCTGCTGCTCCCGCGGTGGCAGCGCGAACGGGATCCCGCTGCCGGTGATGCTCTGCTTGGCCCGGGTGATCCGCCGGGTCATCGTCGCCTCCGGCACCAGGAACGCCCGGGCGATCTCGGCCGTGGTCAGGCCACCGACCGCGCGCAGGGTGAGCGCGATCTGCGAGGCCGGCGAGAGGGACGGGTGGCAGCACAGGAAGAGCAAGATCAACGAGTCGTCGGTGTTCGCCGGCACCGGCTCGCCCGGCAGCGCCGGATCCGGCCGGATCTCCCACTGGACCAGCGATTCCTCGCGCCGTCGCCGGGCCTGCTCGGACCGCAGCAGGTCGATCAACCGCCGCGACGCCACGGTGATCAACCAGGCGCGCGGCTGCTCCGGGATCCCGGTCTGGGGCCACTGGGTCGCCGCGGCCAGCAGCGCCTCCGACACCGCGTCCTCGCAGCTGTCGAAGTTCCCGTAGCGGCGCACCAGTGCCCCGAGGACCTGCGGCGTGAGCTCCCGCAGCAGGCCCTCGGTGTCGCTGTCGATCATGAACCGGCCACCATGATCAGGCTTCGCCGATGATCATGCCTCGTGCTCCGGCGGGCCCTCGTCGATCGGCCGTACGTCGACGTACCACTCCGAGCTGGTGACCGCGTCCGGCGGATGCGGAGTGTCGGCGAGCTGGGCCGCGATCTCGGTGGCCCGGTCGAAGCTCACACAGTCGACGATCGTGTAGCCGGCCAGCACCTCCTGGGTCTCCGCGTACGGTCCGTCGGTGACCACCGGCGCGCCGTCGCGGAGGCTGATCCGCCGCGCGTGCACCGGGGCGCTCAACCCACGGCCGTCGACGAACTCGCCGGACTCGACCAGCGCGTTGTTCCAGTCCCGCATGAAGTCGACCATGGTGCCGAGGTCCTCGGCCGACCAGGCCGGCTGGCCCTCCGCTCCCTTGCCGGACAGCATGTCGTAGTCCCGCTGCGATCCGTACAGCATGATCAGGTATTTCATCGCCTGCTCCTTCGTCCCGCGGCACCGCGAGCCGGCGCCGTCACCCCTTGATCGGAGCCGGGCCGGCGAACCGGACACACCTCGAACAGAAACCTAGCCCGGAACAGCGAAAGTGCCCGCCTCCGCGAGGGAGACGGGCACCTGGGGCGAGACTCAGTCGCCGAAGCCGTCGAACATGCCGCCGATGCCTTCGCCGATCTCACCGATGCCGTCGCCGATGCCCTCGAACATGCCGCCGATGCCTTCGCCGATCCCGCCGATGCCCTCGCCGATCCCGCCGAACACGTTGCCCATGCCGCCGAACAGGAAGCTGCCGATCAGCACGCCGGACAGCAGGTCCGAGCCGCGCCAGTTGCTGTAGTAGCCCTGCGCCCACGGCGCGTAGGCCTGGCCGCCCTCCCAGTACGGCACCCGCTGGGCACCGACCTGGACGGTCCGGATGTACGGGTCGGCGCCGGCGAGCACCCGCTCCGCGTCGGCCGGGCAGGCCGGGATCTTGCGCGGCGCGCCGCCCGGCGGGGCCCACTCGACGTCCTGGCTGGACGGTCCGTGGGCCGGGTTGAAGAAGCACGGCGGGCGCTTGGCCGGCAGCGGTTCGCCCGCCACCCGGGCCTTGACGCACGCGATCGCGTACCGCCCGTCCTCGAGGATCTCGGTGACGTGCCGGATCTCGTCCGGCTGCTTCACCGCGTCCAGCGACATCTTCGCGTCGTCGTAGGCGTCCAGGGCGCGCTGGTAGTCCTGCTGCATGGCCTCGTCCAGCGGGTGGCCGGCGACGTCGGAGTCGAGCCGCTGCAGCTCCTCGCCGAACTTGGTCACGTCCTCTTCGGCGGCGCGCTTCGAGGTCGACAGCTGGCTTTCCAGCTCCGCTCGCGCAGCATCCTCACGCTGTCGCGCATGGCGACGGCTGATCAGCATGGCGCCGCCACCGACGACACCGAGCACAATCAAGAGAACAAGCCACTCCATGCCCTTCAGTCTGCCCGGTTATCCCCGAACACCCACCGCTGGGGACCTAAAAAGCCATAAGAACCCTGTGCCGGACCTGTTTCAGTCGACGATCTCGCAGATCAACTGGCCGCTGGCGACCGTTCCACCGGCCTCAGCCGTGAGCCCGGTCACTTTTCCGGCCCGGTGCGCGGTCAGCGGCTGCTCCATCTTCATCGCCTCCAGGACGACAATCAGATCGCCCGCGGCGACCGTCGTCCCTTCGGTGACCGCGACCTTGACGATCGTGCCCTGCATCGGCGACCTCACCGCGTCGCCGGTTCCGCCCGCGTGCCCCGACGCCCCCGAGCCTCCGCGCCCCGAGCCCGTCGAAGGGCCCGGCCTCCGGGCGCCGCGCCGCCCACCGTCGGTCCCGCCGACCGTGAGACCGGTCGGCAGCGCGACCTCGAGCCGCTTGCCGTTCACCTCGACGATCATGGTCTCCCGCGGCTCCGGAGCGGCGCCCGGTTCGACGGCGCCCTCGTACGGGGCGAGCCGGCCGGCGAACTCGGTCTCGATCCAGCGGGTGTGCACCGCGAACCGGCCGTCCTCGGCGGTGAAGGCCGGGTCGGCGAGCACCGCGCGGTGGAACGGCAGCACGGTCGGCATGCCGGTGAGCTCCAGTTCGGCCAGGGCCCGGCGCGATCGCTGCAGCGCCTCGGCCCGGTCGGCCCCGGTGACGATGATCTTGGCGATCAGCGAGTCGAAGCTGCCCGGCACCGTCATGCCGGCGCGGTAGCCCTCGTCGACCCGAATCCCTGGACCGGCCGGTGGCCGCCAGCCGGTCAGTGTGCCGGGGGCGGGCAGGAAGTTGCGGCCCGGGTCCTCGGCGTTCAGCCGGAACTCGATCGCGTGCCCGCGGACCGGCGGGTCGTCGTAGCCGAGCGGTTCGCCGTCGGCGATCCGGAACATCTCCCGGACCAGATCGATCCCGGTCACCTGTTCGGAAACGGGATGCTCCACCTGGAGCCGGGTGTTCACCTCGAGGAACGAGACGGTGCCGTCGTCGCCGATCAGGAACTCGCAGGTGCCGGCGCCGACGTACCCGGCCGCGCGCAGGATCGCCTTCGACGCGGTCAGAAGTTGATCATGCTGAGCTGCCGTCAGGTACGGGGCGGGCGCCTCCTCGACCAGCTTCTGGTGCCGCCGTTGCAGCGAGCAGTCGCGAGTGGAGACGACGATCACGCTGCCGTACCGATCGGCCAGGCACTGGGTCTCGACGTGTCGCGGATGATCAAGGTAGCGCTCGACGAAGCACTCGCCGCGGCCGAAGGCGGCCAGCGCCTCCCGGGTCGCGGAGTCGAAGAGCTCGGCGATCTCGCCGGCTTCGCGGACGACCTTGAGACCGCGGCCGCCGCCGCCGTACGCCGCCTTGATCGCGATCGGTAGCCCGTACCGCGCGGCGAAGGCCTCGACCTCGGACGCCTCCGAGACCGGGTTCGCCGTGCCCGGCGCCAGCGGGGCGCCGACCTGCCGGGCCAGTTGCCGGGCCCGGACCTTGTCGCCGAGGGCGTCGATCGCCGCCGGCGGCGGCCCGATCCAGGTCAGCCCGGCGGTGATCACGGCCCGGGCGAAGTCGGCGTTCTCGGCCAGGAAGCCGTAGCCGGGATGGACGGCGTCGGCGCCGCTGCGGTCCGCGATCGCGAGCAGCTTCACGATGTCGAGGTAGGTCTCGGCGGGCGTGCTGCCGCGCAGTGCGTACGCCTCGTCGGCGAGCCGGGCCGGCAGCCCGTCGGCGTCCGGGTCGGCATAGACCGCGACGCTGCCCAGGCCGGCGTCGGCCGCGGCCCTGATCACCCGGACGGCGATCTCGCCACGGTTGGCGACGAGCACCTTGCTGATGGCCACGCCAGACCTCCCCACCGTTGGTGATTGGGGAGTCTAGACGCAAACCCGGGTGATCACGGGGAAGTTGATCTTCACGCCGATCTTGATCAGAACCAGGTGGGCATGATCAAAAGGAGGTGGGCCTCTCTCAGTATGAGTGAGAGAGGCCCACCAGGCCAGAGTTGTGTGACGTCTCCGGCCGATCGATCAGCGGCACAGCCCGACTCCCCGTCACCGGAAGCCGCAGCGGGCCTGACAGACGTCAACTTCCCACTGTTCGGCCGACCGATCCGATCGATCACGTTCTCACGCTCAGGTGTGAACGTAGCAACGTTTCTACACCTCGCTGACAGGCGTTCGCAACCCCTCCGACACCGGCAAGTCGCCCCGATCCGGCTGTCCACTGCGGCGTCCACACGACACTCCGAGTTATGCACCGAACTGATCAACTTCTGCACAGGCACCGGTGGATAATTCCGGTTCCGGTGCTCGCGTCGCCCTAAGCTGTCCGGCATGGAGCCGGAGCCGGACACCAAGGATTGGACCTGGACACTGCAGCGGCAGTGCCCCGACTGTCGGCTGTCGGCCGGCCAGGTCCCGATCGCGGAACTGCCCGACCGGGCCGAGGCCGCGGCGGCGGAATGGGTGCAGATCCTGACCGCCAGCGCCGGGGTCGGGATCCGGCCGCGGCCCGATGTCTGGTCGCCGCTGGAGTACGGTGCCCACGTCCGGGACGTGTACCAGTTGTTCGACGCGCGGCTGGCCCTGATGCTGGTCGAGGACGAGCCCACCTTCGCCAACTGGGACCAGGACGAGAGCGCGATCACCGGCGACTACCGCAGCCAGGACCCGGACCGGGTGGCCGCCGAGCTGGCCGGTGCCGCAGAGGCCTTCGTGTCCCGGCTGCGCGGGCTGACCGAGGACCAGTACGACCGGGTCGGGCGTCGGTCCGACGGGGCCGAGTTCACCGTGATCAGCTTCAGCCAGTACTTCCTGCACGACGTGATCCACCATCTCTGGGATGTCACCGGTCAAACCGACCTTTAGCAACAAACCTTCGCTTCTGAAACGTTACTGGCGAGTAGGCTCGGCCCACAGCGTTGTCGAGGAGGCGAGGCAGCATGACTGCGGTTGATCATGGATCGGCCTTCCGTCTGGGCCCGGAACACCGGGACTTCCGGGCGGCCGTCGCCGACTTCGCCCGGGCCCGGCTGGCTCCGCACGTGGAGAAGTGGAACGCCGGGCACCGGCTGCCGCTGGAGGCGGTTCGGGAGATGGCCGACCTCGGGCTGTTCGGGCTGGCCGGACCGGAGGAGTACGGCGGCGCGGGCGACTTCACCAGCCTGTGCCTGGCGATCGAGGAGATCGGCTACGTCGACCAGTCGCTCGGGATCACCCTGTCGGCGGCAGTCGGTCTCGGCAGCAACCCGATCGCCACGTTCGGGACGGCGGAACAGCGGGACCGCTACCTTCCCGACCTGCTGGCCGGGCGGGCGCTGGCGGCGTTCGGCCTGACCGAGCCGGAGGCGGGCACCGACGCCGGAGCGCCGCGGACCAGGGCCACCCGGACGGCCGGTGGCTGGGTGATCAACGGGACCAAGCAGTTCATCACCAACTCGGGCACCGAGCTGACCTCGGTGATCACGATCACCGCGCGGACCGGCACGGCCGCCGACGGCACGGCGGAGGTGACCGCGTTCCTGGTCCCGGTCGGCACGCCGGGGCTCGAGGTCGGGCCGGCCTACGACAAGGCCGGCTGGTTCGCCTCGGACACGCACCCGCTGACCCTGGCCGACGTCGAGGTGTCCGACGATCAGGTGCTCGGCGAGGTGGGTCGCGGCTACGGTCAGTTCCTGGCCACCCTTGACGACGGCCGGGTGGCGATCGCGGCCCTGGCGCTGGGCTGCATCCGGGCCTGTCGTGATCTTGCCGTCGAGTACGCCGGGACCCGGGAGACGTTCGGCAAGCCGATCGGCTCCCGGCAGGGGATCGCCTTCCAGTTGGCCGATCTGGACGTGATGGCGCACGCCGCCGAACTGCTCGTCTATGCCGCGGCGGAACGGAAGAACCAGGTTGATCATGATCGCTGGGAGTTCAAGCGGGCCGCGTCGATCGCCAAGCTCTACGCCACCGAGGCGGCGGTCAGCGCGACCCGGATCGCCACCCAGGTCTTCGGTGGGTACGGGTTCATGAACGAGTACCCGATCGCGCGCTTCCACCGCGACGCCAAGATCCTCGAGATCGGCGAGGGTACCTCGGAAGTGCAACGGCTGCTGATCGCCCGCGGACTCGGGCTGCCGGTCGTATGAACGCCGACACCACGCGGCCTGAGCCTGTCGAAGGCCCTTCGACAGGCTCAGGGCACGCTCGCGCGATCGAAGCGGCCGTCGAGGCGACGCTCCGGCCCACGGCGAAGGCGGCGGAGAAGCTTGCCGGACAAGGAAAGCTGTTCGTCCGGGAGCGGATCGCGCTGCTCTTCGACGAGGGTACGTTCAGCGAGGACGGCCAGCTGGCCAACGCGCTGGCGCCGGGCCTGCCGGCCGACGGCGTGGTCACCGGACGCGGCCTGGTGGACGGTCGCGCCGCACTGGTGGTGGCCAACGACCCGAGCGTGAAGGCGGGTTCCTGGGGTGCCCGTACGGTGGAGAAGATCATCCGGGTCACCGAGGAGGCGCTGCGGGCCGAGCTGCCGGTGTTCTGGTTCATCGACTCGGCCGGCGCCCGGATCACCGACCAGGTCGACCTGTTCCCCGGCCGGCGTGGCGCCGGCCGGATCTTCCACAACCAGGTCGCACTGTCCGGCAAGGTGCCGCAGATCTGCTGCCTGTTCGGCCCGAGCGCGGCCGGCGGCGCCTACATCCCCTCCTTCTGCGACGTCGTGATCATGGTCGAGCAGAACGCGTCGATGTATCTCGGCTCGCCGCGGATGGCCGAGATGGTGGTCGGCGAGAAGGTCAGCCTGGCCGAGATGGGCGGCGCCCGGATGCACGCCGAGGTGTCCGGCTGTGGTGATCAACTCGCGGTCGACGATGCGGACGCGATCGAGCAGGCGAAGGCGTACTTCTCCTATCTGCCGGGGAACTGGCGCACCGATCCGCCGGTCTACGACGAGGCGGAGCCGACCCGGTCCTTCGCCGACGACCTGGTTCCCGCCGACGAGCACACCGGCTACGACGTCCGCGGCGTGATCGAGGCGATCGTCGACGCCGACTCCTTCTTCGAGCTGAAGCCGCTGTTCGCCGCCGAGCTGGTGACCGGCTTGGGCCTGCTGGCCGGTCAGCCGGTCGGCATCGTGGCCAACCAGCCGGCGGTCAAGGGCGGAGTCTTGTTCGTCGACTCGGCCGACAAGGCGGCCCGGTTCATCTGGCTCTGCGACGCGTTCAACGTGCCGCTGCTCTACCTGGCCGATGTGCCCGGCTTCATGATCGGCAGCGCCGTCGAACGGCAGGGGATCATCCGGCACGGCGCGAAGATGATCACCGCGGTCGCCGAGGCCACCGTGCCGACCGTCTCGCTGATCCTGCGCAAGGCCTACGGTGCCGGCCTCTACGCGATGGCCGGCCCCGGCTTCGGCCCCGACGCCTGCCTGGCCCTGCCGACCGCCAAGATCGCCGTGATGGGCCCGGAGGCCGCGATCAACGCCGTCTACGCGAACAAGATCGCCGAGATCACCGACGAGGCCGAGCGGGAGGCCTACGTGGCGAAGCTGCGCACCGAGTACGAACTCGACATCGACATCCTCCGCCTGGCCGGCGAACTCGTGATCGACCAGATCGTCCGCCCCGCCGACGTCCGCCGCGAACTGATCACCCGCTTCGCCGCCGCCGCGACCAAGGACCGCCACTTCTCCACCCGCCGACACGGCGTCCCCCCGGTGTAACTCTGGCCCCAAGTTTTTCACGTTAACGTGAAAAACTGGCGCTTTGCACGAGAAGCATCCTGTGTATTGCGCGAGGAAGCTGGGTAAGGCTGATTCGCTACGAGGCTCGGAATCCTGTCACATAGAGGCGGCGGGAGTTCTGCAGCTCGGCCCGGAGCTTCGCCATGGTTGTGCTCACCTGTGGTCGACGGAGGTCATCCCAGACGAATCGGGTCATGCCTCGGCCTGTGCTCCTGATCGCGTCCTCCCGCTGCTTCTCTCGGAACACGATGTCACTCGGTGACTCGCCGGGCTTCACGTACCGCTGATACTTGATCTTTCCATCGAACTCGGCGACATGACGGTCGCTGTCCCAGGCGAAGTCGACGATGCCGATCTTGTCTCCGGCGTGGTCCAAGATCGGCACCTGCAGCTCCGGTCTCGGCACGTGGTAGCGGTAGAACAGCACGCGTGCGTAGGACTCGCCTCCGTTGGCCGCTCGTCCGTCGGCGAGTGCGAGGGCGAACCTGGCGGTCCGTGCTCCGGGGTGATGACGTGAGCGGGCATGAGTCGCCAGCAGCGCCGGCTCCAGATCAGGTCGGACGTGCAGGGCAGAGTCGAGCGTGATCACTGCGCCCTCGAGGGACGATCCGCGGGCCACGTCCCAGGCGGTACGCGCGAGGCTGGTGATCATGACGCCGTCCTGGCGGACGAGGTCCTGCTCGCGGTCGATGGTCATGACGTGATGCTTCACGCCCGCGACGGTGCGTGTCGCTGCGGAATCGAGCCGTAGCAGGTGGACGGTTTCGAGGTCCTGGTGGTGAAGCTCCAGTCCGTGCGCGGCGGCGGCGCTGGCCCCGCAGAGCGCCACCTCTCCTTGTTGGACCGCGACGACAGCTCGGGCAAGGAGGACGTGACGGCCCAGCGCATCCAGGCCGTTCTGAACGTCGGCAGTCGAGTAGACGCCGTGGCGAATCCGGATCAAGCTGCCTGTACGTACAGCCACCGCGAGGTCCCGATCGGTGTAGCCGCAATCGAGCGCCTGGGCACGGGTGATGAACCCCCCGTTGGTCGCGATCCGCCCTTCGATGCTTGTCATGAACAGAGCATTGCCGGTGGAACGCCGATGACGGGTGTGATCAGAAATCCTGTGGATGACTGAATTCGTTCGCTCTTGGCTGTGGAAAAGCTGCGGGTCGGGACTTGACACGCGATTCTGGCGCTTTACACGAGTTGCAACCTGTGCAAAGTGCCAGTTTTTCACGTTAACGTGAAAAACTGCGGGGGCCTTCCAGCGTCAGCTGGACCAACTTCGGCGGAAGATCAGGACGAGTGAGCGTAGGGCCAGGACGAAGCCGACGAAGAGTAGGCAGGCGCCGATCACCGGGAAGACCTGGATCGTGGTGCCGGGCAGGTTCGGGCCACCGGTCGCGGTGATCATGATGATCGCGGCCAGGGTGGCGGCGGAGGCGAGTACGGCGACGATCACCTGGTGGGCCAGGCCGAGCAGGAAGTTCCGGTCGCCCTCGTCGCTGAGCAGCCGCAGGTTGACGCTGAGCCTGCCGCGTTCCAGGTCCTCGGTGATCTTGTTCACCCGGCGGGGCAGCCGGCGCAGCAGCGGCAGCAGGTTGAGCAGTTCGGAATCGAGCTGCTGCCGGATCGTGGCCGGGTCGGCGGCCGCGGCGAAGATCTCGCCGCCGTGGCTGCGGGCGACCTGGACCAGGTCGAGCTTCGGGTCGATCAGCCGGCAGGTGCCCTCCAGCGCGGCCAGCGCCCGGAACGCCGCGGCGACCTGGCCCGGGATCGCGAACCCGTACCGGCGGACCAGGCCGAAGATGTTGCCGAACATGCCACCGGTGGTCGTGGTGCCGGACCGGTAGCGGACGATCAACTGGCCGACCTCGCGCTCCATCGCCTTCTCGTCCAGCGGCACCGGCGGCCGCTCCAGGATCTCCACCAGGGCGTCGGTAGCGGCGATGCTGTTGTTGCGGTCCACCGCGAGCAGCAGCAGCCCGAGCGCGTCCCGGGAATGATCATCGAGCCGGCCGACCGAGCCGAAGTCGAGCAGCCCGATCCGCGCGTCGGCGTCGATCACCACATTGCCGGGATGCAGGTCGGCGTGGAAGACGCCGCTGATCATGATCTGGTCCAGCACGGCTCCGAGCAGCCGCTGCGCCGCCGCCGACCGGGCCTCGGTGGTCAACCCGGCCAGGGTCTCGGTCGAGTTGCCGATCGGGGTGCCGGTCAGTCGCTCCTGGACCAGGATCGTCTCGCCGGAGTACTCGGGGAAGACCCGCGGGATGATGATCTCCGACTCGGGCCGGGTGGCCGCGGCGACGCCGATCATGTTGTCCGCCTCGACCCGGTAGTCCAGCTCCTCCCGCAGCGAGGCGGCGAAGCCCTCGGCCAGCCGGCGGACACCGAGCTCGCGGGCCCAGCCGGTGGCGCGTTCCAGCCGGTCGGCCAGCCGGCCGACGATGTCCAGGTCGGCCGTCACCTGGTCGCGCGCGCCCGGCCGCTGCACCTTGACCACGACCGACTCGCCGGTGATCAACACCGCGGTGTGGACCTGGGCGACCGAGGCGGCGGCCAGCGGCTCCGGGTCGATCTCGGTGAACACCTCGTCGATCGGCCGGCCGAGCCCGGCTTCGATCACCGGCCTGATCGCCGGCCAGGGCAGCGCCGTGGTCGAACTCTGCAGTTGCGACAGCTCCCGTACGAAGACGTCGGGCACCAGGTCCGGCCGGGCCGACAGCATCTGACCGATCTTGATGAACGTGACGCCGGCGTCGTTCAGCGCCCGGCGCAGCGACCGGGCCACCGAGGCGGTCCGGGTCTCGGCGGCCAGCCCGGTGACCCGGTCCCGGGCCCGCGGCCGGAGGAAGCCGCCGAGGCCGTGCCGGACGGCGATCGCGATCACCTGGACGTAGCGGCGGAACCGGCGGAACCGCTCCCGGGTGCTCCGGAGCACCCGCCACGGCGTCGGGATGGTGCCGGTCGGAATGATCAACTCCGCCACCACGAGGACGGCGATGGCGAGGAAGAACGCCCAGGCCAGCACCAGAACGAAGACCAACAGCAGGCCGAGCGGGACCCGGTCGTCGTTCTGATCGAACAGGCCGGACTGGAAGGCGATCCAGGGCAGTGCCGTACTCAGCGAGCCGATCATGATCAACCCGACCAGGATCGACCGCGGCCAGCCGATCGGGACGCCGAGGACCCGTCGCGCGATGTAGGCGACCAGCGCCGCCATCGCGATCAGCGACGCGATCCCGAGGATTTCCACCATGGCGGCGATTGTTCCAGGGCGCGGCCGGATCGGGCGGAGCACCACGCGGCGGCTCCGGTCGCCGGCGGGTCCAGGACCGACGGTCGGGCCTTGCCCGGCCCGACCGGCGGCGGTTACCGTACCCGAAATTGGTATTGCCCAATCGGAGTCTTCCGGCGTAGGAGGAACGATGCCCGCACCCGAGTCCACGAAACCCCGGCGGCCCTGGTCGCGGTCCGTGATCGCCCTGCTCGCCTCGCTGGCCGTGGCCGTGCCGCTGTTCGGCGGAACCGCGCAGGCGGCGGAGCCGAAGGATCTGGCGGCCGGTCGGAGCTACACCTGGTCCGAGACTCCGGACGCCGACCGGCCCGACCGCGGCCGGCAGTTGACCGACGGCAGGCTGGGCGCCCTCGACGTGACCGACCCGGCGTGGGTGGGCAGCACCAAAGGGCGGACCCGGGAGCTCGTGATCGACCTCGGCGGGTCGAAGTCGATCACCGGGATCCGGGCCCATTTCCTGCAGGACTGGCCGGCGGCCTCGGTACTGGTCCCGCTGAACGTCTCCTTCGCCGTGGCGGACTCGCCCAGGCAGTGGGCGACCGTCGGGCGGCAGGCGACCGCGCTGCTCTGGGGCGACGGCCCGGCCCGCGACGAATGGTTCGCCTGGAACGTCGGAGCCGACGGCGTGCCGGAGCGGCCGGGTGCCCGGGCGGTGTACGGTCGCTTCGTCAAGATCAGCTTCTCGGTGCACACCCGAGCCGCGCAGCTGATCGACGAACTCGAGGTGAACGGGTACCACGGCAGGATCGACGGCGCCGCGACGCCGGAACCTGATCGCCCCGGCTATCTCCAGCCGGGCCGGGCGACGGCCGGGATCCGGGACCTCGCCCTGATCTACAACGGCCAGTACGACAACGATCGCGGCAACTGGACGGCCGACGAGTTGCGGCCCTACCTGGCCCGGGTCGACCGCTCCGGCCGACCGGGCGGGCGCCTGTTCGACGGGATCCTGATGCTCGGGCTGCTGACGCCGAGCGGGATCGATCTCGGCTCCGGCTACGCCCGGAAAGCGGACTGGGAGTGGTATCGGGACAAGACGTTCGCGGCCGGCGGTGACCTTGATCAACTCGAGCGGGCGGCCGGCCAGGTGAACGCCGCACTGCCCGGCCCGGATCACAGGACCAAGGTGGTCCTGGCCATCCCCAACCCGGGCGGTGCGCTGACCGACTTCGGCGACGTCGACGGGGACGGCGTGACCGAGAACCTGAACGCCGACGCGGTCGGCCGCGAGCAGGCGCTGGCCAACCAGGAGAAGGTGGTCCGCTGGTGGACCGCCGGGCTGATCGAACGCTGGCGGGCGGCCGGCTACCAGCAGCTGGAACTGGTCGGGCTCTACTGGCTGCCGGAGCAGATCGACGTCGGGCCGGACGGGCCGGAGCAGGCGCGCCGGGTCGCCCGGGTCGTCCATGATCATCACCTGACGGCGTTCTGGATTCCCCATTTCCTGGCCTACAAGGCGTTCCAGTGGCAGGAGGTCGGGCTGGACGCGGCCGCGTTCCAGCCGAACTACTTCTTCGAGGAGATGGACCCGGCCCGGATCGCGGACGCGGCCGGGATCGCGAGATCGTACGGGATGGGCATCGAGATCGAGTTCGACGAACGGGCGGAGACCGACCCGGCGCTGCGGGAGCGGCTGCTGGCGTACCTGCGCGGTGGTTCCCGGTACGGCTACCAGGATGCCTTCGTCGCCTACTACCAGGGCGTGGACGCGCTGTACCGGTTCTCGACCAGTACGGATCCCGCGGTGCGCGAGCTGTACGACCTGGTGGCGGACTTCGTGGCCGGCAAGAAGATCGGGTGAGCCGGCCGGACCGGCGCCGAGGAGCGGTGACAGACTGGCCGCCATGACGGATCGTGGATGGGCCGAAGTTGATCAGTACCTCGTCGACACGCTGGTCGGCGATCAGGACGCGGACGTGTTCGAGGCCAACGCGGCCGGCGGGCTGCCGTCGATCGACGTGTCGCCGCCGCAGGGCAAGCTGCTGCACCTGATCGCCCGCTCGATCGGTGCCCGCCGGGTGCTCGAGATCGGCACGCTCGGTGGCTACAGCACCCTGTGGCTGGCCCGTGCGGTCGGTCCGGAGGGACGCGTGATCACCCTCGAGTACGAGCCGCGGCACGCCGAGGTGGCCGCCGCGAACCTGGGCCGCAAGGGTGTCGCCGACCAGGTGGAGATCCGCGTCGGCGCGGCCCTGGACAGCCTGCCGGTGCTGGCCGAGGAGAACCCGGAGCCGTTCGACCTGGTGTTCATCGACGCCGACAAGCCGAACAACTCCAACTACCTGACCTGGGCGCTCCGGCTGACCCGGCCCGGCTCGGTGATCATCGTCGACAACGTGGTCCGTAACGGCGGCATCGCCGATCCGGACTCGGACAACGAGGCGGTCCGGGCCAGCCGGGCCGTGCTGGAACTGATCGCCGCCGAGCCGCGGCTGGACGGCACCGCACTCCAGCTCGTCGGCGGCAAGGGTTGGGACGGGTTCGCCTACGCGCTGGTCACCGGCTGATCATCGGTGGCGAGGATCGCGTAGAGATCGGAGTCCCGCCAGCCGTCCCGGAGCTTCATCGTGCCGCGCAGCCGGCCCTCGTAGCGGAGGCCGGTCCTGCGCAGCACGGCTCCGGAGGCCAGGTTGCGCGGGTCGCAGGTGCCCTCGATCCGGTACAGCCCCTGCTCGTTGAAGCCGAACCGGACCAGGGCGGCCGCGATCGCGCCCGCGTAACCGCGGCCCCAGAGGTCGGGATGGACGATGTAGCCGATCTCGCCGCGGTCGAACCGGCGGCTGACGATCTTGAGCTCGCCCATCCCGACGACCAGGCCGGAATCGACCGCACAGAAGGGAAACCTGACCTGCGGGTCGGCGTCCCAGGCGGCCACCGCCTCGCTCACGTACGCCCGCGACTCGGCCTCGCTGTTCGGGCCCCAGGCCTGGAACCTGCTGCTGCGCGGGTCGGCACCCCAGCTGTGCACCCGGTCCAGGTCGCCGGGCCGGATCGGCCGCAGCGTGATCACCGGCCGGGTCATCGCCGGGCCAGGCCGACGGCGGCCCGCCAGCGGTCCCGCCGGGACTCGCGCTCGTCCGCACCGATCGCCGGTACGAAGACGCCCGCCGGATCTTGATCATGCTCCCGCCACTCCTCGGCGGCGCCGAGGCTGGCCCAGGCCAGCCGGGCAGCTCCCACCGCGGACACCTCGGCCACCGGCGCCACCCGGACCTCCAGACCGAGCAGGTCGGCCTGGGTCTGCATGGCCAGCGCCGACGCGGTCACGCCGCCGTCGACCCGCAGCTGGTCGATCGAGACGCCCTCCCCGGTGATCGTCTCGATCACGTCGGCGACCTGGTGCGCGACGGCGTCGACCGCGGCCCTGGCCAGCTGCTCCCGGGTGGTGCCGGCCGACAGGCCGACGAAGGTCGGCTCTGCGGACCGGAGCCAGTGTGGGGCACCGAGGCCACCGAACGCGGGCACGAAGGAGACCCCGCCGCTGTCCGGGACCGAGCCGGCGAGCGCGAGCAGTTCGGCGACCGAGGCGAGACCCAGCAGGGGAGCGAGCCAGGCCAGCGCGGCGCCGGAGGACACGATGTTGCCCTCCCGTCCGTACGTCGGGAAGTCGGTCAGCCAGGCCAGCGTGGTCGGCACCGGCGACGGCTCCGGGTCGAACTCGTTCACCGGCGTCATCACCGAACTGCCGGTCCCGTAGGTCGCCTTCGCGGTGCCGGGAGCCGTGCAGCCCTGTCCGTACAGCGCGGCATGCGAGTCGGCCAGCACCGCGGCGATCTCCGGCCGGCCCTCGATCCCGGGCAGCTCGGTCCGGGTGGGCAGCCGGGTGTCGGAGTTGATCACCGCCGGCAGGGCGGACTCGGGCACCCCGAACAGGCCGAGCAGCTCGTGCGACCACATCAGCCGGTCGACGTCGAACAGCAGGGTCCGGGAGGCGTTGCCGGCCTCGATCACGTGATCATGACCGGTCAACCGCCAGCAGAGCCAGGAGTCCACCGTGCCGACCGCGATCCGGTCGACCGGGGCGCCGGCCGTCCGGAGCAGCTCGCTGATCTTGGGCGCGGAGAACATCGGGTCGATCCGCAACCCGGTCAGGCTCCTGACCAGGTCGTCGGCCCCCGGCTCGGCCACCAGCCGGGCACACCGCTCGGCGGTCCGGGTGTCCTGCCAGCCGATCACCGGACCGAACGGCCGCCCGGTCTCGCGGTCCCAGGCCACCACCGACTCGCGCTGGTTGGAGATCGCCAGGGCCTGGACCGGCCCGGTCGGGGTCCGGCGGCAGTCCGCGACAGCGGCGCAGACCGAGTCCCAGAGCTGCTCGGGATCCTGTTCGACCCGATCCGGTCCTGGAGTGCTTACCTCCACGGGGGCTGCACCTTGGGCGACGACCGCGCCTGCGGCCGTAACGGCGATCGCCTTGGAGTTGGTCGTCCCCTGGTCGATCGCGATGATCACCGGCTCGGCTGCGGGCAACGGGCCGACCTCCTCGCTTCGAAGTCGATCATGATACCGGTCGGCTGCCTTGACGCCCTAGCCGCCGTCGGGAGATCATCAAGCTGGGCAAGCATACAATAGTGAATAGCTATTCACGCCAGATCGAGGAGCAGCGATGCCGGATCGTCGTCGAGTGATCATCAACACCGACGCCAAGAACGAGGCCGACGACCAGTTCGCGATCGTGCACGGCCTGTTGTCGCCGACCTTCGACATCCGCGGGCTGATCCCGGCCCACTTCGGCACCCGTCGGTCCGACCGGAGCATGGCGGAGTCCCGCGAGGAGATCGACCTGCTGCTCGACCTGCTCGGGATGACCGGGACGATCACCGTGGCCGACGGCGCGCCGGCCGCGATCCCGGACGAGCGGACCCCGGTCGACTCGCCGGGAGCGCGGCTGATCATCGAGGAATCGAAGCTCGCCGGCGAGGGAGATCCCTTGCATGTGGCGTTTCTGGGCCCGCTGACCGACATGGCGTCGGCGATCCTGCTCGATCCCGACCTGGTCCGGCGCAACGTGATCGTGATCTGGATCGGCGGCGTCGACTACTCCGGCCTGGACTCCGGGTCCAAGATCGAGTTCAACCTCTCCAACGACATCGCCGCCGCCAATGTGGTGTTCGACTCCGGGATCACGGTCTGGCAGGTGCCGAACAACGTCTACCGGCAGGTCTCGGTCTCCTACGCGGAGCTGGATGCCAAGGTCGCCGGTGCTGGACCGCTCGGTGAGTACCTGGTCCGCCAGCTCAAGGAGTGGAACGCCCGGGTGCATCCGGAGCCGATCGAGTCCCGCTCGCTCGGCGACTCGCCGGCGATCGCCCTGATGCTCTACCCGGGCAGCGGCAACTTCCGGGTCCGGCCGGCACCGCGGTTCGGGGCCGAGGGACACCACGTGCCGGGCTCCGGGAACCCGATCCGGGTCTGCGAATCGGTGGACACCCGGTTCCTGCTCGAGGACATGTTCGCCAAGATCAACAGGTTCGCCGAAAGGACTCAGGGATGACGACCGAACTGCCGGTCTTCGGTGCCGGCATCTGGCACTTCGCCACCTACAAGGATCGCTACGCCACCGACGGCTATGGGCCCGAGGTCGGCCTGCTGGAGCAGATCGACCGGGCCGGTGCGGTCGGCGACCTGTCCGTGGTCGACCTGAACTATCCGTTCGTCGGCTTCGACGGGACGCTGGACGACGTCCGGGCCGCGCTGCGGCGCAACGGGCTGCGGGCGATCGCGATCACCCCGGAGATCTACACCCGGGACTTCGTCAAGGGTTCGCTGACCCACCCCGATCCTGCGGTACGGAAGCGGGCGCTGGACCTGCTGCACGAGGCGACCGGCGTGGCCAAGGAACTGGGCTGCGACTACGTGAAGCTGTGGCCGGGCCAGGACGGCTGGGACTATCCGTTCCAGGTGGACTACCACGACGCCTGGCAGCTGGCGCTGGACGGGCTGACCGAACTGGTCTCGGCGCATCCGGAGATCAAGTTCGTCATCGAGTACAAGCCGCGCGAGCCGCGAGTCAAGATCATCTTCCCGAACGTGGCACGGACCCTGCTCGGGATCGAGAGGATCGGCCTGCCCAATCTCGGCATCCTGCTCGACTTCGGTCATTCCCTGTACGGACAGGAGACCCCGGCCGACGCGGCCCAGTTGGCGATCGACTACGGCCGGCTGTTCGCGATCGACGTCAACGACAATCTGCGCGGCTGGGACGACGACATGGTGGTCGGCTCGGTGCACCTGATCGAGACGTTCGAGTTCTTCCACACGTTGCGCAAGAACAACTGGCAGGGCGTCTGGCAGCTTGATCAGTTCCCGTTCCGCGAGGACAGCGTGCAGGCAGCCCGGCAGGCGATCACCTTCCTCAAGGGGGTGCACCGGGCGCTCGACGTCCTCGACGTCGATGCCCTGGCCGCCGCGCAGGCCGAGCATGACGCCCTCGCGGCGCAGCGGATCGTGCAGCGCGCCCTGCTGCCCAGCCTGCTGGATGAGTAGACCGCGGGTCCTGGTCTCGACCGACATCGGCGGCACCGACCCGGACGACTTCCAGTCCCTGGTCCACCTCCTGCTGTACGCCGACCGGCTGGACCTCGAGGGTCTGGTCTCCTCTCCGTACGGGGACGGCACGGTCGCCGACCTGGAGGCGGTCCTTGATCACTACGCGGCCGATCATGCCTCGCTGCTGACCCACTCCGACGACTATCCGGAGCCGGACGCGTTACGGGCCGTGATCAAGCAGGGTGCGCTCGAGGTCGCAGATCACCGGGGCTTCGGCGACCCGACGGAGGGGTCTGACTGGATCGTCCGCTGTGCCCGCCGGGACGATCCGCGGCCGCTGGATGTCCTGGTCTGGGGCGGTATCGACGATCTGGCCCAGGCGCTGCACGACGCGCCGGACATCCTGCCGCGGCTCCGGGTGCACTACATCGGCGGGCCGAACAAGCTGTGGGGCGTGGACGCGTACGACTACGTCGAGACGCACCATCCGGAGTTGTCGATCATCGAGTCGAACTCGACCTACCGTGGCTTCTTCGCCGCCGTCGGCGCGGATGATCACCGGGCGCGCGACTTCGTCGGACGCCACGCCGCCGGGCACGGTGCGCTCGGCGACTTCTTCGCCCGGCAGTTGCCCGCGGTGAAGATGGGCGACAGCCCGACCGTCACCTGGCTGCTGCACGGCGCCCAGGACCCGGCGCGGGCGTGCTGGGGTGGTCGCTACGTCCGGGTCTGGGACGGCCGGAAGACGATCTTCGAGCGGCACACCACGGCGGCCGACGTCGCCGAGGTCTATGGCGTGGTGGAGTTCCTGCTGCCGAAGCCGGTCGACTACGGGCCGTGCGATACCGCGCGGATGATCATCGACGGCCGCCGGCAGGGCCCGTTCTCGACTGCCGTCGATAACGGCGACCGGCTGCGGTTCCGTTGCGCGCCGCGGGATCCCAAGATCATTCCGTACCTGATCGAGAGCAGTCACGCGGACCTGGACGGACGGGCCGGCGCGTTCACCGCGGCGCCGCCTTCGGAGGCCCGGTGGCGCACCCCGTCCGGCCGACACTCGAACTGGTGGTGCGACGACCAGGACCCGCCCGCGGCGCTCGGGCCCTGGCCGGGCGCGAGCACGATCAGCGACTGGCGGGACGAATTCCTGGCCGACTTCGCGCGCCGCCTGGATCGCTGCCGGCCGGGCTGACGCCTCACGTGCCCGGAGCTCGTCGAAGGGCGGGGCCTGATCTGGCGGCCCTTCGACAGGCTCAGGGCACAGCGATGCCGTCTTGACAAAAATATTTGTCAATGATTCGCTGGGTCACATGAACGACATCGAGGTGATCGCCGACCCGGCGGCAGCCCTGGTGGCCCTGGACCCGGGGCGGGCCCGGCTGCTGGGCGAACTGCGCGAGCCGGCGTCGGCGGCCGAGCTCGCCGGGCGGCTGGGCCTGCCCCGGCAGAAGATCAACTACCACCTGCGTCAGCTGGAGCAGCACGGGCTGGTCCAGGTGGCCGAGAGCCGCACCTGGGGCGGGCTGACCGAGCGGCGCCTGGTCGCGACGGCGGCCGGTTACGTGGTCTCGCCGGAGGCCATGGGCGCGGCCGGCGGCGGGCCCGATCAGGTCCGGGATCGGTTGTCGGCCTCGTACCTGATCGCCCTCGGTGCCCGGCTGATCCGGGAACTGGGAGCGCTGGCCAGGGCGGCGGCCCGGCGGCGCGGCCGGCTGCACGTGTACGGGCTGGACACCGAGCTCCGGTTCGCCAGCACGGCCGACCGGGCCGCCTTCGCCGAGGAACTGACCGCGGCGGTCACCCGGCTGGCCGCGAAGTACCACGACGAGAGCGCGCCGAACGGCCGCTGGCACCGGCTGGTGATCGCGGTCCATCCGCGGCCCGGCAACGCCGAACATGCCAAGCAGCGCGAGGAAGGGGACGCATCGTCATGAGTGGCGACCATGATCGCGGACGCTACGGCGAGACCGAACTCGAGGTGCCCGGCACGCCGGAACAGGTGTGGCAGGCGATCGCCACGGGACCCGGCCAGGCCGCCTGGCTGTTCCCGGCCGACCTTGATCCGGCCGTCGGCGGTTCCATGATCATCCACCGGGAGCCGTTCGGTCCCGACGCCAACACCACGGTGACCCGCTACGAGCCGCCGCACGCGGTCGCGTACGACGAGCCGAACCAGGGTCCGCCCACCCCGCTGGCCACCGAGATCCTGGTCGAGGCGAGGTCCGGCGGTAGTTGCGTGGTCCGGGTGATCTGTGGCTTCGCCGACGCCGGCGAGGAATGGGAGGACCTGGTCCAGGGCGCGCTGGAGGGCTGGCGGATGACGCTGGTCGTGCTGTCCGAGTACCTGCGTTCGTTCGCCGGCCGGCCGGCCCACCGGATCGACCTGATCACCATGATCGATCCGGCGCCGGCGGACCGGGCCACACCGGCGGCCGACCTGTTCCGCCGGCTGGGCCTGGGCTCCGCTCCCGCGGAATCCGGGACCCGGTTCCGTACGGCGCCCGGTGCGCCCGAACTGGCCGGCCTGATCGTCCGCTCGGAACCCGGCTACCTGCTGCTGCGGTCCGAGTCACCCGGGCCGGGCCTGTGGGCGCTGTCCTGCTTCCCGATGGGGATGGATCAGCCGATCTCGATCAACCTGATGGGCCGGGTGTACGGGTGGCCCGCTGATCAAGCCGCCCGGCTTCGCACCACCTGGCAGACCTGGCTGCAGCGGCAGGCCGAAGAACTCGCCGCACCCGAATCGATCTTGGAGGAGAAATGACGAGAACCGTGAGTGTCGAGCTGTTCTGCTCGGTGGACGGGTACGGCTTCGCGAAGGACTATCCGCCCTACTTCGGGTACGGCGGTCCGGATCTGGACCGCTGGATCGGCGCCCGGACGTCTGCACCGCACCTCGAGGTGATGGGCCGGAAGACCTTCCAGGAGCTGGCGGAGATCGTCGCCAGCATCGAGGACCCGAGCGCCGGCGTCGGCGACGGCGGCAGTTTCGCCGAGATGAAGCGGATGCCCAAGATCATCTTCTCGTCGACGCTGACCGAGCCGCTGGCCTGGCCCAACTGCACGCTGATCAAGGAGGACGCCGTCGAGGCGGTGCGCCGGCTGAAGCAGGAGGACGGCGATCCGCTCCGGGTGAGCGGCAGCCTGTCGCTCGGCTGCAGCCTGATCCGGGCCGGCCTGGTGGACCAGGTCTCGCTGGTCGTGTTCCCGCTCCTGGTCGGCGACAGCGGCGCGAAGCCGATCTTCGCCGAGGTCCATGATCACAGCTTGACCCTGACCGGCAGCGAGGTGCTGGACGGCCGGCTGATCGCGCTCGACTACCGGCTCGAGCCCGCGGCGGCGTGATCATGCTGTCCGGGAAGATCGCCGTGATCTACGGCGCCGCCGGACCGATCGGCGCGGCGATGGCACGCGGCTTCGCGCGGAACGGTGCCAGGGTCCACCTGGCCGGCCGGACCGAGGAGACCCTGCGCGCCGTCGCCGCCTCGATCCCGGACGGAGTCGCGACCCCGCACGTCGTCGACGCCCTCGACCGGGAGGCGGTCGAAGACCTCGTCCGGGGCGTGGTCAAGGCCGAAGGCAGGATCGACATCTCGGCGAACGTGATCGGGGTCGGTGACGTGCAACGCCCGTTGCTGGAGCTCGAGCCGGACGAGTTCATCCACCCGATCGCCACGATGGCGCGGACCCAGTTCCTGACCACCCGTGCCGTCGCGCCGGCCATGATCGAACAAGGCAGCGGCGTGATCCTGGCCTTCGGCGGGTCCGGCCCACAGACCCTGCCCGGCCTGGGAGGCTTCAAGATCGCGCTGGACACCCTGGAAGGGATCCGGCGCCAGTGGGCCGTCGAACTCGGCCCGCACGGGATCCGCGTGATCACCCTGAAGTCCGGCGGAATCGGCGAGGCCGTGCCCGACTCGATGCCGGCCGAGGCTCGGGCGCAGCTCCTCGACGACCTGCGCGCACCAACCCTGCTGGGCCGCCTGGCCACCCTGACCGACGTCGGCAACGTAGCCTCCTTCGCCGCCTCCGACCTGGCCGCCTCGATCACCTCGACCGAGCTCAACATCTCCTGCGGCGCCACCCCCGACTGAGAGCCCTCCGACCGGTCAGAAAAGCAGCGTTCTTGGCGGCGTGTCGCTGCGTAGGTGACCGGTCGATGGGAGGTGATGAGGTCGAGAACGACTGTGCCGATCTCTGCCGCCACATGGATCGGCTCAGGGATGGCGGCGTGTCGCTGCGTAAGTGATCGGTCGATGGTCGGTGGTGAGGTCGAGAACGACTGCCGATCTTCACGGTCGCGTGGTTCGGCGCAGGGTGGGCGTGTCGCTGGGTCGGTCCCCGTTCGGTGGTCGGAGGTGGTCGAGCTCGTCTGGGCTCGCTTCGCACTGCCGACTGGTTCGGGCTGGGGTCGGTGGGGTGTTGCCGCGTGGGTGGCCGGTCGGGCGGGATCCGAGCTCGTCTGTGCCCGCACCTCGCCGCCGCGTGGGCTGGGTCTCGGCTCGGCCGAACAGGTCGAGTGAGTGGGCTCCGGCCGGCGCCGTCGGGTGCTCCGTGGTGATGCGGTTGGCGTCGCGGCGCCCTCGGCGGTGCGGCGTGGTGGGCTCGCACGGCAGCATCGTCAGTGGGTCGGGCGAGCTCGTCATGCCGGGTCGTCCGGCCTCGCCAGGTGCCCTGCGTCCATGACCCGCAGGCAACGCGGGTCGGCCTGGTGTCGCAGAATCACTGCGGATGGAGCGCTCGCAGCGATTTCAACGTTGAACCGTCCAGTACCAAGAGAAATCGCGACAGCGAAGGCGGCTGAACTCGCGCGCGGCGAACTCCTTGGCGCAGCATGCCACCGCCGATCGGGCCGACGCCCTGCCGCTGGTCCAATTCGGCGCGCGGTGCCACCATCGATCATGTCGCCGACGACCCGGCGCGAGGGCGGTGCCGGGCTGCTGGACGGCTCAGCGCAGCTGGAGCCGGACCGTGCGCTCTTGATCATGATCCTCGGCGATCGGGACGGTGATCACGACGCTCGGCCGGCCGAAGACGTCCAGCTCGGTCACCTCGACCGGCTCGCCGTCGACGGTGGCGGAGCCGGCCCGGCCGGCCGGTAGCGGCAGGGTGAGCGCGAAGGCGCCTCGGGGCGAGCGTCCGCTGACGCGGCAGCTGAACTCCTCGTCGGTCCAGACCACCCGGTCGAGCCGGGCGGCGTCGCGGGCGCGGACGAAGTCGGCCCACTCGAAGGCGCTCCAGATCGGCAGGCCGAGCTCGCGCGCGATGCTCCAGCAGCGCTCCTGGAAGGCGCGCGAATAGGTGGCGAACGAGATCGGGTGGGACAGCATCGACAGCGGGCTGAAGTAGCGCTCGACCTTGTCGATGATCAACTGCTTGACCAGCGCGGCCTGACCCTCGGGATCCGAGGACAGCAGGCCCTTGATGCCCAGGTCGTCGTAGGCCTGGGTGGCCTGCTGGAAGCAGTCGATCACGGACCCGTCCTCGTCCACGACGCGCAGCGGGCGGGCCGAGCCGGTGAGGTACTGGAGCCAGGACGGGCCGGCGTTGTTGGCGTTCAGGTCCATGGCGACGCCGAGCTCCGCGTACACCTTGGGCAGGTCCACATAGCCCTTCCAACCCAGGCAGTGGTTGCGGTTGGTCACCGGCACACCGCCGTACAGCGCGGTGAACTCGGCGATGTCGCGCCGGACGACCTGCTCGATCACCTCCTCCTGGTCCTCGCCGCCCAACGACGGGTCGAAGGCGTTGTGGTGGATCCCGAACGAGTGGCCGCGGTCCCGCCAGGCGGCGACCTTCTCCGGGGTCGCGATCGTCCGCTGGCCGCCGCCGAGCATGAGGTAGATCGTGATCTTGCCGCCGTGCCGCTCCACGGCCTCGATCAGCGCGTCGAAGTGCTCCGGCGCCGACCAGTCGTCGTCGGAGTCGAGCACCAAGACGCTCCGTGTCGCCGCCTCCGGGTAGTACCAGAGCCGCGGCTGCCCGGTCCGGGCGACCTGGTGCACCGCGTTGATCAACAACATCGCATGCAGGTCGGCCTGCGGCAGATGCCAGCAACGCGGATCGGCGTAGCCGGTGAGCAGGTCCTGCAGCCGGTACGGTTCGCCGGCGCCGAGCCCGTGGCCGCCGACCCGGCCCGGATCGCCCTGCCGGATCAGCGAGACCGCCTTGGCCAGGTCGTAGCCGAAGACGATCACCCGGCCCTCGCCGTACGGCAGCTCGATGACCGCCGGGAAGGCCGTCCGGGTGTCCGGGTCCAGCCGCAGGTCGGCGACCACCCGGGCACCGTCGGGCAGCGCGTCCGGCTGGTAGCCGTCGGCCGGCACGTGGGTCTCGAACGGCTCCCGGGTGAGCCCGGCACCGACCGGGTGATCACCGCGGACGCTCACGTACGCGGGATCGATCATGGTGTGCGTCGGGGCCAGCCCCAGCTGGACCGCGAACAGGTACGAGGGCCGGATGATCACCAGCCGGCCGCCGCCGCGGGCGTAGTCCAGCAACGCCCCGATCTGGGACTTGGACGGCCTCAGCCGGGAGACCACGACGGCGTCGTGATCATCCAGGGTGGGCAACTCGGGCCCGGTGAACGGGATCACGGTCCGGTCGGCGAATCCCTCGGCGCGCAGGATCTCGGCGAGGTAGTCGCCGAACCGGCCGGCCACCTGATCAGTACGGGTGAGGACGGCGATGCTCATGAGTTTTCCTTCAGGAGTTACGGAAATCGGGTACGGCCAGCGGTCGGCTGCCCTGGGCGATCGAGGTGGCGGCCAGGATCGCGGGCGCGGTCGCGTCCATCGCCCGGTAGACGTCGAAGTCCGGCTGCCGCCCGGCCAGGACGGCGTCCCGGAATGCGACGTGGGTGTAGTAGTCGGCGTCGCCATGGCCGCTGCCGCGGGCTGCTTCGGGCGCGTCCGGCCGTTCGAAGCCCCAGTCGGCGTCGACCAGATCGGGACCCTGGCCGAACCGCCAGATCTTCGGATGATCATGGACGGCGCGCTTCCACTCGACCCGGCCGCCGGTCCCGGTGACCTGGTACCAGTGCCAGTTGCCCTCGGGGTGCGGCTGGACGAAGCTCGCCGCCAGCCGCAGCACGGCACCCTTCTCGGTCTTCATCAGCGCCACCTGCAGGTCCGGCTGGCTGATCTCCGGATGAGCGGCACTCGGGCCGTCGGTGCCCATGCCGACGACCTCGACGACCCGGTCGTCGAGCACGCTGAGCAACGGGCTGAGCTCGTGCGGCAGATAGTGGATCGGCGGCATCAGCTGGGACCAGGTCGGTCGGGCGCCCGGGTGCTCGGCAAGATCATCCGGACCGTGCAGCCGGTTGGTCTCCGGGTCCCGGAACATGGCGCCGGGATGGTAGTGGAAGTACTGCCCTTCGGCGAAGGTGATCTTGCCGAGGTCCCCGTCGCGGACCATCCGGCGCCACGCTTCGACGAAGCCCCAGTAGCGGGTCTGCTCGGCGAGTTGGTACGTCAGCCCGGTCCGCTCCACCGCGCGGACGATCCGCCAGCAGTCCTCGATCCGGTGCGCGCCCGGCACCTCGGCGTGCACGTGCTTGCCCGCCTCGAGCGCCAGCGCCGCCAGCTCGCCCTGCTCCTCGCACCGCACCGTCAGGGCGATCGCGTCGACGTCGGTCCGGCCCAGCACATCCTGGTACGACGAGCAGACGGTCACCCCGGCCGGATCGTCGAGAAGCTCCAGGGTCGGCCGGTGTGTCGCCACCACCGGGTCGCAGAGCGCGGTGATCTTGAACCCGTCCAGCTTCTGCAGCAGCGGCAGCCAGGTGTCCAGTGCGCGCGCCCCGAGCCCGACCAGGCCGATCCGGATCTCCTGCACGGTGACCCCATTCTTCAATATGTCGAAGAGTTCATCGGATATTGAGAAGATAGCACTTGTTGATCATGGTCGACAAGATCTGTCCGGCGGGGGTCCCGGGTTTTGAACTCGATCGGCGAGCCCCTATGCTCCCGTACCGAATTAGGTTTGCCTAACCATAGGGGGAATTCGTGGTCCGACCTGTTGCGGCCGTCGTCGCGCTGGTGATGTTCCTGGCCGGCCTGGCCGCGTGCGCGAACCCCGGTGCCGAGCCCGGTACGGCCCCGGAATCCGCCGCCGGCCAAGGCTTCCCGGTCACGATCAAGCACGCGTTCGGCGAGACCACCTTGGACAGCCGACCCGAGCGGGTGCTCACCTGGGGCTGGGGCAGCACCGATGCGAGCCTGGCGCTCGGCGTGGTGCCGGTGGCCATCCCGGCCGCGATCTACGGTGGCGACGAGAACCAGGTGCTGCCCTGGAACGCCGAGAAGCTCAAGGACCTGGGCGCCGAGACCCCGACGCTGCTGTCCAATCCGGACGGTGGCACCACCATCCCGTTCGAGGAGTTCGCGGCGGCCGCGCCGGACGTGATCTTGGCCGTCTACTCGGGGGTGACCGAGGAGGAGTACCGGCGGCTGTCCGAGATCGCGCCGACCGTCGTCTACCCGGACCAGCCCTGGGCGACGGCGTGGCAGGACGTGGTGACGACCGTCGGCACCGCGCTGGGCCGCACGGCCGCAGCCGAGACGCTGCTCGGCGACATCGACCGGGCGACCCGCGAGGCCGGGGCGGCGCATCCGGAACTGGCCGGCAAGAGCGTGATCGCGGTGTTCGACGTGGCCGAGCAACTGGCCGTCTACAAGGAGATCGACCCGCGCGTCGTGTTCCTCACCGATCTCGGGATGACCGTCCCACCCGCCGTCGCCGAGGTACCTCCGGTCGCACCGGGGTTCTACGGCAACCTCAGCTACGAGAAGGCGGACCTGCTGGTCAGCGACGTGCTGTTGATCTACTCCGAGAGCGAGGAGACGCTGCAGAAGACCCTGGCCCGGCCGTCGATCAAGAACCTGCCGCAGGTCAGGAACGGACGCTACGCCGCGATCGTCGGCCAGCAGCTCGTCGCGGCCGGGTCGCCGCCCACGGCCCTGTCGCTGACCTGGGCCCTCGACGCGTACACGACGAAGCTGGCCGCCGCTGCCGGGTGACCGCGCGGACCCCGAGATCGGCAGTCGGGGTTCGCCGGGTCAGGGCTCCGTGGCCGGCTCGGGGTCCGGGGAGGGTTCGGTCCGGATGGCGCGGATCAGCCGCCAACCGGCCACGGCCGCAGCGAGCGCACCCAGTCCGCCGGCGAGGACGAGGGTGACCGGCGGCGAGGTCGCGTCGATCAACAACCCGCCGCCCACGTACGACAGGGCCGCCGCGATGCCGATCATCCCGTACAGGTTCCCGAAGACCCGGCCCAGCAGATGCTCAGGCGTACGCGCCTGGATCAGGGTGGTGCTCGCGACGTCCGACGCGCCGATGCCCAGGCCGCGGATCGCCTGCAGCGCGACCGCGGCGGCAACCGCCCAGGCCAGGCCGGTGAGCAGGTTGCCGACACTGCTCATCGCGAAGCCGATGATCAACAATGTCGGCATGGCGATCCGCGGACCGAAGCGGGACAGCAGCAGGTAGCCGGCCAGAAGCCCGACGCCGACCGCGCCGAGCAGCATCCCGACCGCGAGATCACCGGCCTGCAGGGTCTCCTTGGCGAGCAGGATGAGGGCGACGTCGTCGATCCCGGTGCAGGCCACGATGGCGAAGCTGCCGAGCGCGATCACGCGGAGGATGGGCGTACGCCAGATGTAGCCGAGTCCGATCCGTGCATCGGTCAGCAAGGACCCCGGGACCTCGCCGGTCCGGCTCTCGGGTGGCAGGGTCGGCAGCCGGAGCAACAACAGGGCCGAGATCAGGAACGACGCCGCGTCGATCAACAACACGCCCCGGATCCCGATCAGCGGGAACAGCCCGGCGGCGATCAAGGGCCCGACCGCCTCGGCGCCGTTGGTCCCGAAGCCGATCGTGGAGTTCGCGGTGGGCAGGTCTCGTTCCCGGACCAGCGCCGGAACGACCGCCCGGGAAGCCGGCTGGAACACCTGTCCGGTGATCGCCCGCGCGGCCACCAGGGCCAGCAGCAACGGCAACGGCGGCAGGGCGAGCGCGATCGCCAGCAGCAGACCGCCCTGCACCAGTTCGCAGATGATCATCACCCGCCGGCGGTCGAAGCGGTCGCTGATCGCGCCGGCGATCGGGCTGAGCAGCGACGGGGCGAAGTCGCCGACCAGCAGGAGGACGGCGATCGCGATCGCCTGACCGACGGTGTCGGCGACGTAGATCATCAGCGCCACCAGGCTGACCGAGTCGCCGAGGAAGGAGACCATCCGTGCGGTGCTCAGGGTGCGGAACGGCCCGTTGTCGCGCAGCAGCGCCATGGCGCTGCCGCCGGCTGAGTTGGCCATGAGTCATGGTGCGCTCGCGGGCGGACTCCGGCAACCGACTTTCGGCAACGGTGTTCCGGCCGGCGTTGTCCAGCCGTTGCACAGATTTCACCAAGCCGTCGGAGCCACGGCTAGGGTGCTGGCATGCCGACTGCCCTCACCCCGGCGGTCCGTGCTCGGGGGAGCGGTCGCGGCCTCCCTGGCACTGACCGCGCATCCCGCCCAGGCCGCCGAACGTGACTTGTTGATCTTCATCGCGTTGGACGGCTTCGACATCGACTACCTGGACGGGCGGGTGGAGCTGCCACAGCTGCGCTCCCTGGCGCGGCGCGGGTCGCTCAGCACCAGCACGGGCGTGATGACCAGCATCACCAACCCGTCCTGGACCGCGATCTCCTGCGGTTGCCATCCGGACCGGACCCGGAACGCGGCGTACTACTACGACGAGGCGGCCGGCGTCGCTCGCGGCCAGAGCCGGGACAGCGCGGTGGAAGGGCTCGGCCAGGCCTGGCGGCGGCAGGGCGTGCTGATGGCCTCGGCCCAGTGGTTCATCCTGCAGGACAAGGGCGTCGGGTACGGTGATCTTGGTGGCCTGTACACCCAGCCGGGCGGCCGGATCGACGCCCGGGTGGACGACGCGATCGCCATCCTGCGTGGCGAGCCGGTGAACAGCGGCGGCCAGCAGGTGACCTTGCCGCGGCGGCCGGACTTCCTCGCCGTCTACTCCAGCGACGTCGACGGCGACGGGCACAGCTGGGGCCCGAACGACCCGCGGATGTTGGACACGCTCCGCGAGACCGACGTCGCGATCGGCCGGTTGATCAACGCCGTTCGTGATCTTGACCTGTTCGGCCGGACCACCTGGGTGATCACCGCCGATCATGGGATGACCACGTGGAACAAGCCGATGGCCGCGCAGGCGATCGCGGCGCTGACCGCGGCCGGCTTCCGGCCCGAGGTTTTCGGCTCCGGCGGCTCGCCCAGCTCGCCCGACACCGACGTGGTGCTGATCGCCGGCGGCAGCATCTCCTCGGTGCATCTGCTCGGCCCGCTGGCCGATGACGCGGACGCGATCGAGCGGGCCCGGGTCGCGCTGGCCGGTGTGGAGGGCGTGGCTGCCGTCCTCACCGAGGATGATCAGGCGAAGCTGCGGATGGCGCCGCAGTACGGCCAGCTGGTGCTGGAGTTCGAGGAGCCGTACGCCCTGGCCGCGGCACCGCCGCCCGAAGGCTCGGACGGCCGCCACGGCAGCCGCTCCGAACTCGCGGTCCCGTTGATCTTGTCCGGCCGCCGGATCCGTCAGGGCGTACGGCCTCGGAAGCCGCGCCACATCGACCTCGCGGCCACGATGTCCGCCCTGCTCGGCGTGGACCCGCCGGCCGCCTCGGAGGGCCGCGTACTCCGCGAGGCCCTCCGCTGACCGGTCACTGGAACGGCCGCACCTCGATCTTGCGGTCGCAGATCTTCGACGCCTCGGTGGCGAGCTTGAGGGCGACGTCGAGATCCGATGCCTCCCAGACCCAGACGCCGGCCAGGAATTCCTTCGACTCGACGAAGGGACCGTCGGTGACGACCGCCTGCTCGCCCCTGTTGTCGATCACCGTGGCCTCTTCGGTGGCCGCCAGCCCGCCCGCGAAGACCCAGTAGCCCTCGGCGATCAACCGGTCGTTGAACTTGTCGATCAAGGGCCGCCGGTCGTCGCTGCCGGGGTTCTCCTTGTCGTCGATGACGGAAACCAGGTACTTCATCCGGATCTTCCCTTCGCTCGGTTCTGCCACCTGGAGGTGGCGGTGCTATCACTGCTACGAACAGCATGGTCCCGATCGGACATCGGTGCAGCGGCGGGATCAGGGGGACAGGTCGAAGAGGGTGGTCAGGGCGGCGAGCACGGTGGGGAGTTCGTCCTCGCGGAGGCACTGGGGGTTGATCGCCAGGCGGTCCTGCTCGATGCCGACGGCGATCGGCGGGTCGTGGGCGAGCAGCGCGTCCCGGAGTTCGTCCGTGGGGCGACCGGCCTGGCTGACGTACGCGCGGGGGATCACGGTCGGCTGGATGCCCGGCTCCGTCGGGAAGCCCCGCTCGACGGTCACGCCCGGCAGCCCGGCCAACGCGTCGAGCGCGGTGGCGACCATGGACTCCCAGCGGTCGAAGATCACCGAGTAGTCCCGGGCGACCCACAGTTCCACGGCCTTGACCAGGCCGGCGATGGTCTCCTTGTCGGTCTTCATCCCGCGGCCGATGGAGTGGGCCGGGAACGAGTTCGCGTGGCAGTAGTCGATCAGCCGTCGGTCTCCCATGATCAGACCGGACGACTGCGGCCCGGCGAGCTCCTTGCCGCCGCTGACCACGACCAGGTCGGCGCCCTCGTCGAGGAAGCGGCGCAGGTTGTCCGGCGGCGGCACCTCGGCGGCGGCGTCGACCAGCACCGGCAGCCCGCGGGCGTGCGCGCACTCGGCCAGTTCGCGGAGCGGCAGGGAGCCGCGGGTGCCGGCCGACTCGGCCGCGTAGAACAGGCAGGCGGTGCGGTCGGTGATCGCCGCGTCGACCTGCTCGATCCGTGCCGCGGAGGCGACCCCGACCTCGACGAACCTGGCGCCCGCCACCAGCACCGCCTGGTCGTACAGCATCCGGTGCGCCTTCAATACGACGACCTCGTCGGGCAGGCCGGTGGTGTCCGGCAGGGCGAGGACGGCCTCGATCCGGTCCTTCGCCATCACGGCCGCGGTGGCGATGGTCAGGCCGGCCGCCGCCCCCGAAGTGACGCAGGCGGCCTCGACCCCGAGCAGGTCGGCGATCCGTTGCCCGGCCCGCCGGTGCAGCTCGGTCAGATCGACGAACGCGGTCGCGGCCTCGGCCATCGCGGCGACCACGGCGGGGTCCATCACGCTCCCGCCGAGGGCGGTCAGGGTCCCCCGCGCGTTGATCACCGGACGGACGCCGAGGTCCTCGTACACGCCCATCAGCCGATTCCCTTCTCGGAGGTACGCGGCCCGACGTAGTGGAACCGCTCGAGGTGCCGGCCATGATCATCCAGGTCGAGGAACGTCTCGACGAAGTCGTCCAGGGACACCGGTGCCGCGGCCTCGGCCAGGTGTTCCCGCCACATCCGGTGCATCGGCGTCCGGTGCAGCCGCAGCGCGTTCCGCTTGTCGGCCAGCACCCGGGTCACGTCCACGACGCGGTTGACGAGCTGCGGGCCACGGGCCACATAGTACTTGTGCAGCACGGATCGCGGCACCAGCCCGAGGTCGGCCAGTTCGGGCAGATCGAGCCGGCGGCCGGCCATCCAGCAGGCCGCCTCGACGGCGGCACCGGTCAGGGCATGATCGGGATTCTCCTCGTAGTGGCCCCACGGGTCGAAGGTGATCACGGTGTCGATCTCGAGGAACCGGAACAGCGTGATCAGCCGGTGCCGGATCTCGATCAGCTGGCCGTGCTCGAGGTAGTGGTTGTGGTAGTTGAAGCAGTAGACCTTGGCCAGCCCGAGTGCCGCCGCGACCTCATCGGTCTCCAGCTCGATCCGCCGTACGGTCTCGCCGACACTCAGGTCGTACGAGTCCTTGTCGTCGTTCGTGATCTTGATGAAGTAGCCGGTCCCGCCCTCCAGGACGAGCTTGCGGACCAGCCCGCCGGCGAAGATCGACAGGTCGTCGGAGTGCGGGAAGACGGCCGCGAACGTCCGGCCCTCCGCCGGCCGTCCGTCCAGCCACGGTTCGAACTGCGGTTCCGACATGGTCACCCCTTGAGTCCGGAGAAGGCGACGCCGGCGATCACCCGGCGTTGCATGACGACGAACAGGATCATCATCGGCAGCATGATGATCAAGGCCGCGGCCATCATGGGACCGTAGTCGGTCGAGTGCTCGCCCTGGAACGTGGCCAGCCCGACGGTGAGCGTCATCTGCCGCTGGTCGGTGTTCACCACCAACGGCCAGAGGAACGCGCCCCAGCAGTCGATCAGCGAGATCACGGTGAGCGCGCTGACCGCCGGCGTGGCCAGCGGCAGCATCACCTCGGCGAAGGTCCGGAACGGCCCGGCGCCGTCGATCCGGGCGGCCTCCTCGAGTTCCCGGGGCAGGCCGAGGAAGAGCTGCCGCATCATGAACGTGCCGAACGCGCTGACCAGGCCCGGCGCGACCAGACCCGGGACCGAGTTCAGCCAACCGAGCGCGCTGACCAGCTGGTACTGCGGGATCAGCAGCAGTTCGCCCGGGATCATCATGATCGACAACAGCAGCCCGAACAGCACCCGGTTGCCGCGGAACCGCATTCGGGCGAACCCGTAGCCGGCCAGGGCGCTGAAGATCACCAGGCTGACCGTCCGGATCGCGGTCATCAGCACCGTGGTCCGGAGCTGATCCCAGAACGGGAACCGGCTGATCGCGTCGGTGTAGTTCCACCAGCGCAGCTCGCCCGGCAGCAGCCGTTTCGGGATCGCCAGCACCTCCGGGTTGGACATGAAGGACGCGGACAGCTGGTAGAGGAACGGGAACACCATGACGAAGCCGCTGAGACTGAGGACGACGTACGCCGCTGCGTTGGACCGTTGCCGGCGGGGCCTAGGCATAGTGCACCCACCGTCGCTGCAGCCGGAACTGGAGCAGCGTGACCAGGGCGATCACGACCAGCAGGGTGAACCCGATCGCGGCGGCGTAGCCCTTGTCGTTGACCTGGAATCCCTGCGTGTAGAAGAGGAAGACCAGGGTCTGCAGGTCGTCGATGGCCGGGTTGTCCCGGCCGATCATGACGAAGATCAGGTCGAACACCTTGAACGAGCCGATCGCGGTCATCACCGTGACGAAGAAGATGCTCGGCGTCAGCAACGGCACGGTGACCGCGGTCAGCTGCCGCAGCGGGCCGGCCCCGTCCAGCTCGGCGGCCTCGTACAGCTCGGCCGGGATCGACTGCAGGCCGGCGCCCAGGATGATCATGTTGAAGCCGAGGCTCATCCAGGCGCCGACGATCCCGACCGCGATGATCGACACGACCGGCGTGGACAGCCAGTACGGGCCGTCGATGCCGACCAGCGACAGCGCGTAGTTGATCATGCCCGTGTCGCCGTTGTAGAGCAGCCGCCAGACCACCGACACCGCGGCCGGCGTGGTCACCACCGGCAGGAAGTGCAGCACCCGGAAGAACGGCCGGAACCGCAGGCCGGGCCGGTTCAGCTGCACCGCCAGGAAGACGGCGACCGGGATGGACAGCAGCACGACGCCCGCGTAGAGCACGGTGTTGCCGAGCGCCTTGACGGTGTCCGCCGACGTGATTACCCGCTGGTAGTTGGCGGCCCCGACCCACTCGGTGCCGCCGAACGGGCCCCACTCGGTGAAGCTGAAGTAGAACGACTGCGCGATCGGCCAGAGGTAGAACACGGCGATCCCGGCCAGGGTCGGCAGGATGAAGACCCACGGCGCCCAGCCGTCACCCCGCGGGCCGCGCCTCCGGCGTTCCGGCATCGCCGATCACGCCGGGAACGGCGCGAACTCGGCCAGGTCGACCCAGCGCTGTTCGGCCAGGGCCCTGTCGGCGGCGAAGACGATCAGGTGACCGTCGATCGAGTTCTCGATCCTGGTGCTGGACACGCTGACCGGCTCGCCGCGGACCGCCCGGACGAAGTCGGCCACCAGCTTCAGGTCGCCGCCACCGTGTGCCTGCCCGGCGACGTCGGTGGTGATCAACTCCTCCTGGTACAGCTGATCACCGGTGTCGGAGATCCGGCGCAGCCGGAGGGTCCCGGTGTCCAGCGAGCCGGAGAGGTCGCCACGGGTGCCGACGATCTCCAGCGTCCGGTTGCCGACGGCCGCGTTGCCGGAAAGCAGGAACGAGCCGACGATGCCGTCGGCGAACTCGACCGAGACCGACTGCCGGTCCAGCACGTCGTTGTCGCTGCGCCAGACACAGCGGCCGTACGGGTTGTCGGACGCCAGCGAGGCCAGCTTCTGCTCCGGCGTCGGCTCCGGGCCCAGCTGCTCGATCCCTTCCCAGGCGTACGTTCCCCACAGGCCCAGCTCCAGGTACTGCCGGCGGGCCGAGTACGCGCAGCGCGACTCGATCGCACAGTCGTCGACGCACCGGGTGCCGGCGCCGGCCGGGGCCCGCTCGGCGGTGAACAGTCGCCGCGACCCGGCGCTGGTGACCCGGGCCGGGCGGTCGTCGCAGAGCCACGCCATCAGATCGATGTCGTGACAGCACTTGGAGAGCAGGATGCTCGAACCGGTGCGGGCGGAGTTCGCCCAGCGCCCCCGCACGTAGGCGGCCGCCATGTGGTCGAAGCTGACGTGCTCGGCCAGCTGGATGCTCATGATCTCGCCGAGGTCACCGGCCACGATGCGTTCCTTGGCCGCGACGTAGAACGGCGAGTAGCGCAGCACGTGACAGATCATCAGCAGCCGGCCGGTGCTGCGGCTGGTCTCGGCCAGGCCCAGCACCTCGGCCGCGGTGCCGGCGATCGGCTTCTCCAGCAGCACCGGATAGCCGGCCCGCAGCAGCCGCTCCGCGGTCGGCACGTGATCGGCGTCCATCGTCGCGTCGATCGCCACGTCGGCGATCACCCCGGCCGGCGGAAGATCATCGAGAGTGGCCAGCCGCCGGTCGGCCGGCACTCCGTGCTGGTCGCCGAGTCGGTCCCGGCGGACCGGGTCGGGGTCGACGACCGCGGTGATGATCAACTCGGTGGGTTCTTCGAGGGCGTACGTCGCGTAGAGGACGCCGCGATGGCCGGCGCCGACGACGACGGCACGGAGGGGTTCGGGACTGGTCATGATCATGCCGCCTCGGGGGTCAGGTCGGTGTGGGTCGGGCCGGGCGCTTCGACAGGCTCAGGGCGTGTTGGGTGGGCTCGGCGCGCGTTGGTTCGGGGTCGGGTCAGGCCTTGGCGAGTTCGGCGTCCATGCCGGTGGCGAGTTCGCGGCCGGCCTGCTCGGCGGTGATCTTGCCAGACCACAGGTCGGGCAGCTTGTTCGCCTCCAGCTGGGTCCAGGCCGAGGTGTTCTTCGAGCACGGGTACGGGTAGCCCTCGCGGGCCGCGTCCAGGAAGACCTGCAGGTTCCACTCCGGATGGCTGGCCAGGTAGGGGCCCTCGCTGCCGGCCAGGCCGGGGATCGTCGACGCCCGCGCGGCCAGCTTGGTCGCGTAGTCCGGGCCGGAGATCCAGGCCAGGAAGGCCTTGGCCGCGGCCTTGTTCTTCGACTTGGCGTTGATCACCGGCGCCACGCCGTGGGTGACCGAGATGTTGGTCTGCTTCTTCGGCATCCGGACGACCTGGAACTGCTCGGCGTACTGGCTGTCGCCGAAGTTCGCGACGTTGAACGCGGCGCCCTGCATCATGGCGGCCTTGCCGCTGATGAACCACTCGTCGGCGGGGGAGTCGTTCAGCTGCTGCACGGTGGGCGACGTGCCGTTCTGCATCAGTCCGGCCCAGAGATCGAGGCCCTCGATCGAGCCCGGCTCGGCGTACCCGGACTTCTTGCCGTCCTCGGAGATCACGTAGCCGCCGGCCTGTTTGATCGAGTTGTAGTAGGACTGTTCGCCGTCGGCCGCGACGGCGATGCCGTAGATCCCCTTGCCCTTCAGCTTTTCCGAGATCCGGGCACCGGTCGCGGTGAAGTCCTCCCAGGTCCAGTCGCCGGTCGGTTCGGCCTCGCCGGCGTCGGCGAAGATCGCCTTGTTGAACCACAGTGCGCTGGAGGCGTACTCGCCCGGCAGCCCGTAGATCTTGTCCTCGTACGTGTAGAGCTTGACCAGCGGCTGCGGGAACTTCGCCGGGTCGACCACGCCGTCCTTGATCAGATCGTCGATCGGTTCCAGCTGCCCGTTGCCCGCGTACAGCTGGAAGTGCGGGCCGTTCATCCAGAAGACGTCGGGCGCGGTGCCCGAACTGGCCTGGGTCTGCAGCTTGGTCCAGTAGTCGGCCCCGGCGGGGGAGACCTGGACCTCGACCTCGATCCCCGGGTAGTCGGCGTGGAAGGTGCCGAGGTTGTCGTTGACCAGCTTCGCCGTGTCGGTGTTCCAGGTGGCGAACGTGATCTTGGCCTGATCCGTACTGCCGTCGGCCCCGCCGGACTGGTCGGCGCTGCAGCCGGCAATCCCGCCGGTCGCCGCGACGGAGGCGAGGCCGGTCAGGAATCCCCGTCGGTTCATGATCATTCTCCTTCGTCGGAAGTGGCTCCCGAGTTGCGGACCAGCCGGACGTTGCTGGTCTGGCCGTGATCCATGCCCTGCTCCCGTTCCAGCGCGATCATGGCGGCCGGCCGGTAGTTGAGGATGTAGGCCCGGCGGTGCCGGTCGGTGGAGTTGCCCCGGGAGTAGTGCAACGTGCGTCCGGCGTGGGCGGCCGCCGCGCCCGGCACCAACGGGACGGCGACGGCGCCGGGCTCGTCCTCGGAGCCCTCGCACTCGATCGCGCCGCCGCCCTTCCCGGCCGGCCAGTGCCGCCGGACCGGGCCGAGGTGCGACCCGGTGACGTACCACATGCAGCCGCTGTCCAGCGTCGCCGTGTCCAGCGACACCCAGATCGAGGCGGCCCGGTCGTCGGGCAGGTCGATCCAGTAGCCGGCGTCCTGGTGCCACGGCGTCGGCGTCGCCGAGCCGGGCGCCTTGTCGATCAACATGTCGAAGTCCAGTTCGGCGTCGTCGCCGATCAACGCGCGGGCGAGTTCGAGACCGCGCCGGTGCAGCGGCAGGTCGGTGAGCTCGGGGTGGAGCGCGGAGGGCCACATGATCTGGGTGATGTTCTCGCCGTCGGACTTCCGCTCGCTGCCCGCGCCGAGGTCGGTGCGCTTGTCGCCGGCCTCGATCTCGCCGGAGAGGAAGCGGTCGTAGATCGAACGGTAGAGCTCCACCTCCGCGCTGCTCAGCAGGTTGTCGATCACGGCGAAGCCGTCCTGCCGGAAGCGTTCCGCGAGCTCGTCGGTTGCCTGGTCCATGCCTGAGGATCGTAGGATTCGAGGACCGCCCGTGGCGTCCGCCTTCTTCCACCGGAGGTTTCCTGCAGTGGCCACCGAAGTCGTCGACCGGGACACGCCCGATCTTCGCTGCACGGCCGAACGGACGATCGTCGATCTTCAGGGCGACGGCCCGCTGGTCAGTCTCGGCCGCTATCGCTACCTGACCGCCCGGGAGCCGGTGCCGGCGCAGCGCCATGCCAGCCTGCTGGTGCTGGCGTTCCCGATCCGCAGCGACGTCGAGTTCAACCTGGACGGCACGGTGGTCGATGTCGTGCCCGGACAGGTGATCATCATCCCGCCGGGTACGGTCTACGGCACCGACGGGACCGCCCAGCCGCGGGGCGAGCTGTTCTGGCTGGTCGCCCGGGTCGGCCCGGAAACCGCGTCGGCGGGCTCTGTTGATCTTGCGGTACGGGAGCTGGCCGGCGGCTCCGGCCCCACCTGGGCGGTGCCGGGATCGGTCGTTGATCAACTCGGCCGGGCCCTGGCCGACCCGGATGATCTTCGCTGGCCGGTCGCCGCGGCCCGGCGGTCCCTGTGCGCGACGGCCGTCTTCGAGGTGCTGCTGGCTCGGGACGGCGGGATCGACGAGCCGGCCCGCGACGTACCGCCGGGCGTGCGGCGGGCCCTCGCCCAGGTCGCCGAGCAACTCGACGAGCCGGTCACCGTGCACGACCTGATCGAGTCGTCCGGGATGTCGCCGACCCAGTTCTACGACGCGTTCGTCGCGGCGGCCGGGACCAGCCCGAAGGACTACATCCTGCGGGCCAAGATCGCCCGGGCCAAGGAGTTGCTGGCCGGGCCGGACCCCACGATCACCGAGATCGGCCACCGGCTGGGCTTCTCGTCCAGCCAGCACTTCGCCGAGGTCTTCCGCCGCTACGAGGGCCGGGCGCCGTCGGAGTTCCGTCGCGAGATGTGGACGAGGTAAGCCTCTCCTTATCACCGATGGTACGGTCTCGTCCGTGGGAAAGTCCCGGAAGCTGCCGAAGCTCAAGTGCTGCGTGTCCAAGGACCGCTGTGGCCGCTGCCCGTTGCGCATGCTCAAGGAAGGCACCCTGCCCGACGGCTACACCGTCAAGCACCGCGAAGTCGTCCGGCTGGACGGCAAGAAGGTGACCAAGAAGAAGCTCGCCAAGGCCGCCTGACCCGGCCTCGGCTCGTCGGCCGGTTTTCACGTTGCGTGAAAAACTGTCGCTTCACCACAGAAGCTTCCCTGGCAAAGCGCCAAGAAGTGTGGGGAGGTGGGGCTGGAGAGGCGGCAGGGCGGTCAGGAGCCGAGCTTGCCGACCAGCTGGACCGTACGTTCGGCCAGGTCGGAGATCACCGAGTGGTCGAAGCCGAACAGGGCCGACCGGGTCCTGTTCTGCAGCGGCTCGACGAAGTTGGCCGGTAGTGCCTTGGCGCCGAGCACGACACCGGCCACCGAGCCGGCCGTCGCCCCGTTGGAGTCGGTGTCCCAGCCGCCCTGCACGGTGAGCCCGACGGTCGCGGCGTAGTCGTCCTCGCCCCAGAGCAGGCCGGCCGCGATGATCGCGGCGTTGTTGATCGTGTGCACCCAGCTGTAGTGGCCCCAGCGCTGCTGGATCTGGGCGATCGCCTCGTCCCAGGTCGCGCCGTCGTCGCGCAGGTCCTGCACCGCGGTGAGCGTCTCGTACAGGCGGGACTGCGGCGGCACCGACCTCAGCGACCGGTCGAACGCCTCCCGCACCGTGCCGGCGGTGAACGCGGACGCGATCAGGGCGGCCGACCAGAGCTCGCCGTACACGCCGTTGGCGACGTGCGACAGCGAGGCGTCCTGGAAGGCCAGCGTGAGCGCGGCCCGCGGGTCGCCCGGGTGGGTCCAGCCGAAGATGTCGCCGCGGATCAGCGCCCCGATCCATTCCCGATACGGATTCCGGGTGATCGCGACCCGGTCGATCGGCATCCGGGACAGCAGGTTCCGGTACGCGGCCCGCTCGGCCGTGTAGGTCTGCGCGTACGGCAGCAGGTGCAGCCAGCCGTCCGCGACCAGCTGCGGCGTCAACGCCGTGCCGTGCCGCTCCAGCAGGTGCAGGCCGAGAATCGGGTAGTCGATGTCGTCGTCACGGGCCGAGCCGTTCACCCGGCCGCGGGTGGTCTCGGTCCAGTTCGGCAGCAGCTGGAACTCCTCCGGCATCGGGTCCAGCACCGGCACGTAGTCGCGCAGCGGCCAGGCCTTCGCCTGCTCCAGGTAGGCCCGGATCCGGGCGGTGGTCCAGTGATCACCGTTCTCGACCGGCTTGCCGAGGTTGCAGCCGGCAATCCGGCCCAGCCAGCCGCCGTTGATCTTGTCCGCCAGCACGTCGCCGGACGGCGGCTCGCTGGCCGGGTCGTCCGGCAGCGAACGCAGGATGCCGGGCAGCAGTTCGGGTTCCCAGTACGGCCAGTCCAGCCGGCGCTTCGCCGTGACCACCTCGAAGTAGAGCCGCTCCAGCGCCTCGGTGTCCTCCGGATCCAGCTCGGCGAACCGTTCGTCCAGCTCCTCGATGAGATGCCCGGTCTCCCGGGCCTGGTCCAGCTCGTCGTGGACCAGGTCCACTGCGCTCAGCGGATCGTGCATCCGACCTCCCCGATCGGTGCCGTACGTCGCCGAACGGCACGCCTAGATCGGCAGTTTACGGAACAGCGGCCGGGGCACGTGACGCAGTGCCGACATGACGAACCGCCACGGTCCCGGCACCCAGATCAACTCCTTGCCCTGGCGGACCCCGTCGGCGACCGCCTCGGCGACCTCCTCCGGCGTCGAGGACAGCGGCGTCGGGCTCAGGCCGTCGGTCATCTTGGACTTCACGAAGCCCGGCCGGACCACCAGCACCCGGACCCCGGAGCCGTCGAGTGCCTCGCCGAGGCCGAGGTAGAAGCCGTCCAGGCCGGCCTTGGTCGAGCCGTAGACGAAGTTGGACCGGCGCACCCGCTCGCCGGCCACGCTGGACAGGGCGACGATCCGGCCGTGGCCCTGGCTGCGCATCCGGTTCGCCAGCAACACGCCGAGGTGGACCGGCGCCGCGTAGTTGATCTCCGCCAGCTCGAGGGCGTGATCGGCATCGGTCCAGGCCCGCTCCGGTTCGCCGAGCACACCGAACGCGACCACCACAAGATCAAGATCGCCGCCGGCGAACGCCGCGTCGATGGTCGCCGCATGGGTCGCCGGGTCACGCGCCTCAAGATCGACTTCGGTCACCTCGCAGCCCAGCCCGGTCAGCTCCTTCGCCGCGTCCGCGCGCCGGTCACCGGGACGTGCGGCCAGCACCACCCGGAGCGGCCGTACGCCCGCGTACCGCCGGGCGATCGCCAGCGCGATGTCGGAGGTGCCGCCGAGCAGCAGCAGGGACTGCGGGACACCGAGGGAGTCGATCATGAATTCCTCTCACACCAGTTGAAGACGGCGGGCCAGGTCGGAGACGAAGATGCCGTCGGGGTCGACCCGGCGCCGGACCGCCAGGAAGTCGTCCAGTCGCGGATACATCAGCCGCAGCGATTCCGCGTCGATCCGGGAGTCCTTGGCCAGGTAGACCCGGCCGCCGACGCCGAGCACCAGTTCGTCCAGCCGCCGGCAGAGCCGGTCCAGCCCTTCGGTGATCGGGAAGTCGACCGCGAGCGTCCAGCCCGGGGTCGGGAACGACAGCGGAGATGCGTTGCCCTCACCGAACCGCTTGAGCACGTTGAGGCAGGAGATCTGGCCCGAGTTGGCGATCTCCCGGACGCACTCGGCGAATGTCTCCGTCGCGTCGAACGGCACCGCGAACTGGTACTGCAGGAAGCCCGGCGGGCCGTAGACCCGGTTCCACTCATCGAACATGTCCAGCGGGTGGAAGAACTGGGTGATGTTCTGGATCTCGCCGACCCGGTGCTTCGGTGCCTTGAAGTACCAGGCCAGGCTGAACGCCTTGCCGGTCGCGCGATTGACCAGGCCGCTCGGGAACAGGTCGGGGAAGGTGCCGAAGTTGGGGGCCGCGAACTTCATCGGATCCCGGCGCAGCTTCGGCGGCAGGTCCTCCAGCTTCGCCTTCTCGCCCCGGGTCAGCACCGCCCGGCCGAGGCCGCGGCCGCGGGTGACCGCGTCGAACCAGGCCACCGAGTACGTGTAGTTCTCGTCACCGGTGCTCATCTGGGTGAGCAGATCGTCCAGGTCCCGGGTGCGGTCGGTGTCGACGGTGAAGTACGCCGACTCGACCCGCTGCAATCTGATCTTGGCCCGGGTCACCACGCCGGTCAGGCCCATGCCGCCGATCGTCGCCCAGAACAGGTCCGGGTCGCTGCCGTCCGCGCTGAGCCGGTGCTCGACGCCGTCGGCGGTGATCAGGTCCAGCCACTCGACATGATCACCGAAGCTGCCCTGGGTGTGGTGGTTCTTGCCGTGCACGTCGGCCGCGATCGCGCCGCCGATGGTGACCTGCCGGGTGCCCGGCAGCACCGGGACCCA
The DNA here is from genome assembly GCF_059617205.1 of Microlunatus sp. YIM B11417. NCBI lineage: Bacteria > Bacillati > Actinomycetota > Actinomycetes > Propionibacteriales > Propionibacteriaceae > Microlunatus > Microlunatus sp. YIM B11417. The sequence goes on from NZ_JCAMPJ010000001.1 coordinate 974,385, forward strand.
CAGCCCGCAAGGGAGCAGCGCCCGCATCAGCGAGTCCAGGCTGACCCCGGCCTCGGTGATCACCGACGGCGGCTCGCTCTCCGCGTCGATGGTGAGGATCCGGTGCATGGCGGTGAGATCGAGCGCGGTGCCGCCCGCGTTCTGGGCCGCGTCGCCGTAGGAACGGCCCAGGCCTCTGGCGATCAGGCCCCGGTCGCCGTCGGCCTTCCGTACCCAGGAAGCGATGTCGTCCGACGTCGTCGGCCGGACCAGGTGGGCCGCCGACGAGCCCGTACGTCCCCAGCCGTGCAGTTCCTCGACGGTGCTCACAGGAACACCGCGATCGCGATCAAGATCAGCCACAACACTCCCAGGACTTGCAGGATCCGGTCGGAGAGGACGATGTCCTCCGGCTCGCCCGCCGTACCGGCGTCGATCTCCAGCGCGTACTGCAACAGCGCCAGGGTGAACGGTGCGATGGACAGTGCCGTCCAGGGTACGCCGAGCCACGCGTCGCCCCGGTTCTCGAACGCCCACAGGCAGTAGGAGACCAGGACCGTGCCCGCGGCGAGCATCCAGACGAACCGCAGGTACGACTCCGAGTAGCGCTCCAGCGAGCGGCGGGTGCCGGCCTCGACGCCGAGCGACTTGAGTTCGGAGTAGCGCTTGCCGGCGACCATGAACAGCGAGCCGAACGACGCCACCAGCAGGAACCACTGGCTCAGCACGATCCCGGTCGCGACGCCGCCGGCGACCGCGCGGAGCAGGAAGCCGCTGGACACCACGGCGAGGTCGATCACCGGCCAGTGCTTCAGCCAGGTCGAGTAGACGATCTGGATGACCGCGTACGCCGCCAGCGTGATCCCGAGCGGGATCGCGGTGACGAACCCGACCGCGAGGCCGACCACACCACAGATCACCGCGAGGATGATCGCCGGCCTGGTGCCGAGCTCGCCGGCCGCGATGGGGCGGAACCGCTTCTTCGGGTGCTGCCGGTCCTCCTCGACGTCGCGGACGTCATTGATCAGGTAGATCGAGGCGCTGATCAGGCAGAACGCGACGAAGGCCAGCGCCGCGTTGAGGATCACGCCCGGCTCGAAGAGCCGGCCCGCGGCGAGCGGGACGGACAGCACCAGGACGTTCTTGATCCACTGGCGCGGCCGCATCGCGCGGATCGGAGCGGGCAGCCGCGACCGGCGGACCGCGACGGCCCCCGGCTCGGAGATCTCTGGTTGCTCGGGCATCGCCTGAGAGGTTATCCGTCCGGGTCGGGCTGAGCGATTCGGGCGATGTCGCAGATCTGACGGTAGCTTCGCGGAGACCGGTTGCCGGGGCCGATTCGGCGAACAGATGTCAGATCTGCGACACGTTGCGTTCATGAGGCGAGGTGAGCCTGAGCACGTGAACGCTCGGGAGAACTCAGGAATGATTTCGCGCCGACTCCTGCTCGGCGGCGGTACGGCGACGGCGATCGGGCTGGCCTCCGGGCCGGCCAAGGCGAACGCTCAGCCCACGGCTCCGGCTCAGCTGCGGCGGGGTCGGCCGGTGCTGACGCACGGCGTGCAGTCCGGTGACGTACGGACCCGGAAGGCGGTGCTCTGGTCCCGCGCCGACCGGCCGTCCCGGCTGATCGCCGAGATCGCGCGGGACCCGTCGTTCCGGAAGGCGGTCACCGTGCCGGGCCCGGTGGTGACGCCGCGGACCGACCTGACCGGCGAGCTCGACGTGGCCTGGCTGACGCCGGGGACCGAATACCACTACCGGATCCGGGCCGTGGACCTGCACGATCCGCGGCGGTCCAGCGCACCGGTGGCGGGCCGCTTCCGTACGGCCTCGGAGCGGGCGGCGGACCTGAGCTTCCTCTGGTCCGGCGACATCGCCGGCCAGGGCTGGGGCGTCAACCCCGAGTACGGCGGCTTCCGGATCGCCGACGCGATGCGGGCCCGGAACGCCGACTTCTTCCTCTGCAGCGGCGACAACGTGTACGCCGACGGGCCGGTCACCGCGTCCGTCGCGCTGCCGGACGGCTCGACCTGGACGAACCTCGTGATCGAGGAGAAGAGCAAGGTCGCCGAGACCCTGGACGAGTACCGCGGCCAGTACAAGTACAACCTGCTCGCGGACAACTGGCGCGCCTTCCTGGCCGAGACGCCGCAGGTGACCCAGTGGGACGACCACGAGGTGACCAACAACTGGTACCCGGGCGAGATCCTCGACGACGACCGCTACACGGTGAGCGACGTCGACACCCTCGCGCGGCGGGCCCGGCAGGCCTTCCACGAGTACGTACCGGTCGCGAGGATCTCGCCCGATCCGGAGGGCCGGCTCTACCGGGTGATCAACTACGGCCCGTTGCTCGACCTGTTCGTGCTCGACATGCGGACCCACAAGGACAAGAACTCCGACGGTACGGAGACGGTGCCGGACGGCGGCCTGCTCGGCGAGCGGCAGACCCGCTGGCTGATCCGCGAGCTGAAGAAGTCGAAGGCGACCTGGAAGATCATCGCCAACGACCTGCCGGTCGGCCTGATCGTGCCCGACGGCACCACCGCCCAGGAGGGCGTCGGCCAGGGCGACCCGGGCGCGCCGCGGGGCCGTGAGCTGGACCTGGCGCCGGTGCTGTCGGCCCTGAAGCACGCGGGCATCCGCAACCACGTCTGGCTGACGGCCGATGTGCACTACACCGCGGCCCACCACTACTCGCCGGACCGGGCCGCCTTCACCGACTTCGATCCGTTCTGGGAGTTCGTCTCCGGCCCGCTCAACGCCGGCGCCTTCGGCCCGAACGTGCTCGACCCGACCTTCGGCCCCAAGGCCGAGTTCGTCGCCGCCCCGCCGGCACCGAACACCTCGCCCGCCGACGGTTTCCAGTTCTTCGGCGAGGTGTCGATCGACGGCAGGACCCGTGAGCTGACCGTCGACCTCCGCGACATCGACGGCACGTCCCTCTACTCCAGAACGCTGGCTCCCCACCCCCGCTGACTCGGGCGAGCCGCCTCGTTCCCTGAGCCTGTCGAAGGGCGAGCCCGAGGTGGCCTGCCCTTCGACAAGCGCAGGGAGCGTTGTGGCTCAGGCTCAGGGACCCTCGGCGTCGAAGGCGGCGGCGTTCGCCTCGGCCCATGCGCGGAAGCTGCGGGGCGGGCGGCCGGTCACCTCGGCGACAGTCGGGTGGACGGTCGTCTCGTCGATGGTGCCGTCGACGAAGAAGGAGAAGAACGCGTCGACGTACGGCTTCGGCATGGCCGCGAGCATCCGGGCCCGGGCCTCGTCGTCCGGCTCGGCCTCGAAGCTGAGCGGCCGGTCCAGCACCTCGGCCAGCTGTGCGACCCGGTCGGCGGGACGCAGGGCGGCGGGGCCGGTCAGGGGATAGGCCCGACCGTCGTGGCCCTCGCCGAGCAGCGCCTCGGCGGCGACAGCGGCGATGTCCGCGGGATCGATGGTGGCGATCGGTACGTCGGCGAACGGGGCCCGCACCACGTTGCCGGCGGCCAGCTGCGCCTTCCACTCGAAGGTGTTGGTCATGAAGCTGACCGGCCGCAGAAAAGTCCAGACCAGGCCGGAAGCACGTACCGCGTTCTCGGACCGTGCCATGTACTCCGTCACGGCATTGTCGGGTGCGGAGCTCAGCACGGAGCCGCCGGACAGCAGCACGATCCGCCGCACTCCGGCGCGGGCCGCCTCGGCGGCGATCCCGTCGGCGTACCCCGGCATCAGGAACAGCCCGTCGACGCCGGTCAGGGCGTCGCGCAGACTGCTCGCGTCGGTCAGATCGCCGACGACCGGCTCCACTCCGGGCGGCACCGCTCGGGCCGGGTCTCGGACCACGGCGCGGGTCGGGACCCCGCGCTCGACGAGCGTACGAGCCAGCGCACCGCCGACGTTTCCGGTAGCACCGGTGACGAGCATCCTCGGGTTCACGATGCCGAGGATGCCACGCCCGGCGTCTCGGCGCGGCGGCTTCGCGCAGCCCGCTACCTTGGGCGCGTGCGTTTCCTTCGGGCCGGTGCCCTTCTCGCGGTCGCGGTGATGATCATGCTGGCCGGCTGCAGTGCCGCTCCCAACGGAACGCGGCCCAGCGGCGGGCCGAGCCCGTCGGCACCGACCGCCGGCGCGTCGATCCCGGCGGACGGGGTGAGCCTGGCCGAGCTCGGGTTCCAGAACGGGCCGAGTGATCGGGTGTCGCTGCCCCGGGGCGTGTCGTTCGTGACGTCGGCGGATCAGCCCAACGCGGTGACGCTGGTGATCGACCGGCCGTCCGGCGACGAGGTCGCGACCTACCTGCGGCGCACGCTCCCGGCGGCCGGCTTCACGATCGACTCGGATCTCGGGGCGACGCTCACCTTCACCGGGTTCGGCTGGACCGGCAGCTTCACTGGCTCCGCCGGGGGTTCGGCCCTGGTCCTGCGTCCGGCGTGATCAACTTCGTTCTTGATCAACTCTTGACAGTGGCGAGATCGCACGGCTTGAATGTTCCAAGGATTACGAAAACATCTTCGATATTTCGTAAGTAACCTCGGGGCGGAGGATCTCATGTCCGGTCGGTCCATCTCACGACGCGGCATGCTGCAGGCGGCCGGTGGCGGCGCGGCTCTCGGTGTGTCCGGCTTCTTCGCTCCGGCGACCGCGACACCGGCCTACGCGACGCCGGGGCGTCCGGAGGGAGCAGCGATGACCGAGCCCGACGCCGAAGCGGCCCGGCACTGGTGGCCGCCGCAGCGGCAGGTCTGGACCCCGGTCGGTTGGAAGGGGCACCTGTTCCGGTTCGACGTGTTCTACAACGGCGCGATCCTCAGCCACCCCGCCGTCGCCCTCGCGCCGAGCAGTGCGCCGACCTTGAAGCCGTACCTCAAACCGTATCTGGGCAAGGATTTCCAGGTCACGCCGGTGATGCCACAGGGCTCCGGCTTCCCGGCCCTGAGCACGACGCCGTACTACCTGCACCGAGGCGACTTCGGGGTCGGGCTGCAGGGCTGGCGGACCGACACCGAGACCCCGGTGCTGTGGACCGAACACCGCCGGCAGGCCGGCCTGGTGCTGCGGCAGGAGACGTTCGCGCACCTCAAGGGCGGCGGCGAGGTCGACACCGCCGACGAGCCGCTCTACTCCTGGACCAGGTTCACCGTCGACCATGTCGATGATCATGACGCGCCGGCCGAGTTCTCCTTCGTGCTGCGGCTGAGCAAGGTGTTCTACCGGCACGTGGTCGGCCCGCCGGAGCAGCAGGAGGGCTTCATCACCATCGAGTCCCGGCCGGCCGCCGCACCGCTGGACGGGCCGCTGCGGATCGACCGGATCTGGAACCCGGACGGCAAGCCGCTGACCGTGCCGGTCTACGACCACGAAGATCAGGTACGGATGATCGTCGGCACCCCGGCCGGCGGGACGATCAACCTGACCGCGGTCGAGAACCATGATCACGTGTACGACCTCAAGCTCGGCCTGCCGGTCAAGGAGGGCACCGCGATCGACGTCCTGCTGCCGGCCGTTCCGCAGGCCAAGGTGGAAGCCCTGCGGGAGTGGGAGGTCGGCCGGGACGCCGCACTGGCCGAGTCCGAGACGTTCTGGGCCCCGCCGGCCCGGGCGACCGAGTTGATCACGCCGGAACCGCACGTCAACGAGTACTTCCGGCGCAGCGTCCAGCTGGCCGAGGTGATCGCGGAGAAGAGTCCGGACAGCGGCAAGTACACGTTCCTCACCGGCTCCTACGGCTACGACCTGCTCTGGAGCACGCCGACCTCCATGATCGGTCACATGTTCCTCGACCTGCTCGGCCGGCACGAGGTGGTGGAGCGCCACATCGACCTCTACCTGGACGTCCAGGGCAAGCGGAAGCCGCCCGGCCAGGCCTACGCGACGCTGCCCGCCGACGGCTTCTTCGCCACCCCGCTCAGCCTGCAGTCGTTCGACTGGCTCGGTGATCATGGGGCGATCCTCGAGGTCGCGGCGCGGCACGCGTTGCTGAGCTGGGACGAGGCCTACACCCAGCGCTGGCTGCCCGCGATCGTCAAGGCCTGCGAGTTCATCAAGGCTGCGGTCGAGTTCACCGGGCACGACGGCGTGAAGGGCCTGATGCCGGCCGCGGCATCCAACGACACCGGCGTGGAGCAGCAGTCGATCTGGATCCAGGTCTGGAACTACAAGGGCCTGGCCAGTTCGGTCGAGCTGCTGCGGCGGGTGAAGCATCCACGGGCCGAGGAGTTCGCCTCGGTGGCGGCGAGGTTCAAGGAGACCTTCGTGACCGCGCTGCGCGCCGCGGCGGAGGACGCCCCGACCTGGACCGACCCGGACGGCGCGACGCACCCGATCCTGCCCAGCAAGTTCCACGGCCCGACCAGTCCGTGGCCGTACCTGGAGGCGTTCGACACCGGCGCGCTGACGGCGGTCTGGGCCGGGCTGCTGCCGGCCTCCGATCCGCTGATGCGGTCCTACGTCGACTTCTACCGGGTCGGGCCGAACACGAAGCTGTTCGATCCGTGGCACCACACCGCGCTGGACCGGGTCGTCCTTGATCACGAACAGAGCAGCGGCGAGCCCTGCTACAGCTGGAATCTCTTCCACACCTGGCAGAACGGTGAACGAGCCCTGTTCCTGGAGGGTCTGTACGGGCTGATGCTGGGCGCCTGCTCGGAGAACACGTTCATCGCCGGCGAGCATCGCAACGCCATGTACGGCACCCTGTTCGTGCAGCCGCTGGTGACCTGGGCGGCCCGCACCGCGCTGGTGGACGACGGCCTCGATCCGGACGAGCTGCACCTGCTCCGGCTCTGCCCGCTGGCCTGGCTCGTCGACGGTACGAAGACGAAGCTGCTCCGGGCCCCGACCCGGTACGGCACGGTCAGCCTCGAGCTCAACCGGGACGACGAGAACCGGCAGCTGGACGTCAAGCTGGACCTCGCCTGGAAGCGCAAGCCGAAACGCATCGTGCTGCATCCGCCGCCGATCCCGGGACTGCTCCGGGTCACGGTGAACGGCACCGGCTATCCCGCGCGCAAGCCGATCGAGCTCTGACCATGATCATCACGAACCGGCGGCGGCTGATCATCGCCGTGCTCGCCGTCCTGCTCGCCCTGCCGCTGTTCGCCGCCGTGGGCACCGAACCGGCCGCCGCCGGCCAGCGCCGGGCGAAGCTGATCCTGGCCCGGGACCACGCCGACCGGACCGAACGGGGCCGGGCGGCGACGCTCGCGGCCCGGCCGGCGGACGTGACCGGCGACGGCCTGGCCGATGCCGTGGTCCGCGACCCGGGGGCCGACCGCGGCACCCTGCGGCTCTACGCGCACAACGGCGCGGCCGGCGAGAACCCGTGGCCGGCACCGGAGACGCTGGGCGGCTCCTGGGACTTCGCCGACCTGCTGCTGCTCGGCGACGTCACCGGCGATGATCATCCGGACCTGATCACCCGGGACGCCGCCGGCGCGTTGGCGATCTTCCCGTGGACCGGCACCGAGCCGAACCCCTGGCCGACCAAGATCACCGCCGGTATGGGCTGGTCCCGCTACAACACCTTGCTGCTGGGCGATGTCACCGGCGACGGCCGGCCCGACCTGATCGGTCGCGACCCCGGCGCCGCCTCCGGGACACTGTGGATCATCCGGCACGACGGCAGCGCCCAGAACCCGTACGGCTCGACGCCGGTCTGGGCGGGCACCGGCTGGAACCTCGCCGACGCGCTGCTGCTCGGCGACGTCAACGGCGACGCCTTCCCCGACATCGTGGTCCGCGACGGTGCCGGCGCCCTGTGGATCTATCCGCACAACCGGTCGACGACCCAGAATCCGTACACCAGTCGCTCGGCCGCCGGCACCGGCTGGCCGGTCGGCCGGCCACTGCTGCTCGCCGACGCCACCGGCGACGGCCGGCCGGACCTGATCGAGCGGATCGACGACCGGCTGGTGATCCATCCGCACACGGGAGCAGCGACCGGCGAGGTCTGGGGCGGGCCTCCGATCGAGGCCGGCACCGGCTGGGACTTCGCCGACACGGTGATCACCGGCGACGTGACCGGCGACGGCCGGCCCGACCTGCTGGCCCGGGTGTACCACGGTGATCTCTGGGTCTACCCGAACGACGGCAGCACGCCCTGGTCGTCACGGTTCTCGGCCGGCGACCGCTGGACCGGCGTTGATCAACTGCAGCTCGGCGACGTGACCGGCGACGGGAAGCCGGACCTGGTCGCCCGCGATCCCCGGGCGGCCGACGGCACGCTCTGGGTCCATCCCGGCAGCGGAGCGACGGACTCCGATCCGTGGACCGCGCCGCGGGCCTTCGCCGGCACGGGCTGGAATCTGGCCACGGCGCTGGCGCTCGGCGATCTGACCGGCGACGGCCGCCCGGACCTGCTGCTCCGCGACCGCGGCGGCGAGCTGTGGGTCTATCCGCACAGCGGTCTGAACGGCCCGGGCAATCCGTGGACCGTCCAGCGGCGTTGGGTCGGGTCGGGCTGGACCACGGCCCGGGAGTTGCGGCTGGCCGACGTCGACGGCGACGGCCGGGCGGACCTGATCGACCTCGAACGCGACGGCACCCTCTGGGTCTATCCGACCGGCGGCTCCGAGCCGGTCAAGATCACCGGCGACTTCAGCGGGATCGAGACGTTCGCGGTCGGTGCCGTGGACGACAGCGGGCGGCCGAGCCTGGTGACGATCACCGGCTCGGGTGACGTGATCAACTACCCGCACTCCGGCGGGGTCGATCCGTGGCCGAGCGGCACGCGCGTCGCGACCGGTTGGGACTTCGCTTCCGCGATACTCCTGTGAGTGACGCAGGAACCCGAACTCGGTGCCTTCTCCGGCGGCCAGCCGTACCTCGCGCTGGGAACCGGCCGGCCGCTGGTCTACCTGATCGGGCTCAGCCCGAACCACGAGCTGCCGGCCGGCGGTATCGAGCAGCGGATCACGCTGGGCACGGCCCGGCCGTTCGCCCGCGCCGGCTACCGGGTCTACCTGACCAACCGGCCGCCCGGGCTGACTCCGGGCACCACCTGGGCCGAGTTGGCCGGCGGCCTCGCCGACTCGTTGCGGGAGGAGTTCGACGGGCCGGTCGACGTGATCGGACACTCCACGGGCGGCTCCCAGCTGCTCCAGCTGATCGCCGACCGTCCCGAGGTGGTCCGCCGGGCGGTCGTGGCCAGCGCCGCCTACCGACTCGGCCCGCTGGCCAAGGCGATGCAGCTGGAGTTGATCGACAACGTCGAGCGTGACGGCCGGTTCTACAGTCCTCAGCTCATCGCCGGGTTCGTTCGGAACGCTGTCCTGCAACGGATCCTGAACGTCCCGATCAAGCTGCTCACCTCCGGGGTCAAGATCAACAACCGGACCGACCTGGCCACCGCGCTGCGGGCCGAGGACGGCTTCGACGTGTACGACCGGCTGCCGGCGATCGAGACCGAGACGCTGGTGGTCTACGGCGGCCGGGACCACTACTGGACCCAGGAGATGTTCGCCGAGACGGCAGCCCGGATGCCCAACGCGACCGCGCTCTGCTACCCGAAGGCCGGCCACGCGATCGTGTCCAGCCGGCGGTTCTTCGCCGACGTGATCAACTTCCTCGGCCGGGAGTGATCACCAGAGCTCGGGCCAGGCGACGCCCAGCTCGGCCAGCAGCTCCCGCAGCAACGGCAGGCTGATCCCGACCACGTTGTGGTGATCGCCGTCGATGCTCGTCACGAACGGGCCGCCGAGGCCGTCGACGGTGAACGCGCCGGCCACCTGGAGCGGCTCGCCGGTCGCGACGTAGGCCTCGATCTCGGCGTCGGACAGGTCGGCGAACCGGACCCGGGTGCTCGCCGTGCGGTTCCGCTCCCGTACCTCATCGCCTTCGATGATCATCACCTGGTGGCCGGTGTGCAGCACGCCCTCCCCGCCGCGCATCCGGCGCCACCGGTCCACCGCGTCCGCATGATCGGCCGGCTTCCCGTACGGGCGGCCGTCCAGTTCCAACAGCGAATCGCCGCCGAGCACGATCGTCGGCCCGGACGTCCCCTCGGCACGGAGCCGGTCGACGACGGCGGACGCCTTGAGCCTGGCCAGTTCGGCCACCAGGTCCGCCACCCGCTCGGCGTGGACGCCGTCCTCGTCGACCCCGGAGACGATCACCTCCGGGTCGAGGCCCGCCGAGCGCAGGGTCGCCAGCCGGGCCGGTGAGGCCGAACCGAGCACGAGACGCCAAGGCTTGCCGGTTGCAGTCACGCCGGTCACCCTAACGCGAGCGGCCGCGCCGTACGCCGTGCCAATAGCCCACCCAACCCGCCGGGCGAGCCGGCGAGCGGCGGGCCCGGACCGCGAGCAGGGCGGCGACCACGGCCGCGATCTCCTCGTCGGTCGGGTTGCCGCGGATGACGGTCGGCTCGGTCATGCGGCCAGCGTAGGCTCTCCGGTCATGCCCTACGACGAGCCGCTGGACGCCGCCGGACTCCGCGCCGCGTTGACCGGGCCCGGCTCGCTCTGGCGCGACGTCCGGCTGATCCCGGAGACCGGCTCGACCAACACCGACCTGGCCGCGCAGGCGAGGTCCGGCGCCCCGTCCGGCACCGTCCTGATCGCCGAGCACCAGACCGCGGCCCGCGGCCGCCTCGGCCGCAGCTGGACCGCCCCGCCCGGCACCGCCATCGCGCTGTCGCTGCTGGTCCGGCCGGAACTGCCGGCGGCCCGCTGGACCTGGCTTCCATTGCTGACCGGGATCGCGGTGAGCGAGTCGCTGCAGCGGGCCGCGAAGGTCCCGGCGGAACTGAAATGGCCGAACGACGTGCTGATCCGGGACCGCAAGATCTGCGGGATCCTCGCCGAACGGATCGAACCCGCCGGCGGCGCCGAGACGCCGGGCTGCGTGATCGGGATCGGGCTCAACGTCGGACTGACCGCCGACCAGTTGCCGGTGCCGACCGCGACCTCGCTCCGGCTGCAGCCGGACTCCGCGCCGGTCGGCCGGTCGACGATGATCATCACGGTGCTGCGGGCGTTCGCGCTGCTCTATGCCGAATGGCGCGACTCGGCCGACGACACCGCGCTCGCGGCCGCCTACCTGGCCCGGTGCGGCACGGTCGGCCGCCGGGTCCGGGTGCTGCTGCCCGGCGGCGAGGACGCGGTCGGCGAGGCTGAGGCGATCGACACCGACGGCCGGCTCGTGGTGCGGACCGCGTCGGGCCGGCGCGCCTTCGGAGCGGGCGACATCGTGCACCTGCGCTGATGCACGGGTTCGCCCGGGTGTGTCACGATGGGCGGCATGGGATTACCGGCCAAGCTGCTGGGCGCCGACGAACACGTCGTGCTGCACATGCGGACCCATGGAAAAGCACTGATCCTGCCCGCGCTCGCCCTGGTGCTGTGCGGAGCCCTGATCGGGGTGGGGCTTGCGCTGATCCCGATGGACTTCCGGCCGGTCGGGCAGTACTTCATCGTCGGCATCGGGCTGGTCCTGATCATCTGGTGGTCGGTGATCCCGTTCCTGAACTGGTTGACCCGGACCTACACGGTGACCAACCGCCGGTTGATCACCCGCTGGGGCATCCTCAACAAGATCGGCAAGGACCTGCCGCTGATCCGGATCAATGACGTCTCGTACGAGCGCAGTCTGCTGGACCGGATCCTCGGCTGCGGCACCCTCAACATCCAGACCGCCGCCGACGCCGGGCCGATCGTGCTCGACGACGTGCCGGACGTCGAGCGGGTGCACGTGGTGATGACCGAGTTGCTGTTCGGCACCGGCGGCCACGACCAGGGCAGCCTGCCGGCCGAACCTCCGGACCGGGACTCGGACACGTGACGCAGCCGGTGGCGACCCGGCCGGCCGCCGAGCACGTCACCGAGCTGATCTTGAACCGGGCCGAGGCACTGAACGCGATCTCCACCGCGATGGCCGAGTCGATCACGGTCGCCTGTGCCACCCTGGCGCAGGACGCCGTGACGGATGTCGTCGTGATCACCAGCGCGTCGGCCAAGGCGTTCAGTGTCGGCGCGGACCTCAAGGAGCGAGCGGGTTTCAGCGATGATCAACTCAGCCGTCAGCGGCCGGTGCTGCGCGCCGCCTTCGCGGCCGTACGTGAACTGCCGATGCCGGTGATCGCCGTCGTCGAGGGGTACGCGCTCGGCGGCGGCTGCGAGCTGGCGTTGGCCGCCGACCTGATCATCGCCGGGGCGGACGCCACCTTCGGGCTGCCGGAGACCTCGGTCGGGCTGGTGCCCGGCGGTGGCGGCACCCAGGCGCTGCCGCGCCGGGTCGGCCCGGCCCGGGCGGCGGAGTTGATCTTCACCGGCCGGCGGCTGCCGGCCGACGAGGCGGGCCGGATCGGGCTGGCCGACCGGGTGGTCCCGCCCGGCGCGGCCCGGGCGACGGCGTTCGCGCTGGCCGGGACGATCACCGGCAACTCTCCGCTCGCCGTACGCGCGGCGAAGCGGGCCCTCCGCGACGGCGCCGACCGGCCCTGGGCCGAGGCACTCGAGGTCGAGGACCAGGCCTGGCGGACCGCGGCGTTCTCGGCCGACCGGCGCGAGGGGATCGCGGCCTTCGTCGAGAAGCGGCGGCCGGAGTGGGTCCGATGACCTCCGGGACGGCGGACATGTCCGAGCCCGCGGACCGGCCCGAGCCGATGCCGCTCGGCACCCAGCTGTTCCGGTTCGTGGCGACCGGCGGCCTGTCCGCGATCGTCGACTTCGGTTCCTGGACCCTGCTCACCATGCTCGGCGTGAACGTCTCGCTGGCCAAGGCGGTCGGCTTCGTGCTCGGCACCACGACCGCGTACCTGATCAACCGGCGCTGGACCTTCAAGGCCACCCATTCCGCCCGCCGGCTGATCGCGGTCTTCATGCTCTACCTGATCACGTTCTTCCTCAACACCGGGCTGACCCTGCTGGTGTTCTGGGCCGTGCAGCGCTACGGCCCGCCGGAGCTGCCGCAGGTCGGTGCCCAGGTGATCGCGTTCGTGATCGGCCAGGGCGCCGCGACCACGGTGAACTTCCTGGTCCAGCGGTTCCTCATCTTCAGAATCCGCTGACCGGTCACCAAAGCAGGCATTTTGACGGCGTGTCGCTGCAGAACTGACCGGTCGATCACATCAAGGAGCGGTTCGGTCGCCGGATCCGCTCGCCAGTAGTCTGACCGCGTGTCGGAAGCTGCAACGCCCACTCGTCCCTTCGTCGTCGGCATCATCGGCGGCGGCCAGCTCGCCCGGATGATGCACGCGGCCTCGATCGGGCTCGGCATCCGGGTCCGGCTGCTGGCCGAGGGGCCCGAGGTCTCCGCCGCTCAGGTGGTCGGCGACGTGACCGTCGGCGACTACACCGACCCGGAGACGGTACGGAACTTCGCCGCGGGCTGTGACGTGATCACGTTCGACCACGAGCACGTGCCGACCGGGCTGCTCCGCGAGCTCGAGGAGTCCGGAATCCAGGTCCGGCCCGGCCCGGCGGCCCTGATCCACGCCCAGGACAAGGCGGTCATGCGGGAACGGCTGACCGCGGCCGGGATCCCGTGCCCGGTCAATCGGGTGGTCGCCGACCCCGCCGCGCTGCAGGCGTTCGGCGACGAGCACGGCTGGCCGGTGATCGCGAAGACGTCCCGCGGCGGCTACGACGGCAAGGGTGTCTGGAAGATCGACACCGCCGCGGAGGTCGGGATCCCGTTCGAGAACCTGGGCGACGGGATCCAGATCGTCGCCGAGGAGTACGTCGCGTTCACCCGGGAGCTCAGCGCCCTGGCGGTGCGCTCGCCGTCCGGCCAGGCGGTCGCGTACCCGATCTCGGAGTCCGTGCAGCGGGACGGGATCTGCGTCGAGACCGTGACGCCGGCGCCCGGGCTGACCGAGCAGCAGGCGATCGACTGCCAGCAGTTGGCCCTCACCGTCGCCGCCGAGCTCGAGGTGGTCGGCCTGCTCGCGGTGGAACTGATGCAGCGCGACGACGGCTCGGTGGTGGTCAACGAGCTCGCGATGCGGCCGCACAACACCGGGCACTGGACCATCGACGGCTCGCACACCTCGCAGTTCGAGAACCACCTGCGGGCGGTGCTCGACCTGCCGCTCGGCGACCCGACGACGCGGTCGCCGTGGACGGTGATGACGAACGTCCTCGGCGGCACCGTCGAGGACCTGCCGTCGGCGCTGCTGCACTGCTTCGCCCGGGACCGCCGGCTCCGGGTGCAGCTGTACGGCAAGGAGGTCAAGCCGGGCCGCAAGGTCGGCCACGTGACCACCTACGGTGATGATCTTGCCGACGTACGGAAGCGATCCCGGCACGCCGCCGGTTATCTGATGGGAGATCCGGATGCCTGACGCCACGCCCCGAGTCGGAATCCTGATGGGTTCGGACTCGGACTGGCCCGTGATGCGCGCCGCCGCCGAGGCCGTCGCCGAGTTCGACGTCGCGTACGAGGCGGACGTCGTGTCCGCGCACCGGATGGTCGACGCGATGATCGACTACGGCCGGACGGCGCACACCCGCGGCATCGAGGTGATCATCGCCGGGGCCGGCGGCGCGGCTCATCTGCCCGGCATGCTGGCCTCGCTGACCCCGCTGCCGGTGGTCGGCGTGCCGGTGCCGCTCAAGTACCTGGACGGCATGGACTCCCTGCTGTCGATCGTGCAGATGCCGGCCGGGGTGCCGGTGGCCACGGTGTCGATCGGCAACGCCCGCAACGCCGGGCTGCTCGCGGTCCGGATCCTGGCCGCCGGCGATCCCGTCCTCACCGAGAAGATGATCACGTTCCAGGATCAGCTCCGGGCCGCCGCGGAGGCGAAGGGGGAGCGGGTCCGGAGCGGCCGCGCGGACAAGCCGTGACCGGACCGGTCCTGATCACCGGCGGCAACCGCGGGATCGGCGCGGCGACCGCCCGCCGGCTCGCCCGGGACGGCCGCGACGTCGTGATCACGTACGCCAGCCGGGCGGCCGAGGCCGACCAGGTGATCGCCGACTGCCGTACCGCCGGCGTCACCGCGCACGCCCGCCAGGTCGAGCTGACCCGGCCCGGCGCGGTGGAGGAGCTGTTCGGCTGGCTCGATGCCGAGGTCGGCCCGATCGGCGCGCTGGTGAACAACGCCGGCGTGGTGTCGCCGGGCGCTCCGGTGGTCGACTACGACAGCGAACGGGTCCGACGGGTGATGGAGATCAACGTCGTCGGCGCGTTCGCGATGGCGACCGCGGCGGCCCGGCGGATGGCCGTTGATCATGGCGGCTCCGGCGGCGTGATCGTCAACGTGTCGTCCCGGGCGGCGGTCCGCGGCGGCGCCTTCGAGTACGTCGACTACGCCGCGAGCAAGGCCGCGATCGATGCGCTGACCGTCGGGCTCGGGCTCGAGCTGGCCCGGCAGGGCGTCCGGGTGGCCGGTGTGCGGCCCGGCGTGATCGACACCGAGATCCATGCTCCCGGCCGCCTGGAACGGGTCGCGCCGGAGATCCCGCTGGGCCGGGCCGGCACCGCCGACGAGATCGCCGCGGCGATCGCCTGGCTGCTCAGCGACGACGCCTCGTACGTCACCGGATCGACGATCGATGTCGGAGGCGGCCGATGATCTCCGAGGCCATCGCCGGGGTCGGCCTGCTCGGCCGCGGCGCCAAGATCATCCTGAAGCGGCCGAAGCTGTTCCTGCTCGGCGCGCTGCCGGCGGTGATCACCTCGGTGATCTTCCTGATCCTGTTGATCGTGCTGCTGTTCCGGGTCGACGAGATCGTCCTCTGGATGTCGCCGTTCGCCGACGGCTGGGACGTCGGCTGGGCGACGACCGTGCGGATCCTGATGGGCGTCGCCCTGGTCGCCGGCTCGATCCTGCTCATGGTGATCAGCTTCAGCGCGCTCACCCTGGCCCTCGGCGCCCCGCTCTACGACCAGATCTCCGAGGCCGTCGACGAGGCCGAGGGCAACGCGCCGCCGTCGCGCGAGGAGCCGCTCGGCACCCAGATCGGCCGGGCGATCCGGCAGGCGATCGCCTTGATCCTGGTCTCGCTCGTCGGTGCGATCGTGCTGTTCGGGATCGGCCTGATCCCGGTGGTCGGCAACGTGGTCGCCGCGGTCCTGTCGGCCCTGTTCGGCGGCTGGATGCTGGCCACCGAGCTGATCGGTTCGGCCAGTGAACGGCGCGGCGTGATCACGCTGGCCGGGCGGCGCGCCGCGATGCGGACGGCGCGGGCCAAGGTGTTCGGCCTCGGCGTACCGACCTTTCTGCTGCTGTCACTGCCGCTGGTCGCGATCGTCGTGTTCCCGATCGCGACCGCCGCCGGCACCCTGCTCGCCCGCGAGCTGCTGCCGGCCGAGGAGAGACTGCGGTGATCACCGTCTTCGTCGACCGGGACTCGGTCGCGATGGGCGACGACATCGATCCGCACGTCGTCGCCTGGCGGTTCGGCGACGGCGCGACGCCCGGCGACGTGCTGGTCCGGGCACTGTCCGAGCACTATCTCGCGAGCGTCGCGGGGGAGGTCGCCTGGGCCTACGAGGTCGGCGCCTTCACCCTGGACCGCTACCCGGACTTCATCGCCCCGCGGGCCCGGCAGACGGTCACGGCCGCCGTCGTGCTGCAGCCCGGACCCGGGCAGTGGACGGCCCTCCCGCTGCGCCGCCGGGTGCTCGAGCAGCCCTTCCTGGACCGGCCGGACTGGGTCGCCGGTGACCGCGAGTTCGCCGTGAACTTCCACTACGCGAGCGAGGGACAGTTGCTCGACCTGCGGTCCCTCGAGAGCAGGCTGCGGACGCCCGGCGGCTGGTGATGGACGTGCGCTGAGCCTGCCCTTCGACAGGCTCAGGGACCGTGCGGTTAGCGGGCTCGGCCCTCGGCGAGCATCGCGACCGAGGCGGCGACCCGCTTGGCCCGGGTCTCCGGCTTCTTGGCCCCGGTCACCTGGAGCACGTGCCAGCTCTGCTTGCTGTACGACAGCGAGTCGAAGAACGACTTCGCGGCCGGCTGCTCGGCCAGCGCGGCGGCCAGGTCCTCGGGCACGTCGACGGTCCGCTCGGCGGTGTCCAGCTCCACCTCGACGTCCAGCACGTCACCGGCCGCGACCCCGGCCTCGGCGCGCCGCTCGGCGCTGACGCCGAGCAGGAACCGGCCGCCCATCCGGGCGATCGAGGTACGGAACTCGTACCCCTGGAGCCGGACGACGACCTTCGGGCGGTGGCCGCCGCCAAGACCGTCGACGAACTCCTCGGACACCTCGAAGCCGGCCGTGTTCTTGCCGGTCGCCTCGAGTTCGGCGCGGAACTTCATGATGGGCTCCTTCTGCAGAGAACGGCGTTCCTGACTCCGTGGACGGACTCAGCGGTTGCGGCGCATCCGGATCTCGTCGATCCGGCCGGACACGATCGGGACCACGGCCCAGAGTACGAAGGCCCAGCGGCCGACCAGGGCATACACCGGGATCGAGACCGCGAACGCCGCGGCCATCGGCACCACCCGATGCAGCGTCGAGCGCAACCGGGCCGGATCGTGGCTCGCCAGCATCAGCCGGTGCTTGCTCAACTGCAGCACCAGCAGCGCGAAGACGGAGAACTGCAGCGCCTGGGCCCCGGCGTAGATGGAGAACCGGAGCAGGTTGTTCTCGCCCAGGCTGATGATCTTGGTCGTGAACGGCGTGATCACGATCAACAGCAACCAGAGCAGGTTGAGCTGGACCAGCCGCGCGTTCACCTCCCGGACCTGGCGGAAGACCCGGAAGTGCGTCGACCAGTGGATGGCGATCACCAGGAAGCTGACCAGGAAAGCCAGGTATTCGTCGGCGTGGGCGGAGAAGAAGGTGATCATCTCCGACATCTGTTCCCCGGACCCGCCGGTCAACTCCTCCGGGACGGGCAGTTCCAACGCCAGCAGGGTGATCGCGATCGCGATCACCGCGTCGCTGAAGAACGTGAGCCGTTCGGCGCCGGACGTCGCCTCCTCGGTCCGCAGAGATTCGGGCACCCGGCGATCGTAGTACCGATATCGCAGGTTGGCCGTCGCTCCGGGCGAGGGCGTACAGGCGCTAAATTGTCGGGATGACGGTAGCCCAGCAGGCCGAACGGGCACGGGTCGCGGCCCGGGTGCTGAGTTCGGCGAACCGGTCGGCCAAGGACGCCGGCCTGCATGCGATGGCCGACGCCCTGACCAAGGCGGAGACGGCGATCCTGGAAGCGAATGCGGTGGACGTCCGGCGGGCCGAGGAGTCCGGCACCGGCGCGGCCCTGATCGACCGGCTGCGGCTGACCCCGGACCGGATCGCCGGCATGGCCGACGGGCTGCGGGCGCTGGCCGACCTGCCCGACCCGGTCGGCGACGTGGTCCGCGGCTGGACCAACCCGAACGGGGTGCAGGTCCGGCAGGTCCGGGTGCCGTTCGGCGTGGTCGGGATCATCTACGAGGCACGGCCCAACGTCACCGCCGACGCCGCGGGCATCTGCCTCAAGTCCGGCAACGCGGTGCTGCTCCGCGGCTCTTCCAGCGCGGCCGACTCCAACGCCGCGATCGTCGAGGCGCTCCGGGCCGGCCTGACCGACGCCGACCTGCCGTCCGACGCCGTACAGCTGGTGCCCGGGCCGCGCGAGGTGACCGCCGAGCTGATGGCCGCCCGAGGTCTGGTCGACGTGCTGATCCCGCGGGGCGGCGCCGGGCTGATCGAGACCGTGGTGACCCAGAGCCAGGTGCCGGTGATCGAAACCGGCACCGGGAACTGCCATCTCTACGTCGACCGGTCGGCCGACCATGATCAGGCACTCCGGATCATGATCAACGCCAAGGCCCAGCGTCCCAGCGTCTGCAACGCGCTGGAGACCCTGCTGGTGCACGCCGACATCGCGGATTCCTTTGTGCCGAAGGCACTGCAGGCGCTGGCCGAGGCCGGTGTGACCGTGCACGGTGATGATCGTTTCCGGACGTACGGCGAGCAGGTGGTGCCGGTCACCGAGACCGACTACGCCGAGGAGTTCCTGTCGCTGGACCTCGCCGCGGCCGTGGTCGGCTCGCTGGACGAGGCGCTGGCCCACATCCGGCGGTACAGCTCCGGGCACAGCGAGACCATCGTCACCGACTCGCAGACGGCCGCGAACCGGTTCGTGGCCGAGGTCGACGCGGCGGCGGTGCTGGTCAACGCGTCCAGCCGGTTCGTCGATGGCGGCGAGTTCGGCTTCGGCGCCGAGATCGGGATCTCGACCCAGAAGCTGCACGCGCGCGGCCCGATGGGGCTGCCCGAGATGACCTCGACGAAGTACGTGGTGACCGGAGCCGGGCAGATCAGAGGATAAGGTTCTCGCATGCTGTTTGGGTTGACCGTCCTCGAGACCGAGGTGCACACCGAGTTGCCGATCCCGGCCTGGGGTTTCGGCGTGCTCGCCTTCGCCATCCTCATCGCTCTGCTGCTGATCACGCTGGCCATCGGCAAGGGCCGGAAGCACAGCTGAATCTGTCGTGTCGGAGAACCATCGGTCGGCCACCGGACTGGCTCGCGATCCTGGCGAGCCGAACGGTCGGCACTACCGGCTCGGGGTGATGGGCGGCACGTTCGATCCGATCCACCACGGCCACCTGGTCGCGGCCAGCGAGGTCGCCAGCCGGTTCGGCCTGGACGAGGTCGTGTTCGTCCCTACCGGCCAGCCGTGGCAGAAGGCCGACCGGGACGTGTCCGGCGCCGAGGACCGCTACTTGATGACGGTGATCGCGACCGCGTCCAATCCGCGGTTCACGGTCAGCCGGGTCGACGTGGAGCGGCCGGGGATGACGTACACGGTGGACACGTTGAAGGACCTGCGCTCCGAGCGCGGCGACGACGTCGACCTGTTCTTCATCACCGGTGCCGACGCGATGGCCCAGATCCTCACCTGGCGGGGCGTGGACGAGCTGTTCGAGCTGGCCCACTTCGTGGCCTGTAACCGGCCCGGCGTGGAGCTCGACCCGGCGATCACCGGCGGCCTGCCGAAGGACCGGGTCAGCATGGTGTCGATCCCGGCGCTGGCGATCTCGTCCACCGACTGCCGGGCGCGGGTGGCCGACGGTGAGCCGATCTGGTACCTGGTGCCGGACGGCATCGTGCAATACATCCAGAAACGCGGGCTCTATCGAGAGCCCGCGCAGGAAAGGCGATCGTGACTTCACCCCACGAAGTTCTTCTCCTCCGCTGCGCTCCCCCGAACAACTTCGCGAGGACCCCGAAATGACTGCAACCGACCGAGCGATCGAGCTGACCCGCGCCGCGGCGCAGGCGGCCGTCGACAAGCTCGGCACCGACCTGATCGCGTACGACGTGTCGGACCAGCTGGCGATCACGGATGTGTTCCTCGTCGTCACGGCCACCAACGAGCGGCAGGTAGGCTCGGTCGTCGACGGCGTCGAGGAGGCCCTGCGCGAGCTGGATGCCAAGCCGGTCCGCCGGGAAGGCGATCGGCAGCAGCGCTGGGTGCTGCTCGACTACCTCGATCTCGTGGTGCACGTTCAGCACACCGAGGAGCGCCAGTTCTACGCGCTGGAACGGCTCTGGCGGGACTGCCCGGAGATCGACCTGGACATCGACGAGCGGCGCTGAGCGTACGCGACACTGAGGGGGAAGCTTCATGACCGCGAGCCGGATGATCATCTGGCGACACGGCCGGACCGAGTGGAACGCCACCGGGTTGATGCAGGGTCAGGAGGACATCCCGCTCGACGAGCTGGGGCAGCTGCAGGCCAAGACCGCGGCCCGCCTGATCGCGACCTACAGCCCGACCTCGCTGTACGCCAGCGATCTCTCCCGGACCCGGCAGACCGCCGAGGCCCTGGTCGAGGTCTCCGGCCTGGAGATCAACTTCGAGCCGCGGCTGCGCGAGATCCACGTCGGCAGCTGGGCCGGTCTCAGCCATGATCAGCTGGCCGAGATCGACGCCGAGGCCGTGATCAAGATCAAGTCCGGCGAGGACGTACGGCGCTCGGCCACGGGCGAGGACCACCGCGAGGTCGCGACCAGGGTGGTGGAGGCGTTCACCGCGATCAGCGAGGCCGAACCGGACGGCGCCGTCGTTGTCTGCGCCATGCACGGCCTCTCCGGCCGCCTCGGCATCGCCGCCTTCCTGGGCCTCCCCGAGGACCACTGGAACCTGCTCCGCGGCATGGACAACTGCGCCTGGGCGATCCTCGACCGGAGCCGTCTCGGCTGGCGCCTGACGGGCTACAACCTGACCGGCCTGACCGACGTCCCGGACCCGGTCGCCCCGCTGGATCCCAAGTCGTGACCTGATTTCGCCTCAGCGGGGTCGGCACGCTAGTATTTCCGAGTTCTCACGGGCCGGCGGGTCGGGCCGAGGGGACAAACCCACTAGGGGCTATGGCGCAGTTGGTAGCGCGTCTCCATGGCATGGAGAAGGTCAGGGGTTCGAATCCCCTTAGCTCCACCGGACTCCGGATGATCCTGCTCAGGTGCCTTTGGCACCTTTCGCGGGGTCGTCCGGTTTGTTTTTTGGGGGTGCAACCCCCAAGCCCCGCCCGGATGGGCTTCGCCCCCGGACCCCCATGCGGTGGTTGGGTTGGTGGGGTCGTGGGAGTTGGGCTTCGCCTCCGGACCCGATGCGGTGGTTGGGTTGGGTCGTGGGAGTTGGGCTTCGCCTCCGGACCCGATGCGGTGGTTGGGTCGGGTCGTGGGAGTTTGGTTTCGGCTCCGGACATCACCTCGGTGGGCTCAGGCTCTCGCCGAAGATCGGCCGGGCTGGGGTAACGTCCCTGTCGTCGAGGACACCGGTGTTCTGGCACGCCGCGAGGAGCCAGGCACCGCCCTCCTTGGTCATCACCCACAGGGGTGAACCGACATCGGATCCCTGTTCGGTGCTGTAGACCTGCCCACTTTGACCGCGACAGCCCGAACCGTTCCTCGCCCTGTTCCGACCCGATGCGATCTGAACCACCGGCGGGTGTTCATGATCATCGTCCTGGTGCTTCAAGGGCTGTTGAGGTCAAGCGCTCGGCGTACCGGTTGGTTCGGTTGTCCGGTCGATGGCCGTGAGCCGGCGGCCTTGATCTCCACGGGGTGGGTTCAGACGTTGATCAGGGACACCGGGATGCCCCGCCAGGTCCAGCCGGAGGTCGGGTCCCAGGTGCCGGCTCGGGCCAGGTAGGCCTCCAGCTCCCGCCGGGCAGCTGTGCCGGCGAAGTCCACGCGGATGTGCCCGCGGTCGGGGCAGGCGTCGCGCGCCCAGGCTCCGGCGTCGTAGATGTCGTCGCGGATCAGGAACGGGTTCTCTTTGGCCAGTTCGGCCTCGACTGCCGATGTCAGCGGCAGGTCGTCGCATCCGCGCAACGTGGGCACGTTGCCGTAGAGCTCCGACTGAATCGCGAGCAGGAGCCGTTGCGGTACATCGGCCAGAAGGAGCACAGTCGTGGCGATCGCGATCGTCAGGCTGACCAGCAGGACCAGCCGTAGCCCGTACCGGCCGCCGGTGGGGGTCAGAACGAGATCCCCACGAAGTACTTGAACTGCCAGGCCAGGGGAAGGACCAGCAGGCTGCCGATCAGGCCGAAGGCTCCCCACAACCGGCCCCGTCGGGTGACAACGGCAACGATGGACAGTCCGAAGCCGACGCAGCCGGTGGCGATTCCCGCGATCGCCAGGCCGGAGGCGTTCGCCAGGAACGCTTCCGGGGACAAGGTCGTGAGCAGCTGGATCGTGACCGATGTGAACAGGGCCAGGGACGTGAGGACGAGGACGAAGGCGATCGCGCCGAGGGCCCGGGAGCGGCGAGGCACGGTCACGGGATCCGGTGGGCGCTGTTGACCGGCGATGGAACGCGGATACGGATCGCTGCGTGGAGATGGTTCGTCCTGCGGCGACATCTGCTGGGTGTCATTCACTGGTCCTCCTGGTCGTGATCATGGGCAGGAGTCGGCCGGCGTGATCTTCACCGGCGGGCGAAGATGTCGTCGATGGCCTTGCCGAGGAGCCCGTACTTCTCGGTGTACTGAACCGGGTAGCTGCCCGGCGGGTCGGCCGGCCGGTCGACGTCGATGTAGCGGTTGCCGAGGTTGGAGTGAATGGCCACGATGTAGTGGCGTTCCTCGGCGCCGGGCAGGTTGCGGACGATGCCGGCGTCCTGGCCGGACGTGTCGATGTAACCGGTCTTGTGCTGGAAGGTCACCTCGGCGGTCTCCTGGCAGGGCCGTACGTCCTGGCCGTACTCGCGGCCGGGGACGGTGACGTTGCCGGTGGCCGGGTCGATCCAGCGGTCGGAGATCAACTGGGGCAGGCCGGCCGCCGGATAGTCGCGGCCGCACCAGTTGGTGGTGGAGAGCACCTGGTTGAGCGCCTGTTGGCCGAGCACCTCGAGGTAGTGGTCGCGTGCGGCGGGGGACAGCAGGTTCGGCCGGACCGGCGTGCCGTCGGGTGCGGTCCACAGGCGCCCGCCGCCGTTGATGATCATGAGCAGCTTGGCCGTGTCCAGGGCGTTCATCCGCACGCCGCCCCAGCCGCCTCCGTCGACGGTACGGGTGCCGTTGAGCTGCAACATCGGCAGGCCGAGGTCGGCGAAGTGCTGGTTCAGCGGTGCCACGGCGTCGTGCTCGTGCAGCAGCTTGATCATCGCGCAGGTCGACTCGTTGCTGGAGACCGTCAGCATCTCATCGAAGAAGGTTGCGATCTTCTTGGTGACGTTGGGGCCGCAGGCGTTGTTCGGGGCGCCGGTGCGGTCGTAGGCGTAGTCGTCGTCGAGGCGGACGGCGCCGGTGTCGACCAGCCTGAGCACTCCGTAGCCGACCATCAGTTTCAGCACCGACGCCGGGTACGGCGACATGAAGTCGAGCGGTGCGTCCTCCCGGCCCGGCACCGCGTCCACGGTCCCCTGCCCGCCGTTGTGGTCCCAGGTGCTGTCGGACCAGGCGCGCCACCGGACCTGATCGGTGGACAGGTCGGCATCCAGCGGCACGATCACGCCGGTGGGGTGTTGTGGGCTGAGGAGCACGTTCGCGGCGGCGACCGGCGTGCCGACCCGGCTCAGTTCGATCACCGTCACGTCCACGTTCGGCGTCTGGTGGATCGGCACCGCCACGTCGGCGCGGTGCCGTGGCGCGGCCGACCCGTCGTACTTCTCGGTGCCGGCGGCGTAGAGCTTCCGTGCGGCGGGCGAGTCGGGCGGCGCGGTGTCCAGCACGTCCTTGAAGTCCTGCTGGCGTACGGCGTCGAGCAGTGCTGTGGCCAACCGCTGGTTGTTCTGCGCGGTCACCCCGGTGGCCGCAGTCGCGGTGCCGGTCAGGCCGGCCATGATCATCCCGACGATCACACCGACGGCCACCGCGCTCCGCCGGCGACGCTTCGCGCCGTGCGACCTTGTGGTCCCGTGCCGACCCATCAACGTCAACCCCTCCGTCATCTCGGCTTCCTGTGGCCTGCGTGGACAACCCTCGGCCGTCCTTTCCGGGCAACCTTAGCGGAGTTGATAACAGCGTTATGGAAGGTACGGCAGGGTGTCCGAGAGCGGTCCAAGGACTCTGTTCTGCGGCCCGGTTCTGCGGTCAGATTCAGGTGATCCTTGAGCAGCGAGCATGAGGAAAGCCATGGACAGCATCAGTTCCGACAGGTCAGAGGCTCCGCTGATGACCGCCTTCCGCACCGATCACCGGCCCGTCGACCCGGTCGGCGAGCTGGCGCAGCTGGTCCGGATCCTTGAGCTTCAGGAGCGACAGCCGGGTGTCCGGCGGCTGCGGGACTGGGCCCTGGAGGCGGTGGCGCCGGAGCCCGGCGAGATCGTGGTCGACCTCGGCTGCGGGACCGGGTCGGAGGTCGCGCGGCTGGCCGAGCTGGTCGGGGAGTCCGGTACGGCGATCGGGGTCGAACCGCATCCGGGGCTTCGGGCCACGGCGGCCGGCCGGCTGGCCGGCATCGCTCAGGCCCGGCTGGTGGACGGCGACGCCGAGGCGCTGCCCTTCCCGGACGGCTCGGTCGACGTGCTGCGGTGCGAACGGGTGTTCCAGCATCTGGCCGATCCGGCGGCCGCGGCCGAGCAGATCGCCCGCGTGCTGGCTCCGGGAGGACGCACGGTCGTGATCGATTCGGACTGGGAGACCTTCGTCCTCGCCCCTGGCGACCCGGAGATCGTGGCGCGGGTGATGGCCGCGGCCCGCGGCCGGATGCGGCACCCGACGATCGGCCGGCAGCTCCGCGCCCTCTTGATCGGAGCCGGTCTCTCGGTGGCCGACGATGTCGGTGCCTCCGCTGTCGTGTTCGGTTCCGACATGACCGGTGGCCTCGAATTCCTCGATTTGCAGATCGCCGCGGCACGCCAGGAGGACGTGATCGACGAGGCCGAAGCGGACCAGCTCCGTTCCGAGATCATGACGGCCGTCGCCGCCGGCACCGCGTTCAGTGCGGTCACGCTGTTCGCCGTCGTGGCCCGACGGTAGGAGGGTCCGTCCGGATCTCGTTCGCGTACGCCCGCAGGGTCGCCGCGTACTGAGGCAGCACGGTCTCGGGGTCCTCGATCTCGGGGTGCCACAGCTTCTCCCAGTCGACCGAGACCCAGCCGTCGTAGCCGCGGGCGGCCAGGGCGGCAAGCTGCTCCCGGACCGGTAGTTCGCCCTCGCCGAGCCGGACGTAGTCCCAGCCGCCGCTCGTGCGGACCGCGTCCTTGACGTGCACGTGACGGACCCGGGCGCCGATCAGCGAGTCGGTGAGGGAGACCGGCTCGCCCACCCGGTACGGGTGGTGCACGTCCCAGAGAGCGCCGACCCAGTCGTCGTCGACATGATCAAGGACGGCGGCGAGGGTCTCGCCCCGGCAGAAGCCGTCGTGGGTCTCGATCACCAGCCGGACGCCGGTCCGGCGCGCGTGATCGGCCAGCCGGTTGGCCGAACCAGCGACGTGATCGATCACCGACTGCGTACTGCGCCCGTCCGGGAACGCGCCGCCGAACGCCTTGACCAGCGGGCAGCCGAGCTCGGCGGCGAGCTCCATCGTGGTGATCACCTGGGCCTCCGGGTCGGGCCCGTCCTCGGTCATCGACGAGGTCAGCGATGCCCAACTGTTGATCGAGACGATCATGGTGCCGGCCAGGGCGCTGCGCAGCTCGGTCAGCCTGTCCCGCAGCAGGTCCGGGGTCAGCCGCACGCCTTCCAGCGCATACAGTTCGACGCCGTCGTAGCCGTACTCGCCGACGGCTCGGGCGATCCGGGCGGCGTTGTCGTCGGGGCAGCTGATCGTGGAGAAGGCGATCTTCATGCCGATTCCTCGAGTGTGATCATCGAGCGGGTGGCTGCCGACTCCTCGATCGCCTGGTAGAGCCGCATGGTGCGACTGGAGCCGGCGATGCTCGACTCGGGCTGCCGCCGCTCCCGGACCGCGGCCACGAACTCCGCCAGCTCGCCGGCGAAGCCGGTCTCGATCATGGAATCGCCGCCGGCGGTGGAGAAGCTCGGGTCGTGCCAGTCGACGATGTCCCGGCCGGCGTGGCGGACCATCGTGATCGAATTCCGTACCGAAGCGAACTGCCCCGGACCGCCGGTGACCTCGACCTGCTCGGTCGAGACACCCCAGTCCCGGAGGGCCGACAGGGCCAGCGTGCCGACTGCGCCGTTGGCGAAGTTCAGGGTGACCGCGTAGGTCGACGGCTCCGGGCTGCTCGCGTACACGGTGGACACCTCGCCGAACAGGAATCTGGACAGGTCGATGATGTGGATCGCGAAGTCGAGCAGGAAGCGGCTTCGCGGTCGCTGATGATCATTCTCGTACGCGCCGCTGGCGTAGTCGATGCTGAGCAGGCTCGGCGTCCCCATTGCCCCGGTCGCCAGTGCGTCACGCAGTTTCCGGTACGCCGGAGCGAACCGCTTCTTGAAGCCGGTCATACAGATCAGCCCGGTCTCCCGGCTGACCTCAGCCACCTCGGCCGCCGCCGCGGCCGTCACGGCCGGCGGCTTCTCGGTGTAGACCGGCAGCCCGGCCCGCATCGCCTCGATCGCCAGCCGGGCATGGGCCTCCGGGTCGACGCAGATGATCACCGCGTCCAGGCCGGCCTCGGTGAACATGGCGCGGTGATCGGTGTAGACCGCCGCGGCGCCGAACCGGCGGGCCGCGGCCCGGCCGCGATCCTGGTCCAGCTCACAGACCGCGGCCAGCTGGACCGGGAGCATCGGCAGCCAGGGATAGATCCGTTTCGAAGCCAGGGCGCCCGCCCGATGATGCCGACGCGAAGATCGGGATTCATGCGTTCTTCTCCTCTGGTTGGCGTGGCCGATGATCAATTCTGCGCCGGAGTCGAGATGATCATGAAGACCAGGATCAGGTGTGGTGGTTCGGCTCGGCGAAGTACAGCTGTGCGACGTCGGTCGCCCCTTCGTAGTGCTGCCGGAAGCTCGCCACCGCCTCGGGGCGCACGTTCCTCAGGTCGTCGGCGACCACCATCGGCTGGTACGGCATCGGCATCGTGCCGATGATCCAGACGTTCTCGTCGTGGGCCTTGAGGATCTCCCGACCGAGCCGGAGCCGTTCCTGGTCGGTCGGCGCGACCTTGAGCTGCTCGTAGAGCGCCAACAGGTTCTTGAACACCTCGGGTGGTTCGGCGGAGTCCTTGTGCTCGGGGTCGTAGCTCCAGCGGCCGAACCGGGGTGCCCAGTAGCAGTACTCGGTGTTCGGTACGTACCAGAGCGGGTCGATGTCCCACTGATAGCCGGCGAAGGAGTAGCAGATGATGTCGAAGTTGCCTCGCGGTACGTCGACGTACCAGAGATCCTGGCTGACCGTCCTGATCACGGTGTCGAGGCCGACCTCGGCCAGGTCGCGCTTGGCGTACTCGACGACGGTCAGTTGATCAAGGCCGATGCCGACGGCGAAGGTCAGCAGGGTCAGGCGCAGCGGCTTGCCGTCCGGGCGCAGCCGCATGCCCTGGTCGTCGCGCTCGGTCAGCCCGGCCGCGTCGAGGCGCCGGTTGGCCTCCTCCGGGTCGTACTCGATGAAGCGCTGCCCGAAGCTCTCGTCGAAGTAGGGGTCGCCGACCTGTCCGCAGGGATGGACCGGTCGGGCCTGGCCGGCGAGCAACGCGTCGTTGAGCTCGGTGCGGTTGATCGCGTGGCTGACACCGGCGCGGAAGTCGAGCTTCCGGAACAGCTCGGCGAGCACCGGATCCCGGTGACTCTGATTCGGTGCCAGCGCGGTGTGGGCATCGGGCTGCCAGCGCAGCACCCGGAAGGGCTTGGTGTCCTGGTTCTTGATCAACACGGGCAGCGCGGTCGGGGGCAGGTCCCACAGGGCGAGGTCGAGTTCGCCGTTGGCGGCGCGGAGCCCGATCGCTTCCAGGGACAACACCTGGAAGGACGCGGAATCGATGTAGGGCAGTTGCCGTCCTGCCTCGTCGATCTTCCAGTAGTACGGATTGCGTTCGATCCGGCCGGTGGTGTTCGTCGCGTTGACCGTCTTGACCAGCCGCCAGGGGCCGAGCACCGGCCGGTCGGGATTGAGGTGGCGATTGGCCCTGGACCAGTAGAGATCCATCCAGGTCGCGGCCGACGCCTTCTTCAACTCGGCTTCGAGTTCGCTCTTCTCGGCCAGCTCCTGGTGGAACCGGGACAGGTAGTGCTTCGGCTGCAGCACGGAGCCGCCGAACGGTGCGAAGCAGAGGTACTTGAGGAACAGTGAATGCGGCGCGGCAAAGGTCACGGTCAGCGTGATGTCGTCGGGAGCGGCGAAGATCGCCTCCCGGTCGGCGACGGTGAGCCAGGCCGGGAAGACCGGATTGAGTTCCTTGTTCTTCAGGACGTTCTCGTAGACGTACATGAGGTCGTCGGTGGTGAACGGCCGGCCGTCGGACCACTTCAGTCCTCGCCGGAGCGTAAACGTATACATTCTGCCGTCCGGGCTGATCTCCCACTGCGCGGCCAGGCCGGGCTGGGGTTGGCTCGGCGTGGTCGGGCTCCATTCAGTCAGACCGCCGAAGGTCATGTAGTTGCTGCCGGTCTCTCCCGTGTTCGCCTGGGCGCGGCGCATCGAGCCGCCGTAGATCCCGGGAGATTCCTGCATCGGGACCACGAGCGGATCGGCCGGCAGGCGCTCGGCGAGATCGGGAAGTTTTCCTTCGTCGACAAGCTTCTGCAGCATGGGTGCCTGCTTCTGGCTCGTGTCGATCGGGGGACCGGTGTTGCCCTTGCCGGTGTCCGGGTTGATCTCGAGCGCCGAGCAGCTGGTCAGGGTCGCGGCCGCCGCGGCGGCGGAGCCCATCCTCAGGAAATCCCGGCGGTTCGGGGAGTGGTCGATCATGTCCACCTCACTCGGATGCGGGCCGACGATGACGTGAAATCGATTACAGAAGGCGCCAGATCTGAGGCATATCTTCTGAATATGGAAAGTAGCTTCGACAAATGAAGACTATGAGAAAATCTAGTTCGCGGGTCGAATAGCCGTCAAGAGCGCAATTCGATAACGTTGTGATGCCCGTCGCGGACGACGGCCCACGCTGGCTTTGCCCGCCCCTGACTGCGTTGGGACAGACCAGGGTTCCGATTCAGATCTTGGTCAGCCGGGGCTGGAGGCACGGACGACCAGGTTGGGTCGGGGACCGATCTCACGGCGGGGCTTGCCGTCGAGGGCGTCCATCAGGCAGCGGGCGACGCCGCGGCCCAGCTCCTCGATGTGGTGATCGAGAGCGGAGACCGGGGGATCGGCGCGCTGGCAGGCCAGCGAGTCGTCCCAGGACACCAGCGCGACGTCGGCCGGCACCGAGCTGCCGAGCCGGCGGAGCACCTCGATCGCCACCGTGGCCAGATGGCCGCCGTCGACCAGGACGGCGGTCGGCGGGTTCTCGCGCTTCATCGCCGCGGCGATCAGGTCCCGGCAGCGCTCCTCGTCGTACTCCGCCGGGCTGGCCTGCCCTTCGATCAGGCCGCCGGAGACGTACTCCTGGAAGACCTGCAGCCGGACGTGGGTCTGCCATTGCGCGGGCGGGCCGTTGAGCCAGTCGATCCGCCGGTGTCCGGTCGCCCGCAGGTGATCCAGCACCTCCCGCAGGGCGCCGGCGTTGTCCACGGTCACCGCGTTGACGGTGATCGTCTGGTTGGTGTCCCCGAGCACGGCGTACGGCAGCCTCAGCTCCCGCAGATGGTCCTCGAGGTCGTCGTCGACCGTGACGTCCTTGCACACCACGGCGTCGACCGAACCGTCTCCGGCCCAGCGCGCGAAGGTGGCGCGTTCCTCGTCCCGGTCGGCGACGATCTGGATGATCATGGTGTGGCCGTGCCGGAGCAGCTCCTCCTCCAGCCCGACCACCAGCCGGTTGTAGAAGTGCTCACTGCGCGGAGTCCAGCCGTTGCGCTGGACGGTCATCCCGAAAGTCGGCACAACCACAGTTGTATCCCGTGCACGCACCTGTGCAGTACTCAACCGCGGACATGGTTCGGCATCGGGACGCCGCGCCGCTTCGCCTCGTCGAGGAATCGGCGACTGGTCGTCGGTTCGGGTGAGGCGTTGCGCAGGGCGCGGGTGAAGTCGGCGCGCGGGTTCAAGATCACCTCGTCGGCCCCGCCCCGCTCGATCACCTCGCCGCGGTACATGACCAGGATCTCGTCGGAGAAGTGCCGGGCAGTGGCCAGATCGTGGGTGATGTAGAGCATCGCCAGGTTCTCCTCCCGCTGCAACCGGGCCAACAGGTTGAGCACACCGAGGCGGATGGAGACGTCGAGCATCGACACCGGCTCGTCCGCGATCAGCACCTTCGGTCTCGGCGCCAGGGCACGGGCGATCGCCACGCGCTGCCGCTGCCCGCCGCTCAGTTCGTGCGGGCGCCGGTCGAGGTACGGCTCGGCCGGGGTGAGATTGACCCGCTCCAGCAGTTCCACCGCCGCCGACCGGAGCTCGGACCGCCCGGTCGCCGCGCCGCTGATCCGCAACGGGCGCATCAGATGGTGGCCGATGCTGTGGAACGGATTCAGCGAGGCGAAGGGGTCCTGGAACACCATCTGCACCTCGGCCCGGTACTGCCGCAGCGCGGCCCCCGAGCGGCCGAGCGGCCGGTCACCGAGCAGGATCTCGCCCGAGGTCGGCCGCTCCAGCTGGGCGATCATCCGGGCCACGGTCGACTTGCCCGAACCGGACTGTCCGACCAGAGCGACGGTACGGCCGCCGGTCAGGTCGAACGACACGTCCCGCACGGCGGCCAGGGTGGTGATCTTGAGGCCGTTGCGCAGCCGGAAGTTCTTGCACAGTTCGCGTACGGTCAGCGTGCTCATCGACGCTCCTGATAGCCGGCGCGGACGAAGTCTCCGGTGTCGCCGGTCAGCGACGGGAACGAGGACAACAACGTCGCGGTGTAGTCATGGCGCGGTTCGAAGTAGAGGTCTTCGGCCGTCGCCAGTTCGACGATCTCACCCTGCCGCATCACGGCGATCCGGTCGGAGATCTCGAGCAGCAACGGAAGATCGTGGGTGATGAAGATCACCGCGAAGCCGAGGTCCTGACGTAGCCGCAGGATCTCCTGCAGGATCTCGCGCTGGACCACGACGTCGAGCGCCGTCGTCGGTTCGTCCATGATCATCAACTGCGGGTCCAGGGCGAGCGCCATCGCGATCATGACCCGCTGCCGCATCCCACCGGACAGTTCGTGCGGATAGGAGGAGATGCGGCGCCGTTCCACGCCGACCAGCTCGAGCAGGTCCTCGCTGCGGCGCAACCGGGCCTCCCGGCTCAACTGCGGAGCATGGGTGGCGAAGACATCGGCGAGTTGGGCGCGCACGCTGATCACCGGATTGAGCGAGTTCATCGCGCCCTGGAAGACCATCGACACCTTCGACCATCGGAACCTGCGCAGCTCCGCTCCGGCCAGGGCGAGTACGTCGATGTCCGTGCCGGTTTCGGCGTCGTGGAAGATCACCGTGCCGCCGACGATCGACGCCGGTGGCTTGTGCAGCTGGTTCAGACCGTACGCCAGCGTCGTCTTCCCGCAGCCGGACTCGCCGGCCAGGCCGAGGATCTCACCGCGGCGCAACTCGAAGGACGCCGACTTCACCGCGTGCACGGGTTCGGCCACCAGGTAGTCGATGGTCAGGTTTTCGACGGTGAGCACCGGCCCGCCGAGCTTCGGCGGGCCGAACTCGAGCCCGGGTTCGCTCGTGGTCATGCCGGGACCTCCTCCTCGATCCTCTTGTCGGCTCTGGTGAGCCGCTTCGCCCGGTGCAGGTGCTGGGTCCGCAGCCGGGGATTGATCACCTCGTCGATGGCGAAGTTGATCAAGGCCAGGCCCATGCCGAGCAGCGCGATCATCGCGCCGGGAGGGGCGAACCACCACCAGCCGCCCAGCGTCAGCGCCTGCCCGTTCTGGGCATAGGCGAGCATCGAGCCCCAGGTCTGGGTGCCGACCACCCCGAGGCCGATGAAGGCGAGTCCGGCCTCGCCGAGGATGGCCCAGATCATCGCGAAGACGAAGCTGGACGACATCACCGGCAGCAGGTTGGGCAGGATCTCCACGGCGATGATCCGGACCGGGTTCTCGCCGGCAACCCTTGCCGCGAGCACGTAGTCCCTGGTACGCAGCGACAGTGTCTGGGCCCGCAGCACCCGGGCGTTCGCGGCCCAGGAGGTGATCGCCAACACCACGGAGATCAACAGGATCCCCTTCTGCGGTACGTACGAGCCGATCACGATCATCAACGGCAGCCCGGGCAGGATCAGGATCACGTTGGTGAACAGCGAGAAGGCCTCGTCCAGCCAGCCGCCGGCGTACCCGCCGAGCACGCCGAACAGGAAGGCCAGGAACAGAGCCATCGCCCCGACCAGGACACCGATGATCAACGAGCCGCGGGTGGCGTACGCCAGCTGGGCGAACACGTCCTGTCCGGTCTGGGTGGTGCCGAGCAGGTGATCGGCACTCGGCGGAGCCATCCCGATGTTGTCGATGGCCAACGGGTCCTGGACGAAGAACGGCCCGACGATGCCGAACAGGAAGATCACCACGACGACGGCGAGGCCTGCGACGGACTTGCGGTTGAGGTAGCTCTTGAGCATGGTCCGTCTCCCTCAGTGTCCGGTCCGGGTTCGTGGATCGATGAATCCGTACAGCAGATCGACCAGCAGGTTGGCCCCCAGGACGGACAGCGTGATCACCAGAAACAGGCCCTGCATCAGCGCATAGTCGTTGTTCTGCACGGCCTGCAGCATGGTGAACCCGATCCCTGGATAGCTGAACACCGTCTCCACCACGATCGATCCGGACACGACGAACCCGAGCGAGATCGCGAACCCGCTCAGGCTGGGCAGTACCGCGTTCCGTGCCGCGTACGTGATCATGGTTCGCATCGGTGACAGGCCCTTGGCCTCGGCCGTCAGCACGTAGTCCTCGCTCAGCGTCGAGACCATCATGTTGCGCATGCCGAGCAGCCAGCCGCCGATCGAGGACAGCACGATGGTCAGCGCCGGCAGGATGCCGTAGTAGGTCGCGTTCGCGACGAACGGATAGTCGAATGCCGGACGGACCAGGTTGACGTCATAACCGCCACTGATCGGGAACCAGCCGAGGTTGACCGCGAAGATGTAGACGAACACCAGAGCCAGCCAGAAGTACGGGATCGACTGCAGCACCGTGGTGGACGGGATCAGGGCATCCAGCCAGGTGCCCCGCTTCCAGCCGGCGAACATGCCGATCCCGACGCCGAGCACGAAGGTGATCACCGTGGACAGGCCGACCAGCCACAAGGTCCAGGGCAGCGAGGACGCGATCACCGGAGCCACCTGCTCGGGGAAGAACGTCACGCTGACACCGAGATCGCCGCGCAGCAGTCCGGTCAGGTAGTCCAGGTACTGCTGCGGCAGCGACTGCTGGTTGTCGGCCCCCAACATCATCTCGATCGATCTGCGGGTCTCCGCGCTGACCGGCCCGCGGAGCGCCAGCTTGGCCAGCATGGCGTCCACGGGACTGCCCGGCAGCGCCCTCGGAATCAGGAAGTTCAACGTGACCGCTGCCCAGGCGGCCACCAGATAGAACCCCAGCTTTCTGATCACATACACGAGCGACCCTCGGGCTCAGCCGACCGGGACCAGATTCATCAGCACCTGGGCGTTGTCAGGCGCCGCCCACGCCGCCGGGAACGCGTACAGGTTGTCGGCGGTCGGGAAGCCGGTGACCTTGCTGGTGTTGAACTCGGTCAGGGTCGAGCCGATCAGCAGGGGAACGTAGGGCAGGTCGGCCGAGATGATCTTCTGGATCTCGAAGTACGCCTGCCGCTTCACCTCGACGTCGTTGGTGCCGGCCGCCTGCCGCAGCGCGGCGTCGACAGCCGGATCGGAGAACCGGGACGAGTTGCCGTACGGGTTGCCGTTCTCGCCGACCTTGACCGTGCTCTCGGTGCCGAAGAAGTTGTTGTAGAGGTAGTACGGGTCCGGAGCCGGGCCCTGGCCGAGCGAGTCGATCACCAGCTGGAACTTGCCGGTCGCCTTGGCACTGTTCCACTCGTTCACACTGACCTGTTGCGGAACGAGCTCGACCCCGATCGCGGCGAACTGCTGCTTCAGCGTGTCGATCGCGGTGATGAAGTCGGTCCAGCCGGACACCACCTTCACGGTCAGCTTCAGCGGTTTGCCGTCCTTGGCGTAGACGCCGTCCTGCAGCTGATAGCCGGCCTCCTCCAGGGTCGTCTTCGCGGCCGCGACGTCGGCGGTCCAGGGAGCGTCGGCGATGCTCGGATCGATGAAGGCGCGATCCCGGTCGGGCAGCGCGAAGGCCGGGGTGACCGGCTTGCCGAGCTTGTAGAAGGCGAGGTTGGACAGCTGCTCGCGATCCATCCCGAGATACATCGCCTTGCGTACCGCCGGATCGATCTGCGGCCCGGTGCAGCCCAGCTCGGGATTGGCACAGGTGAACAGCGCCGCCTGGGCCGTGCCGGTGTTGAGGTAGGTCAGCTCCGGCTTGTTCTTGATCAGTTGATCAAGGTTCGGGATCGCCGCGCTCTGGTAGTCGATCTCCCCGGCCAGGTATTTGTCGGTCGCAGCCTGATTGCCGGAGAGGGTGATCACGCGAACGCCGCCGATCGCCGGTTTGCCCTGCTGCCAGTACGTCGGGTTGGCCTTCAGCGCGTACGACTGCTGGGTGAAGCTGTCGAGCATGAACGCCCCGGTGCCGACCGGCTCCTCGTTCGGCTCGGTCACGGGATCGGAGATCTTGGACCAGATGTGCTCGGGCACGATGTAGGTCCGGCCGAGCACGTTCGCACCTTCGGCGAACGAGGGCTGGTCGAACTGCAACTCGATCTTGGTCTCGCTGAGCTCAGTCGCCTTCGGCGAATGCCCGGAGGTGTTCAGCTCCTTGGTCTGCTGGATCAGATTGAAGGTGAAGGCGACGTCCTTGGCGGTGAAGGGCCTGCCGTCGCTCCAGGTGACCTTCGGTTGGAGGTCGACCGTCAGCTTGGTTCCGTCCTCGTTCCAGGAGAAGCCGGTGCCGAGCACGGGCACCGGCTGCTGGTCGATCGGCTTGAGCTGGTTGAAGTAGAACAAAGGCTCATAGATCACGCCCTGGGTCAGGGTCATGACATTCGGCGAGAAGGGGTTGAAGTTCTCGGCGAACGGGCCGGCACCGCCGCCGACCGTGATCACCGGCTTGCTCGCGCCGGTACTGGACGGCCCGGAGGCGGCCGGCGGCTGCTCGAGGTTCGAACCG
The DNA here is from genome assembly GCF_059617205.1 of Microlunatus sp. YIM B11417. Lineage (NCBI taxonomy): Bacteria > Bacillati > Actinomycetota > Actinomycetes > Propionibacteriales > Propionibacteriaceae > Microlunatus > Microlunatus sp. YIM B11417. The sequence continues at coordinate 1,009,884 of NZ_JCAMPJ010000001.1, forward strand.
GCGTTGCAGCCGGCAACGATCAGCGAGGCCGAGGCAGCGAGCGCCACCAGGCCCTTGATCAGAAAGGAATTGCGTGACATCCGGTCTCCCCAGGTGCATCAATGAACCAGACGTGTCCGATCGGACACTTCATTAACCAAATGAATAAACTTAGGATAGTTTGCGGGCGACCACGATGGTTGTCAACGGATCCCGTACCGTCGTGACCCAGTTGATGCGATGGTCCGAGACCCCCGATCGAGTGAGGAGGCGCTCCGCATGAGTCGTGCTCGGCGCCCCCTGGACGGCGCCGTTCTGGACCTGACGAGGCAGCGCGGCGTCGTCACCCGGCTGGAGTTGGCCGAGGATCTGGGAGTCACTCCGGCGACGATCACGAACGTGGTGAAGCGCCTGCTCGCCGGCGAACTGCTGGTGGAGAAGGGCCATTCGGCCTCGACCGGCGGCAAGCGCCGGACCCTTCTGCAACTGAATCCGGCCTCCCGGTACGCGGTCGGACTGAGCTATGACCGGGTCCGGATGACCCTGGCCGTGACCGATTTCGCCGGGGCCCTGGTCGGCCAGGCGGTGACGCCGATGCCCGCCGACGGAGAGTTGGAGCAGGTGATCGACGACCGGCTCGCCCGGACCCTGCGCGCGGTCGGGATCGCGGCGGACTCGGTCGCGGGCGTGGGCATCGCGGATGCGCCCAGCGGTGCCATGCCCTGGCTGCCGCCCAACGGTGCCTCCTCGACCTCGATCAGTCAGACCGTGCAGCGGATCAGGGCCGCTGCCGGCCGGCCGGTGGTCGTCCGGGATGAGGCGACCTGTGCGGCCATGGGTGAACTGTGGACCGGGTCGATGGGTGAGGCGGCGCGGTTCGCGACCGTGTACCTGTCCGATCAGATCAGTGCCGGCCTGGTGCTGGGGGGCCGGGCGAACGATGCCGTACCGCGGGGCAGCCTCGGTCACATGTCGATCGACCGGGACGGTCCGCCCTGCCCCTGCGGTGCTCGCGGCTGTGTCGACGTGCTGGCCTCCCCGGCATCGGTGGTCGCACACGTGCTGACCAACGGCGCACATGCCGCACGGCTCGGGCTGGTCGGCGGGCCGGCCGAACTGGTCGCCGATTTCAACCGGATCGCCCGCGGAGCCGTGCAGGGCGATCGGACCTGCCTGGCGGCGATCACCGACGCGGCGACCGCGCTCGCGGTCGGCATCGCGAACCTGGTCACCGTGCTCGGCCTGGAGCGGATCTTCCTCTCCGGGCCGGGCTTCACCGAGGCCGGCGGGATCTACGAGCGGGTGATCACCGACTGGCTCCGGCAGGTGCACCGCCCGGGCACGCCTGCGGTCACGGTCACCCTGTCCGCTCTGGATCTGGAGGCAGCTGCGATCGGCGCGGCGGCGTTGGTGCTTCAGGCCAGCCTGGCCGACTGATCCGTACTTCGTTCATTTCGTGAAGTTAGTCCCGGTGCCTTTGTGCCCGCGGAGCGGCGATGTGCACGCGATCACCGCTCAGCGAGGTCACCGCGGCGCGGTGTCGCGGGATCGGCGAGGCTGGTTCACCCTCGCGGCGAAGGGCGAGGCCGAGCAGGGCCCAGAGCACGCCCCAGCAGGCGTTGGGGACCGGGTTGGGCTCCGGGCCGATCAGGGCGAACGGAAACATCAGGACGAACGGGTAGCTGCCGACGGCCAGCGGTGCCAGGCGCGGCCAGCCCCGCCCAGCATCGAGCCGGCCAGCGCGGACAGAGCGCCGCGTGCTGCCGGCGTGCCGTGTAACCGAGCCCCGGGCGGGTACTTCGGAGTGCTGCCGAGGGGAGGCCGGGACGTGGTTGATCAAGAGCAGGGGCGGTCCGTGCTGGTGACAGGCGCGTCCGGCGGGATCGGCCGGGCCGTCGTGGCGTCCTTGCTGGCCGAGGAGTTCAGGGTCTGGGCCGGTGTCCGGACCGAAGCTGCGGCCGTTGACCTGAGCCGCAGGTACGGGAGCCGCGTGAAGCCGGTGATCTTCGATCTGACCGAGGCCGACGCGGTCGCGGCCGCGGCGGAGAGCGTGATCGCGGACGGGCCGCTGTTCGGGTTGATCAACATCGCGGGTGCGGCGTTGCCCGGGCCGTTGGAGTACGTGCCGATCGCCCAGTTCCAGCGCCAGCTCGAGATCAACCTGACCGGCCAGCTCCGGGTGACCCAGGCGATGCTGCCCGCGTTGCGCGCCGGTGTGGCCGAGTGGGGTGCCGCGCGGATCGTCATGATGGGTTCGTTGGACGCGCGGATCGTCGGGCCGCTGTTCGGGCCGTACGCGGCGTCGAAGCATGCCCTGGTCGGGCTCAGCGACGCTCTGCGTGCAGAGCTCCATCCGGCCGGGATCACGGTGACCCTGATCGAACCGGGCGTGATCGCGACCCCGATCTGGGAACGCGGGACCGCGGTGCTCGGCCGGCTCCAGTCCGGCCTGCCGGACCGCGGCGGCCCGTACCGCTCGATCATGGACTTCGCCCGGCGCCACGTCTCCAGGCTCAGCGGGCACGGCTCGTCGCCCGACCGGGTGGCGCACGCCGTCCTGGATTCCCTGACCCGGCGCTCGGCGCCGCCGCGCCGAGTCGTCGGGATCGACGCCCGGATCGTGACCGGCCTGCTGGCGATCCTGCCGGCCCGGATCATCTACCGGCTGACCGCGTTGCCGCGCCTGGGGTCGGCCCGGGACCAGCCGGGTCGTCGACCCGGCCCTTGATCAGACCTGCGGGAACGGACATGGATCGCAAGGATTCGGACTGCGGGGTTTCGTCGCCGGGACGGAGCCGGATCGGCCGGTGACGATGCTGCCGTGACCGATCGGATCTCGCATCGGCCCCGGCTTCGTCTGATTGCGGCTCCGAAGGACACCTGCGATGACCATGATCGACTCGGACGACCTCGAGTCCTATCTCGACGGCAAGATCACCGAGCTCGAGCGGGCCAGGAGCGCGCTCCCGCCCGGCGGCGCCCCGGTGTTCTCCGCCGCCGCGGTGCTGGACCGGCAGGCCAGGCTGCTCGCCGGGATCCGGAAGGATCTCGCGTGGCTCGGGACCGGCGGCGAGCCGGCGGACGGTGATCGGGACTGCGGCGATCAGGTCACCGACGCCTACGCCGACCCGAACGTCGACGAACTCGACGACTTCGTGCCCGGTACGGCTTAGTCGGGACGGTTGCTGATCAGGCCGAGCCGCGAGGGCGGCACCCCGTACGTGGCGATGAAGGCGCTGCGGAGGGCTTCGGACGTGCCGAACCCGCAGCGTTGCGCGACCCGGGCGACGGGCAGGGAGGTCGTGGCGAGGAGCTGCGCCGCCGCCTCCGCACGGACCTGCCGGACGTAGCGGGTCGGGGTCTGGCCGACATGGGTGCGGAAGAGCCGGCTCAGGTGGCGGGGGCTGATGCCCGCGTTCCGGGCGAGCGTGGCCGGGGACAGATCACCGGCCAGCTGCCGGTTGATGTGCTCGATCGTGCGCTGGACGACCGGGTCGGCGGGCGCCGGAGCTGCGATGTGCAGGCTGATCTGGGCCTGATTGCCGGGCCGCTTGAGGTACGTGACCAGCGCTCGGGCAACCTCGCGCGCTCGCGCCTCGCCGAGGTCCTCGGCGATCAGGGCCAGGGTCAGATCGAGCGCGGCCGTGACGCCGGCCGAGGTGTACACCCGTCCGTCGCGGATGTAGATCGGCTCGGCGTCGAACCGTACAGCGGGATATTGGTGCGCGTAGAGGTCGGCGAAGCCCCAGTGCGTCGTGGCCCGTCGGCCGTCGAGCAGTCCCGCGGCCGCGAGGACGCCGACGCCGGTGCAGACCGAGGCGACCCGGCGGGACAGCGTGGCCAGGCGCTGGACCTGCCCGATGAGCTGCGGGTTGGCGGCGGCGCGTCCGGACCCGAACCCGCCGGAGACCACGACGGTGTCGACCAGGGAGTGGTGGTGTTCCAGAGACCCGTGGGCCCGCAACTCCAAGCCGGACGAGCAGGTGATCGGACGGCCGCCGGGCGTCAGCAGCCGGACCCGGTACGGCTGCTCCGACGGGTCGGTGCCGGTGATCAGCGCGGCTGTCGTCAGCGCCGTCGTCAGGGTCGTCGTCACGCAGGCGATGTCGAGCAGTTCGGCACCGTCGTAGCCGATGACCAGGACCTCACGCTGTGCCATGGTCACGGATCCTACGTACGTGGCGTCGGGCCGGGTCCTGGTTCTGCTGAGGTCGCCGATCCCGGCCGCGGGCGGAGCCGATCATCGCCGGAGGCCGGCGGTGCTGGTGCATTCCACCTCCCGCGGGGCCGCAGCGTCGAGCTCGGCGCCGAGCTGCGAGCTGGGGATCGGTCGGGGCACCGACGGGTCGACGACCTCGAAGATCAACAGCAGTGCCTGGGCGATCCGGCAGCGATAGCGCTGCCGCCAGCCGCCGTCGTCGCGGTAGTAGACGAAGTCCCGTGGCACCGACGTGGCGTACCGGGTGCGCTCGACCACGGCGACGAGGACCAGGACCAGGATCGCCACCGGCAGCGAGCGTCGCGCGACCCAGCGCAGCCCGATCGGGGACAGCCAGGCGACGGCCGGGAGCACGAACACGAGATAGCGCACCTTCGTCGCCGGCAGGTCGACGGTGATCTTGGCTCCGAGCAGGAGCAGCGGTGGGATGATCATCCAGCAGAGGGCCAGCACGACGCTGTCCCGTACGGCTTCCTGGCGGACGGCGGCCACGATCCCCAGGACGATCAGGACGGCCAGGACCAGCGCGACCGGCCAGGGAACCAGGCCGTGGACCAGCCGGGCCAGGGACGAGACCGTGATCGGACCGTCGGTCGGGACCCGGTCGGATGCCGCAGATTGATCATCAGGTGTGGCAGCAGGACGAGGCCGACGGACACCACCGGGAGCGCGGTCCGGGCCATGGCCGCACCGCGGTCCCCGGCCGGCCGGAGACAGGCGACCAAGATCAACACGGGAACCAGGCACAGGGTGTACAGGTGGGCCAGTCCGCTCGCGACGACGGCGGCCCCGTACCCGGCACTCCACCAACGGGACGCGCCTCGCTCGAGTGATCGGCGCCAGAGCCAGACCAGCGCGACCGTGCTGAGGACGGCGAACGCGTACGGCCGATGCTCCTGGGCGAACCGGGACATCACCGGCAGGGCGAGGAGCACCCCGGCGACCAGCCAGGCCGTGGCCGCGCCGGTCGTTCGCCGGACCAGGGAGGCCATCACCGTCACGGCACCGGCGAGCGCGATGATCGACGGCAGCCGGATCCAGAACCGGGACTCGCCGTCGGTCAGGAGTTGCCAGGCCTTGCTGACGACGTAGTACGGTCCCGGCGCCGGGTCCCGGTTCGCGATCCAGTCGATCAGCTCGGGCCAGGTCCGCCGGACCGCCGCCTGGGTCAGGTACTCGTCGACCCAGAGCAGCGGCTCCCAGGACCCGGTGCCGAAGATCAACAGGCCGATCAGGAGGACGAGCACGGAGGCCGGGCCGATGATCGTCTGCGGCGCGCGGAGCCTGCCGTTCACCGAGGGGCCGCAGGTCCGCGGGCCGAGGTACGGTCCCGGACCGGCCGAGTGTTGATCATGGAGCAAGATCGAGCCGGGGATCCGACGCGGCGGCGACCAGTTCGTCCACTTCGAACGGGAATCCGTCGATCGCCGCGGTGAAGTCGTTGCCGAAGCCGCGATCGGCGATGATCATGACCGTCTCGCCGCCGGTGCGCTCGATGATCACCGCGAAGCCGCTGTCGAACGTCCCGACCCGGGCACGGGTGATCCCGGCGCCCCGGTGCGCGACGGGCTTGCAGACCCAGCCGTCGCCGCAACCGAGGTAGGGCTCGTGCAAGCTCAGCCGACTGGCCACGGTGACGTCGAGTTGCCCGCCGGCGCGGCCCTCGGTCCAGGCGAACTTGGCGCCGAGCGCCCAGCGCGCATCGGACTCGCAGCCGACGTGCAGGCCCGAGACTCCGCGCTCGAGGTGGCGATACCCGGGATCGAGGTGCTCGGCCAGGACCGCCTTGTAGCGGGTGAGCAGACGCTCGAACCGCTGCTCCTGCGCGGCGGTGAAACGGAAGGTCTCGCCGCCCCGCCTCGGGCGTCGGCAGGTGCCGAGCCCTACCGGCGCCGGCGAGGGACCGCCGGCCCGGGCCGGTGTCGGGGTCGGAGTCGGGGTCGCTCGAGCCTCGGACCCGGACTCGGTCGGCCGGGCGGCCACCGGCTGTGGGGACCCGACGCCGTTCGGGAGGACGATCAGGGCGATGAGGGCCAGCACGGCCAGGCCCAGGGCCGCAGCCGAGGCCGCGAGGAACGGGGCGCGCAGCGACGGGCGAGCGCGGGTCGAGCGGCCGGCCTGCCGGGGTTCGTCGGCGTCAGCCGGCATGATCGTGGTCCGCCGCGCCCACGTCGGTGTTGCTGGTGCTCACGATCAGTCCGAATCCCGCCTTCACGGCCGCCGTCGTTCGTCGAGGCGGCGACATCGATCACGAACACCATCGGAGTCGCAGCGCACCGTGACAACCGGAGAACGGGCGGGATGTCCGTGGACGCCCGAGACATGTCCGGATCCCTGCGGTCAGCGTCGATGGGCCGCTCGGCTCAGGCGGTGCGGGCGTCGGAGTTGAGCAGGACGGCGCCGGTGATGACGGCGAGCAGCGCCAGGGCCTTGATCACGGTGATCTGCTCGCCGAGCCAGCCGATGCTGATCACGGACACGGCCACGGTGCTCAACCCGAGCAGCGCGTACGCGTTCGTGGGCGGGATGTGGCGCAGCGCGACCGTGAAGAGGACGAGCTCGGCGGCGAAGGCGACGATCGCCGCGGCGGTCAGCAGGGGACTGGTGAAGCCGGCGGAGGCATCGAGGGCGAAGACCTGCGCGACGTCCAGGGCGATGGCGAGTCCGAGCGCGCCCCAGGCCAGGACGATCGGCCCCGTCGGCCGGCGGTCCTTCGGCGCGGGTTCAGCCATGATCGACTCCGAGCCGGAGGACGCCGACGCCGACGATGATCAAGGTGAGCGCCACGACCTTCCGTACGGTGACGGTCTCACCGAGCCGGACCGCGCCGACGACGGCGATCACCGCGGTGGCGCCGGCGAAGAAGATCGCGTCGGCGACAGCGGTGGGAACGGACCGCAGGGCCTGGGCGAACGCCCACAGCCCGACCAGGTAGGCGACGGCGGCGAGAACGAAGCAGCCGACGGCAGTGCGCCGGCGCCGGCTGCCGGCGACCCGGTCGAGCGCGACCGTACCGACGACGTCGCCCGCGATCGCCAGGACCAGCAGGAGCCAGCTCATGGCCTTGCGGCCGCCGACCACGCGGCCGTGAGGTGGTCGACGATGGCGCGAGCGTGGCGTCGATCGGCATCGAGATCGGGGTTGTAGTCCGTCACCGACAGCCCGACGCAGCCGTCCACCAGCGCGGCGGCGGTGATCGCGTGCAGCTCGGTCCAGCTCAGTCCGCCCGGCTGCGGGTAGTCGACCGCGGGCAGCGCCTCGGTGGTCAGGACGTCGAGATCGACATGCAGCCACCAGGGAAGACCCGCGGCGCGGAACCGGCGTACGGCATCGTCGGCCGGCCCGGCGGCCTGCCCGCGGAGCTGCCGGTCGGTGTGCAGTGTGATCATCGAGGAGAGGGACGGCACGCCGTACGCGACGAGCTCCTCATGATCACGGGGTCCGAGCGCCACCACCTGGTCGGCGGCCAGGTCGGGCAGATGTGTGATCAGTTCCGACGGCAGGCCGTCGCGGTGACGGCCGAGCGCCAGGCCGAGTTCGCTGTCGGCCGCCTCCCCGGTCGTGCTCCGCCGGGGCGGCCAGGCGTCCTCGTGGCCGTCGACGAACAGCAGTCCGGTGGCGCCGCCTTCGTCCTGGACGCCCTTGATCGCCCCCAGCAGCAGCGGGCAGTCCCCGCCCAGCAGGAGCGGAACGTGTCCGGCGCGCAGGGTCCGCCGTACCGCCCGGCGGACCGACGCGGTCGTGGTGATCAAGGAATCCTGGTTCTGCAGCCCGCTGACCGGATCCCGGGCCGTGGACGGTGGGCCGACGTCCACATCACCGACGAACGCCGCCGGCTGGGGCCAGCGCCGAACGAGGCCCGCGTTCAGCAGGGCGGTGGGAGCACCGGCGACGCCGTCGCCGGTACCGGCCGAGTCGAACGGGACGCCGAGGATGTCGATCATGATCTTGCCTCCTGGTGATCGGGTTCGGATCGCCGGACGGCGCATTCGACCGGGCAGTCCTCCGGCGGGCAGGCTTCGAGGTCGCAGAGTCGGCAGATCTCGTCGGCCCGCTGCGCACTGGTGGTCAGCCGGCCCAGAACGCGCTCCAGCAGACCTTCCAGCGCGGACCGTTCCGCTTCCTGCAGACCGTCGAGCAGGGGATCGAGGACCTCGGCCCGGGCCCGCAGGACCGCACCGGCCCGCTCCTGACCGGCCACCGTGAGCCGGAGCGCCAGCGACCGTCGGTCAGGTCCGGGCTCGCGGACCAGCAGCCCGCCCGCCTGCAGGGCATCGACCGTCCGGACGGTCGCCGGCTGGCTGATGCCGAGGCACCGCCGCAACTGCTCGACGGTCAGCCCCGGGTCCTGGGCCAACGTCGCCAACGCCGCCGCGGTGACACCGGTGCGGCCAGCCGTGGCCTGGGTGACCTCGGCCAGCCGGTCGTGCGCGCCGACCACGACGGCCCCGAGAAGGTTCGCCATTCGTGATCCATACCTCATGCATCTATAGGCTAGCAGGCAGCACGCATCGGTACTTGCCTATATAGGTGGCAGACGATATAAAGGGGTCGTGCACGCGTTCGACGTTCTCGGGGACCCGGTCCGGCGGCGGATCATCGAGTTGCTGTCGGCCGGGGAACTGGCGGCGGGGCAGGTGACCGAGGTCGTGATGGAGGAGTTCGGGATCACCCAGCCGACGGTGTCGGGGCACCTGCGGGTGCTGCGCGAGAACGGGTTCGCGTCGATGCGTCGCGAGGGAACGCGTCGCGTCTATGCGATCGAGGCCGAGCCGCTGCAGGAGGTCGATCACTGGCTGGACGGGCTGCGGCAGCTGTGGAGCCAGTCGCTGGACGCCCTCGAGACCGAGCTGGCCCGAGGGCGTCGCCGGGAACGCCTGCGCGGGCGTGACGCGCAGACCGAGCAAGCTGATCAAGGAGAAGACGTTGAGTGACATCGCCGACCAGGACACGAGCATCGGCCTCATCGAACGATCGATGGGCGACCGGAGGATCGAGCAGGGGGCGGCGCGGACCGTGGTCCTGAAGCGCCGGTTCGAGTCCCCGATCGAGGAGGTGTGGGCCGCGATCACCACGGCCGACCGGATCGATCGGTTCTTCCTTCCGGTCGACGTGGATGCCGCTGCGGGCACGTACGCGTTCCAGGGCCAGGCCGGCGGGCGGATCCTGGCCTGCGAGGCACCGCACCTGCTCCGGCTGGAGTGGCTGCCGCCGGATCGTTCCGAGGCCGATCAGGTCGAGGTCCGGTTGACCGCCGACGGCGCGGGCGCGACCTGGCTCGAGCTGGAGCACGCCTCGATCGCCGACGTCTTCCACACCGATCTCGACGGTGACAAGTTCAGCCCGGCGATCGGGTGGGAGGGTCCGCTGCACTACCTCGGCGAGTACCTGCGCGGAGTGCTGCCGGACCGCCCGAGCCTGGAGTGGTACGAGTTCGACGAGAACGAGGAACTGCGGCTGGCCCACCTGCGGGCCGCCGAATGGGTGAAGGCCGAGTCCGCCTACGCGAACCGCCCTTGATCATCGGGACAGGCTGATCATGAACGCATCGTCGAGCCGGCCGGACGGGGTCGAGCCGGTCCCGTCCGAGCCGGCCGCCGGGAATCCGGTCCCGCCGGACGGGTTCCGCCTGTTCGTGCAGGTGTTGATCAACACCGCCCTGGCCAACGTCACGACGAGCTTTCTCTGGTTCGGACTGACGTTCTGGATCTACGCGGAGACGCGGAACGTGATCGCGACCGGCGTGATCGGCGCCGCCTACATGGTGTTCGTCTCACTGTTCAGCATGATGTTCGGCACCCTGGTGGACCGGTTCCGGAAGAAGGCCGTGATGGTCGGTGCCACCGGCGCCGCCCTGGCCGTGTTCCTGCTCGACTCGGTCCTCTTCCTGCTCGTCGGGGAGCGGGCGATCGGCGATCTCAGCCGGCCCTGGTTCTGGATCTTCGCGGTGATCATGCTCGCCGGAGCGGTGGTCGAGCAACTGCGCAGCATCGCGTTGTCGACCACGGTGACCCTGCTCGTCCCCGAGGACCGGCATGCCAACGCCAACGGGATGGTCGGTGCCGTGCAGGGCCTGGCCATGCTCGTGACCAGCGTGTTCAGCGGACTCTCCGTCGGCTTCCTCGGCCTGGGCTGGACACTGGTGATCGGCATCTCCGTGCTGGCCCTGACCCTGCTGCAGTTGATCATGCTGCGCATTCCGGAGCGCGTTGCCGACCCGGCCGGGTCGCAGGACGCGGCCGGCAAGCTGGTGGACCTCCGCGGCGGCTGGCTGGCCGTCAAGGCGACCTCGGGCCTGCTCGCCCTGGTGCTGTTCACCACGCTGAACAACCTCGTCAACGGCGTGTCGATGGCCCTGATGGATCCGTACGGCATCGAGCTGTTCGGCGTGCAGGGCTGGGGCGTCTGGTTCGCGGTCGCCTCGACCGGCCTGTTCGTCGGCGGCGCGGTGATCGCGAAGAAGGGCCTCGGCCGGAGCCCGATCCGGACGATGTTGATCATCGCCGCTGTGATCGGTGTGATCGGCGCGGTGTACGGCCTGCGTGAATGGGGCTGGCTGTTCGTCGCCGGCATCTGGCTGGCGATGGCGCTCATGCCGGCGATCGAGGCGGCGGAGCAGGCGGTGATCCAGCGCGTCGTCCCGTACCAGAAACAGGGGCGGGTGTTCGGCTTCGCGATGACCTTCGAAGCCGCCGCGGCGCCGGTCACCGCGCTGCTGATCGCGCCGATCGCCGAGCTGTGGGTGATCCCGCACCTGCGCACGGAGGCCGGCCGGCGGCAGTGGGAGTGGCTGCTGGGGACGGGGGAGTCCCGCGGCATCGCGCTGATCTTCCTGATCTCCGGACTCGTCTGCACCTTGCTGGCGCTGGTGGCCTTCCTGACGCCGCAGTACCGGCGCCTCGCTGCCCGGTACCAGGCCGCGGAACCCGTTGCGGAACCGGCTTCGGTCGACTGACGGGGGTGGGTTCAGGTCAGCGGGGCTGCCGGGCCGTCGGGGCGTTGCAGCCGGCCCGCGAGCATCCGGTCGACCAACTCGGCCACCCGCTGCTCCGCGACGCGTTCCACGCCGTCGGGGCCGGCGATCATGATCACCGGATAGATCCGGCGAGCCACATCCGGCCCACCGGTCGCCGAATCGTCATCGGCCGCGTCGTACAACGCCTGGATCACCGCCGTCGCCGCCCCGGTCGCATCCAGCTCGGGCCGGTACAGCTTCTTCAACGAGCCCCGGGCGAACACCGACCCCGAACCGATCGAGTGGAACTCGTGCTCCTCGTACCGCCCGCCGGTCGGATCGTAGGAGAAGATCCGGCCCCGGCCCGCGGCCTGATCCCAGCCCGCGAACAGCGGCACCGCGACCAGCCCCTGCATCGCCAACGGCAGATTCCCGCGCACCAGCGTGGCCAACCGGTTCGCCTTGCCCACCAGGGACAACGACGACCCCTCCAGCTTCTCGTAGTGCTCCAACTCCAACTGGAACAACCGGATCAGGTCGATGCCCAGCCCTACCGAGCCGGCGAAGCCGATCATGGAGAACTCGTCGGCCGGGTGCACCTTCTCGAGTTCCCGTTGCGCGATCATCGCCCCCGCCGTGGCCCGCCGGTCGCCGGCCAGCACGACTCCGCCGGCGAAGCTCGCCGCGATGATCGTCGTACCGTGCGGCGACAGGTCGCCCGCGTGCCGGCCACCGCGTTCCTGGCTGCGCGAGGTCGGCAGCACGTGGGGTGCGACCGCGGCGGCGAACTCGTAGAACGACGACGCCCCGATCTTCAGATACTCCGGCGACAGCCCCACCGACGACAGATCGCTCACGGCCCACCCTTCCGAACGACGCTCCGGACGCCCAGCCTAGTGTTCCCGGACCGCGGTCCGGTCCGGACCGCGGCGGGCCGTACGGGACCGGACCCGGCCGAGAGCCGCGACGCCCGCGATGACCCCGAGAGTCGCGGCGACCCCGGCGCCGAGGAAACCCAGGCGGTAGCCGGCGATCGGGTCCTCGGCGGTGGCCGCGAGGCCGACGAGCAGGGCCAGCCCGATCGCTGTGCCGAGTTGGCCGCCGGCGGTGAGCAGCCCGGCGACCGTCCCGGCTGCGGCCGCCGGCAACCGGCCGGCCAGGCCGATGAACCCGAGCTGGGCGGCGCTGGCGCCGATGCCGAACAGCAGCCAGCCGAGCAGGAACGGGTGCCAGACCGTGCTCGCCGCGTCGACGGTGGCCAGCAGCAGAACGCTGAGACCGACCAGGCCCATCCCAGCCGCAATGGTGAACCGGCGGCCTCGGCGCCGAACCGCCGCGGCGCCGAGGACCGAACCCAGGACCAGCCCGACGTTCGCCGGAACGTAGCCGAGGCCGACCTCGAACGTCGTCGCGCCGCGGTAGGCCTGGAGGAACAAACCGTAGAAGAAGATCGGGGTGTTGATCGCCGCGGCGTGCAGGACCGCGAGCAGGATCGGCTGCAGGGCCGGCCAGTTCCGCAGCTCGGGCGTCACCAGAGGGTGCCGGGCCCGTCGCTCCCGGATCAGCCAGACCGTGATCAGGACCGCCGCCCCGACCAGGAACGGGGTCCGCGTGCTCATCGTCTCGTTCGGCCCGGTGACACCGAAGATGATCAAGGTCGCTGCCAACGGCGGCAGGCCGGCGTTGATCAGGCTCACCCGGCGCGGCGGCTCCGCCCCGCCATCCTGCTCCGCCGGGAACGCCAGCACGGTCAGGATCGCGGTCAGCAGCGGCGGGAGCGCGAGCAGTACGAACGCGGCTCGCCAGCTGTATTGCGCGACCCAGCCACCGGCGGCCACGGCGAAGAAGCCGCCGGCGCCGCCGGCCGCGTTCCACCAGGTCAGTGCTCGATGTCGCCGATCCTCGTCGGCGAACCCGGTGGACAGCAAGGCGATCATCGCCGGTGTGTAGAGCGCCATGCCCGCACCCTGGCCGGCGCGGGCCGCGATCAGCACGGCCTCGGACGGGGCCGCGGCGGCCGAGCCGCTGAACACCACCAGGACGAGGGATCCGATGATCAACATCCGTCGCGCCCCGAAGCGATCCGCGAGCCTCCCGGCCACCAGCAGCCCGCCGGCGTACGTCAGCGCGGTCGCCCCGACCAGCCACTGCAGGGCCGCCGGCGCCAGGCCCAGACCGGCGCCGACCGCGGGCAGGACGATGGCCACCGCCTGGAAGGCGACGACGATGCCGAACTGACCGACGCTCAGTGCGGCGGTCCGCAGGGCGAGGCGTTCCTCGGCCATGGACCGATCACTCCTTGCTACCAGCAAAACGTCATTAGACGGAAGCAGGCTCGATGTTACCATCGAAGTGGATTTAGGAGGTAGGTTCGGTGGAACGTCGGGCACCGGCGGAGGAGCTGGAGTTTCGAGTCCGGGCCCTGGGCCCGGCGATCTCTGGTGCCCTCTGTCTGGACTTCGCGAACACCATCGAACCGCGCGGCGGTCCGCACGCGGAACCGCGCGAACTGGAACACCATCAAGATCATCTTCGGGACGGCCGCGACCTGGTCGCCTGGGGTCTTCGGCAGGGTCTCTACGATCATGGCCAAGCCCTCGCGATGTGGCCGCTGCTCGACCGGTCTGGTGTCGCCCGCCGGCTGCTCGGCCAGGCTGATGTGCTGAGGGATGCGGTCTATCGCAGCTTCGCGTCCGTGGCAGCAGGAGAGCAGCCGCCGGACCGGGATCTGGCCGAACTGCAGGCGTTCGGCGCCGAGGCCCTCCGGGCCGCGTCCTGGGTCGCGGTCGGGCCTCACCTGAAGCTCGACTGGCCGGAACCCCATCCCCGCAACGTCATCCGGCAGGTCGCAGTCTCCGCCCTCGATCTGCTTCGTGATCCGGAGTTGGCCAAGATCAAGATCTGCCCCGGCGAGGGTCGGGGCGGGATGCCCTGCGGCTGGCTGTTCCTGGACACGACGAAGAATCGGTCCCGCCGGTGGTGCAGCATGGCCGACTGCGGCAACGTCAGCAAGGGCCGGCGGCAGAACGCCCGCCGTCGCGCCGAGCGTGGACGATCATGATCGAGAGGCAGGATCGGACTCGCGGCGGGGACGGGTCGACGACAGGTCGACCACGGCGAGCATCACCGCGGGCGAGCTGATCCCCGCGGCGGACCGCCCGCGGGCGTAGGTCCGCGGCTCACGCCGAGCGGACTCGGCGCGACCGGCGCCGGCTCACGCCGCGGGTCGCTCCAGTTCGGCGATCAGGCTGTCCTCGCCGACGAAGACGGCTCGGCCCTGGCGGACCGCGTCGGTGATCCGCTGGATCATCCTTGGCTTGTCCGCCCGTACGGCGGCGACCCAGTCCAGCGGTGCACCCGAGTCCGGGTCGGCGTCGACGCCCCAATCGGCGATCTCGACCAGGACCGGGATCAGCCGGAGGCCTTCCTCGGTGAGGTTGTAGGCCACTCGCCGGCGGTCGGCCGGGTCCTTGTCCTTGCTCAGCAGTCCGGCCGCGACCAGCTGCTCCAGCCGGTTCGACAGCACGCTCGGCGCGATGGCCTCTTCGGACGCGAGGAACTCGTTGAATGTGTGCTTGCCGAAGTAGACGATGTCGCGCACCAGCAGCAGCGTCCACGGGTCGCCGAACGTCTCCAGGCCGTAGTTGATCGGGCAGTGCGACTTGCCACTCGATCGCTTCACCGGAACCACCTCCGCGAGGGCTTGACTACGATCATCATAGCGATTAATTTAACTATCGTCATCGTAGTGATTAACGCAGACCAGGAGCCCGAGATGAGCACCATCGAGATCGACCCCGAGCGCGGTGGGCCGGCGCCCGCGGCAGCGAACCGGCTGAGCCTGACCGACCCGGCCGTTCGGACCTTCCTCCAGTTGCTCGCGAACGTGCTGCCGGTGGCGGTGATCAACCTCTCCATGTGGTTCGCGGTCACCTTCTTCGTCTATCTGGAGACCCGGTCGGTCTTCGCGACGGGCGTCATCGCCGGCATCTTCCTGGTCAGCACGGCCGGCACCGGGATCTTCTTCGGCGGCATCGTGGACCACCACCGCAAGAAGGCCGTGATGCAGGCCTCGGCGGCGATCTCGCTGGGGCTGTACGCGATCGGGCTGGTCTTCTACCTGGCGACTCCGGCCCAGGCCTGGAAGGATCCGGCCGACCCGCGGGTCTGGATCCTGGTGGTCGTGCTGATGGCCGGCATGATCGTCGGCAACCTGCGGACGATCGCGCTGCCCACCGTGGTCACGGCACTCTTCGACGAAGCCCGCCGGGGCAAGGCCAACGGCCTGGTCGGCACCACCTCGGGGATCTCGTTCCTGATCAGCTCGGTGATCAGCGGCGTCCTGATCGGGATCAGCGGCCTGCTGGCCATGCTGGTCCTGGCCGTGGTCGTCCTCGGTCTGGCGCTGCTGCACCTGCACGCGGTACGGATTCCCGAGGCGCTCACCGTGGCCGCCGCCGACGGCGCGGACAAGAAGCTCGACCTCCGCGGCACCATCCGCATCGTCGGCCGGACCCGCGGGCTGTTCGCCCTGATCATCTTCACCACGATCAACAACTTCCTGTTCGGCGGCTTCATGGCCCTGATGGACCCGTACGGACTGTCGATGGTGTCGGTTCAGGTCTGGGGCCTCGCCCTCGGCGCGCTGAGCTCGCTGACGATCATCGGCGGCCTGTTGATCAGCAGGACCGGCCTCGGCTCGAATCCGGTACGGCTGCTGCTGTTGATCAACCTGGCGCTGTGGACGGTGACGATCATCTTCCCGCTGCAGGCCTCGATCATCCTGCTGCTGGGCGGGATGGCGGCGTTCATGCTGCTGATGCCGTTCGCCGAGGCGTCGGAGCAGGCGGTGCTGCAGAAGGTCGTCCCGTACGAGCGGCAGGGCCGGGTCTTCGGCTTCGCCCAGAGCGTGGAGCAGTCCGCCTCGCCGCTGACCGCGTTCCTGATCAGCCCGCTGGCCCAGTTCGTCTTCATGCCGTTCATGACCGACGGTGCGGGGGCTCGCCTGATCGGCGACTGGTTCGGCACCGGCCCGGAACGCGGCATCGCGCTGGTGTTCGTGATCATGGGGATCAGTGGCCTGCTGTTGACGGCGTACGCGCTGACCACTCGGCACTACCGCAACCTCAGCGCGCAGTTCCGGAAGCAGTCCGCCGGTGAGACCGCGGAGCCGGCAGGGGCTCCGGCCGAGGTGGATCAGCCGCTCCCGCTGGGTGCCGCGGCCTGACCCGGGCGGCGCCGCCACCTGATCATGGACCGGGATGGCGCAAACCCGCCAGATCGATCGCCGCGGCGGTGCTGGACTGGGCCCGAACCGGAAGACGTTCCGCTGAAGGGAGAAGTGCCGCCGATGAGCCTGCACCATGATCACTACAGCCTCCTCGCCGCTCGGCAGCGGCGGGCGGAACTCGTCGCCGAGGCCGATCGCGACCGGCTCGGCCGGCTGGTCCGGCCGCGCCGGCCCGGTCCATTGCGACGCCTCTGGGCCCTGCTGACCGGGCCGCCGGCCCGAACTGACGCGGGCGGGGCCGAACGGCCGGCATCACGGCCTCGCGGCGACCCGGCCGTACCCGGCGAAGTTACGCTGAGCCTCTGACCTGGAGGAGGGGCGATGGGAACGTTCGACGAGGCGGAGTTGCGGCGGCGGGTCGAGGGCGTGGTGTACGCGTCCGCGAGCACGGTCGACGCCCAGGCACGACCGCGGGTGCGCATCCTGCACCCGGTCTGGGACTGGGAGACGCGCACGGTCTGGATCGGGACGAACCCGCAGGGGGCCATGGCGGCCGAGCTCGCGAGCCATCCGCACCTGGCGCTGTGCTATCTCCGGTCCTCGCTCGAGCCGTTCGCGACCGAGCAGGCCTACGTCGACGGGCCGGTCACCTGGATCGACCCGCACGAGGGCTGGGACAAGATCAAGTCGGCGCCGCCGCCGGTCGGCTACGACCCGCTGGTGAGCTGGTCGTCGCCCGACGACCCGAAGTTCGGCGTCCTCGAGCTCACCCCGTCGCGGATCGAACTCGCCGCATTGAGCGCGGCGTCCGGCTGGAGCCAGTCCATCTGGCACGCCGGCAGCTGACCGGATCAGCCGGGCTTCCGGGGTCGACCAGGGGTTCGGCGCTGTCTGGATCGAGCCGTCGTCCTTGATCAGCTGGACCTTGACGCGGCCGGTCCCGGGCTCCGGGAGGCCGGCCCGCTGCCCCGCGACACCGCGTCGTCCGGTTCGCTGACCGGCAGGGGCCGGATGGTCGGGACCGGAAGATCGTCGAGGCCGTAGACGGCCCGCCGGTGTTGCGTGTAGGCGTGCACCAGGGCACCGTGGACCGACGCGTCGGCGCCGAGCAGGCCACCGACGACGGGCAGGGCGACGGGTAGTCCGATCACCCGGTGCAGGTCCCGCGTGAGCGGTTCGATCACCCGGTCCCGGGCCAGGGAGAGGCCGCCGCCGATGACGATCATCGCCGGGTCGACGGTCATCGCGACCGTGGCGAGGCCGCGGGCCAGTTCCGCGATGAAGGCGGCGATCTCGGCGTCGGCCTCGGCGTCGCCGGCAGCGGCGAGCCGGAAGACCTCGGCCGCGGTCGGGGCCCGCCGCCAGGACAGCTGACCGGTCGGGCCACCAAGATCACCGAAGGCGAGGTGCCCGATCTCGCCGGCGGCGTGGTGCACGCCGCGGCGCGGCCTGCCGCCGAGGACCAGCCCCATGGCGATCCGGTTGCCGACCGAGAGGTAGATCAGGTCGTCGACCAGCCGCGCGGCGCCGAGGTGATGCTCGGCGACGGCCGCCAGCCGGACGTCGTTGTCGACGGCGACCGGGCCGGCGAGCGCCGCGGACAGCTGTGCGCCGAGGGCGGCTCCGGACCAGTCCGGGAGGATCGACGAGGTGATCACGCGGCCGTCGTCGCTGACCAGGCCGGGAACCGAGACACCGGTGGCGCGGAGCGCGCCGCGGTCGAGGCCCTCCTCGGCGAGCAGGCCGGTCACGCCCTCGATCAGGCCGGTCCAGCGTTCCGCCGGCCGAGTGACCAGGTCGAAGCCGGTGAGCGTCCGCCGGCTGATCACCGTGCCGGCCAGGTCAGCCAGGACCACCCGGATGCTCGCCGTACCGACGTCGACCCCGGCGACCACCCCCGCGTCGGCCGGGAAGGCGAGCCGGCGGGCCGGCCGACCGGCTCCGCGACTCTCCGGCCGCGGCGCGTCGACCACAAGATCAAGAGCGATGAGTTCGGTGACCGCGTTCTCCACGGCGGAACGCGACAGCGCCAGAGCCTGAGCCAGTTCGGTGACCGAGGCCGGGCCGCCGTCGCGGAGTCGGGTCGCCACGCGAGTCAGGGCCGGTCCTGGCGCCGTCATCCGCATCCTCTCCCTCGATTACCACAGCGTGATCTCTGAACCGGCTGAGCGGATCCCGGACGGTTCGCTGCTTCTCATTGTGCGCTACGTCATCCTCGGCTAGCGTTAGCGCCACTCATTATCACAGTGCAGTGTCATAATACGGGGGAACGATGAACGATTCCGCGGCGACGCCACCGGTCAATCAGCGACGGGCGTTCCTGTCCGGGATGGGGCTGGCGGCCGTCGGTGGCGGCGTGGTCGCCGCGGCCTTGGCGCCGTCCCCGGCCGCGGCGGCCACCGACTCGCCGGCCGTGGTGGACACGGTCGGCCAGTTGGCGGGCAGGCCGGCCCAGCCGGGTGATCTTGCGCTGGCTCGCGGCTACTCCCGGATCGGGGACGTACCCGGGCCGCTGCTCTATCGCTCGGTCGCCGACGATCCGCCGGCCGTGAACGGCGGAACCGTGGTGCGCGGGCGGGGACGGTCGGTCTGGGTCCTGTTGCACGACGGGGTCGTCGACTTCCGGCGCTTCGGCATCGTCGACGCCTCCCGTCCGGCCGACGACGCCCTCGACGCGATGCTCGCCGACCCGGCGATCCACCGGATCGAGGCGCACACGCCGCTCAACTTCACCCGGCGGCACCGCACCGACCGCTCCGCCGTCGAGCTCGACTTCGGCCATCAGTTGATCACGACGCGGGGCATCGAGGACGCCGCCGCGGACGACCCGTTCGCCGCCGTGATCTTCTTCCGGGGCAAGATCACCGACGAGGTCCAGACGGCGACGCTGAAGGAGGTCGTGCCCGACCTGGCCGACATCCTCCCGGTGGCGGATGCGTCGTTTTTCTCGGTCGGCTCGTGGTACGCGGCTGAGGTCAACGGTCTGGCCGGCCGCTGGGAGCGGGAGTTGCAGCGGCTGCTCCAGGTGACCGAGATCGTCGACGACACCCACATCCGGGTCAACTACAAGATCGGCTGGGAACTGGGGGAGGATCGCTCGATCACCTGGACCAGAGTGGAGCCCGTCCGGGACGTGCGGGTCGCGAACCTGATCTTCGAGGGCGGCGGCAAGGATCAGTTCACCGGCTCCCACCCGCTCGCCTTCGAGTACGCCGTGCGGTGCGACGTCGACAGCGTCGAGGCGACGAAGACGTTCTGGCCGGTCGTGATGCGCCGCTGGAACACGTACTTCCGGACGACGAACTGCTCCCTGGCGAACCCGACCTCGGTGACCTGGGGCGGCGCCGGCTACCTGACCCAGCAGATCTACTGCCTGTACGGGTACGTCGCGAACTGCCACACCTCCAACGCGCGGCACCTCAACGACTGGACCGCGAGCGCGTACGGCCTGGTCGAGAACTGCCACGGCGACGGAGATGATCAAGGACCGTTCGTGACCCATGGACAGTACGAACACGACCTGACCTACGTCGGCAACTCGGGCTTGATCACCTTCGCGAACTCGGGCGCCGCCTGGGGTTCCGCGGCCAAGCGGATCACCGTGCGCCAGCACGTCTGCTCCTGGTTCGTGGCCCGGGTGAAGATCACCGACCTGACCCTCGAGGACGTCCAGGTGATCGGCAAGCCCGCACTGGCCGGGTCCGGGATGCTGTGGATCAACGCCGACGGTGCACAGCTCCGCGGCTGTGCGGCCAGCGGCCCGCTCGTCGTGACCCAGCAGTCGAGCCGGTCCGGCCGGCCGACGACGATCAGCGATTCCTCCTTCGCCTTCGCGGCCGGGGCGGCGCTGACCAACACCACGGTCACCGCGCCGATCACCTTGATCGACACCAGCCTCCGCGGCATCGACGGCATGATCATGGCCGGGGCGGGGGAGCTCACGTTCCGCGGTTGCACGCTGACCTCCGACGTCGACTCGGCTCCGGTCTCGATCACCGTGCCGCGGGCCCGGTTCGAAGGCTCCACCCTGACCGAGGTCCGGCTCGTGATGGCCGGCGACGAAGATCAACACCTGGTCGTCTCCGGCAGCACGATGACCGGCTCGGGCACCGGGATCGACCGGTCCGGCCAGGCCGAACTCACCGTGCTCCTGGACGGCTCCGACTTCCGCCGTACCGACGAGGCCGGGGTGCATGTCCGCCTGATCGAGGGCACCAACCACTACCGCGCCACCGGCTCCCGCTTCACCGGTGGCCGGCTCGAGCTCGAGACCGGTGGCTTCGCCGCGCCGTCGACGCTGATCCAGTCCGGCTGCCTGGAGTCCGGCGTCACGAGAACCGACTTCCCGGTCGACGGTGAACGGGTGACGACGATCGGGAGCCTCAGCCTCTGACGCGCCACCGTGGATGCACATGAGTTGTGCAAAATTTCTGTGCACAGTTATTGTGTACGCATGCCCGAGAACATCCGCCTCGATTCCGCGGCCGTCCGTGTGCTGGCCCACCCGCTGCGCTCGCGCCTGCTCTCGGCCCTCCGGCTGCACGGCCCGGCGACGGCCACCGAGCTCGCCGATCGGCTCGGGACCAACACGGGCGCGACCAGCTATCACCTGCGCAAGCTCGAAGCAGTGGGGCTGGTCGAGGACACCGACGAGGGTGAGGGCAAGCGCCGGATCTGGCGGGCGACCAGCCAGTACCACTCGTGGCGGCCCAGCGACTTCGCGGGCGACGACGACGCCGAGACCTCGATCGGCTGGCTGACCCGCGACTACGTCCGGTATGCGGCCGAGCAGATGCAGCGGTGGTTCGACGTCGAGCACAGTTGGCCCGCCGCCTGGCGGGACGCGATCGGAGTCAGCGACGACGTGGTGCGGTTGACCGCGGCCGAGGCCCAGGCGCTGCACGACGAGCTCAATGCCGTGATCACCCGGTTCAAGCAGAACCACGTCGAGGGCCCGGACTCGCGCCGGATCTCGGTCTGGCAGCTGACCTATCCCGTCGATCTCGATCAGCCATGACCGGCACCGTCCTGTCGCCGGGTGCCGCGCGCCGAGTCTTCCTGGCGTTGACGTTCACGCGCTGGTTCCCGGTCGGACTGGTCGTCGGACTGACCACGCTGCTCCCGATCGAGCGCGGGCTCACGGTCGCCGAGACGATGCTGGCCTGGTCGCTGATGGGCTTCATGGTGTTCGGCCTGGAACTGCCGACCAGCGGGTTCGCCGACGCCTTCGGTCGCCGCCCGGTGTACGTCACGGCAGCAGTGATCAACGTGATCGCCATGATCGCGTACACCGTCGCCGATTCGTTCTGGGCCTTCGCGCTGGCGGCCGCGCTGATGGGTGTCTTCCGCGCGCTCGACTCGGGCCCGCTGGAGGCCTGGTTCGTCGACACGGTGCACGCCACGACGCCCGGGGCCGACGTCGACCGCTCGCTGGCGGCCCACGGCACGGTGCTCGGCGGGTCGATCGCGGTGGGTGCTCTGGTGTCCGGCGGGCTGGTGCTCTGGAATCCGTTCGGCTTCGCGTCGGCGCTGTTGCTGCCGTACCTGGTCTCGACCGGGCTCACCCTGGTCCACCTGCTCGCCGTGGTGATCTTGCTCAAGGAGCCGCGGACCCGAGCCGGGGCCGGCGGTGCGCGCCAGGCGCTGGCTTCGGCCCGGCAGGCCCCGGTGGTGATCCGCGACGGGCTGCGGACGCTGCGGGACAACAGGGTGCTGCGCGGGATCGCCCTGGTCGAGGTGTTCTGGGGTGCCGCGATGCTGGTGTTCGAGTCGTTTCAGCCGATCCGGCTGGCCGAGTTGCTCGGCAGCGAGGAGCAGGCCGGGGCGCTGATGGGTCCGGTCGCCTCCGTCGGGTGGGGAGTCTTCGCGCTCGGCGCAGCCCTGGCCGGCCTGAGCTCCGCCCGGGTCGGTGTCGCCCGGACCGCGATCCTGGCCCGGATCCTGAACGGTCTCGGCGCCGTCGTCATGGGCCTGGTCCTCGGTCCGGTCGCGCTGATCGCCGCCTACCTGGTGACGTACGGGCTGCACGGCTCCGCCGGCCCGATGCACAGCGCGCTGCTGCACCGCGAGGCCGTGGCGGCCAACCGGGCCACCGTGCTGTCGATGGATTCCATGATCGCCTTCGGCTCGCTCAGCCTGATCGGCCCACTGGTCGGCTGGCTGGCCGGAGCGACCTCGAACCAGCTCGCCATGATCATCGCCGGCGCCTTCAGCCTGATCGGCGCCGCCTGCTACCTGCCGGCCCTCCGCGCGGAACGGCAGCGGGCTGCGCTCGGGAGCGGTGTTGACACTGTTTTATAGTCGAGGTACAACTAAGTGTCATGAGGCAGGTCGATGCTCACCTGATCGAGGCGGCGATCGCGGCGGCGCGCGAAGGTGATCGCGACGTGGCCGACGTGCCGCTGGAGGCGATCGCCCGGGCGGCCGGCATCTCGCGCAGCACGCTGGTGCGGCGTCTCGGTGGCAGCCGGGCCGTTCTCGACCAGGCGGTACGGGAAGCGGGGGTCGATCCGGGCGGCCGGCTGCCGGTCCGGGATCGGGCCGTGGCGGCCGCGGCGGGCCTGATCGCCGACCGCGGCCTCGGCTCGGTCACGCTCGCCTCGGTCGCGGAGCAGGCCGGCTGCTCGCTGCCCGCCGTGCATGCCGCGTTCGACGGCCGGGACAGTCTGCTCGCCGCCGTGTTCGACCGGCACAGCCCGTTGCCGGACCTGATCGCGTTGGCGCAGGCTCCACCGGCCGAGCTGGACCAGCTGGTGCGCCGGGTCTGTCGGACCCTGATCACGGTGCTGCAGCGGGAGCCGCGGGTCTTCCCGGCCCTGCTCGGTGACCTGTTCAGTCGCCCGTCCGGACCGGCCGCGGAGCTGATGCGCGGCAATGCGCCCAAGGTCGCAGCGGCGCTGGCGGCGCTGTTCCGGCCGCACCAGGAAGCCGGCGCACTGAGGTCGCTGCCGCTGCCGGTCCTGCTGCAGTTGCTGATCGGGCCGCTGCTGCTGCACGTCGTGTTGCGGCCCGGGCTCGAGGACGCCCTGCCGATGCCGCCGATCGACGAGGCGGTCGAACTCTTCGCCGCTGCCTTCCTCCGGGCCGCGGGCACCCGACCTGACTAGGAGCTGATCATGAAGGTACGCCAGGCCGCGCTCGGCAGCGCGCTGTTCTTCCTCGTCGGGCCGGGCACGGTGGTGATCTTGATTCCCTGGCTGCTCAGCCGGTGGCGGTTCGATGCGCCGCCGCCGGGGCTGGACTGGCTGTCGATCGGCGGCCGGGTGGCCGGCGTGGTGTTGATCTTGGTCGGCGGCGGGTTCCTGGTGCACGCCTTCGTCCGGTTCGTCGTCGAGGGGTTCGGCACGCCGGTGCCGGCGGCGCCGCCGAGCCGGCTGGTGGTCGGCGGAGCGTACCGCCATGTCCGCAATCCCATGTACGTGGCGATCTTCGCCGCGGTCGCCGGCCAGGCGCTGCTGTTCTGGTCGGCTCCCGTCCTCGGCTACCTCGGGATCGCGGTCCTGGCCGTCGTGTCCTTCGTGCGGCTCTACGAGGAACCGCACCTGCGCCGCCGGTTCGGCGACGACTACGTCCGGTACTGCGGGAACGTGCCGGGCTGGCTGCCCCGGCTCCGGCCCTGGGTCGCGGTCACTCGTTGAACCGCGTGATCATCCCGGAAGAGCCGCTCGTCGGGTGTACCTGTGGGGGACGGGACTGAGGGTAAGGACACCCCCACAGG
Source organism: Microlunatus sp. YIM B11417 (assembly GCF_059617205.1). Lineage (NCBI taxonomy): Bacteria > Bacillati > Actinomycetota > Actinomycetes > Propionibacteriales > Propionibacteriaceae > Microlunatus > Microlunatus sp. YIM B11417. Next base: position 1,033,984 of record NZ_JCAMPJ010000001.1, read on the forward strand.
ACACCCCGAGCGGTCACCAGCGGAGGTCCGGGGCGGGACCTCCGCTCACTGGTTCGGCCTGGTGGTCGGGTACCGGACAAAGTGCAAACCGCCACCGATGACCGCGCCAGTGAATGGTGCCGTCTTTGGGAAGCAGAGCCCCGCAGAAGGACCATGTGAGAGCCCTGTTTGCCCTGCTTCACCCTTCTAGACACCCCAGTCGTCGCCGATTGACGCCGCTTTCGAGTGATCTGGGTCACAGGATCGGGTTGGTCACCCGTCGAAGACGATCTCGTTGTTGTTCGGGTCCTTGTCGGACTTCCCCGGCTCACTGATCGTCATCCGGCCGACCAGCGCGTCGGCGGTCGTCGCGACGAACAGGGTGAGTGGCCGGTCGTCCCGGGACGGGCCGAACAGCCGGCACTCGACCGTTCCGCTCGCCGTCGGCAGGCACACCGCGTTCTGGCGCTGGAAGCCCGGCTCTGCCCAGGCGTGGTCCAGCCCCTCGAACTCGACGGTGACCACGCTGCTCGCCGTGGCGTCGGTCAGATAGACGTCGAGGCGGTGCACGCCCGGTGCCGGTGTCGAGTGCTCGGCCCGGGCGATTCCGAGGTTCTTGCCCGTCCGGGAGGGCGTCGGCGTCGGCGTCGGGCTCGGCGGTGGCGAGGTCGGCGGAGTGGAGCTCGGCGGTGTCGACGTGGGCGGGGCCGAGGACGACGGCGGGGCCGAGGTCGGTGGGGCGGACGTGGGCGGTGCCGACGTGGGCGGAGCGGAGCTCGGTGGCGCCGAGGTGGGTGGCGCGGAGCTGGGGGGCCGCGAGGTCGGCGGCGCCGAGGCGGGCGGTTCGGAGGTGGGCCGTCGCGAGGTCGGCGGAGCGGAGCTGGGCGGCTCCGAGGCAGGCGGCTCGGACGTCGTCGGCGGGGCCGAGGTCGGGGGTGCCGACGTGGGTGGTGCCGACGTCGGCGGCTTGGACGGGGCCTTCGAGGCCGGTGGCTTCGACGGCGGTTCCGCCGGGCGGGTGGGCGGCGCCGGCGGTGGCGGCGGTGCCTGGGTCGGGCCGTTCGACGCGGCGCCGCCGATGCCGGGCGCGGACACGTCGGGTGTGGCCGTCGGCATCAGCGCCCGGCCGAGCAGGACGGCGAGCACCACGACGATCACCACCCCCGCGACCGGGGCAGCGACCCAGGCCCGCGAGGTCCGCGGCCGCGGCGGCCGCAGCCCGGTCGTCGCGGCCGCGGCGGCGACCTCCGGCTGCCGCAGAGCCAGGTAGGCGCCACCGCCGCCGGCGACCAGGCCGCCGATGAGGATGCCCGCGATGCCCGACTTCGCCGCGGCCGGGGCCAGCGCGGCCAGCCGGTTGCAGTTGTCGCACTCGTCCAGGTGCCGGTTCAGGGCGTTGCGCTGGGTCCGGCTCAGATCGTCCGGGTCCTGGCGCAGCAGTTCTCGGGTGGGCAGGCACTCGTCGCCCTCGACGGCCAGCTTGGCCATCAGGACGTTGGACAGCCCGCGCCGGGCCCGGTACGTGAGCGAGCCGACCGCGGCCGGAGTCGTGCCGAGATGCTGGGCGGTCACCTCGAGCGAGTCGCCCTCGATCAGGGTGTGCCACAGCACGACCTGCCAGCGCTCCGGCAACTCGTAGAACGCTTCCGCGACGAGACCGGTGAACGGCGCCTCGTCGTCGCCGAACTCCTGCTCGAACTCGCCCAGGTCGTCCACCAGGACGTAGCGGTCGTCCGAGCGGATCATCGACACGAAGGTGTTGTGCACCGCGCTGATCAGGTACGGCCGGAACGCCGCGTCCGGGCCCTTGCCGTCACCGAGCAGGGCGAGCGTCTTGGTGAACGCCTCGGCCGCGATGTCGTCGGCCCGACTCGAGCCGGCCAGCTTGCGCGCGTACGTCAGCGCGGCTTCGTGGTGGCGTTCGAAGAGCAGACCGGCCGCTTCGGGGTCGCCGTTCCGACACTCCCTGATCAGCTCCGCATCGCTCGGCGCCTGCGGATCGTCCCAATCATGGTCGGACGTCATTGCGTACTTTCGCTCCCCCTGGCGACCCCGGAATCGTCACAGCCGATGACCATGATCACCGAGATGACGATGGCCCACCACCTGCCGCGCCCGATCGCCACATGGTGGACGAGTTCTGACCGGGAAAGGCGGAAGCCCGGTCAGGGCGCGGTCGGCGGCTCCCCATCATCGCACTGATCAGGGCCTGAGTCCGAATCCGCTGCTATCAGATCTTTGAGCCCGAACCCGTCGTCGGGCCCGGTCCGGATGATCTTGACAACCTCGCAGAACGTGAGCGGTTGCCGGAGAGAACGCTCGGGGGTTCGCCCCCTCCGGCAACCACCACCAGACCGTAGTGGATCACGACCCCGGTTGGGAACCTTTGATCTCATCGAATTCCGATCAGTTCCCCGAACGGCCGGAATAGGACCCTCGGAGCCGGGGTTGGGGCCTGGCGTGCGCTTCGGACTCTCCTGGAACTCCGGCTTCTTCGGCCTCGATCCGGAACAGCTGATCACCGTGGCCCGGCGGGCCGAGCAGGTCGGCTTCGAGTCGATCCAGTTCCCCGAGCACATCGCGCTGTATCCGGAGGCGGAGGTGGGCGGGATCCCGTTCCCGTCCGACGCCGCGATCGCGGACCCGCTGGAGTGTCTGAGCTTCGTGGCCGCGGCGACCGAGCGACTGCTGCTCGGCACCGCGGTGCTGCTGCTGCCGTACCACGATCCGGTGGTGCTGGCGAAGCGGCTGGCCACGATCGACGTGCTGTCCCGCGGCCGGCTGCGGCTGCTGACGATCGGCGTGGGCGCTCTGCCCGGCGAAGCCGCAGCGGTCGGCGTCGAGTACGCCAGCCGCGGGCGCCGGGCCGACGAGGCGATCGAGGTGCTGCGGGCGCTCTGGGCGGGCGACCGGGACGGCGTCGATCACCACGGCGAGTTCTTCGCCTTCGACCGGATCTGTTCCTTCCCGAAGCCGTACGCGGGCGCGCCGTTGCCGATCCACGTCGGCGGTTCCAGCCTCGCCGCGGCCCGGCGGGCCGGCCGCAACGGCGCCGGCTACTTCCCGGGCGGCCGGCTCACCCCGCAGCAGCGCGCCGAGCAGTGGCAGGCCGCCCGCTCCGCGGCCGCGGCGGCCGGCCATGACCCGAATGCTCTCGAGCTCACCCGTTGGGGATCGCTCGACCTGACCCGCGACGAGGTGGCGGCCCGGGCGGCCGAGGGCGTCACCCGCCTCGTGATCAATCTCGGCTCGCCGGACCTGGACGGCCAGCTCGCCGAACTCACCGGGTTCGCCGAGCGGCTGGGGCTGCCCACCACCTGACCCGGCGCGCCGGGTCAATGATCAAGGGCGTCGGCGGCCCGGGCCAGCAGGACGGTCAGCGCCCCGGCCACGAAATGATCTTGGTCCGAGGAACGCCGGGCTTCGCGGACGACCTCCCGCAGTTTCCCGAGGGACTCGTGCAGCCGAGCCCCGGAGGGACCGTCCGAGACCAGGGCGGCGGTGAGATGGCGCAGGGTGGCGGCGAACGCCGGTCGCAGCCGGTGGCCCAGGGCGAGATCGTCCCGCTCGCTCGATTCCCAGTCGACCAGCAGCCGGACCACCTCGTCGACCACCTCGGCGGTCGTCTGCAGCGCGGCGGACCGCCGGACCTGGGCGGCGATCCAGTCCTGGTGGCGGGCCAGCCGCCGATTCGCCCGGGACGCCTCGCGGCTTCGCGCGACCGCGGCCCGGGCGGTCTCGATCACCGGGTCGAGGCGCTGCCGCCGCCGCTCCCATTCCTCCGGCTCCAGGGGGCCTTCGTGCTCCAGCCAGCCGGCCAGCGCCTCCAGTTGCTCGACCAGGCCGTCGCGGAGCCGGTCCAGGGCCCGTTCCGACGGGGTCAGCGGCAGCGGCGGCAGCAGCAGGTTGAGCCCGATCCCGATCGCCGCCCCGACCAGGACCAGGCCGGCGTAGGCGCCGATGTACTCGACCGGGTTGCCGTCCCCGATGATCAGGACGAACACGGCGGCCATCGCGACCCACGGGCCCTGATCGCCGAACACCCGCCAGCCGACGCAGAGCAGGGCCGTGCCGACGACCGCCGCGACCTTGATCACGTCCGGCACCGGGAGCAGGTCCACCGCCCGGGCGATCACGGCGCCGGCCAGGATCGCCGCCACCGACTGGACGGAGTCCCGGATCGAGCGGACCACGGTCCCGGTCGCGGCGACCACGGCGCCCAGCGGGGCATAGTACGGATAGTCGGAGAGCGGGGCCGGCGCGAGGGTTCCGACGAACCAGGCCAGCGTCGCCGCGACGGCGCCCTTGGCCGCGAGCGACCACCCGGGATGGCGCAGCCAGGTACGACGGACGGCCCCGTACAGCCCGTGGACCGTGGCGGTCCGCGGCTGGGTCGACGTGTTCATCGGTGCGGCTGCACCCCCGATCCGGCTCGTGCTCGCTGTTCCCCGTACCCGGTCCGCGGGCGGGCAATCCGTCGCGACGCTCTCACCGGATTCGGTTGGCGCCCGGGTCCGCTGGGTACGCGAAGGCTCGTGAACGATCAGCGCCCCACACCGTCGTCGGGACAGCCGTCGGAGGGACCGTCCGGCTACTCGACCGCCGAGACCTCGTACGGAGGCGCGGACGCGGTCCCGGACACCCCGGACGCGCTGCCGAACGACGAGAACGAACCGCCCCGGCTCCGCCAGCCCGAATATCCGGACGATCCGGCGTGATGTCGCTGGCTGGGATCGCGCTTGCATCCCGGACCTGACCTGCCCAGGATCTCCGTATGCCCGACTCGAGCCGGCCTCCGTCCCTGACCGCGATCGCCCGCCCGAGCGGTGCCCTGGCGATGGTCGCCATGGATCAGCGCGACAGCCTGACCACCATGTTCGCCGCTGCCGGCGTCCAGGCCGGACCGGCGGACCTGGTCGAGTTCAAGCTCGCCGTCGCCCGCGCCCTCGGCCCGCTGGCCTCCGGCTTCCTGATCGATCGCACCTACGGCTTCGACCGGGTCCGCGCGGAGCGGCTGCTGCCCGACGGCACCGGCCTGATCCTGGCCGCGGACGACCTTGATCAACAACCGGGCGGCCCGGTCGACGACACCGACCTGGACGCCGTCGTGCTGGCCGACGACTTCGACCTGACCGGGGTCAGCGCGATCAAGCTGCTGCTGATCTGGCGGGACGACGAGCGCCGTACCGAACGGGTCGAACTGGCCCGCCGGTTCACCGCCGCCGCGGCCGAACGCGGCCTGCTGTCGGTCCTGGAGCCGGTGGTCCAGCCGGCCCGCGGGCAGGAGACCGGCTTCGACCGGGAGCAGGCGATCCGGACCGCCGCCCGGGAGCTGAGCGTGGTCGGGCAGAGCCTGTACAAGGTGCAGGTGCCGCTGTTCGGCAAGGCGGCCGGCGACGAGCTGGACCGGGCCTGCGTCGCCCTGAACGACTGCATCAGCGGACCCTGGGTGGTGCTCTCCCAGGGCGTCGCGGCCGCCGACTTCGCCGACGCGGTCGCCGCCGCCTGCCGGGCCGGGGCGAGCGGCTTCCTGGCCGGCCGGGCGCTCTGGGCCGACGTCGTCGGGCGGGCCGACCTGGCCGACGCGCTGCAGCAGGTCTCGGTGCCGCGGCTGCAGAAGTTGATCACCATCGTCGACGAACTGGCCACGCCGTGGGATGCGCGATGAACGAGCCGGTGCTGGGCCTGCTGCACACCGGGGCGATGCATCCGCCGGTGTTCGACGCCCTGGTGGCCGGCCAGGTCGCCGACGACGAGCGGTTGCGCGGCGCGCAGCGGGTGCACGTCTGCGACGCCTGGCTGCTGGACACCGCGATCGCCGACGGGGTGACCCCGCTGGTCGTCGAGCGGATCGCCGACCACGTCGAGGCCCTGGCCCGGCGCGGCGCGACGGCGGTGTTGATCACCTGCTCCTCGATCGGCGAGGCGACCGAGGAGGTGGCGGCGGCCGCTTCCGTACCGGTGGTCCGGGTGGACACGGCGATGGCCCGGGCCGCGGCGGCCGAGGCCGCCCGGCGCGGCTGCGGCATCACGGTGCTGGCGACGCTGGCGTCCACGCTCGGCCCGACGACCCGGCTGGTCGAGACTGCGGCCGGCGGTACGGTCGCGGTCCGGTCGCTGGTGATCGAGGACGCCGTGGCCCGCCGGGAGCGCGGCGATCAGGCCGGGCACGACCGGCTGATCCGCGACGCGGTCGAGGCGGAGCTGGCCGGCGACGCCGTGGTGGTGCTCGCCCAGGCTTCGATGGCGGGCGCCTTGGCGGGCGCGGATCCGCGGGTCTTCAGGTCACCCGAGTCGGCGGTCCGGAGCCTGGTCGAGGCCGCCCGCGCGGCCCTCGCTCCCGGTCGCTGACGCCCGGCGGCCTCAGCCGGCGGCGGGCACCGCGGCCGGGGCGGGCGCGTTCAGGTTCGCCCGGAGGTCCTGGGCGGCCTGCTCGCCGTACGCCTGGCCGATCCGGTCGGCGAAGGCCCTCGGCTCGAAGGCGTACTCCTGCGGGCCGATGGCCTCCAGCACCAGCGCGGCGGTGCCGCAGCCGATCTGGGCGGCCCGCTCCAGGCCGAAGCCGCGGTGCAGGCTCCAGAGGAACCCGGCCCGGAAGGCGTCGCCGCCGCCGGTCGGGTCGGCCACCCGCGCCACCGGCACGGCGGGCACCGTCAGCGTCGGCTCGGTCGCGGACTCGATGGTCACGCCGTCGGCGGCCTGGGTGATCACCCAGCGGCCGACCCGGGACAGCACCTCCGCCTTCGTCCAGCCGGTCTTCTGCATCAGCAGCTCGGACTCGTACTGATTGGTGAAGAGGTACGCGGCGTCCGCCACCAGGCTGCGGATCCCGTCGCCCTCCATCAGCGCCAGCTGCTGGGAGACGTCGGCCGCGAAGGGGTAGCCGTTGGCCCGGCACTCGTCGGTGTGGGCGAGCATCGCGGACGGGTCGTTCGGCGCGATCACGACCAGGTCCAGCCGGCCGACCCGGTCCTCGATCGGCTTCAGCTCGATCCGGCCGGCCTCCATCATCGCGCCGGCGTAGAACGTCGCGATCTGGTTCTGCGCCTGGTCCGTCGTGCAGACGAACCGCGCCGTGTGGTGGGTGCTCGAGACGTAGACCGACTTGGTGTCCACGCCGTGCTGCTCCAGCCACGGCCGGTAGTCGACGTCGAAGTCGGCCCCGACCGCGCCGACCAGGATCGGCGTCATGCCCAGCCGGCCGAGCGTGAAACTGATGTTCGCCGCGACGCCGCCGCGGTGGATGTCGAGCTGATCGGCCAGGAAGGACAGCGACACCGTCTCCAGCTTGCCGTCGACGAGACTGTCGGTGAAGCGACCCGGGAACTGCATCAGGTGATCGGTCGCGATCGACCCGGTGACGGCGATCTGCATGGCGTGTGGCCCCCTGTTCACGTCAGGGACGTGGTTGCCCCTGAGGTCGTGCGCACCGGCGACGATACCGAGGTGCCCGGTTGGCGACCAACCGCCGTACGTCATCCACGGCGCGTCGCGGCCGACGAGATTCAGTCAGCCAGGCGCTGCCCGTACTGGACCAGACAGAACTCGTGACCCTCCGGATCGGCCATCATCACGACGACTCCCTCGGCGTAGTCGTGCCGCTCGCCGGTGAACCGCCCACCGAGCTCGACCACCCGCTCCATGCCCCGGTCGATCGCGTCGACGGCGACGTCGAGATGCAGCCGGACCTTGCCGCGGCTGGGCTCGGTGACCGGCTGGAAGACGAGCCGGGGCAGCGCATCCCCGGGCTGCCCGAGATAGACCCAGCCGGGCCGGCTGGGCCCGGCCGGCCGGTCCAGCAGCGCGCTCCAGAAGCCCGCGACGCGGTCCACGTCGAGGCAGTCGATCGTCACGCCGACCCATCGCGCCGTGCCGTTCGGTCCGCCGTCCTCCGCCATCCTGACCTCCTCGGGCCGGGGTTCCGGAGCCGGCCGCCGGAACGACCGTACGCTCCTCGCTGGATCGGCCTCCTAGAGTGGCGCCGTGCGCGCACCTGTGGACGAAGTGACCCGCTTCTGGGGACTCGGCGGCGAAGCCACCCCGCTCGGGGCGTCCGTCGCGGTCCGCAGCGAGGTCGCTCCGGCGCTCGGCCTGGCCAATTTCCTGTACGGCCTGCGCCCGAGCACCGCCGCCGACCTCGACCGCGACCTGGCCGAGTGGCGGCCGGGCGAGCACGCCCGGATCGTCATCGAGCCGGACACCCCGGCCTGGGTCGAGGCCGAACTGCTGCTGCGGGACTGGGACCTCGAACGGGAGTACCGGCTGGTGCTGCCGGCCGGCGAGCGGCTGACCGGAGTGGTCCCGCCGGCCGAGGTCCGGCCCGCCGCCGAACTCGACCCGGACTGGTCGCTGCGCGGGGACCTGTTCCGGCTGGACCATCTCGAGGAGGACGCGCGGCACGGCGACGCGCCGCGCCCGCAGTCGGTGACCGACGCGATCGTCGCGTACCGGCGAGTCCTCGAGCGGTACGCCACGTACCTCGGCGTGGAGCGGGACGGCGAGCTGGCCGGATTCCTGTGCTGCTGGCGTACCCCGGAGGGCCGGGGTGTGATCGAGGACGTCTTCGTCCAGCCGCGGCACCGGCGCGCCGGGCTGGCGAGCGCGCTGCTGCACGGCGCCGTCGATCTCCTGCGCGGCCAGGACTGCGGCGAGATCACCATCGCCGCCGAGGTCGGCGACACCCCGGTGCACCTGTACCGGCGGCTCGGCTTCCGGCCCGGCAACGTCCAGCGCGGCTACGTCGCACGGCCGAGACCGACCCGCGAGCGCGGCTGAGGCTGCGTCATACTGCGGATCCGAACGGGAGGAACTTTCATGACCGATCCGGTCTCGAGCATGCTCGAGGCCCAGGAGGCGATGGGCAACGCCACCTGGCTGCTGCTGCGCCAGGAGAAGTGGGCGCCGATCATCCTGGCGACGCTCTCCACGGTGCTGGACCGGGGCCAGCATCAGATGCCGTCCGAGGAGTTCCACCACCGGGTCAGCCGGACCTTCGACTCGCTGCGGGAGGAGGTCGACGACTTCCCGGTGCCGCGCGACGACCCGAAGGCGGTCCGGTCGGCGTGCAAGGCCTGGGTCGAGAAGGGCTGGCTGCTGCGCCACACCGACGCCGGCGGCGGCGAGGTCTACCGGATGTCGGCCGAGGCGCGGGAGGCGATCCGGATCGTCCAGTCGATGACGAACACCCGGGCCGCGGTCAGTGAGTCGCAGGTACGGGTCGTCCTCGACCGGGCCCAGCGGCTGGCGCTGAAGGCGACCTCGGATCCGACGGCGCGGATGCACAGCCTGCGCGGCGAAATCGGCCGGCTGGAGTACGAACTCGCCCGTCACCGCGCGGAGCTGGAGCGGCTGGAGGCCGGCGGCCCGGTCGATCTCACCGACGACGAGGACGTGCACAACGAGTTCCTCCTGCTGCGGGACGACATCGACCGGTTGCCGAGCGACCTGAAGCGGGTGGAGGAGTCGTTCCACGAACTGGCGCAGGAGCTGCTCAGCGCGTTCTTCTCCGAGACCCGGCCGCACGGCGAGGTGGTCGCCGAGTATCTGGCCAAGGCCCGGAACCTGGCCCAGTCCGACCGCTACGGCCGCGGCTTCCAGCAGGCCAAGCGGCTGCTCACCGATGCGGGGGAGCGGCAGCAGTTGCAGGAGCACATCGCCACGATCCTGACCCACCCGTTCGCCGACACCTACCTGTCGCCGCGGGCCCAGGCCGACCTGCGCGGCACCGTGCACATGATCGGCGACAGCGTGTCGGCGGTGATCGAGCAGCGGCGCGCGATGACCCGGCGGCTCACCTCGTTCATCCTGTCCAACGACACCCAGCGGGAACGTGAGCTCGACGACGCGCTGCGGGCGGTGCAGGCGGCCCTGCGCGGCTGGTCCGCCGAACACGGCCCGCGGGCGACGGTGCCGTTGCCGGTCGGGCACCACGCCGAGGACGGCGAGGATCCGGACGGCCCGGTGATCGCCGTCGGCGAGGTCGGCGTCGCCGGGATCGCCACCCTGCGCGAGAAGCCTCGCCAGCAACGGATCCCGACCTCGTTGAAGCCGCTGTCCGCTGCCGACGGTACCGCTCCGGGCGACTTCTCGGCCGACGAGCTGCGGGCCAAGGGCGGCCCGTTCTACGAGGAGCTGGCGGCCGAGATCCGGCGGGCGACCGTGCGCGGCCGGATCGCCGCGTCGGCGGCGCTGTTCAACGGACTGCCCGATCAACTGCGCCGGCCGGTGGACCTGCTCGGTCTGCTCACGCTGGCGACCGAGCTGGGGGCGCTGCGTCCCGGGCTGCCGGTCGAGGAATACCACGCGGTCCGGCCGGACGGGTCGACGGTGACGTACCTGGGGCCTGCCCTGACGTTCGTCGACACGGTTCAGGTCCGCTGATGAAGAAGGGGAGTACGGCCTCCGATGACTGACACCCAGCTCGAGCAGGACCAAGATCAGGAAGCGGTCGCGGACCTCGATGATCTCGAGATCGACGACGGCGGGGACGACCGGGTCTACTTCGACGGTGACACCGGCACCCTGCGGTTGATCACCCGGCGGGCGCTGGTGCTGCTGCTGAAGCGCACCCACGTCGCCGCCTATCGGCATCAGCGCGAGTACCAGGCGATCGTCGACGACGCCGACGAGCTCCGGTCCCGGCTGAACGACATGTTCCTGGAACTGGTGATCGACCCGGTCAACGAGGTCGCGTACAAGCGCCAGGCCGGGCAGGAGCTCGGCCGCGCGTTCCCGACGTTGTTGATCAACCGCAGCTACACCCGCGACGAGATCGCTGTCCTGCTTCGGATCCGGGACGCCCACCACCGGGCCAAGCGGGACGGCGAGGAGGCCGCGTACGTCGAGCGGTCGGAACTGCTGGAGACCCTGCAGTACATCCGCCCGGCCGACGTCAAGGACCAGGTCCGGGCCGACGCGGTCGCCGTCCGCGCGATCGAGCGGCTGACCGAAGATCGTTTTCTCCAGGTCACCGAGGATCCGGACCGGCTCCGGATCTCGCCGGTGATCGAGACGCTGCTGACCGTCGAGCAGCTGCAGGCGTTCACCGAGGCGTTGACGGTCGACGGCCCGCCGGAGCAGCGCGCCGACTCCGGCGACGACGCCGACGACAGCGACGACGGTGACGAGCCGACCAGCGAGGAGGGCCGATGACCCAGTCCGAAACGATCACGCCCGAAACGATCATGCCCGAAACGATCATGGACGAGTCGGCCGGGGCGGACGTGATCATGGACGAGCCGGCGCAGTCGGCGCTGCTCAGCCCGGTCGACGACCGGAACCAGCAGTGGCGCGCGGAGGCGTTCCTGCTCTGCAACTGGGGCGGTTTCGACGGCGTGCACCGGGTCGAGCTGGACCCCGAGTCGACCTTGATCTCCGGGGCCACCGGGGCCGGCAAGTCGACCATCCTGGACGCGTACACGTGTCTGATGCACCCGAACAAGCCGCTCAACTCCGCCTCGAACGAGACCGGCGCCAAGACCCGCGGTGAGGGCATCCGGTCGCCGCTGACGTACGTCCGGGGCGTCTACGACCACACCGAGCAGCCGGACGGCTCGATGAAGCCGCTCCAGCTGCGCGGCGACGGCGCCGACACCTGGTCCTGCATCGCGATGGTGTTCGCCTCGACGACCGGGGCCCGGTTCACCCTGCTCCGGCTGTTCTACGCGCCGCGCGAGGCGGCCCGGATGGGGGACCTGCAGACCCGGTTCGCCACCTACACCGGCGGGCTGCGGGAGCACCACATCGTCGAACTGTTCGAGCCGCTGGCCGTGAAGTCCTTCCGCAAGGACCTGATGGAGCGGGGCCTGCCCGGACTGCGGATGCTGACCCCGGGCGACTACGCCGACCACGCGCAGCGGCAGCTCAACATCGGTTCGCACTCCGAGGGCGGCGCCAAGGCGCTCCGGCTGCTCTACGACCTGCACGCCGGCTCGGCGGTGACCAGCGTCGATGCCCTGTTCAAGCAGCTGGTCCTGGAACGGCCCAGCACCTTCGCGGTCGCCGACGCCGTGATCGGCTCCTTCGATCATCTCGACGAGATGCACCGCGAGATGCGGGACAAGGAGAAGCAGGCCCGGATCCTGGCCGACATCGAGGAGCACCATGCGTCGCTCCGGGACGCGCAGGACGAGATCGAGCGGGTCGACACGCTCAAGCTGCGGGACCCGGACCGGTCACCGTTCGTGCTGTGGGCCGAGACGCGCAAGGACGCGTTGTTCGAGGCGGCGATCGGTGCCGCGGCCGAGGCGGAGCTGGCCGCGAAGACGGCGAAGTCCCGCTGGGACGACCGGGTCAAGGAGCTGACCGCGCAGGTCAAGGAGAAGCGGCGCCAGTGGGCCGATCTCGGCGGCGCGGAGATCGAGGCGCTGGACGCGACCCTGGAACGGCTGCAGCTGCGATTGGGCCAGGTCGAGAACTCCCGGAACACGTACGAGCGGGCGACCCGGGAACTCGGAATCCAGACGCCGCAGACCGAGGACGATTTCGCGGCGGCCCAGAGCCACGCCCGGGAGTTCCTGGCCAATTACGCCGACGAGGAACGGCGGCTGCGGCAGGACGTCCGGGACACCACGCTGCGGCACGGCGAGCTGAAGGCCCAGTGCGAGGCGGCCCGGAAGGAGGAGGCCGAACTCGGCCAGCGGGCCGGCAACATCCATCCGGAACGGCATCGGATCCGGGTCGAGTTCGCGCACGCCGCCGGACTCGCCGTCGAGGACCTTCCGTTCGTCGGCGAACTGATCGACATGGCCGAGGAGTACGACGCGGACTGGCGGGTCGCCGCCGATGCGGTGCTCGGCGGCTTCGCCAACACGATCCTGGTCGACGAGCGGCACCGGAACACGTTGCGCAAGGCGATCGACGGCCTGCGCAGCCCGCTCCGGATCGAGTACCGCGGCGTCGCCACCGGCCTCGACATCCCTGCCACAGCAGACGAGGCGGTGCTGGCCGGCCGACTGCTGGTCAAGCCCGGCAGCCCGTTCGAGGGCTGGCTGCGGCAGCACCTGAACCGCGAGTTCGTCCACGAGTGCGTCGACCGGGCGGAGGATCTCGGTGACGGCGATCAGCCCCGGGTCACCCGGTCCGGGCAGACCCAGCGGCGGGGCCGCGGCGCCCACGGCGGCCACGGCCGGCGCACGATCGGCTTCTCCAACGACGCCCGGCGGGCCGAGCTGCGCGCCGAGATCGAGCGGCTGGAACCGGAGATCTCCGAACTCGAGACCTATCTCGACGCGGTGGAGAGCGACCGGGAACGGCTGGTCCGGCGCCGCAGCGGCTGCGAACACATCGGCCACACGCAATGGTCCGAGATCGACGTCGCCGGCGCCCGCCGAGAGATCGACGACTACAACGGTTCCAAGGCGCAACTGCTCTCCTCGAAGGACAAGCTCCAGGCGCTCGGCGAACACCTGGCGGAACTGGAGGCCGAGCGGGAACAGGCGCAGAAGTTCTCCTGGGAACAGGAACAACTCGCCGCCGGTTGCGAGCGCCGGCGCGGCGACCTGACCGAGGGCGCCGACCAGCTCCGGGAACACCTGTGGGCGATGCAGGACGACGAGTCGATCGTCCTGACCGACGACCAGCGGGAACTGCTCGACAAGGCCCTGGCCGACAGCACCTGGGACGGCACGCTGGAGACGTTCGACGAGTACGTCGACCTGCGCGGCAAGCAGCCGGGGCATCTGCCGCGGGAGCTGGCCAACAGCCAGAACCTGGCCCAGAGCCGGCTGGAGACCGCCGTGACCGGTCTGACCAGTGCCTTCGCCGCCTTCCAGAACGAGTGGTACGACCCGAACCGGGGGACCGGTCTCGCCTCGTACGAGGACTACCACGCGATCCTCACCGACCTGCGCGAGCAGGGGCTGAGCGAGCAGCGGCAGGACTGGGCCCGCCAGGTGATCGAGTGGGGCGGTGAGGACCTGATGACGCTGCACAACGCGTACGACCGGACCCACCATGAGATCGAGGAGCGGCTGCGGCCGATCAAGCGGATCCTTGCCGAGATCCCGTTCGGCAACGACACCACGCTCGACATCAACAGCTCGGCCCGGACGCCGGGGGTCGTGGTGTCGTTCAAGAACGCGCTGCGCACGCTGGCCAGCGGCTCGATGGACCCGCGGATGGGGCTGGACGAGATCGAGGCCAAGTTCGAGGCGATCCGGTCCACCGTGGACCGGATCCGGCCGCAGGGCGACGAGCGCGAACGCAACCTGCTGCTCGACGTCCGCAAGCACCTGAAGGTCACCGCCAGCGAGGTGGACGGCAACGGCATCCGTGGCGCCGGGTACGACTATCTCCGCGGCAAGTCCGGCGGCGAGACGCAGACCCTGACCGCGTTCATCGTCGGGGCCGCCCTGCGCTACCACCTCGGCGACGAGGAACGGGACCGGCCGCGCTTCATGCCGGTGGTGCTGGACGAGGCGTTCATCAAGGCCGACGTCCGGCATGCGGCGCGCGGCGTGGATGCCTGGCGGCGGCTCGGGTTCCAGCTCGTCGTCGGCGCCCCGGAGGGACAGTTCAGCGCCCTGGAACAGTCGATGGGGATCGTCATCGGCGTCACCAAGGACAGTGCCGAGCGCTCGTACCCGATCCATCTGGCCCGCAAGGGAGCCGGCGAGCGCGCATCGTGATCATGATCACCGTCGTGGACGAGTTCGGCCGTTGAAGGTCACCCGGGCGGGAATTCGCCAGTGCCGGTGATCCTGGTGTGATCGAGTCCTGGCCGGGAGGACCGTGGCGATCATCGGATCCGAGACGCCGGAGGCGATCCGGCGCCCTGCACTCGATGCGCGCGGGATCGGCATCAGGCAGCGGCGAGCGCAAGGACCTGCCGCACCTGACCGCTGCCGAACGCGACGTGCACCTGAACCTGACGGCCCCCGACTGGCGGCGCCACCTGCGGGTCGAACAGGAACGCATCCCGCTCACCGTGGCCCACGCTCTCGTCGGCTGACCTTCCGATCAAGGTGGAACTCTGCGCCGGGTCTGGTGGGTTCGAAGTTCCACGTTGTCCGTCGAATCGGCCCGGGAGGAGGGTGGTGATCACCCTTGCGGGGGATGGCCGGTGCCGGGAGGGGTGCTGTGATCGAGGTAGGAGTCGGCGCGGTGCCGGGCTCCGACCCGAGCGAAAGGCCTGCGATGCCGGAATCCGCGGGGACCACGACCAGGCTCGATCCCGGACCCGGCCGGGCCGCGGGCCGGCGCTGGGTGGCGGTGCTGGCGATGGCCCGGCCGCAGTTCTGGCTCGTCTCGCTGGTCGCCCTGCACCTGGGTTTCGTGCTGGCGACCCGGCGGTTGGTGCCGACCGGGGTGGAGGCGGTGACGCTGGCGTACGCCGGGCTGATCGCCGGTCCGCTGATCTGGCTGGCCGTGCTCGCGATCAACGACGCCCATGATCAGGAGACCGACCGGCGCAACCCGCGGAAGGCCGACGCGCCGCTGGTCACCGGCCTGCTCGACCGCCGCCACGCGATCGGCATCGGGATCGCGGCCGGCGCCGCCGCGGTGCTCGCCGCGCTCCCGCTCGGTGGGCTGTTCACCCTCGGCGTCGGGCTGACCGTCCTGCTCGGCTGGGCGTACAGCACTCCGCCGCTGCGGTTGAAGGCGCGGCCCGGCGCCGACGTCGCGGTCAACGCGTTCGCCGTCGCGGGCCTCGGCCCGCTGGGCGGCTGGGTCGCCCTGACCGGAACGCTCACCGGCTTCCCGTGGCCGATGGCGCTGATCGGTTCGCTCGCGGTCGCCGCGCTCTACCTGCCGACCACGCTGGTCGACCGGCCGGCCGACCAGGCCGCCGGGGCCCGGACCACCGCGGTGGCCCTCGGCGATCGGGCGACCTTCGAACTGGGCTTCGCGTTGTGGACCGCCAGTGCGGTCGTGGCGGCCGTGCTCGCGGGCACGGGAACGGTGCTCGACCGCTCGCTGCTGCCGCTGCATCTGATCATGGCCCCGATCCTGCTGGTGGCCTATCGCATGCTGTTGCGGCGCCGGCCCGGCTTCCGGGCGATCACGGTCGTGGCGGCGACCTACCTGGTCCCGTGCACAGCCTTCGTCCTGGCCTACTGCGGCGTGATCACCGACTGGGGTACCGGCTCGTGATCATGGTCAGCCGGGCGCCGTGCCGACGCCGATCAAGGTCGTGGCATCGACCTCGGTGATGCCGTCGCCGGCCAGGGTCTCCAGGTAGCGGGCTCGTACCGCGCGGACCTGATCTCCGGGGAGTCCCGCGATCGCCGACCGGTAGCCCGAGCCGGTGATGATCAACCAGGCCAGTTCCTCGGTCAGGTCGAGCCGCCGCTCGTCGGTGATCACCGATACGTACGTCAGGCCGAGGCCCTCGAGCCAGCCGGCGTACGGCTCGGCCGCGTTGACCTCGTTGATCAGGTGGGGCCTGCGTGCGGGCAGCGGGGCGCCGGTGACGGCGTTGACGGCGCGCGCCAGATGATCACCCGGAACCTCCATCGCACCGCGCCGCCAGACCGTGAACCCGATCCGGCCGCCGGGCCGGGCCATCCCGATCAACCGGCGGGTGCCGGCAGCCATGTCGGGGAAGAAGAAGATGCCGAGCGCGGCCTGCACCACGTCGTAGCCGGACCCGGACCAGCCGAGCACGTCGGCGACGTGGCCGTGCAGTTGCGGCAGAGTCGCGGCGGCCGCGCGGACGATGTCGATCATGGGCGGCGAGACGTCGACCGCATCGACGGAACCGTCCGGGCCGACGGCGTGCGCCGCGGGGATCGCCGACGCTCCCGTACCGCAGCAGGCGTCGAGCACCCGATCGCCGGGCCCTGGCTCGGTGGCGGCGACGGTGGCCCGGCCGATCGGACCCCAGAGGTGCAGCCCCAGGGCGTCGAAGTCGGCCGCGGCGGCGTCGAAGCCGCGGCGGTAACCGGTCGGAGAGTGGTCGGACATCGATCAGCTCCGGCGCGGGGTCGCGATCATGATCATGGTCAGGCGGCCGAGTTCGCGGCGCCGAGCCACGGGTCGAATCCGTCGTCGACACCGCGCCAGCGGTCCAGGTCACCGAGTTCCCGTTCGGTCATCAGGACCGCTGCGAACGCGTCGCGGATCCGTTCCCGCTCCGCGGCGTCGATCCCGGTGATCCTGAGCGCGGTGCCCGGCATCCGGTCGCGCCACGGTCCGTGGACGCCGACGCTGAGTTGGCCGCCGGAGCCGTCCCAGACGCAGGCGAGCCCGGGCCGGCTGGGCAGCCAGAAGTGGCCTCGGGCGCGGATGCTGCCGGTGCCGAGGTCCTCCAGTCGAGCCATCAGCCGATGCGGTTCGAACGGCCGGCCGGACTGCAGGACCATGGTCCAGACCCCGTCGGCGTCCGGGCGGGCCCGGCCGACGGGCCGGAGCGGATCGATCCTGCTCCGGGCCGGTTCGAGGTCGTGCCGGCGACCGATCAGGTCGGCGACGTCGATGCGATGCGGGCTGGCCAGGTACGCGGACGAGGCCAGCAGGTGGCGGAGCAGGCTGCGGCTCTGCCGGTCGGCGTTGCCGACGGCCAGCACCGCGTCCGCGTACTCCAGTTGGGCGCACACCGCCTCGCCGACCGAACGCCGGTCCCGCGGGCCGTGCGCCAGGCCTCGTTCGTCGAGCAGGTCGTCGCCGAGGACGTCCCGTACGGCAGCCTCGCCGTCGACGGCTGCCAGCACCGGAGCGAGTCCGATGCCGCTCAGCCGGCCGTCCCGGATCGCCGCGTCGATCGCGGCCGCGATCGGTTCGGGCGGCGTCGCCAGGGGGAGCGCCAGCACGACGGTGCGCCAGCGGTCGACCTCCTCCAGCCGGGCCAGGGTCGCCAGCACGTCGTGCCGCAGGGTGCAGCCGAGACACTCGTGATCAAGCTCGACGACCTCGGATTCGGCCGTCCCATAGGGATCCGCGACCACCCGGTGCAGCGCCGGAGCCGGCCGGGCCACCAGGTCGTAGCTGAGCTGGACGGCGTCCGGCAGGTCGAGCAGGACGGTCGCCGCCGCGGACTGCCGGGCAACCGGATCGACCGAGGCGATCACCGCGACCGAGAGGTACGGGCTGTCGTTCATGGTCGTTCGGCTCTCCTCGCTGTGGTTGGCTTCCCGTACTCTAATGAATATGATTGTCATATCCAAACTAGCAGGAGCAGGAGGTCGCCGATGGCTCGGCGCAACGAGGTGCGTCCGTTGATCAAACTCAGGTCGACGGCGGGTACGGGCTACACGTACGTCACGAAGAAGAACAAGCGCAACGACCCGGACCGGTTGGTGGTGCGCAAGTACGATCCGCGGATCCGCCGGCATGTCGAGTTCCGCGAGGACCGGTGAGCCGATGGCGAAGCGCAGCAAGATCATCAAGAACCAGCAGCGCGCCGTGGCGGTGGAGCGCTACCGCGACCGCCGGGCCGGCCTGAAGCAGGTGATCCGCAGTTCGGCCAGTACGGAGGCCGAGCGCGACCAGGCACGCCGCGAACTGGCCCGGCTGCCCCGCGACAGCAGCCCGGTCCGGCTGCGCAACCGCGACGCCGTCGACGGCCGGCCGCGGGGCTTCCTGCGGGCCGCCGGCATCAGCCGGATCCGGTTCCGGGCGATGGCCCACCGGGGTGAGCTGCCCGGCATCACCAAGTCGAGTTGGTGACCGGTCGCACCGTCGGGACCCCGCCCGGCGGTGCGGCTAAAGTGTGCTCGAGGGAAGGGCCGGATGGAGGGTTCCGAAGAAGTCGCGGGCACGCCGCCATCACCGGCGCTGGCTGAATTGTGCACCTCGGCGGTGCGGGATCTGTCCGTCGACGGAGTCGCAGTGATCTTGATCAGCAGGGGCGGTCATCGCGTGTTGTGGGGGTCGGCTGGGGTGATGGCGGATCGATTGGAGGAGGTCTCCGCGCTGTGCCATGAGGGCCCGGCCGTTGATGCCCTGGCCTCCGGACTGCCGGTTCTGGTCGGTGATCTCGCCGCTCCCGGCCGCGTCGCGACCTGGCCGCTCTTTGCTCGGGAGGCTTCGGCCCTGGGCATCGCCGCCGTCTTCGCCGTGCCGTTGCGGATCGGGGCGATCAGCCTCGGCGTCCTGGTCTCCCATCGCGGCACCGCCGGGGATCTCGGGACCTGGGAACTCAGCCGGATGATGACGGCGGCCGACGAGGCGACCGGGCAGGCCCTGGACACGACGTTCGACGCAGGCACCGGGACGCCGAACGTCATCGAGCACTTCGGCAGCGCCGAGATCCATCAGGCGTCCGGCATGATCATGGTCCAGCTCGGCATCCCGATCGAGGCGGCGCTGGCGTGGCTGCGCGCCCATGCCTTCGCCGAGAACCGTTCCGTCGTCGAAGTGGCTCGCGACGTGGTTTCCCGGGTGATCAGGTTTGAGCCATGACGCGATGGGATAAGAGGATGGGTGGGTAGATGAGCGCCATGGAATCTCGAGAGGTACGTCTCGGGCACCTCTTCGTCAGACTCGCCGACAGCCTGGTCAACGACTTCGATGTCGTCGAGCTTCTGGACGAACTGGTCGCTCGCTGCACCGACCTGCTCGACGCCGAGAGCGCGGGCCTGATGCTGGCCGACCACCAGGGTGTGCTGCGGGTGATGGCGGCCTCGTCGGAGGAGACCCGGCTGCTCGAGTTGCTCGAACTCCAGAACCATGAAGGTCCGTGCCTCGACTGCTATCGCACCGGCGAGATGGTCGTCGTCACCTCGGCGGCCGACCAGGCGGAGCGCTGGCCGTTGTTCGCGGCCGAGATGCGGCGGTTGCGGCTCGGCCCGATCTACGCGCTCCCGCTCCGGCTGCGGGGCCAGATCATCGGCGCCCTGAATCTGTTCCGCGTGACCGATCGACCGCTCCCGGGCGATCAGGTCGAGATCGCCCAGGCCCTCGCCGACGTCGCGACGATCTCCATCCTGCAGCACCGGGCCACCGAGGCGAACGAGCGCCTGGCCGCGCAGCTGCAGGTCGCGCTGAACAGCCGGATCGCCATCGAGCAGGCCAAGGGAGTCACGGCCCAGGCCCTCGGGGTCTCCATGGACCGGGCCTTCGCCGTGCTTCGTGATCACGCCCGCCGGTCCCGGCAGTCCTTGACGGAGCTGGCGACGCGGGTCGCCGCCGGCCAGCTCAGCCCGGACCTTCTCGGCGACGACAGCGGCCGCTAGCCGTGGTCGCCGTTGCGGCTCCGGTCGTCCCCGTCCTGGGGTGAGGGACCCGTCCGGCCGGGTGTCGGCGCGGTCTCGGGCTGGAGCTGGTCGGCCACGGCTTCGAACGTGGCGCGGCGCAGGTCCTTGATCACCTCGTCCAGCGTCTCCACCGCCGCATCGATGCGTTCCGAGACGCCGTCGGTGGCGAGATTGGATGCCGCCGACAACTCGAAGGCCACCCTGGTCAGCTGCCGGATGACTCTTTGGTGAAGGCCGGGTTGATCATTCACGTGATCGTGATCATGGCTCGTCATCGAACCGTACCTCCTGCGACGTCCGGCCGGCCGTCAGGTTTCACGGGCACACCACACCCCCAGAGTCGTTCGCGAGCCGGGGTCCGGGGCTTGGGATCAGTACTTTAACCCTCAGGAATCCCACCCGTACAGGGATGTCGTACCGCGATGGATCCCGGCGGTCGCTGGACAGGCACTGGACATCAGCTTCTACAACGTAATAGACAACGTTATAGGTCTGGAGCTCACAGGGGAGGTTCCGGTGGTCGTTCACGGGGCGAGGGCGTACCGCGTCGGCATGATCTCGGTGCTGGCCGGGTTGAGTTTGATCTTGGCGATGCTGCAGCCTCGGGCCGCTGCCGAATCGCCGCCGTCCTTCACCAATCCGGTCGGTGGCGAGACGATTCCCAACATCGCCGACCCGACCATGATCAGGGGCCGGGACGGCTACTGGTACGCGTACGCGACGGGAGATCCGCTGTTCCCCGGTGATCACTACCGCAAACTGATGATCGCCCGGTCGGCCGATCTGGTCCGGTGGGAGTACGTGAGCGACGTGTTCACCGAGCAGACCGAGCCTCGCTACGACGGGTTCGGCGACGAGGCCGACCGGCTGTACTGGGCGCCGGACATCGAGTACGTCGACGGGCGCTACCTGCTCTACTACTCGTACGTGGTGAATGCCGGGACGGACCGGCACTGGCGGGCCATCGGGGTCGCCACCGCCGCGGCGCCACAGGGTCCGTGGACCGACTCCGGTGCCTACGTCACCGGCCCGGAGACCTGGCAGCCGGTGCCCGGCACCGAGGCCTGGCGGAACGTGATCGACCCGGAGGTGGTCGCGACGCCCGACGGCACCCGGTATCTCTACTACGGCTCCGTCGACGGCGGGGTCCGGGTGGTGCCGCTGTCCGCGGACGGGCTGACCGCCGTCGGCGATCCGGTCCAGGTCACGCTGGAGAACCGCTACGAGGCCGCGCACCTGGTGCACCGGGACGGCTACTACTACCTGTTCCTGTCCGCGATCGGCGGTTGCTGCGCCGGACCGGCCTCCGGTTACCCGGTGCAGGTCGGACGGGCTCGTACCCCGCTCGGGCCGTTCCTCGATCGCGACGGCCGTTCCGTGCTCGGCCGGCACGCGGGCGGGACGCCGGTCCAGGTGCCGACCGGCAACCGGTGGGTCAGCGTCGGTCACAACACCATGGCCACCGACCTGGCCGGCCAGCCGTGGCTGGTCACGCATGCCATCGACCGCAACAATCCTTATCTGCAAGGGACGCTGAATCGCAGGCAGTTGGTGATCAGCCGGCTTGACTGGGTCGACGGCTGGCCGACGACGAACGGCGGCCGGGGACTGCTGGACGGGCCGCAGCCGGCACCGAGCATGATCGCCGGCACGGCCGACGCGTTCGAGGGCGAGGGCTTGTCGCCACGGGTCTGGCAGCCGCTGCCCGGCTGGACGGTCGAACGGGAGCCGGCCGGCGGCTTCCTCAGCAGCCCACCCGGACGCCGGACGATGGTCGCGTCGAGGCTGGCCCGCGGCGACGTCCGGCTGCGCGGCGCGGTCCGGCACGGCGCCGACGGGCGCGGCGCGGCCGGCCTGAGCTTCACCCGGGGTCAGGTGGCGGTCGAGGCCGTGATCGATCGCGACTCGGCGTCGTTCGTGATCATGGTGCGCCGGCAGGGTGCCGTGGTCGATCGTCGAACGCGGCCGCTGCCGGCCGGCTTCCGGTACGACGACTGGCACGAACTCGACGTCCGGATCCGGGGCAGCCGGCTGGAGGCGACGGTCACCGACCACGGCCTCGACGATCCGCTGGCGACCGCTGGGGTGACGCTGCCACCGTCCTCGGGCGGCGGGCGGTTCGGCCTGATCAGCAACGAGGCAGCGGCCGACTTCGACGACGTCACCGTGGCGCCGCTGTTCACCCCGGTCACCACGAAGGTCCCGGACCCGGTCGTCGGTGCGCCGCTGCCGGGCGCGGGCGACGAATTCGATCATGGTCTGGGCGGCGGCTGGCAGCCGTTGCGTGATCCCGCCGCGCAGGTCGGCGAGGGTCGGCTGACCCTGCCGGTGCAGGAGTCCGTCGAGTTGATCGATCAGCGACCGGTGGCCGACGACGGTGCGGCGCTGCTGCTGCGGCAGCCGCCCGAGGGTGACTGGACCGTGGAGACCAAGGTCACCGTGCCCTACGGGGAGGGCTATCCGGCCGCCTGGCCGCAGGCCGGTTTGATCGCGTACGCCGGCGATGATCATTTCGTGAACCTCACCTATGCAGCGGCGCGACGGACCCGGCACGTGACGTTCGGCAAGGAACTGCCGTGGGCCGGCCGCGTGGTGTACGGGGACGCGCGACTCGGCCCGACCGCCGGCGACACGGTCTGGCTGCGGCTGAAGCACGAGGTCGACCCGGCGACCGGCGAGCACCGCTACCGGGCGGCGGTCAGCGCCGACGGTGATCACTGGGTCTGGCACGGTGTGCGGACGCTGCCCGCCGGAGCGCAGCCGCGGCTCGGCCTGTCCGCGTTCGGCGCCGGTCCGGGGGCGGGACTGACCGCAAGCTTCGAGTACGTACGCTTCCTGGCATCATGAGCGCAACGATCAAGGACGTGGCCCGGCTGGCCGGGGTGTCGATCAAGACCGTCTCCAACGTGCTCAACGACTATCCGCACCTGACCGTCGAGACCCGGGGCAAGGTCGAGCGGGCGCTGGCCGAGCTCGACTACCGGCCCAACCTCGCCGCCCGCAACCTGCGCCGCGGCCGGACCGGTGTCATCGCACTGGCCCTGCCGACCTTCGGCAGCCCGTACTTCGCCGAACTCGCCGACCTGATCGCCCGCGAGGCCGGGCAGCACGAGCTCACCGTGCTGATCGAGGCGACCGACGGCGACCTCGAGCGCGAGCGGAACGTCGCCGAGGGCTTCCACAGCAGGTTCCTGGACGGCGTCATCCTGCAACCGTGGTCGGTCTCCGACGCCTTCCTGCGGCGGCGGTCCGATCAGACGCCGCTGGTGCTGCTCGGCGAGGGCAAGGTCCGGACCGCGGACAGCGTCGCGGTCGACAGCCGGGCCGTCGCAACCGCGGCCGTTGATCATCTTCTCGGCCTGGGCCGGCGCCGGATCGGTGTCGTCGGCTCACCGCAGCAGGGTGTGGGCCGGCAACGGCTGGAGCCGACCCGGCGCTACGCCGGCTACCGGGCCGCGCTGGAGGCCGCCGGGCTCGCGTACGACGAGACCTTGATCAGCACCGTCGACGGTGATCACACCCCGGAGCGGACCGCGGACGCCGTCGCCGCCCTGCTAGCGCGGGAGCCCGACCTCGACGCGATCTTCTGCTTCAACGACCGCCTCGGCGTGGCGACGATCCGGGCGCTGACCACCCGTGGCGTCCGGATCCCCGACGACGTCGCGGTGATCGGGATCGACGACATCGAAGCCGCCCGCACCGTGACCCCCACCCTCTCCACGATCGCCCCCGACAAGGCGGAGATCGCCCGCGCGGCGGTCCGGATGCTGACCGAGCGGATCGGCGGCGCCACCGAACCGGCCCGCCACCTGACCGTGGACTTCACCGTCATCGGACGGGAGAGCACCGGCCGACCGGCCTGATCAGCCGCCGGCCCGGCGCATCCAGTCACCGAGCCGGCGCCGTCCGTGATCGGGATCGGCGAGTGCCTGCTCGGTGACCAGGGTCCGGCGGTGCTCCGGCTGGTCCTGGCTCAGCTTGTACGTGCTCGCGGCGGACTCGACGGTCAGCTGGAAGGCGACGATGCCGCCGACGATCCGGTCGAAGTAGTCCCGGGACGGTTCGCGGTCCCAGCCGGGATCGCGGTCCCGTTCGGTGGCGTCGATGGTCAGGTCGATCACTCGGAGCAGCTCGTCGTGATCATGGAACAGGGTGACCGGCCCGGTCAGGTGCACCGCCGTGTAGTTCCAGGTCGGTGCGGCCGGCTGGTCCGGATACTGGGTCGGCGAGACGTACCCGTGCGGGCCGTTGAAGATCAGCAACAGCCGGTCGCCGTCGGTGATCGTCCGCCACTGGTGGTTCTCCCTGGCCTGGTGGCCGATGATCCGGCAGCCCTCGAGGCCGGATTCGGCGCGATCCCGGTCCTCCGGGTGGATCAGCATCGGCACATGGGTCGCCAGCGGAGTCCCGGCGTCGCTGTTGATCATGATCCCGAACGGGTGCTCCGTGATCAGCCGGGCGTCCCACCCGGGTTCGGGTGCCGCGAAGTGATCAGGAGTCCACACGGTGCCGTCCTTCGTCGATCCGAGGTGCGCAGGATAGCCGAGTTGTTTGTAAATGAACGTTCGGTTATTCTCGTGGCATGAGTGATGCAGAACGACCGTTGAGCGGCCGGGTGGCCCTCGTCACCGGAGCGACCCGCGGCTGCGGCCGCGCCATCGCCATCGAACTCGGTGCTCTCGGCGCCACTGTGTACGGCACCGGCCGTTCGAGCCGGGCCGGGCGGTCGCCGATCGACCGGCCCGAGACGATCGAGGACACGGCCGAGTTGGTCACGGCCGCGGGCGGCGAGGGGGTCGCCGTGCGCTGTGATCATTCCGACCGGGAACAGGTTGCGGCGCTGATCGACCGGATCCGTCGTGATCATGGCCGGCTGGACGTCGTGATCAACGACGTCTGGGGCGGCGATCCCTTCCTGGACTGGGAGAAGCCGCTCTGGGAGCACTCGTTGGACGCCACGATCTCGGTGCTGCGCAACGGCATCGAGACCCATCTGATCACCAACCACTACGCGATCCCGCTGGTGCTCGAGGGCAGCGGGGGACTGGTGATCGAGGTCGGTGACGGCAAGGCCGAGGTCCCGTACCGTGGCAGCGTCCCGTACGACCTGGTCAAGGCCTCCGTCGTCCGGCTCGGCGCGGCGCTGGCCCACGAGTTGCGGCCGCACGGCGTGACCGCGCTGACCGTGACGCCCGGCTGGCTGCGTTCCGAGGCGATGCTCGATCACTACAGCATCACCGAGGAGACCTGGCAGGAGAAGGCGGCGACGCTGCCGTACTTCGATCATTCCGAGACGCCCCACCTGCTGGCCCGCGGGATCGCCGCGCTGGCGGCCGACCAGGACCGGGCCCGCTTCGCCGGTCAGTGCCTCGGCTCCTGGGACCTGATGCACGAGTACGACCTCGTCGACGCCGACGGCACCCGGCCGGACTGGGGCTCGGTCGACACGGCCGCCCGGCAGGTCGTCCTGGACACCGGACTGCCGGCCTGATGCCCCGGCCGCGGACGGTCAGCGACGAGGACCTGCTGGACGCGGTGCTGGCACTGGCCCACCGGATCGGTCCGAACCGGGTCACCTTCGCCGCCGTCGCCGCCGAGGTCGGGCTGTCGGCGGCGACGTTGGTCCAGCGCTTCGGCTCCAAGCGGGGCATGCTGCTCGCCGCGGACCGCCGCGGCGTCGACCTCTGGGTCGGGTCGCTGGACCGGTCCGAGTCGGACTCGCCGCTGGAACGGATCGAGGAGGGACTGGTCGGCGCCGTCGCCGGAATCGAGTCACCGGAGGAGATGGCCAACTCGGTGGCCCTGCTCCAGCTCGACCTGTCCGACGCCGACTTCCACGCCGAGACCCTGCGCGGCGCCCGGGCGGTCCGGGCGGGCATCGAACGCGAACTGGCCGCCGCGATCCACGCCGGCGAGCTGCGCTCCGACACCGACTCCGCGGCACTCGCGATCTTGATCGAGACCGTCTATCACGGCTCCCTGATCGGCTGGGCGATCCACCGCGAAGGAACTCCGGCGGACTGGCTGCGCGGCCAGGTCCGAGCTGTCCTCGACCCGTACCGGAGTTAGGCGGAGTTCCGCCGCGGCCGTGTCAGGCAAGCTCTTCAACTCGGCCGGTGCGACGTCGTACCGGCCGACAGGGGCTCAGTTCAAGAGAAATCACTACGGCTTCACCGCACTCCGTTCAGCCGATCAGGAGACCGAGGACGAGCATGATCACCGCAAGCAGGGGGAGGGCTCCTTGCTTGATCGCGGCGGAGCGGTGCTGGGCGGAGGACAGCAGGAGGACCAGGGCGGCGGCGAGCATCGAGCCGGTCCCGGCCAGGGCGAGGGCGGCGCCGACCGCGGTGGAGCCGAGGGCGGCGATGACGGTGCCGAGGATCGCCAGTACGGCGAGGAACAGGTTGTAGAAGCCCTGGTTGAACGCCAGTGACTTGGTCGTCTCGGCCTCCTCGGGTGTGGTGCCGAACACCGCCCGGGCCCGCGGGCTCAGCCACGCGAGCGACTCGAGATAGAAGATGAACACGTGCAGCGCGGCCGCGAGGACGGCGAGCACGAATCCGATGATGATCATTCCGGCATCATGGCGCACCCGGCGCAGGAACGGTGATCAGAAGCGCCAGCGGGTCATCGTGTCGAGTTTGCCGCCGTTCCAGGCGATCACGGTGACGGGCTCCAGGCACCAGTACGGCGAGCCCTGCGCGACCTGGTACTTGGCCTGGAAACGTGCGTCCAGTTCCGCCCATTCGGCCTCGGTGAGGTCGTCGTCCTCGACGATCCTGGCCCGCCCCTCGACGGTGACCACCCGGGTCGGATGGGGAGGATGGGCGAGGCAGCGCGGATCCCGGACCAGGTTGCGGGCCCAGGCCGCCTCCGGCCGCCCCTCGAAGTGCAGCCGGTTGTCCTGCCAGAGTCCCCAGACCGGCACGCTGTGCGGCCGTCCGTCCGGAAAGGTCGTGGTCAACCAGTAGTGCTCGGCCGTGCTCAGCTCGGTGTCGACGAAGGACCAGTCGAGCAGCGAGGACGTGTCCTCGGGCATCCCGTACCCGGGGACCTTCCGGGCCGGCGTCGCCGGCGGCACCGTGATCATGGTGAACATGTCGGCAGGATAGAAGCGGCGGCTGACACTCGGCCCGAAGATCGCCTTCAGGTGGACCGGGACGGTGGGCGGCGAGATCGTCAGCAGGGCAGCGATCTCGGCGGTGCTGTGTCCCTGCTGGACGAGCTCGGTGACCTCGCGCTCCCCGTTCCGTGAACCCGGGCACGGCGACGTTCGGGATCGTGGTCCTCGCCGTGATCGCGGTGATCATCACCGTCGCCGTTGCTGAGACGGACCGTGGTGGTCCGGCCGCCGCGCGCCTACGATGATCCGGGACGGCTGACCTCGAGAGGATCGAGCCATGACCGACCGCCCCGACTCCCTTCTTCCGTTCACCCGGCGCGCCGTGCTCCGCGGCGGCGTGGCCACCGCGGCCGCGGTTTCCCTTCCAGGCTTGGGATCGCTGACGGCGTGCACCACGCAGAGCCGGACCCCGACCGGGGCCGAGCAGAACGCCGCGAACAGCAGGGTCCGGTTGCCGGCCTTCGTCCCGTACCAGGGCGCCGAGCCCGATCTCGCCGCCACCGCGGACGGCGGTCTGGCCGGCTACCTCACGTATCCCGCGCATCCGAAGCGTGAGCTGGCCGAGCCTCCGGCCGACGGGGGCAGCCTCGAGCAGCTCGTCCCGATCACCTCGGGCCTGCCGCCGGCGCTGGACCGGAACCGTTACTGGCAGGAACTGAACGCTCGGCTCGGGCTGGACCTGAAGCTGCAGATGGTCCCCGACGGTGACGGGTACGTGAGCAAGCTGACCACCATGCTGGCCGGTGGTGATCTTCCGGACGCGCTGTGCATCTCCGCCCCGGCGACCCGACCCAATATGTCCCAGATCGCCAGCCACGTGCTGCAGAACCTCGACGAGTACGTGGCCGGCGATGCGATCAAGGACTACCCGTTCCTGGCCAACCTGCCCACCCCGTCCTGGGCGTCGACGGTGTTCAACGGCTCGATCTACGGAGTGCCGGTGCCGCGCGG
This sequence comes from Microlunatus sp. YIM B11417, assembly GCF_059617205.1. NCBI lineage: Bacteria > Bacillati > Actinomycetota > Actinomycetes > Propionibacteriales > Propionibacteriaceae > Microlunatus > Microlunatus sp. YIM B11417. The sequence continues at coordinate 1,062,172 of NZ_JCAMPJ010000001.1, forward strand.
CGTGTTCGGCTCGATCACCTTCCAGCGCAAGGATTTCCTGGCCGAGAAGTCGCTCAACCCGGCGCCCGAGACGTTCGAGGAGTTCCGCCAGATCTGCAAGGAAGCGACCGACCCGCGGGGCAACCGGTGGGCGATCGACCGGCCGGCGGCGGCCCTCCAGCTGGTGATCAACATGCTCGGCAAGCCGAACCGCTGGACCGAGCAGGACGGTCGCTTCACCAGCCAGTACGAGACCGAGGAGATCCGCCGCGCGCTGTCGGCCGTGCGGGCCCTGGTCACCGACGGTTCCTGCCATCCGGACGGCGTCGCGGCGAGTGCGATCCAGGGCAAGCAGTGGTTCCGGACCGGCAACGTCGTCTACTTCACCGGCGGTTACAAGGGCTGGCTGCTGGACATCTTCTCCGACTGGCCGGACCAGGCGGAGCGGGTGGACGGATTCGTCGAGCCCGGATTCGAGGGCGGCCAGGGGAGCCATCCGCAGGGCGCGCCGCTGTTCTCGATGACCTCGCTGAAGCGCAGCGACGAAGCCAGGATCCGGCAGCTCCTGCAGGTCTGCAACTGGATGGCCGCGCCGTTCGGCACGGAGGAGTACCTGTTCCGCAAGTTCGGTGTGGTGGACGTCGACTACACCCTCGACGGCACCGATCCGGTGGCGACCGAGCAGGGTGCGCAGGAACTCCTGCTGCCCTCCTACTACGTCGCCGATGCGCCGGATGTCGTCTATGCCGCCGGCCAGCAGGACAACATCCGGGTGATCCACGCCTATCTGGCCAAGGAGGCGCCGTTGATCATCGACGACCCGACCACCGGCCTCTACTCGGCGACGAACTCCACCAAGGGCGTGACCCTGGGCAAGCTGGTCACGGACTTCCAGAGCGAGTTCTTCCAGGGCCGCAAGACGCTGGACGAGTGGGACGACCTGATCAAGAAGTGGAAGGCCGACGGCGGCGACCAGATCGCCCAGGAGTACGCGGAGGCGTACACGGAGATCAACGGCTGACCCCTGCGTGATCGACGAGATCAGCCGCCCGCAGCACGGCCAGTGCGTCGAGGGTGACCCAGGGATTGCTCCGGCGCGCGCTGGTGCCGCCCCAGTCGGCGAAGTCGTGGCCGAGGGCGATCTCGGGTGACGTCCGGTAGTAGCGGCGCTCGGCGGGCCAGCCGCCGTCCGGCAATCGCTTGCGGAGCAGCAGATCGAGGGCGTCGGCGCACCGCGGATCCGCCAGCATCCCGAGCTCGGCCAGCCCGCGCAGGCCGCCGAGCACGTCGTAGTGCCAGTAGAGCGGATAGTGCAGCCGGGTGAACTCGGCGTTGATCAACGAGCCGTCGCTGCGCCGGTAGAGCAGCCGCCGCTCGAGGAACACCTCGGCGGCGCGCCGTGCCGCCCGTCGCGCCTCATGATCATCGCGCTGGTCGGCCCAGACGGCGAGTCCCCGCAACGGAAGCAGCGTCTCGGCGAAGGCGGAGGTGTCCGCAGCGGGGTTCTTGTCGCAGTTCCAGCCGCCGTCCGGCCACTGCCAGTGCAGCAGCCGCTCGACCAGCGCACCGGTCCGGTCGTCGGCCAGGCCGAGCCGGCACAGGCTGCGCAGCGCGTTGCCCTGCTGCGAACCGCACCGGCGGTGTCGGCCCGCCATCACCGGAACGCCGCGCCGGCTGTAGGCGGCAGCCTTCGCCGCCGCCTCGAACTCGACGTAGAAGTCGTCGCTCAGCCAGGCGTCCTGCACCTGGTCGGCCAGCGGGCGCAGGTCATCGTCACCGGGCGGGTAGCCGAGGTCGGCCAGCGCGGCGAGCACCCAGTGCGCGCCCTGCCACTTGGCATAGATGCCCTTGTCGATCAGGGATCTGCCGTCCGGTCCCCGGTGACTCAGGAGGGTTCGGACCCGCTCCGAGCGGCGGATCCGGTCCCGCAACCGGCGCAGGGACGGGTCGTCGGCCGGCTCGCCGAGCACCTCGGTGCGCACCCGCCACTGCACGGAGGGCTCCTCCGACCGCAGCAACTCGTCGACGATGCCGCTCGCCATGATCACACGGTACGACGATCCGACCCGGCCCGGCCACGGCCACTGACAACCGGTGGCAAACGTTTGCGGCAACTCGGCCGGTTCGCGCATAGTGAACTGGCACGCATGATCAGCGAGTCGCCGGCGACGAAGGGATATTCAGCATGGTGGACGGCAAGGTCCGGTTGGGGATCATCGGTCTCGGCACCCAGGGATCGATGTATGCCCAGTTCATCGAGCGACGCGGGCTGGTGCCCAACATGAGGGTCACCGCGATCGCCGACACCGACCCGGACAAGGCGAGCGCCGCCGCCGAGTACGGCGTCCCGTTCTTCCCGGACTACCGTTCGCTGCTGGCCTCCGGCGAGGTCGACGCGGTGGTCACGACGGTGCCGCACTACCTGCACCCGGAGATCGGGATCGCGGCCCTGGAGGCCGGGATCCATGCCCTGGTGGAGAAGCCGGCCGGCGTCTACACCAAGCAGGTGAACGAGCTCAACGCCTTCGCCGCGACCAAGCCGGAACTCACCTTCGGCATCATGTTCAACCAGCGCAACAACCCGCTGTACCAGCGAATCAAGGAGATCGTCGACTCCGGCGAACTCGGCACGATCCGCCGGACGAACTGGATCATCACGACCTGGTGGCGGCCGCAGGGCTATTACGACCAGTCGGAGTGGCGCGCCACCTGGGGCGGCGAGGGCGGCGGTGTCCTGGTCAACCAGGCGCCGCACCAGCTCGACCTGTGGCAGTGGATCTGCGGCGTGCCGAAGTCGGTCTACGCCAAGGTCGCGTACGGCTTCCGCCGGGACATCGCCGTCGAGGACGAGGTGACCGCCGTGGTGGACTACGGCGACGGCGCGACGGGCACCTTCACCACCGCCACTCATGATCTTGTCGGTACCGACCGGTTCGAGATCCTGGCCGACCGGGGCAAGATCGTCGTCGACCGGTCCAAGGTCGCGACGGTGACCCGGCTGGTCAAGGACGAGCAGGACATCTCCAGCGGGCTGAGCAAGGACGAGGTACGGAACCTCTTCAAGGGGCAGCTGAACACCAAGGAGCTGTACACCGAGGAGACCATCGACCTCAGCTCCGCCTGGGGCTCCCAGCACGCCGGCGTCCTGGAGAACTTCGCGGCGAACATCCTCGACGGCACCCCGCTGCTGGCTCCCGGCAGCGACGGCATCAACGGGGTCCGGCTGGCCAACGCGATCCACCTGTCCAGCTGGCTCGGCCGCGAGGTCCCGATCGATTTCGACGAGGATCTCTATCTGGCCGAGCTGAACCGGCGGATCCGCGAGGAAGGCAAGTTCGAGGAGCGGTAGCCCCGCGGCTCAGCGGCGCAGCACCCGGCGGGCCAGGACGTTGCCGAGCAGCTGGGCGCCCTGGACGATCGCGATGATGATCACCACGGTGACCAGAGTGACGGCCCAGTTGAACTGCTGATAGCCGTACGTGATCGCGAAGTCGCCGAGCCCGCCGCCGCCGATGTAGCCGGCCATCGCGGACATGTCGACGATGCCGATGAACATGAAGGTGTAGCCGAGGATCAGCGGGGCCAGGGCCTCCGGGATCACCACGGTGAACAGGATCCGGAGCCGGCCGGCTCCCATCGACCGGGCTGCCTCGACGACGCCGGGGTCGACGGCGACCAGGTTCTGCTCGACGATCCGGCCGATCGCGACCGCGGCCATGATCGACATCGGGAAGACCGCCGCGGAGACGCCGATCGTGGTACCCACCGCGAGCAGGGTGAGCGGGCCGATCGCGGTGATGAAGATGATGAACGGGATCGGCCGGACGATGTTGACGATCACGTTGAGGATCGTGAAGACGATCTTGTTCTGGGCCAGGTTGCCGGGCCGGGTCGCGTACAGGGCGGTGCCGATGGCCAGGCCGCCGACGCCGCCGGCCAGCAGGGTGATCAGCACCATGATCACGGTCTGCCGGAACGCCGTGCCGAGCAGTGGCAGCAGGGTCTCCCAGGTCACCGCAGCGCTCCGCTCGGGTCGGCCGACCACTCGGTGACGCCGGTGATCTCCGACAGGGCGGCGACGGTGGACCGCACCGCGGCCGGGTCGCCGGTCAGCTCGAAGGTGAGTGAGCCGAACGGCCGGTCGCCGATCTCGGAGATCCCGCCGTAGATCACCGCGCTGTGTACCCGGCCGTCGCGCAGCCGGTCGAAGATCGCGGACCGCTGGTCGACCACGTCGACGGTGATGATCGTGCCGCCGTGATCACTGCGCAGCCGCTCGATCACGGCCCGGTCCGGGCGGTCCCGCAGTACGCTGCCGACGAAGCGCCGGGTGGCCGGCGCGCTCGGCCGGCTGAACACGTCGTAGACCGGTCCCTGCTCGACGATCCGGCCCTGCTCCATCACCACCACCCGATCGCAGATCGAGCGGACCACCTCCATCTCGTGGGTGATCACGACGATCGTCGTGCCGAGCTCGTCGTTGACCCGGCGGAGCAGGGCCAGCACGTCGGCGGTGGTCTCCGGATCGAGAGCGCTGGTCGCCTCGTCGGCGAGCAGCAGCTTCGGCCGGGTGGCCAGGGCGCGGGCGATGCCGACGCGTTGCTTCTGCCCGCCGGACAGCTGGCTCGGGTACGCCGACGCCCGGTCGGCCAGGCCGACGAAGTCGAGCAGCTCGGCCACCCGGCGGTCCCGCGCCGCCCGGTCCAGGCCGGCCAGCCGGAGCGGGTACGCCACGTTGCCCTGCACGGTCCGGGACGAGAACAGGTTGAACTGCTGGAAGATCATCCCGACCTCGCGCCGGACCCGGCCGAGCCGGCGCTCGGTCAGCCCGGCCAGGTCCACGCCGTCCAGCAGCACCCGCCCCGCCGTCGGCCGTTCCAGGGCGTTGATCAACCGGACCAGGGTCGACTTGCCGGCGCCGGAGTAGCCGATCACGCCGGTGATCTCGCCGGCGGTGATCTCCAGGTCGACGCCGTCCACGGCCCGGACCGGGGGCGTGCCGCCGAAGATCTTGCTGACGCCGGCGAGCTGCACCAGCGCGGTCATCCGTTCTGCTTCGCCCGGAGCTGGTCCTCGATCGTCTTCAACGTCTGCTGCAGATCCTCCGGCGAGTTCGTCTTGAACGTGCCGCCGGCGCCGAGGTCCTTTTTGACCGCCTCGATCACCTCGGGATCGTGGTAGAGCCCGGCCAGCTTGAGATAGGTCGGGTTGTCCTTGTCCTCGGCCCGGGCGACGAACGCGTTGATGTAGGGCTTGAACTCCGGTGCGTTCACGTCGTCGGCGTAGATGATCTTGTCGGCGCCGAGGTTCGCCGCGGTGGCGTAGTTGTTGTTGACGATCGCGGCGTCGACGCTGCTCAGGTTGTTGGCGGTCTGCGCCGCGTCGACCGGGACCACCTCGATCCGGCCGGACTCGATGTCGGCCGGCGTGGACAGCGAGTTGCCGCCGCCGGCCAAGGTGATCAACTTCGCGGCCTGCAGCACGAGCAGGGCACGGGCCTGGTTGGTCGGGTCGTTCGGGATCGCGACCCTCGCGCCCTCGGGCAGCTGGTCGGTGCCGGCGTGCTTGGTCGAGTAGAGCGGCAACGGGTAGACCGCGGTGGCGCCGATCGGCACGAGGGTCTGGTTGGACTGCACATTGAAGTTGGCCAGGTACTGCAGGTGCTGGAACTCGTTCAGGTCGAGCTGCTTCTGCGCCAGCGCCGGGTTGGGCTGGTTGTAGTCGGAGAAGTTGATCAGTTCGATCTTGATCCCGGCCTGTTCGGCCTTGGCCTTGTAGACCTGCCAGTACGGCTCCGCAGCATCCGCGACGCCGATCTTGACCGGACGGTCGGTGCCGTTGCCCTGGGCCGGGCCGGACGAGCAGCCGGCCGCGACGAGCGCGACGGCGAGGACCAGTGCTCCGACCAGCCAGGGCAGGCGGCGCAGACGATCACGCGTGGACATGCGTACTTCCTTTCCTCGGTTCTCGGAAGCGCGACGGTGGCCGCCGGCTGTGCGCGGGTCGGCGCGGCGCCGGCGGGCGTCCCGAGAGTGCCCGTCGCCGGGCAGGGTTTGCTGGAGCGGACTGGATGCGGCCGGATCAGCCGTGCATCATCGACCGACACGACTCTCCGCAGAGGCCGGTCGCCGACATTCCATACTCAGTCACCCGGGAAAGTGTAGGGGCGAAGGGCAAGGGTCCGGCCAAGGTCCAGATGGTGAAACGCGGATTCCCTAGCTTTCAGGTAGGTTCTGTCTCAGGGTGCGAGAGTGGCAGAGCAGCGTGGCTGTGGGTGCTTAGGGTCGGCGTGGATCAGAGCGGTCCAGGCACGACGAGAGGCTCAGGGGACATGACGGTTTCACGGCGCGATCTGCTGATCGCGGGTTCGGTCGCTTCGGTGACAGGGCTGCTGGCCGGGTGCGGCGGCACGGATCCGCAGTCCGGCGGCGGCAGCGTCAGCGGCGAGCCACGGACGGGCGGCGCGCTGACGTACCTGGAGCCGCAGACCTGGACCACGCTGTACCCGCCGGCCGCGGGCTTCTACCCCAACGGCGGAGTGATCAACAACCTGACCGACCGGCTGCTGTACCAGAACCCGGAGACGCTGGAACTGGAGCCGTGGATCGCCGCCGAGCTGCCGAAGATCAACAACGATGCGACGCAGTACACGTTCACCCTGCGGACCGGCGTCACCTACTCGGACGGCACGCCTCTGGACGCGGCGAACGTGGTGAAGAACTTCGACCTGTACGGCAAGGGCGACAGCGGCAGGGCACTCACCGTCTCCGAGGCGATCAACAACTACGACCACGGCGAGGTCGTCGACGAGCACACGGTCCGGTTCCACTTCAGCGCGCCGGCGCCGGGCTTCGCGCAGGCGACCTCGACGATCAACTCCGGTCTGCTGGCCAACGCGACGCTGGACAGGACGAGCGAGGGCTTCGGGCCGGGCAACGCGAAGTCGATCATCGGCAGTGGCCCGTTCGTGATCGAGGACGAGCAGGTCGGAACCCAGCTGAGCTTCAAGGTCCGCGAGGACTACGACTGGGCGCCGCCGTCGCTGAGCCACCAGGGTCGGGCGCGGCTGGACAAGATCACCTACGTCGTCGCCGGCGAGGACAGCGTGCGGGTCGGCACGGTCGTGTCCGGGCAGGCCCATCTGGCCCGGCAGATCGAGGCGCCGGACGAGGCGCAGTTCGCCGGCCAGGGGCTGGCCCTGCACGCGGCGGCCACCAATGGCGTGAACAACGGGCTCAGCTTCCGCTTCCGTACCGCCGCGCTGTCGGATCTCCGGGTCCGGCAGGCGATCATCGCCGGCATCGACCGGCAGGCGATCGTGGACACCCTGTTCACCAAGAGCTATCCGCTGGCGACCGGTGCCCTGGCCAAGACCGCGCTCGGCTACGTGGACACGTCGAAGCACTACGCGCACGACGCGGCCCGCGCGGCCGCGTTGCTCGACGAGGCCGGCTGGACGGTCGGCGCGGACAAGATCAGGACCAAGGGCGGCGAGCGGCTCAGCCTGACCTTCAACGAGGCGCTGCCGCAGCCGCGGTCCAAGGAGGTCGTCACGCTGATCCAGGCCCAGCTGGCCGAGCTCGGCATCGAGGTCAAGCTGTTCCCCGGTGATCAGGCGGCCCAGGACACGGCCCGGCTGGACCCGAAGCAGATCCAGGTCTACCACTCGATGGTGGGCCGGGCGGACTTCGACGTGATCAAGTCGCAGTACTTCTCCAAGAACCGCAACACGCTGCTCAACCTCGACACGAAGGACGGCAGCGTCGGCGACGCCGAGTTGGAGAACCTGCTCAGCGCGATCGCGTCGGAACCGACCGTGGAGCAGCGCGAGGCGGCCTCCGCGGCCGCCCAGCAGTTGCTCGCCGAACAGGCCTACATCCTGCCGATCTTCGAGGAGCCGCAGGTCTTCGGGCTGCGCACCGAGGTGCAGGGCTTCGGTACGGAATCGGTCGGCCGGCCGAGCTTCTACGGCACCTGGCTGGCCGGCTGACCGGATGAGCAGCCCCTACATCCTGCGCCGGGCCGGGCAGGCGGTGATCGTGCTCGTGCTCGCCTACACGGCGGCCTATCTGCTGCTGGCGGCGTTGCCGGGCGACGCTGTGCTGGCCCGGTACGGCAGCCCGGAGCTCGGCCTGTCCCCGGAGCAGCTGCAGGAGATCCGGGCCGCCTACGGTGCCGACCGACCCTTGATCGTGCGCTACGCGGAGACCAGCTTCTCCTTCCTGCGCGGCGATTTCGGATTCTCGGTGCAGAGCGGTGCGGCGGTTTCGACCTTGATCACGACCGCGCTGCCGCCGACGCTGGTGCTCGCCTCGATCGGCCTTCTGGTGGCGGTCCTGCTCGCGGTGATCATCGCCGTCGCGGCGACCTACGGGCCGGCCGAGTGGCTGCGCCGGTTGCTGACCAACCTGCCGCCCTTGTTCGTGTCGCTGCCGGTGTTCTGGGTCGGCATCATCCTGATCCAGATCTTCTCGTTCCGGCTCGGTCTGGTGCCGTTGATCGGCGCCGATCCGGCCCAGGCGTTGATCTTGCCGGTGGCGACGCTCGCCGTACCGATCGCGGCGCCGCTGGCCCAGGTGCTGATCCGCAGCATCGAGGAGGTGCGCGAGCTCCCGTTCGTCTCGGTGGTCCGGTCCCGCGGCGCCAGCACCCGTTGGCTGCTCTGGCGCACCGTCGCCCGGAACGCGCTGCTGCCGACCCTGACCATGGCCGGCCTGCTGTTCGGCGAGCTGGTCGGCGGGGCGGTCGTCACCGAGGCGGTGTTCGGCCGGGCCGGCCTCGGCCAGCTCACCGCCCAGGCGGTCGCCAACCGGGACACCCCGGTGCTGCTGGCGATCGTCGTGCTGTCCACGGCCGCGTTCGTGGTGATCAATCTCGTGGTCGACCTGCTCTATCCGGTGCTCGACCCGCGGCTGCGGAAGCGAGGCGACCGATGAGACTCACCCCACGACGCGGTTCTCCTCCGCTGCGCTCCCCCGAACTGCGCCGCGGGGACCCCGAGATGAGCACCCTGCAGGCCGCCCTGCCGTCGGCGGTCCGGGCCTGGCTGCGTCCGGGCACCGTGATCCCGCTGCTGGTGATCTTGGTCGCACTGCTCTGGGCGGTGCTGCCGGCGGTGTTCGCGCCGCTCAGCCCGACCCAGACCGTCGCCGCGGCGCTGCAGCCGCCGAGCCCGGCGCACTGGTTCGGCACCGACGCGACCGGCCGGGACCTGTTCGCCCGGGTCGTCCACGGCGCCTCGAACTCGATCAGCGGCGCCCTGATCGCGGTCCTGGTCGGCCTGGTGGTGGGGACCGCGATCGGGGTCACCGCCGGCGCGGTCGGCGGCGTGGTCGACGACGTGCTGATGCGGTTCGTCGACGTCCTGCTCGCCGTACCGGTGCTGCTGTTGTCGCTCAGCGTGGTGATCCTGCTCGGCTTCGGGACGACGAACGCGGCGATCGCGGTCGGCGTCACGTCCGTGGCCGCGTTCGCCCGGCTGGCCCGGTCCCGGGTGGTCAGCGTCCGGGTCAGCGAATACGTCGAGGCGGCGTTCGGCTCCGGCGGGACGTTCTTCGGCGTGCTCTGGCGGCACATCCTGCCCAACTCGCTGACGCCGGTGATCGCGCTGGCCGCGCTCCAGTTCGGCTCGGCGATCCTGCAGATCTCGACGCTCGGCTTCCTCGGCTACGGGGCGCCGCCGCCCACCCCGGAATGGGGGCTGCTGATTGCCGAGGGGCGCAACTACGTAGCCACCGCCTGGTGGCTGACGGCACTGCCCGGCGTGATCGTCGCGGCCGTCGTGCTGGCGACCAACCGGCTCAGCCAGGCCATCCGAGGAGGGGAGGGACGATGACGCTGCTCGCGATCCGTGATCTTGCGGTGCACTACCGGACGGCGCGCGGCCCGGTCACCGCGGTGGACGGTGTCTCGCTCGAGGTCGAGGCCGGCCGGGTGACCGCGCTGGTCGGTGAATCCGGCTCCGGGAAGTCGTCGGTGGCGCAGTCGATCATCGGTCTGCTGCCCTCGAACGGCCGGATCGCCGGGGGCAGCATCGCCTTGCAGGGAACGGAACTCGTCGGCTTGCCGGACCGGCGCTGGCGGTCCATCCGGGGGATGCGGATCGGCCTGATCCCGCAGGATCCGGGCAACTCGCTGAACCCGGTCGCGCGGATCGGCGACAGCGTCGCGGAGGCGCTCCGGATCCATGGCTGGCGGGACCGGACCAAGATCAACGCCAAGGTGTACGAGCTGCTGGAGCGGGTCGATCTCGACGATCCGGAGGCCCGGGCCCGGCAGTATCCGCACGAGCTGTCCGGCGGGATGCGGCAGCGGGTGCTGATCGCCGCTGCGCTGGCCCTGGAGCCGGAGTTGATCATCGCCGACGAGCCGACCAGCGCGCTGGACGTCACGGTGCAGCAGCGGGTGCTCGATCTCCTTGATCGACTCCGGGCCGAGTCCGGCACCGGAGTCCTGTTCATCACCCACGATCTCGCCGTCGCCGCGGACCGGGCCGACTCGGTGGTCGTGATGCGCGACGGCACGGTACGGGAGCGCGGCGACGCGGCCGACGTGCTGACGGCACCGACCGACGACTACACCCGGACGCTGCTGGCCGACGCGCCGTCGCTGACCAAGATCGTCGAGCGCCCGCGGCGCGACCATGGGGTCCCTTCGACAGGCTCAGGGACCGCTGCGGCGCTGCTGGAGGTGACCGGGCTGCGGCAGGAGTTCCGGCGGCCTGGCCGGCCGCCGCTGGTCGCGGTCGACGACGTCTCCTTCACGGTGGCCCGCGGCACGACCCATGCACTGGTCGGCGAGTCCGGGTCCGGGAAGACGACGATCGGGCGAGTGATCACGGGCTTCCAGCGGCCGACCGCCGGTGGCATCCGGATCGGCGACACCGATGTGGTGGCCCGGAGCCGGTCCGGCTCGGCAGCTCGGCGCGCGTTCCACCGGTCGGCCCAGCTGGTGTACCAGAATCCGTACGCCTCACTGGATCCGCGGCAGACGGTGGCCAAGATCATCGCCGAGCCGCTGCGGAACTTCCGGATCGGCGACCGGGCCGAGCAGGCCGCGCGGGTTGACCGCTACCTCGACCTGGTCTCGCTGGCGCCGGAGTACGGCGCCCGGCGGCCGTCCGAACTGTCCGGCGGCCAGCGCCAGCGGGTCGCGATCGCCCGGGCGTTGATCTTGGAACCGGGGCTGGTCGTGCTGGACGAGGCGGTGTCGGCGCTGGACGTCACGGTCCAGGCCCAGATCCTGCGGCTGCTCGCGCGGTTGCAGGACGAGCTGTCGCTGACGTACGTCTTCATCTCCCATGATCTTGCGGTGGTCCGCCAGATCGCCGACACGGTCTCGGTGCTGCAGCGCGGCCGGCAGGTGGAGCACGGCGCCACCGACCGCGTCTTCGAGGCCGCCGAGCACGCCTACACCCGGCAGTTGATCGCTGCGATCCCGGGAACCAGGATCAGGGAGACGACGAGGAGGACCGGATGACCGACGAGGATCGCCGACCGCGGATCGGCTTCTTCACCCGGCTGCTGGAGCGGGCCACGCCGGCCGAGCGGTACCGCTACGCGCTGGAGCAGATCGAGCAGGCGGAGCGGCACGGCTTCGCGTCCGCCTGGGTGGCGCAGCACCATTTCGGCGAGGACGAGGGCGGGCTGCCGTCGCCGTTCGTGCTGCTCGCGGCGGCGGCTCGGCAGACCTCCCGGATCGCCCTCGCGACCGGCGTGATCACGTTGCCGATCGACGACCCGGTCCGGGCGGCCGAGGATGCCAGTGTGCTGGACGCGCTGAGCGGCGGCCGGGTCCAGCTCGGGGTGGCCGCCGGGGGCACGCCGTCCTCGTTCGCCCCGTTCGGTCGGGCGTCCGAGGCCCGCCGGGAGCTGTTCGCCGATCACTTCGCGATCTTCCTGGATTCCCTGTCCGGTCGGGGAATCCGCGGTACCGAAGCGCGTCTCTACCCGCCGGCCGACGGCCTGGACCGCCGGATCTGGCAGGCGACCTTCTCGGCCGACGGCGGGCGCCGGGCCGGCGAGCGCGGCGACGGGCTGATGCTGTCCCGGACCCAGCCGCGCCCGGACGGTGATCACGACCTGCCGCTGTCCGCGCTGCAGCTGCCGATCATCGACGCCTACGCCGCCGCGCTGCCGTCGGGCTCGCCGTACCGCGTGCTGGCGTCGCGGACCGCGCTGGTCGTCGACCCGGAGCGGCGGGACCAGGCGTTGGCGCTGGCCGAGCCCGGTCTGCGGCAATTGGCCGGGACGTTCCTCGGCGCCGATGCCGGCGATCTTGATCTTGCGACCCTGATCCGGCTCACCGACACCCACGTCGGCACCGTGGACGAGGTCGCTGCGTCGCTGGCGGCAGATCCGACGCTGACCCGCTCGACCGACGTAGCGTTCCAGGTGCACTCGATCGATGCGCCGCACGAGCTCACCCTGCGATCGCTGGAACTGCTGGCGACGGAGGTCGCGCCGAGACTGGGCTGGCCGGTCGGGGACGTGATCACGGAGAATCTCCGGGACGCACACAAGATCAACAGGGAAGGGGAGCGATGAGCGGGACCAACGCCGACATCATCGACCTGCTCGCCGGGATCGAGCCGGGCAGTCCGCTGGCGACCTTGCGGGAGGCCCGGGCCCAGGCGCGCGAGCACGCGCAGCGGAGCTTCGAGGCGCTGCTGGAACCGTCCGAGCCGGGATCGTTCCCGGTCGGCGAGCGGTACGCGGTCGCGTACTTCACCGCCGTCCTGCACGAGGACGAGCCGGCCGCCGCGTTCTACCGCGACCTGCTCGACGACGAGGATCCGGACCGGGTCGCGGTGATCACGGCCGCGGCAGACGCTGCCCGCGGCACCGGCCCGTACGGCAGCTATCGCGAGCCAGGCCTGGCCGGCGAGAGCGCGCCCGGCCGGGTCTGGACCCCGGACCCGGCGACGACGGCCGCGCTGGGTGATCGACTGGCCGCGGCACTGGCCCACACCCATCTGCTCGTGCTCCGGCCGCGGGAGTCGAGTCCGGCGGCCCTGCAGGCCCTGGCCGACGCCGGCTGGGACGCCGACGACACCGTGCGGCTCTCCCAGCTGGTCGCCTTCCTCGCGTTCCAGCTGCGCACCGCCGCGGCCCTCCGTGCCCTGCAGGCGACGAACACCGAAGGAGCGACCGCATGAGCGTCACCGAACCCGAGGACCTGGCCGGGCCGGAGCGGTTCACCCAGCAGTCGCTCGGCTGGGTGCCCTGGCTGGCTCCGGTCGAGGAGTCCGAGCTGACCGACCGGCAGCGGGAGGCGCTGATCGATCCGGGCCGGGCCAAGAGTCCGTACTTCCGGCTGCTGGTCCGCGACCCGGACGCGTTGGAGGCGCGGACGCTGACCGATCTGGACATCTTCCGCAACTCGGACGGCGGCATCGGCCGGGCCGAGCGCGAACTCGCCGCGACGGCGACCTCGCGGCACAACGGCTGCGTCTACTGCGCCTCGGTGCACTCGGCTGCGGCGACCCGCGAGTCGGGCCGCCGGGAGGACGTCCAGCGGCTGCTGGACGAGGGGGTCGAGGCTGATCTCGGCGACGAGGCCTGGAACGCGATCGTCGCCGCCGCCGTGGCGCTGACCCGGACCCCGTCCGCCTTCGGAGCGCAGGAGGTCGAGCGGCTGCGCGCCGCCGGCTTCGACGACGCCGCCATCGTCGACGTGATCAACAGCGCGGCCTTCTTCAACTGGGCCAACCGGTTGATGCTGTCGCTGGGCCAGCCGGAGGTCCGGGCCCGTCGGCAGGCCGCGCCATGACCGGCATCGCCCGGCTGCTTGATCATGTGGTGATCGCCGGTCCCGACCTCGCCGCTCTGGTGGCCTGGTTCGCCGAGCGGACCGGCGTGACCGCTGCGCCGGGCGGCGTGCACCCGCGCGGCACCGCGAACGCCCTGATGGCGTTCACGGTCGCCGGCCGGCGCGGGCCGCACTACCTCGAGCTGATCGGGCCGGACCCGGCCACCCCTGCGACGGGCTCAGGACCGGCTCGGCGGCCGGACACCTTCGGCATCGCCGGCCTGGACCGGCCGACGATCGTCACCTACGCCGTGCACCCGGACGGGATCGACGAAGTGATCACCGCCTCGCGGAGTGCCGGCTACGATCCCGGCGAGGTGGCCGACCTGTCCCGCAGGACCCCGGACGGCACCCTGCTCGAGTGGCGGTTGGCCCGGCGCGAGGACCGGTTCGACGTGCCGTTCCTGATCGACTGGGGCGACACCGCGCACCCCGGCCTGGCCGACCTGCCGACCCTGGAACTCCTTGCCTGGCAACGGATCGAGCCCGATCCGGAGCCCACCAGCAGGGCCGTCCGCGCGCTCGGCCTGGAGGCCGCCGATGCTGCGGAGTTGATCACCGGCGCGCCGGCCCGCTACCGGCTCGTCGTGGCCGGGCCGGACGGCGCACCGGTCGAGCTCTGATCACGAGGCGTCGCTGACCGCCTGCCTGATCAAGCCCGCCAGGCGCTCCGCGGCCTCGTCGGTCAGCTCGGTGATCGCGTACGCGGTCGGCCACATGGTGCCGTCGTCGAGGTTCGCGGTGCCCTCGAACCCGAAGGTCGCATAGCGGGCGTCGAACTTCGAGGCGGGCTGGAAGAAGCAGAGGTTCTTGCCGTCCTTGGCGTAGGCCGGCATGCCGTACCAGAGCTTCGCCGCCAGCTCCGGGGCCGTCGCCTTGACCAGCGCGTGTACCTGCTCGGCCAGCTGCCGGTCCCCGTCCGGCAGTTCGGCGATCTTCTCGACCACTGCCGCCTCCGCCGCCGCGGCCTTCTCCGCCGCGGTGCCGGCCTTCTTGGCGGCCTTGAGCTCGGCCGCGCGCTGCTTCATCGCGGCCCGCTCGTCCTCGGAGAAGCCGTCGTAGGACGCTTCCTGGTCGCTCTTCCGCGTTGCCTTGGCCATCTCGGGGATCCTTTCGTCGTTCGGTATGACCTCAGACTAGGGATGCGGTACGGCAGCGCACTTCTTCAATCCTGATCGATCGCCAGGCGATGGCCGCTCGAGGCAAATCCTACTATATGAGTCGGTAACATCGGGATACTCGGGATTGCCTACAGTGATGACCATGGCAGATGGTGCAACGGGTGGAAGGACTGCGGTTCCGCTCGGGTTGGTCGTCGACGGCGTCGGCAGCCATCCCGCGGCTTGGCGGCTGGCGCCGGAGCAGGCCCGCGCCGCGTACGGCGCGCGCTACCACCTTGATCAGGTCCGGCTCGCCGAGCACGGCGGCTTCGACTTCGTGATCTTCGAGGATCGGTACGGCAGCGGTCCCGCCGGCGGTCCGGGTTTCAGGGGACGGCTGGACGCGGCCCTGCTGGCGGCGCGACTCGCCCCGGTGACGGAGCGGATCGGGCTGGTCCCGACGTTCGCGGTGACCCACGCGGAACCGTTCCACGTCTCGAAGGCGGTCGCCACCCTCGATCATGCAAGCCTCGGCCGGGCCGGCTGGCTGGTCGGCATCAGCACCGATCCGGCCGCGGCCGACCTGATCGGGCGGCGCCCGGCGCCGGACTCCGCGGAGGCCTGGCAGGAGGCGGCCGAGGCTGCCGACGTGGTACAGCGGCTGTGGGACTCCTGGGAGGACGACGCCGAGATCCGCGACGTCGCCACCGGCCGGTTCATCGACGCGGACCGGCTGCACTACGTGGACTTCACCGGCGATCATTTCTCGGTCAAGGGTCCGTCGATCACGCCACGGCCGCCGCAGGGGCAGCCGCCGACGTTCGTCCGGACCGCGGACCCGAACGCCGAGGCGGTGATCGGCCCCTGGGCCGACGTGGTGGTGAGCCGGCTGGCCGGTCCCGATGATCAGGACGGCCTCGGTGATCATGAGGCGTTCGTCCGCGACGTCCGGGAACTGGTCGCCGAGGCCGGCCGTCCGGACGACGCCGTGACCGTCCTGGCCGAACTGGACGTCACGGTCGCCGGCTCCGACGCCGAGGCGTCCGAGATCGCCGGCCGTCTGGACGAGGCGAGCGGCGGTCCCCGCCCTGAGGACGCCGGGCGATTCGTCGGCTCGGCGGCCCGGCTGGCCGAGTTCCTGGGCGACACGGCGCCCTCGGTGGGCGGGTACGTGATCAACTTCTCGGTGCTGCCGGCCCAGCTCCCGATCTTCGTCGACCGGGTGCTGACCCGGGTCCCGGGCCTCGGCGGGTCGCCGGGCGAGGGCCGTACCGGATCGTTGCGGTCGGTCTTCGGCCTCGGCCGGCCGGTCAACCGCTACGCCGCCGAACCCCGGCCGGAAGCGGTGCCGAACCGTGCGCCGCACGGCTCTTGCGATCGCTGCGCGGCCACCGCCGCGCTCTGACCGTTGTCCACGAAGGGAGTCCACCATGGCCGAACCCCAGCCACGGGTCCATCTCGCCGCCCACTTTCCCGGCGTGAATCACCACACCGTCTGGTCCGACCCGCGGTCCGGCAGCCACATCGCTTTCGCCTCGTTCCAACAGCTGGCCCAGACGGCCGAACGCGGGCTGTTCGACTTCTTCTTCCTGGCCGAGGGACTGCGGCTCCGCGAACGCAACGGCCGGATCCATGATCTTGACGTGGTCGGCCGGCCGGACACCCTCCCGGTGCTGGCCGCGATCGCCGCCGTCACCGAACATCTCGGTCTGGTCGGCACGATCAACGCCACCTTCAACGAGCCGTACGAGCTCGCCCGCCAGTTCGCCACGCTCGACCTGCTCAGCGACGGGCGGGCCGGCTGGAACGTGGTCACCTCGTCGGACGCGTTCACCGGCCAGAACTTCCGCCGCGGCGGCTATCTGGCCAAGGAGGATCGCTACGTCCGGGCCGCCGACACGGTCGCCGCGGCCCGGCAGCTCTGGGACAGCTGGGACCACGACGCCGTGGTCGCCGACGATGATCGACTGCTGCGGCCCGGCTCGGTCCGGTCGTTCGCCCGGCACAGCGAGCAGTTCACGATCACCGGGACCTTCGACACGCCCCGGCCGAAGCAGGGCCATCCGGTGATCTTCCAGGCCGGCGACTCGGCCGACGGCCGGGACTTCGGTGCCCGGACCGCCGACGCGATCTTCGCGCGCTGGTGGGACACGGCCGAGCAGCGCCGGGAGTCCTATGCGGACTTCAAGCGGCGGGCGGCCGCGTTCGGTCGCGACCCCGACCAACTCAAGATCTTTCCCGGTGTCGGCTTCGCGCTCGGTGACACCGAGGCCGAGGCCCGCGAGGAGGACTACCGGATCCGCCGCGGCCAGGTGACGCCGCAGACCGCGCTGGCCCTGCTCGGCCAGGTCTGGAACGCCGACCTCTCCGATCTCGATCCGGACGGACCGCTGCCGGCGTTCGACCCGGACCGGTCCGGCCCGGCCGTCGTGCAGGGACAGTCCCGCCGGTTGGACGAGGACGACCTTGCGGCCCGGTATCGCACGCTCGCGAAGGAGAAGAACCTCAGCATCCGGGAGTTGATGATCGAGGTCGCCGCCAGCCGTTCCTTCATCGGCACGCCGCGCCAGGTGGCCGTGCAGTTGACGGCCGCGGTCCGCGACCGGGAGGCCGACGGCTTCATCCTGGTGCCGCACCTGACGCCGGGCGGACTGGAGGAGTTCGTCGACCGGGTGGTGCCGGAGCTGCAGGACCTCGGCGTCTATCCGGCCGAGTACCAGCCGGGCACGCTCCGTGATCGCCTCGGACTGCCGGCGGCGGGCGGGCAGCCCGACGCCGATCCCGCCTCGCACCGGGTGGCGTCGTGACGTCCGGGCAGCCGGTGCCGCTGTCGGTGCTCGACCTGATCCCGGTCACCAGTGGGCAGCAGGTGCCGGAGGCGGTCGGCAACGCGCTCGACCTGGCCCGGCAGACCGAGGCGCTGGGCTACCGGCGATTCTGGATCGCCGAGCACCATGTCAATCCTGGCGTCGCCGGCTCAGCGCCGATCGTGGCGATCGCCCTGGTCGCCGCGGCCACGAGCACGATCCGGGTCGGGTCCGGCGCCGTGCTGGCCGGCCACTACACGGCGCTCGGCATGGTCGAGCAGTTCGGTCTGATCGACGCGGTGCACCCGGGACGTCTTGATCTTGGTCTCGGCCGTTCGGCGAGCCGGAAGCCCGGCGCTCCGGTGCCGGGCGACGGCCCGGCTCCGGCAGCGCCGCCGGTGGCAGCACCGAACGGTCTGCCGCTGCCGGCGGCGCCGAACGACCTGTTCCGGAGGCTTGCCGAGTCGCCGCGGTTCCGGGCTCAGGCAGCGTTGTCCGGCCGTCATGATCATCAGGAGTACGGTGACCAGGTGGCCGATCTGCTGGCCCTGCTCGACGGCGACTACCGGTCCGCGGACGGCGTCGAGCTGCACGCGATTCCCGGGGAGCGGGCCGAACTGGAGGTCTGGATCCTCGGCAGCAGCGGCGGCGAGAGCGCCCGACTGGCCGGGGCGCGCGGGCTGCCGTTCGCCGCGAACTACCACGTGGCGCCGCAGCGGGTGCTCGAGGCGGTCGAGAGCTACCGGTCGGCCTTCCGCCCGTCCGCCAGGTTGGAGCGCCCGTACGTCGCGGTGTCCGCGGACGTCGTCGTCGCCGAGACGGCGGAGCGGGCCACGGAACTGGCCGCCGGCTACAAGCACTGGGTTCGCAGCATCCGGTCCGGCGAGGGAGCGATCAGGTTCCCGTCCCCGGCGGAGGCCGCCGCCCTGCCCTGGACCGACCATGATCAGGAACTGGTCGCGGACCGGCTGCAGACGCAGTTCGTCGGCACCCCGGAACAGGTCGTCGCCGGGCTCGACCTGCTGGTCGAGGCGACCGCCGCGGACGAGTTGATCATCACCACGATCACCCATCGGCACACCGATCGGCTCCGGTCCTACCGGTTGCTGGCCGAGGCCTGGACCCACCACTGACAAGGAGCCTCCATGTCGATCACGATCACCGTCGTCTCCGGGAACCCGCGGCCCGGCTCGCGTACCCTGCGGGTCGCGTCGGTTCTCGCCGACCGCCTCGGCCGCGAGCTGAAGGGCGACGTCGCGGAGCCGATCGAGGTGTCCGCCTTCGCCGGCGAGCTGTTCGCCGCCGAGCACCCGGAGGCCGACGCCGCGCTGCGGCGGGTCGCGTCGAGTGCGATCGCGGTGATCGCGACGCCCTCGTACAAGGGTGCCTACACGGGCCTGCTGAAGTCCTTCCTCGATCTCTACCAGGCCGGGGACCTGAGCGGGGTGATCGCGGTGCCGGTGATCGTCGCCGGCGCCCCGGCCCACACCCTCTCCACCGACCTGCAGCTGCAGCTGGTGCTCCGCGAACTCGGCGCCGCCCTGCCCACCAACGCCCTCGCCCTCACCGAGTCGCAACTCGGCGATCTCGACGCCGCCGTCGACCGCTGGGCCACCGCCGGCACCCTCGACCGGCTGGCCCGCCTCGCCGACGCCGGCTGAGTCTGTTGGTGACATACAATGTCCTTGTGTGTCACCAACATTAGGAGCCGGTCGTGGCTGTGACTCAGATTGACATCGACGACGAGGCGCTGGGCGAGGCCATGCGTCTTTCGGGTCTGAGGACGAAGAAGGAGACGGTCAACCTCGCCCTGCGTGAGTATGCGAGTCGGCATCGTCGAGTCGTCGCCATCGAGCGCTACGCGTCGCTGGCGGCTGACTGGGATTACGAGGGCTGGCGCCGGCTGCACCAGGCAGAGAAGGAGCCGGATCGTTGATCCGGTTTCTGATCGACTCTTCCGCTCTTTGGCGAGTCCTGCGCGAGCCATCCATCCGGTCCGCCTGGACCGAGGTCATCTCGGCTCATGCGGTCGGTGCCTGCGCTCCGCAGCGCATGGAGTTTCGCCGATCGGCACGGACCGCTGATGAGCTTGATGACATGTCAGAGATGTTCGAGGCACTGTACCCGGATGTCGCAGTCAACAAGAATCTGTGGCGTTGGATCGACCCCGCCCAGCGTCGCTTGGCCCGGAACGGCGCGCACAAGGCCTTGTCCGCCGTCGATCTGATGATCTGTGGCATTGCGGCTCACCACGGACTAACCGTGCTTCATGATGATCATGACTTCGCGACCGCGGCGCGGCACCTGAGTGACGTGACGGAGCGAAGTGTTCGGGACACCCCACCGGACAGCCCGATCAAAGGTGCCACGGAGCACTAGTGATCTTGGTCGGCTCCGGGGAGGGCCCAGCCGTTGAACGAGCGGACCTCGTCGAGGGGCTTGCGGGCGGCCGGCTTGAAGTCGGTGCCGATGGTGTACGCGACCGGGAGCAAAGCCGCCTGGGTCACGTCGTCCGGGATGCCGAGCACCTCGGCGGCCTCGCGCTCGTAGCCCAGGTGCAGGGTGGTCCAGGCCGAGCCGAGCCCACGCGACCGGAGGGCCAGGCAGAAGCTCCAGGCGGCCGGCAGGATCGAGCCGAAGAAGCCGGCCTGGTTGTCACCGCTGGGCCGGCCCTGCAGGCACGGGATGACCAGGGCCGGCACCCGGTCGATCACGTCGTAGAGGTAGCTGGCCGAGTCGTGCACCCGGCGCTGCCGCGCGGTGCCGCCGCCGGCCCGGCGCTGTTCGAGGTACGGGCCGGCGCCGCGGCGGTAGAGCTCGGCGATCGGCTTGCGTACCGCGGGGTCGGTGAGGACGACGAAGTGCCAGCGCTGGGAATTGCTGCCGGACGGAGCCTGGAGGGCCAACTGCAGGCACTCGTCGATCACGGCCGGCTCGACCGGCCGGTCCAGGTCGAGGCGGCGGCGGACCGCGCGGGTCGTGGTCAGGACCTCGTCGAACGGCAGCTCGGTGGTCATCGGATCTCCTCGTCGTCGGCTGGTTGTCCCATCGAACCCCGATCGTGATCACCGGTCGGAAACCGGTCCACGAGTCGAGACGGGGTTGATCAACCCATTTCATAGCCTATTTTGGCACTAGGGAATTGGGGTAATTCTCGAGAAGCCCTTCGGGCAAGGGGGAGTGCCGGCATGGTGAAGATCATCGGTCTCGATCTGATCAGCAACGGACCGTCGGCGGACGGCGGGACGACCGCTCCGACCGACCGGTTCTCGGAGGTGATCGACAACGCGGTGCTGTTCGAGGAGCTCGGCTTCGACGGCTTCGCGGTCGGCGAGCGGCATCACGAGCCGTTCCTGTCCAGCGCCCCGCCGGTCGTGCTCAGCCACATCGCCGCGGTGACCCGCCGGATCCGGCTGTTCACCGGGGTCACCCTGCTCTCGGTGCTCGACCCGGTGCGGGTCGCCGAGGACTACGCGACCCTTGATCATCTTTCCGGCGGCCGGGTGGAGTTGATCATCGGCAAGGGCAACGGCCCGGAGCAGGCGGAGCTGTTCGGGATCGGCCGCACCGACGCCTGGGACACGATCGCGGAGAACTACCGCCTGCTGCGGGCCCTCTGGTCCGGCGAGCCGGTGACCTGGGCGCCGCCGCCCGGAGTGCCGTCGATCCGGACCGCGCCGCTGGACGGCGCCCGGATCCAGCCGCAGCCGCTGCAGCCGCGGATCAGGATCTGGCATGGCTCGGCCACCGCCGAGCGTTCGGTCGAGCTGGCCGCCGAGTTCGGCGATCCGGTCTTCTCGGCCAACGGGATGAACCCGATCACCCGGTACGCGGAGCTGATCGACCACTACCGCGACACCTGGTCGGGGCTGGGCCGCGACCCGGAATCGGCGCTGGTCGGAGCCGGCCACACCGCGTTCGTGACGAAGAACTCGCAGGAGGCGATCGACGCCTACCGACCGGTCTACGAACGGTTCGCGGCCCGGGTCGCCTCGTCCGGGCAGCTGCCGGGAACCTTCACGCTCTACCAGGACTACGCGGACTACCTGGAGCGCGGCTCGGCGCTGGTCGGCAGCCCCGAGCAGGTGATCGACAAGATCGGCCGCTATCACGCCGCGTTCGGCAACTCGGTGATCTCCGTCTCCGGCCATCGTGGTGATCTCGATCAAGCCGGCTACCGGCGCAGCCTGGAGTTGTTCCAGGCCGAGGTGGCGCCCGAACTGCGGCGGACGATTCCCGATCCGCCGTGGCCGGAGCCGGTGCTGCCGCTGGTCCGCCGCCGCGCCGGCGAGGAGGCCGGCGCATGACGACGGCCGGAGCCTTCGCGGTCGGGATCGCGCTGGACGGCGGTCATCCGGCCGGCTGGCGGTACGCGGAGCAGCCGCCGGCCCGCCAGCTGACCGCGGAGCGGGTCGCGTCTCTGGTCCGGGCCGCGGAACGGGCCGGCTTCGGGTACGTGATCTTCGACGATTCGCCGCTGCCGCCCGGGACCGCACCGAACGTGACCGGTCGTCTGGACGCCGTGCAACGGGCCGCGTACGCCGGGCCGCTGACCGACCGGATCGGCCTGGTCGCCCAGACCGAGGTCGTCTTCAGCGAACCGTTCCATCTCGCCACTCAGCTGGCCAGTCTCGATCATGCGACGCTCGGCCGGGCCGGCTGGTGGGTCGCCGCGTCGGGCGCGGCCGAGCTGGCGGCCGGTTACGGCCGGCCGGCGGTGATCGCGCCGGCATCGCTGCGGCGCGAGGCCTCCGACGTGATCGAGGTGTCCCGGCGGCTGTGGGACTCCTGGGAGGACGACGCCGTGATCAGGGATCGGGCGACCGGTCGCTACCTCGACGGGGATCGCTTGCACCACGTCGATTTCAGTGCCGCGACGTTCTCGATCCGCGGTCCGCTGATCACGCCGCGGCCGCCACAGGGGCAGCCGGTGATCTTCGCGCCGTGGGCGGGAGCCGACCCGCTCGGAGTCGACGTCACGGTGATCAACGCCAGTACCGAGCTGGAGGCGGCGACGACCGCCGACCGGGCCCGGACGCTCGGCACCGCCCGGGTCGTCGTCGAGGTCGAGGTGCTGCTCGACCTGCCGGACCGGCCGGCGGCGGAGCGCCTTGATGATCTCGACCGGCACACTCCCTGGCCGGCGCGGGGACTGCGCCATATCGGCGATGCGGCCGGTCTGGTTGCCCTGCTCCGCCGGCTGTCCGGTGCGGTGGACGGGGTCGTGCTGCGGCCCGCGGTGACCGATCTCGACCTCGGCGTGCTCGACCGTGCCGTGCTGCCGGCGCTCCGCGAGCACGGCAAGGCCGTTCCGCCACCGACCGGCGGCACACTGCGCCAGGTCTTCGGGCTGCCCCGGCCGGCCAACCGCTATGCCGCCGCGGCGGGAAGGCGATGATCACGATGGCGAGTCAGGACTATCCGCGACCGGACGCCCAGGTGCACTTCGGGGTGTTCTACCCGGCCATCGGCTCGGTGGTCTGGGGCCGGCCGGACAGCGGCGACCAGGTCAGCTTCGAGTCGTACCGGATCATGGCGCAGACGGCCGAACGCGGTCTGTTCGACGCCTTCTTCGTCGGCGACGGCCAACGGGTCCGGGAACACCTGGACGGGTTCAACACGCACGACGTCGCCGGCCGGCCGGACGCGATCACCGTCCTCACCGCCCTGGCCGCGGTGACCAGCCGGATCGGCCTGGCGGCGACCCAGAACGCGACGTACAACGACCCGATCGATCTGGCCCGCCGGCTCTCCACGCTGGATCTGCTCAGCGGCGGCCGGGCCGCCTGGAACATCGTCACCACCGACAACGCCTGGACCGGCGAGAACTTCCGGCGCGGTGGCTACCTTCCTCATGATCAGCGGTACCGGCACGCCGAGGCCCACGTCCGGGCGATCAAGGCGATCTGGGACGGCTGGCCGGACGACGCGCTGCGGCAGGATCCGGGGTCGGATGCCTGGAGCGCTCCCATCCCGCCGGTGCGCTACACCGACGAGTTCTACGACCTGACCGTGCATCCCCTCGTGCCGCCGAGCCCGCAGGTCCAGCCAGTGCTGTTCCAGGCCGGCGATTCCGAGGGCGGTCGTGATCTTGCTGCCCGGCAGGCCGAGGTGATCTTCTCCCGGCACTCGGAGTTCGACGACGCGAAGGCGTTCGCCGAGGACATCGGCCGGCGGCTGGTCCGCGAGGGCCGGCCGGCCGACGACATCGTGATCCTGCCCGGAGCCAGCATCATCGTCGGCCGGACCGCCGCGGAGGCCGAGGAGAAGGCGGAGTGGATCCGGCAGGAAACGGTCACGCCGCGGTCGGCGCTCGCCTTCCTCGAGAAGGGCTGGGGCCGTGATCTCTCCGAGTACGACGTCGACGGCCCGTTGCCGGACATCGATCCGGTGATCGACGAGGTGAGCATCAGCGGCGGCACGGTCGGTCACTCGTTGACCCCGCAGCAGTTGGTGGCAGGCTGGCGGGAACTGGCCGAGGCGAACCACTACTCGATCCGCCAGTTGGTGCTGCACTTCACGAAGTCCCGCGGCTTCGTCGGCTCCGTCGGCGAGATCGCCGATCAGCTGGCACACGCCGTGCGGTCCGGGGTGGTCGGCGGCTTCAACCTGCATCCGTACCTGGTGCCGCACGGGCTGGACGACATCGTCGATCTGCTGGTGCCGGCGCTGCAGGACCGCGGCGCCTATCGGACCGAGTACGTCGGCAGCACGCTGCGGGAGCATCTCGGCCTGCGGCCGCCGCTGAGCCGCCGGGCCACCGCCACCTTCGTGGCGGAGGCGGTCTGATGGCCACCCCACCGCGGACGATCGCGACGGTCGCCGGGGCCGGCGGCCAGGGCACCGAGGTGTACGACCAGGCGGTCGATCCTGGCCGATCCACGATCGAGCAGGCCAGGCTGATCGCGCGCCGGGCCGAGGACGCGCGGATCGACGCGCTGTTCACGGCCGACCTGCTGCGCTTCGGCGCGCAGGGCCCGATCGGCAACCAGGAGCCGTTGATCTTCATGGCGGCGCTGGCCGGGATCACGTCCCGGATCGGCTTGATCGCGACGGTGACCAGCACCTTCCACCACCCGTTCAACCTGGCCAGGCTGTTCGGCACCCTTGATCACGTCAGCAACGGGCGGGCCGCCTGGAACCTGGTCACCTCCTCGATCGGCGAGGAGAACTACGGTGTTGCGCTGCCCAGCCCCGAGGAGCGGTACGCGCGAGCGGCCGAGGTGCTCGACGTGGCCAACGCGCTGTGGGACAGCTGGCGGCCCGGAGCGTTGCGCCGAGGCACGGACGGCCGCGCGGTTCTCGAGCCCGGGCTGGTCGAGCCGATCGATCACCGCGGCCGGTTCTTCACGGTGGCCGGGCCGTCGAACATCCCGCCGTCACCGCAGGGCCGGCCGGTGATCTTCCAGGCCGGCCAGTCCGACGCCGGGGTCGAACTCGGTGCCAGGTACGCCGAGGCCGTGTTCACCTCGCTGCCCACGCTCGATCATGCCCGCGCGTACACGACCAAGATCAGGAACCGGGCCGCGCAGCTGGGCCGGCCGGGTGGGCTGCCGTTGATCTTCAGTTCGCTGCATGCGACGTACGGCGCGACCGAGGCCGAGGCGTTGCGCAAGGTCCGGGAACGGGAGGAGGCACTCGATCTCGATCAGGGCCGGGAACGCCTGATCGACATGCTCGGCGGTGCGGTCGATCTGTCCGGGATCGGGCTCGACCAACGGGTGCCGGAGTCGATCATCCCGGAACTGTCCTCGGTCAACGGCCGGCGCGGCCGGGTGGAGATCTTCGCCGACCAGATCCGGCAGGGCCGTACGTTGCGCGAGTTGATCATCGCCGCCCAGGACACCGGCCACTGGGCCGTCGCCGGCACCCCGGAGCAGATCGCCGACGCGATCGAGGAACGGTTCCGGGCCGGGGTGCTGGACGTGATCAGCGTCGGCAACCTGGCTGACGACGCGCAGCACGACTTCGTGGTCAACGGGCTGCTGGCCGAGCTGCGCCGCCGCGGGCTGGTCAAGTCCGGCTATGCCGGGCCCACCCTGCGGGACAACCTCGGCCTGCCGTTCCCGTCCACCGACCCCGAATCCGTACGCACAGAACCGATCTCCGGAAGGACATCAGCTCCCATGAGGACAACGCGATGAGCGCCGAACCGATTCCCACCGTGCCCAGCCCCCGACCGCGGTTGGCCGACGGAACGTTCCGTCACCTGTTCCGCCGGCACGCGGCCGGCGTCGCCGTCGTCACGGTCGGCGGGTCCGTACCGGTCGGCTTCACCGCCACCTCGCTGAGCTCGCTGTCCGCGGAACCGCCGCTGCTCAGTTTCAACATCAACCGTGGATCGTCCAGCTGGCCCGCGCTGCGGGTCGCGTCCGCGGTCGCGGTCCATCTGCTGGCCCATGATCAGTCCGAGCTGGCGACCACGTTCGCCACCAGCGGGATCGACCGGTTCGCCCGGGTCCCGGACTGGCGGCGGAACCGGACCGGGCTGCCGGTCCTGCCCGGTGTCCTGGCCTGGATGGCGGTCGAGGTCCGGCACCTGGTCGATGCCGGTGATCACAGCCTGGTGGTCGGCGAGATCGTCGAGGCCGAGGTACGCGACGGTCGCCCGCTGGTCTACCACGACGGGCAGTTCGCCCGGCTGGCGGAGGACTCATGATCACGAAGAGCGCTCGTACGGTGATCGCCGGCATCGGACTGGCCGCGCTGCTGGCCGGCTGCGGCGGCGGGCCGCAGGCCGGGCAGCCCGCCGCCGACAGCACGTTCACCTTCGCGCTGGCCTCCGATCCGAGCTGCCTCAACCCGCGGGTGGCCGGCAACAACGACGGGGCCTACCCGTCCCGGCAACTGGTCGACTCGCTCACCGACCAGGACCCGGAGACCGGCGAGATCAAGCCGTGGCTAGCCGAGTCGTTCAAGGCCAGCGACGACGCCAGGCAGTTCACCTTCACCCTGCGCGACGGCGTCACGTTCTCCGACGGCGGAAAGGTCACGGCGACGTCGATCAAGGAGAACTTCGACGAGATCATCGAGCACGGAGCCGAGCAGCCCAACGCGCTGCAGTTCCTGTCCAGCTACCACCGCACCGTCGTGGTCGACGAGCTCACCGCGCGGGTCGAGTTCGAGACGCCGAACGCGCAGTTCCTGCAGGCCAGCGCCAGCCACTTCCTCGGCCTGCTGGCCCCGTCCTCGCTGGCCACCGCGCCGGCCGAGCGATGCGCCGGCAACCTGATCGGCTCCGGGCCGTTCGTGCTCGACCACTACACCAAGAACACCGAGGTGGTGGAGACGCGTCGCGAGGACTACGCCTGGGGATCGTCGCTGTGGCAGCGATCCGGGGCCGCGGCCAGCCAGAAGTTGATCTTCAAGGTGATCCCGGAGTCCGGGGTCCGGTCCGGCGCACTCAAGTCCGGCCAGGTGGACGCGATCGGCGGCGTGCCGCCGCAGGACGAGGCGGCGCTGAAGGCCGGCGGCTTCACGCTGCAGGTCCGGCCCAACCCGGGTCAGGTGTTCGCGCTGCGGCCGAACCTGAAGCGGGCACCGCTGACCGACGTCCGGGTGCGGGAGGCGCTGAGCGCGGCGATCGACCGGGACGCGGTCGTCAAGGCCGTGCTCAGCCCCAGCTTCGACACGGCCTCGAGCACGCTGGCCCGGACCACGCCCGGCTGGGTCGACCTGTCGGCAGGTCTGCGGGCCGATCCGGACCGGGCCCGGCAGTTGCTCGACCAGGCCGGCTGGACGCCGGGGCCGGACGGGATCCGAACCAAGGAAGGCAAACGGCTCACCCTGCTGACGTATTGGAGCACGAACTTCAACCCCAACCAGGCCGCGTTGGAACTGATCCAGCAGCAGGCGCGGGAGGTCGGCATCGAGCTCGATCTCAACTCGGCGCCGATCGGTGACCTGCAGTCGAAGCTGGCCACCGGCGAGTTCGACCTGTCCTGGGGCAACAGCACCCGGCCCGACCCGGACATCCTGCGCAACGTCTACTGGCAGAACGGCAACACGCCGTACGGACTGGCCGACCAGAAGTTGATCAAGCTGCTGGACGGCCAGCAGGCGACGAACGACCAGGCGGAGCGGAACCGGCTGGCCGGCGAGGCGCAGCAGATCATCATCGACGAGGCGTACGGCATCCCGGTGTTCGAGCTGACCACGGTGCTCGGACTGGCCAAGGGCGTCGAGGGCGTCCGGTTCGACTCCTACTCGCGGCTGCAGCTGCACGGCGCCGTCGCCGAGTCCGGCTAGGCCGTCGTCATGATCAGGATCCTGGCATGATCAGGTATCTGGCGCTCCGGCTGGCCCAGGCGGTGGCGGTGCTCTGGGCCGCGTACACCCTCGCCTTCGTGATCTTGTACGCACTCCCCGGTGATCCCGCCGCGCTGATCGCCTCCGGCGGAGACCCGGCCAACAGCACCGCGACGCCGGAGCAGATCGCGGCGTTGCGGGCCCAGTACGGCCTCGACCAGCCGGTCGGCGTGCAGTACCTGCAGCGGCTGCTGGCCTTGCTGCAGGGGGATCTGGGCACCTCGCCGCGGACCGGACCGGTGGCGGCCTCGATCGTCGCCGCGGTCCCGGCCACCGCCCAGATCGCCGGTCTCGGAGCGGTCATCGCCGTGGTCGGCGGCGGCGGCCTGGCGCTCGTCGCCACCTATCTGAGGTTCGGGTGGCTGCGGCAGCTGCTGCTGTCGCTACCGCCGGTCGGAGTGTCGGTGCCGAGCTTCTGGCTGGCGTTGATCCTGCTGCAGGTGTTCTCGTTCCGGCTCGGCTGGTTCCCCGCCTTCGGCAACGAGGGCTTCGCGAGCCTGGTGCTGCCGTCGGTCACCCTGGCCGTGCTCGGCGGCGCGATCATCGCGCAGGTGTTCGCCCGCAGCCTTCGGTCCGAGGCGACGTCGGCGTACGTGGAACTGGCCAGTGCCAAGGGCGCCTCCCGTGCCCGGGTGCACCTGCGCCACACCGCCCGCAACGCGACCCTGCCGACGCTCACCCTGGTCGGCATCCTGGTCGGCCAGTTCCTCGGCGGCGCGGTGGTGACGGAGACGGTCTATTCCCGGACCGGTCTGGGCCAGCTCACCGCGACGGCGGTCAGCACCCAGGACATCCCGCTGGCCCTGGGCATCGTCGTGTTCGGTGCCGCGGTCGTCGTGGTCTGCACCTTGATCATCGACCTGGTCTATCCGCTGCTCGATCCGCGGATCGTGCTGGTCCGCCGAAGTCCGCGTCCTGTGACCGGGGAGGGATGATCATGACGGCAACCTTGGATGCGCCGGTACGGGATCGGGTCACCGAGCCCGCTGCCGGGACCGGACTGCGCGGCCGGCCCGGGAGACCGTCGCCGGCCCGTTGGCTCCGGCCGGGCTTGATCATCTCGGCACTCTGGCTGCTGCTGGTCCTGGTCGCGGCGGTCGGCCCCGGGCTGCTGACCGGGCAGGATCCGTACGCGGTCGATCACTCGGCGCTGCTGCAGCCGCCGTCGCCGGCGCACCCGTTCGGCACCGATCAGATCGGCCGGGACCTGTTCAGCCGGGTGATCCACGGCTCGGCCCTGTCCATCCAGGCGACCTTGATCGCGGTCGCGGTCGGCGTGGTGGTCGGCGGTGCGATCGGCTTGCTGTCCGCGTTCGCCGGCGGCTGGCTGGACGCGGTGCTGATGCGCGGGATGGACGTGCTGATGGCGATCCCCGGACTGCTGCTGTCGCTGGCGCTGATCATCGCGCTCGGCTTCGGCACGGTGAACGTCGCGATCGCGGTCGGCTTCGGCAGCGTCGCCAGCTGTGCCCGGGTGATGCGGTCGGAGGCCTTGCGGGTCAAGGTCAGCACCTACGTGGAGGCGGCGACGTCGCTGGGCGTTCGCCCGGTCACGGTGGTGCTGCGGCACGTCCTGCCGAACGCGGTCGGACCGGTGCTGGTGCTCGCGGCGCTCGACTTCGGCACCGCCCTGCTCGCCGTCTCGTCGCTCAGTTTCCTCGGCTACGGCGCGAAGCCGCCGACGCCCGAGTGGGGCTCCCTGGTGTCCGCCGGCCGGGACTTCCTGGACACCGGCTGGTGGCTGACCACGATGCCCGGCCTGGTCGTCGTGGCCAGCGTGCTGGCCGCGAACCGGATCGCCCGGGCGCTGGAACGTACCGAACGGACGGCGTCATGAACGAGCTGCTGGCGAACGACCTGCTGGCGATCGACGGACTGACGATCAGCTACCGGACGACGGGCCAGGGCCGGGTCGTCGCGGCCGACGGCGTCGGGCTGACGGTCCGGCCGGGCGAGGTGCTCGCGGTCGTCGGCGAGTCGGGCTCCGGGAAGTCGACGACGGCCCACGCGATCGTCGGACTGTTGCCGGCCGCGGCCCGGGTCGAGGCGGGAGTGATCGACTTCGAGGGTGCGGACCTGACCCGGCTGCCCGAACGACGCTGGCGTACGGTGCGCGGCAGGCGGGTCGGACTGATCTCGCAGGATCCCTTGACGGCCTTGAATCCGGTGGTCCGGGTCGGTGATCAACTCGCTGAGGTGCTCCGGGTGCATCGGCTCGCCGACCGGTCGGCGGCCCGGCGGGCGGCAGTCGACGCGCTGGACCTGGCCGGCGTCGACCGGCCCGAGGTCCGGGCCCGGCAGTTCCCGCACGAGCTGTCCGGCGGGATGCGGCAGCGGGCGTTGATCGCGATGGCGCTGGTGGCGGACCCGGCCCTGCTGATCGCCGACGAGCCGACCAGCGCCCTGGACGTGACGGTGCAACGCCGGATCCTGGACCGGATCGCGGAGATCACGGCTCGGCTGGGCACCGGGGTCGTGCTGATCACCCATGATCTGGCGGTCGCGGCCGAACGCGCCCAGCGGATCGTCGTGATGAAGTCCGGCCGGGTGGTGGAGACCGGGCCGGCGGAGCGGCTGCTCGGCGCGCCGGCGCATCCGTACACGGAACAGTTGATCCGGGCCGCGCCGAGCCTCAACTCGGCCGCCGTGGCGGAGCGTCCGCGGGAGGCAACGGAGCGGCCGGTGCTGCTGGAGCTCCGGGACGTGATCAAGGACTTCGCGCTGCCCGGCCCGGCGGGCACGGTGCGAGCGGCGGACCGGGTCGATCTGACGGTACGACGCGGCGAGACCTTCGCCCTGGTAGGGGAGTCCGGGTCCGGGAAGTCGACGCTCGCCCGGATCGCGGTCCGGCTGGAGCAGCCGACCGCGGGCTCGGTGATCTTCGACGGCACCGACCTGACCCGGCTGCGCGGCGAGGCGTTGCGGCGGCAGCGGCGGCGGTTCCAGTTGATCTACCAGAACCCGTACGCCTCGCTCGACCCGCGCCTCTCCGTGGCCGAGTTGATCATGGAACCGCTGCGTGCATTCGGCCTCGGCGACCGGGCCGCCCAGCGCCGCCGGGCCGGCGATCTGCTCGACCGGGTCGAACTGCCGGCCGACTTCGGGCGCCGCCGGCCCGCCGAGCTGTCCGGCGGTCAACGGCAGCGCGTCGCGATCGCCAGGGCCCTGGCGCCGAAGCCGGAGCTGGTCGTCTGCGACGAGCCGACGTCGGCGCTCGATGTCTCGGTGCAGGCGACGATCCTGGACCTGCTGGCCGAATTGCAGGGTGAGCTCGGACTGAGCCTGCTGTTCATCTCTCATGATCTTGCGGTGGTCCGCCAGATCGCGCACCGGGTCGGCGTGCTGAGCCGCGGCGTGCTGGTGGAGACCGGGCCGACCACGAGGATCTTCGACCGGCCGCAGCATCCGTACACGACCGAACTGCTCGCCGCCATTCCGGGCGGCGGGTCCCCCTCGAGGCACGTGGTGAGGAACCGATGACCGACATCGATCATGAACTGGTACACCGGGAGCGGGCCTGGCAGGAGTGGCGGGTGGAGCGGGAACGACAGCTCGCCGAACCGCTCGGCGTGCTGAGCCAGGTGGCGCTGCACTGGCTCGGACCGGAGTCCGAACGGTTCGCCGGCCTGCCCGGGGAGTGGCGGGCCGGCGACGGCGGGGCCGAGGTCACCGCGACGGCGGACGACGGGCTCGTCCTGCTCTCGCAGGCTCGGGCCTTGGCCGGCACGGTGGCCGTGGCGGTCGCCGAGGCCGGCGCCGTGCGGTTCGTCCGGTTCGGCGCGGGGATCGAGATCGAGCTGGTCCGTCGCACCGGCCGGTACGGACTCCGGGTGTACGACCCGGCCGCACCGGCGTTGCGTGCCTTCGCCGGTCTCGGCACCTACGCCTTCGACCCGTCCTGGGTGATCGACGCCGAGTTCCGTCCGTACGCCGAGCCGAGGCCGGTGCGGGTCGACGGCGCCCAGCCAGGCCTGGTCCATGATCGGCTCGCGACCGGAGAGGTGAGTTTCGAGCGCGACGGCGCCGAGCACACGCTGCAGGTCTTCGGTGATCATGGCACCACGATCTTGTTCCACGACACCACGAACGGAGCCGCGACGGCGCCGTGGCGGGTGCTGCCGGTCGAGCTAAACGGCGCCGGGCCGGTGCAGCTGGATTTCAATCGGGCGGCCAATCTGCCGTTCGCGTTCACCCCGTTCGGCACCTGCCCGCGACCGCCGGCGGGCAACGACCTGCCGTTCGGTGTCACGGCCGGGGAATGGAATCCGGCGGCCCGCGGCGGTGATCGCGGATGAGGTTCGTCGGCCTGTCCCTCGGCTTCAACGCGGCCACGCCGGAGCAGCCCGCGCTGACCTCCAAGGAGCGGTTGAGCCGGGTGATCGAGGCCGCGGTCTGGTCCGAGGAGGCCGGACTGGACGGCTTCGGCGTCGGCGAGCACCACACGCCCGACACCGAGATCTCCTCCCCGCCGGTGCTGCTCGCGGCGATCGCGGCCCGGACCACCCGGCTGCGGCTGTTCACCACGGTCACCGTGCTGGCGCTGCTCGACCCGGTCCGGGTGGCGGAGGACTACGCGACGCTGGACAACGTCTCCGACGGGCGGGTGGAGCTGATCATCGGGAAGGGCAACACGGAGCTGCAGGCGCGCGTGTTCGGCTACTCGAACGATGATCAGTGGGACCGCAACGAGGAGAAGTACGAGCTGCTGCACCGGCTGATCACGGAGGAGTCGGTGACCTGGTCCGGTCGCTACCGCCCCGAGCTGGTCGACTTCGCTCCGCGGCCACGCTGGCTGCAGACTCCGCCGCGGGTCTGGCACGGCTCGGCCACCAGTACCCGGTCGACCGACCTCGCGGCCCGGTTCGGTGACCCGCTCTTCTCGGCCAACGTGACCGGGAAGCTGGAGCAGTATGCCGGGCTGGTCGACCACTACCGGGAGCGCTGGGTGGCCCACGGCCGCCGTCTCGAGGACGCCCTGGTCGGTGCCGGTGCGGCAGCCGTCCACGTCGCCGAGACCTCGCAACAGGCGCACGCCGAGTTCGAGCCGATCTTCCGGAAACGCTTCCTGGGCCTGCGCCACTCGTTCAAGCAACAGTTGCCGTTCGACACCCTCGAGCAGGCCGTCGCGGCCGGCTCGTACTACGTCGGCAGCGCGGAGCAGGTCCTTGATCAACTCGGCCGCTACCATGCCGCGCTCGGTCACGAGGTCCAGCACGTCGGCGAGCTCGAACTCTTCGACCCGGTTCGCCGAGCCGGCCTGGAGCGCTTCGTCAGCGAGGTCGTACCGGTCGCCCGGACCCAGTTCCCGGACCGCCTCTGGGCGTGATTCCCGCGTCCGGTGCGAGCATGATCAACTCAGCTGGTAGACCTCGAGCGGGCTGGGGTCGGGGTGTGGTGGGTCCCAGGGGCGGTCCTGGTTGGACGGGCGGCTCTCCCAGCGCAGCAGAGAGCGGCCGTCCGCTGTGCTGCCGAGGTCGGCGGGCGCTTGGACGAGCATGCCCGGGAAGTCGGAGCGCACGGTGGTGATCTCCGCCGGCAGTTGCGGCGTGTCGACTTCGGCGATCGGGCGCAACCCGCTGTTCAGCACCCAGGTCCGGCGGTGGCCCTGGCAGGTGAAGTCCACCCGCAGGTTGCCGTCCGGCAGCACCGACGCGGCGCCGACGGTCACCTCGAAGCGCAGCGTGCCGAAGCCGCCGATGGTCCAGCGGCCGGTCCACTCACTGAGTCGGCGCAGGGCCCAGCCGCGGCGCTCCCGGCGGGCCAGGAAGACCTGCGTGCCGCCGTCCCGGTCGTACTTGTGGTAAGTGATCATGACCCGGCCGTCGGCATCGAAGCCGATCTTGGTGTTGCCGTTGATGATGCCGCCGTTCATCGGCACCGGATCGACGATCTCCCCGCTGGCGAAGGTGATCGGCAGCGTCAGTGGTGTTCCGTCGCTGCGTTCCCAGCTGCGCAGGTCCCGGCTCCGCGCGTACGACAGCCGCTGGTTGGTCGCGGCGTCACCGGAGTCCCGCCAGACCCAGGCGACGTGGTAGTAGTCGTCCGGACCGAGCACCGGCCCGTCGACGTAGGCATTGCGCAGCCCTTCGCCGTCGTGCAGCGGCTGGTCCAGCAGTCGGCTCCACCGCTGGGACTCGCTGTCGTACAGGTTGTAGAGGTCGACGCCGTTGCCGCTGCTGCCGTCCCGGTAGCGGAAGATCAACTTCCCGTCGGGACTCGTGAAGAACCTCGGGTACGTGACCCGCCGCTCGGTCTCCGGGGCGACCATCGACGCGACCCTGGTCAACGATGTGACGTCGCCCGGCCGCGTGGTCCGGAAGTAGACCAGCGGCACGACGTGCATGTTGCCCGACACGTGTAGGTGGCCCACCTCGTCGACCGCCATGGTGACGTAGTTGTGACTGTCCCAGCCGATCACCGAGTCCAGCCGCTGGACCGTCCAGGTGTCGCTGTCGACGGTCCGTTGGGCGACGGTCATGGTCTGGTCCGGTGCGTAGTACGCGACGTACTGCTGATCACCGACCGTCAGCAGCGACTGGCCGACCGAGTGGCCCGACCAGCACGGCCCGACCGTGCTGCGCCCGGTGATCGTCTCGTCGCCGCCCGGCAGCTCGTACGGCTCGCCCTCGAAGGGCACGAACTCGAGCGGGCCCGGTTCCGGCGGATCGGCGGCCGGGATCGTCGTCGCCACAGCGATCCGCTCGACCCGGATCCCGCCGTTGTTGGCATACAGTCCGACCCGGCCGGCGCTGAGCAGCCTGGCCAGCGGCACGACGTACGGACCGGACACCAGCACCCGGGCGCCGTCGGCGATCTCCAGCTCGACCACGCCGTAACTCGGCGACCCGACCTTGATCACGTAGTCATGATCACGAACGACCGGGATCGCTCCCTGGGCGATCAGGCCGGCGCTGTCGACGACCGAACGGGTGACCTGGAGCAGCTGCCAGGACGGCGGCCGGGTGTCACCCCGGGTGACGAACCGGACGGCGTAGAAGTCCTGGGTGCCGTCACCGTGATCGACGACGTTGAACGCGATCCCGGTCCAGTGATCGTGCTGCAGGCTGCGCAGCGTCGTCGTGATCGTGAAC
Source organism: Microlunatus sp. YIM B11417 (assembly GCF_059617205.1). Lineage (NCBI taxonomy): Bacteria > Bacillati > Actinomycetota > Actinomycetes > Propionibacteriales > Propionibacteriaceae > Microlunatus > Microlunatus sp. YIM B11417. The sequence continues at coordinate 1,097,266 of NZ_JCAMPJ010000001.1, forward strand.
CGGGCGCCGAGCTCGAAACCGGTCTGGACGACGAGCCGTTCGGCCGGACCGGACGGGTTCTGCAGGGACCGACCGGTGATCTGCCAGTCGCCGCGCACTGCCGCCCAGCCGCTGCCCGGCACGCCGTCGGCGCGGTCGAAGTCGTCCGACCAGGTGAGTTCCTCGCCGTCTGGATCGGCGTGCGCCCGGCCGGGCCGGGAACCGGCGACGGCGGCCGCGGCCAGCGCGGTTCCGGTCAACTGCAGCACTCGTCGTCGAGTCGCCATGATCGAGCTCCCTCGTTGGGCCGTCGGCGATGGACCGTTTCAATGCAGCCTAACCATGATCAAGAGTGACCGGGAATCTGCTTGCCGCGCTTTTGGGACACCGGCTGCCCCGGTCGATCAGCAATGGGTTAGGTTAGCCTAAGAATAGGGGGAGCAATGGCTGACGCCGAGCAGTACTACACCGCCGACGTGATGCGGGTGACCGACCTCAATCCCATCTTCCGCCGGGTGATCCTCGGCGGCCCGGGCCTGGCGGGCTACACCTCGTCCGGTCATGCCGACGAGTGGTTCCGGTTCGTGCTGCCGGCCGAGGGGCGGACCGAGGTGCCGCCGCCCGAGATCGTCGACGGCCACGCGGTGTTCGAGGAGCCGCGGCCGCGGCAGCGCTACTACACGGTCCGCGCCTTCGACCCGGACGGCCCGGTGATCACCGTGGACGTGATGCTGCACGGCCATGGTGCCGCCTCCGAATGGGTGCGGTCCGTCCAGCCGGGTGACCGGGTGATGCTCAGCCAGGCCTGGGGTCGCTACGGCGCCGCACCCGACGCCGAGTGGGAGTTGATCATCGCCGACCCGACCGGGCTGCCGGCCGCCTGCCGGATCCTGGCCGAGCTGCCGGCCGGGCGACAGGCGATCGCGCTGCTCGAGGCGCCCGGACCCGACGGCCGGCTCGAACTCGACTCCGCCGCCGACCTGACCGTGCACTGGCTGGACAGCCCCGACCTCGAGGCCGGCGCCGGCCGGCTCGCCGAGGCGGCCCGCGGCCTGGACCTGCCGGCCGGACCCGGCTATGTCTGGATGGGCGGCGAGCAGGCGGCCTCCCGGGACATCCGGAAGTACTTCCGCAAGGAGCTCGGCTGGGGTTCCGAGCGGTACGACATCGTGGGCTACTGGCGGCCGGACTCGGAGGGGTACCTGAAGCGGTACGCGACGGTCCAGGATCAGGTCGCCGAGATCTACCAGCGTGGCACTGCCGCCGGCCAAGATCAGGAAGACACCCTCGACGAGGCCCTGAAGGTGCTTGAGGCGCACAACCTCTGAGGAGACCGTGGTCAACGGCTGCTGCGGCCCGACCCGGGATCGCACGATCTCCTGCGACAACCGGGTGAACGACCGGCACTGGGCGGACCGGCTGCCGATCTTCGCAGCCCTGGACGAGCAGGCCCGGCTGGACGGCTGGCCGGCCTGCGTCGTGATCTTGGCCGATGCGCTGGATCAGGAGATCCACGGTCGCGACCTGCCGTGCCAATGGCCTTACTGGCAGGCGGTCCGGGGACAAGCTGCTGCCTGCGGGTCGCGGAGCGGGGTACCGGTCACCGACGCTCCGGACCGCAGCATCGTGGCCGGCCAGAGCTACGGCCGACTGGCCGCCGGCTACGCCGTCCGGCATCACCATGATCGGTTCCGGGCCGCGGTCAGCCAGCCGGGCTCGTTCTGGTGGCCCGAGTTCGACCGGATCCGTGGCGAGGGCGGCGACCCGGAGTCGATCACGGGGCCGGTTGATCAAGGACGTCAACTCGGGGTCGGTGTCGCTCCTCGGTGACGTCAGGGGTCGCCCGTTGCCGTACCGCGGAGACGCCTGAACACGGATGTCCGGCGACACCGGTCGCCGGAGGGTTGAGGCATGGACTCCCGCGGACTGACCGTCTCCCGCCGCCGACTGCTGACCGGAACCGCGGGCGCGGGTCTGGTTGCGGGCCTGGCGGGCTGCGGGGTCGGCTCCACGTCGGTGAACCAGGTGGCCGCCCAACCGTTCACCCGGAAACTGCCGATCCCGCCGCTGGCGCCGTCGCGCGTGATCGACGGCGTCCGGGTGTTCTCCCTGACGGCCGGCACCGGCCTGACTCGGATCCTGCCCGACCTCGCCACGCCGACCTGGGGGTACGACGGCGACAGCCTCGGGCCCACGCTGCGGGCCGAACGCGGCGAGCAGGTCGCGGTCGAGGTGACCAACGGGCTCGAGGTCACCACCAGCGTGCACTGGCACGGGATGCACCTGCCGCCGACGATGGACGGCGGCCCGCACCAGGCGATCCCCGCCGGCGGTCGGTGGCGGCCCGGTTGGCGGATCGATCAGCCGGCCGCGACGCTCTGGTATCACCCGCATCCGCACGGCGCGACCGAGGAGCACGTCTACCGCGGCCTCGCCGGGCTGTTCCTGATCGACGACGACGCCTCGGTCCGGGCCACCCTGCCGCACACGTACGGCGTCGACGACATCCCGCTGATCGTGCAGGACAAGCAGCTCGACCGCGACGGGACGCTGCGGCTGCGGCGGGACGGCGGCGAGCCCGGCATCCTCGGCGAGGTCGTGACCACCAACAGCATCGCCGGCGCCTATCTCCCGGTCAGCACCGAGCGGGTCCGGCTCCGGCTGCTCAACGGTTCCACCGCGCGCAGCTACCAGTTCGGCTTCGGGGACCGTGAGGTCCAGCTGATCGCCACCGACGGCGGCTTCCTGGACGCGCCGCTGACGGTCGAGCAGATCAGGCTGGCCCCCGGCGAACGGGCCGAACTGCTGGTGATCATGGAACCCGGCGGCAGCGCGCGGCTGCGCTCCTTCGAGGTCGACCTCGGCGGCGTCGCGGTGCCGTTCGCGATGGGCGGCAACGACGCCTTCGACGTCCTCGAGCTACGGGCGGCGGCCCGGCTGACTTCGTCGCCGGCGCCGGACTGGGCGCGCTCGCGGCATGCCGAGCAGGACGCGCTGCACGAGTCAGCGGTGACCCGGACCCGGACCTTCGCGCTGGACGAACGCAAGATCAACGGGCAGACGATGAACCTTTCCAGGATCGACGAGGTGGTCACGATCGGCAGCACCGAGATCTGGGAGATCAGCAGTACGGTGCCGATGCCGCACAGCTTCCACGTGCACGACGTGCAGTTCCGAGTGCTGACGATCGACGACGCGCCGCCGCCGGAATGGCTGCGCGGCCCGAAGGACACGATCTATCTGGAACCGAGCCGCCGCTACCGGCTGCTGCTGCACTTCGCCGACTACGCCGACCCGGCGATGCCGTACATGTATCACTGCCACATGCTGCTGCACGAGGACGAGGGCATGATGGGCCAGTTCGTCGTGATCGAGCCCGGTGACGAGGTGGTCGAACCCGGCGACGACGGTGCCGGCCAGTCGCCCGATCATGATCACCACCACGGGTGACGGTCGCGATTCGACCTGAGTCCAGCCGTTGCCGCGTGGAAATCGCCGTCGTCGCTCCGACTCAGGTCGTTTGGCGACAGGTGGACCGCGACAGCGCCTTGCGGATCGTGGCCGCCACCCAGTCGGTCCGGTCGACCAGGTGTTCCCAGGTGAAGTGCAGGACCGTCCACCCGTGACTGGTCAGCGTGGTCCACTTGAGCCGGTCGCGGTGGAACTGTTCGCGATTCTCGGCGCGATGGTAGGCGTAGCCGTCGACCTCGATGATCAGCCGAGCGCTCCGAAACACGACATCCACGGGGTAGTCCTGGCCGGCGCAGGACACGACGGCGTTGCCGGACCATCCTCGAATCCCGGCTCGGCGAAGGATCCGGTGCAGGAGCCGTTCGGCCTCGGACCAGGGTGAGCCGCGGGAGTCGAGGAGGGCGGCCCGGCGCAGTCCGTTGCCCGCCCGATGAGCCGTCGCCGCGAGGGCTGACTGCAACTGGTCGAGACTCGCCCAGCCCTTGCGCAGCACGAGATCGATGCCGGCGCCTCCGACCCAGGGCACCAGATCGAGCGCGGTCAGCGCCGGCACGGTGATCCAACATCCTCGATGTTCGGTCAGTGCCGCGGGGAGCCGCTCCTGCACGATGCGAAATCCCGGCCGGGTGATCTTGCAGTTCGGCCGCGCCAGCGAAACCACCGGCACTTCGATCGAGGGCCAGAAGCTGAGGCGGGCGGCTGCGGGGCCGGTCAGCACGGCTTCAGGTGCCCACGTGGCGGCGGCGTTGATCCGGATCTCCGGCCGGTCGGCGTCGTCGCGGTGACAGTAGACGCCGGGCAACAGGGCCACGAGGACGCCTCGCCTCGCCAGCCGCTGCAGGGCCCGGGCGAGGCGAGGATGATCACGGATCCGCACCACTCCACCGCCCGCTCTGATCACCTGATCGACTTCGGTCTCCATCGCCATGAGCCAAGCGTCGAAGCGGCGGCGGCCGGAATGCCTGTTGTCCACAGGTGAGGGTGTTGTCCGTTGCGGGCCGGTGTCGTCCGTGCTTTCTTGACTGATTCCAGAAAAGCGTTAGGCTGCGGTCATGCCCACCACAGCGGAACTGCAGGACATGCTGCGGGGGGTCGAGTTGCGCGTGACCCGTCCCCGGGTCGCGGTGCTGCGGGCGGCCCACAGCCATCCGCACGCCGACACCGATTCGATCATCGGCGCGGTTCGCGAGGAGTTGCCCGAGGTCTCGCACCAGGCGGTCTACGACTGCCTGAACGCGCTGACCGGTGCCGGGTTGCTCCGCCGGATCCAGCCGCTCGGCTCGGTAGCTCGCTACGAGTCGCGGGTCGGGGACAACCATCATCATGTCGTCTGCCGTTCCTGCGGTGCGATCGCCGATGTCGACTGCGCCGTCGGGCACGCACCGTGCCTGACCGCGTCCGATGATCATGGCTTCGTGATCGACGAGGCCGAGGTCATCTTCTGGGGTCGGTGTGCCGCCTGCGCTGCCGTACCAACTTCTTGATCAAGTCTCGGAAGGAAAGCAATGTCTCAAGATCAGCCGGTCCCCGCAGAGGCAACCGCGGAGAGCCGGGGTCAGTGCCCGGTCGCGCACCGGGCCCCGCATCCGACCCAGGGCGGTGGCAACCAGGGCTGGTGGCCGAACCGGCTCAACCTGAAGATCCTGGCCAAGAACCCGGCCGTGGCGAACCCGCTGGGGGAGACCTTCAACTACGCGGAGGCGTTCTCCTCCCTCGATCTGGCCGCGGTCAAGGCCGACATCGCGGAGCTGCTGACCACCTCGCAGGACTGGTGGCCGGCGGACTACGGGCACTACGGCCCGCTCATGATCAGAATGGCCTGGCACAGCGCGGGCACCTACCGGATCAGTGACGGCCGCGGCGGCGCCGGTGCCGGGCAGCAGCGGTTCGCGCCGCTGAACAGCTGGCCGGACAACGCCAGCCTGGACAAGGCCCGCCGCCTGCTCTGGCCGGTGAAGAAGAAGTACGGCAACAAGCTGTCCTGGGCCGACCTGTTGATCTTGACCGGCAATGTCGCGCTGGAGTCGATGGGCTTCAAGACCTTCGGGTACGCGGGCGGCCGGGAAGACGTCTGGGAGCCTGAGGACGACGTCTACTGGGGCCCGGAGCAGGTCTGGCTCGGCGACGAGCGCTACACCGGTGATCGTGAGCTGGAGAAGCCGCTGGGCGCGGTCCAGATGGGGCTGATCTACGTCAACCCCGAGGGCCCGAACGGCAACCCGGACCCGGTGGCGGCGGCCCGGGACATCCGCGAGACCTTCCGCCGGATGGCGATGAACGACGAGGAGACCGTGGCCTTGATCGCCGGCGGTCACTCGTTCGGCAAGACCCACGGTGCCGCCGACGCCGACGAGCACGTCGGGCCGGAGCCGGAGGGTGCGCCGATCGAGCAGCAGGGCCTCGGCTGGAAGAACAGCTTCGGCACCGGCAAGGGCCCGCACACGATCACCAGCGGGCTCGAGGTCGTCTGGACCAAGACGCCGACGCAGTGGAGCAACAACTTCTTCGAGAACCTCTTCGGCTACGAGTGGGAGCTCACCAAGAGCCCGGGCGGGGCACACCAGTGGGTGGCCAAGGACGCGGACGCGATCATCCCGGACGCGTACGACAAGACCAAGCGGTGGCTGCCCACCATGCTGACCACCGACCTCGCGCTGCGGTTCGACCCGGAGTACGAGAAGATCTCGCGCCGGTTCCTGGAGAGCCCGGAGGCGTTCGCGGACGCGTTCGCCCGGGCCTGGTTCAAGCTGACCCACCGCGACATGGGCCCGATCGAGCGCTACCTCGGCCCGGAGGTGCCCAGCGAGGAGTTGATCTGGCAGGACCGGGTGCCGGCCGTCGATCATGAACTGGTCGGCCCGGCGGACGTCGCCGCGCTCAAGACCAAGATCATCGAGTCGGGCCTGACCGTGGCTCAGCTGGTCTCGACGGCCTGGGCCTCGGCCTCCTCGTTCCGCGGCAGCGACAAGCGCGGCGGCGCCAACGGGGCCCGGATCCGGCTGCAGCCGATGAGCGGCTGGGACGTCAACAACCCGGCCGAGCTGGCGACCGTTCTCCGTACCCTGGAAGGGATCCAGTCCGAGTTCAACGCCGGTGGCGGTGGCAGGAAGATCTCGCTGGCCGACCTGATCGTGCTGGCCGGATCGGCCGGTGTGGAGCAGGCCGCGAAGGACGCCGGCTACGCGGTCGAGGTCCCGTTCACCCCGGGCCGTACCGACGCGTCGCAGGAGCAGACCGATGTCGAGTCCTTCGTCGAGCTGGAGCCGCAGGCCGACGGCTTCCGGAACTACCTCGGCAAGGGCAGCCGGCTGCCGGCCGAGTTCCTGCTGATCGACCGGGCCAACCTGCTCACGCTGAGCGCGCCCGAGCTGACCGTCCTGATCGGCGGCCTGCGCGTCCTCGGCGCGAACTACGACCACTCCGCACACGGCGTCTTCACCGACCGGCCGGGCACGCTGACGAACGACTTCTACGTCAACCTGCTCGAGCCCGGTGTCGAGTGGACCGCGACCGGTGAGGGCTCGGACGTCTTCGAGGGCAAGGATTCCGCGACCGGCGAGGTCAAGTGGACCGGCACCCGGGTCGACCTGATCTTCGGTTCGAACTCCGAGCTGCGCGCCCTCGCCGAGGTGTACGCCGGCGACGACGCGAAGCAGAAGTTCGTCGAGGACTTCGTCGCCGCCTGGGTCAAGGTGATGGAGCTGGATCGCTTCGATCTGAAGTGATCAACTTCTGAGCAGCATCCGGGCCGGTCTCGTCAGAGGCCGGCCCGGTTCGCTCGTGCGGGGCGAGCGCGGGCTAGCGGAGTTCCGACGCCTCACGAGTCCAGGTGCGCAGGACGTCGGGGGAGATCTCCACGCCCCAGCCGGGTGCGTCGGACAGGGTCAGCTCACCGCCGGACGCGACCGGGAACGGCTCGTACCAGCGCATCCGTGAGACGTCCTCGATCGACCATTCGTGAAACTGGGTGCAGGCCGGCATCGCGGTGATCAGGTGCGCGGTGAAGATCGCCGTCAGCGAGCGCCCTGAGGAGTGCGGCACGCAGGGGATCCCGGCGAGGTCGGCGGCCTCGGCGATCTGGCGGGCGCGGGTGATGCCGCCGACGTAACAGACATCGGGCTGGACGATGTCGACCAACGGCTCGTTGATCATGCGGCGCAGGTTCTCCAGCGAGTATTCCTGCTCTCCGGCCGCGACGGGGATGTCCAGGGCCGCGGCGACCCGGCCCAGGTTGCCCAGCTCCCAGAACGGCACCGGCTCCTCGAAGTGGAGATAGCCATGGTGCTCCAGCAGCCGTCCGACCCGGACCGCCTGCCCGGGTGAGTACGCGCCGTTGGCGTCCGCACTGAGCTCGATATCCTCGCCCAACTCCTTGCGCAGCAACGGGATCAGGGTCTGTGTGCGCCGGTCGGGCTCGACTCCGTCCCGGCCGTTGCGCACCCCGATCTTGATCTTGACCGCCCCGAAGCCGTGCTCGGCGACGGCAGCGACCATGCGATCGACTTCCTCGGCGGGCGTCGTGTCGCGGCGCATGCCGGAGCCGTACAGGGGCACGGACTCCCGCGCTCGTCCGCCGAGCAGCTGAAAGACCGGCTGGCCCTTGGCCTTGCCGACGAGGTCCCACAGGGCCGTGTCGACCCCGGCCAGGGCACGGAACAGGAAGCTGCCCCAGACCTTGTACTCCGCCCGCGCGCACTGTTCGGCCAGGCCGACCAGTTCGAACGGATCCCGGCCGAGATAGTGGCGGGCCACCAAGCGATGCAGCACGGTGGCGGTGATCTCGGCCTCGGAGTGTGCGGTCTGGCCGTAGCCCTCGAGCCCGTCATCGGTGCGTACGCGGACGATGCAGCCGTCGCCGGCGAAGGTCTCGATCGAGGTGATCATGGGCGCGGGTCACGCCGCCCGGGCGGGCAGGCCGTAGAACGCCCGGGCGTTCTCGGTGTAGATCTTGTCCCGGAACTCCGTCGGCAGCCGTACCTGGAACGCGTGCAGCGGATGATCGAAATCCCAGTGCGGATAGTCGGTGGAGAACATCACCTTGTCCACCCCGCCGAGGTGCTCGAACACCGTGAGCAGATCCTTCGGCCGGTGCGGTTCCTCGATCGGCTGGGTGGTGACCCAGAGATGATCACGGACATAGTCGGACGGCTTCCGGCGCACGTGCGGCACCTCGGACCTGAACCGTCGCCATTGTTGGTCCATCCGCCAGGCGAGCGGCGGCAACCAGGCGAACCCGCCCTCGATCAGGGCGATCCGCAGGTCCGGAAGATGATCGAAGAGACCTTCGAAGATCAGACTCGCGACGTGGGCCTGGAACGCTCCGGACATGCCGGTGTGATCTTCGAGATAGTACGAGGGCCAGCCGGCGGCGCTGATCGGCACGCCGCGGACGCCGCCGCCGTAGTGGATGCCCACCGGTAGGTTGTGCCGGACGGCGGCCTCGTACAGCGGCCAGTACTTCCGGTTGCCCAGCGGCGCCGAACTGCGGGCGATCAGCAGCACCTGAACGAAGCCGGGATGATCACCGAGCCGCTCGATCTCGGCGACGGCATGCTCAGGATGTTCGGCCGGAACGATCAGACCGGCCCGCAGCCGGGGCTCGGGGTCGAGCCACTCGGCGATCTGCCAGTCGTTCGTCGCGGCCGACAGCGCAGCCGAGAAGTCCGGGTTGAGCTGGCTGCCCGCCGAACTCAGACAACCGAGCAGACCGTACTCGACGTTCATCTCGTCCAGGTGCTGCCGGCGCATGAAGTCCAGGTCGGCGCCGGGCGCCAGGCCGGACGGCGGAAAGGAGTCCCAGCGCGCCGGCGAACCCTTGGGATAGACGTTGCCGGCGTGTTGCCGGGACCCGTAGCTGCGCTTGTGCCGCAGCCACTCGTTCGGCAGATAGGGATCGATCGAATCCGGCATCGCGACATTGTGAATGTCGCAGTCGATGATCATCTGCCGAACGGCCCGGCGGGAGTCGGCGTGGGATTTCGTGATCGTCTCGGTCATCGGTGTCTCCTTGGTGCGGCCGCGGAAAGTCACTCAGAGGCGGTAGGTGCTCAGTGCGTTGCCGGCCATGATCTTGCGTTGCAGCTCCCGGGTCAGGCCCGTTGGCAGAGCCTTGATCGGGTCGTCGAAATGGGCTTGGGGATAGCCGGTCGAGAACATCAACAGGTCATCGCACAACAGCTGGTCGATGACCTCGGTGAGCTGGCTCGGATCCGTCGGCGCGTCGAGCGGCTGAAGGGTCATCCTGACGTGATCACGGACGTACTCCGACGGCGGTCTGGTGACCCAGGGAACCTCCCGGCGCAAGCCCTTCCAGTCCTTGTCGAACCGCCACATCAGGGACGGCAGCCAGGCGAACCCGGCCTCGATGGTGGCGATCCGCAGTTCGGGGAACTTCACGAAGACGCCTTCGGACACCAGGCTGAGCAACTGTGCCTGGAAGGCCAGCGAACCGTCGACGTAGTCCTCGACGAAGTAGGTCGGCCAGCCGACCGGCGTCGTCGGATTGCCACTCTGGCCGCCGGCCTGGATGCCGACCGTGAGCCCCGCCTCGGTCGCGGCCCGATAGATCGGCCAGAATCCGCGGCGGCCCAGCGGTTCGCGGCTGCGCGCCGGAACGGTGACCTGGACGAACTCGCCGAACTGGGCGGCCCAGGCGATCTCGGCGGCCGCGTACTCCGGGTTCTGCAACGGCACCACGACCGAACCGCGCAGACGCTGGTCGGCCTGCAGCCATTCCTCCAGCTGCCACCGATTGATCGCGCGAGCGATCACCGCGGCGAAGTCGTCATTGTGGATCGAGTCCACGCTGTAGCCGCAGTTGAGCACCGCGATGTCGAGCTGCCATGGATCCAGCAGTTGGCTGCGGAGAAGATCGAGGTTCGATCCCGGTGGGCCGTCCGGAGGTCGAGATCCCGGCAGGTAGAGGTTCGGCGCACCGGCGGGAAGGTTGGCCGGCAGCCCACCCAGGCCGGATTCGCTGATGTAATCCTGCCATCGCGGTTCGAGATACGGATACAGGGTCTTCAGCCCGCCGATCGTGATCCGTACATCGGTGTCGATCAAGCGCTCCCCGACCCATTCCGGCGGCCGTGTGTAGGTTGCCGCGGGGCGATGCTCCAACTCCACCTCAGTCATCCTCGGGACTCCATTCCATGTTCGCCGCGCAGCGCCCGCGGCGATGATCAGATATTGACGATGACGTATTCGCGATCGATCTCGACCTCGTACATCTCGGACTTGTACGGGCCCGGCTGATAGCCGGCGGCCAGCAGTTCGGGGTTCGTCCGGGGCATGTCCCGGCCGGCTTCGACCTCGGCCGGATAGGCGGCCACCCGGGTCTTGGACGGATCGAACCAGGACTGCCCGGTGGCGATCTCGTACTCCCAACCGTGCCAGGGGCAGCGGATGATCTCGCCCCGCATGATGTAGTCGTAGTGGCCCGGCTCGTTCGAGGTGGCCAGACCCGACGTGATGCCCTCGCACATCGGTCCGCTGGCATGCGGGCACTTGTTCCGGATGGCGTAGAAGCGGCCCTTCACGTTGAACACGCCGATCGAACGTCTGGCGATCTCAACGATCTTCCTTCCTCCCGGCGGGATCTCATCGACGGTGCCTACGACATATTTCGTCACAACGGCTTCCCTCCTGTCTCACTTGATCCCGGTCAGCGTGATGCCGCGGCTGAAGTACCTCTGCGCGGCGACGAACACCACGACCGTCGGGATGATCGCCAGCGTCGCGCCGGCCATCAGCGGTCCGTACTGGGTCGAATCCTGGGTCTGGAAGAACGCCAGCCCGACCGGGATCGTGAACTTGTTCAGGTCGGTGAGGTAGATCAACGGACCGAAGAAGTCGTTCCAGACGTTGACGAAGGTCAGCACCCCGAGCGTCGCCAGGGCCGGCTTGGACAGCGGCAGGATGATGCTGACGAAGATCCGGAAATGACTGGCTCCGTCGACCAGCGCCGCCTCGTCGTACTCCTTGGGGATCGACAGGAAGAACTGCCGGAGCAGGAACGTGCCGAAGGTGTTGGCGACGATCGGTGGGACGAGCAGCGGGAAGTGCGTGTCGATCAGTCCGGCCTGCACATAGATCGAATACAGCGGTAGCACCATGAGGAGTTCCGGGATCATCAGCGAACCGAGCAGCACGCCGAACGCGACGTCGCGGCCGCGGAACTCGAGCCGGGCGAATCCGTACGCTGCCAGCGCGCAGACGAACAGCCGGCCGATGATCACGACGATCGTGATGTAGGCACTGTTACCGAGGAACCTGCCGAACGGGAGGATGCCGTTGTTGATCAGGTAGTCGTAGTTCTCGAACGTGACCGGATCCGGGATCAGCCGTGGTGGCAGGCTGATCACGTCGCCGGCCTCCTTGAACGAGCTCGACACCATCCACAGGAACGGGCCGATGGCGATCGCGGCCATGAGTACGCAGCCGAGGTAGGTGAAGGTCGCCGCCGAGATCTGTCGTCGGCGTCGCCCGCCGCGGGCTTTCGGGGCGACCCGATCCGGCTCGATCGTGGCCGTTCGGGTGCGGCTGGCGGGGAGCATCTCGGTCCGGGTCACTGGTAGAACACCCACCGTCGGGACAGGCGGTTCTGCAGCCAGGTGATCACGGCCAGCACGATGAACAGGACGATCGCCATCGCCGACGCGTAGCCCATCTTGCGCAGCGTGAAGGCCTCGTACCAGAGGTGGTAGATGTAGACATAGGTGCCGTCTCCCGGGCCGCCACCGGTCATCACCAGGATCAGGCCGAAGACCTGGAACGATCCGATCGTCTGCAAGATCAACAGGAGGAAGATCGTCGGGGTCAGATACGGCAGCGTGATGTGGCGGAATCGATTCAGCCTGCCAGCACCGTCCAGCGTCGCGGCCTCGATCAGGCTGTCCGGAACACTCTGCAGCGCCGCCAGCATGATGATCATCGTGAAGCCCATGTTGGCCCAGACGGCGGTGACGATCACCGCCGTCATGGCCCAGAACCGCTCGCCGAGCCAGTGCGGGCCCGAGATCCCCGCCAGGTCGAGCAGCCCGTTGATCACGCCGTACTGATCGCTGAACACCCAGCGCGCCACGATGCCGACCGCCACGAGGGATGTCACGTAGGGCAGGAAGATCAGCGCGCGGAAGACGGCCATCCCCGGAAGGTGGTTGTTGACCAGTAACGCCAGCAGCGTGCCGAGGATGATCCCGCCGGGCACGAAGCCGGCCGTGTAGATCAACGTGTTCACCAGACTGCGGGAGAACAGGGGATCGACGCCGGTGAACATCTCCTGATAGTTGGCCAGCCCGATGAATTCGGGAGCAGTCAGTCCGTTCCAGTTCGCAAAGCTCGTGATCGCGGTCGGGATGATCGGGAGCACGTTGAACAGGAGCGTGCCGACGACGACCGGACCGATGAACATCCATCCCCGCAGGTGCTTCCGCAGCCGACGACGTCCGGAAGGGTCCGGCGGCGGACCGGGCCTTCCGAGGACGACGTCCGTGGCTGCGCTCACGTGATCACCTTCGTGTCCGGGTCGGTGAGCGATCCGCCCTTCTCCAGCAGTTCGGTGCCCTGGCTGGCATCCCAGCCACGCTTGGCGATCTCGGCGTTCACCTGTTTCCGCCCGTTGTCGATGTAGTCGGCGGTCGGTAGTTCGCCGCTCATCAGTCCGTTGGCGTTGACGCCGTTGACGAAGGCGTCCGCGAGTGCGGTGCCGATCGGTCCGCGCGGAAACGGGATGTCGATCGGTCTGCCGCCGATCTCATCGAGCGTCTCGGACCAGATGGTCGGTGTCTGCGGATAGGGATGATCGGTGAACGCGGATCCGGTGGCCGCCGCGGTCAACGCGGGCACCGCGAACCTCGCCTTCGCCAGCACCTCCGAGGCCGCCGGCCCGCAGAGCGCCTTCAGCGCGAGGTAGGCCGCCTCGGGATCCTTGGCGGTCCTGGGGATGACCCAGGTCCGGGCATAGTTCTTGGTCATGGCATACAGCGGGGTCTTCGGCCAGGGCATGATGTCCCACTCGATCTCGTCACTGATCTGTGCCGCGATATCCATGCCCTGCCAGGCCATGGCGACCTTGTCGGCGTTGAGCAGCGGCAGGACCTCGACATCGACGGTCGGCGCGAATCCCTCCCGGATGTAGGCGATCTGCTTGTCGATCGCCTGCAGCGTCTCCGGCTTGGCGTACCCGCACTCCGTCTGCTCCTCGTTGAGCGCGGTGTCCCCCGCGCCGTACGCGGTGGCCTGGATCGTGTTGACGGCGAACTGGACGCCATAGACGTCGGTACGGTCGCCGTTGCGTTTCGTCAAGGCGCGGACAGCGGCGTCGAACTCCTCCCAGCTCCAGGCCTCCGCCCAGGAGGTGGGGGCCGAGATTCCGGCTTCGGCGAAGAGCTTCTTGTTGTAGTACAGCACGTTGGCGCTGACCGCCGGCGTGATCGAGAACTGGTAGTTCTCGACCGCGACCCGGGTCGGGAACGTCGGGCTGTACTGCGAAAGGTCGAAGCCGATCTTGGGGTCGAGCATCATCTTGTCGAGTTGCACGATCTTGCCGCTCGTGGCGAGGTCGTAGACCCGGTCGTCGTCGATCCGCTGGATGTCCGCGGTCGTGCCGGAGGCGAACTGGAGCATGACACTCGGCCAGTCGTCTCCCGGCGCCGGCTTCCAGATGATCTTGATCTGTTGATCGTCCAGGCTCTCCTCCTGGGCCGCGGCGATCATGTCCTTGAACATCTGCTGCGTCTTGGCATCGCCGATCGAGCTGAAGGTGACCTCGGTGAAGCCGGGTGGCGTGCCGGACGAGCTCTCGCCACAGCCGGTCAGCGCACCGCCCAGTGCGCCGGCTCCCGCGACGGCCAGACCTCCCTGCAGCAACCTCCTGCGTGGAACCCGGATCCCTGTGCTCATGTTGCCGTCCCCCTTGACGTCACCGACGCGGAGGTCGGCAGCCAGGCCATCGGCCGATGGACGAGGCAGTGGGATAATGGAACTAAAATGTCGCTATATGGAAGATTAACTCTGTGTTGATCGACCTGCAATAGGCATCTCGGCGTCCTGATCCGGCGAGTCAGTCCGAGCGGATCGGGATCCTTCCTTTCCGAGCTAGAGTGATCGTCAACCCCGATGGAATGGGTTGACACAATGGCGTGGATCGTTTGGCTCGTGCTCGCGGCCGCCTTGGGCGTCGTGGAGTTCTTCACCCTGTCGCTGATCTTCGGGATGCTCGCGGCAGCGGCGCTCGTTGCCGCGCTCGCGGCCGGGCTGGGTGCCCCGGTGCTGATCCAGGTGCTCGCGTTCGCCGCGGCGGCCGCCGCCGGTCTGCTCGTGGTGCGGCCGATCGCCCGGCGCCACATGGCACATCCGCCGCTGACGCGTGAGGGCAGCGACGCCCTGATCGGCCGGACGGGCGTCGTCCTGCAGCAGGTCACGGCGGGGCAGGGGCTGGTCAAGCTCGCCGGCGAGGAGTGGTCGGCGCGTTCGTACGACGAACACCAGGTGATCGAGGCCGGCACGATGGTCGACGTGCTGGAGATCGACGGTGCCACGGCTGTCGTCTATCCACGGGAGTTGCTGCCTTAGCGCACCTCGAAAGGTGGAAGGGTCATGGGGATCTTCGTACTGTCCATCGTCATCGCGGCCGTGGTCGTGTTCCTGGTCGCCGCCACGGTACGGATCGTGCCGCAGGCGCACCGCTACAACATCGAGCGGTTCGGCCGCTATCGCGGGACGCTGCAGCCAGGCCTGAACTTCATCATCCCGCTGGCCGACCGGGTCAACACCAAGCTGGACATCCGTGAGCAGGTGCTCTCCTCCCGCCCGCAGCCGGTGATCACCCAGGACAACCTGGTGCTCAACATCGACACGGTGCTCTACTACCAGATCACCGATCCGCGGGCGGCCGCGTACGAGGTCGCGAACTATCTCCAGGCGATCGATCAGCTCACCGTCACCACGCTGCGCAACGTCATCGGCAGCATGGACCTGGAGCAGACGCTGACCTCCCGGGAGAACATCAACAACCAGCTGCGCAAGGTGCTGGACGAGGCGACCGGCAAGTGGGGCATCCGGGTCAACCGGGTGGAGATCAAGGCGATCGACCCGCCGAACACGATCAAGGAGGCGATGGAGAAGCAGATGCGCGCGGAACGCGACAAGCGGGCCGCGATCCTGCACGCGGAAGGCGAACGCCAGGCCAAGATCCTCACCGCGGAAGGCACCCGGCAGCAGGAGATCCTGGTCGCCCAAGGTGATCAACAGGCCGCCATTCTCCGGGCGGACGGTGAGGCCAAGGCGATCGAGCAGGTCTTCCAGTCCGTGCATCGCAACAACGCCGACCCGAAGGTGCTGGCCTACAAGTACCTGCAGATGCTGCCCCAGTTGGGCGGCGGCGAGAACAGTACGTTCTGGGTGATCCCCGGCGAGCTGACCCAGGCGATCAAGTCCGTCACCGAGGCCTTCGGTGATCATGCCGCCAGCCAGCTCCCGCTGCCGAAGCAGGACACCGGCGAACCGCCCGCGAAAGCGGACGACAACACCCGCGAACTGACCGACGGCAAGAACGGCCGCGACGCCTCGACCGCCGCCCTGGAGGCCGCCGAGCAGGCCGCGGCCGCCGTGGACGAGGCCAAATCCCAGGTCGCCGCCGTCGAACGCAACTCGCTGACCTAGCGCTGACCCTCAGGAGATGCCTATTCGCACTGACGCGAGGCAGTACTGCGACTGCACATGGACCCTCCGGACGGGTCGCGAATGCCGGGCATTTAAACCGGCAGCCTAGAGTTCCATGCCTCCATCGATCCAGGTGAAATCGCATCTGCTCCACCGATCTGTGGTTGATCGGCACGTCCGAGGCATCTACTGTCGGAGGCATCCTTTGGAGTCCTGCACTACCAGGTCTGCCGCCAGTTCATCGAGAGCCCGGCTTTCTCGACAGATTCGAGATAGCGCTTGTACGTCGAGTCCCCAGCCGAAGCCTCACCGACTGCATGTCCAAGTCTGGAACGTGAGATTTGTTCAGATGGAGGCGATCTTAGGGCTCGAACACGCCACCGCTATTCTCAACCAGAAGCCCCTCGGTCACCGAGCACCGCAATACGGACTCCAACCGTTCTCGTACCTTTGCTCCGAGGCGCACAACGCCGAGCGACGCTCATCGCCCTGCCGTTGGACGTGACCTGGCTGACCAAGTGGGTCGATGAGTTGTGCGATGAGATCGACCAAGTCGGACTGCCCGTCGCACTGATGCTCGGACACACCGTCGACCCGCTGAGCTTGGTTGGTGCGATCAGTGGTCTGATTGAAGTCCTCAGCGTTCCGGTGCCGTTTTGTCTGCTGCGTTGTGATGTCAGCGCGATCGGAGCGCTCGCCTATGGAGCGGCCGTCGGGGCGGTGGGGACCTCGACCAGTTTGAGGCACATCTTCCCCGTGGGATCTGGCGGCGGCCGTAACCGCGGGCAGACCGCAGCGATCGTGCCGCGCGCGCTGATGTACAAGCAACTGGACCGGATCCAGGAAGCGATCAGGGTCATCGACGACGTCACGTTCTGGACGTGCAGCTGTGTCGTGTGCGAGGGGAAGACTATCGATTGGATCATCGCCGACGAGGACGCCTTCCGTCATTCCATCGCGACGCTGGCGGATCTCTCGGCCCATGTTCTGCATTCAACGGACCCCGTGAGCAGCTGGCTGTCGTCCTGCCGGGTTGCATCCCACCTAGTCGACGAAATCGCGATTCAAGGGCTCGGCTGGGAGATTCCGACCGGCATCCGACGCTGGCTTGAGCTGCGCTCCTGATCTGCGTCCAACCTGAGCATGCCGGTGTCCAGGGCGAACTGAAACATCTGCTCGTTGCGAAGGAGATCCCACGCCGTTCTTGGGCGTTCGGCCGGCGGGTCGACGGTGGATTTCGTTCCGGCTGCCATTGCGTTCCGGCCGTCGCAGGCGACGGCACAATGGTCGAAGTAGTCGCACTGCGCCACCTGAAACGGATCGAGCGGTCGCCACAGGGGGATCGCCGCGCACGTCGGGGCCCAGGTTCGCAGTCCGACCAGATGGTCCTTCACGTCCCTGAACGGCTCGACAGTGACGTAGCCGGACAACTGCACGGCGGTTCGTGGAGCCAACCGCGGAGACGCTGATCGGTCGCGAAGGACCGAGCGGTCCAGAATCGGCCCTTCCCCCATACTCGTGCGCTCGGCTATTGCATCCGCGTCGACTTGCACGAACGGGAAGACCAATCGGCCGTCGACTCGGGTGTAGCCGAGACCCTGTCCCTTGATACCTGCGTGCTCGGCCACAACCGATGCCACGAGCCCCAGATCGAGACCGTTCCAATGGCGCACGGTCCGCTCCTGGAAGTCAACGGACACCAGGCGGTCGCTGCTGCGGATGACCACGATTGCTCCCACTTCTAGTCGCTGACCAAGGTAGCGTCACCGCATTCGGCACCGAGTCCGGGGCCGGTCACAAGACGCTGTCGAGGACGAAAATGTGGGAGGTGACGGACGTGGACGGAGCTGACGGCACGGACGATCGGGCGCAACCGGAGCAGGACGGCTTCGATCCGGAGCAGATCAATTCCAGCGACAATCTGGCCCGAGTGCCGACTCCGGTGGGGCGCGCGAAAACGGCGCGGTACGGGAGGTTGATCCCGGGGCGGACCGAGACCGTGCGGGAGGCGCTGCGCGGCGTGTCGTGGGACGACCAGTACCAGCTCGGGGTCGACACGCTGAATCAGGAGTTCGCCCGCTACCGCCGGGATCCGGTGGACGAGTCCCGGGACGCGATCAGGAGCCTGCTTCTGGACGCCGAGGCGCGCATTCGCATCTCCGCATCGGCGGAGGAGTCGAACGCCGCAACGGAGTACGCGGTGGCGATCGCAGACTACTGGGAGAGGGAGGGGCGTCTCCTCGAACTGCTGACTCCGTTGACGGAGGAGCAGGAGCCGGACCAGGTGAGATTCGGTGCGGCGTCCGTCCTGCTGCATCGCGGGCACGCCGAGATGGCACTGCCCGTACTGGCCGCGCTGGAAGCCATCGAAGCCAAGGCGCTCATGATGATCTGGGAACGCGATCGGCGTCGCGGGGACAAGCCCTGGACCGGCTGAATCACGTTTCCGACAGTCGCTGATCGACCCAAGCCCAGTCGAGGCGCTCCTGCTCCAGCCGTACGGACTCGCCATACCGGTCGGAGACGAGGTCGCGGTAGAGGGCCTCTTCGGCCGGCTGGAGGCGGTTGAGGTGGGCCCGGGTGGGGGAGGGTTCGCGGACCCAGCGATCTTGGTGTTCCAGCAGGGTCTCCCAGTCCATCAGGGTTGAGCGGGTCTGGGGGAGCCAGGCTCGGAGTTGATTCAAGATCGCGAAGCCGTGGGTGTCCAGGTCGCCCCAGTAGGTGATCGCGGAGCCGGCGAGCCAGGGCATCGCGCCGGCGCGGTCGACCTCGAAGCCCTTGCCCCAGATGATCATGCCGCGGTCGGGTACGGGGACGGAGAGGAAGGTGATCTCGTTCTCGATGATCATCGCCGATTCGACCTCGGCGGGGAGCGCGGCCAGTTCCTCGACCCGCAGCGTGGCCTCGGTCAGGCAGGAGGGCAGGGCGAGGACGGCCGGGTCGAAGCGGACCCGGATCAGGTCCGGCTTCGCCCGCAACCCCAAGTCGGCCAGGAATCCCTGCGACGTCTGGGAAACGCCGAGGAGCTGACCGAGCAGGCTCCGATGCCGCTCGACAAACTTCGTGTCCACGCCGGGGGCACTGATCTCGCGCAGGTAGTGGCCGGAGCCGCGGGCGCCGTCGAGCCAGGCGTAGGCAGCCAGCAGGCCCGGCCATTCCGGGTCGGCGGCGAGAGTCTTCAGCGGATTCTTGATCATCCAGCCCTGCACCCTGGAGGTCGAAGCGGCGAGGTCGAGGATGGCTCGGAACCGGCTCGCTTGGCGGGAGACGCCGAGCATGGCCCAGGCTTGGTCGTAGGTTTCAATCCGGGCCCGGGCCGGGATCTGGTTGCGGCCGAAGTGCCGGCCGCCGATCGCTGCATAGTCGATCAGATATCGCCGGCCGTCCTGAGCCCCGCTCTCCAGGTCGGCGATCCAGGCCCGCACCTCGTCGAGCCGCAGCCCGATCTCGGCGGCCGTCGGCCCGGTGATCGGCAGGTCCAACGCCGGGAACGGTTCGCCACGGCCGAACGCCGACAGCAGGGTGCCGTCGTTCCAGCGGCGCCTGACCCTGGCGATCAGCTCGGCCGACGCTGTCCACCGCTTCCCGGTCACCCGCCTTCGGCCCGTCCGTCACGGCGGGCACGGAACTCCTCGATCGTCAGTGTCTGCAGCCGCGAGTAGCTGCCGGTCGGGTTGTCGACGAATCCGATCGATCGCACGTACGGCTCGATGATGTGCACCTTCTGCAACGGAGTGACGATCAGAAGTTGCAGGCCGAGTTTGGCGAACAACTCCAGCGCGTATCGGGTGGAGAGGTCGGAGCCGCGGCCGAACGCCTCGTCGATCACCGCGAACCGGAAGTCCTTCGATTTCTCAACACCCCACTCCAGCCCGAACTGGTAGGCCAGCGAAGCCGCCAGGATGGTGTACGCGAGCTTCTCCTTCTGGCCGCCGGACTTCCCGTCGGAATCGCGGTAGTGCTCCCATTCCGCGTCGGACTCCCGGTCCCGCTCCGACGCCGAGAACGTAAACCAGTTCCGGACATCGGTCACCCGCCGGGTCCAGGCCTTGTCCGCGTCGGTGTGGTTGGGTCTGCCGCGGAACCGCTCGATGATCCGCTGCACGTCGAGGAACCGCTGCTCCGAATAGTGATCATCGGCCGGCGCCAGGGCGTCGTCGGTGGCGGCGCGCAGCTCTGACCGGAACGCCTGGATCTCCGTATTGACGGTCCGCTCCATCTCCAATCTGATGTAGCGGCCGGGCGCGTAGTCGATCGCGCCGAGCGCCTCGTTGATCCTGTCGATCCGGTCGCCGATCTCGTCGGACTGGCGTCGCAGCCAGCTGTTGAAGCCGGCCAGTTCGCGGATCGTGTTCGTGTTCAGCTGGCGCTTGAACTCGTCCTCGAACGCCGGCAGGTCGTCGGTCGCCACCCGCTCCCGGAACGAGCGAAACTCGTCGCGGGCCTCGATGTCGGCGTCCATCTCGGTGGTCGCTTCCGGCCAGCGGCGGCGGACCTCGTTCATGTAACCGACCAGGCTGGTGATGTAGCCGCCGATCTCCTTGCCGAGCCTGTCCACCTCACGCTGCAGCCGCTGGGTCAGCTCGGCGGCCACGCCCTGACAGGCATCAGCCTCGGTCGGCCGGTCCCGGCCCAGCCGATCGGTCAGGTCGTCGTACCGGGACCTGGCCTCGGCAAGATCGACATCGGTGTGGTCATCGACGAAGTCGAGCTCCTGCCGGCGGGCCCGGTCGGCGCGGCCGATCCGATCGTCGAACACGGAGATCCGTGAACTGAGCTTCGTGATCTTGTCGCCGAGCCCGGCCAGCGCCTCCCGATTGAGCTGGAGTTGCCGGTCCAACTCGGCGAGTTCCGGGGTCCCGTCCAGCAACCGCTGCCGCTCCTGCTTCGCCGCGTCCGCCCTGCCATCCGCTTCCTGCCAGTCCAAATCCCGCCAGTCCGTGACGGTCTCCAACTTGTCCAGCGCGGTGACACGGGCGTCGAGATTCGTGCGCTCCTCGTCGATCTCGCGGAGGGCCTGCTCGGTCCGGTCGAGTTCCTGCTGCTGCTCGTCCAGGTGCGCGGTCAGCGCCTCGATCTTGCGCGCGTTGGCCCAGCCCAGCACCCAGGTGCGCGGATCGTCGACCCGAGACCGGTCGTCCTTCTCGTGATGATCACCGGAACGGACCTGGCCCTCCGGCGTGACGGCGCGGTGCTCCTGCCGGAACTCGGCCAGCGACTCGGTGCACCGGTGGTCGGCGCGCCGGTGAAGTTGATCACCGAGATAAGATTCGAACGGACCGGGCGCGACCTCCAGCGTCTGCGCCAGCAGCAGTCCCGCTGCGTGGCTCGGCGGCTGCAACGCCACCTGACGCAGCGGTACGCGCTCGTAGACCAGCCGCATCCCGCGCCGCTCACCGTCCCGCCGCCGGTACGTCAGCCGACGCCCGTTCACCCAGTCGGCCACCGCCGGGTAGTCGTCCTGCCGGACCAGCAGGGACTGCGCGAAACCGCGCAGCACCCGTTCAGCGGCGCCGCGCCAGGCCTCGTACCCCTCGGCCACGTCGATCAACTCGCCGGCGAACGGAACGGACTCGACGTCGAGGCCGAGGTCCTGGCAGAGCTGGTCTCGCAGGTCGAGCAGGCTGCTCGGCAGGTTGCTGCTGCGGCCGGCTAGGCTGGCGAGCTCGAGCCTGGTCTCCTCCTGCTGCCGGCGGAGTTCCGAACGCCGGGCGGCGTGCTCGACCAGCCGGGTATCCAGCTCCGTACGCTGCCCACGCAGCTCGGCTAGCCGCCCCGTGATCATCGGAAGCAGTGCCCTGAAGCCGGCGGAGTCGGTCACCGGAGCCAGGCCCGCGGTTTCGAGCTGATGACTGAACCGGTCGAAGCGCTGCCGCCGGCTCTCGGCCTCTGCGCGGGCGACGGCCTCGTCGCGTTCCAGCTGGGCGACCCGGTCGCCCCCGACCGCG
This sequence comes from Microlunatus sp. YIM B11417, assembly GCF_059617205.1. Taxonomy (NCBI): domain Bacteria; kingdom Bacillati; phylum Actinomycetota; class Actinomycetes; order Propionibacteriales; family Propionibacteriaceae; genus Microlunatus; species Microlunatus sp. YIM B11417. Next base: position 1,119,327 of record NZ_JCAMPJ010000001.1, read on the forward strand.
GCACGCTGCGTGATCAGCCCCTCGCCGCGCTCCCGGAGCCGGTCCTGCTCCAACTCGGCCTCGGCGAGCTCGTCTCGATGACCTTGCTGGTGGGACTCGTGACCCTCGATCTCTTCGCTGAGCAACGCGATCCGCAACTCGGCGAAATAGAGCCGGACCGCGTCGCGCTGCCGCTCCAGACCGCTCCGGCGATCCAGCGCGTTGTCGTACCGCTCGGCGGTCGCGACCAGCGGTTCTAGCGCAGCCAGTTGCTCGCGCGCTCGCCGTACCGCCTCGTGCGCCTTCGTCAGATCCTCGAAGTGACCGATGATCGCGTCCACCCGTTCGGCCGCGTCAGCCGGTTCGAGCATGTGGTTGCGGACGAACTCGTTGAGGTTGCCGACCGACTTCATCGACACGGTCTGGTGGAACAGGTCGAGCGCCTGGTCGGACTTGATCCCGAGGGCTCGGCGCAGTTGCCGCGCGTACTCAGGATAGACGTTACTGATCACCGAGCCCGAGGACCGCAACCGGCGGCGCAGCTCGCCCAGGTCGGCACCGAAGTCGGTGAAGTCGGCCTCAATCGACAGCGGCTTGTCCGACGTGACGAAGAAGCGGTCCGGCTGACCGGCCCGGTCCTTCTGGTGGAACACCTGGGCCAGCGTCACCGTCTCGTCGTGGCCCTCGTTGCCGAAGACCCCCAAGATCACCGAGTACGACGTGTGATCACGAAGCCCGACCGCCTTCGAGGTGCCAGTGCGCTCGATCCGCTCCGACTTGTAATGTCCCTCGACGTAACTGCGCAGCGTACGCTCCCGGGACTCGGCGCCGGCCGCCTTGTTGTAGGCGATCCGGTGCGCCGGCAGCAACAGCGTGGTGATCGCGTCGACCAGGGTGGACTTGCCGCTGCCGATGTCGCCGGTGAGCAGGGAGGTCTCACCGTCCGGCGTGAGCTGCCACACCCGGCCGTCGAACGTGCCCCAGTTGAACAACTCGATCCGGTGCAGTCGGTAGCCGGCCCGGTGCCCGCGGTCGAGCTCGATCGCCGAGAACAGTCCGCTACTCATCCTGATCACCGCCGCCGGCGTACTCGCGCAGCTTGCCCGCGTAGTCCGACAGCGTCTGGGCGTCGACGTAGGCCTTGAGAATTCGTCGCACCTCCCACTGGTCCGGCTGCCCGCGCAACGGACGCAGAAAGCCAAGCTCGGCGACCTGCTTGATCGTCGTCTCGGCCCGGTCGATCACCCTCGCCTCGTTGGTGGAATCGGCCAGGAAGACCCGCAGGAGGTCGACGAGTTGATCTTTGCTGAGCACCAGCTTGCCCTCGGCGCCCTTGGTCTCGAACTCGACCAACCGCTTGCGCAGCAGGACCAACAGCAGGCTGACGTTGTAGGTGAGGCTGCGCCGCCGGACCAGCCGGGGGAGTTCCTCGCCCTCGTCGTCGACCGGTTCACTGCGGAGATAGGCGTACCCCTCGACGTCGTCGACAACGAGCTCCACGCCGATCGCGCCGAAATGATCACGAACCGCCGGCCCGAATCGATCAAGCGACTGCCACACCGTCTCCTGGGTCTCGCGATAGACGACCCCTCGCATCAGTTCGATGATCGCGGTCGCGATCGCCTGCTCCTCCGCGGTTCTCACTGCCGGCTCACCGTCACTTTCGGCAGCCGGGCCCGTCGGCTGCACCCCTCCGGATCGCGGTAGTCGATGATCGTCTCCTCGGCCTCGTCGAGGTCGACGGCAAGATCGGCTTCGTTCAGCGAGAGGTAGCCGATGATCTCCGCGGCGCCCTGAGTGACGGGATAGAACTCGACGATGTCGGATAGCAGGGTGGAGCTCCGTTCCGGGAGCACCGCGCGGATGTTCTCGGCAAGCCGGGCCTGATCGACGAACGACTGCCCGAACAGGGCGGACAGATCGAAATCCTCCTCGCCGGTCGGCGCCAGCAGGCTGTCCACCCGGGCGGCCGGCCGCGCATCGTAGAGCGGGCGTTCGAACGGCAGCATGATCGGCACGCCAGGCAGGTCGACGGTCAGCCCCTCGGCCGGCGGGTCGTCCCGGCAGGCCAGGGCGGCCGCCTCGATCGAGCGGACCAGCTCCAGCACCCGCCGATTCTCCAGCCAGACTTGATCATCGAGGAAACGGCGCAGTTGTTCGGAGATCTGCCTGACCGTCTGCTGGGTCCGTTCGGCCGCCTCGGCCCAGTCGTGGTGGATCGAGGCGAGCCGCCGGTCCGCGTCGATCGGAGCCAGCGACTGCACCTGGTTCAGCAGCTCGCCGAGTTCGTCCTGCCGCGCCTCGGAGAGTAGGAAGTCGTAGAACGCCTGGAAGCTGCTGCCCTGATCGGAACCGGCGATGTCGGAGCGGCTGGCCACCAGTTCGGCGAGCAGCTCGCCCTTCGACCCATCCCAGGAAGCGATCCGCTCCCGGGCGGCGCGGTCGAGCAGCCGGAAGTTCTCCTCGACCTCGCGGAAGTCCGACAGCAACTCTCGTGCCGTCCTGGCGAACTGCTGATAGCGGTCCCGGACCGCGGTGTCGCCGAGCAGGTCGAGGTTCCCGGCCTCGGCCTCGGCAATGCGGCGGTCGAGCTCGTCCCGCTCCCGGCGCAGCATGGCGATCCGGGTGTCCGGGTCCGCCTCGGTGCCGTGCACGATCTGGCGCAGCAGGTCGACCAGGATGTGCAGCCTGGACTCCGTACCCACGAAGGCGCGGGCGCGCAGGCCGGTGACCCAGCTGTACGCCTTCTCGAATTCCGCCGTCGCGTCGTAATGCACCTCGTCCGACCGGGTCGGATAGAACCGCCGCAGCCATCCGGACTCCGGCTGCGACCAGGCCTCCAAATAGCCCTGTGGCGGCCTTGGGAAACGCGGCTCGGCAGCCGTGGCGTTGATCTCGTACAGGTAGTCGTCGAGCCCGCTGATCAGCTCGTTGGCCGGCGTCGAGCCCCGATTGCCTTCGACGAAATGGGAACCGAGGAAGCCGAGGATCAGCGCCGCGTTGTCCGCACGGAGCAGTCGCCAGGCGGGATGCCGATCCCGCAGCGCCTCGATCGCCTCGAACTCCACCCGTCGCCCTCCGCTCCTTGCGATGCAGGAGCCTAAATGACCCCGCCGACAACGGTAGCGACCTCGTGGGGTGCTTGGATTCAAGCGGTGAACGCAACGGAATCGGTTGGTTCGGATAGTAGTTCCTCGAGTTTCTCGGCCGGGGTCTTCCAGTCGTGGCGTTTGCGGGGTCTGGCGTTGAGTTCGGCTGCGATGTTGTCGAGCATGCCGGGCCCGTAGAAGGAGAGGTCGGTGCCCTTGGGGAGGTACTGCCGCAGGAGCCCGTTGGTGTTCTCGTTGGTGCCCCGCTGCCAGGGCGAGTGCGGGTCGCAGAAGTAGATCGGGAGTCCGGTGGCCTCGGTGATCTTGGTGTGCAGTGCCATCTCGCGGCCCTGGTCCCAGGTCAATGATCGGCACAGGATCTCGGGAATCTCCGGGATCTTGGCGGTGATCGCCTCCGCGAGGGTGGCGGCGGTGCGATCACCGCGAAGATGCAGCAGCACAACGAAGCCCGTGCTGCGTTCGACCAGCGTCCCGACCGCGGACAAGCCCTTGGCGCCGATGATCAGATCACCCTCCCAGTGGCCCGGGACAGCCCGGTCAGCGGCCTCGGCAGGGCGCTCGCTGATGTTGATCATCCCGCGTAGCTTCGGCCCGTCGGCGCTGGCCCGGCCGCGGACCTTGCGGCGGGTCCGACCGGACCGCAACGCGGCCTTGACCTCCTCGCGCAGTTCCCCACGGGCTTGCACGAACAAGGCCTGGTAGATCGTTTCGTGAGACACCCACATCTCCGGATCGTCGGGAAACTCGGCATGCAGCCGGTTCGCGATCTGCTCCGGACTGTGCCGCTTCTTCAAGCGTTGCAGCACCTCGGTGAACAGTCGAGTCCCCGGCGCCAGCTTCCGGGCCCGAGGCCGCCGCCGGTTCTCATCCACTCGGCCCTGAGCGATCACCGCCCGATACGGGCCCTCCGGGCCGGTCCGGCCCCGGGCGATCTCCCGGGTGATCGTCGCGGTCGGCCGACCCAGCAACTCACCGATCCGCACCGGCCGGTATCGGGCCCGGAGCAGGTCCTCGATCCGGCAGCGAGTGACGAAGTCCAACCTCCCTTTTCCCGGCGTGATCGACGCTTCCAAGACCGGGTTCACCGTTCGTGGTCTCACCCCGCCAGCCTCGGCCAGCCACCCGGCCCCCGTGAACCGTGACACGCCAGCCGCCGCTGACGCCGCCTTCACCGTGATCCCAGTCCGCAAGGCATCCCAGAACGCATCACGCATCGAGTCCGGAAGCCGACCGCCCTCCGGACGCCCACGACCGCGAAAACCCATCAACAACTCCACTCAGCTCGGAGTTGCGTTCACCACTTGAGTCCAAGGTGGTAATGCGCCCCAGCGGTGAGGTATTGACGCGGACCGTGCAGGAATCACGCCGATATCCCGCCACTCGATCCCTGCCCCGGGCGGACGGCGACGCGAAGGCGATCGAGCAGGTCTTCCAGTCCGTACACTGCAACAACGCCGACCCGAAGGTGCTGGCCTACAAGTACCTGCAGATGCTGCCCCAGTTGGGCGGCGGCGAGAACAGTACGTTCTGGGTGATCCCCGGCGAGTTGACCCAGGCGATCAAGTCCGTCACCGAGGCCTTCGGTGATCATGCCGCCAGTCAGATTCCGCTGCCGAAGCAGGACACCGGCGAGCCGCCCGCGAAAGCGGACGACAGCGCCCGCGAACTGACCGACGGCAAGAACGGCCACGACGCTTCGACCGCCGCCCTGGAGGCCGCCGAGCAGGCCGCGGCCGCCGTGGACGAGGCCAAGTCCAAGGTCGCCGCCGTCGAACGCAACTCGCTAACCCAGCGCTGACCCTGCCTTCGCCAAGTGGCACTGGATGGCATCTCAATGCCGCCTCGAGGCCGAAATCCGGCCTCCGGATCGCTTTGAGATGCAATCCCGTGCCACGTCATTCGGTCTTGGTTTGATGTGGCCGATCCGTACCGCGTTCCTTGGCGAGGATTGCCATCGCCAAGGAACGACAGTCGAGGTCGTGATCGAAATCGCCCGACTCCACTCGCCCAAGGACGGACCTGATGATCCGCCTCCCTGCCAACTGTCGGGTGGTGGACATCGATACGTACCTGTCGGCGAGGACGAGCCCGTGGAACTGGTCGAACAGATGATCGGGGCGTTCAACGGCGTTGAGCACCATCCGCGGAGTGACCAGGTCGAGACGCTCCTGCAAGACACCGAGCGCCCAAATGCGCAAATCCTCGTTACCAGTCCAGAACTGTCGGCGAACCTCATCTGGGTCGACCGCGCGATCACGACCGTCCGCGCGAGCCTGGTCGATCAGCCGTTCCAGGGCGGCTGTGCGCTCGGGTCCTGACGGAAGGTCTCTCCTCGCCGCGCGGTACGACTCCGCTGTGCCGTGCATGCGGGCACCGATCCGATCGGCCGCGCGCGCAAGGTCTGCGGCGGCCGCCACGTCCCCCGCATCGGCCGCAGCTTCGGCCTTCCTCCGGAGCACGAGTTCGAGATCGCCGTACTTGCGACTCTCCAGTCGGTCACCGAAGGCAGCGAACAGCAGGAGGACCCCTCCGACGGCGACGAGGGCTGCGCCACCACCCTCCCGCGTGCTGATCAAGATCACGAGGAACCCCGCGGCTATCGCGGCCGCACCCAGCCCACCAAGGATGAGCACTCGGATCCGGGTTCCGCTGGAACGCAGGGACGGATGGGATGCGGTAGGATCCGACAATTCTGTGATGGACGAAATCCCTGCCCAGATTCGAAGATCTCGTCGGGTATCCAGTCGAATCCGAGTTCACGTCCCGCGTGTCGCCTCGCCGGCGGTCGGGCCGACCGCGACGTCGCGGGTCGGGCCACGTCGGCGTGATCCGGGTCGATCACCGCGATGAGGCTGGTGCCGGTCAGGCCCAGCAGGGCGAACAGGCGGTCGACGACGATCGAATGCTTGCCGGCTTCGAATTCCCAGATGTAGCGCTGGGTGGTGCCGAGCCAGCGGGCGAGTTCGCGTTGGCTTAGACCGTTGGGGCGCCTGGCCTGGCGCAGGACGTTGCCCAGGGATTCGGGGCTCGAGATCAGTTCCGTGTACGCCACGCCGCCCTCCCGTGACTACCTTTGCGTAGTCTTCGGAACCTGACTACGCATTCGTAGTCAGCTTGTCGCAGTCGCAGCAGTGCCGGTCACTCGATCTTGATCATCGAATCCTCCGCAAACCGTTGTGGGACAACGGGGTGACGCGGGAGAGGCCATCGGCCGAAGAGTTGTGGCTGATGCCTGCCGCACCAGGTTCGATGGGAGATGACTGCGGGAGGTGACCGCCATGGCCGTCGATGAGCCCAGGAGTACCGAAGCGGGCCACACCGAGGAGCGGCCTGAGGTGTCGCCACCGAGGGAGTTGGGCGGTCCGCGATCGAAGTACGACCCGAGCCTGACTGAGGCGGAACGGCAGGAGCGGATCGCCGAGCTGGCGCCGAACGCCGAGCGGGCGGTCGGCGCCACCAACTGGTCGAACCGGAGCCGGGCCGGGACGGTCTATCGCGACTACTGGAACCCGACCCTGCACGAGAAGTACCCGGACGGTGTTCCCTTCTCCTACGAGGGATTTCCGCAGTTCGAGGACTACGCGATCGCCGCCGTGCCCTTCGAGGAAGGCTTCGTGGGCGACTACGAGACTGACTTCAGGAGATCCAACCTCGGTGCTGGACTTTCCCGGCAGCCCAGGGGAACGGTCTGGCATCATCACGAGGACGGCAAGACGCTGCTCCTCCTGGACCGTGATCTTCACAGCGATGTGCGGCATTGGGGCGGTGTACGGGTGATCCAGGAAAGGATCCATGGATGAGGTTGGCGATTGAACCCGAGGCTCCGGCCTCGGAGGAGCAGATCGCTGCGGTCGAGACCGAATTGGGGGTACGGCTCCCCGTGCAGTACCGGAACTGGTTGAAGCAGACCAACGGTTGCCTGGTGGGGGAATACACCCGGGTGCCCGGCGTCGGCGAGGGTACGTTCTCCGAGATCGACGCGGTCGAGTCGCTGCCGTCGATCAACCGGTCCTCCTTGAACGACCTGATCCCCGATGACTACCTGCAGGTGACGATCAGCTTCGGCGGTTCGCTGGCGATCAAGATCAAAGGGGACGACGAGGGCTCGGTCTGGTGGGCGAGCTCTTGGAAGGCAGAGGTGGAAGGCATCCTGGACGAGCCCAGCCGCGAGATCATGATCCGGCTGGCCGACGACTGGGACTCCTTTTTGGCGATGGACTTCCCGGAACCGAAGATGCGGTCCTGACCTTCGGCGGCACCCGGCTACGGTTCTCCGATCGGCTGTCCTGCCCGTAGTCGGTCGATGAACGCGGAGAGCTGCTCCTGGAGCCGTGGAAACGCGCGATCCTGCGGAGTCTCGCCGCCGACCACGGCCGCGAGTTCGTCCAGGGTGTCGTCGATCAGCACGGCGGCTCGCCGCAACCCCCAGCTCGTGACTTCTGCTTCGAGGTCGTCGCGGGTGATCGCCGAATGGTGGTACGTCTTGTTGACCGCAAGGGCGAGCTTGCCGTCGTTCCGCAGGTGGGCCTGGGGCACGACGTCGTAGGCGGGCGCGAGCCGCACTTCTCCGTCCGCTGGATGGAGAAGGCTGAGGTTCTTGGTGTGCAGGTCGAGATTGCCGATCGCCACCGCGAGGACCACCATGCGGGCAAGGCGACGCAGGTCCGCATCGGGGGCGTGCCGTTTCAGGATCTCGGCGATGCGACGAAGGCTGACGACTCCACCGAACTCCTGGTACTTCTCGTTCCTCCGCGCCCCGAGAGCCTGGCTGAAGTCTTCCTGGTGAATCCGCTCGCCGTTCCGGCGGTCGTAGCGCTCGATGACGAGTGCCGGTAGGCCATGGAATTCCTCGATCGACGTCTCGAATTTCGCCAGCCCCATGCGGCGGGCGACGCGTGAGCCGAACTCCTCGTCGAAGATGATCGTGCTGATCTCACCGTCGAGTTGCGGCTTGAGAATGTGCGTCGTCGGGTAGCCGCCGAGCGACTGCGCCCAGCCCTGCTCGGTCCGCACCAGAACGATCTTCGGCTGAACGCCGCCCAGAGACGATTTTCCCTGTACTGGTTCGTTTCCCAGTGGGGTGTTGATCGGGTCCTCGAGGAGCCGGCGGACCTCGGCCGCGGTCGCCGGCTTGAGCGCGGGCGTTCTCGGCTCCGTCGGGTCGTCGAGATCCCAGATCTGCAGGGCACCGGCGACATCGCGGCCGTAACGGGCGAGAAAGGATGGCGTGTCGCCGCGGCGGATTCCGCTACTGGCCAGCATGAACTCGTACTGGTCGCCCTCGGGCAGCAACTCCTCGAACCAGGTTCGGCGGCGCGCGGAGCGATCCCGGCGCAGGGTCGGCGTCAGGGGGATGATCACGGACAGGACCGGGCTGTTGGCGCCGAACTGTTCGATGGCGCCTGTGTCCGGAACGAAGTCGAAATCTCGGGCGTCCCCCTCGATCCTGCCGACCAGGCGTCCGTACAGCTCAACGGCCAGTCGCATGATCATCTTCCCAGCTCGCGGTGAACTCGATGCCGGTCGCTCGAGCCAGCGCCAGGACGCGGCGCAGATAGATCGTCGACTTGCCGCCCTCGATCTCGCTGATCGTGCTCTGACTGACGCCGAGCGCTTCGGCCAGCTCGCTCTGCGACAGGCCGCGTGCCATCCGCGCCTGCTGGATGGCCAGCCCGAAGTCGGCAGGCGCACGCAGGCGCGCCAGGTGCTTCGCCACGGGCGACCTCCGGGGTATCGGGATTTCAGAATACCTCGGTTCTATCGGGATTTCACGATCGTGCCGTGGTATCGGGATTTCCCGATGATGGAGGAAGCGGGAGAGGTAGAAGTTCGCCCTGACGAAACGTCGGTGCCGGCGGTTAGGGTCCTGCCATGCCAGCGATTGTGGTGGACCGACTCCGCAAGACGTACGTCGTTCCGGAGCGTGAAGGGGGGATCAAGGCGGCGGTGGCGGCCTTGGTCAAGCGGCGGACTCGGGAGGTCGAGGCGGTCAAGGACATCAGCCTGAGCATCGAGCCGGGGGAGGTGGTCGGGTTCCTCGGGCCGAACGGCGCCGGGAAGACGACCACGCTGAAGATGCTGTCCGGGCTGCTGTACCCGACGTCCGGCGGTGCGACGGTGCTGGGCTACACGCCGTGGAAGCGGGACCGCAGCTATCTCGGCCAGATGGCGTTGATCATGGGGCAGCGGAGCCAGTTGCAGTGGGACATCCCGGTGATCGACTCGTACCGGCTGAACAAGGCGATCTTCCAGATCGACGACACCGACTTCGCCACCCGGCTGGACGAACTGACCGAGCTGCTCGAGTTGCAGGACCTGCTCCGCAAGCCGGCCCGCAACCTGTCCCTCGGCGAGCGGATGAAGTGCGAGTTCGCCGGCTCGCTGCTGCACCGGCCGCAGGTGCTGTTCCTGGACGAGCCGACGATCGGGCTGGACGTCGCGATGCAGCGCCGGATCCGGTCCTTCGTCGCCGAATACAACGCTCGCACCGGCGCGTGCGTGATCTTGACCAGTCACTACATGGCCGACGTCGAGGCGCTCTGCCGGCGGGTCGTGGTGATCCACCACGGCGAACTGCTCTACGACGGACTGCTGTCCGGGCTGGTCCGCCGGTTCGCCGCCGACAAGACGATCACCGTCGAGCTGACCGAGGGACACCGGGTCGAGCAGAGCGATGTCGCCGCCATGATCAACGGGGCGCCACTGGAGTCGACCGGGTCGGGCTGGCGGATCCAGGCACCGGCCAGCCGGACGCCGGAGGTCGCCGCACGGCTGCTGTCCAAGCTCCCGGTCGCCGATCTGACGATCGAGGACCAGCCGATCGAGACCGTGATCGAAAAGGTGTTCGCGACGTCGGCACCGGAACCGGGTGCCGATGTCTGACACAGCCGTTCGCGCACCGGACTTCCGGCACCTGCCGTGGCGGGCGCTGCGCGACTACTACCGCGGCGAGTTCGTCGCGTCGACCCAGGTCAATCTCGCCTACCGCGGCCAGGTGATGATCTGGGTCGTCACGTCGGTGATCCAGCCGCTGGTCATGATCGTCGTCTGGCAGACGGTCGCCGGCCCGTCCGGCACCGTCGGCGGTTACACGGCGGGCCAGTTCGTCACCTATTTCGCGATCATGATGGTGGTCGAGCACCTCACCTTCATCTGGCTGATGTGGGAGTTCGAGTGGCGGATCCGGGAGGGCGCCTTCTCGCCGCTGCTGCTGCGGCCGATCCATCCCATCCACAAGGACATCATCGACAACGTGTCGTACAAGATCATCGGGCTGTTCGGCGTGCTGCCCGGCGCGATCCTGCTGATGATCATCTTCGGCGCCGACCTGTCCGGGATCCGGCCCCTGCAGCTGCTCGCCTTCGTTCCGGCTCTGATCGGTGCCGCGGTGCTCCGATTCGCGATCGAGTGGGTGCTGGCGCTGAGCGCGTTCTGGCTGACCAAGGTCTCGGCGCTGAACAACCTCTACTTCTCGGTCCAGCTGTTCCTCGGCGGCGGCTTCGCGCCGCTCGCGGTGATGCCGGCCGCCTTCGCCGTCGTCGCCCAGTGGGCGCCGTTCTCCTGGTCGCTGGCCTTCCCGGTCGAGGTCGCGATGGGCCGGCGCACCGGTCTCGACATTCTGTACGGGTACGCGATGCAGGCCGGCTGGATCATCGTGGCGATCATCGTGTTGCGCCTGGTCTGGTCCCGGGCGCTGCGCCACTACTCGGCGGTGGGCGCATGATGGCCCAGCTCCGCCACGGCGGGCTGATCATCCGGACCTACGTCCGGCTCGGCATGCTGAACTTCATGCAGTACCGGGGCGAGTTCTTCATCGCCGTGATCAACGCGGTGATCACTCTGCTGGCGCAGGTGATCGGGCTCTGGGTGATCTTCTCCCAGACCGCCACCCTGGACGGCTGGACCAGCGCCGGAATGATGCTGCTGGTCGGGATCCACTTCATGATCTCCGGGCTGATCGGCATGGTGATCCGGCCGTCGGTGGAGGCGATGATGGAGGGGATCCGGCTCGGCACCTTCGATTTCACGCTCACCAAGCCGGCCGACTCCCAGCTGCTGGCGAGCGTGCAGCGGATCTCACCGGCGGCGCTGGCGGACTCGGTGCTCGGCGTCGGCGTGATCATCTGGGCCGGCGTCCAACTGGACAGCGTCGCGCCGCTCGGTGTGCTGGCGTTCCTGATCACGCTGATCTGTGGCGTGGTGATCGTCTACAGCTTCATCCTGCTGCTCGGCACCTGCGCGTTCTGGTTCGTCAAGCTGGACAACATCATGGCGATCTTCGGCTCGGTGTTCGGCCAGGCCGGGCGCTGGCCGGTGACGATCTTCCCGGGCTGGTTGAGGGTGGTGCTCACCTTCGTGATCCCGGTCGGCTTCGCTGTGACGGTCCCGGCCCAGGCACTGTCCGGCACGCTCGACCTGCTCACGACGTTGCTGTCGGTCGGCGTGGCGCTCCTGTTCTTCGTCGGCTCCCGCGTGTTCTGGTTCTTCGCCCTCCGCCGCTACACCGGTGCCTCGGCCTGAGCCCTGGGTTCGCGGCCGGGCCAGGACGGCCACCGTTGCGCGGCCCACGCGGACCAGTTCGCGTGCCCAGGTGGCGCGGGAGGGATCCGGGCACCGAACAGTTCGTCGTCCGGCGCCTCGAACCGAGCCCGCCATTGCTCGAGCTCGACGTCGCTCATCCGGAACGTCTGATCCGGCGTCGCCGCGAACCGGCTGGTGACCCGCCTGCGTTGCTCCTGGTGGTCGATCGGCAGATAGACGACTCGGCTGCGCGCGCCCACCGCGTTCGCGATCCACCGCAGCGCCGATCGTTCGTCCTTGCTCCAGAGCCCGAAGTCGAGGACGACATTGGTGCCCAGCTCGGCGACCCGCATGCCGAGCTGGATCAACTTGCCCTCGACGAGGTCGCGCTGGTCCGGCGGGTTCCGATCGCCGAACAGCATGATCTGCCACTCGTCCGGCGTCAGCCGCAGCGCCGGCGCGCTGAGCTCGAGTTCCTTGGCGCGGGTGGTCTTGCCGGCGCCGGGGAGCCCGACGATCAGATACACGGTCGCTCGCTGCTCGGCTGGCTGCACGGTGGCTCCTGGGGCATAGGGTCGACTGCGGAAGCAGCCACTCCGACCACAGTGAAGGACTGCCATGACTTCGATCAATCCGGCGCTGCCGGCGGCGCTGCGCGTGATGGACGGGATCAACAGCGGCGACCTGTCCTGTCTCGACGAGGCGGTCACGGCCGACTTCGTCGATCATGGTTCGCCGTTCCCGATCCCGCCCGGGCCGGCCGGCTACCGGCAGATCCTGACCTTCGTGACCACGGTCCTGCAACTGAAGTACGAGATCCAGGACGTGATCGAGACGGCCGACCGGGTGGTGATCCGGGCCACCGGGACCGGGATCGGCGTCGACGCCGTGCACGGGCCGGGTGCCGCCGGGAAGACGTACCGGATGGAGACCGCGCACATCTATCGCACCGAGGGCGACCGGCTGGCCGAGCACTGGGGCATCCGGGACGAGTACGGTGCGCGGATCCAGCTCGGCACCACGGCCCCGCCGGATCCGGCCTCCTTCGGCTGACCCGGGATCCGGTCAGCAGCCCGTACGGCCTGCAACGCGTACTGTAGGCGCGACAACGCAGGGTGCAGGAGGAGGATTCCATGGCCGGAAGGGCGACCAGGACGCGACCGGCGGGCGGCCTCGCCGACAAACGCCGAGCCATTCTCGACGGCGCCCTGACGATCTTCGCCCGGGACGGCTATACCCGGGCCAGCATCGACGCCATCGCGGCCAAGGCCGGCGTCTCGACCAGGACGATCTACAACCACTTCCAGGACAAGGCGGAGCTGTTCCAGGTCGTGATCAAGGAGAGCGCGAGCCGGGTCGCCGACGCTCAGATCGCGGTCATCGAGAGCTATCTGCGCAAGGTGACCGATCTCGAGGCCGACCTGATCGAGTTCGGGCTGGCCTGGGTCACGCCGATGCCGGACTATGCCGATCACTCGGCGCTGGTCCGGCAGATCAACGCCGAGTCGGGTCACATTCCGCGCCGCGCGATCAAGGCCTGGCAGGAGGCCGGGCCACGCCGGGTGCTGGACGCACTGGCCGACCGGCTGGCCCGGCTCTCCGACCAGGGCCTGCTCGACGTGGACGACCCGCAGCGCGCCGCGCACCATTTCGCCGTCCTCATCACGGTGCCGAATCCTTCCCTGCAGGCCGGGGCGTTGAGCGACGACGACCGCGGCGAGATGGTCGCCGCGGGGGTCCGCACCTTCCTGTACGGCTACCGCGGCTGAACCGGTCAGCCGGAGTTCGGCAGGATCGTGCTCACCGGCTCGCCGGCCGGTGCTCCCTCGTCGGCACGGTGCACCGTCCGGCGAGGCACGAACTCGCGATCGTTCGAACCGTCGAACGGCTGTGACTCCAGGTTCCAGCTCCAGGAGACGGTCGGTGTGATCCGCAGGTAGGTCCCGGGGCCGAACATCCCTTCGTGGTCGACGAAGTCGCCGGTGCCGTAGACGCGGAGGAAGCGCGGCGTCCAGGGCTTGATCGCGACCACGTCGTCCCAGAGCAGGACGACCTTCTCCTGGCCGCCGGCGACGTTGAGGAACTTCCGGGTCTTCTGGGGCTCGTGACCGCCGCCGACGTAGAAGTAGCGGCCGTCGAACTCGATCCCGATCGGCACGGCGTCGGGCTGGCCGTCGCCGTCGACCGTTCCGATCCGGCCGACCGGTTGCGAACGCATGTACTCGATCTCTGCGGTGGTGAAGGACATGTCGCCAAGGGTACAACGATCGTTGCAAGGACAAAATCGATCGTTGTATGTCAGTCAGCAGTCAGCCCGGCGACCCCGTCGGCGAAGCCGATCCGGGCGGTGAACCCGAGCACGGCGCGGGCCCGGGCCGGCGAGGCGACGATGTGCCGCGCGTCGGTGGCCCGCCCGCCGCCGACGATCACCGGCGCCGGGCCGGCCAGTGTGGCGGACAGGACCTCGGCCAGCTCCGCGACCGTGTGCGGGTCGCCGGAGGCGATGTTCAGCGGCAGCAACTCGTGGCCCGGCTCGGCGACCAGGCGTTCCAGCGCGAGCTGGTTGGCCCGGGCGACGTCGTGGACGTGGACGAAGTCGCGCCGTTGCCGTCCGTCCTCGTACACACGCGGCGGCGCTCCGGCGGCCAGCGCCGACCGGAAGATCGACGCGACGCCCGCGTACGGAGTGTCCCGCGGCATCCGCGGGCCGTACACGTTGTGGTAGCGCAGCGCGGTGACGGCGGCGCCGGTCTCGCGGGCCCAAGAGGCAGCCAGCAGTTCCTGGCCGTGCTTCGTCACCGCGTACGTGTTCTGCGGGTCGGCCGGCGCGCTCTCGTCGACGGAGGTGTCGACCAGGTCCGCGGCGCAGTGCGGGCAGCGGGGCTCGTACCGGCCGGCCGCCAGGTCCTCCGGCCGGCGGGGCAGCGGCCGGACCGGGCCGTCGCCCAGGCAGCGGTAGCCGCCCGGCCCGTAGACCACCATCGAGGACGCGAGCACCAGCCGCCGGACGCCGGCCCGCGCCATCCCGGCGAGCAGCACGGCCGTGCCGAGCAGGTTGTGCGCGGTGTAGTCGGGCAGATCCTGCACGTCCACGCCGACCCCCACCATCGCCGCCTGGTGGCACACCGCGTCGACGCCGGCCAGCGCCCGGTCGACCACCGCGGCGTCCCGGAGGTCGCCGATGATCAGCTCCGGATCCGCCCAGTCCGGCCGCGCCGCGCCGGGATGGGCCTTCGGCAGCAGCAGGTCCAGGCCGACCGCGTCGTGGCCGGCCGCCCGGAGCCGGTCCATGATCGTCGACCCGATGAAGCCGGCGGCTCCGGTGACCAGGACACGCATCAGGATCCCTTTCGTGGTTGGACTGCGGCCCGGATGCCGCCCCAGAGGCCGATGCCGGCCCAGATCACGGCCAGCGCGATCGCGGTGCCGAGCAGGTACGGGCGGTCCAGCAGCGACGGGTTGTCGGGACGCCGGCCGATCCCGGACACGAACGGCGCCGCGATCACCAGCAGTGCACTGCTGATGATCATGCCGACGATCAACGGGGCCTTCCAGGGGCCGGCGGCTCGAGCGGCGACCAGGGTGCCGAGGAGTCCGATCACCGGCACCAGCAGTAGGTCGAACACGACCGGCGGCAGGCCGAACCAGAGCGCGGCGGCGATCACGTCGGGCCAGCGCCTGAACGTGGTCAGGGCCAGGAGCAGGCCGTAGCCGATGCCGGCCGCGCCGGCCACCCCGACGGCGATCCTGATCACGGTCACGGGGCTCGGCGGCCTCATCGCACGACCTCGATCCTGGTCAGCCACTTGGTCTGCAGCGCGCCCGGCCGATTCGGCGCGATCAGCCGGGCCGGGAACCCGTGATCATGATCGAGCACCTCGCCGTTCAGGGAGAGCGCGATCAGGGTGTCCGGATGCAGGGCCAACGGCCGCGGGACCACACTGCGCCCGTACGGACCGGCGTCGAAGGACACCATCCGGACCTCGCCGAACGCGCGATCATCGGTCAGCGCCAGCAGGTCGGCCAGCCGGACGCCGGTCCAGGTCGCGAGCTGGGACCAGCCCTCGACGCAGGCGATCGGCAACTCGACCGTCTGCTGCGGCAGGGCCGTGAGCTCGGCCAGGGTGAGGTCGACGGTCCGGGACCCGGCGACGGTCAACCGGTAGCCGGCGCCGACCTGGTCGGCCGTGATGCCGGCGGCGGCCGCGGTGCGGTTCACCGGGAGTCCTTGCGGTCCGGTGCCGGACCGCTGCGCCAGGAAGGAGACCCCGCGCAGGGCCGGGATCTTGTCGCCGAGCGTGGCGACCGCGATCAGCGCGCCGGCGGCGGTGATGCCGCCCAACAGTTGCCGCCGGGTGACCGTGGTGCCGGCGGGCGTCCGGGCCCGCGCCTCGCGACGGACGGCGCTGACGATCACCGGGAGCTTGACGGCCACGTGCAGGGCCACCGACCCGATCAACACCCACGCCATCAGGTGGTGCACCTCGGGGAAGAAGAACGGCCACAGGTACGCCTCGGCGACGTTGAGCAGTCCGGTCAGCACCTCGAAGAACGCGCTGCCGACGAGCAGCAGAATGGTGCCGCGCTCGATCACGGCGATCATGGTCGCCTTCGAGAGGGCGATCGGGAACCGGTGCCAGAACTTCGGTGCGACCGACCACAGTTTCACGGCCAGCAAGGGAATCGAGACCATCCCGGTCGTCACGTGCACGCCCTGGGTGACCCGGTACAACCAGGACGGCCCGGTCGGCCAGGCGAACCAGTCCGGCGGGTGCTGGATCAGGTGACTGATCAGTCCGGTGATCAGGCAGACGGTGAAGACGACCCCGAGGGCGATCCCGATCAGGCTGGTCAGGGTGGCCGAGCGGAGCGGGGACCGGAAGTCCTCCTCGCGCGGCGGCCGGAGGTCCTTGATCATCATGGCTGCACCGTGATCAGTTCGGCCTGCCACCGATCGCGCGCGGTCCAGTGGTCCGCCAGTCGCAGCCCACACCACTCCGCCAGTACGGCGAGCGCCCGGTGATCGATCCAGCACCACGGGAACCAGCCGCTGACCCGGCCGACCGCGGCCAGCCGGACCTGGCGGCGGACGTAGCCGGTGCCCGGCTCGGCCAGGTCGAGCAGGACCCGCCCGGCCGACGCCAGCAGCGCGCGGCAGCGGGCGAGCAGCCGGACCGCGTCGCCCCCGATCCCGATGTTGCCGTCGGCCAGCAGGATCGTCTGCCACCGGCCCTCGGCGGGCAGCGGTGCGAACAGGTCCCGGCGCAGGGCGACGACGCCGCGGCCGACGGCGGCGCGGACGGCGCTGGGGGAGACGTCGACCCCGAGCACGGGGGCTCCGGTGGTCTGCAGGGCCTGGGTCAGTCGGCCGGGCCCGCAACCGAGGTCGAGCGTCGGCCCGGTGCACCGGTCGAGCAGGACCCGGTCCGCGGCGCCGGCCGAGCCGGCCCAGGCCTGCACGGGCAGTCGTTGCTCGTCGCCGGAATCGGTGATCATGGTCGTGGGCCGGCCGTCCAGCGCGGCCGCGTAGAGCCGGAGCGGGCTGAGCCGGGGCGGGATCTGTACCGGGGCGGTGATCATCGCGCTCCGGTCCTGGTGTCGGACTCGTTTCCTGAGCTTGTCGAAGGGCGAGGAGCGATCCGGCTCGGCACGTCGACAGGCTCAGTGCGCGTCGGGTGGCGGATCAGCGTGCCGACCAGTCCGGCGAACCTGGTCGCCGGAGCCGTGGCCGCCACCGCCTCGGCGTCCGCGGCGGTGTCCACGTCGCGTAGCACCGGCAGCAGGCCCACCCGAAGTCCGTCCGCCCGCAGCGCCGCCAGCGTGTCCGTGCCGGTGCTCGGCGTCGACATCGCGACCGCGCCGACCGGTCCTGCCCGGTCCGGTCGGCGCAGCCCGAGCCCCCACCAGCCCCCGTCCTCGGCCGGTCCGAGCACCGCGTCCGGCCCGTCCCGGCGGACCAGGTCGCCGACGGCGCCCATGATCAACTCAGGCGTCAACTGCGGGGTGTCCATGCCGACCTGGAACACCGGACCCGGTCCGGAGTCCAGGTGCGCCTGGACGATCCGCTCGGCCAGTCCGACGCCGCGCTGCCTGATCACGCGGAAGCCGGCCAGGGCACCGTTGATCATGGAAGCACCGAGGGCCTGGTCCAGGTCTCCGCTCAGGGCGAGGACCCGCCGGACCCGGGGCGTCGCCCCGACCGCGGTCAGGGTGTCGGTCAGCGCTGCGGCGGCGAGGGCGGCAGCCTCGTGGTGCGTCAGCGGCGGGCAGAGCCGGGTCTTCACCCGGCCGGGCTCCGGCGCCTTGGCCATGATCAACACCGTCGCGATCACCGGGCCGCACCGCCCTCCGGTCGTGCCTCGGCCCGGGCCACCCGCAGCATGTCGGCGGCGACCGCGACGGTGCCGCGCAGGGTGCCGGTGATCTTGGACCGGGTGCCGTCCGGGCGGGGCCGGTAGCTCACGTCCCGCTCGACCACCCGCCAGCCGGCCCGAGCCGCCCGCAGCAGGGTCTGCAGCGGATAGCCGTACCGGGCGTCGGTGAGGTTCAGCCCGAGCAGCGGCCGGCGCCAGGCGACCCGGACCGGGGCCAGGTCGTGCAGCCGGACCCGGCCGCCCAGGCTGAGCAACGCCGCCAGGGCGGCGTTCGCGAGCCGGGAGTGCAGCGGCCAGGATCGTCGTCCGGTCGGCCGGCGCCGGCCGCAGACCAGGTCGACGGGCCCCTCGACCAGGGCGGCGACCAGCGCGGGCAGCTCCACCGGGTCGATGGTGGCGTCGCAGTCCATGATCACGACCAGGTCGGCCGTCGCCGCGGCGAGTCCCGCCTGCACCGCCGCCCCGTAGCCGCGCCGCGGTTCCCGGACCACCAGCGCGCCGAGCTCGGCGGCGACCAGTTCGCTGCCGTCGCGGGAGCCGTTGTCCACCACGATCGCCCGGTAACGGCGCGGCAGCCGGCCCATGATCCAGGGCAGCGCGGCCGCCTCGTCGAGGCAGGGGAGGATGACGTCGACCCGATGCTCCATGCCTCGAACCTAGGAAGAACGACCCTTACGGATCGAGGGCCAGGTTCTTACCGATCTCTTTCGGGTCCGCCGGCGCGGTGTTCCCGCGCGGCCCGGCACACTAGGGTCCGAGGCGTGATCAAGACGGACCGGATCGCCGTCGGTGCGGCGTGCTTCTTGATCATCGCCGCGGCCGCCGTCGGTGCCTGGCTGCTCGCGATGGGGGTCCGGATCGAGGTCCATGCCCCGCCGCTGTTCGGCTGGCTCTCGCCCCGGATCGGCCCGGGAACCCCCGCGGTGATCGTGCTGGCGATCATCGCTGTGCTGGGAGCCGGCTGGCTGGCCGCCGCCTGGCCGTGGCGCCGGGTGATGATCAGCGGCTACCTGGCGGCGATCGCGTGGACGGTGGCGCTGGCCATGATCGACGGCTGGTCCGGCGGGCTCGGCTCCCGGCTGACCAACGGACACGAATACCTGCACGAGCTGGGCCGGATCGGCTCGCTCGCCGACTTCCTGGCCACGTTCAGCGATCACATTCTCGACTTCCAGCCGGGCAGCTGGACGACGCACGTGGCCGGGCATCCGCCGGGCGTGACGGCGCTGTTCTGGCTGCTCCGGCAGGCCGGGCTGGGTGGCGGCGACTGGGCGGCGGTGATCATCGTCGTGGTGGGCTGCCTGGCCGCGGTCGCGATCCCGGCCACCGTGTCCTCCCTCGGCGCCCCCGAGGCGGCCCGCCGAATCGTCCCGTTCACCGTCTTCCTGCCCGGCGCGCTCTGGGTCGGCGTCTCTGCCGACGGGCTGTTCGCGGGCGTCGCCGCGGCCGGGCTGGCGCTCGTCGTCGCCGGAGTACGGAATCGTCGGCCGGCCTGGCCGGTCCCGGTGATCGCCGGCGGACTCCTGCTCGGCCTGGTGCCGTACCTCTCCTACGGACTGATCTTGTGCGGTCTCGTCGTCGCGGCGGCGGCCGGGCTGACGCTCCGGCTGGACGGCCGGAGCGTGCTCGGTCGCTGGCTGGTCGCAACCGGCGCGGCGGCTCTGGTCGCGGTGATCTTCACCGCGGCCGGGTTCGCCTGGTGGGAAGGGCTGTCGCTGGTGCACACCCGCTATTACCAGGGCGTCGCCGCCGACCGGCCGTACGCCTATTTCGTGTGGGCCAACCTGGCCGCGTTCCTGATCATGGTCGGCCCGATCGCTGCCGCGGCGATCGTCCGGGCGATCCGTGCCCTGCCCGGTCTCGGTGGTCCGCGATGGCCGGCGGCGGAGCAGTTGGTGCCCGCGGTCCTGGCGCTTGCGGGCTTCGCGGCCGTGCTGCTGGCCGATCTGTCCGGGCTGTCCAAGGCCGAGACGGAACGGATCTGGCTCCCGTTCGGCTACGTCGTGATCATCGCCGCGGCTCTGCTGCCCGCGGCTGCGGCGCGCGCCGGTCTCGCGCTCTCCGTCGGCCTGACCGTCGTCGTCGCGCACCTGGTCTGGACGCCGTGGTGAGCAGACCACCCCACGACGCAGTCCTCCTCCGCTGCGCTCCCCCGAACTGCGCCGCGGGGACCCCGGGGTTGATGGAGCAGACTGTCCTCATGCAGCGGGTTCTGGTGGTCGACGACGACGAGACGGTACGCGACGTCGTCCGCCGCTACCTGTCCCGGGAGGGCTACCAGGTGCTGGAGGCCGGGACCGGGCCGGACGCGCTGACGGTGTTCCGGGCGGAGCGGCCGGACCTGGTCGTGCTCGACCTGATGCTGCCCGGCACCGACGGGCTGGAACTGTGCCGGATCATGCGGGCCGAGGCGCCGGTCGGCGTGATCATGCTGACCGCGCTCGGCCTCGAGTCGGACCGGGTGGTCGGGCTCGAGCAGGGCGCAGACGACTATGTGGTCAAGCCGTTCAGCCCGCGCGAGCTGACGCTGCGGGTGGCCCGGCTGCTGGAGCGGCTCGACCCGCCGGCGCCGCGGAGCGAGCCGGAGCCGACGCTGACCGACGGGGATCTGATCATCGACACCCGGGCCCGTACGGTCCAACGGGGTGACGCGCCACTCGGCCTGACCGGGCGCGAGTTCGACCTGCTGGTGTTCCTGATCGGCAACGCCGGGCAGGCGTTCACCCGGAAGGAGCTGCTGGAGCGGGTCTGGGACTGGTCCTTCGGCGACGACTCCACGGTCACGGTGCACGTCCGCCGGCTGCGGGAGAAGATCGAGGACGACCCGTCCCAGCCGCGCCGGCTGGTCACCGTCTGGGGCCGCGGCTACCGCTACGACCTGGAGTCCTGATGGACGACCTGCTGCACATCCTGCCCTGGGCGGCTCTGGCCTGCGTGCTGACGACCATGATCGAACTCGTCGTGCTCCGGCTGGTCCGGGACCGGCCGGCCGAGGTCATGATCACCGTCCTGGTGGTGGTGCCGATCCTGGCCGTGTTGATCTTCGTCGTGTTGATCAGCGGGTTCATGTTCACGCCCCAGCTGGGCTGGACCGCGGTCACCTGCGGCCTGATCGCGGTCGCCGTGATCCCCACCGCGGTGGTGCTGGGCCGCCGGATCACCCGGCGCGGCATCCAGGCCGAGGCGGCGCGCGCGGCCGAGCGGCAGGTCGACGCGTCCCGGCGGGAACTGGTCGCCTGGGTCAGCCACGACCTGCGTACCCCGCTGTCCGGGATTCGCGCGATGAGTGAGGCGCTGCAGGACGGCGTCGTCACCGACCCGGCCGAGGTGGCCGGCTACGCGGGCCGGATCTCGGCCGAGACCGACCGGCTGTCCCGGATGGTCGACGACCTGTTCGAGCTGTCCAAGATCACCGCCGGGGCGCTGCAGCTGAGCTATCGGCCGGTGCCGCTGGAGGACACCGTCTCGCAGGCCGTCGATGCGGTCAGCGTCACCGCGGTCCGGCGCGGCGTGACGCTCGAGGTCGACCCACCGGCCAGCTGGCCGACCGTGTCCGGTTCCGGTCCCGAGCTGGACCGGGTGCTGCGCAACCTCTTGATCAACGCCGTCCGCCACACGCCCGACGGCGAGTCGGTGATGATCATCGCCCGCGTCGACGGCGGGAGCGCCCGGCTGACGGTCCAGGACGGCTGTGGCGGGATCCCCGAGGCGGAACTGCCCCGGGTGTTCGAGGTCGGCTTCCGCGGTGGCAGTGCGCGGACACCGGGCATCGACGATCCGCAGACCGGGGCCGGCCTCGGCCTGGCCATCGTCCGCGGTCTCGTCGAACTGCACCGCGGGACCGTGACCGTGCGCAATCACGGGCCGGGCTGCCGCTTCGAGGTGTCCCTCCCGCTGACACCCGCTCCCTGACCGGTCAGGCGGCGTCGGGAAGATCGTTCCGGGTCCGCCGGGCGATCGTGGCCCAGGCATCGAGCAGTCGGTCGGCCGAGCCGCCGACCGGTCCGACCGCGTCGTAGAGCACGTCCTCGTCCGGCAGTTTCGCCTCCCTGATCGCCGGTACGGCCTCGGCCGGGTCATCGATCGTGGCCGAGCAGACGTCGAGCAGGTAGTCCGGCACCGTCAGCGCCGGATCGACGCAACCGACCACCGGGACGCCGGCCGCCGCGATCAACGGGAACACGGTGCCCGGGATCCCGATCGCGGCCTCGGCGCGGGCCGACGCCTGCAGGGACGGGACCGTGCTGAGCTCGTACCGGCTCCACAGCTTCGGGTCCTCGCGCGGATGCAGGCCGACCAGGATGTGCCGGCCGTCGGCCTGCAGGCGTTCCGCCGCGTCCAGCAGCAGCTGCGTGCCCGGCGCCGCGCCGCCGGTCTGATCCGGATAGGTGACGCTGGTCAGCACCAGCACGGTGCCCGGCTCCGGCGCCCGTACCGGAAGGGCATCGGTCTGCGGCGAGCCGACCACGCGCAGCCGCCGGTGGCTGCCGAGGTAGGCCGCGAACGCGCGGCCCTCGGCCGGCGACGACGACGTGATCAACTTCAGCCGGCGCCGGAACTCCTCGGCGTGCGGCGCCTCGACCGGATTCAGGTACGCCAGCGAGCTGGCCGCGAGCGGCAGCCGGGGCAGCGCCGCAGCACACTCGGCCGGCCAGTCGGCGGCCCCGGTGATCACCAGCAGATCCGCGTCCGGCGCGTCCTCCAGGGTCGCCACCGGCACCGGGTCGGCCGGGTCCACCGAGGCGAGGTCCGGCACCAGCTGGGTGATCGCCCAGCCGCGCCGCTCGGCCGCGGCCAGCAGCGGCTTGACGTGGTACGTGCCCCACGGCTCGTTGGTCGCGACCAGCACCCGGGCCCGCGGCGGGGTAGGTCGCGCCCAGGCCGGCACCCCTCCCACGGAAAGGGTCGCGGCGCCACCCACGGCACCGGCCAACAGGGCGCGACGAGACAGTCCCCGAACCTGTTCCATGATCGGCAGGCTAGGAGCCGGACCTGAACGCCGGGTGAACTCGGTCAGTGATCAAGGTCGGCCAGCTTGCCGGCCAGCACCGAGCGCTCCCGCTCGTTGCCGCACAGCTCGATCGCACGCTCCAGCTCCGTCCGGGCCTCGGCGGTCCGGCCGAGCCGGCGATACAGCTCACCGCGCACGGTGGGCAGCAGGTGCGACCCGGCCAGCGTCTTGTCGCCGGCGAGCCGGTCCACCAGCGGAAGGGCCGCACCCGGCCCGTCGGCCATCGACACCGCGACGGCGCGGTTCAGGTCGACGATCGGGGACCGGGTGAGCCGGCCCAGGGCCGCGTACAGCATGACGATCCGGGGCCAGTCCGTCGCGTCGACCGACGGCGCGACGGCGTGACATTCCGCGATCGCCGCCTGCAGCCCGTAGGCGCCGAGCCCGCGGCCGGACTCCTTCGCCTTGGCCAGCGCCGCCCGGCCGCGCTGGATCGCCGGCCGGTCCCAGCGCCGCCGGTCCTGATCTTCGAGCAGCACCGGCTCGCCGTCCGGACCGGTCCGGGCCGGGAACCGGGCCGCCGTCAGCTCGAGCAACGCCAGCAGCCCGTACGCCTCGGGCTGATCCGGCATCAGGCGGGTCAGCACCCGGGCCAGCCGGGCCGCCTCCCCGGCCAGGTCGAACCGGATCAGGTCCGCGCCGGAACTGGCCGTGGAACCCTCCGTGAAGATCAGATAGATCACGTTGAGCACCGAACCGAGCCGCTCGCCGCGCTGCTCGGCGCCAGGCACCTCGAACGGCACCTGGGCCGCGGCGAGCGACTTCTTGGCCCGGGTGATCCGGGCCTGCACGGTCGCCGTCGGCACCAGGAACGCCTTCGCGATCTCGTCACTGGTGAGACCGCCGACGACCCGCAGGGTCAGCGCGACCCGGGCCTCCTTGGCCAGCACCGGATGGCAGGAGATGAAGATCAACGCGAGGACGTCGTCGTCGATCCGGTCCAGGTCCCAGAGCTCGGCGTCGCGCTCCGGGTCGGGGGTGCCGCCCGAGGTCGCACCACCCTCGTCGAGCTCGTGGGCCATGGCCGCATACCTCTCGTCGAGCGCCGAACGACGGCGGAAACCGTCGATGGCACGGCGCCGGCCGACCGTCAGCAGCCAGCCGGCGGGATTGTTCGGTACGCCCTCCCGCGGCCAGGTCACCAGAGCCTCGGCGAGGGCCTCCTGAGCGAGGTCCTCGGCCAGCACGAAATCGCCGGTGTAGCGCGCGAGCGCGCCGACGATCCGTGCCGACTCGATCCGCCAGACGGCGGCGACCGCCTCCCGGCCGGTCGGATCACTCATGCCCGTCCCCGGATCCGGGGCGAACCTGCCTCACTCAGAGCTGCCCGGTGGCTTCGCGCCAGGCCCGCTCCTTGGCGATCCACGGGTTGTCCTGCGGGAACTCGTCGATCGTCGTGACCCGCCGGATCTCGGTCTTGAAACCGGCGCCGGCGCCGGGCAGCCGCTTCGCCCACTCGATCGCCTCCTCCTTGGACGCGACGTTGAGGATGTAGTAGCCGCCGAACAGTTCCTTGGTCTCGCCGTACGGGCCGTCGGTGACCACCGGCGGCTCGGCGCCGTGATCGACCACGACCCCCTCGTTGGCGTCGTCGAGCCCCTCGGCCGCGAGCAGCACACCGGCCCGGATCAGCTCGTCGTTGAACTTGCCCATCGTCTCGATGATCTCGGTGAAATCGACGTTGGCCATGTTCGCGTACGCCTCGTCTGTGGCCCGCATGATCAGCATGTACTTCACGGTTCTTCTCCTGTTGTTCCGGGTCTCTCTCGGACCCTCTCATCCCCAGGTCGAACGGGGTAGGACTCGGATCGACATCCTGCCCGAACTTTCTTCAGAACGAGTGTGGAACGTCGAGCCCATCAGACGCGGCGGAGATTTCCACGTTGTCGCCGGAACGGAGCAGGGCGGTCGTGAAGCCGGGGCCGCAGGCGCGGACCACCAGCGCGGGCTGGGTGACCGGTGGGATGTCCCACGGCGACGATGATCATCGGGCCTGCCCTTCGACAGGCTCGGGGAGCTGAGGTCCTTCGGTACTCTCGCGGGTGACCAAGGTCCAGCCGGTGCGGCGGGTGGTCGGGCGGCCGTCGTCGCCGTCCAGCCGGCGCTGGACCAGGTCGAGGGCCTGGCCGGCCAGGCGGCCGAGGTCGGGGGCGATCGTGGTCAGGGTCGGGGTGCTGTAGCGGCCGTCCTCGATGTCGTCGAAGCCGGCCACGGCGATGTCGTCGGGGACCCGGATGCCCCGACTGAGCAGGGTACGCAGGGCGCCGAGGGCGAGCAGGTCGTTGTAGCCGAAGACCGCGTCGGGCGGCCGCGGTGAGTCCAGCAACCGCTCCATCGCGGCGGCACCGTCGGCCCGCTGGAAGCTGCGGATCTCGCCGACCAGGGCCGGATCGAAGTCGATCCCGGCGGCGGCCAGTGCGCGTCGGTAGCCGCGGGTCCGATGCTCGGCCGTGCGGCCCGCCGGCCGGGCCGGCCGGCCGATCGCCGCGATCCTGGTCCGGCCCCGGTCCAGCAGATGCCGGGTGACCGCCTCGGCGGCCGCGGCGTCGTCCATGATCACCCGGTCGAAGCCGTGGCCGGTCGGCTTCTCGCCGAGCAGCACGACCGGCGTGTCGCCGGGCCGGCGGCGCAGCTCGGCGTCGTCCAGGGCGAGCGGGCTGAAGATGATCGCGTCGAACAGCGAGGCACGCTCCGGCCGGCTGACCAGATCCCGTTCCCTGGAAGGGTTTCCACCGGTTCGCTCGATCAGCACCGTGAAGCCGCGCCGTTCGGCCTCGTCGACCACGGCACCGGCAAGATCATGGAAGTACTGCACGTCGAGTGGCAGGACGAGCGCGATCAGCCCGGACCGGCCGCGCTGCAGGCCGCGGGCCAGCAGGTTGGGCTGGTAGCCGAGTTCGTCGACCGCGGCCTGGACCCGGGCCCGGGTCTCGTCGGCGACCCAGGCGAAGTCGTTGATCACGTTCGAGACCGTACGGACGGAGACGCCCGCCCGGCGGGCCACGTCCCGTTGCGTCACCATGTCGGCTCACCTTCCCCGCATCCTCGGTCTCAAGATCCTGCCGCACGACCTTGCCACGCGGCAAGGTTCATGTCAGATTGGTCCTTGCCACGTGGCACACGATGCAGGAACGAGGAGCACGAGATGGCTGACCTGACCCGACGCCGGGTCCTGCAGGCGGCGGCGCTGACCGCGGCCGGAGCGCTGACCGCCGGCTGCAGCACCGGCGGAGGTGCGGGCGGCGGTGCCTCGGCGGCCGCCGGCCGGCTGACCTGGTGGGACCACCAGAACCAGCTCGAGCCCGCGAAGCGCAAGATCTTCGAGAAGTTCGCCACCGCCGAGGGCGGCGTGCCGGTCGACTACACGTACAACAATCCGGCCAAGCTCGGGCAGGCCCTGCAGCTGGCCAAGCAGAGCAACCAGCTGCCGGACGTCCACTCCAACGCCGGGCTCCAGGTGCCGGTGCCGCAGCTGATCGCCGGCGGCTGGGTCGGGCCGCTGGAGCTCAACGACGCCGCGCTGAAGCGGTTGGACGGCAAGCTGATCGAGGGCATTCACGTCTTCGACGGCAAGGTGCACTCGTTCCCGATCTTCGACCATCACGTGTACAGCAACGTCACCTGGTTCAACACGAAGTTGATCACCCAGGCGGGCCTCGACCCGGAGGCGCCGCCGCGGACCTACGACGAGTTCCGGTCGGCCGCCCGGGCGGTCCGGGACGCCTCGGGCGGCAAGGCGCAGGGCTGGATCTGGAACATCGGGATGACCGACCGGATCGGTGATCAGGTCAACGTGCTGGCCCAGGCCGCCGGCTTCGAGGGCGGCGGGGGAGTGCTGTACCGCACCGGTGAGTACGCCTACCACTCGGAGCCGTACCTGACCGTGATCGAGTTCCTGCTCTCGCTGCAGCAAGATCAACTTCTGGTGCCGGGCTCGCAGACCCTGATCGACGATGCGGCCCGGACCCGGTGGACGGCGGGCATCGCCGGCTACTACTTCGACGGCCCGTGGTGTCCCGGCGTGGCATTGAAGAACACCCCGGAATTCGCCGAATCGCTCGGCGTCGGGCCGATCCTGACCCCGAACCCGGGCGAGCCGGCCACCTACCGCGGCACCCAGGGCGGGGAGTACTGGATCACGCCGACGACCAAGCTGGCGGACCGGGCCAACCAGTTGCTCAGCGACTACTTCACCACCGAGGAGTACTCGGTGGAGATCGCCAACACGATGTCCCAGCCGCCCCGTGATCTTGGTGCGGTGGCGAAGTCGACCGCCCACCCGGCGTACAAGAAGTTGATCACCTGGTTCGCCGACCAGGTGTTCCTGGCCCCGGAGGCGGTGGTCAAGAATCCGCAGACCAGCAAGGTCGGCGCCGAGACCAAGGCGATCAAGCCCGGCCTCGGCGACATCGTCCAGGGTGCGTTCTCCGGCGACGTTCCCGACGTCCCGGCTGCGCTGAAGGAGCTCAGCGACAAGTCCAACGCCGAGCGGGAGCGGGCGGTCGAGGCGGCGAAGCAGAAGGGGGCCGAGGTCTCCTTGGACGACTACGCCTTCCCGAACTGGAAGCCGCGCGCGGACTACGGCAAGGACCAGTACTGATCAGCTGACCTGAGGCGACCGGCAAAGGAGCCGATCATGAAGCGACCGCACGTTGTCCTGATCATCATCGTGGGCGTGATCATGGGACTGACCACGGGCACGGCGCCGGTCGCCGTGGCCGAACCGCAATCCGTCCCGGCGACGAGCGGCTACCGGAACCCGGTCGCGGCGTCGCCGCCGGCGAGTTTCGCCGATCCGTCGGTGATCCGGGGCCGGGACGGCTACTGGTACGCGTACACGACCAGCAGGTCGATCACCATCCAGCGGTCCCGCGACCTGATCACCTGGGAGCCGGCCGGCACCGTGTTCGACGACGCGAACCGGCCGGACTGGTTCCGGGACACGACCGGGATCTGGGCGCCGGACATCTCCTGGCTGGACGGTCGTTACGTGATCACCTTCAGCGCGATCGACGCCGCCATCGCGCCGAACCCGAACCGGTCGATCGGCGTCGCCTCAGCGCCGACCCCGACCGGACCGTGGCGGGCCGATCCGGCCCCGGTCATCCCGCCCGGCACCTGGCAGCCGTTCCCGGATCAGCCGCCGCGGATGCAGGGGATCATCGACAGCGAGCTGTTCATCGCTCCGGACGGAAGGCGCTACCTCTACTACGGCGGCTTCAACGGCGGAGTGTTCGTGGTCGAGGTCGACGGGTCGGTCCGGCAGCGGATCGGTGATCCCGTCCAGGTGATCAGGGAGGACGCGTTCGAGGCGCCGTACGTGGTCCGTCGCGACGGCTGGTACTGGCTCTTCTTCTCCACCGGGAACTGCTGCAGCGTGCCGAACAGCGGCTACACGGTGTCGGTCGCCCGGTCGAAGAGCCCGACCGGACCGTTCGTCGACCGGACCGGCGCCCGGATGGACGCGCCCTACCCGGGCGGCACCCCGGTGCTGACGCCCAACGGCAACGCCTGGACCGGGACCGGCCACAGCACCCAGATCACCGACGCCGCCGGGCAGGACTGGCTGGTCTATCACGGGCTGGACCGGCACCGGCCGGCGCCGCTGGTCCGCTCGATGTTCCTCGACCGGCTGGACTGGATCGACGGCTGGCCGGTCGTCCGGGCCGGGCAGTACGCCAGCGACGGGCCGACGCCCGGGCCGGTCCCGGCGTCGTTCGCCTACGCCGTGGAGGGGACGGCCGAGCCGAGCGCCGAGCTCTGGGCCGACCGGACCGGCTGGACGGTCCGCAGCGAGGAGGCCGGTGGCTACCTGCACGCGGAACCGGACGACGCGACCCGGCTGCTGGCGCGGCAGCGGTTCGGGCCTAAGCTGCGCGCCCGGGCCGCGTTCCGGGTCAGCGGTGCCGCGGCGGCGGGCTTCACCCTCGGCGCGCGCGGCGACGATCCCGGAGTCGCCGTGCGGCTCGACGCACACCGGCGCACGGTGATCGTCGAGGCTGCCGGGAGACGCGCCGAGGCGGTGCTGCCGGCCGCTGTCGATCTTGAGCATTGGCACGAGCTCGAGGTCCGGCTCGATGGCCCTACGGTGATCACCGAGGTGACCGAGGCCGGCCTCGGCGACCCGCTCGCCCGGATCGAGGTGGACCTCGCGAATCCCTTGCGGGGCGGGGCGTTCGGGATTCTCGCCGACGGCGGGCCGGTCGACGTGGACGATGTCACGGTGGCCGCCCTGGCGGCTCCGGTGACCGAGCGGGTGGCCGAGCCGGCGGCCGGGCCGGCGATCCCCGGGGCGGCCGACGAGTTCGACGGCCCGCTCGGGGCGGCCTGGTCCTGGGTGCGGGATCCGGCCGCGACGGTCGAAGGCGGGGCGCTGATCTTCCCGGTCCAGAGCGGCGACCTCACCGGCACCACGAACTCGGCCTCCGTGCTGCTCCGGGACGTCCCGGCCGGTGACTGGATCGTGGAGACGAAGGTGACCCTCGCTCTCCATGATCGACTCGACCCGCGGTTCCCGCAGGCCGGGCTGGTCGTCTACCGCGGCGACGACGACTTCCTCCGGTTGGCCGTCCGGGGTCACGGCCGGACCGCGCTGACCGAGTACGGCAAGGAGTCCGTACCCGGTACGACGCCGACGTTCGGCAGCGTGCTCAACCTCGGCGCCGCCGGCCCGACCAGCCGGCTCCGGCTGGCCCGGACCGTCGATCCCGCCACCGGCGAGCAGTTCTACCGGGCCGGCGTCAGCCGGGACGGCGAGACCTGGACCTGGGGTCTGACCTACACCCTGCCGGCCGGCACCACTCCGCGGCTCGGCCTGATCGCCCACGGTGGCGACGACGCGCAACCCGCCGCCTTCGACTACCTCCGCTGGTACGCCGTCGCTCCCTGACCTGAGCCTGGCTCAACTCTTCGGGTCGAGGTCGCGCAGGACGTCGCGCTCGGCGGCATCGAGGTAGTCGGCCAGTTCCTCGGCCAGGCGCGCCGTGTCGCCGGTTCCGATCAGTTCCAGGAGGGCACGGTTGCGGACCAGGTAGGGCTGGTGCAGCTGTCGCGAGTCCGAGAGTTGGAGGAACGCGAGCCGGAGTTCGGCCAGCAGCTGTTCGAACATGGCCGACAGGTGCGGGCTGCCGCAGGCGTCGACGAGGATGCGGTGGAACTCGATGTCGCTGGTCCCGACGTCCTGCCAGTCGCCTCGTTCGGCGGCTTCCGCGGCCTCGTCCACCACGGCGCGGAGCCGGACCTGCGCCTCCGGATCGGCCAGGACGGCCTTGATCCCGAGCGGTTCGATCAGGTGGCGGGTGCGATACAGGGCCCGGATGTCGGCGGCGCCGAGACGGCGGATGTGCACACCGCGGTAGGGAATGTGCTCGACCAGACCCTCGTGGGCCAGGAGCTGGAATGCCTCGCGAACCGTGTTGCGGGAGATCTCGTACTCCCTGGCGTACTCCTCCTCGCGCAGCGGCTGGCCCGGCAGCAACTCGCCGCTGATGATCAGTTCGCGCAGGGCCGTGGCGGCCTGCTCGGGGCGGCTCGGAGTCCGAGGCAGGCCGCGGCGGCTGACTTCGGGCGACTTCGTGCTGATGGTGCACCCCTTCTCGGGTCGACGCGCTCAGCGTAGGACCGCACGAACAGATCGTCCAATTGTCCTCTTGTCATATTGTTCAACAATCCTTACGCTGTGATTCAGCCCACTTCATCGGGTTCCGATATCCAGGAGGTCAACGATGTCCGCCTCAGCTCTCCCTCGCTCCCAGGAATCGCCGCCGTCATCCGCCCGCAAGGTCGTCGTGGCCAGCCTGATCGGCACGTCGCTCGAGTGGTACGACTTCTTCATCTACGGCACCGCGGCCGCCCTGGTCTTCAACAAGCTCTTCTTCCCGAGCTTCGATCCGCTGGTCGGCACGCTGCTCGCCTTCTCCACGTACGCGGTCGGCTTCGTGGCCCGGCCCCTCGGCGGCGTGATCTTCGGCCACTTCGGCGACCGGCTCGGCCGGAAGAACGTCCTCGTCGTCACCCTGCTGCTGATGGGGATCTCGACGTTCCTGGTCGGCCTGACGCCCACGTACGACACGATCGGGGTGATCGCGCCGATCACGCTGGTGGCCCTGCGGTTCCTGCAGGGGCTCGGCCTCGGCGGCGAATGGGGCGGCGCCATCCTGATGACCCTGGAGTCCGGCGATCCGAAACGGCGCGGGCTCAACGCCAGTTGGCCGCAAGTGGGCGTACCGATCGGGCTGCTGCTGGCCAACGGCGTGCTGTCCCTGATGGGGGCGCTGGTGCCGGGCGCGGCGTTCGACGCCTGGGGCTGGCGGGTGCCGTTCCTGCTCAGCGGCCTGCTGGTCCTGGTCGGCCTGTGGATCCGGGTGTCGATCGCGGAGAGCCCGCTCTACCGCGCTGTCGAGGCGTCGGAACGCAAGACCACCGCGCCGATCCTCGAGGTGCTGCGGCGCTACCCGAAGCAGGTGCTGCTCGCGCTGGGCGCGCGGGTCGGGGTGGACGTCATGTTCTACACGTTCGTCCTCTTCATCACGACCTACATCACCACCTTCCTGCATCTGCCGAACCACTACGCGCTCAACGCGGTGCTGATCGCGGCCGCGATCCAGGTGGTGGCCATCCCGTTCTTCGGCCATCTCTCGGACCGGATCGCCCGGCGCCCGGTCTATCTGGTCGGCGCGATCGCCACCGCGGTCTGGGTCTGGGTGTTCTTCGCGCTGCTGGACACCGGTCAGTTCGGCTGGATCCTGCTCGCGGCGATCGTCGCGCTGACCTGCTGGGCGGCGATGTACGGACCGCAGGCCGCGTTCATCGCCGAGATGTTCCCGACCAACGTCCGCTACACCGGGGCGTCGATGGGCTACCAGCTGGCCGGCCTGGTCGGCGGCGCGCTGGCGCCGATCATCTCGGTCGCGCTGCTGGACCGCTTCGACACCTCGGTCTTCGTCTCCGTCTACGCTGTCGCGATGCTGGTGATCACGATCGTCTGCGTCCTGGTGGCGCCGGAGACGTCCAAGATCGCGCTGGAGGAGAAGGAGCCGACGCCGCGATGAGCGGGCTTCGGATCGACCTGAACAGCGACCTGGGCGAGGGCTTCGGGATCTGGCGGCTGGGCGACGACGACGCCCTGCTCGACGTGGTCAGCAGCGCCAACGTCGCGTGCGGCTTCCACGCCGGCGATCCCGACATCCTGCGCCGGGTCTGTGATCGGGCGGCCGAGCGCGGGGTGGCGATCGGGGCGCAGGTGGGCTATCGCGACCTGGCCGGCTTCGGTCGCCGGGACGTGGACGTACCGCCGGGGACGCTGACCAACGAGGTGCTCTATCAGCTCGGGGCGCTGGAGGCGTTCGCCCGTACGGCCGGCAGCCGGGTCAGCTATCTGAAGCCGCACGGTGCCCTGTACAACAAGATCGTCACCGATGAGCGACAGGCGGCGGCTGTGGTGGCGGCGGTGCTGGCGTACGACCAGGAGCTGCCGGTGCTCGGACTGCCGGGCTCGGCCTGGCTGCGGCTGGCCGCGGAGGCCGGGCTGACCGTGATCACCGAGGCGTTCGCCGACCGCGGCTACACCCCGGCCGCGACCCTGGTGCCGCGCAGGGAGCCGGGCGCCGTGATCACCGATGTCGACGAGGTGGCCGGCCGGGTGCTCCGGATGATCACCGAGCAGCGGGTCCGGGCGGTCGACGGCAGCGACGTCGAGGTCTCCGCCCGGTCGGTGTGCGTGCACGGCGACTCGCCGGGAGCGGTGGCGATGGCCGTCGCGGTACGGGAAACGCTGGCCGCGGCCGGCGTCGAGATCGCCCCGTTCGTCGAGCAGCGATGACGGGAACCTTCATGATCAGTACGGGCGACCAGGTCGAGCTCCGGCCGGCGGGGGACCGGGCGCTGCTGGTGCTGCCCGGTCGGGCCGACCTGCTGGCCGGGATGCTGGCGACGGTCCGTTCGGCCGGGGTGCCCGGGGTGGCCGACCTGCTGCCGGCGGCCGAGACGCTGTTGATCACCATCGACGAGGGTGTCGATCAACAGACCGTGGCCCGCGACCTGCGGGCCCTGCTGGCTGATCATGAAGCCTGGTCCACGGTGCCGGACGACGAGGCCGGCGAGGTGATCATTCCGGTCCGCTACGACGGAGTTGATCTTGACGAGGTGGCCGGCCTGCTCGGACTTGATGTTCCGGGCCTGATCGCGGCGCACACCGGCCGGGTCTGGCGGTGCCGGTTCGTCGGCTTCACGGCCGGGTTCGGCTATCTCGAGTCCGACGAGCCATGGCCGGCGGTGTCGCGACGGTCCCAGTCGCGGACCGCCGTACCCGCCGGGTCGGTCGGGCTCGCCGACCGCTACAGCGCCGTCTACCCGCGCCGCGCTCCGGGCGGCTGGCAGCTGATCGGCACCACGGACGTCGCGATGTGGGACCTGGGCCGGCCGCAATCGGCGCTGCTGGCGCCCGGCACCCGGGTCCGGTTCGTCGAGGCGGCCGCCGGATGAGTACCACCCCGGGGAGCTCGGTACGGGTGCTGGCGACCGGACCCGGCGCGACCGTGCAGGACCTGGGCCGGCCGGGCTGGTTCTCGTCCGGGGTCGGGGTCGCCGGTGCCGCGGACGCGGTGTCGCTGCGCCGGGCCAACCGGCTGGTCGGCAACCCGGACGGTGCGGCGGCCATCGAGGCCGTGCTCGGCGGGCTGGAACTGGAGGCCGACGGCGACGTCGTCCTGGCCATCACCGGAGGCCGGGCGCCGGTCACGGTGGACGGTCGGCCGGCTGCGGTCACGGGGCCGATCGACCTGCGGGACGGGCAGGTGCTCCGGCTCGGCCTGGCCGAGGCCGGCCGCTGGATCTATCTCGCCGTCCGCGGCGGCTTCGACGTCGAGCCCGTTCTCGGGTCACGCAGCCGGGACACCCTGGCCGGGCTCGGTCCGGAGCCGCTGCGGCCGGGCCGGACCCTGCCGATCGGCCCGGCCGGTGAACCCGTACCGGACGCCGGGCCGGAACTGCCCCCCGTGCCGATCGGGCCCGGCCCGCTGACGGTCCGGGTGGTCCCCGGACCGCGGCAGGACTGGTTCCGCAACCCCGACGACCTGTTCTCCGGATCGTGGCTGGCCACCGACGAGCAGGACCGGATCGGGGCTCGGCTGGCCCGGCCCGCCGGCGAACCCGTCCTGGTCCGCGCGGTGCCGGGTGAGCTGCCGACCGAGGGCATGCCGCTCGGCGCGATCCAGGTGCAGCCGAGCGGCGAGCCGGTGATCTTCCTCGCCGACCATCCGATCACCGGCGGCTACCCGGTGATCGGGGTGGTGATCGCCGAGGACGTACCGATCGTGGCGCAGGCCAGGCCCGGCCAGCGGATCACCTTCCGGCCGCACCAGCCGGGCCGCACCGACCGGCCGCCCGGCCCCGCCAAGGTGCTGATCGCCAACCGTGGCGAGATCGCGGTCCGGATCATCCGGGCCGCCAGGGACGCCGGGCTGGGCACCGTCGCGGTGTACGCCGACAGCGACGCCGACGCGCCGTTCGTGAAGCTGGCCGACGAGGCCCACCCGCTCGGCGGTACGACAGCCGCCGAGACCTACCTGGCCGGCGACAAGCTGCTCGCCGCGGCGGCCCGGTCGGGGGCGTACGCCGTCCACCCCGGCTACGGCTTCCTGTCCGAGAACGCCGACTTCGCCCAGTCCGTCCTGGACGCCGGCCTGGTCTGGATCGGGCCGTCGCCGCAGTCCATCCGCGATCTGGGCGACAAGGTGACCGCCCGCAGGATCGCGCTGCGCTCCGGCGCGCCGCTGGCCGCCGGGACCGAACAGCCGGTGGCCGGCGCCGCCGAGGTGATCGACTTCGCCCGCCGCCACGGCCTGCCGGTGGCGATCAAGGCGGCCCACGGCGGCGGCGGACGCGGCATGAAGATCGCCCGCACGCTGGACGAGATCCCGGAACTCTACGAAGCCGCGACCAGGGAGGCCGTCGCAGCGTTCGGCCGCGGCGAGTGCTTCGTCGAGCAGTACCTGGACCGGGCCCGGCACGTCGAGGCGCAGGTGCTGGCCGACCGGCACGGCAACGTCGTGGTCGTCGGCACCCGCGACTGCACGCTGCAGCGCCGCTTCCAGAAGCTGGTCGAGGAGGCGCCGGCACCCTACCTCTCGGCGGTGCAGCGGGAGCGGATCACGGCCGCCGCGAAGGCCATCTGCCGGGAGGCCGGCTACTACGGGGCCGGCACCGTCGAGTTCCTGGTCCAGGGCGACGTGATCTCCTTCCTCGAGGTGAACACCCGGCTGCAGGTGGAGCATCCGGTGACCGAGGAGACCGCCGGCATCGACCTGGTCCGGCAGCAGTTCATGATCGCCGGCGGCGGGCGACTGACGATCACCGAGGATCCCTTGCCCCGTGGCCATTCCTTCGAGTTCCGGATCAACGGCGAGGATCCCGGCCGCGACTTCCTGCCCGCCCCGGGCCGCTTGATCACCTACCGGGAACCGGCCGGGCCCGGGGTCCGGGTCGACTCCGGCGTGGCCGAGGGCGACGAGGTCGGCGGCCGGTTCGATTCCATGATCGCGAAGCTGATCGTCACCGGCGAGGACCGGGCGCACGCCCTGCAACGGGCCCGCCGGGCGCTGGCCGAGTTCCGGATCGACGGCGTCGCCACCGTGCTGCCGTTCCACCGGGAGATCGTGCGCCATCCCGCCTTCGCCGGCGACGATCCGGCCGAGTTCGCCGTACACACCCGGTGGATCGACACCGACTGGGACAACCCGCTCCCGCCCTACCAGGGCACGGATCCCGGTCCGGACCTGCCGTCCGGCGCGGTCGTCGCACCCATGCAGGGCACGGTGATCAAGATCGCCGTCGAACGCGGCCAGCACGTCGAGGCCGGCGCCCAGATCGCCGTCGTGGAGGCGATGAAGATGGAGATCCCGGTCACCGCGCCGACCGCCGGCACCGTCGTCGAGATCATCGCGGCAGCCGGGGAGACGGTCACCCAGAACGGTGCCCTGGTCCGCCTGAAAACCACTTCGTGATCTTGGTCGGCTGCACTACCCTCGATTCCGTACGGGGCCGGAAACGGTTCACCTGGACGCTAGAGCCGCATGCGGAGACGTCCGGGGAGGGGTTCGACTCCCCTCGGCTCCACCACGGGCGACCGGGCGCGGCCGCCACACTCGACGTCAACCGGCCGGCCTGGTGCCGGAGTCGCCGTCTCCGGCGAGCTCGGCGCGCACCCGAAGGGCGGTTTCGGTGGCCAGGGTCTCGCTGAGGCCCAGGTGGCGTTCCGGATCGAGCAGTTCCTGGACCTCCTGGCGGCTGAGGAGTGCCGTGACCGTCGGGTCGGCGGCGAGCACCTGCTCGAACGGCTGCCCGCTGCTCACCGCTTGCGTCGCCGCCCGGTGGACGAGGGCGTGGGCTTCCTGCCGGCCGATCCGCTCGGCCAACCGCATCATGACGGCCTCGGCCGTGATCAGCCCGCTGGTCAGGTCGAGGTTCTCCCGCATCCGTCGGGGGTGGACCCGCAGGCCGCGGAGCAGCTGTTCCAGCCGGTCCAGGATCTCGTCGAGCAACGACGCGGACCGTTCGAGCGCGCGGTCCATGGTCGCGTAGCGGGCTCCGTCGACCTCGTGCGCCTGAATGGTCGCTTCGACGGCCAGCGGCGCGAGCGCGCGGACCTCGGCGGCCGCGGTGATGATCGCCATCGACGCCTTGGCGTTGCGCTTCTGCGGCATGGTGGAACTGCCGACATCCGTTGCGGGCAAGTCCTCCTCCACCTCGCAGAACTCGGCCGACATCAGCCGGACCACCTCCTCGGCGATCGACTGGGCCGTCGCGGCGATGAGGGCGAGCAGGTTCACCCATTCCGCGAAATGATCAGCGATGGACCGGGACGGCACCGGCATCGGCGTCAGCCCGATCCGTTCGGCGACGCCGCGCTGGATGGCCGGGCCGAGCTCGCCGAACGTCGCGAACGTGCCGGCCGCGCCGCCCGTCATCGAGACGAAGAGGCGCGGTTCGATCTCGCGCAGCCGCTGCCGGTGGCGCAGCATGATGTCGGCCCAGACCGCTGCCTTGTAACCGAAGGTGATCGGTACGGCGTGCTGGCCGTGAGTGCGGCCGGCCATCGCCGTCGCGGCGTGGGTCTCGGCCAGATCGGCGAGCACGCGGAGGATCCGCTCGATCCGCGCGGTGAGGACGGCATGGGCCGCCCGGAGGCCCACGGTGTCACCGGACTGCTGGATGTTCTGGGTCGTGGCACCCCAGTGCACCCAGCCGCCGTGTTCGGGACCGACGAGTTCGGCCAGCGCCGTCACGAGCGGCACCATCACGTGACCGGTGGCCTGCTCGGCCGACGCCAGCGCAGCCTCGTCGATCTTGGCGATGTCGGCCTGCTCGGTGATGGCCGCGGCCGCTTCCGGTGGTACGAGGCCGGCGTCCGCCTCCGCCTGGGCGAGGGCCGCCTCGACGGCCAGCCAGCGCTGCCGCCTGGCCCGCGGTCCGAACAGGTCCGCGATCGATCGGGCCGTCAAGGGGTCACCGCCGGAGTCATGATCGTGTTGTCCTTCGCGTTCTTGGGCTTGTGCTCGATCACGTTGGAGATGAGCAGTACGACGAAGATCAGGAGAATCTGCAGGGATCCGTACGCCGCGGCAGAGCCCAGGTCGGCGGAGTAGAGGCGGTTGTAGATCTCGACGGACATCGGCGCATAGCCGGCCGGGTAGACCACCACGGAAGCGACGTACTCGCCGACGCCGTCGATGAACGCCAGCAGCGCGCCGGCGAGGACGCCACGCCACACCAGCGGCATCACCACGGTCAGCAGGGAGCGCAGTGGCGACGCACCCAGCGATTGCGCGGCCTCGTCGACCGCCGGGTCGAGGGTGTCGATCGACGCTCCGGTCTCCCGGAAGACGAGCGGCACATAGCGGACGAAGTAGGCCACGGGCAAGATCAACAGCGAGCCGACGAGCACCAGGCCGAGGTTCGACCAGGTGGGTTCGGCGAAGGCCGTGACCAGGTTGACGCCGATGACCGTGCCGGGCAGCGCCCACGGCAGCATCACCATGGCGTCCAGCAGGCCCTTGCCGCGCCGGAGCGGCCACCGGGAGATCACCCACGCGGCCGTCCCGCCGATGATCACGGCCACGATCGTGGCGTAGAAGGCCATCTGCAGCGACACGTTGACGGGGAACAGCGACTCCGGGTCGGTGAAGATCGAGACATAGTTCTCGATCGTGTAGCGGCTGGGCAGGATCTCGGTCGTCCAGGACCGGTTCTTGGAGAACGACAGCAGCAGGATCGCCGCCACCGGTGCGAGCAGGATCAGCGAGATCAGCGTGCTGCCGACCGCGGCCACGCCCGAGACCCAGCCCGTGGTCCGGGTCCGCGACCGCTGGATGCCCTTGGACAGGCTGCGATACGTCTGCCGCCCCTGGTACCAGCGCATCAGGAAGAGGAAGCCGACCGAGACCACCGCGAGCACCGTCGCCTGGGCCGCGGCGAGGGAGTAGTTGCCCCCGGTCCGGGTCGAGACGATCTGCATCGTGAGCGTCTGCACGTTGTAGAGCTGCGGAGCCGTGAACGACGCCATCGAGGTCATGAACGTGAGCAGGGCCCCCGCCACCAGGGCCGGCGTCAGCATCGGCAGGACGACGGTCGTCCAGACCTTCCAGCGCGGCGCACCGAGGTTCGCCGCCGCCTCCTCCAGCGAGGTGTCGAGGCCGGCGAGCCCGGCGGTGACCGACAGGTAGAAGAACGGATACATCGTGAGGACGTGGACGAGCAGCACCCCGCTGACGCCGGAGACCGCGACGGCGCCCGGGTCGACGCCGAGGAGGGCGTGCAACGCCCGCGGGAAGATCCCGGTCTCGTTGTAGAGCAGGGTGAACGACGCCGCGCCGATCAGCGGCGGCAGCGCCAGCGGCAGGACCGCGAGAACCTGGAGGACACGACGTCCCGGAAAATCGAACCGGGTGAGCAGTATGCCCAGCGCCGTGCCGACGATGGCGCACAGCGCCACGGTGCCGAGGGAGATTCCGACCGAGGCGACCAAGGCTCGCTGGGATCCGCCGGAGAGGAAGCTCACGTAGTTGGCCGCCGGCCCGTCGCCGCCGGCGCTCTGGATCGCCGTCTGCAGCATCGGCAGCACGACGAAGAAGATGATCACGGCGAACACCGGAAGCGCGAGCAGGACCACGAACCGCTCGGTCGGCGCGAGCCGTCGACGACGGCCGGTGCCGGCGACGCCGCTCATTCCGGGATCACCCAGCCCGACCGCGGTTCGACCTCGAGCCCGATGCCGGCTCCCTGGGTGACCTCGAGGTTCGGCGTGCTGACCGTGACGGTCCCGGCGACTCCTTCGAGCTCGACCTCGAGCACCGCGGTCGAGCCCAGGAACTCCCGGCTCCGGACCAGGCCGCGCAGCCGAGCCGTCTCGGGTGAGGTGACCAGCAGCGACTCGGGCCGGATCGACGTCTCGACCCGCTGTCCCGTCGCCACCGCGGCGTCCGGGTGCCGGCGCGCCTGGATCAGGCCGTCACCCAGCCGGACCTCGGCCGTGCCCTCGGCGAGTCCGACGATCTCGGCCGGGATGACGTTGCTGCGGCCGATGAAGCGGGCGACGAACGCGGTCGCCGGCTCGGCGTACACCTTCTGCGGCGTATCGATCTGGTGGGCGCGGCCGTCCGCGAGGACGGCGATCCGGTCGCTCATCGCCATCGCCTCGGCCTGGTCGTGCGTGACATAGATCGCCGTCGTCTCCGCGGCCTGCTGGACCTCGCGGATCTGCATCCGGGT
The DNA here is from genome assembly GCF_059617205.1 of Microlunatus sp. YIM B11417. Taxonomy (NCBI): domain Bacteria; kingdom Bacillati; phylum Actinomycetota; class Actinomycetes; order Propionibacteriales; family Propionibacteriaceae; genus Microlunatus; species Microlunatus sp. YIM B11417. The sequence continues at coordinate 1,159,085 of NZ_JCAMPJ010000001.1, forward strand.
CTCCTCGCGGAGCTTCGCGTCGAGATTGGAGAGCGGCTCGTCCAGCAGCAGCACCTCCGGCTCGATCACGATGGCCCGCGCGAGCGCGACACGTTGCTGCTGCCCGCCCGACAGTTGATCAATGCGACGCCGGCCGTACCCCTCGAGGCCCACGCGCTGCAACGCCTTCTCGATCCGCGGCAGGCGGGCTGCCTTCGTGATCTTGCGCAACTTCAGGCCGTACCCGACGTTGTCCGTCACGGTCAGGTGCGGGAACAACGCGTAGTTCTGGAACACCATGCCGATGCCCCGCTTGTGCGCCGGGGTCGTCGTGACATCCCGGTCGGCGAAGCGGATCCGGCCGGAGGACGGGGCCACGAAGCCGGCGATCATCCGGAGCAGCGTCGACTTGCCGCACCCCGAGGGGCCGAGCAGGGTGAAGAACTCACCCTGCTCGACCGTGAAGTCCACGCTGACGGTCGGAACGGCCGTGGCGGACTCCTGATAGGTCTTGCTGATCTTGTCCAGGTGAATCGGGATCACGGTGGTTCAGCCCTGGTTCTTGATGTTCTCGAGCCAGTGATCGATCCACTCCCGCTCGTGCTCGGCGGCCGCCGAGCGGTTGTACTCGAACTCCTTGCGGGTCAGGCCCTTCAGCCACTCGGGCTCGTTCGCGAGCTCGATCGTCGGGATCTGGAACGCGTTGTTGGCCAGCCATTCCTGGGTCTCGGTGCTGAACAGGAACTTCGCGAACGCCTCCGCGCCCTCGGGATTCTTCCCGCCCTTGATCTTGGCCACGCCGTCGGTGTTGATCGGCGAACCCGAGGCCGGCTCGAGAATGGCGAACGTCGCGCCCTCCTTGGCCTGGGCCAGGATGTCCTGCTGGTTCCACAGCGTGATCGCGGCCTCCTGCCGCTCCAGCCGGAGATAGAGGTCCTCCGGGTTCGCGGCATAGTCCTTCGTGTTCGCGTCGAGGGCCTTGAGCCAGGCGTAGCCGCGGTCGGGCTTCCCGTCCTCCTCGTAGAACCGGTCGATCATGGCCGAGTAGATCGCCCGCATGGTCCCGGACGCGGCGACATCGCGGATGAGGATCTTGTCCTTGTACTTCGGGTCCAGCAGATCGTCCCAGTCCTTGGGCATCTCCTCCGCGGTGATCATCTCGGTGTTGTACGCGAACAACTGCAGCTGGAGCTGCTCGGCGACCCACTTGTCGTCGTCGTACTGGTACTCGTCGTCGATGATCTTGAGTACGTCGTCGCTCCACGGCTCGATCAGATCCTCGTCGGCGGCGGGGCCGAACAGCGACGCGGTGCCGCCCCACCAGACGTCGGCCTGCACGTTCGCCTTCTCGGCCCGGACCCGATCGGCGACCTCGGCAGCGCCCAGCGTGACCAGCTGCACGTCGTAGCCGGACGCCTCCTCGAAGCGCGGAATGATCTCGTCGGTGATCGCCGACGGGCGCGGCGAGTAGATGGTGACGGTGCCCTTGGAGTCACCGCCGGCGCCGGTGCCGGGTTGCTGAAGTCCACAGCCGGCGAGGGCGAGGCCCATCGCGGCGACTCCTGCGACGGCCATTGCGAGCTTGCGCGTCATCTCCATATGCCTTCCTTGGCCGGTTGATGGATCGATCCACCACCGTGGTGGACCGATCCACCATAACAGCATCGGGAGAGCGGCGCCGGTCAGTCCGGAAGGGTCACCCGATAGGGCTGGGCGGACGGATGGGGTCCACACGACTCCCTGACCAGCAGCGATGGCCGGGGTCGCCTCGACTCGACCTCGGCCCCGGTCTCGATCGCCGTGACCAGCGCCTCGGCCGCGAGTCGTCCCAGCTCGTCGGCGTTGACGGCGAGCGTCGTCAAGGCGGGCTGCCAGTACCCGGAGGCGTCGACCCCGTCGTAACCGATCACCCGCACCGCACCGGGTTCGCCGGGCTCCGACATGCCGAGGTCTCGCAGGGCTCGCGCGGCGCCGAGGGCGACCAGGTCCCCATGGCCGATCAGCCCGTCGAAGTCGATCTTGTCCCGGACCAGTCCGGTCACCATCCGGTAGCCGCCGGAGCTCGTCGTCTCGCCCTCGACGACCGTGAGCCGAGCCGGCTCGGGCCACGTCTCCACGGCGCGGCGCACCCCCGCCACCCGTTCGCGGTGGATCGAGACGCCGGGGTGGCTGCCGATGTAGGCGATGCTGCGGCAGCCGTGCTCGAGCAGATGCTGCGCGGCGACGAAGGCGCCGTGCTCGTTGTCGATCCCGATGTACGGGTGGTCGATGCCGGGGATCCACCGGCTCACGAACAGGTTGGGAACGCCCCAGTCCGCGAGCGTGTCGATCAGGCTCTGATCACTGCCCGTCGCCGGGACGATGACGAGGCCGTCGACGTTGTGCTCGCGCAGCGTGCCGAGCGCGCGTTCCTGGCGTGGCAGCTGGTCCATCGTCGAGACGACGAAGAGCGTGTAACCCGCTTCGGTGAAGGCCTGCTCCATCCCGACGAGAAGCTCGCCGAAATGGGCTCGATGGATGTTGGTGATCACGACTCCGACGGTCCGGGAGGAACTGCCCCGCAGTGATCCCGCGGCTCGGTTGTAGACGTAGCCGAGTTCCTCCATGACGGCGAACACCCGATCGCGGGTCTCCTGGGATGCCCGACCGGTCCCGCGGACCAGGTTGGAGGCCGTCGTACGCGAGACGCCGGCGCGGTCCGCGACGTCGCGCAGCGTGACCCTCTTCTTCGACACCGGATCAAGGTATCTCGCGGGCGGTGATTCCTCGAGGCCCGCCGGCGACGTGCCGGCGGGCCTCGAGGGTCACGGAATGATCATGGTCCGGTCGACGGAGCTGCTGGGTTCATGATCAGAACCTGCCGAGCAGCACCGCCGTCTCGGCCACCTCGTGGCGCCAGGCCCGGTAGGCGACCGGGTCCTCGGTGAAGTGCCGCGAGTCGGTCACCACGTCGCGGGCACCGAGCGCCTTCTCGGCCCGTTCGATCAAGCCGCGGGGTGCGTCCGGGTGGGCCTTGATCGCACGGCGCAGCTCCTGCATCAGGTTGTAGTCCTCGAGGCCGTCGCGGACGTTCTCGAAGCGCAGCGAGGACATCGGGCCGTCGGCGCCAGGATAGTAGAGCGACCCGTCGCCGGCGGTGCCGTAGAACGTGGCCGGGTTCCACTTGGACAGGATGCCATCGTTCACCAGGAGTTGATCACCGCGATCGGCCTTCGGCCACCGGTTGGTGGCGTAGTAGAGGATGCCCTCGACGTTGGCCTGGTGCGACATCGCGCCCATCAGCATCCGGGTGTCGATCGGCGGGTAGCCGTTGAACCAGTTGGGCTGCGGGTAGTTGGTGGAGATCGCGTGGTACCACCAGACCCGTTCGCCGCGGGCCCGCGCCGCCTCGGCCACATCCTGTTTGTAGCCGTCGATCCAGGGCACCCAGATGTCCACCTGATCAGTCAGGCCGGAGTTCTGGCCGAACGTGTCGTCGCGCAGGGTCGTCATGATCGGCAGGTTCGGGAAGCGTTCCTTGATCCGGGTGAACGTGTGCTTCGCGGCCTGCAGCATCGGCCCGGTCGACTCGTCGAAGCCGTAGACCACGGCGTTCTCGGCGATGCCGGCCTTCTCGTACTCGGCCATCGCGGTCTCCAGTTGGCCGATCCAGATGTCGATCTGGGTGTCCCAGGTCTCCGGCTTGCTCGGGTCGAGCAGGCCGGCCCACAGGTAGAGCGCGGTGAACTGGGTCAGCCCGTACCGCTCCTTGATCTTGAGGATGTCGGCGGCCGGCTGCGGCCGGATCTCACCGGGCCCGGGGTCGGCCGGATTGTTCGCCGTGGTGTAGATCTGGTCCGGCTGGATCTTGTGCTCGGCCAGGAAATCCCAGTACTTCAGCCGCATCGCCTCGCGCTCGCCCGGGTCGGTCATCCCGTACAGTTCCCAGGCCAGCCAGGGCGTGAACTGGAACGCGGTGCGCAGCTCCGGCCGGTCCTTCGGGGTGAGCGGCCAGACCGTCACCGCGACCGCGAGCCGCTGGTCCGGCTGGCCCTCGGCACGCACCCGCACGGTGATCTTGTAGCTGCCCGGCTTGAGGTTCCGGGCCGCCTCGACACTGACCAGGTACGGCTGCACGTCGCCGGCCGGGATGTCGACGGTGCTCAGGTCGGCCCGGATCGGGTCCGGGGTCCAGCCGGTGTAGGTCGGGCGGCCGTACGCCGAACTCGGCACGGTGTACAGCGACCCGATCGGGGCCACGGTCGCTGCCAGCGCGGTGGCCGGCACCGGCTTGCCGTCCGGTCCGCGGACGCCGTCGATCGAGACCCGGACGTCGTTGAGGTCGATGCCGTACGGGACCACGACGGCCTGCACGTGCTCGGCCTCGCCGCGGGCCAGTTCGAGCGCCGGGGCGGTGCCGGTGCCCGCCCAGGTCTTGTCCTTGGGATAGACCAGGCTCATCGAGTCGGCCGTGTCCAGGCCGAAGCGACCCTTCGGCTGGCCCTGCCGCAGGGTCAGGATCTGGGTCAGCCGCTCCGGCGCCGCGACCAGCGTGGCCAGCGTCTTGATCATGGTGTTGTACTGGTCGACGGTGGTGATCGAGCCGAGCCCGTCGCGGATCGCGTCGGTGTCGGCGGCGAGCCCGTCGACCTGCGCCTTCATGTCCGCGTACGACGGCGAACCCTCGTCGCCGAGCAGCGTGGCGGCCTCGGCCAGGTCGGCGTCCACGCCGTCGAGGATGGAGTCGAAGTCGACCTGCCGGACCAGGTTCTGCACCACCCGGTTGCCGAACGCGCTGTGGTCCGGAGTCCCGTCGATCAGGCGCAGGGCGTCGTAGTAGCCCTTCACGGGTTCGGCCCGGCGGGGGATCGAGATCCCGATGTACTTGATCGAGGCGAGGTCGACGCCGGCCTTCGCGACGTCGGCCAGCTTCACCTGGACCGCCGTCCAGCCGCGCCCGCGGATGGCGTAGTTCACGCCCCAGGCCACGTTGTGGGTGTCCCGGATCGTGATCCGGCCGTTGGTCGTGTAGTCGGTCGGCATCCAGAAGTCCCAGGCCAGCCAGTCGTGCCCGGACCAGTTGTTGTCCGGCATCGCGGCGGTGCCCGCGTTGAGCGTGAGACCGGAACTCGCGGTCGCCCCCGGCGTGCCGGTCGGCGCGACCGTGAACTCGAGTCCGCTCTCGCCGTGGCTGCCGTACGGCACCCGGGTGGCGGCGTCGTAGCCCGGCACGCTGACCGTGGTCGCCGCCACCGCCTCGTCGGTCTCGAAGTCCTGCCAGATGCCCGGTCCGGCCGCCCGCGCCGGCCCCGAGACGGCGACCAGCAGGGCCGCGATCAGGGCCAGTCCGAGCAGGACGGGGGTTGTTCGGCGAAGTCCGCGGTTACGCACCATGACCACATCCTCGACGTCGAGTTGGGATTATGTCGCAACCGTATGAGATTTTTCGGCTGACCGGAAGACCCAATTTTAACGATGAAACACGGGGGTCCGGCCCAGGATGTTCGCCTCGGCGAGGGTGCCGACCGCCCGGTCGGCCAGGAATTGGCAGAGCCGCACGCGCTCGTCGAAGGTGTGCCGGGCGCCGTCGGAGGGGTCGTCGAGCAGTCCGTACAGGAAGGAGTCGAAGCCGCTGCGCAGCAGGGTGGTGATCGCGAACGACCAGGCGACGCCGGCGATCGAGGGGTTCAGGCCCTCGGCCCGGAGACCGCGCAGATAGCTGGGCAGGATGACGTCGGCGATCGTCGGCAGTCGGCTCGCCGGGACCTCGCCGGCGTGCACCAGTCCCACCAGGAGCTGACCGAGGTCGAAGCCGAGGGTGTGCGGCGTCCGGAAGCTGAGGTCGATCACCACGACGGTGTCCGGCTCGTCCCGGGGGACCAGCAGGTTCTGCGGGCTGGCGTCGCCGTGCGGCAGACACTGCGGCAGGGTGTCGAGTCGATCAAGGAACTCCGGGATCCGCGGCGCCAACCGGCGCAGGTCGCGCCGCAGTTCACCATGATCACGAAGCCATGGGTGGGCCCACAGGTCGTCATCGGCGAGCGGCTCGAGGCCGCGCAGCGGGACGGCGGCCGTGGCGTACTGCCGGAGCGCCCCGTTGGCCGGGGAATCGTTGGTGGCCAGGATCTCCGGGCTGCTGCAGCGGGCGTTCCAGCGGCCCAGCAGGTAGGCCGCGCGACGATAATGATCAAGATCGAACGGCTCCGTGGAGATCGCGATGTCCTCCTGCCAGACGGCGACCCGGTCGTCCGGGAGTTCGACCAGCCGGTGCAGGCGCGGCGGCCGCAGGCCGGGCGGGAAGCTGTCCAGGATCAGCGGATCCCAGAGCTCGAGCTCGGACCGCCAGGGAAACCAGGCCATCATGTCGGCCCCGACCTCGGGCGGCAGCAGGGACAGCATCGGCCAGTGCCGGACGTGCTGCAGCACCTTGCAGAACAGGGACCAGCGGCGCCCGTCGGTGGTGGTCCCGCACAGCCGGTAGAGCGCGCCGGTGGCCGGTGAGCCGGAGGCGTAGGGGACGGGCTCGAGGGTGCCCTCGGTGGCGGCCTCGGCTCCGAACGCTTCCCGTACCAACGCGCGGACAGTCGTTCCCAGGTCGGCTGTCTGCAGGAGTTCGTTCGGTGTAAACGCCGGGCCGCCGCCGAGTTGGCCCCCCACTCGCGCGCCACGCATGGCGCTCCTTCCCCCCGATCTTTGTCAGGAAACCTTACTGACTCGCTGATAGTAAGGTTCCCTTATGACCGTGGTCAAGCAGGTTCAGCCCGATCACATCTTCGCCCTGCTCGGTGGACTTCTGGACGCGCTGCGAGCCGATTTTCAGCAGGAAGCAAAGGTGCTGCGACAGCCGTACCGGCGGCTGCGGACCTCTCAACTGCGGCTGCTCAGCCTGACCCCGGTGGAGGGAATGCGCCTGACCGATCTCGCGGTCCGGGTGGGGATGACCAAGCAGGCGCTGGGGGAGTTCGCCAACGTCCTGGAGGGCGAGGGATTTCTCGAGTCCGTGAGCGATCCCACCGATCGCCGGGTACGGATCCTGCGCCCCACCGCCAAGGGCCGGCGCGCCGTCGAGGCCGGTGAGCAGGTGATCAACGCCGTCGAGGAGCGTTGGCGGGAACGCCTCGGCACCGAGCACTGGGAGCGCTTGCGTACCCTGCTCGCCGACGCGCTCCCTGCCGGTGACGGGTCATGATCAGGAAGCCTTGTCGATCTCCGCGACGATCTTGGTGAAGCCGCGGTCGGCGGCCAGTCGGCGCGGGAGCACTCCGTCGCCGTCCGGGATGGACGGATCGGCGCCGGCGGCCAGCAGCAGTCGCACCACCTCGACATGATCATCCGAACCGTTGCCGAGCACGATCGCCTCGTGCAACGCGGTCCAGTTGAGCTTGTTGACATGGTTGACCGGCACGCCGGCCGCGATCAGCAGCCGCACGGTCTCGACGTGGCCGTGCTCGCTCGCCGGGATCAGGGCGGTGCCGCCGTACCGGTTGGTGCTCTTCACATCCGGGTCGTGTTCCAAGATCAACTCGAGGATCTCATTCAGTCCCTCGGCTCCCGCGTAGAGGAAGGCCGAGTCCTGGAGATCGTCCTTCGCGTCCGGGTCCGCGCCGGCCTCGAGCAGGAGCCGGGCCAGTTCGACCCGATTCGCCTTCGTGGCCGAGACCAGCGGCGTCCGGCCGTCGTCCGAACGCGCCTCCAGGTCGGCGCCGTCGGCGATCGCCTGCTTCGCTGCGGCGGGGTCGTCCTCGCGAACGGCGCGCAGCAGGGCCTTCGTCGCCGCCTCGCGGCTGACCTTCGGCTTCGGCGTCGGAGACGGTGTGGGCCGCGGTGTCGAGGACGACGGGGCGGGCGTCGGCGTGGGATCGGTCGGCATGGTGGTGCTCTCCTGCGTGGTCGGTACGGCAGCGGGCTGGGGCGGAGCGGCCGAACAGGCCGACGCGACCGTGATCGCGGCGATTCCGGCGGCCATGCGGATCGTGTCGCGGTAGGTCATCGGGTCCTCCTGAGAAAGTATCCTCCTTTTGGTATACCAAACCGTTCAAGGGGTGACTGGTGAAGAATGGCCGGATGGTGAACGACGGAGGCTTCGAGCCGGAGTCGGCGCGGGTCACCCGGCAGCTCCGCGACGACATCATCGACGGGGTACGGCAGCCGGGCAGCAAGCTGGTCGAGCGCGACCTGGCCACCGAGCTCGGGGTGAGCCGGATCCCGGTCCGGGACGCGCTTCGGGCGCTGGTCGCCGAGGGCCTGGTGGTGCAGCGCCCGCGGACCTGGGCCGTGGTGCGCGAGTTCACCCCGGCCGACATCGCCGACCTCAGCGAGGTGCGGTCCGCGTTCGAGGAACTGACCTTCCGGCTGGCCGCTCAGCGGCACGACCGGGCCGGGCTGCGCCGGCTGCAGCAGGTCCTGGAGACCGAGACCGAGGCGGCCCGGGCCGGCGACGCGGTCCGGGCCCGCCGGGCCGCGGCCGACTTCCACGAGGTGGTCACCGACCTGTCCGGCAACGAACTGCTGATCGAACTGGAACAGATCCTGCGCAGCCGGATGCGCTGGCTGCTGACCCAGCACGACGACCTCGAGGTGGTCGCCGCCGAGCACGAGCGGCTCTACCTCGCGGTCGCCGATCGCGACGTCGACGGCATCGGCGCCCTGGTCCGGCAGCACCTGGAGACCAGTCGTCAGCTGAGCCGGGCCGGGCGCTCCGTGGCAGACCCGTCGTCGTCCGGAACGGATTGACGGCCGATCCTGATCAGCCGCGGTTCGGCGACGGCGAGGGCGGCCAGGGTGATGATCAACAACAGGCTGCTGCAGAGGGTGGTCGGGCCGACCCCGACGACCTGGGCGATGGCGCCGAGGGCCAGGGCGGCGACCGGCATGATCCCGATCGCCAGTTCCTGCAGGCCGAGGGCCCGGCCGTGCAGGGCCTCGTCGGTGGTGATCAACAACAGGGTCGTCTGCATCACGCCGAACGCCGCGCTGAACACGCCGATCGCGGCCATCAGCAGGTACGAGACGGCGACCTGGCCGGACACCGCGAAGAGGGCCCACATGGCGCCCCAGGCCGCGGTGCCGAAGACGAACAGCGCGCCCTTGTGCCGGAAGTCGCCGAGCCCGGCGATGATCATGGATCCGACCAGCCCACCGACGCCGCCGCAGGTGAGCAGGACGCCCAGACCGGCGGCGTCCAGGCCGAGCTGGTCCCGGGCGAACACCGGCATGAAGGACTGGTAGACCGGCCAGATCAGGATGTTCGCGGCCAGCGTCACGCCGAGCACGGCGAGGGCGAGCCGGTTCCGGCCGATCTGCCGGAACCCGTTGATCATCAACGGCAGCATCCGCTCGGTGACCCGGGTGACGGCGCGGCCGTACCGGCGCAGCGGGAGCAGCAGGACCAGTGACGCCGCGTACCAGAGCGTGGAGATCCACAGCGTCGTCGGCGCGCCGAGCACGGCGATCATGGCCCCGCCGAGTGCCGGGCCGATCACCTGGGTGACGTTCATGGCCAGGGCGTTGAGGGCGTTGGCGTTGCTGAGGTTCTCCCGGCCGACCAGCTCGAGGACGAGCGCGGCCCGGGCCGGTTGGGAGGGCGACTGGGCCAGGCCGACGGCGAGCCCGCCGATCACGATCGCCCCGTACGAGAGCAGGTCGACCGAGGCGAGCAGGGCGACCACGGCGACCGCGAGGAAGGCCCAGCCACTGGCGATGATCAACATCCCGACCCGGTGGTGCCGGTCGGCCAGGGCTCCGGTCAGCGGGCCGAGCAGCAGCGGCGCCAGCCGTACGGCGGTGAACACGGCGACCAGGAACTCCGACCCGGTCAGTTCGTAGGCGATCCAGCCGAGCACCAGGGTCTGGCTCCAGGCGCCGCCGAAGAAGAACAGGTTCGACCACCAGAGCAGCCGGAACCGCGGGTTGTGCCGCAGGGAGGCGAGGGCCGAGCCGAGGCCCGGCCGGGTCCGGACCTGGTTCACGCCAGGCGGCCGGACCGTGCGACCACGCGACCGCCGGCGATCACCAACTCCCGGGCGGGCGCGCGGACCAGGGCATCCGGCACGTTCTCGGCGTCGATCAGCACCACGTCCGCGCGGGCGCCGGCGACAAGATCATGAACGGTACGCCCGACGAAGGCGGCGGCGCGGCTGCCGGCCAGCTCGACCGCGGTGATCAACTCCTGATCGGTACGCAGGCCGTGCAGCCTGGCGAATCCCAGCGCGACCCGGAGCAGATCGCCGTCGCCGAACGGTGACCAGAGGTCACGGATCCCGTCGGTACCGAGTCCGATGCCGACGCCGTACTCGATCATCTCGCGCCAGGGCAGCGGTGCTGATCTTGGTGGGGCGACGGTGGCCCAGGAGATCCCGGCCTCGGCCAGCCGCTCGACCATGGCGCGGCGGCGGTCGGCGGTCAGCTCGCCGAGCGCGAATCCGTGCGACACCGTGACCCGGCCCTGCAGCCCGGTCCGCAGCGTGCGGTCGATGATCAACTCGTACTGGAAGGCGCCGAGTTCGCCGCCGTCGTGCAGGTGGATGTCCAGCCCGACCCCGCGCCGCTCCGCGATCGCGAACAGGCCGTCCAGCTGTGCCACCGGGTCCCGGTCGATGCCGGCCGGGTCCAGCCCGCCGATCGCCGTCGCGCCCGCCGCCGCGGCGCGGTCCAGCAGGTCCAGCACACCCGGACGGCGGATCACCCCGTCCTGCGGGAACGCCACGATCTCCGCCTGGATGGCACCCTGGTGCCGGGCGACGGCCTCCCGTACCACCTCGATGCCGGTCAGCCCGACCCCGAGATCGACGTCGACGTGGGTCCGGGTCGCCGTCGTCCCGTGCTTGAGGAACTCGCCGAGCACCGCGGTCGCGGCATCGGCGCTCGGGATGCCGAGCCGGTCGCGTTCGGCGCGCTCGTGGGCGATCCGACCCTGCGTGCCGCCCTCGCCGCCCGAGGACACCCACGGCATCCCCCACCAGCTCTTGTCCACGTGGGCATGGGCATTGATGAACCCCGGCAGCGCGACCAGGCCCTTGCCGTCGATCACCTCGCCGTCGTCGGGGGTCCCCGGCCCACCCGCAGGCCGGACCTCCACGATCCGGTCGTCCTCGATCACCAGATCGACTGCCTCGCGACCCCAGGGTCGCACCTTGCTCACCGTCCGACGCACCATGGTCAGATGGTATACCAAATTGAGTCGTGGCGAGGGCGTCACGATTTCTCTTCGCACGCGAGTCTCCGGGCGAGCTAAGCGCTTTACCGGCTGGTGCGAAGAGGAATCGCGACACGAGGGTGGGCAGATCCGGCCCGGGGTCAGCGGCTGACGGCTTGGGCCAGGGCGGCGAACTGGTCAGGGTTGCTCAGGGCACCGATGCCGAGACGGATCAGGGCGGGTGCGCCGTTGATCACCTGCTCCTCGGACAGGTCGGTGAGCATCAGGGCGAGGACGCCGGTCCGGCCATCCTGCCAGTGCACGTTGAGGCCGAGGTTGACCGTCTTGGGCAGGCTGCCGCCCTTGAAACCGAGACCGGCGGCGCCGTCGGGGCGCAGGGAGGCGAGGCCGCGCTCCAGGTGGCCGCGGATCACGGGCAGCGCGGACCGGGGGCGGAAGGTTCCGGCGGCGACGGCGTGGTGCAGGCCGGCCAGGTCGGCCGCCGTGCCGCGCGCGTGGCCCTGGGTCCACGGCCACTGTTCCTCGGTGGTCGCCGGCATCCCCGGAATTCGCTTCCAGACCTCCTTGCGGAACTTCAGGTCGTGGACGAACCGCCGCGCGAGGTGATCACCGATCGCCCGGCGCAGGGCGGCCGGTGCACCGAACGGGGCCGCCCGTTCGGGCAAGATCAACTGGAGCACTTCGCCTTGCAGGGAACGGGTGTCGGGGCGATGCCAGCCGCCGGCTGCCGCGGCCCGGTGCAGCGTCGGATCGCCGAGCCGGTCCCGGAGATAGTCGGTCGCGGCATTGTCGCTGAAGTCGATCATGGCCGCGGCCAGGGTGTCCAGGGGTACGGTCCGGTCCGGGTCGTCGGCGATGCCGTACTCGTTGCAGGGGATGCCCAGCGCCGTCAGGGCCGAGTAGTGGGCCCGGCCGTCGCTGACGTACGGGTGCCGCGCGTCCCAGTCGCCGAGCCGGATCGGCTCCGCCGGATCCAGCCGGCCCCGGGCGACGGCGGTCGCGTACGCGGAGAGATGGACGATCTTGACCGCCGAGGCGAGCACCCGCGGCCGTCGCTCCAGGTGCCGGATCCGTCCCTGGTCGCCGTCGGTCGCCGCGACCGAGACGGAGGACCGGTGGGCCCCGATCCAGTCCAGCCAGGCCGCCACCTCGGGATCGGACGGCCGGCGCGGTTCGGCGGCGGCCGGCGTGGAGCCGAAGGCCAGTGCCCCCGGGATCGCCAAGGATCCGGCGATCAGGAATCGGCGCCGAGAGAACATGAACTCCTCCAAAGCCTGTAGATTACGTAATATCGTAAATCCTACAAGTTGATCAGGTCATGGTCAATCGACCTCGGTACGCGTCCAAGATCATTTAGAATCCAGGTCCGGAGACCCAAGGGGGATTGGGGACCTATGAGTGTGGTGCGTGCGTTCCGCTCCGTCCTGATCGCCGCGCTGTCGCTGGTGCTGCTGGCCTGGATCGGGCGGGCCCTGTTCGGGACCGACCAGCGGGGGCCGCTGCTGCCGTTCCTGGCGCCGTTCTCGTTCGACGCCGTCGTGGACGCGATGGCAGTGCCGTTGCTCGCCGGGGTCGCCTGGGCCGGGCTGCTGACGTTCGGCGGATCGACCTGGGACTCGACCTCGAAGAGAATCAAGGGCCCGGTCGCCATGGCCACGGTGATCGAGTCGTCGACGACCGGGCTGTCGGTCAACGACGTCCCGCAGTACCAGCTGTATCTCGAGGTGAGACCCACCGACGGTCACCGGTACGTGAGCCAGTGCCGGCTGCTGGCCTCCAGTCGTGATGCCTGGATGGTGGAGCCCGGGGTCGCCGTCCCGGTGCACTACGACCTGAACCAGCCCGACTACGTCACGCCGGCCGAGCCGGCCGAGCCCGAGGTCCGGCGGGCGGTGTTGCAGTGGCGGATCGAACGGGGCCTGATCGAGCCGCGGCTGATCCGCGCGTACCTCGACGGCCGCTCCGAGCATGCCTCGGTGATCGACCTGCGGCCCACCGGGCGACACCAGGACGGCCAGAGCGAGCTGGAGATCCGGCTGCTGGTCTCGCCGGACGGCCAGGACCCGTTCGAGACGACGAGCCGCGTGTTCGTCTACCCGGAGTCGGTCGCGGAGGTGCAGGTCGGCTCGCCGGTGCGGGCCTACTGGCTGCCGGGTGACCGGGAGAACGTCGCGATCGGCGTCGGGCGGGGGATCGGGCGGTGAACGGGCTTCTTGATCATCTCGTCTGGCTGGCGAACTTCCCGGCCGGCACCGGCTACGTCTGGGTCTTCATCTCGAGCTTCGGCGCGTTCGGGGTGGGACGTCACATGATCAACAGGAGCGCCCGGCGGTCGCGGCTGACCGAGCTGCGCCAGGAACGTGAGGCGCCGCTGGGGCTGCGCCGGCAGCCGGTGCTCGACGCGCTGCAGCTGATCAAGGCCTGGGTGGCCCGGGTGGTGTTCGTCTGGCTGGTCGTGGCCGGGGCGCTCGGAATCGCATCGCTGGCCGGCTTCGCGCCGACGCTCGGCTACATCCACGCCAACGGTGCGACCGCGCCGGCGACGCTCGAGAACGACTACGTGACGTTCACCGCGAGCGACGGCCGCACCTACACGCTGCCGTACGACTTCTTCACCACCCCGGCCTACCCGGACCGGGAGTTCTTCACCAGCGCCGACGAGATCGTCGTGCGCTATCTGGAAGCGCACCCGCAGGCGTACGTTCTCGACACCGAGCGGACGCCTGAGCGGTGAACGCTCACTGCTGCCGGGCCCAGGCGCGGACGGCGAGCGGGCAGAACACGGCGACGAGGATCGCGCACCAGATCAGCGTGACGATGATCGAGTTCCCGGCCGGCGTCCCGGTGAGCAGGGCCCGGCAGGCGTCCATCGCCTGGCTGAACGGGTTCACGCCGGCCCAGGCCTGGAGCCAGCCCGGCAGCGAACCGACCGGTGCGGCCAGGCTGGTGCCCAGCTGCAGCGGCAGGAAGGTGATGAACCCGATCGCGGTCACCCCGTTCGGGTCCTTGATCAACACGCCGAGGAAGACGGTGACCCAGCTCAGGCAACTGCCGAAGAGGATCGCCAGGCCCACTCCGGCGACCGCCGCCGGAAGGCCGCCGGTGATCCGGAAGCCGGCCAGGCTGCCGAGTCCGAACAAGATCGCGGCTGCCGCCAGATAGCGGACCAGGTCGGCCAGCAGGGAGCCGAACAGCGGGGCGATGCGGGCGATCGGCAGGCTGCGGAAGCGGTCGGTGATGCCGTTCCTCAGGTCCAGGCTGAGGTTGGTGCCGGTGGACAGCAGCCCGGCCGTCGCGGCGCCCATCACCAGCACGCCCGGGAACAGGTACTGCACGTACGCCGACGTGGAGCCGGCGACGGAGCCGCCGAAGAGATAGAGGAACACCGCGCCGAACAGGGCCGGCGTGACGACCGCGTTGATCACCGCCCCCGGGTTCCGGCCGGTCTTGATCAAGCTGCGCCGGGCCAGTACGGCGCTGTGCCGGAGCCAGCCGAGCGGGCGGGGCGGGGCCTCGGGCCAGGTGGTGATCATGAGGCGGTCTCCGTCGGCTGGGCGTCGGTCAGGGCGTGGAAGGCCTCGTCGAGGCTGGGGAGGCGGAGAGCCAGCTCGGACACGGCGACCGCCTCGTCGCGCAGCCGGGCGGCGATCTCGAAGAACTCGGCGTCGTCGGTGATCGGCAGCCGGAGCTGCCGTCCGGTGTGTTCCGGGGCGCTGCGGCTGACCGCCGTCATGATCGCGGTCGCCCGACCGGCTGAGGCAGGGTCGACCAGCCGGACCTCGACGGTACGGCCGCCGACCCGCGACTTCAGGTCGTCCGGCGTGCCCTCGGCGATCACCCGGCCGTGGTCGATCACGGTGATCTCGTCGGCCAGGGCGTCGGCTTCCTCCAGGTACTGCGTGGTGAGCAGGACGGTCACGCCGTCGGCGCGCAGCCCACGGATCAACTGCCACAGGTCGTCCCGCTTGCCCGGGTCGAGGCCGACCGACGGCTCGTCGAGGAAGATCACCTCCGGCCGCCCGACCAGGCTCGCCGCAAGATCGAGTCGGCGCCGCATGCCGCCCGACCAGCCGGCCGCCGGACGGTCGCCGGCCTCGCCGAGGCCGAAGCGGTCCAGGAGTTCGGCGGCCCGCGCGACGGCCTGCCGCCGGGGCAGGTCGAGCAGCTGGCCGATCATGATCAGGTTCGCCCGGCCGGTCAACTCCTCGTCGATGCTCGTGTGCTGACCGGACAGCGCGATCCGGCGGCGCACCTCGGCCGGCTGCCTTACGACATCGAAGCCGGCCACCCTCGCCCGGCCCCGATCCGGGCGGACCAGCGTGGCCAGGATCCGGATCGCGGTCGTCTTGCCGGCCCCGTTCGGGCCGAGCAGGCCGAGCACCCGGCCGCGCTCGACGGTCATTCCGACGCCGTCCAGGGCCGTGGTCCGGCCGAATCTCCTGCTGAGGCCGTCGGCCTCGATTCCGTACCCGCTCACTCACCCTCCTCGAAGAATTCAGATGATGTCATCATCTGAATGGTGACAGTATCCTAGTGCGGCGTTCGACGGAAGGAGATCGATGGCCCGGCTGACCCGTGCCGAGCAGCAGGTACGGACTCGCGCCGCCGTGGTCCGGGCCGCGGCGACGGAATTCGCCGAGCACGGCTACCTCGGCGCCAAGATCGACCGGATCGCCGACCGGGCCGAACTGACCAGGGGAGCGGTCTACTCGAACTTCCCCGGCAAACGGGCGCTCTATCTGGCGGTGCTGACCGAGCTGGTCGACGAGGCCCGCGCCGCCGAGGCCACCGAGCCGCCGGGCGATCCGGCCGCCGCACTGGCCGCCTTCGCCCGGGTCTGGCTGGAACGGCTGCCGCTGGCCGCCGACTCCGCCGAACAGGGCCGGCTCCAGTTGCGCTCGCTGACCGACGCCGCGGACGACGCGATACGGGGCACGCTGGCCCAGGCGACCCGGCTGCAGGCCGTGCTGCTCGGGCTGGCGCTGGAGTCGGTCCGGCCGCCCCGGGCCCGGCGACGGCGGCGGGTGAAGCAGGCCGAGCTGGCCCTGACCCTGCTGGCCGGCGCGGCGCATCTGGCCGAGATCGCCCCGGGCTTCGGTGATCCTTTCGCCGTCGTGCAGGCCTGCGCCGGGCTGGCCGCGGCCGAGCCGGACGACGGCTGGGACCCGCCGCACCTGGCCTATGCACCGCCGGCGCGGCCGGAACAGCGTGCGGCGCCGGCGGGGGCCGGGCAGGAGCTGGTGACCGGCCGCGAGGTTCGACTGGACGTGGACGGCGTGGTCGTCGTGCTCGGCACCGGGCGGCTGTCGGCGGCCGAGGAGGCGGTCCGGGCGACCGCGGCCGGTGAACCCGTGACGGTGGTCGTCGCGACCCGGGATCCGGACGAGCGTGGCCGGTTGGCCCGGCTGCTCCTGGCCGACCTGATCGGCTGCCTGCGCCGGGTGGTCCCGGTGGGGAGCTGGACCGGGCCGTACCTGCTGTTCGACGAGGGCGGGCGCTTGTCCGCGGCGCTCGGGGTGCCGGAGGCCGACGACGACACCGAGGTCGCGGTCCGGGTCGCCGGCGGCGTGATGGTGAGCCGGGCGGAGGGTCGCGGCGCCGGGCACAGCGTGGCGGTCGCTCCGGTGCCGCGCTGAGCTCCACCGCTCGGTCGCGCTGACGTACGCTGCTGCCCATGCCGCGCTATGAGTTCCGCTGTCGCGAGTGCAGTTCCACGTTCGAGGTCGACCGACCGATGGCGGCCGCGAGCGATCCGGCCGACTGCCCGCAGGGGCACCCGGACACGGTGAAGCTGCTGTCCACCGTCGCGATCGGCGGCCTGGCGAGCGGCGGCGCCCCGGTTCCGGCCGGCGGTGGCGGCGGTGGCTGCTGCGGTGGGGCCTGCGGCTGCGGCTAGCGGTTCGGGCCGGTCCCGGCGAGGCGGTCGGCGAGCGCGGTGATCACCAGGCTCGCGATCGCCGCCTGACCCGCCACGGCGAAGTGGATCCGGTCCTCGCTGAGCAGGTCGGGCCGGTCGTTCAGCGGGTGGTCCCAGCTGTCGGCGACCACGGCGCCGTACTCGGCCGCCAGGGCGCGGGTGAGGTCGTTGACGCGGGCGACGCGCTCGTTGAAGTCCGGGTAGGCGGGGACGACGAACGCGCGGCCGAGGGTGATCACGCTGAGCTGTGCGCCGGTCGCCGCGCCCCAGGCGTACTGGGCCCGGAGGTCCTCCTCGATCCGGACCCAGTCGGGCCGGCGGCGCATGATGTCGTTCGCGCCGCTGTTGAGATGCAACAGGTCGGGGCCGAACTCCTCGACCCGCTCCGTCTGTTCCTGCAGGGTCTGCGGCGTGGTCGCGGCGATCCGCGCGGTGTTGAGGTATGCGAGCGAGGGTCGGACCTGGCGCAGCACGCGGAGCACCCGGTCCGGCCAGCCCAGGGTCCGATAGCCCGGCCTCGCGTCACCGACCCCGAGGGACAGGCTGTCGCCGACGACGGCGAAACGCCGCCAGGGTGCGTCGGCGAGCAGGCTCAGTGCTCGCTCGGGCGGCAGCACGTCGGGGTCGGTCGCTTCGGTCCAGCACGGCGTGGTTGCTCCGGGCATGATCACTCCGAGAGTGAGTTGGGCTATCAAACTGACATCCATGGTGCACCTAGTAGGTTTGAGATCACAACCCACTGACCGGAGAAGGTGTGCATGCCGACAGCACCCGCGGGGCGGACGCCCAGGGACTGCACGATCGCCGACGCGCTCGAGGTGGTCGGTGACCGCTGGAGCCTGCTCGTGGTCCGGGAACTGTTCTACGGACAGCGTCGGTTCACCGAGATCGTGCGCAACACGGGCGCGCCCCGCGACATCCTGACCACGCGGCTGCGGAAGCTGGTCGATCACGGCGTGATCGACCGCGAGCCCTACAGTCGACATCCGCCGCGGTACGAGTATCGGCTGACCGAACGCGGCCGGGCCCTGTCGCCGGTGCTGCTCACGCTCAAGCGCTGGGGCCAGCAGCACGTCCGTGACGGCGCGGACCCGGTGCGGCTCGACCACACGTGCGGGCAGGAGTTCGTCGCGGAGGTGCACTGCGCGGGCTGCGGGGAACCGCTCGAACCCGGGCAGCTGGTCCTGGAGCCGGGCGGCGATGCGAAGCCGGCCTAGGCCCGGGCCCGGCCGAACCGGGCCGCGACGCCGGGACTGTAGAGCACCGAGTCCGGTGCCCGGTCCGCGACCCCGGGCAGACCTGCCGCCGCGACAAGATCATCGTCGAAGTCGATCAAGGTCGCACGCCGCAACGGCCAGGGTTCGTGGGCGTTCGGCAACCAGAGGGTGCGGCGTCCGCGGGCGGTGAACAAGGCCCAGCGCGCGGTCAGGAAATGACCAAGATCATCGGCGTCGAGTCGATCATGGTCCGGGCGTACGTCGAGCGAGAACGACTCGCCGGTCCGGTGCCGGCGGGACCGGTAGCCGATCACACCATTCCGGTCGGTCTGGGTCGTCCTGGCCCACTGGTACGGCAGCGAGAACAACGCCCGGGCGGCGATCACGGCGGCCAGCCGGGAGGCCTCCAGGGACCGGAACACCACGCCGCGGCGGCCACGGCCGTCGACCCCGTACAGCCGGACGTTGACCTCGGTGAAGGTGCCGAGGTACGGGACCGGCGGTCCGACCCGGAAACGGGCCCGGGCCAGCCGGAACGCGATCAGCCCGACCCAACTGGACCCGTCGAAGCAGTCCGGCTCGATGCCGGGCGGCAACAGCGGAGCGACCCGCTGCGACGGGACCCGCCAGTGCAGGAAGGTGACCGCCTGCCACAGTTGGGCCGCGACCACCGGCCCGGTCAACTCGGGCGCGACGCCCAGGATCGGCTCCGGCACGCTCACCGTGACTCGAGCGCCAGCAGGGCCGCCTTCGCCTCCGGGCCGCCGGCGTACTGGCCGATCCCGCCGCCGGCCGGCACCACGCGGTGGCAGGGCAGCACGATCGGCAGCGGGTTCAGCGCGCAGGCGGTGCCGACGGCCCGGAACGCGCGCGGGCTGCCGGCCCGCTCGGCGATCTGGCGGTAACTCGCCGTGCTCCCGTACCCGATCGTCGGCAGTTCCCGCAGCACCTGCTGCCGGAACCCGGCGGTCAGCGCCAGGTCAAGTTCCAGGTCGAACTCGGACCGCCGGCCGGCGAAGTACTCGTCCAGCTCCCGGGCCACCGGATCGAGCCGGCGCGGTGCCCGCAGCACCCGCGGGCTGATCTTGTCCGACAGCTCGGCGATCACCCGGTCATGATCTTGGATCTGGTACGCCACCCGGACCAGCCCGCGCTCGGTGGCGGCCAGCAGCAGCGGCCCGAGCGGGCTGTCCATGATCAGATAGCCCACGTCGAGCAGGCCGGAATCTCCGGCCAGCTTGGCCAGCCGGTCCTTCAGCCCGGCCAGTCCGGCCGGTTCCTCGCCGATCAGCGGATCGATCGGATCGATCGGATCGATCATGATCATGCTCCCTTCGAATCCTGCAACAGTGTGCGCAGCGCGCGGATGCCGTCCGAGGCGGCCTTGCGGACCGAAGCGGCGGAGCCGCCGATCAGCTCGGCGACCTCGGCATGGCGGAGGCCGCCGAGATGGTGGTAGGCGACGGCCTGGCGCTGTTTCGGCGGCAGGCCGCGGACCGCCTCCCAGAGTTCGTCGGAGCGGTCCGGCGGGCCGGGCTCGGGGGACGGCTCGGTGATCTCGGCGACCGGGATCGGCCGCCGGGCCCGGGCCCGGGTGACGTCGATCGCCTTCCGGTGCGCGATCGTCACCAGCCAGGCCTCGACCCGCCCGTCGGCGGGGAAGTCCGGCCAGGCCTTGAGCGCGGCCAGGAACGTCTCCGACCAGGCGTCGTCGGCGTCCGCGGTCGGCCCGAGCACGGCCCGGCAGACCCGGAGGATCCGCGCGCCGTGCTCGGCGACCACCGTGTCGAACGGCTGCTTGGCCAGCGGCGTCATGGTCAGAAGAGCCGCCCGGCCTCGGCCGGCACCGGCTGCTCCAGGTCGAGCAGCCGCTGCTTGCGCTCCAGCCCGCCGGCGTAGCCGGTCAGCCGGCCGTCCTTGCCGAGCACCCGGTGGCACGGCACGACGATGCTGAGCGGATTGTGCCCGACCGCGCGGCCGACCATCCGGGCCAGCGAGCGGTCGCCGAGCCGCTCGGCGAGTTCGCCGTAGCTGGTCGTCTCCCCGTACGGGATCGCGCGGAGCAACGCCCAGACGCGCTCCGAGAACTGATCGCCCCGGGTCGCGGTCGGCAGGTCGAAGCCGGTCCGGCGCCCGGCCAGGTAGTCCGCCAGCTGGGCGACGGTCTCGGTGAACAGGGCGTCGTCCGCCGCGTCGACGTACTCACCGATCGTGCCGGGCGCCGGCGGATGCCAGTGGCCTGGGAAGTAGATCCCGGTCAGCGCGTCGCCGGCGGCCACCAGCGTGAGTTCGCCGATCCCGGTGGCGACCCGCGTGTGTCGTACGTTCATGGCCCGATCCTTCCTCGTTGCTCTCGTACCAGGAAGACGCCCGTCTGCCGCGGGATGTGAGGTCCCGAAGTGGCCGCAGTTTTTCACGTTGCGTGAAAAACTGGCGCTTTGCCAGAGGAACTTCTCTGGTAAAGCGGCAAGAAATGTGGTGAAGACGGCCGTCAGGGCCAGGTGCGCCCGGACTCCTCGGCCAGGGCGAGGATCAGGGCCTGGGTACCGGAGCGGCCGTGGCCGAGCCGCTGCACCGACCGGTAGAGGCGCTCGGCGAGTTCGACGCCGGGCAGGGTGAGGCCGGAGCGGCGGGCCTCGGCGAGGATGATCCCGAGGTCCTTGAGGAAGTGCTCGACGTAGAAGCCGGGCGTCCAGTCGCCGGCGATCGTCTTCGGGGCCAGCGCGGCCAGCGCGGCGGAGCCGCCGGCGCCGCGGCTGACCGACTCCAGCACCCGGGTCGGATCCAGGCCGGCCGCGCTCGCGTACAGCAGGGATTCGGACAACGCGATCATGGCGCCGGCGACCAGGATCTGGTTGGCCGCCTTGGTGTGCTGCCCGGCACCCGGCCCGCCCTGGTGCACGATCGTCTCGCCGAAGCTGCGCAGCACCGGCTCGGCCGCGGCCACCGCTTCGTCCGAGCCGCCGACCATGATCGACAACGTGCCCCGCTCGGCGCCGCCCTGGCCGCCGGACACCGGCGCGTCGACCGCGCCGAGACCGCGTTCGGCCGCCGCGGCCGCGATCCGCCTGGCCAGTTCGGGCTCGCTGGTGGTCAGGTCGACGACGGTGCCGCCGGGCCGCAGATTCGCGATCACGCCGTCATCGCCGAGCAGCACCTGCTCGACGTCGGACGGCATCCCGACGATCGTCGCGACCAGGTCCGAGCCGGCGGCCAGTTCGGCCACCGAGGAGGCGATCCGGGCGCCCGCGGCAGCCAACGGGGCCGCCACCTCGGGCCGGCGGGCGTACGTGATCACGTCGAAGCCGGCGTCGATCACGTGGCGGCACATCGGCCCGCCCATGATCCCGAGGCCGATCCAGCCGACCGTCGGCCCGTTCTCCCGCTGCTCTGCCACGGCTGGGGTCCCTTCATGATCATCCGGTTGCCGGCGGTTGCCGACCATGATCAACGTACCGGCCGGAACCCGGACCGGCGGGACCGGGGGATCAGCGGCGGTAGGCCTCCTCGTCGATGGCGGCCAGCCGGGACGGGCCGACCCGCGGCGTGAGGCCGTACAGCTGCTGGAAGCTCATGATCAACGGGCGCCACCGGTCCGGGTCGATCCGGTCCGGCCGGCCGGGCAGCAGCAGTTCGGGGTGGGCGTGCACCCGGACCACCCGCAGTTCGGTCACCGGAGCGCCGTCGGTGCCGGGCTCGCTGTGGAACGCGACCACCTCGGCCTCGAGGGCGATCGGGGTCTCGGCCGGCACCGGCGCGTCGACCAGCTGGGCCGGGACCGGGGTCAGCCCGGCTCGGCCGAACTTGTCGGCGACCTGGACGTAACCGCGGGCCAGCTTGTAGGCCGCCGGGCTCGGGTTGCCGGTGGTGAGGGCGAGCCGGTTCACCACGTCGGCCTGATCGCTGGACGGCAGCGCGATCACGGCCTGCCCGGTGCGGCGCAGATTCGCGTACGTCTGCGAGCCGTGACTGACGCCGAGCACGGCCCGGTCGCCGAGCCAGAACGCCGACGAGAAGGGGGCCAGATTCGCCGTGCCGTCGGCATTCCTGGTGCTGACCAGCACCACCGGCGTGCCGAAGTAGAGGATGGCGGGGTTGGTCACGACGTGCCGGGCGGCCGGCTCGGTCAGGGTGTCGGTCATGCCCGGAAGACGCCCGGGCCGGCCCCGATGTGAGGTCGTCCCGGCTCAGGTCGCGGTCCGGAACTCCTGCAGGCCGATCACCGACAGCAGGGCCAGCTTGTCGGCGGCGTCGGTGCCCTCCACCGGGAAGAACGCCACCAGCCGTACGTCCTCGTCGGGAGTGAGCAGCACCTCGCAGTTCAGCTGGATCAGGCCGAGCTCCGGGTGCAGCACGTCCTTGCGGTCCGAGCGCCGTACCGCGACGTCGTGCTGCTCCCACAACGCCCGGAACTCGGCACTGCGGTCGATCAGGTCCCGCACCAGGCTGGTGATGTCATGATCACCGGCCCGCCGCGAGTACGTCGAGCGCAGGTCGTTCACGTGCGAGGCGGACAGCCGCGCCCAGTCGGACGCCGGCGTCCATTCCCGGATGCCCGGCTCGGTGAACCAGCGCCAGATGAGGTTGCGGTCCCGGCCGGTCCGGGCGGAGCCGTCGTGGATTCCGATCAGGGCCGCCAGCAGCGCGTTGTGCCAGAGCGCCTCGCCGAGATCGCTGTAGATGCAGGCCGGTACGTCGACCAGCCGGTCGGCCAGCGCGATCAGACCGGGCCGGACGTGGCCGCCGGACCGGCGCGGCGGGGCCGGGTAGCCGGCCAGATGGAGCAGGTGGTCGCGCTGGTCCAGGTCGCACCGGAGCGCGCGGGCGATGGCTCCGACCACGGCCTCCGACGGCGCGGAGCCGCGGGCCTGTTCCAGCCGGGTGTAGTGGTCGGTGGACACCCCGGCGAGCTGGGCGACCTCCTCGCGGCGCAGGCCCGGGGTGCGGCGGCGCGGGCCGTCCGGCAGTCCGACGTCGGCCGGGTGCAGCAGCCGGCGCCGGCGGCGCAGGAAGTCGGCGAGCCCGGGGCGATCGATCACGCCTCCATCGTGCCGGTTCGGCCGGAGCCGATCCAGGGAGAGCCCGTCCCTGGATGAACCGTGCCTGTCCCGGGACCGATCGTGAGCCCACGCTGGCCTCATGATCACTTCCTTCGCCACCAGAACTCTCGGCCGCACCGGCCCCGCCGTCAGCTCACCCGGACTCGGCTGCATGGGCCTGTCCGGCGCGTACGGCGACGTCGACGAGACCCAGAGCCTCCAGGTCATCCACGACTACCTCGACGCCGGCGGCACCCTGCTGGACACCGGCGACTTCTACGGTGCCGGCCACAACGAGACCCTGATCGCGCGCGCCCTGCAGGGCCGCTCGCGGGACGAGGTCGTGCTGTCGGTGAAGTTCGGCGCGCTGCTCGATCCGGTCAACTGGATGGGCGGCATCGACACCCGGCCGGTCGCGCTGCGGAACTTCCTCACCTACTCGCTGCGCCGGCTCGGCACTGACCACGTCGACGTCTACCGGCCGGCCCGGCTGGATCCGGCGGTGCCGATCGAGGAGACGGTCGGCGCCCTCGCCGACCTGGTGGACCAGGGCCTGGTCCGCCACATCGGGCTGAGCGAGGTCGGCGCCGAGACGATCCGGAAGGCGGCGGCCGTCGCGCCGATCTGCGACGTGCAGCTCGAGTACTCGGTGCTCACCCGCGGCATCGAGGACGAGATCCTGGACACCTGCCGGGAGCTGGGGATCGGCATCACGGCGTACGGGGTGCTGGGCCGCGGCCTGATCGGCGGCGGTGGCGAACTGACCGGCGGCCGGGCCATCTCGCCCCGGTTCCAGGGCGACAATCGGGCCCACAACCAGGCGCTGGTGGCCCGGCTCGAGGAACTGGCCCGGGCCAAGGACGCCACCGTCGCCCAGCTGGCGATCGCCTGGGTCCAGGCGCGTGGCGACGACCTGGTCCCGGTCATCGGTGCCCGGCGGCCGGAGCAGGTGGCGACCATGATCGACAGCGGGAAGGTCGTGCTGGACCAGGCCGAACTCGACCTGATCGACGAGCTGATCCCGCCGGGCGCGGTGCGCGGCGAGCGCTACCCGGCCCGGTTCATGGCTGATCTGGACAGCGAACGTCGCTCCGCGAGTGCGGCCAGTTCGTCCCAGGCCTGATGCCGCTGCACAATCTGTTTGAAGAGTCAGCGACCTGCCGTCCGCGCGCCGGGCGGCAGGTCGCTTCCCGCAGCTCGAACCGAGGACAGCCATGGCCCATGACGAAGAACAGGAACTCACCGCGGTGCTGGAGCGGCTCCGCCAGCGGTTCACCGGGATCGATCCGGGCGCGATCGAGGCCACGCTGCGGTCGGTGCACCAGCGGTTCGAGGGCAACCCGATCCGGGACTACGTTCCGCTGCTGGTCGAGCGGGCGACCACCAGCGAACTGAATCGCGTCGCCGCCGGCTGAGGACTCAGCCGACCGAGGCGCGTACCAGGTCGGCGTGCGTGATCAGCACGCGGGCGACCTCCTCGGCCAGCCGGACCCGGGCGGACCGGTCCGGCTCCCGGAGCTGCACCATGCCTCGGATGGCGAGCTGCAACGTGTGCTCCAGCTCGGCGTCGGGCTGTGGGTCGAGGTCGGCGGCCTTGAAGTAGCCGATCACGAGCAGGGCGACGGCATCGGCCTGCTGCTTCGCCGTCCAGTCGGTCCGGACGACCTCGTACGTCCTCCAGAGGGGCAGCAGGTCACGCAGGATCGGGCCGGCGCCGTGCGTCGTGACCAGGTCGCGGGCCCCGGGCTGGTCGAGCAGGCCGCCCAGCACCAGGTCGTCGGAGGTCTGCAGCGCGCGGACCAGCGGCCGGGTCAGCCAGGACCTGGTCACGGTGGCGCACAGCCGATCCGGCTGGGCGACCGCGGGATCGGCCCGGACCTGGTCGGCGAGCTCGGTGAGGACGTCGGCGAGCTCGCCGGCGATGAGCTCGAGGAACAGGTCCTCCTTGGTCCGCCAGTACTGGTACGCGGTGCCCTTGCCGACATGGGCCTGCTGGGCGATCGAGGCCATCGTGACCGCCTTGAACCCCTGCCGCAGGATCAGCTGGCGGGCGGCGTCGAGGATCGTGGCGGCGCGGGCACTGCGCCGGCCGGGGTCCGGGGCTGGCTCGGTCATCGGCTCCTCAGGCAGCGGCCAGGTCGCTGTTGCGCAACCGGAAATGCTTGGTCCGCGACAGCAGCTGGATCACGGGCGGAAAGCGGAACATCAGCTTACGGAGACCGAGCGTGCGGTTGTGCCGACGCTGCTCCTGGGCCGAGGTCTGGGTGAAGATCCGCCGCATCGGGTAGGCCGATTCCTGGAAGTCGGCGATCGCCGGGCGGAGCTTGCGCTCCCACCTGGTCAGCGCGGTCTCCAGGTCGTCCGGATGCCGCTGCAACATCAGTCCGAGCAGGTCGGCCCCGGCCAGTCCCGAGGTGGCGCCCATCCCCGAATACAGCGTCGGGCACCAGGCGGAATCGCCGACCAGTACCACCCGGCCCTGGTGCCAGCGGTCCACCCGGGCGTGTTCGACCGAGTCGAAGAGGAACTCGTCGGCCCGTTCCAGGTGGCGCAGCGCCGTCTCCATCAGATCGCCCAGCGGCTCGGGCCCGTAGAGCTCGCGGAGCCGGGCGGCCACGCCGACCTCCCCGGCCCGGGCACGTTCGGCGGCGACGTCGTCCGTCCGGTACGAGAAGAGCACGGTGGGCGGGTGATCGGCGAACGGGAAGACCCAGAACGACCGGCCCGGCTCGGACAGGATCGCGCCCTCCTGCGGCGGCAGGCCGGGCAGGGCCGTGGGCAGCTCGAACGCGGTGATCATGAACCCGAGCGGGTGCAGGTGGTCCTCGTGCGGCCCCCAGACGAGTCTCCGTACGGTCGAGCGCAGGCCGTCCGCGCCCACCACGAGGTCGAAGCGTTCGGTCGTGGTGCGGTCGTGGTGCGCGTCGTGCAGGGTCACGGTGACGCCGTCGGCGTCCTGCTCGATCCCGGTCGGCGAGGTGGTGAACCGGAGCTCGGTGCCGGCCGGCAGCGCCTCGTACGCGGCCTGTTCCACGTCACCGCGGAGCATCATCCACGGCCCGCCCGGAAGGTCCTGGAACCCGAGCGCCGCCCGGCGCCGGCCCTGCCGGTCGACCTGGTGGGTCCGTCCCGCCGTGATCCGGTTCCGGATCCCCTTCAGCCCGATCCGTTCGGCCGCGATCCGGCCGCAACCGTACATGGCGATGAAATAGCCGCCTCGCCGCCGGGCCGCGGCGCGCTCGACGATCACCGGCTGCCAGCCGGCGTTGTGCAGGGCGGTGGCGGCGGCGAGCCCGGAGATTCCGGCTCCCACCACGAGTGCGCGACGACGGGCCGACGTGGAACGCGAGGTGCCTGCTGAACTGGTCATGCGCCCAGCCTAGACAAACTGACCAAAACAGTCAGTTGGTCAGTCTGCCGCCCCGTGATCCATTCACCGAGTGTGACGATACGGACGTCAGAAATCGATTTCAGCGGTAGGTCACACGCGGTTTGCCCGAGGCGAACCGGGGCCGTCGCGGATCGCGTGCCAGATGTGTTCGCGGGGTCAGCGGCGCGGGCCGGTCCGGCGGCCCGAGACCCGGGGGAACAGCCAGACGGCGAAACCCACCAGCACGACGCCGGCGACCAGGGGCAGCACCGGGAGAGCCAGGTGGAGGCTGCCGATCCACCGGCCGAGCAGGCCGAACGCCTGGACGCCGGCCTGGATCGCCAGCCAGCGCAGCAGCAGGGGGCGCAGCGTGGAGGCCTCGAAGCGGGCCGACCAGCCGGCCGAACCGAGCAGGCAGGAGAGGGCCACCAGCAGATGGACGACGGCGGTGGCGACGAACCCGGCCGGCGCCCACGGATCCGGTTGCACCAGGACCCCGAGCCCGATCAGTGCGGTGTACGCGGCGACGGCGATCCCGCCCGGCCGGACCAGCCAGAGCAGCAGCGACGCCGAGGCCAGCACCAGCAGCGGCAGGGCCGGCCAGAGCAGCAGCAGGCAGGCGGCACCGAGGCCGAGGCCGGCCAGCCGCAGCGCCCAGCCCGGCACCGGGTTCCGTACGTCGACGTGGACCAGCGGCAGCGGCCGCTGGGAATCGGGCCGGTTGATCCGCAGGGCCCAGAGCAGCCGGATGCCGCGCTCCCGCCACGGCTCCAGTCGCCCACGCGCCGACCGGGTCAGCCGGGTCCGGACCCGGCTGCCGACGTTCGGGGCGCTCATCGCCGCCGCCTGATCCGGCTCAGCGCGGTCAACGCCGCGTCCGCCGGTACGGGCTCGCCGGCGGAGCCGCCCAGCTCGGCGCCGGCCGGCCGTGGGTCCCAGCGGACCAGCTCGATCCCGGCCCGGGCCAGGCCGCGGAACCGCAGCACCCGCTCCAGCATGATCATCCGGTACGCGGTCCGGCCGCGATCGCTCAGATCCCGGGTCACCGGCCGGGGCAGCACGTCGACCGCGACCACCCGGTGCCCGGTCCGGTGCCAGTCGATCGCGATCCGGGCCACGTCGTCGTCGAGGAAGGTCGAGCAGAGCACGATCATCGAGCCGGACGGCAGGCGCGGCACCCGTTCCCGGCGGCCGGGCTCGCCGCGCGGCGCGGCCAGGGCCAGGTGCAGGGCGAGCCGGCGGGCCTGGTGCTGGCCGCCGGCCGGCCGGACCGGGCGCTGCATCCGGCCCAGGTCCTCCAGCCCGACCCGGTCGCCGCCGCCCAGATAGCGGTCCGCGATCGACAGGGCGGCGACCCGGGCGATGTCCAGCGAGGTGGCCTGGTCCTCCCGGACCTCGGTCGCGTCGCCCCAGCTGCTCACCACCGGTCCGATCTCGTCCCGTGAGTCCAGCACCAGCATCACGCAGGCGTCGGCGGTGGCGTAGGTACGGCGGACGTACAGCTCGGCCAGCTGGGTCGCGCCCGGCCGCCCGTCCGGTCCGGGCCGGCGCAGGCCGCCGGTCCGGTCGGCGGCCCGCCGGGCGGTGACCCGCCAGTCGATCCGGCGCAGCCGGTCGCCCGGGGCGAACGGCCGGACGTCGTGCAGTTCGCCGCCGTCGCCGGCCCGGCGCCAGCTGTGCGGCCCGGTCAGGCCCTGCAGCCGGAACGGCAGCGGCACCAGCGACAGCCGTTGCAGCCCGGGCAGCACCGTGATCGCGACCGGCCCGGCCTGCTGTGGCTCGGTCCGGGTCACGCCCGCGGTGCCGGCCTCGTACCACTCCACCCAGAACAGGTCGCGCCGCCCGGTCCGTACCGTCTCCATGGAGATGCCGACACCATGATCATCGAGCCGGTGCGCGTCGAGCACCGCCTCCCGCGGTCGGTGGCCGGGCGCGTTCACCCGGACCATGATCAACTCGCCGGCCGGTTCCATGATCATCCGGCCCGGGATCACTCCCGGCCGTGGTTGTTGATCATCGGCCTGGAGGTCCAGCCGGCCCGGGGCGGCCGGGCGGTTCAGCCAGCCCCAGAGCACGAACAGCACCACCGGCAACGCGAACGTGACCAGGTCGGGCCGGCCGGCCAGCAGGGCGAGCATGATCAGTCCCAGCGCCACCGGCAGGCTCAGCCCGGCGGCCAGGCTGAGCCGCGGCGGCAGGCTCGACTCCGGTCGCCGGGTCTCGCGGCTGGGCGGATCGTCGCGGGAGAGTACGGTCATCGTCCGGCCGGCTGGGCGGCGGCCCCGCGCAGGCTCGGCGGCGCGGCGACCTGGCCGAGCAGGGTCTTGATCACGTCGCCGGCCTGCAGCCCGGTCGCCCAGGCCTGCGGGTTCAGGGTCAGCCGGTGCGCCAGGGCGCTGACCGCGATCTCCTTGACGTCCTCCGGCGTGACGTACGGCCGCCCGTCCAGCACCGCGATGCCGCGAGCCACCAGCATCAGGGCCAGCGACCCGCGCGGCGAGCAGCCGACCTCGACGCCCGGATGGGTCCGGGTGGCGGCGGCCAGGTCGACGCAGTAGCGGACCACGTCGCGGTCCAGCTCGACCTGCTCGGTGCCGGCCTGCATCGCCAGCACCGTCGCGGCGTCGACGACCGGCCGGACCGGTGCCTCCTCGCGCTGCCGTTCCAGCCGGCGCAGCAGCACGTCGGTCTCGGCGTCAGGGTCCGGATAGCCCACCGCGAGCCGGACCATGAAGCGGTCCAGCTGCGCCTCGGGCAGGGGATAGGTGCCCTCGTACTCGACCGGGTTGGAGGTGGCCATGACGTGGAACGGCGGCTGCAGCCGGTGGCTGACGCCCTCGACGGTGACCTGCCGTTCGGCCATCGCCTCGAGCAGGGCGGACTGGGTCTTCGGCGCGGTCCGGTTGATCTCGTCGGCCAGCAGCAGGCCGGTGAACACCGGTCCCGGCCGGAACTCGAACGCCGACGCCGCGGGGTCGAACACGTACGACCCGGTGATGTCGGCCGGCAGCAGGTCCGGCGTGCACTGGAGCCGGCGGAACTCCAGCCCGAGCGCGGTGGCCAGGCTGCGCGCGGCGAGCGTCTTGCCCAGCCCCGGCACGTCCTCGAACAGCACGTGCCCGCCGGCCAGCACCGCGGCCAGCGCCGTCCGCAGCGCGGTCCGCATGCCGACGACGACGGTCCCCACCTCCTCCAGGACCCGTTCGCCCAGCCGGGCGACCTCGGCGACCTCGAGCACCCGGTCGGCCACGCCGTCGTCCACCCTCGTGCTGTCGTTCAACCCCGTGCTGTCGTTCAACTCTGCACTCCTTTGTCCTGCGGTACGGCCAGCAGTTGCTCCAACCGGGCCAGCACGCCGACGAACTCGTCGTAGTGCGGCCGGTCGGCTTCCAAGGTTCGGTAGGCCCGCTCTCCGAGCAGCGCGCGGCAGCGCTCCTGGTCCTCGTCGCGGGCCAGGTCCAGCCCGTGCTCGGCCAGCGTCTCCGCCGCGAGGGTACGGAGCCGGCGGCCGGACCGGGCGTCCACCTGGGAGGAGTGACCCTGCAGCGTCCAGGACAGCCGGGCCACCTCCCGCCGGGCGCCGCGGTCCCGGCCGCGGTCGTCCGGTTCCGGCCAGCCGGCGTTGTCGCCGAACTCGGTGAACAGCCGGAACGACCCGAACAGGGCGACGGCGACGGCGATCAGCAGGCACTTCAGCGGGTCCAGCCCGACCAGCCAGGCCCCGCCGCCGAGGATCGCCGCGACGACCAGGCTGCCGATCGCCGTGGCCCGCAACTCTGCCGGGTTCACTGGTCGTGCTCCCGGCCCGCGCTGCCGGGACTGCCGGCGCTGCCCGGGCTGCCGCCGCGGCTGATCCGCTCGACCGCGTCGTCGGCGGCGGTCCAGTGCTCGGCCAGCGCGAACAGGGCCCGCTTCGCATCCCGTACGTCCTCGGTGGTGGCGGGAGCGGACCCGAACCGGGCGGCCAGGTAGAGCTTGAGCAGCCGCCGGACCGGCTCCGGCGGCGCGGGCGTCCGGTCCAGCACGTCCACGGTGAACTCGGTCGGCGTCTCGAACCGTTCCCGGTGCACCCCGGACTCCGCGGCGGCCTCCTCCAGCGCCAGCCAGGCTCGGATGATCGCGTCGTTCGGGTCGGCGATCCGGTCCAGCAGCCGGACCGCGGCGGCGGCGCCGCGACGCAGCACCGGCAGTTCCGGCTCGACCTGGGTCCGGGCCAGACCGGTCCCGGTCGGCACCGGCTCGTCCTCCAGGTCGGGTCGCATCGCCCGGAACCGGCGCCAGATCAGCCAGGCGACGAAGCCGAGCGCGGCCACGCCGGCGACGACGGCGAGGGTGAGCAGGACGTTGTCCAGCCAGCTCAGGTCCAGCGGCGGCCGCCGCTCCCGGGCCGACGGCGTCGCGCTGGCGAACGGGTTGCCGATCGGCTGCGGCGGCCGCGACATCGGCGCCGGGGTGCCGAAGATCAGGCCCCACCGGTCGACCACGGTCCACGGCCCGCCGACGCCCGCCGCGATCAGCGCCATCAGGCCGACGACCCCGGCCAGCACCAGCACCGCGCCGGCTGATCCAGCCCTCGGTCGGCGCACGGTGATCACCCCCTCGTGGCGTGCCCCAAACCTATCCTCTCGTCCCGCGGCCGCGCGGGTAGAGTCGCCCCCGTGATCGAGCCGCACCACCAAGAGGTCGAGGTGGCGGGCTGCTGTACCCACTGCTTCACGTACGCCGAGGGCGTCCCCGGCGGTCCGGTGATGATCTTGGTGCACGGCTTCCGTGGTGATCATCACGGCCTTGCCCGGATCGCCGAGGAGCTGGTCGCCGCCGGCGGGCCGTACCGGATCGTGGTGCCGGACCTGCCCGGCTTCGGTGTCTCCGAACCGTTCCCGGACCGGCCGCACGACCTGGCCGGCTACGCCGCCTGGTTGATCGCCTTCGTCGACGCGGTGGCCGCCGGCCGGCCGGTGATCATGGTCGGACACTCGTTCGGGTCGATCGTCGTCTCGGCCGCGCTGGCCGGCGGGCTGGTGGCCGACCGGGCCGTCCTGATCAACCCGATCGGGGCGCCGGCACTGAGCGGGCCGCGCGGGATCCTCAGCCGGCTGGCCGTCGGGTACTACTGGCTCGGCGCGAAGCTGCCGGCGCCGATCGGGCTGCCGCTGCTGCGCAGCCGGGCGATCACCCGGCTGCTCAGCGAGGTGATGGCCAAGACGAAGGACCCCGAGCTGCGCCGCTGGATCCATGATCAGCATCGGCGGTACTTCGGCGCCTTCGCCGACCGCGAGGTCGTCCTCGAATCCTTCCGGGCGTCGGTGTCGTCGGACGTCAGCCAGTACGCCGCGCGGCTCGACCTGCCGGTGCTGCTGATCGCCGGCGAGGTCGACGACATCACCGAGCTGGACCGGCAGCGCATCCTGGCCGACCGGTTCCCGCAGGCCGAACTGGTGGTCGCCGAAGGCGTCGGTCACCTCATCCACTACGAGGCGCCGCAGCGGGCGGCCGCGGCGATCGGCTCCTTCGCGGGTCATACCGATGGCGTACCCGGCCCTGAGTCCTGATCCCGCTCCAGTAGGGCTACCCCTACCGCAAGATCGGTAGACAGCCTGATGGAGATGGTGCGCGCCAACTGCGAGGGTTGAGCCGTGCCGAACCGACCAGCGTCCATCCGTTGTGTGCCAAACCGTAATGGGCACCCGGCCTCCGGGAGGTTGGGTCGTGAGCCACGGATCGTTAGTGTCGGGGCCGTGAGTGCAACCACCACATTGCCCGGCGGCCGGGTGGGTGTGGCGCCGACTGTGCGCCACCGACCTGTGCTACGCATTGGCCCTGTGGAACGGTTTGGCCCGGTCGAACGGGTGATCTCTGTGGGACGGACGGGTTCGATGGAACGAGTTGGCGAACCGTCGTGACGCCGAACAGCCTGTTGACGCTCCTCGCGGTCGGCATCGCCGTGTGCGACGCCGCCTGCTTCGCGTTCGGCGCGATCCTGCAGCACGACGCCGTCCGGCGCACCATCTCGACCCCGTCGGGTGAGAACGGCAACCTCGGCCTGCGGGGCATGCTCGCCCTGCTCCGCCAGCGGCGCTGGCTGGCCGGCCTCGGCCTGATCGGGCTCGGCGCGGGGCTCCATGTCATCGCGCTCGTGCTGGCGCCGGTCTCGGTGGTCCAGCCGATCGGCGTCCTCGGGGTGCCGCTCGCCGTGATCGTCGCCGCCCGGCGCGGTCATGAGCACGCCACCCGGGGGGTGGTGGCCGGGATCGCCATCTCCGTCGTCGGTACGGCGGCGTTCGTCTGGCTGACCGCGGGCAAGGCGACCTCGGTGCCGCTGACCGGCGAGACGCTGGTGCTGGCCGGGATCCTGGTCGGCCTGCTGGTCGGCGCCGCGATCATGGTCGCGAAGGTCAACCAGGGCTGGGTCCGGGCCCTCGGCTGCGCGTTCGGCGGCGCGGCGGCGTTCGGGCTGGTCGCGGCGGGCATGCGGGCCCTGTCGCAGCTCATCGCCGGTGATTTCAGCCGGATCACCCAACCAGTGGTCATCGGCACGCTGCTCGGCATCATCGCCGCGGCCGCGGTCGGCGGCACCCTGGTGCAGCAGGCCTACACGGTCGGCTCGCCGGAGGTGGTGCTCGCCTGCGTCACGGTGACCGACCCCTTCGTCGCCGTACTCATCGGGCTGATGCTGCTCGGCGAAGGCAAGCACATGGATCCGCTGACCGGCTTCGGGATGGCGGCCGCGGCCGTGGTCGCGACGGTCGGCGTGTTCGTCCTGGCCCGGCATCATCCCGACGCCAAGAAGCAGAAGGACCAGGACACCGACCGCGACGCCGGAACCAGCGGTCCCCGCGGGGAACTCGGCACCGGGCGACCGGATGCCGCCACCGAACTGAACCTGGGCGGTCAGTCGACCGCCGTGCCGTCGCCCGATCCGGACGACACCGACCCGAAGAGGACACTCGATGAAAATCCTGCTTGGCGCTGACACCTATCCGCCCAACGTCAACGGGGCCTCGACCTTCACCCACACCCTGGCCAACGCGCTCGCCGCGCGCGGCCACGAGGTGCACGTGGTGTGCCCGTCGGTCGAGGGGCCGCCGGTCACCCGGGTCGTCGACGGGGTGACCGAGCACCGGCTCCGGTCCTACCGCTACCCGCTGCACGAGAGCCACCGGATCTGCACGCCGTGGCAGGCGATGCCGGCCATCGACCGGCTGATCCGGGAACTGCGGCCGGAGGTCGTGCACTCCCAGTCGCACATGCTGATCGGACGTGGTCTGCTCTGGTCGGCCGCACGCCGCGGGGTGCCGTCGATCGCCACCAACCACTTCATGCCGGGCAACGTGCTGGGCTACCTGCCGCTGCCGAAGTTCCTGTACGGGCCGGTGTCGCGGTGGTGCTGGAACGACCTCGGCCGCGTGTTCGGGCACGCCGACGCGGTCACCGCCCCGACCCCGCTGGCGGTCCAGGTGATGCAGGACAACACCGACATCACCGGGGCCCGGGCGATCTCCTGCGGGATCGAGACCGACAAGTACTGGAAGGCGACCCAGGCGGCCGCCGCCCCGATGACGCCGACCATCCTGTTCGTCGGCCGGCTGGACGCCGAGAAGCACGTCGACCAGCTGATCAAGGCCGTGGCCCGGTTCCCGCTGGACCGGCCGGTGCGGCTGGAGGTCGTCGGCAACGGCGACCGGCGCGCGTCGCTGGAGGCCCTGGCGGCGCGGCTCGGTCTCGGCGACCGGGTGAAGTTCCTCGGGTACGTGGACGACGACGAGCTGTTGCGGGCCTACGGCAGGGCCTCGGTGTTCTGCATGCCGGGCGTCTCCGAGCTGCAGAGCATCGTCACCCTGGAGGCGATGTCCGCCGGCAAGCCGGTCGTCGCCGCGGACGCGGTGGCGCTGCCGCACCTGGTGCACCCCGGCGAGAACGGCTGGCTGTTCACGCCGGGCAACATCGACGAGCTGTCCGACCGGCTGCTCAGCCTGATCGCCGACCCGGCCCTGCGCCGGCGGATGGGCGCGGCCAGCCGGAAGATCGTCGAGAAGCACAGCATCGGCGCCACCCTGGAGGCGTTCGAGGAGTTGTACCGGCAGGTCCAGCCGTCCGGCCGGCTCGTTTCGCTCAAGAAGCACCGCCGGTTCTCCCGCCGCGCGGCCTGAGGCCGCTGGCGCCCTGAGCCTGGCGAAGGGCAAAGGTGGACCGCCGCCCTCCCGGCCGGCCGGAGGAGGTACGTTGCTCCCGTCCCGGCACCGATCCGGGCAGAGGGAGGAATGACGATGACTGCAGCACAGGAGGCCCCGACGGGCACGCTGCGGGTCAAGCGGGGCATGGCCGAGATGCTCAAGGGCGGCGTGATCATGGACGTGGTCACCGCCGAGCAGGCCAAGATCGCCGAGGACGCCGGCGCGGTGGCGGTGATGGCGCTCGAGCGCGTACCCGCCGACATCAGGGCACAGGGCGGCGTGGCGCGGATGAGCGATCCGGACCTGATCGACGGCATCATCGAGGCCGTCTCGATCCCGGTGATGGCGAAGGCCCGGATCGGCCACTTCGTCGAGGCTCAGGTGCTGCAGGCGCTCGGCGTCGACTACATCGACGAGTCCGAGGTGCTGACCCCGGCCGACTACGCGCACCACATCGACAAGTGGCAGTTCACCGTGCCGTTCGTCTGCGGCGCGACCAACCTGGGCGAGGCGCTGCGCCGGATCACCGAGGGCGCGGCCATGATCAGGTCGAAGGGCGAGGCCGGCACCGGCGACGTCTCCAACGCGACCACCCACATGCGCCAGATCCGCGACGAGCTGCGCCGGCTGCAGAGCCTGCCGCCCGACGAGCTGTACGTCGCCGCGAAGGAGCTCCAGGCGCCGTACGACCTGGTCGCCGAGGTGGCCCGGACCGGCAAGCTCCCGGTCGTCCTGTTCACCGCCGGCGGCATCGCGACCCCGGCCGACGCCGCGATGATGATGCAGCTGGGCGCCGAGGGCGTCTTCGTCGGCTCGGGCATCTTCAAGGCCGGCAACCCGGCCCAGCGCGCGGCCGCGATCGTCAAGGCGACCACCTTCTACGACGACCCGGACGTGATCGCCAAGGTCTCCCGCGGCCTCGGCGAGGCGATGGTCGGCATCAACGTCGACGACGTCCCGGAGCCGCACCGGCTCGCCCAGCGCGGCTGGTGACGCTGAAGGCGATCATGCTGACGTAACCAGCCGACCGCGCTAAAGTGTATGTACACCCCCAGGTGGCTTCGGCTCCTGGTTAGAGGGCCCCGCTTCGGCGGGGCTCTCGGAATTTCTGGCCCATTTCTCGGGCCTCCAGATTGTGCCTTGGCCGTCCTTGAGGTGGTCCGGTAGCTGGCAAGCGGCGAGATCCTGAGGTGTGATCTGACGGTGCCAGATCGGACCGGTCTGCTTCAGTTCGTTGCTGGCGCGCTTCGGCTCCATGGGCGACAGCAGGCCGACCTGACGACCGAGTTCTTCCTTGGCGAGGCGCATCGGCATGACGAGGTCGGAGTCATTCGTGCACACGACGTAGACGTCGGCGACGCCCTTCATGGCGTCGATGAGCAGCCTGCTCGCCAGCGCGACATCGGACCCCTTCTCCTCGGTCTTCTTGACCTTGACGCGCTTGGGTTCACCGTCTGCATCCAGGACGGTCGGATGCAGCGGCATGACCCGTGGGTCGACCCGGAACTTGCCGCGGTAGATCTCGGTTCGGGGCAAGGTCGCCAGCGCTCGCAGGTAGGCCTGCTGGCGCTGGGGGGAACTGGGGTCCTTGCCGGGGAGCGCCTTGATGATCGCGGTGAAGTAGGAGACCGACCTGACCCGACAGTCCGGGAGCACTCGCTCCGCGAGAGCCTCGAGATCGAGCCACTTGTGCTGCGGGTGGCCCTCCAGGAGCCGCCGATACAGGTTGAAGCCGTCGACATACACCGACGCGGTCGGTTTCGTGTCGGCATCGTCCACGGAGTTCATCCTTCCACCAGCCGGCGACACAATCCGCAGGCTCCCCCGGCCGAGGTGGAGCCGGGCAACCGCGTGTCCTGCCTCGTCCACGGACGCGCGACTGCGGGCGGTGTCAGGGGCGTGTCAGGTGGGTGACAGGCGGCGGCTCGAAGGTTGGCGTCATGAGAACTTCGGCGACCGCGGCGACCGGCCTGCGGAACAAGACGGACAACGGCGGCTTCCTGGCCGTGGCAGGACTGCAGAAGAGTTACGGCACGGGCGTCGTCACGCCGGTGCTGCGGGGCACCGGGCTCGAGCTCGACCGGCACCGGATCGGAGTCATCCTCGGCCCGTCCGGGTCCGGGAAGTCGACGCTGATGAACATCGTCGGCGGGATCGATCGTGCCGACAGCGGCACGGTCGAGGTGGACGGCGAGCGGATCTCCGACTTCAGCGATGATCAACTTCTCGAATACCGCCGGACCAAGATCGGCTTCGTCTTCCAGTTCTACAACCTGGTGCCGAACCTCACGGCGGGCGAGAACGTCGAGGTGGTCTCGAACCTCAGCGAGAAGCCGCTGCCGACCGGCGAGGTGCTGGCCGCGGTCGGGCTGGCCGACAAGAAGAACCGCTTCCCCCGGGAGCTTTCCGGTGGTGAGCAGCAGCGGGTCGCGATCGCCCGGGCGATCGTCAAGAGCCCGCGGCTGCTGCTCTGCGACGAGCCGACCGGGGCGCTCGACGTGGAGACCTCGCTCGGGGTGCTTTCCCTGCTCCAGCGGGTCAACGCCGAATTCGGTACGACGATCCTGATGATCACCCACAACGCCGCGATCGCCGACATGGCGCACTCCGTCTACCGGATGCGCGACGGCCAGGTCGAGGACGTCACGCACCATGATCAGCCGGTGCCCGCCGAACGGATCCAGTGGTGAGCGCCCTGAACCGCCGCATCGGGCGGATGCTGCGCGAACACAGGGGCCGCTCCATCGGCATCGCCATCCTGGTCCTGCTGGGCAGCTTCTACTTCACCGCGGCCACCGGGGTGGCCGGCAGCATGGAGCGCCTGGTGGTCGGGTTCGCCGACCGGAACCAGCAGGAGGACCTGACCTTCAGCACCGACAAGCCGCTCGACATCCCCGCCTGGGAACGCGAGTCTGGCGCGACGATCGAGGCCGCGCTGCGCCACGACGTCCGGCTCCCCGCGGGCGAGCTCCGGCTGCTCAGTCCCGGCACCAAGATCAACCTCGCCGAGGTCACCTCTGGCCGGGCCCTCGCCGCTCCGGGGGATCTGCTGGTCGATCCGCACTTCCTGCAGACCCACGGGCTGAAGCTCGGTGATCAACTCTCTCTCGACGGCAGGACGTTCACCGTCGTCGGCACGGTGGCGGTGCCGAACTACGTGTATCCGCTGAAGGGGCTGTACGACGTCCTGCCGACCGCGGGGTTCGGCGTCGGCGTCGCGGCCCGGGCCGACATCGAGGCGCTGCCGTCGGCGTCCGCGGCGACGACGACGTACAGCGTGCGCTTCGGTGATCGCGACCGGCTCGAGGCCCAGACCACCGCGTTGCGGAACCGGCTCGCCGGCGACGGCTATCGCCTGTCCGAGTGGATCGAGGCCGAGCACAACCAGCGGATCAACATGCCGTGGGGCAACATCTCGAGCATGCAGTCGATGAGCCTGCCGGTGGCGGGTGCCTTCTTCGTCCTCGGCTGCGTGATCGTCGGCGTGATGATCACCCGGACCGTCAAGGCCGACAGCGTCATCGTCGGCAGCCTGTACGCCCTCGGCTACCGGCGCGGCGAACTGACCCGGCACTATCTGGCCGTGCCGGTGCTGGTCACGCTGGCCGGCAGCCTGGCCGGGACACTGCTCGCGCTGCCCTGCGTCGGGCCGGTGGTCGGCACCATGCTGACCTCGTACAACCTGCCGGACACGGGGCTGTCCTTCGCGCCGCACAACCTGGCGATCGCGCTGCTCGCGCCCGTCGCGTTGATCGGTACGGCCAGCGCCCTGGCGATCCGCCGGATCCTCGGCAAGAGCGCCGCCGACCTGATGAAGGGCGGCGAGAAGTCCGGCAAGGTGACGGCGCTGGAGCGGGCGCTCCGGCTGGACCGGTTCCGGTTCGCCACGGCCTTCCGGATCCGCGAGCAGGTCCGCAGCATCCCGCGCCTGCTGTTCCTGGTCCTCGGCGTGGCCGCCGCTTCGATGGTGATGCTGTTCGGGCTGACGTACAGCCACTCGATGGACGTCGTCACCGAGCGGGGTGCCCTGAACCGCTACAACTACAAGATCGAATACAACTTCACCGAGGTGCAGAACCTGAAGGACGCGCCGGTCCCGGCCGGCGCGGAGCCGTACAACACGATCCGGGTGCATCCCGAGGGGCGCGAGGCCGTCGGGTTCTACCTGACGGGGATGCTGCCGGACTCGGTCGGCATGAAGCTCGACGACACCCGGGGTGCCCCGCTGCCGCGGGACCAGGTCAACATCACCGAGTCGCTGGCGACCCGGCTGAAGCTCGGGGTCGGCGACACGCTCCCGATCGTCAGCCAGCTCGACGGCGCCACCTACAGCCTGCGGATCGACGGGATCGTCCAGGCCTACGGCGAGCAGTTCGTGACCATGCCGCTGGCCGAGTTCAACCAGCTGACCGGCCAGCCGGCCGGCAGCTACCGTACGGTGCTGGCGAGCCGGGAGATGGATTTCGACGAGTCGAAGCTCGCCGGCGTCCTCGACACCCGCGATCCCGCCGCGTTCGAACAGGTCGGCGCACCGACGTCGTTGATCATGGGATCGGTGACCGCCCTGGCGGTGCTGATCGCGGTCGTGATCTTGTTCCTCGTCACGTCCTTGATCATCGAGGAGAGCCACGGAACTGTTGCCCTGTTCAAGGTGCTGGGCTACCGCCGGCGGGAACTCGCGAGATTGATCTTGAACAGTGCGACACCGGCGGTGATCGTCGGGATCCTGCTCGGCTTCCCCGCCATGCTCGTCTTCGCGAACCTGCTGTTCGGGATCGTGGCCGACACGCTGAACATGCTGATCCCGATGACGGTGAACCCGTGGCACGTCGTGATCAGCTTCGTGACGATCTTCGTGGTGTACGAGATCACCAAGCGGCTGTCCGGGCGCAAGCTGGCCAGGATCCCCATGAGCGACGCGCTCAAGGGCGCCGAGTGATCGGTCCCGGGGCAGGAGGTGAGGCAGGTCACGGTTGAGGTTGACCCGAGGTCAAGGTGGACGCTCGGCGCAGCGGCAGGAGAGCCGGACCGACGAGCCACGAAGGGGCGAACCACCATGACCACCTCCGACCCGACCAAGATCAGCAACACCGCGGCCACCCAGGAGCGGCCGGAGCTGCAGCAGACGATCGAGGAGATCGTCGCCACCGGCTTCGTCGGGGTGACGCTGCGCGTCCACGACGACCGAGGTGAGTGGGCCGGGAGTGCCGGCGTGGCCGAACTGGGCGGTACGGCCACGCCGCCGGTCGACGGGCATGCCCGGATCGGCAGCAACACCAAGCCCTTCGTGGCGACGCTGGTGCTGCAGTTGGTCGCCGAGGGCCTGATCGAGCTGGACGCGCCGGTCACCGACCGGCTGCCCGAGTTCGGGCTGGACCCGCGGATCACCGTACGGATGCTGCTGCAGCACACCAGCGGGCTGTTCAACGTCACCGGCGAGGTGTACGAGGACGGGTCGATCGTGCACGGCGTCCCCGTCCCGTACGGCTCCACCGGCCAGGAGTGGCTGGACAAGCGGTTCCACACCTACCGGCCCGAGGAACTGGTCCGGCTCTCGCTGGCCAACCCGCCCCGGTTCGAGCCGGGTGCCGGCTGGAGCTACTCCAACACCAACTACGTGCTGGCCCGGCTGCTGATCGAGCGGATCACCGGACGCCCGCTGCCCGAGGAACTGCAGCGGCGGGTCCTGGGGCCGCTCGGACTGACGGGCACGGTGGTGCCGGACGGCTCGCCGGAACTGCCCGAGCCGCACGCCCGGATCTACTACCGCCACGAAGGCGAGGTCGTCGACGTCACCCGGTACGACCCGTCCTGGGTCTGCACCGGCGGCGACATGATCTCGACCAGCCGGGACCTGCACACGTTCATCTCCGCGCTGCTCGGCGGCAAGCTCCTGCCGGCCCCGTTGCTGGCGGAGATGTGCAGCCCGCGTGACACGGGCGTCCCGCATCACGACTACGGGCTGGGCCTGTACGTGCAGACGACGGACCGCGGCGACACCCTGATCACCCACAACGGCGGCAACCTCGGCTCCATGACCCTGATGTACAGCACGCCCGACGCCGGCCGGACCATGATCGCCGTGCTGAACTGGGTGGACGACGCGGGGCTTTCCCTGGCGCCGGTGGTCCAGCAGGCCCGGCAGCGGCTGGTCGACCAGGTGTTCTGAGGCGATCGGGAGGCAGGATCGTGTCCATGAACGGAGTCACGATCGGCCAGGCGGCGGCGTACGTCGGCGTCACCGTGAAGACCGTCCGGCACTATCACAAGCTCGGCCTGGTGCGGTAGCCGGAGCGGGACAGCTCCGGCTACCGCCGGTACGGCTCGGACGACCTGCTGCGGCTGGTGCAGGCCAGGACGCTGGCCGCCTCGGGAGTCCCGCTCGCCGACGTCGGGCCGCTGCTCGACGCCGAACCCGAGGCGTTCGCCGCCTCCCTCACCGACGTCGAGCGGCAGCTCACCGAGCGGATCGAGGAGCTGATCGAGCGGCGGGAGCTGCTGCGCCGGCTGGCCGACGGTGACCGGGCCCTGCTGCCCGACCGCGCCGTCGCCCTGCTGCGGCGGATGACCGATGTGGGCCTGCCGGCCGACGAGGTGGTCGCCGTCCGGGACGGCTGGGTGCTGGCCAGGGCCCTGGTCCCGGAGGGGTTCGACGACTTCCTCGACCATGTCGAGCACGCCCTCGACGACCCGGAGTTCGTCGCGCTGAGCCGGCGCGCGATCGAGGCGGCCGGCTGGGCGCCGGACGATCCGCGGCTGCCCGAGTTCGCGGCCGCGATGGCCGACCACTTCCTCGCCAACCCCGAGCACCTCAAGATCGTGACCGGGCTGCAGGGCCGGACCGACACCGCGACCCGGTACCAGTTGCTCGCCCAGCACGGCGCGGAGCCGGGCTCGGCGACGGCCAAGGGTGTCGCGCTGGTCGAAGCCCGGCTGCGCGCTGCCGGGGTCCGGATCCCGCGCCCGGACACCCACTGACCGGCTCAGGCTCCGAGCAGCGCGGTGATCTTGGCGTAGAACGGGGCGGGGTCGGCGGCCAGCGAGGTCTTCACCATCGCGGTCCAGTCGTCGACGATCACCTCGATCGCACCGGTGGCCAGGCCGTCGAGCGACCGCCGCGGGACCTCGCGGGGATCGATCTTCGGGCCGTCGTAGTCGGCCATGATGTCGGTGTCGGCGGCGCCGAGCAGGACGCCCTGGACCAGGGTGCCCTGGGCCGCGAGTTCGAGACGGACGCCGTTCGTCATGTTCCACTCGGCGGCCTTGGCCGCGGCGTACGCGCCGGCTCCGGGGCTGGCGAACCAGGACAGGGCCGACAGGATGTTGACGATCGCGCCGCCGCCGTTGGCCGCGAGGACCGGGCTGAATCGGCGGATGACCTCCAGCGTGCCCCAGAAGTGGGTGTCCAGCTCGCGCCGGATCTCGGCCGGGTCGCCGGTGACGAGCGCGGCCCCGGTCGCGATGCCGGCGTTGTTGACGAGCAGGGTGACGTCCCGCGCCGCCGCGGCCGCCGCGGCCACCGACGCGTGATCGACCAGGTCGAGGTGCAGCGGCACGACGCGCGGGTCGTCGAGGTCGATGAGCTCGGGGCGGCGCGCGGTCGCGTACACCTTGGCCGCGCCGCGTTCGAGCAGTTCGAGCACGAAGGCGCGGCCGATGCCGCGGTTGGATCCGGTGACGAGGGCGATCTGGTCGGTGACGTTCATGTCCTGGGTGCTTCCTGACGTGAGGGTTCTGATCGGGTACGCGAGCCGCAGCCGACGCGGCTCTCGTACGCTAGGACTTGACGTTGGCGTCAAGGTCAAGTCG
The DNA here is from genome assembly GCF_059617205.1 of Microlunatus sp. YIM B11417. NCBI lineage: Bacteria > Bacillati > Actinomycetota > Actinomycetes > Propionibacteriales > Propionibacteriaceae > Microlunatus > Microlunatus sp. YIM B11417. The sequence goes on from NZ_JCAMPJ010000001.1 coordinate 1,201,724, forward strand.
GGAACGGCAGCGGAGGACGGCGGATGCGGATCGGCGAGGTGGCGCACCGCGCCGGGGTCAGCACCCGGGCGCTGCGTTACTACGAGGAGCAGGGCCTGCTCGCCTCCGAACGCAGCCCCAGCGGGCAGCGCACGTATCCCGAGTCGGCCGTCGAACGGGTCCGGCTGATCCAGCAGTTCTTCACCGCCGGCCTGCCCAGCCGGACGATCCTGCGGCTGCTGCCCTGCGTCGACGCCGGGCAGGCGTCGCCCGAGGTCTTCGCGCTGCTGGCCGCGGAACGCGACCGGATCACCGCCGCCATGGCCGACCTCGCCGCGGCCCGGGACGCCCTCGACCACATGATCGCCATCGCCAACCATCCGACCCCTGAGCACTGTCCCGCCCTCCGCGACCCGGCCTGGTCGCCGTACGACGCCGCCGAGCCGGCCGCCGGCTGAAGGTCGCCGGTCCACGTCTCGGGTGCCGGGCGGACCGCGGCCGCGGCGCGACTACCCTGAGCGGCATGCTCGCAGCTGGTGTTCCATGATCGGCGTCCTGGCCCTGCAGGGGGACGTGGCCGAGCATGCCCGGCTGATCGGTCAGGCCGGCGGCGAGGTGCGCCCGGTGCGGCGGGCCCGTGAGTTGGCCGGACTGTCCGGCTTGATCATTCCCGGCGGCGAGTCGACGACGATCGGCAAGCTGTTGGTCGCGTTCGATTTGTACGACGAGCTGCGCGGGGCGATCAAGGAAGGGCTGCCGGTGCTCGGGACCTGCGCCGGCCTGATCATGCTCGCCGACACGATCGTCGGCGGCACCGAGGACCAGCGCACGCTGGGCGGGATCGACATGGTGGCGCGGCGGAACGCGTTCGGCCGGCAGGTCGACTCGTTCGAGGCCGACCTCGAGCTGCGCGGGCTGGAGGCTCCGTTCCGGGCGGTGTTCATCCGGGCGCCCTGGGTGGAGCGGGTCGGCCCCGGCGTCGAGGTGCTGGCCGCGTACGAGGGCCATCCGGTGGCCGTACGGCAGGGGAGCCTGTGGGCCACCTCGTTCCATCCGGAACTGACCGGCGACCCGCGACTCCACGCGGCGTTCCTGTCAGCGACGGCGGTGCAGTAGCCAGGCGGCCAGGACGCCGCCGATGGCGCCGCCCAGGTGGGCCTGCCAGGAGACGCCGGCCGCGCCGGGCAGCACGCCGACGATGAGCCCGCCGTAGAACAGCAGGACCGCGGCCGCGATCACGACCTGGCCGGGCTTGCGGGACCAGATCCCGCGCGCCAGCAGGTACGTCAGCCAGCCGAAGATCAGGCCGCTGGCACCGATGATCACCGTGTTGACCGGGGTGAGCAGCCAGGCGGCCAGGCCGGAGGTGATGATCGAGATCAGGCTGGACCAGATCCACCGCGCCACACCGCCGAGCATGACCAGCAGCCCGAGCACGAAGAACGGCACCGAGTTGCTGATCAGGTGGGTCCAGCCGGCGTGCAGCAGGGGTGCGGCGAAGATGCCGGGCAGTCCGTCCAGTTCCTGGGCGTGGATGCCGTACCCGTCCAGCCGGCCGCCGATCAGCGAGTCGAAGCCCTCCAGCACCCACAGCAACGCGAGCAGGCCGCCCATGACGACGGCGGAGCGGACGACGTTCGCCGCTCCGGCACGGACCGGGGACGGGCCGGCGGGGGAGATGCTGCTGGACACGGGTGCTCCTCGGGGTCCGGTTCTTCCGGGTGATCCAGCTTGCCCGTTCCCGCCAAACGCCGCACGGCAAGCCCTCGATGCGGCGTGCGGGCGGCCTGGCGGGTGCGCGGACGGCGGTAGAGGTGCGCGGCCGGGCAGGAGGGGCCGACGGGCTCGCACGCTCGCGGGACGATGTCCCGGACCGGGGTCGTAGCGGGATCGAGACCTGGGCCTGTCGCCCGGGATCCGCGGCCGGACCAGGATCGGGGCGTGCTGGAGCCGCTGCCGTTGATCTCGCTGTCCGTCCCCGAACTGCTGGCGGTGCCGGCCGTCCTCGCGCTGGTGTTCAGCCGCCGGCTGCCGGAGCGCTCCCGGACCGGAGTGCGGCTCGTGGCCTTCGCCGTCGGCGCGGTCGCCCTGGCGGGGATCCTGGTCGCCGGTCCGCGGTGGGTGCTGCTCCCGGTGCTGGCCGCGTTCCTGCTGGTCCTGCCGGGCACGGTCGTCGCGCTGGTCCGGGCCCGCCGCGGCCGCCCGGGCCGGATCGGGCGCCGCTGGGCCGCGGTCCTCGGCACGGTGGTCCTGGTCGGCCTGACCGGTGCCGGCGTGGCGCTCGCGGTGCTGCTGCCGGTGCCGAGGCTGCCGGTGCCGACGGGGCCGTACCCGGTCGGGACCAGGGTCGTCCAGTGGACCGATCCGGACCGGCCGGAGCCCGCCGAGCCGGCCGAACGCCGGGTGGTCGTGGCCCAGCTCTGGTATCCGGCGCTGCCCTCGGACGGGCCCCGGGCCCACCTTCTCGGACGTACGGCAGCGGAGGCCGGCACGGTCGCGGCGGCGGTGGCGGGCCAGTACGGGCTGCCGGCGTTCCTGCTCGACGGACCCGCCCGCGCACGGTCCCGCGCCCGCCAGGATGCCGAACCGGCTGCCGGGCGATTCCCGGTCGTGCTCTTCTCGCCCGGTCTCGGCGCGGTCCGGACCCAGAGCACGGCCTGGGCCGAGGAACTCGCCTCCCGCGGCTACGTCGTCGCGGCGCTGGACCACCCGTACGACTCGGCGGCGGTCCAGCTCGCCGACGGCCGGGTGATCACGTCGAGGCTGGTCGCGACCGGCGACGACGCCGAGGACAACCGCCGGGCGCTCCGCTCGACCGAGCTCCGGGCCGCCGACCTCAGCTTCGTCCGGCAGCGGCTGGCCGATCCGGCGGGCCCCCTGGCCGGCCGGCTGGACCTGGGCCGGATCGCGGTCGCCGGCCATTCGCTCGGCGGCGCCGCGGCCCTGCTGGCGGCCCGGCTCGACCCTGCGTTCGGCGCGGTGATCGATCTGGACGGCTATCCGCGCGACCCGAGCCCGGATCCGTACCCGCAACCGGTGCTGGCGCTGCGACACCAGCCGGACGGCGAGGAGACCGCCGACTACGGGTCCCGGCTGACCGACGCGCTGCGGCGCAGCCGGGCGACCGGCTATCTGATCATGGTCCCGGGCACCGCCCATCTGACCTTCACCGACGCCCCGCTGTACCTGCCGCCGCTGCCCGGACTGATCGGCTCGCTGGGCCGGACCGACGGGCTCGCGATCACCGCCCGCGCGAGTGCCGACTTCCTCGACTCCGCCTTCTCCGGTACGGATCCGGCGCCTCGGCTGGCTCGTCACGGCGAGCTCCAGGTGATCGATTGACCTACCCCGGTCGCGGCCGTCGGCGACCGGTCGGGCCAGAATGGTGCACCACCTCCTCGGTCCACCGGGGGTCGAGTCCACTGTGAGAGAGGGAGCCACTCGATGGCGGAACCATTCACCGTCGGCATGATCGGCGCCGGCGCGATCGCCAGCGCCCACCTGCCCGCCTGGCTGAGCCTCGGCGTCCGGGTCCTGGTCTACGCCAAGGACGACCCGTCGCCGTTGCTGAACCGGGTCGGCGGCGGCGAGGCCGTCGGATCGCTGGACGAACTGCTCGCCTCGGTCGACGCGGTCGACGTCTGCACGCCGACCACGACGCACGCCGAGCTGGTCCGGGCGGCGGCCGCGGCGGGGCGGGACGTGCTGTGCGAGAAGCCGTTCGCGCTGTCCAGCGCCGACGCCGAGTCCATGATCACGGCCTGCGCCGATGCGGGTGTGCAGCTCTACCCGGCGCACGTGGTCCGCTACTTCAGCGAGTACGTGACCATGCACGACGCGGTCGCCGCCGGCAGGATCGGCGACATCGCGGTGCAGCGGTTCACCCGGGCCGGTTCGCGCCCGGTCCGGCCCTGGTACCTGGACGACGCACTGAGCGGCGGCCTGGTGGTCGACCAGAGCATCCATGATCTTGACTTCGCCCGCTGGAACGCCGGCGAGGTGGCGACCGTGTTCGCCCGCGACACCGGTGCCGATCCGGCGGTCCCGGTGCGCAGCACCCAGGTGATCCTGACGCACACGAGCGGCGCGATCAGTTACGTGAACGGCACCTGGGCCCGGCCCGGAACGACGTTCCGCACCACGTTCCAGATCGCCGGCACCGGCGGGCTGCTGCAGCACGACTCGACCGAGCATCGGCCGCTGGTGATCGACGGCGGTGCCGCCGACGACTCCGGCACCGGTCTGCTGCCGGACGCGGGCTTCACCGAAAGCCCTTATCTGACGGAGATCCGCGAGTTCCACGCCGCGTTCACCACCGGCGCGCCGACCCGGGTCAGCGCCGCCGACGGGCTGGCCGCGGTCAAGATCGCCGAGGCCGCCGCGACCTCGATCCGGACCGGCCAGCCGGTCCACCTGACCACCGATTCCGTCGCCGAGGAGGCAGCCCGATGAAGATCGCGATGATGTCGTTCGCCCATCTGCACGCGGTCTCCTACGTGCACGCGCTGAAGCGGCTCGGGATCGAGGTGATCGCCAGCGATCCCGATCATGATCAGCGACCGGCCGGCGAGGCGGGCGGCCCGAGCCTGGCCGCCGACCTCGGCGTCCCGTACTTCGACGACTACCAGGCGCTGCTGGCCACCGAGCCGGACGGCGTGATCATCTGCTCCGAGAACGCCAAGCACCGTGAGCTGACCGAGCTGGCCGCGGCCGCCGGCGCGCACGTCATGTCGGAGAAGCCGATCGCGACCAGCACCGCCGATGCCCGGGCCATGATCGACGCCTGTGCCGCGGCGGGGGTGAACCTGATGGTCGCCTACCCGGTCCGGTTCTCCTCGGCGTTCGCCGCGACCAAGGCCGCCTACGACGCCGGGTCGCTCGGCCAGGTGCTCTCGGTGACCGGCACCAACAACGGCCGGATCCCGCTGGACGCCCGGTCCTGGTTCGTCGACCCGGCCCTGGCCGGCGGCGGCTCGCTGGCCGACCACACCGTGCACGTGGCCGATCTGCTGGACTCGCTGTTCGACGGCACCCGGGCCGCCGAGGTGTACGCGTCGGTCAACAAGATCCTGCACGCCGACAAGGTCGAGGTGGAGACGGCCGGCCTGGTCTCGATCCGGTACGCCAACGGGGTGCTGGCCACAATCGACTGCAGCTGGTCCAAGCCGCCGAACTACCCGACCTGGGGCGGCCTGACCCTGCAGTTGGTCGGCACCGGCGGGATCGCCGACATGGACGCCTTCAACAGCCGGGTGGACGGCTTCTCCGAGGCCGACAAGAAGTCGCTCTGGCTGGCCTACGGCGGCGACGCGGACACGGCCCTGGTGGCCGAGTTCGTGGACGCGATCGCGACCGGCCGGCGGCCCCAGCCGGACGGCGAGGCGGGGCTGCGCTCGATGGAGATCGTCGAGGCGGCCTATGAGTCCGTACGCAGTGGCGAGCCGGTGGTGATCAACTGAACTGACGGTGCACCAGGGGTGACCTTTATGATGTGATCGCCCCAGATCTACCGCCGACGGCGACGGCGGATCCAGGCATCGGAGGTGTGACGGCATGGGCAAGGGCTCGAATCTTCGAACCCTCGGCGACTTCAATCAGGCGGTCGTCCTCGATGCCATTCGCCGTTCCCCGCACGGCCGGAGCCGGGTCGAGCTGGGTGAGCTGACCGGGCTCACCCAGCAGACGATGTCCAACATCGCCCGCAAACTGCTGCAGGCCGAGCTGGTGCTGGAGACCGGCAAGGTGGCCCAGGCCCGGGGCAAACCGCGCACCCTGCTGGAGGTCAATCCGGACGGGCACTACGCGATCGGCGTGCACGTCGACCCGGCCAACCTGAACTTCGTCCTGGTCGACCTGGCCGGGCACGTCCGGGCGGACCGGCGGCTGCCGACGCCGTCGAACCACACCCCGGCCGGCATCGTGAACCTGATCAAGGTCACCTGCGACGCGTTGATCGCCGAGGCCGGGATCGACCAGACCCGGCTGCTCGGCCTGGGCGTCGCGGCCCCCGGCCCGATCGACATCGAGTCCGGGGTGCTGCTGGACCCGCCGCAGCTGCCGTCCTGGCACAACGTCGGCCTGCGCTCCGAGCTGCGCGAGGCCACCGGGCTGCACGTCCTGCTGGACAAGGACGCCACCGCGGCGGCGACCGGCGAGCTGTGGGCGTCCAGCGAGCGGCGCCGGGACTTCCTGTTCTTCTATCTCGGCAGCGGCGTCGCGGCCGGCGTGGTGGTCGGCGGCGAGGTGATCCGCGGCGTCAGCAACAACGTCGGCGAGGTCGGCGAGATCATCGTCGATCCCGAGGCCGAGGATCTCGACTACGGGCGGCGCGGCTCGCTGAACACGTCCTGCGCGCCGCAGGGTCTGGTCCGGCAGGCGGTCCGGCACGGGCTGCTGGACCCGCCGGCCACCGAGACCGACTACGCGGACCTGCAGCAGCGGTTCACCCGGCTGTGCCGGCTGGCCGACGAGGGCAACGCGGAGGCGACCGCGATGCTGGAGGCCTCGGCCCGCCGGCTCGGTGCCGGCATCGCCCTGATGATCAACATGCTCGATCTCGATCTTGCGGTGATCGGCGGCCCGATCTGGTCGCTGGTCCGGGATCGCTTCCTGGAGGTCGTTCCGGAGGGGATGAAGGGCTGGCTGGTCCGCCCCGACGCCGGCGTACGGGTCGAGGGCTCGATCGTCGGCGACCGGGTCGCGGCGCACGGCGCGGCGGCCCTGGTCCTTGATCATTTCCTGTCCGCGCACCCTTCCGTACTGCTGATGGAGTGACCTATCCGGCGCGATGAGTGATCAACAAGCGGCCCGGCAGCCGTACCTCCGCGCCGTCGATCCGGGCGGACACCTCGGCCGGCCGGACCTCGGTGCCGGTCCAGTCCGGCGCGGCGAACCGAGTGATCAACTCGTCCCGGCCGGCGTCGGCGTGCTCGCTGCCCGGGTCGTCGCGGGCCAGCAGGACGAGCCGGGCGCCGGGCTCGCAGAGGTCCCGCAGTTCCCCGGCGTACGCGGTCCGGGAGGCCTCGTCCAGGCCGAGCAGCAGCCCGGAGTCGACCACCGTCCGGGGCCGCAGCGGCAGTGCGCCGAGCCGGGTCGCGTCGGCGACCAGGAAGGTGACGTCGAGCGTGTCGTCGGTGATCTTGGCCCGGGCCTGCTCGATCGCGGCCGCGGAGAAGTCGAAGGCCAGCACCCGGTGGCCGCGGGAGGCCAGCCAGAGCGCGAGGTCGCCGGTGCCGCAGCCGGCGTCCAGCACCGGGTCCTCGAACGGCTCCCGTACCAGCAGGTCGGCCAGGGCGGGCTGTGGCCCGCCGAGCTCCCAGGGTGGGCGCCCGTCGGCGTACAACCGCTCGAAATCCTGCCTGCTTCGCTGCCCGGCCATGGATTCATGGTGCCGCATCGCGAACCAGACCTACAGACTTCACGCCCGATCGCCTAGGCTGCTCGTCGATAGTTTCGCGACAACACAAACCTCACACCCCAACACCACACCCAGCATCGGAGACAGGACACAATGAAGATCGGTGTCATCGGCACGGGCCAGTTCGCGGGAAGCTTCATCCGGTTGTGGCAGCTGCATCCGGACGTCACCTCCATCGTCGTCACCGACCTGCTGCCGGAGCGGGCCGAGGAGACGAACGCCAAGTTCGGCATCGACGGCACGGTCCCGTCGGCTGAGGAGCTGCTGGCCTCCGACGTGGACGCGGTGGCGGTGATGACGCAGCGCTGGACCCACGGCGAGCTGGTGATCAACGCCCTGAAGGCCGGCAAGCACGTCTACTCGGCGGTGCCGATGGCCGTGTCGGCGGAGGAGATCGCGGAGATCATCAAGCTGGTCGAGCAGACCGGCCTGATCTACATGATGGGTGAGACCAGCTACTACAACCCGGCCGTCGTCTGGGCCCGGGACAAGATCGCCGCCGGCGAGTTCGGCCGGGTCTTCTACGGCGAGGGCGACTACGTGCACGACATGGACAACGGGTTCTACTCCGCGTACCAGTTCAGCGGCGGCGAGAACTGGAAGTCGACGGCGTCGTACCCGCCCATGCTCTACCCGACCCACGCGGTGGGCGGCGTGCTGGGCGCCTGGCCGACGCACGCGACCTCGGTCAGCTGCATCGGCATCGTCGACGACCGCGGCGACGGGGTGTTCGACCGTGAGGTGTCGATGTTCGACAACGACTACTCCAACATGAGCGCGCTGTTCCACCTGGCCGACGGCGGCGTGATGCGGACCAACGAGTTCCGCCGGGTCGGCCATCCGGGCCGGGTGCACGAGTCGCGGTTCCGGTTCTACGGCACCGAGGGCGTGATGGAGCAGACCTCGACCGGCGCGAGCTGGAGCGACCGCAAGGAGATCGAGGACATCAGCGAGCTGTTCTACACCCGGGAGTACCAGGCCGAGCGGCACACGGACCTGGCCGGGCTGGACCCGGAACTCCTGCACAGCTTCAGCTCCGGGATGGCGAAGGCCCATGATCGTTCCCGGCTGCCGAAGGAGTTCGAGGGCGCCCCGAACGGTCACGAGGGCTCGCACCACTTCCTCGCCGACGACTTCGTCCGCGCCGTCACCAAGAAGTCGCAGCCCCCGATCAACGCCTGGGTCGCGGCCCGATTCACGCTGCCCGGCGTCGCCGCCTTCGCCTCGGCCCGCCAGGACGGCGCCCGGATCGAGGTGCCCGACCACGGCCCCGGCCCGGACGTGGACCTGGCCGCCTTCCGCTGAGCCCTGGTGAGCCCTGGTCGGTTTTTCACGTTAACGTGAAAAACCGGCACTTTACACAGGTTGCAACGTGTGTAAAGCGTCAGGAAGGTGGGTCAAGTCGGGTTACCAATCGGTGGCCAGGATGGCGAAGCTGAGCAGCCAGTGGGTGGAGGCGAAGTGGGCCTCCGTCACCAGCGGCAGGGCCGGTTCGCGGAGTTGGATCGCCGCAGCCACGAGCCGGCTGTGCCGCTGGTCCTCGGTCGGCAGCGAGCCGGCCAGCCGGGACAGCTGCCAGGACTTGGACAGCGCCAGGCCGGTCAGGTGCGCCAGCTGGCCGTCGGCAGTGTCCTCGACCGGCATCGGCCGCAGCAGCCGGTCCAGGTCCGGGTCGGGCTTCGGCTTGCGGGCCAGGCCGGGCAGGAACCGGTCGAGCCAGGCCGGGAACTCGGTGTCGAGCACCCGCAGCATCAGTTCGGCCTCGCTCAGGGCGGGGGACAGGAAGTCGGTCCCGGACGGCTCGTACGCGAGCGGGGCGGCGGTGTCGCCGCCGTACGCCTTCCGTGCGTAGTCGTTGATCAACTCCACCACGTCGGCCCGGCCGATCACGGTGAACGCGTGGTGCATCAGGCTGAGCGCGAAGGCCGTGTTGCCGTGCAGGCCGTGCCGGACCGGATGCGGCAGCCGGGGCAGGAAGTCGATGATCAAGTCGGCGATGCAGGCGACGAGCTCGCTGGTCGCCTCGACCCACGGGTCGGCGAACTGGTCCAGGCAGCGCCAGGTCTCGGCGCCGAGCATCGCCGCCCAGGCCCAGCCGTACGGCCGCTCGAATCCGGGATGATCATGAAGATAGGTCACTTCGGCGGCGATCTTGGCCGGGGTCAGCCGGGCGTCCAGCAGGTCGCAGACCGGCCCGGTCAGCTGTTCGGCGTCCAGGGCGGGGCGGTGGATCGTCAGCAGCCGGACCAGGGACCACTGCAGGTGCACGCTGGAGTGCCAGTCGAAGCTGCCGTGGAAGGCCGGGTGCAGCGTCCGCGGGGTGACGTCGTTGTCGTAGGCGTCCCGGCTGACGTGATGGCTGGCGTACGGGTACGCGGTGCCGAGCGAGCGCGCGGCGACCCGTACCCAGGACTTGATCAGCTGCTGATCGACCATCGTGGCCCGCCCCTCTGCAGTCGGTCGGTTCCCCCTGCTGTGCCTACTCCGTGCGCGCGTGCACGGTGAGGGACAGCCGGGCGTTCCGGGTCTCGTCGGGCTGCACCCAGACGGTCGCCTTGGAGATTCGGCGCGCGTCGTGGATGCCGTGCGCCGGCCAGCTGCTGGACGGCGTCAGGGCCAGGAAGTAGCCGTCGCCGAACCAGGGGAAGCCGCGCCGGTGGCCGGACTCCAGCGAGTACCAGGCGTACGGCCAGGACTCGGCGTCCCAGCTGAGGTCGAGACCGAGATCGGCCGCCGGATTCCGTACGGTGATCCGGGGATCGACGAAGTCGGTCAGGTAGGCCAGCCGGGCATGATCGGCGCGCGGCCCGACCACCCGGCGCAAGTTGATCATGGAGTCCTCGCCGACCGAGCGCGGCCACGGCATCACGTCGTTGTAGTTGGCGCCGGAGGTCGCGGTCGGGTCCGGGTGGACGATCGTCGCGCCGCTCTCGATCACGGTGTCCGGGCCGAGCAGCGGCGCGCCGAGCACCACCTGCTGGCCCCACATCACCTCGACCGCTTCGTTCGCGTCGTTGTGGACCGACTCCTCGACGGTGATCGTCGGGCCGTCCACGGTGACGATCTTGGTCACCCGGAACGGGCTGCGGACCAGCCGGGTGGTCATGATCACCGACGAGCCGTCGACCTGCCAGTCGAACGGGGCCAGCCGGGTCTCGCCGTTGTAGCCCCACTCGACGCCGTGCGCGTGGGCGGTGTCGCCGCCGTTGGGGAACAGCGTCTGCCAGCCGCCCGGGAAATGATCAAGCATCGACGCCTCGGCGTTGCCGGGCAGGGTCGGCGTCAGCGGCCGGAGTCCCCACGGGGTGCGCCAGAGCAGTTCGGCGTCGTCGTCCGGCCGCCGGAGTGAGGTCACCGTGCCGCCCAGGCCCGGGACCAGTTCGGCGACGATCCCCTCGGAGCGGATCCGGAGCACGTCCCAGCCGCGCTCGGTGTGAGTTTCGACCTCGGTCATAGCGATGAAGCCTACTGATCGACCGGGGCCCGCACTGACGCGCGTCGGGATCGTGATTCAGTCGACGATCTTGATCGCGGTGATCCAGTCGGCGGCGTCGCTGGACATCATCAGCGTGACGTCGCCGCGGGGGAGCAGAAAGGTGAGGTAGCCGCGGGCCGCGTCGCCGGGTTCGAGCACGCCGACATCGAGATCGCCGTGGGCGAAGGAGTCCTCCGCGCGGACCGGGTTGGCCAGGTCGCGGGCGGCGAAGAAGTAGGCCGGGTCGTAGTCGACGACGCCGTCCAGGGCGCGCAGTTCGACCTGCACCCGGAGCCGGACCTCCGACGAGCCGGGCTTGCGGAGCCAGGTGTGGTCGATCACGGTGAGTTCGCCGCGTCCCTGCGGGGTGGTGAACTCGATCGCGTCGGGTTCGCCGGCGGGGTCGGATGCGACGGCCGGCGGTGCGGTGATCACCGGCGACGGGACCGGCCTTCTGGCCTCTTCCGCGGCCTTCCGGTTGTCCTGGACGCTGCCGGCCACGATGATCACGGCGGCCAGGGCGAGGATCACGAAGGTGCCGACGGCCGGAGCGATCCGGAGCAGCAGGGAGCGGCGGCGCGGAGGTTCGGGTGCGGGCCGCGGTGCGGCCGGTGGCGTACCCAGGGGTCGATCGGCCAAGGGGAGCCCGGAAGCGGGTGGCGCGAAGGCGGGGCCGCTGGAACTTCGACCGAGACCGGGGGCGGTCCGACTGGTCGAGTCCGCCCGCTCGATCTCGTGACTCACACCCATCACGTTACCGTGGCGTCGGACGAGATGCAGCAAGTCCGCGGCGGCCGCCGGCGCTGTCCACAGGCGCCCGCCGACTTTCTCGGTTGTCCACAGATTTTCTTTCCGCCGGCGGATTCGGCGGGAATGACGCAGAACCATGGGCATGAAACGTGCCCAACCTCACCGGCCTCCGCCGCCGGCCGTCCGGCTCGACGCCCGCGATCCGCAGGAGCTGCTCGGCCTGATTCCCTACCTGCTCGGCTTCCAGCCCGAGGAGTCCTTCGTCCTGCTGCTGTTCCAGGGCAACGACCTGCTGCTGACGGCGCGGGTGGACCTGCCGCCGGCCGCCGGCGCCGACCAGTGGGCCGACTACGGTCATGCGCTCGCGGTCGCCCACCGGGCGTCCGGAGCGGTCGCGGTGGCGTACGGCCGCGACTTCACCGCGGCCACCGCGCTGCTGGACCGCTGGCGGGCCTGCTGGGCCCGAGCCGAGCGGGCCCGCCCGAGCTGCGTGCTGCACGACGTGTTGTACGCCGACGGCGAGCGCTGGTGGTCCCGCACCACGGCGTTCGGCAGGTCCAGGACGTCCGGCATCCCGTACGATCCACGGGCCAGCGGCGCGGCCGCGGCGGCGGTGCTGGCCGGCCTGCCGGTGCTGGCCAGCCGGGCCGAGCTGGAGGCGAGCATCGCCGGCCCGGACGAGCCCGAGCGGCCCAGTCTCGCCGCGCTGGCGGCCAGGGCGGTCCGCGACCTGGACCGCCTGCAGCCGCGGGCGCGCCAGATCGCGATGGTCGAGGCCGTGCAGGCCGGGCTGGCCACCGAGCCGTCGGACGCGGAATGCGCCCGACTGGCCGTGCTCGCGGCGACGATCGAGGCCCGGGACGCCGCCTGGTCCATGATCACGGTCGACCGCGCCGACGACCACCTCGAGCTGTGGCGCCGGGTGGTGAGCCGGACCATCGACCGGTACGCCCTCGCCCCACTGGCGCTGACCGGTGCCGCGGCCTGGGTCAGCGGGCACGGTGCGCTGCTCAACTGCTGTGTCGAACGCGGGCTGCGGCTCGATCCGTCGTACAGCATGATCACGCTGCTGGCGGAGCTGGGCAGCAGCGGGATCCCGCCCACGCTGTGGCACGAGCTGGGGCCGCGGATCCGGGAGGAGGTGTGGCCGGAGACCGGATGATCAGTCGTCGTCGGCGACGTGCGGGAAGCCCTGCACGGCGATGGTGATCCGGCGGCTGCCCGGCGCCTTCTCCCGCTGGCTGGTGAGGGGCTTCAGCACCTCACTGATCCGCTCGCCGACCTGCTTCAGTTCCTCGGGCGAGAGATCCGTGTCGATCTGCATCTCGAACCCGACGTGCTGCCAGGGCTCGGGCAGGTCCCGCTGACGCCGCGCCCAGGCCTCGATCCGCCGGGCCAGCGCACTGCGCAGCGCCTGGCCCATCGCCAGCGCGGCCCGCCGCGCGTCACCGGCCAGGTTCTCCGGCTCGACCCGCATCCAGCCGTGCCGGATCTGCCAGGGCCGGTTGCGCCCCTTGCCGCCCTCGGCCTCCTCGATGAACCCGTACTTGGCCAGGGTCCGCAGGTGGAACGAGCAGTTCGCCGGGCTCTCGCCGATCCGGTCCGAGACCTCGGTCGCGGTGAGCGGTCCCTCGTCGTCCAGCAGGTCCCGGATCCGCAGCCGGAGCGGGTGCGCCAGGGCCCGCATCGCCCGCGGGTCCTCGAGCGGGTCGACCTTTTCGAAAGACACGTTTCGAATCTAGTCGGGTGGCGGTGGCCGGTCAATGGCGACCGGGCTCGGCGGCGGGTGACGTAGGGGCGCGGGAGGTGGGTGGAGGGGCACGGGGGTGGGTGGGGAGGGGGAGGGGCCCCCAAGGATCAAGGGAGGAGGCGTTGCTCCTTGGCGACCGCGACGGCGCCGGTCCGGGTGTCGACGCCGAGCTTCTCGTAGATCCGGCCGAGGTGCGTCTTCACGGTGGCCTCGCTGAGGAACAGGGCCTTCGCGATGTCGCGGTTGGACAGGCCGAGGGCGAGCTGGCCGAGGATGTCGTGCTCGCGCGGGGTCAGGGTGGGCCGGGGGCTGCGCATCTGGGCCATCACCCGGTGTGCGACGGGCGCGGACAGGGCGGTGCGGCCGGCGGCGGCGCTGTGGATGGCGGCGAACAGTTCCTCCGGTCGCTCCGCCTTCAGCAGGTAGCCGGTGGCGCCGGCGGCGATCGCGCGGGTGATGTCGGCGTCGGTGTCGTACGTGGTCAGCACCAGCACGTGGACGCCGCCGCCGGCCGCGGTGATCTGCCGGGTCGCCTCGATGCCGTCGATGCCGTCGCCCAGCTGGAGGTCCATCAGCACCACGTCGGGGTCGAGGGCGGCGGCCTGGGCCACCGCCTCCTCGCCGCTGCCGGCCTCGCCGACGACCTCGATGTCCGGGGCGCTGGCGAGCAGGGCGCGCAGGCCGGCCCGGACCACCACGTGGTCGTCGCAGAGCAGGAGCCGGACGGCGGAGTCGGTGTCGGTCATGGGGCGGGGACCTCCAGAGTCGCGGGTACGGCGACGGACACGACCGTGCCGTCGCCGGGGGCGGACTCGACGGCCAGGGTCCCGCCGAGCTGGCCGACCCGGGCCCGCATGGCGGGCAGTCCGTGGCCTCGGTCGGCCGGACCGGGCCCGGTGGCGGCCGGGTCGAAGCCGCGGCCGTTGTCGGCGACGTCGAGGCGTACCTGGTCGCCGAGGTAGGTGACGGTGACGGCGGCCCGGGTGGCGCCGGAATGCTCGCGTACGTTGGCGAGCGCGCCCTGGGCCACCCGCAGCAGGGCGGACTGGACCCGGTCGGGCAACGGTCCGGGCGTGCCGTCGACCTGGCAGGCCACGATCCGTTCGGCGGTGGTCTCGCGGTCGGCCAGCGCGCGCAGCGCGGACGGCAGGTCGCCGCTCTCGGCGAGGTCGGCCGGTGCCAGGTCGTGGACGAAGCGGCGGGCCTCGGCGAGGCCGCGTTCCGCGACGGCCGCCGCGGTGTGGACGTGCTCGCGGGCCCGGGCCGGTTCGGCGTCCCAGAGCCGGTCGGCGGCCTGCAGCAGCATGCGTTGGCTGGACAGGCCCTGGGCGATCGTGTCGTGGATCTCCATCGACAGCCGCTGCCGCTCGGCGAGGGTGCCCGCGCGCCGTTCGGTGGCGGCGAGCTCGGCCCGGGTCCGGACCAGGTCGTCGATCAACGCGGCCTGGCGGGTCGTCTGCCGATCCATCACGACGAACACCGCGGTGGCGAGCGCGGCGACGGCGGGCGGGCCGACCACCCAGTCCAGATCGAACCGGCCGGCCAGCCGCAGCTGGGCGAAGATCACCAGGCCGGTGAACAGGACGATCATGACCAGTGCCAGCCGCAGCGGCAGCATCCGCAGCGCCAGGTAGAACAGCGGTACCGCGCACCAGGCGAAGCTCGGTGCCAGGTTCACCAGCACCGACCAGACCCCGACCACGCCGCAGAGCCAGACCAGCCGGGCCGCGCCGGCGCCGAGAAGCCGGGACAGGGCGAGCCCGTACAGGACGGCCAGGGCGGCGGCCATCAGGTACACGAGGGCCGCCTGCACGTCGCCGCCGTGCCGTTGGGTGAACCGGAACAGGGCCGATCCGAGCAGGACGAAGAACGCGCTGTGGATGACGAGCGCCAGCCGGCGGGCGTCCCCGCCGGCAGTCGCCAGGTCGTCGGCGTGCGCCGGGTTCGGGTCGGGCGCCGGAGTGTTGCCGGCCATGGGTCCGCTCCTCTCCTGACCTGCGAGAACACCCATTCTGGCCCAGCCCCGGCGGCCCGCGGGTCATCCGATCGGCTGACCCCGGGCTCACCCGTCCGGCGGCGGAGGACCAGCCACTGCGACGACGCGCGGACCGGGGTCGCGGCAGCAGGCTGGAAGCACAGCACGGAAAGCCCACACCACAACGAACCCACACCACAACGACATTGGGGAGTCACACCATGCAGGTCAAGAAGTTCTCGACGCGAGTCAAGGTCATCACCGCCGCCGCGGCCGTCGCCCTGGCCGGCTTCGGCACCGCCGGCGTCGTGTCCGCCGCCGCCCAGCCGCCGGCACAGCCGCCCGCCCAGCCGCCGGCCGCGACCAAGGCCGCTGTACCCGAGAAGGCGACCACCACGAGCACCCACCTGACGATCGACGCCGCGACCGACGCCGCCCAGGCCGCGCTGGACGCCGCCGAGAAGGAGGGGCAGCGGGTCACCGTCGCCGTCGTGGACCGCAACGGCAACACCATCGTCACCCTGCGCGGCGACGGCGCGGGCCCGCAGTCCTACGAGTCGGCGGTCCGCAAGGCCTACACCGCGGTGTCCTGGAACGCGCCCACCTCGGAGCTGGTGAAGCGCCTCGAGTCGGCGCCGACCCTGAAGGACATCCCGGGCACCCTGTTCCTGGCCGGCGGCGTGCCGGTCGCCGCGGACAACGCCCCGATCGCCGGGATCGGTGTGGCGGGTGCGCCGTCCGGCGACCTGGACGAGAAGTTCGCCCAGGCCGGTGCTGCCGAGCTCCGCTGAGTTCGGCCGGTTCCCCCGAAAGGCTCTCGACGCCATCCTCGCGGTGTCGAGAGCCTTTCGGCGTCCCCGGGCGACCGGGCCGACCGCGCGGATCGCTCCGGGGGCCTTCGGAGGCGCGTTCGGCAGGCACCTCCATGATCGTCTCGACCGGTCCCGCCGGTCGCTGCCGGGACCGTGGGCGACGGAGGTCAGCGGAGCGGTGTCACCTCGATGTCGTCGAACTCGTGCTGCATGTTCGCCGCCTGGTCGCTCCAGGAGCTGAAGGTGATCCCGGTGTAGTGATCGGCTGCGTTCCAGCGGTGCGTCGTGGGAGCGAAAGCGACGCCGTTCACGCTGACCCGGGCTTCGGTGCCGGTGGTGTCGATCACGACCGGCATCCACCGCTCGTTCGGTGGCTGGGGTGCCGTGCCGAGGTCCTGCCAGCCGCCGCTGGTACGGGCCCGGACCCTCAGTCGGCCGGTGCTGCCGTCCGGTGCCACCCAGAACTGCCAGGCCGTCACGTCGGCGCCGGCGGACGTCGTGCCGCGTACGGAGAAGACGACGCCGGAGCCGTACTGGGAGGCGGCATAGGAGAACCCGGCGTGCTGCGCGGGCGTGGCAGGCGTCGGCAGGGTGGCGGTCGCGATCGCCTCCGGGTCGAGGTCGACCAGGGTGAGGCGACGCCTGCTGTCCGCGCCGGGCATGATCGTGTCGGCCGTCCACGCGTACCGGGTGTTCGTGAAGCCGCGCGGCGGCGCGTTGACCGGGTCGTTCTCGAAGGTGAACGTACCGGCCGCATAGAGCTCCAGCTCGGTGACCGCAAGATCGCCCGCGACCGCGTTGATCTTGACGTACTTCGCCCGGGTGGGCTCGAGGTCGTGGTACCGCAGCGCGTAGTCGACCGTGCCGCGGACCTTGATCACCGGCTGCTGCCAGGTCTTGCCGTCCAGCGAGAACTGGACATCGGCATCGGAGGTCTTGCCGTGGTTCAACATCAGGCCGAGCTTGTCCAGCGCATAGGCCCGGTCCAGTTCCATGATCAGCGAGCCGCCCTTCTTGACCAGGGCTGCCGAGTGGCGTTCGGCGCTACCGTCGACCGCGCCTTCGATCCGCTGCTCGGGGAAGGCCGGGTCGCCGGCGGCGACGTCGCCGGACAGCTTGGCGGTGCCGGACTTCACCTTCGTCGTCAGATCGATCTTGCCGGTGCCCGGGGTGACGGCGTCGATCATGCGCGCCCACACCCGGTGCAGCTGGCCGTACTCCTTGCAGCCCCAGATGTTGGCGCAGGCATCGCCGAAGACGACCGACTGGTTCGGGCCGACGGAGACGATCGCGGTGTTGCCGCTGGAGCCGTGGAACCGCGCCGGCTGGGTGTCGCGCGGCGCGTTGGCGAAGATCGTGCGATGTTCGTCCCAGGTACGGCCGGTGCCGTCGCGGCTGACCAGCACGGTGTTGTCCGGACGCCCGTACGTCAGCACGAGCATGCCGTTGGGTTGCAGGACGACGCCGGGATCGACCCAGCCGCGCGGGGCCCCGGCGGGCGCTTCGATGACGGTCGGCGCGGTCCAGGTCACGCCGTCGTCATCGGAATAGGTCTGGTAGAGCGAGTTGCTGCCGTCGCCGCGCAGGAACCCGATCAGGCGGCCGTCGCTGGTGCGCGAGAGCGCCATCTCGTTGCTGCCCAGCGATGCCGTGGGCGGCATGATCGCGGCGTTGCGGACCGACCAGCTCCGGCCGCGATCGGTGCTCTGCAGGAGCGCAGTGCGGCCCTTCGGGTCGCCCGCCACGGACCCGTACGCGGGCATCAGCAGCGTGCCGTCGGTGAGCTGGAGGATGCCGCGGTGCACGCGCAGCGACTGGAACTTGATCTTGTCCTGGGCGAGCTTCGCCGTGCCGCGGGTCCAGGTCCGGCCGAGATCGGTGGAGCGGGCGATCCGGAGCCCGAGCGTGCCGGCCGCGTCGGTGGCGGGGAGGAACTCCGCGGCGAACAGGGAGCCGTCGTCGAGCCGGGCCATGCTGAGGGCGATCAGCCGCTCGTCGTTGCGGGCGAAGGTGCGGGCCCCGTCGTCGGACACCGCCATGCCGTCGATGCTCTCCACGGACGCGGCGTCGCGGTTCTCGGCCCAGCTGAGGATGACCTTGCGCCGCGTCACGCCGTCGACGACCGTGTCGGTGGCGAACGCCTGGGGAAAGGCGGCGAGGTAGCCGGGACCCGGGCTGTGCACGTTCCATTCCGCGCCGGGCGTGACCACGTACGCGTCGCTCTGCGCGCCCGGCAGCAGCGGCGCCGCAGACACCGAGTCGGGCGTCGGACCGCCGCTGACGAGAACGGCCACCAGGAGACCGGCCACGGCGAACCGGGCCGGACGTCGTCGGCGCCGGTGTCGACGCCCGGAGTCGTCGGCGGAGCAGTCACGGCGTCGTGCGGGAGTGGGGGACATCGGGATTCGCCTCGCCTTCTGCGTCAGTGCATCACCGTGACCATCTCCGCTGAGTCGTTCCATGTCAACGGACGTGCAACGCTG
This sequence comes from Microlunatus sp. YIM B11417, assembly GCF_059617205.1. Lineage (NCBI taxonomy): Bacteria > Bacillati > Actinomycetota > Actinomycetes > Propionibacteriales > Propionibacteriaceae > Microlunatus > Microlunatus sp. YIM B11417. The sequence goes on from NZ_JCAMPJ010000001.1 coordinate 1,220,365, forward strand.
TTCCGTGTTGCGGATCCTGGTCGGACCCGTGGCCCGGTGCCCCGGGCCGTGAGCGGTGTTCCGGAGTCCGCGTGCCGCTCTATAGAGTGCGGCCATGAGCCGATTCGTCGTGTGCGGTGAGACCTTGATCGATCTGGTCCGGGTCGCGGAACCGTCGGATGATCATTTCCGGACCACCTGGCAGGCGCTGTCGGCCGGCGGGCCGATGAACACGGCGGTCGCGCTGAGCCGGCTCGAGGCCGACAGCCACTTCCTGGGGCGGCTGTCCAGGGACGCCTTCGGCCGGCAGCTCCATGATCATCTCACCGGGGCGGGGGTCGATCTTGATCTTGCGGTGGTGACCGATCAGGCCACCTCGCTGGCGGTGGTCGAGTTGGACGCCGACGGCGTGGCGAGCTACACCTTCCACTTCGACGGTACGGCGAACTTCGCCTGGCAGCCGCAGGAACTGCCGGAACTCGGTGCCGGGGACTGGCTGCACATCGCGTCCCTCGCCTGCGTCGTCGAGCCGGGCGCCGGCGTGCTGCTCGACTGGGCCTCGGCGTCCTCGGCGCCGCTCTCGTACGACATCAACGTCCGGCCCACCGTGATCACCGATCCGCGGCTCTACTGGGCCAAGGTCGAGCCCTGGCTGGAGCTGGCCGGCCGCACCGGCGGCATCGTCAAGGCCAGCGACGCCGACCTCGCCGCCCTCGCCGAGGTCGCGCCGGGCGGCGCCGATCCGGCCGGGACCGCAGCCCTGTGGCAGGACCGGTACGGGCTGCGCGCCGTCGTGATCACCCTCGGACCGGACGGGGCTGTCGCCGTCGACGCCGACGGCCGCACCGAGGTGCCCGGTCGCAAGGTCGAGGTGGTCGACACGGTCGGCGCGGGCGACACGTTCATGGCCGGCTTCCTGGACGGGTTCGTACGCCGGCAGGGCTCGCTCCGGGACGCGCTGTCCCGAGGCGTCGCCGCGGCCGCGATCGTCTGCGAACGCCAGGGCGCCCAGCCCCCGACCGCCGCCGAGGTCGACGCCCTGCTCGGGACGCCGACGGCCGGGTAGCCCGCGGCCGGGCCCGTCCGGACACGTCCCGGCCGGCCCGGTTGATCATGGCGGATTCACAGGCGACCGTCCCTAGACTGGCGACCCGACCACCCCCGACCCCCAGGGAGTTCGTGATGCCGGATGTCCGCAGTCAACTCGACCAGCTCGTCGCAGGGGCCCGCAGCCGGCGCAGGCTGCTGAGACAGGCCGGACTGGCCGCCGTCGCCCTCGGTGCCGGGGCCGGGCTGGCCGGCTGCTCGACCGGCGGCAGCGCCGGCCCGTCGACCTCCGCCGCGCCCTCGTCCGGCGCTCCGTCGACCAGCGGCGCGCCGAGCCCGAGCGGCTCGCCGAGCGCCGGCGGCTCCAGTCCCAGCGCGAGCGGCTCGGCGTCCCAGGCCCCGCCGCAGGGGATCACCGTGGCCACCGCCGACGTACCGGAAGGTGGCGGGGTGGTGATCCAGGAGAAGTATGTGGTGACCCAGCCGGCGGCCGGCGAGTTCAAGGCGTTCAGCGCGATCTGCACCCATCAGGGCTGCCCGGTGGAGAAGGTCGAGAACGCCGAGATCGTCTGTCCGTGCCACGGCAGCCACTTCGCGATCGCCACCGGTGACCCGGTGGCCGGTCCGGCCAAGGAGCCGCTGCCGGCGGTCGAGTTCACCCGGTCCGGCGACGACCTGGTGCTGCCTTAGGAGGGCGGTGTCGGACCGGCGTTCTACGCTGAGGAATGTGGCCGACCCGACCTCCTACCGACCCAAGCCCGGCTCGATCCCGGAGCAGCCCGGCGTCTACCGGTTCTCCGACGCGGACGGGCGGGTCATCTACGTCGGCAAGGCGAAGAGCCTGCGGCAGCGGCTGAACTCCTACTTCGCCGATCCGGCCGGCCTGCACACCCGGACCCAGGCGATGGTGTTCACGGCGGCCCGGGTGGACTGGACGGTCGTCCGGACCGACGTCGAGGCGCTGCAGCTGGAGTACTCCTGGATCAAGGAGTTCGACCCGCGGTTCAACGTGAAGTACCGCGACGACAAGTCGTACCCGTGGATGGCGGTGACCTGGGCCGACGAATTCCCGCGGGTGATGGTCGGCCGCGGCAAGAAGCGCAAGGGCAACCGCTACTTCGGGCCCTACTCGCACGCCTGGGCGATCCGGGAGACCGTCGACCTGCTGCTCCGGGTGTTCCCGATGCGGTCCTGCTCCAACGGCGTGTTCAAGAACCACAAGCAGATCGGCCGGCCCTGCCTGCTCGGCTACATCAACAAGTGCTCCGCGCCCTGCGTGGGGCGGGCCGACGCCGACGAGCACCGCGACATCGTGGACGACTTCTGCCAGTTCGTCTCCGGCCAGTCCGGCCCGTTGATCAAGAAGCTCGAGCGCGAGATGGCCCGGGCCAGCGCGGCGATGGAGTACGAACGCGCGGCCGTGATCCGGGACGACATCGGCGCCCTGCAGCAGGCCATGTCGAAGAACGCGATCGTGCTCGGCGACGGCACCGACGCGGACGTGATCGCGCTCGCCGAGGACCCGCTCGAGGTCGCGGTGCAGATCTTCCACGTCCGCGGCGGCCGGGTCCGCGGTGAACGGGGCTGGGTCGCGGACCGGGTCGACGACATCGACACGGCCGGCCTGGTCGAGCAGTTCCTGCTGCAGTTGTACGCGGAGCCGGAGGACGCCGACGGCCCGGAGCAGCCGCAACTGCCGCGGGAGATCCTGGTGCCTGCGCTGCCGCCGTCCGTCGACTCGCTGACCGCCCTGTTCAGCGAGCGGCGGCAGGCCCAGGTGGCGATCCGGGTGCCGCAGCGGGGCGACAAGCGGACCCTGCTGGAGACGGTCGCCCGCAACGCCGGCGAGACCCTGGTCCGGCACAAGACCAGCCGGGCCGGCGACCTGTCCACCCGGAACCGGGCACTGGAGGAGATCCAGGAGGCGCTCGAGCTGCCGACCGCGCCGCTGCGGATGGAGTGCTTCGACATCTCCAACCTGCAGGGCACCGAGGTGGTCGCCTCGATGGTCGTCTTCGAGGACGGGCTGCCGCGGAAGAGCGAATACCGCCGCTTCGTGATCAGGGGCGTGGACGGCCAGAACGACGTCGCCGCGATGAAGGAAGTGATCACCCGCCGGTTCCGCCGGCTGATCGACGAACGGACCCGGACCGCGGCCGGTCATGATCACGGCAACGGTACGCGAGCGGCGGCCGAGGTGGCCGAGGCCGATCCGGACGGCCCGATGCTGATCGACCCGACCACGGGGGCGCCGCGAAGGTTCGCCTACGCGCCGGCCCTGGTCGTGGTCGACGGCGGCCCGCCGCAGGTGGCCGCCGCCGCCGAGGCGATGGGCGAGCTCGGCATCAACGACATCGCGCTCTGCGGCCTGGCGAAGCGACTGGAGGAGGTCTGGCTGCCCGACACCGAGGACCCGGTCATCCTGCCCCGCACCTCGGAGGGGCTGTATCTGCTGCAGCGGCTCCGCGACGAGGCGCACCGGTTCGCGATCACCCACCACCGGTCCCGGCGGAGCAAGTCGATGGTGGAGTCGGTCCTTGATCAGGTCCCCGGGCTCGGGGAAGTGCGCCGCCGTACCCTGCTGAAGCATTTCGGCTCGCTGAAGAAGCTTCGTGAGGCCAGGGTGGAGGAGATCGCGGCCGTCCCCGGCTTCGGCGACAAGACCGCGCTGGCGATCAAGGCCGCCCTGTCGGAGACGCCGAAGGCGGAGGCGATCAACACCGCCACCGGCGAGATCCTGGACTGACGCCGGTCCGTTCTCGCGTGGGTTCGTCGACAGCCACACGCATCGAGACCCGGTCGAGGTCGGTAGGTCGACAAGCCCACGCGGCCGTACGGACAACGGCGGATGTGCGGCGGGTCCGAGGGGCCGTCCGGGAGCGGGGGACGGCCACCGATCCGGGGTGTCGGCGACGGGCCGACCCACCTGGACCGGAGCGTCACCGGGGACCGCCATAATGGGGCCGGTGAACTCCAGCCAGCCGATCACGGCCGCGCCCGAGGACCTTGACCCCGCCGCCGCCCCGGCTACCCCCGACCTGCGGGTCGTCGTCGTCACCGGCATGTCCGGCGCGGGCCGGACGACCGCCGCGAATGCGCTCGAGGACCTCGGCTGGTACGTGATCGACAACCTTCCGCCGAGCGTGCTGCCCGAGGTGTGCTCGCTGGCCAGCGGCGCCGGGATCACCCGGCTCGCGGTGGTGCTCGACGTCCGTACCCGCTCGTTCTTCGAGCAGTTGTCGGCCATGTTCAGCGACCTGACCGCCCGCGGCCTGCTGCCGGAGATCCTCTATCTCGAGGCGTCCGACGACGTGATCGTGCGGCGGCAGGAGTCGGCCCGGCGGCCGCACCCGCTGCAGGGCGACGGCCGGCTGCTGGACGGCATCCACCGGGAGCGGCAGTTGCTCGCCACGGTGCGGGCCGCGGCCGACCTGGTGATCGACACCTCCGCGATCAACGTGCACCAGCTCAGCTCCCGGGTCGCCCACGCGTACGCGGGGGAGACCACCGAGCAGCTCCGGGTCACGCTGGTCTCGTTCGGCTTCAAGTACGGCATCCCGGTCGACGCCGACCTCGTGGTCGACGTCCGGTTCCTGCCGAACCCGCACTGGGTGCCGGAGCTGCGGCCGATGACCGGACTCGACTCCGAGGTGAGCGACTACGTGCTCGGTGCGGACGGCGCGAACGCGTTCCTGGACAAGCTGCAGGAGTTGCTGCAGATCATGGCGGCCGGCTACATCCGGGAGGGCAAGCGGTTCGCCACCATCGCCATCGGCTGCACCGGCGGCAAGCATCGCAGCACGGCGATGACCGAGGAGTTCGCCCGCCGGTTGCGCGCGCTCGGGCTGCCGACCAAGGTGTTGCATCGCGATGTGGGACACGAATGACCACCCCACGACGCAGTTCTCCTCCGCTGCGCTCCCCCGAACTGCGACGCGGGGACCCCGGATGAGGGAACGTTCATGAGCAGCGCCCTGCCGACACTGCCGTCGGTGGTCGCGTTCGGCGGCGGCCACGGGCTGTCGGCGTCGCTGAGCGCGTTGCGCAGGGTCACCGACAAGCTGGCGGCGGTGGTCACGGTCGCCGACGACGGCGGTTCGTCCGGGCGGCTGCGGGCCGAGTTGGACTGCCTGCCGCCGGGCGATCTGCGGATGGCGCTGGCCGCGTTGTGCGGCGACGACGAGTCCGGCCGGACCTGGGCCGAGGTGCTGCAGTACCGGTTCGCCTCCGACGGCGAGCTGAACGGTCACGCGATCGGCAACCTGCTGATCGCCGGGGTCTGGGCCCGGCTCGGCGACCCGGTGGCCGGGCTCGACCTGGTGGCCCGGCTGCTCGGTGCGAAGGGCCGGGTGCTGCCGATGGCCGCCGTACCGCTGCAGATCGAGGCGGACGTGATCGGGCTCGACGCGGCGCATCCGGACGAGACCGGGCTGGTCCGCGGCCAGGCCGAGGTCGCGACGACGACCGGCCAGGTCTCCGCGGTCCGGCTCACCCCGGGCGACCCGCCGGCCTGTCCCGAGTCGGTCGCGGTGGTCGAGGACGCGGACTGGGTGGTGCTCGGCCCGGGTTCCTGGTTCACCTCGGTGATCCCGCACCTGCTGGTGCCCGACCTCGCGTCGGCGATCTTGAACACGCGGGCCCGGCGGCTGCTCACCCTCAACATCGGCTACGACGGCGAGACGCACGGCTTCAGCGCCGCCCGGCACCTGGAATTGCTGGCCGAGCACGCGCCCTGCCTGCGGCTCGACGTGGTGCTCGCGGACAGCGCGTTCGCCGCCGACGATCCCCATCTCAGCGCGTACGCGAGCTCGCTCGGCGCCGAGCTGGTGGTGGCCGACCTGGCCGTCCGGGACGGTACGCCGCGGCACGATCCGCTCCGCCTCGCGTCGGCGTACGCGGAGATCATGAGCATCCCCGGCTGAGCTTCAAGATCACGAGATGACCAGGGGGTGGACCTCACTCCGGTCGCGAGTCTGGCATCATGCACCAATGGCCATGACAGCTCAGGTGAAGGCGGAACTGGCGACGATCAAGGTCACCAAGCCAAGCTGTCGGAAGGCAGAGGTCGCCGCGATGCTGCGGTTCGCGGGCGGCCTGCACATCGTCAGCGGCCGGATCGTCATCGAGGCCGAGCTCGACACCGGCGCCGCGGCGCGGCGGCTGCGGACCGACATCGCCGAGGTGTTCGGGCACCCCAGTGACCTGGTGATCGTCAACGGTTCCGGCATCCGGCGCGGGACCCGCTACGTGGTCCGGGTGATCAAGCACGGCGACGCGCTGGCCCGGCAGACCGGGTTGATCGACTCGCACGGCCGGCCGGCCCGCGGGCTGCCGGCCCAGGTCGTCGGCGGTGGTGCGGACGAGTGTGCGGCGGCGTGGCGGGGCGCCTTCCTGGCGCACGGCTCGCTGACCGAGCCGGGTCGTTCGATGGCGCTCGAGGTGACCTGCCCGGGGCCGGAGGCGGCGCTGGCGCTGGTCGGTGCGGCCCGCCGGCTCGGCATCGCCTCCAAGGCCCGCGAGGTACGCAACGTGGACCGGGTGGTGATCCGCGACGGTGACGCGATCGGCGCCCTGCTGACCCGGATCGGCGCCCACGAGTCCGTGCTGGCCTGGGAGGACCGCCGGATGCGCCGCGAGGTGCGGGCCTCGGCGAACCGACTGGCCAACTTCGACGACGCGAACCTGCGCCGGTCGGCCCGCGCGGCCGTGGCGGCCGGCGCCCGGGTGGAGCGGGCGCTGGAGATCCTCGGCGAGGACGTACCCGATCATCTGAAGGCGGCCGGCGTGCTGCGGATCGAGAACAAGCAGGCCAGCCTCGAGGAACTCGGTCAGCTGCACGAGCCGCCGCTGACCAAGGACGCCGTCGCCGGCCGGATCCGGCGGCTGCTCGCCACCGCGGACAAGCGGGCCGCGGAACTCGGCATCCCGGACACCGAGTCGAGCATCAGCCCGGATCTCCTCGACGCCGACTGAGCCTGTTCAGCGGGGCGGGCTCGGCTCCGGACCGGAGGAGTAGACGGCCCGGATCGTGCTGAACTCGGGCACCCGGCCGCGGTCCGGGTCGAACCGGATGAACTGGCCGGCCGGCACCGTAGGGCTCGGCTCGGTGGTCCGCCGCACCGTGAACCCGGCCTCCTCGAGCCGCTCGGTGGCGGCCTCCGGACTCAGGCCGAACAGCATCGGCAGTTCGACCAGCCGTCCCTCGGTCAGGTCCCGCGACGGTGCCTGGAAGCGGGTCTCCGGCTTCCCGTCGAGGTACTCCTCCATGGCCGGCTTCCAGATCTCCTGGCCGGCGTCGCCGCTGCCGGAACCCTCCAGGACATAGCCGGTCGACGGCACCCGGTAGCCCTTGACACCGCTGGACCGGAAGTCGTCGCCGCCGCGCTTGAACGGTTCCCGGGTGACGTCGACGGAGATCATCGCCGCGCCGGCCACGTCGGGCGTGTAGCCGGCGAACGCGACCGCCTGGTTGCCGCTGGTGGTGCCGGTCTTGCCGGCCTGCGGGCGACCGTCGTCGGTGGCGACCCGCTGCCCGGTGCCCTCGGTCATCACGCTGGCCAGCAGATCGTTCATCGCGTTCGCGACGTCCTCCTCCAGCACCCGCCGGCAGTTGCCGCTCGGTACGGCCAGCGCGCTGCCGTCCGGCCGGGTGATCGACTCGAGCACGATCGGGTCGCAGCGGATCCCGCCGGAGGCGAACGTCGCGTACGCCTCTGCCAGCGACAGCGGGCTGATCTCGACCGTGCCGAGGGTGAAGGACGGCTTGTCCTGGTAGTACGACAACGGCCGATCGGCGGTGGTGCTGACGATGCCGAGCTTCTCGGCCATTTCGACCACCCGGCACATGCCGGTGTCCAGCTCCAACTGCACGTAGTAGGTGTTCACCGAGCGCTGCGCCGCGCGGTACATGTCCATCTCGCCGTTGGTGCCGGTCGAGTTGGACACCTTCCAGTCGCCGTAGACCTTGCCCTGCCCGTCGCACGTCTCGAACGTCTCGCCGGAGAAGTCCATCGTGGCCCGCGCGTCGTACCGCTTGCTGAGCGGGATGCCCTTCTCCAGCGCGGCCGCCGAGGTGATCGCCTTGAACGTCGAGCCGGCCTGGAAGCCGCCCTGCTCGCCGATCGCATAGTTCCAGTAGGTCTCGCCCTTCTTCGTGTCGTCGCCCATCACCGGCCGGCTCTGCGCCATCGCGATGATCAGGCCGGTGCCGGGCTGGATGATGTTCATCGTGGCGATCACCGGGTCGGTCGGGCCGACCACGTCGCTGACCGCATGCTGGGCGATGTCCTGAGTCTTCGGGTCGATCGCGGTCCGGACCGTCAGCCCACCGCGCTTGATCGCGTTCTCCCGGTCGTCCGGCGTCGCGCCGAGGCTCGGCGTCTGCATCAGCGCGTCGTACACGTAGTCGCAGAGGAACGGGTAGTCGGTGCCGACGCAACCGTTCCGGGTGCCCCGGACCAGGTCCGCGTCGAAGCCGGTCTTCTTCGCCGCGGCCACCTCGGCCGGCCCGACCATGCCCAGTTCGGCCATCCGGTTCAGCACCACGTCGCGCCGTTCCAGCGCCGCGCCCTCGTTGACGACCGGGTTGATCCGGGTCGGGTTCTGCACCAGGCCGGCCAGCATCGCGGCCTGCGCCAGGGTGAGTTTCGCGGCCGAGGTGTCGAAATAGTGCCTCGCCGCCGCTTCCACGCCGTAGGCGCCGTCGCCGAAATAGGCGATATTCAGATAGCGTTCCAGAATCTCGTCCTTGGACAGTTCCTGCTCCAGGGCGATGGCATAGCGTAATTCCTGGATCTTCCGTTCGTACGTACTCTCCTGCGCGGCCCTTACGGCGGCCTCGTCGCCGCGCCGTTTCGCCTCGTCGATCAGGACCATCTTCACGTACTGCTGGGTGATGCTGGAGCCGCCCTGGGTGACCCCGCCGGACACCTGGTTGGTGAGGAACGCACGCAGGGTCCCGATCGGGTCCAGCGGGCCGTGCTCGTAGTACCGATGATCTTCGATCGCCAGCAGCGCCCGCGACATCACCGGCGCAATCTCCTGCAGGGGCTGGTAAACCCGGTTCTCGGCATAGAAGTACGCCAGCACGTCACCGTTCACGTCGAGGATCGTCGAGCGCTCCGACGGGGCCGGCACCTCGAAGTCCGCCGGCAGGTTGCCCAGCTGGTCCGACGCCGCCCGCGCCCCCAGCCCGAGACCGCCCGCGAACGGCGCCACCAGGGCGGCCACCAGAAGCCCGGCGAGGGCGCTGACGGCGACGAAGAGAACAGCCGAGGAGATGACGCGAACGACGCGCCGGGCAGACCGGAGCACCTTGTGCAGAGTAATCACGGACGCTGTGAATTCCGGCGTCGAATGCACAGGTTCTCCCCGGAACTCAGGGTGTCGAATCCTCGTTGAAATGTATTCGTGAATTCGCGCGGCCTGCGGAATTCCGTAAGGCCGGATCGACCCGGCCGGGCGGACGGGTTGCGGTGCCCGGGTCGTACGCGGAAGACTCGACGCGCTCCCTCGTCCGACCACGCCGCCGATGACAGACCAGCGGGGTGGTGGTCTAATGCACGTACCACAGCCGGTTCCGGTCCGCAATCGCTCGGCGGCGGTTCGTTAGTGTGGCCGTGGCGGGGGAATCACCCGACAGAGCTCATCTTGTACGAGGAGTGGAATCAAGCATGACGGTACGTGTTGGCATCAACGGCTTCGGCCGGATCGGCCGCAACTTCTTCCGTGCGGCGCTGGCCGCCGGCGCCGACCTCGAGATTGTGGCCGTCAACGACCTCACCGACAACGCGAGTCTGGCGCACCTGCTGAAGTACGACTCGATCCTGGGCCGGCTGCCCAGCGACGTCGTCGCGACCGACACCGACATCTCGGTCGACGGCAAGGCGTTCAAGGTGTTCGAGGAGCGGGACCCGGCCGCGCTGCCGTGGGGCGACCTCGGCGCCGACGTGGTGGTCGAGTCCACCGGCATCTTCACCGACGCCACCAAGGCGAAGGCGCACATCGACGGCGGCGCCAAGAAGGTGATCATCTCCGCTCCGGCGAAGAACGAGGACCTGACCGTGGTGCTCGGCGTGAACGACGACGCCTACGACCCGGCCAAGCACACCATCATCTCCAACGCCTCCTGCACCACGAACTGCCTGGCGCCGATGGCCAAGGTGCTGAACGACGAGTTCGGCATCGTCAAGGGCCTGATGACGACCGTGCACGCCTACACCCAGGACCAGAACCTGCAGGACGGCCCGCACAAGGACCTGCGCCGGGCCCGCGCCGCCGCGCTCAACGTGGTGCCCACCTCGACCGGCGCCGCCAAGGCGATCGGCCTGGTGCTGCCGGAGCTGAAGGGCAAGCTGGACGGCTACGCGCTGCGCGTCCCGGTGCCGACCGGCTCGGCCACCGACCTCACCTTCGAGGCCGGCCGGGAGACCACGGTGGAAGAGGTCAACGCGGCGGTGAAGGCGGCCGCCGAGGGCTCCATGAAGGGCTACCTGCGCTACACCGAGGACGAGATCGTCTCCAGCGACATCGTCACCGACCCGGCCTCCTGCATCTTCGACGCCGGCCTGACCAAGGTGATCGGCAACCAGGTCAAGGTCGTCGGCTGGTACGACAACGAGTGGGGCTACTCCAACCGTCTGGTCGACCTGGTCGGGATCGTCGGCAAGAGCCTCTGACCGAACCGCCGAGACGGCCCCGACCGGGCCGGGGTGACGTCTCGGCGAACTTCTCGCGGACTGCCGGTGCCCTCGTGCTGAGGGGCACCGGCCGTCCGCCCGGGGCGCCGTCGCCGACCGCGGTCGTGCCGCTACGGTGATCCCGGAACCGCGCCGCCGACCCCGGCCGGAGCGCGATCGAGCCGTGACAACCGCTGCGACCTGCCGCGAGAACGCTTGCGGGCCAGGCGTCCCGGCGGAGGGAAAGGATTCTTGTGAAGAGCGTTGATGATCTTGGGGACCTGCGCGGGAAGCGCGTGCTGGTCCGGTGCGACCTGAACGTGCCGCTGGACGGTGATCAGATCACCGACGACGGGCGGATCCGGGCCTCGCTGCCGACGCTGACCAAGCTGCGCGAGGCCGGCGCCAAGGTGATCGTGCTGGCCCACCTGGGCCGGCCCAAGGGCCAGGTCAAGCCGGAGTTCTCGCTGGCACCGGCGGCGAAGCGGCTGGCCGAGCTGCTCGGCACCGAGGTCGCGCTCGCCGAGGACGTCGTCGGCGAGTCGGCGACCAAGATCACCTCCGAGCTCGCCGACGGCGGCGTGGCGATGCTGGAGAACGTGCGCTTCGAGCCGGGCGAGGAATCCAAGGACGACGCGGTCCGCGGCGAGCTGGCCGACAAGTACGCGGCACTCGGCGACGTGTTCGTCTCCGACGGCTTCGGCGTGGTGCACCGCAAGCAGGCCTCCGTCTACGACCTCGCCACCCGGCTGCCCGCGGCCGCCGGCACCCTGGTGTTCGCCGAGGTCGAGGTGCTGCGCCGGCTGACCGAGGACCCGGCCCGCCCGTACGTGGTGGTGCTCGGCGGCGCCAAGGTCTCCGACAAGCTGGCCGTGATCGACAACCTGATCAAGACCGCCGACACGCTGGCGATCGGCGGCGGGATGGTGTTCACCTTCCTGGCCGCACAGGGCCTCGAGGTCGGCAAGAGCCTGCTCGAGGAAGATCAACTGGAGACGGTGAAGGGCTACCTGGAGCAGGCGAAGCAGGCCGGCAAGCGGATCGTGCTGCCGACCGACATCGTCGTCGCGCCGGAGTTCAAGCAGGACTCGACGCCCACCGTGGTCGCGGCCGACGCGATCCCCGGTGATCAACTCGGGTTGGACATCGGCCCCGAGTCCGGACAGGCCTTCGCGGAGTTGATCAAGGAAGCCAGGACCGTCTTCTGGAACGGCCCGATGGGTGTGGCCGAGTGGGAGAGCTTCGCCGCCGGCACCAAGGCGGTCGCGCAGGCGCTCTCCGACGTGGACGGGCTGTCCGTCGTCGGCGGCGGCGACTCGGCGGCTGCCGCACGCGATCTCGGGTTCAGCGACGACGACTTCTCGCACATCTCCACCGGAGGCGGGGCGTCGCTGGAATATCTGGAGGGCAAGACCTTGCCCGGCCTGTCCGTACTCGATCAGGAGAAGTGAACGACGTGGCACGCAAGCCGTTGCTGGCCGGCAACTGGAAGATGAACCTGAACCACGTCGAGGCGGTCGGCCTGGTCCAGAAGCTGGCCTGGACACTGGAGGACAAGAAGCACGACCCGGACAAGTCCGAGGTCGTCGTACTGCCTCCGTTCACCGATCTGCGCACCGTCCAGACCCTGGTCGAGGGCGACAAGCTCAAGCTCGGCTTCGGCGCGCAGGACGTGTCCGAGCACGCCGGCGGGGCGTACACGGGCGACATCTCGGCCGCCATGCTGGCCAAGCTGAACTGCTCCTACGTGACCGTCGGGCACTCCGAGCGCCGGCAGTTCCACGGCGAGGACGACGCGCTGGTCAACCGCAAGGCGAAGGCTGCCCTCGGTGCCGGGATCACGCCGATCATCTGCGTCGGCGAGGGCCTCGAGGTCCGTCAGGCCGGCGAGCACGTGCCCTACACGGTGACCCAGTTGGACGGGGCCCTGGACGGCCTGTCCGCGGAGCAGGTCGCCGGGCTGGTCATCGCCTACGAGCCGGTCTGGGCGATCGGCACCGGCGAGGTGGCCACGCCGCAGGACGCCCAGGAGGTGTGCGCTGCGATCCGGTCCCGGATCGGCGAGCTGCACGGCCCGGAGGTGGCGGACCAGGTGCGGGTGCTCTACGGCGGTTCGGTGAAGGCGAACAACGTGGCCGCGATCATGGCGCAGCCCGACGTGGACGGCTGCCTGGTGGGTGGAGCGAGCCTCGTTGTCGAAGAATTCTCCGCGATTTCACGCTTCTACGCCCTGCCGGTGATCTGACCAATCCCACCGCCGGCCGGGGGTGAGATTCGGTCAATCTTTGGGTTACAGTACCTCGGTGATTGTTGCGCCCGTTCCGATGATGACCGTGCCGGTGTTGGTCTTCTCGATCGTGCTGGTCATCACCAGCGTGATCCTGGCCCTGTTCATCCTCATGCACAAGGGGAGAGGCGGCGGTCTTTCCGACCTGTTCGGCGGAGGCATGTCGACGTCCATGGGCGGAACGTCCGTGGCGGAGCGCAATCTGGACCGACTGACGATCATCGTCGCAGCGGTTTGGCTGGCCAGCATCGTGGCCTTGGGTCTGCTCTACAAGCTCCAGAGTTGAGCGCGGACATCTCCGCTGCCGCTCCGTGTCGGCTTGATCATCGCTTTCCTGTGCTCGATATCTGAGGGAGATTTCTACCGTGGCTAGTGGGAGCGCCATCAAGGGCAGCCGTGTCGGCTCAGGCCCGATGGGCGAAGCGGAGCGTGGCGAAACGGCTCCGCGGCTCTACGTTTCGTACTTCTGCGCGAACGCGCACGAGACCAGGCCGGCCTTCGCCGCCGAGGCGCAGATCCCGGACACCTGGGACTGCCCGCGCTGTGGCCTGCCGGCCAACCTGGACTCCGACAATCCGCCGCCCCCGCCGCGGATCGAGCCCTACAAGACCCACCTCGCGTACGTGAAGGAGCGCCGCACCGATTCGGAGGCGGACGACATCCTGAGCGAGGCCCTGCAGTCCCTGCGGGACCGCCGCGCCCGCGGCGAGGTCATCTACTGATCAGCTTTTCCTGCCTCGCCGTGGACCCGACCGCGGCGAGGCGGTAGGACCCTGCGGGTTTCAAGATCATGATCGACTGCGGATCACCTTGATCAACTTCGCCCCGACCGGCGGGGTCTCAGCGGAATACTTCGTCGAGCGTCGTCGCGGTGAGGACGCGGGTGGCCCACCTCTTCAACTGTTCGGTGGTGGCCCCATGAACGGTGTCGAGGGTCGCCCGGGACAGCGGGCCGAACTTGTGCGTGAGCTGCTCCTCCAGAATGTCGGCGCCGCCCTCCGCTCGACCCTCGGCTCGGAGCATTTCTGCCGTGGTCATGTAGGCCTCCTCTACTGCCGGTCCGAGCTCCGTGAACAGTTCGCGTAGTTTCGATCCCGCCGCTGGTCTCCAGGATCGCACGGAGGTCGTCGGCCCAGGGCCGCAGGTCGTCAGCGAGGCGGGCGTTGCCGGCGGCGATCTTGAGCAGCAGCAGAGTGATCCGGGTGGACGGTGTCAGCGGCCGGTCGCGCAGTTCCTGGGCGTCGACGTGAGTCAGATCCTCGAGCAGAAAGCGGAATCGAGGCAGGTACGCGCCGGCCGCATCCCAGGTGGCGGCGTCAAGATCGAACATCTCGGAGATGTCGGTCGGGCCGTTCCACGGGCGGCGGTTGTGATGGACGACCAACGGCAACACGGCCGGCAGCCGGGTGGCTCCGCGGTGGTCCTTCAGGTAGCGGTCCCAGATCCTCACGATGTAGTGCAGCATCCGGAACGGCATCAGTGGATCGGTGCGGCTCTGGTGCTCCACCAGCACGTAGATGAAGGCATCCAAGCCGTCGAGCGGAGCGGTGAACAGCAGGTCGGTGTGCCGCCACTGAAGGTCCTCGTCGACGAAGTTCTCCGAGACCCGGGTCAGCTGATCCAGGTCGAGCCGTTCAGCCAACTCGGCGGGCAGTACCGAGCGCAGCTGAGAGGCGGCGTTCGCCGGTTCGCCGAGGACGCGGCGGAACACCGCGTCGTGATGGCTCGGCTGGGACATGGTGCCAACCTAGAGAGTCGTACCGACGTTTCGGAGATCCGCCAGATCGAGTGGTCACCACTGCAGCGACACGCCGCCGAAACGGCTGCTTTTGTGACCGGTCGACGGCGTCTTTGGGGGTTAGAGGATGCCGCGTTGGGTGAGGTCGACGGGGAGTTCGGCGGCGGCTTCGCGGTCCAGCAGCCACAAGGTACGGTCTCGGCCGCGGGCGCCGGCGCCGGGCACCTGGACCGGGCCGGTGCGGAGCAGGGCGAGGGCGACGGCCTTCGCCTTGTCGGCGCCGCTGACCAGGAACCAGACCTCGGCCGAACTGTTGATCACCTCGAGGGTCAGGCTGATCCGCTCGGGTGGCGGCTTGGGGGAGGAGCGGACGGCGATCACGCGGCCGGGTTCGTACGAGGACGGGTGCTCAGGGAACAGCGAGGCGACGTGCCCGTCCGGGCCGAGGCCGAGCAGGCAGATGTCGAAGCTCGTCGCTCCGAGTTCGTCGTCGTAGGCCTCGGCCGCGTCGTCCAGCCCGGCGCCGCCGTCGGTCGCCGGCATCGGGTGGATCCGGTCGGCCGGGATGCCGAGCGGGGCGAGCAGCGCGATCGCCGGCTCGGCGTTGCGATCCTCGCTGCCGGTCTCGACGAACCGCTCGTCGCCCCACCACAGCTCGACCCGGCTCCAGTCGACGGCGGAATTGCCGCCCTCCGCCGCGAGCCGCTGGTAGGCGCGGGTGGCGATCCGGCCGCCGGTCAGGCAGAGCCGGGCCACCCGGCCGGCCGCCTGCAGCTCGACGATCCGGGCCAGCAGCCGGGCGACCAGGGCCTCGGCGACGGCGTCCGCGTCGGCGTGCAGCAGGACGCTGCCGTCGCTCACCGGGCCGCCTTCCGGGTGCTCTTCTTCGCCGCGGCCGTCTTCTGGGCACTGCCGCGGGCGGACGCCGTCTTCTGCGTCGCGCTCCTCGCCGCGGCGGTCCGCTGCCCGGCCGACTTCTTCGCGGCGGTCTTCTTGGCCGGGCCGCGCCCGTTCCGCCGGTACGCGTTCAGGGTGGCGGCGAAGACGTCGTCATGGTCCATCCGGCGCAGTTCCTCGGTGATCAACTCGGTCACCTCGCGCCGTTTCAGCGCGACCAGCCGGTTCGGCTGCCCGGGCACCGAGTACGAGGCCAGCCGGCCGTCCGGCCGGGTGATCGCGATGTCGCCGGCCGCCGTGGTCATCCGGACCGCGGTGATGCCCGGCCCGTCGCTGGGACGCAGCTTGACCTCCACCTTGAGCCGGGACCGCAGCCAGGCGGCGAGCAGCTCGGCCGACGGGTTGGACCGCTCCGCCTCCACCTCGGCGCTGCGGATCCGGGCCGGGTACTGGTCCAGCGAGGCGGCCAGCAGCGCCCGCCAGGGCGTCAGCCGGGTCCAGCACAGATCGGTGTCGCCCTCCTCGTAGGTCTCGGCCCGCTCGCGCAGAGCCGCCAGCGGCCGGGTCGCGGCCGCCGAGTCGGTGATCCGCCGCCGGGCCAGCTGGGCCAGTTCGTCCTGGGCCGGGTTGTTCGGGCACTTCCCGGGCCACCAGATCACCACCGGCGAGTCCGGCAGCAGCAGCGGCCGGACCACCGACGCCTGGTGCCGGGCCAGCTCGCCGCGCATCCGGATGATCACCACCTCGCCGGTGGTGCCCTCGCCGATCCGTACCTCGGCGTCCAGCCCGGCCCGCCGGCCGTTGCCCGACACGACGAGCAGGATCCGGCAGGGATGCTCCCTTCCGGCGGCGACGGCCGACTCCAGGGCGTCCTGGTAATGATCTTCGTCGGTGACGATGATCAAGGTCAGCACCATGCCCATGGTGGGGGAGCCGGCGTTGCGCCGGGCCCGCAGCAGGGCGCTGGAGATCTTGGCCGACGTGGTGTCGGACAGACTGATGATCATGCTGCGTCCTCTCGGTTCATGATCACGGCCGGCGCCAGGAGAAGCCGTCGCGCGCCAGCATCAGGTTGGCCTCCTCGGGTCCCCACCCGCCCGGCTGGTACGTCTCGGGCCGGGTGCCGAGGCTGGCCCAGTAGTCCAGGATCGGGTCCAGGATCTGCCAGGACAGCTCGACCTCCTCGTGCTGCGGGAACAGCGGCGGGTCGCCGAGCAGCACGTCCAAGATCAATCTCTCGTACGCCTCCGGGGACGATTCGGTGAACGAACCGCCGTAGGCGAAGTCCATGTTGACCTCGCGGATCTCCATCTGGGTGCCCGGCACCTTGGCGCCGAACCGGAGCGTGACGCCCTCGTCCGGCTGGATCCGCAGCACCAGGGCGTTGTAGCCGAGTTCCTCGGTGTCGGTCTCGGTGAACGGCAGGTGCGGCGCCCGCTTGAAGCCGAGCGCGATCTCGGTGACCCGCCGGGCCAGCCGCTTGCCAGTGCGCAGGTAGAACGGCACGCCGGCCCAGCGCCGGTTGTCGATGTCGACCCGGATCGCGGCGTACGTCTCGGTGGTCGAGTCGGCCGGGATGCCGTCCTCCTCGAGGTAGCCCTTCACCTTCTCGCCGCCGGCCCAGCCGCCGCCGTAGATGCCGCGCGCGGTGTGCTTGGCCAGGTCCCGGGGCGGTCGCGCCGCCGCCAGCACCTTCTGCTTCTCCGCCCGCAACTGGCGCGCCTCGAACGAGGTCGGCTCCTCCATCGCGGTCAGCGCCAGCAGCTGCAGCAGGTGGTTCTGGATCACGTCCCGGGCCGCACCGATGCCGTCGTAGTAGCCGGCCCGGCCGCCGATCCCGACCTCCTCGGCCATGGTGATCTGCACGTGGTCGACGTAGTTGTTGTTCCAGACCGGCTCGAACAGCTGGTTGGCGAAGCGCAGCGCCAGCAGGTTCTGCACCGTCTCCTTGCCCAGGTAGTGATCGATCCGGAACACCGACGACGACGGGAACACGCTGGAGACGACCTGGTTCAGTTCCCGGGCGGATTCGAGATCATGACCGAACGGCTTCTCGATCACGACCCGGCTCCACCGGCCGGGCAGCTGGTCGGCCATGCCGTGCTCGCGCAGCTGGCCGACCACGGTCGGGAACAGGCCGGGCGGGATGGACAGGTAGAAGGCGTGGTTGCCGCCGGTGCCGCGGGCCTCGTCGAGGTCGGCGATGGTCCGGCGGAGCCGATCGAACGCCTCGTCGTCGCCCAGTTCGCCGCGGACGAACCGGATGCCCTCGGAGAGCTGCTTCCAGACCTCCTCGCGGAACGGCGTCCGGGCGTGCTCCTTGACCGCGTCGTGGACGATCTTGGCGAAGTCCTGGTGCTCCCACTCGCGGCGGGCGAACCCGACCAGCGCGAAGCCCGGCGGCAGCAGCCCCCGGTTCGCGAGGTCGTACACGGCGGGCATCAGCTTCTTGGTGGACAGGTCACCGGTGACGCCGAAGATCACCAGTACACACGGCCCGGCGATCCGGGGCAGCCGGCGATCCTGCGGATCCCGGAGCGGGTTTGGGCGCTCCTCGGTGATCATCAGGCGTTGCTTCCTGGGTTCGAGGCGGCCGCGGCGGCGTTCGCGGATGCAGTGGCGGCGGCCAGGGCCGCGGTCACGGTGTCGACCAGTTCGGTCCAGGAGGCGGCGAACTTCTCGACGCCCTCTCGCTCCAGGACGGCCACCACATCGTCGTAATCGACGCCGAGCTCGGCCAGCCCGTCCAGCACGGCCTGCGCGTCGGCGGCGGTGCCGGTGACGGTGTCGCCGCGCACCTCGCCATGATCGGCGAACGCCTGCAGGGTCTTCTCCGGCATCGTGTTCACGGTGTCGGCGACCACCAGCTCGGTGACGTAGAGGGTGTCCGGATAGGCGGGATCCTTGGTCCCGGTGGACGCCCACAACGGCCGCTGCCGACGGGCCCCCTTCGCCTCCAGCGCGGCGAACCGGTCGCCGCCGAACTCCTCCTCGAACAAGGCGTACGCGAGCCGCGCGTTGGCGATCGCCGCCTTGCCGCGCAGCGCCGTGGCCAGGTCGGAGCCGATCTTGTCCAGCCGCTGGTCCACCTCGGTGTCCACCCGGGACACGAAGAACGACGCCACGGAATGGATCTGGGCAAGATCACGACCGGCCGCGGCCGCCTGCTCCAGCCCGGTCAGGTAGGCGTCGATCACCGCGCGGTAGCGCTCCAGTGCGAAGATCAGCGTCACGTTGACGTTGATCCCCTCGGCGATCGCCGCGGTGATCGCGGGCAGCCCGGCCTCGGTGGCCGGGATCTTGACGAACGCGTTCGGGCGGTCCACCAGGGCCCAGAGCTGCTTGGCCTGGGCGATGGTGCCCTCGGTGTCGTGGGCCAGCCCGGGATCGACCTCGATCGACACCCGGCCGTCGACGCCGCCGGTGGCCGCCGCGGTGGCGGTCAGCACGTCGCAGGCGTTGCGGACGTCATCGGTGGTGATCTTGGTGATGGCGTCGGCCGGCGTGGTGTCCACCGCGGCGAGTTCGGCGATCTGCTCGTCGTACGCCGTGCCCTTGCTCAACGCCGTGGCGAAGATCGTCGGGTTGGTCGTGACGCCGACGACGTGCGAGTCCTTGATCAACTCGGCCAGGTTCCCGGTGTTCAGCCGGTCCCGGGACAGATCGTCGAGCCAGATCGAGACGCCGGCCTCCGACAGTGCCTTCAGTCGATCGGTCATGGGAAGTAGCTCCTCGGGATAGTTAGCGATCGTTGGTCGCCGCGCCAGGGTTCGCCGCGTCGTCCCCCGGGCCGATCGGGCCGGATGCGGCGGTGTGTGCCGGGGCGGGCCCGGACAGGGCCTTGGCCGCTGCCACGCTGTCCTCGGCCGCCGCGGTGACGGCCTCCGGCGTGAAGCCGAACTCCTTGAACACCGTGCCCGCCGAGGCGCTCGCACCGTAGTGGTCGATGCTGACGATCCGGCCGGCGTCGCCGACCAGGTCCCGCCAGCCCTGCCGTACGCCGGCCTCGACGCTGACCCGGGCCCTCACCTGGGGTGGGATCACCGAGTCGCGATAGTCGTCGTCCTGGGCGTCGAACCATTCCTTACAGGGCAACGAGACCACTCGGGCCGCTATTCCCTTGGCCTTGAGTTGATCTTGGGCGGCGACCGCCAGCTGCACCTCGGAGCCGGTACCGATCAAGATCACGTCCGGGTCGCCCTCGGCGTCGCGCAGCACGTACCCGCCCTTGGCCACCCCGGCGGCGTCGGCGAAGCCGTCGGCGCCGCGCGGGAAGGTCGGCACGTTCTGCCGGGTCAGCGCCAGGCCGGCCGGGCGGTCGGTGTTGGACAGGATCGTCGCCCAGGCCACCGAGGTCTCGTTGGCGTCCGCCGGCCGCACCACGTCCAGGCCCGGGATCGCCCGCAGCGCCGCGATCTGCTCGATCGGCTGGTGGGTCGGGCCGTCCTCGCCGACGCCGATCGAGTCGTGCGTCCAGACGTACGTCACCGGCAGCTTCATCAGCGCCGCCAGCCGGACCGCCGGCCGCATGTAGTCACTGAAGACCAGGAAGGTGCCGCCGTACGGGCGGGTCCCGCCGTGCAGCACGATGCCGTTGAGGATCGAGCCCATCGCGTGCTCCCGGATGCCGAAGTGCAGCGTGCGGCCGAACGGGTTGCCGGGGAACTTCTTGGACTGCCGGTCGTCGGGCAGGAAGCTCGGCTGATTGTCCATCGTCGTGTTGTTGGAGCCGGCCAGGTCGGCCGAGCCGCCCCAGAGCTCGGGCAGCACGTCGGCCAGCGCGTTCAGCACCTTGCCGGACGCGGCCCGGGTGGCCAGGCCCTTCGGGTCCGCCTCGAAGACCGGGAACGCCTTGGCCAGATCGTCGGGCAGCGCCCGCCGGCTGAGCCGGTCCAGCAGCGCCTTGCGCTCCGGGTTGGCCGCGGCCCAGGCCTCGAAGCCCTTGGTCCACTCGGCCTCGGCGGCGTCGCCGCGCTCGCCGAGCTTGCGGGTGTGCGCGAGCACCTCGTCGGCCACCTCGAAGGACTTGGCCGGATCGAAGCCCAGCACCTCCTTGGTCGCCGCGACCTCTTCCTCGCCGAGCGCGTTGCCGTGCGCGCCGCCGGTGCCCTGCAGGGTGGGGGCCGGCCAGCCGATGATCGTCTTCAGCTCGATGAAACTGGGCTGGTCGGTCACCTCGCGGGCCGCCGCGAGGGCCGCGTCGAGCGCCGCGACGTCCTCGACGTAGCTGGTGTCGCCGTTGGTCCAGTCGACCGTCTGCACATGCCAGCCGTACGCGGCGTAGCGGGCCGCGGTGTCCTCGGAGAGGGCGATGTTGGTGTCGTCCTCGATCGAGATCTTGTTGCTGTCGTAGATCAGGGTCAGGTTGCCCAGTCGCTGCGTGCCGGCCAGCGAGGACGCCTCGCTGGCGATGCCCTCCTCGATGTCGCCGTCCGAGGCGAGCACGTAGATCTGGTGATCGAACGGCGAGGTGCCGGGGGCGGCCTCCGGGTCGTACAGGCCGCGCTCACGACGGGCCGCCATCGCCATCCCGACCGCGTTGCCGACGCCCTGGCCGAGCGGCCCGGTGGTGGTCTCCACGCCGGCCGTGTGGCCGTGCTCCGGGTGGCCCGGCGTCTTCGAGCCCCAGGTACGGAGCGACTTCAGGTCGTCCAACTCGAGGCCGAAGCCGCCCAGGAACAGCTGCAGATAGAGGGTCAGGCTGGAGTGCCCGCAGCTGAGCACGAACCGGTCCCGGCCGATCCAGGACGGGTCGTTCGGGTTGTGCCGCATCACCTTCTGGAACAGCAGGTACGCCGCCGGGGCCAGGCTCATCGCCGTGCCGGGATGGCCGTTGCCGACCTTCTGGACGGCGTCCGCCGCGAGCACTCGTACGGTGTCGATCGCGCGGGCGTCCAGCTCGGTCCAACCCTCCGGCAGCACGCTCTTCTCTGTGGTGTTGGTCACTCGGTTTCCCCTTGCTCGGTCGGGCCTTCGATCAGGCCTGAGCCTACTCGGAGCGCACCTCGGCGTCGTGCCAGGGCGGAGGTGTGGACACGGGTCGCCGGGCCGAGTGTGCGCCCGCCGACGAGGGACCCTAGACTGCCGGAGGCGGACTGCCCACCGTAGCGGTTTCCGCCGAGTCGTTGACCCCCGAGTACGAGTGAGCGAGACAAGTCTGTGACGAGCGTCGAGGTGCCCGGTCCGACCGCGACCGAGCCCCGATCCGACCCGCAGACGGACCAGTCGGCCGTCCGCGTCCGCGACGTGCTCGCGGCCTATGTGGGCCTGACCAAGCCCCGGATCATCGAGCTGCTGCTGGTCACCACGGTGCCGGCCATGTTCCTGGCCGCGCGGGGCATCCCGTCGCTCGCGCTGGTCGCGCTGACCCTGGTCGGCGGCACCCTGGCCGCCGCGAGCGCGAACGTCTTCAACTGCGTGCTGGACCGCGACATCGACGAGCGGATGCGCCGGACCCGGCGCCGGCCGTTGCCGCGGCACGCCGTCGGTCCGCGGGCCGCCACGATCTTCGGCGCCGTGCTCGGCGTGGTGTCGACGCTCTGGCTCGGCCTGCTCGTGAACTGGCTGTCCGCGTTCCTGGCGCTGGGCGCCAACGCCTTCTACATCTTCGTCTACACGCTCTGGCTCAAGCGCCGTACCTCGCAGAACATCGTCTGGGGCGGCATCGCCGGCTGTTTCCCGCCCCTGATCGGCTGGACCGCCGTGACCGGGTCGCTGGACTGGGCGCCGTTCATCCTGTTCGGGGTCGTCTTCCTCTGGACGCCTCCGCACACCTGGGCGCTGGCCATGCGCTACCGCGAGGACTACGCCGCGGCCGAGGTGCCGATGCTGCCGGTGGTCAAGTCGGCCCCGGTGGTGGCGAAGCGGATCTGGATCTACTCGCTGGCCACGGTCGGCATGTCGCTGCTGCTCTGGCCGGTGGCCGGCACCGGCTGGCTCTACCCGCTGGTGGCCGGCGTGCTCGGCGCCGCGCTGATGGTCGAGGCCACGCTGCTGGTCCGGCGTGCCGCGCAGGGCCGGACCGACGCCGCGCTGAAGCCGATGCGCCTGTTCCACTGGTCCAACTCCTACCTGGCCCTGCTCTTCGTCGCCGCAGCAGTGGACCCGCTGATCTTCGGCTGACCCGACGATCGCGGTGCGAGAGCACCGGGGAAACTCCTGGCGCGGAATTCGCATTCCAGGTGAATTTGTGGCATCCAGGGGTAGCGGACCGCCCATTCCGCAGGGTTGACTCTCAGGTACAGGCAACTTTTCGGCTCGACTGCGAGGAGACGAACGATGTGCACTGACCACGAAACCACCCAGCCGACCGGGACCCTGCGGAGACGCGGTTTCCTCCGTGGCGTCGGCATCGCCGGGCTCGGCGTCGCGGGCGTCGGAGCGCTCGGCGTCTCGCCGGCGTTCGCGGCGACCTCCCAGAACGGCTGGCCGGCCGCCGAGAACCTGGCCGTGAACCGGGACTTCAACGTCGGCGGCGTGAAGTTCCCGCAGGGCGTCGCACCCGGCGCGCCGGAGACCATCCTGGGCTTCGTCGCCCGGCAGTACGTCGAGACGGTCGAGGCGCTGATCACGCCGGGCTGCTGGGGCTTCAACTACCGCACCATCGGTGGCGGCACCACGCTGTCGAACCACGCCAGCGGCACCGCGCTCGACTTCAACGCGCCGAAGCACCCGCAGGGCAGCCGGGGCACCTTCAACGCGGCCCAGGTGTCGGCCATCCGCGCCATCCTCAACTACTGCGAGGGTGTGGTGCGCTGGGGCGGCGACTACTCCGGCACCGCCGACGAGATGCACTTCGAGTTGAACAAGCCGCCCGGCGACCCGGCCGTCGACGCACTGGTGGCCAAGATCGGCGGCACCCCGCCGCCCCCGCCGACGATCAAGGAGGGCAGCTCCGGCGAGGCGGTGAAGCGGGCCCAGACCGCGCTGAACGCGAAGGGCAACTACGGCCTCGTCGTCGACGGCGTGTTCGGCGCCAAGACGAAGGCCGCCGTGATCGACTTCCAGACCAAGAACGGGCTGACCGCGGACGGTATCGTCGGGCCGAAGACCTGGGAGAAGCTGCTCGCCTGACCGGGCCCGCCGAGAGGAGAAACGATCATGAGAGTCAAGAAGTCGATCATGGGCGTCATCCTCGGGGGTGTCGCCGCGGTCACGCTGGTGGCCGGCATGATCATCGTCGGGGCGACCGGTTCGGCGCGCGCCGAGGACCCGGCGACGTTCTTCGCCGCCGCCAAGGACCCGGCGCAGGCCGGCGAGCGTGAGTTCGGCGTACCGGCGTCGGTGGCGATGGCGCAGGCGGCGCTGGAGTCCGGCTGGGGTGAGTCGTCGTTGACCAAGGAGGGCAACGCCTACTTCGGGATCAAGTGCGGCACCGACAACGGACCGATCTCCAACCGCTGCATCGAGAAGGTCACCCAGGAGTGCGATCCGCAGGGCAACTGCTGGGACGAGGTGGCCCTGTTCCGCGGGTACGCCAGCGCCACCGACTCGTTCCGTGATCATGGCCACTTCCTGCGGAACCGGCCGCGCTACGCCGCCGCTTTCGATCACACCGGCAATCCCGACCAGTTCATCCGCGAGGTGCACAAGGCCGGCTACGCCACCGATCCGGCGTACTCGGACAAGATCATCTCGATGATGCAGAAGTACGACCTCTATCAGTACAACGTCGGTGGCGGTACGCCGAGCAAGCCGACGATCAAGGAAGGCTCGAAGGGTGCCGCGGTCAGTGAGTCCCAGCAACTGCTGAACAGCAAGGGCTCGTACGGGCTCACGGTCGACGGCGTCTTCGGTGCCAGGACCAAGGCCGCGGTGATCGACTTCCAGTCCAAGAACGGGCTGACCGCCGACGGTGTCGTCGGTCCGCAGACCTGGGCCAAGCTGCTCGCGTGAAGCGGGCTTCGCCGGGTGCGGCGGGGTAGCTTGTCGCCATGCAGATCTCCATCGACACGAGCTTCCTGCCGCACCAGGACCCGGAGGCGTCGCTGACCTTCTACCGCGACGCGCTCGGGTTCGAGGTGCGTAGCGACGTCGGCCGGGGCACGATGCGCTGGATCACCGTCGGCCCGCCCGGGCAGCCCGGCACCTCGATCCTGCTCGCTCCGGCCGGCGCCGATCCGGGAGTCACCGAGGACGAGCGGCGGACCATCGCCTCGATGATGGCCAAGGGCACCTACGGCTGGATCCTGCTGTCGACGCCGGATCTGGATGCGACGTTCGAGAAGGTACGCGCGGCCGACGCCGAGGTGATCCAGGAGCCGACCGAGCAGCCGTACGGGGTGCGTGACTGCGCCTTCCGCGACCCGGCCGGCAATCAGATCCGGATCCAGGAGGTCCGCTGACCCCTCCCCGGGCTGCGCATAACGCGCAGCCGAAGCTGCGTGATTTGCGCAACACGGGCTAGGCTGAGCGGGTGGGCGCTGAGCAACGACGGGCGGAGATCCTGCGGCTGGCGACCGAGCACGGGCCGGCCGGCGTCGACGACCTGGCCGGCCGGTTCGGGGTCACCGCGTCGACGATCCGGCGCGACCTGGCCCGACTGAGCGACAGCGGGCGGCTGGCCCGCACCTATGGCGGAGCGATCGCGGTACCGGAGACCTCGCTGCGGCAGCGCGGCGGCGAGGCCGCGGACGCCAAGCGGGCCATCGCACTGTGGGCCGCCGGCCGGATCGAGCCGGGAGCCTCGGTGCTGCTCGACGCCGGCACCACCGTGGCCCTGGTGGCGCGGCAGCTGCCGGCGGGTCTCGGGGTCACCGTGACCACGGCGAGTATTCCGGTGATCGGCCAGTTGCACGGCCGGCGGGATGTCGCCACCGTCTGCCTCGGCGGCCGGGTCCGGGCCCTCAGCGACGCCTTCGTCGGCCCGCTCACCGAGGCGGCCCTGGAGCGGCTCAGCTTCGACGTCGCGTTCCTCGGCGCCGACGGGGTGACCAGCGACGGCGGCCTCTGCGAGGCCGAGCCCGAACAGACCCGGCTCAAGGAGCTGATGGCACGCCGGTCCCGCCAGGTGTACGTGCTCGCGCACGCGGCCAAGCTGAACCACCGGCCGTTCCACGCCTGGGCGCGACTGGACCGCCCGTGGACCCTGGTCACCGACGACGCGGCCCCGGACTCCGTGGTGGCGGAGTTCCGGGCCGCCGGCATCGAGGTCGTCCTGGTCCCGACGCCGGGCCCGTCGTGACGCTCCGGGTCACGGTGGTCGGCGACGACCTGACCGGCACCGTCGAGAGCGCCGCCGTCTTCCACCGGTACGGCTTCGCCGGCACGGTCGGGATCGGCCTCCGGCCGGACGCCCGGCCCGTCCCGGGCACGACGATCTGGACCGTCGACACGGACACCCGGCAGCGGCCGGCCGACGAAGCCGGCGAGCGGGTCCGGACCGCACTCCGGGCGGCGCCGGCACCGATGCTGGTCGCCAAGCTCGATTCCATGCTGCGGGGCCGGCTGGTCGCCCACCTGGCGGCCCTCGAACCGGACCGGTATCCGCTGGTGTGTGCGCCCGCCCTGCCGGTCCAGGGCCGGGTGGTCGTGGGCGGCGCGGCCCGCCGGGCCGACGACGGCCGGCTGATCGGAGCTCGTCCGCTGCCCGACCTGCTCGCTCCGCTGCCGACCGCCGTGCTGCCCGAGCTCGCGGTGCCCGAACTGGCGGACCGGATTGCGCAGACCGCGCAGGCCGGGCGGATCGCCCTCTGCGACGCCACCGACGACGCGGCGCTGGACCGAGTGGTGGCGGCGAGCGTGGCCCTGCCCGGCATTCGCTACGCCGGCTCGGCCGGCCTGGTCGCTGCCCTCGCCCGCCGGCTCGCCGTTCCGGGCCCTGAGCCTGTCGAAGGGCAAGGCCCGCTCGGACTCGGCCCTTCGACAGGCTCAGCGCGCGTTCGGCCGGCCGTCCTCTTCGTCGTCGGTACGGCAGCGTCGCCGGTCACCGGCCAGCTCGAGTCGCTGACCGCCGCGGCGCCCGGCACCCGGGTCTGGACCCGGCCGCACGATCCCGGCGGCTGGCCGGACCGGACGGCGGCCGAGGTGCGGGCCCAGCTGGCCGGCGGCGGCCCGGCCGTGCTGCGGCTCCCCGAACTCGCGCCGGGCCGCGAGGCGAACGAGCCCGACGACGCCCGCCTGGTCGCCGAACTCGCCGCGCTCACCGAACGCGTGATCGCCGGCACCGACGCCTCCCTGGTGCTGACCGGCGGCCACACCGCCCGGGCCGTGCTGGACCGGCTCGGCGTCGCCGCGCTGGACCTGTGTGGCGAGATCCACCACGGTGCCGTCGAGCTGCGCACCGCCGACGGCCGGTGGCTGGTGACCCGGCCCGGCAGCTTCGGCGGACCCGACTCGCTGGTCCGCATCCTCGACCGACTGTCCGCCCCGACCCGACAGGACCACCCATGACCATGATCAACACCGGGAACGAGCCGCCGCTGGTGGCGGTGACGATGGGCGACCCGGCCGGCGTCGGGCCGGAGATCTGCGTCGGCGCGCTGCGCGGCGACGGCCCCGCGGCCGAGGTGGCCAGGCTCTGCCGACCGGTGGTGATCGGCGACGCGGCCCGGCTGCGGCAGGCGGCCGAGATCCTGGCCGTGCCGGTCGAGGTGATCACCATCGACGAGCCGGCGCAGGCCCGGTTCGCCCCGGGCGTGATCAACACGATCGACCTGGGCCTGGTGCCGGCCGACCTGCCCTGGGGCGAGGTCAGCCCGGTGGCCGGCGACGCCGCGTACCACTTCATCCGGGTCGCCGCCGAACTCGCCCAGCGCGGCGAGGTCGCGGCGATCTGCACCGCGCCGATCAACAAGGCCGCGCTGCACGCCGGCGGCCACGTCTTCCCGGGCCACACCGAACTGCTGGCCGCCCTGACCGGCACGCCCGAGGTGTCGATGATGCTGTCCACGCCGAAGGTCAAGGTGATCCACGTGACCACCCACGTCGGGCTGCTGGACGCGATCGCCATGATCGAACCCGGCCTGGTGGAACGCACCATCCGGCGCGGCCAGGACGCCATGCTCGGCGCCGGCCTGGAGCGGCCGCGGATCGGGGTCTGTGCGATCAATCCGCATGCGGGGGAGAACGGCCTGTTCGGGTACGGCGAGGAGGCGACCAAGATCGAACCGGCGATCGCCGCCGCCCGCGCCGACGGGATCGACGCCCGCGGGCCGCTGCCCGCCGACACCGCCTTCTTCCTGGCCGGCCGAGGCGACTACGACCTGATCGTGGCGATGTATCACGACCAGGGCCACGGCCCGGTCAAGGTGCTCGGCATCGAGGCCGGGGTCAACATCACCGTCGGCCTGCCGGTGATCAGGACCTCGGTCGACCACGGCACCGCGTTCGACATCGCCGGCACCGGCCGGGCCTCGGCCGACAGCATGATCGAGGCACTCCGCCAGGCCGCCGGACTCGGCCGCCGGCGCCTCGGTCCCTGAGCCCGTCGAAGGTCAGCCCGACCGGGCTAGGCGCTTCGACAGGCTCAGTGCGCGGAGGCGATCAGTGGGTCCAGTCCAACTGAGGCTCCGGTACGCGGAGCGTCCGGCCGTGCTCCTGCGCCTCGGCCCGGGCCAGCTGATCACCCCGGCGGTAGCGGAACACCCGCCCCGGGAAGATCACGAAGATCTCCTCGTCGTTGTGGAAATCGGCATACCAGCCCGGCTGGTCGAGCACCTCGGCCAGCGCGTCGGCGAGCTCCACCGCGTGCTCGTCGGCGACCTCGAACACGAACTCGGTCCACACCGGCGGCTGGTCGGCCGACGCCGTCTTCACCGCGTAGCGGCTCAATCGGCGCGTGATCAGCGGGAACGCCTCCAGGCTCGTCCCGACCCGCAGGCTCTCCATGATGATGGCCCCGTCGTACACCCGTCTGCTCCTCTCGTCGTACCGTCAGCGGGACGCTACGCGGGGCCACTGACAGCGGGTCCAGCGAACCGTTGCCGGGGCATGATCATCACTTAGGGAATTCCTGAGCCGGTGTTGATCATCAGCTGGGATTCGGTCGGCTAGAGTTTCACCCAGGTCGGCTCTCCTGGGTACCCGCAGGCCCGGTTGAGAGCCGACCGACCTCTTTCCTGCGGAGCCTCTTGATCAGCTTCCTGATCAGTGGCACGGTCAGTGCGAAACCGATGATCATCAGGCTGACCAGCGATGCGTACCGGTCGATGGTGAGCACCAGATCGACCGCGTGCTGGCCCAAGCCGTAGCCGAGACCGGCGACCAGCCCGGTGATCAACAGCGACCCGAGCGCGTCCAGCAGCAGGAACGGGATCAGCCGCATCCGGGTCCAGCCGGCCAGCGCGAAGATCACCGGGCTCGGCACCCCGGGCAGCGGCGCCAGCACCACGGCCAGCCACAGCAGCCAGGGATTGAGCTGCCGGGCGTTCTCGGCGAACCGCTTGGTCCGCTCGCTGGTGGTGAAGAAGTTGATGATGCCGAGGCCCCACTGCCGGCCGGCCCACCAGGTCAGCCAGTCGAGTTTGATCATGCCGGCGACGCCGGCGACGATGGCCAGCCACAACGGCAGCTCGCCGATCCGGGCGAACGCTGCGGCGGTCCCGATCTCCGCCAGCCCGCCACCCAGGAACTCGAGCAGTACCGGGTTCGAGGCGATCAGGAACGGCCGCAGCGGCCGGACCACCAGCCCGAGGACGATCACCCCGCCGATGGCGGCCATCAGCGCGACGTCGACTGCGGTGGCCCGGCCCTGCCAGGGCACCCAGCGCCGACCCTGCTCGGCGAACGGAAGGCTGCTCATGCTGCCGAGCCTGCCCCCGCCGCGGCGTCGGCGGCACCTGCGTGCTGTCACCGTCGGGCCTGCAGTGTGCAGGTCCCGACGGGCGGCTCAACCGAACGGGCCGCCGTCGGCGAAGGCGAGCGCGGCGAAGCGTTCCCCGATCCGGCGCTGGGTCGCGGCGTCCGGATGCAGCCCGTCGGGCAGCGGCAGCTCGGCGGTGTCGCCGTCGCCGTACAGCAGCAGGCCGTCCAGGTAGTGCAGGTTAGGATCCGCGGCCGAGCGCTGCTCGACGATCCCGGCCAGCTCGGACCTGATCATGGTCAGCGACAGCCTGCCGGCGGCCCGCTCGGCCGGGTCGCCGGTCGCGACGAAGCTCAGCCGCCCTTCGGCCAGCCCGGCCGGATCCATCGCGCTGGGGCCCGGGACGTCCTCGTGGATCGGGCACAGGATCGACGAGACCACCAGCAGCGGCGCGTCCGGGTGGCCGTCCCGGAGCGTGTCCAGGAAGCCGTGCACGGCGGGGCCGAGCGCGCGCTGTCCCAGCAGGTCGGCGTTCACCAGGTTGATCCCGAGCTTGACACTGATCAGGTCCGCCGGGACATCCCGCATCGTCCTTGCCGTGAAGGGATCCAGCAGGGCGTTGCCGCCGAGGCCGAGGTTGATCAACTCGACGCCGCCGAGCGCCGCCGCCACGGCGGGCCAGGTGCCGGTCGGATGGTCGGCGTTCGAGCCGTGGCTGATCGAGCTGCCGTGGTGCAGCCAGACCCGGCGACCGCGGTCCGGTGCCGGTTCGACCCCGGCGTCCGTACGGAGTGCGATCACCTCCGTGACCTCGTTGTGCGGCAGCCAGAGCTCGACGTCCTTGACCCCGCCGGCCAGGCCGGTGAAGCGGACCGTGCCGGCCGGCCCGGGCTCGAGCCGGGTCGTCCAGGTCGACAGGTCGGTGATCAAGGCGTTGCCCTCGGCCAGGCTCGCCTGACCGGCGAGCGCGCCGTCGACGACGAGGTCGTACACGCCGTCCGGGCGCGGCGGTGCGCCCGGATAGACGCGCTTGGTCGGCAGGGCGTCCAGTTCGATCACCGTGGCCGCGGTGCGGAACGCGAGCCGTACCCCCGAGGGCTGGGTCTCGGTCCAGCCGAGTTCCTCGGTGACACCGCGCTGCCGGGCGTGCCGCGGCAGCCGGTGCGGCAGCAGGCCGTGCTCGGTGGTCTCCAGCTCGACGGCGCCGCGGATCAGGTCCGCGGTGATCGGGGTGGTGATCACGATTCGCTGGTCCCTCCCGGATCGTCGACGTCACTGCGGCAGAATCGTACGGGTGCCGCTGCCCGAGACCTTCGGCCGGCTGCGACGAGTCCGCCGGCTCGGCTCCGGCGCGTTCGCCACGGTCTGGCTGTATCGCGACGACGTTCTCGCTGCCGACGTGGCGGTCAGGACGCCGGCGGAGGGCCGGGCCGATCTCGGCGAAGTCTTCCTGCACCAGGCGCGGATGCTCCGGGCCGTGCGATCGGACCACGTCGTCGAGGTGTACGACCTCGGCCGGACCGCCGACGGCACTCCCTTTCGGGTGCTGGGCTACGCCGACCTCGGCACGGTCGCCGACCTCCTCGCCGACGGAACGCCGGCGCCGACGGAAGCCGTTGACCTGATCGACCAGGCGGCGCGCGGACTGGCGGACCTGCACGCTGCCGGCGTGGTGCACCGGGACGTCAGGCCGCAGACGCTGCTGCTGTGCTCGGACCCGGACCGAGGCCGGCGGGTGCTGGTCGCGGATCCCGTCCCGGCCGAGCCGGCCTCTCCCGGCCAGGCCGACGCTCGGGCCGACGTGTACGGGCTCGGGACCGTCGCGTACCGGTTGTTCGGCGGGCCACCGGACGAGGTCGGGCCCGCGGGGCCGGTCGGCGAGGTGATCGCCCGTGCGCTGGACCCGGACCCGGACCGGCGCTGGCCGGATCCGCCGGCGTTCGCCGAGGCGCTGCGGGCCGCGGTCACCGAGGCCGATCGCCCGCGGGCCGCCGCCGCAGTGCCCGCGCGGCGACGGTGGCATTGGGTCGCGGCCGCGGCAGCGGTCCTGCTGGCCGCGCTGCTCGGGCTGGGTCTCGCCGCCGGCACGCCAGGCCGGCCGTCCTCCGGTCAGCCGGTGGCGTCGGCTCCGGCCGCCTACTGCACCGGGCTGGTCGAGCAGGGCGAGGCGCTCAGCGGCCTGTCGGCCTCGGACCCGCAGGATCTGCGCCGGGGAACGTCGGCGGTGCACACGATCCGCCGGTTGGCGCCGCCGGAGGTCGCCGCCGACTGGGCCAGCCTGGACGATCCGCTGCTCGCCTTCGAGGCGGCGCTGACGGAGACGGGCACCAGCTGGGAGGAGTACGCCGCGGACCCGGACCGGGCCCACCCGCGGGTGGTCGAGGCCGCGGCCGCCATGCGGCGCGACCTCTCCGGCGCGGCGGAGACGCTCGGCCGGATCCAGCAGCACGCCCGGCAGGCCTGCCGTTGATGATCTTGCTCGGGGCCCGCCCGGGACCGTTCAGTCGAGGCCGACCTCGACGGCGCCGCCGTTGATCCGGACCGGATAGCTGCGCAGCGCGAGTTCCGGAGCGGACAGTCCGACGCCGGTACGGAGGTCGTAGATCTCCTTGTGCAGCGGGGAGGCGACGGTCGGCGCTTCGCCGCGGGACCCGACGATGCCGCGGGCCATCACCTCCGCGCCGGTGTGCGGATCGGTGTTCGAGGTCGCGTACACCTCGCCGTCGTCCAACCGGAACAGGGCCACTTGCGTCGCGGCGCCGTGATCGTCGATGATCAACGCCGCCTCGCCCCAACCGGGTTCGAGGTCGTCCAGCCGGCACACCGGGATCCAGGTCCGGGTGGCCACGGGTTCAGTGATCGTGATCATGGTGCGGCCAGCGTAGGCGTGGGGTTGTTGCGGGCGGATGGCTGCTTCGTATCAGCAGCGTTACGGCCTCCTCACAGCCCGGAGCGTGCACCGTGTGATCGCTGTCATGCCGCGGTTACATCGGGGAAATGGCCGGGTAATCGCGGCTGCTTAGCGTCGAGCCATGACCCGACGAGTAGTGGTGGTCGGCGGTGGACCCGCGGCCCAGCGATGCGTGGAACGACTCGTGGCCGGCGATCCGGCCGGCGAGTTGTCGATCATGGTTCTGACCGAGGAGCCGTGGGCGCCGTACGACCGGGTGGCGCTGTCCCGCCGGCTGACCGGCGACGTCGACCTGACCCTCGGCGATCCCGGCCTGTGGCAGCACCCGAACGTGACGCTGCGCACCGGCGAGCGGGTCACCGAGATCGACCGGGAACGCCGCTACGTGAGGACGACGGCGGCCGATCACGCCTACCACGAGCTGATCCTGGCCACCGGGTCCTACCCACTGGTGCCGCCGATCACCGGCGCCGGCGACTGCCACGTCTATCGCACGCTGGAGGACGTCGACCGGCTGCGCGGCGAGCTGCGCACGCTGCCCGAGACGCTCGGGCGGAAGCCGCGGGTGCTGGTCGTCGGCGGCGGCCTGCTCGGCCTGGAGGCGGCCGGCGGCGTGGCCGAGCTCGGCGCCGAGGCGATCGTCGTGAACGCGGCCGGCTGGCTGATGAACACCCAGCTCGACCAGGGCGGCGGCGAGGCGCTCGGCCGGCTGATCGGGGACACCGGTCACACCGTGCTGCTGGACGTCTACCCGACCGAGGTACGGGTCGACGGCGCCGGCCGCCGGGTCGAGCTGAGCGACGGCCGGGAACTCTCGGTGGATCTGGTGATCATCGCGATCGGTGTTCGCCCCCGGGACGAACTGGCCCGGCAGGCCGGGCTGGCGGTCGGGGAGCGGGGCGGCGTGGTGATCGACGACTGCTGCCGTACCTCGGACCCGGCGATCTTCGCGATCGGCGAGGTGGCCTGCTTCGACGGCCGGACCGTCGGCCTGGTGGCGCCGGCGACCGCGATGGCCGACGTGGTCGCGGACCGGCTGACCGGCGGCGATGCGCGCTTCGCCGGCTTCGACACGGCGACCAAGCTGAAGCTCTCCGGGGTCGAGGTGGCCTCGTTCGGCGACGCGTTCGGGCAGCTGCCGGGCTGTCTCGAGGTGGTGTACGCGGACCCGGCGCGCGGGCTCTACCAGAAGATCATCGTCACCGGGGACGCCAAGACGTTGCTGGGCGGCATCTTCGTCGGCGATGCGGATCCCTATCCGTCGTTGCGGCCGCTGCTGGGCCGGGACCTGCCCGAGCCGCCCGGCCGCTATCTCTCGGTGGCGGGCGGCGACCGGCCGGCGACCGAGCTGCCGGACGACGCGATCCTGTGCTCCTGCAACAACGTGCCGGTCGGCACCGTGAAGAAGTTGATCAACGAGGATGCCTGTACGGACCTGGGTGAACTGAAACAGTGCAGCCGGGCCGGCACCGGCTGCGGTTCCTGCGTGCCGATCCTGAAGCGGACCCTGGACGCGGAGTTGATCAAGGCGGGGATCACCGTCTCGACAGCGCTCTGCGAGCACTTCGCCTCGTCCCGGCAGGAGTTGTTCGACGGTGTACGGGTGCTCGGCCTGACGTCGTTCGAGGAGGTGCTGAACCGTTACGGGACCGGCCGCGGCTGCGACATCTGCAAGCCCGTGGTCGCCTCGATCCTGGCCAGTCAGGGCGGCGCGTACATCCTGGACGGCGGTCGCGGCGGCCTGCAGGACACCAACGACCGGGCGCTGGCCAACCTGCAGAAGGACGGCACCTACTCGGTGGTGCCGCGGATCCCCGGCGGCGAGATCACGCCGCAGAAGCTGGCCGTGCTGGCCCAGGTCGCCGAGGAGTACGGGCTCTACACCAAGATCACCGGCGGGCAGCGGATCGACCTGTTCGGGGCCCGGCTGGAGCAACTGCCGGAGATCTGGCGCCGGCTGGTCGACGCAGGCTTCGAGTCCGGTCACGCCTACGGCAAGGCGGTCCGGACCGTGAAGTCCTGCGTCGGCTCGACCTGGTGCCGGTTCGGCGTCCAGGACTCGGTCGGCCTGGCCGTCGACCTGGAGCTGCGCTACCGCGGTCTGCGGGCGCCGCACAAGATCAAACTCGGCGTCTCCGGCTGCGCCCGGGAGTGCGCCGAGGCCCGCAGCAAGGACGTCGGGGTGATCGCGACCGAGGCCGGCTGGAATCTCTACGTCGGCGGCAACGGCGGCTTCCAGCCGGCCCACGCCGTCCTGTTCGCGTCCGACCTGGACACCGCCACGCTGGTCTCCTACATCGACCGGTTCCTGATCTACTACGTCCGCACCGCGGACCGGCTGCAGCGAACCTCGGCCTGGCTGGCCTCGATCGACGGCGGTCTTGATCACGTCAAGTCGGTGGTGATCGACGACTCGCTCGGGATCGCCGAGGAACTGGAGGCGGCCATGGCCGATCACGTCGACCGCTATGTCGACGAGTGGGCGGCGACGCTGGCGGACCCGGACCGGTTGCGCCGGTTCCGGCCGTTCGTCAACGCGCCCGCCGCAGCGGCGTCCGGTCCGCCCCTGATCTCCGGCCCGGCGATCGGGCGCCGGTCATGATCGGCGAACTGGACCTGACCGGCAGCGTGGTGCTGTTGATCGGCTCCGAGTCCACCGGCCGGCGGGCCGACCGGCGCTACCGGGCGGCCGGCGCCCGGGTCCGCCGGGTCGGCGCGTCCGAACTGCCGCACAGCGACGACCCGGTCGCCTGGCGGCTGGCCCTGCTGCCGGTGGCCCAGGTGCCGCCGGCCCGGTGCGTGATCATCGACGGCGACCCCGGGTTGCCGTCCGGGCGCGTGGCGGCGATCCGGCAGCAGTGCCGTCGGTTGGGCGTGCCGACGGTGCTCGAACCGGCAGCCGGCGCGGACGGCCGGGTGACCCTGGTCGGCGGCGGGCCGGGCCCGGAGGACCTGCTCACGATGGCGGCCCGGGCGGCGCTGGCCGATGCCGACGTGATCTTGTACGACCGGCTGGCGCCGCACGAGCGGCTGGCCGAGCTGGCCCCGGGCGCGACCCTGGTCGATGTCGGGAAGCGGCCGTACCACCATCCGGTGGGGCAGGACCGGATCAACGAGTTGATCATTCGCTACGCCCGGAGCGGCGCCTCGGTGGTCCGGCTCAAGGGCGGCGATCCGTACGTCTTCGGGCGAGGCGGCGAGGAGGTCGAGGCCTGCCGCCGGGCCGGGATCGAGGTCCGGGTGGTGCCCGGCGTGTCCAGTGCGATCGCGGTACCGGGCGCGGCCGGCATCCCGGTCACCCAGCGCGGGGTGAGCCGGTCCTTCACCGTGATCTCCGGCCACGAGGCGTTGTCCGACGAGGAGTTCGACGCGCTGGTCCGGGCCGGCGGCACGCTGGTGATCATGATGGGGGTGGCGAACCTGCATCAGCTGGGTGCCGGGCTGGTCCGGGCCGGGCTGGAGCCGGACACCCCGGCCGCGGTGATCGAGCGCGGCCTGCGACCGGGGCAACGGACCACGTTCGGCACCATCGGCACGCTGCCCGGCGAGGCGGCCCGGATCGGGGTCCGGTCGCCCGCGGTGATCATCGTCGGCGAGGTGGTCCGGGCCCACGCCGACCTGGCTCCGTTGCTGGTCACGGCCGGCCTGGGCCAGGCATGAGCCTCACCCCGACGCCGTCCGGAATCCCCGCCCTGCAGGGATTCCGGGTCGGCGTGACGTCGGACCGGCGGTCGGAGGACCTGATCACCGCGCTGGAACGGCGCGGTGCCGAGGTGCTGCACGCGCCGTCGCTGCGGATCGCGGTGAACGAGTCGGACGCGTCGCTGATCGAGGACACCCGGCAGCTGATCGCGGCCCGGCCCGAGTTCGTCCTGATCACCACCGGCTACGGGATGCACCGTTGGCTCGAGGTGGCCGACGTGGCCGGCCTGGGCGCGGAGCTGATCGACACCCTGGAGCGGTCCCGGGTGCTGGCCCGCGGGCCGAAGGCGCTCGGCGCGATCCGGGCCGCCGGCCTGGACGAGGCGTCGCTCAGCGATGCGGAGACGACGGCCTCGCTGGTCGACGCGGTGATCGCCGGCGGACCGGGCAGCCGGGTCGGGATCCAGTTGCACGGTTACACGGACGAGGTCCAGCTGGCCCGGCTGCGCGAGGCCAGTGCCGCGGTGCACACGGTGGCGCCGTACCGGTGGACGTCGGTGACCGGCGACGATCGCTCGCAGCGACTGGTCGACGCCGTCTGTGACCGGGCTCTTGACGCGCTCACCTTCACCAGCGCGCCGGCTGCCGATGCCACCCTGGCGCTGGCCCGGGCCGGTGGCCGGTGGCCGGAGTTCCTCGCCGCGTTGCGTTCCGACGTGATCACCGTCGCGGTCGGCCCGGTCACGGCGGCACCGTTGATCGAGGCCGGGATCGACGTGATCACCCCGGACCGGTATCGGATGGGTGCCCTGATCCGGCTGGTCTGCGACCGGTTGAACCGGGACCGGGTGCGGCGGTACCGATCCGTGGTCGGCGCCGGCGGGGAGGTGCTGGAGTTGCGCGGCCAGACGGTCCGGGTCGGCGACCGGCAGGTCCGGCTCGGCCCGACCGCACTGGCGCTGTTCCGCCGCCTGGCCGACGCCGAGTCGGCGGTGCTGTCCCGGGACCAGCTGATCGACGGGCTGAACGATCAGACCGACACCCACGCACTCGAGGTCGCGATCAGCCGGCTGCGCCGGAACCTCGACGTGCCCGGCTTGATCAGCACGGTGATCAAGCGCGGTTACCGGATGAACGTCCGTCGCCTCACAGCCCCCGAAACCGACTGTGCGCAAGAGCTAACCGGGTCGTGACCCGATCGCGCCCAGCCCGACACGGCGCCTTCCTAGCCTGAGGTCAGGCAGCAGTTCCATGATCATCGAGGAGACGAGATGGCGCTCGACATCGATGCGGCCGGTCAGGCCCGGACGGCAACGGCGGTCGCCCCGACCCGGCGGCCCGGCCGCTGGCTGGACGACTACGACCCGGAGGACACCGTCCAGTGGGCCAACGGCGGCCGGGCCATCGCGCACCGGAACCTGCGCTGGTCGATCTTCACCGAGTTCCTGGGCTTCGTGGTCTGGGGACTGTGGAGCATCGTGGTGGTGTCGCTGCCGGCCGCCGGGTTCCGGTTCAGCACCTCGGAGATCTTCTGGCTGATCTCGCTGCCCAGCCTGGTCGGAGCGACCATGCGGTTCCCGTACACCTTCGCGGTGGCACGGTTCGGCGGACGGAACTGGACCATCGTGTCCGGCCTGCTGCTGCTGATCCCGGCGATCGGCCTGGCCCTCGCGGTGGCGAATCCGTCGACCCCGTTCCCGGTGATGTTGCTGATCGCCGCCACGGCGGGATTCGGCGGCGGCAACTTCGCCTCGTCGATGGCCAACATCACCTACTTCTTCCCGCGGACCGAGAAGGGCTGGGCGCTCGGCCTGAACGCGGCCGGCGGCAACCTCGGGGCGTCGGTCGGGCAGCTGGTGGTGCCGATCGTGATCACGATCGGCGCGGCCGCGGCGGTGAACCTGCCGATGGCGGGCCTGGTCTGGATCCCGTTGATCATCGTCGCGGTGATCGGCGCCTGGCGCCGGATGGACAACCTGTCCGGTGCGCGGTCCGATGTCGCGGCCTCGCTGGCGGCGCTGCGGCAGCCGCACCTGTGGATCATCGCGGTGCTCTACATCGGCACCTTCGGCTCGTTCATCGGCTTCG
The DNA here is from genome assembly GCF_059617205.1 of Microlunatus sp. YIM B11417. Taxonomy (NCBI): domain Bacteria; kingdom Bacillati; phylum Actinomycetota; class Actinomycetes; order Propionibacteriales; family Propionibacteriaceae; genus Microlunatus; species Microlunatus sp. YIM B11417. Next base: position 1,258,372 of record NZ_JCAMPJ010000001.1, read on the forward strand.
CCGGCGTGTTCCCGAAGTTGATCAGTGACGCGTTCCCGTCCTACTCGGGTTTCAAGGTCGGCGCGGCGACCGTGTCGCTGGCCTTCCTCGGCGCGTTCGTCGGCTCGCTCGCCCGGCCGTTCGGCGGCCGGCTGGCCGACCGGTTCGGTGGCGCGCGGCTGACCGCGTTGTCGTTCGTCGCGCTGGCCCTGGGCGTGTCCGGCGCGATCTTCGCGATCAGGTCCGGCAACTTCTGGATCTTCCTGGCCTGCTTCTGTTTCCTCTTCATCGCCACCGGCGTCGGCAACGGCTCCACGTACCGGATGCTGCCGGCGGTCTTCCATGCCGCCGGCGGGATGAGCGGGGCACGGCTGGCGGCGGCGTCGCTCGGCATCGTCTCGGCGATCGGCGCGTACGGCGGCTTCGTGATCCCGCAGGTGCTGCGGATCTCGTACGAGCAGACCAAGGGGTACGACCTGGCGTTCGGCTGCTTCGCCGGTGCGTATCTGATCATGCTGGCGATCACCTGGTTCTGCTACCTGCGGCCGGGTTCGCCGATGGCCGCGCGGCGGATCTGAATGGCGGCGACGCACTGCCCGTACTGCGCGCTGCAGTGCGGCATGGAGCTGGCTCCGGGCGCGGCCGGGGTCGAGGTGGCCGGCCGCGACTTCCCGACCAACCGCGGCGGGCTGTGCCGCAAGGGCTGGACGTCGGCCGCGGTGCTCGGCGCGCCGGACCGGGTGACCGAGCCGCTGATCGCCGATGGGCGCGGCGGCTTCGCGGTCGCGTCCTGGGACACCGCGCTGGACCTGATCGCCGAGCGGTTGACCGACCTTCGCTCCCGGTACGGGGCGGACGCGAACGGGGTGTTCGGCGGCGGCGGGCTGACCAACGAAAAGGCCTATCTGCTGGGGAAGTTCGCCCGGCTCGCGCTCGGTACGGCCATGATCGACTACAACGGCCGGTTCTGCATGTCGTCGGCCGCGGCGGCGGCGAACCGGGGGCTCGGCCTGGACCGCGGGCTGCCGTTCCCGGTCACCGATCTCGATCAGGCCGGTCAGTTGCTGCTGCTCGGCTCCAACGTCGCCGACACGATGCCGCCGTTCGTGCAGCACCTGGACGGGATCCGGGCCGGTGGCGGCCTGATCGTCGTGGACCCGCGCCGTTCGGCGACGGCGGACCTGACCGCGGACGGCGGCGGACTGCACCTGCAGCCGGTGCCGGGGACCGATCTCGCCCTGCTGCTCGGCATGATCAGGATCGCCATCGCCGAGGACCTGGTCGATCATGACTACCTGGCCGCGCGGACCGAGGGCTTCGAAGCGCTGGCCCGGTCGGTGGCCGGCTGGCACCCGGCCAGGACCCAGACCGTCACCGGGGTGCCGGCGACGCTGATCCGGCAGGCCGTACGGCTGCTCGCGTCCCGGGCCGGGAGCTACGTGATCACCGGCCGTGGCGTCGAGCAGCACGCCGACGGGACCGACACGGCGACCGCCGCGATCAATCTGGCCCTGGTGCTCGGGCTGGTCGGCCGGCCCGGCTCCGGCTACGGCACCCTGACCGGTCAGGGCAACGGGCAGGGCGGTCGCGAGCACGGTCAGAAGGCCGACCAGCTCCCCGGCTACCGGCTGATCACCGACCCGGCCGCGCGGGCCGCGGTCGCCGAGGTGTGGGGCGTGCCGGCCGACCGGCTGCCCGGCCCCGGCCTCCCCGCGGTACGGCTGCTGGCCTCGATCGGCGAGCCGGGCGGGATCAGATCCCTGCTGGTGCACGGTTCCAACCCGGTCGTGTCGGCGCCGCGCTCGCTGGCGGTCGGCGAACGGCTGCGCGGGCTGGACTTCCTGGTGGTGTCCGACTTCGTGCTGTCCGAGACGGCGCGGCTCGCCGACGTGGTGCTGCCGGTCACCCAGTGGGCCGAGGAGGACGGCACGTTGACCAACCTGGAGGGCCGGGTGATCCGGCGCCGCGCTGCCGTACCGCCGCCGGCCGGGGCGCGCAGCGAGTTGTGGATCCTCACCGAGCTGGCCCGTCGGCTCGGCGAGACCACCGGTTTCAGCGATGATCCGGAGACCGTGTTCGACGAACTGCGGCGCGCGTCCGCCGGCGGTCGCGCGGACTACTCCGGGATCAGCTACGCGCGGCTGGACGACGGCGAGGCCTGCTATTGGCCGTACCCGCAGGGCGGCCGGTCGACACCGCGACCGTTCGCGGACGGCTTCCCGACGCCGAACGGCCGGGCGAAGTTGATCACCGTCGAGTACCGGGGACCGGCCGACCGGCTGCACCGGCGTGGCGAGCTGGTGTTGATCACCGGGCGGCTGCTCGAGCACTACCAGTCCGGGGCCCAGACCCGCCGGGTTCCGGAGCTGGCGTCGGCCCGGCCGGAGGCGATGCTCGAGATCCACCCGGCGACCGCGGCCGCGCTGGGGATCGGCGACGGCGACCGGGTCCGGCTGCACAACGACCGTGGCGAGTGCCAGGTCCGAGCCGCCTACAGCAGGGCGATCCGGCGCGACACCGTCTTCCTGCCGTTCCACTTCCCGGACCGGCAGCGGGCGAACCTGCTCACCACGGAGGTGACCGACCCCGTGTCCGGGATGCCGGAGTTCAAGGTCGCCTCGGTCCGGGTCGAGCTGATCGCGGTCGACGCGCCGATGGACATTCAGCCTGTGGAGGTGGCGGAGTGAACGGACCGGAACGCGTGGTGATCATCGGCTTCGGCCCGGTGGCGGCCCGGCTGATCGACCGGTTGCGCGCGGCCAACCGGAGTCGACGGGCGGCCGGCGAGCCGGAGCAGTTCGCGATCACCGTGATCGGAGCAGAGCCGGAACCGGCCTACCACCGGGTCATGATCGGCGAACTGGCCACCGGCGTCGCGACCCGGGCCTCGCTCTGGCTGTCCGATGCGGCGGAGCTGATCGGCGACGGCGTGGACGTACGGCTCGGTGCCGTCGTCACCGAGGTCGACCGGGAGGCGCGGACCGTGGTGCTGGCCGGTGGTGAGGTGATCGGCTGGCACCGGCTCGTGTTCGCGACCGGAGCCCGCGCCTACGTTCCTGCCCTGGAAGGACTCTCCGGCCGGATCGACCGGCGCGAGCTGAGCGGCGTGCAGGTGCTGCGGTCCCTCGACGATGCCGACCGGCTGCGCGACTCGGTGGCGGCCGACCGACGGATCGTCGTCCTCGGCGGCGGCGTACTGGGCCTGGAACTGGTGCTCGGCCTGGCCCGGGCCGGGCTCGACGCCACGTTGATCCACTCGGGCCCGTACCCGATGGCCCGCGCGCTCGACGCCGACGGCGGCCGGTTGCTGCTGCAGTCGCTCCGGGCCGCCGGTGTCTTCGTCGTGTCCGACGTGATCTGCCGGGCCCTGCTCAGCGAGTCCGATGATCATGGCCGCCGGTTCACCGGGATCGAGTTCTCCGACGGCCGGTTCGTCCGCGGCGACGAGCTGGTGCTGACCTGCGGAGCGCTGGCCCGGACCGAGCTGGCCGAGGCGGCCGGGCTGCGCTGTCACAACGGGATCCTCGTCGATCATGATCTCGCCTGCTGGGGTACGGAGTCGATCTTCGCCATCGGCGACTGCGCGGAGGTGCGGTGTGCTGAGAGTCCGTACTGTCCGGAGTGCGCCGAGCGCCCGCTGAAGACCTCGGCCCCGGCCGGGTTGATCGCGCCCGGTTGGGAACAGGCGGAGGCGCTGGCCGACCGGCTGATCGACGGTACGCCCTCGCGGGTGGGCACCGGCATCGACGGCATGATCCAGCTGAAGGCCGATGATCTTGATCTGGTGGCCGCCGGTGACACCCTGGCCGGCCCCTGGACGCCGGGACTCGAGGTGGCCCAGTGGCTCGACCCGGCGCACGGCCGGTACGTGAAGATGATCACCCGGGCCGGGCGGCTGACCGGCCTGGTCAGCCTCGGCATGCCGAACGCCGGGGCGGAACTGGCCTGGCTGTACGACACCGGGGCCGAACTGCCCTGGGACCGCTCGCTGCTGCTCCGCGGCGACGGCCCGGACGGCGGCGACGAGCCCTCCGGCGCCCCGGTCTGCCGCTGCAACGGCGTGCCCAAGGAGACCGTCGAGGCCGCGATCGTCGCCGGCTCCCGTACCGTCGCCGACGTGGGCCGCGAAACCCGCGCCGGCACCGGTTGCGGCGGCTGCCGGAGCAAGATCGCCGCTCTGCTCGAGGACCGACAACCCCAGCGCTGAAGGAGGGCTGCGACGATCATGGGAAACTGCCGATCATGGACCGACGACACCTCCGCGCCGAGATCTCACGGACCGACGGTCTCGATTCTCTGATCTTCACGCCGTCGCGGATCCCAGAGCCGTGGCCGGTGCTGCTCTTCCTGCACGGCTCGGGGGAACGGGGCGACGACCTTGAGCTGGTCACGGTCCACGGTCCGCCGAAGCTGGCGGCCGAAGGGGACGAGCTTCCGTACCTCCTGGTCGCCCCGCAATGCCCGGCCGACAGTTGGTGGACCTGGCATCAGGACGCGTTGATCGCCCTGCTCGACGAGATCGAAGCCGGATTCCCGGTCGACCCGTCCAGGGTCTACCTGACCGGCCTGAGCATGGGCGGCATCGGCAGTTGGGAGTTGGCGATCCGCCATCCCGATCGGTTCGCCGCCCTGGTGCCGATCTGTGGCGCCGGCCAGCCGTGGCTGGCGGGACGGTTGCGCGACGTCCCGGTTCGGGCGTTCCACAACGCCCACGACGAGTCGGTCCCGGCCCGAGGCACCAGCGACATGGTCGCCGCTGTCGAACGTGCCGGCGGGCGGGCCGAGGCCACGATCTACGACGCGCAAGGACACGACGCCTGGACGAACGCCTATCAGGATCCCGAACTCACGCGCTGGTTGCTGGCACAGCGCCGCGGCGCCTGACCGGCAGAGGCGGCGGGCACCTGGCTGCTGTCGTCATTTCTCCTCAGCTCACCTGATGAAGCGCTTCAGCGGCTTCCAGCGTTCGAGCTGTGGAGTTCTCGCGACACCCTCCAGCGCCTCCGGGCCGGGTGGCGTGGTGCAGGGGGCCGGAGTTGATCGTCCACGTCGCCGGCAGCGTCCGGGTCGGCGAGTTCCGGACCGCGCCGGCCGGCGACCGGCCGCGCGAGGCCGCCGACGACTACCGTCGGCCGGAGCGGGACACCGCCGAATACCGGGACGCCAACGTCCGCGAGACCCAGATGGCCGCCGCTCAGCTGACCGGCAGCGTTGCCGACCTGCTGGCGGATTCCCTGGGCGACGCGAGCGCGGCGCTGGCCGACGATGATCTTGATCGCGTCGTCGAGGTGGCCCGGGTCGGACCGCTGCGGCTCTCCGACTGGCTGTCGACCCGGGTGATCTCACTGGCGGCGCACGGCCTGGACGTCGCGCTCTCCCTCGACCGGCCGCCGTGGACGACGAGGGAGGCGCACGCGGTGATGGCGCCCGTGTTCCTCTCGCTGCTGGGCCGCGACTGGCCGGCCGGTCTGGGCTGGACCGAGGCCCGCGAGTTGGCCGTCGCGACCGGGCGGGCCGGGCTCACGGACGCGGAGCGGGACCTGCTCGGCCCGGACGCGACTCGAATTCCGCTGCTGTCGTAGGCGACTCGGCTCGCCGCCGCAGCCGGCGGTCGAGCCAGACCAGTCCGGCGACCGTCAGCGCGGCGATCACGGCGAGGCCGACCTGATCGACGACGGTGCGGGCCATGATGATCAGTCCCGCGATCGTGTGGGCGACCAGGGCGCCGCCGATCACGGCCAGGCTGTGCCGATCGGTCCAGCGGGTCGAGTTGATCATCCGGGTCAGCAGCCGGTAGGCGATCGCGACACCGGCGATCGCCGCGGCGACGGGGATCAGGACGGTCATCCCGACGGTGAAGGCCGGCTGCCGGGCGCCGAAGATCGGGAAGGTGAGAAAGAGCACGATCATGATCGCCATGGCCGAGCCCAGATAGAGGGCCGGCAGCCCTGGCACCTGACCGTCGTGCGGCCGCGGCGAGGCCGGCGGCACGACGCGCAGGGCCAGGAAGCCGAGGACGATGATCACGGCGCCGCAGCCGATCAGGAACGGCACCGGGGCCTGATAGCCGGGATCCTGTGACGGCGGCACACTGACCCGGAGCAGGATCACCCCGATCAGGGTCACGATCGCGGCGATGATCATGCCGCCCCGCTTCAGGTACGGGCGACCGCGGTGGCTCGGGAACAGCAGATTGACCACGGCGATCGGGATGATCACGGTGAAGATGCCGTGATAGATCATCTGGGCGACCCAGTAGGGCACGTTGAACCCGAGGATCCGGGCGCCCCAGTCCGCCGCGTGGTAAAGGTTCGGGCTGGTCAGCGCCTGCAGCCCGAACCCGTCCTCCAGGAGTTCGTACGCGATCGCGAGCAGGACCAGGCTGGGCCAGCCGCGACCGGTACGGACCACGAGCTCGCGGATCAGCAGCACTCCGGCGCCGTACACCGGCATCCAGATGATCACCAGCCAGGCCAGCGTGATCGGTGTCGAACCGAGCGCGAGCTCGGCGATCAGCGGGGTCAGGACGATCAGCGCCCAGGCCGCGCCGCGGTGGCCGGGGCGAGCCGGCTTCGGATGGGTGTGGGTGTTCATGTTCGTGGCCTCCGTCGATGGGTTGCCTGCCGCAGGGTGGTGATCAACTCGTCCCGGTAGTGGTCGAGGTCGAGGCCGGGGTCGCGGGCCCAGTCGCGGAGCAGACCGTCGAGCGCACCGCGAACGACGCCGGCCATGATCGCCGGGTCGAAGGTTCGGAACTCGCCGGCTCGCTGACCTTCCTGGAACAGCAGCGCCAGCGCGTCGAGCTCGCCCTGGAGCCGGGCGGCGACCGGCCGGTAGTCCGACTTGAGCGTGCCGGCGATGATCTCGCCCAGCGCCCCGATCCGGTGTGGCTCGGCCCGGTAGAACGCGACGCTGCCGGCGATGAAGGCGTCCAGCATCCCGGCGGCGGAGCCGGACGCGTCCATGGCGGGCCGGATGGCTCGGTGCCCGGCCGCGTAGCAGTCCTCGACGACGGCGTCGATCAGCGCGGTCCGGGTCCGGAAGTGGTAGTTGATCAGCGCCCGGCTGACGTCGATCCGCTCCGCGATCCGGCCCATCGAGGCAGCCGCATAGCCCTGTTCGGCGATCACGCGGATGGCCGCGTCCAGGATCTGCGCGCGGCGAGCGTCCTCGATGAAGGTCACCGAACCGAGGTTAACAGTGATGACAGAATCCTGACAGGGGTGTCAGGAAGTGGAGTCGAGCGGGTCTCACAGCTGCGCGCGGAAGTCCTCGGCGAGTGTCTCGGGCCAACCGGTGAAGTTGATCACCAGGTCTTCGGCGTGAGTGAGCTGATCGATGGCTCCGACCCGGGGCAGGTCGCGCAGCTTCGGATCGGTGATCGACGCGACGAGGGCGTCGATGTAGGCGCCCGAGTTCAGCACCGGGTAGGGCCGGACGGCCCCGTTGACGCCGACCTCGAACGGCCCGATCGCCGGCGGCACCGGCTCGGTCAGCGCGAGCGCGTTGTGCCGGTGCCCGGCCAGGATCAGGGCCTGCAGCAGCGGCGCGTCGTCCCGCCCGGTCGGCGCCTCGGTCAGGGCGCGATCGACCAGGTCGCCGAGGTCGTCCGCGGCCGCGAGATCGTCGAAGGCGCGGCTGAACCACTTGTCGTACGGCCGGTAGCGACGTTCCTGCAGCAACGCCAACTCCATGATCAACCGGCACAGCCGGGCGATGATCAGCCGCGCGCCGCGAAGATCACCGAGCTCGACGGAGCGGCCCAGGAAGGGCGCCTGGTTGCCGATCAGGTACCACTGTGCCGCCAGGATCCAGCGCCAGACGTCGTCCGGATACCAACGGTACGTCTCGCGCAGCCGGGTCAGCTCGCCGAGATCGTCGCGGAACACCCGGCCGGCGGTGAGCTGCAGCAGGTGCTGCTGCGGCACGCTCAACCAGGTCGCGATGTCAGGGCGGTCCGTGCTGATCGTCGGAAGCCGACGGGCGAGCCAGTCGGTCAGCGTAGCGATCTCGAGATGGTGTGCGTCCCGGCCGGCGTCCAGGGAGAACCAGCTCGTGGGCCGATCGAGGTAGTGCGCCGGAAGTCCTCGCTCGATCCGTTCCCGGACGGGCGCCACGTCCGCCGCGGCGAGAAACACCTGGAGCCGCGGTCCCCACTCATGGTCCGTGGACCGCGCGGTGTCGTACCCGAGCACCTCGGACCCCTCGCCGATCAGGCAGGCCGTGTGCGGCCGCTCGATCAGCGGTGCCACGACCTCCCGGTAGAAGCCGTGCGCCAGGTCCAGCCCCTTCACGAACTCCGCCATCCGGCCGACGCTAGTGCCGCCCTCGTCGACGCGCGAGTGAATTCCTCGTCGGCCGACGGCCGCGCAGCCAGTGGCTCAGGAGGTCCAGCGGAAGGTGGCGCGGGCGGCGACGCCGCTGATCACCAGCCAGCCCACCAGCACCAGCACCGGCCACCACAGCGGAGTACCGGCTGCCGCGGCGCGCAGTCCTTCACCCAGCGCGGCGGTGGGTAGGAACGGCAGGACGGGGCGCAGGACTTCCGGATAGCTGTCGATCGGGACGACCAGGCCGCCTGCTGCGGCGAAGATCAGATAGACGAGGTTCGCCAGCCCGAGGGTCGCCTCGGCGCGGAGCCGGCCGGCCAGCAACAGGGCCAGGCAACTGAACGTCGCGATCGCCAGCACCATGATCAACAGTGCGGCCAGTGCCGGCACCGACCCGAACCGCGGGCGCCAGCCGAGCAGCAGGCCGACCGCCGAGATCACGACCAGCTGGCCGGCCACGATCATGATCACGGCCAGGGTCTTGCCGGCCAGCAGCCCGGACCGGCCGAGGGGAGTGGCGGCCAGCCGTTCCAGCACGCCGTACCTCCGCTCGAAGCCGGTCGCGATCGCGACCGAGGTGAAGGCGCTGGACCAGACGGCGAGCCCGAGCACCGACGGGACCAGGCTGCCGAGGTCGCCGAACGGGCCGCCGACGATCCGGCCGATGATCATGATGCCGACCGGGATCACCAGGGCCAGCAGCAACTGCTCGCCGTTGCGGACCAGCAGCGTCGCCTCGATCACGGCGTGCTGCAGGATCCGGCGGGAGGCCGGGGCGGCCGCCGGGGCCGGCGTGAAGTCCAGGGCGGTCATGGCGTTCCCGGGTGGGTCGAGGACAGGAAGATCTCCTCCAGGCTGGCACCGTCGGCGGTCAGCTCGGCCACCGTACCGGCGATCTTGATCACGCCGCCGTCCAGGATCGACACCTGGTCGGCCAAGGCCTCGGCCTCCTCCATCGCATGCGTGGTGAGCAGGATCGCCACACCGGCGGTACGGAGCTCGCGAAGCAGGTCCCAGGTCGCCCGGCGGGCGTGCGGGTCCATCCCGGCGGTCGGTTCGTCGAGGAAGATCAACTTCGGCCGGCCGATCAGCGCCCCGGCCAGGTTGACCGCCTGCTGCTGACCGCCGGACAGCCGGCGGTACGGGATCCGCGCGTACGCGTCGATGCCGAGCCGCTCCTGCAGCGCTGCCGGATCGAGCGGCTCGCCGTACAGGGAACTCAGATAGCGCAGCAGTTCCCCGGGCCGCACCCCGGACCAGGCACCGGTGCTCTGCGGCATCATGCCGACGCCGGCCAGGGCGGTCGGCGAGCCCGGCGTCGCACCGAGCACCGAGATCCGCCCGCCGTCGGGCGTGATCAGACCCGAGCAACAGCGGATCAGGGTGGTCTTGCCGGCCCCGTTCGGTCCGAGCAGGGCGGTCAGCCGGCCGTGCTCGACCCGCAGGTTCACGTCGGCCAGGATGCTGCGGCCGCCCAGCCGTACCGACAGCCCGTCGATCGACAGGGCGGGATCCGGCTCGGGCACGGAAGCGATCCTACGGCGCCCGGATTCGGTTAGCGTGTCGACATGGACCTCCCCGTGCAACCGCCGGTGAAGCCGATGCTGGCCAAGTCGGTCAAGCAGATCCCGGCCGGCGACTTCAGTTACGAGCCGAAATGGGACGGCTTCCGTTCGATCATCTTCCGCGACGGTGACGAGGTGGAGATCGGCAGCCGCAACGAACGCCCGATGACCCGCTACTTCCCGGAGATGGTGGAGGCGGTCAAGGCCAACTTCCCCGAGCGCGCGGTGATCGACGGCGAGCTGATCGTGATCGGCGAGTCCGGCGACCGGCTCAACTTCGACCTGCTGCAGCAGCGGATCCACCCGGCCGCGAGCCGGGTCAAGCTGCTGTCGGAGCAGACGCCGGCCCGGTTCATCGCCTTCGACCTGCTGGCGCTCGGTGACGAGGACTACACCGACCGGCCGTTCACCGAACGCCGCGCCGCTCTCGAGCAGGCGCTGGCCGAGGCCGACGCGCCCGTCCACCTCACCCCGGTCACGCGCGACGCCGGGCTGGCCGAGGACTGGTTCACCCAGTTCGAGGGCGCCGGCCTGGACGGCGTTGTGGCCAAGGGGCTCGCGGTCACGTACCAGCCGGACAAGCGGGTCATGTTCAAGATCAAACACGAACGGACCGCGGACTGTGTGGTGGCCGGCTACCGGACCCACAAGAGCGGCCCGGACGCGATCGGCTCGCTGCTGCTCGGCCTCTACAACGACGACGGTGATCTTGCCTCGGTCGGAGTGATCGGCGCCTTCCCCGCGGCCCGGCGGAAGGAACTGTTCACCGAGCTGCAGCCGCTGGTGACCACCTTCGATGATCATCCGTGGGCCTGGGCCAAGCAGGAGGAAGGCACCCGTACCCCGCGCAACGCCGAGGGCAGCCGGTGGAGCAACGGCAAGGACCTCTCCTTCACGCCGCTTCGGCCGGAGCGCGTCGTCGAGGTCCGGTACGAACACATGGAGGGCGTCCGGTTCCGCCACACCGCCCAGTTCAACCGCTGGCGCCCGGACCGCGAACCGCGCTCGTGCACGTACGAGCAGCTGGAGGAGCCCGTGAAGTTCGACCTCGGCGACATCCTGGCCGGCTGAGGGTGATGGGCTTCGCCAGCCTGACCGCGTTGGCGTCCTGTCGACTGACGGAAGTACCGCGACCTTCGCGGCAGGGCGAGGCGCCGCGGGACCTGGAGCGCCGACTGGCCGCGATCAACTCGGCCTACCACGCGGGTCCGGGCCCGTTGGCCGTGTGCTGGCATCGTCCCGATGCGGCAGGTCCGGTTGAGGTGCATGTCGCCGGTCCGGCCCTGGTGTCGCCCCTCGCGGAGTCCGGCGAGGCTATGGTCAGCCTTCCGACCGGCGGCCGCGGTCGGACGACAGCGCCGGGCGTCTTGGCCGGGACGTTGCGAGAGGTGCCGTACTGGGCTCCGATCGGGATCGCTGCCGATCCGGTTGCTGATCCTCCCGGCCGCCCGCCTCAGCTCGACCACCGGCCACCATCGCTCGAGGACTGCCTGTTGCAGGTCTGGCACGAGCCGTTCAGTTGGCTGGTGATGGCCGAACCGGTCGTCGGTGATCAGTTGGAGGAAGCCGTTGCCGAGGTCAGCCATGAGCTACGGCGAGCGGCCGCGCGGTCCGGTGCATCGCCGGAGCACACACTGGCAGCGGAGCGATTGCGCCGGCGTCACCGCGAGCTGAGCTTGGGCGAGACCGGCGGCTTATGGCGAGTGCGCTATCTGGCCGGAGGAGGATCGGCTGCAGCAGCTCGGCGGATCGCAGCGGTCCTCGCTGCGTCGGTCGGCGTCGACGACCTGCCCTACACCCTCGTTCCTGCCCGCGGCGCTGCTCGACTTGACTCCGCCCTGGACGACTCAACCGTCCGGTCCGAGTACGTCAGCTCCCGACTTCTCGCTGCCCTTGCGGTGCCTCCCGCGGTCGAGATTCCCGGCGTTCGCTTCCGCCTGGCGCCGGAGTTCGACGTCACCACCGAGCCCGAGGCCGACTCGAGTCGGCAGCCGGGCGTCCGCCTGGGTACGGTTCTCGACCGCCAGCGGCGGGCCGCCGAGGACCTGACACTGCCGTTGCCGAGCTTGAACCGGCACACCTTCGTCTGCGGCGCCACGGGTGCCGGCAAGTCGCAGACCGTGCGTGGGTTGTTGGCGACCGCGACGGAGCAGGGAATTCCGTGGCTGGTGATCGAACCCGCCAAGGCGGAGTATCGCCTGATGGCGTCGCGGCTGAAGGCAGCGGGACAGCAGGTGATCGCGATCCGGCCCGGAGCTCCAGATCAGCCGCCGGCCGGGCTGAACCCCTTGGAACCCGCCGTCGACAAGGCGGGGAATCGCTTCCCTCTGCAGACCCATCTTGATCTTGTACGGGCCTTGTTCCTGGCTGCGTTCGAAGCGGACGAGCCGTTCCCGCAGGTCCTCAGTTCGGCGCTGACGCAGAGCTACCAGAAGCTCGGCTGGGACCTCGCGCTCGGCGAACCGGCCAGGCCTGGAATCGTGCCCCGGTACCCGACCCTCGGTGATCTCCAGCGGACCGCCGCCGATGTCGTCGACGACATCGGCTACAGCCAGGAGATCACCGACAACGTGCGCGGCTTCATCGCGGTCCGCCTCTCCAGCCTGCGGCTCGGCACGACCGGTCGGTTCCTGGAGGGCGGCCATCCGCTCGATCTCGATGCGGTGCTGCGGTCCAACGTCGTGTTCGAGATCGAAGACGTCGGTGACGACCGGGACAAGGCCTTCCTGATGGGCACGGTCCTGATCAGGCTGGTCGAACACCTCCGTCTTGAGCAGAAGCACAACAACGGACCGTCGACCGGTCTGCGCCACCTGACGGTGTTCGAGGAGGCGCACCGCCTGCTCCGCAACGCGACCGAGGGTCCCGCCGCCCACGCGGTCGAGATGTTTGCCGGGCTGCTGGCCGAGATCCGCGCGTACGGCGAGGGCTTGATCATCGCCGAGCAGATCCCGTCCAAGCTCCTGCCGGACGTGATCAAGAACACCGCCGTCAAGATCGTCCACCGACTTCCGGCTCAGGACGACCGCGACGCCGTCGGTGCCACCATGAACCTGACCGAGGCGCAGTCCGACTACCTCGTGACGCTGCCACCCGGGCAGGCCGCGGTCTTCACCGACGGCATGGACTACCCGGTCCTGGCCGCGATGCCGGACGGAACGGTCCTGGAGGACTCGTCAGTTGCATCCGGCCCGGGCTCGCAACTGGTGAAGTCACGGACCGCAACCTGTAGCCGCTACTGCCACGCCGAACCCTGCACGACACGCCAGATGATCATGGCGGGGCGTGCCCTGCGAAACGAACCGCATCTCGTGCTGTGGTCGGAACTGGCGGTCGTGGCGCACCTGATCGGCCGGACTGTTCCGGTGCCGGATGACCCGTTGCTCCAGACGATTCGGCGAATTGCTGCCCGGACGCGTGAGTGTGCGATCTCTCACGCGGTGGACGACGCCGTCGCCTCGCGCTCGACGGTGATCTCGGATCGGATCAGTCCCACCGGGTTAGCGGATCATGTCGCCTCGACGCTGCGGGCCATGATCGCCACCGGCGGACATCACATCGGGAGCGAGCCCGAGTGGCTGGCGACGCCGTACCGCTGGTCGGTGATCCAGGATCGCCTGACACGCGCGCACCGTGATCTTCCCGATGCCGGGCGTCACCCTGAGAGTGCGGCGTGGGAACACGAGACCAGCCGGCCGATCCCGGGCCAATCCGTCCGGGAGCAACTCCGGACGGTGTCGGCATGGGTTGATTCGGCTCAGAAGGACCACGAGTCGATGCGGCTCATCGCTTTCGGAGATCCGTTCGGGCCGGGGCTCGTCGCGGCGGTCGGCATTGCGCCGGACCATCCCGAGTGGGACGAACGCCTTGGCTCGATGCTCACATCGTTTGTCGCCTGTCGCTGGCCGCTCGCACATTTCGCGACGATCGGGGCCGGCTGATTTCGTGACGGACTCCGGCTGATCCGGTCCGGCCGACTCGAATCGAAGCGAGGGCGATGGTCGCGCCGGGGACGGTTCGCGTGACAGGGTTGAGGCAGTCGAACGAGGAGGTGGTGACGGTGGCTTTCGACAGGCCGGCGAAGGAACAGGAGATGCCGAGTGAGTCGCCCGCCGCCGACACACGGAATCAGGCGGCCGACCAGTCCGGGGCGTCCTTCAATCGCGCGGCGACGAACCATCCGGAACGCGCGACGGAGAGCCTGCGAGAGGATGAGGATGCGGAGCTCCTGGCCGCATTGGAGAGCCGGAACCGCACCACGAATGCGGACGGCAGTGGTGAGGGCGTGCGTCGTACCGACATCCGGAGCGCGGAGCGAGCCCGCCAGGCGGATGACGGCGCCGGCGATCCGGCGGTTGAGGAGCCCCGGGCTGACAGCCGTCCGCAGGAAGCACGCGATCCCGACCTGAGCGGCCGAAGCGCCCGCGGCTGGGCCGACCGGGGCGACACACAACCGGACTCTGAAGCGGTGAACTGCGAGGACGAAGCGGAGCGGGGTGACGGATCGCAGGATCACGCGGCAACAACCGGCGAGACTGCGAACGATGGTGATGATCATGACCGTGCTGGGATCGCCGCGGGCGAGAGTCCGGGCGGTGGCCGCGAGTCGCGGCTGGCACACGACGCGAAGGACGCCGACGCCACACCCGTGGATCAAGATCGCCGGTCAGATCATCGGACGGATGACGCTCGGCAACGGGACCTATCGGCCGAGGGCAACCGAGGTCCCGACCCGCAGTCCCGGACCATGGGGCCCCAGGACGTGCCTTCTGAGCAAGGACCGCCGGAGGCGGGTCGCACGGTGCATGATCCCGGCGCGAAGGAGGGCGGATCGCGAGCTGCCGATGCCAATCGATCACGATCCGAACAGTCGGGCAAGGGAAGTGGGCCCGCCGAGGCCGGACGGAAGGCGGAGTCCAGGATCGATCAGTTCGCCACCGGGGCTGACTCCAAGCCGTCTGAGAGGGATTTGAGCCCGAAAGCTCGCGACACTGATCCGCAGGACATGGTCATCACGATCGAGGTTCAGAAGCCACCGGACCAACTTCCGGAGGATGATGACAAGAAGCGGCCCGCCGACAAATTCAGGCGTGCGGTCAACAACAACCTGGACTCGATATTGAAGGAAACCAAGGACGGAGTCAATGTCACGAGGGACATTCTGAATCCTCCGCCGCCGTCAGGTCGTTCTGAGACGAGAGTCAACGATGGTCCCCATATCCACCAGTCGCCGCACGGTGTGCCGGATGTTGGCGGAATGGTGTCGGGAGTAGTGTTTGCTGTTGCACTCACGGCTGAATGGCTGGCGCGTGTTTGGAAGAAACATACCGAGAGAGATCATCAATGAGTAACGAGAGAAATTCCGTCGCAGCTTTGCGTGCCTATCTTCACGGAGACATGGATGAATTCGGTAGCATTTCCGAGTCCCTCTCCGAGGTGCAATCGCGAGAGTTGGCGTCCTTGATTCCGGCAGCCTTCTTCACGGCGGCCGAGAAAAGGTTCTCGCTCGACGATCCGAGGCCGGCGGTGATCGAGTTCGTGACCAGGATCCGGCTCCGCTCCGATCGAGTCGCCGCTGCTCTTGATCCGCGGGTTGCCGAGCGTCTCCTGCTTGCGGTGGTGAGTGACGAGGAGATCGATGACATCGACGGCGACGTACAGGCAGCTCACTACGGGCCGCTTCTTGCGGGATTGGTTCACGATGCTCAGATGTCCAATTCTGACCTGGACAACTTCCTCCTCGAGGCGCATGGGCTCGCGATGACGTGGCTTGATGGTGAGTGACGGGAGGCCTGCCGCGGATGCATTCGGATCAGCGTGCTGTCGACACGCTTCGTGCCCATCTGTCTGGTGACTTCGCCGCCGCGGCTGAAGGCTATGGGAGACTCACTGGAGACGGTGCCACAGAGGCTTGGGTTCTATATGCGGCCCACGTCTCGGCAACCTTTATCCTGGCTGCCGGGCGACATTTCGGGCAGACGTACGATCGTGGTCAAGTCGTTCGCTATGTCGCGGATATTCGCCTGAGAAGCCAGGAGAACGCAGAACTGGACCCGCAGTTGGCCGAAGTTCTGTTTCTGAACGCGTTGGGCGACGGCGATGCCATCGAGGGCGACCCTCTGGCCAGACTTCGCACCGAGATGGTGCTACTCGAATCCATGGTCCGGGACGCACAACTCCGGGACGCCGAGATTCTCGATCTGGTCCAGGACGCATCGGCGCGGGTGCCTCACTGGTTCCCCGGAGCGGAGAGTGAGTGATGTCCGATTCCAACCTCGAGGAACTGGCGGACCTGGCCACGCCCTGGGCGATCCGGGTCGTGATCACGCTCGGCCTACCCGAGCTGCTGGCCGACGGACCACGATCGGCTGAGGAGTTGGCCGATGTGGCGGACTGCGATGCCGACTATCTGCGCAGGATCCTCGGCCACCTCTCCGGCCGCGGGTTGCTCCGGCAGGAGGAGCGCGGGCGGTTCGCGTTGACCGAGGCGGGGCAGCAGTTGCGGGGCGAGGGAGCTCGGCTCGGGTACGGGCTGGACGGGCTCGGTGGCCGGTTCGCGCATTCCTGGACGACCCTGCTCGAGGCCGTACGGCTCGGCCGACCGGTCTATCAGGAGAGGTTCGGCCGGCCGTTCTGGGAGGATCTGGCCGCTCATCCGGAACTGTCCGCGGACTTCGACGCGCTGATGGGCCCGGCCGGGCACGGCGATCCGGATCCGCGGATCCTGCCCGAGCAGGCCTGGGCCGGCGCGACGACGATCGTCGACGTCGGCGGGGGTGCGGGCTACAAGCTGGCCGCGATCCTGAAGGCCCGGCCTGAGCTGCGCGGGACGCTGGTCGAGCTGCCGCCGACGGCTGCGCGGGCCGAGCAGGTGCTGGCCGAGGCGGGCCTGGCCGATCGGGCCGAGGTCGTGGCGCAGAGCTTCTTCGACCCGCTGCCGGCGGGCGCCGACCTCTATCTGCTGTCCAGCATCATCAACGACTTCCCGGACCCCGAGGCCGTGGCCATCCTGACCCGCTGCGCCGAGGCCGCCGGTGCGACCGGCCGGGTGCTGGTCCGCGGCGGGGCCCTCGACGCCGAGCAGCCCAGCGGGCTCGAGGTCGAGTTGGTCCTGCTCGGCGGCCGGGTGCGGGACCTGGCCGAGTTCACCGAACTCGCGGCGGGCGCCGGGCTGTCGGTCCTCGCCGCGCACCGTCAGCCGGCCGGGCTCGTGGTCGAACTGCACCGACGGCCTGAGAACGTGCCCTCCGTCACTTAGTGAAGCCTTATTTGAAACCAAACGCAGAATAAGAGCACACTGGCGTTGTGAAAAACGCGGACGCTGATTCCTCGACCAGGCAGCGGGTCGCGTCCTCGATCCTCGAGTACGGCCCGTCGACCGCGGCGGCACTGGCCGAACGCCTCGATCTTACGGCGGCGGCCATTCGCCGCCATCTCGACGTGCTCACCGAGCAGGGCCAGATCGAGGCCCGGGAACAGCGCGTGTACGGGCATCGCGGGCGGGGCCGCCCGGCCAAGGTGTTCGCGCTGACCGACGCCGGCCGGCAGGAGTTCTACGCGGCGTACGACGAGTTGGCGATCTCCGCGCTGGACTACCTGCGCGAGCACGCCGGGCCGGACGCCGTGGCGGCGTTCGCCGACGCCCGGATCGCCGAGACCGAGCAGCGCTACGGGCGGATCCTGGCCCAGTCCGGGCCGGAGGTCACGCCGGCCGAGGCGCTGGCCACGGCGCTGTCGGACGACGGCTACGTCGCGGCGAGCCGTCCCGCCGGCGCCGGCGAGCAGCTGTGCCAGCACCACTGCCCGGTTGCGCACGTGGCCGAGCGGTTCCCCGAACTCTGCGAGGCCGAGACCAAGGCGTTCGCCCGGCTGCTCGGCGTCCACGTCCAGCGGCTGGCGACGATCGCCCACGGCGACGGCGTCTGCACCACCCATATTCCGAAGGCCACCACCGAAACCGCAACCGAAAGGTCTCACTCATGACGCAGACCCCCGACATCGCGAACCGTCCCGTCGGTACCGGTCACACCCAGGAGGAACACCTGGAGGCGCTGGGCAAATACCAGTGGGGCTGGTCCGACTCCGACACCGCGGGCGCCGCGGCGCGCCGCGGGTTGAGCGATGACGTGGTCGCCGACATCTCCCGGCTGAAGAGCGAGCCGGACTGGATGCTCGACCTGCGGCTCAAGGGACACAAGCTGTTCCGGCGCAAGCCGATGCCGACCTGGGGTGCCGACCTGTCCGGCATCGACTTCGAGAACATCAAGTACTTCGTCCGCTCCACGGAGAAGCAGGCCGCCAGCTGGGAGGACCTGCCCGAGGACATCAAGAACACCTACGACAAGCTCGGCATCCCGGAGGCGGAGAAGGCCCGCCTGGTCGCCGGCGTCGCCGCCCAGTACGAGTCCGAGGTGGTCTATCACAAGATCAACGAGGAGCTCGAGAAGCAGGGCGTGGTCTTCCTCGACACCGACACCGCGCTGAAGGAGTACCCGGAGCTGTTCCAGGAGTACTTCGGCACCGTGATCCCGGTCGGCGACAACAAGTTCGCCGCGCTGAACACGGCGGTCTGGTCCGGCGGCTCGTTCATCTACGTGCCGAAGGGCGTGCACGTGGAGATCCCGCTGCAGGCGTACTTCCGGATCAACACCGAGAACATGGGCCAGTTCGAGCGGACCTTGATCATCGTCGACGAGGGTGCCTACGTGCACTACGTCGAGGGCTGCACGGCGCCGATCTACTCGTCGGACTCGTTGCACTCCGCGGTGGTGGAGATCGTCGTCAAGAAGAACGCCCGGTGCCGCTACACGACGATCCAGAACTGGTCGAACAACGTGTACAACCTGGTCACCAAGCGCGCCACCTGCGAGGAGGGCGCGACGATGGAATGGGTCGACGGCAACATCGGCTCCAAGGTGACCATGAAGTACCCGGCGGTCTACCTGATGGGCGAGCACGCCCGCGGCGAGACCCTGTCGGTCGCGTTCGCCGGCGAGGGCCAGCACCAGGACGCCGGCTCCAAGATGGTGCACTGCGCGCCGCACACCTCGTCCTCGATCATCTCGAAGTCGGTCGCCCGCGGCGGCGGCCGGGCCTCGTACCGCGGTCTGGTGCAGGTGGACGCCGGGGCGCACCACTCGGCCTCCGTGGTGAAGTGCGACGCGCTGCTCGTCGATCAGATCAGCCGCTCCGACACGTACCCCTACAACGACATCCGCGAGGACGACGTCTCGATGGCCCACGAGGCGACCGTGTCCAAGGTGAGCGAAGATCAACTCTTCTACCTGATGTCGCGCGGGCTGGAGGAGGACGAGGCGATGGCCCTGATCGTCCGCGGCTTCGTCGAGCCGATCGCCCGCGAACTGCCGATGGAGTACGCCCTCGAGCTGAACCGGCTGATCGAGCTGCAGATGGAAGGCGCGGTCGGCTGACGCCGAGCGGCTCCTTCGACAGGCTCAGGACACAAGACCAAAGACAGAAAGCGAAACTGTGACGACGACAACCCCGAACGTCGCTGGTGCGGTCGAGACCAGCGACCGGGTGGCCAGCCACCTGCACCCGGAAGGGTCCTTCGCGGTCGATGATCATGCCGTGCCGACCGGGCTCGAGGAGGTGTGGCGGTTCACCCCGCTGAAGCGCCTCCGCGGCCTGCACAAGGACGCCCCGTTCGGCGGCGGCGCGATCACGCTCGACGCCGTGCTGCCCGAGGGTGTCACGGTGGCCGAGGTGCCGGCCGACGACGCGGTGGTCGGGTCCAGCGGCTACGTGCCGGCGGACCGGATCAGCGCGCGGGCCTGGCAGGCGGCCGAGACGGTGACCGTGATCAAGGTCGCCAAGGAGGCCGTGGTGGACGACGCGGCGGTGATCACCCACGTCGGGTCGAGCACCGAGACGGCGTCCGCCGGGCATGCGGTGATCGTCGCGGAGCCGTTCTCCAAGGCGACCGTGGTGCTCCGCTTCGAGGGCAGTGCGACCGTCGCCGACGTGATCGAGATCGTCGTCGGTGAGGGCGCCCAGCTGACCGTGGTGAGCGTGCAGGACTGGGCCGACGACGCGGTGCACCACACCTCGCAGCACGCCCTGGTCGGCCGCGACGCCACCCTGCGGCACGTCGCGATCTCGTTCGGCGGCGACCTGGTCCGGATGAACGCCTCCGTCGCGTACGAGAGCACCGGCGGCGACGCCGAACTGCTCGGGCTCTACTTCGCCGACGCCGGGCAGCACCTGGAGCACCGGCTGTTCGTCGATCACAACGCGCCGAAGTCGCGCAGCAACGTCGACTACAAGGGCGCGCTGCAGGGCGAGGGTGCGCACGCGGTCTGGATCGGTGACGTGCTGATCCGCAAGGCGGCCGAGGGCATCGAGACGTACGAGTCCAACCGGAACCTCGTGCTGACCGACGGCTGCCGGGCCGATGCCGTGCCGAACCTCGAGATCGAGACCGGCGACATCGCGGGTGCGGGCCACGCCGCGACCACCGGCCGGTTCGACGACGAGCAGCTGTTCTACCTGCGCAGCCGCGGCATCGACGAGGCCGAGGCCCGCCGCCTGGTGGTGCACGGCTTCTTCGCCGACATCATCCGTAAGATCGGCATCCCGGCCGTCGAGGACAAGCTGATGCAGGCGGTCGAGGCGGAGCTCGCAATCAACATCGGCCTGCCGGCGGCATCCTGATGACCTACATCAGGGCCTGTTCGGCGGCCGAGGTCGAACCGGAGTCGGCGATCCCCGTCGACGTCGATGATCATGAACTGGCGATCGTCCACTCGGGCGGCGCCTACTACGCGATCGCCGACGAGTGCTCGCACGCCGCGATCCCGCTCTCCGAGGGCGATGTCGGCGACGGCGAGATCGAGTGCTACCTGCACGGGTCCCGGTTCTCCCTGAAGACCGGCGAGCCGCTCGGCCTGCCCGCGACCGAACCGGTCGCCGTCTATCCCTGCAAGATCGTCGACGGCGAGGTTC
Organism: Microlunatus sp. YIM B11417; assembly: GCF_059617205.1. NCBI lineage: Bacteria > Bacillati > Actinomycetota > Actinomycetes > Propionibacteriales > Propionibacteriaceae > Microlunatus > Microlunatus sp. YIM B11417. The sequence continues at coordinate 1,279,211 of NZ_JCAMPJ010000001.1, forward strand.
TGGTCGACGTCACCAACCCCAACTCTGCAACGAACTAGACCAGGAGTCACAGCCCCACCATGTCCAATCTCGAGATCCGCGACCTGCATGTGACGGTCGAGACCGAAGCCGGCACCAAGGAGATCCTCAAGGGTGTCGATCTCACGATCAACAGCGGCGAGACGCACGCGATCATGGGACCGAACGGCTCCGGCAAGTCGACCCTGGCCTACTCGATCGCGGGCCACCCCAAGTACACGATCACCCAGGGTTCGGTGACGCTGGACGGCGAGGACATCCTGGGCCTGACCGTCGACGAGCGCGCCAGGGCCGGCCTGTTCCTGGCCATGCAGTACCCGGTCGAGGTGCCGGGCGTCTCGGTGTCCAACTTCCTGCGCACCGCCAAGACCGCGGTCGACGGTCAGGCGCCGAAGCTGCGCACCTGGGCGCGTGACGTCAACGCTGCCATGGAGCGGGTCGACATGGACCCCGAGATGGCCAACCGGAGCCTCAACGAGGGCTTCTCCGGTGGCGAGAAGAAGCGGCACGAGATCGTCCAGTTGGAGCTGCTGAACCCGAAGTTCGCGATCTTGGACGAGACCGACTCCGGCCTGGACATCGACGCGCTGCGGATCGTCTCCGACGGGGTCAACCGCTACAGCGCCCAGGGCGACCGCGGCGTGCTGTTGATCACCCACTACACGCGGATCCTGCGCTACATCAAGCCGGACCACGTGCACGTCTTCGTGGCCGGCCGGGTGGCCGAGCAGGATGGCGCGGAACTGGCCGAGCGGCTCGAGGCCGAGGGCTACGACCGTTACGTGAAGGCCGCGCGGGCCAGTGTCTGAGTTCGCGTTCGACGTCGACCACCTCCGGGCCGACTTCCCCATCCTGGAACGCCAGGTGGGTGGCCGGGACGTGGTCTACCTCGACTCGGCCAACACGTCGCAGAAGCCGCGCTGTGTGGTCGAGGCGATCGAAGATCATTACCTGTACCACAACGCCAACGTGGCCCGGGCGATGCATCAGCTGGGCTCCGAGGCGACCGAGGCGTACGAGGGAGCCCGGCGGATCATCGCCGGCTTCATCGGCGCCCCGCGGCCGGACGAGGTGATCTTCACCAAGAACGCGTCCGAGGCGCTCAACCTGTGCGCCCACACGCTCGGCGCCAAGCTTGCTCCGGGCGACGAGATCGTGATCTCGGTGATGGAGCACCACTCCAACATCGTCCCCTGGCAGCTGCTGGCGGAGCGGACCGGCGCCACGCTGCGCTGGTTCGACGTGACGGAGGAGGGCCGGCTCGACCTGGCCGGCGCCGAGCGCGACGGCTTGATCAACGAGCGGACCAAGATCGTCTCGGTGACCTACGTCTCCAACGTGCTGGGCACGGTCAACCCGGTCGCCGAGATCGGCGAACTGGCCCACGCGGTCGGCGCCGTGCTGGTCCTGGACGCCTCGCAGGCGGTCCCGCAGCTCCCGGTCGACGTCACGGCCACCGGAGCCGACCTGGTGGCCTTCACGGGGCACAAGATGCTCGGCCCGACCGGGATCGGCGTGCTCTGGGGCCGCTACGACCTGCTGGAGACCCTGCCGCCGTTCCTGGGCGGTGGCGAGATGATCGAGGTCGTCGAGCTGGAGCGCTCCACCTTCGCTCTGCCGCCGTACCGCTTCGAGGCCGGCACGCCGCCGATCGCGCAGGCGGTCGGGCTCGGCGCCGCGGCCGGCTACCTGTCCGCCGTCGGGATGGACAAGGTGGCCGCGCACGAGCAGGAGATCACGGCGTACGCGCTGAAGGGCCTGGCCACCGTGCCGGGGCTGCGCGTCCTGGGCCCCACCGAGCCGGTCGACCGGGGTGGCGCGATCTCGTTCACGCTGACCGCCGGCGGCCTCGACGTGCACCCGCACGACGTCAGCCAGCTGCTGGACAGCAAGGGGGTCGCGGTGCGCGGCGGCCACCACTGCGCCCGCCCGCTGCACAAGCGGTTCGGCGTCCAGTCCTCGACCCGCGCGTCGAGCTATCTCTACACGACCCGGGCCGAGATCGACGTTCTCGTCGACTCCCTGGAATATGTGACGCACTTTTTCGGTCGAGGTAAAGCGTGAACGTCGAGGACATGTACCAGGAGATCATCCTGGACCACTACCGGGAGAAGCATCACAGCGGCCTGCGCGAGCCGTACGGAAGCGAGGTGCACCACGTGAACCCCAGTTGCGGGGACGAGGTGACCCTGCGCGTGCAGCTGGACGGCGACCGGGTCGCCGACGTGTCGTACGACGGCGTCGGCTGCTCGATCTCCCAGGCGTCGACGTCGGTGATGACCGATCTGGTGATCGGCAAGCCGTACGCGGACGGCCTGGAGTTGCACCAGGAGTTCTTGGAACTCATGCAGGGCCGTGGTGAGATCGAACCGAACGAGGATCGGCTGGAGGACGGCATCGCCTTCGCCGGCGTGGCGAAGTTCCCGGCCCGGGTGAAGTGCGCCCTGCTCGGCTGGTCCGCCTTCAAGGACGCGGTGCTGCAAGCCCGCGGGAACGAGGAGAACTGATGACCGAGCAGCAGATCCGCGACGACCTGCCGGAGGTCGACCTGTCGGAGACCCCGCAGCCCCCGGCGCCGACCAGCAAGCCGACCGTCGAGGACCTCACCGAGGCGATGAAGGACGTCGTCGACCCCGAGCTGGGGATCAACGTCGTCGATCTCGGCCTGGTGTACGGGCTCACGGTCGAGGACGACAACTCCGTCACGATCGACATGACTCTGACCTCGGCCGCCTGCCCGCTGACCGACGTGATCGAGGACCAGACCAACACCGCCCTGGAGGGTCTGGTCACCGACTGGCGGATCAACTGGGTCTGGATGCCGCCGTGGGGCTTGGAGAAGATCACCGACGAGGGTCGTGATCAGCTCCGCGCGCTCGGTTTCAACGTCTGACACGTGCCCTGAGCCTGTCGAAGGGCCTTGGCTGTGGCCGCCCCTTCGACAGACCCAGGGCGCGAGTGATTCCGGAAAGGATTTGGCCCCGGCGGATCTCTGGGGAACCCTTGTCCCGTGTTAGTTGCCCATGATCTTGAGGTCCGTGCGGGTGCGCGGCTGTTGTTGGAGCATGCCTCGTTCCAGATCGCTCCCGGGGACAAGATCGGACTGGTCGGCCGGAACGGCGCCGGCAAGACGACGCTGACCAAGATCCTGGCCGGCGAGGGACAGCCGGAGGCGGGGACCGTGCAGCGGCCGGGCTCGGTCGGCTACCTGCCGCAGGATCCGCGGACCGGTGATCTCGAGGTGCTCGCCCGGGACCGGATCCTGTCCGCCCGCGGGCTGGACCAGGTGATCAGCAGGCTGCGCCGGGCCGAGCAGCAGATGGCCGACGCCGACGACGCCGTACGCGATCGCGCGATGAACGCGTACGCGCGGGCGGAGGCGGAGTTGATCTCCGCGGGCGGCTATGCCGCGGAGGCGGAGGCGGCCCGGATCGCGAGCAACCTCGGCCTGCCCGACCGGGTGCTCGGCCAGCCGCTGCGGACGCTGTCCGGCGGCCAGCGCCGCCGGGTGGAACTGTCCCGGATCCTCTTCTCCGGCGCGGACACGCTGCTGCTGGACGAGCCGACCAACCACCTCGACGCGGATTCGATCATCTGGCTGCGCGGCTTCCTGCAGACCTATCCCGGCGGGATGGTGGTGATCAGCCACGACGTCGCGCTGCTGGACCAGACCGTGACCAAGGTGTTCCACCTGGACGCGACCCGCGCTGTGCTGGACGTGTACGCGATGAACTGGAAGCGGTACCTGCTGCAGCGCGAGACCGACGAGAAGCGGCGGAAGCGGGAGCGCAAGAACGCCGAGAAGAAGGCCGACCAGTTGATCACGCAGGCGGCCAAGATGGGCGCCAAGGCGACCAAGGCGGTCGCGGCGCAGAACATGGCGCGCCGCGCCGAACGGCTGCTGTCCGGGCTGGAGGAGGTCCGGGTGGCCGACAAGGTCGCCAAGATCAGGTTCCCGGACCCGGCCCCGTGCGGCAGGACGCCGTTGACCGCAAGCGATCTGAGCAAGAACTACGGCTCGCTCGAGGTGTTCACCGGAGTCGATCTTGCGATCGACCGGGGCAGCCAGGTCGTGGTGCTCGGGCTCAACGGCGCGGGAAAGACCACGTTGCTGAGGATCCTGGCCGGACTCGAGGAGTCCGACACCGGTCAGGTGCACAACGGTCACGGCCTGCGGCTCGGGTACTACGCGCAGGAGCACGAGACGCTGGAGCTGGACCGTTCGGTGCTGGACAACATGAAGTCGGCCGCTCCTGATCTTGGTGAGACCGAGGTCCGCAAGGTGCTCGGCTCGTTTCTCTTCTCCGGCGACGATGTGGACAAGCCCGCGGCTGTCCTGTCCGGTGGCGAGAAGACCCGCCTGGCGTTGGCGATGTTGGTCGTCTCCAGCGCCAACGTGCTGCTGCTCGACGAGCCGACGAACAACCTCGATCCCGCCTCGCGCGCCGAGGTGCTGAACGCGATCAGGACGTACCGCGGTGCCGTCGTCCTGGTCACCCACGACGAGGGCGCGGTGCACGCTCTCGATCCTGATCGGGTGCTGCTGCTGCCGGACGGAACCGAAGATCTTTGGAGTCCGGAGTACGCGGAGTTGATCTCGCTCGCGTGATCAAGGTTGCCGGTTCGAGCAGTTGATCACCCCTCATTCGAGGCGGAATCACCGCTGATCTTGGTGCGAATTGGAAAAAAGTTCGCGAAAAGTGCTACAAATGATTGATCACTGATCTTGAAATGTCGATCATAAGTCCTGTAAGTCATCGGGCGACCCTGCGCGATGATCCCAAAGTACGAGGAGGGCATGGTGGCCAAGGCACTAGCTAAAGGCTCACGCATCACGGGCGCCCAGCGTGACACGCTGGCCAGCCAGTTTTCCAAGCGGTACGCGTCCGGGGAGAGCATCCGCAAGATCGCTGACGACGCTGGTCGTTCGTTCGGCTTCGTGCACGGCGTGCTGGTCGAGGCCGGGGTAGAGCTCCGCGGCCGCGGCGGCGCGACCCGCGGCGCGGCGAAGAAGGCCCCGGCCAAGAAGGCGGCGGCGAAGAAGGCTCCTGCGAAGAAGGCACCGGCCAAGAAGGCTCCGGCTGCGAAGAAGACGGCGGCGAAGAAGACCGTGGCGAAGGCCCCGGCCAAGAAGGCGCCGGCGAAGAAGGCTCCGGCCAAGAAGGTTGCCGCGAAGAAGGCTCCGGCCAAGAAGACGGTCGCCAAGAAGGCTCCGGCGAAGAAGGCCCCGGCCAAGAAGGCTCCGGCGAAGAAGACCGTGGCCAAGGCTCCGGCCAAGAAGGCCGTGGCGAAGAAGGCTCCGGCGAAGAAGGCTCCGGCCAAGAAGGCTCCGGCTAAGAAGACGGCGCGTAAGCGCTGACGCCGGTCCGGCACGGTCGTTGATCAGGCCCGGGTGGGGATTCCCACCCGGGCCTGATCGCGTCCCGGCGCCGATCGCACTCGGCTTGATCACGCGGCGGACCTGATCACGGCCTGGGTCCGAGCGAGCCACTGATCATGCTGCAGACGTCTGATCACGCTCGAGGGGCCTGATCACGTCGCAGGGGCTGATCACCCTGCACCGGACCTGATCACGCTGCACGGGCCCGAACACGTCGCAGGGACTGATCACGCTGCAGCGGGCCGCTGATCACGCTGCGGGGCCGCTGATCAGGCTGCAGGGCCCGAGCACGTCGCAGAGGGCCGATCAGGTCGCAGGACGGTCGATCAGGTCGCAGGACGGTCGATCAGGTCGCAGGACGGTCGATCAGGTCGCAGGACGGTCGATCAGGTCGCAGGACGGTCGATCAGGTCGCAGGGGGTCGATCAGGTCGCAGGGGGTCGATCAGGTCGCAGGGGGTCGATCAGGTCGCAGGGGGTCGATCAGGTCGCAGGGGGTCGATCAGGTCGCAGGGGGTCGATCACGTGGCAGGGGGTCGATCACGTGGCAGGGGGTCGATCACGTGGCAGGGGGTCGATCACGTGGCAGGGGGTCGATCACGTGGCAGGGGCCCGATCACGTGGCAGGGGCCCGATCACGTGGCAGGGGCCCGATCACGTGGCAGGGGGTGATCACGCTGCCAGGGGGTCTGATCGCGTCGGGGCTGATCACGCTGCAGTGGGCCGCTGATCACGCTGCGGGTCGCTGATCGGGCTGCAGGGCCCGATCACGTCGCAGAGGAGCCATCAGGTCGCAGGAGGCCCGCTCAGGTCGCAGGAGGCCGCTCAGGTCGCATGGGGCCGATCACGTGGCAGGGGGCCGATGACGTCGCAGGGGCCGATCACGTCGCATGGGGCTGATCACGCTGTCCGGGCTCTGATCACGTAGCGGGGCAGATCACGCTGCACGGGAGCCGTGAACACGCCGCAGGGGCGTGATCGTGCCGCAGTGGCCGATCCCGCTGCAGGGATCACGCCACGAGGCCCAGAACATGCCGCAGCGCGTCGGATCGCGCGGCAGGAAACCGATCACCGAGCAGACGTGATCACGGCGTGGCGGTCTGATGACCCATGAGGCTCACCACCCGAGGGCCGCGTGTCCGGGTCGCGCACATCTCCTGTGATCAACGTGGTCTGATCACCCGGTCCGGGCGGCGCGTGCCTTGCGCTCGCGAAGATCACCACGGATGAAGACCACGATGCCGGCCACGCCGATCGCGGTGAACATGAACCACTGGACGGCGTACCAGAAGTGCGGGCCGTCGGACAGTTCGGGCAGCTGGACCGGCGTCAGGTCGCCCTGCTGCGGCGGATCGACGGTGAGCGCCCCGATGTAGCCGTCCGGCACCGGGTACGGCAGCGCCTTCGCCAGTTCCGGCGAGTTGATCAAGCGGACCTGGCCGTCGGACGGCTGCACGGCACCGCCGCTGCCCTCCTCGTTGCGGCGGACGTGGCCGATCACCCGGACCCGGCCGCCCGGCGGCGCCGGCGCCACCGTGGGCAGCGGCTCTCCGGTCGGCACCGCAATGAAGCCGCGGTCCACCAGCACCCAGCCGGCGTCGGTGCGCAGCGGCGTGACGACCTCGTAGCCCTTGGCCTCGGCGCCGTTCGGGTCGGTGCCGTTGCGGAACCGGACCACGAACTGATGATCGGGATCGAAGGTGCCGACCGCCTCGACCCGCTGCCACTGGTCGTCCTCGCCGATCGGGTGGGTGAACACCTCGGTGTACGGCCGGACCGGCGCCTGTTCGTTCGCGATCGTGTGCGCGTTGTGGCCGCGCCGCTCGTCGAGCCGGGCCAGCTGCCAGCGGCCGAGCAGTACGAAGGCGGTGCCGAGCAGGATCACGAAGACGATCAAGGCCGTCCAGCGCACCCAGAGCGGGCGGGCCGGGCGCGCGTCCTCGACGTCGGTGCCGCTGGGGTCAGACACCCGCCGTGCCCTCCTCAGTGCCCTCAGCCGCCTGGGCGCCTGCCGCCGGGTGGGCGTCGCCCAGGAGCAGCTCGGTCGCCTGCGCGGCGACCGAGCCGAGCGAGGCGCCGCGGCCGACCGCGACGCCGACCAGGAACGCGGTCAGTGGCGCCGCCGGGCGCTCCACCTCATGGGCCGCGTCGCGGGCCAGATCGAGCACGATGTGCATGGCATCGGCATCCATCGGGATGTCCTCGGTGCCGATCCGGGCGGACAGGGCGGCCAGCCATTCATCGCGGTCCATGACTGACGAGGATAGTTGCGACGACTTCCGGCAACGACGACTGCCCAGCACGCAGCAGGTGCCCCGCTCCCGCACGGGTCATGGCTCCGCACCGGAGAGCAGACCCCGACGATCGACTAGGTTCACCCGTATGGGACGGCTCACCCGCAGGCATCCGGTCCTTCGACTGACGGCCGAGGAGGAGCGGCGCCGGATCGACGTCCTCGCGGTCGAGGAGCCGCTCGAGCTCCGGATCGACGGCGAACCCTTCGTGGTGACGATGCGCACGCCGGGCGACGATCTCGACCTGGTGCACGGCCTGCTGCACGCCGAGGGCCTGATCACCGGCGTCGCCGACGTCACGACGGCCCGCTACTGCGGCGGGGCGGGGGAGGACGGCGAGAATCCGTACAACCAGCTCGACGTGGCGCTGGCGGCTGGCGTGGAGCCGCCGACGGCCGCCCAGCGGCGCCAGGTGCTCACCAGCAGCGCCTGCGGCCTGTGCGGCGCCACCTCGATCGACCAGGTGCTGCGGGACGGCCGGTACGAACTGACCGACGAGCTGCGGATCGACCGGGCGGTGATCGCGGCCGCGCCGGACCGGCTGCGGGAGCGGCAGCGGACGTTCGAGAAGACCGGCGGGCTGCACGGTGCGGGTCTGATGGACGCGGCGGGCGACCTGGTCTGCGTCCGGGAGGATGTGGGCCGGCACAACGCGGTCGACAAGGTGATCGGCTGGGCGCTCCGGCAGGACCGGCTGCCGGCCCGTGACCTGGCCCTGGTGGTGTCCGGCCGAGCCTCCTTCGAACTGACCCAGAAGGCGGTGCTGGCCGGGATCGCGATGTTGATCGCGGTGTCCGCCCCGAGCTCGCTCGCGGTGGAGCTCGCCGAGCGTTCCGGGCTGACCCTGGCCGGCTTCGTCCGCGGCGGATCGATGAACGTGTACACCCACCCGGATCGGGTCGTGGCCGTGCGTAGTAGCGTCACGCAATGACACGCAGGATAGGGAGAAGCCGAGAGGAGAAGCATGGGATCCGCACGTGATCTTGGTCTGCTGGTGCTGCGGCTCGGCATCGGGGGCGCGGTGTTCGCCCACGGCGCGCAGAAGCTGTTCGGCTGGTTCGGCGGCGCCGGCCCCGAGGCGACGGCGGCGAGCCTGGAGAGCAAGGGGTTCGAGCCGGGCGACCGGAACGCCCTGCTGTCCGGAGTCGGCGAGACGCTCGGCGGGGCGATGCTCGCCGCCGGTCTCGGCACCGGCCCGGCCGCGGCCGCCGTGTCCAGTTCGATGGCGGTCGCCTCGACGACCCATGTCGACAACGGCTACTTCAACAGCAAGGGCGGCTTCGAACTGCCCGCCGCGTACGCCATCTCGGCGACCGCGATCGCGATGACCGGCCCGGGCAAGCTCTCGCTCGACCACGCGACCCGCAACGTGTTCAACAAGAAGTGGATGCGCCGGGTGGCTTACCTGGTCACCTTCGGGCTCGCCGCGTACGTGATCAGCGAGCGGCAGGCCACGCTGGACAGCCGGTCGATGGATCGGGCGAGATCGTAGCGAGGGGAGGGCGGATGCGTGCGCTGACTGACCGCTACGGCAGAGTGGCCACGGATCTGCGGGTGTCCCTGACCGACCGGTGCAACCTGCGCTGCGACTACTGCATGCCGGCCGAGGGGCTGGACTGGCTGGGCCGCGACGAGTTGCTGACCGACGACGAGACGGTCCGCCTGATCGACATCGGGGTCCGGCTGCTCGGCGTCCGTACGGTCCGGCTGACCGGCGGTGAGCCGTTGCTGCGGAAGAACCTGGAGGGCCTGGTCGCCGCCATCGCCGACCTCGCGCCGCGGCCGGAGATCGCGCTGACGACGAACGGGATCGGGCTGGACCGCCGGGCCTGGGCGCTGCGCCGGGCCGGCCTGGACCGGCTCAACGTCTCGCTGGACACCCTGGACGCCGACACGTTCGCCAAGATCACCCGGCGCCGCCGGCTGCCCGACGTGCTGGCCGGCATCCGGGCCGCCCGGGAGGCCGGGCTGTCGCCGGTCAAGATCAACACGGTGCTGCTGCGCGGCGTCAACGACCACGAGGCGCCGGACCTGCTGGCCTGGGCGCTCGCCGAGGGCGTCCGGCTGCGGTTCATCGAGCAGATGCCGCTGGACGCCCAGCACGGCTGGCGGCGGTCCGAGATGATCACCGCCGAGGAGATCCTGGCCCGGCTGTCCGAGCGGTACGACCTCGTCGAGGACCCGGCCGAGGCCCTGCGCCGGGGCAGCGCGCCCGCGGAGACGTACCGGGTGGCCGGCACCGACGACACCGTCGGCGTGATCGCCTCGGTGACCCGCCCGTTCTGCGGCGCCTGCGACCGGGTCCGGCTGACCGCCGACGGACAACTCCGCAACTGCCTGTTCGCCCGCGAGGAGTCCGACCTGCGCACCCCGCTGCGGACCGGCTGGACCGACGAGCAGATCGCCGACCGCTGGGTCGCCGCGCTCGCCGGCAAGCGGGCCGGCCACGGCATCGACGACCCGACCTTCCTGCAGCCGGACCGCCCGATGTCCGCGATCGGCGGCTGAATCCCGCCTTGGAAAGCCCTTGCCTTAGGCGTGGTAAGGCTTAGGGATCTCTTGAGTCAGCTTTGACCGCAATTGAACGTACCCGCAGTTAGAGTTTTACCCATCAGGTCCGTTATCCCGAGTTCCCGCAGGCTCGGTCGAGAGCGGGCCTGATCACTTTTCCCGGCCTTGTGTCGCAGGGGTCAGTGCCTCGGCAAGGTCCTGGCCCGGGAGTGCCGACCAGCGCCGCGGTGATCGGATGCGCACGACGTGGGCGGTGACCGTGCCCAGGGCCCAGCCAGCGACCTAGGCGCCCCACCTCACCAACTTTCCTGTCGCTATACCCGAGAAGCTTTCCTGGTAAAGCGACAGTTTTTCACGCTACGTGAAAAACTGCCCCGCCCCCTCGAGCCGGGGGTCCGTGGCCACAAGAGATGCGACGGAGACCCTGGTCGCACGGATCAATCATCCAGCGAACGGCCGGCCCAGCGCTGGTACAGCGGCTGCGCCACGACCTCGACCGCGACGTCGAGGAGTTGCGCGGCGGGCTGCTGTTCGCGCAGGCCCGACCCGGCCAGCGCGAGGTCGAGCGCGTTCCGGAAGCCGGCCACCTCGACCAGGCGGCCCACGAGCACCAGGGTGGTGTCGTCGATCAGCCGGGCGGCCGCGGCGCAGGTCTCGACGACGTCGCGTGCGGACCGCGCGACGAGCTCGGCGGCCTCCCGGTCCCCGGCCGCGGCGAGCTCGCAGACCATCAGCGCGAAGGTGGCCAGCCGTTCGACGCGGTTCGGCGTCGCGAGCAGCTCGATGGCCGCCGGGATGTCGGGGCGCCGGCCGAGCCAGGCCGTCGCCGCGGCCACCAGGCCGGGCGCGGACACGACGCCGTCGATCGCGGAGCAGGCCAGCCGGAGTCCGGCCCGGCCCAGGTCACCCGCGCTGCCGCGGTCGCCGAGGTCAGGTCCCCAGGCATCGAACCGGCGCAACCGGCCGTGCGTGTCACAGCCGACGATCGCCGTCCCCGTGCCGACCGCGGCCACCGTGCCGGGACCGCCCAACGCCGCGGCATGGTTGAGCACGCCGTCGGTGAGGACGGTGATCCCGGCACCCGGGAACAGGTCGCCGAGGCGTCGTACGGCATCGGCGATGGCCGGCCGGCTGGGCAGGAACGTGGTGCCGATCGTGACCGACGAGACGGTCCCGGCGCTCGGTGCCGCGGCCCACGGCCCGCGGACGAGTTCGAAGAGCAACGCCCCGGCCTCGGGGCTGCCGGCTCGCTCCGGCGGCGCCCCCGGGCCGGTGAGGGTGTCGCCCAGGGCCTGACGGCGGATGCGGGTGCCGGACTTGCCGATGTCGACGACGACATGACCCGCCCGCCGGCCGGCGTCGGGCCCGGAACGGTTCATCGTGCCGTGTCCAGGACGGTGACGCGACGGACCAGTTCCAGGGTGTCGGCCGCCCTCAGCGGCGAGGCCTCGGACTCGTAGCTCCGCTCGGCATGGCCGGCCGGGTCGGCGAAGTAGCCGACATAGCCGTCCGCGCAGCTGATCAACCTGGTGCCGGGGGCAGCGGCCGCCAGGTCCAGGCCGAACGACGCGACGATCTCTCCCGGGACCGCGAGCCACCGGTGCGAGCCGACGGCGATCGCCGAGATCGGCATCGACTCCGTGACCGGGGGTGCCCAGCGCGAGGGCAGCGTGACGGTGTCGCGGACCAGTCGTACGTCAGCACCGGTCAGCGGCTCGGCCTGCTCCAGCGCGGCCAGCAGCTGCTCGGCGACCAGCGAGCCGAGTCGATCGACCTCCGACGGTTGGCGTCCCTTGCGGTGGTGGCGCGTGCTCACGTCGCCGGCACAGCCCTGCGCGAACACCACCGGCAGCGCCGTCCCGAGCCGCCGGCGCAGTGCCGCCCTGGCCGCGCCCACCCAGTCGGCCGAGACCAGGCGGTTGTCCGGACCGAGGACCGTCGGATGGCAGGCGAAGTCGTACAGCAGCGCCGCCGGGGTTCCGTCCGGCTCGCGGGCCAGCAGACAGCGTGCGCTCGGGTCGAACGGCCCGTCCCGCCGGGCGCGGTTGGCACCGATGCCGTCGATCCGTGCGGTGGCGGTCTCCAGTCGTACGTCGGTCCGTCGCAGCGGCATGCCGCGGATCGCGTCGGCCAGCTCGGCGAGCAGGCGGTCGTCGACCGGTGCGGGCAGGCTGGGCAGGATCTGCCCGACCCAGCCCGACGGTGCGGCATGGGTGTGGGACGCCGTCACGACGACGTCCCCCGGGGCGCACCCGGTGACCGCCGCCACCGCCTCGACCACGACGCGGTGCAACTCCGGCTTCACGGCCAGCGCGTCGATCCCGACCCAGGTCAGGGTCCCGCGTCCCGGCGCGCTGAGTGCGGCGAGGTTGAGCTCGAGATCATCGAGGACGCCGGTGGACTCGCCGGTCCGGTCGGCGAAGCCGCCCAGCGGCACCGGCCGGCTCGGCGTGATGGCCACGGTGCCCGCGGTGAGGCTCCAGCCGGCCGCCGTGGATGGTGGGGCAGTCATGCGTCCTCCGGTGGGCTAGTCCAGCGTTCCGTCGAGTGTGGCCGGCACAAGATCCTGGGCGGCCGGCGGGGTGCCCGCCTGGCCGCTCGGGCCACGGCTGATGTCGAGGTCGTAGCGGTCGCCGCGGTAGACCGAGCGCCCGACTTCGATCACGTGCCCGGAGATATCCCGCTGGACCAGCGTGACCTCCAGGCAGGGGGCCGCGAGGCCGATCTTGAGCAGCTCGGCCTCTTCGGTGGTGGGCAGGATCGCCGTCACGTGGGCCTGCACGCTGCTGGGCTCGGCGCCCCAGCGGGTGCGGATGGTCTCGTACAGCGACGCAGTCTCGAAGTTCACCGACTCGAGACCCGGGAAGCGCTCCAGGGAGAGCGTCGACCGTTCCACCCCGGTCGGGGCGCCGTCGGTGGTCCGGACCCGGACGAGCCGCAGGGCGCGGCTACCGACGGGCACCTCGAGCAGGGCCGCGAGGCGGCTGGTCACGCGGAGCACGTTGTGCTCCTGCACGATGGCGCCGGCCCGCTGGCCACGGCGCCCCAGCTCCTGGGCGAAGGAGTAGCCGACCCCGTACCGAGGGGCGGCCGGGTCGGCCACCTCCGCCGCGACGCCGGTCCGGATCCGGATCACCCCGTCCGCGGCCAGCCGCCGGACCTCGCCCCGGACGGTCATCCTGGCGACGCCGTACGTCTCGGCCAGCTGCCGCTCGGACGGCAACCGGGCGCCGGGTCCGAGGCGGAACGCCAGGCTCTCCAGCACCTCCCGCAGCTGGTCACCCTTCGGACGGTCGTCGTCCAGCCGGTCCGGCAGCCCGAAGGCCCCCGGATCGAACGGCTCCTTGGGTCGGCGCGCCACGATGCTCGGTCCTCCCTGCCCTGTCCGGTACGTCCGGTGAGCCATGGCCGCAAGGTTCGGCCGGCCATTGCCATAGTGGGCTAGTCCACTTTACGATAACCGGGCTCGACGAGAGCAGGCGGATGCCGCGGGCCGCGTCACATTCAGGTTCAGGAGGAACACCATGTCCGAGCCGCACGACTCGGCCCGTCGACTGCAGCGGGTCACCCTCGATCGACGACAGCTGCTGGCCGGCGCCGGCATCGCAGCGGCAGCCCTTGGCCTGGCGGCGTGTGCTCCGGGCACCTCGCCCGTCGGTACGGCTCCGTCGAACGACCGGCCCACCGGGCCCGCCGAGATCACCGGCAAGATCACCTTCTGGACGATCAACCTCCGGGAGGTCTACTCCGACTACGTCACCGGGTTGATCACCGCGTTCGAGGCCGCGCACCCGGGCACCAAGGTCGACTGGGTCGACGTGCCCGGCAACCAGATCGAGCCGAAGTTCCTCACTGCCCTGGCCTCGTCGGAGGTTCCCGACGCGGTGAACATCACCAACCTGCAGGTGGCGGGCGCCGCCAACCAGCTGGTCGACCTCGGCACGATGCTGCCGGCGGACCAGTTCGCGGACTACGTGCCGGGCATGCTCGATCCCTTCAAGATCGACGGCAAGCAGGTGGCCATCCCCTGGTACCACGGCGGCGCGCCGATCATGTTCTATCGCAAGTCGGTGCTGGCGAAGGTTCCCGGGTTCGACTACGCCGCCTCGCCCAAGGACTACCCGGAGGTCGTCGACCTGGCCCAGAAGATCTACGACGCCGCGCACATCTACGGGACCACGGTGATCCCGACCGGCACGGTGATGCGGTACCACGGGATCCCGATGATCTCCGACGACAAGAAGACGGCCGCCTTCAACTCGCCGGAGGCCGCCGCGGTGATCGAGCGCTACAAGGACGCGTACGGGAAGAAGGCCATCTCGCCCGCGGCCATCTCGTCGACGGCCAATGCCACCTATCAGGTGTTCGACACCGGCCAGGTGGGTTTCATGATCAGCACGCCGTACATCCTGGCGTTCCTCAAGAAGAACTCGCCCAAGGCGTACGCCGATCTCGAGATGACCCCGGCGCCGCGGACGGCCGAGGGCAAGTTCCTGCTGGACGGCATGCAGACGCTGGTCGTGCCGGCGAAGTCCAAGAACCCGGCGACGGCCGCCGCCTTCATCCAGTTCATCACCAACGCCAAGAACCAGGTCGACTTCTGCAAGCTGGTGCCGATCTATCCGTCGTCGCTCGAGGCCATCGCCGACCCGTTCTTCAAGGAGGAGACCGGGAACGTCCTCGAGGACCGGGCCAAGCAGATGATCGCCGAGGAACTGCCCGACACCCTGTACGTCTCGTACGGCACGAAGCACGACGCCGAGCTGACGAAGGTGTTCGACGACGGGATGAAGGCCTATCTGGGTGGCTCGACACCGGCCGCGACCGAACTTGCCGACCTCGCCGACAAGTGGAACACGATCCTGGCGGACTGACCGGTGACCACGTCCAGAATCGCTCCGGTAGGCCGACTCGCTCCGCCGGGCAGGCCGTCTCGCTGGCGGCTGGCGCCGCTGGACCGACCGGTCGGACAGCGCCGGGTGACCCCGTACCTGTTCCTGGTGCCCGGCATGCTGCTCTTCGCCGTCTTCATCGTCTGGCCGGCAAGCTCGGCGATCCAGCTGGCCTTCTACGACTACGACATCTTCGATCCGCCGACCTTCATCGGCCTGGCCAACTTCCAGCGGCTGTTCCAGAGCAAGGAATTCTGGGAGACGTTCCGCAATTCGATCGTGTACCTGCTCGGGATGATTCCGTTCACGGTGGTCTTCCCGCTGCTGTTGGCGATCCTGGTGAACCAGAAGATCAGGGCGATCCAGTTCTTCCGGACGATCTACTTCCTGCCCGTCGTGACCTCCATGGTGGCGATCGCTGTCGCCTGGAACTTCGTCTACGACGATCTCGGGGTGATCAACGGCCTGTTGCGCGGCATCGGCGTGATCGACGAGCCGATCCACTTCCTCTCCGACCAGAACACGGCGCAGGCCGCGGTGATCTTCGTCGAGGGCTGGAAGGTGACGGGGACGTACATGATGATCTTCCTGGCCGGGTTGCAGACCATCCCGAGCGACCTGTACGAAGCGGCCACGGTCGACGGCGCGGGCTACTGGAGCAAGCTGTGGCACGTCACGCTCCCGTTGATCAGGCCGTTCATGGCGGTGGCGTTGACGCTGGAGATGATGGGGGCGATGCAGGTCTTCACCTCGGTGTACATGCTCACCGACGGTGGCCCGGACAACCGGACCGCATCGCTCGGCTTCTTCATCTACAAGCAGGCCTTCGTCGGCAACCGGATGGGGTACGCGAGCGCGGCCGCCCTGGTGATGGCGCTGTTCCTGGTGCTGCTGTCGACGCTCAACCATCGTCTCGGCAAGCTGGCGGACTCCTGACATGGCCACCGAAGTCGAGATGCGGCCCAGCACGGTCCACCGGGACGCTCCCGCCCTGCGGCGCGCGGTGCCGGTCGGCAAGGTCGTCCGGCGGATCGGCATGTACCTGCTGCTGGCGGCGATCGGCGCCGTGTTCATCGTGCCCTTCCTGGTGCTGCTGTCGACCGCGCTCAAGCCCGGCTTCCAGGACGTGTTCAGCAACCCGCCGGACCTGATCCCGCGGCCGCCGATCTTCGATGCCTTCGTCCGGGCCTGGACGACGATCGAGTTCCCGCGCTACCTGCTGAACTCGCTGCTGCTCATCGTGCTGATCGTCCCGGCCAACGTGGTGATCAGTGCGCTGACCGCCTATCCCTTGGCCAGAATGAACTTCCGCGGCCGGACGTTGATCTTCTTCGGGTTGATCGCCGCCATGTTCCTGCCGATGGAGGTGATGTTGATCCCGCAGTACCTGATCGTCAACCAACTCGGCCTCGTGAACAGCTACGGCGGCGTCGTGCTGCCGAACCTGCTCACGGTGTTCGCGATCTTCCTGCTCCGGCAGGCGTTCACCGCCGTGCCGAAGGAGCTCGCCGACGCCGCCCGGATCGACGGCTGCAACGAATGGCAGGTCTTCTGGCACGTCATGCTGCCGGTGACCCGTCCCACCTTGGCGATCGTCGCGATCTTCGGCTTCATCAACGTCTGGAACGAGTTCCTCTGGCCGCTGGTGGTGCTGAGCGACCAGAATCTCTACCCGGTCGCGCTGGGTGTCGCCTACCTGAAGGGGATCGGTGGCGTCGACCTGCGGCTGATGGGGGCCGGCACGGTGATCTCGGTGCTGCCGATCATCGTGTTCTTCATCATTCTCCAGCGCCAGATCATGGAGAGCGCCCAGGGTGCGGTCAAGGGCTGACCGGCCTCAACCGGCGGCGACGGCCTCGATGTCGCGCAGGAAGCCCCGGGCGGACAGGAAGGCGGCCAGGGATTCCCGGTGCTCCGGGCAGGCGAGCCACTGCTTGCGGCGGTCCGGGGTGTGGATCTTCGGGTTGTTCCAGAGCAGGGTGTAGCCGGCCGGCTCCCGGCAGCCCTTCGCCGAGCAGATCAGCTGGTCGCCGGCGTCGTCAGGCTGCGTCATCGCGCTTCCGTTCGTCGGGCTCGGGGTCGGGGTCCGGTTCGATGATCTGTACGGACTCGAGCTGCGGCCGGTCCGGCTCGGCGGCGGCTTCGGCGGCCGGCTCGCTGCGGCCGGCGATGCGCCGGGAGTCCACCTGGTTGGCCAGGATCACCGCGATGTAGGGCAGGAAGACCGCTCCCGCGCCGAGCACCCAGCGCCAGACGCCGGGGACGAAGAAGATGGCGACGAAGCAGGCCAGCCGGAACAGCATCGTGATCACGTACCGCTTCTGGCGCCGGCTCAACTCCGCACTCGCGGCGCCCGGCGCGTCGGTGATCACGGCGGCCTTTCTCACAAGGTCAGCCTACGCGTTCGCCCGCGCGGTCGGGGAGTCGGTAGCGTGTCCGCCGTGACTGCAGCTGAACAGGAATCGTCAACCGAGTCCCGCGTCGTGCTGGTGACCGGCGGCAGCCGGGGCATCGGGCGGGGGATCGCCGAACGGATGGTCCGGGCCGGGCACCGGGTGGCCGCGACGTCGCGGTCCGGCGAGGCTCCGGCCGGCGTGCTCGGGATCGAGTGCGACGTCACCGACGCGGGCCAGGTCGAGGCGGCGTTCGCCCAGGTCGAGGCCGCGTACGGTCCGGTCGAGGTGCTGGTGGCCAACGCGGGCATCAACCGGGACACCCTGGTCATGCGGATGTCGGACGAGGACTGGGACGCGGTGATCGCGGCGAACCTGACCGGTGCCTTCCGGGTCGCCCGGCAGGCCGCCCGGCCGATGATCAGGAACCGGTTCGGCCGGATCGTCTTCATCTCCTCCGTCGTCGGCCTGCTCGGGTCGGCCGGCCAGGTCAACTACGCGGCCTCGAAGTCCGGCCTGGTCGGGATGGCCCGGTCGCTGGCCCGCGAGCTCGGCTCGCGCGGCGTGACGGCCAACGTGGTCGCCCCCGGCTTCATCAAGACGGCCATGACCGACGAACTGGACGACAAGCTGGTCGCCAAGTACGCCGAGCAGATCCCGCTCGGCCGGTTCGGCGAGGTCGACGACGTCGCCGGCGTGATCGAATTCCTGGCCGGGCCGGCGGGTTCGTACGTCACCGGGGCCGTGATCCCGGTCGACGGCGGCCTCGGCATGGGCCACTGAGCCGCGAGTAGACGAGGACGGGGAAGCGATGGGAATCCTGCAGGGCAAGAACATCCTGGTGGCCGGCGTCACGCTGGACACCTCGCTCGGCTTCGCGACGGCCAAGATCGCGCAGGCCGAGGGGGCGAACGTGATCATCTCCAACTTCGGCCGGGCGATGAGCCTGACCGGGCGGGTGATCAAGAAGCTGGACCCGGTGCCGCCGCTGCTCGAGCTGGACGTCTCGAACGAAGATCATCTGGCCGGCCTGGCCGACGCGCTGCGCGAGCACGTCGACCGGATCGACGGCGTGGTCCACTCGATCGCCTTCGCGAACCCGGAGACCGCGCTCGGCGGCGGCTTCCTGACCACGCCGTGGCCCGACGTCGCGACCGCGGTCCAGGTGTCGGCGTACTCGCTCAAGGCGCTGACCATGGCCTGCCAGCCGCTGTTCGGCGAGACCGCCTCCGTGGTCGGCTTCGACTTCGACGCCACGGTTGCCTGGCCGGTCTACGACTGGATGGGCGTCTCCAAGGCCGCGCTGGAGAGCACCTGCCGCTACCTGGCACGCTATCTCGGTCCGGAGGGTGTCCGGGTCAACCTGGTCGCCGCCGGGCCGCTGGACACGCTGGCCAAGCGGGCGATCCCCGGCTCCGAGGAGTTCAACGAGGTCTGGGCCGGCCGGGCCCCGCTCGGCTGGGACACCAAGGACCTGGAGCCGGCAGCCCGGGCCGCCGTCGCGTTGCTCAGCGACTGGTTCCCCAAGACGACGGGCGAGATCATCCACGTCGACGGCGGCGTGCAGATGACCGGCGCCTGACCGACCCGGACACCGCAGCAGTGCCGAGGCCGCGCCACGAGCCGGACTCCGCCGCGACGGACGCGCTCGCCGTCGAGCCGGCCGCGCCGGACGGGCCGAAGGGCCGGCACATCAGCGACGTCCTGGCGGCCCTGGTGCTGCAGTCCCGGGACGGTGCGCTGCTGCCCTCCGAGCGGGTCCTGGCCGAGCGGTTCGGGGTGGCCAGGATGACCGTCCGCGGCGCCCTGGGCGAGTTGGAGAACCAGGGCCTGGTCCATCGCGTCGCCGGCCGGGGCACCTTCGTCCGGCAGCCGGCCCTGACCCATTCCGACATCTTCCGGTCGTTCAGCGAGGAGATGCGGATCCGCGGCCTGACCCCAGGCGCACGGAGTTTCCGGGCTCGGACCAGGCCGGCCGCGCGGGCGGTGGCGGCACGGCTCGGGATCGAGCCGGGAGCACCGGTGCACGCGATCGAACGGGTCCGGACCGCCGACGGCGTACCGATGGCCCTGGAACGGACCAATCTCTCGGCCGACCGATTCCCGGACCTGCTCGCCGCGCTGGGCCGGGACAACTCCCTCTACGACCTGCTCGCGAGCCGGTTCGGGGTGCGGCTGGAGTCGGCCGAGCAGACCGTCGCCATCGCGCGGCTGACCGCGGCCCAGGCCCGCCGGCTCGAGGTCGCCGAGCAGGATCCGGCGTTCCTGATCGAGCGCGCGGCGCTGGACAGCATGGGCCACGTGATCGAGTTCGGCCGGTCCCTCTATCGCGGCGACCGGTACTCGGTCCGGATGCACGTCGGCAGTCCGTCCGGCCGCTGAGTGAACCCTCGGGGAACTCTCGCTCTCGTACCGAACAACCCCTTGGCCTAGACCAGGCCGCCGTGTTACGTTCGCCGCGAATACCGGTCTAGACAGGAATCATCGACGCCGAGGATGTGTGTGATGAAGATCAGGTACGTACTCCTGGCCATGATCGCCTGCGCGGCGATGGCGGCCCCGATCATGAGCCTCCCGAGCCAGTCCGCCGACGCCGCCACTCAGCGGCAGGATCGCCGGATTCGCTTTCTGGACTTCAATTTCGCCGGCAACGGGTTCAACGGCGGCAGCACCGGGGCACCGGTGACCGACACCGTGGCGAAGATCGCCGAGCAGCGCGCGGAGATCATCGGGCTGAACGAGATGTGCTACACGCAGTGGGTCGCGCTGCGTGATCAACTCAAGGCGAAGCCCGGCTACGCGGGGCTGACCGAGCACGTCGTGGTGACGAACTACAACATCACGAACTGTGTCGATCCGGTGGTCAACCCGGAGGGCTGGTACGTGATGGGACTGCTCAGCAGGTACGACTCGGAGCGGGTCCAGTTCGGCGACACGCCCTATCTCGATCTTGGCTACCACTACCGGCAGCGCTTCCGGAAGCTGGTCTGCGCCGATGTCGCGGTGCCGCGGGCGAAGGCCGTCCGGGCCTGCGTGACGCATACCGAGGTGCCCCTGGTGTTGATCAACGAGACCTCCTTCCCGGGCGACCCGGCCATCGCCGACGATCCGCACTACGGCCGGTCGGTCAACTACGCCCAGGCGAAGCTGATCGGCGAGACGCTGACGCCGATGACGAAGCGGATGCCGGTGGTCCTGATGGGCGACCTGAACGAGCTGCCCTTCCTGCCTTCGCTGGACTTCTTCTACTCCCGCTGTGGCGGCAAGGGGGTGTTCGAGGAGGTCGACGGCCGGGATCCGCGCTGGCGCGGCAACGTCCGGGAGTTCAACCTCGGCACCGAGGACTGCCCGCTCCGGCAGGGCGAGTGGACGATGGGCGCCGAGGGCAATCCCGATCAGTACGACAAGCCGTATTCGAGCAATCGCCACATCGACTACATCTTCGTCGATCAACGGCACTTCAAGGTCGGCCCGGACTCCGGCTGGGTGATCACGACGCCGTACTCGGATCACCGGATCGCCGTCGGCGACGTGATCTTGAAGCGTTGAGGGGAGTCCGATCATGCGTGGGACGACCAGGCTGGCAGCGGCGCTCGGGCTCCTGATGGTGCTGGTGGCGGGCGCGCTACCGGCGCACGCCGCGGAGCAGCGGACCTTCACCGTGTGGGACTGGAACATCACCGGCAACATCTGGCACCAGGGCTCCACCACGGACGGCATCGTGGCGGCCGTGGTGGACTCGATCATCGACAGCGACGCCGACTTCGCCTCGCTGAACGAGGTCTGCTGGAACCAGTACAAGGCGATCCAGACCCAGCTCGCCGCCCGCGGCTGGCCGGCCTCGGCCGACTTCGCCCGCTTCGCGGCCACCCGCGACGATCCGGTCCCCGGGCTCTGCAACGGCGCGGAGACGTTCGGCCAGGCGCTGTTCAGTCGTGCGGATCTCGGCAACTCCCATCAGTACGTGTTGCCGGATGACGGCAAGCTGGGCACCAAGAAGCTGCTCTGCGCACCGCTCCAGGCGGACCCGCTGATGAAGTTCTGCACGGTCCACATCACCACCGTGACCGGAGCGGCCGCGCCGCAGCTGAACCGGGTGCTGGAACTGCTGAACGGTTTCCACGCAGCCGGCGAGACGTACCTGATCGCCGGCGACTTCAACGCCCAGCCGCACTACGACCGGCTGAACGGCTACTACGCGCCGTCGGTGAACACGACCTACAACGCCGACAACACCGGCGCCCACCGCGAACTCGACGACGACGACCCGGCCAACTGCCCGGGGTACGGCGCGTGGACAGCCGATGTGGTGCCGGACGATCCCAACCGCTGTGCCGAGGGACGGTGGAAGGTTGACTCGATCTTCGTCCGCGAGTCCTGGATCGTCGGCGCGTACGAGGCCCGGGCGCTGGACATCCCGGCGACCTGCACGGGCCTGCCGAAATGTTCGGACCATCGGGCGATCGTCGGCACGGTGACCGTGCGGATCGGCTGATGCGTAACGATGTAATGGGATCGTGACGTCCGGCCCGGTCGTCTGCGGACCGGACCGGGTGACAATTGGGAAAGGGCCTTCCCAAATTGCTCCAGGGGGACCCGCCGGACCTGTCCCCGTTCTGTACTTGGGGGTGCGGGGACGGTTCCGGCCAAGACCTCAGCCGAACTCGTGCCGCCCGGCGGCCAACCGCCTCGGCTCGGCACCGGCCGCCGTGACCCGCAGCGGCCGGTCGGTGATCACCGTGTACCGCAGCCGCGATCCCTCCCGTCGCCAGGCGACCTCGACCTGACCATCGGGGCCGATCGGCAGCACGCCGCGGGCACGGTCGAGCGATCCCGGGTTCGGCCGGATGACCAGCTCGGTGCCGCCGACCACCCGCGCACCGAGGACGTACCGGGTGAGTTGCCAGGTCGGCGCGCCGCTCCAGAAGTGGCACTGGCTCCAGCGGTCGTCGAAGACCTCCCACCAGGTGGTCGCGCCGCGGTCCAGCATCCAGCCCCAGCCCTGTCTCCAGAAGCCGATCGCGTCGTCGGTACGGCCCGCGTCGAGCAACACCGGCATCGAGTAGTTGGTGAAGTACGGCGTCACCACGGACCGGTCGACCCGGCCGGGGTCGCGCAGCCTGGGAGCCGCCGGATCGAAGGGGAAGCCGGCCCGGAGATGATCATGGACCACCGGGGCCGCCCGGTCCAGCGGGACCAGGCCGGCCAGGTGGCCGAGGGCGGCGGCGTGGTAGTCCAGCGGCCGCGCCGGATCGCCGAGCTGCCGGCGGAGCAGGCCGGCCAGTCGGTCCCGGCGATTCCGTACCTCATGATCATCGGGGCGGCCGAGCCGGTGCTGCCAGCCGAGCCAGGCGTCCAGACCACGCAGGACGTGCAACAGCGTCGCGACGTCCGGCCGCCCCGACTCCGGCGCGTGGCCCCAGTCGACGAAACTCCAGGGCAGCGTGGTCGATCCGTCGTTGTCGATCATGGCGAGCAGGGCCGCGGCGTTGGCCCGGCCGGCCGGCTCGAGCTCCCGCAGGACGGCATCGTCGCCGGTCGCCTCGGCCTGGTGCAGACAGACGTTGAACCATTGCGCGGCGTAGGTGCCGACGTAGATCGGCTCGCCGGGCACGCAACCGGCCACCAGCCCGTCCTCGCGCGCGCACGCGGCGGCGTGCAGCAAGGCGCGGTGCACCAGCCGTTGATCACCCCAGCCGACCGCGAGCAGGTCCACCGCGGAGGCCATCACATCGCCGACCCACTCGCCGCGCTCCCGGATCGAGTCGATCAGCACGTCCTCGGCGCAGGCCCGCAGCGTGTCCAGCCCGACCTGCCAGATCCGGTTCAGCAGCGGTTCGTCACACTCGAACGTGCCGCGGGGCGGGCCGAGGAAGTCGCGGTCGCGGAAGCCGGCCTCGCCGATCCTGGCGTCACCGGTGACCCGGACCTCGACGTAGCGGCCGCCGAGGGCGCCGAACGGCTCGATCCTGGTCCGGCCCGCCGGCACCGCGTAGCGCTGGACCATCCGGGTCGGCCCGGTGGACAGCGCGACGACCGGCGCCACCCGGCCGTGCGGATCGAGCCGGTCCGCGTAGCCGAGGGTGATCACGGCCGGCCGGTCGGTCTCGACGGTGAGTTCGAGGTGGCCGATCCGGATCCGGCCGAGGTCGTAGCGGACCCAGCTGCCGTCATGATCATCACGGTCCGGCGGGTCGAGATCGGCCAGCACGAACTGCATCGCGGGATCGTCGAAACGGTAACCGGTGAAGGATTCCCGGTACCGGCCGCGGCCGATCTCCCGGGGTTCGACGAGGGGTAGATCGGGCAGGTCGATCACGCCGGGCCGCGGCTCGCCGAGCGCCTCGGCCAGCCCGGTCGCCGGCACCGGGGCGACCCAGTGATCATCGCAGAGCTCGGCCACGGGCCTGGTCCGCCAGGCCGGGTCCAGCGGCTCGTCCAGCCACTCCAGCCAGTCCAGCAGGGGACTGGTCCGCAGCCCGGTCGCCGCGTACTCACCGAGTCGCCGGCAGCACCAGTCCAGCGCCAACACGGTCCCGTCCTCGGTCACGGCCTCGACCCAGAGGAACGACGGCAGCCCCGGGGTCATCCGGCCGACCAGCCCGCCGCCGGACGCCTGGACCGCGAGCCGATGCGGCCCGGCGTCCAGCCGGACCCGCCGGCTCGCGTACTCGGGGCGGGCGGCGGCGTAGCGGAGCGGCCCGTACCCGATCGGGGTGCCGTCGACCCAGAGCCGGAAGTTCGCCGCGGCCTGGAGCCGGACCGTCAGCTCGGTCGGCGCGGTCAGCTCGAGGTCGGCCCGGAAAGCCGCCTGGACGTCGCCGTCGGGGGCGTCGGGCAGCCACCAGCCGTCGAACATGATCATGACCTCCAGTCGTCGAACCGGCCGGGTCCGGTGATCACGGCGGTGCCGCCGCCCAGCTCCTCCGGTACGGTCACGTCGGCGACGACGCCCGCCGGCAGCGTGATCACGAAGCGGTCCTGCTGCGGATCGAGGTGGACCTGCACCGCGCCGTGCGGCGTCATGGTCCAGCCTGAGACGTACGGCAGCCCGGCGGTGGTCGGCCGGATGATCAACCGGTCCCCGCCGGGCTCGGCCGGCTCGACGCCGAGCAGGCTGTCGTGCAACCAGAGCAGCGGCATCGCGCCCCAGCCGTGCGAGCCGGTGACGTCGACCGGCTGGGCCGGGTCGATCTCACCGTCGGCGAGCCCGAGGTCCTCCCGGCTCACCCAGTACTCCGGCAGCGGACCGCCGTACGGCCCCTGCAGCTCGACCGGTGTCGGGTTCCGCGGATGCCCGGGCAGATACGGCGCGTAGCGCTCCTTGAGGTGGGCGACCGCGCGGGCGCCGAACCCGTGCCGGGTCAGTCCGCGCAGCACCCGATAGCTCCAGGTCGGGTTGTTCCATCGTCCGATGCCGACCGGCGGACTGCCGTCCGGGGCCGGGAACGCGGTCTCGATCACCTGTCGCGCCTCGTCGTCGGTGAGCAGTCCGTCCAACAGCGGCATCGCCTGGCCGGCCTGGCTGTAGCCGCGCTGCTCCGTCGGCAGCGAAGGGCTCCAGCGATCCGCGACGATCACGCCGAAGCCGGGATGGTCGGTGACCAGGTGGTGCCGGCGGAACGCCTTCCGCATCGAGGCCGCGGCCGTGTCCCAGCGATCGGCGTGATCTTGGTCGCCGACCGCCCGGGCCAGCTCGGCGCTCCAGCCCAGCCGGTCGATGATCCACGGCGTGATCACCCCGCTGGCGCCGCCCTCGGGCACCGGCGCGTTGACCCGGATGTCGGCGAACACGTGGCCGGTCCGCCACAGCCCGTCCTCGCCGAGGTGCTCCAGGACGGCGTCCCAGTAGCGGGCCAGCTGCGGCAGGTAGGTCGTGATCAACTCCGGGTCGCGGTGCCAGCGGTAGTCGTCGTGCAGCATCGCGACCCACTGCACCGACCAGTCGTAGGGCGATGACGGGAACGGATAGTTGCTGGGGAAGAAGGGATGCAGGTCGCCGTGCTCGTTCTGACCCTCGGCCAGCGTCCTGATCATGAGCCGGCGCAGGGCGGTGTCGCCGAACCAGCGCTCGGCGATCAGGGCCCGCGGCCGGGCGTCCTCGATCCACTGGCCGTCCTCCCGGCCCGGCGTGTCGACGTAGGCGTCGCTCATCGTCACCTCGGCGTGGATCAGGCACAGCTCGACCAGCTGCTCCAGCTGCCGGTCGCCGCAACGGAACGAGCCGACCGGCTCGAGCGGGTGTTGCGAGGAGACGACGCCGAGCTCGTGCACGGTGATCGTTCCGGACCCGGTGAGGTGCACGGTCAGCCAGCGGGCGGTCCGCTCGTCGGGCAGTTCGTAGCGGCGCCGGCCCGGCGTGATCATGATCAGGTCCGCGTAGCCGGTCGCCACCACGCCGTCGACGTCGATCCAGCCGTCCGGCCGGACGTGGGTGCTGCCGTCGTACGCCGACGTGACGATCTCGCCGTAGCCGAGATGCAGCTCCGCTGTTCCCTGATCGAGCTCGACCTCCAGGTACGGGAAGCCGTGCACGGGGCGATGGAAGTCGACCGTGACGTACCGGGTGCCGCCGCCGGTGATCACCAACGGGTCGCCGGCGGCCCCGGGGACCAGCGCACCGGCGGCCCGGGTCAGCTCGGCATCCGGCCTGAGGTCGGCACTCGCCAGCAGGGACGGGCGGTCGGTCGGATCGCCGGACCAGGTCCCGTGCCGGGCGGTCCCGGCCGCGACGACGCCGCCCGGCCGGGTCACGTACTCCCGTTGCGGCGGGGTCTCCACCGGTGCCGGCCGGTCCGGCCACGGCCCGTCGTCGACGACGATCGCTGCGGGCCAGTCGTGATCATCGAAGTCCGGGTCGTGCAGGTCCGGCTCGGGCGAGCGGCCGGCAGCGAGCCGGACCGGGTAGCGGATCCGCGGCGTGTGATCATGAACGCCGAGGAACTGCGGGGTGGGTGCGAACTCGTCGGCGGCGTGCCACCGCCAGTGGGTCCCGGTGCGCAGCCAGGGTGTCGATCCGCCGCCCTCGATCCAGAGCCCGGCCCGGCCAGCGGCCGTGCGTTGGAACGTGGTGATCGGTCCCCAGCTGTGGTGCAGCACGACGACGACGTTGCGACCCGGACGCAGGAAGCGGCCGGCGTCGATCACCTCGGCCCGGATCTCCGGTTGGTGGAACCGGGTCACCTTGCGCAGCACGACCGTGCCGTTGATCATGACCCGGGCCGTGCTGTCGGCGGCGATCCGAAGCGTCGGGTCGGCCGGCACCCGGTCCAGGTCGATCACCGTCCGGAACCAGGTGAACCGGCCCGCCGGTGCGGGATCGCCGGCGTCGGACCAGATCCAGGAACTCACGCGGACTGCACGCCCAGCTGCTCGGCCGCCGCGTCCAGCAGTTCCTGGCCGCCGGACTTGCGCCAGGTGTCCACGTAGGCGTCCCACTCGTCGAAGGAGCGCTGGCCGAGCGCGAACTGGATCTCCGACTTCTGGCCCAGCGTGAGCAGGTCCTGCACCGGCTTGGAATCCAGGTGCAGCCGGACCTCGAAGTTCTCCCAGCGCTTCAGCTGTTCGACCTGCTTGTTCCACTCGTAGCCGTACTTGGCCACCTTCTCCTCGTACGTCTGCCAGCGCAGGGTGTAGCCGAAGAACTGCCAGTCCGCCAGGCTGGCCAGCGACTGGTCCTTCATGTACGGCGAGTCCGGCGGGATGGTGAAGATGTTCAGCCCGGTCTTCTCGTCGAACTTCACCTCGATCACGTCCTCGCCCCAGATGGTCGGCCCACCGCCCTGGGCGACGTCCCAGTAGTTGACGTTCGGATAGATGAAGGTGTCGATCATGTGCGCGATCCGGCGCAGCTTGGCCTCGTCGTCGGCGAGCTTGGCGTTGAACACGAACAGGCCGCCCGGGCCGCTCGGCGTCGGCAGCAGGCCCTCGGGGTTGCCGGGCGAGCCGACCTGGCCCAGCGGCGCCCACGCCTCGACCTTGGAGAAGTCGTTGTCCCGGGCGGTGTAGGTCTCGGTGGCCAGGTTGCCGCCCGGATACTGCACGAGTCCGAGTTGATCATTGAAGGTGCGGGTCTTGAGCTGCTCCCAGGCCGTCGTGTACCAGTCCGGCGGCAGCAGGTCCGCGGCGCGCAGGTCGTTGACGAACTGCAGGAACGCCTTGGTCGTGCCGTCGATCATCGGGTGGTTGATCTTGCCGTCCTTGACGTTCCAGCCGGGATGCCCGAAGGCGGCGACCAACTGGGCCATCATGCCCCAGCTGGTGCCGTCGCCGCCGGTCGCCATGAACCACGGACCGTCCTTGCCCGGCGTCGGGTCGTTGTCCTTGAGCGCCTTGGCGTAGGCCATCAGTTGGTCCGTCGTGGTCGGCGGGTCCATGCCGATCTCGGCCAGGAAGTCCTTGCGGATGTAGAGACCCCAGACGTCCGGGAAGGTGGAGTAGGTCGGGATCCCGATCATCTCGTCGTCGACCGTGGCCCAGTTCTTGAACGCCTCGGTGACGTACATGGCGGCCTGCGGCATCAGGCCGATCACGTCCGCGGCGTTGAGCAGCTGGCCCTGGTCGTACAGGGCCGTGGCGACGTCGCGCAGACCGGCCGGGATCATGATGAAGTCGGGCGCGTCGCCGGAGGTGAACGACAGGGCCAGCTTGTTCCGCATGTCGTCGGCGGTCAGTGAGGCGAAGGTGATCTTGGCGTTGAACTTCTCCTCGAGGAAGTCCTTGATCGGGTCCTTCGGCCGCGGGCCGTTGAAGGCGCCGACGGTCATCAGCGACATGGTCACCTCGGTGGCCAGATCGTCGTAGCCGTACGAATCCTCCGGCACCCGGGTCGGCACCTCGGGGAAGGCGGCCGGATAGCTGTCCGGGCCCTTCGGCCGGCCGTTCGGTGCCTCGCCGGAGCCGCCGGTGCCGCCCTCGTCACCGGGCGAGCAGCCGGCGGCGACGGAGCCGGCGAGGGCGGTGGCGCCGGTCAGGGCACTGAGCTCGAGGACGCGCCGCCGCGGGATCGGGGTAGGAGACATCATCGTGTCCTTTCGATGAAGGAGTACGTGCCCTGAGCCTGTCGAGGGGCCTCGGGCGGAATCGTGGTGATCATTTGACGGCGCCCATGTAGACGCCGCGGATGAAGTGCTTCTGCAGGAACGGGTAGACCATCAGGATCGGGATGATCGCCACGACGACGGTGGCCATCTTCAGGCTCTCCGGCGACACCCGCTGGTTGGTCGCCAGCGACTGCGTCATCTGGTCGTTGACGACCTCGGAGTTGAGCATGTTGCGCAGCACCAGCTGCAGCGGATAGAGGTTCGGGTCCTGGATGTAGACCAGGGCGTCGAACCAGGACACCCAGTGCATGACGATGTTGAACATGCCGATGGCGGCGATCGCCGGCGCCGCCAGCGGGACCACGATCCTGATCAACATCTGGAGCTCGTTGACGCCGTCGAGGTAGGCGGCCTCGGTCAGCTCGCGCGGGATGTTCTCGATGAACATCTTGATCACCAGCAGTCCGAACGCGTCCACCGCGGTCGGCAGGATCAGGGACCAGACCGTGTTGAGCAGTTGCAGGTCGTGCATCACCAGGTAGGAGGGGATCAGCCCGCCGCGGAACAGGATCGTGGCCACCACGAACATCAGCAGGATGTTCCGGCCCGGCAGGTCCTTGCGGGACAGGACGAACGCGCCGATCACGGTGAGCACCAGGGTGAGCAGCGGCCCGACCACGGCCCGGAACACGGACACCCCGATCGAGCGCCAGAGGATCTCCGAGGTGAGCAGCCGCCGGTAGGCCTCCAACGTCGGCTCCTGCGGGATGATCACGAAGTAGTTCCGCTTGATCAGCTCGCCCTGGGAAGTGAGCGACATGCCGATCACGTACACCAGGGGCAGCAGCGCGGAGAGGACGATCATGGCGACCACGAAGTGGATCACCACCTGGTAGCTGGTCTCCGGGAGCGACTTGTAGCGTCTCAGGGCCATCGGGTCACCAGATCCCTCGTCCGGTGGCCCGCCGGGCCACGTAGTTCGAGCCGAGCACCAGGAACAGCCCGACGATGGACTGCAGCAGGCCCATGGCGGTGCCGACGCTGAACTGGAGCCGGCCCAGCCCCTCCCGGTAGACCCAGGTGTCGATCACGTCGGCGACGTTGTAGACGGCCGAGTTGTAGAAGGCCAGGATCTGCTCGCCGCCGGCGTAGAGGATGAAGCCGAGATTGATCGTCAGCACGAAGGTGATCACCGGCAGGATCGCCGGCACGGTGATGTAGCGGATCCGCTGCAGCGGTCCCGCCCCGTCGATCGCGGCGGCCTCGTACAACTCGTCGTCGACGGTGGCCAGCGCGGCGAGGTAGATGATCGTGCTCCAGCCGATCTCCTTCCAGATCCCGGAGCCGATCAGGATCGGCCGGAACCACGCCTCGGAGAGCAGGAAGTCGATCCGTTGCTGGCCGACGGCGTCGAGCAGGTTGTTGATCAGCCCGGAACCGGTCGAGAACATCGCGAAGACGATCCCGTACACGATGATCCAGGAGAAGAAGTGCGGGATGTAGATGATCGTCTGGCTGATCTTGGTGAAGACACGGGTGCTCAGGTCGTGCAGCAGCACGGCGAGGATGATCGGCGGGAAGAACCCGAAGACGAGCCGGAGCAGGCTGATCTCGACCGTGTTGGAGAACACCTGCAGCAGTTGCGGATCGGTGTAGATCTCGACGAAGTTGTCGAACCCCACCCACGGGCTGCGGGCGATACCGCGGCCCAGCTTGAGATCCTTGAAGGCGACGATGAAGGACAGGACGATCGGCCAGTACTGGAAGATCACGAAGTAGGCGGCCACCGGCAGGAAGAGCAGGTACAGCAGCCGGTACTTGATCATTCGTTGCCGGACCGTCAACCGCGGCCGGGACGCCACTGGAGCCAGCACCAGACTCTCCCTCTCGGCAGTGAGCGAGTCGCATCGATTGAATGGATTCAATCTGTGAAAGTCTCGCCAAGCCCGGCGGTGCTGTCAAGGGTGTCGAGTGATCCGGGTCACCCGGCGGACCCTCAGGGGGCGGAGGCTCGGACCACCAGCGAGGGCGGGAAGACCGTCGTGTCGTGCCGGTGCCCCTCACCCTCGGCGAGCTCGGCGAGCAGCCGTTCCACCGCGGTCCGCCCGATGGCGTACTTGGGCTGGACCACGGTGGTCAGCGGCACCGCCGCGTCCGGAGCGATGGCGAGGTCGCCGTAGCCGACGACGGCGACGTCGTCCGGCACCGTCACGCCTGCCGCGGCGAGGCCCCGGATCACGCCGATCGCCAACTGGTCGTTGATGCAGAAGATGCCGCGGGGCAGCGGGCCGGACCGGGCCAACCGCCGGCCGAGCTCCTCGCCGGCGGCGGTGGTCATCTCGGTCAGCTGGAACTCGACCAGGCCGGCCGGGTCCAGGCCGTCGGCGCGCAGCGCGTCGACGGCGCCGAGCCGGCGCTGGTTGCACTGCGGGATGTCGTGCGAGCCGTTGACGAGGGCGATCGGACGGGTCCGGTCGGTCGTCGTGGCGAGCAGGTGCGCGGTCGCGATCTCGCCGCCGCGCCGGTCGTCGACGACGACCGAGCAGCCCTGCGCCGGGTCGGCGAGCCGGTCGATCAGGACCAGATGGGCGCCCAGCGAACGGAGCCGCTCGAGCCGGGTCTCGTCGGCCGTCAGCGGTACGGCGAGCGCGCCGGCGGCCCGGTGCTCACCCAGCGTCTCCAACTGCCGGCGCTCCCGGTCCGGGTCGTCCTGGCTGTCGCAGAGCACCACCGCGTAGCCGGCCTCGTCGGCGGCGTCGGAGATGCCGCGGGCGATCTCGGCGTAGAACGGGTTCGTGATGTCGGGCACCACCAGCCCGAACAGCCGGTTGTGGCCGCGGCGCAGGGTCGCCGCCGCGTGATTGGGCACGAAATCGAGCCGCTGGATCGCCTCCAGCACCTTGGTCCGGGTCTGCGGCGAGACGATCTCGGGCCGGTTCAGCGTGTTCGAGACCGTCGCCGGGGACACCCCGGCCTCCCGGGCGACCTCGATCAGGTTGACCCCGCGGCGACGCGACGCAGCCACTTCTCGCCCCTTTCCTGCCCGGTCCAGCGGAAGTCTAGGAGGTCGGTTGGTCCTGAAACGCTTCAGGAGCAGCGTCGCTAGGCTGAGCCCATGACCCTGAACGATCCGGTCCAGCCGCGCGCCGTGCCCGGCACCGACCTCACGCTCAGCCCGATCACGCTCGGTACGACACCGCTGAACGACCCGGCGCTGGCCGAGGCGATGCTGACCGGGCCGTACGGTGCGATCGACACCTCGAACGCGTACGGGGCGGGGGCCAGCGAGACCGCGCTCGGCGCGGCCCTCGGCCGGCTCGGCGCCGACCGGCGCGCGGTGATCACCAAGACCGACGCGGAGCCGGGCACCGGCCGGTTCGACCGGGACCGGGTGCTGCGTTCCTACGAGGAGAGCCTGAGCCGGCTCGGGCTGGACCGGGTGCCGCTGCTGCACCTGCACGACCCGTACTCGATCTCGATCAAGGAAGCGTTCGGCCCCGGCGGGGCGGTGCAGGGGATGCGCGAACTCAAGGAGCAGGGCGCCGTCGACCTGATCGGCATCGCGGCCGGCACGAACAGCCTGATGATCGAGTACGTGAGCAGCGGTGCGTTCGACGCCGTGCTGACCCACAACCGCTACACCTTGATCGACCGGTCGGCCACGCCGTTGATCGAGGAGGCGGCCCGGCGGGACATGATCATCTTCAATGCGGCGCCGTTCGGCGGTGGGCTGCTGGCCGGCCGGGGCACCCGGTATGCGTACCAGGAGAGCTCGGCGGAACTGCTGGACTGGGTGCGCCGGGCCGGGACGGTCTGCACCGAGCACGGGGTCACGCTGACCACCGCGGCGCTGCACTTCTCGCTGCGCTCGCCGCTGATCCACTCGACCGTGGTCGGGGTCGGCAGCCCGGAGCGGCTGGAGCAGCTGGAGCGGATGCGGGCCACCGAGATCCCGGACGCGCTCTGGGCCGCCCTGGACGATCTCGGCCCGGCGCCGAGCACCGTCACGGACTGATCCGCCGGGGGAGTCGATCATGGAATCGCTGCGCCCGCGCGGCAGGATCACGTTCGCCCACCGCGGCCTGTGCGGCCGGCATCCGGAGAACACCCTGCCGTCGCTGGCCGCCGCGATCCCGTACGCCGACTACTGCGAGATCGACATCAGGGTCACCGCCGACGACCAGCTGGTCCTGATGCACGACGCGACCCTGCGCCGCACCACCGACATCGCGGTCGTCGACCCGGAGCGTGCCGACGACCCGGTGTCCACGTTCACCCTGGCCGAGCTGCGCCGGCTGGACGCCGGTCGCTGGTACGACCCCGGGGCCGGCACCGGGATCCCGACCCTGCGGGAGGCGCTGGAGCTGCTGGCCGGCACCCGCTGCGGAGCCCTGCTGGAGCTCAAGACCGACAGCATGGAGCTGGTCGCCGCCGAACTGACCCGCCACCTCACCGCGCACCCGGACGCCCGGGTGGCGGCGGCGTCCGTGGCGCCGGCCCGGTCGGCGGAGCTGCGTCGGTTGCTGCCGGACGCGACCCTCGGCGTGCTCTTCCTCGACGCCGGCACGATCACCGACGCCGAGATCGCCGGCTACGCCGAGTACGCGGACTTCCTCTGCTTCCGGACCGACCGGATCACGGCCTCGCTGGTGGACCGGGTGCACCGGGCCGGACTGTTGATCATGCACAACACCAACACCCGGGCCTTCATGGACGAGGGTGCGCGGGCCGGCGCGGACGGCACCATGACCGACTGGCCGGACCGCCGGGAGGATTCGCACCGCGGCGTCGCGGCGCCGATGATCGAGGCCGAGTCGCTGCTCGGCGTGGCCCGGACCTCCGGGCCGCTGCCCCGCCGGCGCGGTGATCACGGACTGGGCTTCAAGTTCTCCGGCCGGGCCGGGCTCGCCGTCGAGCTCGCCGCCGGCGACTGGCTCGAGGTGCCGTTCGTGGCCGACCCCGGCCGGACCGCCGTCCACTGCGTGCTGGTCCGCCACCCGGCCGGCGGGGTGTTCGACCTCGCCCTGGACGGAGTTCCACAGGTCGCCGGGTTCGACCTCCGCGGGCCGTCGCCGTCGCAGCAGCCGGTCGAGATCAGCGCAGCCCTGGCCGCGGGACCACACCGGCTGCGCTTCACCGCGGTCGATGCGGCACCGGGCACCCTGCTGCTGGACGGCTTGGCACTGCGCTCTTCCTGGCAGGGCGTGGAACATGTTCCCTGAGCCTGCCGAAGGGCAAGGCCCGATCCGGCTTGGCACCTCGACTGGCTCAGCGCGCGCGTTCGACACTGGCGCGGAGGCCTTCCGGTGATCAGCCGGTCGCCGGCACCGAGACCGTACGGGAATCCAGGCAGCCGACCGCCACGAGGGCGCCGATCGCGGTGAGCGCACCGAGGCCGATCAGCAGGCCCGGGTAGCCGGCGACAGCGAGCCCGGCGCCGCCGACGGTCGCGCCGGCGAAGACGCCGAGGCTCATTCCGGCGGCGTTCAGGGCCAGGGTCGGCGCGCGCCGGCTGGCCCGCTTGACCAACTGGTCCACCACGGCCGCGGCGATCACGGCGTGACAGATCGCGGTGGCCGCGGTGCCGGCGATCGCCACGATCAGGTTCGGCGCCGTGAAGATCAGCGCCAGAGCCGCCGTCGCGGCGATCAGAGCGATGATCAACAGCGGCTTGGCGGCGTCGCCGGCGAGCCGGGCCAGGGATCGCCCAGCGAGGAAGTTGCCGAGGAAGAACGACACCCCGCTGACGGTCCAGATCAGCGCGAACTGGGCCACGTCCAGTCCGAAACGATCATGGTAGAAGGCGGCCAGGAAGGCCAGCTGGCCCATGAATGCCGCGGTCCGCAGGAAGGCGATGATGATCAGGCCGGCGACGGTCCGGTCCCGCAGGACGGAGCGCAGGGCCAGTCCGGTCAGCGCGTCGCCGCGCCGCTTGCCGGAGGACGTCCAGGGGTTGCGGACCAGCGAGCCGGCGACCAGCAGCAGCGCGATCGCCGCCGTGAGCACGAGCGCGCCGCGCCAGCCGGGCCAGAGAGCCAGCAGACCGACCAGCGGTCCGGCCATGATCGCCGCGATGGTCTGGCCGGCGGTGATCATGGTCGCAGCCCGGCCCGACGTGGCCGCGTCGCCGAACCGGTCGGCCGCCAGCGCCAGCAGAGCTGGACTCAGCGCAGCGGTGGCGGCGCCGACGCCGAGGCAGAAGACGATCAAGGTCGGGTAGCTGCCGACCGCGCCGACCAGGCAGGAGAGGGCGAGCACCGCCAGCGCCACGGTACGGACCCGGAGCCGGCTCCAGCGGTCGATCAGCGGCGCCAGCAGCACACCGATCAGCAGGGCGGCGATCCCGCCGAGCCCGCGCAGCGTGCCGACCGTCGCGCTGTCGCTGCCGGCGTCGGCGGCGATCTGGACCAGGAAGGTGGAGAAGACCGTGAACGGCACCAGGCCGATCACGGCGCACACCAGCAGCGGCCAGATCGTGGCGGCGATCCGCCGGTCCGGCAGCGGTCCGGGCGCGCCGGCCGGCTCGTTGCCGATCATCGCGGTCGGCTTCACCGCTCCAGGTCCTGCAGGTAGGCCGAGAATCGTTCCAGGCCGTCCACGTTGCGCGGGCCGCTGATGCCCTCGTTGTAGTCGAGCACGAAGAACCGGTTCGCCTTCACGGCCGGCAGATCCTTGGTCTTCGGATCGGTCCGCAGGAAGTCGATCTTCTCCTGCGCCGGCTGGTCGTTGTAGTCCAGGATCATGATCACCTCGGGCTGAGCGTCGACGACGGCCTCCCAGGCCACCTGGGTCCAGCGCGCCTCGAGGTCGGCGAAGACGTTGCGGCCGCCCGCGTACTCGATGATGTCGTTCGGTGGCACCTGCTGGCCCGCAGTGAAGGGCTGGTCGGTGCCGGAATCGTACAGGAAGACGCGGGGGCGGTCGGCGTCCGCGACCTCCCGGGTCGCCGCGGCAACGCGCTGCCGCAGCTCGGTGATCACCGCCGCCGCCCGGTCCTCGACGCCGAAGATCCGGCCCAGTCGCTCCAGGTCCACGTACAGCCCGTCGAACGGCCGGTGCCGCTCCGGGAAGCCCGGGTAGTTGAAGCAGCTCTCGGCGTGCATGAAGCTGCCGATGCCGAGCCCGTCCAGGATCTCCGGCGTGATCCCGCGCCGGTCGCTGAACCCGGAGTTCCAGCCGGCGACGACCAGATCGCCCTTCGCGTCGACCACGATCTCCTTGTTCAGCAGGTCATCGCTGAGCAGTTCGACCTTCGCGTACTCGGCGGCCCACGGCGATTCGCTGACGGGCGGATTGGCCGGCGGCATCACGTACCCGCGGACCCGGTCGGTCAGGCCGAGGCTGAACAGCTTGTCCGCGCTGCCGCCCTCGTAGGCGATCGCGCGCTGCGGCTTGGTGTAGCTGACCTGCTCCCCGCAGCGCTGCACGGTGACGGTGTTCTCGGCCGCCGGTGGGGCGATCTGGGCGCCGCAGCCGGACGCGAGCAGGGTGCCGCAGACAAGGGCGATGCCGGCGCGTCTGATCATGATCAAGAGCCTTTCGGTACGGGATCGGAGAGGGTGTGCAACAGCTGCGGGCGGCCGCTGTCCGGGTGCGGGATGATCACGGTCTCGATGCCGAACACGTCCCGGACCAGGGACTCGGTCAGCACCTCGGCCGGCGCCCCGTGCCGGACCAGCCGGCCGTCCTGGAGCACCGCCAGCCGGTCGCAGACCAGGGCGGCGAGATTGAGGTCGTGCAGCACCACGAGCACGGTCAGCCCCGTGCCGCCCTGTTCGGATCGGCGGAGCGCGGCCAGTGCACCGACTTGGTGCCGCAGGTCGAGATGGTTGGTCGGCTCGTCCAAGATCAGGATCCGCGGCTCCTGGACCAGCACCCGGGCCAGTTGGACCCGCTGCCGCTCGCCGCCCGAGAGTCCGTGGATGCCGCGGTCGGCCAGGTGGGTCAGCTCGAGCCGCTCCATCGCGTCCAGGCAGAGCCGGCGTTCCCGCTCGCTCAGCGCCCGGTTGCCGGACTGGTGCGGCGCCCGGCCGAGGGCGATCAGCTCGGCGACGGTGAAGTCGAGGTCGGCACCGTTGTCCTGGGTCAGGGCGGCGACGTGGCGGGCCGTGGTCCGCGGCGGCAACCCGGCGATCGGCCGGCCGTCGATCATGATCACCCCGCCGGTCGGCGCCAGGGCCCGGTAGATGCAGCGCAGCACGGTGGACTTGCCGCTGCCGTTGGGCCCGATCAGGCCGACCACCTCGCCGGTGGCCACGGTGAGGTCGAGTTCGCGGACCAGGGCGGCTCCGTCGATCGTGACCGAGAGCGCGCTGAGTTCCAGTTCCATCTCAACGCCCTCCGAAGTGGTAGCCGCGGCGCCGGATCAGACCGACGAAGACCGGCACGCCGATCAGGGCGGTGATCACGCCGAGCGGCAGTTCCCGCGGCGCGACCACGACCCGGGACAGCAGGTCCACCCAGACCATGAAGATCGCCGCCGCCGGGGGAGTGATCGTGATCACCCGCGCGTGCCCGGACCCGGCCAGCAGCCGGACCAGGTGGGGCAGCACCAGGCCGACGAAGCCGATCGCGCCGCTGACCGCGACCATCGCGCCGGTCAGCACGGCGGTGATCACGAACAGCCGGCGGCGTACCTGGTCGGACCGGATGCCGAGGCTGGCCGCGGTCTCGTCGCCGAGCGACATCAGGTCGAGGGTCCGGCTGTGCCGGTGCGTGATCACCAGGCCGATGATCACGACGACGGCGAGCACCGGCAGCGAGGACCAGGTCGCGGCACCGAAGCTGCCCATCGTCCAGTAGAGGACGGTCGCCGTCGACTCGCTGTTCGGGACCAGGTAGATGATCACGCTCATCAAGGCCTGGAAGCCGAAGGAGAGGCAGACGCCGGTCAGCACCAGCCGCAACGGCTGCAATCCGACCTTGGTCCGCGCGGCCAGGAAGACCAGCACCGACGCCGCGGCCGCGCCGAGGAAGGCACCCACGGAGAGGGCGTGCACGCCGAGTACCGCGAGCAGGCCGAGACTGCCGACCGCCACCGCGCCGGCCGCCGCGCCGGAGGACACCCCGAGCACGTACGGGTCGGCGAGCGGATTGCGGACCAGGGTCTGGACGACGACGCCGACGCAACCGAGCCCGGCCCCGACCAGCGCGGCCAGCAGCACCCGGGGAGTCCTGATCTGCCAGATGATCTGGTACGCCGACGCCTCCTCGGCCGGCAGGGTCCCGCCGAAGATCGCCGCGGACAGGTAGCGGCCGGTCTCCAGCGGCCCGATCGCGGCCGGCCCGAGTCCGATCGCGACGATCACCGAGACGAGCAGGACCACGCAGAGCGAACCGGCGACGAGCCCGGCCGGGACCGTACGGCCGGCGGGCGGGCGTGAGCGGGTCCGGGTCGGCCGGGGCAGGTCAAGCACCCGACGATCCTAAACGAAAACGACAGTCAGTTGCGATTCGGCGGAGCGTGGCAGGATCCGGCCATGAACCGCAGCGCGATCATCTTCCACGGCACCGGCGCCAACCCGGACGTCTGCTGGCTGCCCTGGCTCCGGCGCCGGCTGACCGAGCGAGGGTACGCGGTCGAGGCGCCACACTATCCGGGGCTGAACGTCGAGCCGATCGAGACCTTCCTGCCCAAGGTGCTGGCGAACCACACCTTCGACGCCGGCACGGTGCTGGTCGGCCACTCCGGCGGCGCAGCCTTGCTGCTCGCCCTGCTCGAGCACCTGGACGTCACCGTGGCGCAGGCCGTCCTGG
This sequence comes from Microlunatus sp. YIM B11417, assembly GCF_059617205.1. Taxonomy (NCBI): domain Bacteria; kingdom Bacillati; phylum Actinomycetota; class Actinomycetes; order Propionibacteriales; family Propionibacteriaceae; genus Microlunatus; species Microlunatus sp. YIM B11417. The sequence goes on from NZ_JCAMPJ010000001.1 coordinate 1,317,496, forward strand.
TCGCGGGCTATGCGACGGAACCCAACGAGAGCGAGGAACCCGTCCTGCAGCAGGCCTACGACTGGCCGGCGATCCGGTCGCACGTCCGCGACCTGGTCTTCCTCAACTCACCGGGTGATCCCTACGGCTGTGACGACCGGCAGGGCCGGGCGATGTTCGACCGGCTCGGCGGCACCTTGATCATCAGGGACGGCGGCCACTACGACGACCTCGACGCGTTCGACCTGCTGGACCGCCTGATCGCCTGAGCGCCGAGGGCGGTCGGCGAAGCTCGCGCTCATGCGCGGCGGGAATCCGGTCAGGAACCGCGGTCGAACGACCGGAGCGTCAGGCGGTGCCGAGGACGAGACCGGGCAGTTCGCGCAGGGTCTTGATGCGGTGGCGGGCACCGGTGAAGTCCTGGGACCCGGTGAAGTCGTGGTGCACGATGGCGCAATCGATCCCGGCCGCGACCGCGGACGCGAGGCCGCGGGCGGAGTCCTCGATGATCAGGGTCTCCGCCGGGTCGGCGCCGAGGCGGTCCAGGCCGGTCAGGTACGGCTCCGGATGCGGCTTGGCGTGCCGGTAGTCCTCGAGGGTCAGGACGAACTCCATGAACGACGTGATCTTCCGCTGCTCGTGGATGATCTCGAAGTCCGCTCGCCGCGACGTCGTCACGATCGCCATCCGGACGTGCTGGGACAGTTCCGTCAGGGTCTCGATGACGCCGTCGATCTCGATGGCCTCCGTGCGCAGATACTCCTGGTAGTAGGCATCGCGGACCTCGCGCTGCCGATCGATGGTCTGCTCGTCGATGCCGGCCGCCCCGGCCTGGGCCCAGGTGGCGCCTCCCTGCGGCATGTCCCCCGCAGGTACTGCTGCCGATCCTGGGTGAGGCCGATGTCGGCCAGGGCTCGCTCGCCGGCCCTGAAGTACCAGAGCTCCGTGTCGACCAGGACGCCGTCATGATCGAAGAGGAGGCACGTCTTCATCCCGGGATCGTAGCCGGACCGAGACGACGACCTGCCCCTTGGCGTCCTGTTCCGCGGTCGCGTGCCCGGCCCGGTTCGCCCCGTCGAGTTCGATCATGATCGGCCCACCCCCGTCGAGGAAGTTGCGCCACCAGCGCTTCCGCTCCGGCATCATCACGCCGATGATCACCCGGTCGCCGTCGCGCCGGAACGCGACCGGCGTGCTGAAGGTCCGTCCGGAGCGACGTCCGGTATAGGTCACGATGGTCAGGCTGCGCTTGAGCCAGGGGCCGAGCGGCGAGGCGTCGCGGAGGCGGAGGATGAAGGTGTTGAACCGGTCGGCGGCCTTTCGGGGAAAGGTCTTCGCAGTCGGCACGGTGACTCCCATTCGCTTGTTGATCATGAACCTTGCGTTCACCGTACCCGGCCTAAGTGGAGAACCCCATCCACTTAGCTAAAGTGAGAAGCATGACCGATCAGCACTCTCGGATCGCCGTTGATGATCAGCTCGAGCCGTCGCTGCGGGCCGACGCGCAACAGAATCGTGATCGCATCCTCGAGGCCGCCCGGGTCCTGTTCGCCCAGCGCGGCCTGGAGGTGCCGATGGCGGCGATCGCCCGCCGGGCCGGCGTCGGCGTCGCGACCCTCTACCGCCGGTTCCCGACCAAGGAGGATCTGGTCACCGCGTCCTTCGCGGAGCGGTTCGAGCACTGCCTGATCATGTTCGGCGAGGCCAAGGTGGACCCGGATCCGTGGCGGGCGTTCTGCACGGTGATCGAGGCGGTGTGCGCGCTGCAGGCGGAGGATCGCGGCTTCCGGGCGGTGCTCAGCGCGACGCTGTCCGGTACGGCCTACCTGGACGAGGCCCGGACCCACTTCGTCGAGAGCTTCGGCATTCTGGTCCGCCGGGCGCAGCGGGCCGGCGGGCTCCGCCGCGACTTCTCCCCGGACGACCTGTCGCTCATCCTGCTGGCCAACGGCGGCATCGTCGCGGGCACGCCAGAGGCGGCCGTGGCGGCGTCGCGACGCCTGGTCGGCTACCTGCTCGACTCCTTCCGGGCCGATCGGAGCGAGCCTGCTCGGCTGTCACCGCCGGTCCAGTTGGACCTGATCGCCGCGGTCCGCAGTGGCGGCTGATCGAAGATCACGAGGTCAGTCGGTCGCCAGATCAGGCAGTACGGAAGCTCGGCGGCGCCCCCACTCGAGCGCGCTGGCGATGCCGTCGGCGAGCGACTGCTCGGTCCGCCAGTCGAGCAACCGCCGGGCCTTGTCCACGTTTGCGTAGGCGCCGATCGCGTCCCCCGGCCGCGGCGGCTTCTCCCGGGTCGGCACCGGGCGGCCGTAGACCTCCTCGAAGGTCGCCAGCAGTTCCCGGACCGTGACGCCGGAGCCGGTGCCGAGATTGATCACCGAGCTCGGCGCGCCCTCGGCGGCGAGCACCTCGTCGAAGCGTTCCACGGCGGCGACGTGGGCGCGGGCCAGGTCCCAGGCCCCGATGTAGTCGCGCAGGCCGGTGCCGTCCCGGGTCGGCAGGTCGGTGCCGGTGATCTCGAACGCGTCGATCCGCCCCTCCGCGGCCGCGACCAGCCGGCCGAGCACGTGCGACGGCACCGGGTCGTAGATGCCGGTCCGGAAGTCGGGATCGGAGCCGATCGGGTTGAAGTAGCGCAGCATGATCGTCCGCAGGTCGGTCGCCTCGGCCAGGTCCCGCAGTGCCATTTCCATGATCATCTTGGTCCGCGCGTACGGCGACGTCGGCGCCAGCGGCGCCGACTCGTCCACCTCGAACCGATCACTGAAGGCGTAGATCGAGGCCGACGACGAGAACACCAGCCGCGGCCGGCCGAGGTCGACCAGGTTCTGGCACAGTTCCAGCGACTTGGTCACGTTGTTCACGTAGTAGCGGTACGGCTCCCGGACACTCTCCGGGACCACGATCAGTGCGGCACAGTGGATCGTGCAGTCGATCTGCTGGTCGGCGACGATCTTCTCCAGTAGGGCCCGGTCGGCGATGTCGCCCTCGTAGAAGACCCGGCCGGCGACGAACTCGCGGCGCCCCTTCACCAGATTGTCCAAGATCACCGGCTGGTGGCCGGCCTGCTCCAGTGCGGTGCCGATCATGCTGCCGAGGTAGCCGGCTCCGCCGGTCACGAGAACTCTCACGGCCCCGAGTCTAGACAGCCCGACCCGGACCGTCCCGACCTCGACCCGGACCCATCCCATCGCCGCGCGGGCCGGCGGCTGATGTAAAGGGTGTTTGACACGCCTGACAAGCGTGCTTTACATTCACGGCATGACGACGACTCCCGACCTGGTGTCCTCGACCGCGCCGGATCCGGCCGCGGCGACCGGCCGTCCCGGGCCGCTGTCCGCCCTGGATCGGCTCCCGGTCCTGTCGCTGCCGGTGCTGACGGGGCTGCTGCTGCTCCGGACGGCGCTGCTGTTCGCACTGGTCGGCGTGCTCCGGCTGGTCCTGCCGGACTCCTGGCCCGACGGGCTGATCCTGACGAACGCACTGATCATGGTCGTCGACGTGGCCACTCTCGGTGCCGTGATCATGGTGCTGCGGCGCGGCCGAGTCGGGCTCGGCGAACTGCTCGGCCGGTTCCGGGCCAGGGACCTGCTCTGGACGGTGCTGATCACGGTGATCACCCTGGCCGGGTTCCTGGTGGCGAGCTTCACGGGCAACCTGATCGCCTATGGCGGTCCGCCGCCCCTGGGCGGAGAAACCCTGGCCGTGCCGCTCTGGGTCGGCGTCGGCGCGATCCCGGCGGCGCTCACCATCGGGGTGGCCGAGGAGGCGCTCTACCGTGGGGTGGGGCAGGACCAACTGACCCGCCGGCTCGGCGCCCTGCCCGCACTGGTGATCGTCTCCGGGTTCTTCGCCCTGCAACACGTTCCGCTGGCTCTGCTGTCCGGCCCGGCGGTGCTGGCGAAGGTGATCATGACCTTCCTGGTCGGCCTGCTGCTGGGCGCTCTGATGATCAAGCTACGCCGGCTGTGGCCGCTGATCGTCGCCCACGCCGTGGTCGATCTGATCTTCCTCAGCCTGCCGACCCTGCTGCTGGCGCTCGCATGAACGGCGTCGGGCGCCGGTACCTGATCGAGTTCTCGGTCGCGATCCTCGGCTATTCCGGCCTGCTGGTCCTGTCGATCGTCCTGGTCCGGGCCGCCGGCGACGGGCCGTGGCGCTGGCCGGCCGTGCTGATCCCGGTGCCGGCCATGATCGCCGTGGTGTGGGCGGTCGTGCGCCAGCTCCGGCGGAGCGACGAACTGCAGAGCCGGATCAGCGTCGAGGCGCTGGCGATCGGCTTCGCGATCGGGTCCCTGGTGACCTTCACGTACGGCTTCCTGCAGTTGGCCGGCGCTCCGCAGCTGTCCTGGTTCTTCGTCTGGCCCGTGTACGCGGCCGGCTGGCTGATCGGCGCCGTGGTCGCACGGCGGCGCTACTGAGTCGGAGCGCCGGGTGCGCAACCTGATCCGGCAGCTGCGGACCGAACGCGGCTGGACCCAGGCCGATCTCGCCGAACGGCTCGAGGTGTCCCGGCAGACGATCAACTCGCTGGAGAAGGGCCGCTACGACCCGAGCCTGCCGCTGGCCTTCCGGATCGCCCGGGTGCTCGGCCGGCCGATCGAGGAGATCTTCGAGGAGGACTGATCGCCGGGTCCCGGAAGTCGATCATGAAGGCTTGATCCAGCTCACCGCGGAGACCAGTGCGTCGCTGGCGGCGTCGCGGACCCGGCGCAGCTCGCGGGAGCGTAGGTCGGACTCCCAGGACGAGATCGTGCCGCCGTCGTCGCTCAGTGCCAGGTCCGCGGCGGCCAGCATCCGCAACGCCTTGGCGATCGCGTTGCGCTGCAGCGGTGGATAGCCGGGCGCCCAGACCGAGATGTCGGGCGGGCGCCAGCCGGCCATCGCGCCGCCGGCCAGGTCGAGCGTCTCCAGGGTCCGGGCCGCCTCCAGCACCGCCTCCCGGAGCGCCCGTTCGCTCTCGTACGGACTCGGCGGCGGAGCGGGCAGTGTCGCGTTGAACACCCGCCACTGCAGTGCCCGGCCGACTCGGATCGGCACCAGTCCCAGCTCGCCGCCGCTGGCCAGCACGGCGGCCCCGGCGGACAGGGCCGCGGTGTTGAACTCGACCGGGCCGCGCAGTCCGCCGAGCACGCCGGGGCGGGGCAGCGCCAGTTGCCACTGGGCTCGTTCCACCACCAGGCAGCGCGGCAGCGCCCGCTCCCAGGTGATCGCCCGCGTGCTGTCGACGTCCAGCAGATCGTCGGGATCGACGACATGGTGGGCCACATCACCGGCCACGATCTGGGTCGCCGCCACCTCAACACTGACCCGGTTCGCCAGCAAAGCGTTGAGGTGCGTCGTCAACCGGACCGACGCATCAACCTCCATCCCGCTGAGCTTAGTGGCGCGGCCCGCCGAATCGACCAGCGAGGTTCAACGTTCCAGGGCGCGGCGCCGGTCGGTCTGCAGCGCCTTCGCCAGTCTCCGCAGGTCGCCCCGGCTCGGATGGCGTACCCGGAGCGTGCCCATGCCGACCGAGCCGCGCAGCACCAGGACCGGCTTGCCGGGCGTCGGTGTCGAGGTGATCTTGGACTTCGCCGAACCCCACGAGGTGGAGAGCCGGTCGGTGTTCGCGGCCCAGCCCTCCGGCACCACGATCACCACGGTGCCCATCGACGCGGTCACTTCGATGTCGATCACCCGGGCCCGGGTGGTGGCCTGCAGGCAGTTCAACCGGACCGTGCCGGCCCCGGCGTTGATCCGGATGAACGGCGGCAGTTCCCATTCGCCGGTCCGGGTCACCGACGAGAAGCCGCCGTCCAGGATGAGCGGATCGTCCTCGGAGAACCCGGGCAGCTGCGGCAGCGGAGCCTCGGCCAGCGGGGCCGGTTCGGGGTCGACGCCGCCGAGATCGACGAACAGCGCGTCCAGGTCCGCGTAGGTCCGGGCGGAGAGCGCTCGTTCCAGCCGCTCCTCCATCTCCTCCAGGGTGATCCGGCCGTCGGCGGCCGCATCGCGCAGCGCCTCGACGGCGGCGTCGCGTTCGGAATGGCCCACCCGGATTCGCTCCCGGCCGCTCTCGGTCATGACGACAGGGTAGATCAGCAACGCTGTCGTGATCCGCCTGCTCCTCAGGTCTCCGCTCGCCCGGCGGACCGGCCCGGTAGGTTTGTCGCATGGTGGCAGTGGCGGACCTGGCCGGGGTGAGCATCGTGCGGGGAGGCACGAAGCTGCTCGATGATGTCGACTGGGCCGTCGACGAAGCCGACCGGTGGGTCGTGATCGGCCCGAACGGCGCCGGAAAGACCACCCTGCTGCAGATCCTGGCCGCTCAGCTGCACCCGACCTCCGGGGTCGCCGGGCTGCTCGGCGAGGTGCTCGGCACCGTCGACGTGTTCGAGTTGCGGCCCCGGATCGGCCTGGCCTCGGCGGCCCTGGCCGACCGGATCCCGAAGGGCGAGCGGGTCCACGACGTCGTGGTCTCGGCGTCGTACGCGGTGCTCGGCCGCTGGCGCGAGGACTACCACGCACTTGATCATGACCGGGCCTCCGCGCTGCTCCGTCAGCTCCGGGTCGATCACCTGGCCGACCGTACGTTCGGCACGCTGAGCGAGGGCGAGCGGAAGCGGGTCCAGATCGCCCGCGCCCTGATGACCGATCCCGAGCTGCTGCTGCTCGACGAGCCGGCCGCCGGGCTCGACCTGGCCGGCCGTGAGTCGCTGGTCCGGACCCTCGGCGAGCTCGCCCAGGATCCGGCGGCGCCGGCCTCGGTGCTGGTCACCCACCATGTCGAGGAGATTCCGGCCGGGATCACGCATGCGTTGCTGTTGCGGGAGGGCAAGGTGATCGCGGCCGGGCCGCTGCGAGAGACCCTGACCGCTGAGACACTCAGCGAGACGTTCCGGCTGCCGCTCGCGCTGGCCGAGGTCGACGGCCGGTGGACAGCGCGTTCGGCGAACGGTCGAGGGGGTGTCGGATGAACCTGTTGGACTGGCTCGGCGATCACGTCTGGGCGATCTGGCTGGCGTTGGCGCTGCTGCTCGGGATCGCGGAGATCCTGTCGCTCGACCTGGTGTTGATCATGCTCGCGGTCGGTGCCCTGGCCGGTGCCGGCGTGGCTGTGGTCGCGCCCGACCTCTGGTGGCTGCAGATCGGCGTCGCCACCGCGGTCTCCTTGATCACGTTGCTGCTGCTGCGGCCCACCCTGCTGGACAAGGTGCGCAGCATGCCGGGCTACCGGTCGTCGACGGACCGGCTGCTCGGCGCCTCCGGGGTGGCGACCTCGGCGATCGACAAGACCGGCGGGGAGGTCAAGCTCGACGGGATCAGTTGGTCCGCCCGGCCGTACGACACCTCGATGGTGATCGAAGAGGGCACCGAGATCGAGGTGTACGAGATCGACGGCGCCACCGCCGTCGTCTATCCGAAGCATGATCAACTTCCGTAACCAGACTGCGCACAGCCAGGAGAGGTAACCGTGGATCCACTATCCGTCATTCTCGGGATCATCGTCATCGGCCTGGTGGTCGTCCTGCTCGGCAGCGCGATCAAGGTGGTACGGCAGCAGCGGGTCGCGGTGGTGGAACGCCTCGGCAAGTTCCGCCGGACGCTCGACCCGGGGCCGCACCTGCTGATCCCCGTCGTCGACAAGGTCCGCTACAACATCGACATGCGGGAGACCGTCGTCCCGTTCCCGCCGCAGGGCGTGATCACCGAGGACAACCTGATGGTCAACATCGACTCGGTGATCTACTTCCAGGTGATCGACCCGGTCCGGGCCGCGTACGAGGCGCAGAACTACATCCAGGCCATCGAACAGCTGACCCAGACCACGCTGCGCAACATCATCGGCGGGCTCGATCTGGAGCAGACGCTGGTCAGCCGCGAGGAGATCAACGGCAAGCTCCGGGTGGTGCTCGACGAGGCGACCGGCAAGTGGGGGATCAAGGTCAACCGGGTCGAGCTGCGCTCGATCGAGCCGCCGGCGACGATCCGGGACGCGATGGAGAAGCAGACCCGGGCCGAGCGGGACAAGCGGGCCGCGATCCTGACCGCCGAAGGTCACCGGCAGTCGCAGATCCTGGCGGCCGGCGGTGAGAAGGAGTCGGCGATCCTGCGGGCCCAGGGCGACCGCGAGGCCGCGGTGCTCCGGGCGCAGGCCGACCGGCAGTCCCAGATGCTGCGGGCCGAGGGTGAGGCGCAGGCGATCACGACCGTGTTCAACGCGATCCACGCGGGCCAGCCGGACCAGTCGCTGCTGTCGTACCAGTACCTGCAGATGCTGCCGGCGATCGCCCGCGGTGACGCGAACAAGGTCTGGGTGATCCCGAGCGAGATCGGCAAGGCGCTGGAGGGCCTCGGCGGCGCGGTCAGCTCCGCGGTGTCCAGCATCCCGACCATCGACAAGGGCGAGTTCAAGGCGCCGGAGAAGGTCGACGTGCAGGCCGAGATCGCGCAGCAGAACGCGGAGGAGGCCGAGAAGTCGGAGCGCACGGTGCAGCAGGCGATCGCCGAGGCCCGGCAGCTGGAGAAGCCGCCTCGGCCGGGGCTCGCGTCCCCGACCACCCCGCCCGCGCTCGGTCGCCAGACCGCCCAGCCGCCGGCCGCCCAGCCGCCGGCCGCCCAGCCGGAGCCGGCCGAGCCGGCGCCGTCCTTCGAGCCGCCGGTGCAGCAGCAGCCTCAGCCCGGGCCGTTCTCGCCGCCCGCCGCGCCGCCGCAGGGGCCGGGCGGGCCGGGTCCCGAGACGCCTTCCCAGCCGAATCAATAAATCCATCGTTGTTATGAAAAGCTGGGGTCATGCATTTCGACCCAGTCCTCGTCCGGCGCCGCCTTGGACGACTGCTGCCGGAGCGCCTCCGCCCGGCCGTCTACCCGCACACCCATGCGCTCACCGTCGAGCGGTACGACGTCGACGGTGAGCCGATTCCCGTCGCCGACGGGCTCGCGGCCGGCTATCAGCCGACCGAGGTGGGCGCCGCCTGGGGTTCGCCCTGGGCCACCACCTGGTTCAAGCTGACCGCCGAGATCCCGGCCGACTGGTCCGGCCAGGACCTGGAGATCCTGGTCGACCTCGGCTTCGAGGGCACCGGGCCGGGCTTCGCCGCCGAAGGGCTGGCGTACCGGCCGGACGGGACGCCGATCAAGGGCCTGCACCCGTACAACCACTGGCTGCCGGTCGAGCCGGGCAGTGACCGGATCGAGGTGTACGTCGAGGCCGCCTCGAACCCGCAGATCACGATGCGCGTGCCGACCCTGCTCGGCGACGTGCAGACCGCGCCGGCCGAGCCGATCTACCGGCTGGCCAAGGCCGAGCTGGCCGTCGTCGACGCCGAGGTACGCGAGCTGGTCGCCGACTTCGACGTGCTCGGCCAGCTGGCCGAGGAACTCCCCGCCGACGACGCCCGCGGCGCCCAGCTGTGGGCGACGATCTCCGACGCGCTGGACGCGATCGACCTGCACGACATCTCCGGCACGGCGGCGAAGGCGCGGGAGATCCTCGCCGTCGCGCTGGCCAAGCCGGCCAACGCGAGCGCGCACCGGCTGACCGCGGTCGGCCATGCCCACATCGATTCGGCCTGGCTGTGGCCGCTCCGCGAGACCGTCCGCAAGGTCGCCCGGACCGCGTCCAACGTGGTCCAGCTGATGGATGATCATCCGGAGATGATCTTCGCGATGTCGCAGGCGCAGCAGTTGGCCTGGATCGAGGAGCACCGGCCCGAGGTGTTCGCCCGGGTCAAGGAGAAGATCGCGGCCGGGCAGTTCGTCCCGGTCGGCGGCATGTGGGTCGAGTCCGACACCAACATGCCGGGCAGCGAGGCGATGGCCCGCCAGTTCATCCACGGGAAGCGTTATTTCCAGGAGAAGTTCGGCATCGACACCCAGGAAGTCTGGCTGCCCGACTCGTTCGGCTACTCGGCCGCGCTGCCGCAGTTGATCAAGCTCAGCGGCTCGAGGTGGTTCCTCACCCAGAAGATCTCCTGGAACAAGACCAACCTGTTCCCGCACCACACGTTCTGGTGGGAGGGCATCGACGGGTCCCGGATCTTCACCCACTTCCCGCCGGTCGACACCTACAACTCCGACCTGTCCGCCGGCGACCTGGCCCGGTCCGCCCGCCAGTTCGCCGACAAGGCGCGGGCCAACCACGCGTTGGCCCCGTTCGGGTACGGCGACGGCGGCGGCGGCCCGACCCGGGAGATGCTGGCCCGGGCGGCCCGGACGGCCGACCTGGAAGGCTCCTCGCGGGTGGCGATCGAGAAGCCGGAGGTCTTCTTCCAGAAGGCGTTCGACGACTATCCCGATGCGCCCGTCTGGTGGGGCGAGCTCTACCTGGAGATCCACCGCGGTACGTACACCTCGCACGCCAAGATCAAGCAGGGCAACCGGCGCAGTGAGCACCTGCTCCGCGAGGCCGAGCTGTGGGCGACCACGGCCGCCGTGCAGCACGGCGCCGAGTACCCGTACGACGCGCTGGACCGGCTCTGGAAGATCGTGCTGCTGAACCAGTTCCACGACATCCTGCCGGGCTCGTCGATCGCCTGGGTGAACCGGGAGGCGCGCGCCACGTACCAGCGGGTCGGCGAGGAACTGGAAGAGTTGATCACCGCCTCGCTCGGTGCCCTGGGCACCGGCGAGGGCCAGGCCACGGTCAACGCCGCACCGCACGCCCGCAACGGCGTACCGGCCCTCGGCGGGTCCGCGACCGGCGAGGCGGCACCGGCGACGGTGACCGCGAGCGGCAGCGGATTCCTGCTGGACAACGGAATCGTCAGCGCGATCATCGGCGCCGACGGCCTGATCACGAGCGTGGTCGATCATGGGACCGGCCGCAACGCGATCACGCCGGGAGGGGTCGGCAACCTGCTCCAGCTGCACCCGGACGTGCCGAACGACTGGGACGCCTGGGACGTCGACGCCTTCTACCGCAACACGGTCGTCGATCTTCGCGACGCCGAGTCGGTGTCGGTCGCCGACGACGTACCGGCGGGGATCCGGGTCGTCCGCAAGCACGGCGACTCGACGTTCACCCAGCTGATCAGCCTGGCCCCGGGCGCCCGGGCGCTGGAGATCACCACGGACGTGGACTGGCAGGAGCGGGAGACCTTCCTCAAGGCCGGCTTCGAGCTCGACCTGCGTGCCGAGGTGTCCAGCTCGGAGACCCAGTTCGGCCACGTGAAGCGGCCCACCCACGAGAACACCAGCTGGGACGCGGCGAAGTTCGAGATCTGTGCGCACCGGTTCCTCCATGTGGCCGAGCCCGGCTACGGGGTGGCGCTGGTCAACGACTCGACGTACGGCCACGACGTCACCCGGACCGTCCGCGAGGACGGCGGCACGTCGACCACGGTCCGGCTCTCCCTGCTCCGCGCCCCGCGCTGGCCGGACCCGGAGACCGACCTCGGCCAGCACCGGCTCCGGTACGCCATCGTGCCCGGTGCCGAGATCGCCGACGCGGTGCGTGAGGGCTACGCGATCAACCTGCCAGAGCGGACCGTCGCCGGCGGCGGTGTCGAGCCGTTGATCACGGTCGACAACCCGTCCGTGGTGGTGGAGTCGATCAAGCTCGCCGAGGACCGCAGCGGCGACGTCGTGGTGCGGCTCTACGCGGCGGACGGCGGCCGGGCCACGGCCAACGTCCACGCGACGTTCGCCGCGACTGCCGTGACCACGGTCGATCTGCTGGAGCGCCCGCTGACCGACGCGGACGGCCTGTCCAGCACCACCCCGGCCGACCTGTCGCTGTCCTTCCGCCCGTTCCAGATCGTCACCCTCCGCTACTCCCGCTGAACAAACCCGCCGACCGGTCACCAAAGCAGCGTTCTGTACGGCGTGTCGCTGCACACGTGACCGGTCGGCGGGTCGGGGGAGTGTGGTCAGCCGGCGGGGAGGAGAACCGCCGGCTTCAGAGCCTCCTCGCACCACTGCCGGAACGTGGTCGGCGAACGCGTTTCCGGCGTGCGCTCGACTCCGCGATCGAGCCCGTTCCGCTTGGCCTGTGCCATCTCGACCATCCCGTCGGCCATCGCCGGCGTCCGGCCGGAGTTGATCATGAACTCCCGGTACGCGGCGTCCGGCACCTGCCGGTAGCGGACCGGCCGGCCGATCACCTCGGAGATGATCATGGCCTGGTCGTCGGGGGACAGGTCCTCGGGACCGAGCAGCGGGACCTCGGCCACGCCGGACCAGGCCCGGTCGAGCAGCAGCCGGGCCGCGGCGTCCGCGATGTCGCGGGTGGCGCAGGCCGGGTCCGGGCGATCGCCCGGCAGCGGCCCGGTGATCAGCCCGTGGTCGCGGATCGACGCCGCCTGCCAGGCGAGGTTGTCCATGAAGGACGGCAGCGCCAGGGCTCGATAGCCGGCTCCGCTGGCGGCGATCAGGTCGTCCGCGGCGAGCGTCGCGGTGACCAGACCGGCCCGACCGGCCGGTGCCGTTCCGCGGCCCAGGGCCGAGATGCCGACCACCCGGGGCACCCGGTGATCATGGAAGGCCTCCGCGGCCGGCCGGGTGAAGTCGACGAACGCCGACTCCAGGCTCTCGGCCCGCGGGTTGGGCGGGATCAGCCAGAAGACGGCGTCGGCGCCCTCGACGGCGCGTCGCACGGTGTCCCGGTCGCCGTGTGATCCGGTGATCACCTCGACCCGGTCGCGCAGGCCCGCGGGCAGCTTGTCCGGGTCGCGGGCGATCACCCGTACCTTCTCGTGGTCGACGACGCGCTGCAGGACCTGCCGGCCGAGCTGGCCGGTCGGTGTGGTGATGATGATCATGGACTCAGTCAACGCGCGCGAAGCCCGGTGCTGAAGGATCACCTTGATCACGATTGATACCTTGGCGGTATGAGTGACCTCGAGGTACGCGAGCTGCGGTACTTCGTCGCGGTCGCCGAGGAGTTGCACTTCGGCCGCGCGGCCGAACGGCTCGGCATCGCCCAGCCGCCGCTGTCCCGCGCGATCCTCCGGCTCGAGCGGAGGCTCGAGGTGCCGCTGTTCCGGCGGACCACGAGGGAGGTCACCCTCACGCCGGCCGGGGAGTCACTGCTCGTCGATGCCCGGATCGCGCTCGACGCGGTGACCGCCGCCGAGCGGAGGGCTCGGAACCTCGGCCGGCCGACGCCGACGCTGCGGGTCGCCTTCAAGGCGGACTTCGACGCCGGCCTGTTGCCGTCGATCCTGGAGGCATTCGACCGGGACCCCGAGGCCCGCCCGGTGGAATTGATCATGGGCGGCCGCGGCGATCAGGTCCGGGCGCTGCGCACCGGCGCCGCCGACGTGGCGCTCCTGCCGACCCCGTTCGACGAGGACGGCCTGGACTGGGAGCCGCTGCTGACCGAGTCCCGGCTGCTCGCGGTGGCGGCCACGGACCCGCTGGCCGGCCGGGGCGACCTCCGGCTGACCGACCTCGCCGGACGCGTGCTGCCGGACGGCTGGCCCGCCGATCGGGGTGACCAGCCGGTGACCGGCACCCCACCGCCGAGTCCGTCGGTGCCGGGGCTCACCGGCCCACTGGACCTGGCCCAGATCTACAACCTGGTCGCGCTCGGCCGGGTCGTCTGGTTCGTGCCGCGGTCGATCATCCAGCGCAACCCGCGGCCGGACATCGCCTACCGGGAGTTGGTCGATCTGCCGTCGACGACGCTCACGGTGGCGTGGCCCCGGACCGCCCGGGACCGCGCCGTCGCCGCCTTCGTCCGTACCGCCGCCGATGTGGTCAGGAGCGTTGGCGTTCACGCCGGAACGTGACGCCGCCGTGCCGGATCTTGATCTTGGTCGAGGCTCAGTCGCCGATGGCCAGCTTGATCACTTCCGCGCCCGGCAGCCGGGCGGCGTCGGGACCGGACAGGGCGAGCTTGCTGCCGCGGATGCCGCTGCCGACGACGATCCACGGCTGCTCGGTGACCGCCGCGTCGACCAGCACCGGCCAGTCGGCCGGCAGTCCGATCGGGGTGATCCCCCCGTACTCCATGCCGGTCCGGCTGACCGCGTCGTCCATCGGGGCGAAGGAGATCTTGCGGACGTCGAGGTGCTTGCGGACCACCCGGTTGACGTCGGCGCGGTCCGTGGCGAGCACCAGGCAGGCCGCGGTCCGTTCGGTCTCGGCGCGGCGGCCGGACACCACGACACAGTTGGCGGAGGCTTCGAGCGGCACCTCGTACGCCTCGCAGAAGGCGGCCGTGTCGGCGAGGGCGGCGTCGATCGGGGCGACCCAGGCCGGCAGGCCGAGCCCGGCCAACGCGGCGACCACGGGCGGAGCGAGCAGGTCCGGGTGATCGGCGGCCGGCGCCCAGTCCAAGGTGCCGACAGCGGGCATGTTGGAGTTCTCGGTCATCGGGGTCAGGGTAGCCGTACGTAGCGGCCGGGCGTGACGCCGAGTACCCGCCGGAAGTGCCGGGTCAGATGGGATTGATCATGAAACCCGACCTCGGCCGCGACGTCGGCGGGCCGGTGACCGGCGAGCAGCAGGTGCCGGGCCAGGTCGATCCGCCGGCCGGTCAGGTACTGGTGCGGCGGCAGCCCGTACTCGGCGGCGAAGCTGCGGACCAGGTGTTCCGGACTGGCCTGCAGCAGCCCGGCCGCCTCGGTGAGTCCCAGCCCGGTGCGGACCCGGTCGTCGAGCAGAGTGCGCAACCTGGCCGCCAGCGGGCGGTCCCGGACGGGTCTCGGCGCCGCGTCCGCGCGGTCCAGATGAGCCTGCACGCGTTCCCGGATCAGCGCCCACCGGCTCTCCGACTCGAGCCGCTCCGGCGCGGCCAGCACACCGTGCAACCGATGGATCCGGTCCCGCAACGCCGGATCCCGCAGCGTCGGCCGGTCCACCCCGGCGCCGACCCCGCGCAGTTGGTCCGGCTCCAGGTAGAGCACCCGTTTGACGAAACCGGTCCGGGTCGCCGGGTGCCCGTCGTGCGGCACGCCGGGCGGCAGCAACGTCACCAGCTCGGTCGTGCTGCCGTGATCCTGCCCCTCCAGCCGGTACCCGATCGCGCCCTCGTCGACGATCAACAGGGTCCAGTCGGCATGCGTGTGCCGCGGGTACGCGTGGTCGGTGAACCGCGCGTGGAACACCTCGGCGATGCCCGTGGCCTGCGGGCGCCAGGCCGCGATCTCGGTATCGGGCGCCATATCAAGAACGTACAAGATCGGACCTGAGCGGCCGGGGCACGCTGGCCGGGTGCGCTTCGACACCAAGATTGCCGTCCTGCTCGCCGACGACCTCGCGGCCTGGCAGCGGCTGAACGTGACCGCCTTCCTGGCCAGCGGGATCGCCGCGGCCGACCCGGCCCTGATCGGCGAGCCGTACGCGGACGCCGACGGCACCGGCTATCTGCCCCTGTTCCGGCAACCGGTGATGATCTTCGCCGCCGACCGCGAGACCGTCCGGGCCGCGCACGGCCGCGCCCTGACCCGTGACGTCGCCCTGGCGATCTACACCCAGGAGATGTTCTCGACCGGCCACGACGCCGACAACCGCGCCGCCGTCGCTGCCGTACCCACGGAGAAGCTCGACCTGGTCGGCATCGCCGTCCACGGCGGCCGCTCCGCGGTCGACAAGATCATGAAGGGCGCCCGCATGCATCCGTGACGGAAGGCTCGACATCGGACTGCATACTCGGTATGGTCTGCTGAAACATACCGAGTATGTAGGGAGTCCCGAATGTCGATCAGGCACAGTCTGCTGGCCCTGCTCAGTGAGGGTCCGCAGTACGGCGCTCAACTGCGGAGCGAGTTCGAGACACGTACCGGCGGCACCTGGCCGTTGAACATCGGTCAGGTCTACACGACCCTGGCCCGCCTCGAGCGGGACGGACTCGTCGGCAGCAGCGGTGACGGAGACGACCGTACGATCCAGTACCGGCTCACCGACGCGGGCGAGCAGGAGATCCAAGCCTGGTGGCGGACGCCGGTGGGCCGGGATGCCGCGCCGCGCAACGAGTTGGTGATCAAGCTTGCGCTGGCCGTGACCGTCGACGGGGTCGACGTCGCGAAGGTCGTGAACACCCAGCGCGCTGCGTCGATGCGCGGGCTCCAGGAACTGACCCGACTGAAGCGCGCCTCCGCCGAAGATCGTCATTCGGGCATTCGTGATCTTGCCTGGGATCTCGTGATCGAGAACCTGATCTTCGCTGCCGAGGCGGAGTTGCGGTGGCTCGATCACGTCGAGTCGCGGCTCGCCGCGCAGCCGCGGGTCCGGCGGAAGAAACCATCGGAGGCGACGCGCGAGACCGAGCGGGCATCATGATCAGCCCCGAACTGCCGGCCGTGGCGCTGGACCGCGCCAGCAAGGTGTACGGCAGTGGTGAGCTGGCCGTGCCGGCGCTCCGCCAGGTCAGCCTGACGGTCCACCCGACCGAACTGGTCGCGGTCATGGGCCCGTCGGGCTCGGGCAAGTCGACGTTGTTGAACCTGGCCGGTGGACTGGATCAGGCGAGCTCCGGCAGCGTGGTGATCAACGGGACCGACACCGCACGACTGTCCCGGCGCGGGCTGGCCGAGTTGCGCCGGCGCAGCGTGGGCCTGGTGTTCCAGGACTTCAATCTCGTGCCGGCCCTGACCGCCGCCGAGAACGTCGCGTTACCGGTGGAGCTGGACGGGACATCGGCCCGGCAGGCCCGGAAGCAGGCCATCGAGGCGCTGCAGAGCGTCGGAGTGGCTGCCGACGACGCGGACCGGTTCCCGGACCAGTTGTCCGGCGGGCAGCGACAGCGAGTGGCGATCGCCCGGGCCCTGATCGGCGACCGGCAAGTGATCTTGGCCGACGAACCGGCCGGGGCGTTGGACACCAAGGGCGGCGACGCCGTGCTGGGCGTGATCCGGGACCGGTGTGACGCCGGGGCTGCCGGCATCCTGGTCACCCACGACGCGCGGCACGCGGCCTGGGCCGATCGGGTGATCTTCCTCAGGGACGGCTCGATCGTCGATCCGGTGGCCGAATCCGACAGTGTGGAAAGGCTGCTCAGTGATGTCCGCTGAATCCCCCAAGCGAAGCAGCCGGCTGGTGCGCTGGTGGCACGGCTGGCGGATGGCCCTGAAGATCGGGCTGCGGGACAGCCGGCGGCACCGCGGCCGCAGCATCCTGGTGATGATCTTGATCGGCGTTCCGGTTCTGATCATCACGGCAGGGCTGACCACTTACGGCACCTGGGAGAATCGGGAGGGCGACTGGGCACGGGCTGATTTCGGCTCGGCTCAGGCCATCGTCCGGACCAGTACGTACGCGCTGGAGCCCCAGGCGGTCAACCAGGATCCGTACGGCGGCTATCTGGGCAGCGACGGACCGGTCCGGCCACGGCCCGGCAAGGATCCGACAGACCCGTGGACCGCGGCCGAACTCGCCGGGCTGCTCGATGGGTCCGAGATCGCCACCCTCTCCGACGGCCGGCTCGTGTCGTTCAGCGGGCCTAGTCCGGTCCAGCTCCGGAGCCTGATGGTCGACTCGCTGGCGATCGCCGACTTCGGGATCGCCGAACTCGTCGAGGGACGCTGGCCCACCAAGCCGGGCGAGATGGTGGTGACGGACCGGGCCGTCCGACCTGGAGTGCCGCGGTCCGGTGCCATGGCGATCACGGTCGATGGCGTCGAGCAGCAGGTGTCGGTGGTCGGGGTGGTCCGGGCGCAGGTGAGTGCCGGCTGGGAGGTGCTGCTGTCCGCGCCGGTCTCCGACGAGGGCGACTCCCGGTTCCTGGTGCAGCGACCCGGGCCGGTGACCTGGGCCGACGTGCGCGAGTTGAACGGTTACGGCCTGACCGTGCAGAGCCGGGCGGTGATGGACGCTGCACCGCCTTACGCAGAACAGTCGTCGGGGGATCCGCTCGATCTGGAACAACGGACGGCGGCGACGATCCAGACGGCCGCGGCCTCGGTCGGCATCCTGATCGAGGTTGCACTGCTGGCCGGCCCGGCCTTCGCCCTGGGGGCGGCCCGGCAGCGCCGGATCTGGGCGTTGATCGCGGCCTGCGGAGCCGACCGGCGCCAGCTGCGGCGGATCGTCCTCGGTCAGGCCGCGGTCCTCGGCGGAGTGGCGGCGGTGATCGGCGCCGTACTCGGTCTCGCGGTGAGCCCGGCTGTGACGCACCTGCTGTGGTGGTCGGGAGCGATCCCGTACTACGGCTCCTGGCGGCCGCCGCTGCCCGTGATCGGCGCCGTGATCATCGCCGCGGTCGTGGCCGCCGTCATCGCGGCCCTCGGCCCGGCGCGGGCGGCCAGCCGCCGAGACGTGGCCAGCACGTTGACCGAACGCTGGGAACCACCGCGCGCTCGGAGCGCGACCGCGTGGGTCGGTGCCGGGCTGGTCGTGCTGGCGACGGTGGCCATGATCATCGCCGGGACCCTCGGGCACGGTCTTGTCTGGGCCTGGCCCACGGTGATCGCGGGCTGCGTCGTGCTGACCGTCGGCGGCCTGATGATCATCCCCGCGCTGGTCCGGGCCTGGGGGCGGGTCGGGCATCGGTCGCCGGTGTCACTCCGGCTCGCCGCCCGGGATCTGGGCCGGCACCACCAACGCTCGGTGCCGGCCATCGCGGCGATCGCTGCGGCGACGGCTGTCCTGGCCGGCCTAGGAATCCTGTTCGCGAGCCAGACCGCGCTGGCGGAACGGGTGCACACCCCGGTGACGACGCCGGGGCAGGCGGTGCTGCGGACGTACGGGGGCGCCGCGGAGCTGCAGCATTCGCTGAACCGGGTCAAGGCGGAGTTCCCGGACTGGAACTACCTGGAACGGAACCAGGTCTCCGGCTACATCGGCCTTGATCAGGAGTCCTTGACCACCTTGGTTCCGGTCCCCGCCGGCTGCCAGGAGGCCGAGGTCGTACGGGCCATGGATCGTGAGGACTGGTCGACTCAGGAACCCTGCCTGACCCACGACGCCCCGAACTCCGCGCCGCTCGTCCAGGACATCCCGCCGGGAGAACGTGCGCTGGCGCCGGCGTCGGCGGCGGCATTGCAGGCAGGAAAGGTCCTGATCACCGATCCGGACCTGGTGGTCGACGGGAAGGTCCGGTTGATCACGGTCAAGCGCAGCCTGGCGGACTCAGGATCGACAGTGGTGATCCGGCGCGTCGAGCTCCCGGCTGTGGCCGTCGACCCGGCGAGCCTGGTCGGCACGCTGCATCACACGGCGAACAAGCTCCAGGAACCGTACGGCTGGATGCTCCCCCGGACCGCCGACGCGTACCAACTGGCCCACGAGCTCGACCGGGCGCTGTTCGGTCCGGCGGGTCGTGACATCACCCCGGCCGAAGAGGACCGGATCAAACAGGTGATCGATCCCGAGTTGAGGCTGACCGTCGAACGCGGCCATGTGAACGAGTTCCAGCCGCCGTTCCTGCTCTTCCTGGTGCCGGCCGGACTGCTGGTGCTGCTCGCGGCGGTGGTGGCCACCGCGCTGGCTCAAGTGGACGGCCGGGCAGAGCAGACGACGCTGGCCGCGGTCGGTGCCGGACCGGCCGTACGACGGGGTCAGGCGGCGGCCCAGGCACTGCTCCTGTCGGCGACCGGGATGATCTTCGGCGCGCTGGCCGGTGTCGTGCCGGGGATCGCGATCGCGCTGCTGGACCAGCCGCCCGGGGCTGTCGCCCCGGGCCCGCAGCTCGCCGGGCCGTGGCTGGAACTCTCGCTGTTGATCATCGCTGCGTCGGCGGCCGCCGCCGGGATCGCCGCCCTGACTGTGACCGGCCAGCCCTTGACCCGGCGGCCCACCTGAACCGGACCTGGCAGGATCACGGCGCGAGGCGGGTGAGCAGGCGTCGTACGGCGTGCGAGTCGCTGCTCTGCCTGGTGATCATGAAGGCTCCGACCTGACGCTGCCTTCCATGGCGGGTGATCATGACCGTTGCGGCTCGGCCGCCGGCGGCCGGCGGAACGAGGTGAACAGGCGGCGGACGGCGGACCGGTCGCCGACGATCGCGATCTCCTCGAGCTCCAGGGTCAGGTCCAGCGCCCGCCCGGCGTAGACCAGGTCGCGCAGCACGTCGGGAGTCGTGGCGATCACCGCATCCGGGTCGGTCGCCGGGCCGCGGGCCACCTCGATGCCTGTACCGGTGATCACCCGGAACTGGTCCAGCTCGAACTGGATCTCGTACGTGCGGCGACGCTTCGAGCGGGCCGGCGGCAGGTAGGTCGCGCGCAGGGCGAACATCAGGGCGTCGGTGCTCAACTCGTTGACGGTCAAGATCGGCAGATCACTTCCCCAACGAGCAAGACTGAGCAGCACCGGCTCAAGTTCACGGCCGAGCCGGGTCAGCTGGTAGGCCATCACCTTCGCCGGCGGCCCGAGCCGCACCCGCTCCACCACCTCGTGCCGCTCCAGCTCCCGCAGCCGCTGCGCGATCACGTTCTGGCTCGCATCGGGCAGTCCATGGCGCAGGTCGGTGAACCGCTTCGGCCCGAAGATCAGCTCCCGGACCAGCAGCAACGCCCACCGTTCGCCGACGATGTCCAACGCCCGAGCGATCCCGCACGGATCGTCGTAAGTCCGCTCCCCGCGTCCCGGCAACCGTGGCCCCCTTCCATCTGCTGGTCTATAGTCAGCACTAATTAGTCCTAAGTTAGCACCAAGGATGGGAGCGGGCATGTTCACGGGGCAGGAGTTGGAGTATCTGGGGTCGCAGCCGTTGGCGCGGCTGGCGACGCTGGGGGAGGGTGAGCAGCCTGATGTCATGCCGGTGGCGTTCGAGGTCGACGGGGATCGGATCTGGGTCGGCGGGGGTGGGGCGAGTGTGTTGGCGACCCGGAAGATGCGCAACGTGACGGCCGGCCGGCTCCGGGTGGCGTTGGTGGTCGACGATCTGGTCTCGTTCGACCCGTTCGTGGCGCGTGGGATCCGGATCTACGGTCTTGCCGAGCCGCCGGTGGAACGGATCGGGATGGTCGGGCCCGGGCATTATCTCAAGATCACGCCGACCGTCTCGTGGAGCTGGAATCTCGAGGGGGAGCCGGTCGGCGAGACCTGGTACGAGGCGCGCCGCACCGTTCACGCGGAGGGGGATTCATGATCAAGGTCACAGGCACGGTCCGGTCGGCGGACGGGACATCGATCGCCTATCAGCAGCAGGGCGACGGGCCGGTGCTGATCATGGTCGGCGGCGGGTTGGACGACGGTTCGGAGAACGCGCCGTTGGCGGCCGAACTGGCGGACGCGTTCACGGTGATCAACTACAGCCGGCGAGGTCGCGGGGACAGTACGGACACGGCGCCCTACGCGCTCGAGCGGGAGCTGGAGGACCTGGCCGCGCTCGCCGCCGCAGCCGGCCCGAACCCGGTCCGGCTGTTCGGTGCGTCCTCCGGCGGAGCGCTCGCACTGGAGGCGGCGGCCGGCCTTGCCGTGGAGCGGGTCGCGGTGTACGAGGTGCCGTACCTGATCGGCGACGAAGCGGTCCGCAGCTGGCGCGACTACGTGGCCGACGTGACCGCGATCGTCGCGGACGGGCGCTCGGACGACGCCCTGGCCCGGTTCATGAAGCTGGCCGGGATGGACGAGGCGGACATCGAGGCCGCGCGGGGTTCGAGCGAGTGGGTCGCGTCGAGCGCGCTGGCGCACACTCTGCCGTATGACGCCGCCTGTCTCGGTGACGGTTCTCCGCCGGAGCGCTTCGCGGACCTGGCGGTGCCCGTGCTGGTGATCATCGGCGACCAGGGCCGGCCGCTCTTCGAGCCGGCAGCCGTCGCGCTGGCCGAGCTGCTGCCGAACGCGACCCGGCAGGACCTCGATGGCCAGGGGCATGTCGCGGATCCGGCGGTGCTGGCGAAGACGGTGCGCGGATTCCTCGCCGGCTGAGGGATCCGGTCAGCGACCGACCGACTCCCGGTGCCGGTTCGCCGGCGGCAACAGCCCCCGTCGGGTGGCGACATCGATGGCATGGCGGCGCGAGGTCGCGCGCAGTTTGCGGTAGATCCGCTGGGTCTGGTTGCGCACCGTGTGGACGGAGACGAACAGGCTCTCGGCGATCTCTGCGGCGGTGCCGCCGTCGGCGAGGAGCCCGAGAACGACCTTCTCCCGCGGTGTCAGGGTGACCCGGTCCGCGTCGCCGTCCACGGTCGGTTCGACGAAGAGCACGACCTGCAAAGCCGCGATCACCGCGTTGACCGCCGGTTCATGATCACTCGCCGAGATCAGGGTGCGTCGGTCCATGGTCACCAGGCTGTGCCGGATCGTGCCCGGATCGCCCGACTGGGTGAGGGCTCGACGGACCAGTTGGGCGGAGCGTCGTTGATCACCGATCCGGTCCAGGGCGGTGGCCAGCGCGAGGCTGAGCTCGATCGCTCCGCGGCGTGGCGCCTGCTCGAGCCACGGTCCGTCGGAGATCAACTCGGCGGCCTCGCTGGGACGCCCGGTCGCGAGCAGCCAGTGGGCGGCCTGCAGCGCTTGGTGGTGGCTGCGCGGCCCGTTCGGCACCAGCGGTTTGGCGCGGGCGAAGTCGCCGACGCTCAGAGCGAGTTGGAGTTCGATGCCGCCGAGCAGCGTCTGCGGCAGCGAATCGGTCGGCAACTGTCTCGGCCAGGTCCGGCGCAGGTGCGCGATCTGATCAAGGAGCAGCCGCTGCTGGCCGCGCACCAGGCCGGCCCGGGCCTGGGCGTACTGGGCGAGATAGAGATGTTCGTCGTGGACGAACCGTCCGGTGTGCAGCCGGCCCAGAACCTCTTCGTACGTCACCCAGTCCAGCCGGTCCGTGGCCAAGATCAACTGCGCGCACAGCTGGCCGACGTGCGGGCCGGGGTTCAGCCAGTCGGCCACCCAGCCGTCCGGTACGGAATCGGCCTGGTCCGCCCAGCGCTGTGCGGTGGCGTGTTCTCCGTACACGGCGTGCAGCAGGGCCAGCTCGCCGGCCGCACCGGCAAGATCGTCGGGATGGGCGTTCGGCAGGTAGGTGACCGCGTGAAGATCACCGCCGGCCTCCATCAGGTTGCCGGCCAGAAGGTTGAGAATCCCGTTGTGCAGGGAGAGCGTCGCCAGCTTGCGGTGGTCGGCGTCCCGGGCCAGGATCAGCCGCTCGCCGATCGCGCGGATCGTGGCCGCATGCCGTACGGCGTCGTCGTAGTGCCCATGATCACGAAGGACGCGCAGGACGGCGTGTTCGACGCCGGCTCGCAGTTCGTCGTCGGTGTACCGGCCCGCCTCGAGCATCCGTTGCACGGTGCGGACCCGCTCCGGAACCGGTTCCGGGCCGCGGGGGAGGGCGGCCCCGGTTCGGTCCGAGATCAGGTCCAGGGCCGGGTGTCGTACCAGCTGATCATGGTCGAGCCGGCCGAGCAGGTCGGCGAGCAGTCCGGGGACCCGGATCAGATGGATCCACTCGGCCTCGATCAGCACCGCCAGTGCTTCATGATCATCGTCGTGCGCCGAGCGCCGGGCTGCCCGTACCGCGGCGGTGAAGTCCATGGCTCAACCCGTCCACGGAGCAGCAGGGCGTGCCGAAGCCGAGCCCGAGACGCGCACAGCGCGCACCAGTGGTGCCATCTTGGTATACCAATCCCGCTAGGACCCGGCCGGAGACCCGGGAGGTCGTAGACCCACAGCTGAGGTGGGAATCGTACCGCCCAGTTCCCTTCGGTAACAGCCCGAAGCCGACCCGATGAATCGGTTTCCGGCGGATTGATCACGGACGCGACCGGAGTTGACTATTTCGTTGATCATGTCGCGGCGGCGCGGCCCGGCCGGCTGGCCAGTTTCGGTGGTTCCCCGATAGCAATGGCGTGCGTCCGGGCGGGGGACCGACGTTTCCTCATTCGTTCTTGCCGGCAGGTGGCCTTCTCCACATCGTGTCGGCCTGCGCACCGTTGTGGAGGATCGAGACTTGTCCAACAAGCCCCCTCGCTTCCGGCTCGTGGCCGCGATCGCCTCGCTGGCCATGCTGACCGGACTGATCGCGTTCGGCAGCCCGCCGACGCCGGCTGCGGCCGAACCGGGCAATCCCGGTACGCCCGGCGAACCAACCGTCCTCTACGAGGAGGACTTCGAAAACTCCGGTGACGGTACGAACACGCTGCTCAGCGACTACGAATCGACCACCGGGATCGCCTACTCCGGCGACGATTTCTGGGTGAACCGGAGCTTCTGCAACGGGTTCATCATCGATCCGACCAGCCCGCGGGTCGCCGGCGACTGCGCCGCGATCGCCGGCGAGCAGCAGGGCGCCGGGTTCTACAACGCGTTGACCGCCGTGGTCGACGCGCTCGGCCAGCACCAGGGCGCGACCGATCCCAACAGCGCGGTCGCCTCCTACACGGCGGGCACCGGCGCGAACAACGCGATCCAGTTCCGGACCGACGATCCGATCGAGTTGGACAGCGAAGGTCGCTTCATCACGTTCTCGGTCGACGCCGGCGCGATGAACTGCCAGGCGACGCACCCCAAGCTCCGGTTCTACCTGGCCGACGACGGCGGCGAGGAGCCGATGTCCGGCGCCGCGATCGATCCGTGCACCGACCCGCGGGCGGCGCAGGTCACCGGCACCACGCAGAACGGCGGCACGGCCGCGACTCGGGTCGGCACCTTCCCGGGCGATCGCGCGGTGCTGCTCACCGGCGGCGAGTTCGACATCGTGCTTCGCAACGAGAACGGCAACGGTGGCGGCAACGACGGCGCGTACGACAACATCCGCGTGCTCGACGTGACGCCGCAGCTGGACAAGTCCTTCGGCCCGCAGACCGCGCTGGTCAACGGCACGTCGACGCTGACCTTCACGGTCACCAACACCAGCGAACTGGGCGCCAAGAACGGCTGGTCCTTCACGGACAACCTGCCCGAGGGTCTGGTCGCGGTTCAGCCGGCCCAGGTCGGCGGCAGCTGCACGGCCCAGACGACCGTCGGCGACGACGGCACCTCGATCTCGGTGGCGAACGGCCAGTTGGCCGCCGGGGCCGCGTCCTGCACGATCACCGTGCAGGTCACCTCCGACACGGCGGGGACGTACGAGAACTGCGCCGAGAACGTGTCCGACCCGGTCGGCATCGACCTGCCGGGCTGCGCGTCGGTGACCTTCGAGCCGCAGGAGGACTTCGCCTGCTCACCGCAGGGCATCCTGTTCCAGTACCCGAACGGCGCCCCGACCCGTGCGATCGGGATCGACATCGTCACCGGTGCCGCGACGACGCTCGGCTCGCTGGAGAACCGTGAGGTCAACGCGATCGCGTACAACGGGCTGGACGATTACGTCTACGGTCTCGACCTCAAGAACCATGTCATCGTCCGGGTGGGCGGTGATCTCAGCGTCACGGAGGTCCCCTGGCCGGACGGGCTTCCCGAGACCGTCGTCGGAGACATCGACGAAGCGGGCCGCTACTGGATCGCGAGCGGCGACGATTGGTTCGTCGTCGACCTGGCCCCCGGATCGGACGACTACGGCACCATCGTCGATCAGGGCACCTCGGCTCCGGTGACCACCTACACAGGCGCGGACTGGGCCTACGTCCCCGGCACCAACGCGTTGTGGAGCATCGGCTACGAGGGTGCTGAAGCCCTTCTGATCAAGTTCGACCGGACGACCGGTCAGCGCACGTTGGCCGCCCGACTCGGCACGCTGGGCGGCAACATCTTCGGAGCCGTCTACGCGGACCCGAACGGCTTCCTGTACGGCTCCGACAACCAGACCGGCCAGATCTTCCGGGTCGATGTCGCTGCCGGAAAGGCGCAGAAGTTCTCCGAGGGGCCGTCCTCCGGGACCAACGACGGTGCTCGTTGCGCCGAGGCACCGATCCCGATCGACTTCGGTGACGCCCCGGAGAGCTACGGCACCACGCTTGCCGGCAACGGACCGCGGCACTCGATCCCCGGGATCGACGTCGAGGCCGGTACGGCTCGCCTGATGCTCGGCAGCAAGATCGACGTCGATGCCGACGGAGTCCCCGGCGACGAGGCGAACGGTGACGACACCGCGGACCTCGCCGACGAGGACGGCGTCACCCAGCCGCTGCAGCTGGCCCAGACCGGGCCGACCACGGTGTCGGTGACCGCCACCAACGGCACCGGCCAGCCGGCCACCCTGGCGGGCTGGATCGACCTGGACGGCAACGGCACCTTCGACGACGGAGAACGGGTCACGGTGGCCGTGCCGGCCAACAGCGGCACCGCCGCCTACGCGCTGCAGTTCCCGGAGGCGACCGGGTCGGGCACCACCTACGCCCGGTTCCGGATCTTCCCGGGGGCGAGCGTGGAGCGGTCTCCGCTCGGCGCGGCCGCGGCCGGCGAGGTCGAGGACTACGTCGTGTACGACCGCGAGCTGGGGATCGAGAAGACCTCGGACGCGACCGCAGCGACCCGGATCGGCGACACCGTGACGTACACGGTGACGGTGACCAACACGGGCACCTCGCCGTTCACCGACGACGCTCCGGCGATCGTCACCGACGATCTGTCCGGCGTGCTCGACGACGCCACCTACAACGGCGACGTGACCGCGTCGTCCGGCGAGGCGACCGTCGACGGGAACCTGCTCACCTGGCGCGGCGCGATCGAGTCGGGCGGCAAGATCACGATCAGCTACTCGGTGAAGCTCACCGGGGCCGGCGACGCCGAGTTGATCAACGTCGCGTTCCAGCCGGAGTGCGACCCGGCGGCGGACGACTGCGAGCCGGTTACCCCGCCGGTGGACGAATGCGCCGAGGGCGGCAAGGACCCGAAGACCGGGCTGCCCTGTGACAGCACCACGCTGGAGCTGCCGAAGCTGGCCGTCGAGAAGACCGCCGACACCACCGCGATCCCCGAGGTCGGTCAGACCGTGACCTACACGGTCAAGGCGACCAACAACGGGAAGGGCGCGTTCACCGCGGAGGACCCGGCGGTCGTCGTCGACGATCTGTCCGGTGTGCTGGACGACGCGACCGTCGATCCGGCGTCGATCAAGGCCGACCGCGATCCGGCGGCCGAGTACGCCGAGCCGCGGATCACCTGGACCGGTGCCCTGGCGCCGGGCGAGACGGTGACGATCACCTACCAGGTGACCTACACCGCTGCCGGTGATCACCAGTTGATCAACGTCGCGTTCCAGCCGAAGGATCCGGACGACCCGACGCCGACCTGTGATCCGGCGGACGAGAACGGGCTGGACCCGGAGACCGGTCAGCCCTGCGGCAGGAACCAGATTCCGGCTGCCGGCCTCAACGTCACCAAGTCGGTCGACCCGGCCGACGGTTCGGTGGTGAACGAGGGCCAAGAGGTCAGCTACACGATCACCTTCAGCAACGACGGCGAGTCCGACGCTGCGGTGAACGAGTGGATCGACGACCTGTCCGACGTGCTGGACGACGCCGAGTTGATCACCGGTCCGACCGCCTCCGGCGACGCGCTGAGCGTCTCGGAGATCAAGGACGGCCGGTTCACGGTGAACGGGTCGATCCCGGTCGGCGAGACCGTGACCGTGACGTACACGGTCAAGGTGCTGCCGGACGGCAAGCGGGGCAACAACGCCCTCGGCAACGTGGTCGGCAAGGACCCGAAGCCAGGCCCGTGCCAGGAGAACGATCCGCTCTGCACCAGCAACTCGATTCCGGAGGTGGTCGACAGCAAGAGCGTCGCTCCGGAGACGGGCAGCGCGGTCGATCCGGGTCAGCAGCTGACCTACACGCTGACCTTCGGCAACGACGGTACGGGAGCCGGGCAGGTCGACCGGGTCGACGACCTGAACCACCTGATCGACGACGCCGACGTGACCGGCCAGCCGACCTCGTCGGACCCGGCGCTGACCGTTTCCAAGATCGAGAACGGGCGGTTCACGATCACGGGTGAGCTGAAGCCGGGCCAGACGGTCACCGTGACCTACACGATCACGGTGCGCGGACTGGATGATCTTGGTGACGGCGTGCTCGCCAACTTCCTGCTCGATCCGGATCAGGACACCCCGGAGGAGCCGGTCTGCGAGGGCGAGGACTGCACGGCCAACCCGATCACCCGGCTCCGGGTGTCCAAGTCGGCTGATCCGGCCTCCGGCACCACGGTCGAGGAGGGTCAGCAGCTCACGTACACGCTGACCTTCGAGAACGAGGGCAGCGGCGACGCCGAGGTCGATCACACCGACCATCTGGCCGGTGTGCTCGACGACGCGGATGTGATCACGTCGGCGAAGGCGTCCGATCCGGCCCTGACCGTACTCGACGCCGATGATCAGTACACGGTCCAGGGCACCCTGGCGGCCGGGCAGACGGTCACCGTCTCCTATGTCGTCGAGGTTCGGGCCGCCGATGATCAAGGTGACGGCCAGCTGGCCAACTTCCTGACCAAGACCGGCCAGGAGCCGCCCGCCGAGTGCACCGACGGCGATCCGTCCTGCACGACGCACGAGGTCGACGAGCCGCCCGCCGGCCCGGAACTGCCGGACACCGGTGCCCCGAGCACCCTGTTCGCGCTGCTCTCCGGTCTGGTCCTGCTCGCCGTCGGCGGCGTGACCGTGGCCCGCTCGAGGAGGAACAAGCGCTGATCCTGATCAGCTGAGTTGATCAACCCGGCCCGGTGCTGTTTCCCCAGCACCGGGCCGGGTTCTTCGCTGCCTGGGTCAGGAGTCGAGCAGCCGACGGGCGTGATCATGGACGGCGGTCCGGAGCTCGGGCGGGTCGAGGATCTCGAACGGCCAGGGGATCCGGACGACGACGTCGACCAGCGGGGCGAGGTCGTTGGCGGCGAAGCGGACCTCGCAGGTCGTGCCGTCGAGGTCCTCGACCACGCCCTGGCTGGGCGGGATGATCTTGACCACGGTGGCGGCCGGGGCGTGCACCCGGACCCGGGCGACCAGGTCCCACGGCGCGATGCCGGTGCCCTCGGCGACCAGCGCGACCGGGTCCGGCGGGTCGACGAACCGGTAGCGGGTGCCGGTCAGCTCGGGCCGCGTGATCCGGTCCACCCGGTAGGTCCGCCAGGCCTGCCGGTCCCGGTCGCGGGCGACGAGGTACCAGCGGCGGCCGGTGTGCACGATCTGCAGCGGCTCGACGCTGCGCTCGGCCTCGGTGCCGTCGTGGGTGCGGTAACGGAACCGGAGCCCTTCGGTGTGCCGGCAGCCGGCGGCGAGGGTGACCAGGACGCCGCCGTCGACGACCGGCAGTTCGCCCTGGGGAAGCTGGGTCGTGTGGGCGCTGATCGCGTCGACCTGCCCGCGCAGCCGTACCGGAAGGACCTGGTGGAGCTTCGCCAGGGCGGAGATCGCTGCCTCCTCGACCCCGGACACGGTCGTCGTGGTGGCCACCCGGAGTCCGACCGCGATCGCCACCGCCTCGGCGTCCTCGAGCAGCAGCGGCGGCAGCCGCCCGCCCGGACCGAGCCGGTAGCCACCACCGATTCCGGCCTCGGCGTCGATCGGATAGCCGAGTGAGCGCAGCCGGGTGACATCCCGCCGGACGGTCCGTGGCGTGATCTCGAGCCGTGCCGCCAACTCGGCGCCGTCCCACTGCGGGCGCGCGTGGAGCAGGGACAGCAGGCGGAGCAGCCGGGTCGCGGTATCCATCTCTCGTCCAGTTTCCCAGAACTCGAGGACCGATCCTGTCCGCAGGTCGTCCTACGGTGAAGCCATGACGACGCTCTCGCAGAACCTGCTCGATCTGTCCGACTTCGCCTGGCAACGGCTGCGGCAACGGGTCGCGGACCTGACCGACGAGGAGTACTTCTGGGAACCGTTCGACGGCTGCTGGACCATCCACCGGACCGACCACGGCTACGTCGCCGACGCGAGCCGGATCCCACCGGCGCCGGCGCCGTTCACCACGCTGGCCTGGCGGATCACGCATCTCGTCGACATCCTGCAGGCCGAGCGCACCGCGACCTGGTTCGGCCACCCGGCGACCGACGATCCGCCGTCCGTGCCCGGGTCCGCGGCGGAGGCGCTCGAGGCCCTGGACCACGCGTACGCAGTCTGGCGGGGACGGCTCGCCGCCCTCAGCCAGGAGGACCTGGACCGGCCGATGGGCGAGATCGCCGGGCCGTACGCCGGGAGCGACGGCACGTCCTTCGCGCTGCACATCCTCGACGAACTGATCCACCACGGCGCCGAGGTCGGTACGGTCCGCGACTTCCATCGCGGGCTGCGCGCCGAGGACCCGTTCCCGGACGCGCTGGCGGGCCGGATCACCCCGGCCGAACGGCCGGCGCTGCTGGCCGAAGCCGCGGCTGCGCAACGGTGGGAGCTCGTTCCCCAGCTGGCCGACCGCGGCTTCGACGTGAACGGACGGACGGCGGGCGGCATGACGGCGGCCCATCTCGCGGCCGGTACGGGTTCGCTGGACACGTTGCGATTCCTGGTCGAGCGCGGCGCGGACCTGGCGATCACCGACACCCAGTTCGACGCCGACGTCCGCGGCTGGGCCGAGTGGTTCCGGCAGCCGGAGATCACCCGGTATCTCGATGCGCTCAGCTGAAGATCAACCAGCAGATGCCGGCGCAGCCGGCGGCCCAGCCGAAGCTGACCAGAGTGCCGATGATGAAGCGTTCGGCGGCGCCGGAGGTGGCGCCCGCCTTCAGTTCGGGGTAGCGGGCCAGGCCCTTGATCGCCAGGATCAACGCGACGCCCTCCGGCCAGGTGAGCAGCGAGGCCATGATCCCGATCCGTTCCAGGACACCGATCCAGGCGCCGCCGCGGAGCAGTTCCCGCTGGATCCGCGCACCCGAGGGGCCCGTCTGCAGGGCCGGCGTGGTGGCCTCGGCGAGGCTGAGCACGATCGTCGTGACGGTCCCGCCGGTGATCACGACCGAGACGGTGGCGGCGCCGACGCCGAGCCAGTTGATCACCGGGCCGGCCGGCGGGGCGGCCGAGGCGGCGATCGCGATCCCGAGCTGGGTCAGGCTGATCAGGATCAGGATGATCACGGCGCGCGGTGGTCCGGTGAGCAGGTGCGGCGGCCGGGGTTGCGCGCGCAGTCGCCAGACCAGGCCGGCGATGATCGACACGGCGGTCCAGCCGAGCAGGCCGAGCAGCAGCGGCGTCATGATCAACTCCCCTTCGCGGTGGACCGCTCGGCGCGGTCCAGCATCCTGGCCAGCACCGGCACCGTATCCCGTTCGACCGCCCAGCCGGCGGCGCGCAGCCGCTGCCCGACGGCCTGCCGGGTGATGGCCAGGCGTTCCGCGGCCTCCTGCATGGTCGCCTCGCCGGTCATCGCATCGATCGCCTCCCAGCCCTGGTCCGAGCGGCGGCCGCGGACGGCGGCGAGCAGGTGCAGCACGACCTCGGCGTCCGCGGCGTCCTGTTCACCCGGCGCGGTCGCCATGATCCGGACCCGGTCCGGGTCCTGTTTGGCCGCCTCCACCGCCGCGCGCGCGACCGGGAAGGCGGGGCCGCGGGCCTCGCGCGAGTTCTCCGGCAGCGGCGTCTCGACCGGCCCGATGCCGAGCCCGATGTACCAGTCGCCTTCCCGCATGAGATCAAGGATCACCTGGACCACCGACAGCGGCCGGCCGAGGACGCCCTGGAACTCGTCGCCGACCGTCCGGGTGAACGCGAGCACCGTGTCTACACTCAGACGCCTCAGGGTCGGCTCCACCCGGTCCGGGCCGGTCCTGGACGAGACCTGATCCACGGTGAGAACGTACGGCATAAGGAAAGGCTAGTTCCTTTCTTAGAACTTGAGCAAGCTTAGAGCCTTTCGAGGATGGTGGCGGTGGCGGTCCTGGCGGTGACCCGTCGGCAGGCGCTGGCGTACCGGTTCGCGGCCCAGCGGCTCACCGTACGGCTGCCGAAGCAGGAGTACGTGACCGCCGCGCGCTTCGGGCTGCAGGACTCGGCGCCGCGGGACGCCCTGGTCGCGCTGCATGCGCGGGTCGAGGCCTGCGAGCCGGAGGCCTGGCAGGCGCCCGGACTGGTCCAGACCTACAGCCCGCGGACCGCCGTGTTCGTCCTGCCCGAGCAGGATTTCGGGGTCTTCACGCTCGGCCGGCTGCCGTTCGATCAAGATCAGCGGGCGGCTCTCGAGGCCGACGCCGAACAGATCTGCCGCGAACTCGCCGGGGCCGAGCGGCGAGGTGGGCTGCACGGTCTTCGGGGAGCCTGCTGGACCGGGCGGATCGCGCTCCGCTGGACCACCAGCGCCCTGTACGCCCGGGAGGTCGACCGCCCGGAGATCGACGAGAACGAGGCCCGGGCCGAGTTGTGCCGCCGGCATCTCACCGGCTTCGGCCCGACCACGCCGGCCGCCTACGCCTGGTGGTCCGGGATGTCGCCGGCCGACGCCCGCCGGGTCTGGCGGGCCCTGGAACCGGAGCTGGTCGAAGTGGACCTGGATGGGCACCGGGCCTGGATCCTGGCCGCGGATGAGCCGGCCCTGCGGGAACCGCCCGACCCGCCGTCGGCTCGGTTCCTGGCCGCGCCCGACCTGCGGCTGCTCGGACTCGACCGGACGGGCCTGTTCTGCGGACCCGGGCAGCGGCGCTGGACCGCCCTGCACGACACGTTCCATCCGAACGGGCTGCTGGTCGGTGACGAACTGGTCGGCGCCTGGGGCCGGCGCGGCGGCCGGATCGTGGTCCGGGTCGCGGGCCCGCTGCCGGAGCCGGTCCGTGCCGAGGTCGAGGCCGAGGCGCTGGCGATGCCGATCCCCGGCACGGCCATGTCGATCAGCTACACCGAGGTGCCATGATCAACTCGATTCCGGTCACCGAGGCCGACGACCCGCGGCTGGCCGACTACGTCGCGCTGCGCGAGGTCAGCCTGCGCAAGTCCCTGGAGTCCGCGGAAGGGCTGTTCATCGCCGAAGGGGAGAAGGTGATCCGGCGCGCGGTCGAGGCCGGCTTCCGGCCGCGCTCCTTCCTGCTCGCCGAGCGCTGGCTCGTCTCGCTGCAAGACGTCCTGGACCGCTGTCCCGACACCCCGGTGTACCTGGTCACCGAGGAGCTCGCCGAACAGGTCACCGGCTTCCACGTCCACCGCGGTGCCCTGGCCTCGCTGCACCGGCGGCCGCCGCGGCCGGTCGAGGACCTGCTCGGCTTCCGCCGGTTGGTGATCATGGAGGACATCGTCGATCACACCAACGTCGGCGCGATCCTGCGCAACGCGGCCGGTCTGGGCTGGGACGGCGCACTGCTGGCGCCGCGGGCGGCCGATCCGCTCTACCGCCGTTCGATCAAGGTCAGCATGGGGGCGGTGTTCTCCTTGCCCTGGGCTCGGCTGGCCGACTGGGCCGGTGCTCCGGCGCTGCTGACTGAGGCAGGGTTCATCACGATCGCTCTGACGCTGGCCGACGACGCCGTACCGCTCGACGTCGTTCATGATCAACTCGCGCCGGACGCCCGGGTCGCGATCATGCTCGGCACCGAAGGGGGCGGGCTTTCCGATCACTGGACCAGGTCCGCGGCGATCCGCGCGATCATTCCGATGCAGGCCGGGATCGACTCCCTCAACGTCGCGGCCGCGGCGGCGATCACGTGTTACGCGCTGCGGGACTGAACAGGCCGGCCAGGTAGCCGTCCAGCATCGCCTGCGCGTCCTCGGGGGTGTGGACGTCGAGCAGGACGTAGTTGGTCAGACCCTCGGCCAGGCAGATCAACAGGCCCGCCTCGGTCTGCGGATCGCGGCCCTCGGCCAGGTCGCCCTCGGCGGCGGCTCGGCGCAGCTGGTCGGTGAACAGGGCCGCCAGCGGGGCGGTGGCGTCCTTGGTCACGGCCCGCAGTTGATCATCGTGGACGGCGCGGGACAGGTACGCGAGGTGGACCAGCAGGCCGGCCCGGCTCTCCCGGTCCAGCGGCAGCATCTCCTGCAGCGAGGTACGGATGATGCGGTAGGGCGTGGCCCGGCCGCCGAGGTCCTGCAGCCGCTGCCGCACCCGGGCGCCGGCCCGTTCGCCGTTCCGGGTCAGCGCCACCAGCAGCAGTTCCTCCTTGCTGCCGAAGTAGTGCTGCAGCTGGCCGAGCGAGACCCCCGCCTCCTTGGCGATCTCGCGCAGGCCGACGCCGTCCAGGCCGCGCGTCTCGGCGAGCCGCCACAGTGCGTCGACCAGCGTGCGCCGGCGCTGCTCATGGTCGACCCGGTGCTGCATCGTGACCTCCTGGTCTCAAGTCGAGTGTATTGCTAGAGTAGTCATCCAATACAGTTGACTTGACAGGGTGGTCGCGATGACCGGCAACCTGACCGCCGCCGAGGCACGCGGACCGCAGTCTCAGCTGCCGGGGGACCGGGCACCGGCTCCCGATCTGGCGCGCGGCCTGATGCTGTTGGTGATCGCGCTGGCCCACGCGCCGCTGTTCACCGTCGTCGCTCGCGATCCGCGCGGGATCGACGCGGTCACCGAGATCCTGCACCTGCTCATCGTCAACAACCACGCGCGGTCGATGTTCGCGTTCCTGTTCGGGTACGCGCTGGTCCAGCTCGCCGACCGGCAGCCCCAAACCGGGAGCGGGGCCGAGGTTCGCGGCCTGATCCGGCGCCGCGGCGGCTGGCTGATCATGATCGGTTTCCTGCACGTCGCGCTGCTCACCTCCGTCGACATCCTGGCCGCCTACGGACTCGTCGCGGTGCTGTTCGCCGGGCTGCTCCGGGCCAGGGACGTCACGTTGCTCCGGCTGGCGGTCGTGACCGCGGTCCCGGCGGTCGGGCTGGCCGGCGTGATCATGTGGTACCCCCTGTCCCAGGGCATTTCCTCCTACGCACTGAGCGCGGCGGTGGCCGGTGACCGAGACCCGTGGATCCTGGCCGTCGACCGCGTGCTGGGCTGGCCGGCCGGTCTGCTGATCGGGATCGTCCTGGTGCTCCCCGCGGTGATCTTGGGCCTTTGGGCCGCGCGCCGCCGGCTGTTGGAAGAACCGGAACGGCACCGCCGGGCGTTGCTCGGCGGTGCGATCGGCACCACCCTGGCGGCGGTGGCCGGAGCGGTGCCGGCGATCGTCGTCCAGACCGGAGTGTGGCCGGAACCGCCGGCGGCCTTCGTGGTGCTGGCGGCGTTCACGCAGCCTCTGACGGGCTTCCTCGGTGGGATCGGCGTGATCGGTTTCATCGCCGTGGCGGCGCCGGCGGTCCAGCGGCGTGCGGGGTTTCTGTCCACCGCGCTGCAGGCGCTGGGCCGGCGTTCGCTGACCTTCTACCTGGTCCAGTCCGTGATCTTCGTCGCGGTCTGCTACCCGTACGGCCTCGGGCTGGGGCCCCGGCTCGGCATCACCGGAGCGTCGGTCCTGGCCGTGATCACCTGGGTCGTCTCCTTGCTGGCGGCGGAACTGATGCGCCGCCGCGGGCACCGCGAACCGGCCGAGATCCTGCTGCGGCGGCTGATCCGGTCGGGCGGGCGCCCACAGCGTGGGCACCGATTCACAGGTCCGTGAACGTTGCCGCGGGCGTCGAGGTCCCGCTGTTACGATCGCCGGGAACGACGTACGGGCGCGGGAAGGTGACGTCATGAGCAACGGTGCAGGCGGAGGAAGATCGGACTCGGCGCTGGTTCAGGATCCAGGCCTGCCGCCGGTCGCCGTCGATGATCAGGTACGGGAGGCGGAGGAGCGCCGCTGGACCCCGCGACGGATCATCGTCTGGACCTTGATCGCCCTGCTGGGCGGTCTGGGCTGGACCATGATCGCGATCGTTCGCGGCGAGACGGTGAACGCGATCTGGTTCGTCTTCGCGGCCGTGTGCACGTACTTCATCGCGCACCGGTTCTATGCCAAGTTCATCGAACGCAAGCTGCTCAAGCCGGACGACCGGCGGGCCACACCGGCCGAGTACAACGCCAACGGCCGCGACTTCATGCCGATGGACCGCCGGGTGCTGTACGGCCACCACTTCGCCGCGATCGCCGGCGCCGGACCGTTGGTCGGACCGGTCCTGGCCGCGCAGATGGGCTATCTGCCGGGCACCCTGTGGATCGTCGTCGGCGTGATCCTGGCCGGTGCCGTCCAGGACTATCTGGTGCTGTTCTTCTCGATGCGGCGCGGCGGCCGCTCGCTCGGCCAGATGGCCCGGGACGAGCTGGGCGTGATCGGTGGGATCGCCGCCCTGATCGGCACGCTGGTGATCATGGTGATCATCCTGGCCGTGCTGGCCCTGGTCGTGGTGAACGCGCTGGGGGAGAGCTCGTGGGGCGTCTTCAGCATCCTGATGACCATCCCGATCGCCCTGTTCATGGGCGTCTACCTGCGCTGGATCCGGCCGGGCAAGATCACCGAGATCTCGATCATCGGGTTCGTGCTGCTGCTGTTCGCGATCATCGCCGGCGGCTGGGTGTCCAACTCCGACTGGGGCCAGGCGATCTTCCACCTGGACCGGCCGACGATCGCCTGGGGCATCATCGTCTACGGCTTCGTCGCCGCCGTGCTCCCGGTCTGGCTGTTGCTGGCGCCGCGGGACTACCTCTCCACGTTCATGAAGATCGGCACGATCGTCATGCTGGCGGTCGCGATCATCCTGGTCCGGCCCGAGATCAGCGTGCCGGCGTTCAGCGAGTTCGCCGGCCGGGACAACGGGCCGGTCTGGACCGGTGCCCTGTTCCCGTTCCTGTTCATCACCATCGCCTGCGGAGCCCTGTCCGGCTTCCACGCCCTGATCTCGTCGGGGACCACGCCGAAGTTGATCGAGAAGGAACGGCAGACCCGGTTCATCGGCTACGGCGGCATGCTGATGGAGTCGTTCGTCGCGATCATGGCCCTGGTCGCCGCGATCTCGATCGACCGCGGCATCTACTTTGCGATGAACTCCTCGGCCGCCGTCACCCAGGGCACGGTCGAGGGTGCCGCCGCCTTCGTCAACTCGCTCGGCCTGACCGGCGTCAACGTCACGCCGGAGGTGTTGGCCGAGACGGCGCGGAACGTGGGCGAGGAGTCGATCGTCTCCCGCACCGGCGGCGCGCCGACCCTGGCCCTCGGCCTGTCCCACATCATGCAGCAGTTCATCGGAGGCACCACGCTGATGGGCTTCTGGTACCACTTCGCGATCATGTTCGAGGCGCTGTTCATCCTGACCGCGGTCGACGCGGGCACCCGGGTGTCCCGGTTCATGCTGCAGGACGCGCTGGGCAACGTCTGGGGCAGGTTCAAGGACACCAACTGGCGGATCGGCGCCTGGGTCTGTACGGCGATCATGGTCGCCGGCTGGGGCTCCATCCTGCTGATGGGCGTGACCGATCCCCTGGGCGGCATCAACACCCTGTTCCCGCTGTTCGGCATCGCCAATCAGCTGCTGGCCGCGATCGCGCTGGCGGTCTGCCTGTCCATCGTGGCCCGGCAGGCCGGCGCCGGCCGGTTCCTCTGGATCGTCGCCGTACCGCTGGCATTCACTGCGGTGGTGACGATCACCGCCTCGCTGCAGAAGATCTTCTCCCCGGTGCCGGCCGTCGGCTACTGGGCCCAGCACAACGCGTTCCGAGCGGCGCTGGAGCGGGGCGAGACCAGCTTCAACACGGCCAAGACCCGCGAGGCGATGGAGGCCGTGGTCCGCAACACCTTCGTCCAGGGCACCCTGTCGATCATCTTCGTCACGCTCGCGATCATCGTGATCGCCATCGCGATCGCCCGGACGATCGTCCTGCTCCGCGCCGGTGGCGGCCCGAGCACCGAACTCCCGGCCCAACCGGCCGGCCGCTACGCCCCGTCCAGCCTGATCGCCAGCAAGCCGGAGCGCGACCTGATGAAGGAGTGGGCGGCCCTGCCGCCGGAGAAGCAGCCCAGCGGGGTCGGGCACTGATGGCACCGAAGGTCATGGTGGGACGTGCTTGGCGGGCGGTCCGCTGGTACGTCACCTCGGTGATGGGCGACAACGCCTACCAGGTCTACCTTGATCATCAACGGCGGCACCACCCGGACCAGCCCGCCCTCTCCGAACGGGCGTTCTGGCGAGCCCGTACCGATGATCAGGAACGGAACCCGCAGGGTCGCTGCTGCTGACGGCCGGCGGCGCGACTGTTCTGATTTTCCGCCGGTCAGTCGTGGCGAGAATTCACCGCAGGTCCGGTCGCGGAAATCCGTTTGGCCGATGGTGCCGAGGCTGCTGGTATGGCGTCATGCGCATCGGTTCCTTCGCCGAATGGCAGCTCGCGCGGGCGAGCACTCCACGCCCGGTCCTGGCCGACGTCGTGCGCCGGGCGGTAGGAGCTGAGATCGTCCGTGTCGACCGGATCCTGGAGGGCTACTCGAACGAGGTCTACCGGGTTCGGGCAACCGACGACCAGGATCTGGTGGTCCGGATCCTCAGGTACGACGACGACATCAGTCCCTCGGCCTCGGGCGGCGAGGCCCGGGCGATCGACCTGGCCAGGGCGGCCGGTGTTCCCGCGCCGGAGATTCTCCTGCTCGACACGATCGAGATCGACGGCCGCGAGTTCCCCGTCATGGTGCAGCGGACGGTGCCCGGGCTTCCGCTGAGTGAGGTGATCGATCGGCTCTCCGAGCTGCAGCTGCAGCAGGTGCTGACTCGCCTCGGCGAACTGATCGCCCGGCTGAACGGGATTCGCGTCCAGAGCGAGCTCGACTGGCCGACCACGATGGCTGCTGTGCTGGCCGACCGGTGCGCAGACCGGGCCCGGGTGCTCGCCGGCGGGTTCTCGACGACTGAGTTCGATCGGATCATGGAGTTGCTGGCGGGCTACGTCCGCGACTTCCCGGTCAGCGACTGGGTGTTGTGCCACGGCGATCTCAGTGGCAAGCACATCTTTGTGACCGGCGACGGTGAGGGCTCGATCATCCAGGTCAGCGGGATGATCGACTTCGGTGACTGGAAGCCGGGTGCTCCGGTGCACGACCTCGCCGTGCTGCGATCC
Organism: Microlunatus sp. YIM B11417; assembly: GCF_059617205.1. NCBI lineage: Bacteria > Bacillati > Actinomycetota > Actinomycetes > Propionibacteriales > Propionibacteriaceae > Microlunatus > Microlunatus sp. YIM B11417. Next base: position 1,356,087 of record NZ_JCAMPJ010000001.1, read on the forward strand.
CGCGAGCCACGGCTGGACCTGTCACCGCTTCTGATCGGGTACGGCGCTCCGACGGACCAGGCGTACCGACGTCGTTTGGACCTGCACACCCTGCTCATCACGCTGGGCTCCCTGACCTTCGGAGTGGATCAGAACGACCGCGTCGGCATCGCGCGGTCTGGCCGCCAGGTGCGCTCCCTCCTCCGTGATCTCGATCGCGCCGCGTAGCCACCAACGGATCGCGCCGATCATCACCGAGGTCTGGGGGAGCTGGGAAGCCGCGGCCGGTCGACTTCGCTCAGCAGTTCAGCCACCGGCCGGAGGACTTCGTGCGGGACGTCCATCCGGTAGGTCGGGGTGTGGGCGACGACGCTGGACACGCGAAGATCACCGATCGCGCCGAGCCAGGCGTTGGCCTCCTCGAACGAGACATCCTGGGCGTAGGCCACGTGCATCGCCGCGTCCGAAATGCACTGACGGTAGGACTCGCTCTCGACGAAGCGGCTGCACAGATGCGACAGGCCGGCAGCATGGCTCACCATCGGTCGGTGCGGGCGAGTGTTCTTGATGACGTGAACGCTGAGGGTGACATCGGCTGCGATCTCGACGCCTGATCCGCTGATCTCGCCGTCGCCCATGGCGGCGTGGACGTCACCGATCAGGAACCGACCAGATCCGGTCTGGTCGTGCAAGTAGAGGGTCGTACCGACCCCGAGGGTCCGGGTGTCGAGGTTGCCGCCGTGATCCCAGGGGTCGGCTTCGTACGAAGGCAGGATGAGCCCGATCCATCCGACCATCAGGCGCGAGGGCAGGGTCACGGAAGGCGACAAGTGGATCGACTGATTGTCGGCTTCGATCGGCCGCGCGACACTGACCTCAGCCCGGTCCCGGAGCACTCCGCCCCAGGGTTCCCAGTCCAGCCGCGTCCCGGCGAATCCGATCCAGCCCGGGCCCCTGACGTCGATGTCGTCGATCGTGATGGCGAGGCTGTCTCCCGCGCCTAGGTCTTCGACGTCGATGGGACCCGTGAGGAAGGGCGAAACGGTGGCTGCCATCGTCTCGGCGACGAGCTGGTCGCCCGACCGCACGGTGACGGCTGCCGGGAGCTCAGCGCTGTCCAGACCGATCAGCCGGTCCCGCGTGACGCGCAGCATCCAAGGATCGTAGATGATCATGAGACGAGGCGCGATCCAATAATGGCCGCTGCAGGTTCGTCTCCGCGGCCACCCGGCTCAGCCCGGGCGTGATCAGGTCGGTTGTGAGGGCGCGAGGCGGGCGCCGTCGACCGGGCCGGCCTCATTGCGGTAGGCGGGCGGGCGAGGGTCGAGCCAGTCGATCAAGGCAGGCTTGGCGACATTCATCGCGAAGAAGTGGTTGCCGGCCGGGGTGTAGTGGCCGTGGTAGTAGCGATCGACGTAGTCGGCCGGGGTGAGGGAGAACGCTTCGAAGTCACGGCGGTGCGCGGCGAGGCCGTCGACGTAGCCGATCCCGAGGTCGTCGAGTTGTCGGACGAAGGTCTCGTCGGCGCGCGGTCGACCGGCGCAGGCGTCGGCGACCGTACCGGCCGGATAGCTGAGCAGGACGAGCAGCTGTTGATCATGGTTCGCGAGCTCGGCGTGCAAGGCCTGGACGATCTCGAGCGAGGAACGGAAGGCGCAGGCGGTGTAGAGGCGGTGGGCGGACGCGGCGGCCGTCTTCTCGGTGCTGATGTCGAACTCGACGCCGAGGGCGTGCGCCAGGTCGGCCTGGTCCCGGAGGTAGCCGAAGTCGCCGGTCTGCTCCGCGACGAGCAGCTGGACGACCGGGTCGGTACCGAGATTCTCGATCAGGAAGTCGGTGTCGCAGAGGTTGTAGAGCGACTCCGGGGTCGGGCAGAGATTGGGTCGTTCGACGAGCCGGCCCGAAGGGTCGAACCGGACATGGCGCCACGGGTTGGCGTGGAACATGCCGACGGGCATCCGGCGCTGCTCGCGCCACCACGACGCTCCGACCCGGAGCAGCCGGTAGGCGTCCAGGTTCCGGTAATGATCATCGAGGAAGATGTTCAAGATCACGTACGCGGTGCTGCTGGAGGTCGCCTGGACCCGGCGCAGCCGGAGTGCGGCTTGGTGGACGCCGTAGCCGCCGACGCCGAAGTTGCGGATCGGCTCGCCCAGGTTCGCGGCGAGGTACTCCTGCCAGGTCTCGCCGTCGCTGACCTGGTGGCACTGGGTGAAGCTGTTGCCGAAGGTGTTGATCCGGCACGGGCGATCGCCGTAGTTGATCACGAGACGCTCGCCCGTCCCGCCGTAGCGGTACGTGCTGGTGGCCCCGCCATGCCCGTCGACGACCCTGGAGTCGTTGGGCACATAGCCGAGCTCGGCGTCGAACCGGGCCCAGTTGGCTTCGCCGGCGTCGAGGAACCGGTCGATGTCGCGCCGCTCCAGCGTCGCCGCGGTCAGGAAGGCCCGGACGTGCTCGCCAGGATCGGTCATCTCACGCCGCCAAGCCGCTCTGGGTCCGCCGGCTCAGGAGCCCCGGCGCGGATTCACCGGCCAGTCGGCCGGGTACTCGTCGGCCAGTTCCTCGTGCCGGCGGTAGAGCTTCTTGCGGAGCCGGCCGGAGAGGCGGTCGCCGAAGACGGTGCCGAAGAGGTGGTCGGTCTCGTGCTGCAGGCACCGCGACAGCAGCCCGGTGCCGACCAGCTCCTGATCATGACCGAAGGCGTCCTGGCCGTGGCAGGTGGCCTGGTCGGGGCGGGCCAGCTCGACGTAGGCGCCGGGCAGCGAGAGGCAGCCCTCCTCCTCGGTCTCCAGCACCCGGTCCTTGCCCTCGGGCAGGGTCACCTCCGGGTTGCAGAAGACGCCGACCTGCCGCTGATGATCGTCGTCCGGGCAGTCGTAGACGAAGACGCTGAGGTCGATGCCGACCTGGGTCGCGGCCAGACCGACGCCGTCGGCGGCCCGCATGGTGGCGAACATGTCCCGGATCAGCCGGTGCAGTTCGTCGCCGTACTCGGTCACCGGGCGGGTCTTGGCATGCATGACCGGAGTACCCCAACGGGTGATCGGCAGGATCGTGCCACCGCTGGTCAGGTCGGTCAGGGTCGTCACCGAACGAGGTCCTTCCTAGGAGAGTCGGTACGGGTCCTCGGTGAACCCGGTGCCGGCCTCCGCATCGTAGTGGTAGACCTCGCGGCCCTCGATGATCACCCGGCGGGCCCGGCTCATGATCTCCAGCGGGTCGCCGTCCCAGAGCACCAGGTCGGCGTCCTTGCCGGGCTCCAGGGAGCCGACCCGGTCGGCCAGCCCGAGGATCTCGGCCGGGTTGATCGTGATCGATTCCAAGGCGGTACGGGGATCCAGGCCCTCCTTCACCGAGAGGATCGCCTGGTAGACGAGGAAGTTGATCGGCACCACCGGGTGATCGGTCGTGATCGCGATCTTGACCCCGGCCGCGGCCAGCAGGCCCGGGTTGCGCAGGTGACGCTGGTTCACCTCGACCTTGCTGCGCGAGGTGAACAGCGGCCCGATGATCACCGGCACGCCGCGCTCGGCCAGGACGTCGGCCAGCAGGTGTCCCTCGGTGCCGTGGTTGATCACCAGCCGGTAGCCGAACTCGTCGGCCAGTCGCAGTGCGGTGGCGATGTCGTCGGCGCGATGGGTGTGCTGACACCAGGGCACCTCGCCGGTCAGCACCGAGACCAGGACCTCGGAATTGGCGTCCCGGTCGAACGGCTTGCCGTCCTGCTCGGCCTGATCACGCTTGGCCTGGTAGTCCTGCGCCTTGCGCAGCGCCTCCCTGATCACCGCGGCGACGCCGAGCCGGGTGGCCGGGGTCTGCTTCTTCTCGCCGTACACCCGCTTCGGGTTCTCACCCAGGGCGGACTTGATGCTGCACGGCTGCGCGAACACCATCTCGTCGACCATCCGGCCCCAGGACTTGATCGCCACGGTCTGGCCGCCGATCGGGTTGCCCGAACCCGGCTTGACGACGACCGAGGTGATGCCGCCGGCCAGCGCGTCCCGGAAGCCCTCGTCGGCCGGATTGATCGCGTCCAGAGCACGGAACCGGGCCCCGACCGGGTCGGTCATCTCGTTCGTGTCCTGGCCGGCCCAGCCGTTGCCCTCCTCGTGCACGCCGACATGGCCGTGCGCCTCGACGAAGCCGGGCAGCACCCACTGACCGGTCGCGTCGATCACCTCGGTCTTCTTGCCGATCCTGACCTTGCTGCCGACCTCGGCGATCACGCCGTCCTTGATCAACACGGCGCCGTTCTCGATCGTTTCCCCGACGACCGGCACCACCCGGCCGCCGACAACCGCGAGCTCGCCAGGGCGGCGCGGGAAGGTCGACGGTGACGTCTGCTTCGGCATCAGGCCTCGGCTCCTTCGGCGAGCGGGATCAGGCAGGACGGACTCGGTGTCTCGATCGTGCCGTCGATCCGCCCGGCGGCAAGATCATCGCGACCGATCGCGACCACGGTGCCGTCGTTCTGGTTGGCCACCCACAGGTGGGAGTCGGTGGCGACCAGGTCGCGCGGCCAGGCGCCGCCACAGGAGACCTCGACGGCCGGCCGGAGGGTGCCGTCGGCGAGCTGGAACGCGGCGATGGTGTCCGAACCGCGGTTCGCGACGAAGATCGAGGCGCCGTCGGCCACGATCGCGGACGGGTAGATCCGTTCCTGGGTTGAGCTTCCGGACGCCGGTACGCGCTGGCCGCCCTCACCGCCGTTGCCGGTACGGGGAGCCCACCACACCTCGGCCGACAGCTCGCAGGCGACCACGAGTTGATCATCGACCAGGGCCAGGTGCCGCGGCCCGGTGCCCGGCGGCAGCAGGACGGGGTCGCCGGCCCGGCCGAGCTTCCCGGCGCCGTCGATGCCGATCCGGTGCACCCGGTCGGTGCCGAGGTCGGGCACCAGGATCAGGTCGCCGTCGACCACCACCTGGTGCGGGTGCGGTTCCGACTGCCGGCCGGCGTCCGGACCGGTGCCGGTGAACTCGAGCAGGTCGGTCTGGCCGGTCAGGCTGCCGTCCTCCGCGAGGCCGAAGGCGGACACCGAGCTGGACCCGTAGTTCGCGGTGATCACGAACCGCCGGTCCGGGCTGAGGCACAGGTGGCAGGCGCCCGGTCCGGAGTTCGGCACGGTGTTGATCAACTCCGGGCCGCGTTCGGTCAGCCGGAACGCCGCCACCGACGAGTTCGTACCCTCCGACACCCCGTACAGCAACGGCAGGTCGGGGTGCTTGATCAGATAGCTCGGCGAGTCGATCTCGACCGTGCCGAGCGGGGCGGCGCCGTCCGGCTCGACGCGGAAGGTGACGATGCCGGATCCGTCCCCCAGGGTCGGGGTGTAGCCGCCGACGATGAGCTGGCTCAGGTGAGGTAGAGGCACGATGTCTTGCATATCACGGTTGCGGCGTGGCGACTTGTCCTCGGTGCCGAGCCGACGGATCGTGAGAACGTGCCTGCCGCCGCCGAACCCGCCGAACCCGAGCTCGCGGGCGGCTATCGGGAGCTGCTGGACCGCTATCTGCGGCAACTCGGCTCGGAGCGGCAGCTCTCCGATCACACGGTACGGGCCTACCGCGCCGACCTGACCTCGCTGCTGGAACAGCTGACCCGGCTCGGCCGGGACCGGCTGGCCGAGGCCACCCTGGGCGACCTGCGCAGCTGGCTGGCCCGGCAGCAGTCGACCGGCCAGGCCCGGTCCAGCATCCAGCGCCGCGCCACCGCGGCCCGGGTCTTCTTCGCCTGGGCCCGCCGGGTCGGCGAGATCGAGACCGACCCGGCGGTGTCGCTGCGCTCGCCGAAGCTGCAACGGCGGCTGCCGGACACCCTGGACGCGGCCGCCGCGCAGCAGATGCTCGAGCAGGCGATCACGTACGCGGCGGAGGAGGGCGGCCCGGTCGCGCTGCGCGACGTCGCCCTGCTCGAAGTCCTGTACGGCAGCGGCGTCCGGGTCGCCGAGCTGTGCGGACTCGATGTGACCGACGTCGACGCCGACCGGCGCACCCTGCGCGTCTTCGGCAAGGGCCGCAAGGAGCGCACGGTGCCGCTCGGTGCGCCCGCCTTCCGCGCCCTGGACCGCTGGATCGGCGAGGGCCGCGACGCGCTGATCACCCCGGCCTCACCGCCGGCGATCTTCCTGGGGGAGCGCGGCGGCCGGATCGATCAACGGGTCGTCCGTCGCATCGTGCACCGCGCGCTCCGGCTCACCGACGGCGCTCCTGATCTTGGTCCGCACGGCCTCCGGCACGCGATGGCGACCCACTTGCTGGAGGGCGGCGCCGACCTGCGCAGCGTGCAGGAGATGCTCGGTCACGCGTCCCTCGCAACGACGCAGATCTACACCCACGTGACCACGGACCGGCTCCGGCGAGCGTACGAACAGGCCCATCCGCGCGCCTGATTCTGTCGATCCCTGAGCCCGTCGAAGGGTGCCCGGTGTCATCCCCTTGGCCCTTCGCAAGCTCAGGGGACGTCAGCACGTTGTGTCACGGTCCAGTTAAGGTTTCATTTCATACTGAAACTTCTGAGATTTGGTATTGACTGGTTCCGGGGCGGGCTTCAAGATCACGTTGCATGAGTTCCCGCATCCCGGCGGTCCTGCTGGCCGCCCTCCTGATCCTCACCGGTTGCGCGGGCGGTGGCAGTGGATCGGGCACCGAGCAGCAGAGTCGTACCGTGTCCATGGCGGTCAGCGATCCGGTGACGTTGAACCCGGGTCGGCAGACGATCGCCTTCAACCAGACCAGGGTGATCTTCTCCGGCCTGATGTTCGCCGAGGCGGACGGGACGATCACCGGCCTCAACGCTGAGTCGGTGACCTCCGACGACGCGGTGAACTGGACGATCAAGCTTCGCGACGGTTGGACGTTCCACAACGGCGAGCCGGTCACCGCCGAGAGCTACGTCAAGGCGTGGAATGCGACCGCGTACGGGCCGAACGCCTGGGAGAACAGCGGCCAGCTGGCCAACATCGTCGGTTACGACGACCTCAACCCGGACCAGGGTGAGCCGAAGGTCAAGCAGATGTCCGGGCTCAAGATCGTCGACGAGCACACCTTCACGGTGAAGCTGAAGAGCCCGGACGGCCAGTTCCCGTTCCAGGTGTCGCAGTCGCAGACGGGCTTCTTCCCGTTGCCGGAGGCTGCCTACGATGATCTTGAGGGCTTCGCGAAGGCGCCGATCGGGAACGGTCCGTTCAAGATCGTCGGCAGCTACACCGAGAACGATCCGGTCACCGTGCAGGCCTATCCGGAGTACGCCGGGCCGAAGCCGACGGTCGACGAGATCGTGTTCAAGCCGTACACGGACATGACCACGGCCTACACCGACGTCCAGGCCGGGAACACCGACATCCTGTTCGTCCCGGCCAGCCGGATGAACCAGGTCAAGACCGACTTCGGTGAACGTGCCTACGTCTTCCAGGGCCTGGGGATGAACTACCTGGGCCTGCCGCTGTGGGAGGAGCAGTACTCCGACATCCGGGTCCGGCAGGCGATCTCGATGGCGATCGACCGGCAGGCGGTCAGCGACGCGATCTACGGCGGGATCTGGGAGCCGGCGACCGCGCTGACGCCGCCGGGCGAGCCGGGCACGCCGGTCGGGTTGTGCGGTGAACTGTGCACGTTCAACCCGGAGAAGGCCAAGCAGTTGCTGGCCGAGGCCGGTGGCTGGACCGGCCCGATGGAGATCAGGTACCCGGGCGGCTCCGGGCTGGACGAGCTCTACCAGGCCTACGCCAACCAGCTCCGGCAGAACCTCGGCATCGCCGACGTGACCGCGACGCCGACCACGGACTTCCCCGAGTTCCAGAAGTTGCGCAACGAACGCAAGCTGACCGGGCCGTACTTCTCCCGCTGGGGCGCCCTGTACGCCAGCCAGCAGAACACGCTGCGCGAGTTCTACCTGAAGACGGGCGGCTGTGTGAACTGCGTCCCGTACTACACCGAAGAGGTGAAGGACCTGTTGGCCAAGGCCGACGCCGAGCTCGATCAGGAGAAGGCGATCGCCGGCTATGTCGAGGTGCAGAAGACGATCATGAAGGACTTCCCGGCACCGCCGATGTTCTTCGAGAAGTACACCTACGCGACGTCGGAACGGGTGGCGAAGCTGGACGAGGGCGTCGGCTCGATCAACATCGAGTTCACCGAGCTCGCCGGACAGTGATCATGGTCGGGGCAACCACGTGATCAAGTTCCTGGTCCGCCGGTTCGCCGAGCTCGTGGTGGTGTTCTTCGGGGTCACGTTCGTGATCTACGCGGCGGTCTTCGCCCTGCCCGGTGACCCGGTCGCGGCGCTGGGCGGGGACCAGCCGCTGCCGCCGCGAACGGTCGAACTGATCAGGGCGAAGTACCACCTGGACGATCCGCTGTGGAGTCAGTATCTCCGTTACCTGGGCACGCTGCTGACCGGCGATCTCGGCGTCGACCTGAACGGCCGGTCGGTCGGCGAGCGACTGGCCGGCCGGTGGCCGGTGACCATCCAGCTGGCCCTGACCGCCTGGGTGATCCAGGTCGTGATCGGGACCGGGCTCGGGCTGCTGGCCGGCCTGCGGCAGAACTCCTGGCTGGACCGGGGTGTGTTGATCATGACGATCGTGGTCACGTCGATCCCGATCATCGTGATGGCCGTGGCCGCGCAGTTGATCTTCGGTGTTCGGCTGTCGCTGCTGCCGATCGCCGGCGTGTCGGACGGCTGGCCGGTCTCGTACCTGCTGCCGGCCTGCGTGCTGGCGATCTACGGACTGGCCGCCGTGTCACGCCTGATGCGGGGCAGCGTCGCGGACACGATGCGGACCGACTTCGTCCGGGCGCTCTGGGCGAAGGGCCTGCCGGGACACCAGGTGGTCGGCGTGCACGTGCTCCGGAACTCGGCGATCCCCGTGCTCACCTATCTCGCGGTGGACCTGGGCGCGTTGCTCGGCGGGGCCATCGTGACCGAGGGCATCTTCAACCTGCCCGGGGTCGGGCAGCTGATGTTCCAGGCCATCCGGACCCACGAGGGCCCGACGGTCGTCGGCATCGCCACGGCGCTGGTCCTGATCTTCCTGGCCACCAGCCTGATCGTCGATGTCCTGCACTCTCTGCTCGATCCGAGGGTTCGGCATGACTGATCAGGTACTGACCGCCGACATCGCGGTCGAGGGGGCCCAGGCTCGCGGCGTCTGGGCGACGGTGCGACGCCGGGTGCTGTTCTGGCTGCCGCTGGGCGTCTTGACGATCATGATGTTGATCGCCGTCGTGCCGGAGCCGTTCGCCGGGCTGTTCGGCCATCCGGACCCGCGGGTCTGCGACCTCTCCCGCAGTGTGAAGCCGCCGACCGCCGGGCACCCGTTCGGCTTCGACGTGCAGGGCTGCGACGTGTACGCGAACGTGATCCACGGCGCCCGGGCGTCCATGATCGTCGGCCTGGTCTGTACCGCGATCGCGCTCGGCATCGCCCTCGTCGTCGGCACCCTGGCCGGCTATCTCGGCGGGCTGCTCGACTCGATCCTGGCCCGGCTGACCGACATCTTCCTCGGCTTCCCGTTCCTGCTCGGCGCGATCGTCGTGCTGAACACGCTGGGCAGCCGGTCGGTGATCACGGTGGCGCTGGTGCTGGCGGTGTTCGCCTGGCCGACGCTGGCGCGGTTGGTCCGGACCAGCGTGCGGGGCATCCGCGGTGCCGAGTACGTCCAGGCGGCCACCGCGATGGGGCTGCCGACCCGGCGCATCCTCGGCCAGTACGTGCTGCCGAACGCGATCGGTCCGGTGCTCGCCGTCGCGACGCTGACCGTCGGCGGCGTGATCGTCGCCGAGTCGACGCTGACCTTTCTCGGTCTCGGCCTGCGGGCGCCGTCCATCTCCTGGGGGCTCCAGCTGGCCAGCGCGCAGGCGGTGTTCCAGCGGGCGCCGCACATGTTGATCTACCCGAGCATCTTCCTGGCTGCGACGGTGCTCAGCCTGATGACGATCGGCGACGTGCTCCGGGACGCGATCAACCCCAGGGCCCGCTCGTGAACCAGGACCGGTCATGATCAAGTCGGATGAAGAACCCAGGGAAAGGGAGACGATGACGGGATACAGCGTCGAGACGGCGCGCGAGGCGGCACCGGCGATCGAGGCCTGGCTGGCGTACCAGCGGCGCTATCTGCGCACCCCGGGCGTGCAGGCCGCGATCCGGGTCGGGGCTGAGTTGATCACCTCGCAGGCGTACGGCTTCGCCGACGAGCCGGCCGGGACGCCGCTGCGGACCGACCACCTGTTCCGGATCGCGTCGCACTCCAAGACCTTCACCGCGACCGCCGTGCTGCAACTGGCCGGCCAGGGCAGCCTGCGGCTGGACGACCGGATCGACGCCCATGTCCCCGAACTGGCCGGGACCGGGATCGGTCCGGTGACGCTGCGCGAGCTGCTGGGTCATCAGGGCGGCGTCATCAGGGATGGTGTCGACACCGACTTCTGGCAGCTGATGCGGCCGTTCCCGGACCGGGCCGAGCTGATCGAGCTGTGCCGCGACCACGGCGTGGTCTATCAGACCAACGAGCACTTCAAGTATTCCAACGTCGGCTACTCGCTGCTCGGGCTCGCGATCGAGAACGCGTCGGGCCTGTCGTACCACGAGTACGTCCGGACCAAGATCATCGAGCCGCTCGGGCTGGCCGACACGGGTCCGGAATGGCTGCCGGAGCTCGCCGATCGCTTCGCGGCCGGTCATACCGGCCTGATCGACGGAGCCGAGCCGCGGCAGGCGATCGGCCACGTCGACACCCGCGGCATGGCCGCGGCGACCGGCTTCTACTCCACCGCCGAGGACCTGGTCCGCTACGCCGCCGCCCACTTCACCGGCGCCGAGGACCTGATCGACGACGCCGCGAAGCGGCTGATCCAGCGGGACGAGAGCACGGTGATCACGAACGGCACCGAGCAGGGGACCTATGGTCTCGGCATGGACGTCACCACGATCGGCGAGCGGCGGCTGGTCGGGCACAGCGGCGGCTACCCGGGCCACATCACCCGGACCTACCTCGATCCGGCCGAGCAGGTCGCGGTGAGCGTCCTGACCAACTGCATCGGCGGCCCGGCCACCACCCTCGCCGACGGCGTGGTCAAGCTGCTCAACCTCGCGGCCGGCGACCACGACCCGGACCCGGCGGCAGCCGACCAGGACCTGTCCCGGTTCACCGGCCTGTTCGCGAACCTGATGGGCGTCGTGCAGATCGCGCTGCTGGGCGGCCGGCTGGTCGGCTTCTATGCCGCGGCGCCGGACCCGACCGCGTCCTACGACGAGCTCCGGTTCGTCGACGAGAACACCCTCGAGGGCACCGCCGAGGCCGGGTTCGGGCTGGCCGGCGAGCCGATCCGGTTCACCTGGGCGGCCGACGGCTCGGTCGAGTCGGTCCGCTACGGCGGCGGCACCCGGTGGCCGGTGGACGTGTTCCTGGCCCGCCGCGCCGACCAGATCCGCAACGGCACCGCCGGGACCGGAACGAGTTGATCATGGCCAAGTCCGCGAACCGCGCCGGCCGCAGCAAGCCGTCGGCCCCGACGCCCGACCCGACCGAGGACTGGGAGACCAGCGAACGGCGGCGGGAGTTCATCGAGTCCTTCGGGGTGCTCCGTGAACTGGCCGGCTCGCCGCGGATGGAGGGGCGCGTGCTCGCGTACCTGATGACGAGCAGCAAGCCGTACGTCTCGTCGGCCGAGCTGGCCGGTGCCCTGAAGGCGAGCGCCGGCTCGATCTCCGGCACCACCCGCCGGCTGATCGAGATGGGCTTCATCGCTCGGCACGCCATCCCGGGCGACCGGAGCCACTACTTCACGGTCGACGACGACATCTGGGGCACGTTCCTGGCCGGCGAGCGGCGCTACCTCGATCGGCAGCGTGCCATGTTCTCCGACCTGCTCGCCGACGTACCGGCGACGCTCACCGGCCCGCGGCGCCGGCTCCGCAACGCGCGCAACTACATGGAGTGGCTGGCCACCTACCACCGCAAGATGCTGGCCGACTGGAAGGCCTACAACGAGACCCACAACGTCGACGCCGACGAGGATCGGGCCGGCCACGGCGAGGACCGGTCATGACCTCGGCCAGGCGGGCCGTGCTCGCGTTCGAGGACCTGGTGGTCGACTTCCTGGTCGGCGGCCAGTGGCAGCGGGCGGTCGACGGGGTGTCGTTCGACCTGCGCCAGGGTGAGGTGCTGGCCGTGGTCGGGGAGTCCGGGTCCGGCAAGAGCGTGACCAGCCTGGCCTCGATCGGCCTGCTGCCCGGCAACGCCCGGGTCGGCGGTCGGGTGCTGCTCGATGACCAGGACCTGCTGACCGCCGGCCGGGCCCAGCTGAACGGGATCCGGGGCAAGCGGATCGCGATGATCTTCCAGGACCCGGTGAACGCGCTGGATCCGGTGTTCACGGTCGGGTTCCAACTGATCGAGATGATCCGGCGGCACCAGCCCGACCTGGACCGCCGGCAGGCACGGGAGCGGGCCGTCGAACTGCTCCGGATGGTGGAGATCGCGGAACCGGAGCAGCGGCTGCGGCACTACCCGCACCAGTTGTCCGGCGGACAGTGCCAGCGGGCGATGATCGCGATGGCGCTGTCCTGCGATCCGGAGGTGCTGATCGCCGACGAGCCGACGACGGCCCTCGACGTGACGGTCCAGCAGGAGGTGCTGGACGTCTTGATGGCGCTCCGGGAGCGGACCGGTGTCTCGATCATGATCATCACTCACGACATGGGCGTGGTCGCCGACGTCGCCGAGCGGGTCGTGGTGATGAGGCAGGGGAGCGTGGTGGAGGTCGCCGGCATCCGGGACCTGTTCGCGCGGCCGCAGCACGACTACACCAAGGCCCTGTTGGCCGCCGTGCCCGGCGCCGACCGGCCCGAACCGGAGCCCGGCGGTGTCCAGGATCGGGAACCCGTGACCGCTCCGGCGGAGGACGCCACGGTGCCGCCGCCACTGGAGATCGAGGGGCTGGTGGTCGAGTACCGGGGCCGGCGCGGCCGTCGGGTCCGGGCCGTGGCGGGTGTCGACCTCCGCCTCGGCCAGGGCGAGATCTGCGGCCTGGTCGGCGAGTCCGGGTCGGGTAAGTCGACGATCGGCCGCAGCGTGCTCGGGATGGCCCCGATCAGCGGCGGCGACGTCCGGGTCGGCGGCGTCTCGATGGCCACCGCCCACCGGTCCGAGCTGCGCGCGGTCCGATCGCGGATCGGCGCCGTGTTCCAGAACCCGGCCGGCTCGCTCAACCCGCGCTACACCATCGGCCAGTCGATCGGCGAGCCGCTGCTGGTGCACCGCGGCGTGCGTGGAGCCGAGCTGACCGGCCGGGTCCGCAGCCTGCTGGAGAGCGTGGAACTGCCGGCCGGCTGGGCCGGGCGCTACCCGCACGAGTTGTCCGGCGGCCAGCGGCAGCGAGTGTCGATCGCGCGGGCGATCGCGCTCGAGCCGGACCTGCTGATCGCCGACGAGCCCACCTCGGCACTGGACGTCTCGGTGCAGGCCACGGTGCTGGAACTGCTCGTCTCGCTGCAGCAGCAGTTCGCCTTCGCCTGCCTGTTCATCAGCCACGACCTGGCGGTGGTCGAGCAGGTCTGCGACCGGATCGCCGTCCTGCACGACGGACTGGTCGTCGAGCAGGGCAGCTGCGCGGCGATCCTGAGCTCGCCGGCGGATCCGTACACGCGACGGCTGCTGGCCGCCGCGCCGGTCCCCGATCCGGTCGAGCAGGCTCGCCGCCGAGAGTCCCGCCTGGCCGGTGTCGCCTAGCGTTCGTCCGCGGGATCGAACCAGCGCAGGTGCTTGCCGAACCTGGCGAAACCTCGGTCCCGGGTCGCGAGCCGGGCACCGTGGGCGCTCGCGAGCGACGCGAGGTAGACGTCCGGAACGGCGCGTCCGCGGAGCCGATGATCACTCTTGAGCAACTCGTCGAAGACGGCCCACGACCGAGGCGTCGAGGCGACCGAACGAGCCGGTGGTGTGTCCTGCAGCGCCCGGACGAAACCGAAGGCACTCGCGGTGGTCGACGCCGGCTTCGAGATGCGCGGGTCGGTCACGATCCGCACGAAGCCCGTGAGCACAGGATCGGCGAGCAACACGGGTTCGGCGTCGTTGACGGCTTCGCCCAGCCAGCGGGCGTAGTCGGCGTGCCGGTCCGTGCCCTCTCGGAACGCGTGCACGAGCACGTTCACGTCGAGGAGGATCACAGCCAGCCGTCTTCCTCGTCGAAGAGCTCCTGCACGGCGTCCTTGTCGTCGATGTCGATCAACATGCGGCCGTTCGGGTAGCCGTCCGTGGGGAGGCTGTACTTCGTGCTCAGCGTTCGGTCCTTCGCCAGCAGGTCATGCAGTGCCTCGATCATCAGGCTGGTCACCGTGCGGTGCTCGGCCTTCGCCCGTTCCCGGACCTCGTCCATGAGCGCGTCGGGGAGGTTCATGGTCGTGCGCATGCATACGAGCATACGTTCAGGATATGGCTATGCATACCGGCTACCACCAGCTCATCGGGTCCACCACCTCGCCGTCCAACCAGAGCATCAGGTGCAGGTGGCAGCCGGTGGAGTAGCCGGTGCTGCCGACCCGGCCGATCACCTGACCCCGGGCGACCTGCTGCCCGACGCCCGCCGCGTACGAGCTCGCGTGGTTGTAGCCGCTCACCACGTGCCGGCCGGCGATCGTCCCGTGGTCGATCATCAACCGGTTGCCGTAACCGGGATTGAAGAAGACCTGGCTCACCCGGCCCGGGTACGGAGCCCTGATCGGGGTCCCGCAGCCGGCGCCGAAGTCGGTGCCGTCGTGCAGCTTGGTCACCCGCAGGACCGGATGCAGCCGCATCCCGAACGGCGACGTGATCGGCCCCGCGACCGGCGGTACGAAGCCGTGATCACCCGGTGGGCCGGTCGAGCCCAGGCCCGCCGCCGCCTCGGCTGCCGCGGCCGCGCGTTCCGCGGCGCGCCGCTCAGCGACCTGTCGCTGCGCCTCGCCGACCAGCCGGACCCGGCCGTCCCCATCCGGGACCGCCGCTGCGCCGCCGAGCCGGAGCGGGTCGAGGTAGGTGTCGCCGCGCAGCCAGCCCCAGTGCAGGCAGTCCCGGGGCGGGCAGTGCCCGGGCTGCAGGGTGCCGATCCGTTGACCGGTCGACACCCGGGCCCCGACGGCGACCGTCGCGGTGACCGGCTCGTACGTCGTCCGAGTGCCGCCATGGTCGACCACCACCACGCCGCGGCCGGCCAGCGTCTGGGCATAGGTCACCGTGCCGGCCGCCGCAGCCAGCACCGACGACCCCGCCGGTGCGGCGAGGTCGACCCCGCGGTGGCCGGCGCCCCACCGTTCCTGCGGCGGAGTGAACGGCCGCGCCACCTCGATCGGCCCGGACAACGGCCAACCGGTGAGCGTGGGCAGAACCTCGGCCGATGCCGGCCCGGGACCGGCCAGGACCAGCAGCAGACCGGCCAGGATGATGGCGGGCAGGCTCGACCCGCGGTGTGTGCGTACCTTCATGTCCTCGGATCCTGAGCCGATCGGCCCGGATCCGCCGGGCCCGAGAAAATCTGTGGACAACGAACTTCGTCCCTCCGGGCCTGTGGACAACCGCGGCTTCCGGAACTCGACCGTCCGGAACCGCGATTACGTTGCGCGCATGACCGACCACTACTGGCACGAACCGCCCACCGCGGGCACGGAGATCGAGCACCTGACCGGGGCCCTGGACCGGCTCCGGGCGACCTTCCGCTGGAAGACCGACGGCCTCGACGCCGCGGGCCTGAACGCGACGATCGGCGTCTCGCCGCTCACCCTCGGCGGCCTGCTCAAGCACCTCGCGCGGGCCGAGGACGAGATGTTCACCCGGAAGCTGAGCGGGGCGCCGGTCAGTCCGCCCTGGGACACCGTCGACTGGGACGCCGATCCGGACGCCGACTTCACCTCGGCCGCGCAGGACAGCCCCGGACAGCTCTACGGGCTCTGGGACGGCACGGTCGAACGGTCCCGGCAGCGGCTCGCCGAGGCCCTGTCAGCCGGCGGACCGGAGCAGCTCGTGCACCTGGCCTGGCCGGACGGCCGCCGACTCAGCCTGCGCCGGCTGCTCTGCGATCTGATCGAGGAGTACGGACGGCACACCGGTCACGCCGACCTGATCCGGGAGGCGGTCGACGGCCGGGTCGGCGAGGACCCGCCGGGGGAGTGGCGGCCGGCACCGGTCGCGAGTTAGCCCGGAACGGGCGAACGGCGTAGACTCAGCGCCGCAGCCTGAGGAATCGGGCTGACTTCGCATGCTCGTCGACCGATCGCCACGATCGGGCGGCGCCCGCGGTCTCGATACTTCCCGGTTTCGAGTCGGTCGTCGCACGGGCATCAGGCGGTGTCGAAGAGTTCGGCACCGGACAACCGTACGTCGGGCGGAAGCCCGAGAAGAGAGGGATACGGCCATGGCCGTCGTCAGCACCCGCCAGCTCCTGGAGAGCGGCGTCCACTTCGGACACCAGACCCGTCGGTGGAACCCGAAGATGAAGCGGTTCATCCTCACCGACCGCAACGGCATCTACATCATCGACCTGCGCCAGTCGCTGACCTACATCGACCGCGCGTACGCCTTCGTCAAGGAGACCGTCGCCCGCGGCGGCAAGGTCCTCTTCGTCGGCACCAAGAAGCAGGCCCAGGAGGCCATCGCCGAGCAGGCGACCCGGGTGGGCATGCCGTTCGTCAACCAGCGTTGGCTCGGCGGCATGCTGACCAACTTCCACACCGTGATCAAGCGGATCCAGCGGCTCAAGGAGCTGGAGGGCGTCGACTACGACGACGTCGCGGGCTCCGGCCGGACCAAGAAGGAGCTCCTCGGCATGCGCCGGGAGAAGGAGAAGCTGGAGAAGACGCTCGGCGGCATCCGGGACATGGCCGACCTGCCCCAGGCGGTCTGGATCGTCGACACGAAGAAGGAGCACCTCGCCGTCGACGAGGCGCGCAAGCTGCGGATCCCGATCATCGGCATCCTCGACACCAACTGCGACCCGGACGAGGTCGACTACGCCATCCCGGGCAACGACGACGCGATCCGCTCCGTCTCGTTGCTCACCCGGGTGCTGGCCGACGCCGTCGCGGAGGGCCTGATGGCCCGCTCCGGTGGCGACCAGACCGGCGCAGAGACCGCCGCCGAGCCGATGCCGGACTGGGAGCGCGAGCTGCTGGCCAAGCAGGAGGCCGACGCCCGGGCCGAGGCCAGCAACGCGGCCGAGGAAGCCCACGGTGGCGAGGCCGCCGACGCCGCCGCGACCGCCCAGGACCCGATCCTGGAGTCCGAGACCGCCGGGCTCAAGGAGCCCAGCGAAGTCAGCAACTGACTCACGCGACACCGCAACGCAGGGGCTACCCTGCGGCTCCCCTGACAAGCTCTCTGAACGAAGGAAGTACGAGGACGCATGGCGACGATTGCCGCTACCGATGTGAAGCGGCTCCGGGACTCCACCGGGGCCGGCATGATGGACGCGAAGAAGGCGCTCACCGAGGCCGAAGGCGACTTCGACAAGGCCGTTGAGTTGCTCCGCGTGTCCGGGCAGGCCAAGGCCGCGAAGCGGGCCGACCGGGCGGCCAGCAACGGCCTGGTCGCCTACGCCGACGGTGCCCTGATCCAGCTCGGCGCCGAGACCGACTTCGTGGCCAAGAACGAGGAGTTCCAGGCCCTCGCGGAGACCGTGGTCAAGGCCGCGGCCGCCGCCAAGGCGAACTCGGTCGACGAGGTCAACGCGGCTCCGGTCGACGGCGGCAAGACCGTCGCCGACGCGATCCACGAGCTCGCCGTCAAGATCGGCGAGAAGCTCGAGGTCAGCGACGCGGCCTACTTCGACGGGACCACGACGGTCTACCTGCACCGGCGGGCCTCCGACCTGCCGCCGCAGGTGGGCGTGCTGGTGCAGTACTCCGGCGCGGACGAGGCGGCCGCCAAGACGGCCGCGATGCAGGTCGCCGCGATGCGCCCGCAGTACCTGAACCGCGACGAGGTGCCGGCCGACATCGTGGCCAACGAGCGGCGGATCGCCGAGGCGACGGCCCAGGCGGAGGGCAAGCCGGAGCAGGCGATCCCGAAGATCATCGAGGGCCGGGTGAACAGCTTCTTCAAGGACGTCGTCCTGCTGGACCAGCCGTCGGTGACCGACAACAAGACCCCGGTCAGCAAGCTGCTCGACGCGGCCGGCGTTACCATCGAGCGATTCGTTCGATTCGAAGCGGCTTCCTGAGCCTTCGAAACAGTGGCGTGCGCTACGAATCCGTACGGGTTCGTAGCGCACGTTCATGTCAGGACCGGAATTTCGACCCAGAGGAGAGCCGATGGCGAGCCCGTACAAGCGGGTGCTGTTGAAACTGTCCGGCGAGGTGTTCGGCGGCGGCAAGGTGGGCGTCGACCCTGACGTGGTGGCCGGGCTGGCCCGGCAGATCGCGGAGGTCGCGGCGACCGGGGTCCAGATCGCCATCGTCGTCGGCGGCGGCAACTTCTTCCGCGGCGCCGAGCTGCAGTTGCGGGGCATGGAGCGGGATCGCGCCGACTACATGGGGATGCTCGGCACGGTGATGAACTGCCTGGCCCTGCAGGACTTCCTGGAGAAGGCGGGCGCCGAGCCGCGGGTCCAGACCGCCATCACCATGGGTCAGGTCGCGGAGCCGTACATCCCGCAGCGGGCCGAGCGGCACCTGGTCAAGGGCCGCATCGTGATCTTCGGTGCCGGCTCCGGCATGCCGTACTTCTCCACCGACACCGTGGCCGCGCAGCGCGCGCTGGAGATCGGCGCCGAGGTGCTGCTGATGGGCAAGCAGGGCACCGATGGCGTGTACGACTCGGACCCGCGGACCAACCCGGCCGCCCGGAAGTTCGACGACCTCAGCTACGACGAGTACCTGGCCCGGGACCTCAAGGTCGCCGACGCGACGGCGATCAGCATGGCCCGCGACTACGCGCTGCCGATGGTCTTTTTCAGCCTCGACACCGACGGCACCATCGTCCGGGTGATCGCTGGTGAGAGGATCGGAACCACAGTCCACACCTGATAGCCCCAAGCCGAGCAAAAGGAGCTCTACCGTGATCGACGAGATCCTCATGGACGCGGAGTTGAAGATGGACTCCGCGATCGAGTACGCGAAGGAGGAGTTCGCGGCGATCCGTACCGGTCGAGCCCACCCGGCGATGTTCTCGAAGCTGGTCGTCGACTACTACGGCGCCGCGACGCCGCTGCAGCAGCTGGCCAGCTTCCAGGTCCCCGAAGCGCGGATGGTGCTGATCACTCCGTACGACAAGGGTTCGATGGCCGGCATCGAGAAGGCGATCCGCGACTCCGACCTCGGGGTGAACCCGACCGACGACGGCAACGTCATCCGGGTCACGCTGCCGGAACTGACCGAGGAACGGCGCAAGGAGTACATCAAGCTGGCCCGGACCAAGGCGGAGGAGGCCCGGATCTCGATCCGCAACCACCGCCGGGCGGCCAAGGAGGCCCTGGACAAGCTGGTCAAGGACAAGGAGGCCGGCGAGGACGAGGTGGCCCGGGCCGAGAAGCAGTTGGACGGCGTCACCAAGCAGCACACGGACGCGGTCGACGAGGTGCTCAAGCACAAGGAATCCGAACTCATCGAGGTCTGATCGGTGTCGGACTCCCCGCCTTCCCCGCCCTCCGGGCCCGCGCCGGACCACGATCCCGGTGATGCCGCGCCGGCGCCGGCCGATCACGGCCGGGCCGGCCGTAACCTGCCGGCGGCGATCGGCGTCGGCGTCGGGCTCGGGGCCTACCTGGTCGTGACCCTGATCTGGTTCAAGCCGGGCTTCGTCGCGCTGCTCGCCGTCGCCCTGGCGCTCGGTGCCAACGAGATGTACCAGGCGCTGAAGCGGCAGGGGATGACCGCGGCCATCGTGCCGATCGTCGTCGGTACGGTCGCGATCGCCACCGGCTCCTATCTGGCCGGCGTGCAGCGGCCGGTGGTCTTCTCGACCACCTCGGTGCTGCTGGCCTCCCTGGCGCTGACCGTCCTGGCCACCATGATCTGGCGGATGCCGAAGGGCGCCTCCGGCTACGTCAAGGACACCGCGGCCAGCCTGATGATCATTGCGTACGTGCCGTTCCTGGGCTCGTTCGCGGCGCTGATGCTGGCCGGCGAGAACGGCTCGGTCCGCCTGGTCACCTTCATCGTCATCGTCGTCATGAGCGATGTGGGCGGCTACGTGGCCGGTGTCCTGTTCGGCCGGCATCCGATGGCGCCGACGATCAGTCCGAAGAAGTCCTGGGAGGGCCTGGCCGGCTCGGTCGTGCTGGGCACCGGCTCCGGGGTGGCGTTGACGGTGTTCGGTCTCGGCGCGCCCTGGTGGATCGGTCTGATCCTCGGCGTCCTGCTGGTCGGGGTCGGGGTCTGCGGCGACCTGATCGAGTCCTTGATCAAGCGGGACCTCGGGATCAAGGACATGAGCTCCTTCCTGCCCGGTCACGGCGGCGTGATGGACCGGCTCGATTCGCTGCTCGTCGCGGCGCCGGTCGCCTGGCTGATCATGTATCTGCTGGTTCCCGGCGGCTGATCAGGAACTGCCGACGATCCCGTCCAGCAGCCAGTCCAGGCCGGTCAGGAAGTCGCGCCGGACCTTGGCCGGCGACACCGGTTGGTCGCCCTCCGCGGTCCAGCCCGTCGCGAAGGCCGCGTACCCGATCGTGTAGACGATCATGGTCCGGCGGCCGGCCTCGCCGACCCGCCCGCGGGCCCCGAGTCGCGCGAGGCAATCGTCCATGATCAGGCCGAGTCGTTGCGCCTCCGGCCCGCGCGATCCCTGCCGGGTCAGGTAGGCGCCGACCAGGCTGGCCCTGGCGATCAAGGCCTCGTAGGTGCCGACCATGATCGTTCTCAGGGCCTGCCGCGGGTCGCGGACGTGCGGGTCCGGGACGGCGCTCAGCACGTCGTCGAGGACGGCGTCGATCAGTGCGTTCTTGTCGTCCAGGTGGCTGTAGATCGCGTTCGGTGCGACGCCGAGTTCGGCCGCGACCGCGCGCAGGCTCAGACCGTCCAGCCCGCGTGCGTCCAGCGTCCGGTGCGCGGCCGCGACGATCTGCTCCCGGGTCAGCCCGGCGCGCTCCCCGCGGGACCTTCGGCTCCGTTCCATGCTGCCCATTGTACAGTGTCCAATTAAGTTGTACAGTGTCCATTATGACGACCTTCGCAGAACGTGAGCAGCGCATCGGCACCGCCGCCGGTGTGCCCTACCTGATCCTGCCGCCGGCCTCGGGCTGGCTGGAGGCGCCGATCGTGGTCGGCTGGCACCTGTTCGATCCGCCGCGGACCGAGTCGGCGTTCGCGGCCGCGATGCCACTGGACGGACTGGACGCCTGGCGGATCTACTTCGGGCTGCCCCTGTGCGGCGCCCGGAAGCCCGCCGGTGGCGACGAGGAAGTGATGCGGCTCGGGATGGAGGACGCGGTCCGCAACCTGTACGAGCCGGTCCAGGACCAGGCCGTGGCCGAGTTCGAGGCTGCACTCGCGGCGGTCAAGACCGAGCACGGGCTGACCGGTGAGCGGCTCGGACTGTTCGGCGGCTCGGCCGGTGCGGCCGCTGCGCTGGGTGTGCTGGCCGAGACCAGCCTCCCGGTCGCCGCCGCCGTGGTGGTCAGTCCGTTGACCCAGCTGCGCCCGCTCGTCGCCGCCAACGGCCGGCTGTACGGGATCGTCTATCCCTGGGACGCCGGCTCGGAGGCGGTTGCGGACAAGGTCGACTTCGTGGCGCGGGCGGCCGAGCTGGCCCGGGCGGGCGCACCGCTGCGTCTGCTGGTCGGCGAACTCGACGACGCCGAGGCGATCCACGCGCCCGCCGCAGCCGTGGCCGAAGCCCTGGTCGGCGCCGGAGTGGAAGCCGAGGTCACGGTGGTGCCGAACATGCCGCACATGCTGGTCGACCCACCGGGGGACGAGCCGGCGCCGCAGACCGAGTACGCGGCCGCGGCCGACCGGCTCGCCGTCGAGTGGTTCGCCGCCCGCCTCTGACCCGGGTGGCGATTAAGCGATGAATCACTGCGCCTGGCCGGTCGGGCAGCAGTCCGGCCGGTTAGGCTCGGGGCCATGGTCGAGCGACACGTGACGTTGAAGGACGTCGCCAGGAAGGCGGGCGTGTCCACGGCCGTCGTGTCGGCGGCGATCTCCGGCAGTGCGACGACGATCCGGATGAGCGAGGCGACCCGGCTCCGGGTGGAGCGGGCGATCGCCGAGACCGGCTACCGGGTCAACCACGCGGCGAAGTCGCTCAGCATGTCGCGGTCCGGGATCATCGCCGCCGTCGTGCCCAAGATCGCGAACCCGGTCTTCGAGTACGCCATCCGCGGCATCCAGGCGGCCGCGGAGGAGGCCGGCGACGTGCTGATGCTGGCCGACGCGCTCTGGGTCGAGCCCGGCAGTCACCTGATGCAGCGGATGGTCGGCACCAGGATGGTGGACGGCTTCCTGGTCCGATCGCCCCACCTCGGTTCCGCGACGATCGAGGAGTTGACCAGCCGCACCATTCCGTACGTGATCTTGCAGACGCCGGGCGACGACGATCAGCGGACCAGCGTCTGGGTCGATGATCATGCCGGGATCGCCGTGGCGACCGAACATCTGCTCCGGCTCGGGCATCGCCGGATCGCGCTGGTCGGCGGCCCCGACCAGGCGTTCGCGGGCCCGCGGGTCGAGGGCTATCTGGGCCCGCTGCGGGCGGCCGGGCTGCGGCCGGATCCGCGGCTGATCGATCGGTCGGGATTCGATCCGCAGGTCGTGGCACAGTCGACGATGACCGTCCTCACCGGGCCCGAACCGCCCACGGCGCTGATCATCGACAACGTGATGGCCGCGCCGGGCGCGCTGGCCGCGATCATCGACCTCGGGCTCCGGGTGCCGCAGGACGTCTCGGTCGTCGCCTATCAGGACCTGCCCATCGCCGATGTCTTGCGGCCGGCGCCCTCGACGGTCCGAATGCCCGTCTACGAGGCCGGGGTTCGCGGCTATCGGGCCTTGCGCCAATTGATCGACGGGAAGCGGGTCAGATCGGCGTTGGTGAAGAGCCCGCGGCCGAAGTTGATCGACCGCGGCTCCACGGCTCCGCCCGCCTCCTGAATTCGGCTCCACCCGATCACGATCCGAGCACGGGCTTGATTATCCGGTTAATCACGTGTCATTCTGATCCGGACGTTGTTGATCAAGGCCCCTCCGGGGGCGAACGGGGTTGTGCTGCCGATGGTTCATGTCGTGGTGGTCTCTGGATGGCAGACCGTGAATATCGGGGATGTCGCGCACAGCCCCGGCGTGCTGGAGGCGTTCCGGCGGTTCGCACCTGGCGTCCGGCTCACGCTCTGGGCGCGCAACATCGACGACGGGGTACGCCAGCTGCTGGCTCGCTACTACCCGGAGGTGGGGCTGGTCGAGGAGCAGGTCGGCGACGACGGGTCGATCACGCCGGTCCTGGACCAGCTGTTCGCGGACGCGGATCTGCTGGTGCACGGCTCCGGCCCCTCACTGGTCGGCAAGATCGAGACGGCCGCCTGGCGGGCGCACACCGCCAAGCCGTACGGGTTCTTCGGGGTCACCGTCGATCCGCTGCGGCCCTACGACGGGACCCTGGACCGGTCCGCGACCATGATCGACGCGATCGCCGGCGACCTGCTCACTCCGCTGGATCGCGAGCTGTTGACCGACGCCGCGTTCGTCTACTGCCGGGACTCCCTCACCCAGCGATTCCTGCAGGGACAGGGGATCGGGGTGGACGAACTCGAGTTCGGCGCGGACGGCACGGTGATCTTCGACGTCGTCGACGATGATCACGGTGCACCGGTGCTGGCCGAGTACGGACTGGTCGAGGGTCAGTTCCTCTGCGCCGTGCCGCGGCTTCGCTACACCCCGTACTACAGGATCCGCGGCTACCAGCCGAAGGCGGAGGACTGGCGCAAGGAGGCCTACAACGCGGGCTATGCGGAGTCCGACCTGGAGGTGTTGCGTCAGTCGATCATCACCTGGGTCCGGACGACCGGGTGGCCGGCGCTGATCGTGCCCGAGATGTCGTACGCGGTGGAACTGGCCGAGTCGCACCTGGCCGGCAGCTTCCCGGCCGACGTGGCCGATCGGGTGCACGTGCTGCCGAGGTTCTGGGACCTGACCGAGGCCGCGGCGGTCTACCGGCGGGCCGCGGCGGTCGTCAGCATGGAGTGCCATTCGCCGCTGATCGCCCTGGCGGAAGGGATTCCGGCGCTCTACCTGCGCCAGCCCACCGACACGATCAAGGGCAACATGTATCACGACCTCGGGCTGTCCGAGTCGATCATCGAGCTGACCGACGGCGCGGTCGGCGAAGCGGTCGAGCGGGTGGCCAAGCTCGCCTCCGACCTGCCCGCGGGCCGGGACGTCACGCTCCGCTCCCGTACGGCCGCGCACGAGGGGCTGCGCCGCCACGTCGAGTTCGCGATCGGCCGGGCCGGGGTCCTTCGACAGGCTCAGGGTGCGGAGGGTGCGGAGGGTGCGGAGGGTGCGGAGGGTGCGGAGGGTACGGGTCAGGGTGCGGGGGAGCGGGGCGCTGACGCACCGTGATCGATTCCCAGCCCCGACCCGCGCCGCCGCGGGCGGTTCCGCCACCGAAGGCCGCCGACGGCGGTCTCCGGCAGCGGCTGGCCGTGCGCTGGCGGCGGGACCGGGTGCTGTTGCTGCTGGCCGTGCCCGGTGTGGTGGTGCTACTGCTGTTCCACTATCTGCCGCTGCTCGGCAACGTGATCGCCTTCCAGGACTACCAACCGTTCCTCGGCATCGGCAACAGCCCGTTCGTCGGGTTCGAGAACTTCGCGGTGATCATCAACGGGGACCCGGAGTTCCTCAACGCCCTGGCCAACACGTTGATCATCACGCTGATCCAGGTCGTCTTCGTGTTCCCGCTGCCGATCGCGTTCGCCCTGATCCTGAACTCGCTGCTCAGCGAACGACTCAAACGGTTGACCCAGTCGGTGCTCTACCTGCCGCACTTCCTGTCCTGGGTGATCGTCGTGGCGCTGTTCCAGCAGATGCTCGGCAACGGCGGCATGCTGAACACCTGGCTGCGCAGTGCCGACTTCGAGACTCTGCAGATCATCGGGGTGCCGGAGCTGTTCAAGGTGATGATCACCTCGCAGGTGATCTGGAAGGACACCGGCTGGTCGACGATCATCTTCCTGGCGGCGCTGTCCCGGGTCGATCTCAACCTGTACGAGGCGGCCGCGATCGACCGGGCCGGGGCCTGGCGGCAGCTGTGGCACGTGACGCTGCCGGCGATCCGGCCGGTGATCGTCCTGCTACTGATCCTCCGCCTCGGCGACGCGCTGAGCGTCGGCTTCGAGCAGATCATCCTGCAACAGGGTCCGGTCGGCAGCCAGGCCAGCGAGGTGCTGGACACCTACGTCTACAACAACGGGATCATCGGCGGCGACTGGGGCGTCTCGGCGGCGGTCGGCCTGGTCAAGGGCGTCGTCGGCGTGATCCTGGTGCTCGGGGCCAACCGGGTGGCGCACGCGCTGGGCGAGCGAGGGGTGTATTCGACATGAGCCACTGGAGAGACACCCGGCCGGTCTGGATGGGCCGGCCCTCGATCCTGGCCCGGGCGGGCCGGGGGATCGTGCTCGGCATCGCCTGCCTGGCGGTGATCGTCCCGTTCGTCGCGGTGATCATGACCAGCATCGCCTCACAGCGAGAGGTCAGCGCCGCCGGCGGCTTCGTCCTGTTCACCACCGACCCGACCCTGGCCGCGTACCGGGCGGTGCTGTCGGGTGGCGTCGTCACCCGCGCGCTGTTCGTGTCGATCGGCGTGACGGTGATCGGGACGATCCTCTCGGTGCTTTGCACGATCATGCTCGCGTACGCGCTGTCCCGGCCGGGAACCCTGCTGCACAAGCCGATCCTGCTGCTGACCCTGTTCACGCTGCTGTTCAGCCCGGGCATGATCCCGATGTACCTGATCGTCCGGCAGCTCGGCCTGATCGACAACCTGGCGGCACTGATCCTGCCGGTGCTGATCAACGCGTTCAACGTGATCGTCATGCGGTCCTTCTTCCTCGAACTGCCCGGTGAGCTGATCGAGTCGGCCAAGATCGACGGGGCCGGGGAGTTGCGCATCCTCACCACGATCGTGGCGCCGTTGTCCAAGGCGGTGATCGCCGTGGTCGGGCTGTTCTACGCGGTGGCGTACTGGAACGCGTTCTTCTCGGCGCTGCTCTACCTGCCGTCGCCGGAGAAGTGGCCGCTGCAACTGGTGCTGCGGACCTTCGTCGTCAACCAGACCCCGCTCGGCACCGACGAGCTCGCCGTGGGCGCCGAGACGATGCCACCGCAGACCTCGATCCAGATGGCCATCCTGGTGATCTCCATCGTCCCGATCCTGGTCGTCTACCCGTTCATCCAGAAGCACTTCAGCAAGGGCCTGCTGATCGGCGCCGTCAAGGGTTAGCCGGGCCCGACTCTTCAATGACGAAAGGAAACACGATGGAGACACTGACTCGGCGGAGTCTGATCATGGGCGCCTCGGCGGCCGCGGTGATCGGCGGCGCCGCGACCGTCACCGGGTGCGGCAGTTCCGGCGGCGAGAAGACCGACGCGCGCCGGGTCGGCGACGGCGAACTGCCGACGTTCGCCGAGGCCGGCACCGTCAAACCCGACCTGCCCAGCGAGTACCCGGGCGGCATGCACGGGTTCTTCAGCTATCCGGCCGAGCCGCCGGCGCCCGCGGCACCACCGCTGTCGGGCGGCAGGATCTCGGCACTGACCTACACGTTCGACCCGGTCGCTCCCGGCCTCGCCGAGAATCCCCTGTGGCAGAAGGTGAATCAGGGCCTCGGTGCCGAGCTGGACATCACCTACGCACCGTCGGCCGACTACAAGCAGCGGTTCGCGACGACGATCGCGGGCGGCGACCTGCCCGACCTGGTGACGATCTACGGCTCGGTGCAGCAGTTGCCGGCACTGCTCAAGGCGCAGTTCCAGGACCTCAGCGAGCACCTGGCCGGCGACGCGGCCGCCGAGTATCCGAATCTGGCCGGACTGGCGACCGAGTCCTGGCGGGAGACCGTGGTGGACGGGTCGATCTGGGGCATCCCGATCGCGCGGCCGCCGATCGGCGGGTCGATGTTCGTCCGGAAGGACCTGCTGGACAAGCAGGGGCTCTCCGTACAGCCCAAGGACTTCGCGGAGTTCAGGGAACTGCTGATCGCATTGACCGACGAGCGCAACTCGCGCTGGGCGTGCGGCGATCCGGGCGGGGTACTCGGGCTGATCACGTCGATGCTCGGCGTCCCGTCGCTCTGGATCGAGGAGGGCGGCAGGTTCACCGCCAACATCGAGACCGAGCAGTACGCGAAGGCGCTGGCCGACACCCGCGCCCTCGTCGAGGCGGGCGTCTTCCATCCGGACGGCATGACCGCGACGAACAACCAGCGCAACGACTGGTTCACCGCCGGCCGCACGCCACTGGTGCTGGGCGGCTTCGTCGGCTACAGCAAGTACGAGATGTGGGGCGCCGACGTGCCCGGCTTCGAGCTGGCCACCATGCTCCCGGTCGGCTACGACGGCTCGACCAAGCCGGTGCACAACCGCGGTTCGGTGATGCAGGCCATGACCGTGATCAAGAAGTCGGAACCGGCGCGGGTCAAGGAACTCCTGAAGGCCCTGGACTGGCTGGCCACTCCGTTCGGCTCGACCGAGTATCTGGTCCGCAACTTCGGCGTCGACGGCGAGACCTACACGTTGGAGGGGACCGACCCGATCGTGAACTCGCGTGGCCAGAACCTGCGGCTGGTGCCGTTCAAGTACATCTCGGACGGACCTCAGGTGATCTACGACCCGGGTCAGCGGCGGATCGCCGAGGCGCGCTTCGCGTACCAGGAGAAGGCGCTGGCGAT
This sequence comes from Microlunatus sp. YIM B11417, assembly GCF_059617205.1. Taxonomy (NCBI): domain Bacteria; kingdom Bacillati; phylum Actinomycetota; class Actinomycetes; order Propionibacteriales; family Propionibacteriaceae; genus Microlunatus; species Microlunatus sp. YIM B11417. The sequence goes on from NZ_JCAMPJ010000001.1 coordinate 1,383,920, forward strand.
GACGGAGCCGGATCCGACGATCGGTCTGTACTCCGAGACCGAGGCGACCAAGACCGCCCAGATCGGCAAGGCGCTGGACGATCATCGCAACGAGATCCTGATCGGCCGGAAACCCTTGGACAGCTGGGCCGAGGCCGTCTCCACCTGGCGCAAGAGCGGCGGGGACGGGATCCGCGAGGACTACCAGACCGCGTTCGCGGCCAAGTGACCTGACCCGAACCTGATCTTCATCGACGAGGAGTTCCCATGCCCCTGCCTGCCCGGAGACCGTACCGAAGCGTGATCACCGGCCTGGTGCTCGCCGTCCTGGTGCCCATGATCATCGGCGGGGCGCCGAAGGCGGCCGCCGAACCGCCGCAGCTGCACCCGCCGGACGACATCGTCGCCGCGATCAAGCCCGGCCATCCGCGACTCATGGTCGACGCGGCCGGGCTGACCAGGATCGCGCAGCAGGTGGCGGGCTCCGAGCTGGCCGCCGGGCTGAGCGAGCAGCTGATCACCGAGGCCGACCGGATGCTCACCCTGCCGGTGTCGGTCTACGAGTTCCCGGACGGCCGGACCCTGTTGCAGGTGACCCGCGAGGTGCAGCGGCGGTCGGTGTTCCTGTCGCTGGCATACCGGCTGACCGGTGACGAGCGCTACGCGGCCCGGGCCTATCAGGAGCTCGAGGCCGGCGCCCGCTTCCCGGACTGGAATCCGCAGAGCTGGCTCTCGGTCGGCGAGCTGCTGTACGCCTACGCGGTCGGCTACGACTGGTTGCACGACTACCTCGGCGATGATCAACGTGCCGTGTTGCGCACCGCCATGATCGAGTACGGGCTGAACGAGGCCAAGATCGCCTACGACAGCTCCAACTCCTGGACCCGGTCGACGACCAACTGGAACATCGTCTGCAACAGCGGCGTGATCATGGCCGCGCTGGCGATCGGCGACGAGGTCCCCGAGCTCGCCAACGAGCTGCTGCACCGCGCCTACGCCTCGCTGCCGGTCGCGCTGGCCGAGTACGGGCCGGACGGCGGCTATCCGGAAGGCGTGACCTACTGGGGTTACGCGACCCGGTTCCTCGTCTCGGCACTGTCCTCCCTGGACACCGCGATCGGCGACGACTACGGCATCTCGGACGTGCCGGGTCTGGACCGGACCGTCGACTTCAGCCTGCAGCTGACCGGCTCGACCGGGCAGTTGTTCAACTACGCCGACGCACTGACCGGGGTCAGGACCCGGGGCGGGAACGCGGCGAGCTACTGGCTGGCCCAGCGCTACGACCAGCCCGGCTACGCCTGGTGGGCCGACGAGGGCGCCTCCCGGGCGCTGGCCACCGGGCTGCCGCCGCTGCACCTGATGTGGCTGGGCATGATCGAACCCGAGGACCCGGGTGCCTCCGGATTGCCGCTGGACAAGGTGTTCCAGCGGGCTCATGTGCAGACGATGCGCAGTGGCTGGGATCCGGACGCGACCTTCGTCGGGTTCCGGAACGGGGACAACGCGGCGAACCATGGTGATCTTGACATGGGCACGTTCGTGCTCGATGCGCTCGGGGTGCGCTGGGCCATGGAACTCGGCCGCGACGACTACGGCCTGCCCGGCTATTTCGACACCGCGCCGGACGGCGAACGCTGGACGTACTACCGCAAGCGGGCCGAGGGGCAGAACACGCTGGTGCTGAATCCGGGGGCAGGACCCGACCAGGCCCTCGGCTCCACCGGAAGGATCCTCCGCACGGACGGCGGTGCGGGGACGGCGTTCTCGGTTGCCGACCTGTCCGAGGCGTACGCCGATCGGGGCGTGATCAGGTGGCACCGTGGCATCGCCTTGGTCGACGGCCGGTCCCGCGTGGTGGTCCAGGACGAGGTGGCCGGCCGCGCTCGGGTCACGCCGTACTGGTTCATGCACACCAACGCGGCCATCACCGTCGCCGCCGACGGCAGGACGGCGAAGCTGACCCTGAAGGGCAAGCAGCTGCAGGCCCGATTGCTCGACGGACCCGCCGGAGCTCGCTTCTCGGTGATGGAGCCCGAGCCGTTGCCGACCTCGCCGAACCCGTCCGGCCAGAACCCGAACGACGGCATCCGCAAGCTCGTCGTGACCGCCGACCCGACGCGCCACTTCCGCCTGTCGGTGCTGTTGGAACCGCTGCCGACGGGGCAGCCGGCCGACCCGCCGAAGGTGACCCCGCTGGCCGGCTGGACCCTGCAGTCGCTCGGCTGACGCACCATGATCACCCTTCAGTACCGACTCGAACCTGATCTTCATCGACGAGGAGAGTTCGCATGTCCCAGCCTGCCCGGAGACCGACCCGAACCGCGATCATCGTTCTGGTGCTCGCCGTCCTGCTACCCATGATCATCACCGCACCGCGCGCGGCCGCCGAGGCACCGCAGCTGGACCCGCCCGACGACATCGTGGCGCTGATCAAGCCGGGCCATCCGCGGCTGATGGTCGACGACGCCGGCCTGGCCCGGATCGAGCAGCAGGCGGCGAGTTCGGAGCTGGCTGCCGGGCTGAAGCAGCAGTTGATCACCGAGGCGAACCGGATGCTGACGCTGCCGGTCTCGAAGTACGAGTTCCCGGACGGGCGGACGCTGCTGCTGGTCACCCGCGAGGTGCAGCGCCGGTCGGTGTTCCTGTCGCTGGCGTACCGGCTGACCGGTGACGAACGTTATGCCGCCCGGGCCTACCAGGAGTTCGCCACCGTCGCCGCGTTCCAGGACTGGAACCCGGTCAGCTGGCTCTCCGTGGCCGAGCTGCTCTACGCCTACGCCGTCGGCTACGACTGGCTGCACGACTACATCAGTGATGATCAACGTACGGTGATGCGCACCGCCATGATCGAACTCGGGCTGAACGAGGCCAAGATCGCGTACGACACGTCGGTCTCCTGGACCCGGACGACCAGCAACTGGAACATCGTCTGCAACGGCGGCGTGATCATGGCCGCGCTGGCGATCGGCGACGAGGTGCCCGACCTGGCCAACGAGCTGCTGCACCGCGCCTACGCGTCGCTGCCGGTCGCACTGGCCGAGTACGGGCCGGACGGCGGCTATCCGGAGGGCACCACCTACTGGGGTTACGCGACCCGGTTCCTCACCTCGACGCTGTCCTCGCTGGACACCGCGATCGGCGACGACTTCGGCATCTCGGACGTGCCCGGCCTGGACACGACCGTCGACTTCAGCCTGCAGCTGACCGGGTCGAGCGGCCAGTCGTTCAACTACGCCGACGCGTCCACCGGCACGCCCGGCGGCCCACCGGCGACCTACTGGCTGGCCCAGCGCTACAACGAACCCGGCTACGCCTGGTGGGCCGACCAGGGCGCGGGCCGCGCCTCGGCCAGCGCCCTGCCGCCGCTGCACCTGATGTGGATCGGCATGATCGATGCGGAGGACCCCGGGGCCACGGGTCTGCCGCTGGACAAGGCGTTCCAGCGGGCCCACGTGGAGACGATGCGCAGCGGCTGGGACCCGGCCGCGACCTACGTCGGGTTCCGGCCGGGCGACAACGCGGCGAACCACGGTGATCTTGACCTGGGCACGTTCGTCCTGGACGCGCTCGGGGTGCGCTGGGCCATGGAGCTCGGCACCGACAGCTACAGCCTGCCCGGCTACTTCGACACCAAGCCGGAGGGGCAGCGCTGGACGTACTACCGGAAACGGGCCGAGGGCCAGAACACTCTGGTGCTGAACCCCGGGGCCGGCGCCGACCAGTCCACCGAGGCGTCCGGGACGGTGGTCCGCCGGGACGGCAACGCGGCGGCCGCCTTCTCGATCGCCGACCTGTCCGCGGCCTACAGCGACCGAGGCGTCACCAGCTGGCAGCGCGGCATCGCCGAGATCGACGGCCGCTCCCGGGTCGTGGTCCAGGACGAAGTGTCCGGGCCGGCGCCGATCACCTCCTGGTGGTTCATGCACACCACTGCGGCGATCACCGTCGCGGCCGATGGCCGGACGGCGAACCTGACCCTGAACGGGAAGCAGTTGCAGGCGCGGCTGCTCGACGGGCCGCCCGGCGCCCGGTTCTCGATCATGGACGCGACGCCGCTGCCCACCTCGCCGAACCCGTCCGGCCAGAACCCCAACACCGGCCTGCGCAAGCTGGTCGTGACCGGCGACCCGGCGAGTGCGTTCCGGATCTCGGTGCTGCTGGAACCGCTGCCGACCGGCCAGCCGGCCGAGCCACCGGCGGTCACCGACCTGGCCGACTGGACGCTGCCGGCGCTCGCCGAGCCGCGGCTGACCGGGCTCACGGTGGACGGCGAGCCGGTGGCCGGGTTCGGTCCGTCGTCGCTGACGTACACGATCGATCGGCCGGCCGGCAGCGCACCGCCGGTGGTCGCGGCGACCGCTGCCGACGGGGTGCCGGTGACCGTGCGGCAGGCCACCTCGATCCCGGGGGCGGCCGAGGTCTGTCTCGGGGACGGCGAGGACACCTGCGCCGTCCGGTACGCGATCAGGGTGCAGAACGCCTTCTCCGGAAGGGCCAGTGCGAGTGCCGCCGGGGTCAACCCGCCGGACAACGTCCTTGATCATGTTCTCGCCACCCTGTGGACCGCGGAGGGCGAGCAGTGGATCCAGGTCAACCTCGGCGAGCCGACCACGGTCAGCGGGGTCTCGCTGGCCTGGAGCCAGGGCACCGTGCGGAAGTACGCCTTCGCGGTCGAGACCTCGCTGGACGGCGAGACCTGGACCGAGGCGCTGCCCCGGCAGACCAGTTCGGGCACGACGCTGGAGTTGGAGGCGCACCCGTTCGCCCCGCTGCCGGCCCGCTACGTCCGGGTGCTCGGCTTCGGCAACAACCAGAACGCCTGGAACTCGATGGCCGAGCTCCGGGTTGCCACCGCCGACGGTCCGTGGCCGGAACCACCGGAGGTCGGTCGCGGCCTGGTCGGCCTGGAGCTGTCCGACGATGATCTTGAACTCGGTGTCGGTGACAGCACCCGGATCAAGGGCACCGCCGTCTATGCCGACGGCAGCAGGAAGGCGCTCCGGCTGGGCGAGATCACCTTGTCCAGCACGGATCCTGCGGTCGCGACCGTGACCAGGGACGAACGGATCGTCGGGCGCGCGGCCGGCTCCGCGGTCATCGCCGCACGCTTCCGCGAGGGTGGCAAGCTGGTCTTCGCGCGGGCCGCGGTGCACGTGGGCTGAGCGGAGGACCCGCCTTCGGCTGCCCGGACGACCGGTCGATCAGCGCGTCGGTTGACCTCGCCCCTTGGGCGGGCCGCAGACTCGGCGTGTGGACGATCCGTACCTGCTGGCCGGCCGCTTCGGCACCGAGGCCCGCCTGTCGCCGAAGGCGCTCCGGCTGTACGCCGAGCTGGGATTGCTGGTGCCGACCGAGGTGGACCCGGCGACGGGCTACCGCTACTACCACCGTGACCAGCTCGACCGGGCGCGACTGATCGGCCGGCTGCGCGGGCTGGACCTGCCGTTGGCCCGGATCGCGACGCTGGTGGACCTGACCCCGGCGGCGCTGGAGATCGAGCTGCGCGCCTGGCTCAAGGCTCGCCATGATCAACTCGGCCGGCAGGCGCAGCAGATCGACGCGATCGTCCGGGGCCCGGCCCAGTTGCCGGACCTGATCGCTGCGGTGACGGTCCGGCAGGCGCCGGCGACGACGTTGCTCTGCCGGCAGCGGATGGTCTCGACGGCCGAGTTGGACACCTTCATCGCCGAGTCCGAGGCCGAGTTGCGGGCCGGGCTGCGCGCCGCCGGCCACCCCGGGGACGGTCCGATCCGGGTCTATTTCCATGAGCTGGTGACACCGGACAGCGAGGGACTGGTGGAGGTCGCGATCGGCTACACCGGCGAGCTCGCACCGCAGGAAGGACTGCGGATCAGGCTGTCCCCGGCCCAGACCGAGGCGGTGCTGCCGGCGCCGAAGGCGTACGAGGACTATCCGCTGGTGCTGCACCTCTACGACGCGCTGGAGGCCTGGCTCGCCGACCGTCCCGGCGCCTGCTGCACCGACACCTGCTTCGAGGTCCATCCGGGCTGCGGCGCCCGGTTCGACGTCGTCTTCCCGGTCCGACTTCCCAACCAGAGTGAGGATCCCTCATGATCACAACCACCCTGGGCCTGCCCTACATCGGGTCCGGTCCGTACTGCTACGCCAACTCGTTCGCCATGGTCATGGCGGAGCACGCCCCGTCGACCGCGGTGATCGAGACCCTGTCCGGCGGCCCGTTCGGGATGCAGCTGATCGGCGGCCGGCTGCCCTTCTTCGACCCGTACGGCTGGGATCCGGCGCTCGGCTTCGCCAACCTGCTCGACGCGCTGGGCTGGACCTCGACCGTGTCCTCCGGCGGCGACGCGGGCGAGGCGGAGGAGCGGCTCCGGGCCGCGGCCGCGGACGGCCCGGTCTGGGTCGGTCCGGTCGAGATGGGCTATCTCGCCTACCAGCCGGACATGCGCGGCCCGATCGAGGCGGATCACTTCGTCGTCGTGCTGGAGGTCGGTCCGGACGTGGTCACCCTGCACGACCCGCAGGGCTTCCCGTACGCGACGTTGCCGATGGCCGACCTCCTGACCGCGTGGCGGGCCGACACGCTGCCGTACGGAGAGCCGTACACGCTGCGGACCGGCTTCCGCCGCGAGGTCGAGGTGACCGAGACCGAGGCCCTGCGGCGGGGGATCGGCGCGGCGACGGCCTGGCTGGACCTCGATCCGGACCGGGAGGTGCCGCCCGGAACCCTCGGCAACGGCGATGCGGCGCTCGCCCTGGCCGACCTGTGGGAGGCCGGCCCCGATGAGGGCCTGCGCGGTCACCTCGCCCACTTCGCGGTACGGGTCGGAGCCCGGCGACTGGACGACGCGGCGACCTGCCTGGCCCGGATCGGCCTGGACGAGGCGTCCGCGGTGCTGCGCGAACAGGCTCGGCGGGTCGGTTCGCTGCAGTATCCGGTGGTGCAGCGCGACGACGCCACGGTCGCCCGGGGCCTGCGCGAGCTGGCGCCGACCTACGACCGGCTCCGGGAGGCCCTGCCCGGCGCGGGTGGTCCGGTCGCCTGAGGCGCGGCTCGGATTCGGTGGCGGGCTGGGGCGGCAGGTAGCCTGACCGGCATGGAACCGGCGGGGAGGGCAGCGCGATGACGGAGCGTTCGCTGCCGCTGGTCTTCAGCGCTCCTCGCCGCGGGAAGCCGCCGCGGCACTGGGCCGACCTGACCGCGGCCGAGCGGCGGGAGGCGGTCGAGGCCCTCGGCCACCGTGCCTTCCGGGCCCGTCAGCTGTCCGCCCACTACTTCGCCGGCCTGCGCACCGACCCGGACGAGTGGACCGACCTGCCGGCCGAGGTCCGCGACGAACTGGCCTCGACCTTCATGCCGCCGCTGCTGAACCGGGTCCACGAACTGACCTGCGACGACGGCACGACCGTGAAGTCGCTCTGGCGGCTGCACGACGGCGCGACCGTCGAGAGCGTCCTGATGCGCTACCCGGACCGCGCCACCATGTGCGTGTCCAGCCAGGCCGGCTGCGGCATGGCCTGCCCGTTCTGCGCGACCGGGCAGGGCGGGCTGCAGCGCAACATGAGCACCGCCGAGATCGTCGAACAGGTCGTCGACGGCGCCCGCCGACTGGGCCGCGGCGAGATCGCCGGCGGGCCCGGCCGGGTGTCCAACGTGGTGTTCATGGGCATGGGCGAGCCGATGGCCAACTACAAGGCCGTGGTCGGAGCCGTACGGCAGCTGGTCACGCCGACGCCGGACGGCCTCGGCATGAGCGCCCGCGGCATCACCGTCTCCACCGTCGGCCTGGTGCCGAGGATCCAGCAGCTGGCGACCGAGGGGCTACCGGTCACCCTGGCCATCTCGCTGCACGCCCCGGACGACGAACTGCGCGACGAACTGGTCCCGGTGAACACCCGCTGGAACGTCGACGAGGTCGTCGACGCCGCCTGGGAGTACGCCAAGATCACCAAACGCCGGGTCTCGATCGAGTACATCCTGATCAAGGACATCAATGATCAGGCCCACCGCGCCGACCTGCTGGCCAAGGTGCTGCGCCGCGGCAACTGGGGCTGGGTCCATGTCAACCTGATCCCCCTGAACCCGACGCCTGGTTCGAAATGGACCGCGTCGCGGCGTGAGGACGAGGAAGAATTCGTCCGCCGGCTGGAGAAGCGGGGCGTGCCCGTGACCGTACGGGACACCCGGGGGCGCGAGATCGACGGCGCCTGCGGCCAGCTCGCGGCTCAGCAGGCCTAGGAGATCCAGCGCGGATCGCCGCGGTTCCGACCAAGGCTTCGCGGCGGCTCGAGGCTGCCCGATCGGACGGCCCGCGATCAGCAAGGGGATCAGGCCGGGGACGACGGCGAACGCCGCGGTGGTCGCGGTGCCGAGCCCGAAGATGATCATGATCGGACAGCCCCGGTCGGTGCTGGCCTCAGGTCTGGGCGCGGTCCCGTTCCCCGGCGAGCCCGTGTTGCCTGCCGGTGCGGAAGCCGACGCTGAGGAGTTGCGGCTCGGGAGCGCTGCCGCAGCAGGCAGCGCTCGCGGCGCCGGTCGCGAGCTCCCCCTCGGCGGGCGGGTTGGAACTGCAGACGCCGGTCTCGGGCAGGTCGAGTTGCACCCGGGCGGCGGCGTCGTGGTCGCCGGCGAGGGCGGCGGCGATGGACCGGACCTGTTCGTAGCCGGTGGCGAGGAGGAAGGTCGGCGCCCGGCCGTAGCTCTTGGCGCCGGCGAGGTAGAAGCCGGGCTCAGGATGGGAGAGTACGGCCTCGCCGTGCGGCGGCACCGTGCCGCAGCTGTGGAAGTTCGGATCGATCAGCGGCGCCAGCCGGGCCGGCGCCTCGACCGCCGCGTCCAGGTCGAGCCGGACCTCCCGGAGCAGGTCGAGATCGGGCCGGAAGCCGGTGGCGTTCACGATCGCGTCGACCTGCCAGTCCCGGGCGCCGTCACGGGTGTCGGCCTCGACCGTGACCCGCTCGTCGGCCGCCGGTGTGAGTCGGCTGATGATCGCGTTCCGTACCAGCGTGATCCGGCCGGCCTCGACGGCCGCCTTGAGGCGGGTGCCGAGCCGGCCGCGGGCGGGGAGACCGTCGTCCTCCCCGCCGCCGTAGAGCCGGGCCGGAGTGCCGCGGCGGATCAGCCAGGTGATGGTGGTGCCGGCCTCCTGCTCGGCGAGCTCGGCCAGGGCGAGCAGGGTGTTCGCGGCCGAGTGGCCCATACCGACGACCAGCGTGTGCCGGCCGGCGAATCGGGCCCGGTCGGCGCCGAGGACGTCGGGCAGCGGGCCCGCGAGGGCACCGGCGGCTTCGACCTCGCCGGGAGCCGGCAGCCCGGCGCTGCCGAGCGGATTGGGACGACCCCAGGTGCCTGAGGCGTCGATCACCGCGCGAGCTTCGAGGTCGTGCACCTGCCCGTCGCGGACGGTGCGGACCAGGAGCGGATGGTCGTCCCGGTCGATGGTGCGGGTCTTGTCGATCCCGCTCCGGGACACACCGACCACTCGGGTCGACGTCGAGATCCGCGGCGCCAGCTCGGTGGTCGTGACGAGCGGCTCCAGGTACTGCTCGACGAGCTCGTGCCCGCTGGGCAGGGCGTCGAGGTCGGGCACGGTCCAGCCGGTCGGTTCGAGGAGCCGGCGGGCGGCGGCGTCGAGGTCGTAGCGCCAGGGCGAGAACAGCCGTACGTGGCCCCAGGAGCGGATCGCCGCGCCGACGGAGTCGCCCTGCTCGAGGACGACCGGGTCGAGTCCGTGTTCGAGCAGGTGCGCCGCCGCGGCCAGCCCGACCGCCCCGGCGCCGATCACCACGACCGGCAAGGAGGCGTGCTGGTTGTTCATGATCATGTTCCCTTCGCTTCGGTGAGCCGCGCTGCACCTGCCGTACGGCGGGCGAGCGCGTTGATGAGGTAGACGGCGTCGCGATGGACACCGCGGAGCGTGTTGGACGAGAAGGACCGCTGGAACTCCAAACCGAGGAAGCCCAGGCCGGGGTGCGTGAGGGAGAGCCCGTGCCGGTGCCGCGGCCGGCCGTCCGGGGCGAGGGCTCCGCTGCCCTTCAGATACGGCAGGAACGGTTGGTAACCGGTCGCGAGGATCACCGCATCGACCGCCTCGGCGGTGCCGTCGGTCCATCGGACACCCGTCTCCGTGAACCCGGAGAAGACCGCGCGCTGGTCCAGCCGGCCGGTGTCGAGCGCAGCCTGGTACAGCCCGGTGTCGAACACCGGCGTCCCCTTGATCAACCGGGCCAGGACCGACGGCGGCAGCAGATCCAGCTTGAGCAGGTGCAGCCAGTAGTGCAGGTCACGGCCGCCACGGACCTGAGGCACGAACTGCACCGGCGACCGTACCGCGAGCGAGACCCGCGCGGTCTCGGACAGCTCGTAGGCGACCTGGACGGCCGAGTTGCCGGCCCCGACGACGACCACCCGGCGCCCGGCGAACCGGGCCGGCGAGCGGTACTCCGCCACGGTCAGCACCTCGCCGCCGAAGGCGGCCCGGCCCGGAAATTCGGGACGGACCGGGTTGCCGAACGCACCGGTGGCCGCGATCACCGCGTCCGCGCCGAGCACGTCGCCGTTCTCCGTACGGACCTCGAAGCCGCTTCCGGCGGGGCCGACCTCGACGACCCGCGTTCCGGTACGAAGATCGAGGGCGAGCCAGTCCGCGTAGCCGGTCAGGAAGGCGGCGACCTCGTCGCGAGTCGGGTAGCGATCCGGCCGGCCCGGGAAGGCGTAGCCGGGGAAGCCGCTGTAGCCGGCCGGCGAGAACAACGTCAGGCTGTCGTAGTACCCCGGCCACGATCCGGCCGGCCGCGCGCCGGCCTCCAGGATGACCGGATCCCAGCCGGTGTCCCTGGCCGCTCGGCCGGCGGCGAGGCCCGACTGCCCGCCGCCGATGATCACGATTCTGCGCTTCACAACGACGAACGTATCGTAGAATCGAAATATGTCAATATGAGGGAATGAGGTAATCTCGTTCCTGGACCGAGGGAGGGGTGCCCATGACTGCCGGACTGGATGCAGCGACCGCCGCGATCCCGGGCAGCCTGGACGAACTCGACCTGGCGTCCGAGACGCACGAGTTCCTCCGCGCGCTGGCGAGTTCGACCCGGCAGCAGATCATGCTGTTGTTCGCTCGCGGCGCCGAGTTGTCGGTCAACGAGGTCGCCGAACGTGCCGGGATCGGCCAGTCGACCGCGTCCAGTCAGCTCGCGATCCTGCGTCGCGGTCGCGTCGTCACCTGCCGGCGGGACGGCAAGGTCGTGCTGTACCGGGCGGACCGCGAAGGAACCCAGGCTGCACTGGGTGATCTCCAGCGCTACCTCAGCATCTGCTGCTGATCGGGCTCGCGCCCGGCCGCCGCGGTTGGCTTGACAGAACCGGGCCCTCCGCGGTCTCATCAAGATGTGTTGATATCAGGTCAGGTTGATGTGATCAGGTTGCTCGCCGACCCGCTGCGCCAGCAGATCGTGGAGCTGCTGGCCGACGGCCCGGCCTGCACCTGTCACCTGGTCGAGGACACCGGGGCGAAGCAGCCGACCGTGTCCCATCACCTGAAGGTGCTCCGCGAGGCCGGGCTGGTCGAGTCCGAGCCGCACGGTCGATTCACCTACTACCGGCTGGTGCCGGAGGAACTCGACTCCGCCGCCGCCGAGCTGACCGCACTGGCCGATCGGGCGCGGAGCAGCGCCGGCGAACGGCGGGCCTGCTGATGTCGACGACGACCGCCACGGCACCGAAGGTCCTCGGTGGGCTCTCCGTCCTCGATCGCTGGCTGCCGGCCTGGATCCTCGCAGCCATGGTCGTCGGTCTGGTCGCCGGCCGGCTGGTCCCCGGCCTCGGCGGCTGGTTGGGTGCCGTCGAGCTCGACGGGGTCTCGCTGCCGATCGCGATCGGGTTGTTGATCATGATGTATCCCGTCCTGGCCAAGGTTCGGTACGACCGGATCGGTGCCGTGACGGGGGACCGGCGGCTGTTGATCGCCTCGCTGGTCCTGAACTGGCTGGTCGGGCCTGCCCTGATGTTCGTCCTGGCCTGGACGTTCCTGCCCGATCTGCCCGCCTACCGGACCGGGCTGATCATCGTCGGCCTGGCCCGTTGCATCGCCATGGTGATCATCTGGAACGACCTGGCCTGCGGTGATCGCGAGGCTGCCGCCGTCCTGGTCGCACTGAACTCGATCTTCCAGGTGATCGCGTTCGCCGGGCTCGGCTGGTTCTATCTCGCCGTGCTGCCCGGCTGGCTCGGCCTGCCGCAGGCCCAACTCGACGTCAGTCCGTTCAAGATCGCGCAATCGGTGCTGATCTTCCTCGGCATCCCGCTCGTCGCCGGGTTCCTCACCCGGCTGATCGGTGAGCGCGCCAAGGGCAGGAGTTGGTACGAGAACCGGTTCCTGCCCAAGCTCGGGCCGTTCGCCCTCTACGGCCTGTTGTTCACGATCGTGATCTTGTTCGCGCTGCAGGGCGACCAGATCACCAGCCGGCCGTTCGATGTCGCCCGGATCGCCCTGCCGCTGCTGGTCTACTTCGCGCTCATGTGGGGCGGCGGCTACCTCGTCGGCCGGCTCACCGGGCTCACGTACGAACGCACCACCACGCTCGCCTTCACCGCTGCCGGCAACAACTTCGAACTCGCCATCGCCGTCGCGATCGCCACCTTCGGGGCCACCTCCGGCCAGGCCCTCGCCGGCGTCGTCGGGCCGCTCATCGAGGTCCCGGTGCTCGTCGGCCTCGTCTACGTCAGCCTCGCCCTCGGCCGGCGATTCCCCCACGCCGCCCCGGCAACAGACTCGGGGACACCCACGGAGGTGCGTCCATGATCAACCTCGACCACGATCCGGGCAGCTACGACCGGATCGTCGACGAACTCAGCTACGACTACGACGGCGTCTTCTCGGCCGCCACCATCCGCCAGGCCGTCGACGATGCCCGTCGGGCCCTGGAGCCGAACGCCAAGATCCACATCTACCTGCCCGTCCTCACGGCGCGATTCGCCAGAGAGCAACTCACCGCCGCCGCCCAGGCCACCGGTTCTCAGCCGAAGACCGTGCCCGAACTGCTGTTCGTCTGTGTGCACAACGCAGGGCGGTCCCAGCTGGCCGCGGCCCTCGCCGATCACCTCTCCGGTGGCCGCGTGCACGTCCGCTCCGCGGGCTCCGCGCCGACCAGCGAGGTGAACCCGCTCGCGATCCAGGCGCTCGAGGAGCGGGGGATCCGGCTCACCGAGGCCTATCCGAAACCCCTCACCGATCAGGTCGTCCGCGCCGCCGACGTGATCATCACCATGGGGTGCGGCGACGCCTGCCCGATCTATCCGGGCAAGCGTTACCTGGACTGGAACGTCGCCGATCCCGACGGGCAGTCGCTCGAGACCGTCCGTGACATCCGCGACGACCTGACCCATCGGGTCACCGACCTCCTCCGCGAACTCGACCTCTGACAAGGAACCCGATGACCGCTGACAAGCCCTCCGTCCTGTTCGTCTGTGTCCACAACGCCGGCCGCTCGCAGATGGCGGCGGGCTATCTCAGCCACCTCGCCGGTGGGGCGGTCGAGGTCCGGTCGGCCGGCTCCGAACCCGCCGAACTGATCAATCCGGTCGCGGTGCAGGCCATGGCCGAGGAGGGGATCGACATCACCGGGCAGCGCCCCAAGATCCTCACGACCGATGCGGTCCAGGCCTCCGACGTCGTGATCACCATGGGCTGCGGCGACACCTGTCCGTTCTATCCCGGCAAGCGGTACGAGGAGTGGGAGCTCGACGATCCCGCCGGCCAGGACCTTGATCATGTTCGACCGATCCGGGACGACATCAAGGGTCGCGTCCACACACTGCTCGAGGAGCTGGGGGTTCCGGTGGCGCCAGGACGGTGACCGGGCCGGGTTCGAGGGTCAGGTCGCGGCGTGCACGACCGGCCAGACCTCGATGACTCCCTCGGTGATCGCGCACGGCGATTTGGAGGCGAGTTCGATCGCCTCCTCGAGCGACCCGGCCTCCAGGATCGCGTACCCGGCGACGGGCAGTTCGGTGCGCAGGTACGGGCCGGGGCTCGTCTCGACGCCGGCGGCGTTGTGGTTGCGGACCTGGACCGGCGAGCCGGCCATGCCACCGGCGACGATCTTGCCGTTGGCCTCCATCCAGGCGTCATGATCATGAGCCGCGTTGCGGATCTCGGGCGCGGTCCGCTCGTAGGCCGCGGGATCGCCGTACGCGATGGTGAGGAACTGCATCGGAACTCCTAGGGGTCAAGGGGGTGTGATCAGGCTTGCTGGGCCGGGCAGGCGAGTTCCACCTGCTCGGTGACGGTGGGGCGGACCGAGGGCCGGGGCACGGCAGTCCGGTGTGCCGGTCTGCGCTCGACCCGTCGTTGCCGCAGCAGGCGGCGGACCAGTCGCTCCCGGGAGCGAGCTTGGATCAGTTCGGTGTAGCGCTGGTTCGGCAGGTCTGGACTGGTCTGGCTGAACATCGTCGTACTCCTTGGTCGGGATGCAAATGGTTAGGCATGTACTTAACTATTGCAGGACCGAAACCCGTCAGTCAAGTACTTGGTTAACTAATGTCCTGATCCTGCGGCGCCGTCGTGCGAGGTGTGAGGATGTGGGGAACCATGGCTCGATCAGTGGCTGGAGGCCGACATGCGCATGCTGCACCTGGGACTCCGGGTCACCGACCTGGACCGCTCGCTCGCCTTCTACACCGCGCTCGGCTACCTGGAGGTCGGCCGGGTGCCGGAGACCGGGTTCGGCAGCCTGACGATGCTGCGCCTACCCGACGATCCGTACGTCAGCCTGGAGCTCGTTCACGATCCGGCACGGCCGGTCACCGACACGAGCGCGGTCAACCACCTCGTGGTGCAGGTCGATGATCTTGATGCCACGATCAGGGAACTCGCCGGCCGCGGCCTCGAGGCCGAGCCGCCCTCCGACCCGGGACCCCGCGTCTCCTGGCTGACCGACCCGGACGGCTACCGGATCGAACTGGTGCAATGGGCGCCGGGCCATCCGGCGGGCCTGACCGAGGCGGACTTCCGCTGATCTTTGCTCAGCGGCTGAGTCGTGACTCGGCCAAGGCCAGCTGCCAGTCGATCACCGAGGCGTTCCCGCGTCGGAGCGCTCGGGGCAACTGGTGGGACAACCAGAACGCCCAGAAGATCCGAAGGGTGTCGGGCGGGAGCCGATCCTCCAGAATCTCGTCCAGGAGGCGTGCTGCCGCGATCTCGACGTCGCCGGGTGCGGCGTTCTGGACGAACCATTGTCGGTCGAACCGGGTCTGCACCAGGGCAAGGTGGCGATCGCCGCGGTAGACGCCGAGATTCCAGTCGACCACGGCGGTAGGGCGGTCCTGATCATCGAAGAGGACGTTGGCCGCGCTCAGGTCGACGTGGACAAGATCATCACCGCCGAGCCGCTCCTCGTTGGCCGGGTCGGTCGTGACCCGGAGGATCTGCTCGACCGCCTCGCGGATCCGGTGATCGTGCCGAGGGGCCAGGTCCAGCATCAGGTACGGATCGGTGTCCGTCGGGCGGAACCATCGCGTCAACGGTGGCACCTGGGGAAGATCGGCCAGGGCCTCCGCGAACCGGTCGTTGATCGCGACGATGCCCCTGATGCGATCCAGTGTGAGTCCCGTTGCTGCGGCCTTGGGCAGTCGCTGTTGCACGAAGACCGCCCGATCGTCGAGCTCGACGACGAGCTCGTGCCGTGGCACCGGAAGTCCTTGCGTGTGAAGGAGGTTCAGGACGTCGGCCGTCTGCCGTGCGGCCGGCTTCGAACCTTGGAACGTCGTCACCACGGCCGGGCGCCCGTCCGGCCATTCGGCGTACACGGCTCCGCCTTCCTTGCCGTGTTCCGATCGTCCGCGCACGACCAACCCGGCACCGGTGCTCCGATTGATCATGGCGATCAGTTCGGTGTCGTCCAACGCAGCCTCCTTCGGGCACGGATGCCGGGACTGCCATCATGGTGCTCATGCGGCTGATCTTGTGGGACGTCGACTCCACGTTGCTGAGAGACCACGGTCGCTGCTACGGCGCGTACGCGACGGCCTTCACCGCACACACCGGCCGAGAGTTCATGGCCTCGGTCTCCACCAGCGGCCGTACCGACCGCTGGATCACCAGCGAGGTGTTCAGGTCTCACGGCCTTGCGCCGGTGCCCGAACCCCAGGGGTACGAGGCGTTCTTCGCCCGCTATGCCGCCGAGGTCGCCGCGTTGCCGCCGGGGCCGGGCCCCTCGGTCGCGCTGCCGGGGGTGGCCGACCTGCTGGCCGCGCTGCAGGCCCGCGATGATGTGGTGCAGACGCTCGTCACGGGAAACATCGCGCCCGTTGCCCGGGCGAAGATCGCCAATGTCGGCCTCGACGGTTGGCTGGACACGGCCATCGGCGGCTACGGCGATGATCATGAACTCAGGGCTGAACTGGTGCGAGCAGCCTGCACGCGGGCCGAGGCGGTCCACGGGCCGTTCGCGGACGTTCTCGTCGTCGGCGACACCGAGCACGATGTCGCGGCCGCCCTCGACTGCGGTGTGGTCGCCGTCGCGGTCGCGACCGGCAGCGTCAGCGCCGCGGACCTGGTCGCCGCCGGCGCCCATCACGTCCTGCCGGATCTCTCGGACACCGCTGCCGCGCTGGCCGTGCTCGGGCCCTGATCGCAAGCCTGGCGTCGTCATGACTTCACGTAACCGCGGGCCTCGATGATCTTGCCGCCGCGGATGCGGAGCAGGTTCACGCCGCGGATCCGGTCGGCGGCGCCGTCGCCCCAGTGCAGCAGCCAGGGCTGCACGGCCAGCTCGCCGCTGAGTTCGGCGGCTTCCGGGGAGAACTGCAGGGTACGGTTCGCGGCGAGCTCGGACCAGCGGGCCAGGCAGGCCGCCCGGCCGACGCGCCGTTCGCCGTCCGGAGCCGGGCCGGAGTCCTCGATGACGCAGTCGTCCGCGATCAGGTCGTTGAGCAGGGTGGGGTCGTGCAGCCGGAAGGCCTCGTTGTAGCGGTCCAGGACCTCCTGCGTGCTGCGGCCGGTGTCGGCGGCGAGGGGGACTCCGCCGGTCTTGCTGTACGCGAGCGCTTCGGTGATCTTGCCGTCGCTGACCCTGATCAGGGTCACGCCGCGCACGGATTCGGCGCCGAAACGGAGACGCCAGCGGATCGTTCCGTGCTCGCCGCCGACGGTGATCTGCTCCGGCTCGAACCGGCTGTCGCGGTCTTCGGCGAGTGCGCGCCAGAACTCCAGGCAGGCAGCGCGGCCGACGGTACGGGCACCGTCCGGAGCCGGCTGGATGGCTTCCATCACGCAGTCCTCGGCGACGAGTTCGGTGAGTGCGGTGTGGTCGTGGTCGGTGAAGACCCGGTTGAAGAGTTCGATCACCTCGGCGGTGGTACGGCTGGCCATGGCAGGCTCCTTCGAAGAAATAGACCAATCGATCTACTCGAGGTTATAGACCAATCGGTCTATCGGTCAAGGGGTGGCGTCACGAACACACGGACGGCCCGTCGGGCCGCCGAATCGATCATCGGCAGCAGGCGCCGCCGCCGCTAGGGTGGGCGTCATGACGACTCCCTATGACGTGATCGGACCGGTGCCCGGGTTCCAGCTGACCAGTGATGATCTTGCCGACGGTGCGGTGCTCGGGCAGGCTCAGGTGAGCGGGCGGATGGGTGCCGGGGGAGCGGACCGGTCCCCTCAGTTGTCCTGGTCGGGTTTCCCGGCGGAGACGAAGTCGTTCGTGATCACCGTCTTCGATCCGGACGCACCCACCACGAGCGGGTTCTGGCACTGGGCCGTCGCCGATGTGCCGGTGGGTACGACCTCGCTGCCGACCGACGCCGGGGCCGAGGGCGGCGCGAACCTGCCGACCGGGGCGTTCCAGTTGCGCAACGACGCCGGCTTCGCCGGTTACGTCGGTGCGGCGCCGCCCGCGGGGCACGGTCCGCACCGCTACTACGTCGGCGTGCATGCGGTGGGTGTCGAGTCGCTCGGCATCCCGGCCGAGGCGAGTTGCGCCTATCTCGGCTTCAACCTGTTCTCGCACAGCGTCGGCCGCGCCGTGATCATGGGCACCTGGGAAGCCCGCTAGAGCCGCTTCGCGATCCTGGCCGACTCGGGCCAGCCGGACGGGCCGAGCAGGCGGACCAGGTAGTAGTCCAGCAGGGCGGCGGCATCGGCCGGCTCGCGCTGGCCGATCACCACATCCGTGCCTAGCCCGATCGCGGTCGACCAGAGCAGTTCGGCCTCCTTGATCGGCTCGATCGTGCCGCGCCGTTTGAACAACTTCGTGATCAGGCTTGCGGTGAACGGGTAGAGCTCGGACAGCCCGTCGCCGCGGATGATCTTGGCCACCTGCTCGTCGTGGATCGAGCGGGTGAAGTACACCAGTTGGACCCGGAGCGCCTGCCGGGTCTCCTCCTCGAACCCGAGCACCTCGGTCAGGCACTCACGCAGGATGTCGGCGGTGGCCGGGTGCTCGCCGAGCGCCTGGACTCGCCGCTCCACCCGCCGGCCGGCCCGGGTGGTGATCAGGGCCAGGGCATACCGCAGCATCTCGTCCTTGGTCCCGAAGCTGCGCTGCACCCGGCCCAGTGACACCCCCGCGGCCTGCGCCACCTCGCGCAGGCTGACCGATTCCAGGCCCCGTTCGGCGGCCAGTCGCCAGACCGCCTCTGCCAGCTGTTCCCGCTGCGCCTCGTGGTCGATCTGCTTCGGCACGTCCACCAACCTTTCCGATTCAGTCGTATTGAAACCGTAGCAGACGTTCGTTATGATGCAGATGTATTGAAACAAGTGTATTGGAAAGGATGTGCGCGGTGAGTGCTGCGGCGGAACGGGCGGTTCGGGCGGAGTTCCCGATGCCGCCGGGGGAGTCGGTCGACCCACGGGCGATCGGGTGGTGGCGGACGCAGCTGGTGGTGACGGCGGTCGCGCTGGTGGCCGCCGAATTCGTGGCGGCGGTGCTGTGGACCTGGTCCCGGTGGCCGGTGCCGACGGTATTGGTCCTGGCGGCGACGGCCGTGATCATGACGATCCTCGCGATCGTCGTTCCGGGTGCCAGCTTCAGGGTGCATCGCTGGCAGGTCGACGACGAGCGGGTCTATGCCGCGTCGGGCTGGCTGTGGCGGGAATGGCGGATCGCCCCGCTCAGCCGGATCCAGACCGTGGACACGAAGCAGGGACCGCTGCAGCGCTCGTACGGACTGATCGACGTCACCGTGACGACCGCCTCGGCAGCGGGACCGGTGGTCATCTCCGGGCTCGACGCCGAGCAGGGGCAGGCGCTGGTGGACCGGCTCGCCGAGGCCGCCGGCCTGACCGATCGGGACGGCACGTGACCGCCGAACTTGCCGACCGGGTCGTGATCGACTGGACCCATCCAAGCCGGCGCACTTTCCTGGCCAACCTCACCTGGCTGCTGCCGGCCGCCGGCTCGGCCTTCCTCAGCTGGCTCTTCGGCGGCTTCACCCTGCAGCCCGAACCGCTGATCCGGTCGGCCGTCGTCGGCGGCATCTTCGTCCTGGTGATGATCTTCGAGATGATCAAGACCGCGACCACCCGCTATCGGATCGCGGGCGACCGGCTCGAGGTCGACCGGGGCGGGTTGGTGCGCGCCCGGAAGTCGGTGGCCCGCGGCAGGATCCGCAGCGTCCAGGTGACGGCCGGCCCGGTGCAGCGGCTGCTCGGGCTGCAGCGGGTGACGGTCTCGGCCGGCCAGGCCTCCGAACGCGACTCGATCGTCCTGTCCGGCCTCCGGGTCGACGATGCGAACCGGTTGCGCGCGGCGCTGGACGCCGCCGAGCCGCCGGCGGATCAGCCGGCCGCGGACTCCGGCACGCTGTTGAGCTTCCGCCGGGACTGGCTGCGTTACGCGCCGCTCACGGTCTGGGGCGTCGGCGGCGTGGTGCTGCTGGCTCTGGTCGCCCAGCGTGGACTCGGCGTCCTCGGAATCCAGCCGGAGCAGGTGGTGGCCTGGGCCGTCGGCGTGGTCGGCCCCGTTCCGCCGTGGCAGCTCGGGTTGCTCGGCGCCGGACTGCTGTTCGTCCTGGGCGTTGCGCTGAGCCTGGCCGTCTTCGTCGAGGAATGGTGGCAGCTTCGGCTGACCCGAAACGCCTCCGGCTGGCTCACCATGGAACGCGGCCTGCTCGCGCACCGCCGACTCGGCCTCGACCTGCGCCGGCTGCGCGGCGTGATCATCTCGGAGCCGCTGCTGGGACGGCTCGCCGGCGGTGCCCGGGTCGAGCCGCTGACGGTGGCCGCGGCAGCCGAGGAGGACGAGGAGAACAAGTCCGGCTCGCTGCGCTACCTGACCCCGGTCGTCCCGCGCGACGAGGCCGCGGGCCTGGCCGCCCGGTTGCTTCCCGAGATCCCACCCCTGACGGCTGCCCTGCAGCGGCATCCGCGGGCGGCGCTGCGCCGCCGGTTGACCCGGTCCGTCGCGGCGGTGTTGCTCGTCGCGGCTGCGCCGGTGATCACGGCCCTGCTGACCGGGCAGGCGCTCTGGTGGTTCGTCGCGGCCGGCGCGTTCGTGGTCGCTCTGCCGATGGCTCTGGTCCTGGCCCGGTCCGGCTACCGGACGCTCGGCCACGCGGTACGGGACGGCTTCGTGATCATGCGTTCCGGCGTCATCGACCGGCGCACGACCGCCCTCGCCGGCGACGGCGTCATCGGCTGGCGGATCCGTCAGTCCCCGCTGCAGCGCCGGTCCGGGCTGATGACGCTGACGGCGACCACCGCGGCCGGGCGGCACGGCGGCTGTACGGTGCCGGACCTGGCGCCCGGCCAGGCGGCGGCAGTGATCACGGAGCTGGACATCCGCTGAGGTAATTCGCTGGCGGGCGCGGAAGGTCCGGGGTTACAGTCCGGACTGGACGAGGAGGACGTTCCGATGATCAGGATCGCGTGCGAGGCCGGTCGGGTTCCCGACCGCTGACGTCGCGCGCTCCTCAGGAACTGTCCACTGCACCGGCTGCCCGCGTCGACGGATACCGGCCGGTGATCACGTCTGCACCATCGGGTGATGATCATGAACGGACCTGTGTCCGGCATGCGCGCGGATCCGGTGATCACGTCGCGTACCAACAAGAAGGTGGCCGAGCTGGTACGGCTTCGGCTGCCGCGTCATCGAGCTCGCGCCGGTGCCTTCCTGATCGAGGGCTACCGGGAGCTGAGCCGGGCCCAGCCTCGGGTCGACCTGCTCGCGCTCTACTACTGCCGGGCGCTCTGGTCGGGCCGCCACGAGGCTGCGCTGCTGGCCCGCGCCAGGGCCGGCGGCACCCGGCTGGTCGAGCTCGCCGAGGAGCCGTTCCGGCGGATCAGCCATCGGGACCGGCCGGACGGGTTGATCGGTGTCGGCCGGATCTTTCCGGCCCCGTTGGACGGCCTCCCCGCCGCCCGGAGCGGTCCGCTGCTCCTGGTGGTGGAGGGGATCGAGAAGCCCGGCAACCTGGGCGCGATGCTGCGCACGGCCTGCGCCGCCGGCGTCGACGGGGTGATCATCTGCGATCCGGCGACCGACCCGTACGGGCCGGGGGTGGTCCGGGCCTCGCTCGGTCATCTGTTCACCGTGCCGATCGCGATCACCGACTCCGGCTCGGCGCAGCGCTGGCTGCGGCGGCGGGGGATCACGGTCTTCGCCGGCATCCCGGACGCGCCGGACGCCTCCTGGGACGCGGACCTGACCGGGCCGGCGGCGATTGCGAACGGCAGCGAGCAGCGCGGTTTGTCGTCGCGCTGGGCCGAGCTCGCCCGTCCGGTACGGATTCCGATGTCGGCCGGGACCGTCGGCGGACCGGACAGCCTCAACGCGGCGGTCGCGGCCGGCGTGCTGCTGTTCGAGGCGGCCCGGCAGCGGACCGGGATCTCGGCCACCCGTTGAACCGGAGCCGGCCATCGCCAGGGCCATGAACGCCGCGGGACTGGTTCGCCTCTTCCTCGGCTGGGTCGGGGCTCGCGCCGTGCTGCACAGGGGCTGGTGGCTGCTGGCCAGCCTGTTCATGGTGGTCGACGCCGGGCTCGGCCCGGCCGAGTTGTTGATCATCGCGGCGGCACAGGGAGTCGCCGCGATGATCTTCGAGGTGCCGGCGGGGGTGTTCGCGGACTCGGTCAGCCGCAAGTGGGCCATCGTGGTCGCGCACGGGCTGATGGGGACGGCCATGATCACCACCGGCGTGTTCGGCAGCTTCTGGCCGCTGCTGTTGTCGCAGATGCTGTGGGGCATCGCGTGGACGTTCTCCAGTGGCGCCGACGTCGCCTGGATCACCGACGAGCTGGACCGGCCGGCGATGATCACCTCGGTGCTGACCCGGCAGGCCCGGTGGGAACTGGCCGGGGCCGCCGTCGGCATGATCACGCTGGGCGGACTCGGCCTGCTGCTCGGCCGGCAGGCCGGCATCGTCCTGGCCGGTGCGGCGATGCTGGTGCTGGGCGTGGTCGTCGCCGTCGCGTTCCCGGAACGCCGCTTCACTCCGGTCCGGACCGGGCACCTGCGGGCCGCCCTCGGCATCGCCCGCCGCGGGGCCCGGCTGGCGTTGCGCGACCGGACCCTGTTCGCGTTGGTGATCATCACCGTGCTGGTGAACGGTGCCGCCGACACGTTCGGCCGGATCTACCCGGTCCGGCTGGCCGAGCTCGGCTTCCCGTCCACCCGGAACGGGACGCTGTGGTTCACCCTGCTCGGCGTCGCCGGGCTGTTCACCGGCGCGCTCGCCCTGCTCGCCGTCGAACGGCGCCTCCATGACGAACCCGGTGCCCGCGCCGCGCTGGTCTCGGCCTGCGCGACGGCGGCGGCCGGCTTCGTCCTGCTGGCCCTGGCGCCGAACCTGACCTGGGCCGTGCTGGCGATCCTGATCGCCTACGGCGCCGCGCTGCCGCTGATCCGTACGGTGACGACGATCTGGGTCAACCGCCGCGCCACCAGCGACGTCCGCGCCACGGTGCACTCGTTCCTGGCCCAGGCGGAGTACGTCGGCGAGATCGGCTGTACCTCGGCCCTGGCCGCCGTCGCCGGCGCAGCCGGGCCGACCGGAGCGCTGCTGCCGGCCGCCGGTCTCTTCCTGGTCGGCCTCCTGATCCTGACCGTACGGAAGAACGACAACGCTCCCTGAACCCAGCCGGAGGGCGGGATCAGGGAGCGTCGACGGTGATCACTTGGCGCGCGCGTTGACCTCGTACGAAGTGTTGATCGACTCGAAGAAGTTGACCAGCTGCAGGGTGTCGTTGGCGGTCGCCATCCACTTGGCCGGGTTCGTCACGTTGTACTCGGACTCGAAGCCGAGCTCCTCGAGACGCCGGTCGGCCAGGTACTTCACGTACTGGTTGATGTAGTCGGCGTTCATGCCCAGGATGCCGTTGGGCAGCAGATCCCGGTTGTACGCCTCCTCCATCTCGACCGCCTTCAAGATCATCCCGCGGATCTCCTCGGCGAACTCCTCGGTGCCGACCTCGGGGTTCTCGTCGAGCACGGTCAAGATCAGGTTGATCCCGAACTTCAGGTGCAGGCTCTCGTCCCGGACGATCCAGTCGATCAAGGACCCGAAGTTCCGGAGCAGGTTCCGCTGCCGGAAGGAGAGCGCCACCATGAACCCGGAGTAGAACCAGATCCCTTCCAGGATGACGTTGTAGGCGACCAGGTTGCGGACGAAGTCCTGCTTGCCCTCGATCGTGGAGATGTCCAGGGTCTGCTCGGTCATCCGCCGGATGAAGTTGACCTCGAACTGCTCCTTCGCGGCCATCGACGGCACGCTGATGTGGGACTCGTACGCCGCCGCCCGGTCGATCGGGAACGTCTCCAGCACGTACTCGAAGGCCATGCAGTGGTTGGCCTCCTCCCACATCTGCTTCGCCAGATACAGGTGGCACTCCGCCGAGTTCACGTACGGGTACACCCCGAACGCCAGCGCCTTGTTCACCAGGAGCTCGTTCGGATTGAAGTAGCTCATCAGGTGCGTCAGGGCGTGCCGCTCGTCGTCCGTCATCCGGCCGAAGTCACTCAGGTCCTCGCCGAGCTGGACCTCGTGCGGGAACCAGGTGTTGGCCACGGCCTGGTTGTAGAGCTCGTACGCCCACGGATACGTCACGGGCTTCAGCAGCAGCCCCTCGGTGATCCCGGTCCCCAAGATCGATGTCATCGCCATTCCTTCCCACGTGTTGCCGCGACCGAGTCTGACAGGTACCGGTCTACTGGCAGGAATCGCACTGCACCAGGTCCTGCGGGTCGATCAGGTCGAGGTCGTTCACCGAGATGGCCGGCGTCACCGACAGCTGGACCGCCCGGGTCGGCCGCGCCGCGGCCTCGCCCTCGGTCTCCGCCGGCTTGGTGGCCTGCGCGGTGGCGGCGCGTTCGGCCGCGGTGGGCCGGTGCGCGGCGACGGCCTGGGCCTCGCCGGCCTGGGCTTCGACCGTCTGGGGACGCTGCACCGAGACCGCGTCGACGGTCTCGGACGTCGCGACCGCCGGAACCTCGGACGCCGTGGCGGGGGAGGCCGGAGTACGCCCACCGGCCCGGCCGAAGCCGAACCCGCGCCGCGCCGGGGCGCTCTTGGTCGAGCCCTCGCCCTCGGTCTCGGCCGCCGCCGTGCCGCCGCGCAGCTCGGCCGCCTTGTTCACCTTCACCGTGCTCTGCTCGGCGGTGTGCCGCGGCATCATGTGCAGGTAGTAGGTGGTCTTCACGCCCTTGTCCCAGGCGGCGCTGTACAGGTCGACCATCTCGCCGACGTCCCGGCTGGCCAGGTAGATGTTCCGGCTGATCGCCTGGTCGATCCACTTCTGCGCCCGTGCGGCCACGTTGATGAACGCGTACGGCGACAGCTGGAACGACGTCCGGTAGATCTTCTTCAGTGCCTCCGGCACGATGTCGATCTTGGACACGTCGCCCTGGGCGCGCAGCAGGTCGTCACGGACCTGCTCCCAGAGGCCGTACTCCTTGAGGTCCTTGACCAGGTTGCGGTTCACCTCGAGGAACTTGCCGGACGAGGTGGCCCGGCTGAAGATCTGCGAGAACTGCGGGTCCAGGCCCGGGGTGGTGCCGGCGACCAGGCCGATCGAGGCGGTCGGGGCGATCGCCATCAGGGTGGCGTTGCGGATGCCGCCCTTGACCTTGGTGCGCAGCGCGTCCCAGTCCAGCCGGGTGGTCCGGTCGACGTCCACCTTCACGCCGCGGTCGCGCTCCAGCTCGTCGATCGTGTCGAACGGGACCATGCCCTGCGACCAGCGCGAACCCGGGAAGTTCGAGTACGCGCCGCGCTCACGGGCCAGGTCGGCGCTCTCGTCGATCGCGTGGTAGCTGACGAACTCCATGATCTCGTCGGCCAGCTGGTAGCTCTGCTCGCTCTCGTACGAGAAGCCCATCCGCTCCACCACGTCGGTGAAGCCCATCACGCCGAGGCCGATGGCCCGGTTGTCGGCGTTGGAGCGCTCCGACTCCGGCACCGAGGAGATCGTGATGTCGATCAGGTTGTCCAGCTGCCGTACCGCCGAGCGGGCGGACTGGCGCAGCCGGTCCCAGTCGATCCGGGCCTGCGGGCCGGAGCCGCGCAGGTGCTTGGACAGGTTGATCGAGGCCAGGTTGCAGACCGCGACGTTGTCCCGGTCCTGCGGCAGGCAGACCTCGGTGCACAGGTTGGACAGGTGGATCGTCCCGGTGTTGTTGTTCAGCGCCCGGGTGTTGATCGTGTCCTTCCAGGTCAGCCACGGGTGCGACGTGGTCTGCAGCGAGATCAGGATCGCCTGGAACTGCTCCCGGGCCCGGATCTTCTTGAACCGCTTGATCTCGCCGGCCTCGGCCATCCGGATGTACTCGGCGTAGCGCTTGGAGAACTCGGCGCCGTACAGCTCGGTCAGGTCCTCGACCTCCAGCGGGTCGAACAGGTACCAGTCCTCGTCGTTGCGGACGCGCTTCATGAACTCGTCGGAGATCCAGACCGCGGTGTTGGCGGTCCGGGTCCGGCGGTACGGGTCGCCCGCGTTCTGCCGCAGGTCGAGGAACTGGCCGAAGTCGAGGTGCCAGTTCTCCATGTAGAAGCACAGCGCGCCGAACTTCTTGCCGCCGCGGGACACCGCGCGCAGGGTCGAGTCGATCGTGTGCATGAAGGGGATCGGGCCGGTCGAGGTGGTGTTGTTGGACCGGATCGGCGAGCCTTCGCTGCGCAGCTTGGACACCGAGAGGCCGATGCCGCCGGTGCCCTTGGTCAGCCACATGACGTCGCGGACCGACTTGGCGATGTGCTCGATGTCGTCCTCCATCTGCATGACGAAGCAGTTGGAGAGCTGGGCGTACGAGGTGCCGGCGTTCACCAGCGTCGAGCCGGCGGCCAGGTATTCCAGCCGGGACATGCCCTCGTAGAAGGAGAGCGCGGCCTCGGTCGGGTCCTCCTCGTTGAGCGAGAGGCCCATCGACACCCGCATCCAGAAGTACTGCGGCACCTCGAGCGGGTTCCGGTCATGATCACTGATCATGTAGCGGGTCCGCATGGTCTGCACGCCGATGTAGCGGAGCAGGTCGTCGCGGGTCGGATCCAGCGCCGCGGCCAGCCGCTCCAGGTCGAACATCTCGCTGCCCAGCCGGGGATCCAGCAGGCCGCGCTCGATCGCGTCGGTCAGGTAGTCGGCGAAGCGCAGCCGGTGCAGCGCCTGGATGGTCTCCGGCGCCGAGTCGCCGAACAGGTCGTTGGTCTCGCCGAGCACCCGCTTGTAGAGGGTCTTGATCAACAGCCGGGCGGCGATCGTGTCGAACGCCGGATCGTCCTTCACGTTCTGCAGCGCGATGCCGATCACGGCCTCGTCGAGCTGCTCCGTGGTGATCTTGTCGAACAGCGTGATCTCGAGCTCGGACTGGATCTGGGTGGCCCGCTTGATGGCGTCGTCGAGGCCGCGCGCGGCGTCCTCGATGGAGCGGGCGATCTCGTACCCGTCGTACTGCTGAAGGCCCCCGTCACGCTTGACGACTCGGATCTCACTGGTCACGGTCATGTTGGGGATCCTCCCTACCTGTAGTGGCTGCTTGGCGCGAAGACCACCATATATGGAAATGACAGGTTTGTAACTACCCAGTCGCCTCGAATTCGCCCGGCCGCCGCGCGGCACGCTCAGTGCAGCCCTGAGAACCTGCGGAAACCCGCTCGGCGGCCCCGCGGAGAGGCCGCCGGACGAGTGGTGGAACTCACGTCGGGAGGTCCGGACAGCCCGCCGCCCGGTGCCGGCGGGGATCCGGCAACGGGCGGCGGTTTGTGGGGGAGGACAGCGAAGTTTGTGCGGAAGGTCAGCGGCGCCCCGGTCCGGTCGGGATCACGCCCGCCTCGGCGGCCTTGACGACCGCGTCGGCCTCGGCCTGGGTCAGGGTGCCCGCGTCGACCGCCTCGGCCAGTCGCTCCTTGAGCGCGGCGATGCCGTCGGCCTGGGCGGCCGCGCGGAGTTCGGTGAGCGCCTGCTCGACGGCGGACTGCTCGACGCCGAGCTTCTCGGCGAGCAGCTTGGTCAGCTCCCGCTGCCGCTCCTCCCGGGACGGCTTGGCGTCGCTCTCGTCCTTGCGGTCGGCCCGCAGTTCCTCGAACGCCGCGCGCAGCGCCTCGCTGACCTTCTCCTCGTCGAGCCCCAGCTTCTCGGCCAACTCGGGCGCCGAGAGGACACCGCCCGGTCCGGCATGGCGGCCGGGGCCGGGCCGGTCGGTGGGCGCCTCCTTGGGGTCGGCCGACGGGGTGCCGCCGGCCGACGGGGCGGCGCTCGGGGTGGGCGTCGGGTCGGCGGCGGCGACGGTCGCGCCGGCGACGATCCCGGTCACGGCCAGCGCGCTGCCGGCGATCGCGGCCGCGACGGTGGTCTTGGATCTCATGCGATGGGTCTCCCTCGTTGTCGGATGGAGATCCCAGGTGAGTGGCGGACGCTGGCACCGGGCTTGGATCGGGCTGGGCGAGACCTGTGGGTTGCTGTGGGTGGACCCCGGTCCGGGCATGCCAGGATGGCGTCGTGTCGACCGCTGACCCCGACCTGATCCGGCTCGCGCAGGCGTACCGGATCGACACCGAGTACTACGACTGGCGGGGCAACCTGACCCGGGTCGCTCCGGCCACGATCGTCGGCGTGCTGGCCGGACTCGGCGTCGATGCCTCCTCGCCGGAGTCGGTCCGGGCCGCCCTGTCCGACCACGAGCTCGCGCCGTGGCGGTTGCCGTTGCCGGCGTGCGTCACGGTCCGCCGCGGCAGCCTCGCGACGGTGCCGGTGCACGTGCGGGCCGGGTCCGAGATCCGCCTGGCGATCGCGTACGAGGACGGGCGGCCGGAGCTCGAGCTCTCGGCACCGGACGGCCCGGACGGTGAGCGCGAACTGGACGGCGCGACGATCGCCCGCTGGTCGTACCGGCTGCCGGAGGAGCTGCCGACCGGCTACCACACGGTGCGCGCGACGGCGGGTGACGTGCGGACCGAGGCCCCGTTGATCGTCACGCCGGATCGGCTGGACTGGCCGGCCGGCCTGGCGGCGCGGCCGGGCTGGGGCCTCGCGGCGCAGCTCTACAGCGTCCGCTCCGAGGCCTCCTGGGGCAGCGGCGACCTGACCGATCTGACCGACCTCGCCGCCTGGGCCGCGGTCGAGCACGGCGGCGACTTCGTGGTGATCAACCCGGTGCACGCCGGCGAGCCGGTGCCGCCGCTGGAGCCGTCGCCGTACCTCCCGGTCAGCCGGCGGTTCGTCAGCCCGCTCTACCTGCGGCCGGAGGCGATCGCCGAGTACGCGACGCTGCGGCGCAAGGACCGGAAGCGGATCCGGCGGCTCCGGGAGCGGCTGCTGCAGGCGCCGGGCGTCGGATACCGGATCGACCGGGACGCCGCCTGGGCCGCGAAGCTGGCCGCGCTCAAGATCATCTTCGGGGCCGGCCGGACCCCGGGCCGGGACCTGGCCTTCCGCGGGTACGTGGAGCGGGAGGGCTCCTCGCTGACCGACTTCGCCGTCTGGTCCGTGCTGGCCGAGCTGCACGGCCCGGACAGCCGGACCTGGCCGGAGCCGTACCGGGATCCGCGGTCGGCCGAGGTGCAGCGGTTCGCCGAGGACCACGCGGCCGAGCTCGAGTTCGTCCGCTGGCTGCAGTGGCAGTGCGACGAACAGCTGGCCCGGACCCAGGACGACGCGCGCCGGTTCGGGATGCGGCTCGGCGTACTGCACGACCTGGCCGTCGGCGTGCACCCGGGCGGCGCGGACGCCTGGCGGCTGCGGGACAGCTACGCAGGAGGGTTCAGCGTCGGGGCGCCGCCGGACGCGTACAACCAGCTCGGACAGGACTGGAACCAGCCGCCGTGGCGGCCGGACCGGCTGGCCGAGACCGGGTACCGGCCGTTCCGCGAGATGGTGGCCGCGCTGCTCCGGCACGCCGGCGGGCTCCGGGTCGATCATGTGATCGGCCTGTTCCGGCTCTGGTGGATCCCGCGGGACGCGGGCCCGCGTGAGGGCACCTACGTCCGGTACGACCACGAGGCGCTGGTCGGCATCCTGGCCCTGGAAGCGGAACGCGCCGGCGCGGTGATCATCGGCGAGGACCTGGGCACCGTCGAGCCGGCGGCCCGGGACTTCCTGCGCGAGCGCGGCATCCTGGGCACCTCGATCCTGTGGTTCGAGCGGGACTACCAGGCCGACGTCCCGTTGCCGGCCGAGCGCTGGCGGACCGCCTGCCTGGCGTCGGTGACCACCCACGACCTGCCGCCGACCGCGGCCTACCTGCGCGATGATCATGTCCGGCTGCGGGACCGGCTCGGCCTGCTGGAACGGCCGCTCGCCGAGGAGCTCGCCTCGTCCCGCGCCGAACGTGAGGGCTGGCTGGCCGAGCTGCGCGGCCGCGGGCTGCTGGCCGGCGACGATCAGGGCGAGCAGCCGGTGATCGAGGCGCTGCACCGGTTCCTCGGCAGCACCCCGGCGGTGCTCCGGGTGGCCGCGCTGCCCGACCTGGTCGGCGACCGCCGGGTGCAGAACCAGCCCGGCACCATTGATCAACATCCCAATTGGCGGATGCCGTTGAGCCATCCGGACGGCAGGCCGATGACGCTGGAGGAGTTGATCCTGAGCCCGCGCGCGGCGGCGCTGGCCGAGGTGATGGCGGCCGGACCGGACCAAGATCACGAGGAGGCTGGTGTCGACAACGTTCCCTGAGCTTGTCGAAGAGCAAGGCACGTCGGGCTCGGCACTTCGACAGGCTCAGCGCGCGTTCGGGGCCGGCCTCCTAGGCTGTTCTCGTGACTGCGGAGACGAAGACCGGGGGCAAGGCCGAGGGTGGGGAGAGCCTGCTCACCGTGATCATCGCCTTCGCGGCGAACCTGCTGATCGCGATCGCCAAGTCGATCGCCGCGGTGATCACCGGCTCGGCCGCGATCCTGGCCGAGGCGGCACACTCCTGGGCCGACGCCGGCAACGAGATCTTCCTGCTGATCGCCGACCGCCGCTCGGCCCGGCGGCGGGACCGGGCGCACCCGCTGGGCTTCGGCCGGGAGGCCTACGTCTGGTCGATGTTCGCCGCATTCGGCCTGTTCACGGCCGGCGCCGTGGTATCGATCACGCACGGCATCACCGAGCTGATCGAACCGGAACCGGCCGGCAACTTCGGCGTCGCCTATCTGATCTTGGCGATCGCCTTCGTGCTGGAGGGCGTCTCGTTCACCCAGGCGTTCCGGCAGGCCCGCCGGTTCGGCCGCGCGCAAGGGTTGTCGCCGCTGCGGTTCATCGGGCAGACCTCGAACCCGACGCTGCGGGCGGTGTTCGCCGAGGACGCCGCGGCGCTGCTCGGCCTGATCATCGCCGCGGCCAGCGTGGCCCTGCACCAGCTGACCGGGTCGGCGATCCCGGACGCCGTCGGCTCGATCCTGGTCGGCGTCCTGCTGGCCGTCGTCGCGGTCTTCCTGATCGACCGCAACCGGCGCTTCCTGGTCGGCGAGCAGGTGCAGCCGCAGTTGCGGGAGCGGGTGCTGCTGCGGTTGCTGGAGCACCCGGAGGTGGACCGGGTGACGTACCTGCACCTGGAGTTCGTCGGCCCGTCCCGGGTCTACCTGGTGGCGGCCGTCGACATGACCGGCGACCAGGCCGAACACGACCTCGCGGTCCGGCTGCGCCGGGTGGAACGGGAACTGGAGGAGCACGATGTGGTCGAGGAGGCCGTGCTCACCCTGGCCACCGCCGACGAACCGTCCCTCGGCCCGTCCTGAGCCGGATCACTATGCTGACCCGGTGACCAGACTGACCCAGGCCGTCGCCGTTGTCCTGATCTTGACCGGCGTGATCACGTTCATCGCGACCGGAGCGTCCAGCGTGACCGCGCTGATCCCGGCGTTCGTCGGGATCCTGATCGGGATCTGCGGCGTGCTGGCGCTGCGGGAGAAGTTCCGCCGGCACGCGATCCACCTCGCGCTCGTGTTCGCGCTGATCGGCGCGCTCGGCTCGCTGATGAACGTGGTCAAGATCGGCCAGCTGTTCGACGGCACCGCCGAACGCCCCGGCGCGATCATCGAGAGCATCATCCTGCTCGTCGTCACGGTGGTCTATCTGATCTTCGGGATCAGGTCGTTCATCGCCGCCCGCAAGGCCCGCACCGGAGGAGAATGATCATGGCCCACGCGATCCGGTACGCCCGCGCCGGCGGCCCCGAGGTGATCGAGTACGTCGAGGTCCCGGAGGCCGAGCCGGGTCCGGGCCAGGTGGCGATCGACGTCACCGGGGTCGGGGTCAACTTCATCGAGACCTACCAACGGGAAGGGATCTACAAGATCGACTACCCGTTCGTGCCCGGTGGCGAGGGTGCCGGCGTGATCACCGCGGTCGGGCCGGAGGTGACCACGTTCGCGGTCGGCGACCGGGTGGCCTGGGCCGGCATCCCGGGGTCGTACACCAGTCGGCTGGTCGGGGCGGCCGACAAGCTGCTCGCCGTACCCAGCGGGCTGTCGGACGAGCAGGCGGCTGCCGTACCGCTGCAGGGCCTGACCGCGCACTACCTGGCCACGTCGTGCTACCCGATCAAGTCCGGCGACACCGTGCTGGTGCACGCCGGTGCCGGGGGAGTCGGCCTGCTGCTGACCCAGATCGCCAAGATCAAGGGCGCCCAGGTGATCACCACCGTGTCCACCGCGGAGAAGGCGGAGCTGTCCCGGGAGGCCGGCGCGGACGAGGTGATCGTCGGCTACACCGGCTTCGCCGAGCGGGCCCGGGAGCTCACCGACGGCGAGGGCCTGCCGGTGGTCTACGACAGCGTCGGCCGGGACACGTTCGACGCGTCCCTGTCCGCCGTCCGCCGCCGCGGCCACCTGGTGCTGTTCGGCGCCTCCAGCGGCCCGGTCCCGCCGGTCGACCCGCAGCGCCTCAACGACGCCGGCTCGGTCTTCCTGACCCGGCCGAAGCTGGGCGACTACACCGTCACCCGGAGCGAACTGCTGGAGCGTTCCACCGAGCTGTTCGCCTGGATCGGCGACGGCCGCCTCTCGGTCCGGATCGGCGGCACCTACCCGCTCGCCGAAGCCGCCCGGGCCCAGTCCGACCTCACCGCCCGCAGGACCACCGGCAAGCTCGTCCTCCTCCCCTGAAATCCGCCGACCGGGCAGCAGGCGTTCTGGCGGCGTGTCGCTGCACAACTGCCCGGTCGACGCGCTCCGGGCACCCCGAGGGCATGTCACGATTTCTCTTCGCCTCGACTGATAAAGCGCTTCAGCGCTCGGAAGTGCCCGACATCAAGAGAAATCGCGACAGGCCGGTCAGTGATCAACAGGTCTCTCGCCGGCGCGCCCAGCTCGTCAGGGTTCGCTGAACTCGGCCAGCCGATCCAGGGCCTCCGGCACGGAGTCGACGCAGGCGATCACGGCGGCCATCGAGCGCTCCTCGGCGATCTTGGACAGCAGCGGCCAGGCCGGCAGGGTGCGGGTCCAGTAGTCGGTGCCGACCAAGATCATCGGCGCGATCTCGGAGTCGTCTCCTGCGTAGTAGTTCTCGGTGACGGCCTGGAAGATCTCCTGTACGGTGCCGGCCCGGCCGGGCAGGTAGACGATGCCGCCGCGGCAGCGGTGCAGCAGGGTGTCCTCCCGGAGCGCGTTGGCGAAGTACTTGGCGATCTCGGTGGCGAACACGTTGCTCGGCTCGTGGCCGTAGAACCAGGTCGGGATGCCGAGGCTGTGCCCGGCCTTGGCGGCCGGCAGCAGCTCGCGTACCTGATAGCCGGTCTCCACCCAGTCGTCGATCGAGACCCGGTAGTCGGTCACCTTGCCGAGCAGGGCCCGCGCCTCGATCAGGGCCTCCGGCTCCGGGCTCAGGTAGGCGCCGAGGTTGGCGGCCTCCATCGCGCCCGGCCCGCCGCCGGTGAGCACCACCCGGCCCGCCGTGGTCAGGTCGGCGGCCAGCCGCGCGGCCTGCCAGTACGCGTCGTCGGTCCGGGCCAGCGCATGGCCGCCCATGATCCCGACCACCCGGCGGCCGTCCTGGTAGGCCGAGCCGTGCATCGCCTCGTCCAGCGCGTCCGACATCGCGTGATCATGAAGCGACGCGGCCAGCGAGTGGTCCAGCGAACGGTGCACCTGGGCCTCCTTGGCCCACGCGTAGATCGCCGCGTCCGGACTGCTCAGGTACGGCACCAGCCGCCCGTCCGCCGGGTCGCCGTAGAGATCATCGGCCGCATACAGCCGAGGCCGGTACGGGTCGAACGGCAGCTCGGGCAGCGACGGGAAGATCAACGCGCCGCGTCGCCGCAGCCGCTCCTCGACACCCGGGCCGAACCGGCAGCCGAGGAACACCGCGCCGCGGACCACGACCCGCTCCAGCTCGGCCGCCCGTTCGCTCAGGTCGACCGACTGGATGAACCAGCCGTTCAGCCGGGAGGTGGACGCCAGATGATCATCGAAGGCGGTCAGGCTCTCGATCTCGATCGTGCGCCGGGTCACGGTCGCCCGGCCGGGCTCGTCGCTGACATGGGCGCAGTCTAGGAGGTCGAGGTCAGTCCTTGCGCCCGTTCAGGGCCACGCCGACGCCGAGTCCGATCATGGTCAACCCGGACGCTCCGCCGACCAGCTCGAGCCGGCGCCGGGACCGGGCGAACCAGCTGCGTACGGTGCTGGCGACCAGGCCCCAGACCGTGTCCGAGACCAGTGCGACCAGGGCGAAGATCCCGCCGAAGATGATCATCTGGAGCCCGGGCGGGGCGCCGGCGGTGCGGTCGACGAACTGGGGCAGGACGGCGGCGAAGAACACCATCGACTTCGGGTTCGTCACGCTGACCACGAAGCCCTCGACGAAGGTACGCCGGCCGCTGACCGGCGCGGCCCCCTCCTCGAGCGCCTGCCAGAGCCGGCCGCGGTGACGGATCGCGCGAACCCCCAGATAGATCAGGTAGCCGGCGCCGGCGAACTTCAGCACCGTGTACGCGAGCGCGGAGGCCTGCAGCAGCGCCCCGACGCCGACGGCGATGCCGACCGCGGAGACGAAGCTGCCGAGCGCACCGCCGATCACGGTGAGCACGGCCGTCCGGCGCCCGTACGCGAGCGCGCGGCTGACCACGAACAGCACGGACGGTCCGGGGATGATGATCAGGACGAACGCGGCGAGCGTGAAGGCGAGGGTGTTGCCGAGCGGCACCAGCATGCTCGGATTCTAAGGTGGACACTGGGATCGTGCCCGTGGATATCGCGCCGACCGAGACACCGCGCAGCTACGAGTTCGTCACCTCGGCGAGCCGGCTGCCCGGTCTGATCGCGTCCGCCACCGGCTACCGCAGCACCGACAATCCGCTCGGGCTGCACCGCGGCCTCCCGTCGCCGTACCTCACCTTCATCTTCACCCTCGACGACGCCCCGATCATCGGGGCCGACACCCCGGACGAGGCGCTGAAACCGGCGGCGCCGCGGGCGGCGGTCCTGCTCGGCGGGCTGCACGCGCGGCCCGCCTACGTGGTCCAGCCGCGCGACCAGGTCGGCATCCAGCTCGCCGTCCACCCGCTGGCGGCGCGGCGCCTGTTCGGGCCGCCGACCCGGGAACTGACCGAGCTGTTCGGGGACGGGACCGCCGTGCTCGGCGCGGCCTCCGAGCGGCTCCGGGAACGGATGGCCGAGACGCCGACCTGGGCGGAACGCTTCGACCTGCTCTGGGCCTACCTGCGCCGCCGGGCCGAGGCGACCGAGCGGTGCCGCGAGGTGCCGCCCACACTGGCCGAGGGCTGGCGCTGGCTGGCCCGGTTCGGCGGCACCGGCTCGATGGACGGCCTGGCCCGGCACCTCGGCTACAGCAGCCGCCGGGTGAGCCAGCTGTTCGCCGCCGAGCTCGGTACATCGCCGAAGCAGGTCGGCCGGCTGTTCCGGTTCGACCTGGCCCGGCGCCAGATCGCCGCCGAGATCGACCGGACCGGCCGCAGCGACCTGGGCCGGATCGCCGCCGAGCGCGGCTACTACGACCAGTCGCACCTGGTCCGGGACTTCCGGCAGTACACGGGCACCAGCCCGACCCGCTGGATCGCCGAGGAGTTCCGAAACATCCAAGCCGGCGGGCACCGGGCCCCGGAAGACTCGCCACCATGACCGACACCGACACCGACACTGCTGCCAACGTCTGGCCCACCCTGCAGGCCGCCGACGCACCGGCCCTGATCGACTTCCTGGTCGACGTGCTCGGCTTCGAACGCACCGCCGTGTACGCCGACGGCGACCGGGTCGCCCACGCCCAGCTCAACTGGCCGCATCCGGGCGGCTCCGGGACCGGCGGGATCATGCTCGGCAGCCACCAGCCGGACGCCGACTGGAGCCGGCCGCCCGGCACGGCCGGCACCTACCTGGTGGCCGACGACGTCGACGAGATCCACCGCCGGGCCGTCGCCGGCGGCGCCAAGATCATCAACGAGCCGGTCGATCGCGACTACGGCGGCCGCGAGTTCACCCTGGCCGATCCGGAGGGCAACCTCTGGTCCGTCGGCAGCTACCGCGGCGAGCCTCGTACGCGCTGATCCCGGCCCGGGATCGGCGCCGGCGGTGGGACCGCACCGTGATTGACTGACGCCCGTGTCGACGCCCGGCTGGTATCCCGATCCCTCCGGCGCGCCGGGCCAGTACCGCTACTGGGACGGTCGTGCCTGGTCCCGGCAGACCACCGACCCTCCCGGCGGCACGCCCACCGGCGGCGACCGGCCCGGGAAGCGCCGCGGGCTGCCGTTGCTCATCGGCGGGCTCGCGCTGGTCGTCGTTTTGGGCTTGATCATCTTCTTCGCGGTACGGCAGGCGGGCGCCGGCCGCCCGATCACGGACGACCCGGTGCCGTCCTCGACGGTGTCCGGCTGGGACGACAGCCGGCCGACCGCGTCCCCGACGCCCACCGCCTCGCCGACGCCGTCACCGTCGCGGACCCCGAGCCCGTCCAGTAGCGAGACGGCGGCAGCTCCGGTCGCCTGCCCGAGCGGTAATCCCCGCGAGCGCGGACCGCGGCCGCCGGACGGCCGGGTGCACGGCGGCGGGCTGTCCTTCCCCCGGATCGACGGCTGGGTCGATGACATGCAGACCAGCGGGGTCAGCTGGGGCTACGACGTGGAGTCGCAGGGCTTCTCCGTCTATCCCGGCTGGGCCGCGTTCCTCGGCGTCGGCGAGATCCGTGCCGCGGACGGCTTCGCCCCGACACCCAAGGCCGCCGCGGAGAAGGTCATGCAGTGCGTCGCCAGTTCCGGCTGGTACGCCACCGAGCAGTCCGTCAAGGACCTCAAGGCCGAGAAGGCGACCATCGACGGCCACCAGGCCTGGTGGATCCGGACCGACATCTACGTCGCCAACCGCAAGGTGCCGGGCGACACGGTCGACGTGATCGTCGTCGACACCGGCCGCCCGGAGGCGTACGGCCTGTTCATCGGGGCCGTCGCGATCGGCGACGCCGGCCTGCAGACGCTCCGCGACAACACCGTCCGAGACCTCACCGTCGACTGAACCCGCCGACGCGGAGTCGGTCGGGACCGCTGTCATGCCGTAGGGGCGTGCCCACCCGTTTGGCCGAATGATCGCCTGGGCCGGGGCATGGGTCCGCCGACGCACCAGCCCGGGCGCTCAACCAGGGCGCCACCCTGCTCACCTGCTTGGCGAGTCGGATTGTCCACAACCGAGCAGGCCGGGGTTGGTGTCGCGATTTCTCCACGGTTCGCGCGTCCAGGGCGTGTGCCACGCGGCAATGCTCGACGTGTGGAGGAATAACGACATCCTCGCCGGCGGCCCGACACGGCGGCACCCGGATCTCGCCCGAGCCGGGCATTCCTCGCCGCCCGACCGCTCGGGCTGTCGAGACCTCCGCGCGACGTCCGGTGCCGCGCTCGGCCGACCGGGCACCGGACCCGCCGGACTGTGGCGAGGCCCCGCGGCGGCTGGTCAGAGGGTCAGGTCGCGCGGGAGGGCCAGGCCGAAGAGGGACGTGCCGGGGAGCGGGGCGGTGACCCATTCCGTGATGGTGCCGCCGGTCGACGGGGCGAACCAGAGGGTCATCCGGTGCGGCGACTGCACCAGCACCAGGTCCAGCCGGAAGATGTCGTCCAGCCAGGTGCCGCTGGCGGCCAGCCGGAGCTCCCGGTCGCCGGGCAGTTCGACGATCGTCTCCAGCCAGCGGTCCGGCGCCGCGACCAGGTCGAAGTACGGCGTCTCGGGCGGCAGCAGCGGGTCGCCGTGGGTCAGGCTGACCCGCCAGATCCCGTTGTCGCCCGACTCGACCCCGACCACGTGCACGTCCGGGCGCGGCGCGTCCTCGGCCTCCGGCGGGCGGGCGTACGGCTGCTCGACGGCCGCCTCGGCCGCATGGTCGGCGGTCGGCAGCGACAGCGTGGCCAGCCGCTCCGCCAACGCCTGGGCGTCGCGCTCGGCGCCGTGCACCGGCCGCTGGCCGAAGCCTGGCACCAGGTGCTGCCAGGCGGTGGCGAGGATCGACTGCGCGTCGAACGCCGCCG
This sequence comes from Microlunatus sp. YIM B11417, assembly GCF_059617205.1. Lineage (NCBI taxonomy): Bacteria > Bacillati > Actinomycetota > Actinomycetes > Propionibacteriales > Propionibacteriaceae > Microlunatus > Microlunatus sp. YIM B11417. The sequence goes on from NZ_JCAMPJ010000001.1 coordinate 1,421,747, forward strand.
AGGTCATCGCGATCACCGCGTCCTGCTCCGGCAGCACCAGGCAGAACTGGCCGAACGCGCCGTCGGCCCGGTAGCCGTACCGGGACCGCCAGAACTGGAAGCCGTAGCCCTCCCGCCAGTCCGGGGAGTCCTCCCGGTCCGCGTTCGGGGTCAGCGCCGAAGTGGCCTCGTCGACGTACGCGGCCGGAACGAGCTGCCGGCCGCCCCACTGGCCGCGCCGGAGGTAGAGCTCGCCGAACTTCGCGACCGACTCGGTGGTCAGGTGCAGGCCGCTGTAGCCGAGCTGCCGGCCGGCCGGGTAGTCGGTCCAGTGCGCCCGGTCGATGCCGAGCGGCCGCAGCAGCCGCGGCGTCAGATAGTCCAGCAGCGACGTGCCGGTGACCCGCTGGGTGATCGCCGCGATCGCGTACGTCGCCGTGTTGTTGTACGCGAACACGCTGCCCGGTTCATGATCGGGTTCGATGCCGAGGAACCCGCGCAGCGGCTCGTGCGGATCGGCCACGAAGGAGCGCCAGAGCGTGTCCTCGGCGTGCCCGGTGGCCATCCGCAGCGTGTCCCGCACGGTCAGCCGCCGGATCCGGGCGCCGCCGGCCGCGTCGGCCAGGTCGTCCAGGTACGCCAGCAGCGGCAGGTCCAGGTGCAGCCGGCCCTCGGCCACCGCGATCCCCGCCGCCGTCGCGGTGAAACTCTTGCTCAGCGAGTAGAGCAGGTGCACCTGGTCCGGCCCGTACGGCGCCCACCAGCCCTCCGCCAGCACCTTGCCGTGCCTCATGATCATCAGGCTGTGCAGTTCCTGGTCAAGATCATCGAGGAAGTCGAGCACGGCGCCGGGCCGCAGTCCGTGCTCGGCCGCAGAAGCCCGTTCCAGCTGCTGGGTCACGTGGCTCACGTGGCTCACCTTAGGGCAACCGCTGCCCCGAATCCCCGCCCTTCAGCCCCGCGACTCGCCAGGAGAGACTGTGTGCATGCGCGACGTCGTGGTTCTGGGCAGTACGGGTTCGATCGGCACCCAGGCGCTGGAGGTGATGGCCGCCCGGCCGGGCGAGTTCCGGATCGCCGCCCTCGCCGCGGGCGGCACCCGGCCGAAGCTGCTGGCCGAGCAGGTGCTGGAGTACCGGCCCCGGGTGGTGGCGCTGACCCAGGCGTCGGCGGTGCAGGACCTGCAGCTCGCGCTCTACGCCGAGGCGTCCCGGCGCGGCTGGGCCGAGGGCAAGCTGACCCTGCCCAAGATCATCGCCGGCCCGGACGCGGCGACCGAGGCGGCCGCGGAACCGGCCGACGTCGTGCTGAACGGGATCACCGGGTCTGCCGGGCTGCGCCCGACGCTGGCCGCGCTGGCCGCCGGCAGCACGCTGGCGCTGGCCAACAAGGAGTCCCTGGTGATCGGCGGGCCGCTGGTGATGGGCGCGGCGAAGCCGGGGCAGCTGGTCGCGGTGGACTCCGAGCACTCCGCGCTGGCCCAGTGCCTGCGCGGCGGCCGGGCCGAGGAGGTGGACCGGCTGGTCGTCACGGCGAGCGGCGGGCCGTTCCGCGGCTGGACCCGGGAGCAGATGCGCGACGTCACGCCGGCGCAGGCGTTGGCGCACCCGACCTGGAACATGGGCCGGGTCATCACGACCAATTCCGCGACGATGGTCAACAAGGCGCTCGAGGTGCTCGAGGCACATCTGCTGTACGGGATCGACCTGGACCGGATCGACGTCGTCGTGCACCCGCAGTCGATGGTGCACTCGATGGTCCAGTTCGTCGACGGGTCGACCCTGGCCCAGTGCTCCCCGCCGGACATGAAGCTGCCGATCGCGCTGGCCCTGACCTGGCCGGACCGGCTGCCCGGCGCCGCCCGCCCCTGCGACTGGACCCAGGCCACCAGCTGGACCTTCGAGCCGCTGGACGACGCCGCCTTCCCGGCGGTGGAGCTGGCCAAGCGGGCCGGCCGGGCCGGCGGCACCGCGACCGCGGTCTACAACGCGGCGAACGAGGAGTGCGTGGACGCCTTCCACGAGGGCCGGATCGCGTTCACCGACATCGTCGACATCGTCGCCGATGTGCTGGCCGAGCACCTCGGCGAGGCGAGATCTGCGGGCGATCCCGGAGCCGACGTAGGATCGTCCCTGGCCGCACCGGCGGGCTTCACCGACCACGTGACGGTGGAGACCGTACTGGCGGCTGATGGCTGGGCCCGGGAACGGGCCGGCGAGGCATGCAACCGGCGTTAGATCGAGAGGACCGATGTCAGCCCTGGAGACCGTGATCTACATCGCGGGCGCGCTGATCTTCTTCGCGTTGGTGATGACGTCGGTGGCGCTGCACGAGATCGGCCACCTGGTGCCGGCCAAGCTGTTCGGCGTCAAGACCACCCAGTATTTCGTCGGCTTCGGCAAGACCTTGTGGTCCCGGCGCAAGGGCGAGACCGAGTACGGGATCAAGGCCATCCCGCTCGGCGGCTTCGTCCGGATGATCGGCATGTACCCGCCGAGCCGGGAGCGGCCGAACCAGATCCGGGCCACCCGGACCGGCATCTTCCAGTCGCTGGCCGACCAGGCCCGGGCGGCCGAATGGGAGGAGATCCGGCCCGAGGACGACGGCCGGCTGCTCTACCAGAAGAAGCCGTGGCAGAAGTTGATCATCATGGCCGGCGGGCCGATCATGAACGTGCTGCTGGCCTTCCTGATCTTGCTCGGTGTGACCGCGACGTACGGCGTCTACCGGGAGACCCTGACCGTGCAGACGGTCAGCGAGTGCGTCCGGCCGCTGGACGCGCCGGCCTCCGCCTGCACGCCGAACGACCCGAAGACGCCGGCCTTCCAGGCCGGACTGCGGCCGGGCGACGAGATCATCTCCTTCAACGGCGTACGGATCCAGTCCTGGGACCAACTGCAGGGCGCGATCCGGGCCAATCTCGATCATCAGGCCAAGATCACCGTGCTCCGCGGCGGCCAGCCGGTCGAGCTGAAGCCGGTCAACACCGCGCTGAACGGCGTCCGCGACGAATGGGACCCGTCCAAGATCATCCAGCAGGGCTTCCTCGGCGTCACGCCGCAGCCGGTACGGGAGCGCGGCGGCCCGGTCACCGTCCTCAACGACATGTGGAACCTGACCCAGCGGACCGGCTACCTGCTGGTGCAGTTCCCGGTCAAGGTCTTCAACGTGGGCAAGGATCTGGTCACCGGCAAGCCGCGGGACGTGTACGGACCGATGAGCATCGTCGGGGCCAGCCGGGTGGCCGGCGAGATCGCCTCCACCGACCAGGTGCCGGTCGCCGACAAGCTCGCCGCACTCGCCCTGACGCTCGGCAACGTCAACCTGTTCCTGGCGCTGTTCAATCTCATCCCGCTGCTCCCGATGGACGGCGGCCACATCGCGGGTGCGCTCTACGAGTGGCTCAAGCGCGGCCTGTCCCGGCTGTTCAAGCGGCCGGATCCGGGCCATGTCGACACCGCACGGATGCTGCCGGTCGCCTGGGCGGTCGGCATCATCGTGGCGATCTCCGGGGCGGTGTTGATCATCGCCGACATCTTCGACCCGATCAAGCTGTTCACCGGCTGACGTACGACACAAGGAAACTCATGAGCATTGATCTTGGTATGCCGCCGCTGCCGCCGCCGACCCTGGCCGAACGGCGGCCGACCCGGCAGATCAAGGTCGGCAAGGTGCTGGTCGGTGGCGGTGCCCCGGTCAGCGTCCAGTCGATGACCACGACCCTGACCGCCGACATCAACGCGACCCTGCAGCAGATCGCCGCGCTGACCGCCAGCGGCTGCGACATCGTCCGGGTCGCGGTGCCCAGCCAGGACGACGCCGACGCCCTGCCGGCGATCGCGAAGAAGTCGCAGATCCCGGTGATCGCCGACATCCACTTCCAGCCCAAGTACGTGTTCGCGGCGATCGAGGCCGGCTGCGCCGCGGTCCGGGTGAACCCGGGCAACATCAAGGCGTTCGACGACCGGGTCGGCGAGATCGCCCAAGCCGCCAAGGAGGCCGGCGTCTCGCTGCGGATCGGCGTCAACGCGGGGTCGCTGGACAAGCGGCTGCTGGCCAAGCACGGCAAGGCGACGCCGGAGGCGCTGGTCGAGTCGGCACTGTGGGAGGCGAGCCTGTTCGAGGAGCACGGCTTCCGCGACTTCAAGATCTCGGTGAAGCACAACGACCCGGTGATCATGGTCCGCGCGTACGAGCTGCTCAGCGAGCAGTGCGACTACCCGCTGCACCTCGGCGTGACCGAGGCCGGGCCGGCGTTCCAGGGCACGATCAAGTCCGCGGTCGCGTTCGGAGCCCTGCTGTCCAAGGGAATCGGCGACACGATCCGGGTCTCGCTGTCGGCCGACCCGGTCGAGGAGGTCAAGGTCGGCTCCAAGATCCTCGAGTCGCTCAATCTGCGGCCGCGCAAGCTGGAGATCGTCTCCTGCCCGTCCTGCGGCCGGGCCCAGGTGGACGTCTACAAGCTGGCCGAGGAGGTCACCGCCGGGCTGGAGGGCCTGACCGTGCCGCTCCGGGTCGCCGTGATGGGCTGCGTCGTCAACGGCCCGGGCGAGGCGCGCGAGGCCGACCTCGGGGTCGCGTCCGGCAACGGCAAGGGGCAGATCTTCGTCCGCGGCGAGGTGATCAAGACGGTCAAGGAGAGCGAGATCGTCGAGACCCTGATCGAGGAGGCGATGCGGATCGCCGACGAGCTCGGCGAGTCGGTCGAGGGCGAGCCGGTGGTGGAGGTCGCGGGCACCGCATCGACGCCGGCCCCGGCGCGGGGATAACGTCGGACCCATGAGACCTCGCCGCGGGACCCCGGAATGACAGCCGCGTCGACGGTCACCGGGCGATCCGGCCACGCCGGTACGGTCCGGGTGCTGAACTCCGGCGATCTTGCCGCCGCGGTGCGGATCCTGTCCGCGCGACCGGTCGACAACGTGTTCGTCGCGTCCCGGGTGCGCGGCGCCGGACTCGACCCGAACAGTCTCGGCTGCCCGATGTGGGGCTACGAACGCGACGGCGTGCTCCGCTCGCTCTGCCACGCCGGCTCGAACCTGGTCCCGGTCGGCGCCGATCAGGATGCCGTCGACGCCTACGTGGAGTTCGCCGGCCCGCAGCGGATGTGCTCCTCGATCATCGGCCCGGCCGAGACGGCGCTGTCCCTGTGGCGCGGCCTGTCCGACCGTTGGGGCCCGTCCTGGTCGACGGTCCGGGAGGTCCGGCCGCACCAGCCGGTGCTGGCGATCGACTCCGCCCCGCACGTGGCACCGAACCCGCACGTCCGGCCGGTCACCCTCGCCGAGTGGGAGCCGTACTCGGAGGCGGCGATCAAGATGTACACCGAGGAGGTCGGCGTCTCCCCGGTCCAGGGCAACTCGGCCGGCTACCGGTTCTACGTCCGCCAGTTGATCTCCGCCGGCCGCGCGTTCGGCTGGATCGAGAACGGCCGGGTCCTGTTCAAGGCCGATCTCGGCTCGGTCTCGGCGACCGCGAGCCAGGTCCAGGGAGTCTGGCTGGACCCGGAGTTTCGCGGCCGCGGCCTGGCCCCCGCGGCGATGGCCGCCGTCGTGGAGCAGGCCCGCGCCGTCGCGCCGGTCGTCTCGCTCTACGTCAACGACTTCAACCATCCCGCCCGCGCGACGTACCGCAAGGTCGGGTTCCGCCAGGTCAGCGAGTTCGCCACCATCCTCTACTGAGGCGCGACCAGGGTGAAGATCAACGTCGCCGTGCAGAGCGCGAGCATGCCCAGGCAGTTGAGGAGGAAGTTGCGGCCGAAGTCGCGGGCCCGGACGTGCGCCCCGGCGGCCAGCAGGAAGTAGAGCACCAGCGCCGCGGTGGTCAGGATCGCCAGCGGCCGGAACCAGATCCCGATCACCAGTCCCGCCGTCGCCGCGAACTTGATCGGCGGCGCGACCCACCAGAACCGCTTCGGGAACCCGACGTCCTCGAAGCACTTCCGGATGAACGCGACCGGCTTCAGGCACATGAGTCCGTCACCGAACTGGATCAGGGCGAGGACCGCGAGCGGCCACCAGGGATCGATCATGACCCAACGATGGCGGAGCGCCCCCGTTTGTGACATCGCAACGGATGACAGCAGTCACTGGCGACCGCCGCCGCCCGACGCCAGAGTGGCGGCAATGAGTGAAGCGCCGCCCGAGGCACCCGGCTCGATCCCTCCACCTCGTCAACCGCCGGAGGTGGATCCACGGACGCAGGCGTACCTCTACGCCGAGGTCAGGCGGCGGATCGGCGCCGACGGCGCGCTGATCATGGCGGTGTTCGCGCTCGCCCTGTCCTGGCTGCTGCCCGTCGGCACCGTTCTGGGGATCGCGGTGTTCGTCCTGCGGGCCAGGCAGTTGCGCCTGATCTCCTGGTACGACGCGTACTTCCCGCACGGCTGCCCGGACCGGCGAACGCTCGACCTGGCCTGGGCGCTGGCGCTCCTCGCCGTCGTGATCTCTGTAGCGGCAGCGGCGCTGCTGATCGTCCTGACCGTGCAACAGGGCTGGAACGTCGTGCGGCCGCGCTAGGAGCCAGGCTTCGGCGTGAGATCCTGGCGGCGGCTTCGAACGAAGGGGAGTGGGTTGACCGCCGACGAGTTCGCCGAGTATCGGCGGCTGCTGTTCACCGTCGCCTACGACCTGCTCGGTACGGTGAGCGACGCCGAGGACGTGGTCCAGGACGCCTGGCTGCTCTGGCAGCGCGCGGACCGGTCGGCGGTGGCGAATCCGAGGGCGTACCTGGTCCGGATCGTGGTGAACCGGGCCCTCGAGCGGCATCGGCAGGTGGCCCGGGCCCGGGAGGAGTACGTCGGGCCGTGGCTGCCGGAGCCGCTCTGGACGACCGAGGACGTGGCGGAGCGGGTCAGTGACGCGGAGGACCTGGCGACCGGGATGCTGGTGGTGCTGGAGACGCTGTCCCCGCTGGAGCGGGCGGCGTTCGTGCTGCACGACGTGTTCGGCTTCGAGCATCCGGAGGTCGCCGAGATCCTGGATCGCTCGCCGAGTGCGGTGCGGCAGCTGGTGCACCGGGCCCGTGATCACGTACGGGAGCGGCGGCCGCGGTTCCGGGCCGAGCCGGAAGCGGCGCGGCGGGCGGCGGACCGGCTGATGCAGGCGGCGAGCGGCGGCAGCATCGAGGGTCTGCTGGAGGTGCTGGCACCGGACGTCGTGCTCTACCTGGACGGCGGCGGTGCGATCCGTACCGCGTTGCGGCCGATCACCGGTGCGGAGAAGGTGGCCCGGCTGCTCGGCGCGATCGGTCCCGACCTCCCGGATTACGAGCTGGTCTGGGACGCCGGGACCCGGCGGGCGATCGGCTACGCGGGTGGCCGGCCGGTGACGGCGCTCGGGCTGGACCTGGTCGACGGGCGGGTCACCGGCATCTACGGTGTGCTGAATCCGGAGAAGCTGAAGCACCTGCCGCGGAAATGAGATTCGGCCGGCCCTCAACCAAGCCTGCGGGTACTTGGGAGGACCGGCCTACTGATGAATAGTTAAGCCGCCCAGGCATCACGAACGATCAACTTCTGCTCAAGAGAGCCCGAAGATTCCCCACTAGGTTCCGGACGGGGCCGGGATTCGCTGCAGCAAGGGGCCGAACGAGGTCACCAGGGCGGTGATCACGCACACCACCAGGGTGATGATCACGCCGGCACCGGGGGTGTGGCCGTTGTCGGTGAAGACGATGATCCCGGCCGCCGCGAGGACGGCCAGCCAGCCGACGATCGAGCGGGCCAGCAGCCGGTCCGGCCGGGCCAGCACGCCGATGACGATGAACGCCAACAGGATCGCGATCGCGAGCACCAGGGCGAACAGCATCCGGTGGTTCACCGTCGCCAACATGCCCCAGAGCGTGTAGGTCCGGTTCACGTCGACGTCCGGAGTCTCGTACACCTTCTGCAGCCAGGGGGTCGCGGTGAGTGCCAGGACCGCGGCACTGCTGAACGGCGGCAATCGCCTCGGCAGGCTCGCCAGGGCTCCCTGTGGTTCGGCCATCTCTCCCTCTCGTCCCGTCCCTCGTCGCTGAGCGGAACACCGTAGCGAGCGACCGGGCCCATCCGAGGATCGCCCCCAACCGGAAGTCTGACTAAGGTGAGGCTAAGCTTTGCTGGACGGTGGATCTCTGGGGGTGACGGATGGAGTGGTACGACGACGCCGGCCGGCTCGATCGTGATCTCCGCGAGCATGCCCGCGCCGCCTCGGGGAGTCTGGCCGAACGGCTGCCGCTGGCGGCGATCCGCTGCTCGGCGACGACGCTGCGGCTGCTCCGGGTGCTCTACCTGGTCGAGCGGTCGACCATCGAACGGATGCGGGTGCTGCTGGTCACGCCCACGCACAGTGACGCCCAGGTCACCGCGTTCCTCTGCACCTGGGCCTACGAGCGGCACTGGATCGCCGACGCCCTGCGGACGGTGCTCGAGGCGCACGCCTGGCCGGTCGACTTCCCGCCACCGGGTCGGCCGACGCCGAGCGGCCTGCTCGGCGAGGCCCGGCACCGGCTGCTGCCGATCACCGAGGCGCTGCGGACCAATCTGATCGGCGACCCGGTGGTCGCCGTCCATCTCGTCGAGGGTGTCCTGGACGACGAGCTGAGCCGGGTCGGCTACCGAGAGTTGATCAAGCTCGAGCCGGGCCTGGCCGAGCTGGCCGAGTCGGTCCTCGACACCAAGATCATCCACGGTCGCTATCTGCGCACCCGGGCTGCCGTCGATCTTGGTCGCTCTGCCGTCGCACGGCGCCTGGTCGGCCGCCGGCTGAAGTCGTACGTGTGGCCGGAGCGCAGTCCTGCCCTGCCGACGGCGGAGGTGTCCTGGTTCGTCCGGACCGTCTTCGGCGACCGTGATGATCATGAGCTCGAGGTCGGGCTGGCCGGCCTGTCCCGGCTCCGGTTCGGGATCGAGCGCGGTCGGGTGCGCCTGCGTACCGACGCGGTGAGGAGTTGATCATGGCCTTCGACATCGACAAGTACGCCGACACCTCGGAACGGGTGCACTGGGAGGACCTGGACTTCTCCGCCTTCGACGACCGGCCGCTGTCGGCGGAGACGCTGCGCAGCCTGCACTACATGTGCGACATCGAGTACCACACCGTCTGCTACATGCGGGACATGCTGACCACGCCGTCGCACCGGGAGGACGCGGTGTCGACCTTCATGACGATGTGGAACCGGGAGGAGTACTGGCACGGCGAGGCGCTGGCGGCCGTGCTCGAGCGGCACGGCATCACGGTCGACTTCGACGCGTTGAAATCGCGCCGGCTCAAGCTCGGCTGGCGGGACAAGATCGCCCCGGTGAAGCAGGCGCTGCTGGGCAACCTGGTCGGCGCCGACTTCGTCGCGGTGCACATGAGCTGGGGCGCGGTGAACGAGTGGTCCGCGACCGCGGCGTACCGGCGGCTGGCCAAGCTCGAAGATCATCCGGCGCTGTCGCCGCTGCTGCGCCGGATCGGCCAGCAGGAGACCCGGCACGTCGCGTTCTACACCACCCAGGCCAGGGCGCGGCTGGAGAAGAGCGCCGCGGCCCGGACGTTGACCCGGTTCGCGCTGTCGAAGGCCTGGGGCCCGGTCGGCTCCGGGGTGATGCCGGAGGCCGAGGTGAAGCACGTGATGAAGCACATCTTCGGTTCCCCGGAAGGGATGGCGGAGATCCGCAAGATCGACGAGCACGTGGCCCGGCTGCCCGGCCTGGACGGCCTGCAGGTGGTCACCGACGCGTTCCGCGCCCGCGGGATCTACTGAGGCGAGGTCGTGTAGACCGCGTCGATCATGCCGGAGGAGAAGGTCCGTGCGGTACGCAGCGCGAGCGGCAGGGCCTCGTCCAGCTCGGCGAACATCGAACTGCCCTGACCGACGGCGACCGGGCTGATCTTCAACCAGAACTCGTCGACCAGGCCGGCGTTGATCATGGACCGGATCGACGCCACACCGCCGAACATCACCAGAGCCCGGCCGTCGGACTCCTTGAGCCGCCGGACCTGCTCGGCGCCGTCGCCGGCCGCCAGCGTTGTCTCGGGCCAGCGCGAGACGTCGAACCCGGTGTCCGAGGTCAGCACGACCTTCGGGGTGCTGTTGATCCAATCGGCCATCGGGCTGTGCACCTTGGTCCAGTAGGCCTCCATGTCGAGGAACGTCTGCCGGCCGAACAGGATCGTGTCGGCGCCGGTACGGAACCGGTCGGCCAGATCGTCCTCCTGTTCCTCGTCGGGAACGATGAACGTGAGCGAGGCCAGGTCGCCCTCCGGGCCGGCCATGAAGCCGTCGACGGAGATGTTGCAGGAAACGATCAGTGATCTCACGGTACGCACTCCTCGAGTCGGGCTCGCCGGCCCACACCGGTCGGCGTACGTCGTACCGTACTATGTACGGCAACTAGGGTCCAGACATGCACGGAGCGGAATTGTCACGGGTACTGCCGCTGCTGTGGCGCACCGCCGAACGGCCGAGCCCCGGCGACCGGCTCTCGGTCGGCCGGATCGTCCAGCAAGCCGTCGACCTCGCCGACGCGAGCGGTCTCGAGCGGGTGACCATGCGTGCGCTGGCCCAGGAACTCTCGGTCGGCACCATGTCGCTCTACACGCACGTGCCGGGGAAGCCCGAACTGCACGCGCTGATGCTCGACCAGGTGATGGGGGAGGACCTCCGGCCGGTGCCGGAGTCGGCCGGGTGGCGGGAGGCCCTGATCGAGATCGCCCACAACGACCGGGACCGCTACCTGCGGCATCCCTGGCTGCTGCAGCTGACCGCGACGCGTCCGCCGTCCGGGCCGAACGTGACCGCGAAGTACGACCGGGACCTGAGCGCGCTGGACCGGACCGGGCTGAGCGCGGCGGAGATCACCGCCACCATGATCACGTTGGACGTCTTCGTTCAGGGAGCCGTGCAGAGCGAGGTGGACGCAGACGCGGCGCGGGCGGCCGGCTTCGACGACGGCGACTGGTGGCAGGCACACCGGCCGTACTGGTCGCGGGTGGTCGACCCTGATCATTTCCCGGCGATCCACCGCCAGTTCGAGAGTGCCGGGCGGGCGGATCCGGACACCGACCACCGATTCAACTTCGACTTCGGCCTTGATCGACTGCTGGACGGCATCGAGGTCCTCCTGGAACGGCGGGGCGACCGGTGACCGCGGCCGAGGACCCCTACCGCGACGAGCAACTCGTCCAGCTGTACGACCTGGACAACCCGTCCGGTGATGATCATGACTATTTCCGGGCGGTCGCGGACCGGCTCGGGGCAACCAAGATCATCGACCTCGGTTGCGGGACCGGGCTGCTGACCCGGACCCTGGCGACCCCCGGGCGGTCGGTGATCGGAGTCGATCCCAGTCCGACCATGTTGGGTCATGCCCGCCGTCAGCCTGGTGCGGAGGCGGTCACCTGGATCGACGGCGACGCCGCGGCCCTCGAACCGGCCGGTGACGCCGACCTGGTGATCAGTAGCGGGAACACGATGATGCACGTGTCGCCGGCCGAACTGCCGGGCGTCCTCGCCGCGCTCGCGGCGGCGCTGCGGCCGGGCGGCATGATCACCTTCGACAGCCGGAACCCGGCGGCCCGGGCCTGGGAACAGTGGGGCCGGGAGTCCACGTACGGTGAGCGCGACACGCCCTTCGGCCGGCTGCGGGAGTGGCTGGATGTCGTCGCCGTCGAGGACGGCCGGGTCGAGTTCGACGCCTACAACGTCTTCGCCGACGGGCGCACCGCTGTCTTCCGCAATGTGCTCTTCTTCCGCGAGCCGGGCGACCTCGTTGCCGTTCTCGAGACGGCCGGGTTCACCGACGTCGACGTGCGCGGCGGGTGGCACAGTGAGCCGGTCGGTGACGGCACCCGGGTGCTGGTGATCAGCGCGCGGCGCGGCTAACCGGCGCGCGGCACCAGCCGGCCGACGTGCTTGGCCGCGACCACGGCCTCGCCCTCGCGGACGAACTCGCCCTGCAGCCCGGTGAACGGGCCGCCGACGACGAGGAACCGTTCGCCGGCGATCAGGCTGACCGGGAACTCCAGCGTCTCGCCGGAGCCGTCGCCGTCGGACACGGTGCCGTGGATGATCAGCCCGTCGTCCGCCACGACGATCCGCAGCTCGATCCCGTCGGTGCGGTAGGTGCCCGCGTACGGGGCCAGCTCGGCGGCCGAGAGTCGGAGCGGCTCCGGCGGTCGTTCGACCAGGCCGAGCCGGGTCTCCAGGGTCCGGCGCACGATGCGTTCCGACAACTCCCGGCCGGCCGGACTGCAGTTGGTCAGGACGACGATCGCGCTGTCGTGCTCGGGAACGATCGTGACGGCCGAGTGCTGGCCGGCGACATCTCCGTGGTGCTCGATGATCTTGGTGCCGTCGTACCCGCGGAGCATCCAGCCGATGCCGACCCGGATGCCGGGCATCAGTTCATGATCAGTCGTCGGCTCGTGCATGGCCCGCATTGACGTCTCGGAGAGCACCCGGGTGCCGTCCCCGGCTCGGCCGTCGCCCAGCTGGAAGCGGGCCCAGGCGAGTTGATCACGGAGGCTGGACGCGAGCCGGGCGCCGGCCGGGACGTAACCGCGCGGGTCGCTCCACGGTTCGCAGTGCCGAAGGCCGGCGTCGTTCTCGGCCGGCTGATGGCCCAGCGCAAAGGGCCGGGTCATGATCGCGTTCAGCGAGGTCAGGGTGTCCTGGAGGCCGAGCGGTTCGATGATCAACCGGGTCAGTGCGCGTTCGTACGGTGCGCCGGTGATCATCTCGATCACCCGGCCGGCGAGCACGAAGGCGGCATTGTTGTACGACGCGTCCGTACCCGGGGCGAACTGCTGCGGCAGCTCGGCCAACAGCCCGACCGCCCGTTCCACGGCGTCGTCGCCCTCGCCGGTGTCGACCCAGGAGTCGCCGCCGTCCCAACCCGCGGTGTGGTTGAGCAGTTGGCCGACGGTCAGGTTCGCCGCCGCGGCCTCGTCGTGCAGGCGCAGGTCCGGCAGGTAGTGGCGCACCCGTTCGTCGAGCGCCACCCGCCCCTGGTCCACCAGCGCCATCATCGCCGCTGCGGTGAACGTCTTCGCCGTCGACCCGATCTGGAACAGGGTCGACGCGTCGACCGGTCGACCATGATCGAGCCGTGTCGACCCGTACCCGGCGAGGTCCAGCTCACCGCCATGATCAACTCCGACGACGGCCCCGGGAACACCAAGCTCCCGGGCCGCCTGTGACACCTCGGCTTCGAGGGCAGCCGCCTGATCGCGCATACCGAGGACTCTACGGGTGGAATCAAGACTGTCGGTGGTCGGTGGCAGGCTGCGCGGCATGTGGGACTGGGAGACGAGTGTCGTGCTGGTGCGTGATGCGATCGGACGGGTGCTGCTGGTCCGGCAGAACTACGGGCACCGCTTCTTCGGCCTGCCCGGCGGGAAGATCGAGGACGGCGAGTCGCCTGGTGAGGCGGCCGTTCGGGAGCTGTTCGAGGAGACCGGCCTGCGCGCCGGGTCGGTCGTTCCGCACAGCGTGCACGAGCTCGTCTATCCGGGCACCGGCGGTCGCTACCGAGCGCACGCGTTCACCTGCCTCGAGGTCTCGGGCACGCCCGGCGTGCGACTGCCGGAGGAGATCTCCGCCGTCGCCTGGTACGACCCAGTCACCCTGCCCGACCCGCTCACCCCATCGGCCCACGCGGTCCTGAGATCCGGCCGAGACGTGCCCTGAGCCTGTCGAAGGGCCGGGAGACCTTGCACACCTGCAGCGGGCGTGACAGCGAGCGGTCTGTTCGGTCTGCGCGTTGCCGGAGTGTCTCGGCCAACGGGGCAAGGCCTTGCTCCCTGGTTCGCTCCGTTCTCCTGCAGGGCGGCGGTGAGAGGTGAACTGATCAAGTGATCCGGCCGCAACCGTCGGCTCTGCACTTTCGACATGATCCACGCAGACCGAGCCGCGAACGGGACATGGGCAGGCTTTCCACAGTTCCCTTGTTTTGTTGGGTTTCTGTCGGTCCAATGAAGTAGAATAGTGCACATGTTCGAATCTCTGGAGGCGAAGTGAGCGGCGCATGAACCGGGGACCTTCGCCGATGGACGGCAACGTGACCAAGCCGGCGGGCACGGCGCTGCTCCGCGCTCGGACCGCGATGGACGCGCGTCACCGGAAGGCCTCGTGGTCCGTGTCAACGTGCGTTCGACCCCGGAAGCTCGTCGCCGATCAGCGTTCACCGGCCGGGCGAGTCGAGTGGCGGACCAGCGGCTGACGGTTCGTCCGGCGCCGGGCCGGCCCAGGTCGGGTCCTTTCTCGAATACGGCGCTCCACGATCGGCACCACACCGGCCCGGTGTCGGAGACCTCGGCTGACTCGGCTGGACCACTCGACCGGCTGTCGGCGTCGGCAACGACGATCTTCGGGCCAGCGCCCGATCACGTGGCCCGGTGACCCGGATGGTACTCACGATCTTGGAGCTGGGTCGTCATGCTCTGCTGGCTGCGATCTCCCACCGAGCCGACAGCGGGGTCCTCTCTGGTGGGCGTCGAACGGGACCGAGCCGGCGGAGCTGCGCCGGCTCGGGCAGCGACGACGCTACTCGGCGCGGCCGTAGGCCAGGTGCAGGACGCCGGAGTCGAGGGCGGTGGAGGTGAGCAGCTTGAGGGGCACGGTCTTGCTGCCGGCGAAGAGCGTCTCGCCTTGGCCGACCACGATCGGGTGGACCAGCAGATGCAGTTCGTCGACGAGGCCCTGCTCGACCAGCCAGCGGACCAAGGTAGGGCTGCCGGTGGTGCCGAGGTTGGTGTCGGCCTTCAGCCTGGTCAGCTCGGCGGCCACGTCCCCGGTGATCACGTCCGTGTTCTGCCAGGTCGGGTCGGTCAGCGTGGTGGAGACGACGTACTTGCGCGATCCGTTCATCTGCTGGGTGATCGGGTCGTCCGGGTCGGCGTCCGGCCAGTAGGCGGCGAAGTCCTCGTACGTCTTCCGCCCGATCACGGTGGCTTCGGCCTCGCCCATCAGCCGGCCGACGATCTCGCCCATCTGATCGTCGAAATAGGGGAAGTGCCAGGTGTCCGGGTCTTCGGTGACGCCGTCCAGCGAGATGAACAGGCTGGCCTTGAGGAATCCCATGATCATGTTCTCCTTGATCAACCGGGCGGACCGGCTGGTAGCACTGCGAGAGAGGTTCGTGCCATCGAGACTCCCCGCCCCCTCGGCCTCCGGGTAGTGATGAAAGTCAGGAGCGTCGGCGGCGATCGGATGGGAGGATCGCGGCATGCCCTCCGTGAGCCAGCGCGATGCCTTCGACGAGTCCGCAGCGATCTATCAGGCGGCCCGGCCGGCCTATCCCGCCGAGCTGTTCGACGACCTGATCGCCGCGACCAGCCTCCGGCCTCCGGCGAACCTGCTGGAGATCGGCGCAGGTCCGGGCACCGCGACCGTCGACGTCGCGCGGCGCGGGTTCAAGATCACCGCCGTCGAACTCGGCCCCGGACTGGCCGAGCAGGCCCGGCACAACCTGGCCGGCTTCCCGCTGGTCTCGGTGATCACCAGCGGCTTCGAGGACTGGGAGCCTCCGGCCGACCACCACTACGACCTCGTCTACTCGGCCAACGTGTGGCACTGGCTCGATCCTGAACTCCGCTGGTCGAAGGCCGCCGGGCTGCTGAATCCGGGCGGTTGGCTGGCGGTCTTCGGCGCCCGGCACGCCTTCCCCGACGGCTACGATCCGTTCTTCGACCAGGTCCAGCCCGTCTACGACGAACTCGGCGAAGGGGCGATCGACTGGCCGCCCGCGCCACCGCGCCCCCACAGCGGCAAGCTGATCGAGGAAGCCGAGGGCACCGGCCTGTTCCGCGCCGTCGCCGACCGCCAGTACGTGTGGGCGGTCGACTACGACGTGGACGGCTACCTGGCGCTGCTCGACACGTTCGCCAACCACCTCGTCATGGAGCCGGCCAAACGTGATCATCTCTACGGCGAGGTACGCCGGCTGTTCGCCGAACGCCCCGGCGGACGGGTGACCCGGCACTGGGTCTCACAACCGGTCCTCTTCCGCCGCGAGCCAACGCCGTAGCGCATTCGCCCAGTTCCGGTGCCGGCTGTTGCCGCCGCGGAACTCGGCGGCCGACAGCAGGCCGTAGAGACCCTCGTAGAGCCGGACCCGCGCGGCGAACCCGACGTCCGTGGTCGCGTGCTCGGCGTACCCGGCCCGGAAGGCGTCCGCCCCGCCGGGCACGACCGGCAGCAAGCTGCTGTTGATCTTGATGAAGTCGTACCCGGCGTCCCACTCCCGGACCATCTCGAAGTCCAGCAACACCGGTGGCCTGCCGGGGGAGACCAGGAAGTTGCCGGGATGCAGGTCCCGGTGGACCAGCCGCGGCGCAGCCACGGACGCCAACAGCGCTGGCGCGTCCCGGTCGAGCCGCACGGCCACCGCATCGGCCAGCCGCCGGTCGTCACCCTCGAGCCCGGCCAGCTCGGCCAGTGCCTCGTCGAGCGCGGCCCGGAACACCGCCGGCCAGTCCGGATGGGCCTGCCCGGTGTCGTCGCGCCACACCGTCCCGGCCGGCAGCTCGATGGCGTGCAGCCGGCCGACGATCCTCCCGAACTCCCTCAGCAACTCGACGCGTACGGGCGCCGGAACCCGGTCGAGGACCGCGGACGCCTCCTCGCCGTCGGCGTACCGCAGCACGGAGAACTGACGACCGCCGAGGGCCGTGCAGGACTCCTCGAAGACGAGCAGTTCCGGCGTCGCAACGTCGTACCCGCGCAGTAGCTCCATCGTGCGCAGATAGGTGGCCAGCTGCTCGGGATCCTCCTCCGGGATCAACCGCACCTTGGCGACGACCGGCCCGGCGTCGCTGTCGCAGAACCAGACCTCGTTGGCATAACCGGCCAGGCGACGTGGCCTTCCCCGCAAGGAGATCGCGGGCCCCGCACCCGCCAGCGCCGTCGCCAGGGCACTCTCGTCGACCGCCATTCGATGATCTTGTCAGGCCGGGCCCGCCGGCGCACCGGGTTAACGATGCCGTCAGAGCAGGGTGGAGCTGATCTCCACCGCGGCGGCGACGGTGTCGCGGGCGAGTTCCTTGATCATCGGATCGATTCGGTACGACGGACCGGACAGGCAGATCGCGCCGACCGGGCTGCCCTCGCCATCGGTCAGCGCGACGGCGATCCGGGTCACCTCGTCGCCGAGCTCGATGGTCGCCCAGCCGCGCTGCTGGGCCCGCTCGATCTGGCCGGACAGCTCCCGGCGCTCGGCAGGCGACAGCCGGTGCTGGGCCGCGGCCAGCGACTCCCGCATCAGCTGGGATCGCTCGCCGTGCTCGACCGCAGCGAGGACGGCGACACCGACGGCGACCTCGTGGATCGGCCGCGGCACCATCGGGATCTCGGTCCGGACGGCCTTCCTGGTCTGCAGATAGTCGACGAACAGCATCTCGCCGCCGTTGACCACCGCGAGATGGATCGCCTCGTCGTGTTGATCATGGAGCTGTTCCAGCCGGGCCCGGGCCAGCCCGGCCAGGTCGAGCACCCCGGGCCGGCGGTGGGCCAGCTTGCTCAGCCGCGGCGTGGAGAAGTAGCGCCGGTTGACGTCCTGCCGGACGTAGCCCGCCTCGCGCAGGGTGGCCAGGATCCGTGAGCTGCTCGACTTGTCCAGGGCCAGCTGGGCCGCCACCTCGGTCACGGTGACGCCGTCCTTGCCGGACTGGGCCACCAGTTCCAGCGCGACGAGGCCGCGGCGCAGCGAGGACGAGCGGCCATCACCGGAACCGGGGCGGCGTTCCATCGCGTGCCTCCTCACCTCATCGTTCAGGGAACGAACACTCCCTTGACAGTCGGCGGAGCCGCTGCGCAGGATTGATCAACAGCGTTGCATTCTGCGCAACTCCCGTCAACCGAGGACTCCTCGATGCTGCCGTCCTACGAAGAGATCGTCGCCCTCACGCCGTTGTGGGAGGGGGTGCGTTCCGACGACGGGCGTCCCCGGGTCCCCGACGATGATCTTGAGGTGCTCGCCGGGGCCACCGCCGAGCATGCCTGGTCCGTTCTCGATCATGCCGGCTATCCGCGGCAGTACGTCGGCGGCTGGGTCCAGTCCCGGCCGGGCCGCCCGTTCGTCGGCCGCGCCCTGACCTGCGGGTTCGTGCCGTTCCGTCCGGACCACAACGAGGCGGTGGTCCGCAACGGTCGCGAGCACGGCTTCACCGAGGGCGGACGGCAGAACACCTGGGTGATCGAATCGCTGGGGGCCGGCGACTGTCTGGTCGCCGACATCTTCGGCAAGGTCTTCAACGGCACCGTGGTCGGCGACAACCTCGGCACGGCGGTGGCCACCCGGACCGGGGTCGGCGCCGTGATCGACGGCGGCGTCCGGGACCTCACCGGACTGCGCGAGCTCGACGCCAACTTCTACTTCCGCGACACCGACCCGTCGCCGATCCGCGAGGTCGTGCTGAACACGGTCAACGCCGCCGTCACCATCGGCGGTGCCACCGTGCTGCCCGGCGATGTCGTGCTCGGCACCGAACTCGGCGTCACCTTCATCCCGCCGCACCTGGTCGCCGCCGTCGTCCAGGAGAGCAAGAAGACCGCCCACCGGGACCGCTTCGGCAAGTTGCGCATCTCGGAGCGGATCTACACCACGACCGAGATCGACACCGGCACCTGGGCCGATCACATCGAGGCCGACTACGCCGACTGGACCCGCGCCAACCCGATCTGAATCCTCAACGAGAGAAGGCAACCCGCCATGACCACCGTCGGTTCGGGCGTACCCGTGCTGAGCGAGGACCACGTCAACACCGCCTCCCGGCCCAGTCAGCTGCGGATCACCGATCTCAAGATCGCCAACCTGGTCGGTGTCCCGTTCCCGTCGACGATCATCAGGCTGGAGACCAACCAGGGGCTGGTCGGCTACGGCGAGGTCCGGGACGGGGCCAGCGCCAGCTACGCGTTGATCTTGAAGAGCCGGATCATCGGCGAGAACCCGTGCAATCTGGACAAGATCTTCCGCAAGATCAAACAGTTCGGTGCGCACGGGCGGCAGGGCGGCGGTGTCTGCGGGATCGAGATGGCGCTGATGGACCTGGCCGGCAAGGCCTACGGCGTCCCCGCGTACGCCCTCGTCGGCGGCCAGTTCCGGGACCGGGTCCGGTGCTACGCCGACACACCGAGCGAGGCCGACCCGGAACGGATGGCGGAGCGGCTGCTGGACCGCAGGGCGCGCGGCTTCACCATGCTCAAGATGGACGTCGGCATCAATCTGATCAAGGACCTGCCGGGTGCGCTGATCGCGCCGCCCGGTGCGCTGACCGACACCGCGACCATGCACCCGTTCACCGGCATCCAGGTCACCCAACGCGGGGTCGAGGCGCTGGCCGCCTATGTCGCGCGGGTCCGCGAGATCGTCGGGTACGACGTCGCGCTGGCCACCGACCACTTCGGCCACATCGCGCTCGACTCCTGCATCCGGATCGGCCGGGCCCTGGAGCCGTACACGCTGGCCTGGATCGAGGACCTGATCCCGTGGCAGTACACGGACCAGTGGCGTCAGCTGACCGAGGCGGTCGCGGTGCCGACCTGCACCGGCGAGGACATCTACCTGACCGAGAACTTCAAGCCCCTGCTGGACGCCGGGGCGATCCGGGTGGTGCATCCCGACCCGGCGACCTCGGGCGGGATCGCCGAGACCAAGCGGCTGGGCGACTACGCGGAGGAGAAGGGGATCGCGATGGCGCTGCACCTCGCCGCGTCGCCGGTCGCGACCATGGCGAGCGTCCATCTGGCCGCGGCGACGCAGAACTTCCTGGCCCTGGAACACCACGCCGCCGACGTCGAGTTCTGGAACGACCTGGTCACCGGCCTGCCGAACCCGATCATCGCCGACGACGGCCACATCGCCGTGCCGGAGACGCCGGGCCTCGGCTTCGCCGACGTCAACGAGGAACTGTTCGCCGAGCATCTCGACCCGAGAGCGCCGGTCCTGTTCGCCGACACGGCGATCTGGGACAACGAGGCCGCCCATGATCGTCTCTGGAGCTGAGCCATGGAGGAGTTGAGCACGTGAAGATCGCCGAGGTCGTGCCCGGTGCCGAGGTGGGCGGCACGCTGTCCAGACTGGTCGCGCAGGCCGGGGTGGAGGACGCGGTGGGCACGCTGCCACCGGTGGCCCGGCTGGATGCCGGCGGTGGCGACGCGCCCTGGGACTACCTGCCGATGCTGCGGCTCAAGGACCGCTACAACCAGGCCGGGTTCGACCTCGGCGTGATCGAATGGCGGCCGCCGCTCAACCTGGCCAAGCGAGGGCTGCCCGGCCGGGACGCGGAGATCGATGCGGTCTGCACCTTGATCACCAGCATGGGCAAGCTCGGCATCCCGGTCTGGTGCTACGAGTGGATGACCGACCGGAACTGGGTCCGCACCTCCACCAGCACGCCGTCCCGGGCCGGCTCGGTGGTCACCGCCTTCGACCGGACGGCCTTCGAGGCGGGGCCGCCGCCGGAGCTGGGCGAGATCGCCGAAGATCAACTCTGGGAGAACCTGGAGTACTTCCTGCGCCGGGTGATCCCGGTGGCCGAGGACGCCGGCGTCCGGCTGGCGATGCATCCGGACGATCCGCCGCTGTCGCCGCTCGGCGGGGTCGGCCGGATCATGTCCAGCCTGGACGGGTACCGCAGGCTGCTGCAGACCGTCGACTCGCCGATGAACGGGATCACCTTCTGCCAGGGCAACTTCCGGCTGATGACCGATGATCTTCCGGCCGCGATCGGCGAGCTCGGCGCGGACGGCAAGATCTTCTTCGTCCACTTCCGTGACGTCGAGGGCACCGTCGAGAAGTTCACCGAGACCTGGCACGATGCCGGGCCGACCGACATGTACGGTTGCGTCAAGGCGTATCGCGACATCGGCTTCGACGGCCTGATGCGGTGTGATCACGTACCGACGATGTACGGCGAACCGCTCTCCGACGTGGGGTACGGCACACTGGGGCGGCTCTTCGCGATCGGCTACATGCGCGGACTGATCGAGGCCGCGAGCAAGGAGACCTGATGCGGATCATGATCACCGGCGCCGCGGGTCGGCTCGGCCGGCGGGTGGTCGACACCGCGACCGCGGCCGGGCACTCGGTGATCGCCTGCGATCGGGCGCTCATCGAGGCCGGGCCGCTGGTGCAGCCGGTGATCGCCGACGTCACCGACTACGACGCCGTCCGTGCGCTGCTCGACGGCGTCGACGCCGTGATCCACCTGGCTGCCTGGGCCGGTCCGCAGCCCGGTTGGCCGCGGACCCACAACGACAACGTGGCGGGCTCCTACGCGGTGCTGCTGGCGGCCGCCGAGGCTGGCGTGACCAGGGTCTGTGCGGCGTCCAGCGTGAACGCGATCGGCGGCATCTACAGCCGCACGCCGCGCTACGACTACTTCCCGATCGACACGGCGCATCCGACCTACGCCGAGGATCCGTACAGCCTGTCCAAGTGGATCCTGGAGGAGCAGGCCCGCTCGATCGTCCGCCGGTTCCCGTCCGTGTCGGTGGCCAGCCTGCGCTTCTCGGCGATCATGGAACGCGAGGCGCGGGTGGCCCACATCCGCCGCAACGAGGCGGCCGCGGCGCCGGACCTGTGGGGCTACTCGCCGCCCGACGCGTGCGCCGCCGTCTGCCTGGCCGCGCTGACCGGGGAGGTCCGGGGCGCCGAGGTGTTCTACGTCGTCGCCGGCGAGACCGCCAGCGACGTGCCGAGCGAGGAACTGGCCCGCCGCTACTTCCCGGACACACCGATCCGCGGCGACCTGTCCGGTCACCGCGGGTTCTACGACGGCTCGCCGGCCCGGGACCGGCTCGGCTGGGTCTCCTGATTCCCTGCCCCGGTACGGATCCGGGCGATCAACCGAGCGGTCCGCGGCCAGCGACCCCAGGCGATGATCACGACCAGGACCAGCAGACCGAGGGGGAGCGTCCAGCCGGCGCCAACGGCGAGCACCTGGGTCAGCACGGCGCCGATCATCAACAGGGAGAACGCGAGCGCGGCCGCGCCGCACAGCGGAGGGATCAGCAGCGTGACGGCGCCGATCACCTCGGCCACGCCGACGGTGTAGCGCAGCCAGACCCCGGCCCCGAGGGCGTCGAACGACGCCACACTCTCCGGCGCACCGCTGAACTTGCCGAGCGCTGCGAGCAGGAAGATCAACGCGGCCACGGCCTGGAACACCCAGAGGATGATCGAGACCGCATGGTGGCCACGTACGCCGGAGGAAGTCGCCATAACGACGTTATATCACCTCGTGGGGTGTGGTTCAGCCGAGCGAGGTCTTCAGGTCCTCCAGGATGCCGTGCGCCGCGATCACGCCGATCCCGGTCATCCAGACCTCGTCCGAGACCAGGAAAACCCGGCCGCTCTTGACGCCGCTCAGGGTCTGCCAGAGCGGGTCCTTGAGCAGCTGATCCTGCTCGGCGGTGGCGTCCGGACCGTACGCGGTGACGTAGATGATCTTGCCGTCCGCCTTCGGCAGTTCCTCGGCGCTGATCTCGGCGAAGCGCCGGTCCTCGGCGCCGTTGAGCTGCTGGAACTCCGGCCGGGAGATGCCGGCCAGCTCGAGCACCGAGCCGGAGAAGCTGGTCGGGCCGTAGATCCGGATGCCGCCCTTGATGAACCGGACGATCGAGGCCTCGGCCTGGGCTCCGTCCACCTCCGAACCGGTGGTCTTGGCTTCCGCCTTGAGTTGATCAAGGAGTTCCCGGGCCTGGTCGCCCCGGCGCAGGGCGCTCGCGTCGAGCAGGAAGTTCTCCTGCCAGGTCAGGCCGACCAGCTCGGTGAACACCGTCGGTGCGATCTGGGACAGCTGGTCGTACAGGTCCGGGGTGCGGAACTTCGAGCCGAGGATCAGGTCGGGGCGCAGGCCGGCGATCTTCTCCAGCTCCGGCTCGGAGATCTTGCCGACCGTCGGCACGGCCTTGATCGTCGGGCCGAGGTAGCTCGGTTGGCCGCTGTCCAGCGAGATCGTGCCGACCAGCCGGTCCTGCAACCCGAGCGCGCAGATCGTGTCCAGCTTGTCGCTGTCCAGGACCACGATCCGCTGCGCGTCGTCCGGCACGGTGGTCGATCCCATCGCGTGCTCGATCGTCGTCGGCCCGGCGGCCGGCCGGGTCTCGCCGCAGACCTCGTCGCCCGGTGCGGTGGTCGGGCCGAGCCGCTGGGGCGCCGGCGCCGCACCGGATGGTGGTGTGCCGCCGCTGCCACAGCCTGTGGCCAGCAGGGCCAGGCCGACCATGATCACGACAAGCAGGCGCAACGGGCGCATCGGGTTCCCCTTCGTTCTGGTTAGGCAGACCTTAGCTCAGGGCAGCCGAACGGACCTTGACAGGTCCCGGAGCTAGATTGCTAGCATATTAGCCATGGTGAGTGACAAGCCGAGCAAGGTTCAGTTCAACGTCTACCTGCCGCCGGACCTGGTCCGCCGGTTCAAGCACCAGGCCATCGACGAGGGCCGCAGTCTCTCGGCCGTGGTCGAGACGGCGCTCGAGGCCTACCTGACGACGAAGAAGGGACAGTGATGATCACCATGACGGAACAGAACAAGGTTGCCGTGCCGACGTTCCTCGCCCAGGCCTTCCGGTTCTCCGACGAGCCGGCCGCGATGGCGCGGTTCCTGGAGACGCTCGGGCTGGGCGTCCTGGTCAGCAAGGGCACCGGTTGGTACGACCTGCGCGGCCGGAGCGGATCCGTGGCGCTGCATGCCTCCGGTGACCGCAGTGCGTCCGGAGCCCCGGGCGGGCAGACCGGACTGGTCATGGTCGCGCCGGAGGCCCGGGCGGCCGCCGAGTATCTGGAGACGCAGGGGCTGGAGACCACCGTCTGGGACGAGTCCTTCGGGGTCCAGGCCAAGGTCAGGACGCCGTTCGGCGGCGAGCTCTCGATCAACGAGGAGCAGCGCGACTTCTACGGCTACGAGCGGCATGATCCGCAGCCCGGGCCGATGGAGGTCGTCGTGGTCTTCTTCACCAATCGCCTGGATGAGGTGGCTCCGTTCTTCGCACGGTTCGGGTTTCATCCAGACGAGGAGGGCTCCGAAGATCATCATCATCTCCGCAACGGCGACCGCGGGGTGATCCTCCTGCATCGGGCCCACACGGATGCGCAGGAGGGTTCGATCGGCCTGAGCTTCCAGACCGAGGAACCGTTGGAGGCGGTGGCGGACCGGCTCACCGCGGCCGGCTACCAGCCGTCGCTCCTGGGCGACCCGCGGCGGATCGCGGTGACGGACCCGGACGGTCAGCTGATCGAGGTCTGGCCGTCCTAGGTCCATGATCACCAGGCGTAGGTGATCAACTCCGACAGCAGCTCGTCGGCGTCGACCTCCAGTCCCTTGCCGGTGAACCAGGTCGCGACGTTGCGGCAGTCCCGGGCCAGGAATTCCATGCCCTGCGGATTGCCGACGATGTCGACGACCTGGGGAAGGTCGATGATCACGACCCGTTCCTCCGTGGCCAGGATGTTGTACGGGGACAGGTCGCCGTGGGCCAGTTGGCGGGAGGCCAGCACTCGCATCGCGTCGGTGAGCTGCTGCCAGAAGACGGCCAGCAGGTCCCGATCCGGCCTGGCCTGGGCCAGCCGCGGCGCCGGGCGGCCGTCCTCGTCGGTGATCAACTCCATCAGGATCTCGGTGCCGTCGAGCTGGATCGGGTACGGCACCGGGAGGCCGGCCGACCAGAGGTCGCAGAGGGTGCCCCACTCGGCGGCGGCCCACTGGCCGGCCTCGACGGTGCGGCCCCACTGACTGCCCTTGGCCATCGCCCGGCGGTCCCGGGAGTTCCTGATCTTGCGTCCCTCGACGTACCCGCTGTCCCGGTGGAACTGGCGATGATCATGGGAGCGGTAGCGCTTGGCGGCGTGGAGTTCGACCCGGTCGTCGGAGGCCCGTTCGACCAGATGGACGTCGGCCTCCTTGCCGGTCTTGAGAATGCCCAGCTCGGTGTCGATCGCCATCTCGGTGATCACCCAGTCGGGCACCGGTTCGGGCCCGGTGAGCACGCCCATCTCGTCGTAACGAGACCAGCGCTGGTTGTCGGGCAGGTCAGGCTTGGCCTCGAAGGTGAAGTCGAAGCCGTAGTCCGCGGCGGACCGCGATTCGGTCATGGGGATGTGCTCCTGTGCTGAGGGCGATGGTCATGAGGGCATGACCAAGGGAGGCGATGGACATGTCACGCCTCCTTCCTCAGGCACCGGGCCGCTCCCGGCACGAACTTCACTTGCCGCACGATCGTGTCCGACCCGAGCCGCACCTGGCAACCGAATTTATCCGGCGGCCTTCGGTGCCCCGACGTTCCACTGCGCGGCGTAATGATCATGAAGCCGCTGCCAGCCGTACTCGTCCGCGTCCGAGCCCACCACCCGGTCCACCGGGTTGCCGCCGACGTTGACCTCGAGCACGCTGATGCAGACGTGCCAGCCGCCGGCCATCTGGGGGCCGAGCGCGGGGTCGCCGGCGAAGCGCTGTTCCAGGGTCAGGCGGCTGCCTTCGGCGACCGGGTCGAGGGTCCAGCGCAGCGTGTGATCGCCCCAGCGGTGGATCAACTCGCGCGGCGGGTCGACCTCCAGCACCTCGGCGTCGGCCGGCTCGTCGCCCGGGTTCTCCCGGGACTGGGCCGTGCCGCGGCTGGTCAGCGCCCGGTCCGGCACGATCGGCGACCACTGGGCCAGCCGGTCCGGCTCGGTCAGCCAGGGCCAGACCTGCTCCGGGCTGCGGGGCAGCGACCGGGTCATGGTGAGCACCCAGGTCCCGCCGTCGTCGGTGAGCGTCGCCGCGTCGAAGCCCGTGGCGTCGATCGCGTTTTTGATCAGTTCATTCGGCATCGGAGGACTCCTTCTCCTGTTCCAGTAGTTCGGACAGCCGGTCGAGGCCCCGCGACCACCGGCGGTAGTAGGGCGTGATCCAGGCGATCACGTCGGGCAGGGGGCGGTCGCTCAGCCGGTAGACCCGCCGCGGGCCGTCGATCCGTACCGTGACGACGCCGGCGTCCCGGAGCACCCGGAGGTGCTTCGAGGTCAGCGACTGGGACAGGGCCAGCCGGTCGACCAGTGAGCCGACGTCGGACTCGCCGGCGGCCAGCGCGTCCAGGACGCGCCGCCGGGTCGGGTCCGCCAGCACCGTGAAACCGTCCATGACCGAGACATTACTCATCGTTCATATGAATGACAAGGGATATGCAGATCGGCATGGCGCGGACCACCCGTGGACTGGCGATAAGGTGCACGGGTGGTACGGCGACGTACCCCGGCACCCCCGAAGAAAGTCGAAGAAAGGCCAGCACCGACGTGATCACTCGCATGACGGAGTTGTTCGTCCGGACCCTGCGCGAGGACCCGGCGGACGCCGAGGTGCCCAGCCACCGCTGGCTGGTCCGGGCCGGGTACATCCGGCGGACCGCCCCGGGCATCTACTCCTGGCTGCCGCTCGGCTACCGGGTGCTGCGGAAGATCGAGGCCGTCGTCCGCGAGGAGATGGACGCGATGGGGGCGCAGGAGGTGCACCTGCCGGCGCTGCTGCCGCGCGAGCCGTACGAGGCGACGAACCGGTGGACCGAGTACGGCCCGAACCTGTTCCGGCTCAAGGACCGGCGTGGCAACGACATGCTGCTCGGCCCGACCCACGAGGAGATCTTCGCCCTGGTGGTGAAGGACCTCTGCTCCTCGTACAAGGACCTGCCGCTGTCGCTCTACCAGATCCAGACCAAGTACCGCGACGAGGCGCGGCCGCGGGCCGGCATCCTGCGCGGGCGCGAGTTCGTCATGAAGGACTCGTACTCCTTCGACCTCGACGACAGCGGCCTGCAGAAGTCCTACGACGCGCACCGGGACGCCTACATCAAGATCTTCAACCGGCTCGGCCTGCAGTACGAGATCGTCTCCGCCATGTCCGGCGCGATGGGCGGCTCGGCCAGCGAGGAGTTCCTGGGCCTGGCCGAGAACGGCGAGGACACGTTCGTCCGCTCGCCCGGCGGCTATGCGGCCAACGTCGAGGCGGTCCGGATCGCGCCCGCCGAGCCGATCCCGTACGACGACGCCCCGGCCGCGCACGTCGAGGACACCCCGGACACGCCGACCATCGACACCCTGGTCGCGGTCGCCAACGAGCGGGTGCCGCGGCCGGACCGGCCCTGGCAGGCGAGCGACACCCTGAAGAACGTCGTCCTCATGGTCACCGAGCCCGACGGCAAGACCCGCTATCCCTTGGTGATCGGGATCCCCGGCGACCGCGAGGTCGACGCGAAGCGGCTGGAGGCGCAGCTGGAGCCGGCCACCGCGGAGCCGTTCGGCGAGGCCGACTTCGCGGCCTACCCGGGCCTGGTCAAGGGCTACATCGGTCCCGGCGCGCTGGGCGAGGACTCGGTGACCAAGATCAAATACCTGGTCGACCCGCGGGTCGGCGTCGGCACCCGCTGGGTGACCGGCGCCGATCAGCCGGGGAAGCACGTCTTCGACCTGGTCTGCGGCCGCGACTTCACCCCGGACGGCACGATCGACGTCGCCGACATCCGCGAGGGCGACCCGTCGCCGGACGGTTCCGGCCCGCTGCACCTGGCCCGCGGCATCGAGCTAGGCCACATCTTCCAACTGGGCAAGAAGTACGCCGAGGCGCTCGGCCTGCAGGTCCTCGACCAGAACGGCAAGCTGACCACGGTCACCATGGGCTCGTACGGGGTCGGCGTGTCCCGCGCCGTCGCCGCGGTGGCCGAGGACACCAGCGACGAGAAGGGCCTGGCCTGGCCGCCGGAGATCGCGCCGTACCGGGTGCACATCGTGGCCGCCGGCAAGGGCACCGAGATCGCCGAGTACGCCCACGAGCTCGCCACCCGGCTGGACGAGGCCGGCATCGAGGTGCTGCTGGACGACCGGAACGTCAGCCCCGGCGTCAAGTTCGCCGACTCCGAGATCCTCGGCATGCCGACGATCGTCGTGGTCGGCCGCGGCCTGGCCGACGGCCTGATCGAGGTCCGGGACCGCCGGACCGGTGAGCGCACCGACATCGCGGTCGCGGATGCGCTCGGCCACCTGCTCGCCCTGATCCGTGAGGGCAGCGCCGCGGACCTCCTCGTCTAACGTCGGTGCTGCTCAACGACGGCCTCCAGCTGTCGCTGCTCGGGGTCGCGCTGTTGATCCTGGTCGCGTTCGCGGCCGGCTGGATCGACTCGGTGGTCGGCGGCGGCGGCCTGCTGCAGTTGCCGGCGCTGCTGATCGGCCTGCCGGACAGCCAGCCGGCGGCGATCCTCGGCACGAACAAGCTGTCCAGCGTCTGGGGGACGGCGGTCGCCTCGATCACGTACGCGATCAAGGTCAGACCGGACTGGCGGACGATCATCCCGCTGGTGATCACCTCCGGTCTGGGCGCGGCCGGTGGCGCGATGGTGGCGCAGTACCTGCCGAAGGCGATCTTCACCCCGATCGTGCTGGTCGCGCTGATCGGCGTCGGGATCTTCACCTGGCGCCGGCCCAAGCTGGGCATGACCAGCGAGCGCAAGCACGCCGGCGGCCACCACTACGGCCGGGCCGCGGCGATCGGGCTCGGCATCGGCTGTTACGACGGGCTGATCGGCCCGGGCACCGGCGCCTTCTTCGTGATCTTGCTGGTCAGCGTGCTCGGGTACGGCTTCCTGGAGGCCAGCGCCAAGGCCCGGATCGCCAACCTGACCACGAACATCGGGGCGATCATCGTCTTCGGCGTGCACGGCCAGCTGATCTGGCAGCTCGGCCTGGCGATGGGCGCGGCGAACCTGATCGGCGGGCTGCTCGGCGCCCGGATGGCGATCCGCGGCGGCAACGAGTTCGTCCGGCGGGTGTTCCTGATCGTCGTCCTCGCCCTGATCCTCAAGCTCGGCTACGACACGGTGATGCAGTTCCTGCCCTGACCGATCAGGGCTCGACGTAGCCGGGCCAGCTGAGCAGCGGGCCGCCCCAGCCGACCGCGGAGACCGTGGTGGAGCGGAGCGTGCCGACGGCCAGCTCGCGGTCCTCCTCGGAGTCCGCGGCGGCGACCCACTGGCCGCAGAACGGCAGCAGTGCGGTGTCCAGGGTCATGATCAACTTCGTGGCCGAACCGGCGTCGGTGGGCCGGACCGGGACGTCGTAGGCGGGTGCCGCCGGCGGGACCTCGGCCGACGCGTCGACGAGCTCGGCGATCAGCCGGTCGCGCAGGCTGCGGTACTGCCGCAGCGCGGTCGCGGCCCGTTCGAACCGCTGCTCGGTCAGGTGCCCGATCGCCGTCTGGTAGCCGTAGCTGACTGCGTGCAGCTGATCGACCATGGCCCGCCGGGCCTGTTCCGGGTCGACCGGCGCGACCGGGCGGTGCGGGACCGGCTTCGGTGCCTTGGCCGGCCCGGCACCCTTGGCCGAGTCGCCCTGCTGCCGGAGCGCCTGGCCGTAGCCGTCGGCGGCGGCCGCGAGGGACGCCCAGAAGAGGGCCGTCACCGACTCGGCGGCGACGGCCCGCTCGGCGTACTCGGTGGCGGCGGCGGCCTCCGCGGCGGCCAGGTCCTCGAGCCCGCCGGGCAGGGCCGCCTTGGTCGGCTTCGGGGTCGGCCGTGGGCTGCCGCCGCTGGTCGGCCGGCCGGTCGGCTCCGGTGCGACCAGGGCCGTCAGGTGGAGCTGGTGGCCGGCCGCGGCGGCGGTCAGGATCGCGGTCAGCGGACGGCCGAGCTCGTCGTCGCCGGCCTTGAGCAGCGACCGGGCCTGCCGGGCCAGCTGCTCCTCGAGCTTGGCCGCCGCGGCGCCGCCGGCGAAGACGGGCGGCTGGGTCGGCGCCGGCTCCGGTGCGGTGCTCGGCTGGACCGGCGGCTTGGCGTCGCACCCGGCCACGGCCCCGCTGACGGCGAGACCGGAGAGAACGCCGAACCCGGTCAGCAGCACGGCGCGCCGGGGCAACGGTGAATTCATCGGGTTGGTCCCCTGCGTCAAGAAACTACGGAGGTCATGGAACAATGCCTGGTCGGCGAAACTGCGGCCCGCAACATCAGGCACCTCAACATATCAATCGAACGGAGCTGGGGGATGAAGGACGTCCACATCGAGCAGTTGCTGACCCCAGTGCTCGCGGAACACGGTCTGGAGCTCGAGGCCGTCGAGATCGTACCCGCCGGGAAGCGGCGCCTGTTGCGGCTCGTGGTCGACGGTGACGGCCCGGACGGGACCGGTCCGCTGCTCGACGACATCGCAGAGGCGACCAAGGCGGTCTCGGCCGCCCTCGACGCCGACGACGCGGCCGGCTCGGCTCCGTACACGCTCGAAGTCACCTCGCGCGGCGTCTCCCGCCCGCTCACCCTGACCCGGCACTGGCGCCGCAACGCCGGCCGGCTGGTCCGCGTGAGCACCGCCGACGGCACCGAAATCACCGGCCGAATCGCCGAAGTGCACGATGATCAGGTCCTGCTGACGACAGAATCGGAGCAGATTTCGGTACGTTTTGCCGATATCGGCAAGGCGCTGGTCCAGGTCGAGCTGAATCGCGCCGAGGAGGGCTGACGTGGACATCGACATTTCCGTACTGCGGTTGCTGGAGCGGGAGAAGGACATCCCGTTCGACATTCTGGTCGCCGCGATCGAGGAAGCGCTGCTGTCCGCGTACGACAAGACCGACGGCGCGGTTCCCGGGGCTCGGGTCGAGCTCAACCGCAAGACCGGGCACGTCAACGTGATGGTCCCCGAGCTGGACGACGACGGCACCAGGATCGGCGAGTACGACAGCACGCCGGAGGGCTTCGGCCGGGTCGCGGCGTCGACCGCGCGCCAGGTGATCATGCAGCGGCTGCGCGACGCCGAGGACGAGCAGAAGTACGGCCACTTCTCCGGGGTCGAGGGCGACATCGTGTCCGGCGTGGTCCAGCAGGGCAGCGACACCCGCACCGTGCTGGTCGACCTGGGCAAGATCGAGGCGATCATGCCGCTGGCCGAGCAGGTGCCCGGCGAGACCTACAGTCACGGCACCCGGCTCCGGGTCTACGTGGTCTCGGTCCGCAAGGAGGTCCGCGGGCCTCAGGTCGTGGTGTCCCGGACCCATCCGGGCCTGGTCGAGAAGCTGTTCCGGATGGAGGTGCCGGAGATCGCCGACGGGACGGTCGAGATCAAGGCGGTCGCCCGCGAGGCCGGCCACCGGAGCAAGATCGCGGTCGTCAGCAACAACCCCGAGGTCAGCGCGAAGGGCGCCTGCATCGGCCCGATGGGGCAGCGGGTGCGCGCCGTGATGCACGAGCTGAACGAGGAGAAGATCGACATCATCGACTACTCCCCGGACCCGGCGAAGTTCGTCGGCCACGCGCTGTCGCCGGCCAAGGTCTCCTCGGTCACCGTCGTCGACGAGGGCCAGCGGGCTGCCCGGGTCGTCGTGCCGGACTACCAGCTGTCGCTGGCGATCGGCCGGGAGGGCCAGAACGCGCGGCTCGCCGCCCGGCTGACCGGCTGGCGGATCGACATCCGCTCCGACACCGAGCCGGTCAAGGAACAGGCTTGACCACAGCGGACCGCCCGCTGCTGCTCCTGCTCGCCGGGCGTCCCGGCACCGGCAAGACCACCCTGGCCACCCGGCTGGCCCGCGAACTCGGCGCCGGGTACGTCCGCGTCGACGCGATCGAGACCGCCCTGCTGCGCACCGGCACCGTCCAGCCGCCGGTCGGCCCGGTCGGCTACACGATCGCGTACGAGATCGCCCTCGGTATGCTGAGCCTGGGGACCGCGGTGGTGGTCGACGCGGTCAATCCGGTACCCGAGGCGCGCGCCGGCTGGCGGACCCTGGCCGACCGGGCCTGCCCGGTCTTCCTGGAGACCGTCGTCCCCGACGAGGCCGAACACCGCCGCCGGGTCACCGACCGCCGGCCCGACCTGGCCGGCCAGACCGTACCGACGTGGGCCGAGGTCCAGGCCGGTGAGTACGAGCCGTGGGACGAGTCCCGGGACGGCCCGCGGCACCGGATCGACACCACCGACCTCGACGCGGCGGTCGGGGCGGCGCTCGCCGTGGTCCGGGCTACGGTGACGCGGTGAGCGACCCGGTCCGGACCTGCATCGGCTGCCGTCGGCGTACCGAAAAGGAGGCGTTGCTCCGGGTCGTCTGGTCCGGCGGCCGGGTGATCGTCGACGAAGGACAGGTCGCCCCGGGTCGCGGTGCCTACCTGCATCCGGATCCGAAGTGCCTCGCCCAGGCCACGAAGAAGCGCGCCTTCGGCCGGGCCCTCCGGACCGAGGGGATCGGCGCCGAGCAGTTGGCCGACCTCACCCTGCCGTCCGGCTGACCGGGCTGCGACACCCGAGTCGTGCCGAGGGGTACCCGCTTAGGCAGATGCGTAGGCTTGGGCATAGAGTAAGTGCTCGGCCGTACGGCCAGTGATCACCTGCCTGCCCGAGACCGGGCGGGCAACCAGCCGAAGCGTGGGCCTCGAGGCACGTCGTGCACCGGGATCTCCCGCGTCGAACCAGAAGGTGGGCTAACGCTCATGACCACTCGATGAGTACACCTCAATGAGCATGCACGACAACTAGCTGGTCCGCGCCTAGCCCAAGGTCCGGACCGAACGAGGAGAGTAGTGGCTAAGGTCCGGGTCTACGAGCTCGCGAAGGAGCTCGGAGTCGAAAGCAAGGTCGTCCTCAGCACCCTGAAGGACATGGGGGAGTTCGTCCGGTCGGCATCGTCGACCGTCGAGGCCCCGGTCGTCCGTCGGCTGACGGAGCGACTGGCGAGCGAGCAGCCCGCCAAGAAGGCATCCAAGAAGGCTCCCGCCAAGAAGGCGCCCGCGAGCCCGTCCAAGGAAGAGGCAGTGACGGCCAAGCCTGCCGTGCCGGAGGCGCCTGTCGAGGCAGCCCCCGCGCCTGTCGCCCCGCCCGTCGAGGCGGAGAAGAAGCCCGAACCCGTTGCGGAGGCACCGGCCCCGCGCGCCGAGACGCCTCCGCCGGCGGAGACTCCGGCGCCGTCCCGGCCCACGCCGGGTCCCGCCCCGGCCCGGCCGGAGAACCGTACGGACAGTCGTCCGGACACGCGGTCGGACAACCGTCCGGACACGCGGTCCGACGGCGCGCCGCGGGACAACCGGCCGCGGCCGACGCCGCGCCCGGCGCCGGGCCGTGCGCCCGGGCGGCAGGAGGGTCGCGGCGACGGTCCGCGTCCGGACCAGCCGCGCCCCGGCGGTCAGCCGCGCGCTCCGCGCCCCGGCTCGACCGGCGGTCTGCCGGGTGGCGCCCGGCCTCGCCCGGGTGGCGCTCCGCGACCCGGTAACAACCCGTTCTCGTCGTCCCAGGGCATGGGGCAGCCGCGCGCTCCGCGGCCCGGTCAGGAAGGCGGCGGCCGCCCCGGTGGTCCGCGTCCGCAGTCCGGCCGGCCCGGTGGTCCGGCGCCGGCCGGCCGGCCCGGCCCCGGCGGCGGTGGCGTTCCCGGCATCCCGCGGCCCAACCCCGCGATGATGCCGAAGCAGTCGTCCGGCCAGCTCGGCGGCGCCCCGGCCCGTGGCCGTGGCGGTCCGGGCGGTGGTGGCGGCGGTGGTCGCGGCCGTGGCGGTGCTCCGGGTCGCGGTCCGGGCGGCGGTCCCGGTGGCGGCGGCGCTCCGGGCGGTCCGCCCGCCGGGCGTGGCGGTCGCGGTGGTCGCGGCGGGACCCAGGGTGCCTTCGGGCGTCCGGGCGGTCCGGCCCGGCGTGGCCGCAAGTCGCGCAAGCAGCGCAAGCAAGAGTTCAACGAGATGGAGGCCCCGTCCCTCGGCGGCATCCGCGTCCGCCAGGGCGACGGTGAGAAGGTCCGGCTCGCCCGGGGCGCCTCGCTGACCGACCTGGCCGAGAAGATCGGCGCGGATCCGGCAGCCCTGGTGCAGGCCCTGTTCCACCTCGGCGAGATGGTCACGGCCACCCAGTCGGTGCCGGACGAGACGCTGCAGGTGCTCGGCTCCGAGCTCAACTACGAGATCGAGGTCGTCTCGCCCGAGGACGAGGACCGCGAGCTGCTGGAGAGCTTCGACATCGAGTTCGGCGAGGACACCGGTGGCGAGGAGGAGCTGGTGGCCCGGCCGCCGGTCGTCACCGTCATGGGTCACGTCGACCACGGCAAGACGAAGCTGCTGGACGCGCTGCGCAAGACCAACGTGGTCGCCGGCGAGGCCGGTGGCATCACCCAGAAGATCGGCGCCTACCAGGTGTCGACCGAGGTCGACGATCAGGAACGCAAGATCACCTTCATCGACACCCCGGGTCACGAGGCGTTCACCGCCATGCGAGCCCGCGGTGCCAAGTCGACCGACATCGCCGTCCTGGTGGTGGCGGCCGACGACGGTGTGATGCCGCAGACGATCGAGGCGCTGAACATCGCCCGGGCGGCCGAGGTGCCGGTCGTGGTCGCGGTGAACAAGATCGACAAGCCGGGGGCGGATCCGTCCAAGGTGCGCGGTCAGCTCACCGAGTACGGGCTGGTGCCGGAGGAGTACGGCGGCGACACGATGTTCGTCAACGTCTCCGCGATCACCCGCGAGGGCCTCGACGACCTGCTCGAGGCGATCGTGCTGACCGCCGATGCGGCGCTCGACCTGCGGGCCAACGACTCGATGGACTCGCAGGGCATCTCGATCGAAGGTCACCTGGAGACGGGCCGCGGTCCGATCGCCACGGTGCTGGTGCAGCGCGGAACGCTCCGGGTCGGCGACTCGATCGTCGCCGGGCCGGCCCACGGCCGCGTCCGCGCCATGATCAACGACGCCGGCGAGTCGGTGAAGGAGGCTCCGCCGTCGATGCCGGTCCAGGTGCTCGGCCTGACCGCGGTGCCCGGCGCCGGCGACTCGTTCCTGGTGGTGTCCGACGACCGTACGGCCCGGCAGATCGCCGACCGCCGGTCCGCCCGGCTGCGTGCCGCGGCGCAGGCCGCCGGTGCCCGCCGGAAGACCCTGGACCAGCTGTTCGAGCAGCTGGAGAAGGGCGAGAAGCAGGAACTGAAGCTGATCCTGAAGGGCGACGGTTCCGGCTCGGTCGAGGCTCTGGAAGAGGCGCTGTCCAAGATCGACGTGGGCGACGAGGTCGCGCTGCAGGTGATCGACCGCGGTGTCGGTGGCATCACCGAGACCAACGTCAACCTGGCGGCCGCGTTCGACGCGGTGATCATCGGCTTCAACGTCCGCGCCCAGGGCAAGGCGTCCGAACTGGCCGACCGGCTCGGCGTCGACGTCCGCTACTACTCGGTGATCTACGCCGCGATCGATGAGATCGAGGCGGCGCTGAAGGGCATGCTGAAGCCGATCTACGAAGAGGCTCAGCTCGGCCAGGCCGAGATCCGGGAGATCTTCCGGTCGTCCCGGGCCGGCGTCATCGCGGGCTGCATGATCACCAACGGGCTGGTCCGGCGCAACGCCTCGGCCCGCCTGATCCGCGACGGCGTGGTGCTGACCGAGACCACCATCTCCTCGCTCCGGCGGGAGAAGGACGACGTCACCGAGGTGCGGGAGGGCTTCGAGTGCGGCCTCACCCTCGCCAACTACTCCGACATCCGGGTCGGTGACGTGGTGGAGACCTTCGAGATGCGGGAGAAGGAGCGGGTGTGAGCTCGCCGCGGGTGCTGAAGCTGGCCGACCAGATCAAGGTGATCGTGGCGGAGATGCTGGAGCGGCGGGTCAAGGACCCGCGGCTCGGCTTCGTCACCGTGACCGACGTCCGGTTGACCGGCGACAGCCGCGAGGCGTCCGTCTTCTACACCGTGCTCGGCAGCGACGAGGAGCGGGCCGGGACGGCGGCCGCGCTGCGGTCGGCGACCGGCCTGATCCGGTCGCAGGTCGGCAAGCAGCTCGGCCTGCGGTTCACCCCGACACTCGCGTTCATCGAGGACGCGGTGCCGGAGACCGCTCGGCAGATCGACGACCTGCTGGCCCAGGCCAAGGCCGGCGATGCCGAGGTGGCGGAGCGGGCCGCCGGAGCCAGTTACGCCGGCGATCCGGATCCGTACAAGCGCGCCGATGACGAGACCGAAGACGAGGACTGACGCCGGCGGCGCCTCCGGGACCACCGGTTCGGGCTTGGTCATCATCGACAAGCCCGGCGGGCTGACCTCGCACCAGGTGGTCGCCCGGGTGCGCCGGCTGGCCGGAACCCGCCGGGTCGGTCACGCCGGGACGCTCGACCCGATGGCCACCGGCGTGCTGGTGATCGGCATCAACCGGGCCACCCGGCTGCTCGGCCACCTGACCGCGACGATCAAGCGCTACACGGCGACGATCCGGCTCGGCGTCAGTACGGTGACCGACGACGCCGACGGCGAGGTGGTCGGTCGGCTCGGCGCTGCGGACGTGGCGCCGGACCGGGTTGCGGCCGCGATGGCCCGGCTGACCGGGGCCATCCGGCAGGTGCCGAGCGCGGTGTCGGCGATCAAGATCAACGGCGTCCGTTCCTACACCCGGGTTCGGGAGGGCCAGGCGGTCGAGCTCGCGGCGCGGCCGGTCACGGTCTCGGAGTTCACGCTGCTGGAGCGGCGCGAACTGCACGACGTCACCGGGCTGCCCCTGGTCGACCTGGACGTTGCGGTGGAGTGCACCGCCGGCACCTACATCCGGGCCCTGGCCCGCGACCTGGGCGCGAGCCTCGGGACCGGGGGACACCTGACGGCGCTGCGCCGGACCGCGGTGGGTTCGTTCACCGAGGATCGTGCGCAGACCCTGGACGCGGCCGATGCCGACGGGCTGCGGCTGATCGGGATCGACGAGGTCGCGGCCGAACAGTTCCCGACCCGCACCCTGGACGACGGCCAGGCCGAAGCCGTCCGGCACGGCCGCCGGCTGACCGGACTCGCGTTGCCCGCCGACCCGACCGCGGTGTTCGCCGGGGACGGCCGCTTCCTGGCGCTCTACCGGCCGGCCGGCCCGGACGCCGTCGCCGATGCCGTTTTCGTCGACTGACAGGACTCCGATGCCGTACCAGCCGCCTGAGGGTGCCCCGCGTTGGCAACGCGCCGCGCACGGACTGGTCAACGCGACCTGGTTCCAGAACCTGATCGTCGCGGTGATCCTGGCCAACGCGATCACCATCGGGGTCCAGACCTACCGTGAGCTGCCGGCCGGCGTGCACCGGGCGATCGAGCTGATCGACTACGGCTTCCTGGGCATCTTCGTGATCGAGGTGCTGCTCCGCTTCGTCGCGTACGGCCTGAACCCGCGCCGCTTCTTCAGCGATCCGTGGAACGTGTTCGACACCCTCGTCGTGGCCGCCGCGTTCGTCCCCGGGCTGTCCAGCAACACCACCGCGCTGCGGCTGATCCGGCTGCTCCGGGTGGTCCGGCTGCTCCGGCTGATGCCCGACGTACACGTCCTGATGGACGGCCTGCGCCGCGCCGCCGGCCCCGCCGCGAGCCTGCTCGCGCTGACCGGACTGCTCTGCTTCATCTACGCGATCATCGGCAACCTGTTGTTCGGCGACGTCGCGCCGCAGTACTTCGGCAACCTGGGCGAGGGCGTGCTCACCCTGTTTACGCTGCTCACGCTGGAGGGCTGGAACTCGGTGCTGTACGACCTCCGCGAGGTGTCGCCGTGGGGGCTGCCGTACACGATCTCGTTCGTGCTGATCGGCACCTACGTCGTGATCAACCTCGTCGTCGGCGTGGTGATCAACAGCCTGGACGAGGCGTACCGGAACCGGGTCGACGACCGGGTCGAGACCAAGGAACTGACCGAGACGATCCACAGTCTCCGCAAGGCGCTGGACGAGCTGGAGGCGAAACTGGCCGACACCGGCCTGGCGAGGGACACGACGGTAGGCACCGACGAGCTCCGGCATCGCTTCACGGATCACCCGATCGACCGCGAGCCGGTCGCCGACGGGGCCTCAGGACAGGATGGGAGACTTACCGAGTGACAGCACCCCACGACGCAGCCCTCCTCCGCTGCGCTCCCCCGAACTGCGCCGCGGGGGCCCCGCGATGAGCGACGGCAGCGTCATCATCATCGGAAACTTCGACGGCGTGCACCGAGGTCATGTCGCACTGATCAAGGCGGCCCGGGAGGCCGAGCCGGGTGCGAAGGTGATCGCCGTGACGTTCTGGCCGCATCCCTGGGTGATCCACCACCCGGACCGGGTGCCGCCGCTGCTGACCACCCTGGACCGTCGGGTCGAGCTGCTCCGTGCCGCCGGCGTCGACGAGGTCGTGGTCGTCGACTACACCCACGAGCTGTCCCGGCAGACTCCGGCCGAGTTCGTCGACGGGACCCTCCGGCCGCTCGATCCGGTACGGATCGTGGTCGGCGAGAACTTCCGGTTCGGCCGCGACAACAGCGGCGACGTCGGGACCCTGGCCGACCTGGCCGGCGGCGACTTCAAGGTGCAGGTCGTCCAGCTGGTCGGCGACGCCGCCGCCCCGAACTCGGCGACGCTGATCCGCCAGGCGATCGCGGACGGCGATCTGGAACGGTTCCGCGAGCTGAGCGACCAGGTGTTCCGGTTCTCCGGCGTCGTCATCGAGGGCGACCACCGTGGCCGCGAGCTGGGCTTCCCGACCGCGAACGTCGCCGTCGACCCGACGCTGGCCGTACCCGCCGACGGGGTC
Source organism: Microlunatus sp. YIM B11417 (assembly GCF_059617205.1). Taxonomy (NCBI): domain Bacteria; kingdom Bacillati; phylum Actinomycetota; class Actinomycetes; order Propionibacteriales; family Propionibacteriaceae; genus Microlunatus; species Microlunatus sp. YIM B11417. The sequence goes on from NZ_JCAMPJ010000001.1 coordinate 1,460,182, forward strand.
TACGCCGGCTGGGTGACCCGGCAGGACATCCCGTCGCCGCGCTGGCCGGCCGCGATCTCGGTCGGCACCAACCCGACCTTCGACGGCGTCGAGCGGCGGATCGAGGCGTACGTGCTGGACCGGACCGATCTCGAGCTGTACGGCGTCGAGATCGCGATCGACTTCGAGCAGCGGCTCCGCGGCCAGGTGAAGTACGAGGGCCGTGAGGCGCTGATCGTCCAGATGCACCGCGACGTCGAGCAGATCCGCGAGCTCCTCGCCTCCCCGAAGGCCTAGCTCCGGACGCGGCCGATCTGTCGTCGGCTCGATGCCGCAGCGACCGTCCGGGATGGCGTGTCGGTGTATTCGCGGAGCCAGAGCTCGAGGTTGATCAGCCGCCAGAAGAGCATGGTCTGGCTGGCCGCGTGGCCGGCGAGGTAGGCGTCGAAGGCGCTCAGGACCGCTCGTTGGTCGAAGTAGGGTCGCCGGCCGAACGATGCGCTGGCGAGGATCTGGCGCAGTTGCGGGCCGATCGCGCGGAACCAGGTGGATTCCGGGGTGGTGAAGCCGATCTTGTTGCGGCGTCCGGTGATCATGGCGGGCAGCAGCGGGCGGGCGGCGTCGCGGAGGGCGCGTTTGTTCCAGCCGGCGTGCAGGATCGCATCGGAGTCCAACGACCACAGCAGTTTGACGAGTTCGGAGTCGAGGAACGGGACGCGGCCTTCGAGGGAGAATCGCATCGTGTTGCGGTCCTCGTAGCGCAGCAGCGCGGGCAGGCTGGTCCGGAAGATGTCGTCCTCGAGCCGGGCCTTGAGGTCGTCGTCGATGACGGTGGGATGTTGATCTTGGTGGCGGGCGTTGAAGTCGGCGTCGAGCAGGGACTCGATGCCGACGGCCCGGCGGCCGGCGAGCCGGTCCTTGATCGTGAACCGGCTGAGGCGCCACAGCACGTCCTGGGCCTTGACGGTCTCGATGATCAGTCGACGGTGCTCCCGGCGGCGGCGCAGTTCACGCAGCTTGACCAGGTAGTACGGCACGTAGCCGGCCATCAGCTCGTCCGCGCCCTGGCCGTCGATCATCACCGTGACGTGCTGCGCGGCGGTCCGCATGACGCAGTACTGCGCGTACGGGCCGGTGGAGATGGTCGGCTCCTCCTGGGTGCGGACGAAGTCGTCCAGGTCGGCCAGGAACCCGCCCGGGGTCGGTCGGACCTTGTGGACCCGCAGCGAGCGGCAGCGGTCCGCGACGGCGTCGACGTAGCGCTCCTCATCGTTGAGCTCACCGGGGAAGACGGCGGAGAAGGACTGCTGTCGCGGGCCGATCGCCGCGGCGGCGCTGTGGCGATCGAGCAGCAGCCGGTTGACGCCGACGACCACGGTGGAGGAGTCCAGGCCGCCGGACAACGCGGTGCCGATCGGCACGTCGGCGACCAGCCTGGTCCGGATCGCGGCCTGCAGGGCCTCGGCGAACTCCTCGGCCACGTCGGAGCGATACGGCCGGCCCGGTTGTTCGGCCAGTTCGCGGAGTTCGCGGTGCAGCGAGGTGTACGTCTCGCGGGTCACGGTGCCGTCCGGCGCGATCCGGGCCAGCTCGCCGGGCAGCAGCCGGCTGATCCGGGCGAAGAACGTACGGTCGGTGTCGTCATGGACCCGGAAGCGCAGGTAACGGAACACGGTCAGCTCGTCCGGCTCGCGGCCGACCAGACCGGTGGCCAGCAGAGGGGTGAGTTCGCTCGCGAACAGCACCCGGCCCGGCGCACACGCCAGATACAGGGGTTTGATGCCGAACTGGTCGCGGGCCAGCACCGTCTCACCGGTCTCGCTGTCCGTCACCGCCAACGCGAACATCCCGTTGAACCGGTCCAGCGCCGCCGTGCCCCAGACCGCCCAGGCCGCCGCGACCACCTCGGTATCGCTGTCGGTCCGGAACTCCTGGCCCAGCCGGACCAGTTCGGCCCGGAGCTCGCGGAAGTTGTAGACCTCGCCGTTGTAGACCAGCACGTACCGGCCGCGCCGGAACGGCTGAGCCCCACCCACCCGGTCGATCACGGCGAGCCGCCGGTGGGCCAGCCCGACGGCGCCCTGCACGTGATAGCCCGCTCCGTCCGGGCCCCGATGGACCTGGACGTCCGCCATCACCCGCAACAGCGCCGCGCCCTGATCCCCTGACAGTCCGACATACCCAGCAATTCCACACATACCCTGCAGTCAAACTGCGCCGCTGTTCCCGGAACGTACGGTCGTTTCGATAGGCCGGGCATACAACCGAAGCAGGAGCGGCTAGCTGTGCTGCTCCGCGGCACCGCCGGCCGGCAACCGGACCGTGACGATCAAGCCGCCGTCCGGCCGGGCGATCAGGTCCAGCGTCCCGTCGTGGGCGCGGACGATGCTGTCGACGATGGCCAGGCCGAGTCCGACGCCGGCGTAGTGCTCGGTGCGGGCCCGATCGGTGCCGCGCTGGAACGGTTCGAGCAGGGTCGGCAGCAGCACGGAGGGGACCGGCGGGCCGGTGTTCTCGATCCGGACCACGCTGCCGTCCTCGTGCGCCGCCGTCCGCACCGTCACGGTGCCGTGCTCGGGCAGGTTGTGCACGATCGCGTTCTGGACCAGGTTCGTCACCATCCGCAGCAGCAGCGCCGCCGAACCGAGGGTCCGGCTCGGCTCGCCGGTGACCTCGAGGGTGACCTTGCGGTCCTCGGCGAGCGGCAGCAGCGTCTCGGCGGCCTCCTCGGCGAGCAGCGACAGATCGACCGGCTCGGTGGTGAAGAGCCTGCGGTCGCTCCGGTTGAGCAGCAACAGTCCTTCGGTGAGGTCGATCGCCCGGGTGTTGACCGTGTGCAGGCGATCGATGAGGTCGCCCTGGTTCTGCTCGGAGCCGGTCCGGGCGACCTCGATCAGGGTCTGTGAGATGGCCAGCGGGGTGCGCAGTTCGTGGGAGGCGTTCGCGGCGAACCGCTGCTGCTGGGTGACGTGGGCCTCGAGCTGCTCGAGCATGCCGTCGAAGGCGTCCGCGAGCTCGCGGAACTCGTCCTTCCGGCCCGGCAGCCGGATCCGGCGCGACAGCGACGCGTCGGTGGTCTGCCGGACGGCCCGGGTGATCCGGTCCAGCGGGGCGAGCATCCGGCCGGCCAGCACCCAGCCGCCGAGCAGGCCGAACACCAGCAGGAACGCCATCCCGATGGTCGCGGTCGGCAGCATCACGCCGACCAACAGGCGGAGCGCCGTGAGCAGGTCGCCGTTGATCATCATCCGGCCCGGGTCGATGCCCTCCGGCGTGGTGACCGCGCCCTCGGGTCCGTACCGCAGCAGCAGGACCCAGACGACGACGAGCACCATGAACCCGGCCAGCATCAGCAGGCCGGCGTAGCTCAGCGTGAGCTTGAGCCGAACGCTCAGTCCGGGCCTTCTATCCATCGGCAGCTCCCGGGTCACCGGGACCCGTGTCGATGCGGTAGCCGACGCCGGCGACGGTGGCGATCACCCACGGCTCGCCGAGCCGCTTGCGGAGCGCCGACACGGTGATCCGGACGGCATTCGTGAACGGGTCGGCGTTCTCGTCCCAGGCCCGCTCCAGCAGTTCCTCGGCACTGACCACACCGCCCTCGGCCGCGATCAGCACTTCGAGCACGGCGAACTGCTTCCGGGTCAGAGCGACGTAGCGGCCGTCCCGGTAGACCTCGCGCCGGAACGGGTCCAGCCGCAGCCCGGCGATCTCGCGGACCGGCGGCCGGCTGTGGACCCGCCGGCGGTCCAGCGCCCGCAGCCGGAGCACCAGCTCGCGCAGCTCGAACGGCTTGGTGAGGTAGTCGTCGGCACCGAGCTCGAACCCGGAGGCCTTGTCGTCGATCCGGTCGGCCGCGGTCAGCATCAGGATCGGCATCCCGCTGCCGGAGGCGACGATCCGCCGGGCCACCTCGTCGCCGGACGGTCCGGGAATGTCGCGATCGAGAACGGCGAGGTCGTAGGAGTTGATCGAGAGCAGCTCCAGTGCGGTGTCGCCGTCACCCGCGATGTCGGCGGCGATGGCCTCCAGCCGCAGTCCGTCCCGGACCGCCTCGGCCAGGTAGGGCTCGTCCTCCACGATCAGCACGCGCATGCTTGAAGCCTAGGGTGTGGCGGGCGTCGGCCCGGCGGTGTGGCGCTGGCCGCGTCGGTGCCGAGGATCCTCGCTCGGGTTCGCGTACAGCGGTGGCTGCCCGTACCTGACCGCCTCCGGCCGCAGCTCGAAGTGCCACGGTTCGTTGCGGTAGATCCGGCAGAGTCCGTACGCGGTGCCGTGCTCGGCCAGCCAGGCCGCCGCCTCGACCGGGCCGACGTCGACCGCCTCGCCCGCCACGTGCGCCGACGTCTCGGGCGTCGCGACCCACCGGGCGGCCTCCTCGCTCGACCCGAGCCGGCCGACCGCGTCCTCGAGCAGCCGCAACTGCCGGCGCGGCGAACGCCAGCCGGCGTTGATCCGGAGCCCGATTCCGTGCAGGGCCGCGGCGCGGGCTGCGCGGCGGAGCGCCTTCAGGAGCGCGGGGTCGAGCCCGGTCACCGCCGGTACGTCGGCGTACACCGACACCGACGTGCCGTCCGGAATGGCGCCGTCCGCCTCGCCCAACGGGACCTCGACCGTGGCCGTCCGCGCGCTCTGATTCATGCCTCAACTGAAGCCGTCGGGCGGTTGTGGCGGCGTATCAGGATTTCGATACGCGGGCGATACCTCAGCGCAGGGAGGCGACCCAGTCGTGGTGCAGGGCGGTCAGCCGGGTGACGTCGTCCGGTCGTTCGGCGGCAAGATCATGCTGCTCGCCGGGATCGTTGCGGAGATCGTACAGGCTCGTCCCGTCTCCCGGTTCGGCCCGCTCGACGGTACGGATGCCCTCGGCCCGTGGGGAATCGCCGTCGCACCAGCGCAGCTTGAGGTCGCCGGCCCGGACCGCCCACTGGAAGTCGCAGTCCCAGTGCAGCACCCGTTCATGATCACCGTCGGCGCCGGCCAGCACCGGACCGAGATCGATTCCGTCCGCCTGCTCGACGATCTCCGGGGCCGCGCCGGCCGCTCCGACCAGGGTCGGCAGCAGGTCCAGGGAGCTGACCGGGGCGTCGAGGGTGCGGCCGCCGGACCAGCCGCCGCCGGGCCAGCGGACCAGGTACGGGACCCGGATGCCGCCCTCCCAGAGCGTGTACTTGGACCCGCGCAGCGGCGTGTTGTCGCCGTAGTTGCAGGGCGAGCCGCCGTTGTCGGTCAGGTAGACCACGATCGTGTCGTCGGCGATGCCGAGCTCGTCCAGCCGGCCCAGCAGCCGGCCGATCTCGCGGTCCATCAACTCCAACTGGGCCAGGTAGTAGTCCCGGCCGTGCTCGAGATTCGGCGTGATCGAACCGTCGTACCACTCCGCATAGCCCTGATCATCCGCGTCGTGCCAGTCGGCCCGGACCGGCAGCCCGCGGGCGGCGAGTTCCTCCTCCGGCAGCTGCCAGCAGAAGTTGTGCACGGCGTTGAACGCGATCATGGTGAAGAACGGCTGCTCGGACCCGGCCTCGATGAAGGCGCCGGCCCGGCGGCCGAGCTCCTCGGTCAGGAAGCCCTCCAGCTCGACCTCGGTGTCGCCGGTCAGCATCGGCTGGACCGCCATCCGCCAGGACGCGTCCGGGCCGTACTCCTCGACCGCGGCGGTCGAGTGCCGCAGGTAGTTGAGCCGACCCATCTGGCGGCCGGCCAGGCCGTAGAACGTCTCGTCGAAGCCGTGGTGCGGCGGGCAGGCCCGGTCGCCGACGTCCTCCGGACCGTAGTGCACCTTGCCGAAGTAGCCGGTCCGGTAGCCGAGCGCACCGAGCCGCTCGGCCAGGCTCGGCAGCTGATCACCGAACCGGGAGTCGTTGAACCACCGGGCACCCCAGCGCTGCTGGTAGTGCCCGCTGATCAGCCCGGCCCGGGACGGGCTGCAGATCGGGGCACTGACATAGCCGTGGGTGCAGTCGACCCCGGTCGCCGCCAGCCGGTCCAGCGCCGGCGTCGTGACCCGTTGATCATGGCCGAGGTAGCCGCGGTCGGCGTAACCATGATCATCGGAGACGATCAGGACGATGTTGGGCCGATCCGTCACAGTTCCTCCACGTCGAGTTCCTTGGCGATCCGGTCCACGTCCTCGGTACGGAAGCGCGCCGGGCCGGGGATCAGCGCGTTCGCGGTGCCGGCCCCGGTGCCGCGCCGCAGCGCCGTCGGCAGGTCCGAGCCCTGGTCGAGGGCGCCGAGCAGCCCACCGAGGAAGGAATCTCCGCTGCCGACCGGGAAGCTGCCGCGCTCCGGCGACGCCGCGACCCGCCAACGGCCGCTGCCGTCGGTGGCGACCGCCCCGTGCTCGCCGTCGGTGATCACGACCGTTCCGCCGGTCCGCTCCCGTACCGCCTCGGCGCGTTCGCCCAGGTCACCCTCCGGGGCGACCTGCAGCAGCTCGGCGGCCTCGTACCGGTTGATCTTGACCAGCTCCGGCCGGGCGGTGATCGCGGCCGCCAGCGCCGGCCCGTGGGTGTCCACCGCGACCCGTACCCCGGCGTCGGCGGCCAGGCGGACCAGCTCCGCCAGGGCCTCCGGCTCCAGCCCGCGCGGCGCACTGCCGGTGATCGCCAGCCAGCCCGGCCGGCGCCGCAACGACGTACCGAGTTGATCATGGAAGGTCCGCCAGACGTCCGCCGGCACCGGTTCCGCCCGCGGATAGAGCTCGGTCAGCCGCCCGGTGTCCGCCGCCGCGATCGACACGCAGGTCCGGGTCTCCGCCGGCGTCCCGACCATGATCACCGAGACGCCCTCGGCCAACAGCTGCTCCGCCAGATAGTCGCCCGTCGAGCCGCCGAGCAGCGCCACGATCTCCACCTGCGCCCCCAGCGCCGCCGCCGCCCGAGCCAGATTGAGCGACTTCCCGCCCGCACACCGCACGACCTCCGACGGCCGATGGATCTCGCCCGGCTCCAATCGATCGACCAGATAGGTCAGGTCGAGCGACGGGCTCAGACCGGCGACGGTGATCACCCCGAGCACTCTAGCGGGACCGGAATTCCGGATGACCGAGCGGGCGGCGCGCCCTACCCTCGGGTCAACGGACACGGACGGACAGGAGGGTTTCGATGCGCCGGTCGCCGCAGGAGAAGAAGGCGCTGAGCTACGTCAAGGACCGGCGCAACTCCTACGGGGAGAACGACAAGAGTTCCCGGAAGTCCATCCGCAACGGCAAGCGCCGGGCAGTCCGGACCAACCGTCGGCTGGCCCAGCAGTCGCTGCAGGCCGCGACCGGTCCGGCCGACCTCGACCTCGCCGAGGACGCCGAGCTGCGGGCCCGCGCCCGGGCCCCGCGCCGGTTCGACAAGTGCTCCGATCGCCCGCTCGGCGAGATGCTCGAGTTCCGCCTGACCCATCGCGCCAAGCTTGGCATGGCCGACGAGTCCTGGGTCGAGACCCGCGTAGACCGGATCCGGTCCCGACTGGTCGGCCGCCGCCTCGACGCCGACCGCGCCTGGTGACCCACCGGCGCCACCGGTTCGAAAGTGCGGGCCCTGCCTCGAGCAGGGGGCCGCGGCGATCCTCGAGGAACTCAGGACCGGCATCGGCCCCATCGCGGACCACTGGCTGACCTTCCGCCCGAGCACGATTGGCCGACTCCGGTGCTGCCGGGATCCAACGCCTGGGGCGGATCGACCTGGTGGCTGCCACTCGGTGAACGACTGCCCTGACCGTTTCTGGCGAGTGGCACAAAGCTGTCGTCCAACGCATCGTGAAATCGATTTCTGACCTCCGGGGCGGCGCTGAGATGCAGATGCGTGCCACTTGCACGGTCAGCCGGGCTGGCCGCTCCTTGACACGCCGGCGGTACGGCTCGATCCGCCGTCGCGGCCACCACCCCCAGCCTTCCGGTGTCCCGCAGGTGGGCAGACCCAGGATCAGCGCAGCAGCGGCTGCGGATAGTCGGTGCGCCGATCCTCGTTGAACAGCCGGCGGTAGAACTGGAAGGTGCGCCAGGCGGTGGCGGCGTGGCGGGTCAGAAGGCCCGCGGCGACCGGGGGCAGGTCGTCGGGGAGGTCGCCCTCGGCACAGCGGCGGACGAACTCGGCCCGCGGTCGCCAGTCCTGGCCGGGCGCCTTCGGGTCCGGTACGCCGCAGACGGCGACGGCCAGCCAGTGCACCAGCCGCTGGGCGGCGTAGTCGGCATCGCTGGTGGCGATGGTGGCGAGGAAGGCCCGCTCCGGCTCGGTCACGTCGAAGCGCGGCGAGGTGGCCAGGCCGAAGTCGACGAGGTAGAGCCGCTCGCCGTCGGAGCGCATGTTGCCGAGCTGTCCGTCCAGGTGCAGCAGCTCCCGGCCGCGCAGGAAGTCGGTGATCGCGAACAGTTGCCGCTCGAACGACTCCGCCTTCGCGAGCGGATCCTCCCGCAGCCAGTCCGTCACCGGGTACGGCAACTGCTCGCTGATCAGCACGAGGCTGTGCGTCGCGGCGCGCAGGGCCTCCAGCCGGGCCCGTACGGCCGGCGAGCCGTCCAGCTCGGCGACCAAACCCTCCAGGTCCTCGGGGCCGGCGGCCAGCGGGGGCCGGCCGGGCAGCACCCGCCAGTGATGCAGCAGTGGGAAGGCCTCCGTCTCGCCGGCCAGCACACCGTCGGTGATGATCAGGTTCGCGGCCAGCTCGCGCCAGGCGTTGAGCGCCGGGCCGCCGAAGCCGAACCGGGTCACCGCGGGCACGCCGAAGAAGAAGTGGCAGACCGGCGGCAGGTCGAACAGGTTCGCGGTCGAGTTCGGCTGCGCCAGTTCCAGCTCGGTCAGCGGGATCCGCTTGGCGAACACCACGGCGCCGGCGACCTCGATCGTCCCGGAACCGGCGGAACCGACCAGCTCCGCGAGCTCGGGATCCGTCAGCGCGGCGAGCGAGTCGGAGATCGGTCGATGTCGGTCCCGCCTGGTCTCCCACTCCATCCGGTGATCATGCCAGGGAATTGTTGATCATGGTCGGAGCAGTGCGGCGAGTCGGTCCCGGGCCGTGGCCGGGTCGCCCCACCAGTCGCCGCCCGGCGCCAGCTCGAGCAACGGCCACAGGGCATGGAAGGTCCGCGCCGCCTCGGCCAGGCCTGGATCCGCGGTCTCCATCGCGGCGCAGATCCGGGCCACCGCGTCCGGGCCGAGCTCGCCGTGCAGATGGGCCAGATCTACCGCCGGATCGTCGATGCCGAGATCGCCGAGGTCGAGCAGCCCGGTGACGTCGCCGTCCCGGGCGCTGATCAGGTGGTCGACCCGGAAGTCCCGATGACACAGGGTACGGATCCGCGCCCGCCCCTCCAGCAGTGCGAGCGAGGACTCGACCCGCCGCCGCAGCCCGGAGGTGAGCTCCACCACGGCCAGCGCCTCCCGGAACTCACCCGTCGGATCGTCCCGGGGTACGCCGAGCGAGGCGGCCTCCTCCGGACCGACGGCATGCAGCCGGTCCAAGATCATCGCGATCCTGGTCATCAGCCCGGGATCGGTCCGGACCCGGTCGGGATCGAGCGGTGCCCCGACGACCCGGCGCTCCAGGATCGCCGCCGGCAGCCCGCCGGCCTCCTGGATCACGACACCGTCGGCCGGCACCGGCAAGCCGCGCTGCCGCAGTTCGGCGAGCAGGGCGAGCTCGTGGCCGCGGCCGCCGCGCCAGGTCCAGGGTTCGGGATGGCGGCGCGAGATCCGGAGCGCCCACCCGGGCCAGCCGTACGTCAGCGTGCTGATCCCCTCGCCGATCAGCTCCGGGTCCGCCTCGCCGAGCTCGGGCCGCTGTCGCCGTGCGGCCGCCACCAGGTCGGCCAGCGCTGCCGGAGTCAGGGTCGTGTCCCACCGCGTCACCCGCCGAACCCTACGCGGGACCTCCGGTCAGGGCGGGCCAGGCGGCCATCGCACCGTCGATGATCTTGTTCAGTTCCGCGGTGCTGGCGCAGTCCCGGGCCCGGATCGAGAGGCCGTACAGCACCGTGGTGTAGAAGTCGGCGACCATCGCGGTGTCGGTTCCGGCCGCGAGGTCGCCGTCGCGGATGCCTCGGGCGAGCCGTTCCTGCACCTGCCCGACCGTCTCGATCCGCTTCTCCACCAGGAAATCCCGCACGGTCTCGCTCCGGGTCGTGTACGTGGAGCCGGCCAGCACGATCATGCAGCCGCGCGGCCCGTCGCCGGACGAGTAGGCCGCGGCGTTGTCCCGCAGCATCGCCTCGACGGCCGCGGCCGCGGTCGGTTCCTCGGTGAGCGCCCGGGCGGTCAGCCCGCCCTCGGTCGCGCCGTACAGCCCGACCGCCTCCCGGAACAGCTCCTCCTTGCCGCCGAACGCCGCGTAGAGGCTTGGCGAGTTGATCTTCATCGCGGCGGTCAGGTCGGACAGCGACGTGCCCTCGTAGCCGTGTTCCCAGAAGACCTCCATGGCGGCGCGCAGGGCGACCTCGCGGTCGAAGGCCCGCGGCCGTCCGCGCTGCGCCATGCCTCGCCCACCTTTCTGTATCGATCACTAAGAATAGCCGTTGACTCCGGCACGACACCATGCCATCCTATTTATGTGTCAATCACTACAGAAACCTTGAACACGTCCCTCCAGACAGATCTCACGGGCCGCGTGGCGCTGGTCACCGGCGGCAGTCGCGGGATCGGGGCCGCGATCGCGCGCGCCCTCTCGGCGGCCGGGGCCGCCGTCGCGCTCACGTACGAACGCAGCAAGGAGCTGGCCGAGGCGGTCGCGACCGGGCTCGTCGAACGAGGCGGACGGGCGATCGCGCTGCCGGCCGACAGCGCCGACGCCACCGCGATCCAGGACGCGGTGGACCGCACCGTCGCCGAGTTCGGCCGGCTCGACATCGTGATCAACAACGCCGGAATCTTCCCCTACGGGCCGGTCGAGGAGACCGACCTGGACGAGATCGACCGCACCATCGCCGTGCACGTGCGGGCTCCGTTCCTCGCCGTCCGCGCCGCGGTCCCGCATCTCGGCCGGATCATCACCATCGGGAGCAATCTCGCCGAGCGGGCCAGCTTCGGCAACATCGCGCTCTACTCGATGACCAAGGCCGCGAACAGTGGCCTGACCCGGGCCCTGGCCCGGGAACTCGGCCCGCGCGGGATCACCGTCAACCTGGTCCATCCCGGCGCGACGGACACCGACATGAACCCGTCGGTCGGCGAGAGTGCGGACCTGCAACGCGGATTCTCCGCCCTCGGTGAGTACGGTTCGGTGGACGACATCGCCGGCGCGGTGCTCTTCCTGGCCGCCGACTCGGGTCGCCAGATCAGCGGCGCCACGCTGATCGTGGACGGCGGCAGCAACGCCTGACCGATCAGCCAGACGGCGGAGCGGCGCGCCGGAACCTGACCGCGATGGCGGTCGCGGCGGGCGGGCGGGGCGGATGATCATGGAAGCACCTGCCGACCGAGGAGTGATCATGACCGACACCGATGTCGCCCGCCCGCCGTTCGATCCGGAGCTCGAGCCGGTGCTCACCGAGCTGCTCGGCGGCCAACCGCGGCTCGACCTCTCCGCGGAAACGCTGACCGCGCTCCGCTCCGGCGGGGACGTGATCGCGATGCCGCCGATCGAGGAGCGGCTGGCCGGCCGGGCGATCGCGTACGAGGATCGCCTCGTGCCCGGCCCGGCCGGCGCACCGGAGATCACCGTCGCCGTCTTCCGGACCACCCGGGCGGTCAGCGGACCGGCGGCCGGGATCTACCACACCCATGGCGGCGGAATGATCATGGGCGACCGGCTGATGGGCGTCGACGGCTTCTTCGACCTGGTCGAGGCCGGCGAGGCGGTCGTGGTCAGCGTCGAATACCGGCTGGCTCCCGATCACCCGGATCCGGCGCCGGTCGAGGACTGTTATGCGGGCCTGCGCTGGACCGCCGAACATGCCGACGAGCTGGGCATCGATCCCGACCGGCTGATCATCGCGGGCGGCAGCGCGGGCGGCGGGCTGGCGGCCGGCACGGCGTTGCTGGCGCGTGACCGCAACGGGCCCCGGCTGGCCGGGCAGTTGCTGATCTGCCCGATGCTCGACGACCGCAACGTCACCGTCTCCAGCCATCAGTACGACGGCGTCGGGCTGTGGGACCGGCAGAACAACCTGTTCGGCTGGTCCGCACTGCTGGGCGATGATCACCGGGAACGCGACGACATCTCGCCGTACGCCGCGCCGGCCCGGGCCACCGACCTGTCCGGGCTGCCGCCGGCCTTCATCGACGCCGGCTCGGCCGAGGTGTTCCGGGACGAGGCGGTGGACTACGCGTCCCGGCTCTGGGCGGCCGGCGGCCAGGCCGAGCTGCACATCTGGGCCGGTGGCTTCCACGGTTTCTCGATGGTCGCCCAGGCCGGCGTCTCGGTCGCGGCCGCCGCGGCGGTGGACTCCTGGCTGCGCCGGGCGCTCCGCCTCTAGCCGGAGCATCCTTCCGGGCCAGGGTAGATTTCGATCACGATGCAGGAGCTGACGGGCCGGCTGATGTCGCTGGACCCGGAGGCCGGCGAGGGTCTTCGGGTCGTGGCGCACTTCGACGCGCTGGTCGACGCCCAGGTCGGCATCGACGCCCTGCTCCGCGCCGCCGTGATGCTGAGCGGCTGCCCGGCCGGGCATGCCGGTCAGGCCCATGGCGTACGGATCGCGGCGGACGGCCGGCGTCACGATCATGGATCACAACCGCCGCCGGGAGCGTTGACCCGGTCCACCGAGGACGGCGTGGTCTGGCTCGAACGAGACGGCGCCGCGCATTCCACCGACGCCATGGTGCTCGAGCGGCTCGCCCTCGCGGTCGGCATCGGCGGTCGCCGCCGGGTGGCCTCCGACCGGGATCCGCTGGCCGTGCTGGTCGATCCGGCGGCGACCGACGGGGCACGCCGGGTCGCCCTGGCCCGGCTCCGGCTGCGGCCCGAACAGCAGGTCCGGCTCTGGGCGGTCCCGGCCGATCACGAGCTGCCGGCTGAACTCCCCTCGGTGATCACCGGCTTCGGTGCCGCGCGGGCGCGGTTGGCGCTGACCGACGATGCCGGACGGCTCGGCGCGCCGCGACGGTCCGGCCGCGGGGTCCCGGCGCCGGCGACCGACGCCGCCGAGTCCGCCCGGACGGCGGCGATCGCGCTCCGGCTGACCAGCGACCTGATCACGGCCGTCGACGCCGAGACGCTCGGCGTGCTCGTGCGGCTCGCGGACGTACCGGATGATCATGGTGACGTCGCGGCACTGGCCGAGTTGATCAAGGAGCGCTCCTGGGCGGAGTCCACCGTCGAGGCCTTGATCAACAGCGACAGCCTGCGCGCCGCGGCCAAGCTGCTCGGCGTCCACCACGCAACCCTGCAGGCCAGGGTCAGGACGCTTCAGGAGCGCCTCGGCTACGGCCCGGACACACCGCTCGGCGCGCATCGGCTGACCGCGGCGTTCCTGATCAATCGTCTGCGACCGCGGTAGGGCCACCCGCGTGCGCGAGCGCGCTGGGGGAGCGCCGGCCGACGATCGCCGGGGCCTCACCGATCAGGGTGTCGTCGTCGATGGCTTCGATCATGAACAGGGCGAAGTCGGTTCGCCGGGTCAGGTTGCTGGCCAGCACCCGATCGCCGACGTGGCGGCTCCAGACGGGCAGGCCCTGGCTCTCGCCCTCCTCCAGGTCGCTGCCACGGACGACGGTCCAGCGGCGGTCGCTGGCGAAGATCCGCCGGCAGGCCTCGACCTGGTCGTCGATCTCCACGGCGCGGGCCAACTTGGCCAGCACCGTCATGATCCGGAGGGCGGCCAGGAACCACCAGGCGTAGCGGTCGCGGCCGTCCTTGGTGATGTGCCAGCCGCAGGAGAAGATCAGCCGCGCATCCGGTGCGGCATGATCGAGTACGGCCTGGGCGGTGCCCGACGAGTACTGCTGCACGCCCCACGGCACCAGCACGGCGAGCACGGCGTCGCAGCCCGCGACGGCCCGCCGGATCACCTCCGGGTCGTTGGTCGGGCCGGGGATGATCGTCATCCGGTCCGCGAACGGGGCCAGCTTCTCCACGCTGCGCTCCCGGCAGACGCCGACGACCTCGTACCCCCGATCGAGGGCGTGCCGTACCAAGTGCTGCCCGAGCTTGCCCGACGCGCCCACGATGCAGGCCCTGCGGCGGTTCCCGTTCTTCATCTCCGTGCTCCCGATCTCTGAGGCTTACGTTGTAAGTAAGAGTAAGCTTACGTCGTAAGTCGGTCAATCGGTGGAAAGGAACTCATGGCACGGCAGGGACGCACCGGGGTGAAGCGCGAGCCGCTGAGCCGGGCGCGGGTGATCGCGGCGGCCGTCGCGCTGGCCGATGCCGACGGCGAGGCCGGGCTGACCATGCGCGCGGTCGCCGGCCGGCTCGGGGTCGAGGCGATGTCGCTCTACAACCATGTCGACGGCCGGGAGGACCTGCTGGACGGCATGGTCGACGCGGTGTTCGACGAGATCGAGCTTCCCGCCACGGGGACGGACTGGAAGCGGGCGATGCGGGAACGGGCGGTCTCGGCGCGGTCCGTGCTCCGCCGGCACCCCTGGGCGGTCGGGCTGCTGGACTCACGCGGCACGCCGGGTCCGGCGACGCTCCGCCATCACGACGCGGTCCTCGGCGCGCTGCGAGCCGGCGGGTTCTCGGTGCCGATGGCGGCGCACGCCTTCTCGTTGATCGACAGCTACCTGTACGGGTTCGTCCTGCAGGAGTCGAGCCTGCCGTTCTCCGACCGGGCCGAGCTGGACCAGGTCGCCGGCGGCATCCTCGACGATCAACCGGCCGACGCCTATCCGCACCTGACCGAGTTGATCACCGACTACGCGCTGCGGCCGGGCTACTCCTACGCCGACGAGTTCGAGTTCGGCCTCGCCCTGATCCTGGACGCACTGCGGCCCGACGTCAGGCCCAGCCGGCGCCGAACGTCTCCATCCCGATCAGAGGCTTGATCGCCGCCGTCACTTCCTTGCCACAGAAGGCCTTCCGGAGCACGTCGCCGGCCATCAGGTTGCCCAGTGCGCCGATGATCATCGCCTGGTCCAGGGCCAGGTAGCGCCGGGCCACCGTGCCGGACCGGACCGCGACCGCGTCGTAGAATCCGCCGGGGCCGTAGCAGTCCAGCTCGTCGGCGATCTTGATCAGGTTCCGGTAACCCTCGACGCGGGCGTACGGCAGCGCCAGGAAGCCGGCGTGCGGCGTGACCACTCCGTCGCCGAAGGCCGGGTCGGGGCCCGGTGCCCGGCAGTTGCCGTAGCCGAGGTCGACGTTGCTCTTCTCGGCGTCGGAGTAGTAGCCGTCCGGATTCAGCCCGATCGGGTCGACGCCGTACTCCCGGTAACCGCCGCCCGGTTCGCTGGCGGGGGAGAAGCCCCAGTAGCCGTAGCCCGCGTCCTCCAGGCCGTGCAGCCGGTGCGCACGTACGGTCAGCGGATGGTTCACGCCCCAGGACTTCGGCGCCCAGCGTGCCTCCGGGACGAACAGGTCCGGCATCAACGCCTCGAACATCGATCCGCCCCAGCCCGGGACGACCAGCGAGTCGCGGTAGCCGTAGGCGCCCTCGAAGACGTCGATGCCGAGATAGGTCCGGGTCCGGCCGACCGGCTCCTGCTCCTGCCAGTCCCAGTCGCAACCGGAGGGAAAGGTCCGCCAGGTCGCGAAGTAGTGCTTGGCCGGCACCTGGCCGCGGGCGATCGCCAGGTAGGAGGTGATGCGGGTTTCCGATACAGTCGTATCATAATGGTTGGTGGTGTAGTGCACCGGAACACCGGTGCCGAGGTAGTCGCCGTCGACCCACGGCTTGTCGGGCGGCACCTCGCCGTCCCAGAACCCGCCCCGGAGCAGGCCGGTGCCGAATGCCGGACGCGCCGCGGGATCGTAGAACGCGGCGAAGTTCATGCTGTCCAGCAGTCGTGCGGCCTCCCGGCGCTGGTCGGTCCCGGCGCCCATGATCACCATCAGGGCCGCGGCCAGCCAGCCGTTGTCGACGCTGGACAGGAACGGGTAGACCTTGTCGCCGCTGCCGGGCCAGCTGGTCAGCACGTCGCCGGTGCGCTCGTCGTACCAGTTGTAGAACATGCCGCTCGGCTCGTGGCGCACCATCCGGTCCAGCGTGCGCAGCGTCTGCCCGAGCCGGCGCGACCGTTCCCGGTCGGTGATCAGCCGGAGTCGGTGCGCGATCACCGTGCTCCACAGGTAGCCGCCGATGTTGGTCGGCGATGTGTAGCCGCTGCGGCTGTCCGGGTCCAGGGTGCCGTCGATGTTGTCGGCGGTCAGCCCGGTCCGCTCGTCGGTCATCGCGATCATGGACCGCCAGGTGTCGGCGAGCCAGGACCGGAACCTGCCGCCTGGGCGTTCCTCGGCCGCTCCGAGGTTGAGCGGGGTCAGGGTCAACGGGATCGCCGTTCCGGCGGCCCCGGCCAGCAGCAGTCGTCGCGAGATCGCGCTCATCCCAGACTCCTTCGTCCCGGCAGGTCGACGCAGACCGCTTCAACCTAACACCCGCCGCCGGGGCGGTCCGGCGGATCAGCCGGTGAGCTCGTCCGGCAGTGGTTCGGTGTGCACGATCCGCAGCGAGGTGACGGCCCGGGTCAGGCAGACGTACAGCCGGCGCAGGCCGGTCGGCCGGTCCGGCTCCGCCGCGACGATCGCGGCCGGCTCCAGCAGCACCACGTGGTCGAACTCGAGGCCCTTGGCGATCGAGGCCGGCACCACGTCCAGCCTGCGGTCGAAGACGCCGTCCTCCTCGTCCTGCTGCGCTCCGAGCACGCCGTGGGTCAGGCCGTGCTCGGCCAGAACCCCTGCCACGAAAGGAACATCGGCGTCGGCGGCGATCAGGCCGATGCTGCCCTCCAGGGCCAGGGCCGCCTGGACCGCCTCGGCGAGGTCGGCGCCGGCGGCGCTGCTGGGCGTGATCGTCAGGTCGCCGCGGGACCGCCGGATCGAGTACGGAGCGGAGAGGGTCGGCGCGATCGACGGCAGCAGCCGGGCCGCGAAGTCGATCACCGCCGCCGGCACCCGGAAGCCGGTGACCAGTTCCTTGAGCTCGGCCGCCGGCTGGCCGAGATGGTCCAGCGCCTCGGCCCAGGACCGGGCGGCCCAGGGTGTGGTGGCCTGGGCCAGGTCGCCGAGGACGGTCACCGACCCGGTGCTGGCCCGCCGGCCGATGGCCCGCAGTTGCATCGCGGACAGGTCCTGGGCCTCGTCGATGATCAGGTGGCCGAGGCTGGGCGTCCGGGACAGGGCGTCCATGGCCTCGTCGATCAAGATCAGGTCCGCCGGCGTCCAGCGCGCCGACTTCACCGACCGGGGCGGCTTGGCCGGCCGGATCGCCGCCTGTTCCGCCTCGGTGAGGATGCCGTCGGCGTGCGCGGCCAGGAATTCCGCATCGGTGAGCAGGCGCAAGATCAACTTCGCCGGGTCGACGGCCGGCCAGAGGGCTTCCGCGTACGCCTTCACGCCGCGGCTCCGGGCCACGGAGTTCTGCACCCGGTCGTCGGGGGAGTCGCCGGAGGCCTCCATCCGCAGCAGCACCTGGTGTGCCAGTCGCTGCGGCACCATCTCCCGGCCCGCGGTGTAGCGGACGCCGCGGTCCCGGATCGACTGCACGAGTTCGTCGGCGAGATAGGCCGGCACCCGGAACTGGCGGGAGCCGCGCTGCACCAGCAGAGTCTCGGTGGCCGGCCGGAGGTGACTCCAGATCGCCTTCCTGATCACCTCGGCCAGCCGGGCGTCGCCCTTGATCACCGCGGACTCGACCGGTTCCTCGCCGGTCGCGGTCAGGCCGGTCGCCCGGGACACCAACGAGGCAACGGTTTCCTGGGTCGCGACGACCTCGCCGAGAGCCGGCAGCACGTCGCCGATGTAGGTGAGGAAGCTGTCGTTCGGCCCGATCACCATCAGCCCGGACCGGCCGAGTTGATCACGGTGCGTGTAGAGGAGGAAGGCGGCCCGGTGCAGTCCGACCGCGGTCTTGCCGGTGCCGGGCGCGCCCTGGATGCAGACGGAGCGTTCCAGGTCGGACCGGACGATCACGTCCTGGTCCGGCTGGATGGTCGCGACGATGTCGCGCATCGGTCCGGTCCGCGGCCGGGCGATCTCGGCCTCCAGGATGTCCGAGTGCTCCAGCGCGTCGCCGGCGACCAGGTCCTCGTCCTCGTACGCGGTGAGCTCGCCGTGGGCGTACCCGAACCGGCGGCGCAGCCGGACTCCCATCGGGTCGTCCTTGGTCGCGCGGTAGAAGGGGAGCGCGACCGGTGCGCGCCAGTCGATCACCATCGGCTCGCCCCCGGCCTCGCCGGTCACGTGCCGGCGTCCGATGTGGATCCGGCCGGGCAGATCGGGCCGGTCGTAGTCGATCCGGCCGAAGAAGAGCGGCACGGTCGGGTCGTCGATGAGCGACTTCGTGCGCCGGTACAGCACCTGCTTGAGATATTCGGTCGAGACGTTCGGCCCCTCGCTGACGGCCGCGGCGCCGACCGCCTTCAGTCCGCCGGCGTGGACATGCATCCGGTTGAGCGTCGCACGGGACCGCTCGAGATGATCTTGTTCCTCGGTCAGGGCGTCGGGTTGATCGGGCTCACTTTCGGACATGGCAAGACTCCCCCTGCGGGATCGAGTCGAAAAATGGGCGAAGTGCTGAATCTACCGATCGCCCGGGATCGCGCAACTGATTTTCCGGCCGCGCTCGAGTCGTTGCATGTAACATGGGTCCATGGCTGGAACGTCCTCACGAGATCGGGTGCGGCGGCACCGCGATCACCTGCGCAAGCGGGGCTTGCGCCCGATCCAGATCTGGGTGCCCGACACTCGCGCGCCTGGCTTTGCCGCGGAGGCTCGGCGCCAGTCACGGCTAGTGGCGGGCAGTCATGCTGCTGAGGAGGACCAGGCATTCGTGGACTCGTTCGCCGAGTGGGACGACTGACCCGCGTGCGCCGTGGAGAGATCTGGACTGCCGTCGGGCCTGGCTACGCGGGCAAGCCGCGTCCGGTCGTCATCATCCAGGCAGATCTGTTCGATCAGACAGATTCGGTCACGCTCTGTCTCCTGACGACCGATCCGACCGAGGCGCCGATCCTCCGGATTTCCGTCGATCCGACTCCCTCGAATGGTTTGCGCTCGAGGTCGAAGCTCATGGTCGACAAGCTGATGACGGCGCGGCGAAGCCAACTGCGAGAACGGGTTGGAGTGCTCGAAGCTGAATATCTGCTCGCACTGGAGCGAGCACTGGTCGTCTTTCTAGGTCTTGCCTCCTGATGGCTCGTCCGGGCGCAGGCACGACCTGGACCCCGGCCCCTCTCTCGCCGCCGCCCTCGGTGCCCGCTCGGGTACGGCGAGCAGGGTGCGCCGTGGAGCGATCGGAGCCGTCTGGCGGCTCGACCTGACCGGGCACTGGCACCGGACCCCTGGCCGCGAAGGAGTTCATCGCCTACGTGCCGGACGAGTCCGATGTGGCCAACGAGCTCTCGCTGCGGGAGGCGGCCGGCGCCGGGGGTGCCGAGTCCCGCGCCGGGCTGCCTGGGCGGGACGGTTCGAGCGCCTGGTCGAGGAAGAGGTGCCCGGCTTGGTCGCACTGGTCGGCCGTCAACCTGTGGGCCCGCCGCTCTGGTCGCACCGGGACGCCCAACCGGCCAACGTCATGGTCACCGGCGCCGGGCGACGGGTGCTGGTCGACTGGGACAACGCCGGCGGCACCTGGGCCGATCGGGAACTGGGCTCGCAACTCACGGCGATGCTCGACCGCCCGGACCAGTTGCGCTCCGCGTACGACACCTACCGGGCGGCCGGAGGCACGGCTCGGATCACCGGCCGGACGCCTTCGCCTCCGGGGTCGCGGCGAGCCTCAACTTTCTGGCCGAGCAGGTGGGACGGTTGGCGGATCCGGCGGCGAACGAGGAGGATCGGGGCTACGCTGGCGGCTGGCTGCCCGGGCTGCTGGACGACCTGCCGGACCTCGTTCGCCTGACCGAGGCGGCGGAGCTGCTCGCCGACCGGGCTTGACGCCGCTGCACGCCTGTGCCGATTTCGTGCCGGGTGGGGCGCGCTGCTAGCCTTTGTCCCGCCGTACGTTCGGCCGCGGATGCCCAAGAGCTCCCACGCACACCGAGTGCAAGGTCTCGATGCTCGAGGCTTCAGGGGGCGCCGCGCACCGGGAAACCGAGAGGAGAGCACGTGTCGATCGACGCTGCTGAAAAGAAGAAGATCATCGACGAGTACGCGACGACCGAGGGCGATACCGGCTCTCCGGAGGTTCAGATCGCGCTGCTCAGCCGCCGGATCTCGCATCTGACGGAGCACCTGAAGGAACACAAGCACGATCACCACAGCCGGCGCGGGCTGATGCTGCTGGTCGGTCAGCGTCGCCGACTGCTCAACTATGTCGCCAAGACCGACATCGAGCGGTACCGGTCGCTGATCGAGCGACTCGGCCTGCGGCGCTGAGCGAGCGAAGCGGTCCTCTTCGGAGGGCCGCTTCACTGACATTTCGGCCGCTCGACCACAATTGAACAGCGAAGAATCACAACCATTGATTGCATCCGGACACAGCCCCAGCGAGCAGGCTCGGTCCTCGGTAGTGATTCTCGGAGTCCCCTCGATCGAGGGCGACGACCGGGGATCTCGATCGAAGACCGGGTGAATACCCAGCCCGGGCGGTGCCGCGCGGATGCAATCTTGATCGCCGTTCGTCCCTGCGAGGGCGTACGGCAGAACAGGAGAATCCCGTGGAGGGACCCAACCTGAAGTTCACCGAGGCCGTCATCGACAACGGCGCCCTCGGCAAGCACGTGGTCCGGTTCGAGACCGGACTGCTGGCCCAGCAGGCGGCCGGCTCGGCCACCGTCTACATCGACGACGACACGATGCTGCTGTCGGCGACGACCGCGCAGAGCAAGCCGCGCGACTCGATCGACTTCTTCCCGCTGACCGTCGACGTCGAGGAGCGCGCGTACGCCGCGGGCAAGATCCCCGGCGCGGTCTTCCGCCGCGAGGGCCGCCCGTCGCAGAGCGCGATTCTGACCTGCCGGCTGATCGACCGGCCGCTGCGGCCCTGCTTCGTCAAGGGCCTGCGCAACGAGGTCCAGGTCGTCATCACCGTGATGGCGCTGAACCCGGACAAGCTCTACGACGTGGTCGCGATCAACGCCGCGTCGATGTCCACCCAGTTGGCCGGCCTGCCGTTCAGCGGTCCGGTCGGCGGCGTCCGGGTCGCCCTGATCGGCGACCAGTGGGTCGGCTTCCCCGACGTCAGCCAGCTTGAGGAGGCCGCGTTCGACATGGTCGTGGCCGGCCGGGTGCTGCCCGACGGCGACGTCGCGATCATGATGGTCGAGGCCGAGTCCACCGAGCAGACCTGGGACTTGGTGCAGTCCGGCAAGACCGCGCCGACCGAGGAGATCGTCGCCCAGGGCCTGGAGGCGGCCAAGCCGTTCATCAAGGCGCTCTGCGACGCTCAGGTCGAGCTGGCCGCGCAGTTCCCGAAGGACACCGCCGAGTTCCCGATCTTCCTGGACTACCAGGACGACGTGTACGCGGCGGTCGAGGAGGCCGTCACGGCCGAGCTCGCCCAGGTGATGACCATCGCCGACAAGCAGGAGCGCGAGACCTCGACCGAGGTGCTCAAGGACAAGCTGGTCGCCGAGCTGGCGCCGCGGTTCCCGGAGCGCGAGGCGGAGATCAAGGGCGCCTACCGGTCGCTGACCAAGAAGCTCGTCCGGAAGAAGATCATCACCGAGAAGGTGCGGATCGACGGCCGCGGGCTGACCGACATCCGGACCCTGTCGGCCGAGGTCGGCGTGGTGCCGCGGGTGCACGGCTCGGCGCTGTTCCAGCGCGGCGAGACCCAGATCCTGGGCATCACCACGCTGAACATGCTCGGTCTGGAGCAGCGGATCGGCCTCACCCTGGCCGAGGACACGACCAAGCGCTACATGCACCATTACAACTTCCCGCCCTTCTCGACCGGTGAGACCGGCCGGGTCGGGTCGCCGAAGCGGCGCGAGATCGGCCACGGTGTGCTCGCCGAGCGGGCGCTGGTGCCGGTGCTGCCGAGCCGCGAGGAGTTCCCGTACGCGATCCGGCAGGTGTCCGAGGCGCTCGGCTCCAACGGCTCCACCTCGATGGGCTCGGTCTGCGCCTCGACCCTGGCGCTGCTCAATTCCGGGGTGCCGCTGCGCGCACCGGTCGCGGGCATCGCGATGGGCCTGGTGTCGGACGAGATCGACGGCAAGACCGAGTACGTCGCGCTGACCGACATCCTGGGCGCCGAGGACGCGTACGGTGACATGGACTTCAAGGTCGCCGGTACGAAGGACTTCATCACCGCCCTGCAGCTGGACACCAAGCTCGACGGGATCCCGGCCTCGGTGCTGGCCGCCGCCCTGAACCAGGCCAAGGACGCTCGGCACACCCTGCTCGAGGTGATGAGCGAGGCGATCGACGAGCCGGACGAGATGAGCCTGTACGCGCCGCGGATCATCACGCTGCGCATCCCGGTCGACAAGATCGGCGAGGTGATCGGTCCCAAGGGCAAGGTGATCAACCAGATCCAGGACGACACCGGCGCCGAGATCACGATCGAGGACGACGGCACGATCTACGTCGGGGCGGAGAACGGCGAGGCCGCCGAGGCCGCCCGGACCATGATCAACGCGATCGCCAACCCGACCATGCCGGAGAAGGGCGAGCGCTACCTGGGCACCGTGGTGAAGATCGCGGCGTTCGGCGCGTTCGTCTCGCTGCTGCCGGGCAAGGACGGTCTGCTGCACATCTCCAAGCTGCGCAGCCTGACCGGCGGCAAGCGGGTCGAGAACGTCGAGGACGTGGTGAGCGTCGGCCAGAAGATCCAGGTCGAGATCACCGAGATCGACGATCGCGGCAAGCTGTCGCTGTCCCCGGTGGTCGAGGAGGCCGAGGAAGAGGTCGCGGTCTCCTGACCCGGAACAGGTCCACCGCTGCCGCTCGGCAGCACCTCGGCGGAGAGGTCCGCCGCACGGTGCTGCCGAGCGGTTTGCGCGTCGTCACGGAACGGATGCCGGGCAGCCACACGTTCAACCTCGGCTTCTTCGCCGCCGTCGGCTCCCGGTGGGAGACCGAGCGGTTGCACGGCGCCTCGCACTTCCTGGAACACGTGCTCTTCAAGGGTACGAAGCGGCGCACGCCGGAGCAGATCTCGGCCGAGATCGAGTCGGTCGGCGGCGAGTTGAACGCGTACACGGCCAAGGAGCACACCTGCTTCTACACCCGGGTGCTGGCCCGCGACGCCGACCTCGCGATCGACGTGCTGGCCGACATGATCACCTCCTCGACCCTGCGCTCGGCCGAGATCGAGTCGGAGCGCGCCGTGATCCTGGACGAGATCGCCATGCATGCCGACGATCCGGGCGAGGTGGCGCACGAGCTGATCGCGGGCGAACTGCTGGCCGGGTCGGGGCTGGGCAAGCCGGTGATCGGTTCGCCGGACAGCATCCGCGCGCTGCGGCGAGATCAGGTCATGGGCTACTGGAAGCGCCGCTACCGGCCCGAGCGGCTCGTGGTCAGCGCCTCCGGCCGAGTTGATCATGAACGCCTGGTGGCCCGGCTCTCCGAGTACGAGTCGCTCACCGCAGCACAGCCGCAGAGCCCGGCTCGTTCCCTGAGCCTGTCGAAGGCGCGGCCGGTGCGGGCGGACCAGGACCCGGTGGTGATCACCAAGCAACGCCGGTTCGAGCAGTCGACCGTGGTCTGGGCCCGGCCGGGACCCGGCCTGTTCGACGCCGACCGGTTCCCGATCGGGCTGTTGTCGATCATCGTCGGCGGCGGCATGGCGTCCCGGCTCTTCGTCGAGGTACGGGAGCGGCGCGGGCTGACGTACGGCATCGAGGCGGGGGAGACCAGCTACTCCGACGCCGGACTGTGGAGCGTGGACTGGCAGTGCGCGCCGGACCGGGTGCCGGAGATCCTGACGCTGGTCCGGCAGTGCCTGGCCGACATCGCCGAACACGGCGTCACCGCCGACGAACTGGCCCGCGCCAAGGGCCAGATGCGCGGCCAGACCGTGCTCTCCTTCGAAGGGCCGCAGAGCCGGATGAGCCGGATCGGCGTCGCCGAACTGCTCGGCGACGCCCGCTCCGTGTCGGACCTGCTGGCCGAGTACGACGCCGTCACCGGCGAGGACGTACGCCGGATCGCGAGCGACCTGCTCGGCCGGCGTCAGGTGCTCGCCGTGGTCGGTCCGTCGGGCGGCACCCGCTCGCTGCGCAAGGCCCTGGCGGGCTCCTAGGAGGCCGACCCGAGCTTGCGGTCGAGCCAGGCGAACGCGTCGTCCTGCATCTCACGATCGAACTTGTGCGGCCCGTCGTAGAACGCGCCGGTATAGCCGTCCGGGACGTCGGCATAGTGACCGGCGATCCGGGCGTGCGCGGCCTCGGCGGCGCCGAGGTCGAACAGCGGATCCTGGCGGTTGTACTGGACCAGCAGCGGGCTCGGCGCCCGGCAGGCCGCGACGTCCGCCCAGTCGGTGTCGGCCGGCAGGCCGGCCGGGAAGAACATCCAGGTGTGCTGCACCACATGCCGGTCCAGCAGCCCGTCGTACGTGCTCATCATGCCCACCACGACCGAGGCCGCCACGTCGCTGCTCGCCTGCAGCATGGCGGCCCGGCAGCCGCCGCCGGAGAGCCCGACGCAGCCGATCCGGCCGGCCACCTCGGGCCGGGACCGCAGGTAGCTCAGGGCGATCCGGTCCTCCCGGTTGACCAGGGCGGCGAAGGTCGTGCCGAGCAGCCGGCAGTACTTCTCCACCAGGTGCTCATGATCACGGGCGGTCTCGTTGTAGGCGGTCACCTCGTCGGTGCCGTGGCGGCGCAGCGATTCCGGGACGGCGTCCAAGGGAAACCGGCGACTGCCCCAGCAGAACACGTCCGGCACCAGCAGCACGTAGCCGCGGCGGCAGAGGCGGTTGGCGAACGCCTGGCCGCCGTACGCCTTCGTCCGCAGCGCCGCCATCGACGGCGGGGTCACCTCCGGTGCGTCGGCGATCTTCTCCTTGCCGTAGTACTTGATCCCGTCGTGGGAGTGCAGCGCGACGATCCCGGGCAGCGATCCGGTGGCGCCGGACGGTCGCAGCAGCCAGGCGTGCGCCCGCGGACCGAAGCCGACCGACCAGCTGAGTTCCTCGCCGTCGATGCCGTCGAGCTGCCAGGTCCGCTCCACCCGGACGTCGGCCGGTGTCTCGTCGGCGACCGCCAGCGCCTCCCGTACCCGTTGCCGGGTCCGGTCGCGGGGCGGCGGGGTCGCCCGGGCGGCCTGAGCGGGGCTCCAAGCGGGCCAGTCGCTGTACGGGCCGAGATGCAGGTAGGACATGATCGACTCAGCTCTGGGTGAGGAAGGGACGGAGGTCCGGGTGCCCGGCCAGCTCGTCGAGCCGGGCCCGGGCCTGGTCCTGATCACCGAGCCAGATCGCCAGGGCGTCCGCGCCGGCCTCGGCGAAGCCCCGCGCCGTTGCGGCGATCTCGGCGGTCGACTGGTCCTCCCACTGGATCCGGGTGGACAGCCGGAGCGGCCGGTCGGTCAGCTCCCGGATCGCGGCGGCGTCGCGAGCGAAGGACTCGGGCGTGTGGCCGAGGCCCTGCCACTCGTCGGCGCGCTCGGCGACCCGGCGGAACGCGCGCCGGCTGATGCCGCCGACCATGATCGGGATCGCCCGGCCCGGCTTGGGCTCGAACACGCCGTAGGAGAAGCCGAAGCGTTCGCCGGCGAACGTGGTGTCGCCGCGCCACAGGGCCCGGAGCAGGTCGATGCCCTCGTCCAGCCGGGCGCCGCGTTCGCCGAACGGCACGCCGACCGCCGCGTACTCCTGCTCGTTCCAGCCGCCGCCGACGCCGAGCACCACCCGTCCACCGGACAGCCGGTCGAGGGTCGCCACCTGCTTCGCCAAGACGAACGGGTTGCGCAGCGGCAGCACCAGCACCGAGGTGCCGAGCCGGATCCGCCGGGTCACGGCGGCCAGGTGCCCGAGCGTGATCAAGGCCTCGTAGACGCCGCCGAAGCCGGAGGCCGTCCCGTACTCACCGGGCGGCAGGACGTGGTCCGGCAGGTAGAGGCCGGCGAAGCCGGCCTGGTCCGCGGTCCGGGCCAGGTCGACCAGCAGGTCGGGGGACTGATCAGGCGACTCGTCGGGCAGAACGATCTCGAGATGCACGAGGTTCAGCGTAGGTCAGGCTCCGCCGCGCCCTCGCGGCGACGCAGCAGTTCCGTGCGCACCCGGGCCCGGTCTCGTGGATAGACCCGGTAGAGCACGGTGATCACCGCGGCGTTGATCACCATCAACACCACCAGCAGCCACCAGAACACGGCCTGGATCCCGATCACTCCGGCCAGCGCGCCGGCCAGGTAGCTGAAGGCCGCCCAGCCGATCGTCTCGAAGATCGCCAGGAAGATCACGAACGCCTGGGCTCGCAGTTCGGGCAGCACCACCGACATGACGATCGGCCGGTTGACGCCCGGGTTGAGTCCCTGCGCGGCGCCCATCAGGGCCCAGAAGATGGCGTACGTGCCGATCGAGGCGTAGTGGAACTGGGTGCCGAAGAACGCGACCAGCGCGAAGATCAGCTGCGCCGCCTGCAGGTAGGCGACCCGGCCGCGCTCCGGCACCAGCCGGTCCAGCGCCGAGACGGTCAGGCCGCCGCCGACGGTGCCGAGGAAATAGCCGATCCCGAACGGCAGCAGCACCACCGCCGCGACGGCGTTGCTGAAGCCACGTTCGGTGACCAGGAACTGCACCCCGAACACGCCGATCAGCAGGTGCCCGGACAGGAGACGGGACACCAGCATCAGGCTGAACGACGGGATCCGGAACAGCCGCAGCGCGTCCTGCCAGCGCAGCTTCGGCAGGGCCGACTCGGCGGCGCCGGCCAGCTCGTCGTCCGCGCCGCCGACCTTCGGCTCCTTGAACAGGACCAAGATCAACAACCCGACGACGATCAGGATGCCGCCGATCAGCCACCAGCCCCAGCGCCAGCCGTCCGGGATGCCGGACAGCTGGCCGAGCACCGGCGCGATGAACGAGCCGAGCAGCGAGGTGATGCCGTAGAAGTAGCCGGTCGCGCGGCCCCGGTTCTTGTCCGGGAAGGTGTCGGCGATGACGGCGTTGGAGATGGGGCTGATGCCGACCACGCAGCCGGCCTGGAGCGTCTGCAGCACCACCAGTTGGCCGAAGTTCTGCGAGAAGCCGGACAGCAGGGCCAGCACGCCGCCGACCGAGGTGCTGATCACCAGCGCGGCGCGGCGGGAGGTCCGGTTCGCCAGCCAGACCCAGAACGGGCCGAACGGGATGGCGACCAGCCGGCCCAGGGCCGACAGCAGGCCGAGGGCGCCGGAGTCGAGCCGCAGCGCGGCGGCGATGGTCGGGAACAGTGCCGTGGTGACGCTGCCCTCGCCGTTGTCGATCACCGTGACGCCGGTCATCGTGGCGAGGTTGCGCCAGCGGTGCGGGACCTTGTCGGTCCTGGCCCTGCGGTCAGTGGGTTCCGGCGCGTCCGTTCGGAGACTGGTCATGATCATCCTTCAGCGGTGGAGGAGTGAGGGAGGCGAGATCATCGGCGACCGCGGCCAGCGTCCGGTACGGAATCGGCACGGAGGCAGCGAGCTCGTGGATCGAGGTGGTAGGGACGGCGGTGATCAACTCCGTCTGGTGCAGCTGCGGCAGGTGCTCGGCGATCACCGCGGCCGCGGCCGGCAGGGCCAGCAGTTCGACGATCGGTGTGTGCAGCCCGTACGTCCCGGTGGCGAACTCGTCCAGCGGCGGTAGCGGCACGACCGCGTCGGCGGCCCGCCCCGCCTGCTGCTCGGCGAGCAGGTGCTCGGTCGTCACCGGTCCCTCGGCGGGCAGCCCCAGCCGTTCGTACTGGCTGGCCGGTGCGTCCGACGCCCGCAGCGCCTCCACCAGGAGTCCCGCCAGCCGCAGCTCGAGCTCGTCGTCGACCAGCGGGTGCAGCTGGCCGGGATCGTTCTCCAGATCGAACAGCAGCGTCCCGAAGGCGTACGGATTCAGCAGCGTCGACCGGGCCGTGCGGAGGGTCTGCAAGCCCTTGGTGAAGCCGAACGCGGGCGCCAGCTCGGCATCGGCCAGCTCCTTGACACTCCAGCGACCGCGCATGTGGGTCGGCATCAGCGTGTACTGCTCCAGCGGGGCGTTGTCGGCGGTCCGCGGCCCGCGGAGGTAGGCGTACCGGCCGTCGGTGACGTTGACGTGGCCGCCGTGCACGCCGAACAGGGCGGCCTCGCGCCGGGTCTCGCCGTCCAGCACCGCGGCAAGATCAAGTCCCTGCACGTCGGCCGGCGGCTGCAGCCCGAAGAAGTCGATCAAGGTCGGCGCGAGGTCGATCGTCTGGACCAGGGCGTCGCTCCGGATCCCGGCCTGCCGCCGTCGCGGATCCCAACAGAACAAGGGCAGGTGGACCAGCTCCTGGAACCAGGGCTGGACCACCTTGGCCCACCAGCCGTGCTCGCCGAGCAGGAACCCGTGATCGGTGTTGACGATCAACATGGTGTCGTCCCACATCTGGTGGGCGTCGATGAAGTCGAGCACCCGGCCCAGGGACCGGTCGCACATGGACAGCAGCGCGGAGTACTCGGCGCGGGCGTGCCGGACCTGATCCTCGGGCTCGGTGACCCGGCGGTACTCCGGCCAGTCGAACTCCGGTCCGTCGTAGTCGTGCGGGTAGAGGTCCTTGTAGGCCTGGTGGGAGAAGAACGGCTCGTGCGGGTCGAACGTCTCGATCTGCAGGAACCAGTGATCGGCCTCGACGTTGGTCTCGAGGAACTCCAGCCCGCCGTCGAAGGTCCGGGTCTGGCAGTGCTCGGCCTCGGTCGGCATGTAACGCCGGTTGATCCTGTCCTGCCGGCGCATCCCGCCGCGCGGGTTCCCGGGCCCGGTCGGCTCGTCGACCACCGCCTTCCACGGGTCGCCCTCCTGCCCGCGATGGAACTCCCAGGTGGCGTAGCGGGTGTGATAGGTCGCGCCGCCGTCCTCCCAGTAGTGCGGGTGGTCGGAAGCCAGGTGGGTGTGGATCCCGGCCTGCCGCAACTGCTCCGGCATCGAGTCGTCGAACGGTTCCAGCGGGCCCCAGCTGCGGTGCAGGAAGTTGTAGCGGCCGGTGTGCAGTTCCCGTCGGGCCGGCATGCAGGGCAGCGATCCCGCGTAGCAGTTGTCGAACGTGACGGTCCGTTCGGCCAGGCGTTGGAAGTTCGGCGCGATGATCGTGTCGCACCCGTACGGCGGCAGGAAGTGCCGGTTCAGGCTGTCGAACATGATCATGATCGCTCTCATCGCGGGGTGGCCTCTCGGTCGGGGTCGGGCTCGGGAGTACGTACGGGAAGGCGGCCGTCCAGCAGGTCGGCCCGCAGCTCGGTCAGGTTCCTGATGTGCTGGTCGATCGCGGCCGCACCGTACTGGTGCGAACGATCATGGATGGCGACGGCCAACTCGGCGTCGAACGGCACCTCCGGCTCGAAGACCTCGGTCCGGTCGCGGAACCGGTACTTCGCGACCTGGCGCTGCCGGGCCTCCAGTTCGGTGTCCAGCAGGGCCAGAAGTTGATCGACGGTGAGGAAGCCGGCGAAGTGCAGCCGGACGCCGAACTCGGGGTCCTCGAACCGGGTCGGCGGATGGTACGGCCCGGTCAGCCAGTCCAGGAACACGGTCGCCCCCTCCGGCGTGACCCGGAAGATCTTCGCGTCCTGGGCGCCGGGCCGGCTCTCGGTCCGGTAGCTGACCCACTCCCGTTCGGCCATCGAGGTCAATGACCGGTAGACCTGGCTCATCTGCGTGTTGGAGCGGAGGAACCGCCCGTGCGCGTCGAGGAACTTCTTCAGGTCGTAGCCGGTCCGCGGGCGGCCCAGCAGGACCCCGAGCAGGATGTATTCGAGCTTCATCGCCTATCCCCGTCGTTGGGAGAGTAATCCACAAGTGGAATGGTTCGAGGGTTCCACTTGTGGAGTACAGCTGTCAATACTTTCTATGACGTCCTTGATCTTCGAATCGACCGCCGCCGACACTGTCGACCAAGATCAACAAGGCGGAGGTATCACTGATGATCACTCGACGTACTCTGCTGGGAGCCGCAGCGGCGGCCACGGTCGCCGGCGCGACGCTCGCCACCACCGAGACCGCGGCCGCCGGGATCGGAACGCCGGGCACCTGCGCGCTGGGCGGCTTCGTCAAGGCCGACTTCGCGACCAACCGCGGCGGGGTCTCGCAGCCGAAGCCGCTGGAGGACCTGATCGGTCGCCGGCTGGA
This sequence comes from Microlunatus sp. YIM B11417, assembly GCF_059617205.1. Taxonomy (NCBI): domain Bacteria; kingdom Bacillati; phylum Actinomycetota; class Actinomycetes; order Propionibacteriales; family Propionibacteriaceae; genus Microlunatus; species Microlunatus sp. YIM B11417. The sequence goes on from NZ_JCAMPJ010000001.1 coordinate 1,490,396, forward strand.
GATCAACCACAGCTTCCAGCACTGGGTGAACCCGGTGGTGCCGTCGTCGGTGGACGACGACATCGCCGCCGGCCGGACGTCCATGATCTCCTGGGGTGCCGGGCCGCAGACGGTCCTGGAGGCGACCGCCCGCGGGGACAACGACGCGTTCATCAAGGCCCAGGCGAAGGCACTGCGGGACAAGCGACAGCCGATCTTCCTGCGCTACAGCTGGGAGATGGATCTCGAACAGCGCGGCTACACGCCGTCGACGTTCGTCGATGCCTGGCAGCGCACGTACGGACTGTTCCAGGAGGTCAGCGCCGAGAACGTGACGTTCACCTGGTGCCCGACCTGGCTCGGCTTCCGGACCGGACTGGCCGAGGAGTTCTATCCCGGCCCCGAGTACGTGCACTGGATCGCCGCCGACGGGTACGCCCGCGACGCCGACGACTACCGGTCGATGGGGTTCATGTTTCCCGAGTTCCACGCGTTCGGCACCCAGGAGGGCAAGCCGATGATGATCGGCGAGACCGGTGTCGCGGAGGATCCGGACGACCCGGGCAACCAGGCCCGCTGGCTGCGCCAGTCGGCGATCGACCTGAAGACGACGTTCACCGGGGTCCGGGCCGTCTGCTTCTTCGACACGCCCGACGCCAACCACACCAACGACTGGCAGATCGAAGGCAACCCGCAGACCGAGGCGGCCTTCCTCGAACTGGCCGCGGATCCGTACTTTCAGACCTGATCACAACCGACCAGCTCGGTCCGTTCCTGCTCCGGTACGGTCTCGCCGGCGATCAGCCGGACCAGCAGCCGCACGGCGCGGGCGCCGATCCGTTCCTGAGGAATGGTGAACCCGGGCCAGGCCCGCGCCCGGCGGATGGGCCGCACCGGCTGCCCGAGCAGCGCGAGGACGAGATCGCCGGCCTCGTCCATGATCGGATCGAGGTCGAGTTCGGGATTGATCACCGCGGCGGTCAGCGTGCCGCCGGCCCGGCGCAGATCGGGCAGACCGGCCAGCCGGACCGGCCGCAGCCCGGAGTCGATCATGGTCCGGTGGTAGCCGTCCCACCGGTCCGCCGCCGGTTGATCATCGACCGGCCCGAGGAACGCGATCTCGGTGTGGCCGTCGTCGAGCAACCGCCGGACCACCTGACCGGTCGCCGCGGCGTAGTCCGCTCCGACGTACGGGATCCGCAGACCCGCGTCGTCGCGCTTGCCGACGAACACCAACGGATAGTCGATCGACTGCAGGCGGCGCAGCTCCGACCGGTCGGACGACCGGCCGAGCAGCAGGCAGCCGTCGGCGGCCCCGAGCCGCTGCCAGTTCGGCCGGACCAGCCGGCGCGGCCCGGCGACCCGGCTGACGCTGGTGAAGTGCAGCACGTCCAGTCCGAGCCGGCCGGCCGCCTCCTCGATCCCGGTGAGGAACGGCCGGTAGAAGTCGTCCGGCGCGGACGGGAACGCCGGTTCGTAGCAGAACACGCCCACCGTCTCGGGCCGCCGTTCGCGGCCGCCGTACGGCCGGTAGCCCGCGATCGCCGCGGCCTGCAGGACCCGGGCTCGGGTCACCGCGCTGATGGGCAGCCCGGTGACCGTACGGCCGCTGAGGACGATCGACACGGTGCTCTGGCTGACCCGCGCCAGCCGGGCGACGTCGGCCTGGGTGGGGCGCCGGGGCATGCCACCATCATCCCGGACCTTGTACCGCTGCTATATCGTGCTGAATCGGACTGAGATCGGGGACGAGCGTTAGGGCGAGATGATCAAGGTAGGGGTCTTCGGGGCGCGGGGCCGGATGGGCGCCGAAGTGGTGCGTGCGGTCGAGGCCGCCGACGGTCTGGAACTGGTCGCCGGCATCGATGTCGGCGACGACCGGTCCGCGGTCGAGGGCGCCGAGGTGATCGTCGACTTCACGCACCCGGACGCGGTGATGGACAACCTGGCCTGGTGCGTCGAGCACGGCATCCACGCCGTCGTCGGCACCACCGGCTTCACCGACGACCGGCTGGCCACGCTGCGCGAGCAGCTGGCCGCGAGGCCCGAGGTCGGCATCGTGGTGGCCGCGAACTTCTCGGTCGGCGCGATCCTGATGATGCACTTCGCCCAGCAGGCCGCGGCGTTCTACGAGAGCGTCGAGGTGATCGAGTTGCACCACCCGAACAAGGCCGACGCCCCGTCCGGTACGGCCAGCACGACGGCCCGCAAGATCGCGGAGGCGCGGGCCGCGGCCGGACTCGACGCGCCGCCGGATGCGACCGTGCAGGAGGTGCCCGGGGCCCGCGGCGCCCAGGTCGACGGGATCCGGGTGCACGGCGTGCGGCTGCGCGGGCTGGTCGCCCACCAGGAGGTCCTGTTCGGGGCCGAGGGGGAGACGCTGACGATCCGGCACGATTCGCTGGACCGGGTCTCGTTCATGCCGGGCGTGGTGGCCGCCGTCCGGGCCGTACCCTCACGGCCGGGTCTGACCATCGGCATCGAATCGATCCTGGGTCTCGGCGGATGACGATCCCGCCGATGACGATCCAGCCGCCGCCGCCCAAGCCGCGGCGGCGGGGCCGGCCGCTGACCGTGCTGATCATCGCCCTGATCGTGCTGATCTGCCTGGTGGTGGCCGCGGACCGGATCGGCGAGCGGGTCGCCGAGGACCAGGTCGGGGCCCGGCTGCAGGAGAAGATCGGCACCCCCGAGCGGCCGGAGGTCGAGGTCGCCCAGGTCCCGTTCCTGACCCAGCTGATCGCCCAGCGCTTCGGCCGGGTGAATCTGACCGCCGAGCAGATCCCGGTGTCCGGCGCCAGCGCGTCCGGCACCCTGGACCGGCTCGACCTGGCCCTGGAGGACGTACGGATCGGCGACCGGCAGCTGACCGCCGGCACGGTGAACGGCACCGCCTTCGCCGACTACGCCTCGCTCAGCTCGCTCGGCGGCGCCGAGATCCGGTACGTGCCCGAGGGCCGGATCACGATCGACTTCACCGCCCCGGTCGGCGGTCAGACCGTGTCCGGCACACTGACCGGCCGGCCGGTGATCGAGTCCGGCCGGTTGTCGCTGATCGACCCGCAGCTCAAGGTCGGCGGGGTGGACCTGCCGCAGACCCTGGTGGACGTCCTGCTCAGTTCGCTGCTGCGTTCGTTCACGCTGCCTCAGCTGCCGTTCGACCTCACCCTGACCGCGGTCACCGCGAGGGAGTCGGGGCTCGAGTTCGGGCTGGCCGGACGGGACATCAGCATCGCGCGCTGACCCCGCCCCGGCGCCGGGTCGCGGCGAACGCCAGCAGGTCGAGCGCGGTCTCGGTCTGCTCCCAGCCCAGGCAGGCGTCGGTGACGCTCTGGCCGAACACCAGGCCGGCCCGGCCCGCGTCGGTCAGCGTCTGCCGGCCCGGCACCAGGAAGCTCTCGATCATGACCCCGGAGATCGGGTCGCCGGCCGCGATCTGGCCGGCCAGCTCGGTGATCACCTCGGCCTGCCGGACATGGTCCTTGCCGCTGTTGGCGTGGCTCGCGTCGACGACGACCTTGCCCGGTAGCCCGGCCTCGGTGAGGCGCGCGGCGGCTGCGGAGAGGGAGGCGGAGTCGTAGTTCGGCCCGGTCCGGCCGCCGCGCAGGATGACGTGGCCGTACTCATTGCCGGTGGTCGAAACCACGCAGGTCCGGCCGGAGTCGTCGACGCCGAAGAAGACCTGGCTCTGCGCCGCTGCCCGTACCCCGTCGACGGCGACGCCGACATCGCCGTCGGTGCCGTTCTTGAAGCCGATCGGCATCGACAGGCCCGAGGCGAGCTGCCGGTGCACCTGGCTCTCCGTGGTCCGGGCCCCGATCGCGCCCCAGCTGATCGCGTCCGCGATGTAGTGCGGGCTGATCGGCTCCAGGAACTCGCAGCCGACCGGAAGCCCGAGCGCGGTGATGTCGCGCAGCACGCCACGGGCCAGCTCGAGCCCCTCGGCCACCCGATGGGTGCCGTCCAGGTGTGGGTCGTTGATCAGGCCCTTCCAGCCGGCGACCGTACGCGGCTTCTCGAAGTAGACCCGCATCACGATCAGCAGCCGGTCGGCGTGCCGCTCGGCCTCGGCGACCAGCCGGCGGGCGTACTCCAACGCGGCGTCGGGATCGTGCACCGAACACGGCCCGACGACGACCAGCAGCCGGTCGTCGTCGCCGCGCAGCACGGCCTCGACCTCCCGCCGGCTGGTCGTGACGAGGCCCTCGGTCTCGGTGCTGAGCGGCAGCCGTTCGCGCAGCTCGGCGGGTGTCGGCAGGGGTTCGAAGCCACGGATCCGGAGATCGTGGGTCTTGATCATGACAGTCCCTTCGGAGTCCGACGGGCTGGTGAGGTCTCCGCTTGGCCAACCCGTCCTGGAATGACGAAAGGCAGAGACATCGGTCTCTGCCTTGTTGGCTCTGGAGGTCTCGCGGCGTGCGTACTAAGCGGCGGGCTCCTCCAGAGCCAACCCAAAATACGCCTGCCAACGGAAACTCACGGCGCCGATGATAGCGCATACGCTGAACCCGTGGCGAGCTGTGACCGTACCGACCGGGCGTGGATCGACGAGGCCGTGCGCCGGGTCGAGGCCGACGCGAACCGAAGCGCGGACACCCATCTGCACGTGTTCCCGCTGCCGGACCAGGTCGGCGATCTCCAGCTCTACCTGAAGGACGAGTCGGTGCACCCGACCGGCAGCCTGAAGCACCGGCTGGCCCGGTCCCTGTTCCTGTATGCGCTCTGCAACGGCTGGATCGGCCGGGACACCACGGTGATCGAGGCCTCCAGCGGCTCCACCGCGGTCAGCGAGGCCTACTTCGCGCGGCTGCTCGGGCTGCCCTTCGTCGCGGTGATGCCGCGCCGCACCAGCGCCGCCAAGATCGCCCTGATCGAGTGGTACGGGGGTCGCTGCCACTTCGTCGACCGGCCGCCGGAGATGTACGCCGAAGCGGCCCGGCTGGCCGCGGAGTGCGGTGGTCACTACCTTGATCAATTCACCTACGCGGAGCGGGCCACCGACTGGCGCGGCAACAACAACATCGCCGAGTCGATCTTCGAGCAGCTGGCCGCCGAGCCGCACCCGATCCCGGCCTGGATCGTGGTCAGCGCCGGCACCGGCGGCACCTCCGCGACGATCGGCCGGTACGTCCGCTACCGGCGCCACCCGACCAAGATCATGGTCGGCGACCCGGAGAACTCGGCCTTCCTGGACGGCTGGCAACTGGACACCTCCGACTACATGACCGGGATGCCGTCCCGGATCGAGGGGATCGGCCGGCCGCGGGTCGAACCGTCCTTCGTCGGCGGCGTGATCGACGACATGGTCCGGGTTCCCGACGCCGCCTCCATCGCGGCGATGCGCTGGACCTCGGACCGGCTCGGCCGCAAGGTCGGCGGGTCGACCGGCACCAACGTCTGGACCGCCCTCGGCGTGATCGCCCGGATGCGGGCGCAGGGCGCGACCGGCAGCGTGGTCACGCTGCTCTGCGACGGCGGCGAACGCTACGCCGGCACCTACTACGACGACGCCTGGGTCGCTGATCAAGGTCTCGACCTGACCGAGCCGGCCGCCCGGCTGGCCAAGTTCGAGGCGACCGGCGAGTTCGATCCCGAGCTGTCCTGATCAAGCCCCGTCACGGTCCCACCTGATCACCGGCCGGTGACCTCCCGGCGGTCGAGGACGCCGTGCGGCGGTTGCGGCCGGGGTGGCCGGCTAGCTCGTAGTGATCATGAAGATCGCGCACCGGCCGGCGGCCTGCTCGAAGTCGTCCGGTGTCGGTCCCGGCGTGACGCCGGCCTGGACGAAGAAGTCCACTCCGTGCGGCACCGCGGTCGGAAACGCCCGCAGCACGGCCCGCTGCTCGGAAGGCTCGATCACCTCGGTGAGGGTCACCCGCTCGGCCCGGCGGCCGCGGGACAGCAGCCCCCAGCCGGCGGCCCGGGCGTTCTTGGCCCAGTCGCTGCCGGGCAGGCCGGCGATGACGTACCGGTGGCCTTCGACGGTGAGCGGGGAGACCGGCGTTGCGCGGAGCTTGCCGGACCTGCGACCGGGCACGGCGATCACCCGCATCGTGCCGAGCGAGAGGCCGAGCCGGTTCAGACCCTTGATCAACGGGTTGGCGATCTTGAGGTAGCCGGGCAGCCGATACGTCGTCGTGGTCATCGTGAACTTCCTCCGGGGAGATTGTTTCGAGATTCGAAATAATATGCTTCGGCTAGGATAGTTCGAGTGTCGAAGCAATCAAGCTCCCGGGCCGAACTGATCGAAACCATCCAGTACGAGGTCGCCGAGTTCCAGCACCTGACCGACACCTACGACGACGCGGCCGCGGCGCTGTTCGGGGTCAACCGGACCGACCTGCGACTGATCGGGCTGCTGTCACTGCGCGGGCCGCTGTCGGCCGGCGAGCTGGCCGAGCAGGCGGCCCTCAGCCCGGCCGCGACGACCACCGCGATCCAGCGCATCGTCGACGCCGGTCACGCCACCCGCGAGCCGGCCACCGAGGACCGCCGGCGGGCCGTGATCACCCTGACGGCGCGGGCCGTACGGCTGACCGAGAAGGTCTACACGACGATCGCGGAGGCAGGGCGATCCCAGCTGGAGGGCTACACCGAGCGGGAACTGGGCACCATCCACGACTTCCTGAGCCGGGGCAACGTGCTGCTGGAGGAATCGGCCCGGTCGCTGCGCCGCTCGACCCGGCCGCGCCGGGTCACCAACCGGCCATGATCAGGTACGGCGGTGCGTGCAGATGATCAAGCCGGTCCGGCAGGATCCAGTGCAGGTTCGACACGGCCACGATCTGGGCACAGCTGCGGACCAGCTCCGGGTCGTACCCGGTGATCGCGCAGAGCCGGTCCACCCGACGGCGCAACGAGCGGTCGGGATCCCCGGTCGCCGCCGCTGCCGACCAACGGTTGCGCAGCATGGGGACCGGTTCCCAGGCGCCGACGCCGATCGTCGGGAACGGATCGATGCCGACCCAGCCAGGATCGTCGCCCGGCAAGGTGTGCAGGACGTTGGCGAAATGAAGATCGTTGTGCAGCAGGGTCTGTGGCGTCGTCGCAAGATGATCACGCAACTCGGCGATGCGTCGACGGGCACGGTCGAGTTGGTCGGCAGGCACCGGTCCGCCGTCGGCCAGACCGTCCTCGATCCGGACCAGCTCCTCGGCCACCGTGCTGGGGCCGGCCACCGGTGGAGTGCCCGCGATGCCGACCAGGATCCGGCCGATGATGTCGATCGCTTCGTCGACATCCGGATGATCTTCCAGCGAGCGCGTCGGATCCAGCCGGGGGAGGAGGACGACCCGATCCGCGGCCGACACGGCGAGCGGCGTGATCATCCTCGGCTCGCCGGAACGGTGATCGTGCCGAGACCAGGCGCTGAGTGCGGCGGCCTCGCCCTCGATCCAGCTGACCGGCGGGGTGATCTTGAGGACCGCTCTCCGGCCCGCCCCGTCGACCACCGGCCAGGCCGGCGACGTCCAGCCGTACATCGCCGGGCCGTCCGGGCGAACCGCCCACTGCTCGGCGTACCGTCCCGCAAGAGCGCGCAGCTCCGGAAGCCAGTCGGCAGAACCTGGCATGGAAGCGACCTGCAACCGGTAGGGCGCCGGGATCTCCCAGGGCGGCTGGCCGAGGTCGGCCTCAGATCCGGTCACCGCGTCACTGTAGCGTCGGGCTCGTGAACAACGAGATCGCCGATTCGGTACGGCTGGCGCTGCCCGGCGAGGCCGCCGCCATCGCCCAGATCCAACGCCGCGTCTGGCTTGATCAACTCGGGCCGGAACGGGCCCAGCCGATGCTCGACGCGATCAGCCAGGAACAGGCCACCGAGGCCTGGCACACCGCGATCGCCCGGCCCCCGCAGGCCCGCTACCGGGTCCTCGTCGCCGTCGAGTCCGACCGGCTGACCGGCTTCGCCACCACCCGGCCTAGCGACGACCCGGACGCCGACGTGGCCGGCGACGGGCTGATCGACGAATTCGCCGTGGATCCCGCGGCCCGGAGCCGCGGTCACGGCTCACGGATGCTGAACGCCGCCGTCGACACGCTGCGCGCCGACGGGTTCACCCGAGCCACCCTCTGGATCCTGACCACCCAGGACGACTTCCGGCGCTTCCTGACCGCCGCCGGCTGGGCCCCGGACGGCGGCCACCGGGAGATCGGCACCGACGACGAGGAGGTCCGGATCAAGCAGATCCGGCTGCACGCCGCCATCGCCGAGGAGTGATCCGGGCGGCTCAGGAATTGCTCAAGATTGCCACTTGTGCGATCTCAAGAGACCTGGCAAGATCCTCATCACGAGTCCGCGGTTACCTGAACCCCCGAGCAGGTAACCGCGGACTCACCCCAAAACCCCCTGCTCGCCGCTGGTGCGGCTTCGCGTAGGGGGTTCGTTGTTTTATGCGGGGGCCGAGCCCCCGCGGCCCCGCGATTGGTGGTTGGGTTTGCGACCCGGGGGCGCTCGCTTCGCTTCGCTCGGTTCGGCTCAGCTTCGCTCGGCTCGTTCCGCTCGGCTCGGCTCGGTTCGGTTTGCTCGGCTCGGCTCGGTTCGCGCGGCGTGGCGCGGCTTCGCTTCGCTCGCCGCCAGTCCGCCTCGCCTCGCTCACTCTCGTGGTCGCCGCCTCGCCGGCCTCGCCCCGCTCTGTCGCGCTCCGCCGTCCGCCCAACCTTGCCCGCCCCGCTCTGCTTCGCCCCGCTCTGCTTCGCCTCGCGCCGCTTCGCCTCGCGCCGCCGGTCTCGATCCCTGCCTGCCCGCTTCGGCCGCGGCCTCGCGCTGTCGCCTCGCCCGCTCAGCTGGCCGGCACCCTTGCCCGGGCTCATTCCCACATCGCGGGCTGCGTCTCTCGCGTGCCTGCACCCGTGCCGCTTCACCCTTTCGCGAGCCTGCCTCGGTCTGGCTCGCTCCGCCTCTCTCGTTGCCCGGTCGCCCTCGTTGCCCGATCCCCCTCTTCGCCTCCTGGGCCCACACTCACCGGACCACGCCTGGCCCAGCTCGCGCCGCCGCCTCGTCCCACTCAGCTGGCCGGTACTCGTCGCCCGGGCCTATTCCCGCAGCGATCGCCGCCCCTCTCGCGGTCTGCCGCCCGTGCCTCCTCCTTTCGCGAGCCGCCCGCCTCGGTCTGGCTCTCTCGTTGCCCCGGTCGCCATCGTCGCCCGGTCGCCCTCCTCGCCCGCGGCCCTGACTCGCCAGACCACGCCTGGCCCAGCCGACGGCGGCGCGCGGGCTGTGGGTCGCCCGCCTCGGTCCCTTGCGCATCCCGCCGGTCCAGCAGTGCGGTGGGTCCCGCTGGTTCGGCGGGCGCTCCGCTTCTTGTAACGTTCGTCCTTGTGGCAGCCTCAAGTTTGCAGACACCGCCGAAGTTGAAGTCGGGAAATCTGCGCGTCATCCCGCTCGGCGGCCTCGGCGACGTCGGACGGAACATGGCCGTGATCGAGTACGGCGGCCAGCTGTTGCTGATCGACTGCGGAGTGCTGTTTCCCGAAGACGATCATCCCGGCGTCGACCTGATCCTGCCCGGGTTGGACGCGATCGCCGACCGGCTCGACGACATCGCCGGGCTGGTGCTCACCCATGGGCACGAAGATCACATCGGGGCGGTTCCGTACCTCCTCAAACAGCGGCCGGACATTCCGCTGATCGGGTCGAAGCTGACCCTCGCCTTGGTCCAGGAGAAGATCAGGGAGCACCGGATCCGGGGCACCCGTCCGCGTGAGGTGACCGACAACAGCACGTTCACCGCGGGACCCTTCGAGCTCGAGTTCATCGCGGTCAACCACTCGATTCCGGACGCCCTCGCGGTCGCCGTACGGACTCCGGCCGGACTCGTGCTGCACACCGGCGACTTCAAGATGGACCAGCTGCCGCTGGACGGCCGGCTGACCGACCTGCGGGCGTTCGCCCGGCTCGGTGAGGAGGGCGTCGACCTCCTCATGATCGACTCGACGAACGCCGAGGTGCCGGGTTTCACGACGCCGGAGAAGGACATCAACCCGGCACTGCAGCGGGTGTTCAGCACCAGCAAGCAGCGGGTCATCGTCGCCTGCTTCGCCTCCCACGTGCACCGGGTCCAGCAGGTGATGGACGCCGCCGTGCTGCACGGCCGCAAGGTGGTGTACGTCGGCCGGTCGATGCTCCGCAACATGGGCGTGGCCCGCGACCTCGGCTATCTCAAGGTGCCGGACAACACCTTGATCGAACTCCGCGACATCGACAACTACCGGCCGGACCAGGTCGTGATCATCTCCACCGGGTCGCAGGGCGAGCCGCTGTCCGCGCTGGCCCGGATGGCCAACAAGGAGCACCCGGTGATCAGCCTGAAAGCGGGCGACACCGTGGTGCTGGCGAGCTCCCTGGTGCCCGGTAACGAGAACGCGGTCTACCGCGTGATCAACGGGCTGAGTCGGCTCGGCGCCCAGGTGGTGCACCGCGGCAACGCGCTGGTGCACGTGTCCGGGCACGCGTCGGCCGGGGAACTGCTCTACTGCTACAACATCATCAAGCCGAAGAACGTGATGCCGGTGCACGGCGAGATCCGGCACCTGATCGCCAACGGTGACCTGGCCATCGCGACCGGGGTGCCGTCCGAGCGGACGATCATCGCCGAGGACGGCGCTGTGGTCGACCTGGTCAAGGGCGTCGCGCGGGTGACCGGCAAGATCGACGCCGGGTACATCTTCGTCGACGGCTCCACCGTCGGCGACATCAGCGAGGACGCCCTGACCGATCGCCGGATCCTCGGCGAGGAAGGGTTCATCTCGGTGATCGCGGTCGTCAACACCCATGCGCAGAAGATCGTCACCGGCCCGGACATCCATGCCCGCGGCTTCGTCGAGGACGAGAGCGTCTTCGAGGAGGTACGGCCGCTGATCGTCACCGCGCTCGAGGACGCGCTGCGCGACGGCGTCGACGACGTGCACCGACTGCAGCAGGTGATGCGACGCCAGCTCGGCAAGTGGGTGAGCGACACCCATCGTCGCCGGCCCATGATCATTCCGCTGATCATCCCGGCCTGACCATGATCACGCAGGGCCGGCTGCTGCTCACCGGCGGCGCCGGCGTGGTGGCGCAACTGCTCCGTCCGCTGCTCCGGGACCGGGCCGAGGTCGTCCTTGCCGATCTCCGGCAGCCGCCGACCCCGCCGGTCGCGGGGGAGACGTTCCTGCCCGGCGACCTGCGCGATGCCGGGTACGTGGACAAGATCACCGAGGACGTCGGAGCGATCGTGCACCTCGGCGGCCTGGCCAGTCCAGCCTCCGCTCCGGCGGACCTCTACGACGTCAACGTCGGCGGCACCGCGGCGCTGCTCGAGGCCGCCCGCCGCCGCGGCATCCCTCGCCTGGTGATCGCCAGTTCGGTGCACGCCTGCGGCGGCTACAACACGACGGCCGACTGGCCGGTCCACCCGTCCTGGCCGGTCCGGCCCTGTTGTCCGTACGGCGCGAGCAAAGGGGCCATGGAGGTGCTGGGCCGGCTGTACGCGGACGAGGTCGCCGACGCCCACGTCGTCTGCCTGCGGTTCGCCCTGGTCGGCCATCCGCTGACCTGGCGGCCCGATGAACGGGCCTATCTCGCCGACGACGATCTGCGTACGCTGATCACCGCGTCGTTGCAGACGGATCGCCGCTACGGTTGCTACTTCGGCGCCTCCGACTGCCCGAACCCGCGCTACGACGTCGGCCCCGGCAGCGAGCTCGGCTGGCAGCCGCGGGTGCGGATCTCCGGCGACGGGCTGCCCGGCGGCACGCCGCCGCCGTACCGGTGCCGGCTCTGGCCCGTCGACCCGGACGCCTGACCATGATCAACGGGCCGGACCTGATGGCGCGCTGGGCGAGCGGACCCTGGCGGGCGGAGGTCGAGGCCTGGATCGGTGACCGGCTCGACGCGGCCGGCCTGGTGGTGACCGGACCTGTGGAGCAGGCACGGCTGCGGCCCTGGTCGGTGCACCTCACCGTGCCGACGAGCGGCGGACGCTACTGGTTCAAGGAGAACTGCCCGCCGCTCCGGTTCGAGGCCGGTCTCGTGCAGCAGCTGGCGCGCCTGGTGCCCGGACGGGTGCTCGTCCCGCTGGCCGTCCAGCTCGATCGCGGTTGGCTGCTGAGCCCGGACGGCGGGCCCACTCTTGATCAACTCGGGGCGACGGTCGAGACGTACCGCCGGGTCATGATCGAGTACGGCGAGCTCCAGCGCGCCGTGGCGGCGCACCGGGACGAGCTGGCCCCGACCGGACTGTCGGTTCTGCCGGTGCCCGAGGCCGCGGACCGCTTCGAAGCGCAACTGGCCGAACTGGCCCGGCTGCCCGCCGATCATCCGTCCCGGATCGGTCCGGACGTGCTCGCCGCGGTCCGCCGGAACCGGTCGGTGATCACCGAGGCCGCACGACGGCTCGCCGAGACTCCGTTGCCGGATTCCCTGCAGCACAACGACCTCCAGCCCACCAACACGTGCGCCCCATCCGGCGGCGGCGTCCGCTTCCTCGACTTCGGCGATGCGATCTGGAGCCATCCCTTCTGCGTCCTCGACGTGGCGATCCACCGGATCGCACAGGCCTGGGACTGCCCGCGGGACGACCCGCGGATCCGCCGGGTCGTCGACGGCTACCTCGAGGGCTGGACCCACCTGGCCGAGGAGGGGGAATTGCGCGACCTGATCGGGCCGGCCCTGATCATCGCCCGGCTGCACCGGTACAACTCCTGGCACCGGCTGATCCCGTACGCGCCGGACGACGAGCTGCGCCGGCACGCCGGCTATCCCGAGTCCCTGGCCGGTGCGGTGCGCGCATCATGATCAAGGTCCCGGACCGGTTGGCCGAGCTGATCCGTCGTGACGTCGACGGTGCCGCCGCGTGGATCGCCGGCTTCCCCGAGCTGGCCCGCGGCCACCTGGACCGCTGGTCCTGCGTGCCCGAGGGTGACGTACGGGCCGGTGGGGTGGCCGTGGTGATCCCGGTCCGCTCTCCGTACGGCCCGGCGGTGATCAAGATCTCCCCGCCGCACCCGGGCAACCTGGACGAGCACCGGGCTCTCAGACTGTGGAACGGCGAGGGCGCCGTCCGGTTGTACGACTGCTCCCCGGACGGCCTGGTGCTGCTGCTGGAACGGGTCGAGGACCGCCGGCTCGACGTCGGAGTGGACGAGGCGATCATGATCGGCGGCGAGCTGTCGGCACGGCTGGCCGTGCCGGCGCCGGCCGGTATGAGACGGCTCGCCGACACCACAGCGGAGTGGGAGCACCAGCTGCACGATGATCGCCGGGCGGCCGGGGTGACGCTGCCGGCGCGAGTGGTCGGCGCCGCCGTCGAGACCGTACGTGATCTTGGTCGGGACAGGACGACCACGATGTTGCACGGTGATCTGCACGAGGGGAACATCCTGCACTCCGAACGCGGCTGGTTGGTGATCGATCCCAAGGGGATGGCCGGCCCGGCTGCCTACGACGCCTTGACGATGTGTGTCTACCGGCTCCCGGCCAGTGATCATCTCGCCGAGCTCCGGCGCCGGATCATGATCTTCAGCGAGGCCGCCGGCGTGGACCCGGACCTGTCTCGCCGCTGCTTTCAGGCCCGAGCCGTGACCGGCCTGCTCTGGGATCTGGCCCGCGGGGACGTACCGAGGACCGACAACGACGAGCTTCGGCTCCTGGTCTCCGATGGCCTGCTCGAGGTGAGTCCTCGATGATCATGTCCGAGCTGGGCGTCGCTGCGCCGACAGGTGCCCGCCCGGATGTCAGTACCCTCGGCCAGGATGGCCGGATGACAGTCCTTCTCGTAGGTGACAGCAACCTCGCTCGCCTGTACAACGATCTCCCCGATCTGGTTCCGCAGGCATTCGGCGCCGACGTCGAGTGTCGAGCCGCCGGGGCGCATGGTCCGGATCCCTCCGCGACCAGATCGGCGACCGGGCCGTGGCGGACTACAAGGCTGTCGTGGTGTCGATCGGAAGCAGCGACAGCCATATCCCGTACGGCAGTTCCCCGGCGATCTTCCGGGACAACGTGTCGCGAGAACTGGAAGTCGGCGGACTCTGGATCGCTCTGCTGCCCCGTGACCTGCTCCGCGCTCTTGACCCCTCCGAAACCGACGAGATCAACACTCGGATCCGAACGTACAGCGCGATCCTGGCCGAGCTGGTCAAGGCAGCTGGAGGCGTCGCTCTGGATGTCGGGGCGATAACCGGTACGCTCGGTCCGGCGGCGTACGAGGACGACGGTATCCATCTGTCGCGCGGGGCCTACGAGAAGCTCTCGCCCGAGATCGCCGACGCGATCGGGTCCGGTGCCGGGCGCCGGTGAGCAGTCCGGCAGCTCACCCCGATCGCGTCCCAAGGCCGGACTCGCCACGGCTCAGTCCAGGATCGCCAGCACGTCCGCGGGCGACCCGAGGTCCGGGACCCCGAATCTGGGATGGCGATCACGTATCGTCTGCGGCCAGCGATCCAGGAACCACCGCGCCCGGAAGGCGGTGAGTCCCGCCGCCTCCGCGCCGGCCAGTTCATCGCTGCCGCCGTCGCCGATGAACGCGGTCCGTTCCGGCGGGACGCCGAGGTTGTCGCAGCAGTGCAGATAGATCGCGCGGTCCGGCTTCGCAACTCCGACCCGACAGGAGAACGTGACATCGTCGAACAGGACGGCGTACGGACTGTCCGGCCAGGCAGACACCTCCTCGACGGCACAGTTGCTCACGACCCCGAGCCGCAGCCCGGCCGCACGAAGCCGTCCCAGGAGATCGATCACGCCGGTGTCGGCTGTGGTCACGGCCCGAGCCTTCACGGCCCGCCGCTCCGCGTACAACGCCTCGATCACCCGGGGATCCGCTGGGACGCCGACCGCGCGACACGCTTCAGCCAGCACCTCCCGGAACCCGAGCAGCGATGTCATCCGGTCCGGCTTCCGAGCCCGCCAGACACGCTCGAAGGAGTGCTCCGGAATCCCGAGCCGCCCGGCCGTCGTCGGCCCGGGCCGCCAGCACGGGTCGAACTCGGTGATCAGGGTCTCGTACAGGTCGAAGATCACCGCGTCGAACCGGGCCACCGGCCACAGGCTAGCGGCCCTCCCACAGTGGGCTCAGCTCCGCCGGGCAAGCAAAAGGCCCGCTCCGGGAGGAGCGGGCCTGCTGTCAAAGGGTCAGCGAGCGACCTTGCCGGCCTTCAGGCAGGAGGTGCACACGTTGACGCGCTTGGTGGAGCCGCCGGGAACCGCGGTCCGGACCCGCTGGATGTTCGGGTTCCAACGGCGCTTGGTCTTCTTCTTCGACCAGGGCACGTTGTTGCCGAAGCTGGGGCGCTTGGCGCAGATGTCACATACGGCAGCCACTGGATTTCTCCCACAAACGTTCTCGGTACGGTCAGCGAAGCAATCGGCCCTCTCGGGGCAACCGCTGAATCGTACCCGATCGCCCGAGGCCAGAGCGAATCGAGTCCTCGCCTGCGTGGAAGCCGCCACGGTCGCGGCAGGCTCAATAAGGTGAGGAGCGTGTCCATCCCGTCCCGGCCCATGGTGCCAGAGCCGGCCTATGCCGCTCTGGTCGCCTGGCTCCGCCGTGCCCGGGACCTGATCGCGGCCTCGGCGCCGGCAATCGATGCGATCAACGTCTTCCCGGCGCCGGACGCCGACACCGGGAGCAACGTCACGCTCACCCTGAACGCCGTGGTGGAGGCCGCTGCTGCCGGGCCGGACGCGCTGGGCAGTGCCGCGGTGGTGTCGGCGCACGGCAACTCGGGCGCGGTGATCGGCCAGATGATCGCCGTCGCCGCCGGCCGGCTGCCGTACCTCGGCTCCGGCGAGAGCTGCGGGCGCTGGCTCGCGACGACGTTGCGGGAGGCCGGCGCCATGGCGACGGCCGCGGTCGCGGAACCGGTCCGCGGCACCGTGCTGACGGTCGCCGCGGCCGCGACCGAAGCCGCGGCTGCGGCGGCCGAGGCCGGGCGCGCTCCGCTGCCGGTCGCACGGGCCGCGGAACGGGCCGCGAGCGAGGCCCTGGACCGGACCACCGACCAGCTGCCGGTGCTGCGCGAGGCCGGGGTCGTCGACGCCGGGGGACTCGCGTTCCTGTTGCTGCTCCGGGCCCTGGTCGAGACCCTCGGCGGCGAACCGGCCCAGCCGCTGCCCGCTCCCGCGGCGGTCGGCGGCGCGCCGCCGGCGGGTCCGGACGACACCTGCGAGTACGAGGTGATGTACCTGCTCGACGGCGCCGAACCGGCCGCCCTCGACCGCCTCCGGATCCGACTGTCCGAGCTCGCCGCTAGCGTGGTCGTCGTGACCACCGGGGCCGGTTCTCCTTCGGCGTCGAGCCGTACGGCCAAGGTCCATGCCCACCTGACCCGGCCGGCGCGGGCCGTCGCGCCCGGCCTCGCCGCCGGCACGGTCAGTGCACTCCGGGTCACCCCGCTCGGCCGGCCGGCAACCCCGCCGGTTCGCCGTCCGCTGGTGATCACCGACGACCCCGGCCAGGACGACCTGGTCCGCGCCCACGGTGGCGAACCGCTGCCGTACGACGATCCCGACCCGGCCGAACCGCTGCCGGCCCGCCTCGCCGCCGAACTGGCCCGCACCGGGCCGGAGGCGATCATCGTGCTGCCGGCAACCGCCGAGTCGGCGGCACGGACCGCGATCGACCTGAGTGACCGGGACCGCCGGGTCGAGTTGGTCCGGTGCCAAGGATCGGTGCCGGCCTTGTCCGCTCTGGCGGTGCACGAGCCGACGGCAGACCTGACCGAGGCGGCCGCGGCGATGCGGTCCGCGGCCTCCCGGGTGCGTACCGGTTCGGCGGGTTCGGCCGACGACGCCTGGACCATGATCACCAGGCTGGCCGCCGACCGGGCCGAGTTGATCACGATCATCGCGGACCCGTCCGCGGCGTCGGTCGACCTCGGCCGCCGGATCGCGGCCGCCTATCCCGGTGCCGAGGTCGAACTGCTGACCGGGCGTCATCGCGGCGACGCCTTCCTGATCGGGGTCGAACCATGATCGACGAGTGGCAGACCGAGACCTTCGCCCGGCTGGAGACGAAGCTGTCGTCGGTGATCGGCAAGGCGACGCCGTTCGAGAAGCTCAAGATCAACACCGTCGGCGACCTGCTGATGCACCTGCCGCGCCGCTACATGGACGGTACGGAGCTCAGCGAGCTGTCCGCCCTCACCCCGGGCGAGGAGGTGGCCGTTGTCGCGGAGGTGCTGGACGCCCGGGCGTACAACCTGGACAGCGGGCCCGGCTACTCGGCCCGGAAGCCACGGCTGGAGGCGACGATCACCGACCGGAAGGGCCGGCTCAAGCTCGCCTTCTTCGGCAAGCCGCCGTTGATCATGCACTGGCAACGGGTGCTGCAGCCGGGTGCTCGCGGGATCTTCGCCGGCAAGGTCCGCGAGTTCAACGGCGCGCTCCAATTGGCCCACCCGGACTTCGTGATCATCGACGAGAACGGTGCGGTGATCGCCGGCGCGAAGCGCAACGCCGACCTGGCCAAGGTGACCGGGACCAAGCTGCTCGGCCTCTACCCGCAGACGGCGAAGCTGCAGACCTGGACCATCGCCGCGACGATGGGCGTCGCGCTCGACTTCCTGGACGACGTCGAGGATCCGCTGCCGCCGGCGCTGCGGCTCGAGGCCGGTGTGATCGGCCTGGCCGACGCCTACCGTGCGGTGCACCGGCCGACCACCAAGGCCGAGGCGGGAGACGGCCGGCGCCGGCTCCAGTTCGACGAGGCGTTCGCGCTGCAGTTGGCCATGGCCCGCCGCCGCGCCGACGCCCGCTCCCACGGCGCGACGCCGCGGCCGCGCCGGGCGGATGGACTGCTGGACGCGTTCGACGCCCGGCTGCCGTACCAGCTGACCGCCGGGCAGACCGAGGTCTCCGACGTGATCATGGAGGAGCTGGGCCGGCCCTACCCGATGCAGCGGCTGCTCCAGGGCGAGGTCGGTTCCGGCAAGACCGTGGTCGCCCTGCGGTCCATGCTCACGGTGATCGACTCCGGCGGGCAGGCCGCGCTGTTGGCGCCGACCGAGGTGCTGGCCGCCCAGCACTACCAGACGATCACCAAGCTACTGGGCGACCTGGCCCACGGCGGCGGCCTGCTGGCCGGGGCGGCCGGCGGCACCGACGTGGCGTTGATCACCGGCTCGATGTCGGCCGCGCAGAAGCGGGAGGCGATGCTGCGCGCGGCCTCCGGCGAGGCCGGCATCGTCGTCGGCACCCACGCCCTGCTGAGCGAGCGGATCCAGTTCGCCGACCTCGGCCTGGTGGTGATCGACGAGCAGCACCGGTTCGGCGTCGAGCAGCGGGCCGCGCTGGCCGCGAAGGCGGAGTTGCGGCCGCACGTGCTCGTGCTCACGGCGACCCCGATCCCGCGCTCGGTCGCGATGACGGTGTTCGGCGACCTGGAGGTGTCGACGCTGACCGAGGTGCCGGCCGGGCGGGCCGACGTGTCGACGGTCCTGGTCGACGCCAAGGCGAAGCCGGCCTGGGTCGACCGCGCCTGGCAGCGGGTGGTGGAGGAGGCCGCGGCCGGCCGGCAGTCGTTCATCGTCTGCGCCCGGATCTCGGCCGAAAGCAAGAGCGGCCGAGCGGGGGAGGACCTGCCGACGCCCGAGGACGCCGAGCCGGCGATCGCCGCCGAGGATCTGTACGAGGAGCTGACCGCAGGCCCGCTCAAGGACCTGCGGGTCGGGCTGCTGCACGGCCAGCAGCCGGCCGACCAGAAGGACGAGACGATGCGCTCGTTCGCGGCCGGCGACCTGGATGTGCTGGTCTCGACCACGGTGATCGAGGTCGGCGTGGACGTACCGAACGCGTCGGTGATGGTGATCTGCGACGCGGACCGGTTCGGCATCTCGCAGCTGCACCAGCTGCGCGGCCGGATCGGCCGGGGCGAGCACCCGGGCGTCTGCCTGCTGCTGACCCGGACCCCGCCCGACACCACCGCCCGGGAGCGGCTGTCCGCGGTGGCCGCGACCAGGGACGGCTTCGAGCTGGCCCAGATCGACCTCGAGCAACGCCGCGAGGGCGACGTGCTCGGTGCCAGCCAGTCCGGCGTGCGGTCCAGCCTGCGCCTGCTCCGGGTGCTGGACGACCGCGACCTGATCGAGCGGGCCCGCGAACTGGCCGAACGGGAACTGGCCAAGGACCCCGAGCTGAAGCAGCCGGGCCTGGCCGATCTGGTCGCCCAGGTCGAGCGGCGCGCCGCCGGCGACTGGCTGGACCGTACGTGAGCCGGATCGTCGCCGGACGGTACGGCGGCCGCCGGCTCAAGCTGCCCGTCGGCGAACGGACCCGTCCGACCACGGACCGGGTGCGGGAGGCGTTGTTCGCGATGCTCGCGTCCTGGGCCGGCGCCGGCGGCGACGCGGGCGAGTCGCTGGCCGGGCTCTCCTTCCTCGATCTGTACGCGGGCTCCGGCGCGGTCGGGCTCGAGGCGGCCTCCCGCGGCGCCGACCCGGTGCTGCTGGTCGAGGCCGATCAGCGGACCGTGCGCGGCGTGATCCGGCCCAACATCGCCGCCCTCGGCGCCCGCGCATCGGTCCGGGCCGGCCGGGTCGAGCAGATCGTCAAGGGTCCGGCGCCGCTGGCGTACGACCTCGTCTTCATCGATCCGCCGTACGAACTCGGCAGCCCGGACCTCTCCGGCGTGCTGGCCGACCTGGTCGGCAACGGCTGGGTCGCCGAGGACGGGCTGATCGTGGCCGAGCGGTCCCGGCGGTCACCCGACCTCACCCCGCCCTCGCCGTACACCGAGGTCGGGACGCGACGCTACGGCGAGACCGTACTGACCACCTTCAGCCGACCGGTAGCGTGAGGATCGTGGTACGTCGCGCGGTCTGCCCCGGTTCCTACGACCCGATCACGCTCGGGCATCTCGACGTCATCGGCCGGGCGGCCGGGATGTTCGACGAGGTGATCGTGGCGATCGGGCACAACCCGGCCAAGAAGGGCCGGTTCACCGTCGAGGAGCGGGTCGACCTCGTCGCCGAGTCCTGCCAGGAGCTGCCCAACGTCGAGGCGATCCAGTTCTCCGGGCTGCTGGTCGACCTGTGCCGGCAGCGCGGGATCGGCACGATCGTCAAGGGTGTCCGTACCGCCGACGATGCCTCCTACGAGTTCCCGATGGCCCAGATGAACCGCCGGCTCACCGGAGTCGAGACCGTGCTGCTGCCGTCGGCCCCCGAGTGGTCGTTCGTCTCGTCGTCCCTGGTCCGGGAGATCTCCGGCTACGGTGGTGACGTGACGGCGTTCGTGCCACAGCCGGTGATCGACCGGTTGGCGTGAATGGCGCGACCCGGCCGAAACGGGCGTACCATCACAGTTGGGCACGAGTCGGGGGACTCTGCTCGTTTGCATGTTGAGTGGTCATTTGTCGAAAGCGAGCAAGGGGGATCATGGCTGATCGAGAGACGGTGGAGGAGAAACTCACTCTGCTGCGGGAGATGATCGCCCAGGCCCGGGCGATGCCGATGTCGGCGTCCTGCGTGATCAACCGCGGCGAGGTGCTGGGTGCCATCGACGACGTCATCGAACACCTTCCGGACGAGATCGAGGAGGCGCAGGCCGTCATCGACGCGTCCCACGCCAAGATCGCCGAGGGTGAGGCGGAAGCGGCCCGGATGATCCGGGACGCCCGGGAGAAGGCCCTCGAACTCGCTCAGCACAGCGAGATCGTGCGGGTCGCCCAGGAGACCGCCGAGCGGATCCGGACCGAGGCCGAGAACGAGGCGGCCGCACTCCGCCGGGAGACGGACGGCTTCATCGACTCCAGAATGGCCAGCTTCGAGTCCGTCCTGCACAAGACCACCAGCCAGGTGAAGACCGCCCGGCTCCGGCTGGCCGAGCGCAGCGATCTGGACGCCGAAGAGACGCAGCTGACCATGCAGATGCCGCGGATCCAGAGCGCCGGCTGACCGCCCGTCCCCCTTCGATCCCTTACTCGGACGCGGTGAGCTGGCGCATCAGGCTGGCCAGGTCCGAGCAGATCCACTCCTCGACGATCTTGCCGTCGACCACCCGGTAGATCTCGTTGCTGTCGTAGCTGACCGTGCGCCCGGTCGGCGGAATCCCCAGGAACTCACCGGTGTGGGTTCCGTGGAAGACCAGTCGGACGGCCACCCGGTCACCGGCGGCGAAGCAGTCCTTGACCTCGGCGCGGAGGTCGGGGAACGCCTGCATCGCCACCTCGATCCCTTGCCGCCAGGTGTCCAGCCCGAATCGGGGGCTCGGCGCACCGGCGATGTTGATCGCGAAGTCCTCGATCATCAGCGCGTTGCAGGCCTCGAAGTCCCGTGCGTTCAGGTGGTCGAAGGCCTGCCGGAGCAGCTCGGCGTTGCGGTCGGTCGTCGTCGTGGTCATGATCAACTTCCCTCTCCGTGGTGTTCCTCCATCAGGGCGGCGAGCCGGGTCCTCGCGTGACCGAGGGCCCGTGCCGTGGCGGCTCGATCCCTGGCCGGGATCGGGCCGAACAGGGCTTCCGCGAACTCCTCGTGCTGTACGGCCATCGCGGCCATCGCCGCCGTGCCCTGCTCGGTCAGCGTGATCAGGAACGCGCGCCGGTCCTCCGGATGCCGGTCCCGGGTCACGTGACCGCTGGCCACCAGCCCGTCCACCAGTGCGGTGACGTTGCGCGGGCTGACGTCCAGGACGGCCGCCAGCGTCTGCTGCGTGACCGGGCCGGAGCGATGCAGTTCCCACAACAGGTGGGTCCTGGCCAGGGTCAGTCCGTCCTTCCCCAGCGTGGCCGTCAAATCCTTGTCGATCATGATCGACAAGGCCAGCAGTTGATCAAGGAGTTCGGTTGGGCTCGCCATATCGTGAGTATAGTTCACTATTACCTGAGCTCAATAATCGTAGTGGTTCTCTAGACTGCCGGGCATGGCCGTCTCCGAGGAAGATCTCCAGCATCTCGAGCGCTGCGTCGCGCTGGCCCGGATCGCCCTGGACGGTGGTGACGAACCCTTCGGGTCCGTCCTGGTCGACCGCGGCGCCAGGGTGCTCTTCGAGGGGCACAACGAGGTCCAGGGCGGTGACCAGACCTGGCATCCGGAGTTCGCGGCGGCACGGTGGGCGGTGGCCAACCTCGACCCCGAGGCCCGGGCCGCCGCGACCGTCTACACCTCCGGCGAGCACTGCCCGATGTGCGCCGCCGCCCACGCCTGGGTCGGGCTGGGCCGCATCGTCTACGCGGCCTCGTCGGCCCAGCTGACCCGCTGGCGCTCCGAGTGGGGCCTGCCCGCCGGGCCGGTGGCGCCGCTCCCGATCAACGCGGTCGCCCCGTACCTCGTGGTCGACGGCCCGGCCCCACGCTTCGAAGCCGCCATGAAAGATCTCTATGCGCGCCGGTTCCGGCGCTGAGGTCAACCGGATAGTGTTAGCACTCCTCATGGGAGAGTGCTAACAGGGAGTCCGGATGTCTGCCGTTCCGCTGGGGCCGGTCTACGCCAGGTTGTGGTCCGCGACGGCGCTGTCGAACCTCGGGGACGGAATTCGTGCCGCGGCCTTTCCGCTGCTCGCGGCGAGCCTGACCTCCAGTCCGGTTCTGGTCACCGGCGTCGCAGTCGCGGGTGGGCTGCCTGGGCTGCTGTTCGGGCCGGTCGCCGGTGTCGTCGCTGATCGCATCAATCGCCGGGCGCTGGTCTTCGCGATGGATGTTGTCCGGACCGCACTGTTGCTCGGTCTCGTGGTGATCATCGCGACGGGCCACGCCACGATCTGGGCGGTCTATGGCGTGGTGTTCGCCTCCGGCCTGGCATCGGTTCTGCGCGATACCACCGTAGGAACCCTGTTGCCTTCGGTCGTCGGCAAAGATCAACTCGACCGAGCGAACGGTCGGATGGTCACGGCCGAGATTGCTGGCAACGAATTCGTCGGGCCACCGCTGGGTGGATACCTGTTCGGCATTGCGGTCGCCCTGCCGTTTGCGATCAACGGCGGCACTTTGGCCATCGCAGCGGCTTTGGTGGCTTCGATCCCGGCGATGGTGCAACCGAGGACTTCTCGCAGCGGCGAGGCGCCGTCATCGAGCCCGATCGCAGATCTGAGGGCGGGACTCGGGTGGTTGATCAAGCGGCGGCAAGTCCTGGCTGTCGCCGCGACCAGTGTCGCCCTGGCGATGACCGACAGTGCCTGGTTCACGCTTCTGGTGCTCTATCTCCGCCAGGTTCTCGGCTTGCCCGATTTCACCTTGGGGATCATGTTGGCCGTAGGCGCTCTCGGTGGGCTTGCCGGCGGGCTACTGGCGTCGGGGATCGGTCGTGCTCTAGGTCTGAGATGGACCATCGTGGGCAGTCTTCTCGTTGCCGCCGCCGGGCAACTCGCTCTCGGTGCGACCAGCAGTGCCGCCGTCACCGCGTTCGTTCTGGCCACCAGCAGCCTGGTCTTCGCCGTCTGGAACGTCGCTGCCCGTACTCTGATCCAGCGCCGGACACCTCTGGAGATGTTGGGCCGAATCAGCAGCCTGAACGGAACCGTCATCACAGCCGCCTCGATCCTGGGTGCACTGCTCGGAGGGATCATCGCCCAGCGCGTGGGACTACACGCCCCGTTCCTGCTCGGCGTCCCACTCCTCCTCGCCGCCGCCGTGATCGGCTGGTGGGCTCTTCGCCCGTTGCGGTGAGGGGTGGTCGCGAATGTCCCTCGAGTCGGATGAAAACCTCGAGAAGCGCGCAGACTGCACTTCAGCGAGGGACATTCGCGACGGGGTCAGCGCAGGGCGTCGGACTCTCGGCGGGCGTCGAGGCGGAGCTTGATCAGGCTCGCGATCACGGCGACGGCCATCGCGCCGACGATCACGCCGAGCGAGACGAAGGTGCCGATCTCGGGGGCCCAGGCGACGTGCTGGCCCCCGTTGATGAAGGGGAGTTCGTTCTCGTGCAGGGCGTGCAGGAACAGCTTCACGCCGATGAAGGCGAGGATGGCGGCGATCCCGTACTTGAGGAAGACCAGCTTCTCGACCAGATCGCCGAGCAGGAAGTACAGCTGCCGCAGCCCCATCAGGGCGAACACGTTGGCGGTGAAGACCAGGAACGGCTCGGTCGTGATGCCGAAGATCGCCGGGATCGAGTCGACCGCGAAGACGAGGTCGGTGGTGCCCAGCGCGATCAGGACGATGATCACCGGCGTGAACACGCGGCGTCCCCGTACCGTGGTCCTGAGTCGGGCACCGTCGTACTCATCGGTGATCGGGATCCGCCGGCGCAGGATCCTGATCAAGGGGTTCTCGGACTCGTCGTCGTGTTTGGCGACCGCCTGGTTGATCGCGGTGTAGATCAGGAACAGGCCGAAGATGTAGAAGATCCAGCTGAAGTTCGAGATCAGCGTCGCGCCGAGCAGGATGAAGGCGCCGCGGAAGACGAGCGCCAGGATGATGCCGACCATCAGCAGTTCCTGCTGGTACTGCCTCGGCACCGAGAACCTGGCCATGATGATCAGGAACACGAACAGGTTGTCGATCGAGAGGCTGTACTCGGTCAGCCAGCCGGCGACGAACTGACCGGCGTGCTCGGCGTCTCCGAGCGGCAGCAGGGAGCCCGCGAAGACCAGCGCGAGCACCACGTAGAACGTGATCCAGAGTGCCGACTCCCGGGTCGACGGGATGTGCGGTCGCCGGAACGCCAGCACGATGTCGAAGGTGAGGATCAGGGCCAGTACGACGTAGGTGCCGATCTCGAACCAGAGCGGGATGGTGAGTTCCACAGGAACCTTTCGGGTGGACGGAACGGACCCGAACGTCTCTCCCGCGCAGCCCCCGCCCGGATCTCTCCGGCGGGCCCGCGGCCGCGACCGGGGTTGCGGCGGCGGAACCCGTCATGACGATCGCGACGAACTGGGATACTCCCCTTCAGGAAGGCACAGTCTAGGGTGTCCCGAAGGGTCGCTCGCACCGCGACGCGACGATTACCGGAATTGCGGGCAGAGCAGGTAAGGTGTCTGGTCGGTCACAGCTCTGCCTGGGGCCGTCTGAGTTGGGAAGGAATTCTGCATGGATTCGGCGCAACACGGGCTGGATCCACGGTCCGAACTGGTGCTGGACACCCACGAGCTGGGACGCCGGCCGGGGGCGAGCCGCCACGTGCAGAAGGCCGTCCCGGCCCCGACGGGTCTTGGCCTTGCCGTGATCGGAGTGCCACCCGAGTCTGAGGTCGACCTGGACGTACGTCTGGAATCGGTCGTCGAAGGGGTGCTGGTCACCGGAACCGCGGTGGTCCAGCTGCGCGGAGAGTGCGTGCGGTGCCTGGGGGAGGTCAGTCGTGACCTGACCGTCGACCTCCAGGAGCTGTACGTCTACCCCGGCAGCGACGCGGAAGCCGACGAGGCCAGCCGTCTTCAGGGCGACCTGCTCGACCTGGAGCCGATCCTCCGCGACCAGGTGGTGCTCGACCTGCCGTACCGGCCGCTGTGCCGAGACGACTGCGAGGGGTTGTGCGCCACCTGTGGCGCCAACCTCAACGACGACCCGGACCACGGGCACGAAGCGCCGGTGGACCCGCGGTGGGCGGCGATCGCAGGGCTCGCACTCGAGTCGGACGAGCAGGAGCAGAGCAAGGACAGGTGACCCGGAGCTTCCGGGCCAAGGGCAAGGAGAAGATTCGTGGCCGTTCCCAAGCGGAGAATGTCCCGCAGCAACACCCGGCACCGCCGGTCCCAGTGGAAGGCCAAGCTGCCGACCCTGGTGACCTGTGCGAACCCGGCCTGCCGCGAGAAGCACCTGCCGCACGTGGCCTGCCCGGCCTGCGGTCAGTACGGACCGCGCGCAGCCCGTCGTCAGGTGCTCGCGTCCTGACCGAGTCAGCGGCGGCCCCCGACCAACGACCTGTCCGGGAGCTTCTTGACCAGCTCGAGATGCCGGTGCATCCCGAGCTGCTGGACCTCGCCCTCACCCATCGTTCGTACGCGTACGAGAAGGGTGGCCTGCCGACCAACGAGCGGCTGGAGTTCCTCGGCGACGCCGTGCTCAGCCTGGTCGTCACCGAGCATCTCTACCTGACCCATCCGGATCAGTCCGAGGGGCAGCTGGCGAAGCTGCGCTCGGCGGTCGTCCGGGCCACGACGCTGGCCGAGATCGCGCGGGAGCTCGATCTCGGGTCGGCCGTCTACCTGGGCCGTGGCGAGGAGTCGACGGGCGGTCGCGACAAGTCCTCCATCCTGGCCGACACGATGGAGGCGGTGATCGGTGCCGTCTTCCTGGGGCACGGGATCGAGGCCGCGGCGCGGTTCATCCATCACCTGTTCGACGACCTGATGGCCGAGGCGGCGACCCGCGGTGCCGGGCTGGACTGGAAGACCAGCCTGCAGGAGATCGCGTCGCTGTCGAACCTCGGCGTACCCAGCTACGAGATCAGCGAGTCCGGCCCGGACCACGCGAAGTCGTTCGAGGCCCGGGTGGTGCTCGGCGAGGAGCGCTTCGGGCCCGGGGCCGGCCGGAACAAGAAGGAAGCCGAGCAGAACGCGGCCTCGGTCGCGTTCGAGGCGGTCACGGCCCGGCTGAAACTGACCCAGGCCGAGGCGGACCCGGCGACCGACGGCGTCGGCGGGGTCGTCGCCGCCGACTGAGTTCCGTCGCCAGGCTCCACACCCATGCCCGAGCTTCCCGAGGTCGAGGTCGTCCGGCGCGGCCTGTCCACCGCGGTACGCGGCCGGACGATCACTCACGTCGACGTCCTGCACGAACGCCCGGTCCGCCGTCACCTGGCCGGCCCGGCCGACTTCGCCGCCCAGCTCACCGGCCGCCGGTTCGCCGAGCCGCGCCGTCGCGGCAAGTATCTGTGGCTCCCGTTCGAGGACGGCGACGCACTGCTGGCCCATCTCGGGATGAGCGGCCAGTTCCGATCCGACGAGGCGACGCTGCCCGATCCGCCGAACACCCGGATCAGGTTCGTCTTCGCCGACGGCGGGCCGGAGTTGCGCTTCGTCGACCAGCGGATGTTCGGCGGTCTGAGCCTGTCCCCGGACGGTGCCGAGCTCCCCGCCGAGGTGGCCCACATCGCCCGCGACCCGTTCGATCCAGAATTCGATCTTGGTCAGACCGTGGCCAGGATGCGCCGGAAGCGGAGCGGGGTGAAGCGCGCGCTGCTGGACCAGGAGTTGATCTCCGGCATCGGCAACATCTACGCCGACGAGGCGCTCTGGCGGAGCCGGCTGCACTACGCCAAGCCCGCCGACCGACTGACCCGCAAGGCCGCCGCCGGCGTGATCATGGCGGCGACCGAGGTGATGCGGGAGGCTCTCGGCGAGGGCGGCACCTCCTTCGATTCCCTGTACGTCAACGTGAACGGCAGCAGCGGCTACTTCGAGCGAGCCCTCGCCGTCTACGGGCGCGAGGGCCTGCCGTGCCTCCGCTGCGGCCGGCCGATCAAGCGCGAGCCGTTCATGAACCGCTCCTCCTTCCGCTGCCCGCGCTGCCAGCCGACGCCGCGGCTGATCAGCAACACGGCCTGACTCAGGACGGCCGGCCGATCAGCATCGGCGGGCGGTCGGGGAGGCAGATCAGCGCCTGACCGGGGCCGGTGCTCAGGATGGTGTCTCGCGGACCCCTCGCTGTGGCGTCGGGCAGCCGGAGCTGGGCGGTCTGTCTGCCGCTCGCGAAGTCGAAGACGATCAGTTGCTGCTCCTGGGTGTCCACAGTGTGCGTGGGCCGGGCTGAGCCGCTGACCACGACCGTGCCGCCCTCGACGGTGATCGACGCCCAGTCCGTGACTCCGTCCGGTTCGATCGGCAGCGGGTCGGTGTGCCGATCGGCGGACCGGAGGCCGGACGGCCAGTCGCCGAACTCGAGCACCCGGTCGGACAGGCGGGCCCAACCGAGCCGGCCGACCTGGACCCGGCTCCGATGGCCGTAGGCGGTCGACGAGTCCGCTTGGGTGAGCTGGCCGCCCGATCGATCGAGCCGGACGATCGTGGCCCCGCCCTCCGCCCCCTCGACGGCCAGGAGTTGTTCGTCGAGCCAGCGCATGGTCAGCCGGTCGCCGCAGCTGAAGGGCTCGCCCGGCGGACGGTCCTGACCATGGACCGTGCAACGGTTCTCGTTCATGGTGAAGGCGTTCACGTCCGGTCCGGTCGCAAAGGCGTAGTCCCCCTTGATCACCCCCTCGCTCCGGCCGTCACCGGCATTCAGGATGGTCCATTCGCCGTTGTCGGCCCGATCTTGGGAGACGATCCGCTCGGGCAGCCGGATCGACTCCGAGAAGGGAAGGTACGCCGCGACCTCTCGCTGCCAGACCTCCTTGCCCTCCAGGTCGAAGCCGAACGCACACTCGGCGTAGGCGCCGCAGTGTCTCTGGAGTACGACCACGTCACCGGCCGCGGCCAGGTCGGCATCGGCGATGATCGACTCCGGCCACAACGGTCGTGCCGAGTCGTCGTAGAGCTGGTACTGCTCACCCGTCGTGACCAGTAGCCGGTCCCCGGCGACGGACAGACGGGCGGCGTCCGACCGCTTCGGCACGGTGCCGCGCAGGTGGCCGTCGGCGAGGTCGAGGAACACCAGCCGTGCGCCGTCCTGGAGGACCACCGCATCGCCGACCACGGCATACGGCTGGAGTCCGTCGCCGATCGCCGGGTCGGCCTGCCAGACGATGCCGGAGCCGTTGAGCTCGGCCTGTCGCTGCAGCAGCGGAACGGCGATGACGACGGTCACCAGAAGGGCGATGCCGATCGTGACCGCCCGGACGAGAATGGGGTGGACGACATGGTTGACGGCGATCAGCACGATGAGCACGACCAACAGCCCGCTCAGGATGATCATGGTGATCACTCCGCCCAGCGTGTGCCTGAGGTAGATCCCCACGAACCCCAGGGACATCAGGGCGACCAGGCCGACCTGAAGCGCGACAGCGCGGACCGTGGCCCGGCGCTCGGCCGGTTCGTCGTGCTCGGACATGTGACCTCACCGTAGTGATCAACAGTCCTGGCCGACGGCCGGCAACGGGGCGGGATCCTTATGGGCCCATGCGCGGATCGGTATCGGGTCAGGCGGTGATCAGGTCGGTGGGGGAGACCTGGCGGCGATGGATGATCACGTCGAACCACTCGGCGAGGGTGCCGCCGGTCGCCTGAGATGCATAGCCCAGTTCCGGGTAGCCGCGGGCCAGCATGGAGGCCGTGAGCCAGTCCCGGACCGCGGCCGGAGCCCGGCCGCGCAGGTCGAGGACGGACTGTTCGTGATCAAGACCGGTGAAGGGGTGGTCGTACCAGTCGGGCTTGGGTACCGGTACGTCCACGACGGGGCCCTCCTCGGTCCGGTACGTGCCGTGGTGGAACCCGGCGCCGATCACTCGGTAGCGGTCGCCGTACCAGCCGGCCAGGTGCGAACCGGCGGGCTTGAAGGTGATCGCGTAGCCGCCGGAGAGCGAGATCTCGGCGGCGCGTGAGGTGTGCGCGGTGGCCGCCCAGTAGACCGCCTTGGTCTTCGACAGGTCGTGCCACCAGCGGATCGTCCGGGCCGAGCCGGCGTCACGGTAGCTCGGGATGTCCGGTTCGTCGAAGCTGTAGTGCAGGTAGAACTTCTCGATCTGCCGGGCCGCTTGGCCGGCCAGTTCGCGCCGAAGATCACCGGGGCGATCGGGCAGGGCGTCGACGATCTCGCGCAGCCGGGCGGCTCGGGTCAGGAACGGCTCCTTGTCCTGGACCTTCCGGAAGTACCAGAAGGCGTACTGTCCGATCGACGTGCAGTTGGGGTCGTCGGTCTTGCTGCAGTCGGGGATCAGGAACTTGATCAACTCGGCGACCTCGGACCGGTGCTCGGGCGCGACCTTCGCCAGATAGGCCTTCAGCTCGGTGTAGACGAACGGCAGGGTCGCGTAGTGTTCGGCGCCGACGAACCGTACTCGATCATTCCGATGCCGGAGGTTGTGCCGGCGCAGCCACCGCAGCAGGTCGACGACCTGTTGGTTCCGCCAGGCTCCGCTCATCTGGTTGACCAGGGCGACCAGGTCGCCCTCGCCGGTCTGCAGGTGCCGGTCGATCAGCAGGCAGAGCGACCAGTCCTCCTCCCAGAACACGGTGCGGAAGCTCTGCCGCTCGATCAGCCGGCGCAGCACCCGGTGCTTCAGCGCGGTCACCTCGGCGAAGTTGTGGCCGTGTTCGCCGAGGCCGACCAGGGTCGCGCCGCGGGTCAGCCGGGGCAGCAGGCGAAGATCATCGAGCGGCGCCTCCGGATCGACGGTGCGCAGCCGGACGGCCTCCTCCCGGATCCAGCGCTGGACGGCGTCGCCGCCGGCGGCCCGCGGCTCGGCGAAGGCGGACCCCGGCGCCGCGGCGGCGACGGTCGCTCCCGCCGCCACGGCGATCAGGCTCCGTCGGCTGATCTTGGTCAGCGCGGTCGGACGGTCGTTGGTGATCATGGTCGGTGCTCCCCCTCGGTGATGACGACACCGGCCATCCTGGTCCGTTGCCGGCTCCGGCACATCGGTGCCGGAGCCGATTCCGGCTACGTCACGCTACGTAGCCGGCGGGAGCGACGACAGTGACAAAGATCATCAGCCGGCGGCGGTCTCGACGCCCGCGATCCCCGCCTTCCCTGCCTCCACATGGATCCGGCCGGCCAGCTCGAGCGGCGCTCCCGGCCGGGTCACGTAGGGGACCACCTTGTAGTCGGCCTGCCAGGCGTCCGGGGTCACCGAGCAGCTGACGTACCCGCGCTGGGCGTTGTGGAACTTCAGGTGCGGGTTCTCGGCCAGCCAGATCCGGCCCAGGTTGTCCATCGCCGCGCCGTCCTTGCCCGAGGTCAGCGACGAGCCGAGGAACTCGGTGCCGATGGTCTTCGAGGCCGGATCGTCGAAGTCCAGCTTGAGGTCGGCCGCGGTGCCGCGGTGCGCGTCGCCGGTGAGCACGACGAAGTTGTCCACGCCGCGGTCGGCGACGGCGTTGAACAGCCGCTGCCGGGCGGCCGTGTACCCGTCCCACGGATCGAGTCCGTACCGGGTGTCCGGCCCCTCGGTGTGGTCGGCCTGGAACATGAAGACCTGGTTGCCGAGGATGTTCCAGGTGGTCCGGGAGCGGTCCAGGCCGTCGATCAGCCAGCGTTCCTGGGCGGCGCCGAGCATGGTCCGCGCCGGGTCGTCGCGGTCCTCCTGCAGGGTGGGCTGGACGTCGCGGTACTGCCGGGTGTCCACCATGTGCAGGGACGCCAGCCGGCCGTACGGCCGGCGCCGGAACAGCTTCATGTCGGGGCCGTCGGGCTTGGACTCCAACCGCAGCGGCTGATTCTCGTAGAACGCCTGGAAGGCGTCGGCGCGGCGCTTCAGGAAGACCGCCGGGTCCTGGTCCGGTTCGGAGTCCGGCTGGGAGTGGCTGCCGGCCCAATTGTTCTCGACGTCATGATCATCGACGGTGACCAGCCAGGGGAAGGCGGCGTGCGCGCGTTGCAGCTCGGGGTCGGCCTTGTACTGGCCGAACCGGATCCGGTAGTCGGTCAGCGAGAACGTCTCGGCCGCCGGCAGGTGACCGCGGCCGAGATCCCCCTGGCCGCCGCCTTCGTAGATGTAGTCGCCGAGGTGCACGACGAAGTCGAGGTCCTCGGCGGCCAGGTGGGAGAGCGCGGTGTAGTAGCCCTCGTAGTAGTTCTGGCAGCTGGCGAACGCGAAGTCGAGCCGGTCGACCGATGCCTTCGGGTCCGGCGCGGTCCGGGTCCGGCCGACCGGGCTGGTGTAGCTGCCGGTCCGGAACCGGTACCAGTAGTGGCGGTGCGGCCGGAGCCCGCTCACCTCGACGTGGACGGAGTGACTGAGCGCGGGCGAGGCCTTGGCGGTGCCGCGGGCGACGATCCGGCGGAACCGTTCGTCCTCGGCGACCTGCCAGTCGACCGCGATCACGCGGTCCGGCATCCCGCCGGTCCCGTCCGGGCTGACCGGGTCGAGGGCGAGCCGGGTCCACAGCACCACGCCGTCGGGGTACGGCTCGCCGGACGCGACGCCGAGCCGGAACGGATCGTCGGGGAACTGCGGATTGGCCCAGGCCCGGCCGGGATCGGCCAGGTGGACGCCGACAGCGGCGGCCAGGGCGCTGCCGGTGCCGAGAGCGAGGAATCGTCGTCGATCTGATCGCGGGTTCATGCCAGGCATCAAATCCGGCGGCACCATATTTGGTCAATGGCTCGTCCGAAACTGCCGTGGGTTCTCGACAAACCTGTCTTCTACATGTTGTAGAGTCACGCTGCACACGTCGGTGGAGGGGAGTTCGGATGGCGCGACCGCGGCTGTTGATCATGGTGATGGCGATGGTGGTGATCGCCGCCGGCTGTGCCGCGCCGGCTGCGCCGGCGGGGCCGGCGACCGGGAGTGCGGGGGCGGTGACGGTGGAGAACTGTGGCGTACGGACGACCTACCGGGAGTCGCCGAAGTCGATCTTGGCCATGAACGTCACCGCCGTCGAGACCATGATCATGCTCGGCGCCGGTGACCGGCTGATCGGGCGACAGACGGAGACCGACGACCCGCGGCCGGTGCCCGAGGCGGCGGCGGAGTTCGATCGGCTCGAGGTGCTGGGCCGGGCCAATCTCAGCGGCGAGAAGATCGCGGACCTGGGACCGGAGCTGGTCGTCGCGGGCTGGGACCTGTTCGACGAGGACGAGGGCCGGAGCCGGGATCAGCTGCGTGGGTACGGGATCGACACGTTCGGCTTCACCGAGTACTGCGCGGGCGGCTTCGCCGGTTTCGAGACCCTGGAGAAGGATCTCCGTGATCTCGGGGCGATCCTCGGTGCTCCGGACCGGGCCGAGGCCCTGATCGCCGACCTGCGCGGGCGGCTCGACCGGGCCCGGTCCGCGCTCGACGGGGTCCAGCCGCTGCGGACGTTCTACTACGACAGCGGCACCGACGGGCCGTACACCCCGGGCGGACCGGGCGTGCTCAGCTTCATCGCCGAGCAGGCCAAGGCGCCGAGTGTGATCACCGGCGGCGAGCGGCCGTTCGTCACGGCCAGTTGGGAACAGGTCGCCGATCAGCAGCCCGAGGTGATCGTGATCCTCGACTACCCGTACTCGGGCACCGTCGCGGACAAGATCAAGATCCTGGAGGCGAATCCGCTGATGGCCTCGACACCCGCGGTCCGGCAGCGCCGCTACGTCACCCTCGGCCTGTACGACACCTTCGAGGGTGTCCGCATCCCGCGCGCGGTGGAGCACCTCGCCGAGGCCGTCCACGGGAAGCAGCCGCGGTGATCCGACGGGTCGCGCTGGTCCCGTTCTACGGTGCCGGCGCCGTGCTGTTGGCCTTCCTGGTTGTCGCCGGGGTCTCGGTCGGGTCCGCCGACCTGCCGTTCGGCGATGTCTGGGCGATCGTCGGGCACCACCTGATCGGGATACCGGAGCAGCCGTGGTGGCGGGAGACCCGGCAGCGGATCGTGCTCGACTCGCGGCTGCCGCGCACCCTGATGGCAGCCGTGGTCGGGGCGATGCTCGGCCTGGCCGGTGCGCTGGCGCAGCGGGTGACCCGGAACCCGCTCGCGGATCCGTACCTGCTCGGGGTCTCGTCCGGTGCGAGCTTCGGCGTGATGCTGGTGATCGTCTTCGGGCTCGGTGCGGCGCTCGGTCCCTGGGCGATCCCGGCCGCGGCGTTCGTCGGGACCCTGATCCCGATCGGGGCCTGTCTGCTGGTGGCGAGCCGGTCCCGCAACACGGTGGCACTGATCCTGATGGGCGTCGCGATGGCCCAGTTCTTCTCGGCCGGCGTCACCTTCGTCCTGATGGTGATCGCCGACGAACGTCAGGTGACGGCGGTGGTGCGCTGGACGGCCGGCGGCTTCGGGGCCAGCGACTGGTCGATGATCATGCTCCCGGTGATCACCCTGCTCGTCCTCGGCGTCCTGGTGATCATGGCCGGGCGCCGGCTCGACCTGCTGCACGCCGGCGACGAGGCGGCCGCCGCGCTCGGGCTGAACGTGCCGCGGTTCCGGGCCCTGATGCTGCTCGCGGTCTCGGTGCTGGCGGCCGTCTCGGTGAGCGTCGCCGGCCCGATCGGGTTCATCGGGCTGCTCGTTCCGCATGTGGCCTCGTTCCTGGTCGGGGTCACGGGCCGCCGGCTGTTGCCCGCCGCGGCCCTGCTCGGCGCGCTGGCCCTGGTCGGCGCCGAACTGCTGGCCCGGGCGCTGCTCGACGGCCGGGAGGTCCCGGTCGGCGTGGTGACCTCGGCGATCGGTGCGCCGATCTTCGTCGTGCTGCTCTACCGGCAGTTCCGGGAGCGGATCCTGTGATGCTCGAACTCGACGAGGTCGGAGTCACGCTGCGCGGCCGGCGCATCCTCGCTCGCGTCAGCCTCGCGGTCGGCGCGGGCGAAGTGGTTGCTCTGGTCGGGCCGAACGGCAGCGGCAAGACGACCACGCTGCGCTGCTGCTATCGCCAGGTTCCGGTCGACGCCGGCCGGGTCATGATCGACGGCCACGAGCTCCGTACGTTGTCCAGGCGCCGGCTGTCCCAGTTGCTGACCGCGAGCGTCCAGGAACCCGAATCGCTGCCGGGGATGACGGTCCGGGAGTCGGTCACCGCCGGCCGGGTGCCGCGACTCCGGCTGCACCAGGCGCTGACCGGGGTCGACCGGCAGCGCGTCACCGAGTGCCTCGCCACGGTCGGGCTGGCCGACCTGGCGGACCGCGACCTCAGCCGGCTGTCCGGCGGCGAGCGGCAGCGGGTCTCGATCGCCCGGGCGCTGGCCAGCGATCCGCGGGTGCTGTTGCTCGACGAACCGACCAATCACCTCGACCTGCGCTACCAGTTGACCGTCCTGGAACTGTGCCGGGACCTGGCCCGGAGTCAGGGGCTGGCCGTCCTGATGACCGTTCATGATCTTCAGCAGGCGGCCAACTACGCCGACCGGGTCGTGATCATCGACGGCGGCCGGGTGATCGCGGAGGGTGCGGCGGGCACTGCGTTGAGCCCGGCGGTCCTTGATCAGGTGTTCGGCGTCCGCGGGCGACTGGACGTCGGGCCCGGCGGCACGTACCGGCTGGAACTGGACGGGCTGGCCGCGGCACGACCTTGATCATCAGGCGCGCGTGTGCTCCGAGATCAACACGGCCGTGGTGTCCGGCTCCAGGGCGCGGAAGACGTGGGCGACGTCGCCGGGATAGCTCAGATAGTCGCCCGGCCCGAGCTCGACCGGGTCGTCGGCCGGCCCGACCTGGGCCCGGCCGACGCCCATGATCACGTGCTCGACGATCCCGGGCAGGTGCGGGTCGGAGTCGCGGGCGCTGCCCGGCTGGGCGGTGATCAGGAAGATGTCCCGGCGGGCCGACGGCGGGCTGGACGAGAGCAGGGTCGCGACGTAGTCCGCCCGGTCGGAGGCGACCGCCGGCCCCTCGCCGGCCCGGATCAGCGTGGTCGGCGGCCGGGTCGGCTGGACCAGTTGGGAGATCGGCACGTCGAGCGCCGTACTCAACGCCCACAGGGTCTCCACGCTCGGGTTGCCGGCCCCCGATTCGAGTTGGGACAGGGTCGACTTGGCGATCCCGGCCCGCCGGGCGACCTCGCCCAGCGACAGCCCGGTGCGGCGCCGCTCGGCTCGCAGGGCTGCCGCGATCACGTCCAGCGGAGCCCGGCTGCGCTCGTTCATGATCCTCCCGGTCGGTTTGTCGTACGATCGTTCGGCTTGACGAACGCACGATGAAGTGTTCACCATAGGCTACATGCGTTCGATATGGCGAACGGCGGATCGGGGGATGGTCCGTGACGTCGCGGTGGTCAGTGCGGCGGTGGGGCTCGTCGCCGTGTCGTACGGCGCGATCGCGGTCGGCTCCGGCTTCCCGCTCTGGGTGCCGGCGCTGCTCTCGCTCACGGTGCTGGCCGGATCGGCCGAGTTCCTGTTCGTCGGCATCCTCACCGCCGGCGGCGGACCGGTCGCGGCCGTGCTGGCCGGGCTGCTCGTCAACGCCCGGCATCTGCCGTTCGGGTTGGCCGTCGCCGACGTGGTCGGCACGGGCTGGCGCCGGCTGCTCGGCAGTCACCTGATGAACGACGAGTCGGTCGCGCTGGCCCTCGGTCAGAGCGATCCGGACCGGCGGCGGGCTGCGTTCTGGTTGTGCGGGTTCGGTGTGCTGCTCTGCTGGCCCAGCGGAGCGATCCTGGGCGGGCTGCTCGGCGGGCTGGTCGCGGACCCGGCCCAGCTCGGCCTGGACGCGATGTTCCCGGCGGTCCTGCTCGCCGTGGCCCTGCCGGCACTGCGGAAGTCCCGGCGGGTCGGCCTGGCGGCCGCCGTCGGGTGCCTGATCGCCCTGGTCACCACGCCGTTCCTGCCGCCCGGGCTGCCCGTGCTGCTTTCGCTGCTGGGCCTGCTCGCCGTTCTGCCCCGGGTACGGGAGCGTCGATGAGCCCCGTGGTCGTGATCATCGGCGGGCTCTGCCTCGCTCTCGGCACCTACGCCTTCCGCCTGACCGGGCCGCTGCTGGCGCACCGGATCGACCTGTCCGAACGGGTCCAGGAGCTGATCGACACCTCGACCGTGGTGCTGCTGCTCGCCGTGGTGGCGACCACCGCGACGACCGAGGCGCAGCAGTTCGCCGGCGTCGCCCGCCCGGCCGGGGTGCTGGTGGCCGGGGTGCTGGCCTGGCGCAAGGCGCCGTTCGTGATCACAGTGACCGCCGCGGCCGCGGTCGCTGCCGGCCTCCGCCTGCTCGGCGTCCCCTGAACCCTCGTCGGGTGCGAGGGTGAGAGGCTGGGGAGGTGGTTGACGTGATCATTGTCGGGCTCGGGTTCGGCGCGGCTTTCGTACCGATCTATCAGGCACATCCGTCCGTCGGTCGGGTGGCGATCGTCGACAGCGACCCCGGCCGGCTGGCCGCGGTGGGCGACGAGCTCGGAGTCCATGATCGTTTCGGCAGACTGGAGGATGCTCTGGCCGCGGACGGCTGGGATGCGGTGCACCTGCTGACACCCGTCGCGCTGCATGCCGAGCAGGTGGAGTTGATCTTGGACTCCGGTCGGCACTGTGCCAGCGCGGTGCCGATGGCGACCACGCTCGATGATCTTGACCGGCTGATCGCCGCGGAGGCGCGCAGCGGGCGGAACTACCTGATGATGGAGACCGCCGTCCACTCACGAGAGTTCTTCCAGGCCTTGCAGCTCAGGGATTCCGGAGCCCTGGGAAGGCTCAGCTACTTCCGTGGCGAGCACCTGCAGAACCTGGACGGCTACCCACCGTACTGGCTCGGCTACCCGCCGATGCACTACGTCACGCACGCGCTGTCGCCGGCGCTGGAACTCGCCGACGCCCGGGTCGACACGGTGCGCTGCCTCGGCTCGTCCCGGCTCACGCCGGACCGTGTCGGCGTGGCGGGCGAGGGCTTCGGCACCGAGGCGGCCCTGTTCTCGCTGGTGCCGCGGGACGGCTCGCCGGCCGATGACGCCCTGGTCGCCAACATCACGATGTCGTTCTTCCAGCTCGGCCGGTCCTACCTGGAGGGCTTCTCGGTGTACGGGGACGAGGGCGCGCTGGAGTGGCCGCAGCTGGAGGGCGGTCCGATGAAGCGGTTCGCGATGGCGCCGGCCGCGCCCGGGCAGCGGGGGAGGCCGGTCTCGGTGACCGACGTACGGCCGCCGGGGGCGCCCGAACTGCTGCCGGAGCCGCTGCGGCCGTTCACCGACGGCGGGCACGGCGGCTCGCATCCGCACCTGGTGCACGAGTTCGTGGCCAGCATCGTCGAGGGACGACCGGCCCGGATCGACGCGCGGCGGGCGGCCGAGCTGACCGCGCCGGGGATCTGCGCGCACGCCTCGGCCCTGGCCGGTGGCGCCGAGGTCTCCGTACCCGACTACCGGGTCAGCGGGTGATCGCCGGGGTACGGGTCCAGCCCCAGCGCCGGACCTCGCCGCGGGTGGGCGCCGGCGCCGGCTCGACGGCCGCCGGTACCACCCGGTAGAGGCTGTACCCGAGCCGGCTGAATGCGTCGTCCGGCGTCGCCGGGTAGAGCGGGATCCACCGGAAGTCCGCCAGATCGGACACACCGGCGAACGGCGAACCCATCCGGGCCAGGTGCTCGACCGGCTTGCGGCCGAACGCGTACTCGGGGAGCTCGGACCGGCCGGCGGTGAGCGAGGCAGGGCGGAGGCAACCGGCGTAGAAACCGATCCGCCAGTCCAGGTAGACCGGACGGTCGCCGAGCAGGTCCGCCAGCGCGACCGTGCGGGGAATCCTCGGTGCGGTCACCGACAGCCGGGAACCGGGCCTGGTCTCGGCGACCACGCGGACCCGGGTCGCACCGCCGTGCCGAGCCAGGCTGACCGTCAGATCCCCGCTGCGGCCGTCCCGATTGAGCAGCACCCGGCGGCCGTGATCGGTCTCCAGCCAGACCCGGTCGCCCTGCCCCGGCGTGCCGACCCGGACCACCACCCGGCCGCCCTCGCTGGACTCCGGCGGGATCGCGTACCAACCACTGCTGAACCGGCCCTCCGTGATCATGGTCCGGACCGGAACCCCGTCGCCGTTGCGGCCGGGGAAGTCGTGCCCCGGCCGGAGCGCGCCGAGGACGCCGTTCGCGGGATCCGGCTCGGCCCGCAGTGACCGTTCCAGGGCACACCGGCCGCCGGTCAGCGTCGCGGCAGTCGCGGCAGCGATCGTGTAGCGGCCCGGCCGCGCCAGCGCGGCCCTGGCCAGCGCCAGCGGCTCGGCCAGGACCGTCAGTGCCAGCCCGATCACGAGCACCCGGGCCAGGATGCCCGGGAACCGGCGGCCCACCGGGGTCCGGCCGGCGACGAAGATCACCAGGGCAGCGAGGAGCCCGATGATCATCACCGGCGTGGCCAGTTCGACCCGGCCCAGGTGGATCGGGCCCGCGTCGGACCAGACGCCGAGCCGGGCGACCTCCCACCAGGCGTTGCTCTGCCGCAGCGACAGCCCGGCCGCGACGGCGAGTCCCGCGGTCAGCCCGGCCACCGCCGCCGGCGGCACCGCGGACCGGCTCAGCACCTGCACGGCCAGCGCGACCAGCAGCCCGGTGATCATGGTCAGCGCGCCGAAGTGGTGGTAGAGCTTGGTCGGGCTGAACATCAAGATCGGGAAGAAGAGGAAGTACGAGCCGAGCAGCAGGCCGGCCAGCCGCGGTCGCAGCCCGGGCACCGGCGCGAAGCGGCGCCAGCCGGCGGCGAGGAAGATCGCGACGGCGAGGGCCGGCCAGACGGTGATGTTGCGCGGGAACGACGACTCCAGCAGTTGGGCGTAGCGGTGCCAGTCGTCGTACCAGGCGTAGCTCGGCCCGTCGTGGTTGCGGGCCGCGACGCTGGCCAGCGTGGAGCCGAGGGTCTGGTCGGCGAACATCGGTAACAGGGCGAGCCCGGCCGCGGCCAGCACCGTGAGCCCGAGCGCGACCGCGGCGAGCGGCCGGTGCCGGCGGCGGATGATCTTGATCAGTGACGGGAGCGCGGCCAGGAGCGGGGCGAAGGCGACCAGCCCGGTCGGGCCGACCGCCGTGGTCAGGCCCGCGACCGTCGCGGCGACGGCGAGCGGCAGCGCGCGCCGCTCGGTCCGGCCGACATCGACCAGCCAGAGCACGATGATCAGGCCGAGCGCGAACCACGGCTCCGGCCGGATCGAGTTCCCGTAGACCAGCCAGGGCAGCAGCATCCCGGCGGCGAGTCCGGCGACCACCCACGGTGACGGCCGCGCGATCAGCCGCGGCAGCAGGAGGTGGCGCAGCACCAGCCAGCCGGCCAGCCCGAGCAGCAACGGGAGCAGCCGCAACCGGAGCGGGTTCCAGCCGACCCGGCCGAGCAGGTCGATCACGGCGTAGTACCAGCCGAACGGGGCCTCCGGTGTGTTGTACCAGCGGACGTAGTTGCCGTAGTAGCCGTCGACCTGGCCGGTCCGCGCGATCTGGGCGATGAAGCCGTCGTCGTCCGTACCGGAGCCGATCATGGTCCAGCCGACCATGATCACGGCGACCGCCGCATCGGCCGGTCCCGGACGGAACCGGACCGGCGCCGGGCGGCGGACCGGGTCGGCCTGCCGGAGCCCGGCGAACGCCACCGCCAGCGCGGTCACGGCCAGCAGCCCGACGATGATCTTGAGCGGCGACGGGGTCGAGCTGAACTGGGTGTCCGCGGCGACGGCGATCCGCACCGCCCCGGCGGCCGGCTCGGTGAAGAGTCCGGTCAGCACCGGCCGGCGGTCCTTCCCGTCGGAGGCCACGACGCGGTCGTCGACCGAGACCAGGGAACCCTCCGGCCGCAGCCGTACGGTCAGCGTGGAGCAGGCCCGCAGTTGAGCGGGCGCCAGGCTCGCCACCCGACCGCCGGCGGACCTGATCACCAGTCGGCCGTCCGCCCAGCCGATCCGCAGCGCGTCCCGGGCCAGCCGCTCCGCCCCTGCCGTGCCCGAGACCCGCCGATCGCCGAGCGCGGCGTTGACCGTGCCGACCAGCGGGCCGGCGGCCGCAGCGGGGTCGGTCAGGCCCGCGCAGGGCAGCATGATCATCAACGCCGCCGGCCGGGGCGGGCTCAGCGGCAGTGCGACCGAACGCTGTCCGGCCGAACTGGTCCAGTGGTACTCGGCGGTGTTCTCGATCACCGGGGCGAGCACGAAGAGCAGGCTGCAGACACCGGCGACCAGGGCCGCGGCGATCGTCACCCGCACGGGAACGCGCGACACGCAGGCCAACTTCGGGCCGCAAGGTTGCCGCACGGCGACGCCGGCCTGACAGGTCGATGACCAGTGCCGGATATCGCCGTGTCCGGGGGGCGAGTT
Organism: Microlunatus sp. YIM B11417; assembly: GCF_059617205.1. Taxonomy (NCBI): domain Bacteria; kingdom Bacillati; phylum Actinomycetota; class Actinomycetes; order Propionibacteriales; family Propionibacteriaceae; genus Microlunatus; species Microlunatus sp. YIM B11417. Next base: position 1,530,998 of record NZ_JCAMPJ010000001.1, read on the forward strand.
GCTCAACTGAACGCACTTAGTACACTAAGTGCATGAACAGGCGTCCTTCGCGGGCTCCGCTCTACCGCACCATCCAGGGCGAGATCCAGCGCGACATCCTGAACGGCACGCTCCAGCCCGGTGACTGGCTGCCGTCGGAGAGCCAGTTGCGCGCCCGGTACGGGGTCTCCCAGACCTCGGTCCGCCGAGCGTTCCTGGAACTGCAGCGGCTCGGCCTGGTCGAGCGGTTCCACGGTCGCGGCAGCGTCGTCGCGTCCAACGAGATCCGGGCGATGAGCCCGATGCTCGGGCTCGGCCGCGAGCTGCGGCACCGCGGGTTCACCATCCGTCCCGAGCTGCTCGACAACGTCGAGCAGCCGGCCGACGCGACCGTGGCCCGTGCGCTCGACATCGCCGCCGGCGACACCGTCAGCCACATCGAGCGGCGCTACTGGATCGGCGAGGACCCGTTCGTCTTCCTTGATCATTACCTGCCGCCGCAGCCGGGGATCGACTTCTCCGAGTTCACCGGGGACTCCCTGTACGCCTTCCTCACCGTGCGCGACGCCCAGCCGACGCACGCCCAGGAGCGGGTCAGCGCGGTGAACCTCTCCGATGCCGAGGCGGGCCTGCTCGGCGTGGAGCCGGGCCGGGCGGCACTGCTGCGCGAACGTACCTCCTTCGGAGCCGATCACCGGCCGATGGAGTTCACCCGCTACATCCTGCGCGGCGACCTGTACCACCTCGACATCGACCTGAGGAACCAGCTCTGACCATGATCGACAACCAGCAGCCGCCGGGCCGGCTCGTCGTCGTCGGGGACGCCAGCATCGACTATTTCGTACGGGTTCCGCACATCGCCGGCAACGACAACAAGGCCATCGGCACCCTGGCCGGGGTGTACGGCGGCGGGATGAGCGCCAACCTCGCCGCCGCGGCCGCCGCGCACGGCATCGACGTCGAGTTGATCACCAAGACCGGCACCGGGCCGGAGACCGACGAGGCCCTCGCCGAACTCCGCCGGCTCGGGGTGTCGACCGATCACTCGCTGCGGGACGACCGGCGGCCCACCTGGATGTGCTTCGTCCAGCTCGACCCGAGTGGCGAGAAGGCGCTGACCGGCGCGGACACCGGGATCAAGCTCCCGCTGATCGACGAACTGGACCCGGCGGTCATGGCCGGGTCCGGCATCGTGGCGCCGCTGGCCGACGACCTGGTCTGGGCCGCGGCGGTCGCCGGGCCGGCCCGCGAGCACGGCGCCCGGATCGCCATCGACCTGGAACCGGACGCGTTCGAACCCGACCAGCCGGAGTTCGCCCGGATGATCGACCTGAGCGACATCGTCTTCCTCAACGCCGCCTCGGCGGCCAAGCTCGCCGGCGAGCCGGTCGCGGCCGCCGAGCGGCTGGTCCGGCTCGGCGTCGACCAGGTCGTGGTGAGCGAGGGTGCCCACGGAGCGTTCTGCCTGCGTCGTGACGGCGAGCTGCTGCGGGCCCAACTGATCGGCACCGTCGACGTGGTCGACACCACCGGCGCCGGTGACGCGCTGGCCGGGGCCTACCTCGGCGGACTGCTGGCCGGAGCCGGGCCGGGGGAGAGCCTGCGGCACGCCGTCGTCCAGGCGACGGCCTGCGTCACCGCCATCGGCGGCCGCACCTACCTGGGCGACTCGCGGCGGAGCGAGTGGCCCGACGACATGATCACGCTGACCAGTGAGAGGTACCCGACTTGATCACCGAGCTGCACTCCAGGTTCCACGGCAGTCTGGCCGCCGCCTGCCTCGCCGACGCCCTCGGCGCCCCCACCGAGGAGTTGAGCCGCGGCCAGATCCGTACCGCCTTCGGTGGCTACGTGACCGAGTTCCAGGCGCCGCTGCCCGGAGCGCCGTACGCCAAGGGCCGCGCGGCCGCGCAGATCACCGACGACTCCAGCCAGATGATCATGCTGGCGCGGCTGCTGGCCCGGACCGGTGCGGCGCTGACGCCGGCGGACATGGCGGGACTGCTGATCGAATGGTCGAAGAACGAGGACTACTTCCCGCACTTCGCCGGCCCGACCACCCGGGAGGCGATCGCCCGGCTGGAGCGCGGCGAGGACCCGCGCGAGGTCGGCAGGGCCGGGACGATCATGACCCAGGGCGCCAGCAACGGGGCCGCGATGCGGGTCGGGCCGGTCGGCCTGTTCCACCACGGCGACCCCGAGGCGGCGGTACGGACAGCGTTCGTCACCTGCGTGCCCAGCCACAACACGACCGCCGGTGTGGCGGGCGCGGCCGCGATCGCCGCGGCGGTGGCCCGTGCCTGCACGCCGGGCGCCGAACTCGTCGACGTGGTCCGGGCGGCGACCGACGGCGCCCGGGCCGGCGCCGAGCTGGGCCGGACCGAGGGCCGGGACGTGCCGGGCGCCTCGGTGGAGCGGCGGATCGACCGGGCCGTCGCGCTGGCGGTGACGGCCCGCGACGACGAGCACGCGATCGACCTGATCGCCGAGGAGATCGGCGTCGGGCTGCCGGCCGCCGAGGCGGTGCCGGCGGCGCTCGGCTTCTTCGTGGCGGGCGCCGGCGACCCGGTCCGGGTGGCGCGGCTGGCCGCCAACGCCGGCGGCGACAGCGACACGATCGGCTGCATGGCGGCCGCCATCGCGGGTGCGTACCGGGGCATCGAGGCGGTCGATCCCGACCAGGTCGCCCAGGTGGAGCGCGCCAACGATCTTGATCTTGCGGGCCTGGCCGGAGAGCTGCTGGACGCCGTTCCGAACTGATCACCGATCCGAAGGGAAGCATCGACGATGAGCAGGCCGACCGACGAATTCGCCAAGGTGAGCTGGCGGGAACGCCTCTCCTTCGGCGCCGGTGATCTTGCCACCAACATCGCCTGGGGAGCGCTGGCGACCTACGTCGTGTTCTTCTACACCGACGTGGTCGGCGCGGCGGCCGCGGCGGTCGGCACGATCGTGCTGGCGGCCCGGCTGTTCGACGGCGTCGTGGACGTCGCGATGGGGGCGGTGGTCGACCGGACGGCCACCCGCTGGGGCAAGGCGCGGCCGTGGATCCTCTGGATGGCCCTGCCGTTCGCCGCGGCGCTGATCCTGGTCTTCACCGTGCCCGACCTGGAGCCCGGGCCGACCCTGGTCTACATCGCGATCACGTACGTCCTGATGAACATCGTGCTCAGCGCCGCCGTGATCCCGTACGGGACCCTGAACACCCGGATGACCCGCGACTTCACCGAGCGCTCCCGGCTCAATGTCACCCGGATGTTCGGCGCGACCCTCGGCGCCCTGGTCGTCACCGTGCTGACGCTGCCGCTGGTGAACGCGCTCGGCGGTGATCAGCCGGCCTGGGTGATCACGTTCTGCATCTTCGGCGCGATCGCGGCCGTGCTGTTCTTCGTCACCTTCCGCAACACCCGGGAACGGATCGTCGACACCGCGCCGCCGCGCGAGCAGCCCGGCCTCGGCACCGCGCTCAAGCTGGCACTGCGCAACCGCTACTGGCTGCTGCTGTTCGGGATCTTCGTCGTGTTCAGCGTCGCCGAGTCGCTGTTCACCGGGGCGACCGCCTACTTCGCCCAGTACTTCCTCGGCGACGCCGGGTTCGCCGCCCTGATGTCCTTCATGCTCTACATCCCGGCCCTGATCGGCATGCTCTTCATGCAGCCCGTCTACGAGCGGTTCGGCAAGATCGCGCCGATGATCATCGGCGCCGCCGTCTTCGTGGCCGGCTCGTTGATCATCGCCATCGACCCGACCGACATCAACCTCGCGATCGCCGGCTCCGTCCTGCGCGGCATCGGCCGGATCCCGATCTTCGGCGCGATCTGGGGCATGCTGCCCGACACCATCGAGTACGGCGAGTGGAAGAACGGCCGCCGGCTCGAGGGCGTCCTGTACAGCGCCGGCAGCATGGGCCAGAAGCTCGGCTACGGCCTGGGCGCCGCCGTGCTGGGCTGGGTGATGGGTGCCGCCGGGTACAACGGCCTGAGCGACACCCAGCCCGACTCCGCGCTCGCGGCCATCAGTGCGCTCTTCGTCTACGTCCCGATGATCTTGTTCGCCCTGTTGATCATCATGTTCTGGGCGTACCGGCTGGAACGGATCTATCCCACCGTCGAACGGGAGCTGGCCGAGCGCCGGGCCGCCGCCGCCCAGCCGCGCTGATCGCGGCTATCCGGGCAGGACCAGGTAGCGCGACATCTCGATCAGGGTCCGTACGTGCTCATGATCATCGGGAGCGTCGCAGTCGTCGTACGGGTCGTAGTGCACGGCCAGGATGTCCGCGGCCTGTGCTCCCACCACGTCCGCGGGCACGGTGTCCCCGACGTGGACGGCCTTCTCGGGTAGGCCGCCGACCTCCTTGACGGCGTGCAGGAAGAACTGCGGGTCGGGCTTGTTCAGCCCGATCACCGTGCTGTCGAAGACCCGGTCGACCGTGACGCCCGGACCCTCGCCCTCCTGGCACATCTTGGCGTCCCAGAGCATCTCGGCGATGTGGCCGTCGGCCTGGGAGACGATCGCGACCGAGATGCCGGCGTCCACGAAGCCGGCCAGCGCGGCCTTGGACTCCTGATCCGGGTCGTGCCACATGTTCTTCTCGCAGGAGGCGGCGAAGTAGGCCCGGGTGCAGTCCGCCCAGCGCGACTCCGGGACGCCGGCGTACCGGGGCAGCAGGTCGTAGTAGCCGCCGAGCGGTTCGCCGCGGGTGGGGTGCGCGGCGTTGTGGGCCGCGCAGTGCGCACGGTAGAAGTCCTCGGCCGAGGTGACGCCGCCGTACTCGGCGATCACCGGGACCAGCGCCTCCCGGTTCAGCAACAGCAGCACTCCGCCGACATCGACGAGCAGGACCGTCTTGTCCGGGTGGGTCGTCGTCATCCGTTCATCCCTCGTTCCGTTGTCAACTATTGACGAACTGTCTTCATGATCGATAATTTCTACCACATGTCCGATGAAGCAGGGTTGCTCGATCGCATCACGGGGCTGCTGCCGCAGCTCACCGCCAGCGGCCGGAAGGTGGCCGACACGATCCTGGCCAACCCCGAGCTCGCCGCGCAGTCGAGCATCCTCGAGCTTGCTGAACGTTCGGAGACGTCGACCGCGAGCATCAACCGGCTCTGCCGCGAGCTCGGCCTGCGCGGCTACCCGGAGCTCCGGCTCGGCCTGGCCCGCGAGGTCGGTGCCCAGGCCGGGACCGACCCGGACTTCGACGACACCGAGGAACTCGCTCCCGACCTGGGGGCCCGGGAAACCCTGTCCGTGCTGGCCGGTTCGAGCATCAACGCGCTGCGCCGGACCGCGGCCCTGCTGGACCCGGACGCCCTGGACCAGCTCGCCGCCGCGATCGACGAGGCCGATCGGATCCAGATCGCCGCGCAGGGCGGCAGCGCCCACATCGCCGCCTACCTCGCGGCCCAGCTGACCGGGATCGGCAGCTGGGCCACCGCCAATGTCGACCCGACCTACACCGCCTCGCAGGCCGTCACGCTGACCGACGGCGACGTCGCGCTGGCGATCAGCTACTCCGGTGCCGCCGGGCCGGTGCTCGACTTCGTCGACATCGCCGCCGAACGCGGCGCGCTGACCGCGGCGATCACCAGCAGCGCCAACACGCCGCTGGCGCAGGCGGTCGACGTCGCGCTCTCCACCACCGCCCGCTCGGCCTCGCTCCGGTACCGCGGGACCGCCGGTCGGCACGCCCAGCTGTACGTCTGCGACGCCCTCTACGTCCGGGTCGCCCAGCGCCGCTCCGAGCAGGCCGAACGGCTGCTCGGGCTGGCCGGCGAGGTGACCCAGCGCTACCTCGTACCACCGAATCGGCAACCTCGCTCCACCCGTTGAAAGGGAGTCTCGATGTCACCCGCATTCCGCACCCTGGCCGTCCTCGCGGCCGCCACCACCCTCACCCTGATCGGCACCGCCACCTCGGCCCAGGCCGAGCCGGAACTCGCGGCTCGCTGCACCCCGAGCCCGAAGACGATCAGCAGCACACCCGTGATCTTGACCGAGCAGAAGTCCGACCGGCTCGTCGTGATGGATCTCTGCCAGAGCTGGGACAAGCCCGACGCGCAGCTCTGGAGCTGGAAGGCCAGCAAGGAGTTCGGCATCACCGACCCGGAGACCTCGTGGGGCCTGCCCGACGATGCCCGGCTGCGCCGCGACGCCGACGGCAACCGGTTCGTCCTGGCCACCGACTCGTACGGGCTGCTGGCCAAGATCCCGTACCCGGCCGGCGGCGAGGTGGCCTGGTCGGTCGAGCTCGGCCGCGGCCCGAACCCGCACGGCATCGAGCTGCTGCCGAACGGCAACATCGCCGTCGCGGCCAGCACCGGCAAGTTCGTCCGGGTCTACGCGGCCAGCCAGGGCCAGCACGAAGATCATTACGTCGAGGACGTCCTGCCCGGAGCCCACGAGGTCTACTGGGACGAGCCGACCGGGTCGCTCTGGGCGATCGGCGACACCGAACTGATCGAGTACACCGTCGGGGGCACCGACGCCGAGCCGACGCTGACCCGCAAGGCCGTCTACCGGTTGCCGACCAACTGGGGCCACGACCTGCAGCCGGTCACCGGTGACCCGGACCGGTTCTGGGTGACCACCGTCTACGGGGTGCACCAGTTCGTGAAGTCGACCCGCAAGTTCGACCACAGCTTCCCGCGGCTCCGCGAGCTGTACGCGCTCAACATCAAGAGCATCGGCACCGACGCCAAGACCGGAGTGATCCTGCAGACCACGCCGAAGACCGGCAACCCGTGCTCCTGGTGCACCGATCAGGTCGACTTCTTCATCGGCGCCGACCGCAACGCCACCCGGATCCTTCCCGGGGCCGAGATCTACCGCGCGCGCTGGTTCGACGAGCGCGCGAACTGAACCTCACACAAGGAGCCAGCACACCATGTCCCCGCACCGGTTCGGCCGCCGCACCCTGCTCGGCGGCGCGGCCGCCGCAGCCACCACCCTGACCCTCGGCGCCTGCAGCAGCAGCTCAGGCGGCTCGTCACCGATCCGGCTGCTCGCCGGCGGCGGCCGCTGGGAGAAGGGCGGCTACGGCTGGAACCAGATCCAGAAGTACAACGAGCAGCATCCCGATGCTGCCGTCGAGGTGGTCTCGGCCGGCCAGAACTTCACCAAGCTGTTCACCCAGCAGGTGAGTTCCGGCAGCTTCCCCGACATCACGCTCGGCTCGATCGACCTCCCGACGGTACGGGAGCGCGACTGGGTGGTCCCGATCGGCGACCTCGGCGTCGACCTCAAACCCCGTTATCCGCAAGAGATGTGGGTCGACGGGATCACCACGGCCGAGGGCAAGATCTTCTCCTGGGGCCAGGACGACGGCCGCGGCGTCTTCCTCGGCAGCAACACGACGTTCCTCGCCGAGGCCGGGGCCAAGGAGCCCCCGGGCAGCTGGGCCGAGTTGATCGAACTGTCCGCCGCCGTCCACGCCAAGGACAAGGAGGTGTACGGGATCGCGCTGCCGCTGCTCAACGGGGAGGCGATCACCTTCATCGCCAACACCCTGCTGCGTGACAACCCGGGCCTGATGACCGGGTTCGACCTCACCAAGGGCCGGTACGCGATGGACGTCTACTTCGACCAGGCGATGCAGGTCATGATCGACCTGCAGAAGTCGGAGACGACCCACCCGAACTCGTCCCAGTTGTCCTTCGCCGATGTCGACGGCTACTTCAACTCGTCCCGTACGGTGTTCAACCTGGACGGCACCTGGCTCTGCTCGGTGGCGCACGAGCGCGACTTCGCCGACTACGTCGTGTCGGCGCCGCCGCGCCGCGAGGCGAGCCAGCAGACCCTGCAGTACGGGTCTCTCAGCGGCAGTTCCTTCTTCGTCTTCAGGGAATCCAAGCGGCTCGACGCGATGGGCACGCTGGTCGACTTCCTGACCGGGGAGGAGTTCGTCAAGGGCCAGCTGGAGACCAACTACAGCATCACCGCGATCCCGGACCTGAACCGCAAGTTCGCCCCGAACGAGCAGATCAAGCAGCTGCTCGACGTCCAGGACCAGGTGATCCAGCCGCCGATCCCGCAGACCGACGCGAAGGCGATGGAGGCGCGGAAGAAGGAGTCCGCGCTGCCGGCGCCGCGGCAGGTGGCCGCCGACATCGCCGCCGGGGTGCTGGCCGGCAAGATCGATGACTGGAAAGGCGCGTTCAAGGAGATGAACCAGCAGTACAACGACCGGTTCGATGCCGCGCTCGCCGATTCGGGCTGTCCGCGGGAGAAGTTCGTCTTCGCCGACTGGGACGGCGAGTCCGACTACGCCCTCAAGACGTCCGTCTGAGGTCCCGGCTGATGATCAACTCCCCTCGACGGGGGCGCCGCGGCGCGCCCTGGTTGCGGCGCCGGAGCCTGTGGTGCTGGGTCTTCCTGGCACCACAGGTGCTGGTCTTCCTCGGCTTCGTGGCCTGGCCGACCGTGGCCAGCTGGTACTTCGCGTTCTTCGACTGGGACGGTATCGGCCTGCCGGACGACTTCGTCGGGCTGGACAACTTCGTCGAGGTGGCGTCGGATCCGCAGTTCTGGAACTCCTTCGGCAACAGCCTGATCTACACCGCTGCGCTGGTGATCATCGTGGTGCCGACCTCGTTGATCATGGCGCTGATCCTGAACAGCAAGGTGGTCGTGGCTCGGACCGCGTACCGGGTTGCGCTGGTGCTGCCGGTGGTGCTCACCTCGGCGGTGGTCGGCCTGCAGATGAAGAACATCTTCGCCACCCAGGGCGGCGTCGTGAACAACCTGCTGGAGACGCTCGGCGTGATCACCGACCCGGTGGCCTGGCTCGACCTCGGGCCGGCCGCGATGGCCGTGGTGATCATGGTCGGCGCCTGGAAGACGTTCGGGGTGAAGATGATCTACTGGCTGGCCGGGATCCAGACCGTGCCGACCGAGCTCAACGAGGCGGCCGAGGTGGACGGCGCCTCGCGGTGGCAGCGGTTCCGGCTGATCACCGTACCGCTGCTGATGCCGTTCCTGTTCGTGATCACCTTCCTGCAGATCCTGGACGGGCTGCGGGTGTTCGACCTGATCAAGACCATGACCAACGGCGGGCCGTACTTCGCCACCGACATGGTCCCGCTCTACATCTACCGGTACGCCTTCGAGCCGTCGGCCGTCTCGAACGACGCGTTCGCGCTGCCCCGGTACGGCTTCGCCTCCGCGGCCGGCATCTTCTACGGCCTGGCCACGTTCGTGATCGCCGTCGTGATGGCGGGCCTGATCAGGTTCTGGCGGGGGAGGGCAGGAACATGAGCACGGCACGGGTCAGCCCGAAGCTGCGTCGCCGCCTGGTCCGGATCGCCGCCCAGTTGCTGCTGTTGGCGGTGGCGATCGTCTGGACCTATCCGCTGACCGGCGCCATCCTGTCCTCGGTCAAGTCCAACCGGGAGGTGCTCGGCGGGTCGCTCGGCCTGCTGCCGGAAGGGTTCCGCTGGGAACTCCTGGCGCCGCACCGCTGGGGCGAGCTGGCCGGGATCTTCCACCTGGAGAACTACGCCCAGGCCTGGTTCGTCGGGTCGTTCGGCCAGTACTTCGGCAACTCGGTGGTCCTGACCGTCTCGACGGTGATCATCGTCGTGACGCTGAGCTGTCTCAGCGGGTACGCCCTCGGCCGCTATCCGTTCCCGGGCAAGAAGATCCTGATCACGGTCTTCGCCGTGTCGGCGTTCCTGCCGGAGGGCTACACGATCATCCCGATCTGGCAGCTGATCAAGGGTCTCGGCCTGTCCGAGTCGATGGCCGGCCTGGTGCTGGCCGTGTCCAGCGGCGGCCACCTGCTCTACATCCTGCTGTTCAGCGCGTACTTCGCGAAGCTGCCGGCCGAACTGGAGGAGGCCGCGGTGATGGACGGCGCCGGCTTCCTGCGGATCTTCGGGACGATCATGGTGCCGCTGGCCAAGCCTGCTCTGGCGACGGTGACCATCCTGGAGACGATCCGGGCCTGGAACGACTTCTTCATGCCGCTCGTCTTCACCGCCAACCGGCCGGACCTGCAGACGATCGCGGTCGGCCTCTACACCCAGTTCACCAACCGCAACACCGCGGACCTGGCGACCATGGCGGCCGGCATCGTGATCGCCTTCATCCCGGTGGTGGTGGTCTTCATCGCCCTGCAGAAGTACTTCGTCGAGGGCATCGCGGGCGCCGTGAAGAGCTGAGCGCGTTATTCGGAAAGCCAGGCCTGCACGACATCTCGCGGTTCCCAGACGAGATCGACGGTGTTCCGGTCCACCCGGCTGGTGAGGCCGGACCGGGAGACGACGACCAGGCCACTCTCGGCAGGATCCCAGCCGGGAAGCCGGGACGCGCTCCGCTGCAAGGTCTTGAGGTCGTGGTGATCGAAGCCGGACTCCACCCACTTGATGGAGCCTGCGAAGTCCACACGTCCGGCTATCGGCCGGCGGTCCGCACCGACCAGGTCGATCTCGGGATCGAACTGGCGGTTCCACCAGCCGCCGACGGCGTTGACGTCCGGCCACGGCAATCGTTGCGCGGCCGCGGCCAGGGACAGGGATTCGCGGATCAGTGGTTCAACGGCGCGCCCTCGCCAGGCCGACCAGCGTTGAGTGAACACACGGTACGCGTCCGCGACGCGGCCTCGTCGGGCCAGGTCGTGGGAGGAGCGCAGGGCGGCCAGGTAGAGACGCAGATTGCTGTCGGCCACGTGATACAAGGCAGGCTTGCTCGACTGGGTCGACAGCGGCTGCTCGACGGCAAGGACCCGTTTCTCGTTCACCAGACGGTGCAGCAGCGGCGACAGGGAGCCGGACGGCAGACCTCCGGCCGCGGCAGCGATCGTGGCGTGAGTGCGATCGCCACGGCCGACGGCCTCCAGGACGCGCCGGGCCAGGTCAGGGGAGGGAAACTCTGCGAGCAGTGTCGACTCGGGGATGCTGAACAGGGCGGACGCCGGATCGGCGCACTCGTTCTTGACGAACTTCGCCGCAGCCTCGCCAGGCGGCCAGCTGCGGATGATGCCGGGCAGTCCGCCGGTGATCAACTGCGCGTCGATCGCGTCGTCTGGATCGAGCCGGAGAGCGGCACCGGTCTCGGCGACGTTGAGCGGCGGCAGGACGACGTTGTCGGCCCGTCCGTAGAACGGCCGGTCGTAGGCCGTGAGTCGCTCCATCATGTGGATGTCGCTCCCCAGCAGAAGGAGCAGGATGGGCTTGCGGGACAGCCGTCGGTCCCACATGGCCTGCAGCGATCCGTCGAATGACCTGTCCTGCTCTGCGAGCCAGGGCAACTCGTCAAGGACGACGATCGACGGCGTGTCAGGTAGGGCCGTGGCGAGGACCCGGAGGGCATCCGGCCAGGTCGTTGCGCCGCCGGGAAGGAGGTCGGAGTCCGTGACCAAGGGCGATGATTTCAACTCCGCAAGGAAAGCACCGACCGAATCAGCGGGCGATGCTCCTTTGATCGCCGTGTAGTAGACGTAGGGGACTCCCGCCGTGTCGCAGAACTCCTGGACGAGTCTTGACTTGCCGACCTGGCGGCGCCCGCGAATGGCGACCGCGAGCCCTGAGCCCGAGTCGGAGATCCGCGACAGTCGTTTGTGCAGGAGGGCCAACTCGGAACGCCTGCCGATGAATTCCGTGGGCATCGTCCACTCCTAGGTAGATCCCATCTATGTAGACACAATCTACCTTTACTGGATCAGATCGGCACCTGGGTCGGTCCAGTAACGTGACCACCCATGCTGGCAGCGTTGGTGTGGGGCGCGGTAGCGGCGAGTTCGCTGGTGATCGGGGCCGTGCTGGGCATGATCAGGAAGTGGCACGCCGGCCTGGTCGGCGGCGTGCTCGCGTTCGGCGCGGGCGCGTTGATCTCCAGCGTCGCCTTCGAACTGGCCCAGGAGGGCCTGACGATCGCCGGCCCGATCCCGGTGGCGATCGGGCTGGCCGCCGGCGCGCTGGCGTTCTTCGCCGCGAACGCCGCGGTGGACCGGATCGGCGGCCGGGCCGGCGGCGGCGCGGGCGGCCTGCCGCTGGCGCTCGGCTCGCTGCTGGACGGGATCCCGGAGCAGGCCGTGCTCGGCATCGGCCTGGCCGCCGGCGAAGGGGTCAGCGTCGCCCTGCTGGTCGCGATCTTCATCTCGAACCTGCCCGAGGGGATCGGCTCGGCCAGCGACATGCGGTCGGCCGGCAAGTCGCCGCGCGCGGTGCTCGGGCTCTGGTGCGTGGTCGCCGTGGCCTGCATGCTGGCCACCCTCGGCGGGTACGGCCTCGCCAGCGTCGCCGGCCCGGAGATCAAGGCGGGGATCGACGGCTTCGCGGCCGGCGCGCTGCTGGTGATGCTGGTCGACTCGATGATCCCGGAGGCCACCGAGAAGGCCGGCAACCGGGCCGGCCTGGTCACCGTGATCGGCTTCGCCGTCGCCGCGGCCCTGTCCAACCTCGTCTGAGTTCGATCATGGAACGCTTCGTCGGTGGGATCGAGCTGAGCCGGCGGCTCTACCGGGAGGTCGTCCGGCCCGCCCTGGCCGATGCCCATCCCGACCTGGCCTACAGTGCGGCACTGCTCGGCCGCGGCTCGGAGGTGCTCGGCTACGACGACGTCCAGTCCGCCGACCATGATCGACAGCCGCGGGTGTTGATCTTCCTCCGCGACGGTGATCCGGTCGACCCGGTGGCGGCAACGGTCCGGCGGGCGGTCCCGGACCGGTTCGAAGGCTTCCCGACCGACCACCGCGTCCAGCCGCTGAGCGACTACGTCCGCGGTCAGCTCGGCGTCGACCAAGATCGCCGGCCGACGGCGCGGGACTGGCTGAGCCTGTCCGAGCAGCGGCTGCTGATGTTCACCGCCGGGGAGGTGTTCCACGACGGGGCCGGGCTGCAGACGGTGCGGAACCGGTACGCCTATTACCCGCGCGATGTCTGGCTGTATCTCCTGTCGACCGCCTGGTGGAGCGTCCATCCCGAGGCCAATCTGGTCGGCCGCACCGGGCAGGTCGGCGACGAGCTCGGCTCGGCGCTGATCGGGGCCGACCTGGTCCGTGGCCTGATGCGGCTCTGCTTCCTGATCGAGCGCCGCTATGCCCCGTACCCGAAGTGGTTCGGCACCGCCTTCGCCCGGCTCCCCGGCGCCGAGACCCTGCAGCCGCTGCTCGGGTCGGTGCTGCGGGCGACGTCGTGGCCGGACCGGGAGGAGGCCCTGATCGCCGCCTACCGCGAGGTCGCCGCCCGGCAGAACGCACTCGGCCTGACCGAACCCGTACCGACCGAGATCGTGCGGCTCTGGGACCGCCCGTTCCGCGTGCTCTGGGGCGACTTCCCGGGCGCGCTGCAGGCCGCGATCCGCGATCCCGAGGTCCTGGACCTGGTCCGCCGCTGGCCCGCCGGCGGCATCGACCGCGTCCGCGACGTGCTGCCCGGCCGCCCCGACCTGTCAGAGACCGGGCCGCTCACGGGCTGAGCCGTCGATTGGCGTTGCGCACAGGGTTGGGCGGTAGCATCGTCCGATCGTGGAAAGACTCCGGCACTTCCTGTTCGTACGCCACCGCCACAACTGGCTCCTGTTGATCCGGTTCGGGCTGGTCGGCGCGTCCGGCGTGCTGGTGAACCTGATCAGCGTGGTGCTGCTGAAGCGGGCCGGCCCCCATTTCGACGCGGTCGCGATCGATCTGCCGCTGACCGACTTCAACGTCCGCTGGTACCACGTGTACTCGATGATCGCGTTCCTGATCGCGAACCTGTGGAACTTCCAGCTGAACCGGATGTGGACGTTCCGGAGCGCCAAGCACAGCGGCTGGTGGCGCGAGTTCGGGCCGTTCCTCGCGGTCGGGCTGGTGGCCCAGCTGATCGGCCTCGGCATCCTGACCCTGCTGATGCACCCGGGCTCGATCTTCTCGCTGCCGTCGAACCTGCTGGACAACTCGACCGGCTTCCGGACCAAGTACTACTGGGCCCAGCTGATCACCATCGGCTTCACGGTGCCGATCTCGTTCGTCCTCAACAAGCTGTGGACCTTCTCCGCGGTACGCCGCGGCAATCACGTCAGCTTCGAGTCCGAGGTCGCCGCGGAGGTGGCCGAGGAGGCCGGAGCCGCGCGGGACCAGGAACGGATCGAACCCGAACCGGCCGGTGAGGCGCGGGAGCGGATCCGGGGCTGACCTCCCGGATTGACCCGAGTCCCTCGGTTAGTGTGAAGTACGCTTCCCCGGCCCCGAATGTGATGGACGAGACGAGTTAGTCGAGGAACGTGCGGTGTACCTGAAGAGCCTGACCCTGAAGGGATTCAAGTCCTTCGCCTCGGCGACCACGCTCAACTTCGAGCCGGGGATCACCTGCGTGGTCGGGCCGAACGGGTCGGGCAAGTCCAACGTCGTCGACGCGCTCAGCTGGGTGATGGGCGAGCAGGGCGCCAAGTCGCTGCGCGGCGGCAAGATGCAGGACGTCATCTTCGCCGGGACGTCCGGGCGGGCACCGCTGGGCCGGGCCGAGGTCACGCTCACCATCGACAACACCGACGGCGCGCTGCCGATCGAGTACACCGAGGTCACGCTGTCGCGGACCATGTTCCGCAACGGCGGTTCGGAGTACGCGATCAACGGCCAGACCGCCCGGCTGCTCGACATCCAGGAACTGCTGTCCGACTCCGGCATCGGCCGCGAGATGCACGTCATCGTCGGCCAGGGCCAGCTCGACTCCATCCTGCAGGCGACCCCCGAGGGGCGGCGCGGCTTCATCGAAGAGGCCGCCGGCGTGCTGAAGCACCGCAAGCGCAAGGAGAAGGCGCTCAAGAAGCTGGAGTCGACCGAGGGCAACCTGAACCGGCTGAACGACCTGATCTCGGAGATCCGGCGCCAGCTGAAGCCGCTCGGCCGGCAGGCGGAGGTGGCCCGCAAGGCGGCCGTGATCCAGGCCGAGGTCCGCGACGCCAAGGCTCGGCTGATCGCCGACGACCTGGTCCAGGCCACGCTGGCGATGGAGTCCGACCTGGCCGACGAGAAGGCGATGCGGGAGCGCCGCCGCGAGCTGGAGGACGCGCTGGAGGCGGCCCGGGAGACCGAGGTCGCCGCCGAGGAGTCCGTACGGGAAGGGCTGCCGCGGCTGACCGCCGCCCAGGAGACCTGGTATTCGCTGGCCGCGCTGAAGGAACGGGTGGCCAGCACGCTGTCGATCGCCCGGGAACGGATGCGCAACGCCGAGTCCGACCCGGGTGAGGTACGGCCCGGCCGCGACCCCGACGAACTGGACCGGGAGGCGGACGCGGTCGGCGAGCAGGAGGCCGAGCTGACCGCCGAGCTGGAGGAGAAGGCCGAGGCCCTCGAGCTGGCCAGCGAACGGCGGGCCGAACTGGAGGAGGCGCACCGGATCGAGGAGACCCGGTTCGCCGGCCTGATCCGGGCCGCGGCCGACCGCCGCGAGGGCCTGGCCCGACTCACCGGCCAGGTCAACTCGCTGCGCAGCCGCGCCGAGGCCGCCGACGCCGAACTCGGCCGGCTCAGCGCCGCCCAGGCGGAGGCGGCCGAGCGGGCCGCGGCGGCCGAGCGGGCGTTCACGTCGCTGGAGTCGCGGGTGGCCGGGCTGGACGACGGCGAGGAGGGGCTGGACGCCGAGCACGAGTCGGCCCAGGAGGCGCTGGACCAGGTCGAGACCGAGCTCGCCGAATTGCGCCGGGCCGAGGCGCAGGCCCAGCAGGAGCGGGCCGCCCTGGTGGCCCGGGTCGAGGCCCTGCAGGTCGGGCTGCGGCGCAAGGACGCCGGCGCCGCACTGCTCGCGGCGACCGACCAGGTGGCCGGGCTGCTCGGGTCGGTGGCGGCGCTGGTCGGGGTCGAGGCGACCTACGAGACGGCGGTGGCGGCGGCCTTCGGGCACGCGGCCGATGCGGTCGCGGTGACCGACGTGAACGCGGCGATCACCGCCTTCGAACACCTCAAGACCGAGGACCTCGGCCGGGCCGGGCTGCTGCTGGCCGGCGCTCCCGGCTCGGACCGGGCGTCCTGGCCCGCGCTGCCCGGGGGCGTCCGCTACGCGGTGGACGTGGTCGAGTGCAGCGCCGAGCTGCGGCCCGCGGTGGACCGGGTGCTCCGCAAGATCGCCGTCGTCGACGACCTGGCGGCCGCCCGCGACCTGGTCCGGCAGCACGCCGACCTGACCGCGGTGACCCGGGACGGCGACGTCCTCAGCGCCCACTTCGCCGCCGGCGGCTCGTCCTCCCAGCCGAGCCTGATCGAGGTGCAGGCCGCGGTCGACGAGGCGGAGCAGAAGCTCGCCGAGGCCAACCACGCCTGCGAGCGGCTCAAGTTCGCCCAGACCGAGCTGGCCGACCGGCACACGCAGGCCAAGCGCGAGGTCGAGATCACGCTGGCCAAGCTGCACGAGTCCGACGCCGCGATGGCGGCCGTCGCCGAGGAACTGGGCCAGTTGTCGTCGACCGCGAAGGGCGCCCGCGGCGAGGCGGACCGGCTGGCCGCGGCGATCCGGCAGGCCGAGGAAGCTCGCGACTCCGACCTGTCCGGGCTGGCCGATCTGGAGCAGCGGCTCGAGCTGGCCAGCGACGAGGCCGAGATCGACGAGCCGGACTCCGCCGAACGCGACCGGCTGGGCGAGGAGGCCAGGCTGGCCCGGGCCGCCGAGATGGAGTCCCGGCTGGCGCTGCGAACGCTGGAGGAACGGGTCCGGGCGCTGGCCGGCCGGGCCGACGCGCTGCGCCGGGCGGCCGAGAACGAACGCCAGGCGCACGCCCGGGCGGTGGCCCGCCGGGAACGGATGCTGCGGGAGGCTCGGATCGCCGCCGCCGTCCACGCGGCCGGCAGCTACCTGGCCGAGCAGGTCGACCGGTCCGTCGCGCTGGCCGCCGCCGAACGGTCCGAGGCGGAGGCGACCCGGCAGGAGGCCGAGGCCGTGCTGGCCGAGGTCCGCCGACGCGTCCGCTCCCTCGGCGCCGACTTCGAGTCGCTGGTCGACTCGGCGCACCGCGAGGAGATGGCCCGGGCCGAGCACCGGATGCGGATCGAGGCGCTGAACGAGAAGGCGATGACCGAACTCGGCCTGGAGCCGACCGTGCTGACCGAGGAGTACGGACCCGAACTGCCGGTCCCGGTGCTGACCCGCGAGGACGGGTCCGCGATCACCGACGAGAGCGAGCGGCCCGAGCCGGTGCCGTACGTCCGCGAGGAGCAGCAGAAGCGGCTCCGCCGCGCCGAACGGTCGCTGGGCCAGCTGGGCCGGATCAACCCGCTCGCGCTGGAGGAGTTCGACGCGATGGAGGAGCGGCACAAGTTCCTCTCCGAGCAGCTGGAGGACCTGCGCAAGACCCGGACCGACCTGATCGACATCATCAGCGAGGTCGACGCCCGGGTGGAGCAGGTCTTCGCCGACGCGTACGCCGACGTCGAGAACGCCTTCAACCGGGTCTTCGCCCGGCTGTTCCCGGGTGGCGAGGGCCGGCTGGTGCTGACCGAGCCGGGCAACTGGCTGACCACCGGCGTCGACGTCGAGGCGCGGCCGCCCGGCAAGAAGGTGAAGCGGCTGTCGCTGCTGTCCGGCGGCGAGCGGTCGCTGGTCGCGGTCGCGTTCCTGGTCTCGCTGTTCATCGCCCGGCCGAGCCCGTTCTACATCCTGGACGAGGTCGAGGCGGCGCTGGACGACACCAACCTGGGTCGGCTGCTGGAGATCTACGAGGAGCTCCGGGAGAACAGCCAGCTGCTCGTGATCACCCACCAGAAGCGCACGATGGAGGTCGCCGACGCGCTCTACGGCGTGACCATGCGCGGCGACGGCGTCTCGGCGGTGATCTCGCAGCGTCTCCGTACCGACGCCGAATCGGTCGCCTGACCCCGAAGCTGATCATGAACCGGCGTGCGGTGACCATGAACGACGTGGCCCGCGCCGCGGGCGTGTCGACGATGACCGTGTCCAACGTGATCAACGGACGCTCGCAGCGGGTCGGCGAGGCGACCCGGCAGCGGGTGCTGGAGACGATCCAGGAGCTCGGCTACCAGGTCAACGTCGCGGCCCGGCAGCTCCGGGTCGGCCGCACCGGCACCGTCGGGCTGGCCGTGCCGGACTTCGACTCCGGTTACTTCTCCGAGCTGGCCGACCGGCTGGCCGCCCGGCTCGGTGATCATGGACTGCGGCTGATCATGGAACGCACCGGCGGCTCCCGCGCGGCCGAGCTGGACACCCTGACCGCGGCCCGGCTGAGCAGCTACGACGGCTTCGTGCTGAGCGTGGTCGCCGGTGATCGCGATGATCTTGAACGGCTGAGCATCGACACCCCGGTCGTGCTGATCGGCGAACGCGCCGTACCGGCCCGGTTCGATCACGTCCTGATGGACAACGTCGACGGGGCCCGGCAGGCCACCGAACTGCTGCTGCGGACCGGTGCCCGGCGGATCCTGCTGCTGGGCGGGAGCCCGTCCCGCCGGCAGACCATGGCAGCGCTGCGCACCCGCGGCTACCGCAAGGCGCACGCCGACGCCGGCCTGACCGTGCAGCCGGAGCTGATCGTGCCGGCGCCGCTGCGGGTCGCCGACGGCCATCGCGCGGTCCGGGACCTGATCACCGCCGGGCTCGCCTTCGACGCGGTCTTCGCCCTCACCGATGCCGCCGCCTACGGTGCCCTCCGGGCCCTCGCCGACGCCGGGATCATGGTGCCGGACCAGGTGCAGGTGATCGGCTTCGACAACCTCCGGACCAGCGCCTACACCGTTCCCGCGCTGACCACCGTCGAGCCGGACAACGACGCGATGGCCGACGCGATCTGCACCCTGCTGATCGAGCGCATCGCCCAGGGCTCGACCCCCGCGCCCGCCCGCGTCGTGATGCCCCCGGCCACCATCGCCCACCGGGCCAGCACCCGCGCCTGATCCGCGCCCGGACCGGCCCTCTCCGCGGGAACTCGTTTTCCCGCGTCTCGGCGGCGGGTTAGGATCGTTGAGTTTCGTCATCGGCGACGGACTCCCGTCGTTTCGTTCTCCTTCCTGGGTGTACATGACTCTCTCCGCGTCCCGCTCGACCAGAACTCCGTCCCGACCCTCGCAGTCCCGGAACTCGAAGGGCGTGACGGCCGACGGCATCGCCGCGGCGCCGTCGGCCGGGGTCGTCTTCCGCGAGGGCCTGGGGCGGCTGTTCTCGGCGTGTTGGGAACGACGGCTGATCTTCATCCCGTCGGTGCTCTCGGGCGTCGCGTTCGCCCTGCTGCAGGTGCTGACGTCGACGGTGATCGGCCAGGTGACGCAGGACGTCATCGTGCCGTCGTTCGAGTCCGGCAACCCCGTCCCGGGCGCGGTCGCGACCGCCGGGCTCCTGGTGGCCGGCATCGCCCTGCTCCGCGCGGTGACCGTGGTGGGCCGGCGCACGCTGGCCTCGGTGACCCAGTTCCACCTGATCGCCGACTACCGGTTGCGGCTGACCCGCCGGCTGTCCGAGCTGCCGTTGCTGTGGCATCGCCGGCAGTCCACCGGTGCGCTGCTGTCGACGATGTACTCCGACATCGAGGCCACCTTCTTCGCCATCGCGCCGTTCCCCTTCGCGCTGGCCACCCTGGCGATGCTCGCGTACGCGGTCGTCGTGGTGGCCGGCATCGACCCGGTCCTGCTGCTGATCATGGTCGTCACGGTCGCGCTGCTGATGTTGCTCAACATGGTCTTCCAGGCCCGCGCCGCGCCGATCGCCCTGGAGTCGCAGCGGCTGCGCGCCGAGGTCTCCGAGATCGCCCACGAGTCGTTCGACGGCGCCAACGTGGTGAAGTCGCTCGGCCGGGAGGCCGTCGAGGAGGTACGGTTCGTCGACGCCGCCGAGCGGCTGCGCCGCAACGGCATCCGGCTCGGCTACGTCCGCGGCTGGTTCGACCCGGTCATCGACGCGCTGCCCAACGTGGCGATCCTGCTGGTCACGCTGGTCGGCACCTGGCGGATCGGCCAGGGCGCGCTCACCACCGGCCAGCTGGTGCAGGTCGCCTACCTGTTCACGCTGATGGCGCTGCCGCTGCGCTCGTTCGGCTGGGTGCTCGGCGATCTCTCCCGGGTGGTCGTCGGCTGGCGGCGGACCCGGCGGATCCTGACCGCGCGGGACGAGCTCGCGTACGGAACGAGGACGGCGCCGAACACCGGCCGCCCGGCCCGGGTGGAGTTCCAGGGCGTCACCCTCGAATACCGGGACTCGCATTCCGCGACCGGCCGGACCCGCCCGGACGCAGTCGCCCTGCATGAGATCGATCTCACGGCCGACGCCGAGACCGACGGCCGGGTGGTGGCGATCGTCGGCGCCACCGGCTCCGGCAAGTCGACCCTGACCCTGCTCGCCTCTCGGCTGCTCGACCCGACCGACGGCCGGATCCTGCTGGACGGCGTCGACCTGCGCGACCTCACCGCCGACTCGCTCGCGGAGTCCGTCGCCCTGGTGCTGCAGCAGGCCTTCGTGTTCGACTCCAGCGTCCGCGACAACGTCACCCTAGGCGAGGATTTCTCGGACGCCGACGTGCGCTGGGCGCTGCGGATCGCGCAGGCCGAGACCTTCGTCGACGCCCTGCCCGAGGGCCTCGACACCGTGCTCGGCGAGCGCGGCGGCTCGCTGTCGGGCGGCCAGCGGCAGCGGATCGCGCTGGCCCGGGCCCTGGTCCGGCGGCCCCGGCTGCTGGTCCTGGACGACGCCACCAGCGCCTGCGACCCGGCCGTCGAAGCCGCGATCCTGGAAGGGATCCACGAGGAGATCACCGAGACGACGCTGCTGGTGGTCGCCTACCGCAAGTCGACGATCTCGATCGCCAGCCGGGTGGTGTTCCTGGAACACGGCCGGATCACGGCCACCGGCCGGCATGCCGAGCTGCTCGCCGACGTCCCGGCCTACCGCGCCCTGGTCGACGCGTACGACGAGGCGGCCATCGCCCACGAACTGCTCGAGTCGGACCGGGCCGACCTGGACGAGCAGGCCGCGGCCCGGGCGAGCGACGAACGGGCCCGGGCCGAACGGGACCGTGCGGAGCGTGAGATCGCCGAGCGGAAGCGGGCGGAACGGGAGCGCGCCGAGCGGGAGCACGGGAAGCGGGAGCCGTCGCCGGACGACCCGGAGGTCTGGGTCGAACTGGCGGAGGAACGCCACCGTACGGACTGCGACGACGAGGACCGCCTGATGGAGGAACGATGAGCACCCAGGCGCCGCAGAGCAGCAGCCTGACCACGGATCGCCACGAGACCGAGGGCACGATCGCCACGATCCGCCGCGGCCTGTCGCTGACGCCGGAGGTCGCCCGTGGGCTGTGGCTGACACTGGTGCTCGCCGTGGTCACCACGGCGGGGAAGATCGTCGTACCGGTGACGGTCCAGCGGATCATCGACGGCGGGATCGTCGGCGCCGAGACGATCGACCTGGGCTTCGTCGCCGGCAGCCTCGGCCTCGCCGCCCTGGTCCTGGCCGTGACGGTGACGGCGAACGTGTTCATGAACCGCCGGCTGTTCCGCGCCTCGGAGACCGCGCTGCGGGTGCTCCGGACCCGGGCCTTCCGGCACATCCACGACCTGTCGCTGCTCACCCAGTCCACCGAGAAGCGCGGCGCCCTGGTCTCCCGGGTGACCAGCGACGTCGACACGGTCAGCCAGTTCATGTCGTTCGGCGGGATCATGCTGATCGTGATGAGCCTGCAGGTGATCATCGCGACCGTGGTGATGGCCATCTACTCGTGGCCGCTGGCGATCCTGACCTGGCTCTGCTTCGTGCCGGTGCTGCTGGCGATGACCCGGATCCAGAAGCGCATCCGGTCCCGGTACCAGACCGTCCGGGCCAAGGTCGGCTCGATGCTCGGCTCGGTGTCGGAGGCCCTGGTCGGCTCCGCGACGATCCGCGCGTACGGCGTCACGGGCCGGACCAACGACGAGATGGACGGCACCGTCGCCGAGGTCCGCGGCGCCCAGCTGCGGGTGCTCCGCCCGCAGGCCGTGTCGTTCTCCCTGTCGGAGATGAGCGACGGCTTCACCACCGGCATGGTGATCGTCGTCGGCATCTGGCTCGGCACCTCCACCGACCTGCTCTCGGTCGGGCAGCTGGTCGCGTTCGTGTTCCTGGTGTCGCTGTTCAGCCAGCCGGTCCGGATGGGCATCGAGATGCTGAACGAGGCGCAGAACGCGGTGGCCGGCTGGCGCCGGGTGCTCGGCGTCATCGACACGCCGGCCGACATCAGCGATCCCGGCGGTGCCATCGATCCGACGACGGGGGAGCGCGGTCCGGCCCGGCCGGACGCCCGGCGGCTGCCGGCCGGTCCGCTCGGCATCGAGATCGAGAACCTGCGCTACGCCTACCCGGGCGGCCCCGAGGTGCTGCACGGCCTGAACGTGTCGATCCCGCCGCGGACCCACGTCGCGATCGTCGGCGAGACCGGCAGCGGCAAGACGACGCTGGCGAAGCTGCTGACCCGGATGATGGACCCGACCGCCGGTGCGGTCCGGATCGGCGGCGTCGAGGTCGACCGGATCCCGTTCGACTCGCTCCGCGGCCGGGTGGTGATGGTGCCGCAGGAGGGCTTCCTGTTCGACGGCAGCATCGCCGACAACCTCCGCTACGGCCGCCCCGACGCCACCGAGCTGCAGATGCTCGCGGCGATGGAGGACCTCGGGCTGCTCGACTGGATCGAGGCGATGCCGCTGGGGCTGGACACCCCGGTGCACCAGCGCGGCGAGGCGCTCAGCGCGGGCGAACGGCAGCTGGTCGCCCTCGCCCGCGCCTACATCGCGGATCCGGACCTGATCGTGCTGGACGAGGCGACGAGCGCCGTCGACCCGGCCTCGGACGTCCGCCTGCAGGCCGCGTTGGAGGGCCTGGCCCGGGGCCGGACCACGGTCACCATCGCACACCGCCTATCGACCGCCGAACGGGCCGACCTGGTGCTGGTGCTCGACCACGGCCACGTCGTCGAGCACGGCCGGCACGCGGACCTGGTCGACCTCCCGGACGGCATCTACGCGCGACTGCACCAGGCCTGGGTGGCCCACCGCGTCGGCGCCGACAGCGCCGCCCCCGTGCACTGACCAGCCACAACGGTCCCTGAGCTTGTCGAAGGGCAGGGCGACCTGCGCCCTTCGACAGGCTCAGGGCACGCACCTTCGGGTCAGGCCAGGTCGACCTCGATCGTCGCGAAGGAGTGCGGCGGGAGGTCGGCGATCAGGCGGCCGTCGGCGACCTGGACCTCGAGCTCGGCCGGCGCGACCGCGGTGGGGTCGGTCACCGTGTTGTGGGCCTGCGGCCGGTCGGCGGTGAGGATCCGACCTCGGGCCTCCCGGACGGCTCCGCCGCGCAGGTCGAAGTCGATCTTGGTCGCGGAGTCCACGGACAGGTTGCCGACCGAGATCAACGCCGTATCGCCCTTCCGGCTGGCGGAGGCGGTCACCTGGGCCAGCGTGGTGCCGTCGACGTCGATCGAGGGCCCGCCCGGCAGGTGTACGGCGAGCGAGGCGGCGTCCTGGTGGCCCTTGTTCATCTCGAACACGTGGTACGTCGGCGTCAGCACCAGGCCGCCCCGGTCATCGGTCAAGATCATCGACTGCAGCACGTTCACGGTCTGCGCGATGTTCGCCATGATCAACCGCTCCGCGTGCCGGTGGAAGATGTCGAAGTGCAGCCCGGCGACGAGCGCGTCACGCAGGGTGTTCTGCTGCTGCAGGAAGCCCGGGTTGGTGCCCTCGTCGACCTGCCACCAGGTGCCCCACTCGTCGCAGACCAGCCCGACCACACCCTCCGGGTCGTACGCGTCCATCACCGCGCGATGGGCCTTGATCACCCGGTCGATGTCGGCCGCCTTGATCATGGTCCGGTAGTACTGGGTGTCGTCGAAGTCGGTGGCGTGCGAGCGGTGGATGCCGTCGCCGTCGTGGGTGTAGTAGTGGAACGAGATGCCCTGGAAGAAGCCCCGCGGCTTGTTGCCGCAGCCCAGGCAGCTGACCGCCTTCATCAGGGCCTCGGTCCAGGCCAGGTTGTCGTCGTTGGCGCCGGCGGCGATCCGGTACAGCTTGTTGTCGCCATGATCACGCAGGAACGTCGCGTACCGGCGCGCCTCGTCGGCGTACGCCTCGGGCCGCATGTTGCCGCCGCAGCCCCAGGCCTCGTTGCCGATGCCCCAGAACGGCACCCGCCACGGCTTGTCCCGGCCGTTCGCCTTGCGCTGCCGCACCATCGGGGAGTCGCCGTCGCGGGTCAGGTACTCGACCCACTCGCTCATCTCGCGCACGGTGCCGGAACCGACGTTGCCGTTGACGTACGGGTCGGCGCCGAGCAGCTCGCACAGGGCCATGAACTCGTGGGTGCCGAAGTGGTTGTTCTCCTCGACGTTGCCCCAGTGCGTGTTCACCATGACCGGCCGGTCCTCTCGCGGCCCGATCCCGTCCTGCCAGTGGTACTCGTCGGCGAAGCAGCCGCCCGGCCAGCGCAGGTTGGGGATGTTCAGGGCCCGCAGCGCGTCGACCACGTCGGTCCGGATGCCGCCCACGTTGGGCAGGTCGGAGTCCTCGCCGACCCAGAAGCCGCCGTAGATGCAGCGGCCGAGGTGCTCGGCGAAGTGGCCGTACAGATGCCGGTTGATCACCGGCCCGCCGAGGTCGACGTTGATCACGGCGCGGGTCGTCGGTGTGCTCATGCGCGAAGTTCTTCCTGTGAGGTTTGACGTTACACCTTCGGAGTCAGCCTAATGGCCCGGCACCGGATCCGGAAACGGGCCGGGCAGGATGGAACGATGATCGAACCGTTCTCCGTCGAGATCGAGCCGGCCCGGCTGGATGATCTTCGCCGCCGGATCCGGGACACCCGCTGGCCCGAGCCGGCCACCGCCCCCGGCCAGAGCGTGCCGCTCGACGCGTTGCGCCGGCTCGCCGCTCACTGGGCCGAGACGTACGACTGGCGCCGGCTCGAGGCCGAACTGTCCACCCGGCCACAGTTCCGTACGGTGATCGAGGGGCTCGGGCTGCACTTCCTGCACCTGCGGTCGCCGCACCCGGACGCGACGCCGCTGCTGCTCAGCCACGGCTGGCCGGGTTCCTATCTGGAGTTCCTCGACGTCGTCGGCCCGCTCACCGACCCGACCGCGCACGGCGGTACGCCCGCGGACGCCTTCCACGTCGTCTGCCCCTCGCTGCCCGGGTACGGGTTCAGCGACCGCCCCGCCACCGCCGGTTGGGACATCCACCGGATCGCGGCCGCCTGGATCGAGCTGATGGACCGGCTGGGCTACCGGCGGTTCGCCGCCGCGGGCAGTGACTGGGGCACCAGCGTCTCGACCATGATCGCCGCGCGGGCCCCGGAGCGGGTGATCGGGATCCACCTGATCCCGCCGCTCGTCGCGCCGGACCGGTCGGTGCCGTTCACCGAGGCGGAGCAGCGGGCCGTTGATCAACTGGCCGAGCGGTCCCGCACCGGCTCCGCGTACGGCGAACTGCACGCGACCCGGCCGCAGACGATCGGCTACGCGCTGACCGACTCGCCGGTCGGGCTGTGCGCCTGGATCGCCGAGAAATATGAGGACTGGGCCGATCCGGCGGGTCCCGGCGTGCCACTCGACCGGCTGCTGGACACGGTCACGCTCTACTGGCTGACCGGCACCGCGGCCTCCAGCGCCCGGCTCTACTGGGAGAGCATCGGCGAGGTGAGCCGATGGTTCACCGAAGCGACACCGGACGTGATCATGGTCCCGACCGGCGCCACGGTCTTCCCGGCCGAGCTGCCGCGGCCGTCCCGCCGCTGGGCGGAGCGCCGGTTCCCCGACCTGCGCTACTGGGGCGAGCCGCCGGTCGGCGGACACTTCGCGGCGCTCGAGGTGCCGGATCGCTACGTCGCCGAGTTGCGGGCCTCCTTCGCGGCGATCAGGTCGGGCCCGCAGCCGGGCTGAACCGGCGGCGGCAGGTCACGCCTCGTCGCGATAGGGGAGCCGCGGGTCGACCGGCTGGTCCGGCCAGCTGCCGCGGACCCAGGCGTGGGCCGGGTCGTCGGTGATCAACCACGCCCGTTCCGGGTCCGGGCCGGCCATCACGTTCAGGTAGTACAGGTCGTAGCCGGGCGCCGCGACGGCCGGACCGTGGTAGCCGTACGGGACCAGGGCGATGTCGCCGGTGCGTACCATCGCGTTGATCTCGATCTCGCCGGCCGACGACGCGTAGGTGCTGAACAGGCCGAAGGCGTTCTCCTGATCACCAGCGGCGCCGGCCTCCGGGGCCGCCTCGAAGTAGTAGATCTCCTCCAGCCGGGATTCGTGGCCCGGCCGGTGCTCGTCGTGCTTGTGCGCCGGGTACGAGGACCAGTTGCCCGCCGGCGTGATCACTTCGCAGACGATCAACCGGGCCGCGTCGAGCGCGTCGGGGGTGCCGAAGTTGTGCACCTGCCGGCTGGCCGCTCCGGAGCCGCGCAGCTCGACCGGGGTCTCCGCCGCCGCAACGTGGCGGAGCGGCCGGACCGTCGTCGTGGGCGAGGTCGCCACGGCGACCCGGCCGGTCCCGGTGATCATGCCGGTGCTGCCGGCCGGCAGGTAGAGCACGTCGGTCGGCCCGGCGAAGACGGAGCGGCGGCCGGCCAGCCTGGTCTCGCCGGCGACTCCGTCGACCAGGTGGGCGACGCTGAACGAGCCGGCGAGCGGCACGACGATGCGCTCCACGTCGGTCCGGTCCAGCGGCAGGGCGGCCGACGCGGCCAGCTCGGCGACGTCCAGACCGGTGTGCTCCCAGCCGGGCAGGGAGGCGTCCACGCGGCTCTGCCAGCCGTCCCGGGCGAGTGCTCCCCGCCGATGGAACCAGCGGTCCTGGCTCATCCGCTCCGCCTTCCTGCCGAGTTGATCAATCCGTCCGGGCCAGCAACTCTCGTACGCGAGCCCGGGCCGGTTCGCGATCGTAGCTGTTCACCAGCGCCCCGGCCATCCGGACCGGGTCGCCGAAGAAGTAGTACTCGTACTGCGCCTGCCGGGACGAGAAGGCCGACATCGAGGCATCGAAGGCGAGCCGGTACAACTGGGCCCGGCTCTCGGCCGGCAGCAGCTTCGCCTGCAGGTACTGGTCGATGTCGTCCCGGGCGGCGGAGGAGAGGTCGGCCTCGCTCGGTGCCGCCAGCAGCCCGGACGCGCAGAACTTCCGGATGATCGCCGGGAACCGCTGCGAGGCCCGTGGGAACCAGTTCCGGGCGGCGTTCAGCGAGCTCCACTTCGGCGTCATCATGCCCCACCGGTTCGGGGCGGCGTCGGCCTCGGCGGCCCGGAGCAGGGCCTTGCCGATCTCCACGTCGATGATCAACTCGGCCAGGTCCTCCTGGATGTGCTGGTAGCCGTCGATCGCGATCGACGAGGCGATCTCCGAGGCCAGGCCGAGGAAGAACTCGGTCTTCGCGATGGTCCGGGTCACCACCTGCTGGGTCATCAGGGCCGTCGCCCCGGTCTCGGTGTAGAAGGCGTTGCACAGCTGGGGATTCCCCAGCATGAAGACGCGCTCGGCCGGCACGAAGACGTCATCGAAGATCACCATCGCGTCCATCTCCTCGAACCGCGACGCCAGCGGCTCGTCGAAGCTCGACCCGCCGTGGTGCAGCGAGGTCCGGCAGAGGTAGCGCAGGCCGGGGGTGTCGTTCGGGATCGCGAACGCGAAGCTGTACGGGATGTCCCGGTCGGTGCCGCGCAACAGAGTGGACGGGAAGACCAGGATCTCGTCGGCGATCGGCGCCACGGTGGCCAGCATCCGGGCGCCGCGGACCACGATGCCGTCGGCGCGTTGCTCGATCACCTGCGCGGCCACCTTGCCGCCCATCTGCTCCGAGCCGGAGACCGACCGGTTGGACTGCGGCGGGATCAGCGTGTGCGTGGTCAGCAGATCGTTCTCGCGCACGTACTCGTAGTAGGCCCGGATCCTTTCCCCGTAACGGGGATCGGCCTGGTCGAACCAGTCCGCCGCCGCGGCCAGCGCGGTGAGCGCGGCGTTCAGGTAGTCGGCGGTCCGGCCGAGGAAGCCGTTGGAGTGGTCGGCCCAGACCCGGGCGGCCTCTCGGCGGTGCACCAGGTCCTCCTGCGTGAGCGGGATCAGGAACGAGGCGCCGACCGGCTCGCCACTGCTGGGCGAGGGGTACGTCAGCGCGGCGGCATGGGCCGGGTCGTGCTGCAGGTCGTACAGCCGCGCATAGCTGCGGGCCACGCCGGCGAACGCCGGATGATCGGCGACGTTCTCGCTGACCTGCTTGCCGTCGATGGTCAGGTGCGGGCGCATCGAGTTGATCTTGTCCAGGAACTGCCGGCCGGTCCGGATGCCCATGCCCACTCCTCGCTGAGTTTCATGATCAGAATCTGAGGCCTGGTGTTCTCATATAGAACACCGTGTTCTAGTATCGGACGATACGCCGGGAAGTCGGCGTGGGCAACCCGAAGCGGGAAAGGAGCGGGCGTGGTCGACCCGAAACCCGCCGCACACTCCCAGACCCTGTCCCGCGGGCTGCGGGCGCTGGAGATCCTGGCCGAGGCGAGCGGGCCGATCAGCATCGCCGAACTCGCGGCAGCGCTCGGCCTGCACCGCTCGATCGCGTACCGGATCCTGCGCACCCTCGAAGATCACCGGCTGGTGCTCCGGGACGACCGCGGACTGCTGCTGCTCGGGCCACGGATGGCGGCCCTGGCCCGGGGTGTCCAGCGCAGCCTGCAGGCGGCGGCACTGCCCGAGCTGACCGCGGCCGCCCGCGATCTCGGGATGACGGCTTTCCTGGTGGTGCTGGATTCCGACGAGTGCGTGACCCTGGTCAGCGTCGAGCCGCCGCCCGGTCCGGCCAGCATCGCGCAACGGCCGGGCACCCGGCATTCGATCATGGTCGGAGCGCCCGGGCTGGCGATCCAGAGCGTGCTCAGCGACGACGAGTGGTCCGGGCTCGGGCTCGCGGGGGAACGCCGACCGGAGGCTGCCGAGGCGGCTCGCCGCGGCTACGCGATCAGCCGGGACGAGGTGGTGCCCGGCCTGTCCGCGGTCGCCGTACCGCTCCGGCTCCCCGGCCAGGCGCCCGCCGCGCTGGCCGTCGTCCACGTGTCCGGCCAGGATCACGACCCGGCACCGGTGGGCGCCCGGCTGGCCGAGGCCGCCGACCGGATCCGGGCCGAACTGAACTGACCCACGTCCCTGGGCTCGTGGGTCTATAGTCGGCAGTGTCCGGCGGAATTGGCGTCGTTGCTCGAAAAAGGGGCAATAGCCCGGCCTGCGTACCGGTGAGACATATACGGATCTGATCCTCGTCGTCGAGAGAAGGCCCGTTCATGTCGAACGTCTCCGCGCATGCCGCTTTCGTCCTCTCCGCCCACCTGACCGATGTCTTCGGGGTGATGGGCAACGGCAACGCCTATCTCCTGGACGCGCTGTCCCGGACCCGGACCCGCTTCACCGCGGTCCGGCACGAGGCCGCCGGGGTGGCCGCCGCCGACGCCTACTTCCGGGCCTCCGGCCGGCTCGCCGCGGCCACCACCACCTACGGGCCCGGCTTCAGCAACGCGATCACGCCGCTGGCCGAGGCGGTGCGGGCCCAGATCCCGCTGGTGTTGATCACCGGCGCCGAACCGTCCGCGGGGCGCCGGCCGTGGGACGTCGACCAGACGGCCCTGGCCGCGGCGGTCGGGGCACGCACGGTCTCCGTCGGCGCCGGTTCGGTGGTCGCCGACCTCACCGAGGCGATCGAGTACGCCCTCGCCGCGCGCAGCCCGGTCGTGGTCGCGCTGCCGTACGATCTCGCGACGGCCGAGGCCGGCCGGATCCCTGCTCTGCCAGGGATCCCCGCACCGGTGCCGGTCCCGGCGGCTGCCGACGACCTGGAGCGGCTGGCGGAGTTGATCAACGCCGCCCGGCGCCCGGTGATCCTGGCCGGGCGCGGCGCCTGGCTGGCCGGCGCCGGTCCCGAGCTGACCCGGCTGGCTCGGATGATCAAGGCCCCGGCGGCGACCACCGCGTTCGCCCGGTCCCTGTTCGGCCCGGTTCCCGACCAGCTCGGGATCGCCGGCGGGTTCGGCAGCCGGCGCTGCGCGGCCGCCTTCCGGGCGACCGATCTGGTGCTGGTCGTCGGCGCGGGCCTGAACCAGTTCACCACCCGGTTCGGCCGGCTGTTCGACGAGCACGCCCGGGTGCTGCAGATCGACCTCGCGGCGCCGACGCAGCCCCGGGTGGACCTCGCTGTGCGTGCCGATGCGGCGCTGGCCGCGGCGGGGCTGCTCCGGCTGGTCCGGCCTCGTGATCATGAGGTCTGGACCGCCGCGCATCCGGAGCTCATCGCGGCCGCCGAGCCGGACGTGCCCGGGACGCCCGGCGGCCTGCTGCCGGACGGCCGGCTCGACCCGCGCCAGCTGGCCCAGCGACTGGACGCGATCCTGCCGACGGACCGGACCGTGGTCACCGACGGCGGCCACTTCCTGGAGTGGGGCCCGCGCTACTGGCGGATCGGCGGGCCGGACCGGTTGATCATGGTCGGCACCGCGTACCAGACGATCGGGCTGGGCCTGGCCAGCGCCGTCGGGGCGGCCCGGGCCCGGCCGGAGTCGACGATCGTGCTGGCCTCCGGCGACGGCGGGGCGCTGATGGGCCTGCCCGACCTGGAATCGCTGGCCCGGACCGCGCGCCGGGCGGTGATGATCATCTTCGACGACGGTGCCTACGGCGCGGAGGTGCACCAGTACGGCAGCCTGGGACTCGACCAGGCGCCGATGCGGATCGGTGAGGTCGACTTCGCCGGCCTCGGTCGTGCGGTGGCCGCCGCCGGCCGCACCGTACGCACGCTTGATGATCTTGACGACCTGGCCGGTTGGCTGGCCGGGCCGGCGGCCGGGCTCTACGTCGCCGACTGCCGGATCTCGACCAGCGTGGTCGCCCCGCACATGCGGGAGGTGCAGGCGGCCCGGCGGATCCCGGCCGACCGGCTCGAGCCGGCCGGCCGGTGATCAACGGGCGTTGTTGATCAAGCTCAGGGTCGATCGGGATCAGGCCCGGTCGGCCCAGCGGCCGAGGCCCTCGAACCGGTACTGCATCACGTGGTAGATGCTGTTGTCGCCGGTGTTCCACTGGCTCACGGTGAGGTGCACGTCGTTCAGCCGTGAGCCGGGGATGATGTAGCTGCCGTACAGCTGGGCCAGGTGGTTCACGTCCTGGTTGTCCCAGCTGGTGCCGTGCAGCATGGTGAACTTCGGCGTGGTCCGGAGGTCCTGCGTCGGGTGGTCGAGCACCTGGCAGTCGATCCGGTAGCGCGGCCCGTCGAACCAGGTGTGCAGCCACTTGTCGCCGAACCGGCGCAGCGAGTTCTCGCCGATGATGTCGTCCGACAACGGCGTCGGCTCGACGCCCCAGCGCCAGCGGCCGTTCTTCTTCCCCCACGGCTGGTACTTGTCCGGCTGGGTGATGTGCCATGGCCGGACCCGGTGCAGGATCATCGTGCTCTCGCGGAGGAACTCCGAGGTGTAGACGTAGAGCCAGCCGTCCGCGCCGATGTCCCAGCTGGCCAGCTGCCAGCGCTTGTCGTACGCGGCGGCGGGGAACCGGGCGCCGGAGTCCTCCCAGTTCTCGCCGTTGTCCTTCGAGACCCAGATCCCGCTCCAGATCACGTTGCCGAAGCCCTGGTTGACCACGGCGTGCAGATAGATCTTGTTGCCGATCGTGATCACGTCGGACGGGATGATCGTCGAGATCTCCTCGCCGTGCTCGTACGGGATCAGCTGTTTGGCCCAGTCGCCGCCCGGCGTCCCGTTGAACACGACGCCGGAGGCCAGGTTGCGGGTGCTCGACCAGAGCGCGGTGGGGGAGCGCCAGTTCTCGCCCCACGCGGGTCCGAAGCTGTCGCCGAAGACGTAGATGCTGCGGCCGTCCGGCGTGCGGGCCACGGCACCGAGATCGACATAGTGCAACCCGAACTTGCCGGTGATGTCCGGGCCGGTGAGATTCTTGACCTTCGTGATCTTGACGCCGTCGACGATCACCGAGCCTTCGTCAGCGGCGGCCGGCTGGGTGAGTCCGGCGGCGAGACCGGTGCCGGCCAGGCCGGCAGCGGCGACACCACCGAGCAACCGGCGGCGACTGATGGGATGCGGGGCGGCACCAGAGTGGGGATGCGGGGGCATGGGCTCACTTCCTCGGGGTCCATGAAATCGTTTTCGGTCACGGTACGATCACGGGTGACCCCGAGTCAAGGGAGCCGCCAGCAGCCGACCGGGGGTCACTCGGACAGGATCGTGGCGCCGCGGGCCTGGCGTGCCTCGTTCTCCGGGCCGAGCGGGATGCCGGTCCGGTCCCGGAGCAGGAAGGTCGCCGCGGCCGCGACGATCGTCAGACCGGCCAGATACACGCCGACCGCGTTCGTGGTGTGGAACTGCTGCACCAGGGCGGTGGCGATGGTCGGGGCGAAGGCGCCGCCGAGGATGGCGCCGATCGCGTACGAGATCGCGACGCCGGAGAACCTGATCGAGGCCGGGAACAGTTCGGCGAAGAACGCGGCCTGCGGCCCGTAGGTGAGCCCGTTGCCGAGGGTGAACAGGGCCAGGCCGAGCGCGAGCAGCCAGACGTTGCCGGTGTCGACCAGCCAGAACATCGGGAACACCGTGATCAACTGGCAGGCCCAGCCGATCAGGTACGTGGTGCGCCGGCCGATCCGGTCCGACAGCCCGCCCGCGATCCAGGTGCACACGCCCCAGACGACGGCCGAGGCCGTCACCGCGAGCAGCACCGACGCGCGGTCCAGCTGAAGCGGCCCCTTCGGATCGGTGGCGTAGTTCTGGATGTAGCCGCCGGTGGTCATGTACCCGGCCGCGTTGTTGCCGGCGAAGGTCAGCGCGGCCAAGATCACGATCGGGGCGTGGAACCGGAACAGCCGGGCGATCGGCAGCGCCGTCTGCTCCCGCCGCTCGGCGATCTCGGCGAACACCGGGCTCTCCGCGACGCGGCTCCGGACCACGATCCCGACGATGATCAACACGACGCTGATCAGGAACGGCACCCGCCAGCCCCAGACCGAGAACGCCTCGCCCGGGGCGATCACGGCCATCAGGGCCATCGCGCCGGACGCCGCCAGCAGACCGAGCGGCGGTCCGAGCTGGGGGAAGGCGCCGAAGCGCCCGCGGCGGTCGGCCGGCGCGTGCTCCACCGCCATCAGCACGGCACCGCCCCATTCGCCGCCGGCGGAGAGGCCCTGCAGGATCCGCAAGATCAACAATGCGGCCGGTGCGATCACGCCGGCCTGGTCGTAGGTCGGCAGCAGGCCGATCAGCGTCGTGGCGCCGCCCATCAGGATCAGGGTCACCACCAGCATCGCCTTGCGGCCGATCCGGTCGCCGAGATGCCCGGCCAGCAGGGCGCCGAGCGGGCGGAACAGGAAGCTCACGCCGACCGAGGCGAAGGAGAGCAGCAGCGCGATCTGGTCGCCGGCCGGCCGGAAGTAGAGCTGGGCGAACACCAGGCCCGCGGCGCTCGCATAGATGAAGAAGTCGTACCACTCGATCGTGGTCCCGATCGTCGTGGCCAGTGCGACCCGGCGACGCTCGGCGGCGGTGGTCCGGGTCGGGTCCGCAGGATGGGTCGGGGACGCCATCATCCCTCCTGATCATCGGTGATCTCCCCTTCACGATAAGGGATCGCGCCGAAATCCGCTGGCGGGTGACCGGCCCCGGTCGTACGCTGAGCGGGCAGAAAGCTCAACAGCAACGGTCCGGAGGGGACCGAAGGTGATCGGTTATCGCTGAGACCGACCCCGGTCCCGCAACCTTGTCCCCTCCCCGCCGTTCTGCCGGCACAGCGGGTGCGCTGTGCCGGTTGATCGGTGGTCCTCAGACCGCAGACAGTCCGTTAACTCAGGGTCCAGAGGTCGCGGGTTCGAGTCCCGCAGGCGGAACCCAGGTTTCGTCGTAGCTCAGCGGCAGAGCGGTGGAATATCCGGGTTGTCGCCACCTTGTCTGAGGGCCACCGCCGACGATGCGAGAGGAGATGATCATGACGTACGGTTCCGATCCGCTGACCCGGATCTCGACCCGGCGTACCCCGCAGGCCCGGCCGGCGACGCCGGACCAGGTGCCGAACCACGCCGGCGGGCACGTCTTCGAGATCACTCCGGAGCAACGGTTGCGACGGTTCCTGATCATCGGCAGCAGCGGCGGGACCTACTACCAGGGCGAGGCCGAGCTGACCCGGGAGAACGCGCAGGTCGTGATCGACTTCGCCGCCGCGGACCCGGTCCGGCTGGTCGAGATCGTCCGCGAGGTGTCGCTGGCCGGTCGCGCGCCCAAGCAGAACCCGACGATCTTCGCCCTGGCGGTCGCCGCGGCGGCAGAACGGCCCGAGGGCCGGGCGGCCGCGTTCGCGGCGATGCCCGAAGTGCTGCGCACCGGGACCCACCTGATGCTGTTCGCCAAGTACGTGACTCAGTTCCGCGGCTGGGGGTCCGGCCTGATGCGGGCCGGTCGCCGCTGGTACGAGGCGAAGGATGTCGAGGCGCTGACGTACCAGCTGGTGAAGTACCGCAGCCGAGAGGGCTTCAGCCAGCGCGACCTGCTGCGCCTGATCCACCCGAAGACCGATGATCAACTCCGGAACGCCCTCTACCGCTGGGTGGCTCAGGACGAGCTGTCGTACCAGCTGCCCAGGCTGGTGCACGGTTTCGTCGCCGCCCAGGCCGCCGCGTCGGCCGCGGACTGGGTCCGGCTGATCAAGGACTACCGGCTGTCCTGGGAGATGCTGCCCGACGCGGCCCTGAGCGAGCCGACGGTCTGGCGGGCGCTGATCGACGTCGGCCTGCCGATGACCGCGCTGATCCGGCAACTGCCGCGGCTGACCAGGCTCGAGGTGATCGGCAACGCGTTGCGCGACGGCGATCGCACCATCGACGTGGTGGCGCAGCTGACCGACCCGGAACTGCTGAGCCGGGCCAGGATCCACCCGTTCAACGTGCTGGTCGCCCTGCGTACCTATGCCGCCGGCCGGTCCTTCCGCGGTTCCTCGACCTGGACCCCGGCCCGGCCGGTGCTGGACGCGCTGGACGCCGCGTTCTACACCTCGTTCGGCAACGTCGTCCCCGCCAACCGGCGGACCATGATCGGGCTGGACGTCTCCGGCTCGATGGGCACGCCGGTCGCCGGCAGCCCGCTGACCGCGCGGGATGCCTCGGCGGCGATGTCGATGATCACCGTCGCCACGGAACCGACGACCGCGGTGTACGGGTTCACCGCGGGCGGTGCCGGATGGCGCTCGGCCGCGCTGACCGAACTGGCGATCGGGCCGCGGCAACGGCTGGAGAACGTGATCGACAGCGTGTCCCGGCTGCCGTTCGGCGGCACCGACTGCGCGCTGCCGATGATCAAGGCTCTGGACGACGGGCTCGAGGTCGACACCTTCCTGGTGATCACGGACAACGAGACCTGGGCCGGGGACATCCATCCGCACCAGGCGCTGGCCGAGTACCGGCGCAGGTCCGGGATCCCGGCTCGGCTGGTGGTCTGGGGGATGACCTCGACCGGCTTCAGCATCGCCGACCCGTCCGACCCGGGAATGCTCGACCTGGTCGGTGTCGACTCCGCGGCACCGCAACTGCTGGCCGACTTCTCCCGCGGGGACGTCTGACCGGACGCGCGGTCGGTCGGTCGGGCGGTCAGGCGGCCTCCTGGTCCTGGTTGCTGATCATGCCGAACAGGGCTTCGACGCAGTTGTGGAGGCTGAAGCCCTCGCCGCCGCCGACGGTGCCGATCGTTGGAACCCGCTGGCCAGGATCGTCCGGGCCTGGCTCAGGGTCGGTCAGTCGGCGGGTGAGGCGGTCGGCGGTCATCACGCGCCAGCCCGACTCGGCGACAGGTTCTCCGTCGGGGAGGGTGAACTGCCATGCCGGTTCCCCGGTGAGGCCGCGGAAGAAGGCCGTACCTTCCCGGCGGGCGATGGTGATGCCGCCTTCGTGAACGGCGGTGTGGTGGAATCCGCAGAGCAGGATCAGATTCGTCAGGTCGGTACTGCCGCCGTGGGACCAGGGGATCCGGTGGTGGGCCTGGAGATTCCGGTCGCGGGAGCAGCCCGGGTACTGACACAGCCGGTCGCGGATCAGCAGCGCCCGGCGTTGCCGCTTGGAGACGAGCCGCCGGGTGCGGCCCAGGGCGAGGACGCCACCGTGCTGGTCGACGATCGCGCCGAGGATCGAGCCGGTACAGATCAGGCGTTGTGCGGTCCGGGGCTCGATCGGCCCGGACCCGCGGATCGTACACAGCTGGTCCTGCAGGCCCGGCGGCCGGCCGCCGCCCGGGTCACCGGCACCTCGAAGCGTTCCCGCGGGAACGTCCTTCGCTTCGCCACCGGGCGTCTCCGCGGAAGGGGCTTCCGGCTCGCCGGCCGTGAGGTTCCGCAACGGTTGCCCCGCGGCTTCGAGCTGTTCGGCGGCGACTTCGACGATGACCAGGCTGCGGTCCTCGCCCGACTCGTCGGCGGTGGCTGCGGTGGCCAGGTAGTGCCGGCACACGTCAAGGAGCGCATCGGCATCGGTGTAGCGCGGGGTGGCGTCATGCTCGTCGGGATCGAGCGGCGTCGCTATGGTCGGCGTGCTGTTGAGGTGTCGGGCTCGTTGCACGGCAGCGGTCAGGATGGCCGCCTCGTCGGTCGGGAACCGGCCCGTGATGCCGGTCATCGAGTCCTCCCGGGTGATCAGCCGGAACAGCCGGCGGCTCTCGGCCTTGATCCTGCTGCCGGCAGCGGCGCGGAAGCTGGAGATCATCCGGGCCAGCTGAGAGGCTGTGGCGTAGCGGGCCAGCGCGCAGAGTCGGGCCTCGTCGACCAGGTCGACGATCCGGGTGAGCTCTCGTACCTTCGAGTAGGACAGCTCGCCCGCGCCGAAGGCGGCCGTCACGGTGGGCATCCGGCGCAGCGCCCGGGCCACCCGGATGTGTTCGCGGGCCGTGCCCTGCGTCATCGAACAGGTCCAGGCCAACCAGTGTGCGACCGATGTAAACCCGTCCGTCCAGGCCCACCCGTTCCCGGCGTCGAACTCGCCGATCAGGATCAGCAGATCGCAGCTGTCCCGGGCCTGCCGGGCGGCGTGGTCGCAGATCCGGCCGGCCAGTTCCTCGGCCGCCTCCCGTCCCAGCGGCGGCACCTCGGCCGCCGGATCCTGCTGCGTTGCAGTGGTCATCGTCATCCCCCAGATTTCTCTTACGTGTAGAGGGACGCTAGGTGGGGCCACTGACAGTCGAGCCGGTGCGGATCTGTTCAGGCCGGACTGGATCGTATACGATCCGAACTATGATTTCGGAGGCGATGACGCCGCTGCCGTTCCGGGCACTGCCGTACGACGACGGCGGGGCGGGGCTGCCGTACCCGAGCAAGATCATCGCGGTGCACCTCAACTTCGAGTCGCGGGCCGCGGAGCGGGGCAGGCGGCCGGAGCAGCCGTCGTACTTCCTCAAGCCGGTGAGCTCGCTGGCCTCCTCCGGTGGGGTGGTGGAGCGGCCGGCGGGGACCGAGCTGCTCGGCTTCGAGGGCGAGATCGCGCTGGTGATCAAGGAGGCGACGCGGCGGGTCGCGCCCGAGCAGGCCTGGTCCCGGGTGGCCGGGGTGACGGCGGCCAATGACCTGGGTGTCTACGACCTGCGGTACGCCGACAAGGGGTCCAACCTGCGCTCCAAGGGTGGCGACGGGTTCGCCCCGGTCGGGCCGGCGCTGATCCCGGCGGACCGGATCGATCCGCGCTGGCTGCGGCTGCGGACCTGGGTCAACGGCGAACCGGCGCAGCAGGACAGCACCCGGGAGTTGATCTTCGACTTCGCCCGGCTGGTCGCCGACCTGTCCCAGTTGATCACGCTCGAGGCCGGCGACCTGATCTTGACCGGTACGCCGGCGGGCGCGTCGGTGATCAAGCCCGGGGACCGGGTCGAGGTGGAAGTCGACGCGCCCGGAGCGCCCGGCGAGCCGACCAGCGGCCGGCTGGTCACCACGGTCACCGCGGGCGAGCTGCCGCTTCGGGAGTACGGCGCGGGGCCGAAGATCGACGAGGCGACCCGGGCCGACGCCTGGGGGAGCCGGGGTGAACAAGCCACTCCGACGACCCGGACGCCGCTGACCGAGGAGGTCCTGGCGGCGCTGCGCGAGGTCGGCACCGCAACGCTGAGTTCCCAACTCCGCAAGCGCGGGCTGGACAACGTCAGCATCGACGGGGTGGCTCCGCTCCGAGCCGGGGAACGGCTGATCGGCACCGCCAGGACGCTGCGGATGGTGCCGCTCCGCGAGGATCTCTTCAAGAGTCACGGCGGCGGTTACAACGCCCAGAAGCGGGCCGTCGACACGCTGGAGCCGGGCGACGTGCTGGTGATCGAGGCCCGCGGCGAACGCGGCACCGGCACGATCGGCGACATTCTCGCGCTGCGTGCCCAGGTGCGCGGCGCCGCGGGAGTGGTCACCGACGGCGGCGTTCGTGATCATGACGCGGTCGCCGGCCTCGGGCTGCCGGTCTACTGCGCCGGGGCCCATCCGGCCGTGCTCGGGCGTCGCCACGTGCCCTGGGACGTGGATCAGACGATCGCCTGCGGCGGGACCACGGTGCAACCGGGCGACGTGATCGTCGGCGATGCGGACGGGGTGCTGGTGATCCCGCCCGGGCTGGTCGCCGAGGTTGCGGCCGACGCCGTCGAGCAGGAACGGCAGGAGACCTTCATCGCCGAGCAGGTCGCGGCCGGTGAGCCGGTCGACGGCCTGTACCCGATGAACGAGAGTTGGCGGGAGAAGTACCGGCAGTGGCGACCATGATCGACTCCGTGGTACCGGAGTCGGCGAAGGTTCCGGAGTCCTCGAAGGCCCAGCGCGCCTACGCCTGGCTGGCCGGCAAGATCGCCGACGGCAGCTTCCCGCCCGGTTACCGGCTCGTCCTCGGCCCGATCGCGACCGAGTTGGAGATCAGCGTCGCGCCGGTCCGGGAGGCGATCCGGATGCTCGAGGCGGAGGGGCTGGTCAGCTACGCCAAGAACGTCGGGGCGCAGGTCGCGATGCCCGACCCGGCCGAGTACGTCGACGTGATGCAGACCCTCGGCGCGCTGGAGGGGATCGCCACCGGCCTGGCGCTGCCGTTGATCACCGACGACGATCTCGACCGCGCCCGCGAACTGAACGCCGCGCTGGAGCGGACCCTGCACGACTTCGACCCACCGGAGTTCACCCGGCTCAACCTGCAGTTCCACGAGGTCCTGTTCCACCGCTGCCCGAACCGGCACCTGCTGGACCTGATCCGGCGGACCCGGACCCGGCTGGCCGGCTTGCGCGACTCGACGTTCAGCTTCGTCCCGGGCCGGGCCCGGCGGTCGGTGGCCGAGCACGAGAAGTTGATCACCGCGATCGGTGCCGCCCGCACCGATCCGGCGGGCGGCCGCGCGGTCGTCGAGGCGGCGGTCCGCGAGCACCGGGACGCCACCCTGCAGGCGTTCCTCGATCACGGCAACGGAAAGGCGGCACGATGAGGTTTCGCAGCGACCCGGCGCGGATCCGGGGTTCGCTCGCGCCGGTGATCACGCCGTTCACCGAGGACGGCGCGGTCGACCAGCAGAGCCTGACCCGGCTGGTCGCGTGGCAGCTCGAGCAGGGCTCGCACGGCATCTCGATCGGCGGCTCCACCGGCGAGCCGAGCGCGCAGACGATCACCGAGCGGGCCGAGGCGATCCGCCTGGTCGCCCGTACCGTGAACGACCGGGTGCCGTTCGTGCCCGGCACCGGCAGCGCCAAGCTGGACGAGACCCTCGAACTCACTGCCGCCGCCCGGGATGCGGGAGCCGACGCGGTGTTGATCATCACGCCCTACTACGCGCGGCCGACCCAGGAGGCCTTGTACCGCTGGTATGCCGCGGTGGCCCGGGAGTTCCCGGACCTGCCGGTGATCGCGTACAACGTGCCGAGCCGGACCGCCGTCGATCTTGCTCCGGAGTCGGTGGCCCGGCTGTTCACGGACCTGGACAACTTCGTCGGGATCAAGGAGACGACCAAGGACTTCGAGCACTTCTCCCGGGTGCTGCACCGCTGCGGCCCGGACCTGCTGGTCTGGTCCGGGATCGAGCTGCTCTGCCTGCCGCTGCTGGCCCTCGGCGGTGCCGGCTACATCAGCGCCACCGCCAACCTGGCGCCGGCCGCCTGCGCGGCGATGTACCGCGCCTGGGAAGCCGGTGATCTTGCCGAGGCCCGTCGGATCCACTACGGGCTGCACCCCCTGGTCGATCTCCTGTTCACCGAGACCAACCCGGCGCCGGCCAAGCTCGTCCTGCAACAGCGCGGCCTGATCGGCTCCGCTCACGTACGGCCGCCGCTGATCGAGCCGACCGAACCCGCCCGCGCCCGGATCGCCGAGCTGCTGGCGGAAGGCGCCGAGTTCCTCAGCCCCGTCGAAGGAGGGAGTTGATCATGAACGATCGCCGGCCGGCCGGCCTGCCCGACCAGCTGCGGCACTTCATCGGCGGCGAGCCGGTGGACAGCGTGGACGGCGGCACCTTCGAGGTGCTTGACCCGCTGACCAACGAGACGTATCTGACCGCAGCCGCCGGCCGGGCCGAGGACGTGGACCGCGCCGTCGCCGCCGCCCGGTCCGCCTTCACCGAAGGTCCCTGGCCGACCATGATCGCCCGGCAGCGGGCCCGGATCCTGAACAGGATCGCCGACGCCGTCGCGGCCCAAGATCAACGACTGGCTGCCTGGGAGACGTACGACACGGGGCTGCCGATCACCCAGGCCCTCGGCCAGGCCCAGCGGGCGGCCGAGAACTTCCGCTTCTTCGCCGACCTGATCGTGGCCCAGGCCGACGACACCTACCAGGTGCCAGGCCGGCAGCTGAACTACGTGCACCGCAAGCCGGTCGGCGTGGCCGGATTGATCACGCCCTGGAACACGCCGTTCATGCTGGAGAGCTGGAAGCTGGCCCCGGCGCTGGCGGCGGGCTGCACGGTGGTGCTGAAGCCGGCCGAGTTCACCCCGCTGTCGGCCAGCCTGTGGCCCGAGATCTTCGCCGAGGCGGGCGTGCCGGAGGGTGTCTTCAACCTGGTCAACGGGATCGGCGAGCAGGCCGGCGACGCCCTCGTGGCGCACCCGGACGTGCCGCTGATCTCCTTCACCGGCGAGTCGGCGACCGGCGAGGTGATCTTCGCCCGGGCGGCGCCCCGGCTGAAGGGCCTGTCGATGGAGCTCGGCGGCAAGTCGCCCGCGATCGTGTTCGCCGACGCTGACCTGGACGCGGCAATCGACTCGACCCTGTTCGGCGTCTTCTCGCTGAACGGGGAACGGTGCACGGCCAGCAGCCGGATCCTCGTCGAGCGTGCGATCTACGACGAGTTCTGCACCCGGTACGCCGAGCGGGCGAGCAAGATCATCGTCGGCGACCCGAGCGACCCGGCCACCGAGGTCGGCACCCTGGTGCACCCGGAGCACTGCGCCAAGGTCCTCTCCTACGTCGAGCTGGGCCGGACCGAGGGCCGGCTGCTGGCCGGCGGCGGCCGGCCGCCCGGACTTGATCATGGAAACTTCGTCGCGCCGACGGTCTTCGCCGACGTGGCACCGGAGGCCCGGATCTTCACCGAGGAGATTTTCGGGCCGGTGGTCACCCTGACCCCGTTCGACACCGAGGAGGAGGCGCTCCGGCTGGCCAACGCCGTCCGCTACGGGCTCGCCGCCTACCTGTGGACCCATGATCTTGAACGGGGCCACAACCTGGCGCACCGGATCGAGGCAGGCATGGTCTGGCTCAACTCGCACAACGTGCGCGACCTGCGCACCCCGTTCGGCGGCGTGAAGGCGTCCGGGCTGGGGCAGGAGGGCGGCTACCGGTCGCTCGACTTCTACAGTCACCGGCAGGCGGTCCACGTCAGCCTGGGTCCCGTCCACACGCCGAGGTTCGGAGCCGGATCATGATCGACAACGGCCCGGACATCCTGCGCTGCGGGTACGTCGAGCTGGTCGTCTCCGATCTGGCCGCAGCCCGCGAGTTCTACGTCGACCTGCTCGGGTTGGTGATCACGAAGGAGACCGACGACGCGCTCTACCTGCGCACGCTGGAGGAGTTCATCCACCACAACCTGGTGCTGCGCGCAGGGCCGGTGCCGGCCGCGGCGGCGATCGCCTTCCGGGTCCGTACCCCGCAGAACGTGGACCTCGCCGAGGCCTACTACCGCAAGCT
The DNA here is from genome assembly GCF_059617205.1 of Microlunatus sp. YIM B11417. Classification (NCBI taxonomy): domain Bacteria; kingdom Bacillati; phylum Actinomycetota; class Actinomycetes; order Propionibacteriales; family Propionibacteriaceae; genus Microlunatus; species Microlunatus sp. YIM B11417. Next base: position 1,573,039 of record NZ_JCAMPJ010000001.1, read on the forward strand.
CGGCTGCCCGACCCGGCGCTCCGCCGGCGGGTTCGTGGACGGGGTCGGCGACGCGGTCCGGGTGATCGATCCGCTCGGCTTCCCGTACGAGTTCTTCCACGAGGTCGAGCACGTCGAGCGGCTGACCTGGCGCTACGACCTGCACCGGACCGGCTCGCTGGCCCGGCTTGATCACGTCAACCAGGTGACGCCCGACCTGCCGGCCGGAATCGCTTACCTGGAAGGGATCGGCTTCCGGGTCACCGAGGACATCAGGGACGCCGACGGGGTCACCTATGCGGCCTGGCTGCGGCGCAAGCCGACCGTGCACGACGTCGCCCTGACCGGCGGCGACGGCCCGCGGCTGCACCACGTCGCGTTCGCCGCCCACGAGTCGCACCAGATCCTGGCGGTCTGCGACCGGCTGGGCGCGCTGCGCCGGTCCGACTGCATCGAGCGTGGACCCGGCCGGCACGGCGTCTCGAACGCCTTCTATCTCTATCTGCGGGATCCGGACGGGCACCGGGTCGAGCTCTACACGCAGGACTACTGGACCGGCGACCCGGACAACCCGGTCGTCACCTGGGACGTCCACGACAACCAGCGCCGCGACTGGTGGGGCAACCCCGTCGTGCCCAGCTGGTACGCCGAGGCCTCCGCCGTCCTCGACCTGGACGGCAACCCGGTGCCGAACCGTCCGCGGGCCGACCCCGCCGAAGCCGCGGTCACCATCGGCGCGGACGGCTTCTCCTACACCAGGGCCGAGGGGGAGGACCGCGGCTTCAAGCTGGGCGATCAGGTCTGACCCGGCAGGGAGCACTCCGTCCCGGTCCAGCCCGCGTCGATGGACGGTAGTCGGAAATCCGCGTGCCCATGGCCGATCCGGTTGGGCTGCTGCGGTCGGTCGGGTCGTTCACCTTCCGTTCGGCGGCACCGGCCTTGCTGGCCGTACCACTGAAACTCGGGAGGATCACGTGCGCTGGAAGAACCCGCTCGTCGCCACCGTCGCGCTCGCCACTGTCGCGCTCGCCACTGTCGCGCTCGCCACTGTCGCCCTCGGCGGCACCCTTGCCGGACCGCAGCCCGCGGCGGCTCAGCACCCGCCGCCGTCCGGCGGCTCCTGCTCGGCCGACGCTCGATGGCTCGGCTCCAGCGACAGCCTGGACAAGGCGATCTTCGAGGGCCAGCCGGTCGCCGGGCTGTCCGCCCTCGCGCCGACCCGGCCGGGCCATGCGCTCGCGCTGGTCGACAACGTCGCGACGACGCCGGCCCGGGTGTTCGGGCTGGAGCTCGATGCCCGCCGGGGCAAGCCGCAGGTCGAGGTGGAGAGCCTGACGCTGCTGCGGCGCGCGGACGGCACGCCGTACACGGGTGCCGACTTCGACGGTGAAGGTCTCGTCGTCGAGCGTGGTGGCCGGTCGATCCTGGCCAGTTCGGAGCGGGAGCCGTCGCTCCGGCGGTTCCGGCTCTCCGACGGCAAGGAGACGGCCTCGCTGCCGGTACCGGAGCGGTTCCGGGTCGCGCCCGCCGGCGAGGCGGCGTCGAACGCCACCTTCGAGGCGCTGGCGGCGAGCCGCGACGGCCGGACGCTGTACGCCGGGATGGAGGGCCCGCTCGCCCCGGACGGCACCGACGCCGATGGCCGGTCGCGCAACCGCATCCTCCGTTACGAGGGCCGTCCGGGCGGCGACTACCGGGTCGCGGCGCAGCTCGCGTACCGCACCGATCCCGGGCTGTCCCTGGTCGAGCTCGCGGTGGCCGACCGGGACCGACTGCTGGCGCTGGAACGCGGCTACGTCCCGAACGTCGGCAACACGATCAAGGTCTTCACCGTCTCGCTGCACCGGGCCACCGACATCGCCGACCGGGCTTCGCTGGCCGATCTCGCGGACCGGACGTTCCTCAAGAAGGACCTCCTGTTCGACCTCGCCGAGTGCCCGCCGTCCGGTGCCGTCGCGAAGCAGCCGCAGCCCAACCCGCTGCTGGACAACGTCGAGGGCATGGCTCTGGGCGGCCGGCTGCCGGGCGGGGGCCGGCAGCTGTACCTGATCTCCGACGACAACGCGGGTGCCACCCAGATCACCCGCTTCTACTCGCTCGCGGTCGACCTCCGCCAGTAGCGACCCTCGCCCGAGCCCTAAGCTGACCCGGTGGATCTGACACTCATCTGGTACCTGGTCGGCGGCATCCTGCTGGCGGCGGTGGTCATCGTCGGCTTCGTCGCGGTCGGTCGGCGGTCGGCCCTGCGCCGGGGCCGGGACCAGGCCGAACTGCCGTCCGAACCCACGACCGGGACCGTCGCGGCGCCGGAGGACGAGGCCGAGGTCGTCGAGCGGCCCGAGGCAGCGCCGCCGGAGACCCCGACCGCTGAGGCGACCGGGACCGCCGAGCCGGAGGTGGCCGAACCGGTCGCCCCGGAGGTCGAGCGGCCGGAACCGCGGCAGAGCCGGCTGGCCCGGCTGCGGCGCCGGCTGGCCGGGTCCAGCAACGCGCTCAGCCGCGGCCTGCTCACGCTGCTGTCCCGGGACCGGATCGACGAGGAGACCTGGGAGGACTTCGAGGACACGCTCCTCACCTCGGACCTCGGCGTCGGGCCGACCACCGAGCTGGTGGAGACGCTGCAGACCCGGTTCCGGGTGGACGGCATCTCCGACCCGCACGAGGCCCGCGGCATCCTCCGCGAGGAGTTGATCAAGCTGGTCGACCCGTCCCTGGACCGCAGCCTGGCCACCCGGCGCGGCGAGACCCCGGCCGTGGTGCTGGTGGTCGGGGTGAACGGGACCGGCAAGACGACGACGGTCGGCAAGCTGGCCCGGGTGCTGGTCGCCGAGGACAACGACGTGCTGCTCGGCGCGGTCGACACGTTCCGCGCGGCCGCGGCCGATCAGCTGCAGACCTGGGGCGACCGGGTGGGCGTTCCGACGGTACGGGGAGCGGAGGGCGCCGACCCGGCCAGCGTCGCGTTCGAGGCGGTCCAGGCCGGCATCGAGCAGGAGGTCGACACGGTGTTGATCGACACCGCCGGCCGGCTGCACACCAAGGCCGGCCTGATGGACGAGCTGGGCAAGGTGAAACGAGTCATCGAACGGCAGGCCCCGGTGTCGGAGGTGCTGCTGGTGCTGGACGCGACGACCGGCCAGAACGGGCTCACCCAGGCCCGGATCTTCGCCGAGGTGGTCGACGTGACCGGGATCGTGCTGACCAAGCTGGACGGCTCGGCCAAGGGCGGCATCGTGATCCAGGTGCAGCGCGAGCTCGGCGTACCGGTCAAGCTGGTCGGCCTCGGCGAGGGCGCCGACGACCTGGCCCCGTTCGAGCCGGAGGCCTTCGTGGACGCGCTCCTGGAGACTCCCGCCGCTGCTGCGTAACGGCACGGCTCGGCGACCATGATCGAGATCGTCCGGTCGCCACGGGTCTTGATCAGTCTCGGGATCGGTTCCCGCCGGCCTCGGCGTCCATGATCATTGCGGCTGCCTGTGCGAAGACTGTCCGGCTGCTGTGCCGGCCGGCCGGGTGCCATGATCACCGGCACCGCTGCCGTTGATCACCACCACCTCGCCGGGTCCGGCGCAGGTCACGACCGGGTCGGCTGGTTGATCACCCCCGTGATCTTCGAGCTGGCCAGCGGGACCGGGTGATCAGCGTACTCGCCCTCATGGCAGCAGGTGGCCATTTCCGGCGCTTGGAACGTTTTACGCAAGGACATTGAGCGCGGCTCGCTCAGGCCGGATGATCATCATCGGCGTGTCGTGTGGCATTTCTCACTCGCTGAGCCTCCGGCCGAGGCCGCGGCACCTTATCTTCCGGGCCCGGGCAAGGTCCACCGTTGGTAACAATTGCTCAATTCGTCAATCGATTTTATGCAGGATCGTTCTGAGGGGGTAAGAATGGGCCTCAAGGGGCAGCCCTCTTGCGGGACTGCCCTTAGCCGTACCCTGACGAAGATTCAGCAACGATGGAGGACCAATGATGGCTTCCCAGCACTCTCGCCGTAGCTTCCTCTACGGCTCCGCTCTGCTGGCCGGTGCGGCGGCCCTGAGCGCGTGTTCGCCCGGTGGTGGCGGTACCAGTCCCGGTGGCGGCAACAGCCAGAGTCCCGGCGGGTCGGACGCGGTGGGTTCCTTCACCGAGGTGCTGCCCAAGCCGGAGAAGTTCAACCAGGCGCCGAACATCGACAGCAGCCTGCCGCCGATCGAGGAGCGGCTGCCGGAGAACCCGTATGTCGTCCCGCACAAGTGGGTGCAGCCGGGCAAGTACGGCGGCGTCATGAACATGCAGGTGATGTCGACCCAAGGTGGGATCAAGGCCGACTCGGACCGGAACTTCTTCTATGGCCACTCACCGCTGCGCTGGCTCAACGACGGCAAGGACGTCGGCCCGGGCCTGGTCGAGAAGTGGGAGTCCAACGACGACGCCTCGGAGTGGACCTTCTACTTCCGCAAGGGCCTGAAGTGGTCCGACGGCGAGCCGTTCACGATCGACGACATCCTCTTCTGGTGGGACGAGTTCGTCATCGAGCAGAAGATGGCTCAGACGCCGCCCGACGAGGCCCGCTCCGGTAAGGGCACCCTGGCCAAGTTCAAGAAGGTCGACGAGTCGACGCTGACGATGACCTTCGACGCGCCGGCCCCGTTGACGGCGGACCGGATGGCCATGTGGGTCAACGGCAACATCGGCAAGAACGGTCCGATCTGGATCATGCCGAGCCACTACCTGAAGCAGTTCCACCCCAAGTACGGCAAGAACGTGCCGGACAACTGGGACACGGTGGGCGGCCTGATGGAGACCAAGGGCGACTGGCACCGCAACCCGGACTGCCCGACGTTGATCGGCTACAAGTGCAAGTCGTTCGACAACGCCAAGGGCGTGGTGCTGGAGCGGAACCCGTACTACTGGGCCGTGATGCCCAACGGCGACCAGCTGCCGTACCTGGACGAGATCCAGATCAACGTGGTCACCGATCCGGAGGCCGGCAAGCTCCAGGTGCAGCAGGGCGCGGTCGACTTCTGCAACGGCAACTACAACCAGATCGCGCTGAACGACGTCCAGGGCATCCGGGACTCCGCCGAGCGGGCCAACACCGAGATCATCCTCTGGGACAGCGGCTCGGGCACCGGTTCGATCTTCTTCCTCAACTACGACTACTTCGAGAAGGATCTCCGCGAGGTGATCCGGATGCCGAAGTTCCGGCAGGCCATCTCGCACGCGTTCAACCGCGAGGCGGTCCGCAAGTCGGTCTACTTCAACACCGGCGAGCCGACCACCGGCACGCTCAGCCCGAAGGCGATCGAGTACTCGATCAACGACACGGGCAAGAAGGCCTACACCGACTGGCGGGACTCCTACGTCGCGTACGACCCGGAGAAGGCGAAGGCGCTCCTGGAGGAGATCGGGATCAAGGATTCCGACGGTGACGGCATGCGCGAACTGCCGAACGGCAAGAAGCTCACCCTCCGGCTGGACACCACGGCCGACTCCTCCCAGGAGCACAAGACCAAGGACAACCAGCTGGCGTCCGACCTGAAGGCCGTCGGGATCGAGATGCAGATCAACCCGATCGCCCCGCAGACGTACGACGATCGGTGGAAGACCGGCAAGCTGATGGGCCACAGCAACTGGGAGGTCGGCGACGGGCCGAACCACCTGGTGTACCCGCAGTGGCTGGTGCCGCTCGAGTACACGCGCTGGGCCCCCCTGGAGGGTCAGTGGTACCAGCAGCTCGGCACCAAGACCGCCGGCACCGAGTTGGACAAGGATCCGTGGGAGCGGACGCCGCCCCGGATGGAGCCGGAGGCCGACGGCCCGATCAAGAAGCTCTGGGACCTGTACGACCAGAGCAAGGTCGAGCCGGACGAGACCAAGCGGCATCAGCTGGTCTGGGACATGATCAAGATCCACATCTCCGACGGCCCGTTCATGATCGGCTCGGTGGCGAACTACCCGCAGGTCATGATCGTCAAGAAGGATCTCCGCAACGTGCCGAAGCGGGAGAACCTGGCTCAGGGCGGCGCGGTCAACCCGTGGATCCACCCGACGCCGGCCGTCTACGACCCAGAGACCTGGTACTGGGAGGACCCGACCCAGCACGCCTGATCCGAGCCGACGATCATGACCGGACGAGCCTGACTGGGAGGGCACCGAAGTGTTCATCTTCGTACTCCGGCGGCTGCTGTACGCGATCTTCACGCTGGCCGTGATTTCGCTGGTCGCCTTCTTCATCATCGAATTGGCGCCGGGGTCGGCGATCACCGACGAGATCTCCCGGCTGCGAGCCCAGGGCAACAACGTCTCCGATCAAATGGTGCAGGCCATGGAGGAGCAGTACGGCATCAACGACCCGTTCTTCGTGAAGTACGGGAAGTGGGCCCAGGGCTTCTTCACCGGGGACTTCGGCCAGTCGTTCGCGTTCCGGCAGCCGGTCAGCGAGCTGATCTGGAGCCGGCTCGGCCTGTCGGTGGCGCTGTCACTCGGTGCGCTCATCGTCGCCTGGGTGATCGCGATCCCGGTGGGCGTCTACTCGGCGACCCACCGGTACAACCTGCCGGACAACATCATCACCGTGATCCAGTTCGTCGGCGTCGCGGTGCCGGAGTTCCTGCTGGCCTTGGGGGTGATGAGCGTGGCCAGCGCATCGGGGATGGAGGTCGGTGGGCTCAACTCCAACGAGTACCGCAACGCCCCGTTCAGCGGGGCGAAATTCCTCGACATGTTGTCCCACATGTGGATGCCGCTGGTGGTGATCGCGGTGGCCAGCACCGCCTGGCTGTCCCGCGTGATGCGGGCCAACCTGTTCGATGTGCTGGGCCAGCAGTACGTGCAGACGGCCCGGGCGAAGGGCGTCGCCGAACGCCTGGTGATCTGGAAGCACGCCGTACGCAACGCGCTGCACCCGCTCGTGATGACGTTCGGCACGACGCTGTCGGCGCTCATCTCCGGCGAGGCGATCATCTCGATCGTCTTCGGTCTGCCGACCACGGGCCAGGCGTTGCTGCAGTCCTTGATCGTCAAGGACACCTACGTCGCGGCGACGCTGCTGGTCCTGTTGTCGGCATTGCTGGTGATCGGCAACCTGATCTCCGACATCGCACTGACGATCATCGACCCGCGGGTCAAGGCGACGGACTGAGGGGGAGCGAGCCATGACGGGAACACTTCAGGTCGCCGAGTCCGAAGTCGAGGACACCGGCGGACGTTCGAACTCGCCGGACAGCAAGGTCGGCGAGATTCCGCAGTGGCGGCTGATGGTGCGCCGGTTCCGGCGCAGCAAGCTGGCCGTGGTCAGCGTGATCATTCTGCTGTTCATGTATCTGATGGCGGCGTTCGCGCCGTTCCTCTCGCCGAACGATCCGCAGGCGGTCAACCCGGACTTCAAATACGCGGCGCCCAGCACCTTCACACTCAACGGCGGTCCGGGGATCTGCCGGGTCACCCAGGAGATCGACCCGGTCAACATCTCCACCACGTATGTCACGGACTGCAACAACCCGATCCGGGTGCAGGTCTTCGGCCAGGGGTGGGAGTACAAGTTGTTCGGCCTGATCCCGGCTGACCGGCACCTGTTCACCGTCGGCGAGGGCAAAGTGCTCGTGTTCGGCGGCGACGGCAACGGCCGGGACGTGTTCAGCCGGACAGTGCACGGGTCCCAGATCTCGATGACGATCGGCCTGCTCGGCGTCGCGATCGCGACCGTGCTGGGTGCGGTGATCGGGACCATCTCCGGCTATGCCGGCGGGGTGACCGACAACATCATCCAGCGGGTCATCGAGATCATCATGTCGATCCCGACGCTGCCACTGTGGGCCACGATGGCGGCGATTCTTCCGCTCGACATGCCGGTGACCCAGCGCTACTTCATGATGACGATCATCCTGTCCCTGGTCACCTGGACCGGTCTGGCCAGACAGACCCGCGGCAAGGTGATGGGGTACGCCCACGCCGACTACGTCGCCGCGGCTCGCTCGGCGGGATCCTCGGGGCTGCGCATCGTCGGGACCCACCTGATGCCGAACGCGACCAGCCACATCGTCGCCGTGGCCATGCTGTCCATCCCGGCGACGATCCTGGCCGAGACCTCGCTGTCGTTCATCGGCATCGGGATGCTCGAACCGGCGATCAGCTGGGGCGTGCTGCTGAAGGACGCGTCCCGGATCGACGTCCTGCAACAGTTCCCGTGGCTGCTGATCCCGGGACTCGCGGTGATCATCGTGATCACCTGTTTCCAACTCCTCGGTGACGGCGTCCGCGATGCCGTCGATCCGTACAGCTGACCGAGAGAAGGCAGGAGCCAACGTGACTTCAACGGAGAACGGCAACAGCGACGCGATCATCTCCGTCCGCGATCTGCGGGTGCAGTTTCCCACCACGCTCGGCGTCGTCAATGCCCTCAACGGCGTCACCTTCGACATCCCGCGCGGCAAGGTCGTCGGCATCGTGGGCGAGAGCGGCAGCGGCAAGAGCGTGACCGCGCGGGCGATCATGCAGATTCTCGAACCGCCGGGCAAGATCACCGAGGGGTCGATCGACTTCCGGCGCAGTGCCGACGGACAGCAGGTCTCGCAGCTGCTGGTCGGCGAGGACGTGGACCTCGGCGCGGCGGAGACCACCTCGGGCGGGGTCGAGATCACCAAGCTCCATCCGCGCAGCTCGGCGATGCGGGCCCTCCGCGGCGCCGAGATCGCGATGATCTTCCAGGAGCCGATGACCTCGCTGAACCCGGTGTACACCGTCGGGGCGCAGATCGAGGAAGCCATCCTGCTGCACCAGACCTCGGACAAGCAGGTGGCCAAGGAACAGGCCGTCGACATGCTCCGGCAGGTCGGCATGCCGAACCCGGAGCGGATCGCGAAGTCCTATCCGCACGAGCTGTCCGGCGGCATGCGGCAGCGGGCCATGATCGCGATGGCGCTGTCCTGCCATCCGTCGCTGCTGATCGCGGACGAGCCGACCACGGCGCTGGACGTGACCACCGAGGCCCAGATCCTGTCCCTGATGCGCAAGCTCAAGGCCGAGATCGGGATGTCGATCATGTTCATCACGCACAGCATGGGCGTGGTCGCCCAACTGTGCGACGAGGTGATCGTCATGTATCTCGGCCGGGTGGTCGAGCGGGCCTCGGTGGACGAGATCTTCTACAACCCGAAGCACCCGTACACCAAGGCGCTGTTGCGGTCGATCCCGCGGATCGGGTCGGCCGAGCACCAGCCGCTCGAGGTGATCAAGGGTTCCATCCCGGACCCGTACACGACGGTGACCGGGTGTGCGTTCCACCCGCGCTGCCCGGCCTTCATCGGTGATGTCTGCGTCGACGTCATCCCGGAGGAGACGCTGCTGGAGGGGCCGACGACGCACGGGGTGCGCTGCCACCTCTATTCCGATCAGACGGCCGGCGCGCCCGAGCCCGCGAGCACGGGAGGTGCCCGATGACCCAGGCGGAGACCGAGAAGCAGCCGGCAGCCGAGGAACCGCTGCTGGAGGTCACCGACCTCAAGAAGCACTTCCCGATCAAGGGCGGCCTGCTGCGCCGCACCATCGGCGAGGTCAAGGCCGTCGACGGCGTGAACCTCACCGTCAACCGGGGCGAGACGCTCGCCGTGGTCGGCGAGTCGGGGTGCGGCAAGAGCACCACGGGCCGCACCATCATGCGGCTGGAGCAGCCGACCGACGGCCAGGTGGTCTTCCACGACAAGGAGCTCGGCGCGGTCAACGTGGAGAGTGCCGACCGCCGCACCATGGAGCGGATCCGGCCGAAGATGCAGATCATCTTCCAGGACCCGTTCGCCTCGCTCGACTCCCGGATGACCGTCGGCCGGGTGATCGCCGAACCGCTGGTGATCAACAAGGTGCTGAAGGGCCAGGCGCTGCGCGACCGGGTGGCCGAGCTGCTCAAGCTGGTCGGCCTGCGGCCGGAGCACGCCAGCCGCTACCCGCACGCGTTCTCCGGCGGCCAGCGGCAGCGGATCGGGATCGCCCGGGCCATCGCGCTGAACCCGGAGTTGATCATCTGCGACGAGCCGGTCTCCGCGCTCGACGTGTCGGTCCAGGCCCAGGTGATCAACCTGCTGGAGGACCTGCAGGACCGGCTCAAGCTGACCTACATGTTCATCTCGCACGACCTGTCCGTGGTGGAGCACATCTCGGACCGGGTCGCGGTGATGTACGTGGGCCGGGTGGTCGAGACCGGCACCACGCGCGAGCTGTTCTACCGGCCCAAGCACCCGTACACGGAGGCGCTGCTGTCGGCGCTGCCGCAGCCCGATCCGCGGAACCGGACCGAGGCGGTGCCGCTGACCGGCGATGTGCCGAGCCCGGCCAACCCGCCCTCGGGCTGCTACTTCCACACCCGCTGCCCGTACGCGCAGGAGATCTGCTCCACCGAGACGCCGCCGCTGCGCGACGTCCCGGACGAGACGGCGGGCCCGGGCAGCACTCGGCAGGCCGCCTGCCACTTCGCGGAGCAGCTCGACCTGAAGGGTGCGCTGGTACCGTCGGCGGAGGCTGCCGGCGGATCGGTGGACGGACGATGAAGGAGCCCCAGGCATGAAGGAGCAGGGTCTGATGACGGGTGAGCCCAAGGTCCGGACCGGACGGCCGCAGTTCACCGGGATCACCACCTACGACGATCCCGAGGGCCGGTTCGCCTTCCGTCATCCGTGGGGCTGGCACCGGTCCGAGCTGGAGGGCCGGGACGGGGTGATCGTCCGGCCCGAGGAAGACGATCAAGCCACCTACTTCGCGGTGGCGGTCGCCAAGCTCGAGGTCAGCGTCGTCGCCGACGACCTGCCGGCGCTTCGGGAGGGGTTCGAGGCGGGCCTGGCCGAGCTGACCGACGTCGAGGTCGAGGGCGCCGACGACCAGAACTACAACGACATCGTCAAGATCGAACGGACCTTCACGTTCACCGAGGACGGGCAGCGGCGGAAGCGCCGGGTCTGGGCGATGCACGCCGACACGTGGCAGTACCTGGTCGCCTTCCAGGGCTCGACGGTGGAGGAGTACCAGTACTGGCTGCCGATGGGCAACTACTGCTTCACCGCGTTCACGCTGCCGCAGGCCCTCTGGTTCGCCACCGACCCCGAGCTCCGCGGTGGCCCGCCCGAGGAGACCGCCTAGGGCTGGATCCCCAGCAGGGCGGGGAGTTCGGCGACGCTGGGCAGCAGGTGGGTGTGCCGATGGCGGCCCAGCTCGACGGCATCGTACTCACCGGTGAGGACACCGATCACCAGCGCGGCCCGGGCGTTGCTGCCGGCGCCGAGGTCGTTCGGGGTGTCACCCGCGACGGCGACCTCGGCCAGGTCGCGGACGCCGGTGGCCTCCATCGCCCGGAAGATCAGGTACGGCGCCGGCCGGCTGGCCGGGACCTGATCACTGGTGATCACCGCGTCGATCTGCTCACCGATCCGCCAGCCGATCCCGGTCAGGATCGTCTCGGCGATCTTCGCGGAATAGCCGGTCTGCAAGGCGATCCGGACTCCTGCCGCGCGCAGCAGCGTGAACGCCTCGGGCACGCCGGGCACCGGCACCGGCGGAGTGTCCTGGTAGGTGGCCAGCAGTTGATCATGGAACTCGCCGTACAGCCGGTCCAGTTCGGCCCGGCCGACCGGGGCGCCGAGGTCGGCCAGCAGCCCGGCCAGCGCGGCCCGCTTGTCGGTGCCGGTCCAGCGGACCATGATCCGGTCCGGCGGCTGGGCGCCGACACGTTGCGCCACCGTGTTCCTGAGCGCCGCGTACACCGCGCCGCCGTCGTCGATGGTGGTCCCGGCCATGTCCAGCGCGGCCAACGTGATCATGAGGAAGTCTCCTTGAGGATGCGGAGGTCGGCGGCCGTCCCGGGCTGGACCGGCCGCTCGTTGTCGAGGGTGAAGGTGACCCGGTCCGGCCGGTAGCGGTCGTCCGCGTACTCCAGTGGGGTGCCGGTCCGGTCGCGGGCGCAGCGGCGTTCCCGGAGCAGCGGCGCGCCGACCGCGACGTCGAGCAGCTCGGCGTCGGTCCCGTCGGCGGCGATCGCGTCGATCGTGTGCCGGGCCCGGTGCAGTTCGACGCCCTGTTCCGCCAGGTGGCCGTAGAGCGAACCGCTGTCCGGGTCCCAGTCGAAGAGCAGCCGGCCGACCGGCTCGACGAAGCTGCTTCGCTCCAGGAGGGCCGGCTCGCCGTCCAAGGTCCGCTGCCGCAGTACGTCGACGACCGGCGTACCGGGCTCGAGGCCGAGCGCCCCCGCGGTGGTCACGGTGGCGCCGCGGCGGGCGATCTCGATCGTGCGCTGGCCGGGGAGCCGGCCGACCTGCCCGGCCCAGGCGGTGAACGACAGGAAGGTCTCGAACGGCTGGCCCAGCGCGGCCGAGCGGACGACCGGCTGCCGGCCCTGCCCGCCGACGATCATCCCTTCGTGCCGGAGCGCGCCGAGGGCCTGCCGCACCGTACCGCGGGAGGCGCCGAACTCCTCGCAGAGCTGAGCCTCCGACGGCAAGGGCGTGCCGACCCGGTAGTGGCCCCGGCTGATCCGGAGCCGCAACTCCTCGGCCACCCGGAGGTGGAGTGGCTGACTCACGCCGCTGACTATACAAGTTCTTCCTCGCAGAGACGATCGGGCGATGAACGCCGCTGGAACGCCTGGCCGGCCTGAGGAAACTTGTCTGAACAAGAAGCTGAAACCCATTGACTCCGGGCCGGCGGCAGGGCAGGTTGGCGCCCATGGGGAGCAACACGTACGGGACGGACCACAGCGACCTGCTGATCGTGGGAGCCGGCATCGTCGGCCTCGCCCATGCCGTGGTGGCCGCCGAGCGAGGTCTGCGGGTGATGGTGCTGGAGCGGGACGAGCGGGCCGTCGGCGCGTCGATCCGCAACTTCGGCCACATCTGTCTGACTGCCCAGTCCGGCCGTGCGCTCGACTACGGGCTGGCCGCCCGGCAGCGCTGGATCGACCTGGCCGCGAAGGCCGGCTTCTGGCTCCGCGAGGCCGGCACGGTCGTGGTGGCGCGAGCCGCCGACGAGCTCGCGGTGCTGGAGGAGCTCGCCGACCGCCGCGGCCGGGATCAGGTACGGCTGCTGAGCCGTGACGCGGTCGCCGAGCGGCTGCCGTTGCTGGATCCGGGAACCGTCGGCGGAGCCTGGCTGCCGCTGGATCTCCGGGTCGACCCGCGCCAGGCGGTGCCGGCCATCGCCGCCTGGCTGGCCGACCGCGGCGTCCGGTTCCACTGGGGTGCCCAGGTGCAGCAGGCCGCCGGTGGCGAGGTGATCAGCACCGTCGGCCGGTTCACCGCCGACCAGGTGATCCTCGCCGTCGGCCACGACGTGGACCGGCTCGCGCCGGGAGCAGCCGCCGCCGTCGACCTGCGCCGTTGCCTGCTGCAGATGCTCGAGGTGACGCCGGACCGGCCGGTGACGGTCGACCCGGCGGTGCTCAGTGGCCTGTCCATGCTGCGGTACGGCGGCCTGGCCGGTTGCCCCGCCGCCGAGACCGTACGGGAGCGGTTCCGCAACACCAGGCCGGACCTGCTCGAGGCCGTGATGAACCTGATGTACACCCAGCGTCCCGACGGCGCCCTGGTGATCGGCGACACGCACTCGTACGCCACCACGCACCTGCCGTTCGACGACGAGCAGACGGCGGAGTTGATCATCGCCGAGGCGGGGCGACTGCTCGGCACGAACCGGTTGACCGTCCGGCGCCGTTGGCGCGGCGTCTACGCCTCCTCCGACCGGACCGACTTCATGATCACCGACCTGGATCAGTCGACCCGGGTCGTCTCGGTCACCTCCGGGATCGGCATGACCACCGCGTTCGGACTGGCCGCCGAGGTCCTCAGCACCGCCTGATTCTCCCGCGCCTCGACGAGTTGATCATCGACCCGGAGTCGCCAGGGCCGGTCGGTGCCCTCGGCGGTCGCGACGATCGACTCCTGCTCGCGCCGGACCGAGAACCGGGCCGGACCCACGGTCAGCTCGAAGTGATCACCGTCGGCGAACTCGTACGCCTGCAGCGTGAGTCCGTCGAGGTGGTCGTAGTCGGGCCGGTCATCCCGCGAGCCCCAGGGCAGCACGGTGCCCGGCCGTACGAACAGCGGGAGCGAGTCGAAGTCGTACACCTCGCTGTGCCAGCGCGGGCCGGACAGCCGCTCACCGGTCAGGGCATGCGTCCAGGTGCCCTCGGGCAGGTAGAAGTCGGCCCGGCCGTCCGCCCGGAACACCGGCGCCACCAGCAGTCGATCACCCAGCAGGTACTGGGTCTGGACCGCGACGGCGCCGCGATCCTCGGGGAACTCGAGCACCATCGGCCTCATGATCGGAATCCCCGAGCTGTGCGCCTCCTCGCCGAGCCGGGACAGATAGGGCATCAGCGACAGCTTCAGCCGGGCGAACTGCCGGGTCACCTCCACGGCCTCCTCGTCGAACGCCCAGGGCACCCGGTAGGAGCTGGAACCGTGCAGCCGGGAGTGCGAGGACAGCAGCCCGAAGGCCGTCCAGCGCTTGAAGACGGCCGGATCGGGGGTGCCCTCGAAGCCGCCGATGTCGTGGCTCCAGTAGCCGAAGCCGGACAGGGCCAGGGAGAGCCCGCCGCGCAGGGACTCGGCCATCGACGCGAAGGTGGACTCGCAGTCGCCGCCCCAGTGCACCGGGTACTGCTGGCCGCCCGCGGTCGCCGAGCGGGCGAAGACCACCGCCTCGCCCTCGCCGCGCTCGGACCGCAGCAGATCGAAGACGCACTGGTTGTAGAGCTGGGCGTAGAAGTTGTGCATCCGGGCCGGATCCGAGCCGTCGTGCCAGACCACGCCCTCGGTCGGGATCCGTTCGCCGAAGTCGGTCTTGAACGCGTCGACTCCTTGATCGAGAAGGACCTTGAGCTTCGAGGCGTACCAGTCGCGGGCGTCCGGGTTGGTGAAGTCGACCAGGCCCATGCCTGCCTGCCACAGGTCCCACTGCCAGACGTCGTCGTCGGTGGTCCGGACCAGGAAGCCGAGTTCCTTGCCCTCCGCGAAGAGGGCCGAGCGCTGGGCGATGTAGGGGTTGATCCAGACCGAGATCCGGACCCCCTTCCGCTTCAGCCGTTCCAGCATGCCGGCCGGGTCGGGGAACATCGCCGGGTCCCAGATGAAGTCGCACCAGTGGAACTGGCGCATCCAGAAGCAGTCGAAGTGGAACACGCTGAGCGGGAGTTCGCGCTCCGCCATCCCGTCCAGGAACGACGTCACGGTCCGCTCGTCGTAGTCGGTGGTGAAGGAGGTCGACAGCCACAGCCCGTACGACCAGTCCGGGACCCGGGCGGGCCGGCCGGTCAGCGCGGTGTACCTGCTCAGGATCTCCTTCGGGGTCGGGCCGTAGATCACGTAGTACTGCAGCGACTGGCCCTCGACCGAGAACTGGGTCCGGGACACGACCTCGGTGCCGACCTCGAAGCTGACCAAGTCGGGATGCGCGACGAAGATTCCGTAGCCGGCGTCGGTCAGGTAGAAGGGCACGTTCTTGTACGCCTGTTCGGTGGCCGTGCCGCCGTCGGCGTTCCAGCTGTCGACGGTCTGCCCGTTCTTGATCAACGGGCCGAACCGCTCGCCGAGACCGTACACGTGATCATCGATGCCGAGGGTCAGCTGCTCCCGGACGAAGTGCCGGCCCTCGCCGTCGGTGATCGCGCCGACACTGTTCGGTGTCGACGACGTGAGCACGGTGTCGCCGGCCAGGAAGTCGACCGTCCAGTCGCCGTCGGTGGCGATCCGCGCGGTCAGCCGGCCGGACCTGAAGGTCACCGGGCCGCCGGCCGGCGCATCGATCACCGGAGCCGGGTCGGTCCTGTTGATCATGAAGTGCGGGCCGCGGTCCCGGCCGCCGGTGAAGTGCTCGATCCGGACGCCGATCACGTCCTCGGCCGGGGTGTCGAAGGTCACCGTGATCACCGGCCGGTTCAGCGAGTCGCCGCGGCTGCGGAGCGGGCCGGTCGGCGCGAAGACCGTCAGATTCCCTTCTGCGGTTTCGATCTGGTCGACCGCGCGCGGTCGCAGGATCGACACCCCGGGCAGCGTCTGCCAGTAGCCGTCGGTGAACTTCATGCCATGCCTCTCTCGATCAGCGGCCTATGATGGTCCCCGTCCAGCGGTACGGCAGGGCCCAGCGGTACGGGAGGAGGGTGATCATGGCCACCATCAACGATGTTGCCCGGGCGGCCGGGGTGTCGACCTCCACCGTGTCGTACGTGCTCAGCGGCAAACGCTCGATCTCGGCCGAGACCCGCGCCCGGGTCGAGGAGGCGATCCGCCAGCTCGACTACCGGCCGCATGCCGGCGCCCGTTCGCTGGCCTCCCGACGGACCTGGACGCTGGCCCTGGTGGCGCCGCTGCGGACCGACGTGAACGTCGGCGTGATCATGAAGTTCGTCACCGGGGTGGTGACCCGGGCCCGTGATCATGAGATGGACGTGCTGCTGCTCACCCAGGACGACCCGCGCGGCGTGGAGCGGGCGGCCACCTCGTCGATGGTCGACGCGTTGATCATGATGGACATCGAGGCCGAGGACCCGCGGATCCCCACCCTGGTGGAGCTGCACCGGCCGGCGGTGCTGATCGGCCTGCCGGACGACCCGCACGGCCTGTCGGTGGTGGACCTGGACTTCGAGGCCGCCGGCCGGATGGCGGTGCAGCACCTGCTCGAGCTGGGGCACACCGAGGTGGCGCTGATCGGTCCGACCCCGACCGTGCTGGGCCGGCACACCTCGTACGCCGAACGACTGCTGCGCGGCTACCGGAGTCTGGCCGAGACGGCCGGCACCGAGCCGGTCGTCGAGCCGGCCGAGGCCAGCCATGCCGGTGGTGTGGACGCCGTCGGCCGGGTGCTCGCCCGGCGCCCCGAGCTGACCGCCCTGGTCGTGCACAACGAGGCCGCCCTGCCCGGCGTGCTCGCCGCGCTGAGCGAGGCGGGCCGCCCGGCCGGGAAGGCGGTCAGCGTGATCGCGCTCTGCCCGGCCGACGTGGCGGTCGGCCAGCAGCTTCCGCTGACCTCGATCGACCTTCCCGCCGTCCGGATGGGCGAGATCGCGGTCGACCTGGCGATGGCCCGGATCGAGGGGATCGAGGACCCGGAGATCCGGCTGTTGGTGCCGCAGCTGACCGAGCGGGACTCCACGTTCCGGCAGTCCTAGCGGTTCCGGCCGCACGGTTCAGCCCTTGATGGCGCCGAAGATGACGCCCTTGGTGAAGTGCCGCTGCACGAACGGGTAGACGATCAGGATCGGTACCAGGGCGAGCACCATCACCGCCATCTTCACCGGCATCCCGGCGACCGTTCCGGTGGCGTGGGTGTCCGTCGACGTGGGCCCGCCGGGCAGGTTGGCGCCCTGCAGCACGTACGAACGCAGCACCAGCTGCAGCGGCCACTTCTCGTTGTCGTTGATGTAGAGCATCGCGTTGAAGAAGGCGTTGAAGTAGCCGACGCCGTAGAACAGCGCGACGACGGCGATCACCGCGCCGGACATCGGCAGCACGATCTGGCCGAGGATCCGCCATTCGCCGGCGCCGTCGATCCGGGCGGCCTCCAGGATGCCCGGTTCGATCCCCATGAAGAAGTTCCGCAGGATCAGCACGTTGAACGCCGACACCGCGGTCGGCAGGATCAGCGCCCAGTAGGAGTTGATCAAGCCGAGGTTGCTGACCAGCAGGTAGGTCGGGATCATCCCGGCGCCGAAGAACATCGTGATCAGGAACACGAACAGGATCAGCCGGTGCCCGAACGAGTTCGGCTTGGACAGCCCGTAGGCGGCCATGATCGACACCGTGGTGGACAGGATCGTGCCGACCGCGGTGATGCCGACGCTGACCAGCGCGGCACGGGTGACCACACCGCCGGACAGGATCTGGACGTACGCCTGCGCGGTCAGCTCGCCCGGAACGACGACCAGGCCGCCGGTCTCGATCGTGTGCGCCTGGGTGGAGAAGCTGGTCAGCACGACGGTGTAGAGCGGGAAGATCACGGCGAGCACGACCACGGCGAGCGCCATCGCCTTGCCGGCGGAGCCGAGCCGGCCGGGCTCCTCGTCCCAGACCGGTCGCTTCCGCTGCCGGGCCCGGGCGCTTCCGCGCCCCGAGCCCGTCGAAGGACGTCCGGTGCCCGTCGCCCCGCGCCCTGAGTTCGTCGATGGGCCGGTCGTGGGTCGGGTGAGTTCGGTGGTCATGATTTCTGGTACACCCCGGCTTCCCCGAACACGTGGGCGAGCTTGTTCGCGCCCAGCACCAGCAACAGACTGATCACGCCCTTGGCCAGCCCGGCGGCCGCGGCGAAGCTCCAGTCGCCGTAGATCACGCCCTGGTAGTAGACATAGGTGTCGATCACCTCGGAGACCTCGGCCCCCACGGCGTCCCGCTGCAGGATCAGCTGTTCGAAGCCGACCGACAGCGAGTCGCCCAGCCGGAGGATCAGCAGCAGGATGATCACCGGCCGGAGCGCCGGCAGTGTGATGTGCCAGAGCCGGCGCCACCGGTTGGCCCCGTCCGAGGCCGCGGCCTCGTGCAGCGCCGGGTCCACCGTGCTGAGCGCGGCCAGGAAGATGATGATGCCCCAGCCGGCGTCCTTCCAGACCGACTGCAGCGTGATCAGGACCAGGAACGCGTCCGGGTCGGTCATCAGGTCGAAGCCCTGGAACCCGTTGTTGCGCAGGGTCTGCGCGACCAGGCCGGCGCCGCCGACGATCTGCTGGAAGATCGTCACGACCAGCACCCAGGAGAAGAAGTGCGGCAGGTAGACCACGGCCTGCACGGCGGTCCTGATCCTGGGTGAGATCACGCTGTTCAGCAGCAGGGCCAGGATGATCGGGATCGGGAAGTAGAAGACCAGCTGGAACGCGGTGATCGCCAGCGTGTTCTTCACCGAGTTCAGGAACAGCGGGTTGTTGAACACCCGGACGAAGTTGTCGAAGCCGACGAAGGCGCTCCGGAAGAAGCCGGTGTACGGCGAGTACTGCTGGAACGCCATCACGTTGCCGAGCATCGGCACGTACGCGAAGACCGCCAGCAGCGCGACCGCCGGGAGGGTCATGATGATCAACGAACGGTCCTGCCTGAGCTTGCTGCGCCAGGTTCGTCGCCGTGCCGGTCGTGGGGTGCTCATCGTGTCGGCGCCCTACTGCTTGTCCAGGATTTCCTGGTAGAAGGTGCGGAGCTGCTCGCCGCCGGACGCCTTCCAGGTCTTGATCGCGTCGTCCAGCGCGCTGAGCGGCTTGCGGCCGCGGGCGATGTCGGACTCCAGGTCCTCGAACGGCTGGCCGATCGACGCGTACTGGCTCGGCTCGGCGATGTTCATGCCGTAGAACAGCGGCTCCGCGGCGAACTCGCCGGCCCGCTGCTGCCAGGTGCAGTACTCCTCGACGTAGCCCGGGTACTGCATGTGGAACTCGGCCACCGGCGGGTCGGTCAGGAAGACGTACGTCGGCTGCAGCTCCTTCGCCGCCAGCGAGGTCGGCTCCGGGATGCCTTGATCACCCTTGGTGTAGTGCACGCCCTCGACACCGTAGTTGATCAAGTGGAACTCGGTGGTTCCGAACGGCGCGGCGAGGACGTTGGCCAGCTTCAGGATCTCCTCGACCTTGGCCGGATCGTCGCTCTGCTTGACGAAGGAGTACATGCCGGCGGCAGCGCCCTTCCAGTAGACCGGCTTCGCGGACTCGTCGGGGGCGATCAGGTCGAACGGCCGTTGCGAGTAGGACGGGTTGCCGGCGAGGTTGTCCCGCAGCGCCTCGTGCCAGCCGCCGAAACCGTCGAACATGATCAACGCCTTGCCGGCCTGGAACCGGCTCTTGCTCTCGTCGTCCTTGCCGGCGACCGCGTCCGGATGCACCAACCCGGCCTTGAACACGCCGGCGCACCACTCCAGCGCCGCCCGGTACTCCTCGGTCTCCACCCGGTGCACCAGGCCGGCGTCGCCCAGTTTCCACTTGGGCACGACGGAGAAGGCCATCGTGGCGATGTTCCACGGGTCCTCGGTGGCCCACTGGTTCCCGCCCGGGTTGTTGATCTCCACCATCAGGTCGTACAACTGCTTGATCGTCTTGACGTCCGGGCTGATGCCGAGCTTCTCCAGCAGGTCGTCCCGGTAGAAGTTCCCGTTGCCGATGGGCGTGCCGGGGAAGGGGAGACCGTACAGCTTGCCGTTCCAGACGCAGGACTTCCAGGCGTCGGTGGGGATGTTGGCGAGGTTCGGGTACTTCGTCACCCCCTCGCCGGCCAGGAACGGCGTGAGGTCGGTGAACACGTTCTCGACGATCTCGGTGCCGAACCGGGACGGCAGGTTCCAGCTCGGCACCTGGACCCAGTCCGGCACGTCCTTCGGCGAGGCGAGCACGGTTGCGAGCTTGTCGCCGTACGTGGTGCCGTCCGAGATCTGGAAGTTGATCTTGCTGCCCAGGATCTCGTTCACGGCGTCGAAGTACTGGTTGCCGCTGCTCGGCGGGATGGTGCCCCACAGCGGCGTCATCGCGTTGATCGTCAGGCCGGTGCCCGGCGGCTCGGGGACCGACCGGACCAGCTCGGCGGGCATCTTCGTGTAACCGGGCGGGGACCCGTTCTGGCTCGGGACGTCGGGCTTGGCGTAGTCCACCGGGACGTACTTCGGCAGCACGGAGTCGGCGATCTCGGCGCCCTGTTCGACGGGGGCCGGCGCGCTGCCGGTGGAACAGCCGGCCAGGGCGGTCCCGGCTCCGGCGGCGAGGCCCACCGAGGTGAGGAACCAGCGGCGGTTCAGCCGGCCTCCGGGCACGGTGCCTGCGGTCATGATCATCACTTCCTCGTGATCGGGATCGGGTCGAGCGCCAGCGAACCGCCGGACCGGCGGGCGAACTGTCGAAGCGCTTCGACAGCGGAAGGTTAAGCGCGCCGTTGATTCTCTGGCAAGACCCTTCATCCAATCGAGACCTGTGAGAAGATCTGATCGAATCGATTCGACACTCGAGGAGTTGGCATGGTGGCCGATCCGGTGGCAGCGCTGCTCGCCGACCTCAGCACCGAGGAGAAGCTCGCCCTGCTGCACCAGGCGGTGCCGGCGCTGCCGCGGCACGGACTGGCGGCGTTCCACACCGGTGCCGAGGCCGCCCACGGGGTCGCCTGGGAGGGCCTCGCGACGGTGTTCCCGCAGCCGGTCGGGATGGCGGCCAGCTGGGACCCGGACCTGCTGCGCCGGATCGGCGACGTGGTCGGGACCGAGCTGCGGGCCAAGCGCGCGGTGGATCCCGGCATCGGGCTGAACGCCTGGGCGCCGGTGGTGAACCCGCTCCGGCACCCGCGCTGGGGACGCAACGAGGAGGGCTTCTCCGAGGACCCGTGGCTGACCGCCGAGCTGGCCGGTGCCTACGCGGCCGGGATGCGCGGCGACGACGCGCGGCGCTGGCGGGCGGTGCCGACGCTGAAGCACTTCTGCGGCTACAACAACGAGACCGACCGCGATGTCAGCGACTCCCAGCTACGGCGCCGGGTGCTCCACGAGTACGAGCTGCCGGCCTACCGCGGCCCGGTCGCCGCCGGGGCGGTCGGTGCGGTGATGGCCTCGTACAACTTGATCAACGGGCGTCCGGCCCACGTCAGCGCCGACCTGCTGGACGAGCTGCGGTCCTGGACCCCGGACTCGCTGCTCGTGGTCTCGGACGCCTTCGCGCCGGGCAACCTGGTCGGGTCGCAGGGTTACTTCGCTGATCATCGGCAGTCGCATGCCGCCGCCCTGCAGGCCGGGATGGACAGCTTCACCGACAACGGCCGGGACTCCGGACCCACGCTGGAGCGGCTGCGCGGGGCGCTCGACGACGGACTGATCACGCTGGCCGAGGTGGATCGGGCCGTGGAACGCGTGCTGCGGCTGCGGGAGCGGCTGGGCGAACTCGATGATCATGACCCGTACGCGGGCATCGGACCCGATGATCTTGACCGGCCGGAGCACCGGGAGCTGGCCCGGGAGGCGGCCGCGGCCGGAGTGGTGGTGCTGCGCAACGAGGGTCTGCTGCCGTTGCCGCCGCGCGGCCGGATCGCAGTGATCGGGCCCTTGGCCCACCGGGTCCTCACCGACTGGTACTCCGGGACCCCGCCCTACACGGTCTCGCTGACCGAGGCGCTCCGGGAGGCCGTCGGGACCGAGGGCGAGGTCCGGGTCGCCGACGGGGCGGACCGGGTGACGCTGCAGCCGGTGGGCCACGACGGCCTGCTCCGCAACCGGGACGGCCGGCTGGTGGCCGACGGGCTGACGGCCGCGGACGGGACGCCGGAGCCGGCCGCGGTGTTCGCGCTCACGGACTGGGGCCACGGCGTGATCACCGTCGCCGCCGCCGACGGCCGGCTCTGGACCGTGCCGAAGGGTCGCTGGGTCCGGGCGGAGGCCGACCGGGTCGGCGGCTGGGTGGTCCAGGAGAGCTTCCGGCTGCACCGGCACGACGACGGCACCTGGTCGCTCCGCCACCTGGGCACCGGGAAGTGGCTGAGGGTCGACGTCGCGGGCGGGCTGTCGGCCGAGCACCTCGACCTGGCGGACGCGACCCGGTTCCGGCTCGGAGTGGTCGCCGACGGCCGGGCCGAGGCCGCGGCGGCGGCCGCCTGGGCGGAGACGGTGATCGTGATGGCGGGCAACGAGCCGCACCTGCTGGGCCGGGAGACCGCGGACCGGCCCGACCTGGCCCTGCCGGCGCCGCAGTCGGCGCTGCTCCGGGCCGCCCGGGCGGTGAACGAGCGGGTGCTGCTGGCGATCGTGTCGAGCTACCCGTACGCGCTGGACGCCGACGAGGCCGGCACCGCGGCCGTCGTCTGGACCAGTCACGGCGGACAGGAACTCGGACACGGCCTGGTCGACGTGATCACCGGCGCCGTCGAACCGGGCGGCCGGCTGGCGCAGACCTGGCCGGCCCCGGACAATCGGCTGCCCGACCTGCTCGACTACGACATCATCAGCAGTCGCGCCACCTACTGGTACTCCGACCAGCGTCCCCGGTACGCCTTCGGCCACGGGCTCGGCTTCTCCCGGATCGAGTACGGCGAGCTCACGATCGACTCCGCCGCCCGGCCGCTCCGGGTCTCGCTGCCGGTGATCAACACCGGTGAACGGCCGGCGATCGAGATCGTCCAGGCCTACGTCAGCGCACCCGAGCACCGGCTGACCTTCCCGCGCCGGCTGGCCGGCTGGCGGCGGGTCCGGCTCGAGCCGGGGGAGAGCCGGGTCGTCGAGCTCACGCTGCGGCCGGAGGCGTTCATGATCTTCGACGTCACCCGGTCGGAGTCGATCATCGAGCGCGGCCCGTACCGGATCGCGGTCGGGGCGTCCGCCGCTGATCTTCGCCGTACCGGCACCGTTCAGCTCGACGGCGAGGTCGTGGGTCCGCACGACCTGACGGCTCCGGTGCCGGCGGCCGCCTTCGACGACTGCGAGCGGGCCCGGCTGGCACCGCGGGAACCGTTGCGGGGCGAGATCGTCGAGGCAGTGGACGGCACGATCGGCTTCCGGTCGGTCGACCTCGGCGATCATGATCAACTCGAGCTCCGGGTCCGCCGGTCCGGCCGCGTCGACGGGCGGGTCGAGGTGACGCTCGACGGGTGCCCGCTCGGCTCGGTCCCGGCCACCGCGACCTGGCAGGCGCACCGGCTGCCGGCTCACCGCCGCGGCGGTGAGCTCGGGTTCCGGCTGGTCCGCGCGGCCCTGGACACCGTCCGCGCGGTCTGACTCAGGGCTGCGGGTTCTGGGCGTCGTAGGCCAGGAACCGGCGCTGCACGGCGAGCACGACGCCCAGCACCACCACGCAGGTCAGGCCGCCGATCACGGCCGCCCAGTGTTCGCCGAACCAGTTCGCCTCGGCGCCCAGCACCAGCTCGCCGAGTCGCGGCCCGCCGGCGACCACGACGATGAACACGCCCTGCAGCCGGCCGCGCATCGAGTCCGGCGTCGCCGACTGCAGGATGGTCTGCCGGAACACCGAGCTGACCGCATCGGCGGCGCCGGCCAGGGCCAGAAACCCCGCCGCCGCCAGCAGGGCGCCCACCAGCAGGCTGCCCGGGGAGGTCGGGCCGATGATCACCAGCACCACGCCGAAGCCCGTGACGGCCAGCCCGAACGCGCCGATCGCCGCGCCGATCACGCGGCCCTGGTGCCGGATCCGTACCAGCGAACCGGAGAAGATCCCGGCCAGCACGGCCCCCACCGCGAACGCGGCGGCGAGGATGCCGGTGGTGGTCGCACCGCCGCCGAGGAAGATCACGCCGACCGCCGGATAGAGCACCCGCGGCATCGCGAAGATCATCGCGATCAGGTCGACGACGAAGGTCATCCGGACGTTCGGCCGGGTGGCCAGGTAGCGCAACCCGTCCAGCACCATGGCGATGCCGCGCCGGCCCCGGCCGACGTCGGGCAGGTCGGCGGACCCGGCGGTCGGCGGCAGATCCGGGAGCCGCCAGAGCGCCCACAGCGAGGCGGTGAACAGGACCGCGTCGATCGTGTAGACCTCGGCGAAGTCCCAGGTCGCGACGAGGAACGCGCCGAGCAGCGGCCCGACGGTCAGGGCGATGTTCCAGAAGACGGTCTGCAGGACGTTCGCGGCCGGCAGCAGCCGCCGGTCGACCAGCCTCGGGATGATCGCCGACCGGGCCGGGTTGTTGATCGCGAAGCCGGCCGACTGCAGGGCGACCAACCCGTAGAGCATCGGTACGGAATCCAGCTGCAGCCAGGCCTGCACCGCGAGCAGGATGACCACCAGCCAGAGCCCGAACGACGAGGCCAGGGCGACCTTGCGCCGGTCGTAGGTGTCCACCAGCGCACCGCCGTACAGGCCGAGCACGATCAGCGGCACCAGCGCACAGACGCCGAGCACGCCGACGGCCAGCGTCGAGCCCGTGATCGCGTACACCTGCAGGCCGACCGCGGCCACCGTGAGCTGGGTGCCGAAGTTGGAGATCCCGAGCCCCCACCACAACCGCCGGAACGAGCGAGACGTCCGCAGCGGGGTGAGATCGAGAAGGAAGGACATGCTGACCCGAAATCTATGGCACCGGTTTCCCGGGCCGTCACCCAGTCTCCATGTCGCCCGGCTAGACCGTGATCATGAACGAGTACGGCAGCCAGTACCCAAGCCCCGACCACACGCTGCTCCACCTCAGTGACACCCACTTCGTCGGCGACGACGAGCGGCTCCACGGCAAGATCGACTGCGACGCCCAGCTGACCCGGCTACTGGACCGGGTCCGCGCCTCCGAGCTGCGCCCCGGGGCGATCATCGTCACCGGCGACCTGGCCGACACCGGCCGGCCCGACGCCTACCGCCGGCTGCGCGCACTGGTCGAGCCGTTCGCCGCCGAACTCGGAGCGGAGTTGGTCTGGGTGATGGGCAACCACGACCGGCGGCCCGCGTTCCGCGCCGGGTTGCTGGATCTCGAGCCGACCGACGAGCCGTACGACCGGGTGCACCAGGTCGGCGGCCTGCGGATCGTCGTACTGGACACGACGGTGCCCGGCGAGCACTACGGCGAACTGACCGACGACCAGCTCGTCTGGCTGCGCGACACGCTGTCCCGGCCGGCCCCGGACGGCACCCTGCTCGCCCTGCACCACCCGCCGATCCCCAGCCCGGTCGCGGTCGCCGGCACCATCGAGCTGCGCGAGGAGGGCTGGCTGGCCGCGATGCTGGCGGGCACCGACGTGCGGGGCATCCTGGCCGGTCATCTGCACTATTCGACGACCAGCCTGTTCGCCGGCATCCCGGTCTCGGTCGCCACGGCCACCTGCTACACCCAGGATCTCGGCGTCGCGCAGCCGGCGGCGCGCGGCCAGGACGGTGCGCAGGCGTACAACCTGATCCACGTGTACGGAGACCGCGTGGTGCATTCGGTGGTGCCGATCGAGGCGTACCCGACGGTGTCGGAATGGCTGCCGCCGGTCGAGCAGCCGGAGGCTGTCAGCGCCGCCGTCTAGTCTCCCCGGATGCTGAGGGGGAGGAATTACCCTGAGTGTCATGACGGCTCATGCGACGGCGACCTGGCCACTGCCGGGCCGGCCCATGACGTTGGCAGATCTCGATGAACTGCCCGACGACGGCCGCCGTTACGAGCTCATCGACGGGGTGCTCGTCGTGAGCCCGTCGCCGTCGTGGCTGCACCAGCGCGGCGTGGGAAGACTGGCCATGCTCATGATGGCTGCATGTCCGGTCGAGCTCGAGGTCTTCGTAGCGACGCTCGATGTTGACATCGCCGCCGACACCCGCCTGGAGCCTGACCTCCTGGTCGTCCGCAAGGATCGGCTCGGAGAGCGTCGGCTGGCGGGGCTGCCCGAGCTCGCGGTGGAGGTGCTGTCGCCCAGTACTCGCCGCTTCGACCTGGTGCTCAAACGTTCTCGATACGAAGCCGCCGGTTGCCCGGGCTATTGGGTCGTCGATCCCGACGCGGCGTCGATCACGGCCTGGGAACTCGTCGAGGACCGGTACGTGGAGGTCGGCAGGGCTGAGGGCGACGCGGAGTTGGCGTTGGCCCGGCCGTTCCCGGTGACGCTGAATCCGGTCCGCCTGGTCGACTGAACTCCGCGGCGGATTGGCCGCACCGTTAGGCTGGCAGGGATAGGGACCCCTGCACACCGAGGAAGCTCGTGTTCGACACACTGCAAGACCGGCTCGCCGCGACGTTCAAGAACCTGCGCGGCAAAGGTCGGATCACCGACGCCGACATCGACACCACCGCGCGGGAGATCCGCCGAGCGCTGCTCGAGGCGGACGTCGCGCTGTCCGTCGTCAAGGACTTCATCAGCGCCATCCGGGAACGGGCCCGGACCGCTGAACTGAGCGGTGCGCTGAACCCGGCCCAGCAGATCATCAAGATCGTCAACGAGGAACTGATCAACGTCCTCGGCGGCGAGACCAGGACGATCCGGTTCGCGAAGCGGCCGCCGACCGTCATCCTGCTGGCCGGCCTGCAGGGTGCCGGCAAGACGACGCTGGCCGGCAAGCTGGCGTACTGGCTGAAGGAGCAGGGCCACTCGCCGCTCCTGGTGGCCGCCGACCTGCAGCGGCCGAACGCGGTCGACCAGCTGCGGGTGGTCGGGCAGCGGGCCGGCGTGCAGGTCTTCGCTCCGGAACCGGGATCCGGGGTCGGCGATCCGGTCAAGGTCGCGAAGGACTCGATCGGCGAGGCCGAGCGGAAGCTGTTCGACGTGGTGATCGTCGACACCGCGGGCCGGCTCGGTGTCGACACCGAGATGATGCAGCAGGCCTCGGCGATCCGGGACGCGGTCAACCCGGACGAGACCCTGTTCGTCGTCAACGCGATGATCGGCCAGGACGCCGTCAACACGGCCAACGCGTTCGCCGACGGAGTGGGCTTCGACGGCGTCGTGCTCACTCAGCTCGACGGTGACGCCCGCGGCGGTGCGGCGCTGTCGATCGCCAAGGCCACCGGCAAGCCGATCATGTTCGCCTCCAACGGTGAGAAGGTCGGCGACTTCGACCTGTTCCACCCGGACCGGATGGCCAGCCGGATCCTCGGCATGGGCGACATGCTCACCCTGATCGAGCAGGCCGAGAAGACCTTCGACGCCGAGCAGTCGGCGAAGGCGGCCGCGAAGCTGACCAGCAAGGGCGGCGGCGAGTTCGGGCTGTCCGACTTCCTGCAGCAGATGCAGATGGTGCGCAAGATGGGCCCGCTCTCCAAGATCTTCGGCATGCTGCCGGGGATGGGCGAGATGAAGGACCAGATCGCCGGCATCGACGAGCGGGAGGTCGACCGGATCGAGGCGATCATCCACTCGATGACGCCGGCCGAGCGGGACAACCCCAAGATCATCGACGGTTCCCGGCGGGCCCGGATCGCCCGCGGCTCCGGCGTCGAGGTGTCCGCCGTGAACAGCCTGGTCACCCGGTTCTTCGAGGCCCGCAAGGTGATGTCGCAGCTGGCCAACGGCAAGGGCATGCCGGGGATGCCAGGCATGCCGGGGCTGCCCGGCGCCGCGAAGCGACCGGCGGCCAAGCAGGGCAAGAAGAACAAGCGCGGCAAGAAGGTGTCCGGCAACCCGGCCAAGCGGGCCGCCGCGGCCAAGGGCCAGGACCAGCAGCAGGCGGTCGACCCGGCCGCGGCGTTCGGCGGCGGGATGGACCAGGAGCAGCTGGAACAGGCGATCAAGGACTTCCAGTTGCCGCCCGGCCTCGGCAAGATGATCAACAACCAGGGCAAGTAGGGTCCGTGCCGGAGCGGCTGCATCTCACCGGCACGCTGCTGCCGTCGGAGGAGCCCGTCGAGCTGTGGATCGTCGACGGGAGGATCAGCGACGAGCCGGTGTCCGGTGCCACCACGGTGCTGACCGGCGGCTGGATCCTGCCCGGTCTGGTCGACGCGCACTGCCACGTCGGCCTGGACTCCGGCGGGGCCGTGGACCGGGCCACGGCCGAGGCCCAGGCGAGGGCCGACCGGGACGCCGGGGCGCTGCTGATCCGGGATGCCGGTTCGCCGTCCGACACCCGCTGGATCGACGAGCGGGACGACCTGCCCATGATCATCCGGGCCGGCCGGCACCTGGCCCGGCCGAAGCGTTACCTGCGCGGCTTCGGCGAGGAGATCGAACCGGCCGAGTTGATCTCCGCGGTCGAGCGGCAGGCCGCGGCCGGCGACGGCTGGGTCAAGCTGGTCGGCGACTGGATCGACCGCGACCTCGGTGATCTTGCTCCGCTGTGGCCCGTCGAGGTGGCGACGGCGGCGATCGCCCGGGCCCATGAGCTCGGCGTCCGGGTCACCGCACACGTGTTCGGCGAGCAGGCCACCGCGGAGTTGATCATGGCCGGAGTGGACGGGATCGAGCACGGCACCGGGTTGACCGCGGAGGGGATCGCGATCATGGCCGAACGGCGGATCGCGCTGGTGCCGACGATGATCCAGGTCGGCCTGTTCGAACGGTTCGCGGCGCAGGGGGAGCCGAAGTTCCCGGCGTACGCGAAGCACATGCGGGCCCTGCAGTCCGGACATCGCGGCATCCTGGCCGACGCGCGGGACGCGGGGGTGCCGCTCCATGCCGGCACCGACGCCGGCGGCTACCAGCCGCACGGACTGATCGGGACCGAGATCGCCCGGATGGCCGACGTGATCGGGGCACCGGACGCCCTGGCGGCCGGGTCCTGGAAGGCCCGGCGCTGGCTCGGCCGGCCCGAGCGTCCGGTGCCGGGGGAGCGGGCCGAACTGGTCGGCTACCCGGCCGATCCGCGGTCCGACCTGACCGTGCTGACCGGTCCGCGCCACGTCGTGCTCGGTCGTACCCACCGCTTCCTCCGGGGTCCCCGCGGCGCGGTTCGGGGGAGCGAAGCGGAGGAGAAGCGCGCCGTGGGGTGGGTCGTTGGCTGAGCACCGTCCGCGCCTCGGCCGCCGTGGGGCCGCGCCCAGGATCCTGCTGGCGCTGCTGCTGACCTGCGGTCTGCTCTCCGTACCCACGACGGCCCGGGCCGAGGAGGTCGTGGAGACACCGGTCCGGATCGCCGGCACCCCGGAGCCGGCCGAACCGGCGGGGACCGACGGCGGGCCGGTCGAGCTGGACGCCTCCGTGTTCACCGCCCGGCCGGGTGAGCCGCAGCCGGCGGTCGTGCTGAGTCACGGGTTCAACGGCAGCAAGGGCGACAGCGCGGAGACGGCCCGCCGGCTCGCCGCCGACGGCTACACCGTGATCACGTACACGGCCCGCGGGTTCGGTTCCTCCGGCGGCCTGATCCACCTTGATCATCCGGACTTCGAGGTGGCCGACCTGACCAAGATCATCGACTATGCGGCGACGCTGCCCGAGGTCCAGCGCACCGGTGACAACGACCCGGTGATCGGGCTGGCCGGCGTCTCGTACGGCGGCGCGGTGACCCTGTTCGGCGGCGCCGATCCGCGGGTGGACGCGATCGCGCCGGCCTTCACCTGGAACAGCCTGCCGCACGCCCTGTTCCCGCAGTACGCCAGCAGCGGCACCCAGGAGGCGCCGGGGCAGGTGCTGCCGATCGACACGGCGGGCGTGTTCAAGGCCCGCTGGGCGTCGCTGTTCTTCCTCGACACCAGCCGGCCCGACGACCCGAACGTTCCGGCCGACCGGTCCCTCTGCGGCCGCTTCTCGCTGGACCTGTGCCGGGCCTACCTGGAGACCGCGCAGACCGGCCGGCCGAACGCGAAGCTGCTGGAGCTGCTGGACCGGTCCAGCCCGCAGTCCGTGCTGGGCCGGATCAACGCACCGACCATGATCATCGCCGGCGAGCAGGACACCCTGTTCCCGCTCGATCACGCCGACGCGAACCTGCGCGGACTGCCCGCCGGCACGCCGGCCCGGATGGTCTGGGTGGACGGCGGCCACGACGGCACGATCGCGCTGGACCCGATGACCGCGGAACTGGAGTCCTGGTTCGGCCGCCACCTGAAGAATGAGCAGACCGACCCCGGGCCGGCCTTCGCCGTGGACATCCCGACCGGCCGGGCCAACGGTGCCGACCGGCCGGCGGACCGACTGACCGGGGCCGCCTATCCCGGCCGCGGCGCCCCGGCGATGGTGACCGGGTCGCTGACCCTGGACGGCGACGCGCAGCGGATGATCGCGCCGCCCGGCGGGGTGCCGGCGGCGCTGACCAGCCTGCCCGGCCTCGGCCCGCAGCTGGCAGCGCTGACCGGCACCGAGGCGTACCGGATCGGAGTGCTGCCCGGCCAGTCGGTCACCTTCACCAGTGCTGCGCTGGACGAGCCGCTCAACGTGGTCGGCAGCGCCCGGGCCCGGATCCGGATCACGCCGTCGACGACGTCGGCGACCCTGTTCGCGTCGCTGTGGGACCTCGGCCCGGACAGTACGAGTTCGGGCGCGCCGGCCCCGTCCAGCGCCGTCCTGCCCGGCCTGGCCGTCGCCCCGATCCGGCTGGACGGCCTGAAGCCGGGCGTGCCGACCGACGTCATGATCAACCTGCCGCCGATCGCGCACCGCTACCCGGTCAACCACCGGGCCCAGCTGGTGATCTCCAGCACCGACCAGGCCTACGCGCTGCCCGACGAGGCCGCCGACTACGAGCTGGAACTGCTGGACCGGTCCCTGGTGCTGCCGACCCTGACACCGGTCGAGGTGGAGCCGGAGCAGCGGTTCTCGGTGCCGGCCTGGCTGCCGATCGCGGTCGGGTTGCTCGCCCTGGCGGCCGCGGCGGCGATCGGGATCGGCCGGCTCCGCGGCTTCCTGCAGGCTCGCGGGGACGCCGAACGGGCCGATCTGCGGAACACGCCGCTGGCCGTCGACGGCCTGACCAAGAGCTACCGTGACCGGCTGACCAAGGAACGGGTGCTGGCCGTCCACGACGTGACCTTCGCCGCCGAGCCGGGTCAGGTGGTCGGCCTGCTCGGGCCGAACGGCGCGGGAAAGACGACCACGATCCGGATGATGATGGGCCTGATCCGGCCCGACTCCGGCAGTGCGTACGTGCTCGGCCGCCGGGTCCGGCCCGGTGCTCCAGTCCTGCAGTCGGTCGGGGCGCTGGTCGAGGGCCCGGGCTTCCTGCCGCATCTGTCCGGCGAGGAGAACCTGCGCGCCTACTGGGCCGCGACCGGCCGTCCCGAGGAGGAGGCCCGGTTCGACGAGGTCCTCCGGATCGCCGACCTCGGCTCCGCCGCCCAGCGCCGGGTCCGCGGCTACAGCCAGGGCATGCGGCAGCGCCTCGGGATCGCCCAGGCCATGCTCGGCCTACCCCGGTTGTTGATCTTGGACGAGCCGGTGAACGGCCTCGACCCGCCCCAGATCAAGGCGATGCGGGCCGTCCTCGCCGACTACGCCGCCGCCGGCCGCACCGTCCTGCTGTCCAGCCACCTGCTCGGCGAGGTCGAGCTGACCTGCAGTCACGTGGTGATGATGAACCGAGGCCGCGTCGTCCTCGCCGGCTCGGTGGCCGAACTCACCGAACGCCACGACCGCCCCCTGGAGGAGGTCTTCCTCCGCCTGATCACCCCCTGACCTCAGGGGTCGGATCGGGAAGAATGGCCGGATGCGACAAGGTGCGGTGGGCCACGTCCGCCTGGTCGAGCACGGGGGCCGGCGCTGTGTCGAGAAGCAGATCGCCGATCCGGTCCGCCACGACACGGAGGTACTGGCGCTGCGGGCGCTCGCGGACAG
Organism: Microlunatus sp. YIM B11417; assembly: GCF_059617205.1. NCBI lineage: Bacteria > Bacillati > Actinomycetota > Actinomycetes > Propionibacteriales > Propionibacteriaceae > Microlunatus > Microlunatus sp. YIM B11417. The sequence continues at coordinate 1,605,085 of NZ_JCAMPJ010000001.1, forward strand.
CGGCCTGCCGGTGCCCGAGTTGATCAAGGTCGAGCCCGGGGTCGGTGCTGATGACCCTGATGCGCGGCGGGCGGCTCGACGCCGAGAAGGCCGACGTGCGGCTGGACGGGCTCCGCGCCTCGGCCGCGTTGCTGCGGCGCCTGCACCGGATCGAGCCCGCGCCGGGTCTGCCGGCAGCGCCGGACGACGCGCTGATCGCCCGGCGCTACCGGGAGGCCGGCGGGCCGCCGCTGCCGCTGGCGATCCCTCGGATCGGGCGGCCGGTGTTCTGCCACGGCGACTGGACCGACGCCAATCTGCTCGCCGAGAACGGCGAGATCACCGCCGTCGTCGACTGGGAAGCGGCCCATGCCGGCGACCCGATCAGGGAACTGGCCCGGGCGGCCTGGGCGGCGTCGCAGAAGGACCCGCGGTGCTTCGACGTCATCGTCGAGGCGTACGGCGAGGATCCGGCTCGGGCACGGGCGTGGACTCCGCTCCATGCCGCTGAGCTGTGGCTCTGGTTCCGCGAAGCCGGGCCGCCGGACTACCTGGAACAGCTCACGGCCGACCTGCTCGCCTGGCCCCGCTAGGCGCGCTCCGCAGAGCGCGCGGCTTCTGCACGGCCGAACCTTCCCGGTGCCGTCGGCGTGGGCGTAACAGATCATTTACGTGACTCACCCTTGCTATTTGCAATCGGTTGCAATAGCGTGCTGGACGAGACCTGGCGAGGGTGGCGAGCGGATTTCAATCACCGAAATCACCGTGTTGACAGTCGAATCTCACCAGGGGAAACTCGGGGCCACCACCCCGCGCGGCGAGCGGGTGGAACCCGGGGCAGCGATGCCAGGGGTAGACGCTCAGGGAAGAGGGAGGTGGCATGAGCTCGCAGAGGGCCGACGCCGCAATCGGCGCCGGAAACGAAGAACCGACCAATGCCGAGCTGCAAGCTCGCGGCGCGGTCGACACCGGCCGCGACCAACCGAAGGGCCGGAAGGCGAGCACGCCACCGGACCGGCAACTCTCCCTGTTCACGCGGTTCTGGCGCGACAGGTCCTTGTTGCTGCTGGCCGTGCCGGGTGTGGTGTTGGTGGTGTTGTTCCACTACATCCCGTTGCTGGGCAACGTGATCGCGTTCAAGGACTATCAGCCCTATCTCGGGATCTGGGAGGCCCCGTGGGTCGGGCTGGAGAATTTCGAGATCATCTTCAACGGCGATCCGTACTTCCTGAACGCTCTGAAGAACACGTTGATCATCTCGTTGGTGCAGATCGTGTTCGTGTTCCCGGTGCCGATCGGGTTGGCGTTGTTGTTGAACTCGTTGCTGGGCGAGAAGATCAAGCGGGTGGTGCAGTCGATCTTGTACCTGCCGCACTTCATGTCCTGGGTGATCGTGGTCGCGATCTTCCAGCACATGCTGGGCAACGCGGGTCTGTTCAACACGTGGGCGCGGCAGAACGACTTCTTCACGATGAACATCATCGGTGAGCCGTCGCTGTTCATTCCGTTGATCACGTCGCAGATCATCTGGAAGGACGCGGGTTGGGGCACGATCATCTTCCTGGCGGCGATCTCGCGGGTCGATCTCGACCTGTACGAGGCGGTCGCGGTGGACGGCGGTGGCCGGTTGCGGCAGTTGTGGCATGTGACGCTGCCGGCGATCCGAGGTGTGATCATCCTGTTGCTGATCTTGCGGCTGGGTGATGCGCTGACGGTCGGCTTCGAGCAGATCTTCCTGCAGCAGGGGCCGGTCGGGCTGGAGGCGTCGGAGGTGTTGGACACCTACGTCTACAACCGTGGCATCGTCGGCGGGAACTGGGGTGCCTCGGCCGCGGTCGGGTTGGTGAAGGGCCTGGTCGGCACAGCGCTGGTGCTGGGGGCGAACAAGGTCGCCCACATCTTCGGTGAACGCGGCGTCTACTCGACGAAGGACTGAATCATGGCTACGACTACCACGTCCTCGCCGCGGAAGCGGCGCAAGCCGGTCACGATCCCGGGCATGTCGCAGAGCGACCGGCTGCGGGCGATCAACGGGGCGAAGCCGCCGAGCATCCCGATCCGGATCCTGAAGGGGATCGTGCTGTTGATCGCGTGTCTGTTGGTGATCATGCCGTTCCTCGCGGTGATCTCGACCAGTCTGGCCGACCAGGAGCAGATCAACGCCGCCGGCGGTTATGTGTTGTTCCCGACCAACCCGACGTTCGCCGCGTACGAGGCGATCTTCAGGGGCGGGGTGGTGACCCGGGCGACGATCGTGTCGATCTTGATCACGGTGGTCGGTTCGGCGCTGTCGGTCACGGTGGTGACGATGCTGGCGTACGCGCTGTCGCGGCCGGGGACGTTCGCGCACCGGCCGATCCTGCTGATGGTGCTGTTCACCATGCTGTTCTCCGCCGGCATGATCCCGAACTACCTGCTGGTGAAGCAGTTGGGGCTGATCGACTCCTATTGGGCGTTGATCCTGCCGACGATGGTGTCCGGCTTCCAGGTGATCCTGATGCGGGGCTTCTTCCTGGAGGTGCCGAAGGAGATCATCGAGGCCGCCCGGATCGACGGGGCCGGCGAGTTCCGGATCCTGACCACGATCATGGTCCCGTTGTCCAAGGCGGCCCTGGCGGTGATCGCGTTGTTCAATGCGGTGTCGTACTGGAACGCGTTCTTCAACGCGGTGCTCTACATCAACTCGACCGAGAAGTGGCCGCTGCAGCTGGTCCTGCGGACCTACGTGGTGGACAACTCCTCGATCGGGGTCGATCTGCCGGGCGACTACATCCCGCCGCAGCAGTCGTTGCAGATGGCGATCCTCGTGGTCAGCCTGGTGCCGATCTGCCTGGTCTACCCGTTCCTGCAGAAGCACTTCGCCAAGGGCGTGATCATCGGAGCCGTCAAGGGCTGATCACTCCGCACCGGGACCCCCGGGCGGGCACACATAGGGGCAGCAACGCAAAGGGAGAACTTCCTTGTCCGAACAGGTAAGAGTCGGCATCATCGGCCTCGGCCGAAGCGGTTGGAACATCCACGCCGCCGGCCTCCGGGACCTGACCGACCAGTTCCGGGTGGTCGCCGTCGCCGACCCGCTCCCGGAGCGCCAGCAGGAGGCGGCGAACGACTTCGGGGCGACCACGTACGCCGAGCCGGAGCAGCTGATCGCCGACGAGCAGGTGGAGCTCGTCGTGGTGGCCACGCCGTCGTTCACCCACGTACCGCTCGCCCTGGCCGCGCTCGCGGCGGGCAAGCACGTGGTGATCGAGAAGCCGATGGCGCAGTCGGTCGAGGAGGTCGACCAGCTCACCGCGGCGGCCGAGCAGGCCGGCCGGATGGTCACCTGCTTCCAGAACAACCGGTTCGAGCCGTCGTTCCTCAGGATCAGGGAGATCATCGACTCCGGCCGGATCGGCGAGGTCGTGCTGGTGCGCCGGGCGATCCACCGGTTCGCCCGCCGGGCCGACTGGCAGACCCTCCGGGCCAAGGGCGGCGGCGAGCTGCCGAACACGGTGTCGCACTTCCTTGATCAACTGCTGCTGCTCGTCGGGGACAGCCCGGTGTCGGTGTTCGCCGACCTGCGCCGGACCGTGTCGGCCGGCGACGCCGAGGACCACGTCAAGCTGGTGCTCCGGCCGGAGAAGGGCCCGCTGGTCGAGGTCGAGTCCAGCGCCGCGATCGCGTACCCGCAGGATCACTGGCTGATCGCCGGGACCGCGGGCGGCATCACCGGCTCGATGTCGGAACTCAAGGTCCGCTGGTTCGACCCCGCCGCGCTGCCCGAGCTGGAGGCCGACCCGAACACGCCCGAAGGCCGCAAGTACGGCTACACCGAGACGATCGACTGGCAGGAGGAGACGATCGAGGTCCCGCCGCCGGCCGAGCGGACGCAGAACTACTACCGGACGATCTACGCCACCCTGCGGGAGGGCGCCGACCTGTTCGTCACTCCGGCCAGCGTGCGCCGCCAGATCGGCGTGATCGCCGAGGCCCGCAACCAGACCGGCTTCCTCTGATTTCCAGCACAACCATCATCGAATAGGACGACTGTGAAACGCATCGGCTTCATCGGAACCGAGAACTCCCACACCGACCACTTCATCCGCCTGCTCAACGCCGAGGAACAGCACCCGGGCTACCGTGCCGTCGCCCTCGTCGGCGGGGCCTCGGAACGTAACAACGCGCTCGCCGAGGCCGGCGACATCTCGATCATCGTCGACAACCCGGAGGACCTGATCGGCCAGGTCGACGCCGCGGTGATCTGCACCCGCGACGGGGCCCGGCACCGCGAGCAGGCCGAGCCGCTGCTGAAGGCCGGCCTGCCGGTCCTGATGGACAAGCCGTTCGCCACCACGACCGCCGACGCCGAGGCGGTCATCGCCGCGGCCCAGGCGAGCCAGACCCCGCTGGACTCCTCGTCGGCGCTGCGCTTCGTGCCCGAGATCGCCGAGTTCGCCGCCGCCGCGGAGGGCCTCAAGGAACTGCGCCGGCTCACCGTCTCCGGACCGGCCGACCCGGACAGCGAATACTCCGGGCTGTTCTTCTACGGCATCCACCATGTCGAGGCTGCCCTGGAGATCCTGGGCAACCCGGTGATCGGGGTCGACCAGGAGGTCGACGTGGCGCGCCGCGGTGACACCGTGACGGCCCGGACCCTGATCGGTGACGTCGAGGTCGAGTTCGTCTTCGTCGTGCCGGGCGCCGACTACCGGATCCCGTTCCACGCCCAGCTGATCGGCACCGGCGGGATCGTCGCCAAGGAACTGACCCTCGGCAAGGACTACAACGCGCCGCTGCTGGCCAAGTTCGTCGACGTCTGGGAGAGCCATACGCCCATCGATGTCGAGCGCCTGCTCAGCCCGGTCAATCTGCTGGCCGCGATCAGCAACGCCCTCTGATTCGACGAACCCTGCCGCTCCCCGCGGGCCTCGCGCCCGCCGGGGGCGGCAGTTCGCGTTCCGGCGGACACCCCGCGAGACAGGACCGGTCGCTTCGTGATTCGTGTGTTGACAGTCACACCGGGTGTCATCAAGAATCGGTAACGACCGAGAGCAGCAGGGAGGGGCCCTGTGCGGGTGAGGACTGTTCGAGGTGGTTATGAACGACGATCTGGGACGACTGTCGGTGCGGGAGTTGATCATTCGACTCGCGGACACGGAGGACACGATTCGGCGGGCAGCAATCTGCGGCGACCGAGCAGACTCCGAACGACAACCGATCAATGGCTCGCTGATCGAGCTGGCGCGGACCGAGCAACGGATCATCCGCGAGCTGCGACAACGTGAGCACACGGTCGATCGGCACGCCTGGCGCCGCGAGCAGCCGCTCGCCGGTTAGTCGGTTTCGTATCCCAGCTGCGGGATGACCTCGTCTGCGAACCGTCGGAGTTGTTCCGGCGGGTCGAGTAGCGGATCGAGGATGATCAACTGAGCTCCGGCCCTGGCCACCTCGGCCAGGCCGAGAGCGCAGTCGTCGACCGTGCCGGCAACCGCGACGGTGGCAAGGTCACCCATCGCGAAGTAGCTGTACCGGCGGTGGAGGGCGTCGGCCGCCTGGCTGCGAGCCCGTGCGCCGTTGTCGTCGAGTGCGACATAGACGCGCTTGGCGATGTCGAACGTGCCCGGGTTCCGGTGTTGCCGGTCCAGCTCGGCCCGCAGCGTGACGACCTGCGCCGCGAATGCCGCGGTGGTCGAGGAGCCGGCGCCGAGGAAGCCAGAGCCGAGCCGAACGGCGCGCGCGAGCGCCTTCGGATGACTGCCGCCCAGCCAGAGCGGCGGGTGCGGCCGCTGGACCGGCTTGGGCTCCATGGCCGCGTCGCGGAGTTGCCAGAACCGTCCGTCGAAGTCGATCCGCGGCTCGGCCCAGAGTCGACGCATCAGCTCCAGCCCTTCGCCGAAGCGTGCCACGAACGTCGACGGGTCGACGCCGAAGGCCGAGAACATCTGGTACGGACCTCCGGCGACCAGCCCGACCTCGGTCCGGCCTCGGCTGAGCTGGTCCAGGCTGGCGATGCCCTTGGCCAGGTGGACCGGGTTGTGCAGCGAGCTGACGAACATGGCACAGCCGAGCCTGATCCGGTGGGTGACGGCGGCGGCGAAGGACAGTACTTCGAGTGGGCTCAGCAGCGGAGACGTGCCGAGCACCTGTTCACCGGTCCAGGCGCTCTCGAACCGGAGCTCCTCGGCCTGAGCCAGGAAGTCACCGAGCAGGCCCGGGTCGAACCTGCCGGCCGTGGCGGCCTGGGGCATGGCGACGGCGTAGCGCACGGTTCAGCCGCCGAGCTTGTGGCGCAGCCAGGAGCCCGCCTCGGCGATCGCGGCGTCGGCTTCGGGCAGGCGGCCGGCCATCAGCTGGTACGCGTGCTGCATCTCCTCGCCGACCCACAGTTCGACCTCGACCCCGGCCTGCCGGGCCCGGGTCGCGAACAGGTCGATGCTGTCCTTGAGCGTCTCGTGGCTGCCGTAGGTCAGCAGGATCGGCGGCAGGCCGGACGGGTCCGCGTACAGCGGGTTGGCCAGCGGATCGGTCGGCGGCCGCCCGCCGAGGTAGAGCGGGCCGAAGCCGTGCACCAGCTCCCGGGAGATGGCGAGGTCGAATCCGGCGTTGCTCTCGTACGACTCGCCGTTGCCCTCGAGGTCGTACCAGGGGGAGAAGGCGGCGATCGCGCCGGGCAGCGGACGGCCGTCGTCGCGCAGGGACAGCGCCGCGGCCGTGGCGAGGTTGCCGCCTGCGGACTCGCCGGCGAGGCCGATCCGGGCCGGCTGGATGCCCTGCTCGAGCAGCCAGTCGTAGCAGGCCCGCGCGTCGTCGAGCTGCGCCGGGTACGGGTGCAGGGGAGCCAGGCGGTAGTCGGTGATCAGTACGGCGCAGCCGGCCGCCGTCGCGAGGTGACCGCCGACCTTGCGGTGGCTGTCCTTGGAGCCGCTGACGAAGCCGCCGCCGTGGAAGTAGATGATCACCCGGTCGGTGGAGCCCGCGACCGGGCGGGCCCAGATCGCGGCCGTGCCGCCGGCGACGACCTCCTGGTACGTCACGTCGACCGGCTCCGCGGCCAGGCCGGCGGTGCCCTCGAGCCCGGCCAGGTCGAGGTCCGGATGGGTCGCCCGGAGCCGGGCCATGATGCCGGCCACCGTCTTCGGGGCGCAGGCCTGGTAGGTGTCGCGAAGTGTGGTCCATTCCTTGCTCGCCATCGTGCAGCTCCTCCTTGAGTTAGTTGTCTGACTAACCTAGCGGCACCCGGCGCCGAGGTCTATGCTGTGAGCGAGATGACTGACTCAGTCGATGTTGATCAAGAGTCGACAGCCGCCCGGCCGGGCAAGCGCGAGCGGCTGGTCGACGCGGCTTGCGATCTGCTGCACCGTCAGGGTGTCGCGCGCACGACGCTGGCCGACATCGCGCAGTCGGCTGACGTACCGGTGGGCAACGTCTACTACTACTTCAAGACCAAGGACGACATCGTCGCCGCCGTCCTCGACGTGCACGCGGAGCACCTGGCCGCCGGCGTGGCGGAGTTGGAGCGCCGGCACCACAGCCCGAAGGCCCGGCTCAAGGCGCTGATCCGGCTGCTCGCCGGCCGGCGCGACATCATCGCCCGGCACGGCTGTCGCTACGGCACCTTGTGCTCGGAGCTGACCAAGCGGCCGGACGGGGCCGACCCGAGGGCCGCGCCGTTGCTGAGGATCCCGCTCGATTGGGCCGAGCAGCAGTTCCGCTCCCTGCAACGGCGGGACGCCAGGGAGCTGGCCGTCGAGCTGGTCGCCTGCTTCCAGGGCAGCGCGTTGATCAGCAGCGCGTTCGGAGAGCCCGACCTGCTGGCCCGGCAGGCCCGCCGCCTGGAGCGCTGGGTGGACTCGCTGGCCTAGCGTCGTGGGCGACGCAACACCCGGCCGGGACGGGAGGCGGTCTGCCGGCCGTCCGTGATCACCGGGGCCCCGTTGACCAGCACGTGCCGGATCCCGTCCGGTCGCTGCGCGGGATCCAGGAACGTCGCGCGGTCGATCACCGTGGCCGGGTCGAACGCGACGACGTCGGCGGCCAGGCCGGGCCGGAGCCGGCCGCGATCGGTGAGGCCGATCCGGTCCGCGGCGTCGCCGGTCATCCGCCGGATCGCCGGCGCGAGGTCGAGCACGCCGAGGTCTCGTACGTAGCGGCCGAGAACCCGGGCGTGGGCTCCGTAGGCGCGCGGGTGCGGCAGCCGATCGATCCGGTACGGCAGCGCGGACCCGTCGGAGCCGATCAGGGCGTACGGCTGGCGCAAGAAGGTCACCATGTCGGCCTCGGTCCGGTAGCGCAGCACCACCTGCACCCGGTTGCCGCCGGTCCGGCACAACTCCAGCACCAGGTCCGGCTCGGCGACGCCCAGTTCGACGGCCGCCTCGGCGACCGTCAGGCCTTCCCGGGCGCCGCCCAGCCCGTCGGTCCGGGACAGGATCACCCGGTCCCACAGCCAGGGCACGCCGCGGCCCCAGCCCCGGGCCAGCTCGGCGGATGCGCGCCGCCGGGTCTCCGGATCGGCGAGCCGTGCCGCCATGGCCGCGACCCCGCCCGCCTGGACCCAGGCCGGCAGGTACTGGGTGAGGGCCGAGGCCGACGCGTCGTACGGATACACGTCGTAGGCCAGGTCGACACCGCCGGCGCGGAGCCGGTCGAACACCGCGACCAGGTCGTCCGCCCGGCCCCAGCGCTCCGGGTGGTTGATCGCCAGATGCGAGTACTGCACCCGGACGCCGGTGGTGCGGCCGAGCAGGGCGGCCTCCTCGATCGACTCGACACCCTCGTGCCGCGCGTGGCTGGCATACAGCGCCCCGGCCGCCGCCAGGGTCCGGCCGAGCTCGATCAGTTCGGCGGTGTCGGCGAAGCCGGACGGGACGTAGGTCAGGCCGGTCGACAAACCGAAGGCGCCCTGGTCCAGCAGTTCCGCCAGCAACCGCTGCTGGGTCCCGATCTGGTCGGCGTCGGCCCGTTCGGCCATCCCGGCGGCGGCGATCCGGAGCTGGCCGTGACCGACCAGCGGGGCGACGTTGATCGCGACGCCCCGCTCGGCGAAGGCCTCCGCGTAGCCGTCCAGGTCGGTCCAGGCCGGGTCGATCGGGTCGTCGCCGATGCCGGCCAGCAGCTCGAGTTGATCATGACGGTGCGGTGTCGTCAGTGGGTACGGGGAGAAGCCGCAGTTGCCGGTCACCTCGGTGGTGACGCCCTGGTGGACCTTGCTCTCGGCACGGCCGTCCAGCAGCACGCTGATATCGGAATGGGTGTGCACGTCGATGAAACCGGGGGTGACGACGAGCCCGGTCGCGTCGAGTGTGCGGGACGTGGCGACCGGGGTGCCGGGTGGCAGCAGCGCCTCGATCCGGTCGCCCTTGATCAGGACGTCCAGCGACCGGGCCGGTTCGCCGGTGCCGTCGAGGACCGTGCCGCCGGTGATCAGCAGGTCGGTCATCAGCGACTCGCGGGACGGCGGTCGGCGATCCGGCGGGCCGGCACCCCGGCATAGATCCCGTACGGCTCGGTGTCGCGGGTCAGCACGCCGTTGGCGCCGAGGATGCAGCCGGTCGCGATGGTGACGCCCTGCACCACCGTGGCGTTCGCGCCCAGCCAGACGTCGTCGGCGATCGTGATCGGCGCCGAGGTCGAGGGGGCCAGCGCCATCGGCTGATCGTGCCGGGCCGGATCGTGCTGCACCGAGGTGATCACGACGTGCGCGGCGATGTTGCAGTACGCCCCGAGCCGGACCCCGCCACCGCCGTAGAGCGCGCAGCCGGCGGCGAAATGGCTCTTCCGGCCGACGCTGATCACGCCGTCCGGGCCGCCGACCGAGAGGTAGCCGCCGGGATAGAAGTCGACCTCGGCGGCCAGCTCCAGCCGGCCGCTGCCCTGCAGGAAGCAGTTCGGGAAGAACGAGCTGTCCGGACCGATGATCACCTCGGTCGAGCCCTGGCTGTAGAAGCCGCGGCCGAGCCGGACCCGGTCGCCGACCCGGAACAGCTCGGGATGCTCGATCTGGACGTCCGGTTCGATCACCACGCCGGTGCCGCACTCGGCGAACCGGTCCTGCAGTCGTTCGGTCACGCGTCCTCCCACGCCTTCAGTACGGTCTCGACGAGGTCCTCGCCGGTGCCCGGCCTGGTCCACGAGGTCGGGCTGCGCCAGGTCTCGTACCCGCCCTGGGTGAAGGCCCGCCGGGTCGGCAGGTAGCCGAGATGATCATCCGCGAGCCCGATGATCGCGGTCAGCCGGTGCCGTGAGCGGTCCTTGAGCCGCAGCCCGTGTTCGACGAACACCTCGCCCGGCAGCGCGACCAGCCCCAGCCCGCCGATCGTGATCAACCCGATCGTCGTCGGCCGCTCGGCCGGCAGCCGGTCCAGCTCCAGCAGGTTGCGGGCGAACCGCTCCGCTACCGGTCCGGGCACCGGATTCCCTTGCGCATAACTGAACCACGCCGCCGGAACCTCAGCCCCCGCTACCGCGCCCTGAGTCTGTCGAAAGGTCTCGATGATCCTGCCCGCCAGTTCCCGATCACTATCGGTGACCGGATAGCGATGGGCCAGGAACGGCAGGCTCCTGGCGTCCACCGTGAGCTCGGACGAACGTTCGGCGAGCGCCGTGGCGGCAAGGGCGGCGCCGGCGACGGCCCGCGCGACCAGGATCGCCCGCCGGGTACCGGTGATCGGGACCCGACGCTCCGGGTCCACGTTGTTGATGTCGCCCGACGCACCGTTGCAGAGCACCGCGATCACGTCGTCGCCGAGCTGGGCCCGGACCGCCTCGGCGAACCTGCCGTAGTAGTCGGAACTGATCATGGTCTGGTCGTCGATGCCCACGTAGTGCAGGGAGAGGTTGGCCCAGAGTGCGATCGGCCGGCCGTCGGCGTCCTCGGCCAGCAGCGCGGTCACGGCCGGGTCGGTCGGGCCGGCCGGCCGTGGCTCGCCGGGCCGGTCGCCCCAGTGCGTGATCGCGTACCCGTCGTCGGTCAGGTAACGACGGTTGAAGCAGATCCCGTCGACTGTCGCCGAGCCGACCGCGATCGTGGCGGGCCGCAGTCCGGCGCAGGCCAGGATCGCCGACTCGGCGATCCGGCCGGGGAGTTCGTCGAGGTAGTGCGGGTCGACGGCGGCGCCGGTCTCGGTCCGGATCGTGGCGGGTCCGGTGTGCGTGTGCGTGCAGGAGATCACGATCCGGTCGGGTGGGACACCGGTCCGTTCGGCGATGATCGACTTTGCCAGGTCGGTCAGTGTGGCCGGCAGGTAGATCAGGTCGCAGGTGATCAACACCACCGGCGCGCCGTCGCTCTGGACGGCGATCGCCTTGGCCAGCAGGGGGCTCTCGACGTCGGAGGCGGTACGGGTCTCGAACAGTCCGGCCAGCTCGGTGCCGAGCGGCGGGGTGAGGTCGGTCTGGGCCGCCCCGACCCACAGACGTGGTTGCGCCATGTCAGCCGCCGGCCCGTTCCCGGTGTGCCGTCTCGTACTCGCTCCTGATCTTGTCCCCGCCACGCGACCGCCAGTCCGCCACCGCCTTGTCGAAGTCGGCCAGCGTGGCCCGGCCCATGATCACGTTGTCCCGGACGTCGTTCAGGGCGAGCAGCAGCCGGGCGCCCTCGCGGTCGTTGGTCGGCGAGTAGAGCCCGAGCGTCGGGTCCTTGTACGCGACCGGGATGGTCTCCTTCTGCACCGCGTACATCGCCTTCGTCTTGTCGATGTAGCCCGGGTTGTAGAGCACGTACGGCCCGCTCGACATGTACGCGAACTCGCCGCCCGGCTGCTCGGCGGCGATCAACTGATTGCCGATCGGCGCACCGAGCTTCTCGTCCCAGCTGAAGTGCGTCCCCTCCTCGCCGTACTGGCGGAAGAGGTACTCGGCGGTGCCGAACGGTGTCGCCAGCCAGTCCAGCACCCGGAGCAGTTCCCGGACCCGGTCCTCGGAGTCCTGCTTGGAGATCCCGCAGAGGCCGCTGATCCCCGGCCCGAGGCGCTTCGGGGCGACTCCGCCGCCCTCGGCCAATGGCGCCGCCAGGAAGCCCATGTCCATCCCCGGCAGGTTCTGCCGCAGCACACCGCTGTAGCCGACCCCGCCCCAGGCGAAGAACACGACGTTGCCGGACTGGTAGAGCTGCGGCGCGTTGATCTTGCCGAACGCGTCGGGATGGATGACGCCGGCCTGCCACTGCTTGATCGTCCAGTCCAGCGCTGCGTGGTACTCGTCGGTCTCGTGCATCAGCCGGAACGCTCCGTCCTGCTCGGACCAGTTGTTCGGCGCCTCGAACATGGCGCAACCGAAGTGGTGCAGCACCTGCTCGGCGTTGCCGAAGGCGTACCGGTTGGCGGCGGCGTCGGTCACGCCGCGGGCCAGCTCCTCGACCTCCGTGACGTCCTTCGGCTGCGGGTTCAGCCCGAGCTTCTCGATCACCTCGTTGCGGGTGATCCAAGTCGGCGTGCCGACGATGTTCTGGGGCGGAATGGTGAAGATCCGGCCCTTGAAGACCGTGTTCTGCCAGGTGGCCGGAGGCAGCGCGGCGAGGAAGGGGTAGTCCAGTCCGGCGTCGCCGGACAGGTAAGGGGTGAGGTCGGTGAACTTCGCCTCCAGCACGTCGGGGAGCCGCGGGTAGGCGGGGCTCAGCCGGACCAGGTCGGGCAGTTCGTTGCCGGCCAGGGCGGTGGACAGCCTGGCGTCGTAGTCGGCGCTCGGCGTCATGTCCACCTGCAGTTCGCAGCCGAGCCGCTCGTTCAGCCCTTGCCACCAACGGTTGTTGGCCATCGGGGTGGGTGCCTGGACCGAGATGCTGATCATGGCCGTGACGGTGCCGCCGGCCGCCGGCTTCTCCGGTACGGCTTCGGGCGCCGGGCGTGGATAGGTCAGGAAGCCGTCCGGTACACCCTCCGGGGTGCCCGGCAGGTCCGGCTTCACGCCGTCGTACTTCCGGTAGGTCGGCGGCGGCACCGGTGCGTTGTCACGGCCGCTGGTGGTGCCGGTCGGGCCGGCCTCGGTGCAGCCCGCGAGAGCCGGTGCGGCGAGCGCCGCCAGGCCGGCTCCGGCGAGCAGTCGCCGGCGGTCGAAGGTCTCCATGATCATCATCCCTTCCAGAGGCGGTCCAGCTCCTCGGCTGTCACTGCGATCAGATCCTCACCGGTGCCCGGCGCGGTCCAGGAGATGCTGCTCCGCCAAGTCTCGTACCCGCCGTCGGCGAAGGCCGCCCGGGTCGGCAGGTAACCGAGATGATCATTGGCCAGCCCGACCACGGCGGTGATCGGGAACGGGCTCGCCGTCTTGATCGCCAGGCCGAACTCGACGAAGATCTCGCCGGGCAGCGCGGCCAGGGCGACGTCACCGATGCCGATCACGCCGACGACGCTCTGCTGGTGCTCCGGCAGCGCGGCCAGCTCAGCGAGTTCTCTGGTGTAGTAGGGAATCAGCGACTCCGGGATCGGCATCCCCTCGACATAGCTGTAGCCGGCCGGCAGCGGCTCACCGGCCGTGATCCGTCGGGCCAGCGCGAGGTCGGCCTCGCTGACCGGCCACCGTCGCGCGGTGACCGGCGCCAGCCGGGCGGACAGTCGCGGCGCCGGATCCCGCCGGCTCATGGTCGTCGCGGTCAGCGCCGCGCCGAGCACGGCGTCGGCGACCAGGACCGACCGCCGGGTGCCGTCGACTTCGACCACCCGGTCCAGGTCGATGTTGTTGATGTCGCCGGAGGCGCCGTTGGTCAGGATGCCGACCACGTCGTCGCCGAGCAGGGCGGCGACCCGCTCGGCGAAGACGCCGAAGTAGTCGGAGGAGATGGCGGCGGGCTCGTCGACGCCGACGTAGTGCAAGGAGAGGTTCGCCCACAGCGCGAGCGGCCGCCCGGCCAGGTCCTCGACCAGCAGCGCGGTGACGGTCGGGTCCACCGGCCCGGCCGGCCCGACCAGGTCGTCGCGGCCGTACCCGGGATTCATCTCCACGCAGCCGTCGGTCCGCCGGTAGCGGCGGTTGAAGCAGATCCCGCTCACGGTGCCGGTGCCGGCGGCGATCCTGGCCCCGACCAGCCGGTCCAGGGCGTCCGCCGCGGCCTCGGCGATCTTGCCCGGCAGGGTGGCCAGGTAGGCCTGATCATTGACCCAGGAACCGGCATGATCGAACGTCGCCGGGCCGTAATGGGTGTGGGTGGCCGAGATCAGCACCCGGTCGGCCGGCACCGCGTGCCGTTCCATGATCAGCCGTTTGGCCTCGTCGACCAGATCGCCGCGCCGGAACAGCAGCAGGTCGCAGCTGATCAACAACAGCACGGTGTCGCCCTGGGCCAGGGCGAGCACCCTGATCTTCAGCGGACGCTCCACCCGGACGGAGGTCCGCGGCTCGAAGCTGCCGGCCAGCTGGATGCCGACCGGCGGCGTGATGTCGGCCGTCGCCGCGCCGGCGCGCAGCCCGCTGCTGGTCATCGTCCGCTGATGATCATCGGCCGGTCGGTGCCGGCAGCCGGTCCAGTCCGGGCGTCCGCCACGGGTCGCCGAACCCGAGCCCGGTCAGGTCGGCGACGACCCGCTCGCGTTCGGCCTGGTAGAGCCGCCAGATCACCCGCAGGCCCTGCAGCGACGTCGGTCCGTCGGTCGGCACCGGCGTCCTGCCCTCCACACAGTCGAGGAACTGGCCCAGCTCCCGGTCGACGTACTTGCGGTGCTGATCGGTCCGGCTCAGCGTCTTGACCCCGGAGCGGGTGTAGATCCGCAACTTCCCGGCCCGGAGATCCGCCTCGAGCATCGCCTCGGTGCCGTGGGCGTGGATGCTGTAGCCGAGCTTGGTGCCGCGGGCGCCCCAGGTGCCGAAGTGGTAGCCGAGGGCTCCGTTCGCGAACTCGAGCGAGACGTTGCTGGTGCCCTCGCCCTCCAGCCACGGGGTGCCGCGCCGGGTGCCGACGTGGGTGCCGCTGACCGGGTCACCGAGGAACCAGAGCAGCAGGTCGATGTAGTGGCAGCCGTGCGAGAACAGCTGGCCGCCGCCGAGCGTCGCGGCCGAGTGGGCCCAGTGGCCGTCGGCGTACTGGGTGCGTTGTTCGGTCCAGATGGAGATCTGGAACACCTCACCGATCTGGTTGGCGTCGAGCAGCCGCTTCAGCTCGACGACCAGCGGGTGGTAACGCATCGGGTAGGCGACCATCAGCGTCCGGTCGACCCGTTCGGCGTGCTCGATCAGGTCGAGGCATTCGGACTCGGAGAGGGCCAGCGGCTTCTCCATCAGGACGTGCTTGCCGGCGGCCAGCAGGTCGGAGCCGATCTCGTAGTGGGTGTGGTGCGGCGTGACCACCAGGGCCGCGTCGATGTCGTCCAGCACCTCCGTGTGCTTGGCGGCGGCGCGCGCGCCGGGGAACCGGGCCGCGGCGGCCTCGGCGCGCTCGAGGACGGGATCGACGGTGGCGACGATGTCGAGGCGGTCGGCGAGCAGGTCCATCCCGCTCGCATGGGTGCCCTCCATGCCGCCGCAACCGATGATCGCCAAGCGATGTTTCATGATCAGCCTCCCCGGGCTCGTGGCCCGTACAGCAGAACAGGTGACTCACACAGTAGAACGCTGCCGAGGCGAGGGCAACGGCTCCGCGGGCGCTCCGAAGGTCTGCGTGCGCCGAAAACTCCTGTCACATCAAGGGATCCAGCGGATCGGCTCCCGATCGTCGGGCGTCGACCGGCGGAGTCGTTCGACCCGCTCGGCGATCCGGATCCCGGTCGCCGGACCTGGCCCGGGACCGAGCACGGCGGCGATGACCGCAGCCAGGAAGGTCGCCCACTCGATCGAGGGCGGCGGCGGGCCGAGGCGAGCGTCGGTGCGGCCGAGCCAGTCCGTGATCACGTCGCTGTCGGTCAGATCCGGACCGGAGACCACCACCCGCAGCACGGCGCCGTCCGGCCGGCTCGGCTGGAGTTGATCAAGGAACTGTTCGAACTCGAGGTCGCGCCGTTCCGGGAAGCACTCGTCCTTCGCGTCCTGGGCGTCGAGCACGGAGAACAGATCGTCGAAGGTCGCGGCCGGGGGCGGGGCGTCCGTCGGGTCGCCCGTTCGCAGCCAGTACGCGAACGCGCCGTCGCCGCCGTTCAGATAGAGCCCGCCGAACCCCGCGATCTCGCCGGCCAGCACCCCGGCCTCGGACCGGAGCCGGTCCGGCCGGACGACGACGCCCCAGCGCCGCCACACCCGGCGTACGGTCGCCGCGCTCAGCCCGAGCCGGCCGGCGAGCCCGGCGGCGGACCAGTGGCCCGTGGTCGGCGGGGTCGCGGTGGCCAGCAGGATCGGGATCTCCGGCGCGGGCGGGCGTCCGGACCGGGGTGCGTCCGCGAGCCCCTCCACCCCGTCGCCGGCCACGCTGTCCTGAACCGTCTCGAACCGGCGTCGCCAGCGGGCCACGGTCTGCCGGGCGATCCCGAGTTCCGCGGCGATGGCGACGTCGGACCGGCCCTGATGGGCCAGCAGGATGATCTTGGCCCGAAGCGCCGCCGGGCCGCCGGACTGCGCCGTGTGGCGCAAGGAACTGATCGTTGCGGCGGACAACGGCCGCGGTTCGACTGGCACTCCCTGACCCCGATGTGAGTGGTTCGCGGTGTTAGCGGACTTATTGTCGTCCGTCCGGCCGGGGTCCTTCCGATCTTGTGACCCAACCGTTACCCGGCGGGGAAGTCGGCTCTCAGATCGATCTGCGAATAGCCGACGTGCCGGGTCAGCGGGTCGTCGGCCAGGGCCGCGTCGGTGACCGGGAGCAACGGTCGGGTCTCGTTGTAGCAGCGCACGAATGCCTCGGCGAAGTTCACGCCGGCGACCCGCCCGTGCTCGCCGTTGTTGGACTCGATCAGTTTCCGGGCGAACAGCCCGTCGTAGCCCTGGGAGGCGAAGCAGTCCATCGCCGCCACCTTCTTGGCGATCACCGGCGTGATGTCGATGTAGAGATCGTTCCGGGAGCCGTGCAGGCTGAGCGCGTCGGCCGTGAAGACCGGGTAGGAGGTGAAGAACACCTGCCGCACGTTGACCTCGGCGGAGCCGTCCAGGTTCTTCAGGAGCCGTGCCGCGCGGCCGATCGCCGCCAGTGCGGTCATCGTCGCCGCGGTGTGCGTGTTCGCGGTCTGGGCGGCGTTCAGCGGGTAGTCGCAGATGATCACGTCGGGTCGCTCGCGGGCGATCAGCTCGGCGGTCTGGTCGACCAGGTCCTCGTGCACCCGGGCGATCTCGTCGTCGTGGTCGAGCGTGTGCACCCGGGCGATGCCGATGATCCCGGCGGCCCGGTCCAGCTCGGCCTTCTTGTTCGCGATGATCGCCGCGGTGTCGGCCTGGACGATCTCGGAGTCCGGGTCGTCCTTGCGCCACTCCTCGGCGTACTTGTTCGGATGGATCCGGCCGCCATGGGTCAGGATCAACGCGACCACCTCGTCGCCCGCCTCGGCGTGCCGGGCCAGGGTCCCGCCGCAGTTGGTGATCGTGTCGGCGGGATGGGCGTAGATCGTCATGATCTTCACAGGTACGGATTCAACGCAGAACACCATTCCATGTCAAGGGTGCCGTTCTCGCCGCCCGGCTGCGATCATGGAGCGATGATGATCACCGAGGTCCGATCGGTGCTGCTCACCGGCCCGTGCACCGACGATCCCTGGCTCAGCGTCTTCAAGCAGTCGCGCAGCGTCGCGTTGATCGAGATCGTGACGAGCGCCGGCGTGGTCGGGGTGGGGGAGACCTACGCCGGCTACTTCTTCCCGGAGAGTGTGCCGCTGATCGTCGACTACGTCCGGCCGATCCTGGTCAACGCCGAGCCGTTCGACGGCGAGAGCCTGGACGTCGGGCTGCTGACCGGCCGGCTGCGCACCTGCTGCCAGTACTGGGGCCGGACCGGGCTCGGTGCGGCCGTGATCTCCGGGATCGAGGCGGCGCTGATCGATCTTCAGGGCAAGCTGCTCGACCTCCCGGCGCACCGGTTGCTCGGCTCCGACGCCGCCACCCCCGAGTGGCTGCCCGCCTATGCCACCGGCGGCCCGTCGCCGTGGCCGGAGGAGCGGCTGCTCGAGAAGGTCGATTTCTATCTGGGGCTGGGATTCACGGCGTTCAAGGTGGCCTCCGGCTACCTCGACTCGGTGACCCGCGAGGAGCTTCCGGCCGGTTCGCCGGCGGCCGCGGCCGAACTGGAGGCGGCCAAACTCGCCCTGCTCCGTGATCATGTCGGCGGCGAGGTCGGCATCCTGTTGGACGGCCACATGGGGCATCGGGAGGGCCCGGACCGCTGGGACGCGGAGACCGCGATCATGGTCCTGGACGCGATCGCGCCCTATCGGCCGGTCTTCTTCGAGGAGCCGCTGGCGTACCACGATCTCGACGGGTACGCGGAACTGGGCCGACGGTCCGCCGTGCCGGTCGCCGGCGGCGAGCAGCTGTCCAGCTACGCCGAGTTCCTGCCGTTCCTGCAGCGGGAGGCGTTCGCCGTCGCCCAGCCGGACGCGGCCTGGCTCGGCATGATCGACTTCGTCCGGGTCGCCCGGCACCAGCACGAACTCGGCCGCTCGGTCGCGCCGCATGCCTGGGGCGGTGGTGCGGCCGTGCTGCAGAACGTGCACGCCGCCTTCGCCGTACCGAACACCGCGATCGTCGAGCTGCCGCCGGCCGCGGGACCGCTGCACACCGAGCTGTGGGGCGACGCACTCGAACTGGTCGACGGGCAGGTGTGCCGGCCGGACCAGCCCGGCCTCGGGGTCAGGCTCACCGAGGACCTGAAGCAGCGCTTCCCGTTCCGGCCCGGGATGGAGGAGTTCTCCAGCGTGCCCGGGAAGCTGATGCGCAGCTGACGCGTTGCGGCTAGCGGGACTTGGCCAGTTCGGTCAGCGCCGACTCGGCCGCCTCCAGGGTCTGGTCGATGTCGGCCTGGGTGTGGGCGCCGGAGACGTGGTTGCGCTTCAATGACAGCGGCAGCATCAGGACGCCGCGGTTGATCATGGCGCGATGGAAGTCGACGTAGGCCTGGTGATCGTTGGCCAGCAGGTCGCGGTAGCCGGCCGGGCGCTCCGGCGTGAAGTACAGGTTGAACACGCCGCCGAAGCCGGCCGCGTGCGCGGGCAGTTCGAGCTCCTCGACGATGCGGGTCAGCCCGGCCCGGAGTTGATCACCGAAGTCCCGGGTCCGGGTGTAGAAGTCCGGATGCTCCGCGAGATGGTCCAGGGTGGCCAATGCGGCGACACAGCCGAGCGGGTTGCCGTTGAACGTGCCGGCCAGCAGCACGTCGCCGCCGCGGCCGTTGAAGTGCTCCATCAGGTCTCGCCGGCCGGCCAGCCCGCCGACCGGGTAGCCGTTCGCCATCCCCTTGCCGAACGTGGTCAGGTCCGGCGTCACGCCGCAGAGCTGCTGGTAGCCGCCCAGCGCGTGCCGGAAGCCGGTGATCACCTCGTCGAAGATCAACACGGTGCCGGTCGCGGTGCACAGCTCGCGCAGGCCCTGGACGAACTCGTCCGTCGGCACCAGGGCGCCGACGTTGTGCGGGATGGGTTCCAGGATGATCCCGGCGACCTCGCCGTCGTGCTCGCCGAGCAGCGACTTCACCGAACCGAGATCGTTGAACTCGGCGATCAGGGTCGAGTCCAGGGCCTCCGGCAGGATGCCGGCGGACAGTGGGTCCATGCCGTACGCCTTCTCGGGCGTCGAGATCACGTTCCGGGCCACCGGGTCGTGCCAGCCGTGGAAGCCGCCCTGGAACTTGATGATCTTGCGCCGGCCGGTCGCGGCGCGGGCGAGCCGGATCGCCTGCGCGGTCGCCTCCGAGCCGCTGACCGTCGCGATCATGCTCTCGGCACTCGGGATGATCGAACAGATCCGCTCGGCCAGGGCCACCTCCAGTTC
This sequence comes from Microlunatus sp. YIM B11417, assembly GCF_059617205.1. Classification (NCBI taxonomy): domain Bacteria; kingdom Bacillati; phylum Actinomycetota; class Actinomycetes; order Propionibacteriales; family Propionibacteriaceae; genus Microlunatus; species Microlunatus sp. YIM B11417. The sequence continues at coordinate 1,624,873 of NZ_JCAMPJ010000001.1, forward strand.
GGTGACGCCGAGACCGGAGAGATCCAGACCACCGACCGCGTCGCGGATCGCCCGGTTCACCGACTCCACGTTGTGGCCGAGCAGGATCGCCCCGAACGCCGCGTGGTAGTCGAGATAGTCGTTGCCGTCGAGATCGGTCACGTACGCACCGGAGGCCGACGCGAAAGCGTACGGTTCCCCGATGTAGCGCGTGGCCGAGTTCACCCCGCCGGGAATGACCCTGGCCGCGGCGTCGGCCAACGCACGTCCCCGCGGTACGTCGGATGGCTGCCGGATCATCGAGACCTCACCTTCGCCAGTAACAGAGTCGTTACGTGGAATAGTGTTCCATACCGTTCCGTTTCTGGGACTATAGCTGAGGCGCCCGAGTCGGTTCAATCGCAGGACCACGGGGTGCACCGGGCGATGCTTGACCGTGTCGCCGTACGTGGAATACATTTTCATGATGTCCGGGGGAGAGCCGGACCTCGCCGAAGTGAGGTAACCGATGAAGAGACTCACCAGGTTCGGGCTAGGCCTCTGCGTTGCCCTGGTCCTCGCCGTCACCGCCTGCACCGGGCCGGCCACCGAAACGCCGGGGGCACCGGGAACGGGCAGTGGAACCGCTGCCGGCGGGGGCACGGTCAACATCTATCTGTACCAGGAGCCGGCCGGCATCTTCGGCCCGCTGGCTCCGGCCAGCGGTCCCGACGGTCAGGTCAACTCGTTGATCTTCCAGGGCCTGCTCGGCGCCGACCCGAACTTCGAACTGCAGCCGATCCTCGCCGAGTCGTACGAGATCAGCCCGGACGCCAAGACCTTCACGTTCAAGCTGAAGTCCGGCCTGAAGTGGAACGACGGCGAACCGCTGACCTCGGCCGACGTGCTGTTCACCTACAACGCGGTGGCGAACCCGAAGGCGAAGAGCGCCGCGGCCAGCATGTTCAGCAGCATCGTCGGGGCGAAGGACGTGACCGCCGGCAAGGCCGACACGGTCTCCGGCATCACCGCACCCGACGACCAGACGATCGTGGTCAAGACGGCCGAGCCGAACTTCGGCCTGCTGGCCCAGATCGGCCCGATCCTGATCTTGCCCAAGCACGTGCTCGGCGACATCCCGATCGGTGAGCTGTACGACAACGAGTACTTCCGCAACCCCACGGTGACCAGCGGCCCGTTCAAGTTCGTCGAGTACAAGACGAGCCAGTACGTGCACGTGGTGGCCAACGAGAACGCGAACCCGAAGCCGAAGCTCTCCGAGGTCTACCTCAAGCCGATGACCTCCGACGTGGCGACCGCCGCGCTGGGCAACGGCGAGCTCGACGTCGCGACGGTCTCGCCGCTGGACCTGGAGACGATCCAGGGCTTCGACCAGGTGGCGGTGCAGGAGAAGCTCGGCGCCGGGTTCGTCCGGCTCGGGCTGAACCAGTCCCGGGACTACTTCAAGGACGAGCGGGTCCGGCAGGCGTTCCTCTACGCGGTGAACCGAGCCGACCTGGTGCAGAAGGTGCTGCTCGGCAAGGCCGGGGTGCAGAACTCCGACTTCTACGGCCCGCGGGCGCCGAAGGATCTCAACGAGTACGCCTACGATCCGGCGAAGGCGAAGCAGTTGCTGGCCGACGCCGGTTGGGACTCCGGCAAGGAGATCGACCTGATGTGGGTGCCGGGTCAGCGGGACCGGGACGCCAGCGCGACGATCGTGCAGAGCCAGCTCAAGGAGGTCGGGGTCAACGTCAAGCTGCGCCAGGTGCAGCCGTCCGAGATCACCAAGATCTACTCCGACAAGGACTTCGACATGGTCCTCTACGGCGGCGGCAACTACGCGATCAGCTCCGACAACGTCTCGGTGATCACCTCCTGCGACAAGTGGTACCCCAACGGCGGCAACATCAACTACTTCTGTGATCCGGCGCTGGACAAGATCATGAAGGAGGCCAACGGCACCGTCGACGAGGCCAAGCGCAACGAGCTGTACGCGCAGGCCGCCAAGATCTCCAACGAGAAGGCCGACCTGTTCTGGCTGTACAGCCCGATGGGGCTGTGGGCCGTGAACAAGCGGCTGCAGGGCTTCCAGGCCCCGGGCTCGCAGGAGGTCCAGTTCTGGGATCCGGCCAGCTGGTCGATCAGCGGCCAGTGATCTTGGTGGGGGGATCATCACGGTGATGGGACACGCGTGGGCTCGTACCTGATTCGACGCCTGCTGATCAATCTCGGAGTCTTCTGGGTGATCAGCGTCGCGATCTTCGCGCTGACCCGGGCGACGCCGGGCGACCCGATCGCGATGATGATCCCGCCGGAACTGCTCAACTCCGGCTCGGCGGACTACATCGCGGCCCGCCGAGCCGAGTTGGGCCTGGACCAGCCGGTGGTGCTGCAGTACCTCCGCTGGGCCGGCAACGCGCTGACCGGCGACCTCGGCTACTCGATGGTCAACGGCAGGCCGGTCACCGACCTGCTGCTGGAACGTCTCGGCCCGACGATCGAGCTGATGGGCGTCGGGATGATCTGCTCGATCCTGATCGCGTTCCCGCTGGGCATCGTCGCGGCGGTCCGGCGGAACACGTTCGTCGACTACATCGCGACGTTCTTCAGCCTCGGCATCGTGGCGTTCCCGGTCTTCTTCATCGCCCTGGTCGCGATCTTCGTGTTCACCCTGCAGTTCCCGATCCTGCCGTCGTCCGGGATCACCGACCCGACCGACCCGACGCTGCTCAACACGCTGCGTCACCTGGTCCTGCCGGCGTTGATCCTCGGCATCGGCAACTCGGGCCGGCTGATGCGCTACGTCCGGTCCAGTCTGCTGTCGGAACTGGACTCCGACTACGTCCGGACCGCGCGGGCCAAGGGCGCCTCGCCCCGGCTGGCCGTCCTGCACGGCCTGCGCAACTCGCTGATCCCGGTGATCACGATCCTGGCCTCCGACCTGTCCCACCTGGTCGCAGGCGCGGTGGTGATCGAGCAGATCTTCGCCTGGCCGGGGATGGGCCGGCTCGCGGTCACCGCGGTCGCCCAGAACGACTACTCGGTGATCATCGGGTTCGCGCTGGTCGGCGCCGTGATGGTGCTGGCGTCGAACCTGCTGGCCGACATCCTCTACACCGTGGTCGATCCGAGAGTGAGGCTGCAATGACCGTCGCACCTCTTGCCACGGACGTCGCCGCCGCGACCGCTCCCGCTCGCGGCGGCCACCGGTCGCCGGGCCGGATGGCCGTGCGCCGGTTCCTCCGGCACCGCGCCGCCGTGGTCAGCCTGGTCGTGCTGGCCCTGATCATCATCGCGGTGCTGTTCGCCGACGTGATCGCGCAGCATCAGCCGAACGCGACCGACCTGTCGGCGATCCGGGCCAAGCCGAGCGCCGAGCACTGGCTCGGCACCGACGCGACGGGACGGGACGTCTTCGCCCGGTTGCTGCACGCCGGCCGGGTCTCGCTCGGCGTCGGGCTCGCGTCCGCCGCGCTGGCGGTGGTGCTCGGCATCGTGCTGGGCAGCCTGGCCGGCATGTTCGGCGGCTGGGTGGACGGGTTGATCATGCGGCTGGCCGACATCTTCCTGTCCTTCCCGTCGCTGGTGGTGATGATCGTGCTGGCCGGCATCCTCGGCCCGAGCGTGGTGACCATGATCATCGCGATCGGCGTCTTCCAATGGCCGATCTGCGGCCGGCTGGTCCGGGGCAGCGCCCTCTCGGTGCGGGAGAACGAATACATCCTGGCCTCCCGGGCCACCGGTGCGCACCCGTGGTGGGTGATCACCCGGCACATCCTGCCCGCGGTGCTGCCACCGGTCGTGGTGGCCGGCACGCTCTCCGTGGCCGGTTCGATCGGGCTGGAGGCGACGCTGTCGTTCCTCGGCCTCGGCATCCAGCCGCCGACCGCGAGCTGGGGCAACATGCTGAACGAGGCGCAGTCGCTGACCGTGATCCGCAACCAGCCCTGGCTGTGGCTGCCGCCCGGCCTCGCGGTCGCGGTCACCGTGCTCGGGGTCAACTTCATCGGCGACGGTCTGCGGGACGCCCTGGATCCGAAGCAGGGCGGACGATGACGGCCGAACTGCTGAACGTCACCGACCTCGCCGTCGAGTTCCGGACCGAGGACGGCACCGTGTACGCGGTCGACGGGATCTCCTTCCAGGTCAGGGCCGGCGAGCTGCTGGCCATCGTCGGCGAGTCCGGCTCCGGCAAGAGCGTCACGGCACTGTCGGTGATCGGCCTGCTGGACCGCAAGGCCAAGGTGGCCGGATCGATCGCGCTGGACGGCGAGGAACTGACCAGCGCGTCCGAGCAGCGGATGCAGGCCGTCCGCGGCGGCCGGGTCGGGATGATCTTCCAGGACCCGATGACGGCGCTGAACCCGGTGATGACGATCGGCGCGCAGCTGTCCGAGGCGATCCGGCTGCACACCGGCAAGGCAGGTCGGGGCGTGCTCGACAAGGCGGCGGTACGGGAGCGCTGCATCGGTCTGCTCGAGTCGGTCGGGGTGGCCAATCCGGACCAGCGGCTGCGCCAGTACCCGCACGAGTTCTCCGGCGGGATGCGGCAGCGGGCCATGATCGCGATGGCGATCGCCAACGACCCGGACCTGATCATCGCCGACGAACCGACCACGGCGCTGGACGTGACCATCCAGGCCCAGGTGCTTGATCAACTCCGGAAGGCGCAGCGGGAGACCGGCGCCGCCGCGATCCTGATCACGCACGACCTGGGCGTGGTGGCCGAGCTGGCCGATCGGGTGATCGTCATGTACGCGGGCCGGATCGTCGAGTCGGCCGGCGTCCGGGAGCTGTTCCGGCAGCCGCGGCATCCGTACACGATGGGGTTGCTGGCGAGCCTGCCGACGTTGGACTCCGAGCTCACCCGGCTGCACCCGATCCCGGGCAGTCCGCCGGACGTCAGCCAGCCGATCACCAACTGCCCGTTCCACCCGCGCTGCCCGCTGGCCGTGGATCGCTGCCGTACCGAGGATCCGGGGCTGGTCGAGGTCGCCGACGGCCACCTCGCGGCGTGCTTCCGTACTGACGACCTGATCGGGCGGACGCCGGAGCAGGTGTTCGTGCGGACCGTCGTCGAGGCGGAAGAGCCGGACGAGCCGGTGACGGCGACGGAGGCGGCCCGATGAGCACCCCACGACGCAATTCTCCTCCGCTGCGCTCCCCCGAATTGCGCCGCGGGGACCCCGAAAGAGTGACCGAACTGTTGCGCGTCGAGGGCCTGGTCAAGCACTTCCCGATCCGCCGGGGCGTGCTGCGCCGGCAGGTCGGCGTCGTCCGCGCCGTCGACGGGCTCGACTTCGGCGTCGCCGCGGGCAAGACGCTCAGCCTGGTCGGCGAGTCCGGCTGCGGCAAGTCCACCACCGGCCGGCTGCTGGCCCGGTTGATCGAACCGACCGAGGGCCGGGTCTGGCTGGAGTCCGACGAGCTGACCGCGCTGCCGCCGGCCCGGCTGCGGGCCCGCCGGCGGGACATCCAGATCATGTTCCAGGACCCGTTCTCATCGCTGTCGCCGCGGCTCACCGTCGCCGAGATCATCGCCGAGCCCCTGCGGGTGCAGGGCTTGTACCGCAGCGGCGGCCGGAACCGGGTGCTCGAGCTGCTGGAGCTGGTCGGGCTGCGCCCGGAGCACGCGTACCGCTATCCGCACGAGTTCTCCGGCGGTCAGCGGCAGCGGATCGGGCTGGCCCGGGCGCTCGCCCTGGAGCCCAAGGTGTTGATCTTGGACGAGCCGGTCAGCGCGCTCGACGTCTCGGTACAGGCGCAGGTGGTGAACCAGCTGCAGGATCTGCAGCAGCGGCTCGGCCTGGCCTACGTCTTCATCTCGCACAACCTTTCCGTGGTACGGCATCTGTCCGACCAGATCGCGGTGATGTACCTCGGCATGATCGTCGAGCAGGGCAGCCGGGAGCAGCTCTACCAGCGGCCGCGGCACCCGTACACGAAGGCTCTGTTGTCGGCGGTGCCGATCCCGGACCCGGACCGGCGCGACGATCGGGAACGGATCCGGCTGACCGGCGACGTGCCGAGCGTCAGCAACCCGCCGAGCGGCTGCCGGTTCCGGACCCGCTGCTGGAAGGCGCAGGACGTGTGCGCCACGACACCGCCGCCGCTGGCCGAACTGACCGCGGACGGGCACCTTTCGGCCTGCCACTTCCCGGAGAACGTCGATCCCGCCACTAGCATGCGAACGACCGTCGATTCTCAACGTCAGGAGGGCTGAGCCGTGGCCCGTAACGTCTCATCCGCCAAGCAGCCGGCCCTGGACGACAGCCGTCCGGCCTCGGCGAACTATCACGCGAACGCGCTGGCCCGGGGCCTCGGCCTGATGGAACAGCTCGCCGCGGCCGACCGGCCGCTCACCCTGAGCGACTTCAACAGCACCACGAAGCTGCCCAAGAGCACGCTGGTCCGGCTGCTGTCGGTGCTGGTCGAGCTGGAGTACCTGGTGCGGATCGACGAGCAGCCGTCGTTCCGGCTCGGCCACAAGGTGCAGCACCTGGCGTCGGCCTACCGGGCGTCCCTGGACATCGCCGACGTCACCGGGCACTACCTCGCCGAGGCCGCGGCCGAGACCGGCCACACCTGCAACCTCGGCGTGCTGGACGGCGATCAGGTGCTGCACCTCTGCGTCGAGGAACCTGACCGGCCGTTGCGGTTCAACGCCGCGCCGGGCTCTCGTGATCATCTGTACTGCACCGGTCTGGGCAAGGTGCTGCTCGCCGGGCTGGACGACGAGGCCGCGTCCCGGCGGCTGCCGGCCGCGCCCTGGGAGGGCTTCACGCCGTCCACGATCACCGAACTGCCGGAGTTGCTGCGGGAGCTGAAGAAGGTCCGCACCCGCGGGTACGCCATCGACGACAACGAGCGCAGCACCGGTCTGCGCTGCATCGCGGTCGGGATCGAGATCGACGGCTCCGTGCTCGCCGCGGTCAGCCTGTCCGGCCCGGCCGCCGAGTTCGGCCCGGCCCGGCAGAAGGAGTACGCGGGCGTCCTCGCCCGGCTCGCCGATGCGCTCGGTCAAGATCAGGATTTCGTCGTCGCGATCAGCAATCTGACCGCGCAGCTGCGGGTGTGATCACCACCCGAACCCAGCCACAACCGAACAGGAAGCGATGATCGACGTTCACACCCACTGCCACCTCAGCAAGCACTGGGGCCCGGAGTGGGAGACCAACTGGAAGCCCGTCTACGGTCACGACTACGAGGAGAAGACGCCCGCCGAGTTCGACGCGGCGATGAAGGAGGCCGGCGTCGAGCTCGCGTTCACCTTCGGACTGCGGGCCACCCGGGCCGGCGTGGACACCCCCAACGAGTACGTCGAGTGGTTCTGCGCCAACACCGAGACCCCGACGGTCGGCTTCATGGCGCTCGACCTCAGCGACGACGACGTCCTTGATCAACTCCAGGACGGGATCGCCCGCGGGCTCGGCGGGATCAAGCTCTACCCGGTGCTGGCCCACTTCGATCCACGGGACACGAAGCACGATCCGGTCTACGCGGCGGCCGAGGCGGCCGGCTTGATCATCCTCTGGCACATGGGCGCGACGCCGAGCCCGGAGGGCCGGCTCGACATCAGTCAGCCGCTGGTCGTCGACGAGGTCGCCCGGCGACACCCGGGACTGAAGCAGATCATCGCGCACATGGGCCATCCGTGGCAGCGCGAGACGATGGTGATCTGCCGCAAGAACCGCAACGTGTTCACCGATGTCTCGGCGAGCTGGCACCGTCCGATGGACGGCTACCTTGCCCTGGCCAGGGCCCAGGAATGGTCGGTGGTGGACAAGCTGCTGTTCGGCTCCGACTACGCGCTGTGGACGCCGGCCGACGCCGTCGCCGGACTGCGCTCGATGGCCGCCACCCGGATCGAGGGGATGCCGGCGATCAAGAACGAGACGCTGGAATGGCTGCTGGACGGCGATCCGCGGCCCGCGCTGGGGCTGGCGTGATCATGACCGCACCCACCAGAGTCATCGTCGTCGGCTCGGGCTTCATCGCCGGCGAACACCTGTCCGCCCTGGACCAACTGCCGGACGCCGAGGTGGCCGGCATCGTCGATCTCGATCCCGGCCGGGCGGCCGCGGCGGCGAAGGCGGCCGGCGGGGTGCCGTGGGCCGTTGATCTTGGTACGGCGATCGCCGACTGGTCGGCCGACGCGGCGATCGTCTGCACGCCGAACCACACCCATCCGGCGATCGGGCGGGTGCTGGCCGAGGCCGGGGTGCATGCCTTGATCGAGAAGCCGCTGGCGATCATCCCGGCCGCGGCCGCCGAGCTGGTGGAGCTCTTCGAGGACCGCGGGCTGGTGCTGTCGGCGGCACACACCCACCGCTACGCACCGTACGCGCGGGCGGTCCGGCAGGCGATCGTCGACGGCGCCGTCGGCCGGCCCCTGCAGGCCCGGATCACGCTGCTCGGCGGCTGGATCTGGGGCGACTGGCGGAACTGGCAGATCGACCGCGGCCGGTCCGGCGGGCACGCGCTGCACAACGGCGTCCACCTGCTCGACCTGGTCACCTGGTGGCTCGGCGACACCCCGACCCACCTGCACGCTCACGGGCGCAAGCGCGCGGCCGCCGATCTCGAGGTGCACGACTACCTGATGATCACCGTCGGCTACGCCTCGGGCGCGTCCGCCGTCTGCGAGATGAGCCGGGCCAACCAGCCGCGCGCCATCGGCTACCGGGAGGTGTTCGTGCAGGGCGACGGCGGCACGCTGCGGCTGCCCTGGGACAACGAGGGCCTGCTCTCCTGGGGCCACGACGGGACCCGCTCGGTGCCGGCCGGGCCGAGCCCGTTCCTGGCCCAGGCCCGGACCTGGCTGGCTGCGGTCCGGGGTGATCAACTCGAGGAGGAGCCCGTGACTGGCCGGACCGGGCTGGCCGCGGTCGTCCTTGGCGACGCCGCGGAACGCTCCCTGGCGAGCGGGACCATGATCAGTCTCGAGGGTGAGGGAGCGCGATGAGCGGCAGGCTGCTGGTGCGGACCGATCCAGGGGTTCAGCGAGTCGCCGCGGCGGTCGTCCGCGGCGACCTGGGACTGCCGTGGTCGGTGCAGGCCGAGCTGGTGCGACGGGGCCCGGGTGACGAGACGCTGGGCGGGTTGCTGGCGGGGGCGGTGGATGCCGTCCGGTTCGTGCTCGGCCTCCAGGTGCGTACGGTCTCGGCGCGCTGCACCGGGTCGCTCGACGATGATCACGGGGTGCTGACCGCGACCTTGACCTTCGACCACGAGGTCGGGGCGTCGCTCACGGTGAGCCGGATCGCCACGCCCGGGCTGGACGAGGCCCGGTTGCGGGTGATGGGCAACGAGGGCGTCCTGGCCGCTGACCTGACCCGGCCGGCGGTTCTGGTCGACGGTGGGGCGCGCCTGCTGGCGTACGGTCCGACTGCCGCCGAGCCGGAGCTGGAGCCGGCCGACGCCGACGCGGTGACCGGGGTCGTCGACGCGGCCCGCCGGTCGATCACGGAGAATGCCGTCATCAACCTGGAAGGAATCTGATCATGCGATTCGTCACCTACCGCCGGGACGGCGAGCTCTACCACGGTCGGCTGGCCGGTGATCAACTCGACGCCGGGGTGATCGAACTCGGCTCGGGCGATCTGCTGAGCGTTCTGGAGGGCGAGGGCCTGGCCGCCGCCGGGCAACGGTCCGGCCCGGAGCGGTCGGCGGCGGAGATCACGCTGACCTCGCCGCTGCTGCGGCCGCCGAAACTGCTCGCGGTCGCCGCCAACTACGCCGACCACATCAAGGAGGGCGGCGGCACGCCGATGAACCCGGCGCGCGCCACGCCGCGGCTCTTCCTCAAGCCGTCGACCGCGATCACGGGCCCGTACGACCCGGTCACGCTGCCCAAGATCTCCACCCGGAACGACTGGGAGGTGGAACTCGCCGTCGTGATCGGCGAGCGCTGCCGCGACGTCCCGCTGGACCGGGCGCTCGACGTGGTCGCGGGCTATGTCACGGCCAACGACGTGTCCGCGCGCTCGATCGAGCCGGGCTTCGAACGCGACGAGGAGCACGCGCACCCGTTCTTCGACTGGCTGCTCGGCAAGTGGCCGGACGGCTTCGCGCCGCTCGGCCCGTACCTGGTCACGGCCGACGAGGTGCCGGATCCGCAGGATCTGGACCTGGTGCTCGAGGTCGACGGCACGGTACGGCAGCAGGGCTCGACCAAGGACATGATCTTCGGTGTCGCCGAACTGATCGCGTTCGCGTCGTCGGTGATGACCCTGGAGCCGGGCGACGTGATCGAGACCGGGACGCCGGACGGCACCGGCGCCGCGATCGGCGTCTTCCTCAAGCCCGGCGAAGTGATGACCGCCCGGGTCGGCAACCTGGGCGAGCAGCGGACACCGATCCAGGGCTGAGCCGAAGATGATCTTGGACGGGATGGTCGTCGGCGGTTGGCTCGTCGACGGCACCGGAGCGGAGCGTCGCCGGGTGGATGTCGGCTGGCGCGACGGCCGGATCGTGGCCGTCGGTGATCTTGGCGCCGCATCGGCCGAGCAGCGGATCGACGCGGACGGGCTGGTCGTCGCACCCGGCTTCGTCGACCTGCACGGGCACTCCGACCTGTCCGTCCTTGATCATCCCGCCGGCACCAGCAAGATCAGGCAGGGCGTGACCACCGAGGTCGCCGGCAACTGCGGGCTCGCGGTCGCTCCGGTTGCGGCCGACGCCGTGGCCGGGGTGCGCGGTCTGCTCGGCATTGTCGAGGAGCCGGACGTGCCCTGGTCCTGGTCCGGGGTCGGCGAGTACCTGGCCCGCGTCGAGGAGAACCGACCGAACCTCCGGATCGCCTTGCTGGCCGGGCATCTGGCGATCCGGGCCTCCGTGGTCGGGCTCGAGCAGCGGTCGCCGAACCCCGACGAGCTGGCGGCGATGTGCGGGCTGGTGCAGCAGGCGCTGGACGAGGGCGCGGTCGGGCTGTCGCTCGGCCTGATGTACCCGCCGAGCGCGTACGGGAGCGTCGAGGAGCTGACTGCCCTGGCCGAGGTGGTCGCCCGCAACGATGCGGTGCTGACCGTGCACATGCGCGACTACGGTGGCGGGCTGCTGGAAGCGGTACGCGAGGCGCTGACGATCGCCGAGCGGTCCGGCTGCCGGCTGCAGATCTCCCACCTCACGGTCGCCGGCCGGCGCCACTGGGGCTCCGTGCCCGCCGCGCTGGCCGAGATCGACGCCGCTGCCGAGGCCGGGATCGACGTGGCGGTGGACTGCTACCCGTACCTGGCCGGCAGCACCAACCTGTCCCAGCTGGCGCCGCGCTGGGCCATGGACGGCGGCCAGGACGGGCTGCACGCGCGGCTCGCCGATCCGGAGCTCCGGACCAAGATCGTCGGCGAGATGAGCGATCCCAACGTCGGCTGGGACGAGGTCCTGATCGGCCTGATGCCGGGCCGTCCCGAACTGGCCGGTCGGACCGTCGCCGAGATCGCGGCGGCGACCGGGCAGGCGCCGGAGACGGCCGCCGTCGACCTGCTCGCCGTCGCCGACCCGTCGATCATCGCCTTCGGCCGCTCCGAAGACGATCTTCGTGCGGTGCTGACCCACCGGCTGAGCATGATCGGCTCCGACGGCCTCGCCGTCGACCCCGACCGGCGTGATCGCGGCCTGCCGCACCCACGCTACTTCGGCGCCTATCCCGGGCTCTTTCAGCGCTACGTCCGCGAGGAATCCCTGCTGAGCTTGGAGGACGCCGTCCGCCGCTGCACGTCGGCACCGGCCGCCCGGGCCGGGCTGACCGACCGGGGCCGGCTCGCCCCGGGGCTGCTGGCGGACCTGGTGATCTTCGACCCGGACACGATCACCGAACGCTCCACGTACCTCGATCCCTGGGCGGCCCCGGAGGGCATCGCCAGGGTCGTCGTCGGCGGCCGCACGGTCGCCGTGGACGGCGCCGTCGAGCCGGTCAACCCGCCGTCCTGATCAGCTCGAAACTCAGCAGCGGCAGCGGTCGTCCGGGAATCGACCCGGACGGAACCTCCCCGATCCTCGTCGCCCCCATCGCGAGATAGAAGCCCTCCGCCCGCGGTTCCGCCTCGATCCTGAGCCTCCGGAACCCGAGCCCGCGGGCGGTTTCCGCGGCATGCTCGAAGAGCCGACGGCCCAGCCCGGTCCCGATCGCTCCCGGCTCCACCCAGAGATTGCCCAGTTCACCGTCGGGCGGCTCGCCATCGAGACTGGAGAACCCCAGGACCTCGCCCGCGGCGTCGGCGACGGTGAAGCGGCGGGCGGTCAGATCGGCCGTCGTGAAGGTCAATTCGGACCGGCAGGCTTCGAGGAACGCCGCGGTGTAGCCCCAATGCCCCTTGGCCCGCAGCGCGAGCTCGCCCAGGAGCGCCGCCTCGTCCGCGCGTGCCGGCCGCAGCCGTACCGTGTCCACGGGTCCATGGTGGCACCGGAGGACTCGACTAACGTTTCGGCATGACCGACGAAGCTCAGTTGAGCGCTGCACTCACGGCGGCACGGGCCGCCCACGTCGCGGCGACGGAGGCCCTGGCACGCGCGGAGGCCGCTGCCGCGGAGGCCGGGATCAAGATCGACGACGCCGGTGCCGAGCTGCGGGTGCAGCGGCTCAGAATCGTCGAGCCGGACGGCCGGACCCGGATGATCATCGGCAATTCGACCTTGTCCCACACGGCCCCGGTCCGCGGTCGCGATGTCGAGCATCCCGGCCGGGGGAGCCTCGGCGGCATCCTGTTCTGCAATGACGAAGGCACCGAAGCCGGCGGTCTGATCTATGCCGGCGGCACGGTGGACGGGGTGCCGCGGCAGCTGGGCGTCTGGACCGTGGACGACTTCGAGCAGAACGAGGGCTTCCGCCTCGGCGCCGCACAGGAGGGCGAGGCGCGGACCAAGTGGATCGAGTTCGCCGACCAGCCGTACTTCTCCGCCGCCGACTTCCTGGAGGAGGCTGAAGGCAGGACCGGGGCCGAACGGGACGCGATCGCGCAGCGCTACTGGCCGGACGGAGCCAGCGGCGACGGCATCCTGCGGATGCGCTTGTCCCGCGAAGCCGACGGCACGGTGGCGCTCTCGCTGCGCGACGGCGAGGGGACGGAGCGGATCAGGCTGGCGGTGACCGCCGACGGGTCTTCCAAGATCACGACCACGGCCCCCGACGGCACCGTCAGGTCCCTGATCCCCTAGCCACGACCTCGGGTCCGGAGCCTTCGCGCGCCTCGTCTGGGCCGCGGTCACCGAGCGCGCCGTCGGGGCGGCCTGACCCGGTCGCTAGAGTCACGGCCATGGCGGACGTGCGCGCTCTCGTTGATCACTACGTCGACCTGCTGTCCAGGTTGCCCGGGGTGCGAGCGGTCCTGGTGGGCGGTAGCCTCGCGCGTCAGGCGGCCGATCGCTGGAGCGACCTCGATCTCATGGTCGTCGGTGCGGACGGCGTCAGTCCGGCAGAGCTCGCCGACGCCGCGCTGGTGGCCGTGTCCACCTCGGTCGACGAGCCGCTGCTGGCGATCCGCCGGGACGGTGATCACCACTGCCTGCTCAACCTGGTCCTGCCGCCGTGGACCCGGATCGACATCAGTGTGACGGACGATCAGCAGCCCGGTGGGCCGCGGATGCCGCTGCGCCAGGTGTACGGCGACCACCTCGAACTCACGCCACCGCCCGAGGGGGTTGGAGTCGATCTTGGTGCCGCGGCCGCGGTGGTGGCCCAGCTGGTCCGCGTCTACGGCCTCGCCCCGGTGGTGCTGGGCCGCGACGACCTGATCACCGCGCTGCAAGGCTGCCACCTGATCTGGGGCGAGCTGGTCAACCTGTGTCTCCTGGTCGATCCCGAGACCAGTCGGATGGGTGCCCTGTCGAAGGCGCGCCGGCTCCTGCCCGAGCATCGCGAGCTGCTGCTGTCGCTGCCGGCCATCGGTCCCGACCGGGCGGGCATCATCGCGTTCCACGAGGCGGCCTGGGCTGCGCTGCTGATCATCACCGGATCGGGACCGCTGGCCGCCGTGGACTGGCCGCCGCAGCGGACTCTGCAGCACCTGCAGTCCTGGCTCGACGAGACCCTGGGCCTCGCGATCGGACTTCCCTAGGCGCAGGCGGCGTCGACGATCTCCCGGGCGATGGCGAGGCTGGCGGTCGCGGCCGGTGACGGAGCATTGCGTACGCAGACGACGCGGCCCGCCCGGCTGATCCGGAAGTCGTCGACCAGCGAGCCGTCGGCGTCCATGGCCTGCGCCCGGATCCCGGGCGGGGCGGGTTCGAGATCACGAACTCGGAGCTCGGGCAGATAGCGGCGGGCGGCGCGGGCGAACAGCCGCCGGCTGGACGAGCCGGCCAGCTCGCGGATCCCGGTGGCCCAGTTGCGGCGGGCGAATCGGCGGAAGCCCGGCCAGCGGAGCAGCGACAGCAGTTGATCACCGGTCACGTCGCGGCGCCGGTAGCCTTCCCGGGCCAGGGCGAGCACGGCGTTCGGGCCGACCAGGACCCGACCGTCCACGCGACGGGTCAGATGTACGCCCAGGAAGGGATAGCGCGGGTCGGGCACCGGGTAGATCAGACCGTTGACCAGGCCTGCCCGGTCGGCCCGCAGCACGGCGAACTCGCCGCGGAACGGCACGATCACCGGATACTCCTGATCACCGGCGAGCCGGGCCAGCCGATCGGCCTGCAGCCCGGCGCAGTTGATCACCCGGTGGTAGCCGCCGAGCTCCTCGCCGCCGAACACCCGGACCTCGTCGCCCACCTCGGTGAAGCCGGTCACCGTGACTCCGGTCCGGAGTTCACCGCCCGCGTCGGTGACCTCGCCGAGGAGGGCCCGGGTGATCGCGCCGTAGTCGGTGATCGCCGTGCTGGGGGAATGCAGGCCGGCGATGCCGGCGGCGTGCGGTTCCAGCTCGCGCAGGCCGTCGGCGTCGACCAGCCGCACGCCCGGCACCCCGTTGGCCCGGGCCCGCTCGAAGATCGCCGCCATCCGTTCCCGATCCTGGTCGGTCAGCGCGACCAGCACCTTCCCGACCTCCTGGTACGGCAGCCCATGATCAGCGCAGAACGCCTGCAGCAGCGCAATGCCCGACCGGACCAGCCGCGCCTTCGCCGAGCCGGGCGGATAGTAGAGCCCGGCATGCACGACGCCGCTGTTCCGCCCGGTCTGGTGCAGCGCCGGTTCGGCCTCCTTCTCGATCACCGTGACCCGGGTCGCCGGATCGCGCAGCAGCAACTCCCGCGCCACGGCCGCGCCGATGATGCCGGCGCCGATCACGGCCACCCGTTGGATCACCATGCCACCCAGTCTGGCGTACCGAAGCGGACTACCAGGCGGTCCAGCCGCCGTCGACCACCAGTTGGGTACCGGTGACGAAACTCGCCGACGGTGAGGCGAGGAAGACCACCGCACCGGCGATCTCGGCGGCCCGGCCGACCCGGCCGAGCACGGTGCGCCGACTCAGCCGGTCGAGGAACTCCGGGTGGGCACCCTGCCCGGCCGGGTTGGGGAACGGCCCGGGGACGACCGCGTTCACGGTGATCCCGTCCGGGCCGAAGCGGACCGCCTGGAACCGGACCAGCTGGGCGATGCCGGCCTTGGCCATGCCGTAGTCGACCGGGTTGATCGGCAGCCCGTCCGGATAGTTGGCCGGGTCCGGGCTGACCGTCCCGTACATGGAACCGAAGAGGATGATCCGTCCGCCGCGTCCCGCGCCACGCTCCTTCATCACCCGGGCCGCCGCCCGGCTCACCGCCAGGGAGCCGGTCAGGCTGACCCGGTAGCCGGCCTCGAGGTCGTCGGCGCCGATCTCGTCGTACCCCTTGCCGCTGTGGAACGCGGCCAGGTTGACCACGACGTCGAGTCGATCATGGTCGCACCCGATCTCGGCGGCCTGCGCGTCCACGGCGTCGACGTCGCCGATGTCCAGGCCTCGCCCGGCGGCGCGCAGCCCGTCACCGGTCAGCGTCGCCGCCAGCGCCTCGGCCCGGTCCGGTGCGGCGTCGGCGATGATCACCTGGGCGCCGTGTTCGGCCAGCGCCCGGGACACCTCGCTGCCGAGCAGCCCGGCGCCGCCGACCACCCAGGCCACCTGCCCGGACAGGTCGAACCGGTGGAGTCGTGAATCGGTCATGATCATCCTTTCCAGCGGGACGGGTCGACGAGGTCGAGCGGGCCGGCCGGGAGCTCGGCGCGCAGCCAGTCGATCTCGGCCAGGCTGAGCGGAGTCCTGGCGACCAGGCGTGCCGTGTCGACGATCTGCTCGGCCGACCGGGCGCCGACGACCACGGCACCGACCCAGACATGGCCGAGCACGTAACCGAGGGCAAGATCACGAAGGCTCTCCCGGCCCAGTGCCTGGCAGGCCGCGCGCAGTCGCTCGGCGAGCACGGCGGGATCGCCGGGACCGGGCCAGGCGCGGGCCAGCGGATCGACGAGCATTCCCTGCAGGTACGTGGATCTGGCCGCGATCACCACCTCCGGCCGGGACCGGATCGCGGCGACGACGGACGGTTCGCACCAGCGCCGGTCGAGCAGGTTGTACGGCAGCTGGACATGACTGAGGCCGGGCACTTCGAGCGCTTCGAGGAGTTCGTCCGGGGCGCCGACGGAGACGCCCCACTCGATGATCACCCGGTCGGCGCGGAGGGCGTCCAGGATCGTCACGGCCCGCCCCGCGCCGGCCCGCAGATCGCGGGCACGGTGCAGCAGCACCGTGTCCACCGCGTCGGCCCGCAACGCCGCGAAGGAACGTTCCAGGCTGTCCCGGACGGCCCGCTCCACGGCATCCGGAGCGGACTCGGCGTCGAGCTCGGACAGCGGCCGGATCTTCGTGATCACCGCCGGCCCGTCCCGGCCGTCGCGGACGCGCCCGAGCACGGCCTCGCTGTCGCCGTAGGCCCGCGCGGTGTCGATCCCCCGGGCGCCGACGGCGACCGCGGCCTCGTACCACGCCTCGGCTTCCGGCGCGGACGGCGGCTCCCGTCTCGCTCCGCGTCCGTACGCCTGCCCCAGCTGGGCGGCGCCGATGATCAACCGCTCCGGCACCCGATGAACGTAGGGAGCGCATCTTTCCATGTCAACGGCTGGTCAAGCGGCTTTGCACATTGATACCGTGGTTGCGTTCTGTGAAACGACCGCCCGCTCTGGGCGAAGGAGTTCTGAGATGCCCGAACCACTGATCTGGGCCAATCTGCTGCACCTCAGTTACAACATGTGGCTGGATACACCCGGCGATTCACCGATCTCGTACTCGCCGGACCTGCGCTGCGACGACGACCTCTGGGCCGAGCTGACCCAGCGGATGGCGGACGCCGGCTTCACCATGATCGTCATCGACCTCGGCGACGGCGTGCAGTACGCGTCGCACCCGGAGATCGCGATCAAGGGTGCCTGGAGCCTCGGCCGGCTGGAGGAGGAGCTGGGCCGGCTCCGCGGCCTCGGCCTGGAGCCGATCCCGAAGCTCAACTTCAGCGCCTGCCACGACGCCTGGCTCGGCGAGTACTCGAAGATGGTCTCGACCAAGCTCTACTACGAGGTGTGCGCCGACCTGATCGACGAGGTGGCGCAACTCTTCGGCCGGCCGCGCTTCTTCCACATCGGCATGGACGAGGAGGCGGCGAGCTACCAGCGGAACATGGAACTGGCGATCATGCGCCAGCACGATCTCTGGTGGCGTGACCTGCTCCGCTTCGCCGACGCGGTGGACCGGAACGGGTCCCGGCCGTGGATCTGGTCCGATCATGCCTGGCGGCACCCGGAGCCGTACTACGAGAAGATGCCGAAGTCGATCATCCAGAGCAACTGGTACTACAGCGCTCCGTTCGCCTCGGACGAGTCCGGCCGGCCCCGCGAGGTCGAGGGCGATGATCGCTACCTGACGTACCTCGATCTGGACGATCACGGCTACGACCAGATCCCCACCGGCAGCAACTGGACCGTGCCGGAGAACTTCGGGCGGACCGTGGACTTCTGCACCGAACGGCTGGATCCCTCACGCCTGCTGGGTTTCCTGCAGACGCCGTGGCATCCCACGCTGCCCGAGTTCCGTGATCATCAACTGGAGGCGATCGACGTCGCGGCGAAGGCGATCAAGAGCCACACCGCCACCTGAGTTCGTCGAAGGCTAGGCGTCGACCAGGCGGCGCGCGGTGAAGTGGTCGGTGACCAGGACGTTGATCCAGCCGCCGGCCGCCGCCGCCCGGATCGCGTCCACCTTGCCCGGGCCGCCGGCCACGCCGATCCGGCGTGGCACGGCGCGCAGTTCGTCCGGGCCGATGCCCAGCACCCGGTCGGTGAGCCGGGCGTCGACCAGGTCGCCGGCGGCGTCGAAGAAGTTCAGGCAGACGTCGCCGACGGCGCCGAGCTTGATCAACCGATCAAGATCACGTTGCGGCAGCGCGGTGCCCCAGGACGCCCGCAGCGGCGACGGCTTGGCCGAGCCGATGCCGACCAGCGCCATGGTCAGGCCGCTCCAGGCGGCCACCGCCTCGGCGATGTACGGATCCAGCAGCAGCCCGTCCCGGACCGCCTTGCTGGCCACGACTCCGGGCGCCGGCAGATAGACCGGCTCGCCGCCGGTCAGCTGGGACAGCCGGTCGGTCAGCCGGGTCGCCCGGACCTGCATCGCCGGGTTGCCGACCGCGCCGAGGGTCTGCACGACGACCTCCGCGCCGCCGGTGGTCACCGGTCCGAGCGCGTCGACCATCGCGAACAGCGAGGCCGACCGGGAGGTGATGCCGATCCGTTCGCCGCTGCGCAGGGTTCCCTCGAGGTAGCTCGCGGCGGCCGCGCCCAGCGACGACAGCACGCCCGCCTCGCTGTCCGACGCTGCTTCGGCGACGACGACGTCGCGCAGGGCGAACGTGGTCCGCAGCGCCTGCTCCAGTTCCGGATACAACCCGGGCGGGGAGGCCACCACGGTACGGACGATGCCGAGTCGGGCCGCCTCCTTGAGCATCCGGGACACCCGCGACTGGGTCATGTTCAGCCGCTCGGCGATCTCCGGCTGCAGCAGGCCTTCCTCGTGATACATCCGGGCCGTCTTGACCACCAGGGACAACCGGCCGACGGCGACCGGCGGCGCCGTGGCCGCCGACGAGCTCATCGCCGTCCCGTCGTCCGCCGAGTTCCCGCGCATGCCGGTACGGTAACAGCGCCGGACCCGCCGGTTCGGGAGTTCACGGGGTCGCCCGGTCGAGAGTTCCGACGACCTCGGCCGCGCGCCGGACGCCCAGCTCCGGGCTGGTCAGCACCTCGACACCGACCTGGACGGTCGCGGCCGCGCCGGCCATCGAGGCCTGGGCGAGGACGATCACGTCGTGCCCTGCGGCCAGTTCGGTGATCGCGGCCCCGACCAACCGGTCGTGCCCGGCCTGGTCGCCGGAGCTGACTGCCTGGAACGCCCCGTCGACGACCCGCTCGGTCAGGGCCACCGGCCGCCCGGCCAGCTCGGCCCGTTCCCGCAGCAGGGCCGCGGTCGGGCGCAGCGTGGTCGGCAGGGTGGCGATCACGGCGATCCGGGTCCCGCCGGCCACGGCCCGGTCGGCCATCGCCTCGTCGATCCGGAGCACCGGGACGCCCAGCCGCTGCTGCAGGTCGGCGGCGAAGCCGGAGATCGAGGAGCAGGAGAAGATCACCGCGCCGGAGCCGGCCTCGACGGCCGCCCGGCCGAGCGCGTGCAGCCGGCCGGCCACGTGCGTCGCCTCGGCGTCCCGGCCGAGGTCGGTGACGATCTTGTCGTCCAGCAGGTGCTGCACCTCGACGTCCGGCAGGTGGGTCCGGGCCAGCGCGGCGAACGTCGGGATGACGACGGCGCCGGTGTGGATGAAGGCGATGCGGGTCATGATCAACTCCAGGGTTGCTGCTTGACAGAGGAAACCGGACTACCAGGCCAGCGCGTTCCAGACCGACATCTCGCCCGGACCCCGGTTCCCCCAGAGTCCGTACGGCACCAGTCGGACCGGCAGCGGTTCCGGATCGGTCGGCACCAGCTCCCCGTACAGGGAACCGGGCCGCACCTGGTCGGGCCGGCGCAGCGCCGTGGCCGTGAGCAGGACGTGGCCGGCGAAGATCCCGGTGCCGGCCTCCTCGGCCCATTCGACGGTACGGGGCAGCAGCACCGACTCGATCCCGACTCCGGTCGGCAGGTCGGCGCTCTCCAGGCAGTAGACGACCGGTCCGCGGACCACGGCGACCTGACCGGCGGCCTCCTCGACGAAGTGGTGCGCCGTGATCATCTTCGGGCGCAGCGGTATCCGTACGGTGATCGTCGCGGCGTCCCAGTCCCGGTCGACCACCGCGTAGCCGTTCTCGACGGAGTCGATCTTGGTGCCGTCGACCTCGACGGTCGTTCCCGGCGCCCAGCCGGGCACCCGGAGCCGGATCGTGCCGCGGGCCGGCCGCTCGGCTGTGACGGTGATCGTCACCGTGCCGTCGGCCGGGTAGGCGGTCTGCTGGTGCAGGGTGACCGGCACTCCGTTCAGTGTCGCGGCCGCGTGTCCGGTCAGGTACTGGTGCACCCAGATCCCGTTGTCCGCTTGAGAATACGCGTAGTACGGCAGCTCGGCGATGAACCGGGCGATGTTCGGCGGACAGCAGAAGCAGTGGTTCATGTACTCCTGCCGGCCGCGCCGGTCGGACGGCGGGACCACGGTGCCGCCGGGGTCGCCGGCCCGTCGCAGCGGGTACGGCAGCCCGCGCACCTGGCGCAGCGGATTGGTGTAGAAGTAGCTCTTCCCGTCGGCGCCGATCATGGCCGGCAGCGCGTTGTAGATCACCCGCTCGATCTCGTCGGCGAACCGGGCCTCACCGGTCAGCAGCAGCAGCCGCCAGGCCAGCATCAGATACCCCAGGGAGGCGCAGGATTCGTTGTACGCGGTCGTCTGCGGCAGCTGGTACGGACGCCCGTAGGCCTGGTGCGTCTTGGTGATCATGGAATAGTCCTGGCCGGCGTCCGGCGAGGCCCCGTCGTAGAGCGCGCCGCAGCCGCCGGTCAGGTACAGCTTGCTGGACACCAGGTCGTCCCAGATCGCGTACAGGGCGGTGATCAACTCCGGATCGCCGGTCTCCAGGGCGACGTCGGCCATCCCGGCGTAGAGGTAGTTGGCGCGGACCGCGTGCCCGACGGCCTTGCGCTGCTCCCGTACTCCAAGGACGTCCTGGTTGTCGTCGCCGCCCTCGGATCCCTTGCCGCCGTGCAGTTCGAGCAGCCGCTCGGCCAGCCTCAGGTATTGCTCATCGCCGGTGGTCCGGTACAGCTCGACCACGCCCATGTAGTGCGACGGGCAGGTGTTGCAGCGGGCGATCGCGGCCGGGTCGTCGGCGCAGGTCTGCTGCAGGTAGCCGGCGACCTTGATCGCCAACCGCAGGTAGTCGTCCTTGCCGGTGACCCGGTGGTGAATGCAGGCGAGGTTGATCAGGTGGCCGAAGTTGTAGGTCTCGAAGTCCATCGTCTCGGCCAGCGGCTGGACGGCCGGATCGCTGCGCCGGGCCACGGTGGTCTTCGTCTGCAGGTAGCCGTCGGGCTGCTGCGCGGCGGCGATCGCGGCCGCGCCGAGGTCCAGCCACTTCTCCAGCCGCGGATCGCCGGTCTCGGCCAGGATCGCGGTGGCCGCCTCCAGCCACTTGTAGAAGTCGCCGTCCATGAACGGCGGGCCCTGCCGGTCGCCGTCGGCGGTGCCGGCCGCGATCAGGAAGTTCTGGTATGCATGGGAGATCGCCGGGTCGAACATGATCGAACCCATCGTCGGGATGGTCACCTCGATCGCGCGCTCGCGCAGCCGGGCCAGCGGCGAGCCGCCCTCGATCGAGCAGGCCGCGGGCGGCAGCGAGGTCATCAGCGCGTGCCGGCTGGCGTGGGTGTCGGTCAGCATGGAACGTGGGGCCTTCCCTGTCGTACGTCCTCGAACACGTCGGCGGTGCCCATCTGACCGCCCTTCAAGATCACCTCGAACGAACCGGAGGCGCGCGTGGCACGACAGAACGCGAGGTTGCCCCACGGTTCTGCCTCGATGATCAACTCCCGGACGCCGAGCCGGCGCAACAGGCTGCCCGAGGTGTCCCCGCCACAGCAGAGGATCCGGGTCTCCGGCACTGCGTCCAGCGCCGCGGCGGCGACCTCGGCCAGCCGGTCGGCGACGCGATCCGACGGCTCGACCCGGTCCCGGGACAGGGTGTGCACGACCACCGGGACGCCGGAGCGGTGCAGGGCGACGGCGCGTGCGGAAACCCCGTCCTGGAACAGATCCAGCTCGTGCCAGCCGGCCCGTACCGCGGTCCGGAGCTGCTCGCGGGTGCGCGGCGACGCGCTGCCGCTGAGGGCCAGGGTGCGGTCCGGCGCGGGAGACACGGCGGTGGGCTTCGACAGGCTCAGCCCACGTGACTCCGATCCCTGAGCCTGTCGAAGGGCACGCCCGATCCCGAGACTCAGCCCGCCGGAGCCGATCATGAACCGCGGCCGCGTCGGCTCGGCCAGGACGGCGGCCGCGATCCGTTCGAGGTGATCATCGGTGAGCGCGTCGAAGATCACGGCCGCCTCGGGTGCGGCCTTGATCAGGTTCGCCAGCCGGGCCGGGTCGGCGTACTCGGTCCAGGGCACCGAGCCGACCGACAGCCAGGTCTGCCGGCCGATCAGCCGGGCCAGGTCCGCCTCGGCGATCGGCGTGACCGGGTGGTGCGCCATGATCGGATGCCGGTCCAGCCGGTGCACCCGCTCGCCGTCGGAGGCGAAGTGCTGACCGAAGACCGTGTAGCGGCCGAAGTCCGGCTGGGCGAACAGCAGCGGCACCGGCAGCGACGGGAACAGCTGCCGGCCGATCTCCAGCACCCGGCCCAGGCTGCCGATCTCCGGCGAGGAGTCGGCCGTCGAACAGGCCTTGTACTGCACCACCCGCGGGTCGAGGTCGCGCAGCCGGACGAGCGCCGGCGCCACTTCGGTGGCGAGATCGTCGGCCGGCAGCGCACGGGCGATCCCGGCGATGCCGACGACATCCCGGCCGGCGAGATCGGCCGAGCCCGGCCGAAGGGCGTCCGTACTGGTGAGCAGGACGCCGTCCAGCCCGGCCCGGCGGTACTGGAGCAGGGCGTCGACGGACCCGGTGAAGTCGTCCCCGTAGAACCCCACGCGTGTCATGGGCCGAGCCTCGCGCGCGTCATCAGCGGCGTCCGAACGTCTCGAGCGCGGTGGCCAGCTCGGCGTCCCGGCCGGCGCGTTGATCAAGGTCCTCGCCGGTCAGTGCGGCATCCCAGGCCGAACGCATGGCCCGGACGCCGGCGCCCGGTCCGGCCGGGTGGCCGTGGATGCCGCCGCCGGCCAGCACCAGCAGATCGGCCGTCCCCACCATCGCGTACGTCGCGTGGGCCAGGCCGGGCGACTGGCCCGAGGACAGCACCGGCAGCGTCGGGTAGCCGCCGAACAGCGGCGCCCGGACCGCGGCGATCGAGGCGACGACCTGATCATCGGTCTCGTAGAACTTGTTGGAGATCCCGTTGGTGTGCAGGTGATCGGCGCCGGCGAGCCGGGCCAGCTTCTGGAACGCGACGAAGTCGAGCCCGAGCTGCGGCGACCGGGACAACGCCCCGAACATCGCCCGGTGACCGTGGATCGGCAGTTCGGAACGTTCCCGGAGATACTGCAGCCCGGCCAGCCCGACGGTGGTCACGCAGATCATCACGCAGCGGCCCCCGGCGTCCCGGACGAGATCATGGTTCGAGGCTAGCCGGGAGATGTCGTCGGTGATGTTGAAGGCATACATCGGCAGCCGGCCGGTCCGGTCCGCCACCCGCTTCAGGGCGCCGGTGACCACGGCGACCCGCTCGGCCAGCGGCAGGTGGGGCGGGTTGCCCTGAAGTTCGTCGTCCTTGATGAAGTCGATCCCGGCCTCGGCGAGCTCGGTGACCAGCGCGGCCAGGTCGTCGGCACCGAGCCCGACGCTGGGTTTGACGATGGTGCCGATCATCGGCCCGTCCGGCCGGTCCATCAGCTTGCGGGTGCCGTCCACGCCGAACGCCGGGCCCGGATAGACCTCGGCGAAGGCGTCCGGCAGGTCGAGGTCGACCAGGCGGAGCGCGCCGACCTCGCGCAACTCGAACAGGTTGCCGGCGACCGCGGCGAGCAGATTGGGCAGCGACGGGCCGAAGTTCCGCAGCGGGAAGTCGATCATGACCCGGGCCCGGCGGGCGCGGCTCCAGTCGCCGGTGGCGCCGGGCAGCGGGGGACGGCCGCTCGGCGGCAGCTCCTCGATCGCGGCGACGGTCGCGCGGTGCCGCAGCTTCAGCTCGGCAGTCTCCCGGGCGACCGCGACGAACGTCCCGCTCGACTGCTCGCCGGCCATCACCTCGGCCGCCTGCTCGAGGGGCAGGGCCGTCTCGATCTCGTAGATCGCCCGCACCAGCTCCGTCACCTGAGTTCGACCTCCGCCGACTGTACATGCACACTCGCATTTTCATGCATGAAGCGGGCAGGAAGCAAGTGCTCGGGCCGATCGGGCGTTTCGAGCGGGTCAGTGGGTGAGCGGCAGCCGGGAGAGATCGGCGTCGCACGGGCCGGGCGTGGCGGCGTCGACGAAGCGCTCGGCGATCGGGGACCAGCCGGCCCGGATCGCGGCCGCGCCCTTCAACAGTGCGATCCGGTACGTGCTCGGGTCGAGACCCAGTGAGCGGAACAGTTCCGGGTCGTTCGGCTGGATCGGCGTCGACTGCAGGATGAGATCGAGCGTGCCGATCCTGATCGCCGCGGCGTCGCCCATGCCGACCTTGGCGCCGGTGGCCATCGGTCCGGTGTTCACGAAGCTGCCGTCCGTCACCGACCGCACGGTCGCCTCGACCGACACCGGGGTGCCGGAGCTCGGACCGGACCGGCCGCCCAGTTCCAGGGCGAGGGCCGCGCCCACTCCGGCCCGGTGGGCCGCCGCCGCTGCCTCGGGGTCCCACAGGGTGC
Organism: Microlunatus sp. YIM B11417; assembly: GCF_059617205.1. Classification (NCBI taxonomy): domain Bacteria; kingdom Bacillati; phylum Actinomycetota; class Actinomycetes; order Propionibacteriales; family Propionibacteriaceae; genus Microlunatus; species Microlunatus sp. YIM B11417. The sequence goes on from NZ_JCAMPJ010000001.1 coordinate 1,649,718, forward strand.
CGGTGATCGGTACCTCGGGATGATCAAGAGCGAGCCGCAGCAGCCAGGTGCCGTCACCGGGCGACCCGCCGTTGATGTTGTCACCGGTGTCGGCGATCGCCACCAGGCCGGGGCCGGCCAGGGCGTCGGCGAAGGCCTCGGCCGGCGACGGCAGTTCTCGTACGAACGTTCCGAGCAGGGGCTCGGCGAACGCCGCGAGGTCGGTGACCGCGGCCTCGGCCAGGTCCCGGCAGCGAGCGTCCGCCGTCGCCGAGAACCCCATCCCGAGGTGGGGCACGTCCGCATAGGCGTAACCGGCGTGCACGGTGACGTCGAGCAGGCCGTACTCCGACTCCAGGGCCCGGGCTCGGTCCATGATCAACCGCAACGGCCGATCCGCGGTGGCCTGGCTGGACGGGATGGCTCGGCAGTCCAGCCCGCGGTGGGCGCGGGTCAGGGTGATGCCCTCACGGAGCACTCGGCCCATGATCAACGCCGCATCGCGGCCGCGGTCGTACGTGTCGACATGCGGGTTGGTCCGGTAGCCGATCAGGGCATCCAACTCCGCCAGTCGGCCGGTCCGGACGTTGGCGTGCAGGTCGGTGACCGCGATGATCGGGCGGTCGCCGAGGCGGTTCCGGAGCAGGCTGACGATCGTCTGCTCGGCGTCGGGGTGACGATCCGCGACCAGGGCGCCGTGCAGCTCGAGCAGAACACCGTCGACCGCACCGGCGTGATCGAGTTCGGTACGGATCCCGTCGATGATCACGTCCATGGCCTCGGCGGTGACCAGTCCGGCCGGCGTGGCGTACGCGCCGAAGACGCCGATCACGTCCAGCCCGGCCTCGGCGGCTCCGGCCAGGAAGCCGCCGCCGACGGTGCGCGTCCCGGCGAACTCCTCGACCCACGCGGACCCGCGCAGCAGCCCCCGGCGGCGGAACGCGGTCAGGCCGGTCGGCAGCGGCGAGTAGGTGTTGGTCTCATGGAAGACGCCGATCGCGGCGATCCGCGGGCGAGGCTGGTTCACGGTCCGTCCTTTGGTTCCGACTGCTGGTAGGGTAACACCGCCAACAGAAACTCTGGTCCCACTGTATGAAAACCAGGCGGACGGAATCGAGGGAAAGATCATGAACTCGCGGACCGACGACCGGAGCCGGGCGCTGCGTGCCCGGGCGGTCGAGCTGACGCCCGGCGGCGTGCACTCGAACGTCCGGATGACCAGCCCCTCGGTCTTCTTCGATCACGGCAAGGGTGCCTGGCTGTGGGACGCGGACGGCAACGACTACGTCGACTACCTGCTCGGCCAGGGACCGAACTTCCTCGGCCACGCGCACGACGAGGTGATCGGCGCGGTGGGGTCGGCGATGCGCCGCGGCGGCGTGTTCGGCTCCCAGCACGTCCTCGAGAACGAGGCCGGTGAGATCTTCCTGGACAGCATCGGCTGGGCCGAGCGGGTCCGGTTCGGCGTCTCCGGTACGGAAGCGGACCAGGCCGCCCTGCGCCTGGCCCGGGCGGCGACCGGGCGGACCAGGTTCGTCCGGTTCGAGGGGCACTACCACGGCTGGCTGGACAACGTGTTGATCAAGACCGTCGACGGTGTCACCGGCCCGGCCAGTGAGGGGCAGTTGGCCCATCACCTCGACGACTCGATCGTGCTCGGGTTCAACGACCCGGCCGCACTGGCCGACGCGTTCGACCGGCACGGCGACGAGATCGCGGCGGTGATCCTGGAGCCGATGATGTGCAACAGCGGCGCGATCCCGCCCCAGGACGGTTATCTGCAACGGGTTCGCGAGCTGTGCACCGAGCACGGCGCGGTGTTGATCTTCGACGAGGTGATCACCGGGTTCCGGCTGGCACTGGGCGGCGCCGCCGAGCGGTTCGGGGTGACGCCGGACCTCGCCGTCTACGGGAAGGCGATGGCGGGCGGCTGGCCGGTGTCGGCCCTGGCCGGCCGGGCCGACCTGATGGACCGGTTCGCCGGCGGGGTCAATCACTCCGGCACCTTCAACTCCTCGGTGCCGGCCTGCGCCGCCGTCACCGCGGCGCTGACCGTGTTGCGGCGCGAGGCTCCGTACCAGGCGATCGAGGAGCACGGCGCCGAGCTGATCGACGGGATCCGCAAGCTCGGTGTCGATCATGACCTGCCGCTGCGGGTGCAGGGACTGCCGATGGCCTTCCACGTCGGGTTCGGCGATCCGGACCCGGTCGTCGACGCCGCCGGGTTGGCCCGGCTGGACCTGCAGCGCTATGCGGACCTGGTGCCGACGCTCGTCGATCATGGAATCTGGGTCGCGCCGCGCGGGATCTGGTACGTCTCGGCGGCACACGGCGAAGCCGAGTTGGCTGCCGTCCTGGAGCGCCTCGATGCCGCCCTCACGGCCGCCGGAGCCGCCCGGTAGACTCGCCGGCCATGATCATCGCGGGCCATCGCGGGGCGATGGCACACCATCCCGAGAACAGCCTGGAATCCTTCGCCGCGGCCGAAGCCGCCGGTGCCGATGAGATCGAGCTGGACGTCCGGCGGACCCGGGACGGGATGCTGATCGTGCTGCACGACGCGACCCTGGACCGGGTCGCCCTGGACGACAGCGGCCGGGGACTGCCGCCGGTCGCCGAGCTGACGTACGACGAGGTCAGTGCGATCACGCTCGACTCCGGGCGGCCGGCGCTCACCCTCGACGAGGCGTACGCGGCGACCAAGATCACGCTGCAGGTGGAACTCAAGGACCCGGGTTGCGTCGAGGCGCTGGCGGCGTTCTTCGCTGATCATCCGGACCGGGCCGCCCGAACGATCTTCACCAGCTTCCACGCCGACGCACTCGAGCAGGCCAAGGAGCTGATGCCCGGGATCCCGCGCGGCATCATCGTCTTCGGCCACCCGAGCGCCGACGAGTACCCGGAGGGCATCCCGGCGCTGCTGCGCCGGACCGGCTCGGAGATCTTCCACTGCGGCTGGCCGGGCCTGACCCGCGAAGTCGTCGACGCGATGCACGACGCCGGCTTCCCGGTGCGCGGCTGGCCGCTGCGCGATCCGGCCGACATGGAGCGAGCGGTCGCCCTCGGCATCGACGGCACCACCAGCGACGACCCGGCCCTGGCCCGGACCTGGTACGAGGCGGTCGCCGGCGCGGGAGTCAGCGGCGCCGGTAGACGCTGACGTGCATCGTGCTGTCGGCCACGAACGGTTCCCGGTTCCAGCCGGCCCAGCGTTCGCTCAGCCGGAGCCCGGCGAGCCGCGCCATCAGGTCGAGCTCGCTCGGCCAGGCCAGCCGGTACACCCCGGTGCCCGACGTGATCCCGGCGCCCGAGATCCGGACCAGGTTCTCCAGGAAGACCTGGGTGGACGGGTCGTAGCGGCAGACGTTGAGGCCGACGCCCTCGTGGCCGATCCAGCGCGGGCGGACGTACTCGTGCTCGTCGGTCCAGGTGCTCGGGACGGCGGTCTCGACGACGAACGCGCCGTCCTCGGTGAGGTGCCGGGCGGCGTTCTCGAAGCAGCGCACCTGGTCGTCCTGCGTCCGCAGGTTGAAGATCGTGTTGAAGACGAGGTACACGAGCGAGTACGTGCCCGCCAGCCGCACCGACGTCATGTCCCCGAGCGCGACGTCCAGTTCGGTGCCGCCCGGCAGGGTCCGCAACCGGTCGATCGCCCCCGCATACAGATCGACGCCCGCGACCTCGATCCCACGCTCGGCCAGCGGCAGGGCGATCCGGCCGTCCCCGATCCCGAACTCCAGGGTGCGGCCGGTGCCGGCCAGGTCGGCCAGGAGGTCGCAGGCGGCATCCTCGTCGCCGCGAAGCCAGGCGATCCCGCTGTCGTCGCCCCTGATCGCCGTGTCGGCGTCGGACAGGTCGGAGCGGGGCCGGAACGTCCTCGGATCGGATCCCATGCCGGCCAAGATCGCCGCACTCGAAGGCGAGGTCAACCGATTTGCGTCAGCGGAGCACCCAGCCGCCGTCGACGGTGATGATCTGGCCGGTGACGAAGGCGCTGTCGTCGCCGGCCAGGAAGAGGAAGGCTCCGGCAAGATCAGCGGAGTAGCCGCGGCGCTGCAAGGCTTGGTGCGGCAGGATGCGCTCGGCGGCGACGGCCTCGTCCGGGGTCCAGCGGACCTCGTTCTCGGTCCGGATCGCGCCGGGCATGATCGCGTTCACCCGGATCCCCTCGGGGCCGACCTCGCGGGCGAGGGTACGGACCAGCCCGATGATCGCGGCCTTGCTGGTGGTGTAGTCCATCGCGCCGACCATGCCGAGGTCGACCATGATCGAGGTCAGGGCGATGAAGGAGCCGTGGCCGGAGTCGCGCAGGTACGGATGGGCGTGCTTGGCCAGCAGGAAGGTGCCGCGGACGTTGACCGCCTGGGTCAGGTCCCACTGCTCGACGGTGATCTCCTGCCAGGGCCGGTGCGTCTCGAACGCGGCGTTGGCGACGACGACGTCCAGCCGGCCCCAATGGGCGGCCGACTGCTCGACCAGGCGCTCGACGGCGTCCGGGTCCGCGAGATCGGCGGCCAGCGGCGTGGCGGCGTCGCCGAGCTCGGCCGCCACGGCCTCCGCCTCGGCGGTCCGGTCCGGGTGCGGCTGGTGCGCGATGATCACCTTCGCGCCCTCGGCGGCGAACCGGCGGGCGGTCGCCGCGCCGATGCCCCTCGAGGCTCCGGTGATCAACGCGACCCGGTCGGCGAGCTTTCCGGTCATCCGCGGAGACCGGTCGGCGCGGGCAGGATGATCATGGGCCGGAGCCGGCCCGGGTACGGCGAGCGGGTGGTGAACAGCCGGCCGGCCAGCGGGTCCGCCGCCGAGTCGGCCTCCGAGAACCCCTCCCGGGCACTGGTGATCAGCACGTCGCGGCCGTCCGGCCCGCCGAGCTCGACACTGGTGGCCTGGGGCGTGGGGATGGTGATCACGACGTCGACGGTACCGTCCGCCGCGTACCGGCGCACCTGCCCGGACCCGTAGAGGGCGACCCAGAGCCCGCCGGCCCGGTCGGCGGCCAGTCCGTCCGGCAGGCCGTCCTCGGCCGGGATCTCGAGGGCGACCCCGGACTCGCTGACGGTGCCCGACCCCGGATCGACCCGGTGCCGCAGGATCGCGTGGCCGAAGGTGTCGGCGTGGAACAGTTCGGTCCCGTCGGCCGACCAGACCATGCCGTTGGACAGGGTGATGCCGCCGGCCTGCCGGCTGCTGACGCCGTCGAGGTCGACCTTGATCAACTCGCCGGCACCGGGGGTCCGGGCCGGTTCGATGCTGCCGATCCACAGGCGGCCCGCGGCGTCGGCGGTGCCGTCGTTGACCAACCAGCCGTCGGGCACGTCCACCGCGCCGAACCGGGTCAGCCGCCAGCCTCGATCATGATCACGACGGGCGGCGAACAAGGTCGTGCCCTGCACCACCAGGGCGGCCCCCGCGCCGTCCGGCTGGACCAGCGAGGTGCGGCCGCCGTCCGTGATCACCGGCTCGGCGGGGCCGTCCGGTCGTCGCGTCCAGACGTGCCCGGGGTCGGCGTCGACCCACCACCAGGCCTCGCCGTCCCAGCGGGCGCTCTCGCCGAGCACCGTGCGCGGACCGGCCGCCTCGTCCAGCGGTTCGGCGGTGATCGTGATCATCCGTACTCCTGGATCAGTCGTTGATCAACCGCGGTCCGGCGTCAGTCGCGAGGCCGCGCCCGCGTCGAGGTAGAGCGAAGCCTGCAGGTGGGTGCGCAGCACGCTGGCGGGGCAGTCCGTCGTCAGCGGGCCTTCCAGCGCTGCCCGTACCGCCTCGGCCTTGTGCGGGCCGATCACCGTCGCGACCATGGCCGCGGCGCCGGTCAGGGCCGGTACGGTCAGCGTGAGCGCGAACTCCGGGACGTCCTCGATCGTCTCGAAGAGCTCGTCGTCGACCTGCTGCTTGCGCGACACGTCGTCCAGCCGGATCCGCCGGACCAGACGGCTGTCGGCGAAGTCGGTGTCACCCGGCTCGTTGAACGCGATGTGGCCGTTCACCCCGATGCCGAGGCAGGTGACGTCGATCGGCGCCTCGGCCAGCAGGCCTGAGTAGCGGGCGATCTCCGCGTCCGGGTCGGCGGTGGCGTCGATCCGCTGCAGCCCGGGCCGGGCGGCCTTCGGCAGCCGGTCCGACAGCCACTGGCCGAAGCCCTGCGGGTGGTCCGGGGCCAGGCCCAGGTAGTCGTCCATGTGGAAGGAGCGGACCGCGGCCCAGTCGATCCGGGTGTCGGTCCGGAGATGGGCCAGCATCGCCTCCTGGGACGGGGCGCTGGCGAAGATCACCCGCGCCGCGCCGGACCGCTGCTGGGCCGCGACGATCAGGTCGGCGGCCGCCGCGGCAGCCCGCCGCCCGGCCTCGTCCTCGGTCGGCTCGATCACCACGGCCCCGGCCAGAGGGCGAGAATCGGCGAGGTCCATCAGGCAGTCCCCTTCCAGAATGAGAGCGCTCCTGTCCGTCGCGGAGCGGAGCCGGGATTCAAGGGGCGTCCCCTTGGATACCTTTGCAATCGGTTGCAGAAGACACTAGCGTGTGGCCCGTTCCCGGTCAACGACGGTCCCGTCTCGCGGGGCACCAGGGGAGGGCGGAGTGGATGGCTGACGGCGTCGACGGCCGGATCGCGGAGATCAAGATCACGGCGCGGCAGCAGCTGGAACAGGTGATCCTGCCCTTCTGGCTGGACCGCGGGATCGACCACGAGTTCGGCGGCTTCCACACCTGCTTCGACAATCGCGGCCGGAACCGTACCGGGACCGACAAGTTCACCTGGTCCCAGGGGCGGTTCGTCTGGCTGCTCGCCCACGCCGCCGAACGGGTCGTCGCGGGCGACCTGTCCGGCTCGGCGGAGGATCTGCTCGGGTGGGCCCGCCGGGGTGCCCGGTTCGTCGCCGAGCACGCGCTCCGGCCGGACGGCACCTGCTGGTACGCCACCACCCAGGACGGCCGGCCGCTCGCCGAGAGCCGCGGCGGCGACCAGCCCGACCGTAGCGTCTACGCCGACTGCTTCGCGGTGCTCGGGCTGGCCGAGTTGGCCAGGGTGGAACAGGACCGGTCCTGGCTCGAGCTGGCCGACCCGGTGCTGCGCCGGGCCCGGGCCGACATCCTGGCCGGCACGGCTCCGACGCCGCCGTACCCGGTCCCGGCCGGTTACACCGCCTACGGCCCGAAGATGATCTTGGTCAACGTGCTGCTCGCCGCCGCCCAGGCGGACCAGGCCGTCGGCGGCACCGGGCCGTACCGGGCGTGGCTGGCCGAGGCGCTGGACCTGATGATCACCCATCGGCTGCCGGACGGGACGTTCGCCGAGATGCTGCCGGCCTCCGGCGAGGCGCTGCTGGGCCGGCACCGGGTTCCCGGGCACGCCATCGAGGGGACCTGGATGGCGCTGGCCGCGATGGACCTGCTCGATGATCATCGGCACCGGGATTCCTTGCTGGACGGGATTCCGGCGCTCTGTGCGTCCGCCTGGGACCCGGAGTTCGGCGGCCTGCTCCGCTACGTCGACGCCGATGCTCCGGACCGGCCGCGGGGCGTCGACTCCGGCAGCCCGTACGAGCGGGGCCTGATCGACACCTGGGACACCAAGCTCTGGTGGGTGCACTCGGAGACCGCGGCGACGACCATGATCGCCAGTCGCCGGTACGGCCACGCGGAGTCCCGGGACTGGCTGCTCCGGGTCTGGGACTACCTGATCACGACGTTCCCCGGCGGCGACCAGGGCGAGGAATGGATCCAGATCCGCGATCGCGCCGGCCGGCCGCTGGACCAGGTCGTGGCGCTGCCGGTCAAGGATCCGTTCCACGTCACCCGCAACCTGATGCAGTTGCTGACCGCCTGATTTCGGTCCGAATTACGGTCCATCCGCTATCAGAATTCTGGACGTCCGGAGCTCTTGTGGCGGAGGTCACGGCCGCCTTACGATCACTCCATCCCAAGCCGTCTTCGTGCTGGAGGTGCCGAATGATCACTCGTCCGAGCCACATCCTCCGCCGGATCGGCCGGAGCTGCGGGGCACTGGTGTTGCTGGTCGTGCTCGCGGTTGCCGGCGGTCCGACGCCAGCCCGGGCCGACACCGGCCTGACCCGCCTCACCTGGTCCGCCAACCTCGGCCGAATCGCCAACGTCGGGCCCTGGGTCCGCAATGTGAACTACTCGATGACTCCGAGCACGCCGACCAGCGGCCGGGTCGCCGGGACCTTCGCCCAGTACGACCCGACCGTGGCCGGCGTGAAGACCGTGATCGGTTACGCCGGACCGTGCAACGGCGTGGACCGCTGCCCGATCTTCACCGCCACGGCGTCCCGGTCGGGCACCTGGCAGGGCGACTACACCTTCACCGGGACCGACAATGCCGGTCGGCTGGTGATCACCTGGGACAGCGGCATGACCGAGACCTGGGACCTGACCCAACTGCGCGGCAACACGCTCGGCCAGATGACCCTGGTGTCGGCGGCCTGGGACGGCAGCGACCCGAACGGCGGCATCGGGTACGGCTCCAAGCAGCCGTTCAGCTACTACAAGACGATGGGCATGGTCGACTCGGTCACCGATCTCTACTACGGCACCACGGACTACGTGGTCGAGGGCTCGACGGCCCAGTACGGGGCGGCCTGGAACCTCAACGTCGGTGCGATGAACGGGAGCTCGACGTACCCCAAGGGGCTCTATCTGCTGCAGAGTCCGAACACCAGTTACCCGGCCTGCCGCGATGATCTTGAATACATCAAGGGCACCATCTACATGATGTGGGTGACCAATGCGGGACGCCTGATGCCGCAGAACAACTGGCGCCGCTGCCTGGTCCAGGCCGAGACCGGCGCCTACACCCAGGACCTGCACGTCGCGATGCTGAACCAGGTGATCGACGACAGCAAGAACCTGGTCGGCGTCGTCGGCGTCGAGTCCTCGGCCTCCGGCGGCTGGACGCTCGCCCGGGTCCGCGCGCTCAAGCAGTGATCATGGACCCGGAGGTACGGATCGCCACCCTGCCGGCGTTTCCGGACCAGCCCAACGAGGACCTCGCGATCACCCGGGGCGGCGTCGTCGTCCTGCTCGACGGCGCCGGCATCCCGAAGCACCTGAGCACCGGCTGCCACCACGGCGTGCACTGGTACGTCAGCCGGCTCGGACCGGCCCTGCTGGACCGGGCGACCGATCCGGCGACGCCGCTCGCGGAAGCGCTGCGGCTGGCGATCCTGGACGTCCGCCCGCTGCACGAGGGCGCCTGCGATCTCGATCACCCGAACTCGCCGTCCGCCACCGTGATCGTCACCCGGCTGACCGACCGACTGGAGGCGCTCGTCCTCGCCGACTCGACCTTGATCGTCGACACGGCGGACGGGCCGACGGCGGTCACCGACGACCGGCTGGACCGACTGGCCGCCCGGCTCCGTGCGGAGGGCCACCTGCCCGCTTCGGGCTGGATGACTCCCTACCGGAACCGACCGGGAGGGTTCTGGGTCGCCGGGGCCGACCCGGCCGCCGCGGCCGAGGCGCTGATCCGGACCTGGCCGCGGGAGCAGGTCACCGCCTTCGCCCTGCTCTCCGACGGCGCGGCCCGCGGCGTCGACCTGTTCCATGATCAGGAATGGCCGGGGGTGCTCGCGACGCTCGCCGGCGACGGACCGGAGGCCGTGCTGAACCAGGTCCGGGACCTCGAGGCCGCCGACGCCGACCGGACCCGCCGGCCCCGCTCGAAGATCAACGACGACGCCACGATCGCCTACGTCGAACTCGGCTGAACCCGCCCGGAACCCGTGCCGCTCGGAGTAGGGTCCTCACGGCGCTGTGCAGCACAGGCCCGGGACAGCGAGGAGCGGAGGAGACGGGTGGCCGAGTCGGAACCGGAACGGCCGGACTTCCCACCGGCGCGGAGCGGACGTCTCGAGGCGTTCACCGACGCGGTGGTCGCGATCGCCATGACGTTGTTGATCTTGCCGCTGCTGGAGGCGGCCACCGAGGTGGTCCGGCAGGCGCGCGAGCACGGCGAGGCGGGCGAGAGCCCGACCGCGGGCGACTACCTGAGCGAGAACGGCTGGCAGCTGGTCACGTTCCTGCTCAGCTTCGTCCTGATCGCGGTCTTCTGGGCGCTGCACCACCGGGTGTTCCGGTCCGACACCCCGAGTTCGGGCGCGCGCACGGCGGCCAACTTCGCCTGGATGGTGACCATCGTGCTGATGCCCTTGACCACGGCCATGATCGGCCTGTTCGAGACCGACAGGCTGCTGCTCGCGGTCTACATCGGCAACCTGGCCGCCTGCTCGTGGCTGCTGTTGCTGATCACCGCGCTGGAGATCAGGAACCGGCGCCGGGCCGGCCTGGCGGCGCCGCGGCGCGGCTTCCTGGCGGTCTTCTGGTCGCAGGCCCTGCTCTACACGCTGGCCCTGGTGGTCGCCGTCGCCGCGCCGTCGATCGGCTTCTACGCCCTGTTCCTGTTGATCTTGACCGCGCCGGTGTCCTGGCTGCTGCTCAGGACCCCGGTGCTGCGGGCCGGGACCCGCAGCACACCCTAGGTCAGCGGAACGACTCGCGGACGATCCCGCCGACCAGCGCGCACCAGGTCGACGGCGACATCACGCCGTCGGCCGGCAGCCGGTGCAGTCGCTGCAGCTTGCGTACCGCGACGTCGGTGACACCGTCGAAGGCGCCGGTGACCGTGGTCCCGAAGCCCTTCGTGGCGAGCATGGTCTGGATCGCCGAGACCGCCGGGCCGGAATCGCCGAGCCGGACCGGCACCGGCTCGACCAGCGACCGCCAGGTGGGCGGGGTCAGCGTCGCGTCGACGTCGACCGGGATCTGGTTGCGGGCCTGCCAGTCCTGCACCGCGGCCACCGTCGCCGGGCCGAACGCGCCGTCCGGCTTGAGCGGGTAGCCCTGGACGTTGAGCAGGTACTGCACGGTGATCACCGACGGGCTGTTGACGAACCGCCACAGGTCCGGCCAGCGCCGCTCCTCGTCCATGCTCGCCTCGCCGAGCTTGCGGGCGATCGTGCGGCGGAGCTTCGGGAAGATCCCGTAGAACGCGATGCCGGGACACTGCGTGTGCCGGAAGTCCCAGTGGCCGAAGATGTCCCAGGCGTGCAGGCCGTACTGCTCGCAGACGGCGACGCAGAGCCGGACCAGCGATTCCTGCAGCGCGTCCGGCGGCAGTTCGGTGATGTAGGTGCCCTCGTTCTCGATCCCGATCGCGCGGCCGTTCTCGCCGGGGCAGTGGGCCGAGATCACCTGGTTGCCGCCCGTGTCCAGCTGGGCGAGGCTGCCGTGCCGGCCCTCGAGGACGTACCCGCCGCGGCTGATCGTGAAGTGCTGACCGGTGTCGGACCAGCCGTTGCCGTCCATGTGCAGGTCCTGGCAGTCCTTGGCCAGCTTGATCGCCTGCTCGCGCGAATAGTCCGTGACGTTCGGGAACGCCATGTGGTGCAGGATGATCTTGTTCGTGGCGATCGCGCTGAGCGGCAGCGCACCTGACGGCGGCCGGGCACCCCAGCCGTCGCAGTCGATGATCCAGGGAAATGTGGGGCTGGGTGCTGCGTGGGCGGTGGATGCGGCGCTGCCGATGACGGCGGTTGCGGCGATCCCGAGCCCACCCTGCAGCACGGCGCGACGAGTCTGCATCGAACTCCCTCCGTTGGGCTGCGCCGATCGTACGACGAGCGACGGCGATTTGTCGCCGGTTACGCTGATCATGTGGTGGCACCCGACGAGACCCGACCGGAGACCGGCGCCGTGACCGCGGCGCTGCCGCTGCGGGCCGAGTTGCGGCGTCAGCTGGGCCGGCGGCGCACGATCGGCATCCTGGCCGTGCTGCTGGCGTTGCCATTGGTGCTGATCGGCGCGTTTGCGCTCGGCGGGCCGTCGGACGGGACGGGGCCGACGTTCGTCGACCTGGCCCAGTACGGCGGACCGAATCTCACCGTCTTCGCCCTGTACGCGGCGACCGGCTTCCTGTTGATCATCGTGGTGGCCCTGTTCTTCGGCGACACGGTGCCGTCCGAGGCGGCCTGGGGGACCCTGCGCTACCTGCTCAGCGCACCGGTGCCGCGGGCCCGGCTGCTCGGCAGCAAACTGATCATCGCCGGGCTGTCGGCCGTGGCGGCCATGATCGTCCTGCCGGTCTGGACGTTGCTGGTGGGCGGCTTTGCGTACGGCTGGAACTCGTACCTGTCGCCGACCGGTGATCAACTCGTCCTCGGCGAGTTCCTGCTCCGGCTGCCGATCATCATCGTCTACCTGATCCTCAACCTGTCCGTGGTCGGTGCGCTCTCGTTTGCGTTCGGGGTGCTCACCGACGCGCCGCTGGCCGCCGTCGGCGGGGCGGTCCTGGTCATGATCGTCTCCGCGATCCTCGACTCGATCCCGGCCCTCGGCCCGATCGCGGACGGGCTGCCCGGACACTTCGCGTTCGCCTGGGCCACGGCGCTCGCCCCGGCCATCGACTTCTCCCGGATGGCCACCGGCGCGCTCTGGTCGATCGGCTACGCGATCATCGGCTTCGGCTTCGCCTTCTGGTGGTTCCTCCGCAAGGACATCACCAGCTGACTTGATCACCAACTGACCCGGTTGCCCGCGCAGCATTCTGCGGGCCGCCGATCGGTCGTCACCTGATCTCCGCCTGCCCTTCCTAGCGTTCCGAGCCGAACGCATCGACTCGGAGGGGTGCCATGTCCTTGATCTCCCGTCGTACCTTGATCGCCGGAGCGGGCGTCGCGGCCGGCCTGGCCGCGGCGACCGGAACGGCCCGGGCGGAGGCGGCCGGGCGGCGGCCGCTGATCGGCGAGGCGAGCCGGACCCAGCTGCACCTGATGACCTTCAACATCCGCTACGACCGGTCCGGCGTCACGCAGCTGGGCGACCCCGACCACTGGCCGGACCGCCGCCCGATCATGATCGAACTGCTTGAACTGGAGCAGCCGACGCTGCTCGGCGTCCAGGAGGTGCTCTACGGGCAGCTGGCGGCGGTCGATCAGGCGCTGCCGAAGCACCGGCTGATCGGGTACGGACGCCAGGGTGGCAGCCACGACGAGTACTCCGGGATCTTCTACGACCCGGTCCGGCTCGAGGTTCTCGAGTGGGACCAGTTCTGGCTGTCGGACACGCCGAAGGTGATCGGCTCGGCCACCTGGGGCAACACGGTGACCCGGATCGTCACCTGGGCCCGGGTTCGTGATCTCCACTCCGGCAAGGAGTTCGCCATGATCAACACCCACTTCGACCACCAGTCCGAGCCGGCCCGGCTGAACAGCGCGAAGGCGATGGTCGAGTTGATCAACGGCGGGCTGGCCGGCCTGCCGATGATCGTCACCGGCGACTTCAACTCCTCCTCGCACAACTCCGGCGCCTACGCGACGCTGGTGGACAGCGGCGAGCTGATCGACAGTTGGGACGCGGCGGAGAAGCGGCTGACCCCGGAGTGGAACACGTTCGCCGGCTACCGGGAGCTGGTCGAGGGCGGCAACCGGATCGACTGGATCCTCGGCAGCACCGAGGTCCGGGTCCGCAAGGCCGCGATCAACAGCTACCGCAAGGATGGTCGCTACCCGTCCGACCATCTGCCGGTGCAGGCGCTGGTACAGCTGCCGCCGGCCTGATCATGATCGGCGGTGGTCCGCCAGGACGTTCTCGATCACCCGGTACGGATCGTGCCGCCAGCCGAAGCGGCGGGCGTCGTCGTACTCGTCGCCGCCGGCCAGCCGGGCCCGCCGGATCGTGATCAACGCCTTCCACAAGGCCCAGCCGCGGCCGCGTGCCCAGGTGTCGTCGTCGAACGGGAGCCGGGCCCGGAACCGTGCGGCGCCGGGATCGGCGAAGAACGACCACGTGATCGCCAGGTCGCAGGCGGGATCGCCGACCGCGAAGCAGCCGAAGTCGATCACCGCGCTCAGCCTTCCGTCGGCGACGAGCAGGTTGGCGCCGACGAGGTCGCCGTGCACCCAGGCCGGCGGCCGGTCCCAGGTGCTGGACAGCGCCCGCCGCCACACCTGGTTCACGGCCCTCGGATCGAACCGGTCCGCGATCATGGCCGTCGCCTCCGGGATCTCCTCGTCGTCGTAGATCGCGAGCGGCCCGCCGCGATGACCGTTGCCCGGCTCCGGCGGCGGCCCGTCGGTGGGATCGATCCCCGTCAGCGCGATCAGGAAGTCCGCCAGGTCGTCGGCGAACCCGAGCTCGTCGGCGATCGGAGCCCGACCGGCCGGCGCCCCGGCCAGCCAGTGGTTGATCGTCCACGGCCAGGGATAGCCACAGCCCGGGCGACCGGCCGCGACCGGGCGGGGGATCGGCCGCGGCAACCGCGGAGCCAGCACCGGCAGCCAACGGTGTTCCTTCGGCACGGCCGTCGCGTAGCCGCCGCCGTTCGGCAGCCTGATCGACAACGCGTCACCGAGCCGGAAGGTCGAGTCGTCCCAGCCGCTCAGGCCGACCGGCACGACGGGCAGTCCTGCCCATTGCGGAAACTGCTCGGCCACCAGTCGAGCCGCCAGGTCCGCCGTGATCTCATCCCGCTCCATGCCGCCCGATTGTTCCGTTGGCTGGGCGACCTGGCACCCGATTTCCGGCTGGGCGCGACCTACTGGTCAGCTCGGGTCGTGGATGAAGACGCCGTCACGATGAAGTTCGACGAATCGGTACTCAACGACCGCAGCTGTCAGGTCGGCGTCATGGCGATCGAACAGCGCGAGCAGGTCCGGGGTCGCGATGTTGCCGCACGTGACGATCAGGAGCGGGCCGGCTGCCGCCTGGTCAGGTGCAGGACTCGAAAATCGTCGTCCTTGGTCACAACGATTCTGTTCTCGCGATCCGCGATCGCCGCGATCTCGATGTCGGCGAGGACCGTTCCGCGTGGGTACTGCTTGACGTGGCGAGCGTCGTGACCATGGCTGCTCAGGTGCACTGCGAGCCGTGACGGCAACTGTTGGTCGATGAGGAAGGCTGACACGGCGGGAAGCGCGGTCGAGGGCTCGGCTTTCAGGCGACGAACCTGTGGATGCGAGCTGCGGAGTGGAGTGCGGCGAACTCCAGGACGGCGAGGATGTCATCGCGCTCGAGTTCGTCGTAGTCGGCGAGGATCCCCTCGTAGGTCATCCCGGACGCGAGTAGTTCGAGCACGTCCTGCACGCGAATCCGCATGCCGCGGATCGTCGGCTTCCCATGGGAGACCTCCGGATTCACGGTGATCCGATCAAGTCGGCTCGGCGTAGCGACCATGTGCACCATCATCGCCTTCGAACGACCGTCTGGCACCTATCAGGGGCCTGGACACCGTTGTCCCGTCTCGCCCGGCCGCTCAGAGCACCTTGTACTTGACCGGGACGACGCCCGCACCGGTGCCGCCGATGGCCTGCATCGCGGCCCGGGAGAGGTCGAGGCAGCGGCCGGAGATGTACGGGCCGCGGTCGTTGATCCGGACGACGGTGCTCTTGCCGTTGTTGAGATTGGTCACCTTGACCCGGCTGTTGAACGGCAGCGACTTGTGCGCCGCGGTGAAGTCGTTCGTGTTGAACTGCTCGCCGTTCGCGGTCATCTGGCCCTGCCAGTAGTAGGACGCCTTGCAGGTGCCCGAATCGCCGGAGGCCTCGTCGTTCTTCGGCTCGTCGTCGTTGCTGGAGCCGCCCGAATCGCCCGAGTCGTCGTTACCCGAGTCGTCGTTGTTGTCGCTGTCGTCCTGCTTCGGCTCCTTGGTGCCGACCAGAACGATCTTGTCCCGCTTCTTCTTGATCACCTTCGAGGAGAGCTTCCGCTTCTCGGTCTGCTTGCCGTCGACGTAGACGTACTCCCAGACCTCTTCGGTGATCCCGGTGATGCCGCTGGTGTCGGTCTTCGTCTCGCCCTTCTCGAGCGAGTCGGTCTTCTTCTCGATCGTCTTGTACTCGTGCTCGAGCTTCTTGGTCGCCTTCTTCACCTCGACGATCTTGACCACGATCTTGGCCTTGTCGCGCAGGGCCGAGGAAGGCTTCGGCGAGACCTGATCATCCTTGTCGTAGGCGACCTTGGCCTGCTTGAGCGCGTCGGCGATGGTCCGCCCGGTCGAGGTGATCTTGAAGGTCTTGCCGCCGGCGACGATCGTCGCGGACTTGGAGGTGTCCACCTTGATGTGGATGCCGTCCCGGCTGATCTTGGCGCCGCGCGAGGTGGACAGCTTGGCCGTGGCGGGGATGTTCATCTCCTGCAGGGCCTCGTCCACGCTGCGTGCCGTGGTCCAGTAGCTGTCCTTCTTGCCGTCGACCGTGATCGTCAGCTGACGGGCGAAGTTCACCGTGATCGTGGTCGGACCGGCGACCTCCGCGGTCAGCGACGGCTGCACGTCGTCCCGGTCGTTGACCGCGATGCCCTGGTCGCGCAGCACGTCGGCCACGGTCCCGGCATGGGTCGTGAAGCGGGTTGACTGCCCGTCGACCGAGAGATTGACATCGTCGGCGGCCGCGACATATCCGCCGTAGCCGAGGCCACCAGCGGCGAGAAGGCCAGCGATCACGACTGCAGGAACAACTTTGCGCACGATTCTCCAGCGGGTCTGCGGGTGGGTGGGCACAGGTGCGACACCCCTTGCGGATAACAGAATAGTAACGACAGGTTCAGCGAACGCAACTCGGTGGAGGAGACCTACCCGGTTCGCCGGGCGAAGGGTGAGCCCTTGACCTCCCCGTCGAAGGTTCGTTAGCGTCAACGGCGATTTACTCAAGCGATTTTGCTCAGGGGAAGGCTGGCTCTCGGTCAGGTCGGGGGTGTGCCCATCGGGGAAATCGATCGAGAGGAAGTCATGTCTGATCGGGGAACGACCCGTGCTCTGAGGCCGTTGCTCGCCCTGCTGGCCGGGCTCGCGCTGATGTTCGGTACGGCCACTGCGGCGACCGCTCAACCCGACAAGGGAATCCCGGATTCCCAGTTACAAGCGTTGGCCCGTGCACTCGGGCTGTCGACGGACGATGCCGAGAACCTGCTGTCGGTGCAGGCCAGGCTGTCGGTGCTGGCCGTCGATCTCGAGGCCAAGCTCGGTCCGGACGTCAGTGCCGGGTCCTGGATCGACGCGGGCTCGGGAAAGCTCGTCGTCGCGGTGACCAGCTCGGAGGCGGCCGCGGTGGTTCGCGCGTCCGGTGCCGAGGTGCGCCAGGTCAAGCATTCGCTGTCCGAACTGGCCGAGCAGCGCAAGGCGCTGGACGCGTTCGCGCGGTCCGAGGGGGCCGGCGACGTGCAGTCCTGGCGGGCCGACGTGCGGTCCAACAGCCTGCTGGTCAGGACCGTCGAGGGCGCCGACGACAAGGCGACCGAGGCCTTCCTGGCCAAGGCTCGCAAGCTCGGCGTGACCGTGACCGTCGAGAAGGTGGCCGGCGCGGTCCGGCCGACCGCCGACCTCTACGGCGGGCAGCAGATCGAGATGTCCAACGGCTACGTCTGCTCGGCCGGGTTCAACGCCAAGACCTCGTCCGGTGACGCGATCCTGCTCACCGCGGGCCACTGCGGTGCCGACGAGCCGACGTTCTCCCGGGACGGCGTGGAGATCGGCGCGACGCGTTCGTACAGCTTCCCGGAGAACGACTACGCGGCCGTCGACGTCTCCAGCGCCTGGACCCAGCAGGGTGCCGTGGACACCTACGACGGCTCGTACCAGGACGTCACCGAGGCCGGCCTCGGTGCGGTCGGCAGTGCGGTCTGCAAGAGCGGCCGGACCACCGACTGGACCTGTGGCGAGATCGAGTCGCACGACGAGACCGTCAACTACGGCAACGGCGACATCGTCTCCGGCCTGACCCAGCACACCGCCTGCGTCGAGCAGGGCGACTCCGGCGGCGCGAACGTCAGCGGCAGCGTCGCCCAGGGTCTGACCAGCGGCGGGATGCTCTACCAGCAGGGCCAGGACCTGGTCTGCGGCGAGAAGGTCGGCGAGCCGAACGTCGGCTACTTCCAGCCGGTCGAGGAGGCCCTCGCGGCCAACGACGCCGAACTGATCACGGCCTCCACGTCCTCGAACGGCCGGGGCAACGGCTGGGGACGCGACCGCTAGTCGCGACCGCTCAGGATCCGGTCGAGCACGTCGGCCTCCCGGTGGAGTTCGCCGGCGTGCTCGGTCCGGCCCGACTCTTCGTACGCCGCGGCGGCCCGCCGCCGCTCGCTGACCTCGGCGCCGACGATCGCCACCAGATCGTCGGCGCCGAGTTCGCGCCGGGCCACCTCGGCCGCCGTGTGGCCGGCCGGATCGACGGCCTCGGCGTTCCCGATCGCCGCCAGCGCGGTCCGGATCGCCCGCGCCGCGACTCGGTCCCGTTCCTTCAAGGCGGCACGCAGCGCGTCCTGCAGCCGGTCTCGCAGTTCGTTCATGGCGTGAGGCTAGTCGCGCGGTGAGTTCGCGTTGTGGGGCGTGACTCTGGCAAACTATGCGCTGGTCCTGCTCGGGCACGCCCTCTCATCGTGCCCGCAGTCGGGTCCCAGCCGAGGCCGCGGTTCGGAGTGCCCCACACGGGCGGTGTCCTCACCCACACATGATTTCCAAGGAGTTACCACTCACGTGGCTGTCAAGATTCGCCTGAAGCGGCTCGGCAAGATCCGCTCGCCGCACTACCGCATCGTCGTCGCCGACTCCCGCACCAAGCGTGACGGTCGGGCGATCGAGGAGATCGGCAAGTACCACCCGAAGAACGACCCGTCGCTGATCGAGGTCAACTCGGAGCGGGCCCAGTACTGGCTGTCCGTCGGCGCCCAGCCGACCGAGGCCGTCATCGCCATCCTCAAGCGCAGCGGTGACTGGCAGAAGTACTCCGGCGACACCTCGCCGTCGGGGATCGAGCCGCAGAAGACCCGGACCAACAAGCTCGACGCGTTCAACGCCGCGCTGGCCGAGGCCGGGGACGAGCCGAAGAACAAGGCCATCACGACGGAGAAGCCGGCCAAGAAGGCCGACGCCGAGGCTGACGGCGGCGACGCCGCTCCGGCCGACGCCGAGTCCGGCGATCAGGCCTGATCGTGCTGTCTGAGGCGCTGGAGCACCTGGTCCGCGGCATCGTGACGGTGCCCGACGACGTCCGGGTGCGGGACAAGGACCTGCGGCGCGGGCGGTTGCTCGAGGTGCGGGTCCATCCCGACGACATCGGCAAGGTGATCGGCCGGTCGGGGCGGACCGCCACCGCGCTGCGGACCGTGATCACGGCCCTGGCCGGTCGCGAGCAGGTTCGGGTCGACTTCGTCGACGTCGACCGCAACGACCGCCGCTCCGGAGATCGCCGCCGCGGTCGTCGCTGACGTACGGATCCACAACCGTGTCGGTTGAGGTCCTGGTCGGCGTCGTCGGCCGGGCCCACGGAATCCGTGGCGATGTCGCGGTCGAGCCGCGCACCGACGAGCCAGAGGTACGTTTCGCAGCCGGCCGGGCTGTCCGCATCGAGGGCAGCCCGCGCCGGCTGACGGTCGTCACGGCGCGTGATCACAGCGGCCGGCTGCTGGTCCGGTTCAGTGAGATCGACGACCGCAACGCCGCGGAGGCGCTGCGCGGCGTCCGGCTGGTCGTCGACGTGGATCCGGCGGAACGGCCGGACCAGCCGGAGGAGTTCTACGACCGGCAGTTGGTCGGGCTGCGGGTGCTCGACGCCACCGGCACCGAGGTCGGCCGGGTCACCGGCGTGGCCCATCTGCCCGCCCAGGACCTGCTGGAGATCGACACCGCTGGCGGCGAGGCGCTGGTGCCGTTCGTCTCCGAGCTGGTGCCCGAGGTCGATCTCGATCAAGGTCTGCTCCGGCTGGCCGACGTGCCCGGGCTGCTGGCCGCCGAGACTCCATCGTCTGACGGGGTTGGCGACTGATGCGGATCGACGTCGTCTCGATCTTCCCCGACTACCTGGCACCACTGAGGCTCTCCCTGGTCGGCAAGGCGATCGAGACCGGACTGATCGACCTCGCGGTGCACGATCTGCGGGACTGGACCCACGACCGGCACCGGACCGTCGACGACACCCCGTACGGCGGCGGTGCCGGCATGGTGATGCGCCCGGAGCCGTGGGGAGAGGCGCTGGACGACCTGGTGCCGGCCGACACGGACGCCCGGTTGTTGATCATGTCGCCGTCCGGGCGGCGCTTCGACCAACGGCTGGCCGCGGAACTGGCCGCCGAGCAGCGGGTGATCATCGCCTGCGGCCGCTACGAGGGGATCGACGCCCGGGTCGCCGAACACGCCGCGACCCGGATGCGGGTGGACGAGGTCAGCATCGGCGACTACGTCCTGAACGGCGGCGAGGCAGCAGCGCTGGTGATCATCGAGGCGTTCGCCCGGCTGATTCCGGGCGTGATCGGCAACCCCGCATCGCTGGCCGAGGAGTCCCACTCCGCCGACCATGATCAACTCCTGGAGTACCCGGTCTACACCAAGCCGGCCGCCTGGCGCGGGCTGGAGGTGCCGGAGGTGCTGCTGTCCGGCCACCACGGCCGGATCACCGCCTGGCGCCGGGAACGGGCCGTCGAGCTGACTCGGCGGCGCCGGCCGGAGCTGTTGCCGGACGCCGAACGGACCGGCGAGCTCGAGGTCCGGCCCGCGGTCCGGACCGACGCCGGCGAACTGCTGACCCTGCAGCGGGCCGCGTTCCTGACCGAAGGGCAGCGCTGCGGTTCGCTGGACCTGCCGCCGCTGACCGAGGGGATCGAGGTGATCAACGCCGCCATCGACACCGACACCGTGCTGGTCGCGCGCCTGAGCGGGAGGCTCGCCGGCGGCGTGATCGGTGCCCGCGGCGAGCACGGGGCGTGGACGATCGGCCGGCTGATCGTCGCGCCGGACCTGACCGGGCGGGGTGTCGGCAGTCGGCTGCTGGCCGCGATCGAGGCTGCCGCGCCGCGGGATCGTACGGTCGCCCGGCTGTTCACCGCCGTGGCCAGCAAGGAGAACATCGCCTTCTACCGCGGCCGCGGCTACCGGGTCGTCGAGCGCCGGGACACGCCGATCGAAGTACCGATCGTGATCATGGAGAAGTCCCTGCGGGTCCCCTGAGCTCGATGATGTCGGCCAGCGGTCCTGCGGCCTCCCGGTGACTGACCCGCAACGAGGAGTCGCCGATGGCGGCGGTCAGGGACCGGGTCAGGCTGGCGCCGCCGACCGCGGTCAGGACCCTGCTGGCCGCGCGGCGCACCGGTCCGGGCGGGGCCTCGAAGAACCGGCCCAGGATCCAGAGGCTGCCTCCGGCGTTGATCACACGGGCGGCCTCGGCGACGGCCCGGGTGGGATCCTCGACGACGCTCAGTACGTAGCTGAGGACGACGACGTCGAACGAGTCGTCGGGGAAGGCGAGGGCCTCGGCGTTCATCTCCAGCAGCCTCGCGTCCGCGCACCGGGCCCTGGCCCGCGCCAGCATCGCCGGCGACAGGTCGCCCCCGCTCACCTCCGCACCAGCCGGCAGGTGCAGCAGATCCAGTCCGGTCCCGACGCCGACCAGCAGAACCCGTTGGCCTGGCCGGATGGCGGCGCGGGCGAACAGCCGCCGGCGCGGCCCGGCCACCAGCGGCAGCGCGGCGGCCAGGTCGTACACCGCGGCCAGCCGCTGGTAGCGGGCACGATTGCGGTCGTTCGGTCCCATCCGTCCTCCCTCCGTACCGCGATTCTGGGCGGACCCGAGGCGCCGGCGACAGGGCCTGCACCGGTCACCCACCGGACAGCTCGGCCCGGCCTCTACCCTTGGTCCCGTGACGGCAACGGCTGAGATCGGGATCATCGGAGGTTCGGGGTTCTACACCTTCCTGGACGAGCCGGAACGGGTCGCGGTGGAGACGCCGTTCGGGGCGCCCAGCGCCGACCTGGCGATCGGTGAGGTGGCCGGGCGGCGGGTCGCGTTCCTGCCCCGGCACGGCGAGCAGCACCAGCATCCGCCGCACCGGGTGAACTACCGGGCCAACCTGTGGGCGCTGCGCTCGGTCGGGGTGCGGCAGGTGCTCGGCCCGTGCGCGGTCGGCTCGCTCCGGGAGGAGTACGGGCCCGGCACGCTGGTGCTGCCCGACCAGGTGATCGACCGGACCTGGGGCCGCGCGCACACCGTGTACGACAGCGAGGGCCCGGTGGTGCACGTCAGTTTCGCCGACCCGTATTGTCCGCGCGGCCGGCAGGTGGTGCTCGACTCGGCCGGGGCCGACACCGGGGTGCCGATCGACGGCGGGACGCTGGTCGTGGTCAACGGACCGCGGTTCTCCAGTCGGGCCGAGTCGCACTGGCACACCGCCCTCGGCGGCACCGTGATCGGGATGACCGGGATGCCGGAGGCGTCGATCGCGCGTGAACTGGCGCTCTGCTACACGACCGTCGCGGTGATCACCGATCACGACGCCGGGGTCGACCAGGCCACCGCGGTGAGCCATGCCGAGGTGCTGAAGATCTTCGGCGAGAACATCGACCGGCTGAAGCAGCTGCTGCGCCGGGTGATCGAACGGCTGCCGGCCGCGGAGACGGACGCCGAGGCGACCTGCCCCTGCCGCCGGGCGCTGGACGGCATGCCGTTGCCGTTCGAGCTGCCATGATCATGATCAGGTCCTGGTCCGGTGCCGTCGCAACCTCCTGACGGGACGCCGGCGCCGGCCGACGGGTCGCTGCCCGGCCCCGCCCGGGCCGAGGTGGGCCGGCGGCCGCTCGGGTTCTATCTGCACGTCCCGTACTGCACGACGCGGTGCGGCTACTGCGACTTCAACACCTACACGTCTGCCGAGCTCGGCTCGGCGCCCGGCACGGGTCAGGACAGCTACCTGGCCGCGATGCTGGCCGAGATCGAGTTGGCCGGCCGGGTGCTCGGCGCCGCCGCTCCGCCGGTCGGCACGATCTTCGTCGGCGGCGGCACGCCGACCCTGCTGCCGCCCGAATCCTTGATCACGATGATCACCGCGATCGAGGACCGGTTCGGCCTGCTCCCGGACGCCGAGATCACTACCGAGTCCAACCCGGAGTCGATCGGCCCGGACGGGCTGGAACGGCTGCGGGCGGGCGGCTTCAACCGGATCTCGTTCGGCATGCAGTCGGCCGTCGAACGGGTGCTGGCCACCCTGGACCGGGTCCATTCCCCGGGGCGGGCCGGCCGGGCGGTGGCCGAGGCGCGGGCGGCCGGCTTCGACGACATCAGTCTCGATCTGATCTTCGGCACGCCGGGGGAGAGCCTGGCCGACTGGCGGACCAGCCTGGAGACCGCGCTGGCCGCCGAACCCGATCATGTGAGCGCGTACGCCCTGATCGTGGAGTCCGGGACCCGGCTGGCGAACCGGATCCGGCGCGGCGAGATCGCCCAGCCCGACGACGATGATCTTGCCGACAAATACCTGCTGGCCGAGGAGCTGCTGACCGGTGCCGGTCTGTCCGCGTACGAGATCAGCAACTGGGCTCGTGGGCCAGAGCACCGGTGCCGGCACAACATCGGCTACTGGCGCGGTGATCACTGGTGGGGTGTCGGGCCCGGCGCGCACAGTCACGTCGGCGGCGTCCGGTGGTGGAACGTTCGGCACCCGGCGGCCTACACCGGCCGGCTGGCGGCAGGGGAGTCGCCGGCCCAGGCCCGCGAGCTGCTCGACGATCGTGATCGCCGGGTGGAGCGGGTGCTGCTCGAACTCCGGCTGGCCGACGGGCTCGACCCGGACGCGCTGACCGAGTCCGAGTCGAGCCGGGTCGCGGACCTGGTGGATCGCGGCTTGATCATGATCACCGACGGCCGGCTGGTGCTGACCCTGCGCGGCCGGTTGCTGGCCGACGCCGTGGTACGGGATCTGCTCGACTGAGCCTAGGAGGGTGCCCCGTCACGTCGTGAGCGCAGGGTGATCACGATCAGCACGGCACCGGCCAGGGCGATGCCCGCGGCACCGAGGAAGGCGGCGGAGAAGCCCTGGGTCAGGGCCGCGGTGTCACCGAGTCGATCGGCGCCGAACGCGGTCGCCACGGCCGTCATCGCGGCCAGGCCGAGCGCGGAGCCCACCTGGTAGCTCGTGTTCACGATGCCGGAGGCCAGGCCGCCCTCCTCGGGCCGGGCCGACGAGATCGCCGTGCCGAGCGACGGGATGAAGGCGAGCGACATGCCCAGCGCTGCCACCAGCGTGGCCGGCAGGACGTCGGTCCAGTAGCTGCCGTCGGCCGGTGCCAGCGACAGCCAGCCCATCCCGGCGGCGAGCAGGATCAGGCCGGCGACGATCGGCGTCCTGGTGCCGAACCGCCCGATCACCCGCGGTGCCAGCGCGATCATCCCGATCATGATCACCAACGTCATCGGCAGCAGCGCGGCGCCGGAGGGGAACGCCGTGTAGTGCAGCACCTGCTGCAGGTAGAGGTTGAGGAAGAACCACATCGGGATCCAGGCCCCGCCGAGCATCAACTGGGCCAGGTTGGCCGCACCCAGCTGAGGCGTGCGGAAGATCGACAGCCGGACCAGCGGCTGCCGCCGAACCGCCTGCGAGATCACGAACCCGGTCAGCAGCACGGCGGCGAGTCCCAGCGCGATCCAGGTCTCCGCCGAGCCCCAGCCGACCTCCGGGGCCCGGACGATGCCGTACACCGCCGCGCCGAGGCCGAGGGTCACGGTGAGCGCGCCGGGCAGGTCCACCGACCCGCGGGTCCCGGTCCCGCCGGCCGGCATCAGGAACCGGGTGGCGACCAGCGCGATCACCGCGATCGGGACGTTGAGGTAGAAGACCCAGGGCCAGGAGAGGTACTGGGTGATCACCCCGCCGAGGAACACGCCCGCCGTGCCGCCGGCCGGAGCCGCGGCGCCGTAGAGCGCGAGGGCCCTGGTCGACTCCTTCGGGTCGGCCCCGAAGATCATCATGAGCAGGGTGAGCGCGGACGGCGCGATCAGCGCGGCGCCGATGCCCTGGACGGCCCGCCCGGCGAGCTCCACGGCGACGTTGCCGGCCAGCCCCGCGACGAGCGAGCCGGCCAGCAGGACGACCCAGCCGGTGCCGAACAGGCGACGGGCACCGAACAGGTCCGACAGCCGGCCGCCGAGCAGGAGCAGACCGCCGAAGGCGACGACGTAGGCGTTGAAGACCCAGGAGAGATTCTGCTGGGTGAAGCCGAGCTCGGCCTGCATCCGGGGCAGGGCGACCCCGATGATCGAGGTGTCCATGATCACCACGAACTGGGCGGTGGCGATCAACGCGAGCGCCCACCAGCGCTTGGTGCCGCGGCGCTCACTGACTGACGTAGACATCTGGTTCTCCATACCGGTAGGGGGTATATCGAGCGATACCCTATGGGGGTATGGGTCAAGACACAAGAGCGTTCTGCCCCGTGGGATCCCGGACCCGCTCCGGAGTGGCGAGGGCTAGCGTCGGAGCCATGATCATCACCGAGGTTCGACCGTTCCTGCTCGACCGCTACCTGATGGTCGAGATCCGTACCGACGAAGGGCTGACCGGACTCGGCGAGTCCGGTGCTTGGGGCTTCCTGGAGGCGTCCCGCGGTGCGCTGGACCACTTCGGCCGCTACCTGGTCGGCACGTCGCCGCTGCTGATCGAGCATCACTGGCAGTACCTCTACCGATCCACCCACTTCCGTGGTGCGGCGATCATGGGGGCGCTGAGCGCGATCGACATCGCCCTCTGGGACATCGCCGGCCAGTACTACGGCGTGCCGGTGCACCACCTGCTCGGTGGGCCGGTGCGGGACCGGGCGCGCGCGTACTGCCATGTCTTCGGGCAGTCGCGCGCCGAACTGATCGACGGCATCGTCGCCGCCAAGGAGCAGGGGTTCACCGCTGTCGGGCACCTGACGCCGTTCCTGGACTCGCCGCGCCACGAGCCGTACTTCGAGACCGAGGCGCAGAAGATCGGCCGCGCGATCGACGCTGTGCACCGATACCGCGAAGTGGCCGGCGACGGGGTCGACCTGTGCATCGAGCTGCACCGGCGACTGACCCCGGCCGAGGCGGTGCTGCTCGGCTCCGGCATCGAGGCCGCGCTGCCCATGTTCCTCGAGGATCCGGTGCTGCCGGACAACCTCGACGAGATGGCGTACGTCGCCGACAAGATCAACGTGCCGATCGCGACAGGCGAGCGCCTGACCAGCATCTGGGACTTCGAGATGCTGCTCTCCCGCAACGCCGTCCAGTACGTCCGGCCGGACGTCTGCCTGGTCGGTGGCATCTCCGGTGCGAAGAAGATCGCGGCGCTGGCCGAGGCTCGGCACGTGGGGGTGGTGCCGCACAACCCGCTCGGACCGGTGTCCACCGCGGCCTGCCTGCAGGTCGCGGCCAGTGTGCCCAACTTCGCCCTGCAGGAGTTCCCGACCGTGGATCTCGCCGGCTTCCCGGCCGGGGCGATCGAGGTCGACTACGGCCACGACGGCCGGGGCTTCCTGACCGTGCCGAGCACGCCCGGGATCGGAGCCCGGCTCGGCCCGGACGCCGAGCGGATCGCGCCGCCGCGGATCCCGCCGCTGACCACCAGGCTGCACCTGGACGGCTCCGTCGTCGACCAGTGAACGTGTTATTCAACCTATCGGTTGACAACCTGGGAGTGCCGCTCTAGGTTCGTACTCAACCAAGAGGTTGAGTACGAGGAGTGTTCGATGCCGGACGACCGCCTGTCCAGGGTCTTCGCTGCGCTCGCCGATCCGACCCGCCGGGACATCGTGGCCCGGCTCGCTGCCGGCGACGCCACGGTGGGCCAACTCGCCGAGCCGTACGACGTGTCGCTGCAGGCCGTCTCCAAGCAGCTCCGGGTCCTCGAGGACGCCGGACTGGTCAGCCGGACCCGGGAGGCCCAGCGGCGTCCCTGTCATCTCGAGGCGGAGGTGTTCGATCTGATGACCCGCTGGATCGAGCGCTATCGGGACCAGGCCGAGCAGCGTTACCGCCGGATCGACGACGTGCTCGCCGACCTTGATCAAGCAGACCGCACCGAAGGAGCAGTGTCGTGAACGACACCATGATCAACAAGACCGAGCTGGAGGTCGATCCGACCCAGCCGACGATCCGGGCCGCCCGCGAGTTCGCGGCGACGCCGGACCGGCTCTATCGCGCGTTCACCGACCCCGACCTGGTGGTCCGCTGGCTCGGCCCGCGGGACCAGCCGGTCCGGCTGGACCATTGGGATGCCCGGACCGGCGGCAGCTATCGCTACACAGGACGCGACGCAGGTCCCGACGAGCCGGGCTTCTTCGGCTCGTTCCACGAACTCAGGGAGAACGAACGGATCGTTCAGACGCTCTCCTACGACGGCTACCCGGACGGGGTGTGCCTGGAGATCATGACCCTGACCGAGCTGCCCGGCGGCCGGACCCGACTCGACTCCCTGCTGGTGCTCGACTCGGTCGAGGCTCGGGACGGACTCGTCCGCAGCGGCATGGAGAAGGGCATGAACGAGGGGTACGAGCAGCTCGACGAACTGCTGGCCGGTGCTTGATCAGTCGATCGCGTGATCGGTGGTGACGAAGTCGATCAACTGCTCGACCACCGTCAGCAACGGCCGCTCCAGGTCGTCCCAGCTGGTCACCCGGCCCAAGATCATCCGCCAGGCGGCGGCGATGTCGGCCTGGCTTTCGTGCGGCCAGCCGAGGGCGGCGCAGATGCCGGACTTCCAGTCGGTGCCGCGCGGGATGGTCGGCCACGCCGTCAGGCCGAGCCGGTCCGGCTTCACCGCCTGCCAGATGTCGATGAACGGATGGCCGAGCACCGAGACGAACTCGCCGTGCCGGCCGGCCGCGACCGCGTCGGCGATCCGGGTCTCCTTGCTGCCCGGCACCAGGTGATCGACCAGGACGCCGAGCCGGCGGCCGCGCGCCGGGGCGAACTCGTCGACGATCGCCGGCAGGTCGTCGATGCCGCCCAGGAACTCGACCACCACTCCGACGTGCCGAAGATCATCGCCCCAGACCTTCTCGACCAGTTCGGCGTCGTGCCGGCCCTCGACGTAGATCCGGCTGGGCAGGGCGATCTTGGCCTTCTCGTGCGGGGTGGCGACCGAGCCGGACGCGGTCCGGGCCGGCTCCTTGGCGCCGGCCCGCACCGGCGGGGTCAGCTCGACCGGCTTGCCGTCGATCAGGAACCCCGCGCCCAAAGGAAAACTGCGCCGCTTGTCGCGGCGGTCCTCCAGAACGACGATGCCGTTCTCGTAGCGGACGATGGCACCGCAGAAACCGGTGCTGGCGTCCTCGACGACGAGGCCGCGTTGCACCGGAACAGGACGGCTGGTGATCTTGGTGGCCTGTTGCCAGCCCGGGGCGAGCACGTCGCCTCCGTAACGATCATGCGGGGAAGGCACCAGAGAACCTTAAGTCACGACACCGCCCGCCCGGGGAGATTTCCCCGGACGGGCGGTTGGTGTGTCGGCCACAGGGCCCTTGATCAGCGGCGCTTCTTACCGCCGTCGTCGGTCGGCCACTGGTCCGAGCCCGGCGTCCAGTTCAGCACGCTGGCCCGCTCCAGGAACTCGTCGGTCGAGATGTCGCCCCGGGCGAACCGCTCGGCCAGGACCTTGCGGGCCTCGAACTCGGGCGCCCGGTTCGCGGCGTTGACCCACGGCGGCGGACCGATCTTGCCGCGCCGGGCCAGGAAGAAGGCGCCGCCGATCAGCAGCGCGAGAAACAGCAGGCACATGATTCCTCCAAGGATGGGAAAGGGAAAGAAGGGCGGCGGACCATCGGCCCAGCGATGCGGACCGAACCCGGTGTCCAACGGCACCAACAGTGAACTGATCATGACCACCACTGTGGCGCGGCGAAGGCGTCCGGACATCGCCCGTCGAGCGGCTTTCCGACTACGCTCCGTGACGTAGCCGCGGTACGCGCGGCGGTCGATGTGCGGGCCCCGGACCCGGCCTAGGATCGTTGGTCAGATCCGAGCAGTTGAGCGAGCAGCAGCCGAAAGGGGAAGCCGATGGCACGGGCGCTGCCGGCCATCCGGCCGGAACCGAGGCACTTGTTCCTGGACGTCCCGCTGGGCCTGCTGATCGGGCTGGCCACTCTGTGGAGCGTGCTGATCAGCGGCTGGATGGGTCACGGCCGCCCGCCGTGGGCCGGCCGGGAGGGGCCCTACGGGCCGTACCCGCCGCCCGGTCCTGACTTCGGCGGCGGAGCCGATCGGGTCGATCTCACCTGGCCGATCGTGCTGGGGATCCTGATGTTCACCGCCGGCCTGATCCTGCGCCGGCTGCAGCCGTGGGTGGGCTATCCGCTGGTGGTCGTCGGGGTCGCGGTGGGTCTGGCCGCCGGGATCCCGGGTGGTCCGGTCTTCCTGGCGCCGATGATCGCGATCGGCACGCTGGCCCGTCAGTTCGAGCCGCGGCACTGGCTGCCGTGGTCGGCCGCCCTGGTGCCGATGGTCGCGGCGGGGCTGTGGCCGCCGGACGGCCGCGGCTTCGCCGATCCGAACCGCCTCGCCGGTGCGACCTTCGTCCTGGTGCTGCTCGGCCTCGCGGCGATGATCGGGATGATCCGGCGGACCCGCCGGGAGACCGTCCAGCGGGAGCGGGACGATGACCTGCGTCGCTCCGCGTACGAGGAGCGGCTGCGGATCGCCCGCGAGGTGCACGACCTGATCGGGCACTCGCTGTCGGTGATCAACATGCAGGCCGGCGTCGCGCTGCACGTCCTGCCGAAGAGGCCGGAACAGGCCGAGGAGTCGCTGCGGGCGATCCGGCAGACCAGCAAGGACGCGCTGGCCGAGCTGCGCTCGACGCTGGCCGTGTTCCGGGACCCGGACCGGGCCGAGCCGACGGCGCCGGAGCCGGGCCTGGCGCGGCTCGAGCATCTGATCACGGCGATGCGGCAGGCCGGCCGGGCCATCGAACTGACCGTCGAGGGGGAGGTCGGGGAGCTGCCGCCGACCGTCGATCACACCGCCTACCGGATCGTCCAGGAGGCGCTGACCAACGTGGTCCGGCACGCCGGTGACGCGGCGGCGTCGGTGACGATCACCCGGCAGAACGGCCGGCTGCTGATCGCGGTCGTGGACCAGGGACCGCCGGTCCGGTCCGACCGGCTGGTCGAGGGACACGGGATCTCCGGGATGCGGGAACGGGCCCGAGCCGTCGGCGGTACGTTGACCGTACAACCCCAACCGGGCGGCGGCGTGGCGGTGCGGGCCCAGCTGCCGATCCGGAACCAGCTGTCGAACCGACCCGAATAGCCGACCGAGAGGATGCAGTGATGACGATCAGGGTGGCCATCGCCGATGATCAACAGCTGGTCCGGATGGGCCTGCGCGTGCTGGTCGACGCCGAGGACGACCTCGAGCTGGCCGGCGAGGCGGAGGACGGCCGGCAGGCGCTGGACCTGGTCCGGCGGACCCGGCCCGACGTGATCTTGATGGACATCCGGATGCCGATCATGGACGGGATCGAGACCCTGAAGTCGATCGCCGCCGACGAGAAGCTGAGCGAGACCCGGGTGGTCATGCTGACCACGTTCGAGAACGACGACTACGTCTTCGAGGCGCTGCACGGCGGCGCGGCCGGGTTCCTGATCAAGGACAGCGAGCCGGAGGACATGGTGCGGGCGATCCGGCTGGCCGCGGCGGGGGAGTCGCTGCTGTCGCCGTCGGTGGCCCGCCGGGTGATCGAATCGCTGCGGTCGCGGGCACCGGCGCGGGCCAAGGTGCATCCGCAGCTGGCCACCCTGACCGACCGGGAACGCGAGGTGCTCGGCCTGATCGGCGAGGGCCTGAACAACGACGAGATCGCCGGCCGGCTGTTCGTCAGCCCGGCCACGGCCCGGACCCACGTCAGCCGCGCGATGATCAAGCTAGGAGCCCGGGACCGGGCCCAGCTGGTGGTGATCGCGTACCAGTCCGGCCTGGTCCACTGATCTTCCTTGCCGTTGCCCCACGAACCAGACCTCACCCACTTTCCTGCCTCTTTACACGAGATGTAACCCGTGCAAAGCGACGGTTTTTCACGTTAACGTGAAAAACTTGGGGCCAGAGTGACGGCTCCTGGCCCGGACGGCGGTTGTCTCCCGGTCGGTGGCGGAGGAGAGTAGAAGGGTCCGAAAGGAGTGATCATGGAGTCGACGAGGACACCATGCGAGCCCGAGGTCGTGGTGGGGTTCGACGACTCGCCCTCGGCGCGGGCCGCGCTCGACTGGGCGGCGCGCTACGCCCGGGCGGCCGGACTCCGGGTGCGGGCGGTGCACGTGCTGGGTCAGGTGCCGGACCCGATGGCCTGGGTGTCCAGCTACGACGCGGCCGGCTATCTCGGCGAATCGCCGACGCCGGAGGATCTGGAGGCGCGGGTCAAGGACGTCGTCCGGCAGTCGTTCGAGGCGACGAAGCCCGAGGCCGACTGGCGGCTCGAGTTCGTCTGCGGCTCGCCCGGCAAGACCTTGATCAACGAGTCCCGCCGGTCCCAGCTGCTGGTGATCGGCACTCGGGAACACACCGGGATCGAACGTTTGATCAGCGGCTCGGTGAGCCACTACTGCCTCGGCCACTCGCTGCGCCCGATCGTTGCCGTACCGGCGCCTGACGACGAGCCGGACGCCCGCGGTTAGGGGACGACCAGGCCGGCGGAGCGGGCGACGATCGCGGCCTGGGTCCGCGAGGCCAGGTTGAGCTTGGCCAGCACCCGGGAGACGTGGGTCTTCGCGGTGGCCTCCGAGATCACCAGCTCGGCGGCGAGTTGCGCGTTGGACAGGCCGCGGCCGAGGGCGGCCAGCACCTCCCGTTCCCGCTCGGTCAGCTCGGCCAGCCCGGGCACCTCCTCGGAGGTCTCGGCCGACTGTGCGCGGGCGAACTCGGTCAGGATGCGGCGGGTCACCTCGGGCGCCAGGATGCCGTCGCCCGCGGCCACCCGGCGCACCGCGTCGATCAGGGCGGCCGGTTCGACCGACTTGAGCAGGAAGCCCGCCGCGCCGGCCCGGAGCGCGCCGAACACGTACTCGTCGAGATCGAAGGTCGTCAGCACCATCACCTGGGCCAGCCGCTCGGAGAC
Source organism: Microlunatus sp. YIM B11417 (assembly GCF_059617205.1). NCBI lineage: Bacteria > Bacillati > Actinomycetota > Actinomycetes > Propionibacteriales > Propionibacteriaceae > Microlunatus > Microlunatus sp. YIM B11417. Next base: position 1,681,539 of record NZ_JCAMPJ010000001.1, read on the forward strand.
GATCGCCTTGGTCGCCTCGATCCCGTCGGTGCCGGGCATCCGGATGTCCATCAAGATCACGTCCGGACGGTACGCCCTCGCCTGCCGGACCGCCGCGTCGCCGTCGGCGGCCTCGCCGACCACCTCGATGTCGCCGGCGCCGGCCAGGATCAGACCGAGGCCGGTCCGGATCGCACCATGATCATCGGCGATGACGACCCTGATCGACGGCCCCTGATGATCATGATCGGACACGCTCGCCTCCCGGGATGATGGCCTCGATCAACCAGGTGCCGTGATCGGTCGGCCCGGCGGACAGCCTGCCACCCAACGCGGCGGTACGGTCACGCAGGGCGGCCAGGCCGTGCCCGGCCGACAGCGCGGGGTGGATCGTCGCGCCCGAGCCGGCGGTGTTCTCGACCTTGACCACCAGCGGGTCCGCGCCGTCGATGGTCAGCTCGACCGTCGAGCCGGGGGCGTGCTTCGCTGCGTTCACCAGGGCCTCGGCGATGATCCGGTACGCCGTCTGGTCGACCGCCGCCGGCACCGTGGCCGCGTCGCCGCCGAACCTGATCCGCAGCCCGTTGTCCTCGGCCTGCCTGACCAGTTCCGAGACCCGGTCCAGCCGGGGCGGTGCGGCGACCGGCTCGTCCGGATCGGCCTCGTTGCGCAGCAACATGATCATGGAACGCATCTCGGACAGGCCGGCCAGGCTCGATTCGCGGACCGACTCGAGGGCCTTCCGGTCCGCACCGGCATCGGCCGGCCGGGCCAGCGCCGCACCGGCCTGCAGCGCGGTGGCCGAGAGGTGGGAGGCGATCACGTCGTGCAGGTCGCGGGCCATCGAGGCCCGCTCGGCCTGCACGGCGCGCTGCCGGTCCAGCTCGCCGACCCGGACCAGGTCGTCGGCCCGTTGCCGTTCCAGCTCGATCCGCTCGGCGGCGAGGCGGGCCAGTTCCTCCTTCTGCCGCAGGTCGCGGGCCCACCAGACCGGGACCACCAGGAACGCCGTCAGCTGCAGCGCGGTGGCGATCCCGGTACGCAGGTCGATCAGGCCGGCCACCAGGACGAGCACGGCGACGATCACCGCGGCGACGGACCCGGCGATCACTCGTCGGCCGACGCGGCTGCCCAGCCGGAACGCGGTGAACAGCAGATCGAAGATCACCAGCAGGACGCCCGGACTGCCGCCGATCGCGAAGTCGGCGAGGACGGCGACGGTGCCCACACCGAGGGCGATCATCGGGTGCCGCCGGCTGAACGCGATCGCGATGCAGCCGACCGTCAGCGGGACCGCATGCCACCACGGATCGAACTGCGGCCAGCCGGTGCCCCGCCAGACCCCGCCGAGACCGAGCGCGAGCAGGCCGAGGCCGGCCAGCCAGAGCACGAGCGGCGACCAGCGCGGGTCGCCCTCGACGGAGAAGAACCGCTCCAGCCAGCGCCGCGCGGCCGAAACTGTCGTGGTCACGCCACCATCTCAGCACAGCGGGCGGCGGGATCCCATCCGTCGAAGGATGTATCCGCGAGCAGGAGAAGTGTCCTCCTTCGGCCGACGACGGATCGGCGCCGCGCGGGCAGGCTGATGATCATGACCCTTTGGCTCGCCGGTTCCCTCGCGGTGCTCGCACTGATCGACTCGACCAGCTTCGGCACCCTGCTGATCCCGATCTGGCTGCTGCTCGGTTCCGAGCGTCCGCGAGTGGGCCGGATGTTGATCTACCTCGGCACGGTGACCGGGTTCTACTTCGCGCTGGGCATGATCATCTCCTTCGGCGCGTACGCCTTCATGGACCAGATCCAGGCCGCGCTGGCCACCCGGGCCGCCTCGGTGGTCCAACTGCTGCTCGGTGTCGGGCTGTTCCTGCTCAGCTTCGCGCTCGACCCGAAGCGCCGCGCCAAGCGGGCCGACGGCGAGCCGGGCAAGATCGCGCGCTGGCGGCAGCGGGCCATGGGCGACGCCTCCGGCGGTGGCTCGATCCCTGCCCTGATGGGGCTTGCGCTCGGTGCCGCGGCGATCGAGGCGGCCAGCATGCTGCCGTACCTGGGGGCGATCGGCCTGATCACCACCTCCGGACTTGATCTTGCCGGCCGCGGGCTGTCGCTGGCCGCGTACTGCGTGATCATGGTCCTGCCGGCGCTGGTCTTCCTGGTGCTGCGGCTGGTCGCGCATCGCCAGGTCGAGCCGCTGCTGCAGAAGATCAACGGCTGGCTGACCAAGCACGCGGCCGGTGCGACGTCCTGGATCGTGGCCATCGTGGGCTTCCTGGTCGCCCGGGACGCGCTCTGGCGGCTGGGCGGGATCGACTGGGTGGTCGACCAACTCGGCCGGGTCACCGGTTGATACGACGGTCAGCGCCGGTCCGTTCGCGGAGCGGAGCGGGGGATCTGAAGGGGGCGTCCCCCTTCACGCAACACTGTCAGTAGGCGGCCGTAGGTTCCGGCCATCGAACTGTGGAGACGGGAGGCCTACCATGACAGCTATGACGGCGCCGGCGACCCCTATCGGATTGCCCTACGGACGTGCCCTGACGCGGGACGACCTGGCGGCGATGCCCGATGACGGCCACCGCTACGAACTCATCGACGGGACGCTGATCGTGACGCCCGCGCCCGGCTACGACCACCAGTCGGGTGTGTTGGAGTTGGCCGTGCTGCTGCGCTCCGGTTGCCCGGCCGACCTCAAGGTCATGATCGCGCCGTTCGACGTGGTGTTCGGGAAGAAGACCGTGCTGCAGCCCGACCTGCTGGTCGCTCGGCGATCCGACTTCACAGCCCGCGACCTGCCGAAGGTGCCGGTGCTCGCGGTGGAGGTCCTCAGCCCCAGCACCCGGCACATCGACCTCGGCCTCAAACGGTCCAGGTACGAGGCGGCCGGTTGCCCGTCCTACTGGGTGATCGACCCGAAGGCCCCGTCGATCTCGGCCTGGGAACTCACCGATGGCCAGTACGAGCTCGTCGGCGAGGCCAAGGGCGAGGAGCCGCTGCGGCTGTCGAAGCCGTATCCGGTCGAGATCGTCCCGGCCCGCCTGCTCGACGGCTGACTCAGGCCAGCGGCAACTGCCGCCGCCCGATCTCGGGACGCTCGGCCGCCAGCTGCGCGTAGCCGGGCTCGATCCCGCCCGCCACGTACGACTCCGGATAGGCCCACTCGCCCCGTTCCAGCGCCTGGTCCTGCGGCACTCCGGAGGAGGCCAGCCGCTGCAGTTCGCCGGCGACGGCGGCGACCCGGCCGCGCTGCTCGAAGACGTACTCCCGATCCACCGGCTCGCCGTGCCCCGGCACCGCCCGTGAAGTCTCGGTCATCAGCCCGACCAGCCCGTCCAGCGTGGCGGGCCACTCGTGCGGGAAGCTGTCCGACCCCCAGGACGGCGGCGCGGCCGACTCGATCAGGTCGCCGGCGAAGATCAGTTCGGCGTCCGGCACGACGACCAGCAGGTCTCCGGCCGTGTGACCACGGCCGAGGTGCGCGATCTCGACCCGGCGCCCGCCCAGGTCGATCGCGGCCGCCACGGCCAGTTCGCGGCTCGGTGCCGGCACACCCTCCGCCAGCTCGGCGCGGACCGACTCGTGCGCGATCGTCGTGACATCGGCGAAAGCGGCCAGCCCGTTCGCGTGGTCGTCGTGCGCGTGGGTGACCACGACGGTGGTCAGCGGCGCCGAGGTCACCGCGGCGATCGAGTCGCGGATCAGCCGGCCGTGCTCGGCGTTGCTGCCGCAGTCGACCAGCAGGCAGCCGTCGTCACCGGCGATCAGGCCGAGATTCGCGGACTCGGGTTCGGCCACCGCGACCCAGACCCGCGGAGCGAGCTCCTGCCAGGTGCCGATCGTCCCAGGTCCGCTCGTGCCGTCCGGCTCTCCAACGCTCACCGGGCTAGACTGGCACTCCCCGGCCGTGAGTGCCAAACTGCGGCTCAGCAAGCGAAGGAGGCGTGATGGACGACCGCAAACTCGATGTTTTGCGCGCGATCGTGACCGACTACGTCTCCAGCCAGGAGCCGGTCGGTTCGAAGGCCCTGGTCGAGCGGCACAACCTGCGGGTCTCCCCGGCGACGGTGCGCAACGACATGGCGTCGCTGGAGGAGGAGGGCTACATCACCCAGCCGCACACCAGCGCCGGCCGGATCCCGACCGACAAGGGCTACCGGCTGTTCGTCGACCGGCTGGGCACCGTGAAGCCGCTGTCGGTGGCCGAGCGGCGCGCGATCCAGACCTTCCTGTCCGGCGCGCTCGACCTGGACGATGTGATCTTGCGCACCGTGCGGCTGCTGGCCCAGGTGACCCAGCAGGTGGCGATCGTGCAGTACCCGACGATGAGCAGCGCCACCGTGCGGCACATCGAGGTGGTGTCGCTGAACCCGGGCCGGATCCTGCTGATCCTCATCACCTCGACCGGCCGGGTCGAGCAGCGCTCGTTCGAGGTCCCCGCCTACGACGAGGACACGCTGGCCGACCTGCGGGCGCACCTCAACGCGGCCGCCGACGGCCAGCCCACTGCGGTCGCCGCGACCCGGCTGAGCGAGCTCGCCGGCCGGCTGCCGGTCGACCTGGACCCGATCGCGCCGTCCGCCATCGCCGCCCTGCTGGAGATGCTGGGGACCGAGACGAGCACCCGGCTGGTGGTGGGCGGGGTGCCGAACCTGACCCGCTTCGGGGACGATTTCGAAACCACCGTGAAGCCGGTGCTGGAGGCCCTGGAGGAGCAGGTGGTGCTGCTCAAGCTGCTCGGCGAGGCGACCACCGCCGACGCCGTCACGGTCCGGATCGGGCAGGAGAATCCGTACAAGGAACTGCGGACCACGTCGGTCGTCTCCTCCGGGTACGGTGGAACGGACGACCCCTGGGCCGCGCTCGGGGTCGTCGGCCCGACCCGGATGGACTATCCCTCGACGATGGCCTCGGTGCGGGCCGTGGCCCGTTACGTCGGCCGTTTTCTCTCCGAAGGATGACTCCGATTCCGTCGCAGCCACTTCTGATTAAGGATGTCAGTGCCCAAGATGACTGAGGATTACTACGAAATCCTCGGCGTGCCGCGTGACGCCACGCCCGAACAGATCAAGAAGGCCTACCGGCAACTGGCCCGCAAGCTGCATCCGGACGTGGCCCAGGAGCCGGACGCCGCGGACCGCTTCAAGAAGGTCGCCGAGGCGTACGAGGTGCTGCGGGACGAGCAGAAGCGTGATCTGTACGACCGCGGCGGAGACCCGCTCGGCGGCGGGATGGGCGGTTTCAACGGGTTCGGCGGCTTCAACGGCGGGGCACAGGGCTTCGACTTCACCAACCTGGTCGACGCGATGTTCGGCGGCCAGCAGTCGCGCGGCCCGCGGTCCCGGGTGCGCCGCGGCCAGGACGCGGTGGTGCGGCTCGATCTCGACCTCGCCGAGGCGGCGTTCGGCGCCACCAAGCCGGTCCGGGTCGACACCGCCGTGCTCTGCCCGCGCTGCAACGGCAGCGGCGCCTCCGAGGGTTCCCAGCCGGTGCGCTGCTCGACCTGCCACGGCCAGGGCGACGTGACCCACGTCCAGCGCTCCTTCCTCGGCGACATCCGGACCACCCAGCCGTGCCCGACCTGCCGCGGCTACGGCACGGTCATCCCGGACCCCTGCGTCGAGTGCAACGGCGAGGGCCGGGTCCGGCACAGCCGGACGATCGAGGTCAAGGTGCCGGCGGGCGTCGACACCGGGATCCGGGTCAAGCTGTCCTCGCAGGGCGAGGTCGGCCCCGGCGGCGGCCCGGCCGGCGACCTGTACGTGGCGTTGAACGTGCAGCCGCACGACGTCTTCAAGCGGGTGAACGACGACCTCGAGGTGGTCCTGAAGATCCCGATGACCGCGGCCGCGCTGGGCACCGAGGTCGAGGTGACGACGCTCGAGGCGGACCTGCCCGACGCCGACCCGGCCGACACCAAGGTCATGGTCTCGGTCCCGGCCGGGACCCAGTCCGGCACCCGGATCACGGTCGAGGGCAAGGGCGCGCCGCGGCTGCGCGGCAACGGCCGCGGCGAGCTCGGCGTGACGCTGCTGGTGCAGACCCCGACCAAGCTGGACGACAGCCAGCGCGAACTGCTGCGCCACCTGGCCGAGGCCCGCAACGAGTCGCGGCCGGAGGTCACGGTGCAGCGGCACAGCAAGGGCGTCTTCGGCCGGATCCGCGACGCCTTCGTCGGTCAGTGACCGATCCGATCTTCTGGCTGCCCGACCTCGCTGATCCGCTGCCGCCGGCCGGGACGGTGCTCGCGCTGACCGGGCCGGAGGGTCATCACGCGGCGGTGGTGCGCCGGATCCGGAGCGGCGAGACGGTCCGGCTCGGCGACGGGCGTGGCCGTGCCGTCGCCGGGGTGGTGGTGGCGGCGAACAAGCAGGGACTCCAGGTCGAGGTCACCGAGGCCCTTCCGGTACGGACTCCGGGCCCGCTGCACTACGTCGCCGCTCAGGCGCCGGCCAAGGGCGACCGCTCGGAACTGGCCGTCGAGGTGCTGACCGAGGCCGGGATCGACGAGATCGTCCCCTGGCAGGCCTCCCGGGCCGTGGTCCGCTGGTCCGCGGAGCGCGCCGTGAAGGCCAGGGCCCGCTGGGCCGGCACCGCGAGCGAGGCGGCGAAGCAGTCCCGCCGGCTGACCGTGCCCGAGGTGACCGAGCCGGTGACGACGGCCGGCCTGGTCGAGTTGATCAAGGAAACGGCGCTGACCCTGGTGCTGCACGAGGAGGCGGCGACGCCGCTCGCCGAGGTGGCGCTGCCCGGCGCGGGCCGGGTGATGATCGTCGTCGGTCCGGAGGGCGGGATCGCGCCCGACGAACTGGCCGCCTTCACCGAGGCCGGCGGCCGGCCGGTGCTGCTCGGCGAGAACGTGCTGCGGGCCTCGACGGCCGGCGTGGTGGCCCTGGCCGGACTGAGGCTGCGATGACCGGTTACGACTTCGCGATCACCTCCGAGCTGCCGGGAACCCGCGGCCGGACCGGCGTGATCGGCACGCCGCACGGGACGATCGAGACGCCCGCGTTCATCGCGGTCGGCACCAAGGCCACCGTGAAGGCGGTGCTGCCCGAGTCGATGGCCGAGCTGGGCGCGCAGGCCCTGCTGGCGAACGCGTACCACCTGTACCTGCAGCCGGGGCCGGACATCGTCGACGAGGCGGGCGGGCTGGGCCGGTTCATGAACTGGCCGGGGCCGACGTTCACCGACAGCGGGGGCTTCCAGGTGATGAGCCTGGGCGTCGGGTTCAAGAAGGTGCTCGCGATGGACACCGCCGGGCTCGGCGACGACGACGTGATCGCCGAGGGCAAGACCCGGCTGGCCCACGTCGACGAGGACGGCGTCACCTTCACCTCGCACCTGAACGGATCCCGGCACCGGTTCACGCCCGAGGTGTCGATGCAGATCCAGCACCAGCTCGGCGCGGACATCATCTTCGCGTTCGACGAGCTGACCACGCTGATGAACACCAGGGCGTACCAGGAACGGTCGGTGGACCGGACCCAGCGCTGGGCGGAACGCTGCCTGACCGAGCACCTCCGGCTGACCGCCGAGCGGGCGCACCGTCCGTACCAGGCGCTGTTCGGGGTGGTCCAGGGCGCCCAGTACGAGGATCTGCGGCGGCAGGCGGCTCGTGATCTTGCTGCGCTGCGGCTCCCGGACCCGGCCGGAGTCGATCATGGTTTCGACGGGTACGGGATCGGCGGCGCGCTGGAGAAGGAGCGGCTCGGCGAGATCGTCGGCTGGGTGACCGACGAACTGCCCGACGACAAGCCGCGGCACCTGCTCGGCATCGCGGAGCCGGACGACTTCTTCGTCGCGATCGAGAACGGCGCCGACACCTTCGACTGCGTGAATCCGTCCCGGGTGGCCCGCAACGCGGCCGTCTACTCCCGCGACGGCCGGTTCAACGTCAACACCGCGCGGAACCGGCGGGCCTTCACCCCGATCGACGACGAGTGCGACTGCTACACCTGCGCGCACTACACCCGGGCCTACCTGCACCACCTGTTCAAGGCGGGGGAGATGCTGGCCTCGACCCTGTGCACGATCCACAACGAACGCTTCATCGTGTCGCTGGTGGACCGGATCAGGGCCAGCATCGCCGACGGCAGCTACGCCGACTTCAAGATCAGCTTCCTGAAGCGCTACTACGGTTAGGATCCGGGCCGGCCGCAGCAGCCCTTCGGCTCCCGGGTCAGCTGACCGGTCGGCGCCAACTGGTCGGCCAGCGTGTTCAAGATCACCGACTGCAGCTTGTAGCTCGGCGGCGACACGTAGTCCCAGCGGACCAGTTGGCCGGCCTCGACGGACGGCAGCTTGGCGAAGGACGGCTTGGCCTTGATGATCTGGTCCGGCTTCGCGGCCTGCGAGCGGGTGTCCCACATGATCACGTCGAGGGCGTACTTGTCGGCGTTCTCCCAGCTCAGGTACTCCCAGAACTCACCGTTGTTGGGGTTCTCCGGCGTGACCAGGCCGAGCCCCAGGCTCGCGTAGTAGGCGAGGTCGGCGTTGTCCTTCGGTACGGCGATGTACATCATCTGCGGGTCCAGGGCGACCGCCGCGATCCGGACGTCCGGCTTCGCCTTGGCCCAGTCCCGGAGCCGGTTGGAGGCCGCCTCGAAGGCCGCCTTGTCCTGGCTGATCTCCGGTGAGCCGAGATCGACCCCGAGCGAGGCGGCCAGCTCGGCGTAACGGGCGATCGTCTTGTCCAGCGTCGCGCCCTTGCCGTGGTTGATCTTCACCAGCGGCGCGATCTCGGCCATCTTCTTCTCTTCGTCGGTCGGCTCGGCGTCGGGCGACCAGGTGCCGTAGACGATCAGGTCGGGCGCCAGTGAGGCGAGCTTCTCGATGTCGGCCTGGCCGTACTCCTCGCCGAGGTTGGTCACCGCGGCCGGATCCACGTTGCCGGACTGCGGATTGGGCTTGCCGTCGACCGGGGACAGCGGCCCGAACGTGCCGATCGCCTTGATGCCGAGGTCCCACAGCGCACCGGCCGAACTCGTGTACGCGACGATCCGCTTCGGAACCTCCGGCGCGGTGACCGTCTCGCCCCGGTCGTCGGTGAAGCTCCAGCCCTGTTCGGACTCGGTCGCGGGCGGCGTCGTTGACGCGCAGGCGGCGCCGGCGAGAACGAGCAGAGCGGCCAGGCAGGCCAGCACGGACCGGATCGGTCGAGCCACGAGAGTCCCCCTTGGTTAGGTCAGGCTTACTTTATAGCCTGTCGCGACGATGCGGAGAGAACGAGGTCTGCGATCCGGACAGCGTGTCACACTGGGCTGGCTGGTGCGGCCGGTGAATCGGGGGTTGGGATGGGGCGGTACTTCGCGGACGCGCGGACCAAGCCGTTGTACGGCTGGATCGTGGCCGGTGAGGTGATCGGCGGCGTCGGGTTGTTCTGTGTCGCGGTCTTCGCCGTGCTGGCGTTCGGCTGGGTCCGGCAACCGAAGTCGTACGGCGAGGTCACGGCGGTCATCGCGAACGGCTTCCCCTGGTATCTGGTGCTCTGGTCGTCGCTCGGCACCTTCCTCACCGGCGTCGGCGTGATCTGGGTGATCGCGGCCCACCTGGTCCGGGCCATGGTGATGCGCCGGGACGCCGCGAAGATCAACTCGCCGCGCTGACCGAGCCGCCGGGCCCGTGGACGTGCTCAGCCGTCGAAGCAGACGCTGCCGGACCTGATCACGGTGCGTGGCCGGGCCGGGTCGCAGAGCACCTCCGGGTCGGCGAACACGTCGCCGGACAGCACCAGCAGGTCGCCGACGCAGCCCGGCTCGACCCGGCCGAGATCAGGCCGCCGGATCAGGGCGGCGTTGACCGACGTCGCCGAGCGCAGCGTGTTCGGCCAGCCGTCCGTCGCGGCCTGCAGTCGCAGCCCGTTCAGTTGATCATCCTGCAGATCGCCCATCAGGTCTGAGCCGAAGCCGACCGGAACACCGGCCTCCCGGGCGATCTTGATCGAATCCCGGCCGGCGTCGAGCACCTCCTGGTTCTTCCGCTGGGCCACCTCGGGCAGGCCGAGGGCGGCGCCACGGACCCGCATCGCCTCGTACGCGGCCAGGGTCGGCACCAGGAAGGCGCCGTGCTCGGCCATGATCACGGCCGACTCGGCGTCGAGCAGGTTGCCGTGTTCGACACTGCGACACCCGTTGCGGACCGAGTGGATGATCGCCTCCGGGGAGTAGGCGTGCACGGCGACGTACGAGCCGCGCCGGGCCGCTTCCTCGGTCGCGGCCCGGACCTCCTCGGCCGAGTACTGCGGCACCCGGAGCGGATCGGCGGGCGAGACCACGCCGCCCGAGGTCATCAGCTTGATCGCGTGCGCGCCGCGGCGGAACCGGTCGCGGACGGTGCGCCGGACCTCGTCCGCCCCGTCCACCACCTCGCACATCCGGTGGCCGTGCGAACACTCGACGCTGTCGGGGTCGCGGCTGTCGCCGTGACCGCCGGTCTGGCTCAGCGCGGCGCCGGTGTAGAGGTAGCGCGGCGACCAGTAGAGCCCCTCGACGCCGGCCCGGGCGAAGGCCGGGTCGCCGCCCGCGACGTCGCGGACGGTCGTGAAGCCGCGGGCCAGCGCCGCGGTCAGCCGCCGCGCGGCCTTGACGCCCAGGTAGCTGCCCGGGAGCCGGTCGGCCAGCGCGCCGGTCAGGTCCAGGGCGAACGCGTGCAGGTGGGCGTCGATCAGGCCGGGCAGGACGGTTCCGCCGGCGGCGTCGATCACCCGGCCGGACCGCTTCACCGCCGGGCCGACCTCGACGATGCGACCGGCCTCGACCCGGACCTCGCCGGGGTACGGCTCGTCGGCGACTCCGTCGAAGATCATCCCGTTGACCACGGTGAGGTCGGCGTCGGCGATCACGGCATGGTCGGTCCGCAGACCGAACCGGCGACTGCTCTCCATCCGGACAGCGTAGTAGCGTGAAACCGATCCCGACCGCCCGATCATGATCAACTCCGGATCACCGAGGAGCGCGCCCATGATGACCACCCGCCCGGAACTGATCGGCGACTTCGGCATGGTGGCGAGCACCCACTGGCTGGCTTCTGCGGCGGGGATGAGCGTGCTGGAGCGAGGCGGCAACGCGGCCGATGCCGCGGTCGCGGCCGGCTTCGTGCTGCAGATCGTCGAACCGCACCTGAACGGCCCCGGCGGTGAGGTGCCGATCCTGGTCTGGTCCGAGACCGAGCGGGAGCTCAAGGTGATCAGCGGTCAGGGCGTCGCGCCGGAGGCCGCCACGATCGAGGCGATCACCGGGCTGGGCCTGGAGCTGATGCCCGGCACCGGCCTGCTGCCGGCGACCGTGCCGGGCTCGTTCGGCGCCTGGCTGCGGCTGCTCCGGCAGTGGGGCACGTGGTCCGTCGCGGACATCCTCGAACCGGCGATCACCCTGGCCCGCAAGGGAAGCCCGGTCTTGGCCCGGGTCGAGGCGACGGTGGCCGGGGTGGCCGAACTGTTCCGTACCGAGTGGCCGAGTTCGGCCGAGGTCTGGCTGCCCGGCGGCGCACCGCCGGCGGCCGGGACTCGGTTCCGCAACCCGGCCCTCGCCGACACCTACGCCCGGGTCGCGCGCGAGTCCGAGCAGGCCGGCGGCAGCCGGGACCAGCGGATCCAGGCCGCGCACGACGCCTGGTACTCCGGCTTCGTCGCCGAGGCGATCGACGCGTTCTGCCGTACCGCGGAGATCATGGACACCAGCGGCGAACGGCATCGCGGCCTGCTCGCCGGCACCGACCTGGCCCGCTGGCAGCCGCTGGTCGAGGACCCGGTCATGATCGACTACGGCCGCTACCGGGTCGCCAAGACCGGGCCGTGGGGCCAGGGGCCGGTGATGCTGCAGCAATTGGCGCTGCTGCAGGCCGCGGGGATCGCCGACGTCGAGCCGGGGTCGGCCGACTGGGTGCACCTGATCACCGAGGCGAGCAAGCTGGCGTACGCCGATCGCGAGGCCTGGTACGGCGATCCCGACTTCACCGACGTGCCGTTGGGCGACCTGCTCAGCCCCGAGTACGCCAAGCAGCGGGCGACCCTGCTCGGTGACACCTCGTCGCCCGACCTGCGACCCGGCAGCCCCGGCGGGCGCGAGCCGAAGCTGCCGCGCTATCCCGGTGATCATGAACCGGACCCGGCGGCCGGCTCGGGCGAGCCGACCCTGCGCGGCGACACCTGCCACCTCGACGTGGTCGACGCGAACGGCATGATGATCTCCGCGACGCCGAGCGGCGGCTGGCTGCAGTCCTCGCCGGTGATCCCGGGCCTCGGCTTCTGTCTCGGCACCCGGGGCCAGATGTTCTGGCTCCAGGACGACCTGCCGAACTCGCTCCGCCCCGGCGCCCGGCCGCGGACCACGCTCACCCCGTCCTTCGCCTTCCGGGACGGCGAACCGTGGCTCGCCTTCGGAACCCCCGGCGGCGACTTCCAGGACCAGTGGTCGCTGCACTTCCTGCTCGAGGTGATCCATCGCGGGATGGACCTGCAGCAGGCGATCGACGCCCCGGACTTCCACACACTCGCCGTGCCGAACTCCTTCTATCCGCGCGACATCCATCCGCGCCACCTGCTGATCGAAGATCGTTTCGGCCCGGACGTGATCACCGAGCTGCGGCGGCGCGGGCACCTGGTGGAGGTCGGCGACGGCTGGTCCCTCGGCCGGCTCTCGGCCGTCGCCCGGGACGGCGGCTGGCTGAAGGCGGGGGCCAACCCCCGCGGCGCCCAGGGCTACGCGGTCGGCCGGTAGCGCTCGGGTCAGCGGGCCTGCGCGATGTCGTTCGCGAGCCGGTCGACGATGCCTCGGGTCTGGTTCACGTCGGTGCCCGACGCGATCACCTGCTCGAAGTAGCCGCGGCCCCCGATGGGCAGGTGCAGGATCGACACGCGCATGTCGGCGAGGTTCCCGGCAACCTCCTGGTCGTTGTTGATCACGTCCGTGAACCGGACATCCAGGTTGTTCAGATAGGCCTGGATGTTCGACTTGAGTTGCCAGAGTTCCTGATAGCTGGGCCCGAGCTCCATGCGGCGGGTCCGGATGAACAGGCAGGTCATCAGCGGCCTCCGATCAGGGGAAATGGTGGGAACGCCGCGACGGTAACCCGGCTCGGCCGTCCGGCGGCAGTGCCATTCGGCCCGATCCTCCCCTTTGAGTGTCGTGTGACATTACACTGATGGCATGGTGGAGCAGAGCAGGCCTTGGCGCGGGGTTCAGGTGGCGGCGGCATTGCCGTTCCACGACGACCTGACGATCGACGTGGAGGCGTACGCGGAGCACGTCCGGTTCCTGGCCGGGAACGGGTGTGACGGGATCTGTCCGAACGGCTCCCTGGGGGAATACCAGACGCTGTCCGACGATGAGCGGGCGCTGGTCGTCCGGACGGCGATCGAGGCCGCGCCGGACGGGTTCTCGGTGATGCCGGGCGTGGGCGCTTACGGTGCGCTGCAGTCCCGGCGGTGGGCGGAGCACGCGGCCGAGGCCGGTGCGGCGTCGGTGCTGTTGCTGCCACCGAACACGTACCGGGCCGACGAGGCGACGGTGGTCGAGCACTATCGCGAGGTGGCCAAGGCCGGGCTGCCGATCGTCGCGTACAACAATCCGTACGACACCAAGGTCGACCTGACGCCGCCGCTGCTGGCCCGGCTGTTCGGCGAGGGCCTGATCGTCGCCGTGAAGGAGTTCACCGGCGACGTGCGCCGGGCCTACCGGATCGCCGAGCTGGCGCCCGGCCTGGACGTGATCATCGGCACCGATGACGTGCTGCTCGAGCTCGGCATCGCCGGGGCGGTCGGCTGGATCGCCGGACTGCCCAACGCGCTGCCGGCGATCAGTGTCGAGCTGTACCGGCTGGCCACTTCCGGCCAGCCCGCTGATCTTGCCGAGGCTCTGCCGCTCTACCGCGACCTGCACGCGTTGCTGCGCTGGGACGCGACCACCGAGTTCGTCCAGGCGATCAAGCTCATGATGGACGTGGCCGGACGCAAGGGTGGTGGCTGCCGGCCGCCGCGGCTGGCGCTGCCCACCGAGTCGGCGACCGAGATCACCGGCGAGGTGGAACGCCTGCTGGCCAAGGGAATGCGCTGATGCGCTCGAAGCGCGTCTTCCACGCGGTCGACTCGCACACGGAGGGGATGCCGACCCGGGTGATCACCGGTGGCGTCGGCGTGATCCCCGGCTCGACGATGGCCGAACGGCGGCAGTGGTTCGCCGACAACCAAGATCACGTCCGCACGCTGCTGATGTACGAACCGCGCGGGCACGCCGCCATGAGCGGGGCGATCCTGCAGCCGTCGACCCGGCCGGACGCCGACTTCGGCGTGCTGTTCATCGAGGTGTCCGGGTTGCTGCCGATGTGCGGGCACGGCACGATCGGCGTTGCCACGGTGCTGGTCGAGACCGGGATGGTCGAGGTCGCCGAGCCGGTCACGGTGATCAACCTGGACACGCCGGCCGGGCTGGTCCGGGCCGAGGTGGCCGTACGGGACGGTGCCGCGACCGCCGTGACGCTGCGCAACGTCGACTCGTACGCGCACGCCTTGAACCAGCAGGTCGAGGTCCCGGGGTACGGCAGCGTCGGCTACGACTTGGCCTTCGGCGGGAACTTCTACGCCATCGTCGAACTGGACCGGCTCGGGCTGCCGTACGACCGCGCGGCCGGCGGTGAGTTGATCAAGGCCGGACTGGCGATCATGGACGCGATCAACGAGGCGGACCGGCCGGTGCATCCGGAACGGCCCGACATCGCCGGGTGCCACCACGTCTATCTCGCCGCGCCGGGCTCGGACGCCCGGCACTCCCGGCACGCGATGGCGATCCATCCCGGCTGGTTCGACCGGTCCCCGTGCGGCACCGGGACCAGCGCCCGGATGGCACAGCTGCACGCGCGCGGCGAGCTGGCGCTGGACACCGACTTCGTCAACGAGTCCTTCATCGGCACCCGGTTCGTCGGCCGTCTGGTCGACACGGCCGCGGTCGGCGGCCGGTCGGCGGTGGTGCCGACGATCACCGGCCGGGCCTGGATCACCGGCACCGCGCAGTATTTCCTCGACCCGACCGACCCGTTCCCGGCCGGCTTCCTGCTGTGAGTCGATCATGAGCAGTACGTTGCGCCCGGTGCGCCGGGAGAACCTCCGGGACGGGGTCAAACGCGCGATCAGATCGGCGATCATCTCCGGCGAGATGGAGCCGGGCCGGGTCTACTCGGCGCCGACGCTGGCCGAGACGTTCGGCGTCTCGCCGACCCCGGTCCGCGAGGCGATGCTCGACCTGGTCCGGGAGGGACTGGTGATCTCCCTTCCGAACAAGGGATTCCGGGTCACCGAGGTGTCCGAGTCGGACCTCGACGACGTGGCCCAGCTGCGGCTGCTGATCGAGCCGCCGATGGTACGGAAGGTCGCCGGCCGGATCGACCCGGCTGGGATCGAGCGGCTCCGCGAACAGGCCGGCAAGATCGTCGAGGCGGCGAAGGCGGGGGACCTGATCGAATACGTCGCCTGCGATCTGGACTTCCACCTGACCCTGCTGGAGCACGCCGGCAACCGGCTGCTGCTCGACGTCGTCGCCGACCTCCGGGCCAAGACCCGGCTGCTCGGGCTGACCCCGCTGCTGGAGTCCGGTCGGCTGGTCGAGTCGGCCGAGGAACATCTGGTGATCATGGACCTGGTCGAGGCCGGGCAGGCGGAGGACGTGGAGGCGTACCTGCGCCGGCACATCGGCCATGTCCGCGGGCTCTGGGCCGCTCACCCGGAGGCGTGATCACGATGCCGCAGCCGGACCTGGTGATCATCGGTGCGGGTGTGGTCGGCGCCTCCTGCGCCTACTTCGCCACCCTGGCCGGGCTGCGTACGGTCGTCGTGGACCGGGCCGGCGTCGCCGGCGGCACGTCGAGCGCGGGCGAGGGCAATCTGCTGGTGTCGGACAAGGAACCCGGCCCGGAACTGGAGCTGGCCCGGTACGCGCAGCGACTGTGGCGGCAGGATCTCGGCGAGCACGCGGCCCGCTGGGAGTTCGAGGCCAAGGGCGGGGTCGTGGTCGCGGCCACCGGACCCGCGCTGGCCGGGCTGCGCCGGCTGGCGGCGGGCCAGCGCGCGGCCGGTGTGATCGCCGATGATCTCGGTCCGGACGAGCTGCCCGGCTACGAGCCCGAGCTCGCGGTCGGCCTGGCCGGGGGAGCGTTCTATCCCGAGGACGCCCAGGTGCAGCCGATGCTCGCGGCCGCCCAGCTGCTCCGGCTGGCCCGGGACCGCGGCGCCGAACTCCGCGCCGCGGAGGTGACCGGGTTCCTCCGGGCCGGCGACGACGTGGTCGGGGTCCGGACCGGCGACGGCGGGACGATCCCGGCCGGTCGGGTGATCAACGCGGCCGGCACCTGGGCCGGCGAGGTCGCTGCGCTGGCCGGGGTACGGCTGCCGGTGCTGCCGCGGCGCGGGTTCGTCCTGGTCACCGAGCCGGTCGGGCGGCTGATCCGGCACAAGGTCTACAGCGCCGACTACGTGGACAACGTGGCCAGCTCCGACGCCGTGTTGCAGACCTCGCCGGTGATCGAGGGCACGCCGAGCGGCACCGTGCTGATCGGCTCGTCCCGGGAACGGGTCGGTTTCGATCACGAGGTCCGGCCCGAGGTGCTCGGCCGGCTGGCCCGGCAGGCGATCGCGCTGTTCCCGGTGCTGGCCGGGGTACGGATCCTGCGGCACTACCACGGTTTCCGGCCCTACTGCCCGGATCATCTGCCGGTGATCGGCGCCGATCCGCGGGCACCGGGACTGCTGCACGGCTGTGGCCACGAGGGTGCCGGGATCGGGCTGTCGGTGGCCACCGGTGCCCTGCTGACCCAGCTGATCATGGGCGAGTCTCCTGGGGTGGACCCGGCTCCGTTCGCGCCCGAGCGGTTCGACAGCGCCGGAGTCGATCATGGTTGAGCCGACGTACGCGATCAAGGTCGACGGCGCCGACGTCCCGGCGGGGCCGGACCAGACCGTCGCCGCCGCCCTGATCGCGGCCGGCATCGTCTCCTGGCGCCGGACCCGGCGGTACGACCGCCCGCGCGGCCTGTTCTGCGGCATCGGTGCCTGCTTCGACTGCCTGGTCCGGGTGGACGGTGGGCCGCCGGTCCGGGCCTGCCTGATCCCGGCCCGGGAGGGCATGATCATCGACACCGACCGGGGCCAGGAGGATCCGCCGTGACCGCCGCGGAACGGTTCGCCGCGGTCGTGGTCGGCGCCGGCCCGGCCGGGCTGACCGGCGCCGTCCGGCTGGCCGCGGCGGGAGTGCGGACCGCGCTGATCGACGCCGGACCCCGCCCGGGCGGCCAGTTCTGGCGGCACACCGAGGACGATGCGGCGGCGCCCGGTCAGCACGACCGGCCGGTACTGGGCCGGTTGCTGCGTGAGCTCGCAGCACACCGGGCGACCGGCATGATCGACTACCGGCCCGGCCGCGAAGTGCACCTGATCACGGGCTCGCCCGGCGAGCGGCGGTTGGAGCTCCGGCCGACGGCCGCGGCCGGGCCGGCCGGGTCCGAACCGGTGATCGCGGAACGGCTGCTGCTCTGCCCGGGCGGCCATGATCGGCAGCTGCCGCTGCCCGGCTGGGACCTGCCCGGAGTGGTCGCGGCGGGCGGGGCGCAGGCGCTGCTCAAGGGTCAGCGGACCCTGGTCGGGCGCCGAGTGCTCGTGGCCGGGACCGGCCCGTTCCTGCTGCCGGTGGCCGTCGGCCTGGCCCGCGCCGGTGCCACGGTGGTCGGAGTCTGCGAGGCCAACGACCCGGGCCGTTGGCTGCGGTCCGCGGCAGCCGTTGCCGCCGTGCCCGCCAAACTGGTCGAAGGGGCGGGCTACCTGGCCGGGCTGGCTCGGCACCGGATCCCGTACCGGATCAGGACGATCGTCGGCGAGGTCCGCGGCGACGACCGGGTCCGCTCGGTCCGGCTGGACCGGCTGGACCGGGCCGGCAACCGGGTCCGGACCGGGATCGCCGAGCTCGAGGTGGACACGGTCGCGCTCGGCTGGGGCTTCACGGCCTCCCTCGAGTTGATCATGATGACCGGCGCGGCGACCGGCCTCGGTGCCGACGGTTCCTTGATCACGGAGGTGGACGGCCGGCAGCGGACCAGCGAGCCCGACGTCTACGTCGCGGGCGAGGCGACCGGCGTCGGCGGCGCCGCGCTGGCCCGGGCCGAGGGTGAGCTCGCGGCCCTGAGCCTGCTCCACGATTCCGGCCGCGGTCCACGGACCGGGGACAGGATCGTCCGCCGGATCCGCCGGCTGCGGGCGTTCGCCGCGGCGCTGCACCGGGCCCATCCGGTGCCGGCCGGCTGGCCGGACTGGTGCACGCCGGACACCCTGGTGTGCCGCTGCGAGGAGGTGACGCTGGCCGAGGCGGAGCACGCCAGACGCGAACTCGCGGCCCGCTCCGCCCGCCAGCTGAAGCTGTTCACCCGGTGCGGCATGGGCTGGTGCCAGGGCCGGATCTGCGGGCCCAACGTCGCGGCGCTGGCCGCCGCGCGCACGGGGCGGCCGGTCACCGCGGACGACCTGCGCGGGATGGCCAAGCGGACCCTGGCCGTCCCCGTCCCGCTGGCCGAGCTGGCCGCGCTGGATCCCGGGGACACACCATGATCACCGGCGGGTCAGAACCTGATCTCGGTGAAGGCCCTGGTCTGTTCGATCAGGGCGCGCTCCACCGGCAGCCGCTCCATCGAGGAGGCGCCGTAGAAACCGTGCACGTTCTTGGTCCGCTGCAGTACGTAGGCGGCGTCGCCCGGCTCCGCGACCGGGCCGCCGTGCACCAGGACGATCACGTCGTCGCGGACGTCCCGGGCGGCCGCCGCCCACTCGTTGCAGAGCACGACCGAGTCGTCCAGGGTGCGCGCGGTCTCGGCGCCGATGTTGCCGCCCGTGGTCAGACCGAGATGACAGACGATCACGTCGGCGCCCGCCTCCGCCATCGCCACGGCGTCGGCGGCCGAGAAGACGTACGGCGTCGTCAGCAGGTCCTTCTGCGCGGCCAGCCCGATCAGCTCGATCTCGTGACCGAAGCCCATCCCGGTCTCCTCGAGATTGGCCCGGAACGTGCCGTCGATCAGCCCGACCGTCGGAAAGTTCTGCACGCCGGAGTAGCCGGCCTTGATCAACAGATCGAGGAACGCCTCCGGCTGGTAGAACGGATCGGTGCCGTTCACCCCGGCCAGCACCGGGGTGTCCTTGACCACGGTGACGATCTCGTTCGCCATCTCCAGCACGATCTCGTTCGCGTTGCCGTACGCCAGCAGGCCGGCCAGCGACCCGCGGCCGGCCATCCGGTACCGACCGGAGTTGTAGACGATGATCAGGTCGATGCCGCCGGCCTCCTCGCACTTGGCCGACAGACCGGTGCCGGCACCGCCGCCGACGATCGGCTCGTTGCGGGCGAT
Organism: Microlunatus sp. YIM B11417; assembly: GCF_059617205.1. Taxonomy (NCBI): domain Bacteria; kingdom Bacillati; phylum Actinomycetota; class Actinomycetes; order Propionibacteriales; family Propionibacteriaceae; genus Microlunatus; species Microlunatus sp. YIM B11417. Next base: position 1,700,883 of record NZ_JCAMPJ010000001.1, read on the forward strand.
CTTGTCGTTCAACCGCCGCAGGATGGCGGAGCGTTCGATTCGGCCCATGATCAAACTCCTTCACGTTGGGCGACAGCTGCGTGCAACCGATCCACCATCGCATCGGCGAACTTCTCGTCGTTGACGGTCGCGTCCAGCTCGATCAGCTCGACGGTGCTGCCGGCCAGACCGGACCGTACCGCAGCGAACAGGGCGGCATCGGCGGTCGGGTCATGGAACGCCCCGTCCGCGCCGGCGATCGCGGAGATCCCGCGCAGCGGCAGGAAGACCGTGGCCTCGCCGACCGACGCGCGGACCTGCTCCGCCAGCCGGGCCCCGAGCGCGGCACACTCCTGCGGCGTCGTCCGCATCAGGGTCGTGGTGGCGTTGTGCTGGTAGAACAGGCGATCCGCGAACTTCTCCGGTACGGTCTCCGGCGGCCCGAAGTTGACCATGTCCAGCGCGCCGACCGACACCACCGCCGGCGTCCCGGTGCGAGCCGCCGCGCCGAGCCGGTCCGGGCCGGCGTCGAAGATGCCGCCGACCAGATGATCGGCCAGTTCGGTGGTCGTGACGTCGAACACCCCGGCCAGCAGGCCGGCGTCGATCAGCGACTCCAGCGTGCGCCCGCCGGCGCCGGTCATGTGGAACACGAGCACCTCGTAGCCCAGGCCCTCCAGCCGCTCCCTGGCGCGGGTGACACAGGGCGTCGTGACGCCGAACATGCTGGCGCCGATCAACGGCCTGCTGTCGCCGCCGGCCGCCGGGGGAGCGCCGACCATGCCGGCCATCGCGGCGGCGGCGTTGCTCATGATCTTGGTCGAGATCCGGTTCAGCCCGGAGACGTCGACGATGCTCGGCACCAGGATCAGGTCGGACTCGCCGATGTAGTGCTGGGTGTCCCCGGACGCCGCGGTCGACACGATCAGCTTCGGCACGCCCAGGGCGAGCCGGCGGAAGGCCGCCGACGCCAGCGAGGTGCCACCGGTGCCGCCGAGCGCAAGCGCGCCGTCGATCCGGTGCTCCGCGGCCAGCCGTTCCAGGATCACTCCGGCGCCCCGGGACATGGCCTGCACCGCAGCGCCGCGATCACCCGCCGCCGCCAGTTCGGCGACGTCCTCGCCGGCGGCCGCGGCCACCTCGGTGCGCTCGATGTCGGGCCGGAGCAGCGGCGGCCCGAGGATGCCGCAGTCGATCACCAGGACTTCGAGGCCGAGATCGCGGAGGCGGGCGGCGACGAACGCGTACTCGTGCCCTTTGGTGTCGAGCGTTCCGACCAGCGCGACCGTACCCACGATGTCTCCTCCTCGAGTCACCCCAACAAGGTTTCCATCATGAAGGACGACGACGATGTCAACGAGTGCCAATTCGATCCGAATGGTCGGCCGCCAGGTCAGCGTGCACCGGCTGGCCCGGCTGATCAGCGACTGGGGGCTGGGCGACGGCGTGCTGCACGCCCAACTGGCCGGCCGGCTCCGGGTGCTGGTCGACAACGGCAAGCTGGCGGCCGGGGCGCGGCTGCCGTCCGAGCGGTCCCTGGCGGAGGCGCTCGGGGTCAGCCGGAACACGGTCGGGGCGGCCTTCGACGAACTGCGCGGCGACGGCATCCTGACCAGCCGGCGCGGTGACGGCACGTACGTCAGCGCGGCCCGGCAGCCCACGCCGGGTGGTGGCGACGACCGGCTGGAGTCGTTCCTCGGCCGGACCGGGCCGGCCGTGCCCCGGATCGACCTGCGCAGCGCGGCGCTGCCAGGACTGCCGATGGTCACCGAGGAGATCGGCCGGACCCTCGCCGATGATCTTGCTCCGCTGGTGGCCGGCCACGGCTACCTGCCGAGCGGACTGCCCAGCCTGCGCGAACAGGTCGCGCTCTACTACGAGACGCTCGGCCTGCCGACCACGCCCGAGCAGATCGTGATCAGCTCCGGCGCCCAGCAGGCCATGCGAATGGCGGCGGTGTCGCTGCTGGAGCCGGGCTCGGTGGCCCTGGTGGAGGAGCCGTCCTTCCGCGGCGCCATCGAGCTGCTCCGGGCGGCCGGGGCCCGGCTGGTGCCGCTGCCACGCGGCCCGGCCGGGATCGAGGTGACCGCGCTGGTGCAGGCCGTGACCCGGTTCCGGCCGGCCCTGCTGGCGATGCAGTCCACCGTGCAGAACCCGACCGGCGGCGTGATGGACGCCGACCGGCGGCGGCGCCTCGCCGTCACGGCAGCGGAGCTGGGGCTGCCGGTGCTCGACGACACCACGCTGGCCGACGCCGTCATCGACGGACCGCCGCCGCTGCCGCTCGCGGCCTGGGGCTCGACCGTGCTGACCGTCGGCTCGGTCAGCAAGTCGTTCTGGGGCGGCCTGCGGGTCGGCTGGCTGCGGGCCGAGGAGTCACGGATCGCGTCGCTGGTGTCGATCAAGGCCGGCGAGGATCTCGGTACCTCGCTGCTCGCGCAGGCGACGACCGCACGGCTGCTGCCCCGGATCGCCGAGGCCCGGGAGCTACGGCGGGCCGCGCTCGCCGCCAGCCGGGACCTGGCCCTGGCGGCGCTGGCGGACCTGCTGCCGGACTGGGAGCCGACGGTGCCGGCCGGCGGAGCGTCGCTCTGGATCAGGCTGCCGGTCCCGGTCGCCACCGAATTCGTCCAGCGGGCCGAACGGCTCGGCGTCCAGTTGTTGCCCGGCCCGACGTTCAGCTGCGTGGACGGGCTGGGTGACCACGTACGGGTCAGCCTGGCCGGCCCGCAGCCGGAGTTGATCACCGGGCTCGGCGTGCTCCGGGACGCCTGGGACCTGATGAGGGTCCGGCCAATGCGCCCCCGGCGGCGCGCCAACTGACCCGAATTGGCCCTGTCCAACCTTCCCGACCGAGCGCAGGATGGGCGGAATCCCCGATCTGCAAGGAGATCGGGCTGTCGAGGAGGGCAACCGTGGGTCGTGGTGGATTGATGCCGGCGGATCGGGTCGAGGCCGAGCCGCAGGACTGGGGCAAGCTCGAGTGGATGATCTCCGGAGCGCTCGGCAACTCCGACACCCTGACGGTCGGGCGGTGCACGATCCGGCCGGGTGAGCAGAACCCGCCGCACCTCCATCCCAACTGCGACGAGGTGCTGCACGTCCTGCAGGGCACGATCGAGCACCGGCTCGGTGATCAACTCCTCCCGATGGGACCGGGCGACACGATCTCGATCCCGACCGGCACCGTGCACAACGCCCGGAACACCGGGACCGAACCGGCGGTGCTGATGATCAGCTTCTCCACCGCCGACCGCCAGGTCGTCGGCGAGTAGGCGGGCCGCCGGCCTGCTCGGCCGGCCGGAACAAGATCAGAACGGATACGGCGAGGAGGTGCCGGTGATGGCGGTGTCCACGACGGCGAGCGCGCCAGCGGTGGCCCGCCGGACCAGGAACCGGCTGAGCGGTCAGGGCCGACTGGAGCGGCGCTGGGGACTGCTGCTGGCGGCGCCCGCGATGCTCGGGTTCGTGATCTTCACGCTGGGCCCGATGGCCGCCTCCGCCGTGCTCAGCCTGACCGACTGGACGATCGGCTCACCGCCCGCCTTCGTCGGAGTCGCCAACTACGTCCGGCTGCTCTCCGGCGACGACCTGTTCTGGAAGTCGCTCGGCGTGACCTGGTACTACACGCTGGGCGCGGTGCCGCTGACCCTGGTGGTGGCCTTCGCGATCGCGCTGCTGCTGAACGCCCGGGTCCGGGGACTCGGCGTCTACCGCACCATCTACTACCTGCCGACGCTGGTGCCGAGCGTGGCCAACGCCGTGCTGTGGCTGTGGATCTTCAATCCCGACTTCGGGCTGCTCAACACCACGCTGCGACAGGCCGGTCTGCCGACCTCGAACTGGGTGTTCAGCGAGACCGCCGTGGTCCCGTCGCTGATCTTGATGAGCACCTGGGGTTTCGGGAACGTCATGGTGATCTTCCTGGCCGGGCTGCAGGGTGTGCCGCGCCACCTGTACGAGGCGGTCGCGATCGACGGCGGCGGCTGGTGGCAGCAGTTCCGGCACGTGACGCTGCCGATGATGACGCCGGTGATCTTCTACAACCTGGTGACCAGCGTGATCGGCACCTTCCAGGTGTTCAACCAGGCCTACATCATGACCCAGGGCGGTCCGAACAACGCCTCCACGTTCTACGTCTACTACCTCTACACGACGGCCTTCACCAAGAGCGAGATGGGGTACGCCAGCGCCCTGGCCTGGGTGCTCTTCGTGATCGTCCTGGTGATCACGGCGCTGCTGTTCCGGTCCTCCTCCCGGTGGGTCTACTACGAGATGGGAACGGCGCGATGACCGCACGACGGGTGATCATCTACCTGGTGCTGATCATCGGCGTGGTGCCGACGATCCTGCCGTTCGTCTGGTTGGTGCGGAGCGCGCTGATGGACAACAACCAGATGTTCGTCGCCCCGCCGGAATGGATCCCGAGCCCGTTCGCCTGGGAGAACTTCTCCGGGGCGATGACCGCGCAGCCGTTCGCCCGCTACTTCCTGAACACGATGATCCTCGAGGTGTTCAACGTGACCGGCACGCTGCTCACCTGCTCGGTGGCGGCGTTCAGCTTCTCCCGGTTGCGCTGGCGCGGCCGCAACGTGATCTTCGGCATCCTGCTCAGCGGCCTGATGCTGCCCCAGGCGGTGCTGCTGGTGCCGACGTTCCTGATGTGGGACGCACTGGCCGCGATCGACACCTACTACCCGTTGATCGTGCCGGCCTGGTTCGGCGGCGCGGCCGGTGGGATCTTCAACGTCTTCCTGCTCCGCCAGTTCTTCCTGACGATCCCGTACGAGATCGACGAGGCGGCCTATGTCGACGGTGCCAGCCCGTGGCAGGTGTTCTGGCGGATCATCATCCCCAACAGCAAACCGGCCCTGATGGTGGTCGGCATCTTCACCTTCATCCGGGTCTGGAACGAGTTCCTCGACCCGCTGATCTACCTCAACGACGACGACCTGTTCCCGATCGCGCTCGGGCTGGCGTCGTTCCAGGGGGTCTACAACGCCCAGTGGGGCTATCTGATGGCGGCGGCGACGGTGACGATCGCGCCGATCATCCTGCTGTTCTTCTTCGCCCAGCGCTATCTGATCGAGGGCGTGACCCTGACCGGGGTCAAGGGCTGACCGACGACGAGGAGACGACGATGATCAAACACAGGATCGCGCTGGTCGGTGCCGGGAACATCTCCCGGGTCCACCTGCGGAGCTGGCAGCGGCATCCCGACCGGGTCGAGCTGGTCGCCGCCGCCGACCCGTCCGAGGAGCGCCGGAGCTGGATCCGGGACGAGTACGGCGTCGCAGCCGGCTACCCGTCGGTCGGCGAGCTGGTCCAGGCCGGTGGCTGGGACGTTGCCGTGGTCTGCACGCCGAGCCATGTCCGGTCGGCGGCCGTGCTGGAGCTGGCGGCGGCCGGGAAGCACGTCCTGGTGGAGAAACCGCTGTCGTTCTCGCTGGCCGAGGCCCGGTCGATGGTCGATGCCTGTGCCGCCGCCGGCGTGCACCTGGCGGTGAACCAGAACTTCCGGGACCAGTACACCTTCGGCCTGGGCCGGGAGCTGATCGAGGCCGGCGAGCTCGGCGAGGTGCAGGCGATCAGCCAGCAGGAGCTCCAGGTCCGGCAGGACCAGGGCTGGCGGCTGCAGCAGCAGCGGCACGCCCTGTCGGTGATGGGCATCCACTGGTTCGACGGGTTCCGGGTGCTGCTCGGCCGGGAGGCGACCTGGGTGTCGGCGCGGACGTTCTCCTCGCCGGTGATCGACTGTGCCGGCGAGACCGACGCCCACGTCCAGGTGCTGTTCGACCAGACCCCGGTCAGCTACGTGCAGAGCTTCTCGTCGTCGGTCCGGCGGACCGAGACGCTGGTGTTCGGCGAGACCGGGACGCTGGCGCTGACGTACGACCACGCGGTGCTGGCCCGCCCGGACGGCACCGAGAAGAGCTATCCCAACCCGTTCGCCGGTGATCAACGACCGGAGACGATGTTCCGCAGCCTGGACCGGCTGCTCACCGCGATCGAGACCGGGACCGAACCCAGCAACAGCGGCCGGGACAACCTGCGCACCGTCGCGTTGCTGGACGCGGCCTACCGTTCGGCCGACGACCGCCGGCCCGTCGTCCTCGAGAAGGGACTGCCGGCATGAAGCTCGCGTTCTCCAAGCCCACCCGCGGCGCCGAGGCCCAGCGCCGACTCCTGCTCAGCTATCCCGAGTACGGCTTCGACGGCCTGCAACTGAAGGGGAACCAGTACGGCGACTACGTCGGAGTGCCGGACGGCCCGGACCGGTTCCGGGCCGACTGGGGCGACGCCCCCGGCCACGTCTCGTCGTTGATCACGATGAACCCGCTGGACGACGCCGGCACCGCGCGGCTGCTGGCGCTGATCGAGTTCGCCGCCGGGGTAGGGGCGGAGCGGGTGGTGCTCTGCCACGACGTAGCTCGGGAAGGCTTGCAGGACAGCGATCTGGTCCGCTTCGCGGGCACGCTCTCCGACCTCGCGGAGCAGTCCCTCGAGCGGGGCGTCCGGCTGTCCCTGCACCACCACACCGACCAGCCGGTGATGCACCGACGCGACTTCGACGTCTTCTTCGCGGCGGTGCGGCCGGGCACGCTGACCCTGACCGTGGACACCGGCCACCTGCTGAAGTCCGGCATCACCGACGTCGCGTCCTTGATCACCGACCTGGCGCCGGTGATCGATAACATCCACCTGAAGGACTTCGCCGACGGCGAGTTCCGGCTGCTCGGCCAGGGCACGGTCGAGCTGACCGGTGCCCTGGCCGCGATCGGCCGGCTCGGCGACGGCGTCACCCTCTGCGTGGACGAGGAGAGCCGGGCCGATCTCGCCGAGGGACTGCGGGTGTCCCGGGACTACCTTCGTGATCACTGGAGACCGGGTCGCTGACCCGGTCCGGCGAGACCTGGCTCAGTGCTCGCCCTCGCCGACGCCGGTGATCTCGTTCGGGACCTGCGGCAATTCGACCGAGTCGACCACCTTCTTCCCCGGCAGGTACACGACGTGCACCTTCGACGTGCTCGGCTCGGTCACGTACGCCGTGCTGCCCTCGACCAGCAGCGTCGGCCGGGGATCCTGCCAGGCAACAGGTTCCCGCCACGGCTCGGTGACCTTGATCCGGTCCGTGATCTTGCCGGTGTCGGGATCGATCACGGCCAGCCGGCCGTCGGTGCCGAGCACCAGCGCCTCGCCGTTCGGTCCGCGGCCGAGTGACCGGAAGGTGTAGCTGGTGCCGAGTTCGACCAGCTTGATCTTCTTCTTCTCGGTGTCGATCAGGCTGATCCGGGTCGGTTCCTCGAGCTCGGCGTCGGGATCGGTCTTGTAGTCGCCGAGCACGACGTCGGACCGGGGCGACCCGGCCTGGTTGCCGATCCGGCCGTAGTCGTCGGCGCTGTCGATCTTGATGAACTTCTCGTCCTGCCAGAGCAGGACGCCGTCGGTGCAGCCGGCCAGGACGGTGCCGTTCGCCGCTGTGGCCTCGCCGTGCAGGTCCGGACAGTCGTCGCTGGAGCCGAGCACCCGCCCAGCGGCGTCGAGCACCTGGGCCCCGGTCCTGGCCTCCTCGGTGCCGATGCTCACGAACAGCCGATCGTTCTCCAGCGGCACGGCCACACCGTGGTGCGGATGCGGCGCGGTCCAGGTGGGCTCACCGGGCGGGTTGTCGATCTTGGCCGGATCGAGCACCTGGACGGTCCCGGCACCGTCGCTGAACAACGCGACCTTGCCCGCGTGCCGGACGACGTGGCCGGGATGGGGCGCCGGGTAGCTGGTCTCGGTCAGCCGCGCCTCGCCCGCGAAGTAGTGGTTGTGATCACCGTGCCCCTGCACCTCGACGCCGGTGTCCAGCACCTGGAAGCCGTCGCCGGTCGAGACGAGGAGATGGCGTTGATCACCGGCCGGGTTGAGTCGCAGGAAGCCGGGCAGCTTGAGGTCCGCCACCGGCTTCAGGCTGTCGCGGTCCAAGATCAGGATGCCGCCGTTGTACGTGACCGAGATCCGCGGCCCGGTCACCTCGGCTCGTTCCGCCGACTGTTCCGCGGCCGGCTCGGCGGCGTTGCCGCAGGCGCCGGCCAGCAGGGCCAGGGCCAAGCTCGCCGCAGCCAGGCCCCCAGGTAGACGTCTCATGATCTCTCCTAGCTAATGACAATCATTATCAATAGTCTGACAGGGTACCCCGGGCCGACCGGGTCGGTCGAATCCGGTCCGTTGATCACGAGACGGCACGAAGAGACGGCCATTCCGGGCCGAGAGGCCGGAATTGGACCTGGCCGGACAACGGCGGAGAACGAAGGATCGGTGTTGGTCGGCGGGTGGGTCGAACCGCGACAGCGCGGACCTTCGAGGCCGAAGCCCGCCGCCCGGAGGAGAAGTCATGACCAAGATCGAATTGCCGCCCCGGAGCCGCCGGAGCTTTCTGCGCACGGCCGGGATCGCCTCCGCGGCAGCGGCCGCCGGCCTGGCCGGCTGTGGTGGGACCTCGAGCCGCGACGCCGGGGACGGCGGAGGCGGTGGTGGCGGTCCGGCACGCCTCCAGTTCATGTTCTGGGGGTCCGCGTTCGAGAAGACCGCGATCGAGCAGATGCTGAAGGGGTTCGAGGAGAGCCATGCTGGTACGGAGGTCGAGCCGATCCATGTGCCCGGCGACTACCAGACGAAGGTCAACACCCTGGTCGCCAGCGATGATCTTCCCGACGTCGCCTACATGGACGCGCCGACCGCGTACCGGCTGATGGAGCAGGGCAAGATCGCCAACCTGTATCCGTACATCGAGAAGTTCCCGCAGCTCTCCGACCGGAAGCCGGCGAACTTCTTCTGGCTCGAGGATGAGTTGGTCGCCGGGACTCCGGCGGCCAGCGAGATCACCCTGCTCTGGTACAACCGGGCGCTGTTCGGCGACGGAGTGCCGACCCCGCCCGCGGTCGCCGACCAGGCCTGGTCCTGGGACCAGCTGCTGGAGACCGCGACCCGGTTGACCCTTGATCAAGAAGGCCGCAATCCGACCGAGTCCGGGTTCGACGCGAAGAACGTCCGGCAGTTCGGGGTCTCGGCGCCGGTGACGACCCAGTGGACCTGGTACCCGTTGATCCGCAGCAACGGCGGCGACCTCACCGACGAGACCGGGATGAGGTACACGCTGAACAGTCCCGAGTGCGTCGAGGTGTTCCAGAACCTGCAGGACCTGATGTACCGGCACCGGGTCGCGCCCGGCCCGGCCCAACTGGGCGGGGTCGACGGCGCGAACGCGCCGACCACGACCGTGCTGCTGCAGACCAAGCGGGTGGCAATGGTGGTCGACGGGCAGTGGACCCTGCTGGACCTGGGCAAGAGCGACCTCGACTACGGCGTCGGCGTGCTGCCGTCGTACCAGGAGCCGTTCACCATGGAGGCCGGCAGTTGCCGGGTGATGTCGGCGAACACGGCGTCGCCGGAGCAGGCGATCGAGCTGTACGTCTACAGCGTGGACGGGTCGAACAGCGACCTGTTCGCCCAGGGCCTGTGGATGCCGGTGGAGACCAAGTACTACTCCGACGACGCCGCGATCGACTCCTGGATCGGCAACGAGGTCCATCCGCCCGAGTACCGGACCGCGGCGGTGGACTACCGGCTCGACCACGCGACCCGCGACTGGACGCAGACACTGAAGAATGTCCCGGCGATCCAGGAGGTGGTGACCCCCGCGATGCAGGAGATCGCGACGGGTTCGCGGCCGGCGAAGGAGGTGCTGGACGGGCTGAAGGACAAGGTCGAGCCGCTGCTCAAGGGCCGCTACGCCATTCCCGACACACTGTGACGATGGCTATGTTGGCGCCATGAGTTCGTACGACAAGGAAGTGCCCGATCAGTCCGAGCAACTCGATCAGCGCCAGCCGGAGGACACGCTCGACGATCGCGGCGTCGAGGACGTCCTGGACGAGGGCTACTCGCCGCCGGAGCGGTGGCGGAACCTCGACGAGGACTCGACCCTCGACGAGCGGCTCGACAGCGAGGTGCCCGAGGAGGACGACGACGGCGGCGAGTATCTCGACGACGGCGAGGTCGGCGAGTCGCGGGCCGGTCGCCTGGTGGACCCGAACGGCGGCATCGGCGAGGACGACGAGTCGACGCTGATCGGCGAGGACGTCGGGATCGACGGCGCCGGCGCGAGCGCGGAAGAGGCCGCGGTGCACGTCGTCCCGGACGAGAACGGGGACGTGTGAGCCGCTGTACGTCGCGATGAGCGGCGGTACGGACGGCGACGTCGCGCGGCAGCTGGCGCGGGGTGACGGCGGGCTCGATCCGGCCGGGCAGGTGGCCGCGGTCAATGCCGGTACCGGTGCCGGGCTGACCCTGGTCGGGGTGGCCGATCACGGTGACTCCGGCGGTGCGGTGTACGTCAGCTGGCCGGACGGGCGGCCGGGCGTGCTGACCCGGTCACCGGCCTCGCTGGAGCGGGTGCGGCAGACCGCGGACGTGCTGGCCGGGCTGCGAGCGGACGGCCTGCCCGTACCGCGGCACGACCTGGTCGTCGAGCTCGGCGGCGGGGTGGTCGCGATCGTCCAGGAGCGACTGCCGGGCCGTCCGGCGGAGCGGCTGGACGCCACCACGATCGACGCCATGGTCGAGATCAACGAACGGTTCGCCGGCCTGCTCGCCGACCGGGAGGATGTGCCGGTGCCGGACCTCGGCATCCGGGAGGACGCCTGGGATCCGCGGGCCGTCGCCCTGCTCCGCGAGCACGGACCGCGAGCCCGCCGGATCCTCGACCGGATCCGCGAGGTGGGGGAGTCGGCCCCGCTGCGGATCGACGGCGACGACGTCCTGCACCCGGACCTCACCCTCGGCAACGTCCTGTACGAAGCCGGCCGGGTCACCGGCGTCGTGGACTGGAACTGGGGTGTCGAACGCGGCGACCGCCGGTTCGCCCTGGTCCGGATCTACATCGACCTCTACTGGAGCCTGGTCTATCCCGGCGCCGTCGAGCCGTCCGCGTGGGAGCGCCTCGACGCGGTCGTCGAAGACCTGATCGAGCCGGACCTGCTGCCCGCCTACTGGGCCAACGTGACGCTCGGCCAACTGAGCCACTGGAGCCTCGAAGGCAGCGAAGAGGCGGTCGACCTCTTCCTCCGGATGGGCGAGTCCCGGCTCACCTGACGCCGGATGTTGCCGCGCACTGAGCCTGTCGAAGTGCCGAACCCGATCTGGCTCGCCCATCGACAAGCTCAGGGATCGTGGTGCAGTTCAGCGGTGGTCGGCCGGGATCCGGCGCGGAGCCGGCGCGCGACGGGCACGCTCGTGGCGGAGCAGCCAGGCGAGGGCGAGCAGGCCGGCGAGCAGGGCCAGGCTGCTCCGCAGCACGGCGTCCGGGGCGGTGATGGAAGTACCGAAGCCGGTCAGGCCGACGATCACGAGCACGGTGGCCAGCACGGCGACCAGGCCGCGGGCCAACTCCTTCGGGCTCACCATTCACCAAGCATGCACGATATTTTTCGGCTCGCCAAACTTTACCGTCCGGTACGCCGTACCGAGCGCCCTCGGCCCGCCGGTGCAGCGCCACTAGACTGACCACGATGACGGTGGCCGAGCTCTCGCCGATGGCGCAGGACTACCTGAAACTCATCTGGAAGTGTCAGGAGTGGTCCGACGACCCGGTCAGCACCAACGCGCTGGCCGGTCGGCTCGGCGTCTCCCCGTCGACGGTCTCGGGCAACATCAAGAAGCTCGCGTCGCTCGGCCTGATCGACCACACCCCGTACGGCGCGATCCAGTTGAGCGTCGAGGGCCGTACCGCAGCGGTCCAGATGGTGCGCCGGCACCGGCTGCTGGAGACCTATCTCGTGGTCCGGCTCGGCTACGGCTGGGACGAGGTGCACGACGAGGCCGAGAACCTCGAGCACTCGGTGTCGCAGCTCTTCATCGACCGGATCGACACCGACCTCGGCCACCCGGGCCGTGACCCGCACGGCGACCCGATCCCGGACGCGGCGGGCCGGATCGACCGGCCGCAGGCGCAGCAACTCTCCGAGGTCGAACCGGGGCACTGCGGCTTCATCGCGCGGATCCTGGACGACGACGCCGAACTGCTGCGCTACCTGGACACCCGCCGGCTGGTCCTCGACACGCACATCACGGTCGACGAGCACCGCAGGTTCGCCGGCTCCCTGGCGATCACCCGCGAGTCCGGCGCCGACGAGCCGGAACAACTCGACCTCGGCCTGGCCGCCGCGGAGTCGATCTGGCTGACCACCACGCCGCACCGGCACCGGCGTGCGGTTCCGGCCGGCTCCTGAGCGGGAGGACCGGGAACTTCTCGTTGGAGAGGTCGCCGGATCTTGATTAGGATGGCTGGACCGTTACGTAAATCGACCGAGGACAACCCCTGACTAGTCACGATCAACCGGCCACGCTGGCCACTGCGGGCCAGGCCGCGACGGCTGCGGGCGCCAACACGCGCCGGATCACGATCCCGAACTCGATCGAGATGGTCAACGTGCTCGGCTCGGCCGACGAGTTCCTGCGCATTCTCGAGCGCGACCTGGACGCCGAGATCCACGTCCGGGGCAACGAGATCACGCTGACCGGGCAGCCCGCCGCGGTCACGCTCGCGGTCGAGGTGTTCACCGAGCTGGTCGCCGTGCTGCGCACCGGCCAGGGCCTGACCGCCGACGCGGTGGAGCGGATCTGCTCCATGCTGAGCGCTCGCGAGGACGCCCGGCCGGCTGAGGTGCTGACCCAGAACATCCTGTCCAACCGGGGCAAGACCATCCGGCCGAAGACCCTGAACCAGAAGCGGTACGTCGACGCGATCGACCAGCACACGGTCGTCTTCGGGATCGGCCCGGCCGGCACCGGCAAGACGTACCTGGCGATGGCCAAGGCGGTGCAGGCGCTGCAGAGCAAGCAGGTCAACCGGATCATCCTGACCCGGCCGGCGGTCGAGGCGGGCGAGCACCTGGGCTTCCTGCCCGGCACGCTGAACGAGAAGATCGATCCCTACCTGCGGCCGCTCTACGACGCGCTGCACGACATGATCGACCCGGACTCGATCCCGCGGCTGCTGACCGCCGGCACCATCGAGGTGGCGCCGCTGGCCTACATGCGCGGCCGTACGTTGAACGACGCGTTCATCATCCTCGACGAGGCGCAGAACACCTCGATGGAGCAGATGAAGATGTTCCTGACCCGGCTCGGGTTCGGGGCCAAGATGGTGGTCACCGGCGATGTCACCCAGATCGACCTGCCCGGCGGCAGCAAGAGCGGGCTGAAGGCGGTCCAGGGGATTCTGGACAACGTCGACGACATCGCCTTCTGCGCGCTGACCAACCACGACGTCGTCCGGCACAAGCTGGTCGGCCGGATCGTGGCGGCCTACGATCGATTCGAGGCGCAGCGCCCCCGTTGATGAGACGACCCGGCAGGCGACGACGATGACCATAGACATCAGCAACGAGTCCGGATTGGAGGCCGACAGTACCGGCCTGGTCCGGTTGGCCCGCTACGCGCTGGACGAACTGCGGATCCATCCGCAGGCCGAGCTGTCGATCCTCCTGGTCGACACGGATGCCATGAGCGCGTACCACCAGAAGTACATGGGCGAGGACGGCCCGACCGACGTGCTGTCGTTCCCGATGGACGAGCTGCGGCCGCCGGCGGACGACGAGGAGCCGCCGGACGGTCTGCTCGGCGACATCGTGCTGTGCCCCGAGGTGACCAGCCGGCAGGCCGCCGAGCACGGTCGGACCCCGGAGGCCGAGGCCGAGTACCTGCTGGTGCACGGCCTGCTGCACCTGCTCGGGTACGACCACGCGACGCCGGACGAGAAGGCGGAGATGTTCGGCCTCAAGGACAAGATCATCGCGGGCTGGGCCGAAGCCCGCCGCCGGAGTTGATCACGGTGAGCCAATATCTGGTTCAGCTCGGGATCGCCTTGCTGCTGGCCATTCTGGCCGGTCTGATGGCAGCCGCCGAAGCAGCGTTGTCGTCGTTCTCGCGCAGCCGGGCCGACAAGCTCGTCGCGGACGGCCGGCCCGGCGCGCTCCGGGTGCGCAAGATCGTTGAGGACCCGCCGCGCTATCTGAACACGGCGCTGTTCCTGCGGATCGTGTTCGAGATCAGCGCGATCGTGCTGGTCGCGCTCGTCTTCTTCGGCGTCTTCGGCCTGACCTGGCAGGGTGTGCTGATCTCGGCCGGTTCCATGATCGTCATCTCGTACGTGCTCTGGGGCGTCGCGCCGCGCACGCTGGGCCGCCAGCACCATGATCGGGTGGCCTGCCTGTTCGCCGGGCCGCTGGTCGCGCTGACCCGGGTGCTCGGCCCGCTGTCCCGGTTGTTGATCATGATCGGCAACGCCCTGACGCCGGGCAAGGGGTTCTCCGAGGGCCCGTTCGCCTCCGAGGCGGAGCTGCGCGAGCTGGTCGACCTCGCCGAGGCGAGCGAGGTGATCGAATCCGGCGAGCGCCGGATGATCCACTCGGTGTTCGAGCTCGGCGACACGATCGTCCGCGAGGTGATGGTGCCGCGGACGGACATGGTGTTCATCGAGAGCAACAAGACGCTGCGGCAGGCCATGTCGCTGGCGCTGCGGTCCGGCTTCAGCCGGATCCCGGTGACCGGCGAGGGCGGGCTGGACGACGTGGTCGGCGTGCTCTACCTCAAGGACGCGATCAAGCGGGTGTACGACCATCCGAAGGCGGAGACCACCGAACGGGTCGCCTCGCTGATGCGGAACCCGGAATGGTGCCCGGACTCCAAGCCGGTCGACGAACTGCTGCGCGAGATGCAGCTGAACCGGACCCACCTGGTGATCGTCGTGGACGAGTTCGGCGGCACCGCCGGGATGGCCACGATCGAGGACATCCTGGAGGAGATCGTCGGCGAGATCACCGACGAGTACGACGAGGAGAACACCGACGTCACCCAGCTCGCCGACGGCCGCTACCGGGTCTCGTCCCGGCTCGGCGTGGACGAGCTCGGCGACCTGTTCTCGCTCGAGCTCGACGAGGAGGACGTCGACACCGTGGGCGGGCTGATGGCGAAGCTGCTCAACAAGGTGCCGATCGTCGGCTCGACGGTGACGTACCACGGCCTGGAACTGGTCGCCGACCGGTCGACCGGCCGGCGGAACCGGATCGGCACCGTCGTGGTCCGTCAGGTCGAGGAGCACCGGCCGGACGAGGCGGCGGAAGCGGCGGCAGTGGACACGACGGCGAGGGCGACCTGACCATGACCGGGAATCCGGAAGACGCCAAGATCATCACGCTGGCCCGGGCGGCGCGGGCCCGGACCGGCGCGGCGGAGGGGGCCTGCATCCGTGACACGGACGGCCGGACCTATGCCGCGACGACGGTCGACCTGCCGCATCTGAAGCTGTCGGCGGTGTCCGTCGCGATCGCCATGGGCGTGTCCTCCGGGGCGCCCGGACTCGAGGCGGTGGCGCTGGTCGGCGAGGGATCGCTGACCGACGCCGATCGGGCGGTGATCGCCGACCTGGGCGGCGACGCGGTGACCCTGCTGGTCGCCGATCCGCAGGGAAACGTCCGTGACTGAGCCGGAGGGCGCCGAGACCCAGCACCGGTCCGGCTTCGCCTGCTTCGTCGGCCGGCCCAACGCCGGCAAGTCGACCCTGACCAACGCGCTGGTCGGCAGCAAGATCGCGATCGCCTCGTCCAAGCCGCAGACCACCCGGCACGCGATCCGCGGGATCGTGCACCGGCCGGACGCGCAGTTGATCTTGATCGACACGCCCGGTCTGCACAAGCCGCGGACGCTGCTCGGCGAGCGGCTGAACGACGTGGTCCGGACCACCTGGTCCGAGGTGGACGTGATCGGCGTCTGTCTGCCGGCCAATCAGCGGATCGGCCCCGGCGACACGTACCTGGTCAAGGAGATCGCGGAGCTGCCCAAGCGGCCGACCCTGGTCGGGATCGCCACCAAGGCGGACCTGGTCAGTAAGCAGCGGATGGCCGAGCACCTGGTCCGGATCGCTGCCCTGGAAGAGGAACTGGGCATCAGGTGGGCCGAGATCGTCCCGGTCTCGGCGACCACCGGTGATCAACTCGAGGTGCTGGCCGGCGTCCTGTCCGGGCTGCTCCCGGCCGGCCCGCCGCTCTATCCGGACGGTGAGATCACCGACGAGCCGGAGGAGACCCTGGTCGCGGAACTGATTCGGGAGGCCGCGCTGGAGGGCGTCCGGGACGAGCTGCCGCACTCGATCACCGTGATGATCGACGAGATGGGTCTGCGCGAAGGGCGGGCGAAGGACAAGCCGCTGCTCGACGTGTACGCCTCGATGGTCGTCGAACGCGACTCGCAGAAGGGCATCGTCATCGGCCACCGCGGCGCCCGGCTGCGCGAGATCGGCACCGCCGCCCGCAAGCAGATCGAGGCCCTGCTCGGCACCCCGGTCTTCCTCGACCTCAAGGTCAAGGTGGTCAAGGAGTGGCAGCGCGACGCCAAGCAGTTGAACCGGCTGGGTTTCTGAGCTCAAGCAAGGGGCGAACGTCGTGAGCCGGTGCCCAGGGTGCGCAGTCGGCCGGGCGGGCTGCCGGTCTCGTTCTTGATCACTCGGCTCAGGTGGCTGGCCGAGGCGAAGCCGCAGCGGTCGGCGATCACCGGGAGGGTCAGGTCGGAGGTGCGCAGCAGGTCCAGGGCGCGGCGCACTCGGACGGCGAGCAGGGCGGCCTGGGGCGGCAGGCCGCGCCGGGCGACGAAGTGCTGGCGCAGGCCGGACACCGAGACGCCGGCCTCGCGGGCGGTCGCGGCCACCGAGATCCGTTCCGCGTAACGCTCCTCGAAGACCTGCTCCACGCCGCGGACGAGTTCCTCGGCCGGCTCGGGCCGCAGGTCCGGGTGCTGCCGCTGCAGGGTCAGGTCGACGCAGGTGACCAGGGCCTTGATCAACTCCGGGCTGCGGCGGTCCGGCCGGGTGTCCTCCCGGACCAGCGCGGCCAGGTGTTGGCCCACTTCCTGGGCGGCCTGGCCGGAGCACTCGTCCGGCCAGGCCTGGTCGTCCGGCGCGGCCAGCAGCAGGTAGTAGTTCGCGTAGGCCGTGTGCGCGACCTCCTCGTGGCTCGCGTTCGGCCGCAGCACCAGCACGGTGCCGGGCCGGGCGGCGTAGCGCACGCCGTCGACGATCGAGTCGATCCGGCCGGTCCGGTAGTACGTGACCTTCCAGCCGGCGTGCCGGTGCGGAGCCGCGTGCTGCCCGCGGCCGGCCGCGTAGGCGCCGACGGACAGCATCGAGACCCTGCCCGACGATGGTGCCTGATGCATGCCCACGAACACGAGATTAACCGTGAGCTTGCGAATCACGCAGCCCGGATTGGCGATCCGTGCATGATCAGTGCCGATCGATGCATTGGCCCGGGCCGGTGCCGGATGGTGAGCTTGACGGCAACGCAGCGATCGAGGAGGACCATCCGTGAGCACGTACCGCACCGCCGACGCCCTGGCCGACCTGGGCGTCACCGAGGACAGCCTGAGCCCCGCCCAGCGCAAGCAGTTGGACGAGGACGGCTACCTCCCGTTGATCAACCACATGCCGGACGACCTGCTCCAGGCGTTCCGGGAGCGGACCGACGAACTGCTCGTGTCGGAGGGCTCGGCGGCCGGTCACGAGGTGCCGCAGGGCGCGGGCGTCGCGGCGCTGGCCGACCTGCTCAACAAGGGCGAGATGTTCGAGCGCTGCTACACCGACCCGGCGGTGCTGAGCGCGGCTCGGCAGGTGCTCGGCGAGGAGTTCCGGGTCAACTCGCTGAACTACCGAGCCACGCTGCCCGGGCAGGGCCAGCAGGGTCTGCACGGTGACTGGGGCGGGGCCGTGCCGGACGGCGACTTCCACATCCTCAACTCGATGTGGCTGCTGGACGACTTCACCGAGGACAACGGTGCGACCCGGATCGTGCCGGGCACGCACCGGTCCGGCCGCTGGCCGACCGACGACCTGGAGCGGACCACGGACGATCACCCGGATCAGATCCTGGCCCTGGCGCCGGCCGGCTCGGTGATCATCTTCAACGCCCACGTCTGGCACGGCGGCACGCTGAACCGGACCGCGCAGCGACGCCGCGGGATGACGATGTCGTTCTGCCGGCGCGACGAGCCGCAGCAGCTGAACCAGGCCGAGTACATCCGGAAGTCGGTCCACGACCGGATCTCCCCGGCTCAGCGCTTCCTGCTCGACGTCTGACCGGCGAGCTCAGAAACGCGTGACGGCGATCAGGTTGCGGCCCTTGATCGTGTAGAGCGTCCGGCCGTCCGGAGCCACGGCGATCAGCCCGACCGCGTAGGCCTGGGCGTTCAGGCCGTCGACGACGGTGGTGATCACCGGGCTGGTGCCGTCGGTGATCGTGAACAGCCGCTTGCCGTCGGTGCCGTACAGTCCGCCTCGGGCGAGCACCAGGGTGCTGGCGCCGGTGCCGATCTTGGCGGTCGCGACGACCCGCCGGCCGCTCGGGTCGAGGACGAACAGATCGCCCTTCTCCGTGGTGCCGTAGATCCGGCCGCGGTACGGCATCAGGTCGGTGATCTGCTGCGCACCGGGCACCGGAGCGAACTGGCCGAGCACCTTGCCGGTGCGGAGATCGAAGCGGGAGACGGTGGCCTCCTTCTCGATCGGGTCGGTGCCCAGGCTGTTGCGGGTCTCGCTTCCCAGGAAGGCGATCCCGTCCTTGACCGCGACCGACTTGAGCGACTGGTTCGGCACGATCCCGCGCCGCACGGTGAGCCTCCCGTCGGAGAGCCGGTAGTCGGCCAGGGCGCCGTTGATCTTGCCGTAGTCGGCCTCGGTGGCGATCAGCAGCCGACCCGATCCGGCGTCGTACCAGGCATCGGTGGGCCGGGTCTGCTCGTTCTCGATCCGGTCCAGCTCGGCCAGCTCGGTCCCGTCCGGCCGCATCGACCACAGCCGGGCCAGCGTGTACACGCCGAGATAGAGCCGGTCGCCGATCGGCGTCATCGTCTTCGCCTCGCCGGGCAGGAAGGTCCGGCTGTTCGTGCCCGCCGCGAGGTCGTGCACCTGGATGCCCGCCTTGCCGCTGACCAGGACGGTGTCCTCGGTGGCGGCGATCTGCATGGCCAGCTCCGGTGCCGGCGGCAGACCGGCCTGGCCGAGGTCGACGCCGCTGAAGGTGCCGGTGGCCTTGTCGTAGCTGACGATCTGGCTGGTCAGGCTGGCCCGGAGTTGATCGCCGTCGATCAGGATCTTGTTGAAGTAGGCGCCGTCGTACGGCTGCCCGAGCCGCTCCGGCGTGCTGCTGCCGGCCGGGACCCGGTAGAGCGTCCCGGAGGCCCGGGTGCCGAAGTAGACGTCGCCGGTGGCCGGGTCGTGGCTGATCGCGGTGACGTACTGATCGCCGCCGGGCGCCTGCACCTCGACCGGCGCACCCAGGTCGTCGGTGTCGAAGATCAACATCGTGCCGGTCGGCGACAGCCCCGCGGCCAGCCGGTCGCCCTCCAGGGCGAGGGTGGCCACGAAGGTGCGATCGGCGTAGCCGGCCGGCAGCACGTTCGCCGTCGCGCCGCTGGCCCGGTCGACGGTGATCAACTTCGCGTGCGAGCCGATGCCGGCGTAGATCGTCTGCTCGTCGACGGCGATGCTGCGGACGTACTGCTCGCCGGGCGCCACCGTGCCGTAGCTGCGGGTGGCCCCGGTCGCCGGGTCGTAGCTGTGTACGCCGGCGTCCGGGTAGGTGCCGGCGACGATGACGCCGTCCGGCGCGGCGGCCAGCGACCAGATGAAGGAGCCGAAGTCGGCGACCTTGGTCAGCGTCCCGGTGCCGGTGTCGATCTTGTACAGGTCGCCGGGGGTGTAGGTGCCGACGTAGAGGTCGGTGCCGACATGGGCCATCGCCCAGACGCCGGCGCCGGTCGGCAGGTCGACGGTCCGCTCGACCCTGCCGCTGGCGGGGTCGAAGGCGCCGACCCGGACCGGGGAGACGCCGGAGGTGGCGGTCCAGATCAGGTCGCCGACCTGTTCGGCGACGCCGGTCGAGGTGACCGAGGAGGCCGGGCCCAGGTCCGTGACGACCGGGCTCGCCGCGGGCTCGGCGACCGCGGAACTGACCGCAAGCCCGCTGAGGGCGAGGACGAGGGAGGCGAGGAGGGCCACTCGACGCACGACATCGGACATTCAGGACCACCTATTTTGCCGTTAATGCACGCCGTAATTGAGGGAACGGTATGAGACGGCCGGCGCCGCGTCAAGAGGTGGCGGTGCGACGGGAGCGCCGTTGCGCCACCAGCCGGTCGATCAGGCCGACGCCGACGTAGAAGCCGGCCACGGCCACGCAGATGACGGCGATGACACCGAGCGGCGTCTGGTGCGGGTCGAGGAAGAAGTACGGGATCGGCACGCCGAACGCCGCGTTGGCGGACCACAGCGTGATCACGTACGCGAGCGGGAGGATCATCATCGCCAGCACCTGGCGCAGCGTCAGCGGCTTCAGGGCCGCCTGGCCGGCCCGGATCCCGAGCAGCACCACCAGCGGCGTGGCCAGGTGCATCGAGATGTTCGCCCACATCGTCGGCTCGTCGGTCCGCAGCCCCTGGGTCGGCACCATGACCAGCCAGTACGCCAGCGCGGACAGCACGATGCCGGCCACGCCGGACCGCAGGATCACCTGGTAGCCCGGCGGTTGCAGCGGCCTGGCGAACGTCGCCAGGGTGACCAGCGCGGCGCTGACCACCGAGAACAGCAGGGGCACCGGCGTGGTCAGGTCCGGTTGCTGGGCCTGCAGCCAGATCCCGGTCAGGGCGGCCACCGGCACCCAGATGTTGATCTTGTACCGTGGCGTGAAGTAGCTCATCGCCGAGTCGGCGAAGACCGACCAGAGCAGCACCGAGCCGAGCACCGGGATGATCACCACCCAGAACCGGGCCGGGTAGTCCGGGTTCAGCCGGGCCGCCTCGATACACATGAAGAACGTGTAGACGACGCCGAGCGCGTAGAGGCCGAGGAACGGCAGCAGGGCGGCGATGTAGCGGGACACCCAGCGGTCGCCGCGCTCCTGCACGATCGTGTAGAGGTTGGTGATCGGGTTCCGGGCCCGGGACCCGATCAGCCCGCGGCGGGAGGACTCGGTCAGGCCGGCGATCTTGATCAACTCGTCCTCGAGCAGCCGGGCCGAGCGGGCCCGCCGCGAGGTGCCGGCGATCATGACCGTCTGGTACAGCATCAGGAACACGACCGGCCAGGGCAGGTAGCCGATCAGCCCGGTCGGGAACTCGTCCTGGTAGACGGCGAACAGCGACACCGGGAGATAGGCGATCACGATGCCGACCAGGGCCATGCTGACCTGGGAGGCGTTCTGGATCCCGGCGTCCTCGGTCTGCAGCAGTGCCGACAGGGCCTCGGTGCGCGCGTCGGAGTCGGCTCGATCGTCCGTCGCGCCGTCGGTCATGCCACCCCCTGGTCGTGCTTCCGTACCGAAGTACAGCACAGGTCCTGCCGGCCTCGTGGGTTTCACCTAGGCTCGTACGGGTGACGGACCGCAGGCGGACCATGATCGCTTCCCTCGCGGCCTGGGCGGCCGCGGCGGACCGGTACTGGGTCGACCCGGGCGGCGACGGCGGCGTCGGCTGGTACGGGACCGGCTACGACAACTGGGGTGTCCAGACCAACCAGAAGTACCTCGGCGCGCTGGCCGCGCTGGCCGCGTTGACCGACGACGACCGGCTGGCCGGCCGGGCGCTCGCGGCGCTCCGGTTCAGCGTCCGCAGCCACAGGTCCGGCGGCGGCACGTGCGCCGACGGGAAGCCGTGGGGCCACACCTGGATCAGCCCGCTCGGCATCGAACGGATGATGTACGGCCTCGACCTGCTCGCCGACCGGATCGAGCCGGACCTGGTCGCCGGGCTGGACCGGCTGCTGGTCAGCGAGGCGGAATGGATCCGGACGTCGTTCCACCGCGGCCGGGCCCACGGCGTGGTGGGCGGGCTCTGGGATGCCTCCGGCCGGAACGCGCCCGAGTCGAACCTGTGGGCCGGCGCACTGCTCTGGCGAACCGCGCAGCGGGTGCCCGATCATCCGCAGCGGGCGGTCTGGGAAGAACTGGCCCGGACGTTCATGATCAACGGCGTCAGCGTGCCGGCCGACCGCACCGACCCGGCCGTCGTCGACGACCGCCCGGTCTCGGAACGGTTCCGCGGCGCGAACTTCTTCGACAGTTACGCGCTGGACCACCACGGCTATCTCAACGTCGGCTACATGATCATCTGCGTCAGCAACGCGGCGATCCTGCACTTCGACCTGAAGCGGCGCGGCGAGCCCGCGCCCGAGGCGCTGCACCGGCACCAGTCCGACCTGTGGCGGGTGGTCCGGCCGCTGATCGCCCCGGACGGGCGGGTGCTCCGGATCGGTGGGGACAGCCGGGTCCGCTACGCGTACTGCCAGGAGTACCTGCTGCCGTCGCTGTGCTACGCCGCCGACCGGCTCGGCGATCCCAACGCCGTCGACCTGCTCGACGCGCAGGTCCAGCTGATCACCCGCGAGCAGCGCGGCAACGCCGACGGCGGCTTCTACGGTACCCGGCTGGCCGAGCTGGCGAGCTCGAGCCCGTACTACGTCACGCGGTTGGAGAGCGACCGGGCCTGCGCCCTCGGGCTGGCGCTGGTCGCTCTCGATCATGTCGAGGCACCGGGCCCGGCCCTTCGACAGGCTCAGGGGACTGCGGCGTCCTGGAGCTGGATCGACCATGATCATCAGGCGGTCGCGGTCCGGAACGAGCACCGGCTGGCCTCGTTCTCCTGGCGAGCGTTCAGCCGGACCCAGGGGCTCTGTGTGCCGCTGGCGGACGGCTCCCTGGCGGAGTGGGACCTGAACCTGGCGCCCGAGATCACGGTGCTCGGTGATCAGGGCGACGGCCCGGGCCGGCTGTCCCGGACGGTGACCAGGAGCCGGGTCACCGAGCTCGACGGCGGCTTCGTCACCTCCGGTACGGTCGTCGAAGGCGTTCGGCTCAGCATCCCGGAGGGCTGGAGCGGCAGCGACGGCGCCCGGACCATGATCGCGATCGCGGCGCTGCCGGACGGCCACACCATGATCGGGATCCACCGCACCGTGACCGCGGACTGGTGGGTCGGGCTCGGCTCGGTGAAGGGCCTGCACCTCAACGTCCCGAACGATGTCCTCAACGGCTCTCGGCGCCGGTACGTCCACGCCGGCGGCACCCTGGAGCTCGAGCCCGGGGCCGACGAACGGATCGCGCTCGGCCGCTGGGTCGCCGTTGACGACGTCCTCGGCACGGTCGGGCTGTGGGGGAGCGGAGAGTTGATCATGGACCGCTCCGCCCGGCGCCGCGGCGGCCCGCAGCACTCGCTCTTCGTCGACGAACTCTGCTTCCCGTACCGGAGCGGGCCGGAACAGCTGCCGCCGAACACGGTGGTGGTCGAGCACGCGTTCGCCGTGCTGGCCGGCTGCGACGCCGAGACCACCGCCCGCTTCGCCCAGACGAACCCGGCCCGACTCGCCGACGTGGCCGGCGACCTGGCCGGCGCGACGGTCACCGCGCTGGACGGCCGCCGCTACCGGCTGCTGCTCAACCTCGCCGCGACCCCGGTCCGGCCGGAGCTTCCCGCCGGGGCGGTGGACCTGGCCACGGCCGCGGCGCCGGGCGAACTGGGTCCCGGCGACGCCGCGCTCTACTGGCTCTGAGCCAGGCCGTTGGCCGCCTGCTGACAGCGCAACGACCGGGCCGTCTCGTCCCGGCGCTCCGAGACCAGCCGCCGCACCGACGGCGTGAGCTCGGCCGCGGCCAGCCAGGCGTCGACCGTGCGCAGCTGCTCGGCGGCATCCTCCAGCCGCGGATAGAGCAGGATCAGGGCGTTGTCGCGCAGCGAGGTGCCCTGGCCGCCCCAGATCCCGTTGCCGGCCGACATCTGCTCGGCCGCCTCCAGGTAGGCCGCGAGATACGGCCGCAGCAGGTCGTCCTGCCCCGGCTGGACGAACCCGACGCAGACCTGGCGCTGGGTCTCGTTCGGCACGCTGCCGTCGGCGACGGCGAGCCGCCAGGCCTCCGTCTTCGCGGCGGGATCGGGCCGGGCGGCGCGCGCCCCGGCCGCCTGCTCGGCTCCCGTGATCGTGTTGTCCCGGCCCTGTTCCGCCGTGATCATCGCGTCGTCGGCCAGGCCGAGCCGGGCCAGGTGCAAGATCAGGATCCAGCGCAGGTCCTGGTCCACGACCAGCCCGTCCGGTACGTCCTCGCCGACCAGCCAGCCGTTGATCACCGCGCCGGCCGACGGATCGAGCGCCGCGCGGGCATAGGCCCGGGCCAGGGCCAGCTGATGATCGGAGCCCGGCTCGGCGGCGGCCAGCAGGCCGGCCAGGCCGTCCTGCCAGGTGCGCCGGACCATCTCCCGTACCGCCGGCGGGGTGTCCTCCTGGGCCGCCCGCAATCCCTGCAGCAGCACGGCCTCCACGGCGGTCAGGTCCGACTCGACGGCCACGCCGCGGAGCACCAGGGCGACGTAGTCGGCGGCCGGCAGCTCGGCGTCGCGACACATGTCCCAGGCGGCGCCCCAGCAGACGGCCCGGGCCAGCGGGTCGTCGATCCGGTCGATGGTGTCGATCAAGGTGCTCAGCGACCGAGGGTCCAGCCGCAGCTTGGCGTAGGTCAGGTCGTCGTCGTTGATCAGGATCAGGTCCGGCTGGCGGCGGCCGGCCAGCTCCGGCACCTCGGTGGCCGCGCCGCTGACGTCGGTCTCCAGCCGGTGTGTCCGGACCAGCCGCCCGTCGGTCAGGTCGTAGAACCCGATCGCGATCCGGTGATCACGCAGCGTCGGCCACTCGGCCGGTGCCTCCTGGCGGACGGCGAACCGGGTGATCACGCCGGCGTCGTCGACCGCGAGCTCCGGGCGCAAGGTGTTGACGCCGGCCTGCTCCAGCCATTGCGCCGACCAGCCGGACAGGTCGCGGCCGGAGGCCTGCTGCAGCGCGGTCAGCAGGTGCGACAGCTCCGTGTTGCCGTAGGCGTGATCGGCGAAGTAGCGCCGGGCGCCGGCCAGGAAGGCGTCCTCGCCGACGAACGCGACCAGCTGCCGGAGCACCGAGGCGCCCTTGGCGTAGGTGATCCCGTCGAAGTTCTGCTCGACCGCCTCGAGATCGATCATGTCGGCGGCGATCGGATGGGTGCTGCTCAGTTGATCTTGGCGGTAGGCCCAGGTCTTGCGCTTGTTGCAGAACGTCGCCCAGGCCTGGCTGGGTTCGGCGTCGAGCCGGCTCTGCGCGAACGTCGCCGCCCACTCGGCGAAGGACTCCTTCAGCCACAGGTCGTCCCACCAGCGCATCGTCACCAGGTCGCCGAACCACATGTGGGCCAGCTCGTGCAGCACGACGTTGGCCCGTTCCCGGTACGTCGCGGCGGTGACCCGGCTCCGGAAGATCATGCTGTCCCGCAGCACGATGCAGCCGACGTTCTCCATCGCGCCCATGTTGTATTCCGGCACGAAGGCCTGGTCGTACTTCCCGAACGGGTACGGGTAGCCGAACGCCTCCTCGAACACGTCGAAACCGCCCCGGGTCACCTCGACGATCCGGTCCGCGTCCAGATGCGGCAGCACGGAGTCGCGGACCAGGATCGACAGCGGAGCGGCGTTCTTGCCCGCGGTCTCCTCGGCGACCACCTGGCGGTACTCGCCGGCGACGACCCCGACCAGATAGGTGGAGAACGGCTCGGTCTCGGCGAACTCCCACCGGGACAGCGCGTCGCTGACCTCGACCCGCGCCGTCTCGGCGCCGTTGCTGATCACCGTCCAGTCCCGCGGCGCGGTCACGGTGATCGACATCCGTGCCTTCAGGTCGGGCTGTTCGAAGCAGGCGAAGACGCGCCGAGCCTCGGCCGACTCGAACTGGGTGTAGCAGTAGACCCGGTCGTCCGCCGGGTCGACGAACCGGTGCAGGCCGAGGCCCGCCCGGCTGTAGCGGTACTCGGCGGTCACCGTCAGCTCGTGATCACCCGCGGTCACGTCGAACGGCAGCCGGCTGGCCGCGAACCGGCCGGTGTCGAGCGGCTCCCCGTCCAGCGTCGCGGTGATCACCCGGTCGGCGATCGCGTCGATGTGCAGGCTGCCCGGGGCGTCGGCCCGGAACCGTACCGTCGAGGTCGAGCGGAAGGTCAGGGCCGGATCGGCGACCTCCCGGCCCGACAGGTCGAGCTCGATCCGGTAGTGCGAGGTGGCGATCAGGGCCGACCGCGCCATGGCCTCGTCGCGGGTCAGGTTGTCCGGGAACATGGGCCCGATCCTGCCACGATCAAAACCGGGCCGTGCTGGCGCGCAGGAACTCCCGCCAGGTCGCCTCGTCGGTGAGGTCCCCGCCGAGGTCGAGCCCGGACGTGATCTCGGTCACGACCGACCGGGTCGGCTCCGCCCACTCGCCGTCGATCGGCACCGGCCGGTCCCAGACGTGGGTGCAGATCGCCTGCACCGCATGGTTCTGCACCCGGGAGGAGCCGCCGCGGAACGTGGACAGCTCGGTGCCGGTCACTCCGTTGTCGACGTGGATGTGGTTCCGGTGCAGGTCGTCGAAGAGGTACGTCAGCACGTCGGCGAAGTGGTGGTGCAGGCTGGCCGCGGTCGCCCAGTAGCGGCGCAGCTGCGCGGCCGTCGCGGCCGGGCCCCAGAGGTCGTACCGGCAGGTCATCAGGTCCCGGCCGCCGGACCGCAGTCTGGCCAGGTCGAACGCCCGCCCGGCGTTGTGCCACGAGGAGCACTTCGGCTCGCCGTCGGTCCAGCTTCCGTACGTCCTGATCTCGTCGATCTCCACCCCGGTCTCGGCCGTGAAGAAGCCGAGCCAGTCGAGCAGCCGTTCGTGGAAGGCGTCGTCGAAACGGAAGCTGCGGCCGCGCTCGTCGATCTCGTAGATCAAGGGCGCGCCGCCGAGCTCGTCGTGGCCGGTCAGGGTGCCGGCCGCGACGCAGCGGGGCCGTTCCCGGCCGACGTCGGTGCAGCCCGCAGCGGCCAGTCCGGCGAGTCCGGCGCAGCCCAGCAGCGCTCGTCGGCTCAGAGTCACGCGCCGACCCTAGCGCTCTTCCCGTCCCGCCCAATCAGACGCTGGGCCGACACCGGTGCCAGGCTCATCGGACCTTTGAGATAGTTCTCCCATGCGCGTACACATCGGCAGCGACCACGCGGGGTATGAGCTGAAGAACCATCTGGCGTCGGTCCTGCGGGCCGACGGCCACGACGTCGTTGATCATGGTCCGCGGGTGTTCGACCCGGACGACGACTACCCGGTCTTCTGCATCCCTGCTGCCCTTGGCGTCGTGGCCGATCAAGGATCGCTGGGCATCGTGATCGGCGGTTCCGGGAACGGCGAGCAGATCGCGGCCAACAAGGTGATCGGCGTCCGGGCCGCGCTGGCGTACGACGTCGAGACCGCGCAGCTGGCCCGCCAGCACAACGACGCGAACGTGATCGCGATCGGTGCCCGGATGCATGATCAGGACGGGGCGACCGAACTGGTCCGGACCTTCCTGACGACGCCGTTCAGCGCGCAGGAACGGCACGCGCGCCGGATCCAGCAGATCAGTGCGTACGAGGAGCGTCGGGCCGAGGAGGAATGACGCGTCGCGGCCGGCGTCCCTCGGCTCTGGCCCGCAGGTCGGCGAGCACCGACTCGGCGAGGAGTTCGTCCTCGGGCGTGGGTTCGCCGACATAGGAACGGCCGTGTCCGTTCGCGGAGCGGAGCGGGGGTTCAAGGGGGTCGTCCCCCTTGACTGATCGACGGGCCAGGTCTTGGGCCTCGACGTCCGGGATTGAGCGCACGATGAACGGGGCCGGAGCGGCCGCACCTGTCATAGTGGACAGCCTAATCCGCCTGCGGGACTACAGCCACAGAGAAATTCGTTCGAGGATCGTGAAATGCCGGAAGGCCATACGCTGCATCGGCTGGCACTGGACGTGACGGCCGGGTTCGCCGGTCGGACGCCTGCCGTGACCAGCCCGCAGGGCCGGTTCGCCGAGTCGGCCGCGCTGCTGGACGGGACCCGGCTGATCAACGCCACAGCCCACGGCAAGCACCTGTTCGTCGAGTTCGCCGACGACCGCTTGCTGCACATCCATCTCGGCCTGATCGGGGCCCTGCAGTTCGGCCCGCCGGGACCGCCGCAGGGCGAGGTCCGGGTCCGGCTGGCCACCTCCGACCTGGTCGCCGATCTCCGCGGCCCGCAGCAGTGCTCGGTCATGACCGCCGCGGAGGTGGCCGACCTGGTCGGCCGGTTGGGTCCCGATCCGCTCCGCGACGACGCGGACCCTGACCTGGCCTGGCGGCGGATCCACCGGTCCGGCCGGCCGATCGCCGCGCTGCTGATGGATCAGGCGATCCTGTCCGGCGTCGGCAACGTGTACCGGGCCGAGGTGTTGTTCCGGAACCGGATCCACCCGCACCGGCCGGGCAACAAGCTGAGCCGGCGCAGTTGGCAGGCGATCTGGGCCGATCTGCTGCTGCTGATGCCCAAGGGTGTCGCCGACAACCGGATCGACACGGTGCGCGACGAGCACACCCCGGAGGCGATGGGCCGCCCGCCGCGGGTCGACGATCATGGTGGTGAGGTGTACGTGTACCGCCGCAACGGCCTGCCCTGCTGGGTCTGCGGCTCCATGATCAGGACCGAGGTCCTGGCCGGGCGCAATCTGTTCTGGTGTGGGCGATGTCAGCGCCGCGGATGATCTTCGACGTGCCGCCCGGCCGGCTCCGGATCGACGAGACGGGGCGGATCGTCGACGCCACCGCCGGTGATCATCGCTACCTGTCCGGCGGCGGGGTCGGCGAGGTGATCATCGGCGGCCGGGCCCGGCAGCCGGAGCTGGTCCGGCTCGCCGGCGACGCCGACGAGGTCGACCTGGAGCTCGATGCCGGTGACGGGCTGGACATCTCGGTCCGGCACACGGTCGCGGCCGGCTGGGGCTGGCGGGTCCGGCTGGCCAACGCCACCCAGCACGAGCTCGCGGTCGACCAGGTGCGGCTCGACCTGGCCCTCGGCGAGCGGATGGTCGGGCACCCGGCTGCCGCCGGCGCGGAGGCGGAGCTGGTCATCCGGCCGGGTGACGGCGGCGGGCCGATCCTGGCCGGGCGACTGACCACCGGAGCGATCGCGGAGATCGGCGACGCCGGTCTGCTGACCGGGCCGCTCCGGCTGCCGGCGGGCGCGGGCTTCGTGATCACCTGGCAGTGGACCTGGTACGCCGACGCGGCCCGGCTGATCGAGCGCCGCCGCGGCGTGGTGCCGTGGCCGACCGTGCGGACGGTGGGCGAACCGATCGACCTGCGCAGCGACCCGGACGCGGCCCTGATCGTGCCGGAGGACCTGATCGGTGTCGGCGGGACGTTGAGCGCGCCGGGCGGCGAGATCACCGAACTCGTGGCGGACCGGGCGGCCCGGTACTCGATCGAGGAGCGGTCCGCGCGCGGGACCGTACGGTTCAGCCTGGGGTGGGCGCCGCCGGTCGAGCAGGTGGTGGCCGAACGGGTCGACCAGTTCCCGGCGCCGGAGCCGTCCGGCCCGGCCGGCTCGACCGCGGACGGCATCGTGCTGCACCGCACCCTCAGCGCCGGTACGGCGGCGGACCCGGACGAGGCGGCCGAGCTGTTGGAGATGATCACCGGCGCGCTGCTGGACGACGGCCCGGCGACCGGTCTGGACGCGACCCTGCTCTGCATCGAGCACCACCGCACCGGTGCCCGGGACCTGCTCGAGGTGGCCGTCGACTGGCTGCTGCGCTGCGACCGGGTCGACCCCGGGCTCGGCTTCGCGGTCACCCAGGCCTGTCTGGCCCGGGTCATCCGCGGCCAGGCGATCGCCCCGATCATCCAGCACGCCGGCGCTCTGGCCGCCGCCGTGCCGGGCCGGCCCGAGCTGCCGCTGGACCGGCACGGGATCGCCGAGCTCGAGCTGCTGGCCGCGATCCACCGCACTCTGGAGCAGCCGTCGCCGGCGTTCCGGGCCCGGCTCCGGGCCGCGGGTCCGTACCTGGGCAGCGGCGAGGTGGCACCGGCCCGGCCGGCTCTCCCCGCGACCGACCAGGCCGCCCTGATCGCCGTGATCCGGTTCGCCGAGGAGCAGGCCGCGACCGCCGTCGGGCGGGACTGGGCGACCCCGCCGTCGGTGCTGGCCGAGGCGGCCGCCGGCATCCTGCTCGACGAGGTCGGCGGCTCCGCCTCGACCGAGACGCTGGCCTGGCTGGCGCTGGCCCAGCTCTGAGCCCTAGGGCCGGGCGATGGCCAGGACGGCCAGCGCACCGGCCACCACGACCATGATCATCTGCAGCCAGAGCCCGACCGTGTCGCCGACCGCGCGAACCTCGAGCAGCCGAGGCGCCTGCCCGGCGCCGAACAGGCCGATGATCATGAACGCGGCGGCCAGCACGGCAGCGACCGGTGACCAGCGGAACGGCAGGAACGCGGTCAACGCGGCCGCGGCCAGCAACAGGATCGCGCCCGGCGCGACCACCGGGTAGCCCGGCAGGTTGCCGGCGGCGATCTGGACGTAGATCCCGAGCGCGGCGAGGAACAGGGCGCTGGCGGAGAGCGACTTGAGATTCATGGTCTCGATGCTCGTTGGCCGACCGGCCGTTGCGCGTCGTCGGGAGCACGTATTCTCGGCTCCGCCACTGCGCTCGCTGACGTAGTCGCGACGGGGCGTCCCGTCGCCGATTCGGGGCCTTAGGCTGGGGCCATGGGTAAGCGGATCGGACATTTTCTCGACGGCAAGATCATCACGGGTGGGGACCGGGTCGGGCCGGTGTTCAATCCGGCGACCGGACAGCAGACCGGCGAGGTCGCCCTGGCCTCCGCGGCCGAGCTGGGGGCCGCGGTCGAGGTGGCCGCCGCAGCGCTGCCCGGCTGGCGGGCGACGCCGCTGGCCCGGCGCGCCGAGGTGATGTTCCGGCTCCGTCAGGCGATCAAGGAACGCGGCGACGAGCTGGCCGCGCTGATCACCGCCGAGCACGGCAAGGTGCTCACGGACGCGGCCGGCGAGATCAGCCGCGGGCTGGAGAACGTCGACTTCTGCGCCGGCCTGCCGCACCTGCTGAAGGGCGAGTACGCCGAGCAGGTGTCCCGCGGCGTGGACGTCCACCAGGTGCGCCAGCCGGTCGGCGTGGTTGCCTGCGTCACCCCGTTCAACTTCCCGGCCATGGTGCCGTTGTGGATGATCACCGGCGCGATCGCCTGCGGCAACACGGTGATCCTGAAGCCGAGCGAGCGGGACCCCTCGGCGGCCCTCTGGATCGCCGAGCGATTCGCCGAGGCGGGCCTGCCGGACGGCGTACTCAATGTGATCAACGGCGACGCCGAGACCGTGTCCGCGATCCTCGACCATCCCGGCATCGCCGCCGTCAGCTTCGTCGGCTCGACCCCGATCGCCGAGACGATCTACCGCCGCGCGGCCGAGGCCGGAAAGCGGGTGCAGGCGCTCGGCGGGGCGAAGAACCACATGGTCGTGATGCCGGACGCCGACCTGCCGGCCGCCGCCGACGCCGCGGTGTCGGCAGCCTACGGCTCGGCCGGCGAGCGCTGCATGGCCGTCTCGGTGCTGGTCACCGTCGGCGACGTCGCGGACCCGCTGATCGACCTGGTGGCGGAGCGGATCGCCAAGCTGCGGATCGGCGACGGCACCGACCCGGCCTCGGAGATGGGTCCGCTGATCACCGAGCAGGCCCGGGACCGGGTGGCCTCGTACGTCGCCGGCGCCGCCGCCGAGGGCGCGACCGTGGTGGTCGACGGGCGGGAGCAGCAGTTCGACGGGGACGGCTTCTTCCTCGGCGTCAGCCTGATCGACCAGGTGAAGCCCGGCATGAAGGTCTACGACGAGGAGATCTTCGGGCCGGTGCTCTCGGTGGTCCGGGTGGACAGCTACGACGACGCGGTGCGGCTGGTCAACGAGTGCCAGTACGCCAACGGGGTGGCGATCTTCACCCGCGACGGCAAGACCGCCCGTTCGTTCGAGTTCGACGTCGAGGTCGGCATGGTCGGCGTCAACGTCCCGATCCCCGTCCCCGTCGGTACGTTCTCGTTCGGCGGCTGGAAGCGCTCCCTGTTCGGCGACACCCACATCTACGGCCCGGAGAGCTTCAACTTCTACACCCGCCGCAAGGTCGTCACCACCCGCTGGCCCGACCCCTCCGAGACCCAGGTCAATCTCGGCTTCCCGACCCACTGACCCCGCAGCGAGCGGGACTCAACGGCGCAGTCCGCGTCCACCGCGCTCTGCAGCGACCCACCAGGCCCGGACAACCTCGCCCGTCCACGCGGCTCGCGACCGGGCGCGGCGAGTTGACGCCACGGGCCGTGTGCGGACACCGAATCGCGGTCAAGGCGTCCTCTCGGCGTCCGGCCGGTGTCCGAGGTTCGTCAACGTGCCGCGGACGCGAGCGGCGCCTGGATCGGGCGGCTCACAGGAGCGGGTGACCCAGATCTGCAACGCAACGCCCTCGAAAAGCGGGTTCTCGGCGTCGGAGGACCGTTGCCTTGCAGATCCGGGTCACTCGCGCCCGGGGGCTCTGGGTGACTTGCGATCAGGGACGCGTTGGCTCACCTGCGCTCTTCATGCCAGGGCCGACACAACGCGCGCGACCGAGGGCTGAGAACACCGCGCACGGTCTGGCGGCCGGGCGGGATCGATCGCCCGCGGTCGGGAGTACCCGGCCGCGGCGTAGCGACCGCTGGCCGATCACGTGCGCCCAGGAATGTTGGATGTCGCGTACGGGCGGAGCGTTGGCCGGTTACGTGCAATCGCGGCTGCGAACGTGTGGGGTCAGGCGGAGCGGCGGAGGTCGCCGTACCAGGCGACGGAGCCGGCGCCGATCGGGCGGCCGCGGTTGGCCACCCGGGGGGCGACCGCGCGGTCGACGACGTAGCGCAGGATGGGGCGCATGTTCGAGCCGTCCAGCGACTCGATCTTGGCCAGCTCGTCCTCGGTGTCGGCGTAGTCGGTGTGCTTGATCCGCTCCAGATCGCTGTGCTGCAGCACGCGGAGGAACCGGCGGTCGCGCAGCATCACCGGCCGGAGGAACTTCCGTACGGCCCGGATCACCAGGTCGGAGTCCTCGCCCGACCAGCCGCGGAAGCGGTCGCTCTCGTCGTAGCCGCCCAGCATGATGAAGTTTTCCTTCGACAGCGCGATCCGCCCCATGCAGCCCTTGTGCACGCCGGCGTTGAGCCGGTAGTCGAGCCGGTTGGACGCCACGATCGAGTTCGGCCGCCGGGTGAAGACCGCTCGCAGGTACTGCGCGAAGCCGAACCCGACGAAGTTGTCGGCGTCGACGTTGCAGACGACGTCGCCGCTGGCCAGCGAGTGGGCCATGTTCTTGGCGTGCGAGTGGCGGAAGTACGTCTGACCCTCGCAGCGGGCGAACTTGAGGATCCCGGCGTCGCGGTACGGCTTCAGCCGCTCGTCGGTCGTGATCCATTCGGCCAGGTCGTCCGGCGAGCTGTAGTCCAGAACGACGAATTCGACGTCATTCGGACGTGACCAGTCGACGCTGTCCCGCAGGTTTTTGGGCAGGGTCTCCTTGAGATGGTGCGCCCTGCCCATGCAGGTCGTACAAAAAGAGAGCTTCATAGCTGACCGCAAAGCCTTCTTTCCGTGTGGGGCTCATTCTACTCGGGTCTCTACCGTGCAAGGGGTGCGACCCCCTTGGACCCCCGCCACGCTCCGCGCATGGACGGGAACTTCCTCTGGTCCAGGGGTGAGACTGTCGCACTCACGGGCTGGTCCGCAAGCTTCCCGCGCCGAGATCGGTCAGTCGTCGGTGTTCCGGATGATCCGGCGAGCGGACAGCAGCTCCGACTCCGGGCGGGCGGCGACGCTGCGTTCGACGGCGTCCAGGATCTGGATGAGATGGGCGTGATCCCCGGAAGCGGCGGCGATTCCGATGCCCGCGCGGCGGTGCAGGTCCAGGTGGCCGACCTCGGCCACACTGAGCTGATAGGTACGCCGGAGCTCGGCGATCAGCGGCCGGACCAGGGAGCGCTTCTCCTTCAGCGACCCGACCTCACCGAGGAGCAGGTCGAACTCGATCGAGCCGACCCACATGTCAGCGGGACCCGGACAGGCGACGGCGCCGGGGCGCGCGAGCCGACGGGGTTCCCGCAGCCGTGGGGCGAGGATGATCGGCTGCCCCGAGCAGCCGTTTCGCATGATCGGCCATGGGTGAACCCTAGGGCAATCCGCGGAATGTTTTCGACGTCCGTCCCAACCCGCCGCGAATCGCTATCGCGCTGTGACCTGATCGCTCGGCGCCCGGCCCGCGTGCAGGGCCGGGTCGTCGACGGCGAACGTCCGGACCGGCCCGGGCGGCGTGTCGCGGGTCTCGAACCGGACCGTCACCCGGCCCAGACCGGCGCCCCAGACCCAGCCCGGTCCATGATCATCGTGGTGCACGTCCTGGCCCGGGTGCCAGCCGTCGCCGTAGCGCGGCCGGGCTCCGGCGGTGTCCGGGGCGGGCGGCTGGGCCGGACCATGATCATCGACCGGTGCCGGCTCCGGCAACGCCTCGTCGTCGCCGCCGAACAGGTCCTCCTGCACCACGTCGGTCAGGCCGGCCACGCCGACACCGAGCAGCCGGATCCCATTGCTGGTGTCGATCTGGGCCAGCAGGCTGCGGGCGACCGCGGTGATCGTCTCGGTCCGGTCGGTGGCGCCGGAGAGCGTCCGGGCCCGGGTGTTGGTGGCGAAGTCGTGCTGCCGGACCTTGATCGTCACGGTGCGTGCGAACAGGCCCGCCGCGCGCAGCCGGCGGCCCACCTGCGCCGCGTGGCCGTCCAGGATCTCGCCGAGTCGATCATGGTCGACCAGGTCGGTGGCGAAGGTGTCCTCGACGGAGATCGACTTCGCCTCCCGCTCCGGCTCGACGGCCCGGTCGTCCCGTGCGTACGCCAGCGCGAGCAGTCCCTGGCCGTGCGCCCGGCCGATCTCGCGGACCAGCTCGTCCGGCGGGATCGCCTGCAGGTCGGCGACGGTGTTCACCCCGATCCTGCGCAGCTTCTCCGCGGTCACCGGGCCGACGCCGGGGATCACGGTCACCTGCATCGGCCGGAGCAGCTCGACCTCGCTGCCCGGCTCCACGATGAACAGCCCGTCCGGCTTGTCCAGCTCGGTCGCCACCTTCGCCATGAACTTGGAACTGGCGATGCCGACGGAGCAGGTCAGGCCGCCGGTGACCTCGGCCAGCTCGGCCTTCACCGACCCCACCAGCTCGGTCAGCGCGGGCCGGTCCAGACCGACCGCGGGTTCGGCGGCGGCCAGGTCGACGAACGCCTCGTCCAGCGACAGCGGCTCGACCAGCGGGGACAGCCGGTGCAGCAGGTCCATCACCTGCCGGCTGGCGTCCCGGTACGCCTCGAACCGCCCGGACAGGAACGCCGCGTGCGGGCAGCGCCGCCGGGCCTCGTGCGTGGGCATGGCCGACCGCACCCCGTACCGCCTGGCCTCGTAGGAGGCGGTCGAGACGACGCCGCGCTGGCCGGTGCCGCCGACGATCACCGGCTTGCCGCGCAGTGACGGTTTGTCGCGCTGCTCGACCGAGGCGAAGAACGCGTCCAGGTCGAGGTGCAGCACGGAGGCCTCAGCTCGCACGGGCCCATCCTCGCCGACGCCGCCGACAGTGCCCTTCGACGGGCTCAGGAATCGGAGTGGGGCGATCCCCAGCACCGGTTCGGGGGATCGCCGGTTGTCGCCGGGCCGCGTCCCGAACCGACGATGAAACCGTCCGTACGAGCTGAGGAGAACCCCGATGAAGTCAGCGCTGCGAGCGATCCTGGTGGTCGCCGTGATCTTGGTCACCGTCCTGGGCGCGGCCGCCCCCGCGACCGCCGGGCCACCGGGCGGCCAGGCCGTCACCCGGACCGAGAACGGCCTGGTCCGTGGCACGTCGGCGGCCGGCGTCGAGGTCTACCAGGGCATCCCGTACGCGGCGCCGCCGGTCGGCGACCTGCGCTGGCGTACGCCCGCACCGGCGGCCGACTGGCCCGGCGTCCGGGACGCGACCAGGCCCGGCCCGGCGTGCGCGCAGGCCGGCGACTTCATCGGCGACCCGCCCAGCGATGCCGAGGACTGCCTCTCGCTCAACGTCACGACGCCGCGGCACGCCTCGGCCCGGCGGCCGGTGCCGGTGATGGTCTGGCTGCACGGCGGCGGGTTCCAGTGGGGCTCGGGCTCGATCTACGGCGCCGAGCGGCTGGTTCGGCGCGGCGATGTGATGGTCGTCACGCTCAACTACCGGCTCAACGTGTTCGGCTTCCTGGCCCACCCGGCGCTCGCCGGGGCGGGTCGGGACGCGGCCAACCTCGGTGTCGAGGACCAGCAGGCGGCGCTGCGCTGGGTCCGGCGCAACGCCGCGGCCTTCGGCGGCGACCCGCGCAACGTGACGATCTTCGGCGAGTCGGCCGGCGCCCAGGTCAGCTGCACCCACCTGACCGCGCCCGGCTCCCGCGGCCTGTTCGAGCGGGTGATCATGCAGAGCGGCCCGTGCACCCTGAACTGGCCGTACGGCGACACCTGGCGGGCCAAGCCGCGCGCGACGGCGGAGGAGATCGCGCTGGCCGTCGCGGCGAAGGCCGGCTGCGCCGATCCGGCCACCGCTGCGGCCTGCCTGCGGTCGAAGTCAGTCGCGGAACTGCTCGCCGCCGACGCCGGCGAGCATGGCCACGGCCCGTCGTTCGGCGGCAACCCGGTGATCCCGGAGGATCCGGCCGAGCTGCTGGCCGCCGGCCGAGCCGCCGCGGTACCGGTGCTGCACGGCACCACCCGGGACGAGCACGTGACGTTCCAGGTGGGCATGGAGCTGATGACCGGCGGGCCGGTGCCCGCACCGCTGTACGGCCCGATGCTGAGCCAGTTCCTCGGCCTGGACGCGGCTCGGACCGACCGGGTGCTGCGCGAGTACCCGCTCGCCGACTTCGGCGGCTCCACCGGCGCCGCGCTGTCGGCGGTGCTGACCGACTGGGCCTGGTCCTGCCCGGCCGTACGGACCAACGACCTGCTGGCCCGCCGCGGCCCGACCTACGCGTTCGAGTTCGCGGACCGGACCGCACCCTGGCTCGGCGGTACGGAGGCGCCCGCCTTCCCGACCGGCGCCTTCCACGCCGGCGAACTGCAGTACCTCTTCTCCGGCGCCTACGCCGGTGAGCCGCTCTCGGCCGCCCAGCGGCGGCTGGCGGACCGGATGATCGACTACTGGACCGCGTTCGCACGCACCGGCGATCCCAACGGGCCCGGCCGGCCGCACTGGCGCCAGGTCCGGCCCGGTGACACCGGCGTGCTGGCCCTGGCGCCCGGTTCTCGCGGCATCCGGCCGGCCGACCTGAGCCGGGAGCACCGCTGCCGGTTCTGGGACACCCTCTGAGGAAACGCGCACTGAGCCTGTCGAAGGGCCGGGCCCGGCCCTGCCGTTCGACAGGCTCAGGGAACGTGTCCGATATCAGCGCCGCCGACCCGGCCGTGCGCGATCGGCCGCCAGCCGAGAGAATGGGCGCCCCGCCGCCTGCCGGTGCCGGGGCGAGCCGGGCGAGAGGATGCGATGGAGACGTGGCCGGGACAGCCGTACCCGCTGGGTGCGACCTACGACGGCAGCGGGGTCAGCTTCTCGGTCTTCTCCGAGATCGCCGACCGGGTCGAGCTCTGCCTGATCGATGACGCCGGGGCCGAGACCCGGGTCGAGATCACCGAGGTCGACGGCGCGATCTGGCACATCTACCTGCCCGGGATCGAACCCGGCCAGCGCTACGGCTACCGGGTGTACGGCCCGTACGATCCGGCCTCCGGCCACCGCTGCAACCCGGCCAAGCTGCTGCTGGACCCGTACGCGAAGGCGATCGAGGGCCAGCCGGACGGCGACGAGTCGCTCTACTCCTACCGGTTCGCCGACCCGGAGCAGTTCAACGACGACGACTCGCTCGGCCACACCATGCTGTCGGTGGTGATCAACCCCTACTTCGACTGGGGCCACGACCGCCCGCCGGCGCTGCCGTACCACGAGATGATCTTGTACGAGGCGCACGTCAAGGGCCTCACGATGACCCACCCGGAGGTGCCGGAGGCGATCCGCGGCACCTACTCCGGCGTCGGCCACCCGGCCACGATCGAGCACCTGCAGAAGCTCGGCGTGAACGCCCTCGAGCTGATGCCGGTGCACCAGTTCGTCAACGACAGCCACCTGGTCGAGCGCGGGCTGTCCAACTACTGGGGCTACAACACGATCGGCTTCCTGGCCCCGCACAACGCCTACGCCAGCACCGGGCAGCTCGGCCAGCAGGTCGGCGAGTTCAAGAACATGGTCCGGTCGCTGCACGACGCCGGCATCGAAGTGATCTTGGACGTGGTCTACAACCACACCGCGGAAGGCAACGAGCGCGGTCCGACGATCGGCTTCCGCGGTGTCGACAACGCCGCCTACTACCGGCTGGTGGACGAGGACAAGGCGCACTACTACGACACCACGGGCACCGGCAACAGCCTGCTGATGCGCAGCCCGCACGTGCTGCAGTTGATCATGGACTCGCTGCGCTACTGGGTGCTCGAGATGCACGTCGACGGGTTCCGGTTCGATCTGGCCGCGACGCTCGCCCGGCAGTTCCACGAGGTGGACAAGCTGTCGGCGTTCTTCGACATCATCCAGCAGGACCCGGTGATCTCGCAGGTGAAGCTGATCGCCGAGCCGTGGGATCTCGGCGACGGCGGCTACCAGGTCGGCAACTTCCCGTCGTTGTGGTCGGAGTGGAACGGAAAGTACCGTGACACCGTGCGCGACTTCTGGCGCGGGCAGCCGGCGACGATGGCCGAGTTCGCCTCCCGGCTGACCGGGTCGAGTGATCTCTACAACCACTCCGACCGGCGGCCCACCGCGTCGATCAACTTCATCACCGCGCACGACGGCTTCACGTTGCGTGATCTCGTGTCGTACAACGAAAAACACAACGAGGCCAACGGGGAGGACGGCCGCGACGGCGAGAGCCACAACCGGTCCTGGAACTGCGGGGTCGAGGGCGAGACCGACGACCCGGCGATCAACCAGCTGCGGGCACGGCAGCAGCGCAACTTCCTCACCACGCTGCTGCTCAGCCAGGGCGTGCCCATGATCGCGCACGGCGACGAACTGGGCCGGACCCAGGGCGGCAACAACAACGTGTACGCGCAGGACAATCCGGTGTCCTGGATCGACTGGGCACTGACCGACGAACAGCGCGGCCTGCTCGACTTCACCGCCGACCTGATCGCGCTGCGCAAGGCGCACCCGGTGTTCCGGAGGCGACGGTTCCTGGCCGACGGCACCAGCGCGGCCGACGGCGCCGAGCCGGGCGAGATCAGCTGGCTGAAGCCGGACGGTCACCCGATGGACGACGCGGACTGGAACGCCGGCTTCGCGCGCAGCCTGATGGTGTTCCTCAACGGCGACGCGATCCCGGAGCCCGACGCGATGGGCCGGCCGGTCACCGACGACCGCTTCCTGCTGCTGTTCAACGCGCATTCGGAGCCGATCGACTTCGTCCTGCCCGACGCGGCGTACGGGTCGGAGTGGACGGTCCGGCTGGACAGCAGCAGCGGGTTCGCCGAGTCGGACGCCGCACCGGCCTGGCAGCCCGGGTCGGCGCACCCGGTCGAGGCCCATTCCGTGGTCGTCCTGTCCAGCCCGCTCGAGGCCGAACCGCCGGCCGCCGAACCGGGAGCGTGAGGCGATGTCGGGGGAGTCGCCCGAGGAGGCCACCGAGTCGATCTTCGTCCAGCTGGACGTACGGATCGTCGTCCCGCCCGGTGTCAGGCCGATCACCCGGGTCTCCGACCTGCTCGCCTCGGCCGTGCTGGACGAGGTCACCGAGACCGACCGGGTGCTCGACTACGGCACCGGCAGCGGCGTCAACGCCGTCCTCGCCGCCCGGAAGTCGCCCACCGTCATCGCGGCCGACCTGGTGCCCCGGGCCGTCGCCGCGGCCCGCAGCAACGCGGTCCGGAACCGGGTCGCGGAACGGATCACGGTCGTGCGCAGCGACGGCTTCGACTCGGTCGACGGCCGGTTCGACGTGATCATCATGGACGCGGTCGACGCCGACCGCCGCACCCTGACCGGGTTCTTCGAGGGTCTCGATGATCATCTGGCGGAGCGGGGCCGGGTGCTGCTGCACACCGAGATGCGCGATGATCTTGCCGACCTGCTGGAAATGATCACCGAGCATCACCTGCACCGGTCGATCGCCACCCAGCGTTCGATCAGCCGCGGTTCGCACCGGATCCCGTACGTGGTCTTCCGGCTCACCCGGACCGACGAGCCGGCCGCTCTCGGCACCGACTGACCGGTCAGTGGTACGGATCGAGCGAATCGAAGATCACGCTCGTGTTGGTGCTGGCGATCTCGGGCCGGGTGCTCAGCGTGCTGGCGACCAGGGTGCGCAGCTGTTCGGAGTCGGACACCGCGACATGGGCCAGGAAGTCCTGGTCGCCGGTGACGAAGTAGACCCGCTCCACCTCGGGCAGCGACACCAGGTAGCGGCCGAACGTGGTCAGGTCGCCGCGCGCGTTCGCCTTCAGCCGGATCGAGATCATCGCCTGCAGGCCGCGGCCGGCTGCCGTCTGGTTGATCTCGGTCCGGAAGCCGGTGATCACCCCGGTCTCCAGCAGCCGGTGCAGCCGGGCGTGCGCGGTCGACGGCGCGATCCCGACCCGGTCGGCGATCAGCTTGATCGGCAGCCGGGCGTCGGCGCGCAGCTCGGCCAGGATCTGCTCGTCGATCCGGTCCAGCCGGGCCGGTTGTCGGTCGTTCGGCATCTGCCCTCCTCGATGAACCCGCTCGGACGATTCTTCGTGCCGGGCGCACCCTAGCCGAACGATATTCGGAGGTCATTGCCTTCGGGCGAAGGGATGGCCACGATCGCGGCGTGAACACCCACACTCCGAGACCGCGGACCGCCCTGGTGGTCGGCGCCGGCATGGTCGGGCTCGCCACCGCCTGGCACCTGCAACGACGCGGCATCGACGTCACCGTGATCGACCGGACCGGCGTCGCCGCCGGCTCCTCCTGGGGCAACGCCGGCTGGCTGACTCCTGGGCTCGCGATGCCGCTGGCCGAGCCGAGCCTGTGGACGTACGCGCCGCGGGCCCTGCTCGACCCGAACGCCGCCCTGCACATCCCGGTCCGGCTGCAGCCGCGGCTGTGGCGGTTCCTGCTCCGCTTCATCGGTCACGCGACCACGCGGACCTGGCGCCGGACCATGGCCGACCTGACCCCGATCGACCGGCTCGCGCTCGACGCGTACGACGAACTGAAGGCGGGCGGAGTCGAGGCGCGGTCGCGCGAGGTCGACTTCCTGGTCGCGTTCGAGTCGGTCCGGCAGGCCCGCG
This sequence comes from Microlunatus sp. YIM B11417, assembly GCF_059617205.1. Classification (NCBI taxonomy): domain Bacteria; kingdom Bacillati; phylum Actinomycetota; class Actinomycetes; order Propionibacteriales; family Propionibacteriaceae; genus Microlunatus; species Microlunatus sp. YIM B11417. The sequence continues at coordinate 1,742,171 of NZ_JCAMPJ010000001.1, forward strand.
CCTTCCGGCACGAGCTGGCCGGCGTCGAGGCGGCGGGCCAGCAGGTGCCGCTGCGCCGGCTGGCCAGCGCGCAGGAGCTGGTGCCGCAGGTGTCCGACCTTCCGTTCGCGTACGCGCTCGGCGGCCAACGGATCATCGAGCCCGGCCCGTTCGTGGAGAGCCTGGCCGAGGCGGTCCGCGACCGCGGCGCCAAGATCATCACCGGCGAGGCGGTCCGGGACGTGGAGCAGGTGCCCGGCGGCGGCGTCCGCGTCGACCTCGGCAACGGGCGGACCGAGGCGGCCGACGTCGCGGTGCTGGCCACCGGCGCCTGGCTGCCCGAACTGGCCCGCCCGCTCGGTGTCCGGACGCCGGTCCAGGCCGGCCGCGGCTACTCCTTCACGGTCGACGGAGCGATCGATCATCCGGTCTACTTCCCGGCCCGGCGGGTCGCCTGCACCCCGTACCAGGGGCGGTTCCGGATCGCCGGCACGATGGAGTTCCGGGGCCCGGACGAGCCGCTGCAACCGCGCCGGATCGACGCCATCGTGAACTCCGTCCGCGCGTTGCTGCCCGGCCTCGACCTTGATCACCGGGCCGACGAGTGGGTCGGCTCCCGCCCGGTCACCACCGACGGCCTGCCGCTGATCGGCGCCACCCGGTTGCCCGGGGTCTTCGTGGCCGGCGGCCATGGCATGTGGGGCATCGTGCTGGGCCCGGCCACCGGTCGGTTGCTGGCCGACCGGATCGCGACCGGCGCCGTGCCGGAGGCCCTGCGCCCTTTCGACCCGCTGCGTTGACCGCCCTGATGTCCGTCCACGAGTCGACGTGAGGGCTCCGACCGGCCGTTAGCCTCTGGGGGATGGACCGTCGGGAGCCCGAGATCACGTTCCGGCGGGTGACGGCTGAGGACTTCGCGCTGCTCGGCCGCTGGCTCGCGCAGCCGTACGTCGCCCGCTGGTGGAACCACGACCCGACCCCGGCCGGCGTCGAACGCGACTTCGGGCCGGGAGTGCGCGGCGAGGAGCCGGGGGAGGACCTGATCGCTCTGCTCGACGAGCGGCCGTTCGGGCTCGTCCAGCGGTCCCGGCTGGACGACTATCCCGACTACCGCGCCGAGCTGGCCGCCCACGTCGAGGTGCCGCCGGGCACGGTGACGATCGACTACCTGATCGGCGAACCAGCGCTGACCGGGCGCGGCCTCGGCACGGAGTTGATCATGGCCCTGGTGGCGCGGACCTGGACCGATCACCCGGATACGGCGGCGATCATCGTCCCGGTGGCCGCCGGGAACCGTCCGTCCTGGCGGGCGCTGGAGAGGGCCGGCCTGACCCGGATCGGCTCCGGCGATCTGGAACCCGACAACCCGGCCGACCCGCCGCTGCACCATCTCTACCGGATCGACCGGCCGGCAGGGTCGGCGCCGGTCCGGGGCTGAGCGGCCGGCGGGCGGATCGGGAGTGGCCGGTGTCACCTCTACTCTGATCGGCATGCCCACCGACAGCGACTCGGCTCCCGTTCTCTGGCCCGGCATCGTCTTCGGGATCCCCGCGCTCGTCTTGTTGATCATCGGCTTCGCCCTGATCGGCAACACGGCCACGTTCCTCGCCCAGAGCACCGTGACGACGGGCACGGTGGTCGACAACGAGAGCCGGCTGAACTGTTCCCGCTCGAACGACAGGAACCAGGACTGCACGCCGAACCTCCACCCGGTGGTCGTCTTCACGAGCGCCACCGGGGAAGAGATCCGGTTCACGTCCGACGTCGGCTCCGGGACCGCGCTGTACGCCGTCGGCGACCAGGTGCAGGTCCGCTATCCCACCCACCGGCCGTCCGACGCCGAGATCGACGGCTTTCAGATCTGGCTGGCGCCCGTGATCGTCACCGGGCTCGGGGTCGTCTTCGGGCTCATCGCGACCGGCACCCTGGTGGGCTACTTCCGGAAGGTCCGCGCCGGGGCGCGGTGAGCCTCCGGCGAGGTCGCCGGCTGCTCAGGACGCTTCCAGGAACCGACTGATCGAGTTCCGCAGCCCGGCCGGGTCGAGGCCGTGCAGTCGATCATGGTCCGCCGGTTCGCCGTACCGGTGCTGGTCGGGGTCGCCGACGCCGAGGCCGAGTTGCCGGTGCGGCAGGTCGGCCAGCACCCGGGCGACCTCGGCGGCCGACGTTCCGGCCAGGTAGGGCTCGACCATGATCACGTTCGGCGCGGCCAGGGTGCGGCGCAGCGTGGTCCCGTCGAAGGGCCGGACGGTCGACGCGTAGAGCACGGTGACGTCCAGATCCGCGACGGCGACCAGGGTCTTGTGCAAGGTCGGTCCGACCGCCACCACCGTGCCGCGCCGGCCGCGCCGGAGCGGCACCAGACCGTCCTCGAGATACGGCTCCGGGTTCTGGCCGTCGCCGACCCGGATGTAGGTCCGGCCGTCCCCGTGAACCGCCCGGCGGAGCTGCCGGTCCAGCTCGGCCGGATGGCCCGGCACGTCGATCGTCCAGTCCCGCAGCGTGTCCAGCAGCGCGACGTCGCCGGGTGCCTGATGGGTCCGGCCGCCGGCCGGCCAGTCGTACGAGCCGTACGCGCCGACGAGCACGCCGCCGAGGTCCTGGTGCCCGAAGTCGAGCTTGACCTGCTCCCAGGCCCGTTCGATCACGAACGCGCCGAAGCTGTGCACGATCGGCTTCAGCCCGGCCAGGGCGAGCCCGGCGCCGACGCTGACCAGGAGTTGCTCGCGGATGCCGACGTTGATCACCCGGTCGGGGTGCTCCGCGGCGACCGGCCGGAACCGGTCCGCGGTGATCTCGGCCAGGATGACGGCAACCCGAGGGTCGGTCCTGATCAGCTCGCTCGCGGTGATCACGAACTGGTCCCGCAGGTTCGCGGCGTAGCCCGCGGCGTGCGGTGCGGTGGTGGCGATGCTGGTCATGATCATCCCTTCGGTTCGACGTCGGCGACGACAACGGTGGGCCGGTCCGGAGCGGTGCCGGCGAACGCGGCCGTGAGCGCTTCATGATCACGGCCGGACACCTCGTGGGTACGCCAGCCCTCGGCGGCGAACCGGCTCGCGATCCCGCCGCGCCAGCCGTGGCTGGAGGAGTGGTTGTCGATCACCACGACGGTCAGGTCGGCCAGCCCGACCGCACCGGCATAGACGACCGCTTCGCTGTTGGACCCCTCGTCGAACTCGGCGTCCCCGATCAGCGTGATCACCCGCGGCGGCCGGCCGCCGCCCGGTGGCCGGGCCCGCAGGCCGAGCGCCAGCCCGACCGCGAGCGGCAGCCCGTGCCCGAGGGAACCGCTGGAGATCTCCACGCCGGGGATCAGCAGCCGGTCCGGATGGTGCCCGAGCGGCGAGTCGTATCCGCCGAACGTCGGCAGCACCTTCTCGTCGACGAACCCCTTCGCGGCCAGCACCGCGTAGTAGGCCATCGGCCCGTGTCCCTTGGAGAGCAGGAATCTGTCCCGGTCCGGCCGGTCGACCGTCTGCGGGGAGACGTTGAGGACGCGGTCGTACAGGACCCACAGGACGTCGAGCGTCGATGTCGCGCTCGGCCCGTGCTTCTCGTCCCCGGTCATCAACCCGATCAGGCGGTCCAGGTCGTCATAGCTGTCCATGCCGACCACCTTGCAACCTCAAGCTGCCTTGAACTCAAGCCTTCAGCCGAGGGTGCGGACGGACTTGCGTTCGATCAGCCGGGCCGGCGGGTCGGTGATCTCCAGGTCGGCGGGCCGGCCGCCGGCCAGGCGTTCGTGCAGCAGCCGGACGGCTTCCGCGCCCATCGCCTCGACCGGCATCCGCAGCGCGGTCAGCGGCGGTGAGCTGTGATCACAGATCCAGGAGTCGTGGATGGTGATCACGCTCAGCTCGCCGGGGACCCGGATGGCACGCTGCTGGGCCGCGGTCAGCAGCCCGATGGCCGCGTTGACATTGGCGACGACGACGGCGGTCGGAGCCTTCCCCGGGCTCGACAGCAGCAGGTCGAGGGCCGCCGCCGAGGACCCCAGGGCATAGCCGAGTCGCGTGATCAGTCCTTGATCGACAGGGATCCGGTGGGCCCGCAGGGCGGCCAGATAGCCGTCCTCGCGGCGTCGTGCGGTGATCATGTTCGGCAGACCGCCGACCAGGGCGATCCGGCGATGGCCGCGGGCGATCAGCGTCTCGGTCGCCAGCCGGGCCGCCCCGGCGTCGTCCATCAGCACACTGCCGGGCCGGCCCTCCAGCCGCCCGTGCACCAGCACCGACGGCACGTGGCTGACCAGGCGGGACAGCGCGTCCAGGCTGGTGTCGTCGGTGGCCTGCAGGATGAAGCCGTCGACCCGGCCGCGTTCGATCATCCGGGCCAACTGCCCGCTGCTGCGGACCTGCTCGGACCGTCCGAGGAGCACGGTGTAGCCGCGCCGTTCGGCTTCCTCCTCGATGCCCTTCAACAGTCCGGAGAACAACGGGTTGGTGATGTCGGGCACGAGCACGCCGATGGTGTCCGACCTCGCGGCGCGCAGGGCCCGGGCGACGACGTTTGGCCGGTAGCCGAGCTCGTCGGCCACCCGGAGCACCTTGTCCTTGGTCGCGGCGGCCGCGCGGGCGTTCGGGTCGTTGTTCAGGATCCGCGACACCTGGCCGATCGACACGCCCGCCTGCTCGGCGATGTCGCGCAGGCGCACCATCTCTCGCAGTCCCTCCCTCCGGTCCCGCGCATCATCTCATCGCGGCGGCCCCGCGTACTCGAGGGCGAGGCAGACCGGCCCTTCGTGGGGCGCCCGCTCCGGCAGCCTGGCCACCAGAAGGCCCTCGGCGACGGCGAACTCGACCGGTCCCGCCCCGAGCAGCCGGACGGCCTTGATCCGGTCGGCCGCTTCGAGGCTCCGGATCACCGCCCGGTGATCATCGGGCCGACGCAGCTGGAAGGCGTACAGGGTGTCGCCCTTGGTGGTGAACCGGAAGTCCTGGCTCGTCCAGGAGACCGCCTCCTCGGTGAAGCCCTCGATGCGGACGCTGCTCGGCCCCTCGCCGGACACGCGGAACGGGCGGGTGCCGTAGAGGCCCTCTCCGCACACCCTGATCCAACGACCCAGTTGATCAAGGAGATGCAGGCACTCGTCGTCCACGGTTCCGTCGGGTCGCTGCGGAATGTTCAGCAGCAGGTTGCCGTTCTTGGCCACGATGTCGATCAACATCTCGATCACATGGGTCGGCGTCTTGTAGACGTCCCGTACGTTGTAGAACCAGTCGCCGACCGACGTGTCGGTCTGCCAGGCGTCGGGCTTGATCTCGGGCTCCTGGCTGCGTTCGACGTCCAGCACACCGACGCCGTAGATCTCCGGCCGCCGGTCCTTCTGCGTGTAGACGGCCTGGTTCGCTCCGTCGTGCCGGGCGGCGCTGCTGTTGTAGAGATGGGCGACGGCGGTGAGCCCGGCCCGATAGCCGTGCTCGCCGAACGGCAGCGGCCCGTCCGAGTAGAGCAGGTCCGGCTGGTACTTGTCGATGATCTCGATCATGACGTCGAGCCAGTGCTGGTGCCAGCCCGGGTTCGGCGTGTACCAGGGATCGAGGCCGTGATCACCGGGCCGGTAGTGCTCCCGATTGTCGAGATAGAGGTCGGCCGACGCCGGATCCGTACCGTCGTAGGGGATTCCGGCGAACGGTCCGTTCCGGTCGCTGCCCTTGTTGACCTTCCACCAGCTGAACGTCGCGCCCAGGTGCTCGGTCAGGCCGAACGGCAGCCCGTGGCTGGTCGCCGCGTCCTTCCACAGCTGCGTGATGTCCTGCTTCGGTCCGACCCGTACCGAATTCCACGGATGCAGGGCGGAGTCGTAGTTGAAGAAGTTGTCGTGATGCATCGCCTGCCCGACGAAGTAGCGGGCACCGGCCGCGACGAAACGGCCCATCAAGGCCTCGGGGTCGAACCGTTCGGCCCGCCACTGTGCCAGCACGTCCTTGTAACCGACTTGGGACGGGTGGCCGTACCGGCGGAGATGGAACCGGTACTGATCGGAGCCCTCGACGTACAGGTTCCGGGCGTACCAGTCGCCGTACATCGGTACCGACTGCGGGCCCCAGTGCGACCAGATGCCGAACTTGGCGTCCCGGAACCAGTCCGGACAGGTGAACCCGCGCAGCGAGTCGAGGGTCGGTGCGAACGGTCCGCTCGGTGCGTGTTCCGCCATGGTGGAGATCCCTTTCAACGTTTGACGCTGGACTTGTCGTAGGCCGTCTGGAGCAGTTCCAGATAGCGGGGGAGACCGAGGCCCTGGAACCCTTGGACATAGGCGTCCCAGTCGGTGTCGAGGTTCTTCGATCCGGTGATGAACTGCAGCGAGTTCTGCGCGACGTAGTTCTCCAGATTGGTCTGCAGGGTCGCCATCTCGCTGGCGTCGGCCGGATCCACCCAGACGCCCCAGTACGGGAAGATCGCCGCCTGATTCTCCTTGCCGGCGTAGAGATTCGTGGCCTCGAACAGGCGGCGTTCGTAGCCGGCCGAACTGTAGATGTCGTCCGGGACGGCCTGGGCATTCCGGAACTCCTTGGTGTTGTTGTACTGCGCGACGGCGCCCCAGCCGGTTTCCTCGTCGCTGTCGGTCAGCTTGAAGAGCGGCTTCAGATTGGGATCCAGGGCCTTGTCCTTGGGACCGGGGTCGGTCCATTCGACACCCTTCTGGCCGATGTGGGCCGCCAGGTGCCCTTCGGTCGTGAAGATGTAGTCGAGCAGCTTGATCGCGGCGACCTGATCGGTCTTCGTGGCCTTGTTCGTGAGCACGAAGGTCGCGCCGGGCGCGGAGGGAAAGTTGTACGCGGCGTAGGCCAGACCGGTCGGGCCGGTCAACGGCGGGACCGCGTCATAGTCCTTGTCGCGTGCGTCCTCCTGGTCGAGGCTCACGGCCTGGCCCAGATGGAGCACGGTCGCCGAACCGAGGATGGGTGCGCCGGCGTTGTCGCCGATCCGGAGCAGGGCCTCGCCGTTCTGCGTGAACGCGCCCTTGTCGATCAAGCCCTCGTCGTGGAGGGACTTGATGTAGCGCAGCCCCTCCCGCCAGCCCTCCTTGTTGGCCTGATCATCCACCCTGCCGTTGTCGAGGACCAGCGTTCCTCGGTTGTTGCCACTGGTGCCCTGCGGGTCGTAGATGAACGAGTTCATGAAGTACGGGATCAGGGCGTCCTGCAGCGATGCCGAGATCGGAACCTCGTCCGCCTTGCCGTTCCCGTTCGGATCCTTGGTCTTGAACGCGCGCAGAACGTCGCGCATCTCCTCGGTCGTGGTCGGCTGCTTCAACCCGAGCTTCTTCAACCAGGCCGAGTTCATCCACAGCTTGGCCTGGTAGGTGCAGTGGTAGCAGTCGACCCACTGCGGCAGGCCGTAGATGTTGCCGTCCGGTGCCGTGGCCATGGCCTTGAAGTCGGGCAAGGTGTCCAGCGCCTTCTGGATGTTCGGCGCGTGCTCGGCGATCAGGTCGTTGAGCGGCAGGGCGACACCCTGCTGGCCGAGCTTCAGCAGTTCCGCCGACTTGAACTGATCCACCCAGGGAATGAGCAGGAACAGATCCGGATAGTCGCCACTGGCGAGGGCGATCTGGCGTTTCTCGGCGGCCGGGCCGGCATCGTAGGTGGTGGTCTGCCAGCTGAACTTGATGTCGAACTTCTGCTCCATCGCCTTGGTGAAGGGATTGGCGGCCAGGTTGCTGTCCGGGCCCTGCGGAGACATCACCGAGATCTCGGCCGTGCCACCGATGTCCTCCTGTTGTTCCGGTTCGTTCGGACTGCAGGCCACTCCGGCGATCGTGAGGCAGGCGGCCAGGGCAAGGCCGAGCAGCGTGCGGGCGGTTGGGCGAGACATGACGCTCCTTTGCGTGGTTGGGATTCAGCCCTTGATCGCGCCGACCAGAACACCCTTGGTGAAGTGCCGGGCGACGAAGGGATAGATCAGGAGAACGGGAATGCTGGCGACGACGATCAACGAGTACTTGAGGAGATCCGCCAGTCGTTGCCGTTCCATCTGCAGCGCCGGGTCGGCGATGGTGGACTGCGTGTTCAAGATCAAGATGTTGCGCAGGACGAGCTGCAGCGGATAGAGGTCGGCGTCCTTGAGATAGATCAGCGCGTCGAAGTAGGAGTTCCACTGCGCGATCGCGTACATCAGGGCGACCACGGCGATCATCGGCTTGGAGAGCGGGAGGACCACCGACCAGAGGAAGCGCAGGTCGCCGCAGCCGTCGAGTTCGGCGGCCTCGGTGAGCTCGTTGGGGATCGCCGACTGGAAGTACGTCCTGGCGATGATCACCTGCCAGACCGCGATCGCGTTCGGGATCAGCAGCGACCACCGGGTGTTCAGCATGCCGAGCTCCTGGACCACCAGATAGGTCGGGATGAGACCGCCGCTGAACAGCATCGTGAACAGGACCAGGACCATGATCACGTTGCGGCCCATGAAGTTCTTCCGCGACAACGGGTAGGCGATCGCCACGGTCAGTGCAGTGCTGATCACGGTTCCGGCTACCGTGTAGAACAAGGAGTTGCCGTAGCCGGTGAGGATCTGTGGATTCGCCATCACCGCCTGGTAACCCTGGATCGAGAAGTCCACCGGCCACAGGAGGACCTGGCCGGAGGAGACCGCCTCCGGGCTGGAGAAGGAACTGCTCAGAATGTGGAGCAGCGGTGCCACGACAATGATGACCGCGACGGCGAGCAGGACGTACACCGCGATCAGGAAGACGAGATCGATCCGGGACTCCTTGATCCGGCGCGGTGGCTGCCGGGTCCGTTCCGCCGCGGTGCTCAGGGTCGTCCTCGTGCCGCTCACCACAGTCCGCTTCCGCTCAGCCGGCGTGCCACGGCGTTGACCGCCAGCAGCAGCACCAGATTGATCAACGAGTTGAACAGGCCCACCGCGGTGGCGATGCCGAAGTCGGCGTTGAGCAGGCCGGTCTTGTAGACGTAGGTGGCGATGATCTCCGACTCGGACAGGTTCAGCGGATTCTGCATCAGGAAGGCCTTCTCGAACCCGACGGCCATGATGCTCCCGACGCTCAGGATCAGGATGATCATGGCGGTCGGCATGATGCTGGGCAGGTCGACGTGCCAGATCCGGCGCAGCCGGGAGGCCCCGTCGACCCGGGCCGACTCGTACAGGGCCGGGTCGACGGCGGACAGTGCCGCGAGATAGATCACGGCCGCGTAGCCCGTGGTCTGCCAGAGGTCGGACCACACGTAGATGTGCCGGAAGTAGTCCGGGTTGCCGAGCAGGTCGGGTGCGTCGACGCCGAAGAACCCGAACGTCTTGGTGACCAGGCCGAGACGCGGCGCCGTCAGCAGGATGATCATCGAGACGATCACCACGGTGGAGATGAAGTACGGCGCGTAGGTGACCAGCTGGACGGTCTTGCGGAACCAACGATGCCGGACCTCGTTGAGCATCAGCGCGAGCAGCAGGGGCAGCGGGAAGCCGGCGAGGATCGCGTACCCGGACAGCAGCAGGGTGTTCTTGATCAAGGTCCAGAAGACCGGGTTCCGGAAGAAGAGCTCGAAGTTCTTCAGCCCGACCCACGGACTGTCCCAGATCCCCTTGACCACGCTGTAGTTCTTGAACGCGATGACGATGTTGGACATCGGGACGTACTTGAACACCACGAAGTAGAGCAGTGGCGGGATGATCAGCAGATAGAGCTGCCAGTGCCGGCGCAGGCTCTTCCGCCACCGGGCGGCCAGGGACTGCTGTCGGGCAGCGATCTGCCGGGCTGCTGCGGGTTGCTCCACCGCGGCGGAGAGCTCGACCGTCCTCACCAGTGCCTCCTCGCACGTTTGGGGACCCGTTGCACAAACGTTTGGGCAACCAGGTATCACGATAAACATCCGATGACTCGTTGGCAAGGCTTCGCCGAGACGAAAGTCGCCAGGCTCGCTGGAATCCGGGCCGGCCGACCTGCCCGGGCAGACATCGGACCGGTCTAGGGGTTGGACGGTAAATCTCCCCTCACGTTAGGGTCGCTGTCGGTCATGAGTTCTCGCGCTCGACGACGCGCGGTTCCGGGGATGCATCACCGCGGTTCAGTCCACCTGCCGTCCCTCTGATCGATCGGGGTACCGGATGTCGTCCGTCGCGCCTGCCCAGCCCGAATCCACCTCGGTCCTGGCCGCCCTGCGGTCGCCGCGACGACTGCGGACGGAGGTGCTGGCCGGGCTGGTGGTCGCGCTGGCCCTGATCCCGGAGGCGATCTCGTTCTCGATCATCGCCGGCGTGGATCCGCGGGTCGGCCTGTTCGCCTCGTTCACGATGGCGGTCACGATCGCGATCGTCGGCGGCCGGCCCGCGATGATCTCGGCGGCGACCGGAGCCGTGGCGCTGGTCGTGGCGCCGGTGGTTCGTGATCATGGCCTGGACTACCTGATCGTCACCGTGCTGTTGGCCGGACTGTTCCAGATCGGCCTGAGCCTGCTCGGCGTCGCGAAGCTGATGCGGTTCATCCCGCGCAGCGTCATGGTCGGCTTCGTCAACGCGCTGGCGATCCTGATCTTCCTGGCCCAGTTGCCACACCTGATCGGCGTACCGTGGGCGGTCTATCCGATGGTCGCCGTCGGGATCGCGATCATCGTGCTGCTGCCGCGTTTCACCCGGGTCGTCCCGGCGCCGCTGGTGGCGATCATCGTGCTCAGCCTGGTCACCGTGCTGGCCGGGATCGACGTGCCGACGGTCGGTGACGAGGGCGCGTTGCCGGACAGCCTGCCGACGCTGTTCCTGCCGCAGGTCCCGCTGACCTGGGAGACGCTGCAGATCGTCGCCCCGTACGCCTTCGCGATGGCGCTGGTCGGCCTGCTCGAGTCGCTGATGACGGCGAAGTTGGTCGACGACATCACCGACACGCACAGCTCGAAGACCCGGGAGGGCTGGGGCCAGGGCGTGGCGAACCTGGTCACCGGGCTGTTCGGCGGCATGGGCGGCTGCGCGATGATCGGCCAGACCATGATCAACGTCAAGGTGTCCGGTGCCCGGACCCGGATCTCGACCTTCCTGGCCGGCGGGTTCCTGCTGGTCCTGGTCGTGGTGCTGGGCGACATCGTTGCGTTGATCCCGATGGCGGCGCTGGTCGCGGTGATGATCATGGTGTCGGTCGGCACGATGGACTGGCACAGCGTCGATCCGCGGACGCTGCGCCGGCTGCCGATCAGTGCGACCGCGATCATGGTCACCACGGTCGTGGTCACGGTGGTGACGCACAATCTCGCGGCCGGGGTGATCCTCGGCGTGATCGTGGCCTGCCTGCTGTTCGCCCGCCGGATCGCCCACTTCACCCAGGTCGTCGACGTCGCCCACCCCGATGAGAACACCAGGGTGTACGCGGTGAGGGGCGCCTTGTTCTTCGCCTCCAGCAACGACCTGGTCACCCAGTTCGACTACGTCGGCGATCCGGAGAACGTGATCATCGACCTCAGCGCGTCCCAGATCTACGACTCGTCGACGGTCGCCGCGCTGGACGCGATCGAGGTGAAGTACCGGCAGCACGGCAAGCGGGTCGAGGTGGTCGGGCTGAACGAACCGAGCCGGGCCTGGCACACCAGGCTGACCGGCAAGCTCGGCGCCGGAGCACACTAGGGCCATGCCCGATCACGCGGACGACAGCACATCGGCAGGGGAGGTCGAGCGGCCGATGCAGGTCGGGGTCGTGGCCGAACGGCTCGGCCTGTCGATCCGGACGCTGCACCACTGGGACGAGACCGGCCTGGTGGTGCCGTCGGCCCGCACGGCCGGCGGCTTCCGGCTCTACACCGAGGACGACATCGCCCGGCTGATCACCGTACGGCGGATGAAACCGCTCGGCTTCACGCTCGACGAGATGAAGGGGCTGCTGAGCGCGCTGGCCACCCTCGAGCGCGCCGACGCCGAACCGGACGAGCAGGCCGCGGCCCGTGGCTACGTGACCGACTGCCACGAGCGGGCCCGGGCCCGCTGCGACGAGCTGCGCCGCACGTTGAGCTGGGCCGAGGAGTTCCGCGATCTGCTGGCCGGCCTCAGTTACCGAGCCGGAGCGTCTTGATCAGATGCCGGTAGCCGGTCTCCGGATTCCCTTCCAGCTCGGCGATCCCGGTGACCAGGCACTGCCGCTGGCGTTCGGTGATCGCCAGCTCGACGTACGGGGTGTCCACGACGGACAGCGCGTCGGTCAGGTAGCCGGGGTTGAAGCCGGCCAGGCCGATCCGTTCCTCGGCGAGGAACTCGTTCACGGTCGGCACGGTCACGCTGGACCGGCCGGCGGTCGCGGAGGCGGCCGTGAGCGAGCAGTGTTGATCATCGACGAGGAGGCGCAACGGCGTGTTCCGCTCGAGCACCAGCGCCGCCCGCCGGACGGCCTCGCGCAGCTCGGCGGTCGCGACCCGGACCGTCGTGTCCGGCGAGACCTGCAGCAGCGGGCCGAAGTCGGGGTAGGCGCCGTCGATCAGCCGCGAGGTCTGCCACACCTCGCCGGACCGGCTGCGGCCGCCGAACGAGACGGTGGGCACGCCGGCCGGGTCGGGGTCGAAGCCGAGGTCGACCCGGCTGCCCGGCAGCAGCCCGCGGGTCACCGTGCCGAGGCCGCGGGCCGGCACCAGGAGCTGGGCCTTCGCCTGCGGATCGGACGGCTCCCAGGCCAGGGTGCGGACGGCCATCCGGTAGCGGTCGGTGGCCATCAGGGTCAGTTCGGCGCCGTCGATGTCGATCAGCACACCGGTGAAGATCGGCAGCAGTTCGTCCCGGCCCGCCGCGATGACGGCCTGGTGCACCGCACGGTCGAACTCGGCCAGGTCGACCGAGCCGGACACCGCCGGCGCGTCGGGCAGGGCGGGGTAGTCGGCGACCGGCAGCGTCTGCAGCACGAACGAGGTGCCCTCACCGGTCAGCTCCGCCTCGTTCCCGTCCGCGGTGATCGCGATCGGGCCGGCCGGGAAGGCGCCGGCGATCTCGGCCAGCAGCCGGCCCGGGACCAGGACGCTGCCGGGCCGCAACACCTCGGCGGGCACGGTGACCCGGATCGACGACTCGTAGTCGAAGCCGGACAGGGTGACGGTGCCCGCACCGGACTCGATCAGCATGCCCGCCAGGATCGGGGTGGTCGGCCGGTTGGGGACGACTCGGGCCACGGACGGCGCGGCCTCGGCCAGCGCGGCGGCGTCGACAACGATGTGCACCCTCCGGAGGATACGGCAGCGAATACTCTTGCGGCATGTCCGCACCCAAGGCGCGCTCGCCGAAGCCGCTGCCGACGCCACGGCTGCCCTGGCAGCCGCCGTTGGCGGTCCTGATCATCGCGATCGCCTTGCCCGCCGTGGCCGGAGTCCTGCTGGCGTGGGCGAACAGCGTTCCGGGCTCGCAGGTGATCATGGGGGTGATCGGGGTCGGGCTGAGCCTGGTCGCCGCCTCGTTCCTGGTGATCAACGGGATCATCTGCTTCGCCCGGCGGACCCTGGTACCGGCGGTGATCATCGGCGCCGTGATCCTGGTCGGGCTGTTCGTGTTCGCCGAGTCGGGGGTGCCGCTGCGGGCCCGGTTCGAGTTGCACCGGGCAGCGTTCGACGAGGTCGCCGGCCAGCCGCAGCCACCGAAGGAGGGGGTCTGGCAGGGTCCGTGCCCGACCCGGATCGGCAACTTCCCGATCAGCCGGTGCGCCGCGATCGGCACCGGCTTCCTCTACTACGAGCCGGAGGGCGGGCTGCTCAACGGGGCCGGGTTCGCCTACCTGCCGGACGGGCCGGACCGGGCCCAGCGCCCCCAGGCGGACGACCCGACGGCGGACCTGTCCGGCCCGATCGTCTACCGGCCGCTGGCCGACGGCTGGTACTCCTTCATCGACCCGGCCTGGTGATCATGGAACCTGAGTTCTCCGACGAGTCCGCCGCTGCGGTACGGCGAGCCGGGGAGCGCCTCCAGGAGGCGCTCGGGACACAGATCGAGCTCGCCGCCCGGGCCCGGCAGGACTCCGACCTGGCCGACGTCGACGACGCCGCGGAAGCGGTCCGCGAGCTGCTGGCCGACTACGCGCAGGCACTGCTCGAGCACTGCGGCGAGCCGGCGCCGTTCGAGGACAGCGTCGAGGAGCCCGAACCGGAGTCCGACGACGACGGCTCGACCTTGATCAGCAGGCTGGCCCGGACCGACTTCATGATCGTCGACGAGCCGGCCCTGCTGGCCGACGGCGCCCGAGCCGGTGTGGAAGCCGGCTCGGCGCCGCCGCCGGAACTCGACCCGGCGCCGATGACCGTGTCGCGGGCGATCCGGCTGATCGTCTCGGCACGCGGTCCGGACGGGTTGTGGGGTGCCGGCGGGGTCCGCCCGCTGTGGTCGGAGACGATCATCCTGCGGCCGGACCCGGTGGAGATCGAGGACGAGGAAGAGCCGGACGAGGAGGAGTTCGAGGACCCGTTGTCGATCTTCGACGTCGACGGCGAGATCGTCAGCACCGAGAGCGAGCAGTTCTTCCGCTGACCTCAGAGCTCGAGGGCACGGGTCAGCGCCATGCCCGGCGAGTAGGCCAGATGCAGGTAGGACGGAGCGTCGATCACGGCCAGGTCGGCCCGCCGTCCGACCGTGATCGCTCCGATGTCGGTACGGCGCAGAGCCTGTGCTCCGCCGGCCGTCGCGGCCAGCAGCGCCTGGGCCGGGGTCAGGCCCAGCTCCCGTACCGCGAGGGCGATCATGAACGGCATCGACGAGGAGTGGCAGGTGCCGGGATTGCAGTCGGAGGCGAGCGCGAGCGAGACGCCGGCGGCGATCAGCCGGCCACCGTCCGGGTACGGCGAGCGGGTGGCGAACTCCACGCCCGGCAGCAGGGTGGCGACCGTCGTGTCCGCGGCGTCGGCCAGCGCGTCGACGTCGGCGTCGGTCAGATGGGTGCAGTGGTCGACGCTGGCGGCACCGAGCTCGACGGCCAGCCGGACGCCGGGACCGGGGCCGAGCTGGTTCCCGTGCACCCGGAGCTCCAGGCCCGCCGCGGCGCCGGCGGTCAAGATCGTCCGGGACTCCTCGGCGGTGAACGCGTGCGGGGAGTTCGGCTCGCAGAAGACGTCGATCCAGCGCGCATACGGCGCTGCGGCGGCGAGCATCGGCCCGCGCACCAGGTCGACGTAGCCGGCCCGGTCGGCGGCGAGTTCGGCCGGCACGACGTGGCCGCCGAGGAACGTCGTCTCGGCGGTGACCTCGCCGGCCAGCCGGAGTGCTCGGACCTCCTCGTCGACCGTCAGTCCGTACCCGCTCTTGATCTCCAGCGTCGTCGTGCCCTGGGCCCGGGCCGCCGCCACCCGGCCGGCGATCAGGGTCCGGAGTCGATCATCGTCGGCGGCCCTGGTCGCCGCCACGGTGGTGCCGATCCCGCCGCCGTCGTACCGTGCTCCGGTCATCCGGGCCGCGAATTCCGCGGCCCGGTCGCCGGCGAAGACCAGATGGGTGTGGCTGTCCACGAAGCCGGGGATCACGGTCCGGCCGTCGCAGTCGATCATGGTGTCCGCGGCGGGTGCCGCGCCGGCCGGGCCGATCCAGGTGATCATGCCGCCCTCGGCGATCATCGCGTGATCGTCGCGGACGCCGAGACCCTCCGGTCCGCTGCCGTCGCAGGAGACCAGTTGGCCGATTCCGGTGATCAGGGTGGCGGTCACGAAGGGTCCTCCCACAGGCGGTCGAGGATGGTCAGGTCCGGCAGCCCGCCGGCCGGGCGGCCGTCGGCGACGATGGTACGGCCGCCGACGACGACCCGGCGGACGTCGGCCGCCGTGGCCGCGTAACAGAGTTGGTCCGGCCGGCTGCCCGCGGTCCGGAGCGAGTCCTGGTCGACCACCACGAAGTCGCACAGCTGCCCGGCTGCGATCCCGCCCGCGTCGGTCCAGCCGAGGCTGCGGTAGCCGGTCGCGGTCGCGGCGGTGATCAACTCCGCGGTGGCGAACCGGCCCCGTTCACCGGTCTGCAGCCGCTCGTGCAGCTCCAGTCCGCGCAGCTCCTCGAACGCGTCGATCACCGCGTGCTGGTCGGTGCCGAGCGAGAGCGGCGCGCCGGCGCCGGCCAGTTCCCGGGCCGGCCCGATGCCGTCGGCCAGATCCCGTTCCGTGGTGGGGCAGAAGCAGGCACAGGTGCCGGTCCCGCCGAGCCGGGCGATGTCGTCGCCTGTCAGATGGGTGGCGTGCACGACCGTGGTCCGGGGGCCGAGCAGGCCATGATCATCGAGCAGTCGGGCCGGGGTCCGGCCGTAGTGGGCCAGACAGGCCTCGTTCTCGGCCGGCTGTTCGCTCAGGTGGACGTGCAGCGGGCGGTCCGGGAACGCCGCGCCGAGCGGGCCGAGCGCCGCGGCCGGCACCGCCCGCACCGAGTGGGCCGCGATGCCGATCCTGGTCAGCCCGGCCGGCTCCGCCTCGGCCGGGATCAGGTCGGCGACCCGGCCGGCCCAGCGGTCGACGTCGCCGTCGGAGAACCGCCGCTGCACCGGGTCGGGCTCCCGGTGCCCGGCCCGGTCCAGCCCGCCGGCGAGATAGCCGGTGTCCAGCAGGGTGATCCGCAGGCCGACCTCGGCGGCTGCCCGGAGCAGGGCCCGGCCCATGGCGTTCGGGTCGGCGTACCGACGGCCTTCGTGATCATGGTGCAGGTAGTGGAACTCGCCGACCACGGTGAACCCGGCCAGCGCCAGCTCGGTGTAGCAGGCCCGGGCGAGTTCCAGATAGCTGTCTGGGTCGAGCCGGCCGGCGAGGGCGTACATCCTCTCCCGCCAGGTCCAGAAGCTGCCCCGGCCGGACTGGGTGCGCCCGCGCAGGGCCCGGTGGAACGCGTGCGAGTGGGCGTTCGCGAAGCCGGGGAAGACCATGCCGGCCAGGCGCTCGTCGCCCGGTTCCGGCTCGACGCCGGTGATCACGGCAGTGAACCGGCCGCCGGCCTCGGCGAACCGGACCCGTTCCGCCCAGCCGTCCGGCAGCCACGCGTGCTCCGCCCAGTAGGTGATCACGAGTCGCTCGCGAGGTCGGCCAGGACGGCGGCGAGTGCGTCCACGCCGGCCTCGCAGTCGTCCGGTTCGGCGTGTTCGGCGGGGGAGTGGGACACCCCGGTCGGGTTGCGGACGAAGATCATCGCCGTCCGGATCCCTGCCCGGGCGAGAATCCCGGCGTCGTGGCCGGCGCCGGTGCCGAGGATCGGCACCGGCCCTGGTTCCTCCGTGCCCTGAGCCTGTCGAAGGGCGCGGTCGGATCCGGTCTTGCCCTTCGACAAGCTCAGGGAACGTTGTGCCTCACGGCCCAGCAGTACGGCGATCCGGGTGGCCAGGTCCGGATCGAACCGGGTCACCGGGGTCCAGGACTCCTCGGTGATCGTTCCGCCGTCGCTCGCCGCCGACGCGGTGAGTTCCGCCAGCGCGGCCCGTACGGCATCCTCGGCGGGGCCGCGGGCGTCCAGCCAGGCGGTCGCGGCCGACGGGATCGCGTTCACGCCGCCGGGTTCCACCCGGGTCTTGCCGACCGTGGCCAGGCAGCCGTTCCGTTCCGCCGCGGTACGGGCGGCGAGGACCAGCCGGGCCAGCCCGAGCATGGCGTCGGACCGGTCGGTCAGCGCGGTGGTGCCGGCATGATCGGCGACGCCAGGGAAGTCGAACCGCCACCGGCCGTGCGGCCAGATGTCGCTGCCGACCCCGACCGGCGCGCCGAGGCCGACGAGTCCCTTGCCCTGCTCGACGTGCAGCTCGACGAAGGTGCCGATCCGGCGCAGCGCCTCGGGGTCCGGACCAAGATCATCGGGTCGGCGGCCGGTGCTCCGCAGAGCCTCGGCCAGCGTGATCCCGTCGGCGTCGGCGAGACCGAGCGCCCGGTCCGCGGGCAGCTCGCCGGTGATCACGCGGGACCCGGCACAAGCGACCCCGAACCGGGCTCCCTCCTCGTCGACGAACCGGACGATCCCGATCGGCCGGGCGGGTTCGAAGTCGCGCTGACGCAGCCGGTCCACGGCGAGCAGGGCGCTGACCACGCCCAGCGGGCCGTCGAACGCGCCACCGTCCGGGACGCTGTCCAGGTGCGATCCGGTCACCACGGCCCGCCCCGGCGCCGCATCCGGATCGCCCCACCAGGCCCATTGGTTGCCGGCCCGGTCCTCGGTGACCGAGAGCCCGCGAGCCGCGCACTCGGCCTCGAACCAGGACCCGAGTTCATGATCATCGCGAGTCCAGGCGTAGCGCCGGAAGCCGCCGGTGCCGGCGTCCCGGCCGATCGGTTCGAGCTCGGCCAGCAGCTCGGTCACGCGTCCGCTGGTCATGCCGCCTCCCGTACCGACCGCGGCCGGGCCAGCAGGTAGTAGAGCAGACCGGTGATCACCAGGCCGACCATCCAGGAGATGTCGGCGCCGCCGAGCAGCTCGGTGATCGGGCCGGTGTACAGCTTCTGGGCCAGGAACGGGATCTGGACGACGACCCCGATGCCGTAGCAGGCGAGCGCCCGCACGTTCCAGCGGCCGTACCGTCCGTCCGGGTCGTAGAGCGCGTCGACGTCCACCCGCTCCTTGGAGATCAGATAGAAGTCGATCAGGTTGATCGCGCTCCACGGCGTGAACACCATCAGCAGCACCAGGACGAAGTTCTTGAAGTTGTCCAGGAAGTCCGCCGACGCCGCCAGCGCGATGATCACCGAGACCGCGATGAACGCGGCGATGTAGACGGTCCGGACCCGGCGGCTGATCGTCGCGGTGCCGGTGAATCCGGCCACCGTGGTCAGCGCGCACATGAAGCCGCCGTACGCATTCAGGCTGTTCACCGTGAGCTTGCCGCTGACGATCACCAGGTAGATCGCGATCGCGGCCAATCCGGGTCCGGCGATCGAGCCGAGGAAGCCGACCTGGTCGGCCAGGAAGGACTTCCCGTCCCGGGCCGGCAGGGTGGCCACCAGCGCCCCGAGCGTCATCGACCACTGGGAGCCGATCACACTGCCGAGCAGGGTGAAGGTGAACGTCGTCCGGGGCTTGGTGGTCCGCGGCAGGTAGCGGCTGTAGTCGGCGACGTACGGGCCGAAGGTGAGCTGCCAGCCGGCGCCGAGCGCGACGCTGAGCAGGAACGGCGGCCAGGCGAACTGCGCACCTCCGATCAGCGCACCAAGATCGACGGTGCGCAGGATCTGGACGGTGAGGAAGCCGAAGCCGAGCACGCCGAGGACGGTGGCGATCCGGCCCATCCGGTGGATCACCTTGTAGCCGAGCAACGCGATCAACAGCGTCAGCAGGCCGAAGATCACGATCCCGAGCCAGGGCGCCGAGACGCCGATGATCTGGTTGATCGCCTGCCCGGACAGGACGGTGCCGGTCGCCGCGAAGCCGAGGTACATGACGATCACCAGCACCAGCGGGATCGCCGCCCCGAAGACACCGAACTGGGCCCGGCTGCTGATCATCTGCGGCAGCCCGAGCAGCGGTCCCTGTGCCGAGTGCAGCGCCATCACCGCGCCGCCGAGCAGGTTGCCGATCAGCAGCCCGACGATCGCCCAGATCGGGTCGGCGCCGAAGACCACCGCCAGCGCGCCGTCGACCACCGCCGTGATCTGCGTCGTGGCGCCGAACCAGAGCGTGAACTGGCTGACCGGCGTGCCGTGCCGTTCCGCGTCCGGGACGACCTCGATGGAGCGGGTCTCGATCACCCTCGTCGCCACGCGTGCTGAGCCTGCCGAAGCACTCATGATCAAGCTCCTTCGGTCAGCGGGATCCGCACCCCACGTTCGTCGGCGACGTCGCGGGCGAGGTCGTAGCCGGCGTCGACGTGCCGGATCACGCCCATCGCCGGGTCGTTGCTGAGCACCCGGGCGATCTTCTCGGCGGCCAGCTCGGTGCCGTCGGCAACGGTGACCTGGCCGGCGTGGATGGACCGGCCGATGCCGACCCCGCCGCCGTGGTGCAGCGAGACCCAGCTGGCGCCGGACGCCGTGTTGATCATGGCGTTGAGCAGCGGCCAGTCGGCGATCGCGTCCGAGCCG
The DNA here is from genome assembly GCF_059617205.1 of Microlunatus sp. YIM B11417. Classification (NCBI taxonomy): domain Bacteria; kingdom Bacillati; phylum Actinomycetota; class Actinomycetes; order Propionibacteriales; family Propionibacteriaceae; genus Microlunatus; species Microlunatus sp. YIM B11417. Next base: position 1,762,078 of record NZ_JCAMPJ010000001.1, read on the forward strand.
TCCAGCATCGACTCGGTCTCCCGGTACGGGCTCGCCACCGACCCGCAGTCCAGATGATCACGGCCGATCACGATCGGGGCCTTGACCCGGCCGGACGCGACCAGGTCGTTGAACGCGGCCCCGGCCCGGTCCCGCTCGCCGTACCCGAGCCAACAGATCCGGGCCGGCAGGCCTTGGAAGCTGATCTTGTCCTGGGCGCCGCGGATCCACTTCTGCAGCCGGTCGTTGTCACCGAAGAGGTCCAGCACGGCCCGGTCGGTGGCGGCGATGTCGGCCGGGTCTCCGGACAGCGCGACCCAGCGGAACGGGCCCTTGCCCTCGCAGAACAGCGGCCGGATGTAGGCGGGCACGAAGCCGGGGAAGTCGAACGCCCGTTCGCAGCCGCCCTTGCGGGCCTCGTCGCGGATCGAGTTGCCGTAGTCGAACACCTCGGCGCCGCCGTCGGCGAAGCCGACCATCGCCGTCACCTGCTTGGCCATCGAGGCGCGGGCCCGGTCGGTGAACTCCTCGGGCTTCTTCGCCGCATAGTCGTCCCAGTCGTCCGGGTCGATGCCCTCCGGCAGGTAGCTCAGCGGGTCGTGCGCGCTGGTCTGGTCGGTGACGATGTCGATCTCCACGCCGCGCCGGAGCAGTTCCTCGAAGATCGTCGCCGCGTTGCCGACCACGCCGACCGACCACGCCTTCCGCTCCTGCTTGGCCTTGAGCCCGATCGCCACGGCCTCGTCGAGATCGTCCGCGATCTGATCGAGGTAGCGGTGGTCGACCCGGCGCTGCAGCCGGCTCCGGGCCACGTCGACGACCAGGCAGACGCCACCGTTCAGGGTGACCGCGAGCGGCTGCGCACCGCCCATCCCGCCGCAGCCGCCGGTCAGCGTCAGCGTCCCGGCCAGGGTGCCGCCGAACCGCTTGTCCGCAACGGCCGCGAACGTCTCGTAGGTGCCCTGGACGATGCCCTGGGTGCCGATGTAGATCCAGGACCCGGCCGTCATCTGGCCGTACATGGTCAGGCCGAGCTGCTCCAGCCGGCGGAACTCGGGCCAGTTGGCCCAGTCCGGCACCAGGTTGGAGTTCGCGATCAGCACCCGCGGCGCCCAGGGATGGGTCCGCAGCACGCCGACCGGCCGGCCGGACTGGACGAGCATCGTCTCGTCCTCGGCCAGCGTCGTCAGCGTCCGTACCATCGCGTCGAAGGACCGCCAGTCCCGCGCCGCCCGCCCGGTCCCGCCGTACACGACAAGATCATCGGGCCGTTCCGCGACCTCCGGGTCGAGGTTGTTCATCAGCATCCGCAACGGCGCCTCGGCCGCCCACGACCGCGCCGTCAGCCCGGTCCCGCGCGGAGCCCGTACCGGCCTCGCACCCTCCATGATCAACCGTCCCTTCCGTCTCAGGTTTTTCACGTTAACGTGAAAAACTGGCGCTTTACCTGAGTTGCTTCTCGTGTAAAGCGCCAAGAAATGTGGTGAAGTGAGTCATCGGAGCGGCCCGGTGACGGCTTCGACAGCTGCGAGCAGGCTGCCGTCGGCAACCACTCGGACCGCGGTCTCGATCTCCGGCGAGAGCCAACGATCGGGTCCCGGGCCGGCGACCCCGGCCTCTTCGAGTACGGAGATCGCGGCGGCCGTGGCCGGGCCGGGACGCAGCGGCGCCCGCAACCGCAGACCCCGCGCGGCGGTGATCAACTCGATCGCCAGCACCCGGCGCAGTCCGTCGATCGAGCGGCGCAGCTTGCGCCCCGCGGACCAACCCATCGACACGTGGTCCTCCTGCATCGCCGAGGACGGGATCGAGTCGACCGAGGCCGGCGCGGCCAATCGCTTCAGCTCCGAGACGATGGCCGCCTGGGTGTACTGCGCGATCATCAGGCCGGAGTCGACGCCCGGGTCGTCGGCGAGGAACGGCGGCAGCCCGTGGCTGCGGGCGCGGTCCAGGAAGCGGTCGGTACGGCGCTCGGCGATGCTGGCCAGGTCGGCCGTGACGATGGCCAGGAAGTCCAGCTGGTAGGCGATCGGGGCTCCGTGGAAGTTGCCGTTCGACTCCACCCGGTCGTCCGGCGTGATCACCGGATTGTCGATCGCTGAGGCCAGTTCCCAACCGGCCACGACGGCCGCATGATCGACCGTGTCCCGCGCGGCTCCGGCGACCTGGGGTGCGCAGCGCAGCGAGTAGGCGTCCTGCACCCGTGGGCAGTCCTCCACCTGATGGCTGGCCCTGATCTCGCTGTCGGCCATGATCAGCCGCAGGTTCGCGGCCGAAGCGGCCTGGCCCGGCTGCGGCCGGAGGGCGTGCAGGTCGGCGGCGAACACGTGGTCCGTCCCGAGCAGCCCTTCCACGCTCATGGCCGCCGTGACATCCGAGACCGTGATCAAGGAACGCAGGTCGTCGATCGCCAGCAGCAGCATGCCGAGCATGCCGTCGGTGCCGTTGATCAACGCCAGGCCCTCCTTCTCGGCCAGGGTGATCGGGGCGATCCCGGCCTCCGCCAACGCCTCGGCCGACGGCCGGACCCGGCCGGAACGATCACGGACCAGCCCTTCGCCGGTCAGCGCCAGCGCGCAGTGCGCCAGCGGAGCAAGATCACCCGAACAGCCGAGGCTGCCGTACTCGTGGACGATCGGCGTGATGCCGGCGTTGATCATGGCCAGGTAGCCGTCCAGCGTCGACTCCCGGACCCCGGTCCGGCCGGTGGCCAGCGTCGAGCAACGCAACAGCATCAGCGCGCGGACCACCTCGCGCTCGACCTCCGGCCCCGATCCCGCCGCGTGCGACCGGATCAGGCTCGCCTGCAGGGCCGCCCGCCGGTCCGCCGGGATGTGGGTGGTGGCCAGTGCGCCGAAGCCGGTGGACACGCCGTAGTGCGGGTCGGCGTCGCCGGCCAGGCCGTCGATCACGGCGCGGGTCCGCCGTACCTCCTGGCGCGCGTCCTCGGTGAGCCGGACGACGGCGTCGCGGCGGGCGACGGCGATCACGTCGGCGGCGGTCAGCGGTCCGATCCCGAGCTGCACCGATCCGGAAGCTGCGTTCATGCTCTTATTGGAGTGCCGGGAGCCGGGTTTGGCGAGTACCGCCGCCGCAACATCTGTCTCGGATCTGAGACACTGCTGCCATGTCCTCGGCGCCCGCGGCGGATCACGTGCTCGCCGTGCTCCGGTTGCTGGCCCGACAGCCGGAGCCCGTGTCGGCCGGGACCGTCGCGGCCCGACTGGGGCTGCCGCGGTCGACCACGTACCGGCTGCTGTCGATCCTTCGTGATCAAGGATTCGTGAGCCACCTGGTGGACCGGCGGCGCTACTGTCTCGGCGTCGCCGCGTACGAGCTCGGCACGGCCTACCAGCGTCAGGAGCCGCTGCAACGGATCGCCGGGCCCGCCCTGCGCCGGCTGGCCGCCGAGTGGGGACATGCCCGGCTGTCCGTGCTGCACGGCACCGAGGTCTACTTCGTGATCGAGGAACGCGCGCCCGGCACGCCGTTGTTGATCACTGACGTCGGGGTACGGCTGCCGGCCACGGTCACCGCCAGCGGCCTGGCGATCCTGGCCGGACTGCCGGCCCGCCAGATCACCGCCCTGTTCCCGCACCCGGACGCGCTGGTGCAGCGGGAGGGCCGCGGCCCGGCCACTCCGACCGAACTGCGCCGGATGCTCAGCGACGTCCGCACCCGCGGGTACGCCCTCGAGGAGGGACTGGTGACCCCGGGCTGGGCCTCGATCGCCCGGCCGGTGCTGGACACCCAGGACCACCCGGTGGCCAGCGTCGCCGTGACCCTCCCGGCCGACGCGGAGCCGGGCCTGCGGGATCAGGTCGTCGAGGCCGTACGCACGACGGCGGGGCAACTGTCCGACCGGCTCGGCGGACGCCCGGCCGGCTGATGTCGGATTTGATCAAGCGGAGCGCCGTCGCCGACCGCTAACCTCCCTGCCATGCAGGCACAGGGAACCTTCACCGTCTCCGACTGGACCAACTCCGACCACACGCCGCCGATCACGACGGCCGCCTCGGTCGGGCACGCCACCATGATCAAGACCTTCACCGGTGGCATCGAGGGCCGCGCGAGCACCCAGTTCACCGGCGCGCTGAACACCGAGACCGGGGCCGGCAGTTATGTCGCGATGGAGTCGTTCGAGGGCAGCATCGGCGGCCGGACCGGCACGATCAACTTCCTCCACTCGGCGTCGACGCACGGCTCCGACCGCTACGACGAGAAGCTCGCGATCGTGCCGGACAGCGGCACCGGCGAGCTGGCCGGGCTGACCGGGTCCGGGTCGATCGTCGTCGACCCGGACGGTACGCATCACCTGATCTTGGAACTCAGCGCCGCGGCCGTACCCGAAGGTTGAGATTGATCACGCCGCTGGCGTTGGTCCGGCTGCTGATCACCTCCATCGACTGCGGCACCGAGCCCTCGGGGAACAGTCGAGCACCGGTGCCCAGGGTCACCGGGTAGAGGAACAGGTGCAGCTCGTCGACCAGCCCGTCGGCGAGCATCGCCCGGACCAGGGTGCCGCTGGCGCCGGTGAACACGTCGCCCTGCTGCTCCGCCTTGAGCCGGCGGATCGCCTCCGGGTCGTACCCGCCGAGCAGGGTGGTGGGCTGCCAGGTCGCCTCGTCCTCGGTGAGCGTGCTGGACACCACGTACTTCGGCGTCTTGTTGAGGAACGGGGCGAACATGTCGTCGTCGGCGGTGCGCTCGGACCAGGCCGGCGCGAACATCTCGTAGCTGCGCCGGCCGAGGATCACCGCCGTGCAGGTCTCGGCGAGCCGTTCCAGGGTCTCGTTCATGCCCTCGTCGAAGTCGAAGTCCGCCGACCATCCCGGCTCGTCGATGATGCCGTCGAGGGTGATGAACTCGTGTGCGTGCAGTGCGCCCATGGGTGTTCCTGTCTGCTGGTGGGTCGGCGCAGGAGACTAGGCGCTCGGCGGCAGCTCGGTCTTGTACATCAGCGACAGCGGCTCCGCCGGATCGGTCTTGCGCAGCTGCCGGACCGTCCGGCCTACGTAGCGGGCCAGTGACCTGGTCAGGTGCGGCTGATCGAAATAGCCCAGGGTGTGCACGACCTCGACCGGCGGCATGCCCTCCATGATCAACATCGCGGCCTGCCTGGCCCGCAGGATCTGCCGGACCGCCGTCGGCGTGAGCCCCGTCGTGGCCAGGAAACGGCGCTGCACCGTACGCAACGACACGTCGGGCCGATGATCATCGGCCGCCGCCGCGACCACCGGGTCCCGGCCCAGCACGCCCTCCCGAACCAGCCGCTCGACGAACCCCTCGGCGTTGCCGAAACCCGGCCGGAACCAGCGCGAACCGGCCAGCTCGAACCGCCGGCCGCTGACCTCCGGCAGCTCGAGGCCGCCGTCCAGCAGCAGCCGGGTCGGGAGCTGGTGCAGCGCCGTACCGAGCGAGAACGTGATCCCGAAGAACCAGGTGTCCGCCGGCACCGGCGCCAGTCCCGCCCGCGTCTCCGGGCCCTGCAGCGCGACCTGGATCCGGCCCGGCCCACCCCAGAAGACGCGTTCCAGGTACGGATTCGCGACCGACATCATCCGGTCCACGGCGAAGCTCCGGCTGCGCCAGACCCGCTCGACGAACGGCGAGGCGGAGGGACGATCCTCGATCTCCAGCCCCATCGCCCTCCGGTACCTCCGATCTTGATCAAGCGGTGCGGTCAACGGTAACGGGTTGGTCGCCGGCGGGCCCGGACATTACACTCGTGCGGACCCTCCCGGGTGACCGGGAGACGGGGCGTGGCCCAGTGGCTAGGGCACCTGCTTTGGGAGCAGGGGATCGCGGGTTCGAGTCCCGCCGCCCCGACATCTTTGCTAGCTTGGGCGTACCCAAGCCACTCTGCCTCTGGGTCCCACGGGGACGTCATCGCACTTGGCCACGGGCGGCACGACCTCTTCCGGCCTTCGGCTGCCGGTCGCTGGCGGCTGCCCTCGTCTGTCGACCTCGATGCAGAAGGACAGTCCCGTGGCTTCCTCCCAAGATCTGACGTTGCTCGCTGCGCTCTCGGCTGCGCTGCGCATCTCCTGGCTCGCCGTACGCGATGCGGCCCGCCACTGCACCGGCTGGTTCGTCGCCGCCTCGGTGCTCAGCCTGTGCCACGCCCTGGTGCCACCCGCGGAGGTCTGGCTGCTCAAGCAGCTGCTCGACGAGATCGCTGCTCCGGAACGGAATCCGCAGCACCTCGCGACCGCGCTGGCGGCCCTGACCGTGGTGGTCGGGCTGAACTTCTCGATCGGCTACCTGGCGTTGACCGCGTCGCAGCGGACCGGGTTGCGGCTCGGCTGGCACTGCCGGACCGGACTCGCCCGCGCGGCGGCGGGGCTGCCGCCGCATCGGCTGGCCGAGCCGGAGGTGAGTACGGCGCTGCAGGCCGCCGAATTGGGCATCGACCCGCTCGGGCGGGTGCCGGGCAACGTGCTGCAACTGCTCGGTACGGCCGTGACCGCGATCGGGCTCTGCGTCGCGATCTTCACCTTCAGCCCGTTCGCCGCCGTACTGGTGCTCTCGGCGCTGCTGCCGACGGTGATCGCGATGACGTTCATCGCCCGCGTCGAGGCGCGCGGCTGGCCGCCGGTGGCAGCGGCTCAGCGGCGCTCGACGTACGCGATGGAGCAGTTGCTGCAGCAACGCCCCGGCACCGAACTGGCCCTGCTCGGCACCGGTGGCAAGATCGCCGAGCGAGTCGGCCGCGAGCAGCGGCGCAAGGTGGTCCTGCTGGACCGGGTGCTGGCGGCCGACATGCGCTGGGAGACCGCCGCCTCGACCGGGACGGCCGTACTGCTGGCGGCGGCGCTGTGGGCCATGATCAACTCCGGCGCGGGCGCCGCGGTGGCCGCGGCCGCGATCGCCGGCATCCTGTCCGGGCTGTCGGCGATCCGATTCACCGGGCACGCCTTCGGCAACATCATGTCGACGGCGCCGCAGGCCGACAGCTACTACCGGATGGTGGCGGAGGCGGCGCCCGAGCCGGCGACGGCTCCGGCCCGGCGTGCCCGGCGGATCGAGCTGGACCGGCTGACCGTGCGCTATCCGGGGCAGCAGCGGCCTGCGGTCGACGAGGTCTCCCTGACGGTCGAGCGCGGCGAGATGATCGCCCTGGTCGGCGCGAACGGAGCCGGCAAGACGACGACCGTCAACGCGCTGATCGGCGTCGTGGCACCCGAAGCCGGGACGATCCTGATCGACGGCCGGCCGGCCGGATTCCCGCTGCAGCCCGAGATGCTGGCCGGCGTCGGCCTGCTCAACCAGGAGTTCGGCCGGTACGAGTTCACCGTGCGCGAGGTCGTCGAGCTGGGCACCCCGCGAGCCGACGTCACCGACGGCGAACTCTGGGCGGCGCTCGACGCGGCCCGGATCGGCGATCTGGTCCGCTCGCTGCCAAACGGCCTGGACACCCAGCTCGGCCAACAGTGGGGTGGCGTCGGCCTGTCCGGCGGCCAGTGGCAGCGCCTGGCCCTCGCCCGGATCTGCCTGCGCGACGCCGGGGTCTGGATCCTCGACGAGCCGACCAGCGCCATCGACGCCGAGGCCGAAGCGGAGATCTTCGCGGAACTCCAGCAGAACAAGGAGAACCGGATCACCGTCGTCGTCTCGCACCGCGCCTGGACCCTGCGCGGCCTGGACCGGATCTACGTCTTCGACCAGGGCCGGATCGTCCAGGTCGGCAGCTACCGCGACCTCCTCGACCGCCCCGGCCGCTTCGCCGACCTGTTCGCCGAGCAAGTGACCGGCGACCGGGCGACGCGCTGAGGTCGGGTTGTCGACAAACCCACGTCGAACCGCGCCGGGGACGTCGGAAAGTCGACGATCCGACGTCCGGGGCGAAGGATGATCGCGGGCGGGGGATGGCAGGATCGGGGGATGGATGCGGGTCCTGAGGTCGAGTCACGGGGTGTACTGGCTGCTCCGGACCGCGGGGAGCCGGCGACCGCGCGGCCGGTCGGGGTGCTGCGGGCCGCGCGCATCGGCTTTCGGACCACCTGGCGCTCGCCGCTGCGCTATGTCTTGATCATTCTGGCCGGTGAGGCGCTCGCCGCGCTGGTGGGGGCGCCGGTGATCAGGTTGCTCTACCAGCTCGTCCTGATCGAGAGCGGGGCGGACAGTTTCTCGTACGAGCAGTTCGTCCGGATCCTGCGCAACCCGCTTGCGGATGCGACCCTGCTCGTCGCGGCCGCGCTGGCCGTGGTGTTGATCTTCACCGGCTTCGCCCTGGTCTTCATCCTGGCCGACCAGCACCAGGATCGGGACTCGGTGGCGCTCCGGCCGGCGCTGGAGCGGTTGCTGCGGACGCTGCGGAAGCTCCTGCATCCGCAGAGCCTGCTGCTGGTGGTCTACCTGTTGCTCATCCTGCCGCTCGGCCAGGTCGGACTGATCGCGTCGCTGACCAGCCGGGTCGCGGTACCCCCGTTCGTCACCGACGAGCTGGCGAAGTCGCCCCTGGCCGCCCTCCTGTACGGGCTCACGATGCTGGTCCTGCTGTACCTCAACCTCCGGCTGTTGTTCGTCCTGCCGCTGCTCAGCACCACCGACGCAGGAGTCCTGACCGCGATCGCCACCAGTTGGCGGCTCAGCCGTTGGCGCACCCTGCGGCTCTTCGGTCTGGGCGCCCTGGTCGGGCTTCCGCACACCGCGGCGTTGCTCCTGGCCGGAGTGATCGCCTGTCTCCCGACGGCCGTGGCGGACGAGCTGGCGCCGGACCGCTCGTTGATCACGGCCGCCGTCAGTCTCGCGGTCTGGCAGGTGGCGCTGTTCGTGTTCACCGCGCTGGGGACCACGACACTGGCGCAGAGCTTGATCGTCCTGCAGCGGGACGGCCTGCCCAGGCTGTCCGGCGTTCCGCTGCCGGTCCGGTCGACCGGCGAGACCTGGGGCGTTCGATCCGGCCCACGGTTGCGCGTGCTCGCCGGCGTCGTCGCGGTGATCGCGATCGGTACCGGCTCGGTGATCAACAGCGCAGCGTTCCAGACCTTCGACGTGGACCGGACGGCCGAGGTGATCGCGCACCGGGGCTGGGTCGACGACGCGGTGGAGAACACGGTGCCGGCGCTGCGAGCGGCCGACCGGGCCGGTGCCGACCGGGTCGAGTTCGACGTCCAGGAGACGAAGGACGGCAGGTTCGTGGTGCTGCACGACGCCAACCTGAGCCGGTTGGCCGGCCTCGATCGCGACGTCAAGGACCTGACCCAGGCGGAACTGACCAAGATCACGGTCCGGGACGGCGGCACCGAGGCGCGCATCCCATCGCTGGAGGAGTGGATCGAGACCTCGAAGGAGCTGGACCTGCCGCAGCTGCTCGAGGTGAAGCTGCACGGCGGCGAGAGTCCCGAACTGGTGCCCAGGCTGCTGGCCGTGCTGGACGCGTACGGCGTCTCGGACTGGTACACGTACCACTCGATCAGCCGCGACGTGGTGACCAGGCTGAAGGAGGCCAGGCCGTCACTGCGGGTCGGCTACATCATCCCGATCAACCTGAGCGGCATCCCGAACCTGGACTGCGACTTCGTCGTCATCGAACAGGCCTCCTACGATGATCGTTTCCGTGAGCAGGCCCGCGAGACCGGCCGGCGGATCATCGTCTGGACCGTCCAGTCGGAGGAGCAGCTGGAGGGCTTCATGATCGACGGCGTGGACGGCATCATCACCGATCACCCGGACCTCGCCAGGGCGGTCGAACGCGAGGTGGCCGAGGACGAAGGACTCTCCGGCCGGTTGATCGAACGGCTCGTCCGTACGGTCCCGTGACCGACTCGGGATCGGTCAGGCCGCGCCACCGAGCAGGCGGGCGCGCAGCCGGGCGAGAGTCTCGTCGCCGAGCCCGCCCTGCCGCAGATAGGCCTCGCTCCCGCCGTACTCGCGGTCGAGATGATCAAGCACCGCGATCATGGTCTCGGGCCGGCTGCTGAACTCCTCGGCCAACTGGGCCCGGGCGGTCGGATCGGCGACCGCGGCCTGTAACTCGGCGAGATGATCACGTAGCCGTTCCCCGACCCTGGCGTAATCGGCCGTGATCACCGCCGCCGGCACTCCGGCCACGCCGAGCGCGAGCGCGATGATCATGCCGGTCCGGTCCTTACCCATGTGGCAGTGCACCAGGACCGCCCCGGCCGGCGCCGACGCGATGGCCTCGACCGCTGCGGCGTACAGCTCGGGCCGGCGGTCGAGCCCCGCGATGTAGGTCTGGTCCAGGCTGAGCTCCGGATCGTACGGATCGTCGTGCCGGTACAACGGCCGGTTGCGGTGCAGTGGGTCGCCGGCGAACGGCGTCGGGAACTGCTCGCACTCCCGGTCGGTCCGGACGTCGACGATCCGGCTCAGCCCGGCGGCCCGGACGACGGCGACCCCGGCCGGGGTCAACCGGGTCAGGTTGTCCGACCTGATCAAGGCGCCGCGGGCGATCCGCCGGCCGTCCGAGGTCGGCAGTCCGCCAAGATCACGAACGTTGAGGCAGTCGGGCCAGTCCAGGATCACCGGTTCGATCACGGTTCATTCGATCATGGTGGAGTACGGGCTGTCAGCCGCGTGCGCGAGCTGCTGGAACCGGGCCGCCCGCCGGCGGGCCTCGAGCGCTTGGTCATCCCGACCCGTGACCGCCGTCGGCGATCGATCAGGTGTCCTGGGGCCCGGCTCAGCCGGGGGAGTGGCAGACGGCCTCGACGTTGTTGCCGTCCGGGTCGCGGACGAAGGCGGCGAAGTAGTTCTCGTGGTATTCCGGCCAGACCCGCGGCTCGTGCAGGATCTCCATCCCTTGCGCCTTCGCCGCCTCGAAGAAGGCGAGCACCGCGTCGCGGTCCTTGGCGGCGAAGGCGTGGTGGGTCGGCCGGTTCGGCACCTGGTCGGTCCACTGGCCGATCCAGAAGTCCGGATGCTGATCGTCGCCGTAGCCGATGGCGACCTGGAAGTCCATCACCCGCCGCTGGCCGAGCGCCCCGAGCACGGCGTCGTAGAAGGCCGCGCTGGCAGCGATGTCGGCGACCTGGAGCCCGAAATGATCGATCATGTTTGCGAACGGTACTCCTCGGCGTCGGTGTCCACGCCGACCGGATCCCAGCGGAACACGAGCAGGGCGAGGACGCCGAGCAGCGGGAAGATCGCGATGATCCAGAACACCCCGGACTGCAGCGCGCCGGCCAGGATCGGGAAGAAGAACAGCGAGATCACCGAGAAGACCCGCTTCACGGCCTCGTTGAAGCCGACCCCGGTGCCGCGCAGGCTGGTCGGATAGCTCAACGTCGCGTACGACATCAGTTGGGCCCCCGGCCCGCCGGCCTGGGCGAAGATGAACAACGCCAGCATGCCGACGGCGACCGCGATCAGCGGCCCGGTCGGGATGCCGACGACGGCCAGGATCAACAACGCCACCGTCTGCAGGGCGAAGCCGATCAGCGCCAGCCGGCGGGAGCCGGCCTTGCTGACCAGTGCGACCCCGACCAGGCCGCCGCCGACACCGAAGACGAGATTGATCACCAGCGAGGAGCCGATGGTGATCAACGGGCCCTGCTGGAACAGGGTGGAGATGATCAACGGCGTGCCGTACGCGACGGCGTTGTAGCCGAACGTGGAGAAGACGCTGACGCAGAGCGCGACGATGGTCCGGACCCGGTAGGTCGGTGACCACAGCCGGGCGAAGGCCGTCCAGTTCGCTGCCGGGGTGGTCCGCTTCGCGGTCACCGCGTCCGGAGCCAGTTCCGCGTCGATCCCGTACGCCGAGCGCAGGATGTCCACCGCACCGCGCAGATCGCCCTGATTGGCCAGCCACTGCGGCGATTCCTTGAGGAAGCGGCGCCGCACGAGCAGCACCACCAGCGCCGGTACGGCACCGAAGCCGACCACGATCCGCCACAGCAGCGGCTGGCCCGACTCCGGCAGCGCGAGGAAGGCGATCAGCACCACCAGGTAGCCGAAGCCCGTCGCCGCGTACCAGGCCGGCGACCACGCGTTCACCCGCTGCGACCGGTTGCCCTTGCCGCGCAGCGAGGAGAACTCGGCCAGGAACGCCATCGCCACCGGAAGATCGAGTCCGACCCCGATGCCCATGACGAACCGGAAGAAGATCAGCCACCACTCGTTCGGCGCCACCGCGCAGCCGATCGCGGCGACCACGAAGAAGATCATGTCGGCCATGAACAGCCGGTACCGGCCGAGCCGGTCCACCAGCACCCCGCCGACCGAGGCACCGACCACCGAGCCGACCATGATCGCCGCGTTGACCACACCGGTCATCAGGGCGTCCAGCCCGAACTGACGCCGGATCTCGGTGATCCCGAACGCGATCGACGAGAAGTCGTACGCGTCCATGAAGATGCCGCCCAGGGCCAGGATCACCACGGCCGCGGCGCCCTTGGTGGGCCGCGGCCGGTCGGCGACCAGCCGGGCGACGTCGGCGGCCGTCCGGACCACGGGTCGGGCGGCCGCCGTCGTCGAGGAGTCGTTCACAAGCAGGGATGGTAGGCCCAAGGCCCACCGTCCCCGTCGATCAACCGAACTGCGGGATGATCTCCTCGGCGAACCGCTGCAGCGGTTCATGATCATAAGCGAGCGCCGGGATGTAGCAGATCACGTAGTCGGCGCCGGCCTCGACCAGCTGCTCGACCTCGGCCTTGATCTCCGACACGGTCTTCACCGGGTCGCCGTAGCGCTCCCGCCAGGTCGGCGGCAGACCACGGAACGCCTTCTCCTCGGCCTTGGCCTTGTCCTCGCCGTCGGCGATCGGATAGACGTTCAGGCTGGTCGACTTGATGATCTCCGCGTAGTCCCGGCCCACCTTCTCGCAATGGCCCTTGAGGATCGCAGCCTTCTGCTTCAGTGTCTCCGGGTCGCCGCCGCCGATGTTCGCGGCGTTGCCGTACTGCGCCACCAGCTTGAGGGTGACCTTCTCGCCACCGCCGCCGATCCACAGCGACGGATGCGGCTTCCGGACGCCCTTCGGCTCGTTGTACGGGCCGTCGATCGAGTAGTACTTGCCCTCGAAGGTCGGGTTGTCCTCGGTCCACATCTTGTGAATGATCTGCACGGCCTCGCGGAAGGCGCCCATCCGGTCCTTCAGCTCCGGCCACTCGTAGCCGTACGCCTTCCACTCGTGCTCGTACCAGCCGGCCCCGATCCCGGCGTACAGCCGGCCGTGGCTGGCCACGTCGACGGTCGAGGCGATCTTGGCGTAGAGGGAGGGGTGCCGGTAGCCGTTGCAGCCGACCATCTGGCCGACGTTGACCCGGGTGGTGTCGCGGACCAGCGTCGAGGTCGCGGTCCAGCACTCGAAGGTGGTGTTCTGGGTGGGCTCGGGAACGGTGTGGAAGTGGTCGTAGACCCAGATCGAGTCCCACGGTCCGGCGTCGGCGGCCTTGGCCACGGCGGTCATCGCCTCGTACTGCTCGACCGGATCGGCGATGTCGGCCAGATCCATCCGCCAGCCCTGCGGAACGAAAACTCCAAATCGCGTCGTCACGGGTTTCCTTTCCCTGATCAAGTTGTCGCTGGTGACCCTACTCGGGCCGCCGGCGCGGGATTTGGCGCCCTAGGACGCCGACCGTAGGATGGTCCGGTCTCTGGCGAGGCGTATCTTCGGCCTGCGCTGGACCCGAACTGATGCCATTCCTTCCACCAGGAGTCTGTACGTGCCGAGCACCGTCGAGCAGCTGAGCCCGTCCCGGGTCAAGATCACCGTCGAGGTCCCGTTCGACGAACTGAAGCCGAGCGTCGACAAGACCTATCAGGCGATCGCCCAGCAGATCACCATCCCCGGCTTCCGCAAGGGCAAGGTGCCGCCGATGGTGATCGACCAGCGGTACGGCCGTGGTGCGGTGCTGCAGGAGGCGATCAACGACGCGCTGCCCGGCCTGTACGGCAAGGCCGTCGCGGACAACAAGCTGGCGCCGCTGGCCCAGCCGGACATCGAGGTGACCAAGCTCGAGGACAACGACCTGCTCGAGTTCACCGCCGAGGTCGAGGTGCGTCCCGAGTTCGAGCTGCCCGAGCTGGACTCGCTGTCCGCCACGGTCGACGCGCTCGAGGTCGACGAGGAGCGGGTCACCGAGCAGCTGGACGCGCTGCGGGCGCGGTTCGGCTCCCGCGAGACCGTCGAGCGCGCCGCCGCCGAGGGTGACGTGGTGACGATCGACCTCGAGGCGAGTGTCGACGGCGAGGTCCTCGAGGACGCGACCGCCGAGGGCATGGAGTACGAGATCGGCTCCGGCTCGATGCTGGAGGGTCTGGACGAGGCCGTCACCGGGCTGTCCGCCGGCGAGTCGGCCACCTTCACCTCGAAGCTGGTCGGCGGGCCGCACAAGGACGAGGAAGCCGAGATCAAGGTCGGCGTGACCACGGTCGCCGAGCAGAACCTGCCCGAGCTGGACGACGAGTTCGCTCAGCTGGCGTCGGAGTTCGACACGCTGGACGAGATGAAGGACGATATCCGGACCCGGCTGACCAACATGAGCCGGCTGGAGCAGGCCAGCGACGCCCGCGACAAGGTCCTCGAGGACCTGATCGGCAAGATCGACTTCGACGTGCCCGAGGGCGCGCTGGCCGCCGACGTCGAGGCCCGCAAGGAGCAGATCAACCGTCAGCTCGGCCAGGCCGGGCTCTCCCTCGAGCAGTACCTCGCCGAGTCCGAGGAGGCCGAGAGCGAGGACGCCTTCTGGGCCGACGTGGAGAAGCGGGCCGCCGACGCGCTGAAGGCGCAGATCGTGCTGGACAAGCTGGCCGAGGAGCGTGAGGTCCCGGTCGACCAGAACGACCTGACCCAGCACATCATCCGGCTGGCGCAGCAGCAGGGGAGCAACCCGCAGCAGATCGCGGACCACCTGCAGGAGCACCCGCACCACGTGAACGAATACATGACCGAGATCCGGCGCGGCAAGGCGCTGGCCCTGGTCGTCGAGGCCGCGACGGTCACCGACTCCAACGGCGACACGGTCGAGCTGGACCGGCTGCAGCCGGACGGCACGCTGGCCGATCCGGTCGTCGAGGCGGACGAGGTCGAGGAGACCGAGGAGCCGGTCGCCGCGAAGTCGGAGTAGTCCGTACGAACGTCGCCTGAGCCCGTCGAAGCCCACTGCTTCGGCGGGCTCAGTGCACGTTACGGGGTCACGCGGCGAGGGCCTTCTCGATGTCACCCTCGAGCTGCTCCGGGGTGGTCTGCGGCGCGTACCGCTTGATCACCTCGCCGTCCCGGCCGACCAGGAACTTGGTGAAGTTCCACTTGATCGCATCGCCCAGCACGCCGCCCTTCTCGGACCGCAGCCAAGTGTAGAGCGGGTGGGCGTCGGCGCCGTTGACGTCGATCTTGGCGAACATCGGGAACGTCACGCCGTGGTTGACCCGGCAGAACTCGTCGATCTCGGCCTCGGTGCCCGGCTCCTGGTGGCCGAACTGGTCGCACGGGAAACCCAGCACCACCAGCCCGGCGTCGGCGTGGTCGGCGTACAGCTGCTGCAGGCCGTCGTACTGCGGGGTGAACCCGCACTTGGAGGCCGTGTTCACGACCAGGACGACCTTGCCGAGGTATTCGCCGAGCGGCCGTTCGGTGCCGTCGATCGCGGTCGCGGAGAAGTCCGCCAGGGTGCTCATGATCACCAATCTAGCCGCGCGGTCCGGCCGCCTCGCGTGCGCCGTCAGCGAACAGGGCCGGGATGCCCTCTGCCACGAGGTTCCCAGCGGGTAGGTTCGTGCCCGTGAATGCAGAACTGATGGCAGAGCGCAGCGGGGGCTTCGGTCTCGACGACCAGGTGTATCAGTCGCTGTTGCGGAACCGGATCATCTTCCTCGGCACAGAGGTCCGGGACGAGAACTCCAACGCGATCTGTGCCCAGATGCTGCTGCTGAACGCGGAGGACCCGCACAAGGACATCTGGCTGTACATCAACAGCCCCGGCGGCTCGGTCGACTCCGGCATGGCGATCTACGACACCATGCGCTGGATCTCGAACGACGTCGCGACGGTGGCGATGGGTCTGGCCGCCTCGATGGGTCAGTTCCTGCTCTCGGCCGGCACCAAGGGCAAGCGGTACGCGCTCCCGCACA
This sequence comes from Microlunatus sp. YIM B11417, assembly GCF_059617205.1. Classification (NCBI taxonomy): domain Bacteria; kingdom Bacillati; phylum Actinomycetota; class Actinomycetes; order Propionibacteriales; family Propionibacteriaceae; genus Microlunatus; species Microlunatus sp. YIM B11417. The sequence goes on from NZ_JCAMPJ010000001.1 coordinate 1,778,098, forward strand.
GCCGGATCATGATGCACCAGCCGTCCGGCGGTCTCGGCGGTACGGCGAGCGACATCAAGATCCAGGCGGAGCAGTCGCTGCACATCAAGTCGGTGATGCAGAACCTGATCGCCGAGCACACCGGCCAGTCGCTGGAACAGATCGAACGGGACTCCGACCGGGACCGCTGGTTCACCGCGGAGGCCGCCAGGGAATACGGGTTCATCGACCACGTGTTCACCTCGGCCGCGCAGATCAGTTCCGAGTCGCCGACCCAGTGAAGAAGAGGACCCCCATGAACCCGAGCACCTTCGGCGGCGACCCGTCCAGCTACGCCCCGCGGATGGACTACTACATCCCGCAGTGGGAGGAGCGCACCTCCTACGGGATGCGCCGGATCGACCCGTACACGAAGCTTTTCGAAGACCGCATCATCTTCCTCGGCACGCCGATCTCCGACGAGATCGCCAACGCCGTGATGGCGCAGCTGCTGTGCCTGCAGTCGATGGACCCGGAACGCGACATCGAGATCTACATCAACTCGCCGGGCGGTTCCTTCACGGCGCTGACCGCGATCTACGACACGATGCGCTACATCAAGCCCGACATCCGGACGGTCTGCCTCGGTCAGGCCGCGTCGGCCGCCGCGGTGATCCTGGCCGCCGGCACCAAGGGCAAGCGGCTCGCCCTGCCGAACAGCCGGATCCTGATCCACCAGCCGGCGACCGAGGGCGGGTACGGCCAGTCCTCGGACATCGAGATCCAGGCCAAGGAGATCCTCCGGATCCGAGCCCTGATGGAGAACATGCTCGCCTCCGACACCGGTAAGGAAGCCGAGGAGGTCAGCCGCGACATCGAGCGGGACAAGTACCTGACCGCCGAACAGGCCAAGGAGTACGGAATCATCGACGACGTCCTGACGTCGTTGAAGGCCGTGCCGGCCTGACCGCTGGAATATGTTCCACAACGTCCGGAGCCCGGGTTACTGTGGAGCGAAGCCCGACACACCGCCCACGGCTTCGGCCGTACCGGGAACCCGTAGTACAGGGAAGTGAGGAGACGGCGTGGCTCGCATCGGAGAGAGCGGCGACCTGCTGAAGTGTTCTTTCTGCGGAAAGAGTCAGAAGCAGGTCAAGAAGCTCATTGCCGGTCCAGGTGTCTACATCTGTGACGAGTGCATCGACCTCTGCAACGAGATCATCGAAGAGGAGTTCTCCGAAGGTGCCGACGTCGGTCTGCTGGACGAGCTGCCCAAGCCGCAGCAGATCCGGCAGTTCCTCGACGGGTACGTGATCGGCCAGACCAACGCCAAGAAGGCGCTGGCCGTCGCGGTCTACAACCACTACAAACGGGTCCAGTCGAGAGCCTCGAACCCGGCGCGCCGGGCCGAGGAGGACAACATCGAGTTGGAGAAGTCCAACATCCTGTTGATCGGCCCGACCGGTTGCGGCAAGACGTATCTGGCGCAGACGCTGGCCCGGATGCTCAACGTCCCGTTCGCGATCGCCGACGCGACCGCGCTGACCGAGGCCGGCTACGTCGGCGAGGACGTCGAGAACATCCTGCTCAAGCTGATCCAGGCCGCCGACTTCGACGTGAAGAAGGCCGAGACCGGGATCATCTACATCGACGAGGTCGACAAGATCGCCCGCAAGAGCGAGAACCCGTCGATCACCCGGGACGTCTCCGGCGAGGGCGTCCAGCAGGCGCTGCTGAAGATCTTGGAGGGCACCCAGGCCAGCGTGCCGCCGCAGGGCGGCCGCAAGCACCCGCACCAGGACTTCATCCAGATCGACACCACCAACGTGCTGTTCATCGTCGGCGGCGCGTTCGCCGGCCTTGATCAGATCGTCAGCCAGCGGGTCGGCAAGCGGCCGCTCGGCTTCAACAACGACCCGGAGACCCGCAAGCCCGAGTCGGAGGATCCGTTCGAGGACGTCCGGCCCGAGGACCTGGTCAAGTTCGGCCTGATCCCCGAGTTCATCGGCCGACTGCCGATGATCTCCTCGGTCAGCCCGCTGGACCGGGAGGCGCTGATCCGGATCCTGGTCGAGCCGAAGAACGCGCTGACCAAGCAGTTCAAGAAGCTGTTCGAGCTGGACGGCATCGAGCTCGAGTTCACCGACGAGGCGGTCGAGGCGATCGCGGACCTGGCACTGCTCCGCGGCACCGGCGCCCGCGGCCTGCGGGCGATCCTCGAGGAGGTCCTGCTCAACGTCATGTACGACGTACCGAGCCGGAGCGACATCGCCCAGGTGATCATCACCGCCGAGGTCGTCAACGACAACGTGCTGCCGACCCTGGTGCCGCGCAGCAAGATGCCGAAGCGCGAACGCCGCGAGAAGTCCGCCTGACGCGCCCTGACCCTGTCGAAGGGCCCCTGAGCCTGTCGAAGGGCCGCAGGGTCAGCGCCGGAGCACGCCCCGGCGCGGCTGGCCGGCGGCTCCCGCGAGGTCGACGGTGAGCCGCACTCCGCCGTCCCGCCGGGCGATCTCGATCTCCGGATCGCCCTGCCAGGTCCACCGGCCGGGCCGGTCCAGCGTCAGGGTGAGCCGTTGCTTGAGCTGGGTCGGGTCGCTGATCGCCAGCGACAGCTCGTCCCGGGTCTCGATCATGATCACGGACGCCTCCCAGCGGTCGGTCGCGGTCACCGGCGCCAGTCGGATCGCGTCGGCCACGACCGTGCCGCTGGCGGTGCTGTCGATCTCCACCCAGTGATCGCCGCCGGCGGTGAAGTCGAACACGCCGAGCCGCCGCCAGCGCGAGCCGCCGCCCCAGCGCTGGCTCGTCGGCACCGTCGTCGTCCCGGCCGCGTGCTTGATCCGGAACGGCGTGTCCGTGGCGTAGCTGCTGTGCTCGTACCACCAGCCGCTGACCTCGTAGGTCCCGCTGACCGGAACCCGGAGCCCGAACCGCGCCACGGCCGATCCGTCGCCGGCCGGATGATGGTGGTGCTGACCCTGATAGCGGGCACCGCCCGAATCGGTCGAGATCGACCAGTCGCCGGAGATCACCGTGAAGTCGGACGACCGGTCGTCGGTGATCGCGACGGGCAGGTCCGGTTCGCTCGGCGGTACGAGGGACAGCGGGCCGACCCGGCCCGGTGTCCAGAAGTTCACCCCGGTGAAGCCGCGGGCCGGCGCCTGGACCGCCTGGGCGCGCCCGTTGTTGATCAGGATCCGCAGCCCCGGGTCGTCGGCCAGCTCCGCGGTCCGCCGGGCCGAGGCGCCGGGCAGCAGTGCGTAGGCGTACGAGGCGGCGGCCGGCGCGGCGCCGTGGTCGAGCCACAGCGTCTGATAGCGGCGCCGGGTCGGTTCGTCCGATCCCTCGCCCTGGATGTCGCGCCAGCGACCGGTCCGATCCTCGCGGACCGTCCTCAGCTCGGCGCCGTCGAGGAACAGGTAGCCGCCGGTGCCGGCCAGGTGGGCCCAGCGCGGTCCGCTGAAGGTCCGCGGCTCACCGGGCTCGGCGGGTTGGCGTACCCCGTCGACGATGAAGGCCTCGGTGCCGGCGGCGTGCAGGTTGCGGTTCTCGATCGTGGTCTCGACCGTGCTGCTGCCGCCGGCGGTGATGTCGGCGCCCAGCGCGACCACCCGATCGTCCAGGAAGAACCAGGACTTCTTGGCCCGCAGGGTCGACCCGTAGCGGGGATCCTGCACCAGCGCCATCGACGCGCTGCCGTGGCCGTCCAGGCCGATCGCGCCCACCGCCGGGTCCGGGCTGGTGTAGTTGCGGCCCTGGCCGTCGGCCCGCGGCACCCGGTCCACCGTCGTCCCCGGCAGCCGGTACGGGTCGACGGTCGGCCAGTGGTCGTCGGCGTAGTGCCCGAGATCGCCGGTGTAGACGTAGAGCATGCCGTTGGCCGTGTACCAGCCGTGCAGGTTGGTGTTCAGGTTGGTCGCCTCGAAGTTGCGGATCCGGGTCGAGGACAGCGCCAGCCCGATCGCATAGCCGCGCGTGTGCTGCACGGCGCGGTCCATCGCCGGGAAGGCGCGGAAGCCCTGCGGCCGTTCCCGGAGTTCGAGGTCGCTGTCGGACAGTACGTCCAGCGCCGGCGGCAACAGCGGCAGCGGAGCACGGGCGAGGAAGTCGAGATAGGTGTCCCGGGTGATCCAGGTCTTCGCCATCGCCCGGAACGCGACGCGGGCCGGGGCCGGAGCAGCGACGGCTGCCCGCAACACCAGTTCGATGATCTTGTGCCCGGTGACATGATCACTTTCGGCCGGGTTGGAGATCACGCGGCCGCGGACCGGGTCCATCATCGCGCCGTCGATCATGAACGGCTCGAACGAGTCGTACACCCAGTTGACCAGATTTCCCTTCTGTGGATCGGAAATCTCCCAGCTGGTGCCGGTCAGCAGACCGAGCAGCGGGGCCAGCGTGATCACCAGGCCGGCTCCGTAACCGCCGTTGTACGGGAAGGCGGTGTGCTGGATGAACGAGCCGTCCCGGTAGAAGCCGTCGCCCGACGTGACGTACGGGAACACCGACGTCACCGCCTGACCGGCCTTGGCGAGACGATCCCCGTCGCGGCCGAGGACTCCGCTGACCGCCGCCTGCCGGCATTTCCAGACCAGGTTCGCGCCGGTCGACGTCGAGCCGTTGTAGTTGATCTTGGTCGGGTCCGGCGTCCAGCGGTCGATGCTGGCGAGCAGGGCGGCCCGGTCCGCGGCCGGCAGCGCGTCGCCGAGCAGGATGGCGGCGTTGCTGACCCGGTCCGGGGTGCTGATCTCCCACTCGTACCAGGCGCCCGCCTCGTACTCGACGCCGCGGGAGAACATCGTCTCGTTCAACCAGCGCAGGGCCTCGATCACGCGGCCGGCCAGCGCGGCGTCGGCCCGGTGGGCCGACCCGACCGTGGCATAGCCGCGGGCCAGGGTGGCCAGCCGGGCGAAGCTGTCCCGCATCGCGTTGGACTTCTCCCGGTTGGTGCCGGCCAGCGGCAGGTCCGCCCAGAGCGACCCGGTGGCCCCCGGCGCCGGCACCGCGAGCGTGGCGAGGTGCCCGGCGATCTCCGCGTCCAGTTCGGCCAGCCGGTCCCGGATCAGCGGGATCGCCGGGTCGACGCCGGAGCCGCCGGTCAGGTAGTCCCGCCACCGGCCGGCCAGGGTGGCGAACTCGTCCTGCGGCTCGGCGTGAGCCGGGGCCTGGCCCACGATCGGGCCGAGGACGAGTCCGGTGGCGCCGGCCGCGAGGGCCTGGCGACGGGTGAGATGACGGGGCTGGGCAGGCATCATGGTGCGCCTCCTGGGCGAGTGTTCGACCGTGAACACGTGACCCATCCGGCACTCGTCCGTGATCAGCGAGCGCGTCCCCGGGCACGCAGCAGCATAGTTATCTATAGTCTGTTGATAAGTCAAGAGACCGGTGAGAGGGGAGCGCGGTGGTCACGACGGGAAGCGGTGGTCGGCCGGCCCTGCTCCGCCGGCACAACCAGGCGCTCATCCTCGACGCGTTGCGGCGGTCGGGCGAGGTGACCCGGCCCGAGCTGGCGCGCCGGACCGGCTTGGCCTGGCCCACGGTCTCCCGGCTGGTCGACGACCTGATCGGCCGCGGGCTGGTGGAGGACACCGGTGCCCCCGAACCCGGGCGCGGCCGTCCGGCGACGACGGTCCGGTTGCGGCCGACGGGGGCGTACACGGTGGGCGGGGAGCTGGACCGGCACGGGATCCGGCTCGTCGTCGCCGACCTCTGCGGCACCGTGCAGGGTGCCGCCGAGCTCGCCCGGGGCGACGGCCCGGTCGACGATCTCCGCGCCATGGCCGACCGGGTCGAGCTCCTGCTGGCCGACCTCGGCGTGGCGGCGGTGCGGGTGCTCGGCCTCGGTCTCGGGGTGCCGGGGCAGCTCGACCCGGACCGGGGCCTCCTGGTCGGGCCGCCCCATCTGCCGGGCTGGTCCCAGGTCCCGATCAAGGCGCTGCTGGCCGACCTGCTCCCGTACCCGGTGACGGTGGACAACGACGCCAACCTGGCGGCCGCCGGCGAGTATCTGCTCGGTGGGCACCGGGTGCGCCACCTGATCTCGGTCTACGCCGGGTCGGGCATCGGTGCCGGGCTGGTGCTGGACGGCCGGCTCTACCGCGGCCGCGCCAACGGCGTGGGGGAGATCGGCCACTGCGTGATCGACCCGGCCGGCCCGGCCTGCTTCTGCGGCCGGTCGGGGTGTGTCGAGGTGTTCGCCAGCACCGGGGCCATGGCCGCGGCCGCCGGGCGGTCGGGCTTCGCGGAGCTGCTGGCCGCGGAGGCCGGCGGTGATCCGGTCGCGCGGGCGGCGCTCCAGTCAGGCGGGGAGCGGCTCGGCCTCGGGCTCGGCAACCTGATCAACGTCCTGGACCCGGACCTGGTCGTCCTGGGCGGTGAGGCGGCAGCCAGCCCTGCCTTCGAGGCGGCGACGTTCGCCGCGATGAGACGGCACACGTTCCTGGCCGGCTCGCGCGGCATCGAGGCCCGGCGGTCCGCGTTGGGCCGCGACGCCGTGGCGCGAGGGGCCGCCGCGACGGCTCTCGCCACGCTGTTCGAGTCGCCCTTGGGCCAGGGTTGAGGACGGTGCGAAAGCCTGCCAGCGGTGCCGATCCGTCTGCTCGATAACGATCCGGATGCCGACCTTGGCAACGGATGGCAAACCCTTGCCATGTGCTTGCCATCCCGGTTGCTATGAGTCACAGTAGCCTGCGTGACCGGGCACGGTCAGCAGTGCAGAACCAGACACCGGAGTCGGCCGCCCGGCCGCCAATGACAAAGAGGGACTTCCCAATCAATGGCAAGGTCATCTAATCTCGCTGAGATGGGCAAGCGTTTACCAAAGACGGTGAACGGCGGGGGCGGCACGACGACAGTCGGGTCGGCTCCAGCCGGTGGCCGCAAGATGGGATCGATCAAGCGGTTGGGTCGGGACAAGTTGCTGGTCGCGCTCGGGCTTCCGGGAGCGATCGCACTGGTCCTGTTCCACTACGTGCCGCTGTTGGGCAACGTCATCGCGTTCCAGGACTACCAGCCGTACCTGGAGATCACCGAGGCGCCCTTCGTCGGGTTGGAGAACTTCTCCTTCCTCTGGGACGGCAACGTGCAGTTCATCAACGCCTTGGTGAACACGCTGACGCTGACCGTGATCCAGACCGTGCTGGTGTTCCCGATCCCGCTGGTGCTGGCGCTGTTGCTGAACAGCCTGGCGGGGGAGCGACTGAAGCGGCTGTTGCAGTCGATCCTCTACCTGCCGCACTTCCTGTCCTGGGTGATCGTGGTCGCGTTGTTCCAGCAGATGCTCGGCAACGCCGGCATGCTGAACACCTTCCTGGTCCAGAACGACCTGCCGCTGATCCAGATCATCGGTGTGCCGGAGTTGTTCAAGGCGTTGATCACCGCGCAGGTGATCTGGAAGGACGCCGGCTGGGGCACGATCATCTTCCTGGCCGCGATCTCCCAGATCGATCAGGAGCAGTACGAGGCCGCGGCGGTGGACGGGGCCAACGCGTGGCAGCGGCTGATCCACATCACGCTGCCGGCGCTCAAGGGCCTGTTCATCCTGCTGTTGATCTTGCGGCTCGGCAACAGCCTCTCGGTCGGCTTCGAGCAGATCATCCTGCAACAGGGGCCGGTGGGGCTGGAGGCCAGTGAGGTGCTCGACACCTGGGTCTACAACAACGGCATCATCGGCGGCAACTGGGGCATGTCCACCGCGGCAGGCCTGGTCAAGAGTGTCGTCGGTATCGGACTCGTGATCGGCGCCAACAAGTTGGCCCATCTCTTCGGCGAGCGAGGGGTGTACTCGAAATGACGACTCTCGAACAGCAGTCGACCATCGGGGCCTCCGACGCCCCGCTGCGGACGGCCAAGGGCAGCAAGCGCCCGGTCTGGATGGAGAAGCCGAACCCGCTGGTTCAGCTGGTCAAGTTCGTCGCGCTGGGGATCTCGGTGCTGCTGGTGATCATCCCGTTCTGGTCGGTGGTGGCCACGTCGCTGGCCGACCAGAAGACGATCAACGACAGCGGCGGCGGAATGATCTTGTGGCCGGGCGGCCCGTCGCTGGCCGCGTACAGCGCGATCCTGTCCGGCGGCGTGGTGACCCGGGCGGTGATCATCTCGATCGCGATCACGGTGGTCGGGACGCTGCTGTCGCTGGCGGCCACCGCCGGGCTGGCGTACTGGCTGTCCCGGCCGGGTTCGTTCGGCTCCAAGCCGACGGTGTTGATCGTGCTCGGTGCGGTGCTGTTCAGCCCGGGCCTGATCCCCAGCTACCTGCTGGTGAAGCAGTTCAACCTGCTGGACTCGTGGTGGTCGCTGATCCTGCCGGTGCTGGTGAACGCCTTCAACGTGATCGTCATGCGGGCGTTCTTCCAGGAACTGCCGCAGGAGCTCTTCGAGTCCGCGGCGATCGACGGTGCCTCCAGTGCCACCGTGCTGGTCCGGATCGTGCTGCCGCTGTCCAAGGCGGTGCTCGCGGTGATCGGCCTGTTCTACGCGGTCTCGTACTGGAACGCGTTCTTCAACGCCCTGCTCTACATCCAGAGCACCGACAAGTGGCCGATGGCCCTGGTGCTCCGGACCTTCGTGGTCAACCAGACCACCATCGGCGGTGATCAGGTCGGTGGAATGGCTGAGGTGCTGCCGCCGCAGCTGCCACTCCAGATGGCGATCCTGGTGGTCGCGTTGGTCCCGATCTTGATCGTCTATCCATTCCTGCAGCGCCACTTCGCGAAGGGCGTCATGATCGGCGCCGTCAAGGGCTGACTTCAGAGTCGAGGGAGAAACCACACTATGTCCGCTTACACGTTCCGTCGCCGGTCACTGCTCGCCGGAGCGGGCGGTGCCGCCCTGCTGGCCGGCACCGGCGCCCTGGCCGGCTGCGGCACCAGCGGAGGCAACGAGGAGAACACGGCCGCGAAGAACACCGCGGTCACGTTGCCGAGCTACATCCAGTACACCGGGGTCAAGCCCGACCTGCCGGGCTCCGAGAAGGGCGTCGACCCGGCGTTCCGGAACTTCCCGAAGGACCGCCCGAAGGTGTCCACGGAGAAGCCGGGCAACGGCGAGACCCTGACCGGGATGGGCAACATCTACTACGCGGTGCCGCCGGGCCCGGACCGGAACACGTACTGGGCCGGGCTGAACGAGCGGCTCGGGATCAAGCTCGACCTGCAGATGGTCGGCAACGCCGACTACACCCAGAAGTTCGCCACCACGATCGCCGGCAACGACCTGCCGGACATGCTGCAGATGCAGGTCGTGGCGAACTTCCCGTCGCTGCTGGAGAAGCGCTTCACGCGGCTGGACGAGTTCCTGGCCGGCGACGCGATCAAGGAATACCCGAACCTGGCCAACATCCCGACCCGGCACTGGAAGCCGACCGTCTACAACGGCGGCATCTACGGCGTGCCGATTCCGCGCGGTGCGGTAGGCGCCTACAGCTTCATCCGGCAGGACCTGTTCGAGGAGGCCGGCCTCTCGCCGGAGCCGAAGAGCTTCGCCGAGCTGACCGAGTCGGCGAAGGCGCTGACCGATCCGAAGAAGCGACGTTGGGCGTTCGGCATGTGGGGCCAGGTGCGCAACTACCTGACCATGATGAACGGCGCGCCGACCGGTTGGCGTGAGGAGGGCGGCAAGCTCACCCACCAGTACGAGACCGACGAGTACAAGCAGGCGATCACGGACCTGACGGAGCTCTGGAAGGCCGGCGTGCTGCACCCGGACGCCTTCTCCGACCAGTTGCCGTTCAAGAACCTCTTCAACGCCGGCACCGTCGCGATCAACGCCACCGACGGCTACCCGGGCTGGACCCAGTACATCCTGGACAACGCCTCGAACCCGAAGTTCAAGCTCGGCCTGATGCCGGTGTACGAGCGCGAGGGCGGCCAGCTGGCGGCCTGGCACCAGGGCAGCGGCTACTACTCGATCACCGCGCTGAAGAAGCAGGACAGCCCGGAGAAGATCAAGTTGATCCTGCGGGTGCTGAACTGGCTGGCCGCGCCGTTCGGCACCGAGGAGTACCTCTACCGGCTCTACGGCGAGGAGGGCGTCGATCACACGGTCAACGGTGACGGCGATCCGGTGCTGACCAAGACCGGCACCGCCAACACGGTGATCCCGATCCGGTACCTGGCCGATTCGCCGTACACGATCTACCAGCCGGGCCGGCCGGAGGACGCCGACACCCAGCACGCGTACCAGACGAAGGTGCTGGAGAAGTCGATCACCAACCCGACGGTGGGTCTGTTCTCGAACACGTCGGCCACCAAGAACGCCACGATCGACAAGACGTTCAACGACGGCGTGCAGCAGATCATCCAGGGCCGGGATCCCTTCAGCAAGCTGGACGAGCTGCTCAAGGCGTGGCGCAGCGGTGGCGGCGACGGGATGCGGGCCGAGTACGAGGAGCAGTTGCAGCAGGCCGGCGGACAGCCGGGCTGACCCGTAGCCGCGGACCAGGGGAGGTTCCATGATCAACCACTCGTTCGGACGTAGGACCCTGCTGGCCGGTGCCGGGGCGACCGCCCTGATCGGCACCGCAGCGGGGTGCTCGACAGGTTCGGACAGTGGTGGGAACTCGGCCGAGGAGAACACGGCGGTGACGCTGCCGGCCTACGTCGAGTACCAGGGGGTCAAGCCGGATCTGGCCGGCACCGAGGACGGCGTCGATCCCGGCTTCTACCACTTCCCGGCCGATCAGGCCGCGACGGTCGAGGAGAAGCCGGGCAACGGCGAGACCCTGTCCGGGCTCGGCAACCTCTATGTCGCCGTGCCGCCCGGGGTCGACCAGAACTCGTACTGGCGCGGCCTGAACGAGCGGCTCGGCGTCAACCTGGAATGCCAGATGGTCGGCAACGCGGACTGGGAGAACAAGTTCGCCACCGTGATCGCGGGCAATGATCTTCCCGACATCCTGCAGACGCGGATCGTGGCCAACTTCCCGCAACTGCTGGAGAAGCGGTTCACCCGGCTGGACGAGTTCCTGGCCGGCGACGCGATCAAGGAGTATCCCAACCTGGCCAACGTGCCGACGCGGCACTGGAGGTCGACCGTCTACAACGGCGGGATCTACGGCATCCCGATCCCGCGCGGCGCGGTCGGCTGGGGCCACTTCATCCGGGTGGACCTGTTCGAGGAGGCCGGTGTCTCCACCGAGCCCAAGGGCTTCGACGAACTGCTGGAGACCGCGAAGGCGCTGACCGACCCGAAGAAGCGTCGCTGGGCGTTCGGCCTGATCGGGTCGACCCGTTCGCTGATCGGGCGGATGAACGGCGAGCCCAACGTCTGGCGCGAGGAGGGCGGAAAGCTCACCCACGCCTACGAGACCGAGGAGTTCCGCCAGTCGCTGACCGACATGATCACGCTCTGGAAGGCCGGGGTGCTGCACCCCGACTCGGTCAGCACCACCTTCCCGTTCAAGCAGATGTTCAACGGCGGTACGGTGGCGATCAATCCCAACGACGGCTACACGGCCTGGGGTGGCTACATCACCGAGGGCGAGGCGTCGCCGGGCTACCAGCTCGGCCTGTTGACGGCCTACCTGCGCGACGGATCGAAGATCGCCCCGGTGGCGTACAACGCACCGAACTTCTCGATCACCGGCCTGAAGAAGCAGGACAACCCCGACAAGATCAAGTTGATCCTGCGGGTCCTGAACTGGTTGGCGGCGCCCTTCGGGACCAAGGAGTACCTCTACCGCAAGTTCGGTGAGGAGGGCGTCGACCACACCATCAACGGCGACGGCGACCCGGTCAAGACCAAGACCGGCACCGCCAACATCGCGCTGCCGATCAACTACTTCGCCGACTGTCCGCTGCCGCTCTACCAGCCCGGACGTCCGCAGGACGTGGACATCCAGCACGCGTACCAGGCGAAGGTGATGCCGACGGCGGTCCAGAACCCGGTCGAGGGCCTGTTCTCCAACACCCACGCGACCAAGAACACCCCGGCGGACAAGAAGTTCCTGGACAACCTGTGGCAGATCGTCCAGGGGCGCAAGCCGGAGTCGGAGGTCGAGGGCCTGATCAGCACCTGGCGCGGCGAGGCCGGCGACGGGATGCGCACCGAGTATCAGGAGCAGTTGCAGGCCGGCGGCCAGCCGGGCTGACCTGAATCATTGGACCAAGGAGCATCCATGATCAACCACTCGTTCGGACGAAGGACACTGCTGGCCGGTGCCGGGGCGACCGCCCTGATCGGCACCGCCGCGGGGTGCGGGACCAGTTCGGGGTCCGGCTCCAACACGGCCGAGAAGAACACCGGCGTGCAGTTGCCGACGTACATCGAGTATCAGGGGGTCAAACCGGAACTGCCCGGGAACGAGAACGGCACGCTGCCCGGCTTCCATCAGTTCCCGGCCGAGCGGGCCAAGTCGGTGGCGGAGAAGCCCGGCGGCGGCGAGACGCTGACCGGCCTCGGTCACATCTACACGGCGGTGCCGCCAGGGGTGGACCAGAACTCGTACTGGAAGGGTCTGAACGAGCGGCTCGGGATCAATCTCGAGGTGCAGATGGTCGGCAACGCCGACTGGGAACAGAAGTTCGCCACGGTGATCGCCGGCAACGACCTTCCCGACATCCTGCAGTTGCGCGTCGTGGCGAACTTCCCGTCCCTGCTGGAGAAGCGGTTCACCCGGTTGGACGAGTTCCTGGCCGGCGACGCGATCAAGGACTACCCGAACCTGGCCAACGTCGCGACCCGGCACTGGAAGTCGACGGTCTACAACGGCGCCATCTACGGGATTCCGATCCCGCGCGGTGCCGTCGGCCAGTACCACTTCATCCGCGCCGATCTGTTCGAGGCGGCCGGCGTCTCCACCGAGCCGAAGGGGTTCGACGAACTCCTCGAGGCGGCGAAGGCCCTGACCGACCCGAAGAAGCGGCGGTGGGCGTTCGGCCTGATCGGTTCGACGCGGGCGCTGCTGGCCCGGATGAACGGTGAGCCGAACACCTGGCGGGAGGAGGGTGGAAAGCTCACGCATTCGTACGAGACCGAGGAGTTCCGGCAGTCGCTGGCCGATCTGATCACGCTCTGGAAGGCGGGTGTGCTCCATCCGGACTCGGTGAGCACGACGTTCCCGTTCAAGCAGATGTTCAACGGTGGGACCGTGGCGATCAACCCCGCGGACGGCTATCTGGGCTGGGCCGGCTACATCGCCGAAGCCACCGGGACCTACAAGCTCGGACTGCTCAAGGCCTACCAGCGCGATGGCTCGGCGCCCGCCCGGGTGACCTACGGCGGGCCGAACTATTCGATCACCGGGCTGAAGAAGCAGGACAGCCCGGACAAGATCAAGTTGATCTTGCGCGTGCTGAACTGGCTGGCCGCGCCGTTCGGCACCGAGGAGTTCACGTACCGCAAGTTCGGCGAGGAGGGTGTCGACCACACCGTCGGCCCCAACGGCGACCTGGTCAAGACCAAGACCGGCACGGCGAACATCGCGCTGCCGATCGGCTACTTCTCCGACAGCCAGAACCCGCTCTACGAGCCGGGCCGGCCGGAGGACGTCGACCTGCAGCACAAGTACCAGTCCGAGGTCATGCCGACCGCGATCACGAACCCGACCGAGGGCCTGTTCTCCAACGCCAGCGCGACGAAGAACACGCCGGCGGACAAGAAGTTCCTGGACAACCTCTGGCAGATCGTCCAGGGCCGCAAGCCGGAGTCCGAGGTGGAGAGCTTGATCAAGACCTGGCGCAGTGAGGTCGGCGACGAGATGCGTACCGAATATCAAGATCAACTCCAGCAGAACGGTGGCCAGCGCTGACTTCCACATCGCTCACCCAGAACGTGTCGAAGCCGGGCGAGAACTGGACCAGGGGCGACCTGGTCCAGTTCGCCGACCGCTCCTTGCTCGCCCTGCGCCGCTGGGCGACGCCGGGACGGGCCCGGTTCGACCTGCCCGGCCCGGCGTCCGGCTCCGGTCCGGTCAGCGACGGCCTCGAGGCCTTCGCCCGGTCCTTCCTGGCGGTCGGCTTCCGGCTGGCCGCCGCCGACGCCGACTCCCATGATCACGCCGGCTGGTACGCCGCGGGACTGGCCGCCGGGACGGACCCCGAATCACCGGAGCGCTGGCCTTCGCTGCGCGAGCGGCCGCAGGCTCGGGTGGAGGCGGCCGCGATCGCGATCGCGCTGCACGAGAGCCGGCACTGGATCTGGGACGCGCTGACGCCGGACGTCCGGCAGCGGGTGATCGACTGGCTCTCCGGTTCGGTCGGGATCGGGTACCCGGACAACAACTGGCGCTGGTTCCAGAACGTGACCCAGGCGTTCCTGCGCTCGGTCGGCGGCCCGTACGACCAGGCCGAGCTGGACCGCAACCTGGCCCTCCTGGACGACTGCTACCTCGCCGACGGCTGGTACAGCGACGGCCGGCCGGATCGCCGGACCGGCAACGTGGACTGGTACGTCGGCTGGGTGATGCACCTGTTCTCGCTGTGGTACTGCCGGATGACCGAGGGTGAGCCCGGCATCGACGCCCTGCGCACCCGGTACGCCGAGCGGCTGCGGCCCTACCTGGCCGACGCCGAGCATCTGTTCGGGGCCGACGGGGCGCCGCTGCACCAGGGCCGCTCGCTGGTCTACCGGCACGCGGTGGTCGGCGCGCTCTGGGCCGGCGCGGTCTTCGACGCCAGCCCGCTGCCGCCCGGCCGGCTGCGCCGGACCGCCCTGGGCGCGATCCGCTTCTTCGCCGAGCGCGGCGCGTTCGACGACGACGGGCTGCTCAGCCTCGGCTGGCTCGGCCGGTTCGAGCCGCTGCGGCAGTCCTACTCGGGCCCCGGCTCCCCGTACTGGGCCAGCCTGGGTCTGGCCGGCCTGGTGCTGCCGGAGAGCCACCCGGTCTGGTCCGAGCCCGACCAGCCGGCACCGATCGAGTCCGCCGACGTGGTCCGGCCGATCCGGCCGATCGGCTGGCTGGTCTCCGGGACGACCGACGACGGGATCGTGCGTGTGATCAACCACGGCGTGGATCACAGCACCGCGACACCGGCGCCGGAGAACCCGTACTACAACCGATACGGCTACTCCAGCGTCACCGGTCCGGTCCCGGAACCCTCCGGCACGGCCGGCGGTGCGGTGGACCAGCAGGTGGCCCTGATCGATCCGGCCGGCCGCTGGTCGCAGCGCCCGCTGATCGACCTGGTCGCGGTCGATGATCATCGCGCCAGCAGCCGGCAGCGGGCCCGCTTCGCCAGAACCGAACCGGAGCAGGGATTCGACGACGGCCCCGAGCTGACCTGCGTCTCCCTGGTCCGCGCCTCGGTCGAGGTCCGCGCCGTACGTTTCGACGATCATGATCACGATCCGGCGGCCCTGGTGGTCTCCGGCTATGCCGTACCCCGGCGCCCGGCCGCGGGCGCCCGGACCGGCCTGCGCAGCGCCGTCGTCGCCCTCACCGAGGGTGGCAGCCAGGGCAGTTCGCTGCATCCGGTCGCCAACGCGTTCGGCTCCGACCTCGAGGTCCCGTGGTGCCGCTTCGAGGCCCCGGAACCCGGCCGCTGGTACGTCATCGCCCTCTGCCTCGGCGAAACCGAACCCGCCTGGCCCACCCTCACCGACACCCCGTCGGGCCCGACCATCACCTGGCCCGACGGCACCACCGACCCCCTCTGAGCCGCCGGTCAGTTTTTCACGTTAACGTGAAAAACTGGCGCTTTGCACAGGAAGCTTCTCGTGTAAAGCGCCAGGAACCTGCGTGGAGTTCGACGTGGCGGACGGGGTCAGGGTGCCTCGTCGGCGTTGCCTTCTTCGGTCAGGATCCGCTGCAGTGCGGTGACGCCGCGGACCAGGGCCCGTAGATCCTCCAGTTCGAGCCGTTCCAGCACGTGCGTGTGCATGGTGCCGGCGCTGCTGACGAAGCTCGCGATCAGGTCCCGGCCGGCATCGGTGACCTCGAGCCGGCGGACCCGGCGGTCGTTCGGGTCCTCGACCCGGCGCGCCACCCCGTGATCGACCAGCCGGTCGATGATCCCCGACATCGTGGCCGACGAGACGCCGAGCCGCTCGACCAGCCGGTGCGCGTTGGCCTGCTCGGGCTCGATCGAGATCATCGCCAGCACCTTGAACTGCTGCATGGTCAGCGGGATCTTGATCTTCGGCTCGGCCAGTGAACGCAGCACCCGTCGCTCGGTCTCGTTGTGCAGCCGTTCCAGCCGAGCGAGCAGCTCCGCCCGCTCGCCGTCGTGACCCGGCTCACGCTCCGTCGTCATGCCCGCCCCTCGATTCGCGCAATGTCATGCTCTACGCTAACTATTAGCTTAATGCTAACTACTTGGCTCCTGCTCGACTCGCCTCAACCGGAGGTCTCGTGTTCCGCCTCGCTCGGCTCAGCCTGAAGCAGCGCTCCCTGGTGGCCCTGGCCACCCTGATTCTGATCGCCGCCGGCATCGGCACGACCGGACTGCTGAAGCAAGAACTCATCCCCTCGATCGAGATTCCCCAGGTCGCGGTGCTGACCTCGTACCCGGGCACCAGTCCGGAGGTCGTCGACGAGCAGGTCAGCCAGCCGCTGACCTCGGCGTTGTCCGGACTTGACGGCGTTGAAGACATTACCGCCGAATCCCGCAGCGGCTTCTCCACGGTCCGGATCGAGTTCGCGTACGGCACCGACACCGACGACGTCCAGGCCGACGTCGACCAGGCCATCGCCGGCCTGAACGGGACGCTGCCCGAGGGTGTCACGCCGAAGACGATGGTCGGCAGTTCCGACGACCTGCCGGTGATCAGCCTGGCGATCTCCTCGTCGGCCAGCCCGGTCCGGCTGACCGCGGACATCGAGGAGCACGTGATCGGCGAACTGCAGAAGATCGACGGGGTACGGGAAGCGACGCTGTCCGGGGCGGTCACCCAGCGGATCGTGATCACGCCCGACCCGGCCAAGCTGACCGACGCCGGCCTGACCAACCAGTCGATTGAGGACGCCCTGCAGGCCAACGGCACGATCATTCCGGCCGGCAGCCTGGACGAGGACGGCAAGACCTACTCGGTGAACTCCGGCACGGCGCTCGCGAACCTTGATCAGTTGAAGGCGATCCCGCTGCTGCCGGCCGCGACCGGCGGCCAGGCCGGCGCGGCCGAGAGCGTACCGCTGAGCGACGTCGCCACGGTCGAGCTGACCAGTCCCGAGCAGACCTCGATCACCCGCACCAACGGCGACGAGGGCCTGTCGGTCTCGGTGACCAAGAAGCCGAACGCCGACGCGGTGGCGATCTCGCACGCGGTCCGTGATCAACTCGCCGGGCTGGAGGACGACCTCGGCGAGGGCGCGTTCATCCAGGTGACGTTCGACCAGGCGCCGTTCGTCGAGCGGTCGATCGAGGACCTCACCACCGAGGGTGCGCTGGGCCTGGTGTTCGCGGTCGTCGTGATCTTGATCTTCCTGCTCTCGGTGCGCTCGACCCTGGTCACCGCGGTCTCGATCCCGGTCTCGGTGCTGATCACCCTGATCGGCCTGTACGCGGGCGGCCACTCGCTCAACATGCTCACCCTCGGCGCACTCACGATCGCGATCGGCCGGGTGGTCGACGACTCGATCGTGGTGATCGAGAACATCAAACGCCACCTGAGCTACGGCGAGCCCAAACAGGAGGCGATCCTGACCGGCGTCAAGGAGGTCGCCGGCGCTATCACCTCCTCCACACTTGCCACGGTGGCGGTCTTCCTGCCGATCGCGGTGGTCGGTGGCATGGTCGGCGTGCTGTTCCGCCCGTTCGCGCTGACCGTCGTGATCGCCCTGCTCTCCTCGCTGGTGGTGGCACTGACCATCGTGCCGGTGCTGGCGTACTGGTTCCTCAAGCAGCCGTCCGGCCAGGTGGACGCCGACCGGGTGCGGGAGGAGGCCGAGCGCAAGGAGAAGAACTCCCCGCTGCAGCAGGGCTATCTGCCGATCCTGCGGGCGACCCAGCGGCATCCGGTGATCACCATCCTGGCCGCCGCCGTGATCCTGGCCGGGACGGTGGCCGCGGTGCCGCGACTGGAGACCGACTTCCTCGGCGACTCGGGCCAGAACCAGCTGTCCGTGGTGCAGGAGCTGCCGGCCGGCACCGACCTGGCCGGGCTCACCAAGGCGGCGACGAAGGTCGAGCAGGAGTTGCTCGACGTCGACGGCATCGAGACGGTCCAGGTGACGATCGGCAACTCGGCCGACGGTGGCCTGATGAGCATGATGTCGTCGGATCCGATCAGCTATCTGATCACGACGGACCCGGACGGCGACCAGGCGGCGATCCAGGACGCGGCCCGGGCCAAGATCGACCGGTTGACCGGGATCGGCGACGTGACGATCACCGCCGGCGGCGGCGCGGCGTTCGGCGGTTCGAGCACCGTGGACGTGATCATCAACGCGGAGCGCGACGAGGATCTCGGCAAGGCCAACGACGAGGTGATGGACGCCCTGGAGGACGTGGCCGGTTCGGCCAAGGTGGAATCCGACCTCGCGGCCGCGCAGCCGACCCTGGAGATCACGGTGGACCGGGCGAAGGCGGCCGACTCCGGGCTGACCGAGGCCCAGGTCGGCGGGTTCGTCGCCTCGGTGATCAACCCGCAGTCGATCGGTTCGGTGCACTTCGACGGCGACGAGCTGGAGCTCTTCCTGTATCCCAAGGATCCGCCGCAGACCGCGGCCGAATTGAAGGAGCTGGCCGTGCCGACCCCGGTCGGGAGCACGGTGAAGCTCTCCTCGGTGGCGAAGGTCGCGCAGGTCGACGTACCGCCGAGCATCTCGAGCAACGACGGCGAACGGATCGCGACGGTCTCCGTGACGCCGGAGGACGGGGTGGCGATCGGCACCCTGACCGAGTCGGTACGCGCAGCGCTCGGCGACGCCGACCTGCCCGACGACACGTCGGCCGACCTCGGCGGCGTCAGCGCCGACCAGGCCGAAGCCTTCGGCCAGCTCGGCGTGGCGTTGCTGGTCGCGATCGCGATCGTCTACCTGATCATGGTCGCGACGTTCCGCAGCATCGTCCAGCCGCTGATCCTGTTGATCTCCATCCCGTTCGCCGCGACCGGTGCGCTGCTGGCGTTGTTGATCACCGGCACCCCGCTCGGCGTGGCCGCGCTGGTCGGCACCCTGATGCTGGTCGGCATCGTGGTGACGAACGCGATCGTGCTGATCGACCTGGTGAACCAGTACCGGGCCCGCGGCGCCTCGGTCCGGGAGGCGGTGGAGGAGGGCGCCCGGCAACGGCTCCGGCCGATCCTGATGACCGCCCTGGCGACGATCTTCGCCCTGATCCCGATGGCCCTCGGAATCACCGGCGGCGGTGGCTTCATCTCCCGCCCGCTCGCCCTGGTCGTGATCGGAGGCCTGATCTCGTCGACCGCGCTGACCCTGATCCTGGTCCCGGTGCTCTACCTCCTGGTCGAGGGGAGCAAGGAACGAAGCCGAGCCCGGGCCGCGGCAGTTGCGCCCGTGACCCGGGACGCCGCACGGCCCGCGCCGTCAGCCGCCGCGGCGGGGCAGCCCGACGGTACGTGGTCCGAGGAGGAGCGGACGGATGACGTGCGGACGGCGGGGGCGCGGCCGGAAGGGGTCGGGCCGGACCATGTCTGGCCGGACGAGGCACAGCCGGGCGAGCCTCAGCCGGGTGAGACCCGGTCGGAAGGGGCGCGGGACGGGGCTCCCGCCGAAGGGGACGAACTGGCCCGGCTCGAGGAGGAGAACGTCGCGCTGCGCCGGATCATCGCCGACGAGGAGTTGCGCCGGTCGGTCCTCGTGCAGGAACTGCGGCGGCCCGGGACCGATCGGCAGGACCCGCCGTCCTGACCCCGCTCGGGAGCGGCCGCGGGCGGTCCGCAACGGAACTCGGCGCGCGGACTCGACCCGGCCGAGTCCGCGCGGGCCGGGCACGGTCCGCGTGAGCCCGACCCCGAGGTCGACGTTCCGGACCCTCGTCCTCGGTGACCCGCTCCGGCGTGCGCACCCGGCCGGCGCGGCCGGTTCGGACGGTGATCGGGAGACCCACTCCGGCGTCGTAGGCTCTGCGCGTGAGCAGTCCAGCGGCCGGAGGTGAGCAGATCACCCCGCGGGTGACGTCGGATACGACTCCGCGCCTGCCGGAGCAGGGCTCGCTCGATCAGGGCCCGCCTGATCCGGCGCTGATCCGCCTGGAGCGCGGCCTGTTCCGGTTCTCCTACAACGAGCCGCGCACGGCGGCCCTGCTGCTGGCCGCGACCGTGCTCGCCCTGCTCTGGGCGAACCTGCCCGGCGGCACGTACCAGGAGTTCTGGCACACCGAGCTGGGCGTCGCGCTCGGCCCGTACGAGCTGTCGCTGGACCTGAAGCACTGGGTCAACGACGGCCTGATGGCGTTCTTCTTCTTCGCCGTCGGGCTGGAGGTGAAGCGGGAGCTCGCGATCGGCGAGCTGAACGACCGGTCCCGGGCCGTGGTGCCGATCCTCGCCGCGCTGGCCGGTCTGGCCCTGCCCGCGGTGATCTTCCTGGTCCTGAACGCGTCCGGGCCGGGCGCCGGCGCCTGGGGCGTGGTCGTCTCGACCGACACCGCGTTCGTGCTCGGCGTGCTGGCGCTGGTCGGTCCGCGGCGGGCGGCGCGGCTCCGGTTGTTCATCATGGCGCTCGCGGTCACGGACGACATCGGCGCCTTGTTGATCATCGCGCTCTTCTACACCGAGTCGATCAACCTGCCGGCGCTGGGCGTCGCAGTGATCGGCTTCGGGCTGATCTTCGTCCTGCGCCGGCTCCGGGTGTCCCGCGGCGCCGGCTACTTCGTCGTCGGGATCGCCACCTGGGTGGCGATGTACCTCTCCGGCGTCCATCCGACTCTCGCCGGCGTGGTGATCGCGCTGCTGCTGCCGGTCTTCCCGCCGAAGCGGCAGGCGGTGGAGCGCGCGGCCCAGCTGGCCCGCGCCTTCCGCCAGTCGCCCAACGCCAAGTATTCGCGGGCGGCGCGGGTCGGGCTGACCACGGCGGTCTCGGTCAACGAGCGGCTGCAGATCGCCTTCCACCCGGTCAACGCCTTGGTGATCGTGCCCCTGTTCGCGCTGGCCAACGCCGGCGTGACGCTGCACCTGGACAGTCTCGCCGCCGCGTTCGGTTCGGTGCTGACCTGGGGTGTCGTGGCCGGCCTGGTGATCGGCAAGCTGGTCGGCATCGCCGGCGCGGCGACCGCGGTGACCCGGTCCAGACCGGGATCGCTGCCGCCCGGACTGACGCTGCCGCAGATCGTCGGCGGGGCGGCCCTGTCCGGGATCGGCTTCACCATCTCGCTGTTCATCGTCGACCTCGCGCTGACCGATCCGGTGCTGCAGGACCAGGCCCGGGTCGGCGTGTTCACGGCCTCGCTGATCGCCGCCGGGCTCGGCGCGGTGATCTTCTTCGCGATCCGTGGCCAGACCCGCGATCTCGGCCCGCCGCTGGAGCTGCTCCGGCCGGTCGATCCGGAACGTGATCACATCCGCGGCCGGCCCGACGCCCCGTACACCTTGATCGAGTACGGCGACTTCGAGTGCCCGTTCTGCTCCAAGGCGACCGGGTCGATCCGGGAGGTGCGGGAGTTCTTCGGCGACGATCTCCGGTACGTGTTCCGCCATCTGCCCCTGGAACGGCAGCATCCGCAGGCCTACCAGGCGGCGCTGGCCAGCGAGGCCGCGGCAGACCAGGGCAAGTTCTGGGAGATGCACGACCTGCTGTTCGCGCACAGCGACGCGCTGGAGCCGGAGCAGTTGCGTTCGTACGCGGAGCAGCTCGGTCTCGATCTCGACGCGTACGACGAGGCGCTCCGCACCCGGGCCCACGCCGGCCGGGTGAACGACGACCTGGTCGACGCGGAGACCTCGGAACTGACCGGAACGCCGGCCTTCTACATCGGCGAGGAGCGGCTGACCGGGCCGTACGACGCGCAACGCCTGATCTGGGAGCTGTCCGAGTCGGCCCCGCCGCCGCCCGGCGCCCTGAAGGATTAGGCCAGTTCGGTGTCGTAGGCCGCGAAGATCTCGGCGGTGCTGCGGCCCTGCTGCCGCTCCGGATCGTGCAGCACCGCGATCAACTCCCTGATCTTCGGCGTGGTGATCAACAGATAGCGGGTGAGCACCGGCGCCGCGTTCCAGTAGGTGTGCACGACGCCCGCCTTCGCCAGCGCGGCGCCGCCGGCCGGCACCTCGAATTCCCTTCCGTCGAAGGAGAATCCGAGTCTTCCCTCCAGCACGTACCAGGCCTCGTCGTCGCCCCGATGAACGTGCAGCGGGGCGACCGGCTCCGGCTCTCCCGACGTCGAGGGCGGCTGGCTCCACTCGGCGATCACGAAGTCGCTGCCGGCGTTCAGCTCGGCCGCGGCGAGGCTGGCGCGGATCAGATCAGTGGACATGATTGTGAATATTTCACGATTCTGACAAATACTCAAGCGGTACGGCGGTGCCGCCAGGTCCGTACCAGGTACGTGATCGCGGCCGCGCAGCCCGGCACCGGCAGCAGCATCAGGACCAGCAGCGGTCCGGTCACCCCGGAGGCGAGCACCAGTCCGCTGAGGCCCGCGGTGATCATGAACCACCAGAGGCCGAGCCCGGTCCGGTACGCCGCGTAGACCAGGGCGGCGAGCGCCACGGCGAGGAAGCCGGCCAGCAGGAAGGCCCGGGGCCCGGCGCAGGCCAGGCCGTTGCCGGAGCAGGCGCCGGAGTCCAGCAGACTCAGTCCGTACCCGATGCCGAAGATCAGCAGCGCCGCCACGGTGCTCAGATAGGCCCGGGCCAGGTGCCGGGCGAAGGGGTGACTCGACGTCGCGGAGCGAGTGGTGGTCAGCGAACCGATCGATGCTTCAGCCATGCTGTTCATCCTTGTTCGGCAGGGGCTTCCAGACGTCTGGCCGAGGTGCGGATCCGCCCGAGCCCGGGTCCGACTCCGGGCCCAGGGCGGTACCGCAGGGTCGGACTCAGGACGTGACCACCCGCTCCAGGTCCTCGCGGTTGTCGGCCATGATCTCCTCCAGCCGCGGCCGGATCCCGGTCAGCGCCTCCGCCGCCGGCACGTTGTCCCCGTACACGCGGGCCATCGCGCCGCTGATCTGGTCGGTCGCGGACTGGAACCAGGTGATCCGGTCGGCGGTCCTGGCGTTGGGCAGCTGGTCCAGGGCGACCCCGAAGTTCGGGTTCTCCTTGACCAGGTCCTTGACGATGCTCGTCTCGTGCGCGGCCTTGACGATCGGCACGTAGCCGGTGCTGGCGTGCCAGTAGGCCGCGACCTCCGGCTTGGCGAGGAACTTGAACAGCTCGGCCGCGGCGTCCTGCCGGTCCTTCGAGTCGGCCTTGATGATCGACAGGCCGGAGCCGCCGGTCGGCACCTGGGTCCGCTCGGACTTCTTGCCCAGCATGAAGGCGACCCCGATGTCGAACTTGGCGGCCTGCATCGCGCCGCGCAGCGAGGCGGTCGAGCCGTGGCAGGCGGCGACCAGCCCGGTCGTGTAGTCGGTCATCGCGGCCTTGGCCATGTAGCCGAGCTTCTGCTCGTGGATGAACGACCGCTGCCATTCCAGCCACTCGACCGCGGGTGCCTCGTCGACGGTGATCTCGTAGTCCTTCGAGAACGAGCCGCCGAAGGCCCACACCCCGGCCTGGCCGAACCAGTTGTCGGTCGCGCCGAAGGCCATGGTCTGCAGCGGCTTGCCGCTCACGGTGATCTTGGCCAGCTCGGGACCGTACTCGGCGAGATCGTCCCAGGTCTTGGGACCCTCCTCGGGCAGACCGGCCTTGGCGAAGAGCTCCCGATTGAAGTAGAACAACGGATTCGACCGGGCGAACGGGACCACGTAGGTCTTGCCGGCGGCGACACCCTCGCCGACGTACTGATCCAGATAGACGTCGAGCGACCAGTCCGTCGTGAAGTACGGGTCGAGCTCGGCGAACACCCCGGAGAAGTAGAACTGCAGCCACTGCAGCTCCGGGAACGCCACCACGTCCGGCACCTGGCGCGCCTGCAGGGCGGCGGTGAGCTTCTGGTTCAGCACCTGGTAGCTCTCCTGCGACTCGGACACGGCGACGATGTCGCTCTGCGACTCGTTGAACTGGCGCAGCATCTCGTTGATCGCGTCCTGCGGGCCGGCCGTCCACGGCGACCAGAACAGCACGGGGGTGCGGCCCTGGTACTGCTGCGGGATCTGCAGGTCGGCCTGCTTGTAGGCGTTGTTGACCGCGCCCTCGGTGCTCGCTCCGGGCGCTCCGCAGGCCGCCAGCGCTGCGGTGGCGCCGGTCAGGCCCAGCACGGACAGCATCGACCGGCGGGAGAGGGTGGACGTGGTGAACCTGGTCATGATCGACTCCGGATCTCTCTTTTGGTGGGTACGTCAGCGCAGCGCGCCCACGGCGAGACCGCCGACGATGCGTCGCTGGGCCAGGAAGAAGATGATCAACATCGGCAGTGCCGTGATCACGGTGCCGGCCATCACGGCACCCCAGTTGGTGTAGCCCTCCTCGGAGCGGAGGAACATCAGGCCGATCGGCAGGGTGCGCATGGTGACCGTGTTGGTCGCGATCAACGGCCAGACGAAGTCGTTCCACTTGCCGATCAGGATGATCAAGGTCGCGGTGATGATCATCGGACGGGACAGCGGCAGCACCAGATGGATCAGTCGGTAGAAGTGCCCGGCGCCGTCCAGGGTCATCGCGTCGGTCAGCTCGGCCGAGATCCGGCGCATCTGCTGCAGCAGCAGGAACATCGCGAACGCGGTACCGATCCCGGGCAGGATCAGGCCCTGGTAGGTGTTGATCCAGCCGAGATGGCCGATCGTGATGTAGTTGACCAGCAGGGTGACGTGGCCGGGCAGCATCAGCGAGCCGAGCATCAGCAGCAGCACCGGTCGCTTCCAGCGGAACGGCACGAAGGCGAAGGCGTACGCGCTCATGATCGCCAGCACCAGCTCCAGGCTGGTGCCGACCGAGGTGGTGATCACCGAGTTGAGCAGGAACCGGCCGAACGGAGCGGCCTGCCAGGCCTCGGCGAAGTTCTCGAACCGGGGCAGTTCCGGCAGCCAGGTGACCGGATAGGTGTAGATCTCCTCCGGCGCCTTGAGCGCCGTGCTGAACAGCCAGTAGAGCGGGATCGCGAACACGCCCAGCGTGATCACGAGCAACGGGTAGAGCAGCAGGCGCGGGCCGAACCACCGGCGCCGTCGGCGGGTCGCCGGGGCGGGGGCCGACGGGATCGGACCCGTGGTGTCCTGGCGGGAGGGCTCGGTGGCCCGGGCGGAGATCGGGGGAGCGCTCACTGGTAGTGCACCGTCCGATCGCCGATCCGCAGCTGGATCACCGTGAGGGCGAGCAGCAGCAGGAACATCAGCGTGGCCGACGCTGCCGACATGCCGATGTCGAAGTCGCGGAACGCCGTCGCGTAGATCAGCCAGCTCAGCGTGGTGCTGGAGTCACCTGGTCCGCCCTCGGTGAGCGTGGCGATGATGTCGAACGCCTGGGCCGCCCCGATCAGGCCGGTGATCGACAGGAACAGCGTCGCCGGCGAGAGCAGCGGCAGGGTCAGGTTGAGGTGCAGCCGCCAGCCGGACGCCCCGTCCAGTGACGCGGCCTCGTACACGTCCTTCGGCAGGTCCAGGATCGCCGTGTAGTAGATGATCGTGACGAAGCCGAGCCGCTGCCAGAGGTAGGCCAGGGTGATCGCCCAGACCGACCAGTCCGAGGTGGTGGTCCAGCGCGGGGAGTCCATCCCGACCAGGTCGAAGGCGACCCGGGACAGCCCGTACGTGGGATCGAAGATGAACAGCCAGAGCACGCCGATCGCCGCGCCCGGCAGCAGATGCGGTGCGAACGCGATGGTCCGGACGAAGCCGCTGAACCGCAGCCTGGCGGCCAGCAGCAGGCCCATCAGGATCCCGCCGACCAGGCTGCCGACCGTACTCACCCCGGTGAAGATCGCGGTGTTGATCAAGGCCGAGTGGAACCGGGTGTCGGTGATCATGGACAGGTAGTTCCGCAGGCCGACGAACGTCGGCTGCGGGTCGACCAGGTCCCACTTGGTCAGACTGAGGTAGACGTTGTAGATCGTCGGCCAGTAGGAGAAGACCAGGATCACGATCAGGTTCGGCGCGATCAGGGCGGCGAACAGCAGGGCGTTCCTGAGGCTGTTCCGTCGACGACGGGTGCGCCGGGTCGGGGCCCCGAGACGTACGCTCTCCGTTCCGGCCCTTCCCCGTTCGGCCGCAAGGGTGCTCACGGCCGCTGATCATGATCGGGCAAGGTAACGGCGCGGCCCTGGAACTGTGGCCCGGCGGTGAACAGGGGCCCAGCAGCACCGTCAACTGCAGGACAACCGAGTCCACGCGCCCTGAGCCTGTCGAAGGGCCAAGCCTGATCGTGCCCTGCCCTTCGACAAGCTCAGGGAACGGTGCAGGTCAGGACGGCTCGGCCAGGGTGACGTCGACGGTCAGCTCGCCGTCGCCCTCGGCCCACTCCACGTCGCCGGTGATCCGGCCCACGGCGCGAAGATCGCCCTCGACGGCACGGACCCGCTCCAAAGTGTCCGCCGGCCCGGCGAACCGGGCGTGGGTGATCTCGGTCTTCATCGAGACCTTCGCGGTCGACTTGGCTCCGCGGATCGCGATCAGCGCGGCGGCCACGTCGGCCAGCAGTCGCGGATCACCGTCCGCGTGGTCCAGTTCGTCGACGGTCGGCCAGGCCGCGAGGTGCACCGAGCCCGGCTTCCACCAGGACCACACCTCCTCGGTGACGTACGGCAGGATCGGCGCGAACAGACGCAGGATCACGTCCAACGCCTGGGTCAGCGCGGCGCGGGCCGAGTCGGCCCCGGCCTCGCCCGACGAGCCGTACGCCCGCTCCTTGACCAGCTCGAGGTAGTCGTCGCAGAACTGCCAGAAGAACCGTTCGGTCACTTCGAGCGCCGTCGTGTAGTCGTACGCGTCGAAGTGCTTGGTCGCGGCCGTGATCACCGCACGCAACTCGGCCAGCATGGCCAGGTCGGCGGGCTCGGTGACCGCGGTGCCGGGCTGCGGCTCCGGGTAGCCGAGGATCAGCTTGCTCGCGTTCAACACCTTCATCGCGAGGCGGCGGCCGACCTTCATCTGGGTCTCGTCGAAGGGGGAGTCCAGCCCCGGCCGGGCCAGTGCGGCGCGCCAGCGCACGGCGTCGGTGCCGAACTTGTCCAGCACCTCGGTCGGCACCGTCGCGTTGCCCTTGGACTTGCTCATCTTCTTGCGATCCGGGTCCACCACGAACCCACTGATCATGGACCGGGCCCAGGGCAGCGAGTCGTTCTCGAAGTGCGACCTGATCACCCGGTCGAACAGCCAGGTCCGGATGATGTCGTGCGCGTTCGTGTTGAGGTCCATCGGGAACGTCAGCTGGAACAGCTCCGGGTCCCGTTCCCAGCCGCAGACGATCTGCGGCGTCAGTGAGGAGATGGCCCAGGTGTCCATCACGTCGGGATCGGCGATGAAGCCGCCGGGCACGCCGCGTTGATCATCGGCGTAGCCGGCCGGGGTGTCCGTGCTCGGATCCACCGGGAGCGCGGATTCCTCGGCGAACAAGGGGTTTTCGTAGTCCGGCTCACCTTGATCGTCGAGCGGGTACCAGACCGGGAACGGCACGCCGAAGAAGCGCTGGCGGGAGATCAGCCAGTCGCCGTTCAGCCCGCCGACCCAGTCCTCGTAACGGTGCTTCATGTGTTCCGGCACCCAGCCGAGCTCCCGGCCGCGCTGCAGGAACCGGTCGCGCAGCTCGGCGTCGCGGCCGCCGTTGCGGATGTACCACTGCCGGGTGGAGACGATCTCCAGCGGCTTGTCGCCCTTCTCGAAGAAGTTCGCCTTGCGCTGGGTCGGCTTCGGCTCGCCGTCCAGGTCGCCGGACTCGCGGAGCAGCCCGACCATGGCCTCGCGCGCGCTGAAGGTGGTCTTGCCGGCCAGCTGCTCGTACGCCGAGCGGGCGGACTCCGGGATCCACTCCGGCACCTCGGCGAGGATCCGGCCATCCCGGCCGATGATCACCCGGGCGGGCAACTGGAGTTCGCGCCACCAGGTCACGTCGGTCTGGTCGCCGAACGTACAGCACATCACCAGGCCGGAGCCGAGGTCCTTCTCCACCAGCGGATGGCTGAGCACCGACAGTTCCACGCCGAACACCGGGCTGGTCACGGTCTGGCCGACCAGGCCGGTGAACCGCTCGTCGTCCGGATGCACCAGCAGCGCCACGCAGGCCGCGATCAGTTCCGGCCGGGTGGTCTCGATGTGCACCGGGCCCTGGGCGGAGTGGAAGGCGATCCGGTGGAACGCGCCCGGGTAGTCCCGGGCCTCCACCTCGGCCTGCGCGATCGCGGTCTGGAACGTCACGTCCCAGACCGTCGGAGCGTCGGCGAGATACGCCTCGCCGCGGGCCGCGTTGCGCAGGAAGCCCAGCTGCGCCACCCGGGTCGAGTCGTCGGAGATCGTCGTGTAGAGCGTCGACCAGTCCACGCTCAGGCCCACCTGGCGCCACAGGGCCTCGAACGCCTTCTCGTCCACCTCGGTCAACTCGTGGCAGAGCGCGACGAAGTTGCGCCGGCTGATCGGCACCTGGCGCTTGGGGTCGGGCTTCGCCGGCGGCGTGAAGTCGGGGTCGTACGGCACCGTCGGGTCGCACCGGACGCCGTAGAAGTTCTGCACCCGGCGCTCGGTGGGCAGGCCGTTGTCGTCCCAGCCGATCGGGTAGTAGACGGCCTTGCCGGTCATCCGCTGGAAGCGCGCGATCAGATCCGTGTGGGTGTAGGAGAACACGTGGCCCACGTGCAGCGAGCCGGACACCGTCGGCGGCGGGGTGTCGATGCTGAACACCTGGTCCCGGCGCTCCGGCCGGACGAACGCGTACGTCCCGTCCTCGTCCCAGCGGGCGGACCACTTGGCCTCCAGCCCCTCCAGCGCCGGCCTCTCCGGCACCGCCCGTACGACGACGGCCTCGGGCGCGGGTGCTGCCGGAGGAGTCGTACGGGGTGCTGTCGAGGTATCGGTCATAGCGCTCGATCTTACGGAAGAGGCACCGCTCGCCGCACATTCATTGACCGGCCGCGTTCTCGACGATCTTGCCCCCGGTCCCGCGGCGGCGTAATCTGAGCTGTGAACGAAAAACCAATTTGTTTTCAGAGATTCAGGAGGACCTGTGCCGTCGGCGTTCACCGAGCGGGAGCGGGAGCGGATCACCGGGAAGCTGCTGGAGTCGGGCTTCCGGTTGTTCACCACCCAAGGGCTGCGCAAGACGTCACTGGACGACCTGGTGGCACCGGCCGGCATCGCGAAGAGCACCTTCTACCGGTTCTTCGACTCCAAGGAGGAGCTGTACGTCGAGCTGATGTATCGCCAGGTGCCGGAGCTGCGGGCGGGCATCCTCGGCATCCTCGAGGACGAGTCGCTGGACGTGGCCGAGCGGCTGCGGCGTTACCTGCACGCCGTGCTGGACATCCAGCGGAACAAACCGCTCTACCGAAGGCTGCTCACCCATCCGGACGAGCTCGAGCTGGTGGCGGCGAAGGTCTCGCCGGAACGGCTCGAACAGACGAAACGGCTGATGATCGAGCCGTCCCTCGCCTTCCTCCAGCAGGCCCGCGAGAACGGCGACCTGGTCGACGTCGAACCCGGCATCGTGTTCGGCGTCGTCCAGGCGGTGCTCACCGTGCCGCTCCAGGAGCAGATGTTCGACCCGGCCAGCTATGAGCCGGCGCTCGACCTGCTGATCGACATCGTGGCGACCGGGCTCACCCGGTCCCGCTGAGAGGACTCAACGTCATGATCACTGTGGAGGGCCTGACCTTCCGCTATCCCGGCAGTGCCGAGCCCGCCGTGCGGGGGATGGACTTCGAGGTGGGGCGAGGGGAGATCTTCGGCTTCCTCGGGCCCAGCGGCGCCGGCAAGTCGACGACGCAGAAGATCCTGATCGGCCTGCTGACCGGGCACGGCGGCCGGATCTCCGTCTGGGGCAGGGAACCGGCCGACTGGGGCCCGGACTACTACGAGCGGGTCGGCGTCTCCTTCGAGTTGCCGAACCACTACCTGAAGCTCACCGCGCGGGAGAACCTCGAGTTCTTCGCATCCCTGTACGCGGGGCCGACCCGCGACCCGCTCGAGCTGCTCGACCTGGTCGGGCTGGCCGACGACGCGGACACCCGGGTGGGCAGGTTCTCCAAGGGCATGCAGATGCGGCTGGTGTTCGTCCGGGCCCTGTTGCACGACCCGGAACTGCTGTTCCTGGACGAGCCCACGTCGGGTCTCGATCCGACCAACGCCCGCAAGGTGAAGGACATCGTGCTGGCCGAGAAGGCCCGCGGCAAGACGGTCTTCCTGACCACCCACGACATGGCGACCGCCGACGAGCTCTGCGACCGGGTCGCGTTCGTGGTGGACGGCCGGATCGTCGCGCTCAACTCGCCGCGCGAGCTCAAGGTGGAACGCAGCCAGCGCCGGGTCCGGGTCGAGTACCGGGACCCGAGCGGCGATCTGGTGCAGCGAGACTTCGACATGGACCGGCTCGCCGAGGACGACGATTTCCTGGCCCTGTTGAAGAACGAGGCCGTGGAGACGATCCACAGCAAGGAGGCCACCCTCGACGACGTGTTCGTCGAAGCGACCGGACGGCGGCTGACATGAGCCGATTGGGCGTCGTCCTGCGCGCCGAGTTCCGGCTGCAGTGGCGCTACCGCTTCCTGCAGGCCGGGATCTTCTCCGGCTTCATGTGGTTGTTGATCCTGCTGCCGCTGCCGCACGACCTGCGGTCGATGGCCGAGCCGTACGTGATCCTCGGTGACCTGTCGATCGTCGGTTGGTTCTTCATCGCCGGCGCCGTCTTCTTCGAGAAGGGGGACCGGACGCTGAATGCGCTCGTCGCCACTCCGCTGCGCTTCAGCGAGTATCTGGCCTCGAAGTTGATCACGCTGGTTCTGCTGTCCAGCGTGCTGGCGATCTTCGTCGCCACGGTCACCCACGGCACCGGCTACGACCTGCGGTTGCTGATCATCGGCGCGGTGCCGGGGACGCTGGTGATGTTGCTGACCAGCTTCGTCTCCTCGATGCCGTTCACCTCGGTGAGCAACTGGTTCCTGCCGTCGACGATCCCGCTGGCGGTGCTCAGCCTGCCCGCGTTCCATCTGGCCGGGATCCTCGAACAGCCGTGGATGTACGTGATTCCGACGCTCGGGCCGCTGCTGTTCCTCGGCGCTGCGTTCGGCCAGACGACGCTGGCTGCCTGGCAGATCGGCTATGGCGTGATCTACCCGTTGATCTTCGTCGCGCTGCTCTGGCTGCCGGCCCGCCACCTGTTCAACCGCCACGTGGTGGCCCGGACCGGGAGCGAATGATCATGAACACACTGACGGCCCTGGGCCGCAACGATCTTCGCGGGATCCGCCGCGAGTCCCTGTTCGCCTTCGTGGTGTTCGCACCGCTGGGCTGGATCGCCCTGGTCAGATTCGGTACGCCCGCCGCGGCTGCCATGACCGCCGACCGGTACGGGCTCGATCTGACGCCGTACCACCCGGTGATCCTGACCGGCTTCCTGCTGCTGACCAGCCCGATCGTGGTCGGGGCGCTGGGTGCCTTCCTGGTCCTGGACGAACGGGACAGCAACACCATCGCGGCGCTGCGCGTCTCGCCGGCCCGGATGAGCACCTACCTCGGCTACCGGGCGATCACGGTCGTCGTGGTCACGGCGCTGTACGTGATCGTCACGCTGCCGGCGAGCGGGCTGATGCCGCTGGAGCAGTGGCCGGCGCTGATCCCGGTCGGGCTGCTGGCCGGGCTGTCCGGGGTGGTCATCTCGCTGGCGCTGCTGGCGTTCGCCCGGAACAAGGTCGAAGGGCTGGCCGGAGTCCGGGCGATCGGCATCGTGGTGGCCGGGCTGCCGCTGATCCCGTACTTCCTCGGGCCGGAGTGGCAGTACCCGTTCTGGCTGTTGCCGACCTACTGGCCGGCCAAGGCGTACTGGCTGATCAGCACCGGTGATCCCTGGTGGCCGTACCTGGTCGGCGGGGTGATCTACCACCTGCCGCTGATCGCCCTGCTGTACCGGAGATTCCTGCGCAGTCTCGGCTGAGTCCGGCGTCGGAACCCTAATATCACGTGCCTTTCGGGTCGTCATATCTTAATTCCAATTTCAGACGGCCCCCTAGACAGATTTGAGCTGGGTTCGTATGTTTATCGGTCGTAAGGCCGTGTATCACCTCAGCTCGGGGGATTGAAGGGTCCGACTGCTGGTCCGGAGTCCGAAACGACTTCGGAGAACCTACCCGAGGAGTGATCATGTCTATCTTTAAGCCATTGGTCAAAGGTGTCGTCGCCGGCGTAGCCGTACTGGCGACCACTTTCGCCGGCCTCACCACCGCAAGCGCTGACACGGGCGAAACGATCGAGCTCAAGGGCGTCAAGGGTCAGCTGACGCGAACTCAGGTCTCGTCGTACGTGACCGACAGCCTGGAGTATCAGCTGTATCGCGAACTCCTGGAGCACGGGGCCACCAAGGCTCAGGCCGCCGTGCTGGCAGACAAGATCACGGATCGCATGAAGAGCCGGGTGAAGACCCAGTTGCCCACCAAGGGAACGATGAGCAAGAGCTCGGTGCGCAAGCTCGAGTCCTCCATGGAACGTGATCTTGAGACGACGATGGGTACGAAGGTTGATCTCAAGCTCAACCGTGGCACGCTCGCGCCGACGCTGGATCTGCCGGGCGGCCTCGACCTCGCCGGACTGCTGGGTAAGGTGCTCGGCCTGGTCGGCAGCCTGCTCGACACCGTCATCGGGCTGCTGGGCGGCCTCGGTGGCGGCGGACTGCCGGAACTCCCGGAGCTCCCGGAGCTGCCGGAGCCGGAACTGCCGGTCGGTGAATGAGTTCGCGTTGAATCACTCGGCGGCGGCTGCGCGGTCAGTAGACCGTGTAGCCGCCGTCGATCACGACCACCGAACCGGTCATGAACGCTGCGGCGTCCGACGCGAGATAGACCACGGTCGGTGCAATCTCCTCAGGCATTGCATAGCGTTGCTGCACTGAGTCGTCTATCCAGCGGGCTTTGAATTCAGGCCGGTCCACCGGTGCCATATCAGTTTTGACATATCCGGGCGCTACGGCGTTCACCCGAATTCCGTACGGCGCCCATTCTGCGGCCAGCGACTTCGTGAGCTGGTGTACTGCCGCCTTCGAGGCGTTGTAGGAAGCCTGCCACTGCGGGCGATTCACGATGATCGACGAGATCGATCCGACATTGACGATGCTGCCCCCGCCGGACTCCTTCATGATCCGGGCCGCGGCGATCGAGGTGGTCCAGACCGACTTGAGGTTGAGGTCGAGCACGGTGTCGAACTCCGACTCCGGGACCTCGAAGGTCGGCCGGTGGATCGCGATCCCGGCGTTGTTGATCACGATGTCCAGGCCGCCGAGCGCGGCGGCCGCCTCGGTGACGATCCGGTCCGCGTCGCTGACCAGGTCGCCGGTGACCACCTGGACCGCGTGGCCCTCGCCGCGCAGCGCCGCAGCCGCCTCCTCGTTGCGGGCCCGATCGCGGGCGGTGATCACCACCGCGGCGCCGGCCTCGGCCAGCCCTCGGGCGAAGGCGAGCCCGAGCCCGCGATTCCCGCCGGTGACCAGTGCCTTCCGCCCGGTCAGCCGGAACGTGTCCAGTACGTGCACGGTGCCTCCCTCTCTCGCCGACTCCGTACCTGAATGTACGGGGATGCCGACGACGTGGGCGGAGGGGAGCAGGTTGCCGTCCCGGGATCAGGGACGTTTCGTCGCGGCGAGGGTGAAGGTCAGCGGCAGCCGTTCCGGATGGTCGGTGAGCCGCCACTCGCCGTTGCCGAGCGGCGTCATCCGGCCCGGGATCGCCTCGTGCGGTGCCGTGTCGTGCTCCTCGAACAGGGTCAGCTCCAGGCCGTGCCGGAGCAGGGCGGTGATCATCTCACCGAGCCCGTGGTTCCACTGGTAGCTGGTCGTGTGGGTGATCTTGTGATCGGTCTGCACGTAGGTGCCGTCGCCGTCCCAGATCAACGGCTCGGTCTCGAAGTAGGGGTACTCGACGGTGAGCAGACCGTCCGGCCGGGATTCGTTGGTGGCATGGAGCATCGGGTGCCCGTCGCGCAGGAACAACCGGCCGCCCGGCCGGAGCAGCTCGGCGACCACGCCGGCCCAGCGGTCGATGTCGGGCAGCCAGCACAGCGCTCCGATGCTCGTGTAGACGAGATCGAAGCCGCCGCCTTGATCAAGACCGGAGAGGGCCTCGAGAGCGGCCGGCGCGGAGTAGACGTCCGCGACGACGAAGTCGGCCTGGGCCGAGGTGCGGTCCGCGAGCTCCCGGGCGCGGTCGATCGAGACCGGCGAGAGGTCGACGCCGGTGATCTTCGCGCCGAGCCGGGCCAGCGAGACCGTGTCCGTACCGATGTGGCATTGGAGATGGACCGTGCGCAGCCCGCGTACGTCGCCCAACCGCTTGGAATCGAACCGGACCACGTCGCTGAGGAACTCGGGATCGTCGAATTCGGCGACCCGATAGTCGGGGGAGGCGGCGTGGGCGACGGCCCGGTCGTCCCAGTTCGCACGGTTCGCGGTCAGGTAGGCAGGCTCGGACATCCCGTCATGATCACGTGGCGCCGGGGGAGTGGCCATCGGTTATCGCCGCTGCAGCGCGGCACGAAGCTCACGGGCCAGCTCGTCCATCCGCTCGGTCGGCACCCATTCCTTCCTCGGGTGCTTCAGGTAGCCGAAGATGCCCGGGCCTCTCAGCTCCGGGGCAAGATCAGCAGCGCGCGGGACCAGATGGATGTGCAGGTGGCTGAAGCCCTCGGCCTCGGCGAACATCATCTGGTACGTCTTCACACAGCCGACCACCGTGTGCAGCGCGTGGGAGAGATCGAGCAGCAGCGGCCCGACCTCCGCGGCCGCTTCCTCGGTCAGCTCGGTGAAACTCGTGATGTGCCGGGTCGGCAGGAAGACGAGCCAGCCGGGGAGCGCGGAGTCGAACGCGTGCGCGACCCGCCAGTGTTCGGTGCGGACCACCTGCTCCCGGTCCGGCAGGGTTTCGGCGGCGGTCTGCGTACAGGCCAAGCAGTCTGTGGTGTTCATCGGCCTCGACACTAGACTGTGCTGGCTATGTCACATGCCGAACTCGTCGCCACCCTCACCGCTCGCTGGCCGGAACACCGGGTCGCGCCGAGCCTCGGTCGGGTGCAGGCGCTGATGGACCTGCTGGGTGAGCCGCAGAAGACGTACCCGGTGATTCATGTCGCCGGTACGAACGGCAAGGGCTCAACGGCCGCCATGATCGAATCGCTGCTGCGGGCGGCGGGCTTGCGTACCGGACGGTTCTCGAGCCCGCACCTGACCAGCGTCACCGAACGGATCATGATCGACGGCCGGCCGATCGACGAGGAACGGTTCGACGCGACCTGGGCCGACATCGAGCCGTACGTGGCGATGGTGGACGAGCGCAAGATCGACGGCGTCGCGATGACCTTCTTCGAGATCATCACCGCGATGGCCTTCGCCGCCTTCGCCGACGCCCCGGTCGACGTCGCGGTGATCGAGGTCGGGCTGGGCGGCACCTGGGACGCCACCAACGTCGCCGACGGTGCGGTCGCCGTGATCACTCCGATCGATCTCGATCACACCCATCTGCTCGGTTCCACGATCGACAAGATCGCGGGGGAGAAGGCCGGCATCATCAAGCCCGGTGCGCAGGCGGTGCTGGCCGGTCAGCCGGTGGAGGCGGCGACGGTGCTGCTGGCCCGCTCCGCCGAGGTCGGCGCTCTCGTCCAGCGGGACGGCATCGACTTCGGTCTGCTGTCGCGCAGCATCGCGGTCGGCGGGCAGCTGCTCCGGCTCAACGCGTCGGGCGGCCCGGTCGACGACGTCTTCCTTCCCCTGCACGGTGGGCATCAGGCCGACAACGCCGCGCTGGCCGTCGCGGCCGTCGAGGCCTTCCTCGGCATGCGGGCGCTGGAGCCCGACGTGATCCGGGCCGGACTCGCGGAGGTACGGGTGCCGGGCCGGCTCGAGGTCATCCGGCGCTCGCCGACCGTCGTCCTGGACGCCGCCCACAATCCGCACGGGGCTCGCGCCGCGGCCGCCGCCATGGCCGAGTCGTTCGGGTTCAGCCCGCTGATCGGCGTGATCGCCGTGATGCGGGACAAGGACGCGCGCGGCCTGCTGACCGAGCTGGCCGAGACCGTGGACCGGGTCGTCACCACCCAGGTCGCCTCGACCGACCGCGGCATGCCCGCCGAGGCGCTGGGCGAGCTGGCCGCGGAGATCCTCGGCACCGACCGGGTCCAGGTGGAGCCACGCCTCGACGACGCGATCGAGACCGCGATCGCCCTCGCCGACGCCGACGAGTACGGCAACGCCGGCGTCCTGATCGCCGGCTCCGTGATCGCCGTCGGCGAGGCCAGGACGCTGCTGGCCGGCGACCAGCCCTGCCCCGTCAACGGCGGCGATGCGGTCGCCGAGACGAGCGAGGAGGAGCCGGAGGACGAGGAGCTGGACCCGGACGACTGGAGCCGGGACGACCTCGACGGCTTCGACTACGCGCCGCCGCAGATCCGCCGCGCCCCTGCCGAGGACCCGCTGCGCCCGCTGGTCGGCGACGAACCGGAGGGCGACGGCCGATGAGGCTCGCCGCGGACAACCCGATGCGGATGCCGCTGATGATCACCCTGATGTTCGAGGTGATCGTGTTCGGGCTGTCCATCCCGGTGATGATCTTCATCTCGGGACTGCCCGGCTGGGTCGCCGGCGGCCTCGGCGGCCTGGCGGCCGTCCTCGCGCTGGTCAGCGCCGGCCTGATGCGGTCTCCCGCCGGCTATCCGCTCGGCTGGCTGACCCAGCTCGCCGGCCTCGCCCTCGGCTTCGCGAACGCCACCATGTTCGTCGCCGGCGGCCTCTTCGCCGGCGTCTGGGTGCTGTTCTTCGTCCTCGGCCGACGGCTCGAGCGGGGCATACCCGGTGGCGGTGGCGCCGCGACCGGTTGAGTCGCGAGCGAGCGGCGATCGATAGGGTGCAGCCATGACTGACACCCCGACGCCGCCGGCGCCCGCGGCCCAGCGCTCCTTCGTCCTGATCAAGCCCGACGCCGTCCGGCGTGGACTGGTCGGGGCCGTGCTGAGCAGGCTCGAGAACAAGGGCCTGTCGATCGTCGCGATGGAGCTGCGCCAGGTGGACGGGGACCTGTCCGACCAGCATTACGCCGAGCACGTCGAGAAGGCCTTCTACCCGCCGCTGCGTACCTTCGTGACCTCCGGCCCGTCGGTCGCTCTGGTCGTCGAGGGCGACGAGGCCATCGAGGTCGTAAGGCTGCTGAACGGGGCCACCGACGGCCGCAAGGCCGCCCCCGGCACCATCCGAGGCGACTTCTCCCTGTCCAACCGCGAGAACCTCGTCCACGGCTCCGACTCACCCGAGTCCGCCAAACGCGAGATCGACCTCTGGTTCCCCGGCCTCCCCTGACGCAAGCCCTGACCCGACTTATCAACAGGTAGCCGGGTGCCGGCGAGTTATCCACAAGTTCGGGTCAGCGTCTAGAGTTCAAGCCTCGCCGGATGTCATAGTGACCTGCATGGCAGGCCCGACGCAGTGGCTGCCGGTAGCTGCGGACCCAAGACCCAGCCCCGGCACCCGCAAACGCCCCCGCCGCTGGCGCCCCCTAGCCGCGGCCCTCTTGGCCTGCGCCCTCCAATTGATCGCGGCCTGCACTGACAACGTCACCCATACCCCCTCAAGTCCTG
The DNA here is from genome assembly GCF_059617205.1 of Microlunatus sp. YIM B11417. Lineage (NCBI taxonomy): Bacteria > Bacillati > Actinomycetota > Actinomycetes > Propionibacteriales > Propionibacteriaceae > Microlunatus > Microlunatus sp. YIM B11417. The sequence goes on from NZ_JCAMPJ010000001.1 coordinate 1,815,732, forward strand.
TTCCATCTTCCCCAACTCGATCTGATCCGACACAAGGCCCTAACTCGACGAGAAGTTCCGCTCGTGAGAGGTCCATAGCCGAGTCGAGGCAGACCTATGCAGATTTCACGCGCGCGATTGACCAGTTTGCACAGGCTGGCGGAGGGTCCGTGATACCGGATTACCTGGACCGCTTGATGCACCCAAAGGGTCCCGTTCGCGAATACGTGCTGGATGAGATGTCGGCCGTGAGGAGGGAGAAGCTAAAGTCTTCAGGCTTTGGCGTATTGCGCGACATCAAGCTTCTGGAGTCTTCGAGCCTAGATGCAAGTCCTCCCGAAATCCATTGGTCGGCGTGCCTAGATCAGAGTGATGTTCAGGTCACAAAGGCGGGGAAGCCGTACGCTGGGAAGCCGGACTTCCTCGCGGAGCGCGCCATCCTAAAGTTGGATCGAGCTCGTGGCAAATGGCGAATGTGGGACATGGAAGTTCAACTCATGTCGTCCGAGGGTTCATGCGGGGGTGAGAAGTAGTGAGATGCTTAACCCTAGCTCTAGTAATGGTCGTCACAGTGTGGTTCTCCGTAGGCACATCAAGTACGTCCTCCGCACAACCATGTGAACGGCGGAACATTGGGCTTATAACGGGAAGAGCCACTTGCGAAACGCCAGGTTCCTCCACTGAGCGGCGGTCTGATGATGACACCGGCCAAGAATGGAGGAAGCCGGGAATTCCAGGCACCGCCCGAGTTAGGGAGCCGGACGAACTGCCAGATGACAGGTCCCAGTGGAACTGGCACGAAATAATGTACTATTCGGAAACTCAAGGTCCATGTTGGGGGATAAATGACCCCGAGGAGTACCTTGAGTGTCAAGTCGCTCCGTGGGTGGAGTCAGACGATCCAACACCCACTCTAACTCCTGAGGAGGCAGTTGAGGCAGTGGTGGCTGAAATTGAATTCACTGCTGCCACGCCTGAAATGGGACCGAATCGTGAGCATCATGATTTTCCGTTCGACACCGCTGTAGGATATCCGATCTGGTTGTGGGCGGATGGAGGCACTGTTTCAAGAACCGTATCTGAGACGATTGGCGGAAATAGCGTCTCGATTTCGATACGATTGAAGAGTGTCGACTGGGATTTAGGCGACGGCACCGTGCTTCGGTGCAACCGGGGAACACCCTGGAGAGTCGGAACGATAGCAGGGAGTTCCTCGCCAACTTGCGGCCACGTTTATACCGTACCGGGATCATATAATGTTGTTGCTACTTCCCGTTGGGAAATTGATTGGACGGCGGGCGGTCAGTCGGGGACGATGAATCACAGTATCTCGGCATCGCGGCGCTTCGACGTCGGCGAAATTCACGTCCTCATTCGATAGCTATCGAGGATATGTAGGACTGGACAGCGGGACCATTTCTAGGAGGAGTAAGTGCACCACCTCGGGCGTGTCACGGCATTGGCGATGATTGCATTGGCATTAGTCGTTGCCGGCTGCGCGACGACTGTACGGGTTGATGGAGTGGAGGTCGACGGCAAGGTGCCGTTCCTGCAGGCACTGGAGGTTGCTTGGTCAGATGGCCAGGCTAACGATCCCTACTCCTCTCGTGCTGACGAGACTGGATGTTGGCTCCTGCGCGCCCCAAGTGATGGTGCACTCGAGCCCAGGGCACTTTGTGGCCCAATTCGGCATCTGAGGGATCGAGGTAAGCCCGGAGTTTTCGATGAGGTTGCGTTTACGCCGAAACTCGTTGGCGAGAAGGATGTCGAGGTTAGCCCGGACTCAATTCGATTGGGAGAAACGGGAGTCGAGGTTCCAGGGGGATTGGAACTGTATCGACCCGATGGACTCAAGCCGGTTGCTGCGGACAAGGTCCCAGAGCCGCCTTCACCGCAGGCCGAGCCCGCGATGGTTGCGCGAATTAGCGGAGAACTGGAGCTAACAGGACCGATCAAACCGAAAAATGGAATGATCCTTGGTCCGGGCCTCAGGGTTGCCGCGAAGGAAGTTGGAGTACTGCAGTCACTCCCTCGCGACAGTGAGTTTCCGTATTTCGTTCCTGCGGATGGAGAGGAGTTCCTTGCTATCAAAGTGGCGGTAACCGACCTCGACTACAATCAGGGCGAGGTAGAAACCAAAGCTTCGTACTCAGTGGCCGTCGGGAGTGAAAGGGCCGCCGTGACACTGGTGAATTCGGGGGATTCAACCCTTTCGCAAGAGGCGACAATTGTAGCGTCCGTGGCTAAGGGGGCGGATGCGGACCTGATTGTAACCGTTGCCGGGCTGGATCAGACGATTTCATTCAGGACGGGCGAGCGCACATCGAAGTCGGCTGATGCGATGTACCGTCATTTCCCGGAGGTCACTCTGAGTCAGAAGTACTCCGGATCCAGCAAGATTGGCGGCTTTTCCGTCAGTCACTCTGTCGATTTTGTGAAGGCGAAGATCTCTGCATTTCATCGCGACAGGGGTTGGGCACCAAAAGATCACGCGTGGCTGCAACTTTCCTGGGAAAATAACGAGGGCGCAATAATGCCCGCGCATCTGTACGACGTGCCCACGATCGACAAGTCCAAAACGCTACAGGCTACTGATTCGAACGGAAGTCCCTGCTCGGTGTCGGAGGGAATACCAATCATCGACGTGACACTGGCTCAAGGAGAGGTGTTGATTTCTGTTCCGGTGTCAGCGAAGGCAGTGAATATCGTTTACGCGCCGCGAGGTAAGTTTGTTCCGTCGTCATTCGGATCAACGATACCTAATCTGTCGCCAAAGAGTGGCGATTTCACAATGAAGCCAATCGAATTCTCGATCAAGATGTCTTGATTGTTGGTCGTGGTGCCGTCAGCGTCAGGCAAGTCCGCGGACATGCCGCTTAACTCTGTTCATTCGCACTGTCGCGCACGTGAAGCTCGCGAAGCCACGTTGAACGATCCGACGTGACAGCTCGTGGAACTTTGGCTTGTCAGTTCGCTCCGGCCCAGACAGTCGGATGAGAGGGAGTGATCCGACCGCCACGTCGGAGCGCCCGTGCGCCCTTGGATGCGGGAGTATTGGGCCACGGGCGCGCCAACGACGAAGGTGCGCCGATGTCGAGACATCAACTCGTCGATCGCCTCGTGCTAGAGGTCAGGGGACGCCGGTTGTAGTCCCAAGGTGGGAGGGCTCGCGCGGTAGCCCAGTCTCCGTTCGGCTGGCTGGTAAAGTTCCTAGTCAGAATGGTTTTTCGTGTGCCATGGACTCCGTCGTGAGCCTAGACATGGGACACGTCAGAACCTATTGTGGTTTGGGGAGGTGGGTGCGTGAGCGAGATTGGGTCAGGGCCTCAGGACCGCGAGACTACGATGCGTCGGCTGCGCAGGCGCTTCGGGATCGCGGATGGACAACGGAACGACGTGACAGAGTGGCTGCAGGATCGCGGGGCCATCCCCATGGCGATTGCGGCTGCGGTTCTGGGCGTGTTCCTACTAGTGAAGGTGATCGGCGGCTTCGCCGTCGGACTGTGATGAGAGAGTCAGATCATGATCTATGACGTCGAATTGGCCAAAGCCTGGAGCGAGTTCTGGGATGCAATCCTAGGCGCAGGCGGGCGTGATCTGACCACCGCTGCGGCTTGGATAGGTCTCATAATTATCCTGGGTGCCGTCGTTGTCTTTATGTGGCGCCGAATTCGTGGATACTCCAACGAAGGTTCTGGCCCTCGTGGCTGGATCGTTTGGGCGATCGTATTTGGAGCCGTTCTTGCTGCACCAGACTTTATTATGCCCGCTATTCTCGGATTGATTGACATTATTGCGAATACTGGCGTGGGACTCTGGGATGCGTCGCGAAGAAATTGATGTGGTTGCACGATAATGAACTCGCAGCCACTGTACACACTCACGGACATGACCGGCCGTGAAGCGTCGAATACGCGACAGCAGACAATCGGTCCAGTTGATCTTCCCTATCGGGCGTTTGTTATTTCCCTTTTGGCGATCATCCTCGGAATCGTCCCCACGATATTCTTGTGGATACTCGTCGGTCCAGGCGCCCTTTGGCTTCTCATTGTGGTCGTTTTCGGGTCAGTCTGGATGTTCCATGGAGTTACTCGGCGGGGGTTGCAGATCCGGAACTATCAAATGTTGGTGAATCGGCGGACCGCCGTTCTAAACCAATTCATGCTTGGTCCGGCGACCGTTAAGGTCCCACATGACGACTGGGCACTCATTCGGCCGGGCGGGCGGCCTAACCCGAAGAAGAAGGTTCTCCCTGCGGATCAGCCGTTGAAGCCGATGTCCACGGCTGCTCGGGTAGCTTCAATCTTCGATTGAGTTCCTGACATGGGGCCGGTGGCGAGACCTGTGGTGGTGCGCCTAGCGAGCATTTTGCTCGCAGCGCTCGGCGTGTTGTTGATCTCGACGTCTACCGCTTCAGCTGATCCGGCTGCGGACCAGAAGACTCGTGGCATCTGCGCCACCACCGTCGGAACTGCGGATTACCAGTACCTTCCGGTGGAGCGGTGGTCTGGTGCGACACAGCAGATCCATGTCCGGACCGGTGGCGGCAATCCGTTCGATATCGCTCCCTTTCAGCGGCAGATGCAGGGGAGCACTTTCGCGATCGGGGACTTCCTGTACTCGGTGACGACCAAGTTCGTCATGTGGTCGACGGAGTTCTGCCCACTGCAGTCGGTCGGCGGGGCGATCGATGGGGCTGTCGCACAGTTCGGTCAACGCGTGATCGACTCCCCGTTAGTGGCGGGGCTTCTCGGCCTGGCGACTCTCGGACTGCTGATCCAGGGAATCGGTCGCCAGGGCGACTGGTTACCGCGGCTGTTCGTCAAGATGGTGATCGTCGCGATTCTGATTCTGATGGTCGCCGGTGCTGCGCGAAGCACCACGGACTCCTCGGGCCGCTATGTTCCTGGCCAAGGGTCTCCTGGTTGGTTCGCGACGATGATCGATCAAGCGATCACCGAGATCGCAGCCGCGCCGGCTGCGGCGCTCAGCGCTCCGGGCATCGACGACGGTGTGGGTGTCGACCAGGATGAGTTGAGTTGTGGCGCCTACGTCAACGCGCTGAAGCGGGGCTATGACGCTTCGGCGCGCAGCAAGGGCACGCTGATCGACGCGAAGACCATCCCGGCACAGACCGTCTCCAATCTCTGGCAGGTCTCGGGGTATCGGGCGTGGTCGGTGGGGCAGTTCGGCCGGGACAACTTCAACGGGCAGAGCCGGGTGGCCTGCAGGTTGCTCGATCACAACGCTCGCATCCCGGTCACGCTGGGTGACTACTTGGTACCGGGGCAATCAGAGACGGCCGTCTCCTCCGCAACGCGCGAGGACGTCCTGAGGCGGGTGCCGGCCGCTGGAATCCCGGAGGGATCCTCGTTCGCGGTCAAGGCGGATGCCCCGGCCTGGCGGCAGTTGGATCGGATTCAGCAGGACCGAGCCTGGATCGCCTGGGCGGCCTGCGTGCCCAAGGACGGCAAGTTGGAGAACCTCGGTGCACGCGACGGCTGGCACACGCCGAAAGGTCAGAGCTGGCTGATCAGCGCCGAGGGTGCGCGCACCGGTGCCGAGGAGGGATCCTCGGGCGCCTTCAATGAGGCCTGTTACAACTTCTTCAACAGCGACAGCGAGACCGTCGCAGACATGTTCGACTGGAGTGACGGGGACTCCGAGCTCAAGGATGTCGCCGGCGAGATGCCGCCGTCGATCTACGACTTCATCTCCGCGCTCCATGGGACGAATCAGAGTTCCAGCGGCTCGGCGGTCATCGGCTATCTGATCTCCGCCATCGGAGTCGCCGGGGTGTTCGGCACGCTGGGTGCTGTCATCATGATCGTCAAGGCCGTGGCCGCCTTCATGCTGCTGTCCTCGATCTTCGTCGCATTGCTCTGCCTGCTGCCGCGCGCGGACAACGGCCGGTTGGTTCGCTTCCTCAAGATCTACGTCGGTCTGTCCTTGACCGCAGCCTTCGGCGTCTTCCTGATGAGCTTGATCACATTGTTCACGAATCTGATCTTGAACCTGGTACGGAGCTTCGCAGGCCCGAACTCCGACATGACGCTGATCCTGGGCGGCCTGGCTCCGGTCATGGCGGCGGTGGCCCTGCACTTCGCCTTCAAGAAGGCAGGCATGCCCTCACCTCTGTCCGTGAGCGGGGCGATGGCGTGGGGCGGCGCGTTGTCGGGCGGTACAGGCTTGGGTGCAGTTCGCGCCGGCGGTCAGGCGATCGCAGACCGTGCCAGGGGACTGGTGGGTCGGAGCGGCCGGTCGGGTGATGATGAGGATGGTGTCCGGGTGTCGCGACGCCATGGCAAGCGGAACTCCGAACTGGACACCGATCAGGCAATACCGGCGAAGGCCGCTCCGAACAGCGTCTCCGTGGATCGAACAGATGACGACATACTCAACGATCCTTCTTCAACCAGGCGGGAGATCATTGCGGCGAGGCGCCGGCGAATGGCGGAGGTGGATGCGCTGCGGAATGACCGAGCAATCGGAAACGTGTCGCCAGCTGGAGATTCATCCGAAGGCGAGCCCGCCGCAGCTGCAGCAACATCGGGTAGTGCGCAGTCCGGTTCGGCTGTGGCAACAAGCGCAGCCAGTCATTCAGCGGGATCCGTTCCGCGGGCTGCTAGTCCCGTCCACCTCCCTGTTCCGAGTGGGATCCCGGGCACGTGGCGGAGCAAGTCGTCGAAGAAGAATGGGGGCATGGCGTACACGGATCCAGCAGATCCTGGCAATTCTGTTCGCGTCATGCCGGGGAATCCGAAAAGCCCGTATCCGAACTCGCGCGGACCCTACGTGCGATGGCAGCGCAACGGCCGCCCGCTCGACAAGAATGGAAACGTATTGCCCAGTCCAAAAACTGCTGCTGCTCACATTCCTGTCGCGGATTTCAAGTTTCTACCGGAGGTATTCCGTTGAGGATCTATGAGGACAAGATCGTTGCTGCGCTTCGTGAGCTTGCTGACCGCGAGTACCAGGCGCGGGTCTGGACCGGCAATGCGCTTCCGGAGATGTCGTCGTTCGTCGAGTGTGTCGAGACTCTGTTCGACGACAGCGGATTGGAGTCCGCCCTCGCGGAGGGCGACGTGTTCGGGGATCCGATCGATGCTCAGCTGCGCGATCTGAGTGAGATCGTCGATCGGATCGAAATCGATGAGCCGTACGCGGTCCTGGCTGCCGATGCCAATTTCGATCGAGCTACGCAACTCGCCGAGAAGATTCTCGAGGGGCTTTCAGGGCGTGAAGACGACCGAACCTAGGCCATGGAGCTGAACTCGGTTGACCTGGAGTCCGCCGAAGCGTGGATCCATGCCTGAACGGCCCGTCCGGCAGAGTTCGCCGGCTCGGCCCACGGCAGGGACCAGGATGCAGGGGGTTGAGCGGAGGTTGCTCAAGTTCTGCCGCCGGTCGCGGCGAGACAACTGTTGGACCCAGTTCGTCACTCAGGTCACAATGGTATAAACCGGCGTGTGAAGTCCCTCGGGGGGCCGAGTCTGTACCTCAGCAGAGGTGGGCTCGGCATGGTGGGCGGCGTGCCTCGACGACTCGGGGACCGCAGCCTGCCCTCGTAGCGAAGGGAGGTGACCGGGGGATGGCCCAGGACGGTCCAAGCGACAACGGAAACGGACCGTCGAGGGGCGGCGTTCGCCGGTCGCTGTCGTCCGGGAAGCGGCTGATGTCCGGCAGCGAGTCGGACGGCTCGGTGAGCGACGACGTACGTGACGTCGGGGCCAACGCCAAGGCCGGCGCGACGCTCGGAGCCGTCGGGGGCGCCCAGGGCGCCTTCGTGGGAGCAGCGGCGGGCGCGGGCATCGGGATCGCCAAGAACCCGGCGACGAGGCGCCGGATCCTCACGGCTGCGGTCATCGCCGTGGTCGTCCCGGCCTATCTCATCGTCAATCTGATCCAGTCCGTCACCCAGGTCGGGGGCGCGATCGCGACCGACACCGGGTTCCAGGAGGAGCTCTCGTACGAGGCCGCGACGGCGGAGGGGCTGACGGAGAAGGAGATCTCGCTCTACAAGGTCGCCGCCGAGGGGTCCGGGACGACCTGGACCGTGCTCGCCGCGATCGACCGGTCCGCGGGCGACTGGACGAAGGCGGGCGATCCTCCGTACGGCATCAAGGTGGCGGAGTTCAACAAGGCCGCAGCCCCGTACGGGATCGATCGGCTGACCGCGGAGACCGCGAAGGACCGGCAGACCGCCGGCTATCTGCTGGGCCGGCTGTTCGCGGCGCTGATGGTCGCCGGGCCTGGCACCGATCCGCTGTCCGTGGACGCGGGCGCGGTGACGATCCCCGATCCGCAGGACGCGGACCGCTTCATCATCGGCATCAACCAGGACGACCCGGCGAGCGCGGGCGTGCACAACCGGACCCGGAAGGCGTTCGAGCAGGTGCTCTCCCAGCTGCCGACGTCGACCAGCGGTGATCAGGCCCGGGTCTTCGACGCCGCCTATCGCTGGGCGATCGGCCAGAAGCAGGAGCCGCAGGGGCCGCCCGGGTCCTGCACACCGGGGCAGATCGGCATGATCGGCCTGCCCGGCAACCTGCCCCGGCTGGACGGGTTCACCGACCTGCAGATCCGCAACGCGGCCGCGATCATCGCGGTGGGGAAGGCGCTCAAGCTGCCGGAGCTGGCCTGGCGGATCGCCCTGATGACCGCGCTGGTCGAGTCGCAGATCGGCGCCGACGGTTCGACGTCCCGGCCGGACCCCAACCACGATGTCGGGGTCTTCCAGGAACGGGCGCTGATCGGCTGGCACGCCGACGGGCGCACGTACGAGGAGAACGTCAAGCTGCTCAACGACATCCAGGTGGCGGCAAAGGCCTTCTACGTCGGCCGCAAGGTTACCGCCCAGAACGTCGCCGACGCCAAGAAGGAAGGTACGGAACCGGCCGGTGGTGCCGGCTATCACCTGCCCGGGCTGCTGCAGATCGACGGCTGGCAGACCATGCCGCCGGGCGACGCGGCGCAGAAGGTTCAGGGTTCGGCGTTTCCGGACCGCTACGCCACCCGGGAGGCCGAGGCGGTCACACTGATCAACGGTCTCGGCGGGGTGACCGGACCGGTGACGGCGACGGACGAGTGCCAGGGGCAGGGCGGCGACTTCGCGAACTGCCCGGCGACCGGCCTGCCGTCGGAGCGCGGACTGAAGCCGGACGCGTTGCGCACCCTGCGCTGCACCAAGCAGAAGTTCCCGGCGATCACCAACATCGGCGGCTACTACTACACGACCTGGGGCGAGCACCCGCTCTACCGGGCGGTTGACTTCATGATTCCCGGGTACGAGACGCCGGCGGGCAACAAACTCGGCGACGAGGCGGCCGAATGGCTCAAGGCCAATTGGCGCCCGCTGGGCATCATGTACATCATCTGGCAGGAACGCATCTGGTCCGTGGAGCGGGCCGACGAGGGCTGGCGCCAATGCGGGACGGCGGCCGCCGGCTGCTACTCCGGCCCGAGCGACTCCGCCGCGCACCGCAACCACATCCACGTGTCCGTGTACGGCAACAAGGGCGTCGTCGACACCGGCGGCGGGGACGGCAAGTGGGGCCTGCCGACGACGCAGAACTATTCGATCGGGCACGGCGTCTGCCTCTCTGGGAGCGGCGAGTGCTGGGGCTACGGAGGGCACACAGGCCAGGACATGTCGACGAACGAGGGCTCGCCGATCCTCGCGGTGGCCGACGGCAAGGTCGACTCGACCAAGGTGTACTGCGCGAATCTGACGAACGAGCAGCGGCGGAGCAACTTCGGGTGCTCGTACGGCCGCCTCGTGGTGATCGACCACGGCGGCGGCGTGAAGACCTACTACGCCCATCTGAACTCGTTCGGGCCCGGAATCAAGCAGGGAGTCGCGGTGAAGCGCGGCCAGGTGATCGGCACCGAGGGCGAGCAGGGCAAGGCGAGCGGGGCCCACCTGCACTTCGAGGTCCGGCGCGAGGGAGCGGTGATGAACCCGATCACGTACCTGGAACAGCAGGGGGTCCCGATCCGCTGCTCGCCGCAGATGACCAGCAACGCGGGACACGTACCCGCCGGGGACTGTTGACCATGGCGACGCGGAGTTCGACGAGTGTGGTCGGGATCGCACTGGCGGTGGTGATCGTTGTGGCGGTTGTGGTGGGGATTTGGCGGTCCGTCGCGTCGCGGGCGCCGGGAGAGTCCGGCGAGCCGCCGCAGCCGCCTGCCGCCACGACCAGCGCGCCGTACGAGCATCCGGGGGACGAAGGCGCCTCCGACACGCCGACGGCACCGCCGCCGACGAATGTGCCCAGCACGGGTACGGACGCTGACGAGCACAGCCGGCTGACGCCCGCCGAGGAGGCCGTGGTCATGAAGCGAGCAACCGCCTTCTGGAAGGCCTTTTCGGTACGAGATCCGGCGACCCGCGACCAGGAGTTGGCGAAGGTGACCGTGCCCTATCTGGCCAAGCGAATGTCGGTCCCGTCCACGTCGCGGATACCGGTCATCACCCCCGTACGGTCAGCGGTGGTTGACGGTACCTTTTCCCAGGCCACGGTGGTGTCCGAGGCGATCGGTAGCTCGCAGAACAAATGGTGGTACGTGACTTTGGTATTCGATCCGGTGACGGAAACTTGGTCGGCGCAGGCTTATGAGGAGGCGTCGCCCGGTCTCATCGCGGCGGCTCAGAAGATCATGAAGAATACGGAAGGGAGGTGAGGTGACGTGACCACCCCGATCGGACTCATCGGTCTGGATCCGCTCGCGATCCACCTGGTCAGGGCCGGATTCACGGTAGCCTCCAGCCCTGACCTGCGGATCGCCGCGGACCGGGTGCACGACCTCGTCACCGAATACGGCCCGGTCGGCTGCCTGATTCTCAACCAGCCGCGGGTGCAGAGCCTCATCCCGCGGATCTACCGCCACGTCAATCTGACCGTGCTCGGCACGGACCAGGACCCGATCGTCGATGACGGCGACGGCTACCGGACCTACCAGCTGCGGCCCGGCACCACCGTCGTCGACGTACTCAAGAACGCGGGCGTGGTCACCGACGCGATCGACCTGGACCAGCTCCCGCCGGGGCTGCAGTTCGAGCCCGACGGTTCGCTGCTGGACCCGAACCTGCCCGACTGGTCCGAGTGGGATCCCGACGCCGGGGCACCGCGCCGGGCGGCCGAACCGGAGGCTCCGCCGCATCCGGACGAGGAATTGTTCGCTGAGTCGGTACGGCGAGCGCTGCGCGGTGGGGCCATCCGGACCGGCGAGGCCGAGGTCTTGTTCGCGCTGTCCGGGTCCGGCGGCGTCGGCAAGTCGTCGCTGGCGCTGTCCGTGGCCAACCGGGCCGCGAACCGGGGGCGCCGGGTCGTGCTCGTCGACGCCAACCTCGGCCAGCCCGACCTGGCCACCTTCCTGCGGGTTGCCGACGGCAACCTGCCGACCGTGTTCGACGCGATCCTCGACGACAACGTCCGGACCGGCATCATCTCGCCGCTGCAACTGAACCGGACCAGGGATGCGCGGCTGTCCAAGGTCAACTTCGCCTTCATCCAGGGACCGACCGCGGAACAGCTGGCCACCGGCCGGATCACCGCGTCGGTGCTGGCCGGCATGATCAGCCAGGTCCGCCAGTTCGCCGACCTGGTCGTGCTGGACACCCAGATCCTGGAACGGGACGACCCGCGCGACCTGGTCTCGCAGGTGATCGAGCCCGAGCTGGGCGCCGGCGGCTGGGCGCTGGCCGTGACCGGCATGTCGACCGCCGGGCTGTCCAACCTGATCGAGGTGATGGAGCGGCTGATCCGGCTCGGCGTGAATCCCAGCCACGTCATGTCCTTGATCAACAGGGTGCCGACCAACATCGCGCTGCACAACCAGGATCGCATCGTGGCCGCGCTCCGCGAACTCTCGGTGCACCTGGGCACCATCTGGGAGGACAACGAGATCCTGTCCCGGATGAACGCCGGCGAACTCGCCTCCGACCTTCCGGTGTGCGCGAACATGATCGATGTCGTGCTGCAGCGGATCTTCGACATGCCGGTCGAGGCGGCGCCCTATTCACCGGACTCGGGCAAGGACCGCCGTCGCTGGTTCCGGCGGCGCGGGAAGGAGGCCGGCTGATGAAGACGGCCAACGGTGCACGCAAGCTCAAGAACGTCGACTGGTGGGACGAGCCGGACACTCTGCCGGTCGTCGTGGACCCGAACCGGGGCAAGGCCCGCCGCCGGGTGATCACGATCTACCTCTGGGTCTCGGCGATCCTGTTCCCGTTCCTGATCTTCACCGTGATCGTGCTGGGTGTCCGTACGCTCTCGCCGCCCACGTCGTCGGCCGGCAGCGGCAACGACCTGACCGTGACCCGGGAGGCGGCGCAGGCCCAGGTCGAGGTCGAGAAGTGGCTCGCCAAGGTGCCCTCACCGCTTCCCGGCGGCCGCGTGGTCGCGTACACGGGCTCGGTCAGCAAGCCCGCTGAACAGCGCGACGGCCAGGACACCGAGCAGCGCACGCTGACGACCTACTCCTTCGTCCTGGCCGATCCGCAGGGCAAGATGTTCGACACCAGCATCCAGTTGGTCAGTGGTGCGTCGGGCGCGGTCGCTCTGGCCCAGCCGGCGTTGGTGCCGATCCTGCCGCCTGCCGTGGACGCGGCCGGACAGGGTGAATGGCCGTGGCCCGGGGTGAGTTCGATGGCGGCGGCGCCCGAGTACGCGCAGGCCGTCAACGCGTGGGCCAAGGCCTACACCGGTGGCGATCCGGCGGCGCTCAAGCTCGCCGTCGGCGACCCCGCCGCGAACCGGTTCTACATGCCGCTCACCGGTGTCACGTTCGCCGAGGTCTCGGTCGGTCAGGTCGGTGCGGTCTGGGCCGAGGGGCAGGACCGGGCCCAGGAACCGAAGCCGCGGCAGGCCCTGCTGCGAGTCACCGTGTCCGCCGTCTGGACCAGCCAGCCGGCGGCCACTCAGAATCCGACGCTGACCTACGACCTGCTGCTCGACCGGGCCGACACCGCGGCACCTGCGGTGGTCGCCTGGGGCCCACCCGGGACCGAGCTGAAGCCGTACAGCAATGCCGTCGGGCGCGATCCGGGAACCACCCGGTGAGCCCGGCCTTCCGGTGAGAAAGGGGCGATGATCATGGCGACGCGTCGCGGAGCGGGCCTGAACCAGTTCTCCACGAAACCGACGTACTACACGACCCTCGGGCCGACCTACCCGGGTGGCCGGTGCCGCTCCAGCATGGACGGCACGGTGTGGCTGTACCGCTCGGTGCCCCTCAAGCCGGTCGTCGACGCCCGCGACGACAAGTCGGCCATGGAGGCCATGACGCCGTTGTTCCGGGCCTTCGTGGAGTTGGCGGGCCTGGTGGACGCCTCCTCGAACCGGCGCTACACCGCCCGCTCGTCGTACCGGCGGGTCCACGCGTTGTTGATCAACATCCAGGAGAACTTCCATCTGCCCTGGACCCATCCGCTGGGCACCTATCTGAACAAGGGATTCGGCGAGGAGCCGATCGACAACCGGCTGCTGCTGTTCGGTGTCCAGCTCAACGACAAGGTCGGTGGCGGCGGCGGGTTCCGGGACCGGGTCGACTCGCTGGCGGCCTTCTTCAAGGACGGCCTGATCCCGTTGGCCGACTTCGACGAGGACTACGCCCGGGTCGACGCCGCGTTGGCTCGGTGCGGCCTGATCGTGCCGCGGCCGGAGCAGCTCAAGCTCGCGGACGCGTACTGGAATCTGGGGGAGACCCCGGCCACGCCGCGGCTGAACCATCTCGAGCACATGCACGTGTTCCACTCGCCGGACTCGATGCGGATCGCCGAGATCGTCGGCACCGAGAACTGTGAGGCGCTGGAGGCGGTGCCCGGGCAGAGTGCGGTGACGTACGCGTCGGTGACGGAGTTCGACTTCGAGTTCGACGCGCCGACCGACCCCGTCGCGCACTGGGTGTCGACCTTGATCGACGAGGGCGCGATCTCGGTCTCGGTCCGTGGCCTGATCGAGCCCGCGAAGATGACCAGGAATCAGTTGCGGACGCAGCGGAAGCGGTTCATCCGCGACATCGAGGACCGGCGCAAGCAGGGGCAGTTGTCTCGGAGTGAGCAGGACGAGATGCTGATGAAGCTCGGCCAGGTCGAAGATCATTACGGCAAGGGCGGCGCGAACCCGTCCTTGATCGATGCCAGTGCGCTGGTGGCGTTCTCCGGGATCAAGAGCCTGGACACGTTCAACTCGGCCAGCAACCCGATCCGGCTGGCGCCGATGACGCTGCTGCAGCCGGGGGCGATGGCGGAGACCTGGTTGTGTTCCAACGTACGGGCCAATCCGAAGCTGCACGACATCCCGGTCCAGGTGATCGCAGCGTCCGGGATGACCTCGCTGTCCTTCGTCGGCGACGCCGACGGGGCGCTGGTCGGCTTCACCGAGCGGGACCGGCAACCGGCCTGGCTGTCGCCGAAGGCGGCGTCGGCCAAGGACAAGCTGCCGTTGTTCCTCTGCGCCGCGTCGACCGGTTCCGGCAAGACGATGCTGTTGTTGAACCTGGCCGACCAGTGGGCCCGCGGCGGCGAGTCCGGCGTGATCATCGACCCGAAGCAGGGTTCCGATCACTCGGCCGTGGTCGAGGCCTGTGGCGGGCAGACGATCCGGTTGGACGACATCCGTTCCGCGGATGGGATCTTCGACCCGATCCGGTTCTCGGCGAGCACCGAGGTCGGGGTCGAGCTGGCGAGCTCGATGCTGTTGTCGATCAACGTCTGGGGTGACAGCGCGGCAAAGGCCCGGGTGGAGCAGCCGCTCGGCGAGGCGCTCCGGTACGGCGTCGAACAGGGGGCGACCTGCATCGGCGAGGCGCTGGCGATCGCCGACCGCGAGCTTGATCATCTTCCGGAGGACATGATCAGGCGGGTACTGTCCGAGGCCCGCAACTCGGCCACCTTCTCCGCACTCTGCGGTACGGATCCGCAGTCACAGGCCCTGACCGTGGCCGAGGGGATCACGCTGATCATGGTCGGCGACAATCACCTGAACGTGCCGCTGGCCGGACAGGCACCGGACGGACTGGGGCAGCGGACCGCGCTGGCCCTGGTCCGGATGATGGTGTTCGGCTCGGCGGCGGCGCTGCGGTCCCGCGGCGGCGGCTTCGTGTCGCTGGACGAGGCGTGGATGTTCCTCGGTGCCGGGGCGGCCGAGGTGGAGCGGCTGGGCCGACTGGCCCGGTCCCAGCGGGTGCTGCCGCTGCTGTTCACCCAGCGGGTCACCGACGCCCTGGAAGCCGGCCTGAAGGGCTACATCTCCCGGCTCGCGATCGGCCCGCTGGAGGACGAGGACGAGGCGATCGCGGCCTGCCGGATCGCCGGCCTGAACCCGGACCGCTACAAGGCGCGGATCATGCTGCCGGGCACGCTCGGCGGTGATTCGCACACCGGCGAGCAGCCGAACTGGGACTCGATGCACGCCCTGAAGAGCCCGCGGAACTCGCAGATCCTGCGCGGATCGATCTTCATCTACCAGGACCTCGACTCCCGCGCGGTGCCGACCGAGATCCGGCTGACCGACGAGTTCCACCGGCTGGCCTCGACCAACCCGGAGGACGTGGAGGCCCGGAAGCGGGAGCGCGCGGAGAGCATCCGTCAGAGCTCCGAAGGGCTGCTCGTCTGATCAGCGCCCGCGGAGATGGGCGAGCCGGCGGCGGCAGTCGTCCAGCTTGCCGCCGACCGGTTGGTGCGGGTCGGCGTAGCTGACGCCGTGGTAGTGCCGACGGCGGCGTCGGACAGCAGATGATCAAGTCCGTGCGTCCGCATCGCCAAGGTGGCGAGGCCGAAGGTGTCGGCGAACCCGGCCAGATCAGGGTCGGCGGAGATGATCACCGCCGAGGACAGCCCGATCACGTCGGCCACCCGGCGGAACGTTTCGGTGTTGCGGACCAGGGCGAAGGCCGGGTGGCAGCGGACCTTGTGCCGGCCGGGGAAGGCGCCGGGTTCGGCGTCGTCGACCGCGATGCGGAGCTGCTGCAGCCGGCCCCGCCACAGGTCCCGGCTGCTGCCCGGGCCCTCGGACTCCTCGAGCCAGGCGAACCGCGCCTGGACGGCCCAGGCACCCGGCGCCGCCGTCAGCTCCGTGACCATCCGGTCGACGGTGGCGTTCTCGATCACGTAGCTGTCGGCGTCGGCGAACAGGAAGTGATCGGCGTCGTGATGGCCGGCGACGAAGTCGCGCATCACGTCGCCGTGGCTGTTCGCCGCGGCTGCGGCGGCCGGCCAGCGGGACCGGGCGAACCCGGCGCCGAGCTCGGCGCAGGCCCGGACCAGCGCCGGCAGGCCTTGATCATCGGAGTGGTTGTCCATGATCGTGATCTTGAGCCGGCCGGAGTCGATCATGGTCCGGTGGGCGGCGACCAGGGTCCGGAGCGCCAGCTCGGCGAACTCCGACGTGTTGTGGTTGACGATGCAGGCTTCGGTCCGCACCGGCTCAGCGTACGTCAGCCGAGGTGGTACTCACCCGGATCGTCGGCGAGCAACGGCTCGACGCCGAGGGCCGAGCGGTCGACCGGGACGCCGTCCTTGATCACCTCGCGGATCCTGCCGTAGTTCTCCGGGGCGGCCAGGGGATCGGCGTCCAGGACCACCAGGTCGGCGGCCTTGCCCGGCGTCACCGTGCCGTAGCGGGCGTCCTGCCGGTACGCCTCCGCGATGTAGGCCGTGGCGGACCGGAGGACCTCCATCGGAGCCAGGCCGAGCTCCCAGGCCGCCTTGATCCACAGGAAGTGGCCGCGGCCGATCTGGGTCGGCATGTCCGGGACGGTGTCCTCGAGGATGCCGGGCCGGAAGCCGGCGTGCTGCTTGACCCGCCGGCCGTAGGCGAACGCGTCGGTGGTGAGCAGTACCCGGGCACCCTGCTCGATCATGGCCCGCTGGTTCTGCTGTGCCGTCCGCCGGCTCCTGCCGTGCTCGGGCCGGGCCTGCTCCAGCCAGCCGAGGTAGTCCTCGGTGACCATCAGGGCCATGCAGGGCAGCTGCTTCTCGACGATCTCCGCCATCAGCTTCTCGGGGATCGGCGTCTCACCGGTCTGATCGGGATGCTGGAGCAGATCGTTGCCTGCTTCGACCTCCATCCGCAGCGACTCGACCGTCGTCGTGTGCGCCTGGACCAGCCGGCCCTTCTCGTGGCACACGTCGACGATCCGCCGCTGTGCCTGCTCGGAGAACAGCAGGAAGCCCTCGGTCCGGTGATCGGAGGCGGCGTACTTGAGGAAGTCGACGCCGGTCGCGTCGAGATAGCCGGCGATCGCCTCGCCGATCTGGTCGATGGTCAGCTGGACGAGCCTGGTGCCGCAGCCGAACTCCCAGTACTCGTTGATCCGCTTGATCGTCGCCGGTTCGAAGGTGAGTCCGGTCTTGAAGAAGTCCTGCGACATCGGCCCGTCGAGCCCGATGATGTTGCCGGCGCAGAAGAACCGGGAGCCGATCCGCTCTCCGGCGTTGATCGCGTCCCGCGCGGACACCAGCGCGGCGGCCGGGCCCCAGGTGTCGAAGACGGTGGTCAGCCCGTACTTGAGGGCCAGCTCGGCCGCCTCGAGGGCGAGCTCGTCGTAGCGCCCCTCGAACTCCAGCAGGGTGTCCGGTGTCCGCGCGGAGACGAGGTGGATGTTGGCATCCATCAGCCCCGGGATGACGTAGGTGCCGGTGAGGTCACGGACCGTCGCATCGTCCGGGACCGCGACGGAGCCGGTCGGCCCGGCGGCCTCGATGCTGCCGTTCATGATCACGATCGTCGCGTCCTCGACCGGGTCGGCTCCGGTGCCGTCGATCAGGGTGACGTGCTGCAGGACGGTGGTGCCGGACATGAGACTCCGTTCCTCGAGGCTGTCGAAAAGGCTATCGCGGTACGTCAGCAGGGGGTCAGGGCGCCGCGTCCCAGAAGGCCAGCAGGGCCGGCGCCAGAGCCTCCTTCTTCTGCATGGGCAGGGAATGCGTGGCGTCCGGCCAGAACTCGACCGCGGCGTCGGGTCGCAGCCGGCGCAGTCGCTCGAGGGCCACCGAGCCGCCGGCCAGCGACTTGGTGCCGGCGAGGTCGACCCGCAACGGCATCGACAGCGAACGCCACTCGGCATCGCTGAGCAGCCGCGGCACCGGGAGCTTCGCGTCGAACTGGGCGGCACCGGTCTCGATCATGATCGACAGCGGCGTCCGCTCCCGGACCTCGGCCACGGTGACCCCGCCGAGCTCGGCCAGCGCGCGGTCCTTCCAGGTACGGAGGAGCGGGAGCAGGGTGATCGTCGCCCAGAAGAAGCTCGACACCGGCGGCGCCCGGAGCACCAGGGCCGGCTCGAGCAGCGTCAGCGAGGCGACCTGGTCCGGATGCCGGAGGGCGTGGATCGCGGCGTTGGCGCCACCGAAGCTGTGCCCGACCGTGTGCACCCGGTCCAGGCCGAGGCCGGTGATCAACTGGGCCGGCCACTCGGCCTGATCATCGAACGACGCGAGCGGCCGGGACTGGGTGGAGAGCCCGGCGTCGCCGATCGCGTCGGCGGCGATCATGGTCCGCCGACCGATCCAGAAGGGCAGGTTCTCGGCCCACATCGGAGCCCCGGATGCCTTGCCGGGCAGGAGAAGCACCGGGGCACCGGCACCGTCCGCGGCCCACTCGTAGGCGCGGACGGTGCCGAAGTCGGTCGGGACGTCGAGGGTACGGGACGGCTCCGGGAGCGACCGCAACACGGTGCGGTACGCCTCCTCGTACGTCGAGCGTCCCGCCTGGCTGCGCCAGGTCCCGACCCTCGTGATCACCAGGCGTAGTCCTCCGGCGCCGTCTTGTGGCCCGGGAAGAGCTCGTCCAGCCGGTCCAGCGTCGCCTGGTCGAGCGTGATCTCCACGGCACGCAGGGCACCGTCGAGCTGCTCCTGGATCCGCGGGCCGATGATCGGCGCGGTGACCGCGGGCTGGTGCAGCAGCCAGGCCAGGGCGAGGTCACCGGGCTCGTGGCCGAGTTCTGCGGCCAGGTCCTCGTACGCGGTGAGCTGCTCGCGCTTCTCCTCGACTGCCTGGGCGGCCCGGCCCTCGAGCCGGCGGACGCCCTCGTTCACCTTCTTGATCACGCCACCGAGCAGCCCGCCGTGCAGCGGGGACCAGGGGATGATGCCGATGCCGTAGTGCTGCGCGGCCGGGATCACCTCGAGCTCGATGCTGCGCTGGACCAGGTTGTACAGCGACTGCTCGCTGACCAGGCCGAGGTAGCCGCGCCGGTTCGCCGCCTCCTGCGCCTGGGTGATGTGCCACCCGGCGAAGTTCGAGCTGCCGCTGTAGAGCAGCTTGCCCTGCTGGACGGCGACCTCGACGGCCTGCCAGATCTCCTCCCACGGCGTGTTCCGGTCGATGTGGTGGAACTGGTACAGATCGACGTAGTCGGTCTGCAGCCGCTTCAGGCTGGCGTCCAGCGCGCGCCGGATGTTCAGTGCGGAGAGCTTGCCCTCGTTGGGCCAGGGACCCATGTCGCCGTACACCTTGGTGGCGAGCACGGTGCGCTCGCGGCGGCCGCCGCCGGTGGCGAACCAGCGGCCGATGATCTCCTCGGTCCGGCCGCGGTGATCGGGACCGCCGTACCCGTTGGCGGTGTCGAAGAAGTTGATCTCGTTGTCGTGGGCCGAGTCCATGATCCGGTGCGCGTCGGGCTCCGGGGTCTGCGGGCCGAAGTTCATCGTGCCGAGGCACAGGCGGGACACCTTGAGGCCGGTGCGGCCGAGCTGTGTGAACTGCATGTCCACTGACACTAGTCCGCCCGGAACAGCGCCGTCAGTGGGTGTCCCGGTCGCCGGATCGTGGTCCGGCGAAGCCACAGGACGACCACAGGCTGATCATGGTCCTCGAAAAGTCGGGCCCGGCACGGTTCTGTCCATGAAGCCTTCCACCCCTGCCACCGTGATCAAGAGCCGGGTGATCAAGATCGGCACCCTGGCAGTCCTGCTGATCGGCACGGCCTTCCTCTACCTGTGGGGCTTGACCGCCTCCGGGTACGCCAACTCCTTCTACTCGGCGGCGGCCCAGGCCGGGGCGCAGGACTGGACGGCGTTCCTGTTCGGCTCGCTGGACCCGTCGAACTCGATCACGGTCGACAAGCCGCCGGCCTCGCTCTGGCTGATGGCACTGTCGGTCCGGCTGTTCGGCCTCAGCTCGGCCAGCATCCTGGTCCCGCAGGCGCTGCTGGGCGTCGCCACCGTCGCCGTCCTGTACGCGACGGTCCGCCGCACCTCCGGACACTGGGCCGGGATCGCGGCCGGCGTGATCCTGGCGCTGACCCCGGTGGCGACGCTGATGTTCCGGTTCAACAACCCGGACGCGATGCTGGTCTTCCTGCTGACCGTCGCCGCGTACGCGACACTGCGCGCGGTCGAGCACGCCAAGGCGAGCTGGCTGGTGCTGGCCGGCGTCGTGATCGGGTTCGCCTTCCTGACCAAGATGTTGCAGGCGTTCCTGGTCCTGCCGGCGTTCGTGATCGTCTACCTGATCGCCGCGCCGACCCGGTTCCGGAACCGGGTCCTGCACCTGCTCGCGGCGTTCGGCGCCATGATCGTTTCGCTGGGCTGGTGGATCGCGCTGGTCGAGCTGCTGCCGGAGAACCTGCGGCCCTACATCGGCGGCTCGCAGAACAACTCGGTGCTGGAGTTGATCTTCGGCTACAACGGCCTCGGCCGGATCACCGGAGAACAGGTCGGCAGCGTCGGCGGCAGTCCTGGCGGTGGCTGGGGCGAGACCGGGCCGACCCGGCTGTTCGACTCGGTGTCCGGCGGCATGATCAGCTGGCTGATCCCGGCGGCGTTGATCTTGGCCGTGGTCGCGGTGGTCGCGATCGGGACCCGGCCCCGGCCCGCCGACGAGGCCGGTCCGGACACGGCCCGGCTGACTCGCGCGTCGATCGTGATCTTCACCGGTTGGCTGCTGGTGACCGGACTGGTGTTCTCCTTCATGGCCGGGATCTACCACGACTACTACACGGTCGCACTGGCCCCGGCGGTCGCCGGCACCACCGTGGTCGCCGCCGCCGAGCTGTGGCGGCAGCGGTCGCGCTGGCTGAGCCGGATCGGGCTGGCCGCAGCCACCGGCGCGACCACGGTGTGGGCTGTCGTCCTGCTGGCCCGCGCCGCGGAGCCGTACCCGAGTCTGCGGGTGCCGATCGCGATCATCGGCGGGCTGGCCACGTTCGGCCTGCTGTTCGCCCGACAGCTGCCCAAACACCTGGCCCGGGCGGTGCTGGTCGCGGCCGGTCTGACGGCGGTGATCGGGCCGGCCGCGTACTCGGCCCAGACGGCGGCCACCGCGCACCAGGGCTCGATCGTCACCGCCGGTCCGGTGTACGGCGGCCCCGGCGGCGGGCGCCTGATCACCTACGGCGCCCCTCCCGGCGCCGGCCAGCCGGGCGGTCAACCCGGGGGACAGGCCGACGGGCGGCTGCGGCAGGGTGGCGGACCACCGCCGGGCCAGGACGGCGGCGGGGGCCGGGAGCCGGAGTTCGGCCGGGCCGGCGGCGGCTTCCTCGGTGGCGGTACGGCCAACGACGAGATCGTCGCCAAGCTCCAGGCGGGCGCCGAGGCCTACAGCTGGGCCGCCGCGACGACCGGCTCGCAGGGCGCGGCGACGTACCAGCTCGCGGCCGGTGTGCCGGTGATGGCGATCGGCGGTTTCAACGGCAGCGACCCGAGCCCGACGCTGGCCGAGTTCCAGCAGCTGGTCGCCGACGGCAGGATCCACTACTACCTGGGCGGAGAGGGCGACGACGAGCGCGGCCGGCTGCAGAACGGCGGCAGTCGCGCCGCGGAGGAGATCGCCGCCTGGGTGGCCGACCACTTCACCGGCACCACGATCGACGGCGTCACGGTCTACGACCTCAGCGAGGCGAGGTGACCCGGCCGGCGGGCGTCGGCCCGACCCTCGAACTCGTCGTGCCGGTCCACAACGAGGAGGCCGACCTCGCCGCGTCGGTGGTCCGGCTGCACGACCACCTGCGGCAGGCGATGCCGTACTCCTGGCAGCTCACCATCGCCGACAACGCCAGCACCGACGCGACGCCGGCGATCGCCCGCCGGCTGGAGGCCGAGCTGCCGGGCGTCCGGGCGGTCCGGCTGGAGCAGAAGGGCCGCGGCCGCGCGCTCAAGGCCGTCTGGCTGGAGTCGAAGGCCGACGTCGTGGCCTACACCGATGTCGACCTGTCGACCGACCTGCGGGCCCTGCTGCCGCTGATCGCCCCGCTGATCACCGGGCACTCCGACGTCGCCATCGGGACCCGGCTGGCGCCGAGCAGCCGGGTCAGCCGGGGCCCGAAGCGGGAACTGATCTCACGCGGCTACAACCTCCTGCTCAAGGGCACCCTGGCCGCGTCGTTCTCGGACGCCCAGTGCGGCTTCAAGGCGCTCCGCCGCGAGGTGGCCCGCGGGCTGCTGCCGCTGATCGAGGACGACAACTGGTTCTTCGACACCGAGTTGCTGGTGCTCGCCCAGCGGTCCGGACTGCGGATCCACGAGGTCCCGGTGGACTGGACGGACGATCCGGACAGCCGGGTCGACCTGGTCGCGACCGCCGCCGAGGACCTGCGCGGCATCGCCCGGCTGGCCCGCGGACTGGTCACCGGCCGGATCCCGGTCCGCCGGATCGGCGCCGAGCTGCTCGCGTCCCGGCCGGCGCCGGCGAGCGCGGGGCTGCTGGCCCAGCTGGTCCGGTTCGGTGCGGTCGGCGTGCTCAGTACGGCCGCGTACTTCCTCATCTATCTGTTGCTCCGCGACGCGGTCGGACCGCAGCCGGCCAACCTGGCCGCGTTGTTGATCACCGCGATCGCCAACACGGCGACCAACCGGCGGATGACGTTCGGAGTGCAGGGACGGCGGCGGTTGATCACGCACCATCTCGGCGGCCTGGCCGCGTTCGGGTTCGGCCTGCTGCTGACCAGCGGCTCGCTCTGGCTGCTGCACGCCGTGACCGCCGAACCCGGCCGCGCCGTCGAGGTGGTCGTGTTGATCTTCGCCAACGGGGTCGGCACCGTGGTCCGCTTCCTCACCCTGCGGAGGCTCATGACGCGGTCGGATACAATGCCGTATCCCGGCGCGCATCCGTAGCGTGTTGTTCCTTGTCGCATGGGCGTTGCCGGTACCGTCCCACTAACGATCCGTGACGACGAGAGGTCCGAGTGACGCTCCTCATCGCCGTGCACTTCGGCGTTGCCATGCTCGCGCCCCTGCTGGCCAGGTGGCTGCGCTGTCGCGCCTATTTCGTGCTCGCGCTGGCTCCGCTGGCGACGGCGATCTGGCTCGGTCTGCAGGGTCCGGCGGTGCTCGCCGGCGAGGTGCCGACCGAGACGGTGTCCTGGATCCCCGCGCTCGGCATCGATCTCACGTTCCGGCTCGGCATCCTGCAGTGGCTGCTCGGCATGATCGTCTCCACGGTCGGTGCGCTGGTGCTCTTCTACTGCCGCTGGTACTTCGCCGACGAGGATCCGGCGCCGCGGACCAGCGCCGTGCTGACGGCGTTCGCCGGAGCGATGCTCGGCCTCGTCACGGCCGACGACCTGATCGTCCTGTACGTGTTCTGGGAGCTGACCACGGTCTTCTCCTACCTGCTGATCGGGCACAAGCCGACCCGCAGCGCCAACCGGCGGGCCGCCCTGAACGCCCTGATCGTGACCACGTTCGGCGGCCTGGCGATGCTGACCGGGATCATCATGCTGGCGGTCACGTCGGGTACGTTCTCGATCTCGGAGATCCTGTCCCGGGCCGACCTGCAGCTGGCCTCGCCGGTGATCGTGGCCGCGGTGATCCTGATCTTGGTCGGCGCGCTGTCGAAGTCCGCCCTGGTGCCGTTCCACTTCTGGCTGCCTGGGGCGATGGCGGCGCCGACCCCGATCAGCGCCTACCTGCACGCGGCGGCCATGGTGAAGGCCGGCGTCTACCTGGTCGCGCTGCTGGCACCGACCTTCGCGGGCCAGCCCGGCTGGCGGCCGATCGTGCTCACCCTGGGCGCGGTGACCATGATCATCGGGGCCTGGCGGGCCCTGCGGCAGTACGACATCAAGGTGCTGCTGGCGTACGGGACGGTCAGCCAACTCGGCTTCCTGGTCTTCATGTGCGGCCTCGGCACCCGGTCGGCCGAGCTGGCCGGCGTCGCCATGATCATCTCGCACGCCCTGTTCAAGGCCGCGCTGTTCCTCGTGGTCGGGATCGTCGATCGCTCGGCCGGCAGCCGCGACATCCGGCGGCTGTCCGGTCTGGGCCGGTCGCTGCCGGTGATCGCGGTCACCGCCGGCCTGGCCTCGGCGTCGATGGCCGCGGTGCCGCCGCTGATCGGCTTCGTCACCAAAGAGGCCGCGTTCGAGTCGCTGACGTACCTGGCGGACGGGGACGGGGTCGGCATCCCGAAGCTGCCCGCACTGCTGCTGATCGCCGCGATCCTGGTCGGCTCGTCGCTCACGGTCGCCTACTCACTGCGGTTCCTCTGGGGCACGTTCGCGACGAAGGTGCGGCCGGACGAGCCGGGCGAGCCGGAACCGACCCGCTGCCGTCCCGTGCCGGCCGGCTTCGCCGCCGCACCCCTGATCCTGGCCACCGCCTCGCTGGTCGGCGGCTTCCTCGGCCCGCAGTTGACCGCGGCGCTCGAGCCGGTCGCCGCCACCGTGCCGACCGGCCACGAGAGCCACGGCATCGCGCTCTGGCACGGGTTCACGCCGCCGCTGCTGATGTCGGCCGTGGTCCTGCTGGCCGGGTTCCTGATGTTCCGGCACCGGGACTGGATCGGCCGGATCCAGGCCACCCTGCCGCGGGTGCCGGACGCGCAGGAGACCTACCAGTGGTTGATGCGCGGGCTGGACCGGGTCGCGGTCGAGACGACGGCGCTGACCCAGCGCGGTTCGCTGCCGATCTACCTCGGCGCCATCCTGCTGGTGCTGGTCTGCGCGCCCGGCGGGGTCCTGTTGATCATGACGGACTTCCCGTCCGGGTTCCGGATCGCCGACTCGCCGGGCCAGGTGCTGGTCGGCGCGGTGATGATCATCGCGGCGTTCGGCGCGGCGACGGCCCGCGGCCGGATGAAGGCGGTGATCCTGGTCGGCGTCACCGGCTACGGCACCGCGCTGCTCTTCCTGTTGCACGGCGCACCGGACCTGGCCCTGACCCAGGTGCTGATCGAGACCGTGATCCTGGTCGTCTTCGTGCTCGTGCTGCGCAAGCTGCCGAAGTACTTCACCAACCGGCCGCTGCACTCGAGCCGCTGGTGGCGCCTGGCGATCGCGGCAGCGGTCGGCTTCGTGATCGCCGCGATCGCCTTCGTGGCCAGCGGATCCCGGATCGCGATCCCGGTGTCGACGGCGTTCCCGGAGGCCGCATACGAGTTCGGCTACGGGCTCAACATCGTCAACGTCACCCTGGTCGACATCAGGGCCTGGGACACGATGGGCGAGATCTCGGTGCTCGTGGTGGCCGCCACCGGCGTGGCCAGCCTGATCTTCATCCGGACCCGCAACATCGACCTGACCCGGCTGGCCGGGCCGCGCGGCGGGCGGCGCCGCCGGCTGAACGGCAACGGGCGCAGCATGGTCTGGCTGCGTGGCGGGGTCACCCTGTCCCCGCTGAAGCGGTCGTTGATCTTCGAGGTGATCACCCGGCTGTTGTTCGGCACCATGATGGTCACGTCGGTGTACCTGCTGCTGGTCGGCCACAACGAACCCGGCGGCGGGTTCGCCGGCGGCCTGGTCGCCGGCATGGCGCTGGTGATCAGATACCTGGTCGGCGGCCGGCACGAGCTGGACGAGGCCGCCCCGGTCGACGCGGGCCGGCTGCTCGGCATCGGCCTGATCATCTCCGGGTCGAGCACCGTCGCGCCGATCCTGTTCGGCGGCCGGATCGGGCAGAGCTACGACATCTCGATCGCCGTGCCCTGGTTGGGGAATCCGCACCTGGTCACGTCGGTGTTCTTCGACGTCGGGGTCTACCTGGTGGTGATCGGCGTGATGCTGGACCTGGCCCGCAGCCTCGGCTCCGGGATCGACCAGCACGAGGAACAGGACCGCACGCCGTCGCCGCTCGGCGCGACCACCGCGGCCGGATCGAGCGAGGCCCGATGAACCCGGTCATGGAACCCAACCTGGCCCTGATCATCGTCGGCGGCGTGTTGATCACGGCCGGCGTGTACCTGCTGCTGGAGCGGTCGCTGACCCGGATCCTGGTCGGCCTGCTGCTGGCCGGCAACGGCGTGAACGTGCTGTTCCTGGTGGCGTCCGGTGCGGCCGGGGGAGCGCCGATCATCGGCCTGACGGCACCGGAGCGGATGAGCGATCCGCTGCCTCAGGCCATGGTGCTGACCGCGATCGTGATCACGCTCGGGATGGCGGCGTTCCTGCTCACGCTGGCGTACCGGAGCTTCCAGCTGAACGGCAACGACGAGGTCGCGGATGACGTGGAGGACCGCAGGATCCGCGAACTGGCCGAGGCGGACCTCGCCTCGGCGTCGTACGACGAGGCCGACGCCTCCGTACCGTCGGAGGACGAGCGGGTGATCATCTCCGAGGACGAGCGGCCCGAGGAGCCGGTGGATCCCAGCGATCTGCCGGAGCCGGACGAGACCGAGGCCGACACCGCCGGGACCGGGGGTGCACGGTCGTGAACAACCTGTTGCCGCTCCCCGTCCTGCTGCCGCTGGTCGGTGCCGGCGTCGCCCTGGCGCTGAGCCGCCACCCGCGGATCCAACGGGTCGTCTCGACCGCCGTCCTGTTGCTGGTGCTCGCCGTCGAGGGCGTCCTGGTCTACCTGACCGATGCGGTCGGGCCGATCGTGCTGTGGGTCGGCGCCTGGCCGCCGCCGCTCGGGATCGCCCTGGTCGCGGACCGGATGTCGGCGCTGATGCTGGTCGTCTCGTCGCTGGTCACGCTGACCGTGTTGATCTTCGCGATGGGTTCGGATCTCGAGGAACGACAACGGGAGACACCGGTGTCGATCTTCCACCCGACCTTCCTGGTGCTGGCCGCCGGCGTCTCGAACGCCTTCCTGGCGGGCGATCTGTTCAATCTGTTCGTCGGGTTCGAGATCCTGTTGTTCGCCTCCTACG
The DNA here is from genome assembly GCF_059617205.1 of Microlunatus sp. YIM B11417. Classification (NCBI taxonomy): domain Bacteria; kingdom Bacillati; phylum Actinomycetota; class Actinomycetes; order Propionibacteriales; family Propionibacteriaceae; genus Microlunatus; species Microlunatus sp. YIM B11417. The sequence continues at coordinate 1,842,751 of NZ_JCAMPJ010000001.1, forward strand.
TGCTGCTCACCCTGGGCGGCACCGGGGAACGGATCCGGGCCGGCACCACCTACGTCGTGGTCAACCTGCTGTCCTCGTTGCTGTTCCTGGTCACCATCGCGGTGATCTACGCGGCCACCGGTTCGGTCAACCTGGCCCAGCTGGCCGGCCGGCTCGCCGAGCTGCCGGACCAGCTGCAGTTGATCCTGCAGTTGCTGCTGCTCACGGTGTTCGCGATCAAGGCGGCCGTGTTCCCGTTGTCGGCCTGGCTGCCGGACTCGTACCCGACGGCACCGGCACCGGTCACCGCCGTGTTCGCCGGCTTGCTGACCAAGGTCGGCGTGTACGCGATCATCCGCACCCAGACCGTGCTGTTCCCGGACAGCCCGCTGACCGGGCTGCTGATGTGGGCGGCGCTGCTGACCATGATCATCGGCATCCTCGGCGCGGTGGCGCAGTCCGAGATCAAACGGATGCTGTCGTTCACCCTGGTCAGCCACATCGGGTACATGATCTTCGGCGTCGCACTGGCCAGCACCGGGGGCTATGCCGGGGCGATCTTCTACACCGCGCACCACATCACGATCCAGACCACCCTGTTCCTGGTCACCGGGCTGATCGAGCGGCGTGGCGGCACCACCTCGCTGAGCGAACTCGGCGGCCTGGCCGCCCTGTCGCCGCTGCTCGGCGTGCTGTTCTTCGTCCCGGCAATGAATCTGGCCGGGATCCCGCCGCTGTCCGGGTTCGTCGGCAAGCTCGGGCTGCTCGGCGCCGGCGTCGCCGTCGGAACCCCGCTCGCGTACGTCCTCGTCGCGGGCGGGGTGCTGACCAGCCTGCTCACCCTGTACGCGATGGCGAAGGTGTGGAACCGGGCCTTCTGGCGTTCCGCGCCGGACGGCGTGCCGGACCGGGAGGGGACCCTGACCGTGCGGCGCGGCAAGATCGAACTGCCGCGCGGCATGGTGATCACGGCCGCCTTCCTGGTCCTGATCGGGTTCGCGATCACGTTCATCGCCGGCCCGCTCTACGGGTATGCCGAGCGTGCCGCCGGCGACATGCTGCTCCGAGCCCCGTACCTGCAGGCCGTGCTGCCGGAGGGAGTGCGATGAGCGACGCTGCCGAACCCGGGCTGCCTCCGCGACGGAACGGACTCCAGCCGGCGACGATCATCGTGCTGGCCGTGGTGTGGATCGTGCTCTGGGGCGAGTTCTCCCTGCTGATCGTGATCAGCGGGCTGGTCGTCGGCCTGGTGATCACCGTGCTGTTCCCACTGCCACCGGTGCCGTTCGAGGGCCGGGTCCGCCCGCTGCACCTGGTCTGGACGGTGCTCCGGCTGATCGGTGATCTTGCGCTGGCCAGCGTCGACGTGGTCCGGACGATCCTGCGCCCGACACCGCCGCGCGGCGCCGTGGTCCGGGTCAAGCTGCGGTCGGACTCCGATCTCTACCAGACCCTCACCGCGGAACTCGTGTCGCTGGTGCCGGGCAGCATCGTGATCGAGGCCCGGCGCTCCAGCCGCACCCTCTATCTGCACGTGCTCGACGCGACCGGCCCGGGGGAGCTGGACCGGGTCCGGCGCGAGGTCCGTACCGCGGAACGACGGGTGCTCGCCTCGCTCGGCAGCAAGGCGGAACGGGCGCGGCTGAGCGAGGGGGAGCTTCCATGATCGTCACCGTGATCCTCGGCATCGGCATCGTGCTGCTCGGTGTCGCCGCCGTGCTGACCTTGATCAGGATGTCGAAGGGCCCGAGCACGCTGGACCGGGTGGTCGCCGCCGACGTGATGATCGCGATCGTGATCGCCTCGCTGGCCACCGAGGCCGTGATGCACCAGCACGCGACCACCCTGCCGGTGATCCTGGTGCTGGCGCTGCTCGGCTTCGCCGGCTCGCTCAGCATCGCGCGGTTCGTCTCCGACCGGGACAAGGCCGTGAAGTGGAACGTGCCGCCCGACTTCGATCCGAAGCGGGGGGACCGGACATGACCGGCGGGGTCGACGGCGTGCTGGACGTGATCGGCGCGGTGCTGGTGCTGCTCGGCGCCGTGCTCTGCCTGACCGCGGCGATCGGGCTGCTCCGGCTGCCGGACGTGCTCAGCCGGATGCACGCGGCGACCAAGCCGCAGACGCTCGGGCTGCTCTGCGTGCTGGCCGGGATCGGGTTCACCCTGCGCCACCCGGCCGTGATCGGCCTGCTGGTCCTGGTCGGCCTGTTGCAGCTGTTCACCGCGCCGGTCGCGGCGCACATGGTGGCCCGGACCGCGTACCGGACCCATCAGCTGGACGACGACCTGCTGGTCACCGACGAACTGTCCGACGATCTCTCCGATGCCGGCTTCGAGCTGGTCACCCCGGACGACGAGGACACCGATGACGTCGGCGGGCGCTCGGCAACGTAGGTTAGGGGCCATGGGGTGGACCGAGATCACCGACGTGGCTCAGCTCGAGGAACTGATCGGGACGCCGATGCAGCGGGTCCGGGACAAGGTACGACCCGCCCTGCACGACGTCGACCGGGCCTGGCTGGCCGCCGCGCCGTTCTGCCTGGTCGCGACGTCGGCCGTCGACGGCAGTTGTGACGTCTCGCCGAAGGGCGATCCCGCCGGGCAGCTCGCGTACGTCATCGACGACAGGACCATCGCCGTCGCCGAACGCCCGGGCAACCGGCGCGCCGACGGCTACCGCAACATCCTGTCCAACCCGCATGTCGGCCTGATCTTCCTGCTGCCCGGCCGCGGTGACACGCTGCGGATCAACGGCCGGGCCCGGCTGGTCTCGGACGCCGATTTCTTCGACCGGATGGTGGTCAAGGGACACCGCCCGGTGCTCGCGCTGGTGGTCGAGATCGACGAGGTCTTCCACCACTGCAGCAAGGCCTTCCTGCGGTCCCGGCTGTGGGACGCCGAGACCTGGAACCACGACGGCGTGCCGACCCGGCCCGAGATCGCGAAGCTGCTGGAACGGCCCGAATCGACGATCGAGGAACTGCGCACGTACTACGGCGAGCAGTACGCCGACAAGCTGTACTCGGCCTGATCGGACGCCGTGTCGCGACCGCCGGAAATCGGGAATCCGGTTGACTTGTGGAATACTGGGTGCTGTCCAGGGCGCTTCCAGCGCCAGGACTCGACCGCCCGGTGCATCGAGGTGACAGCTCGACACACCAGGTATGGGCACCTTCACCGCGACGCAACCGCCCGGCTGTGGACCTGGCCTGCGACCGCGGGAGGCACCCGGAGTCGACCACTGCAAGCTTTCGCAGCCCGGCCTCGGCCGGAGCAGCTGACGAGGTGGCACGTTCAAGGCGTGCCCTGAAGGAGTCCGGATGCTCGAACATGAGCCCGACACGCATACCCCCGACGAGACACTCTTCGGCGATTCGACGCCGGAGCAGGTGACCAAGCCGCCGACCCGCCGCCGGCGGGCCGCTACGCGCCCGGCAGGACCGCCGAGCCCGGCACCGACGCTGGACCTGCCCTCCGAACCGCCCGCCGCCGAGGCCCCGGCCGCCGAGGCGCCGCCGGCGGAGCCCGTGGCCGAGACGAAGGCCGCCCCGGCGAAGCGGGCGGCCAAGAAGACGACCTCCCGCCGTACCACCAAGAAGGCCGCCGCGGCCGCTGAGTCCGCCGAGCCGGCCGTGCCCGCCGCGGCTGAGACACCCGCCGTCGACACCCCTGCCATCGACACCCCTGCCATCGAGACCCCTGTGGTCGAGGCCCCTGCCGAGGAGGCCCCCGCAGCCGAGGCCGACGCACCGAAGACCACCCGCCGCCGGACCAAGAAGGCCGCGGCCGAGCCGGCCGAGAAGAAGCCCGCACGGAAGCGGACCAGCAAGAAGGCCGCAGCCGCCGAGCCGCCGGCCGAGGAGCCCGTCGTGGCGCCGGAACCGGCCGCCGAACCGGCCGAGGACGAGCAGCCGGTCGCCGCCGAGGCGCCCGCGGCCGAGCCGGTCGCCGCCGAGATCGCGGACGAGGAGCCGCCCGCCGAGGACGTACCGGTTGAGGACGAGTCGGAGACGGCGGAGCCCGAGGACGAGTCGGCCGAGGAGCCCGCGGAGCAGCCGGCCGATCCGATCGCCGAGGCGGTCGCCGCTCTGCTCGGTCAGCCCGAGACGGCGCAGGAGGACGCGTCCGACGACGAGTCGGCCGACGACTCGGCGTCCGACGAGGCCGGCGATGACGTACCCGATGGTCATCGGCGCCGCCGGCGTCGGCGGGGCGGTCGGCGCCGTCGTCGCGGTGGCGGCGAGGGTGACGACGACGAGGCCACTGCTGAGGCCGACGGGCCGAAGGAGACGACCGCCGAGGCGGCGGAGTCCGGCGAGCCCGAGGCGGAGTCCGCGGACGCCGAGTCCGAGGGCGACGGCACTCGTCGCCGGCGGCGGCGCCGGCGTCGTCGTGGCGAGGACGGCGACGAGGGTTCGAGCTCCGGCTCGAGTGCCCGGGGTCGCCGGGACACCAAGTCCGAGGTCACCGGCATCGACGGGTCGACCCGGATGGAGGCGAAGCGGCAGCGCCGCCGGGAGGGCCGCGAGGCCGGCCGGCGCCGTGCCCCGATCCTGTCCGAGGCCGAGTTCCTGTCCCGCCGCGAGTCGGTCACCCGCAAGATGGTGATCCGGCAGCGCGAGGACCTCACCCAGATCGCCGTCCTGGAGGACGACGTGCTGGTCGAGCACTACGTCGACCGGGAGTCGGCGGCGTCGTTGATCGGCAACGTGTACCTCGGGCGGGTGCAGAACGTGCTGCCCTCGATGGAGGCGGCGTTCATCGACATCGGCCGCGGCCGCAACGCGGTGCTCTACGCGGGCGAGGTCGACTGGGACTCGTTCGGTGTGAGCGGCGACGAGCGCAAGGTCGAGCGGGTGCTCAAGTCGGGCCAGACCGTGCTGGTCCAGGTCTCCAAGGACCCGGTCGGCGCGAAGGGCGCCCGGCTGACCAACCACGTGACGATCCCGGGCCGCTACATCGTGTACGCGCCGGGCGGGCACCTGTCCGGCATCTCCCGCAAGCTGCCCGACACCGAGCGCAAGCGGCTGAAGGACATCCTCGCCGACCTGGTGCCCGACGATGCGAGCGTCGTCGTCCGTACCGCTGCGGAGGGGGCCAGCGAGGACGAACTGGTCCGCGACGTCAACCGGCTCCGGGCGCAGTGGGAGGACATCGAGAAGAAGGTCAAGTCCGGCAGCGCGCCGCAGTTGCTCTACGGCGAGCCCGACCTGACCGTACGGATCGTCCGCGACCTCTTCACCGAGGACTTCGCCGAGCTGATCGTGCAGGGCAACGGTGGCAGCACCGACGCCTACGACGTGATCCAGTCCTATGTCGGGCACGTCGCGCCGCATCTGGCGGACCGGATGAAGCGCTGGGACGGCGACGAGAACAGCGACCTGTTCGCCGAGTTCCGGCTGGACGAGCAGATCGCGAAGGCCCTCGAGCGCAAGGTGTTCCTGCCCTCCGGCGGCTCGCTGATCATCGACCGGACCGAGGCGATGACGGTGATCGACGTCAACACCGGCAAGTTCACCGGCAGCGGCGGCAACCTCGAGGCGACCGTCACCAGCAACAACCTGGAGGCGGCCGAGGAGATCGTCCGCCAGCTCCGGCTGCGCGACATCGGCGGCATCATCGTGATCGACTTCATCGACATGGTGCTGCCCAGCAACCGCGAATTGCTGCTGCGCCGGCTGGTCGAGTGCCTCGGCCGTGACCGGACCCGGCACCAGGTCGCCGAGGTGACCAGCCTCGGCCTGGTCCAGATGACCCGGAAGCGGATCGGCACCGGCCTGCTGGAGGCCTTCAGCACGCCCTGCCCGCACTGCAACGGCCGCGGTCTCGAACTGCACGACGTCCCGGTCGAGTCGCAGGCCCAGCCGGACGGCGGCGCGCGCGAGCAGCACCGCGGTGGCGGTGGCGGCGGTCGTGGCCGCGGCGGTCGGTCCCGGTCCCGGGGCGGCAGCGGCGGCGGTGGCAACCAGAACGGCGCCAACCACTCCGACAGCGAGTCGAAGAGCGAGCAGAAGGCGGAGCAGCCCGCCTGATCAACCAAGGATCGGGGAACGCCGGCCGTTCGGGTCGAAGAGCGTTCCCCGATCATGGCGCTCGGCGAAGTTGCGCAGGGCATGATCACGAAGGCTGGTCGAACCGGCCAGTTCGGCCGCCGCGGCGACCTGCAGGGACAGGGTCGCCCGGTGCACCATCGCCCGCCGGAGCACCTCGGTCGAGCAGAGGGGAGCGATCGCGTCCGCGCCGTGGAACCCGATCAACGGCGCGAGGTCGATCGCAGGATCGCCGACGCACGCATGATCAAGATCGAACACTCCCGCCACCCGCCCGCCGTCGGCCCAGAGCAGGTTGTGCGGCCCGAAGTCGCCATGGCACACGGCAGGGACGGCCGCCTGTTCGGCGATGATCACGTCCTCGACGCGCTCCCGGGCAGCGTCGCGGGCCGAGGCAGGAAGGCGCGGAACCAACGTGGCGGCGACGAACTCCGGCCAACGCCGTCCGCCGCACCAGGTCCGTGGTTCCGGCAGGTCTTGGTACCGGCTGGGATCCAGAGCCGCGAACCCGTCCAGAACACTGCGGTAGGCCGCTCCCCGTACCTCGTCGAGAGCGGCAGGATCCGCTCGCCCCGGCACCCGAGTGATCAACACCGCCGACCAGCGTTCCCGGTGCAGCGGTCCGTCCAGGAGCCGGGGGAGCGGGATCGTGGGACCCTGCCCGGCGAAGGTCCGCAGGATCACTGCCTCGCGTTCGGTACGTTCAGCGAATCCGGTCCCGGTCGTCACTCGAACGATCGGTCCGTCTGCCGGGGTGATCACCGTGTGGAAGGCCCCGGAGCTGACCTCGGCACCGTCCCACTCGGTCCCCGGCCAACGCCCGGACGCGAACGTCAGCAGCTCGCGTTCGGTGACCTTCACCCGCGCATCATGCCATCGGCCGCCGGAACACGCGGCCCCAGCGGCTGGCGTCGGATCGTCAGCGCAGCCGCGGCAGGACCTCGGCTGCCAGGCGCTCCAGCTGTTCGCGATCTTCGGCGACGTCCTCGCCGGTCGGATTGAGCAAGATCATCTGGGCACCGGCGTCGCCGACGTCGCGGAGGCCGCGCACCACCTGGTCCGGCGTGCCCGACACCGGCACGTCCTCGATCCCGGCGACGCGGCCGTAGATGCGCTCCAGACCGGCGAGCACCCGCTCCCGGGCCCGGGCCGGGTCGTCGTCGATCATGAGGTAGACCCGCTTGCCGATCGGGAAGGTCGCCAGATCCTTGCCCTGCCGGGCCAGTTCCCCCTTGACCGTCCGTACGGCAGCGGCGAAGTCGGCGGTGGTCGAGGACCCGGCGCCCAGGAACGCGTCGCCCAGCCGCACCGCCCGGGCCAGCGCCTTGGGCGCGTGGCCGCCGAACCAGAGCGGCGGGTGCGGGCGCTGCGTGGGCTTGGGCATGATCGGTTGGTCGTCGACCTGCCGGAACCGGCCCTGGAAGGTCACCCGCGGCTCATCAGACCAGGCCGCCTTCATCAGCTCCAGGCCCTCGGTGAAGCTCGCGATGAACGTCGCCGGGTCGACGCCGAACGCGGCGAAGGGCTGACCTCGACCGCCCGAACCGACACCGAGGTCCAGGCGCCCATGGCTGAGCCGGTCGACCGCGGTGACGCTGGCCGCCAGCTGCAACGGATCGTGCAGCGACGTCACCATCACGGCAACGCCGAGCCGCAGCCGCGTGGTGCACGCTGCCGCATACGCGAGCAGCTCCAACGGCGCGATCGAAGGGGCATCGGCGATCGTCTGCTCGAGCGTCCAGCCTCCTTCGAAGCCGAGCTCCTCGGCACGAGCGAGATAGTCCTTGACGCCGGCCGCGTCGAACTCCCCGGTGACCAACTGTGGAATGGCGATGGAGAACTTCACGGGATCACAGTAGGGACGCCGGCCGTCCCGTGGACTCAGGGGCGCACCAGCACCCGCGGGTAGGTCCCGGTCTCCATCAGCGCGAAGGCGTCGTTGATCTTGTCCAGGGGCTGCGGCGGCGAGACGAGGCGGCCGAGGTCGAGGCGCTCGCCGTGCTCGGTCAGCCAGTCGACGGCGACACGGAACTCGTCCGGTGTGTAGTTGTGGATGCCGCTGAACCGGAGCCGGCGGGTGACCAGGACGGCCGGGTCGAAGGTGACGGTGCCGGCGTCGAGGCTCACCGAACCGGCGCCGATGACCTGGCCGCCGAGGTCGACCGCCCTGAGCGCGTCCGTGAACGCGGTCGGGTTGCCGGAGGCCTCCACGACGATCGGGTACGGACGCTCGGCACCGTCGTCCGGCACGGCGCCGGTCCCGGCCAGCATCGCCAACCGCTGCTGCGACGGGTCCCGCACGACGACGGTGCAACCGAGTCCGGCCAACATGGCGGCACAGTAGAGGCCGACCGCACCCGCGCCGAAGATCAACACGGTCTCGTCGCCGGCCGGCGCGGCGGCCGCCACCACGGCCGCGGCGGTCGCGGTGGCGCAACCGGCCGGGACCATGATCGCGTCGTCGACCCGGTCCGGGATGCGCAGCACCGGGACGCCTGGGCTGACCCGGATCCGGGTGGCCAGGGTGCCGCTGGCGTACGGGGGCTCGGTGACCGAGGCGTGCCCGTACTTGAAGAGGGTTCGGCACTTCATGGTCAGCCCGGCGCGGCAGCGATCACACCGTCCGCAGGATCTGATCATGGAAAGTGCGACCCGGTCGCCGACCCGGAGCGGGTCACCGCGAAGGTCGGTCGTGCCGGGATCGACCGCGCTGATCCGGCCGACGCCCTCGTGTCCCAGCGCCGTCGCGGGCGGCGCCGATCGATGTCCGAGCACGGTGTGCAGGTCCGATCCGCAGATGGCCGCGGCGGTCAGGTCGACGTCCGTCTCGCCGGCCGCCCGGTCGGGGAGCTCGATCCCGCGCAGCCCGATCTCTCCATGATCGAAGACGGCGACCTGGACGGATCCCGGCGCAGCGGCGTGCGTCATCGGTGGTCCCCTCATTCATGATCAGCATGGCCGGTCGGCCTGCGCTCAGTCTGCCCAGCAGCCCAAGCCCGGGCAATGCACAATGAGCAATGAGGTGATCACGGAGTTTGATCAACTGGTCGGCGTCAGCCCCGGGCCGCCGTCCACGGCCCAGTTGCGCAGGTGTTCGATCAGCGCCCGGGTGGCCGGCGTCACGTACCGCTGCGGCGAATGGACCAGGAAGAAGTGGTGCACCGGATGGGCGTCCTGCAGGGCCCGCACCTGCACCGAACCGGCTTCGAGCCAGGCCTTCGCCGTGGTCTCCGGCACCAGGGACACCCCGAGTCCGGCCGCGACCGCCTCGTTGACCGCGGTGGTGCCGCCCAACTGGGCGACCACCCGCGGATCGTGATCTTCGAGCAGCTCCCGCATGATCTCCCAGGTCAGCGAACCGTCCTCGCGGGCGACCTGTGGCAGGGCGGCGAAGTGCTCCACCGTCAACGGGTCCGGCAGCGTCATCGAGGAGGGGAACAGGACGACGAGGTTCTCGATGTAGAGCGACTCGCTCTCCAGCTCACCCCATTCCGGCGGCCGCGGCGTGATCGCGAGCTCGGCCTCGTCCCGATCCACCTGGCCGAGGACGTCCTCGGTGTTGCTCACCTGCATCCGGACGACGATGTCGGGATGCCGGCGCTGGAAGTCGGCGACGATGCCCGGGATGACGTGGTTGCCGGCGCTGGCGGTCGCGGCCAGCCGCACCGTGCCCCGCTGCAGGCCCCGGAACTGCTGGATGACCTGCTCGGCCTCCTCGATGTCGGACAGGATGATGTTGATCCGCTCGTAGAGCGCCAGTCCGGCCTCGGTGAGCGCGATCCCGGGCCGTGACCGGATGAACAGCGGCACCCGGTAGTGCTCCTCGAGTTTCCGGATCTGGTTCGACACATGCGGTTGCGAGGTGTAGACCTCTTTCGCCGCGACGGAGAACGAGAGATTGCGGGCGACGGCGCGGAAGATCTCCAGCTGCTGCAGCGTCACGGCCATGGGCCGACCCTACTCGACGCAATCCGTTATCCCCTCATCACCAATGCCGCATTGACGCTCCCTGCGGCCGCTCGAATACTCATGATCAACGCCGCGGGACTCGGGTCTCCGCCCGGGAATGATCACAATCGCCGCCGATAGGACATGATCATGAGTGAGTTTCCGCTGAGTCGTCGAACCCTGCTCGGAATCGGGGTGTCCGCCGGCGCCGCGGCGACGCTGGCGACCTCCGGTTGCAACGGCGGGCCGGCTGCCGGGATGGCGGCACGGACCGAGTTGCGGATCGGGGTCCAGTCGCTGCCGAGCACCCTGGACGCCAACGGCTCGGTGTCCAACTCGGGGATCCAGGCTTATCACAACATCTACGACACGTTGATCGCCCGGGACACGAAGTCCGAGAAGGCGGCGTTCAAGCCGGGGCTGGCCACAGCCTGGAAGCAGGTCGAGGAGCTGACCTGGGAATTCGAACTGCGCGACGACGTGAAGTTCCATGACGGTACGCCGTTCACGGCGGCGGACGTCGTCTATTCGATGAACCGGGTGATCACCAAGGAGGACCCGAGTTACGCCACCGCGTACGCCTACCTGCTGTCGAACGTCATCGAGTTCAAGGCCGTCGACGACTTCACGGTACGGGCCACGACGAAGCATCCCGAACCCTTGATGGAACACCTGCTGTCGGACCCGAACGCCGGCATCTCGGCGAAGGCGTACACCACCGAAGCGGGTCTGGACGCAGCCTCGAACAAGCCGGTCGCGACCGGGCCGTACAAGGTCGTGGAATACACCCCGGACGTCTCGTTGATCTTGGAAGCCGTGCCCGGGCACTGGTCCGGCGAGCCGCCGTACACCAAGATCACCTATCTCTCGATCCCGGAGATCGCCTCCCGGATCACGGCCCTGAAGAACGACGAGGTCGACTTCATCACGAACGTCCCGCCCGACCAGGAGACGCTGCTCGCCGGTGATCAACGGGTCAAGATCGTCGGCGGCGTGCTGGAGCTGTACCACCTCTACCGGCTGAACATGTCCAACCCGGCGCTGGCCGAGCCGGAGCTCCGGGCCGCGCTGGACTACGCGATCGACCGGGACGCCATCGTCGAATCGATCTGGGACGGCAAGGCCGAGGCCGCCACGTCGTACCAGTTCACCAGCTATGCGGACGGGCTGAAGTTCCCGGACCGGAAGGACATCGCGTTCGACCAGGAGAAGGCCAAGCAGCTGGTCGCGTCGTCGGGCTACGCCGGCGAGGTGATCGAGATCTACAACACCACGAACTACTACACCTACGCCGATCTGGTCGCCCAGGCGGTGGTGGACATGTGGGCCGACGTCGGCGTCACGGCGAAGCTGGTCCAGGTCGACGACATCCCCGACGAGGACCCCGGCCTGGAGATCAGGACCTGGTCCAACCCGCTCTACTACCCGGATCCGATGGGCATGATCGAACGGCACTGGGCGCCGGAGGGGGAGGCGGCGAACGTGAAGCACTTCGTCTCGACCGAGGCCTACACGGACGCCTTCAACCGGATGCGGTACGGCCAGGACGAGGCGCAACGCAAGGAGGCGTTGGGGGAGTTGTTCGACTACTACCGGGCCCAGACGCCGTTCGTCTACCTGTTCAAGCCGTACGAGTCGCTCGGCATGCGGGCCAACATCGATTACACACCGTCGCCGAACCTTCGCCCGTACTGCCTGTCCTTCCGGGCCGGCGACATCGCGGAGCGTTCGACATGACCGGTCCGGGATCCCTGCCGTGCTGAGGTTCCTGGGCTCCCGGGCCCTGGTCAGCGCCGGCACCGCCCTGCTCGTGTTGATCTTCGTCTTCGTCGCCGCGCGGGTCACCGGCAACCCGTTCGACCTGATGTACCCGGACGGTTTGGAACCGGGACAGCTCGACCAGTACAACGCGAAGTACGGATTGGACCGCAGCTACCCGGAGCAGTTCCTGCTCTACCTGCGCAACGCGATCACGGGCGACTTCGGGATGGGCCTGGTGGAACGGCGCCCGGTGCCGGAGATCTTCTTCCCACGGCTGGCCGAGACGCTCAAGCTCGGCGTCTTCTCGCTGCTCTTCAGCGTGGTGGTCGGCGTCGGTGTCGGGATGCTGCTCGCGCTGTACCCGCGGCAGCCCCTGATCCGCGCCCTGGGCCACCTGATGTCGCTGCTCTACGCCGTGCCCGGCTTCGTGCTGTCGCTGGTGATGATCTTGACCTTCGGCTTCGTCCTGAACGCCTTGCCGACGCAGGGCGCGTCGACGCCGGCGCACTACCTGATGCCCGTGGTCTGCCTGTCGGTCGGCTCGATCGTCTCGCTCTCCCGGTACGTCGACAACAGCATGCGGGAGACATTGCACCGGGACTTCGTCGTCACCGCCATCAGCAAGGGCACCGGGCGCCGCTCCGTGGTCTGGCAGCACGTGTTCCCCAACACCGGCGTTCCGGTGATCACCCAGATCGGGATGATCGTCGTCGACATCCTGTCCGGGACGATGGTGATCGAGACGATCTTCTCCTGGCCCGGGATGGGCAATCTACTGGTCACGTCGGTGATCAACCGCGACTTCCCGGTGATCCAGTTCTCCGTGGTCACCGTGTCGATCATCGTCATCGCCCTCAACTATCTGCTGGACGTCGCCTACCTCCTGCTCGATCCGCGGATCGGCCGGACCCGAGGAGTCGCATGACCCTTCGACAGGCTCAGGGCACGGCTCGACAGGCTCAGGGCACCCTTCGACAGGCTCAGGGAACCCTTCGACAGGCTCAGGGAACGGTGCTGCGCCAGGTGAGGTCGATGACCGGCTGGACCAGGGTCTGCGCGGTCGCCTTGATCATCGTCGTGCTGGCCGCCCTGCTGGCCGGGGTGGTGTCGCCGTTCGACCCGGACCGCACCGTGCTGGCCAGCCGGAACGCGCTGCCGGTCTTCCTCGACCCGACCTCGGCCAATCTGCTCGGCGCCGACGGGATCGGCCGGGACACGTTGAGCCGGACGCTGCACGGCACCCGGACCAGTCTGCTGATCGCCGCGGTCGGCCTGATCGTCGGCAGCCTGGTCGGGCTCACCCTCGGCCTGACGGCCGGCTTCTTCGGCGGCGTCTGGGACCGGCTGGTGATGCTCGCGGTGAACTTCCAGCAGTCGGTCCCCCTGACCCTGTTGATCTTGGTCGGTCTGGTCATGTTCGGCCGCGGGATCGGCGTGCTGATGATCTTCATCGGCCTGGCCCGCTGGGAGACCTACGCGCGGGTGATCAGAGGACTGGTGCTGAGCGCGCGGGAGCAGCCGTTCGTGGACGCGGCCCGTTCCTACGGTGCGCCGCCGGTCCGGATCATCCTGCGGCACGTGCTGCCCAACACCGTCTCGTACTACATCGTCCTGATGGTGCTCAGCTTCCCGCCGGTGATGCTGCTCGAGTCGGCCCTGTCGTTCATCGGCATCGGCGTCCAGCCGCCGACGGCGACACTCGGCCAGATGATCGGCGAGGGCCGGACCTACCTGGCGACCAACCCGTGGTCCTCGATGGTGCCGAGCGCCGTGCTGGTGCTGATGGCCTACTGCGTGCACGTGATCGGGGAGTGGCTCCGCTCCCGGGTCCAGGTCAGATTCGCGGATCGGTAGGAGGATCGATGACTCTGTCCCTTTCCGAGCTGACGATCACCGTGCGCACCGACGGCGTGGAGCGGGTCCTGGTGGCCGACCTCGCGCTCGAGGTGGAGGAGTCCCGGACCACCGCCGTGGTCGGCGAGTCCGGCAGCGGCAAGTCGATCACCGCGTTGAGTGTGCTGGGCCTGCTGACCTCCTGGTACGCGGCCTCGGCGTTCTCGGTCAGCGGCCGGCTCGAGATCGACGGGGAGCCGGCCCACACGCTCGACCTGGCCAGGGCCCGGGACACCGACTTCGACGGGATCCGGGGCAGCGCCGTGTCGATGATCTTCCAGGACCCGTGGACCGCGCTCAACCCGATCCGCACGGTCGGCCGGCAGCTCGTCGAGTCGGTCCGCGCGCACAGTACGGTCACGGCGGCCGAGGCTCGCACCAGGGCGCTCGACCTGCTGGAGCGGGTCGGCATCCAGCACCCCGCCGAGCGGTACGACAGCTACCCGCACCAGCTCTCCGGCGGCCAGCTGCAACGGATCATGATCGCGATGGCTCTGGCCGGCCGGCCCCGGTTCCTGATCGCTGACGAGCCGACGACGGCGCTGGACGTGACCGTGCAGCGCGGCATCCTGCAGCTGCTGGACGAGTTGCGCGCCGACGGGCTCGGCATCCTGTTGATCACCCACGACCTCAGCGTGGTGGCCAACCATTCGGACCGGATCGCGGTGATGTACGACGGGGCGATCGTCGAGGCGGGCCGGTCCCGTGCCGTGATCGCCGACCCGCGGCACCCGTACACGCAACTGCTGATCAGTTCGGTGCCGACGCTCGACGTCGCGCCGGGCAGCCGGCTGGTCACCAAGGCCGACGTGCTGGCCGGCCGGTCGATCGATTCGCGGATCGGCAGGTTCGACCCGGCTCAGCGGACCGACGTCGAACTGGTCCGGATCGCCGATGATCACGTCGTGTCCCGGCGCTTCGTCGGAGGTCCGCGGTGAGCACTCCGCTGCTGGAGATCACGGACCTGACCGTCTCGTACCAGGTCGGCTCGAATCTGTTGCGCCGTGGTGGTTCCCGGCACCGGGACGTGGTCAAGGACGTCTCGCTCACGGTCGAACGGAACCAGATCCTCGGTCTCGTCGGCGAGTCCGGGTCCGGGAAGACGACGGTGGCCCGGACCGTGCTCGGGCTGACCGCCGCGCGCCGCGGCTCGGTGATCTTCGACGGCAGGGAACTGGTCGGCCGGACCGGGCTCTGCGCGAACCAGCCCCGGATCCAGATGGTCTTCCAGGACCCGAACAACTCGCTGGACCCGTCGATGACCGTCCGGCAGATCCTGGCCGAGCCGATGATCATCTCCCGGGTCGTCGCCCGGTCGGCGATCGAGGAGTTCAGTGCTGAGTTGCTGGCCACGATGGACCTGCCAGCGGATGCGCTGGACCGACGGCCGTACCAACTGTCCGGCGGCCAGCGGCAGCGGGTCGGACTGGCCCGGGCTCTGGCGACGAAGCCCGACCTGATCGTCGCCGACGAGTGCACCTCCGCCCTGGACGTGACCGTGCAGGCGCACGTGCTCAACCTGATGATGGGGCTGCGCGAGACCGCGGGCGTCTCATTCCTCTTCATCTCGCACAACCTCGGCGTGATCCGGCACGTGGCCGACCAGGTCGCGGTGATGCGGGACGGCTCGATCGTCGAGGCCGCACCGGCGGCCCGGCTCTTCTCGGCACCGCAGCACGAGTACACGCGGGAGTTGCTCGACTCGGTTCCCAGGTTCGGTTGATCATGAGTAAGGAGAACGAGATGACACGGCAGCCCTTCGCCGTCAACGGCCGGGAGTACCGGCCGCCGGCCGAGCCGGTGGTGGTGATCTGCGTGGACGGCAGCGAACCCGCGTACCACGAGCAGGCGCTCGCGGCGGGCCGGATGCCGTGGCTGGCCAAGGCGAGCCAGGACCGGCTCAGCAGCTGGCCCGCCCACTGCGCGATGCCCGCCCTGACCAACCCCAACAACGTCTCCATCGCGACCGGCCGGCCGCCTCGTGATCATGGCATCAGCGGCAACTACATCCTGGACCCGGACAGCGGGCAGGAGGTGCTGATGAACGACAAGGCGTTCCTCCGGATCCCGACGATCTTCGCGGCCGCGAACGCCGCCGGGTACGACGTCGCGGTGATCACCGCGAAGGACAAGCTGCGCCGGTTGCTCGGTGCCGGCCTGGTCGAGTCCGGGCCGTCGCTGGACGGCTCCGGCGGCGAGGACGTACCGGAATGGCGCGGGATCTGTTTCTCGGCGGAGAAGGCGGACCAGGCGACCGTCGCCGACAACGGGATCGGCCAGGTGCTCGACTACGTCGGTCGGCCGCTGCCCGCGGTCTACTCGGCCGATCTCAGCGAGTTCGTGCTGGCCGCCGGGGTACGCCTGCTGGCCGATCGCCGGCCGGACCTGCTCTACCTGTCGCTGACCGACTACATCCAGCACAAGCACGCGCCGGGCACCGACGTGGCGAACGACTTCTACGCCATGATCGACAACTACGCCGGCCAGCTGGACGCGCTGGGCGCGGTGGTCGTGATCACCGCCGACCACGGGATGAGCGCCAAGAGCGACCCGGCCGGAGCCCCGCGGGTGATCTACGTCGAGGAGGAGGCCAACCGGGTCCTGGACGGTGCCGCGGCCCGGGTGATCCTGCCGATCACCGACCCCTACACGGTGCACCACGGGGCGCTCGGCTCGTTCGCCAGCGTCTACCTGCCGGACGGCGCTGAGCCGGCGGTCGTCGGCAGCGCGCTGGCGCGGATCGACGGCGTCCAGGCGGTGCACACCCGGGCCGACGCCGCCGACCGCTACGCGCTGCCCCCGGACCGGATCGGCGATCTCGTCGTGCTCGCCGAGAAGGGGTACGCCCTCGGCCGCTACCCGGCCTGGCACGATCTCGGGCAGCTGGACGCGCCGCTGCGTTCCCACGGCGCGCTCGGCGAGCTCAACATCCCGTTCCTGATCAACCGCGACCTGCCCCGCCCGGCCGATCTCGAGCAGGACATCGCCGAGCCCGCCTGCGTGTACAACTACGACGCGTTCTGGGTGGCGACGACCGGGCTCACCGCGGGAGCCGATCATGCCGGCTGAACCCGTACCGGAACGGCTGCGGCGGAACCACATCGGCGGCGCGTGGACGGCGACCGAGCAGACCAGGACCAACGTCAACCCGGCCGACGTCGATGATCAGATCGGTGAGTTCGCCGAGTCCTCGGCCGCCGACGCGATCGCGGCGGTCGACGCGGCGTGGGCGGTCCGGAGCAGGTGGGAGGAGGCCGGCCCGATCGAGCGGGCGGCCGTGGTCCGGCGGGCCGCCCGGTTGATCGAGGCCGACGCCGACCTCTTCGCCGCCGCGATCACCCGGGAGCAGGGGAAGCGGCTCGGCGAGGCTCGCGGTGAGGTCGAGCGGGCGTTGGCGATCATGGAATTCATCGCCGGCGAGGGCCGGCGGCTGAACGGGATCACCACGCCCGCGGAGGAGCCACGCACCCTGGCGATGACGTTCCGGCGGCCGATCGGTGTGGTCGGCTTGATCACGCCGTGGAACTTCCCGCTGGCCATCCCGGTCTGGAAGGTGGCGCCGGCCCTGGTCGCGGGCTGCACCGCGATCCTCAAACCGTCTCCGCTGACCCCGCTCACCGCCGCGTTGCTGGTCGACGCCTTCCACCGCGCCGGCCTGCCCAGCGGCGTGCTCAACCTCGTCCAGGGCGACCGGGACCCGGGCGCGGCCCTGGTCGATGATCATCGCGTGGCCGGGATCTCGTTCACCGGCTCGCTGCCGGTCGGCCAGGCGATCAACGTGGCCGGTGCCGGACGGCTGCTGCGGACCCAGCTCGAGCTCGGCGGGAAGAACGCGGTGATCGTGCTCGCCGATGCCGACCTGAACGCGGCGGCCGCGGCGATCATCCACGGGGCGTTCGGGCAGAGCGGCCAGCGGTGCAGTGCGACCAGCCGGGTGATCGTCGACCGCAGCGTCAAGGACGAGCTGGTCGGTCGGGTGATGGCCCGGGCGGCCTCGCTGCGGGTCGGTCCGGGCGACGGCGACGGAGTCGAATTGGGTCCGGTGATCAACGAGGTCCGGCGGGACGCCTGCCTGGACGCGATCGAGCGGGCCACCGCCGCGGGTGCGACGATCCGCTGCGGCGGCGGACCGGCCCGGGTCGAGCGGGACGGCCGCGAACTGGCCGGCTTCTACGTCCGGCCGACCGTGCTCAGCGAGGTCGCCTGGGACAGCGAACTGGCCCAGGAGGAGATCTTCGGTCCGGTGCTCGCGGTGATCGACTGCGACGGCTTCGACGACGCGGTACGGATCTCGAACTCGGTCCGGTACGGCATGTCGGCGACGATCTTCACCGCCGACCAGGGGTCCATGTTCCAGGCCCTGAACGTGCTCGACGCCGGCATGCTGCACGTCAACCGTCCCGGTGTCGGCGCGTACGCCCACCTGCCGCACATGGGGGCGAAGGCCTCCCAGCTCGGCGCGCCGGAGTGCTCGCCGGACACCTGGGCCTTCTACACCGACCTCCGGTCGGCCTGCGTCAGCTATTGATGATCATGCCCGAGCCGGTACTGCCGGTGCTGCTGATCATGGTCGCGCTGGTGCTGGTGGTGCTGAGCGGGGCCAACGACGGCGGTGTGATGATCGCGCTGGGCCTGCGGTTCCCGGTGATCACGGCCGGGTGGCTGGTGCCGATCATCGCGATCGGCCTGGTCGTGGTGCCGCTGCTGCTCGGCACCGGCGTCGCGCGACCCTGGCCGACGGACTGGTGGACCGTACCGGGACGGGTGCGGGCTGGGTCTTCCTGGCCGGTGTCGCGGCCGGGCTGGCCGCTGTGCTGGTGCTGGGCCGGTTCGGCCTGCCGACCAGCCTGACCCTGGCCGTCGTGGGCGGACTCTCCGGCGCGGCGCTCGGGGCGGGAGCCGCCGTGTCCTGGCCCCAGGTCGGCCGGGTGCTGTTGATCGGTGCCGTGGCCCCGGTCGCCGGGCTGGTGCTCGGGACCCTGGCCGAGCGGGCTGCCCGACTGGCCCGGATCCGCGGGTCCGGCCGGCTGCTGCGCGGGCTGCAGGTGACCGGGTTCGTCACGCTGTGCTGCGCCTACGCGGCCAACGACGGGCAGAAGATGCTGGCCGTGATCGCGATCGCGCTGACGGCGCTCCCGAGGCCGATCGTGATCTTGGACGCGTCGGCCACCCTGCTCCGGGCGGGGCTGCTGGCCGGCTGCTCCGCGCTGTTCTGCACCGGCCTGCTCTGGCGGCTGCGCCGGGTCTCCACTCGGATCGGCTTCGGTCTGGCCCAGGTCCGGCCGATCGACGCGGTGGCCGCCGAACTGGCCGGAGCGACCGCGGTGCTGGCCAGTTCGGCGTTGGGCGCGCCGGTCAGCCTGACCCAGTCCCTGGCCGGTGGACTGGTCGGGGCGTCCGGAAGTGCCGGGGTACGCCGGGTCCGGTGGACCGCCGCCGCGCGGATCGGTGCCGCGTGGCTGGTCACGCTGCCTGCCAGCGCCGCCACGGCGATGATCATCGCACTGCCGCTGCGGTGGTTCCGATGATCATGGTCAGGCGGGTGCGCCGGCTGCTGGCCGACCTGTCCGGCCGGTCCGGGCAACGGGCGCTGGATCTGATCATCGCGCAGATCGACGTCGCGGTCCGGTCGGCCCGGCTGGCCGAGGCGGTCACCGCCGGTACCTCCTCGACAGCCGACGCGCGTTCGGCGATGAACGCGATCGAGCACGAGGGCGACGACTACCGGGCCGAACTGGTCCTGGTGCTCGGGCACGTGCTGGCGACCCGGATCGACCGGGAGGACCTCTACCGGGTGTCCCGCTCGGTGGACGACGTCGTGGACAACCTGCGCGACTTCGTCCGCGAGGGTGATCTCTACCAGCCGGTGTCGCTGGCCGGGGACGCGCCGCTGCTCACCGCGGTCGCCGAGGGTCTCGCCGACCTGCGCCGGGCCGTGCGGGCCCTGGCCGAGGAGCCCGGCCGGGTCGACCTGCACCTGGTCGCGGCCCGGAAGAGCGCCGGCGCGGTCCGGACCTCGTACCAGCGGCGGTTGGTCGACCTGTTCGCCGCCGACGACGTGGCCATGGAGTTGATCAAGAGGCGGGAGTTGTTGCGCAGGCTGGACGTCGTCGGGCTGCGGCTGATCGAGGCCGTGGACGCGTTGAGCGACGGTCTCCTGACGCGACACTTCTGAGGGGCTGGCCGCCCGTCCGCGGGAAGAGTGCGATCAGAGCGGCCAGCCTGCTTCGTGGCCGGTCCAGGGGGATCGGCCCCCGAAGTGGGACCGGGGGTGTCCCTGGCCCCAGTGTGACTCGAATGTGGCGGGAACGGAGCACCGACCCGTCACGATTGGATCACGCGGTGGCGAGTTCGGTCCGGGCGCCGAACGGAAGCCCGACGAACGGGTCCGGCTGGCCGGTCAGCCCGAGCACGTGGTGGACGTGGCCGGCGACGTCGGCCTGTTCCAAGATCAGCGGACCGCCGGTCGGCACCGCGCTGCCGCAGGCGGCGATCCAGGCGGTCCGTTCCTCCGGCGAATCGCCGCCGTGGCCGCCCTCGTCGACGTGCCCGTGGTCGGTGGCGACGATGATCAGCCAGTCCTCGGCGGCCCGGTCGGGCCGCTCGTCGACGGTGCGGAGCAGCGCGTCGAGCCGCCGGTCGGAGGCCTCGATGAACTCCCGGTAGCTGGCGCCGACGCCCTCGCGGTGCCCGGCCGTGTCCGGACCGTGCTGATAGACGAACGTGACCGAGCCGGGCTCGGACGCGAGTGAGGCCAGGTGGGCGGCAGCGAGGTCGGCGACCTGTTGATCACCCTCGTGCCAGTCCGCCGCGGTGTCGTCCTTGCCGCGGTGCCGGTCCGGTACGAAACCGCCGCCGGCGAAGATCGGGCCACCGCTGTGACCGCTGACCAACGGCTCCCAGTCCGCGGCCGCGAACGTCTGCAGCCCCGGGTACGCCCGCTCGGCCAGCGTGATGAAGTCGGGGTAGCGACCAAGATCATGATCGGTCAGGTCGTTGTCGAAGATCCGGTGCGTCGGCGGCAGGACCCCGGACACCATGGTGGACCAGCTGGGCCCGGAGATCGTCGGGCCGGCCGGGTTGACCTGCACCGACTGCAGGAAGCCGGCGGCGGCGACCTTGTCCAGCGCCGGGGTCTCCTGCTCGGCCAGAATGTCGAACCGGACCCCGTCGATGCCGACGAAGAGGACGTGCGGTCTGCTCATCGAAACGCCTTCCAGCGATGGAAATCGTCCATGATCGTAGCAACGCGGCACCGCACGATGATCGAAAAGTCCGATTCGCGGTCGTGATGTGCGGATAACCTGAGCCGATGAGACCGTACGTCGTCGCGATCATCGGGTCCGGGCCGTCGGGGATCTATGCCGCCGAGGCCCTCTGCCAGCAGACCGACGTGCCGGTCGCCGTCGCGGTGCTGGACCGGCTGCCGGTCCCGTTCGGTCTGGTCCGGTACGGCGTCGCCCCCGATCACCCGTCGATCCGGTCGATCCGCAACATCCTCGAGCGCACCCTGAGCCGTCCCGAGGTGCGGTTCTACGGCGACGTCTCGGTCGGCCGGGACCTGACCGTCGAGGAACTCCGCGCGTCGGTGGACGCGGTGATCTACGCGTACGGCGCGGCCGGCGACCGCCGGCTCGGCATTCCCGGCGAGGACCTGGACGGCAGTATCGCGGCCGCCGAACTGGTCGCCTGGTACTGCGGCCATCCGGACGTCCATCCCGACCTGGACCGGCCCGGCGCCGGCGAGCTCGATCAGGTGCCGGCCATCGACGCCGCCGCCGCGGCCCGGCTGGTCGGCAGCACCCGGTCCGCGGTCGTGGTCGGCGTCGGCAACGTGGCGCTCGACGTGGTGCGGATCCTGATCAGGCCCACCGCGGACCTGGCCCGGACCGACATGGCCGAGGAGGTACTGACCGCGCTGGAGGACCGGGCGGTGACCGACGTGCACGTGCTGGGCCGCCGCGGCCCGGCCCACACGTCCTTCACCACCAAGGAACTTCGCGAACTCGGCGACCTGGACGGCGTGGACATCGTGATCGACCCGTTCGATCATGATCTTGATCCGGCGGCGGTCGGCAAGGTGGCGTTGCGCAACCTCGGCGTGCTGTCCGAGTGGGCCGAGCGGGGCAGCAGCGGGGCCGACCGGCGGATCCACTTCCACTTCTGGACCCGGCCCGCGGCGCTGGTCGGCGACGGCCGGGTCGGCTCGGTGATCACGGAGCGGACCAAGATCGACTCCGCCGGTGCGCTGGTCGGCGACGGTCCGGGACCGGAGCTGCCGGCCGACCTGGTGGTCCGCTCGGTCGGCTACCGGGGCACCGCGCTGCCCGGCGTCCCGTACGACGAGGAGCAGGCCCGGGTGCCGCACGCGGAGGGCCGGGTGATCCGGGACGGCGCGTTCGCCACCGGCGAGTACGTCACCGGCTGGATCAAGCGCGGCCCGACCGGTGTGATCGGCACCAACAAGTCCGACGCGGTGGAGACCGTCACCTCACTGCTGTCCGACATCGCCGATGGCGAGCTGACGGCCGGCCACGATCCCGACGAACTCGGCCGGCTGCTGGCCGGCCGCGGGATCACCCCGCTCGGGATGGGCGACTGGCGCCGGATCGACGCCGCCGAGATCGCCCGCGGCCAGAGCCAGGGCCGCGACCGAGCCACCCTCGCCCACCGCTCCGCCCTGCTCGCCGCCGCCGAGCACGAGGAACGTGCCTGAAGAATTCGGGGGCCGCAGTTTTTCACGTTAACGTGAAAAACTGGCACTTTCCATGCGTTACATCTCGTGCAAAGTGCCAGATTCTGACGGGTCGTGGGTCAGCTGGTGAAGGTGAGCCAGAGGACCAGGCCCGCGAGCACGGTGTCCAGCACCATGCAGAATTCCGCCATCGAGCGGACCACGACGCGGTCCTTGCGGTGGTGGTACGCGTCCCAGCCGGCATGGGCGAGCAGGCCCGCGGCGACCAGGATCGCCGAGACGGTCGGGTCGAGCCGGGCGGCGATCAGGGCCAGGCCGGCCAAGATCACCATCGCGACCAGTTGCAACGGCAGGCCGTGCAGGGGCTTGCCGCGGCCGCGGGCGAAACCGTACCCGATCAACAGGACGGCGAGGGCGATCATGATCAACGACGGGTCGAAGGCCGGGACCAGGAAGCCGACCGAGATCAGCACGAAGCTGACTCCGAAGATCGGCCAGGCCGACCAGCGCAGGCCCAGCGCGGCGGAGCCGAGATACACCAGTGCCGAGGCGGTGACGACGGCTGCGGCATCGGCGTGCCGGAGCCACAGCGCGACGGCGGTGAGGACGGCGACGGCCAGGCCGGCGAAGGCCGGCCAGCGGTCGCGCAAAGCGGTGACGACGGTGCTCACCCTGTCTTTATACCCTAGGGGGGTACCGTACGTCCAGGGTACGGCTCAGCGGGCACCGCGGAGCAGTTCGAGTTGGTCGTCGATCGGTGGATCCTGGCCCTGATCGGCCGCGGCGGCGACGACGAACCGGCCCAGCCGGCTCAGGCAGTCGGACTTCTCGCGCGGCCGGAAGCCCTCCACGCAGACGGTCCGGTCGGCCCTGGTGCCGGGGTGCTCCCGGACCTCGTGGCCGTGCTCGCTCCTGGTGCTCAGTCGCCGCTCCAGCACGGCCGCCGCGGCGTCGGCGTCGGTGTAGGCGGCGACCTCGTACCGGCCGTCGAAATAGACCTCCAGCCCGTCACCGCGCAGGTCGGCGGGCACGGCGCGCCGGCGCTCCGGGTCGGAGTCGACGATCACCTGGCGGTCCCGCCAGTTGCCGCTGCTGATCACCGGGATGTCGTCGGCCCGATCGAACAGCGTGGGCGGTACGGGCTCGTCCTCGAGTCCGGCCGCGGTGCCGACCGCCTCGGCGAGCGTGGCGGTCGCCGGCTCGACGTACTGCTTGGCCTGCTCCGGGGTGCCGCAGGACACCGAGACCGTCACCGCGGTCCGGGTACCCACCGCGGCCAGGCCGTGGATCGAGACGTTCCGGCCGCGGCCGGAGGAGCAGGCTCCGACGCGCTGGATCAGCTGAGCCCCGGCCGCGCCGTCGAGCTTCGGCTCGTCGAGGACGGTGGAGGAGCCGCGGGTCGACTGGCCGTAGGTCAGCAGCGCCGCGTCCCGCTGGTCCGTACCGGTGAAGAGCTCGACCGCGACCGACAGACTGGCCCGGTCCGCGGCGCTCGGCACGGTGTCGGAACGGTACGTCGACACCCGCGCGATCCGGCCCGCCGGCGGCTGCGGTCGCTCGCGGTCGAAGATCCGGGCCTGATCGTCGAACGCGTAGTCCACCTCGAACCGGGCGTCCTCGAGCGAGGGTGCGGTCGCCAGCCGGTCCCGGATCAGTCCGGCGGTCGCGTAGCTGAACAGCTTCGGGTCCTCGCCGACGGTGACCGGGGCCAGGCGCTGGCCGGCCGACCAGGGCGGTGGGTTCACCAGTGGCGGCGACCAGCCGATCAGGCCGAGGGTGACGGCCAGGATCCCGGCCAGGCAGCCGGCGATCACGACGCAGCTGCCGACGATGATCAGGACGCGTTTCACCGGACCGGTCCGGGCGGGTCGGGGGCGAGGGTGCCGTCGGGGGCGATGTGCTCGAAGATCTGCTGCACCATGGTCAGGACGTGCGGGTCGTCGACCGTGTAGATCTGCCGCCGGCCCTGGCGCTCGGCCCGGATGATCCCGGCCAGCCGGAGCTTGCTCAGGTGCTGGCTCGCGGTCGCGATGGTCACCCCGACCCGCTCGGACAGCGTGCCCACGTCGTATTCGCCGGCGGCGGCCAGGGCCACGAGATGCAGCCGGACCGGCGCGGACAGCAGCGCGAACGTCCGCGCCGCGACCTCGAGCTGGGCGTGGGTCGGGTCGGGGATCATGGCTGCATTGTGCCCGGCCGCGGGGCAGCGCCGTGACCAGCCTCACGCCGATTTGACACTTCCTCACTTGCGTAACTGTCAAAGTGTCGCAAGGATGGTCACGTGCTTCGAACGCTGCGCCCGGTCCTGATCTGCCTGGCGATCGCCCTGCCGGCCCTGATCGCCCGGGTCTCCGGGCTCCACCTCGCGCCGGCGCTCGGCCTGGTCGTCTTCGGCGCCGGCGTGGTGGCCGCCGCGTTCGTCCTGGCCTGGGCCGCGGAGGCCGCCGAGGTGGACATCTCGGGCGGGCTGGCCGTCGCCGTGCTGGCGGTGATCGCGGTGTTGCCCGAGTATGCGGTCGACCTCTACTTCGCGTTCACGGCCGGCAGTCGGCCGGAGTACGTCCAGTTCGCCGCCGCCAACATGACCGGGTCCAACCGGCTGCTGCTCGGGCTCGGCTGGAGTGTCGTGGTGCTGGTGTCGTTGATCATCGCGAGCCGCCGGTCCGGGCAGACGGTCCGGGAGCTGGTGATCGAGTCCCGCTACCGGCTGGAGCTCGGCTTCCTGATGATCGCCTCACTGCTGGCGTTGATCATCCCCGTGACCGGGCAGATCCACCTGATCCTCGGCATCGGCATGCTCGCCCTGTTCACGTACTACCTGCTCCGGGTCGCCCGCACCGAGGACGAGGGCGAGCCCGAGCTGGTCGGCCCGGCCGCCCGGATCGGTGCGCTGCCGGCCCGGCTCCGCCGCCCGCTGGTGGTGATCATGTTCGTCGGCGCCGCGGTGATGATCATTGCCTGCGCCGAGCCGTTCGCCGAGTCGCTGGTGTCCGGCGGCCGGTCGCTCGGCATCGACGAGTTCCTGCTGGTGCAATGGCTGGCGCCGCTGTCGTCGGAGGCGCCCGAGTTCATCGTGGCGATCATGTTCGCGATCCGCGGCAAGGCGTCGATGGCGATCGGGACCTTGATCAGCGCCAAGGTGAACCAGTGGACGCTGCTGATCGGCAGCCTGCCGGTGGCGTACCTGATCGGTGGCGGCGGGCCGTCGCTGCAACTGGACGCCCGGCAGGTCGAGGAGTTCTCGCTGACGATCGCGCAGACCCTGCTCGGCATCGCGATCCTGCTCACGCTGCGGTTCCACCGGCTGGCCGCACTCGCCCTGCTGGGACTCTTCGCGGTCCAGTTCGCGGTGCCCGGCACCGAAGGCCGGTACGTGATCACCGCCGTCTACGCCGTGATCGCGCTGGTGCTGATGATCATCCACCGGCGCCGGCTGGTGCCGACACTGACCGCGCCGTTCCGCAGCCTGCGCTCGCTCACGGAGCCGGCGGCGTCACCAGACGGTTCATCAGACCGGCCAGGGTCCGTGCCGGATCATCGGTGACACCCGCGTGCACCGGTGACGGCTGCACCACCGTGCTGCGTGGCGCGGTCAGGATGCCGAACCGGTAGAGCAGGCCGTCGTTCTCCCGGGCGCTGCCGGCCGGTTCGGCGCACCGCAGCTCGATCGCCTCGGCCGACCGGCGGACCGCGTCCAGGTCGACGCCGGGATCGAGGGCCCGCAGCCGGGCCTCCTCGATCGCGACGTCGGCGGCCAGGAAGTCCAGGTCCTGGCAGTAGACGATCACTCCGATGTTGACGAACTCGCCCCGCTCCACCCGGGGCACCGCCCGGATCGTCGCGTAGCTGTAGCCGTACCTCATCGAAGCCACCGATCGGCCGCCTCGAGCCGTGCCGCGAGGTAGTCCCGGTAGGCGGCCCGGGCCG
Organism: Microlunatus sp. YIM B11417; assembly: GCF_059617205.1. Taxonomy (NCBI): domain Bacteria; kingdom Bacillati; phylum Actinomycetota; class Actinomycetes; order Propionibacteriales; family Propionibacteriaceae; genus Microlunatus; species Microlunatus sp. YIM B11417. Next base: position 1,869,006 of record NZ_JCAMPJ010000001.1, read on the forward strand.
TCGCCGGGTCGGGCGGGGCGGCTGGATCGGGGCGCTCCGGATCGGGCAGCAGCCACGCATCCGGTACGTCGGCGATCACCGCATCGAGGGCCGCGGCGTCGAACCGGCCGGCCAGTCGATCATGGGCCTCGCGCGGCCGGGCTCGGCCGGACAGCACATGATCACCGTAGTTGTACGGAGACTCGGCGAAGGCCTGCGGCCGGCCCCAGGCGTGGTGGAAGCGCAGGCAGGCGCCGTGGTCGATCGCCCACAACTGCCGGTGCCAGACCAGCAGGTTGGTGTTCCGCAGGCTGCGGTCGACGTTCGCCGTCCAGGCGTCCAGCCAGACCAGGGTGGAGGCCGTCTCGCGGTCCACGTCGAAGGTGCGGTCGTAGCCGACCGAGCCGGGCAGGTAGTCCACCGCGAGGTTCACCCCGACGCTGGCCTTGATCAGCTGCTGGATCTCCTCGTCCGGTTCGGTCCGGCCGACCTCGGCGGCCACCTCGATCAGGGCGAGCTCGGGCGTGTGCAGGCCGGCCCGCCGGGCCAGCCCGGCGACGATGATCTCGGCGACCAGGGCCTTGACACCCTGGCCGGCGCCGGTGAACTTCACCACGTACGTGCCCAGGTCGTCGGCCTCCATGATCCCCGGCAGGGACCCGCCCTCGCGGAGCGGCGTCAGGTACGCAGTGGCGGTGATCCGTGGCAACACGTCCGCCAGCGTAGTGGGACCGGTGCGCGGCGCCGATTCATTTACGGACGTGGGAATCCGTGGCCGGAGGGTTCCGGCGGCCTCCCGGTCGTGCCTACGCTGATCCGGTGCAGCCACTGACGCTCGGTGACGAGACCTTCCTGATCATGATCGAGGTCGGTGGCGACGAGCCGCCGGCGATCACCGCGGTGCAGCGGGACGGGCACCGGCTGACCCTGGCCCGGCCCCGGCCGCTGGTCGAGGTGCTCACCCTGGCCGACGGGCATCACAATCCGAGCCCGCGAATGATCCGGACCTCGGTCGGCGCTGGGCTGCGCCATCGCGGTCATGATCATTCCGACGACGGGTCCGCGCTGCGACTCGACGTCGCCGGACCGGACGGGCTGGCCGCCGAGGTGGAGCTGCGGACCCGGCCCGGCGTCGCGGCGCTCACTGGCGTGATCACCGTACGCAACGAGGGCGCGGAACCGGCCTGGCTGACGGCCGTGCCGTCGCTGAGCATCGGGTTGTCCGGGCGGCTGGACGAGGACGAGCTGACGCCGGACCGGCTGGACCTCGTCTCCGGGGCCTCCGACTGGCTGGCCGAGTTCCGGTGGACCCGGGAGCCGCTGCGCGACCGGCTGGTGGTGCTCGAGTCGGCCGGGCATCCGGTGCCCGGCAAGGGAGCGGCGGGGCAGCGGTCGGTCGGCAGCTGGTCCACCGGCGCCGACCTGCCGACCGCGGGCGTCGTGGCCGACGACGGCGGCTGGGCCTGGCTCTGGCAGGTCGAGCACAACGGCGGTTGGCGCTGGGAACTCGGCGATGATCAGGGCGGGGTGTCGCTGACCGCCGGCGGCCCGACCGAGGCCGATCACCACTGGGTGCAGCGGCTGGATCCGGGCGCCGAGTTCCGTACCGTGCCGACGACGATCGCCGCCGGCCTCGGCTTCGACGACGCCGTCGATCAGCTGACCCGGCACCGCCGCGCGACCCGCCGTGATCATCCGGACCGAGGCCGGCTGACGCTGATCTACAACGACTACATGAACACGCTGTCCGGCGATCCGACGACGGAGAAGCTGCTGCCCTTGATCGACGGTGCCGCCGACGTGGGCGCCGAGGCGTTCTGCATCGACGCCGGCTGGTACGCCGAGGACGGCAACTGGTGGGACACGGTGGGCGAGTGGCTGCCGTCGACCGGCCGGTTCCCCGACGGTGGCCTGGCCGCTGTGCTGGACCGGATCCGGGACCGCGGGATGATCCCCGGCGTCTGGCTGGAACCCGAGGTGATCGGCGTCCGCAGCCCGATGGTCGACCGGCTGCCGGCGGAGGCCTTCTTCAGCCGTCACGGCGTCCGCATCCGGGAGGCCGGCCGCTACCACCTCGACCTGCGCCACCCGGCCGTCCGTGATCATCTCGACGCGACCGTGGACCGGCTGGTCGGCGAGCTGGGTATCGGGATGTTCAAGTTCGACTACAACATCAACCCCGGCGCCGGCACCGACCTGGACGCCGACAGCGCCGGGGCCGGGCTGCTGGCCCACAACCGGGCCCACCTGGACTGGTTGGACGGCCTGTTCGACCGGCACCCCGAGTTGATCATCGAGAACTGCGGCTCCGGCGCGATGCGCTGCGACGACGCGATGCTGTCCCGGCTGCAGCTGCAGTCGACCAGTGATCAACAAGACGTCGCCCGCTACGTGCCGATCGCGGCCGCGGCCCCGCTGCAACTGCTGCCCGAGCAGGCCGGCTCCTGGGCCTACCCGGCCGACTGGATGGGGCTCGAGGAGACCGCCGCGACCCTGCAGGCCGGCCTGCTCGGCCGGCTCTACCTGTCCGGCCACCTGAACCGGCTCAGCGACCAACAGCTCACCCTCGTCCGCGACGCGGTCCGGGCTCACCGGGGGATCCGCACCAAGATCAGCAACGCCGCGCCGAGCTGGCCGCTGGGCCTGCCGGGCTGGGACGACCCGGTGACCGCGCTGCGGCTGACCGGCCCGGACGAGTCGCTGCTCACGGTCTGGCAGCGGGGACCGGAGGGTGCCGAGGTGATCATCCCGCTGACCCGCCCGGCCCGGGACTGCACGGTGATCTTCCCGACCACGCTCGCACCGTGGCCGGCCGAACTGATCAACGACGGCCGCGCCCTCCGCCTCGGCACCGGCCCGGGCCCCGTCGCTGCCCGTACCTTCCGGCTGGGGCACTGAGCACACGATTCTCAAAACTTCGTCATGCGTACGGAATTATCCTGATTCTCGAGGCGTTGAGATCAACGACCGACCCGCCGATCAGGAGGAATCACGCTTGCGCCAACTCGAACGACTCGTCGACCTCGGCGTCCCGGCACTGGCCGGACTCAGCGTGGAGGCGTTCCGCGCACTCGGCCGGGGGCTGCCCGACCGGGCGGACGCGGTCCTGGCCGTGCATCCGTCGCTGGTCCCGGCCAGCGCCCTCGCGCCGCTGCTGTCCCGGGACGGCAAGCCGGGCTTCGTGGTGGAGGACCTGACCGATCTGGGCCGGTTCGTCCCGATCCCGACGGTCGAGGTCCCGGACCGGCCGCTGTATCTGGTCACCGGGCCGGACCGGGGCGACGACCTGCTCAACTGGAGCCCGGACGAGGCGCTGCCGGAACTCACCGGCCGCGGCCGGACGCCGTTCACGATCAGTGAGGGGATCAGCTGGCTGCTGCAGCGGCCGGACCGGCTGGAACCGAACCGCTGCTTCATGTGCATCGGCTCCCGGACCAGCAACGCCCGGGGCAGGCTCGATGCGCGCACACCGGCGATCTGGATCAGCGGCGGCACCGGCCGGGACGGCAGGGAGCGGAGGAACGCGCCCAAGGTCGGCTGGTGCTGGGCCGGCAACCGGCACACCTGGCTCGGCTTCGGCTCGGCCACGGGCCGGCTTGCCGGATGATCAGCGAGGGTTCGCGGCCGCGTAGAAGTCCAGGGCGGTGGCCAGCACGGCGCGCGCGGTCCGGGCGTCGGCCCGCTCCGGGCGGGTGCCGTCCCGGAGCGCGGTGATCATCAGGTCGACGCTGTCGGAGCCGTCGTCGGGCAGCCTCCGGTACGTCCACGGCTCGTCGCCGGTCGCGTGGCCGAGCAGGCCCAGTGCGCTGTCGTACCAGAGCGAGCCGAGGCTGCCGACCAGCTGGGCCCGGCTGCTGAACACGCCCGGTGCCGCGAGCCAGGAGTCCTCGACGCTGACCACGGCTCCGCTCTCCAGGGTCAGTACGGCATGCCCGAAGTCCTCCACCCGGAGCTCCGGGTGCGCGATCCTGCCGACCGTGCCGGTGATCGAGGCGACCGGACTGTCGAACAGCCAGGCGATCCGGTCCAGCTGATAGACGGCATGATCGAGCCAGCCGCCGCCGGGCACCCGGTCCGGGTCGACCCACCAGCCGCCGTCGGCCGGGCCGTCGATCCAGCCGCGGGGGAGCGAGGAGGTCAGCTCGAAGCTGCCGCTGCGCAGTTCGCCGAGCCGGCCGGAGCGCACCCAGTCCGCCAGTGTCCGGGCCAGCGGTGAGGTGCGCCGGGCCTCGTACGGGACGAAGATCACGCCGGCCGCCTCGACGGCTTCGATGATCGAATCCGCCTCGGCCAGGGTCATCGCCAGCGGCTTCACCGAGATGATGTGCTTGCCGGCCGCGGCGGCCGCCCGGCACAGTTCCGGGTTGCGGTCGACGCTGGTGAAGATCGCCACCACCTCGATCGCCGGATCCTCCAGCACCAGGGCGGGATCGGTGCCGACGGCGGCCTCCCCGGCGATCACCTTCGCATGATCGACATCGGCGTCGACGACCGCGACCAGCCGGGTCGCCGGGTCGGCCGTCACCTGCCGGGCCAGCGGCAGCGCCGAGTACCAGTGATCGACGCCGATGATCCCGAAGCCGTACGTCATCGGTCCACCCCTGGCACGGCGAAGGTGGTGTGCAGGTCGACGATCCGGCCCTCGCGGGCCGAGGTCTCGACCGCGAGCATGATCTCCAGGGCGTGCCGGGCATGATCGGCACCGAGCTCGTTCGGGGCGCCGGCCAGCACGATCTCGGCGAGATGGCCGACGATGACCGCGCGGCCGGTCTTCGCCGAGGCGTCGGCGGCCAGCGGCCAGGACGGGTCGATCCAGCCGTCGACTCCGGGCAGCAGGTCGGTCTTGAACACCTCGAACTCGGGCCCGCCCGGCACCCCGAGATTGATCACGCCGCGGCGGCCGAAGATCTCCAGCCGCGGGCTGCGGCTCGCGTGCAGGTTGTAGTTCCCGTCGACCACCGCGTACGCGGACCCGCCGAAATCCAACAGGAACAGGGTGTTGTCGTCGGCCGTGACCTCGATCTCCAGCCCGGCGAACGGCCCGCCGCGGACCACCCGGACCGGATCGGTGATCCCGGAGAACGCCACTACCCGCTTGGCCGGCCCGAGGATCCCGGTGATCTGGTGGATCCCGTACACGCCCATGTCGAGCAGCGGCCCCGAGCCGCGCTGGTAGAACCAGGTCGGATCCGACGGCCAGCCGCCGGGTCCGCCGCCCGGTCCCTGGTGCGAGCTGTGCACCCGGGCGAACGCGACCCGGCCGATCTCGCCGGCCGCGACCAGATCCCGGGCCCGCTTGATCGGTGCCCGCAGCAGGTCCGGCGGGGCGCTGACGATCACCTTGCCGCGGCTCTCGGCGAGCATGATCAACTCGTCGGCCTCGGCCAGCGTCGCCGCGATCGGCTTCTCGGTGACCAGGTGCAGGTCGTGCTCCAGGACCACCTTCGAGGTCGCGTAGTGCACCGGGATCGGGGTCAGGTTGACCACCGCGTCCAGGTCGCCGGCGGCGACCAGCTCCTCGACCGTGGTGTGCACGCGCGGGATGCCGTACCGCGCGGCGACCTCGGTCGCCCGGTCATGATCGACATCGGCGATGGCGATCACGTCGATGGTGTCCTCGTAATGGTGCAGGTTGGGCAGCACGCCGTACGAGGCGACGGCGATGCCACCGGCCCCGAGGATGCCCACCCGCAGCGGACCGCTCGCCTCGATCATCGGATCCCTTCCCTCGTCGGACCCGCTCATTGTCGGACGGGACCCGTGACAGGGGCCAGGTGGGATCCGAAGAATGGGCTTCGCAAGATCAACGGACTGAGCTCGAGGGAGAGACATGAACCGACCGTCCTTCGGAGTCGGCCTGATCGGCGCCGGCTTCATCGCCCACTTCCATGTCCGCTCGTTCCAGCAGGTGCGCGGGGCGGAGATCGTCGCGGTCGGCTCGCGGACCCTGGCCAGCGCGCGCACGGTCGCCGCCGAGGCGGAGGCGCTGGCTGTCGGGACCGACGTCGCCGCCTACGACGACATCGCCGCCCTGGTACGGGATCCGCGGGTGCAGGCGGTCTGGGTGCTCACTCCGAACGACACCCGGGTCGAGGTGATCGACACCATCTGCGCCGAGGTCGTCTCCGGCCGGGCCGAGCTGACCGGGATCGCGATCGAGAAGCCGCTGGGCCGCAACCTGGCCGAGGCCCGGGCGGTCGCCGAGGCGGTGGAACGGGCCGGCCTGCTGCACGCGTACCTGGAGAACCAGGTCTACGCGCCGCGGCTGGTCCGGACCCGGGACCTGGTCTGGGCCCGGGGCGCCGGCCCGTCCGGCTCGCCCTACCTGGCCCGGTGCGCCGAGGAGCACTCCGGGCCGCACTCGGCCTGGTTCTGGGACTCGGAGGCGCAGGGCGGCGGCGCGCTGAACGACATGATGTGCCACTCGTTGGAGGCCGGCCGGTTCCTGCTGACGCCGCCGGGGACCGACCCGGACACCTGGCTGACTCCGGTCAGTGTCACCGCGACCATCGCGTCGCTGCGCTGGGGCCGGGATCACTACGCGGCGATCCTGGAGCAGCGGTTCCCGGGCGTCCAGGACTACCGGGAGACGCCGGCCGAGGACTACGCCAGCGCCACCTACACGTTCCGCAACGGCGACGGCGAGCCGGTGATCGTCGAGGCCACCACCTCCTGGAGCTTCACCGGGGCCGGCCTGCGGCTCTCGTACGAACTCCTCGGGCCGGAGTACTCGCTGAACACGCACTCGCTGAACGGCGACGCCGAGGTGTTCTTCTCCCGGGACCTGCCGCAGCAGGCGGGGGAGGACCTGCTGGAGAAGCAGCTCGCCGAGCAGGGCACGATGCCGGTGATCGCCGACGAGCCGCACGCGTACGGCTATGTGGCCGAGAACAGCGAGGTCAGCGGGGCCTTCGCCACCGGCCGGCAGCCGCTGGAGTCGCTGCGCAGCGGGGTCAGCGTGACCGAGCTGCTGATGGCCGCCTACTATGCGGCCGAGCACGCCGAGGTGGTCAGGTTCCCGCTCGATCTGTCCGGCTACGTGCCGGCGGTGGCCCGGCGGGCCTGGCGGCCGAGACGCGACGGCTGAGGGGTGCGGGGCCCGGTTTGACCCCCTTCCCGCTGGCCGAGTATCTTTGACCCTCGGTGCGCTCCCCGCATGCGGTGGGTTGCGCCCGCTCGGCATCGGCGGCCCGGAACCCCGGCGCCATCCAGTCAAGGCTTCGACGAGAGTAGGTTCAGGCGTGTACGCGATCGTGCGCAGTGGCGGCCGCCAGCACAAGGTAGCTGTTGGCGACGTCCTCGAAATCGACCGGATCAGCGATGAGGCCGGCGCCAGCGTGCAGCTGCAGCCCATCCTGCTGGTCGACGGCGAGTCCGTGACGTCGGACAAGGCAGCGCTGGAGGCGGCTTCGGTCACCGCAGAGGTGCTGGACGAGACCAAGGGTCCGAAGATCCGCATCCTGAAGTTCAAGAACAAGACCGGGTACCGCAAGCGCCAGGGCCACCGGCAGCGGTACACCAAGGTCAAGGTCACCGGCATCGAGAGCTGAGGTAGAGACATGGCACACAAGAAGGGCGCATCCTCGACCCGCAACGGTCGCGACTCCAACGCCCAGCGCCTCGGCGTGAAGCGGTTCGGCGGCCAGCTGGTCGGCGCCGGCGAGATCATCGTCCGGCAGCGCGGCACCCACTTCCACCCGGGCGACGGCGTCGGCCGCGGTAGCGACGACACCCTGTTCGCGCTGGTTCCGGGGACGGTGCAGTTCGGCACCCGCCGCGGCCGTCGCGTGATCAACATCGCTCCGGCCGAGAAGGTCTCGGCCTGAGCGGCGCCAACGCGCCAACCACGAGGGTGGCCGGGGACGAACCTCCCCGCGCCACCCTTTTCCTTTGCTGCAACGTGTGAGAAGAGGCCCGTCATGGCGATTCCGAGTTTCGTCGATCGGGTCACCCTGCACGTGTACGGGGGCAAGGGCGGCAACGGCTGCGCCTCGGTGCACCGGGAGAAGTTCAAGCCGCTCGGCGGACCGGACGGCGGCAACGGCGGCGACGGCGGCTCGGTCATTCTGCGGGTCGACTCCAGCCTGACCACCCTGGTCGACTACTACCGCGAATCGCACCGGCGGGCCCGCAACGGCGTGCCCGGCCGGGGTGATCACGCGAACGGTGCGGTCGGCGGCGACGTCGTGCTGACCGTCCCGCGCGGCACCGTGGTCACCGACGCCGACTCGGGCGAGCAGCTGGCCGACCTGACCCGGGACGGCGCCGAGCTGGTTGTCGCCCAGGGCGGCCGCGGCGGCCTCGGCAACGCCGCGCTGGCCTCGGCGGCCCGCAAGGCTCCCGGGTTCGCGCTGCTCGGCGAGGAGGGCGAGACCCGGCGGATCACCCTCGAGCTGAAGCTGGTCGCCGACATCGGCCTGGTCGGGTACCCGAGCGCCGGCAAGTCGTCGCTGATCGCGGCCATCTCGCGGGCCCGGCCGAAGATCGCCGACTACCCGTTCACCACGCTGGTGCCCAACCTCGGCGTGGTGGTGGCCGGCGACGTGACGTACACCGTGGCCGATGTGCCCGGCCTGATCGAGGGCGCCAGCGAGGGCCGCGGGCTCGGGCTGGAGTTCCTCCGGCACATCGAGCGCTGCGCGGCGATCGTGCACGTGATCGACTGCGCGACGTTCGAGCCGGGGCGGGACCCGCTGACCGACCTGGACGTGATCGAGGCCGAGCTGACCGCGCACGGCGGGCTGGCCGACCGGCCCCGGATGGTGGCGTTGAACAAGATCGACATCCCGGACGCCGCCGAGCTGGCCGACCTGGTCGCGGCCGATCTGGAGGCGCGGGGCCTGCGGGTCTTCCGGGTCTCCACCAAGAGCGGCGCGGGGTTGCGCGAGCTGACGTACGCGATGGCGGAGCTGGCCGCCCAGCGAGCCGCCGAGCCGGAGCCGGAACCGGCCCGGCCGGTGCTCCGGCCCAAGCCGGTCGGCGGGGTCCCGGACTTCACCATCGTCCGCGAGGGCGAGCTGTGGCGGGTCCGCGGCGAGAAGCCGGAGCGCTGGGTGCGGCAGACCGACTTCGGCAACGCGGAGGCGGTCGGGTATCTGGCCGATCGGCTGAACCGGGTCGGCATCGAGACCAAGCTGCTGGAGCTCGGCGCCGAGCCGGGCGACGGGGTCGCGATCGGCGGCGAGGACGCGGTCGTGTTCGACTTCGCGCCGCAGATCGACGTCGGCGCCGAGATCCTCAGCCGGCGCGGCGAGGACAACCGATTCGTCGAGGAACGGCCGGCGGCCCAGCGGCGGCGGGCCAAGGACGAGGCGTACCACCGGGCGAAGGCGGAGGAGGAGAACTCCGAATGAGCGGGGGTCGGCGCCAGGGGGTGGCGGAGGCCCGGCGGGTGGTGGTGAAGGTCGGTTCGTCGTCGTTGACGACGGCGATCGGCGGCATCGACCCGAATCGGGTACGAGAGCTGGTGGACGATCTGGCCGGCGTCCGGCTGGCCGGGCGCGAGGTTGTGCTCGTCTCGTCCGGCGCGATCGCCGCCGGGCTGGCGCCACTGGCCCTGAAGACCCGGCCGCGGGACCTGGCCACCCAGCAGGCGGCCGCCTCGGTCGGCCAGGGTCTGCTGATGGGCCACTACACGGCCATGTTCGCCGATCACGAGCTCGGGGTCGGGCAGGTGCTGCTCACCGTCGGTGATGTGACCCGGCGCGGCAACTACCACAACGCGTACCGCACGCTGGGCCGGCTGCTGGAGCTCGGCATCGTGCCGATCGTCAACGAGAACGACACCGTCGCCACCCACGAGATCCGGTTCGGCGACAACGACCGGCTGGCCGCCCTGGTCGCGCACCTGGTGCACGCCGACGCCCTGGTCCTGCTCAGCGACGTCGACGCGCTCTACAGCTCGAGCCCCTCGAAGCCCGGCGCGCGGCGGATCGACGAGGTCCGTTCCGACGACGACCTGGAGGGCGTCGACATCTCCGCGCGGGGCAGCCGGATCGGCACCGGCGGCATGATCACCAAGGTCGAGGCGGCCCGGATCGCCACCTCGGCAGGGATCCCGACCGTGCTGGCGAGCGCCGACCGAGCCGCCTCCGCCCTGGCCGGAGACCCGGTCGGCACCCTGTTCCACCCGACCGGCAAGCGCCGGCCGACCCGGCTGCTCTGGCTGAAGCACGCCAGCGCTGCCCGCGGCGAGTTGATCTTGGACGCGGGCGCGGTCCGGGCCGTCGTCGAACGCAAGGCCTCCCTGCTCCCGGCCGGCGTGACCGGCATCAACGGTGCCTTCGCCGTCGGCGAGCCGGTCGACCTGGTCGCCCCCGACGGCGCCGTGATCGGCCGCGGCCTGGTCAACTACGACTCCGAGGAACTCCCCGGCCTGCTCGGTCGCAACACCGCCGACCTCGCCGCCGAACGAGGCCCCGGCTACGACCGCACCGTCGTTCACCGAGACGCCCTCGTCCTGCTCTGATCAACCGGTCCAGGTGGGGAGGCGGAGGGCGGCTCGGTCGGCGCTCTCCATGATCAGTTTGGCGTTGGCCTGGTCGACTCGGGCCACCCAGTCGGCGGCTTCGGCCGGGGTGCGGCCGTGGTCGACGTGGCGTCGGGTGAGGCGGTCCAGGCGGAGGTCCTCGTCGGGTTCGAGGTACCAGCCTTCGTCCAGCTCGGCGGCGACGTCGCGCCAGGCAGGGTCGTCCAGGAGGAGGTAGTTGCCCTCGGTGATCACGATCGGCACGCCGGAGCGGACGCAGTCGTTGGCGGCGATCGGTTCCTCGAGGCGGCGGTCGAAGACGGGCACGAAATGATCAAGGTCGGTACGGGAGCGGACCCGGCGCAGCAGCTCCAGGTAGCCGAGCGCGTCGAACGTGTCCGGGGCGCCCTTGCGGTCGGCCCGGCCGAGCCGCTCCAGCTCCCGTTGGCCGAGGTGGAAACCGTCCATGCCGAGCAGGGCGGCGCGGTCGCCGAGCCGGTCCAGCAGGGCGGCGGCCAGGGTGGACTTGCCCGAGCCGGGGGCGCCGACCAGGCCGATGATCACCCGGTCCCGCGTCGCGGCGAGGGATTCGATCCTGGCGATCAAGGAGTCGAGGGTGATCGGAGCCTGGCCCACCGCGAGGCTCGTGGCACGTTGAGGTGGGGAGGCCAGGGCGAGGCGCTGGGACAGCGAAGGCGCCAGGGGGAGTTCGGTGAGCAGGGCGGCCTGCAGGGCGTGGTAGACGTCCGGCTTGCCGCTCCACATCGTGGCGGACGGGCGGTTGTCCGGGTCCAGTTCGTGGTGCCAGCTGCCGTGATCATGGTCGATCAGGTGCCGCTCGGCGTAGTCGAGCAGCAGGGCCAGCCGCTCGCCGAAGATCGGCTCGGAGCTCAAGCCGCGCCAAGTCGCGGTGGCGCCGATCGCCTCGGCCAGCACCCAGTGCGGCCGGGTCCGGACCACCGGGCGGCCGTCCCAGTCGATCGTGTAGACGAAGCCGGGGGAGCCGTCGACGGCCCAGCCGCGGTCCCACGCGGTGTCGTACAACGCGCGAGATGCCTCGGCCAGCCAGGCCGGCGGCTCCTGGTACGCCGAGCCGAGCTCGAGCAGCAGCCGGCTCCACTCGAACAGGTGCCCGAGGGTGACCCCGTACGGTCGGAACTCGTCGGCCGGCCGGTCCGCGTTGTAGCCGCGCTCCTCCCGCCAGTCCGGGTCGTAGTGCTCCGGCAGCAGCCAGCCGGCGGCCCGGGCGTGCCGGTCGATGAACCGCTCCGCGATCTTCAGCGCGCGGTCCCGCCAGAGTTCGTCGCCGGTCCGGCCGAAGGCGGCCAGCAGGGCCTCGACGCCGTGCATGTTCGCGTTCGCGCCCCAGTACGGCTCCGGGGTGCCGAACGCCACGTCCCAGCTCTCCACCAGAGCTTGATCATGATCGGACCAGAACTGCCGGTCCATGATCATCAGCGCCTCGTCGAACAGCTCCTGGGCGCCCGGAATCCCTGCCCCCGCAGCGGTCGCGGCGGCCAGCACCACGAACGCGTGCGGATAGGCCGCCTTCCGCCCGCCGGTGCCGTCGACCGGCAGCGCTCCGTACCAGCCGCCGTGTTCCTGATCATGGAACGGGCCGCGCAGGGCGGCGATCCCATGCCGGGCCAGGTCGACGGCACCGGGATGGCCGAGCACGGTCCCCAGTGCGAAGCAGTACGTCAGGCGTGCCGTGATCACCAGGTCCCGCCGCGGCTCGGCCTCGAGCCGGCCCACCCGGTCCAGGCTGCCGAAGCCGACGTCGGCCCGTGCGGCCCGCCCGAAGTCGAGCAGCCGGTGCGCCTCGGCCCAGCCGTCGAATGCGGGCCCGGGCGGTGATCCAGTCATCGAAGAAATCGTAGGGCACTTACGCTGACTTCCCGTGAGCACAGAACTTCCGACGACGATGACCGGCATCACCCTGCCCGGCGGCAGCCGGGTCGACCGGGCCGAGGTCCCGGTGCCGCGGCCGGGTCCGGGGCAGGTGCTGGTCGAGGTCCGGGCCTCCTCGATCTGCGGCAGCGACATCCGCGCGATCTACCGGGAACACCTGGGCCACGGCGCAGAGGCGTACCAGGGTGTGATCGCCGGCCACGAGCCGGCCGGCCGGATCGTCGCGGTGGGCGAGGGCGTCACCGAGCACGCGGTCGGGGATCGGGTCGCCTGCTACCACATCTCCGGCTGCGGCCAGTGCGCCGAGTGCCGGCACGGCTACTACATCGGTTGTACGTCGAGCGCCCGCGCCGCCTACGGCTGGCAGCGCGACGGCGGCCACGCCCCGTACCTGCTGGCCCAGGCCGACACCTGCATCCCGCTGCCGGACGGGCTCAGCTACGCCGACGGCGCGCTGGCCTCGTGCGGCTTCGGCACCGCGTACGAGGGCCTGCTCCGGCTCGACCTGTCCGGCCGGGACCGGCTGCTGATCACCGGCCTGGGACCGGTCGGCCTGGCCGCGGGGATGCTGGCCAAGGCGATGGGCGCCGGACCGGTGGTCGGCCTGGACGTGATGCCGGACCGGGTCGCGCTGGCGACCGAGCTCGGCGTGATCGACCACGGCTTCACGGTGGAACAGGCGGCCGAGCTGGACGCGGTCACCGGCGACGGGTTCAGCGCGGCCATCGACTGCTCCGGCAGCGCGCCCGGACGGCACACGGCGATCGAGCGGCTGGCCACCTGGGGCCGCTGCGCGTTCGTCGGCGAGGGCTCCACGCTGAGCCTCGAGGTGTCGCCGCTGCTGATCCACAAGCAGGTCACCCTGTACGGCTCCTGGGTGACCTCGCTGCGGCACCTGCAGGACCTGCTGGAGCACCTGGTCAGGTGGGGGATCAGCCCGGAGCGGACGATCACCCATCGGTTCGGGCTGGACCAGGCCGAGACCGCGTACGAACTCGCCGATCAGGGCCGTTCCGGAAAGATCTGTCTCTATCCGCACGGCGTGGAGTGAAAGCTTCGGTCAGGTTTCACTCCTGCAACGACGAGTCGGTATTCCGACACCGCAAGCTACTCTCCGGTAATGTTCCGCCCGATCGAGCCACCCCTCACCGAAATCGAGGTATCCACGATGCGGTTCACGAGATCGCTCCGGCGCGGACTGGCGGCCATCGCCGCGGTCGCCCTCGCCGGCTCCCTCGCAGCCTGTGCCCAGAGTCAGCGGGACGATCCCGGCGCCGGTACGTCCTCCGGTGCCGCCGAGACCAAGGACACCTTCGTCTTCGCGGCGTCCTCAGATCCGGTCATGCTGGACCCGGCGATGGCCAGCGACGGCGAGACGTTCCGGGTGGCCCGACAGATGTTCGAGGGTCTGGTCAGCACGAAGCCCGGCACGGTCGAGCTGATGCCCGGCCTGGCCGAGAGCTGGGAGGCCGCGCCGGACGGCAAGTCGTACACCTTCAAGCTGCGGTCCGGGGTCAAGTTCCACGACGGCACCGACTTCAACGGTGAGGCGGTCTGCGCCAACTTCGACCGTTGGTACAACTGGACCGGCCTGAACCAGAACGAGAACATCACGTACTACTACGGGAAGCTCTTCAAGGGCTTCAAGACCGGCAAGACCGGCGGCATCTACGAGAGCTGCGAGGCGCCGGATCCGCAGACCGCCACGATCAAGCTGAACGCCCCGTTCGCCGGTTTCGTCCAGGCGATGACGCTGTCGTCGTTCGCCATGCAGAGCCCGACGGCGATCGAGAAGTACGACGGCAACAACACCACCGGCACTGTCGACGACACCCGCTTCTCCGAGTACGCGACGGCGCACCCGACCGGCACCGGCCCGTTTGTCTTCGACTCCTGGGAGCGCGGGGAGCAGGTCCGGCTGAAGCGGTTCGACGGCTACTGGGGCGACAAGGCCAAGGTGTCCCAGATCGTGATCCGGACCATCAGCGACGGGAAGGCGCGGGCCCAGGAGCTCGAGGCCGGCACGATCGACGGCTACGACCTGGTCGCGCCCGCCGATCTGGCGCCGCTGAAGGAGAAGGGGATGCAGCTGCTCAACCGGCCGCCGTTCAACATCCTCTATCTGGCCTTCAACCAGAAGAACAAGGCCTTCCAGGACGTACGGGTCCGGCAGGCGATCACCTACGCGATCGACCGCCAGGCGGTGGTGAACAACTCGCTGCCGGAGGGCTCGCAGGTCGCCAAGGAGTTCATCCCGGATCTGGTCACCGGCTACAACGACGCCGTCACCGAGTACCCCTACGACCCGGAGAAGGCCAAGCAGCTGCTGAAGGAGGCCGGCCAGGAGAACCTGGAGCTCAAGTTCGCCTACCCGACCGGCGTCTCGCGGCCGTACATGCCGACGCCGGAGGACACCTTCCAGGTGATCAAGACCCAGCTCGAGAAGGTCGGCATCAAGGTCACCCCGGTGGCCGCGAAGTGGAGCCCGGACTACCTCGACATGGTGCAGGGCCCGAACGGCACCGACAAGCGGGACATCCACCTGCTCGGCTGGAACGGCGACTACGACGACACCGACAACTTCCTCGGCGTCTTCTTCGCCGCCAAGTCCAACGAGTGGGGCTTCGACAACCCGGAGCTGTTCAAGGCGCTCAAGGAGGCCCGCGAGCTGCCGACCGTCGAGGAGCAGAAGCCGGCCTACGAGAAGATCAACGCGTTGATCGCCGACTTCGTCCCGGGCGTGCCGATCGCGCACCCGGCGCCGACGCTCGGCTTCGGGCCGGGTGTCGAGGGCTACGTGCCGAGCCCGGTGCAGGACGAGGTCTGGAACACGGTCACCGTCAAGCCGTGACCGCGGCTCATCCATGATCAGGTTCGCGGTTCGCCGGCTGCTGTTGCTGGTGCCGGTGCTGTTCGGGCTGAGCGTGCTGCTGTTCATCTGGCTGCGCGCTCTGCCCGGCGACCCGGCCCGGGCGCTGCTCGGCGACAAGGCCACGCCGGAGTCGATCGCCCGGCTCAACGAGGTGTACGGCTTCGACAAGCCGATCCCGCAGCAGTACCTGACCTACATCGGCCGGCTGCTGCAGGGAGACTTCGGGGCGTCGGCCCGCACCGGCCAGCCGGTGCTGGAGACGTTCCTGGAACGGTTCCCGGCCACCATCGAGCTGGGCGTCGCGGCGATGATCTTCGCCCTGGTGATCGGGATCCCGCTCGGCTACCTGGCCGCGAAGCGGGCCGGCGGGTTCCTCGATCTGATCACCGTCGGCGGCTCGCTGCTCGGCGTGGTGATCCCGGTGTTCGTGCTGGCGTACCTGCTCAAGATCGTCTTCGCGATCGGGCTGCCCGGGCCGCTCGGCGCGTTGGCGTTCCTGCCGGCGTCCGGGCGGCAGGACGCCCGGATCGACGCCACCCACATCACCAACTTCTACGTGCTGGACGGCATCCTGACCCGGGAGTTCGACGCGTCGCTGAACGCGATCACGCACCTGATCCTGCCGGCCATCGCGCTCGGCTCGATCCCGCTGGCGATCATCGTCCGGATGACCCGGGCCTCGGTGCTGGAGGTGATCGGCGAGGACTACGTCCGGACCGCCACCGCGAAGGGCCTGGCGGCTTCCTTGATCACCCGCCGGCACGTGCTGCGCAACGCCATGCTGCCGGTGGTCACCACGGTCGGCCTGCAGACCGGTGCACTGCTGGCGGGGGCGGTGCTGACCGAGTCGGTGTTCGCGTTCAACGGCATCGGGTCGTACCTGTTCGACGCGATCAGCGGGCTGGACTACGCGGTGCTGCAGGGCTTCATCCTGTTCATCGCGATCACGTACGCGCTGGTCAACCTCGTCGTCGACCTGCTGTACGGCGTCATCGATCCCCGGCTGCGGACCAGGTAGGGGCGATCATGACGACCGTTGATCCGTTGGTCGAGCGGCCGGCCGCCCTGGCCGGGCTGACCGGCAGCGACGACAGCGACCGCGGCACGAGCCTGTGGCAGGGCGCGCTGCAGCGGCTGATCCGCAACCCGGGCGCGATCCTGGGCGCGCTGATCGTGCTCGGCTTCGTGCTGGTCGCGATCCTGGCGCCGGTGATCGCGCCGTACCAGCCGTCCTCCAGCGAATGGATCACCCAGGTCACGCCGTCCGACGTGCCGGGGCCGTCGCCGGAGCACGTGCTCGGCCTGGACCCGTTCGGGTCCGACCTGCTCACCCAGCTGCTCTACGGGGCTCGGCAGTCGTTGATCATCGGCGTGGTGTCGACGACGCTCGGGCTGATCGGCGGCTCGCTGATCGGCGGGCTGGCCGGCGCGTTCGGCGGCTGGGTGGACACGCTGCTGATGCGGCTGGTCGACATCCTGCTCTCGGTGCCGTCGCTGCTGCTGGCGGTGAGCATCGCCGCGGCGATCGGGCAGAGCCCGAACGCGATCATGATCGCGATCGGGGCCGCCTGCGTGCCGATCTTCGCCCGGCTACTGCGCGGTTCGATGCTGACCCAGCGGCACTCCGACTACGTGCTGGCCTCGGAGTCGCTCGGCCTGCGGCGCAGCACCATCGTGGTCGGGCACGTGCTGCCCAACTCGGTCGGGCCGGTGATCGTCCAGGCGACCCTGACGCTGGCGACGGCGATCATCGAGGTCGCCGGGCTGTCGTACCTGGGGCTCGGATCGCCGGATCCGGCGATCGCGGAGTGGGGCCGGATGCTGGTCAAGGCCCAGGACCGGCTGCAGAGCGACCCGCACCTGACCGTGCTCCCCGGCGCCTGCATCGCCGTCACCGCGCTCGGCTTCACCTTGTTCGGCGAGGCTCTGCGCGAAGCGCTCGACCCGAAGTCGAGGAGATGATCATGGGCACCGAGCTTGATCAGCCGCTGCTGCTGGTGGACCAGGACCGCCGGCTGGACGACCGCGAGCCGCTGCTCGAGGTGGACGGCCTCGGGGTGAGGTTCCGGCGGCGCGGCCGGGACCCGTTCGTGGCCGTGGACGGGGTGTCCTTCTCGGTCGGGCCGGGCGAGATCGTCGGCATCGTCGGCGAGTCCGGCAGCGGCAAGTCGGTCACCTCGATGGCGATCATGGGCCTGCTGCCGAAGCGCTCGGCCATGATCACCGGGACCGCCCGTTACCGCGGCCAGGACCTGATCGGCCGGTCGCCCGCGGAGCTGTCGTCGCTGCGCGGCCGCGAGCTGGCGATGGTGTTCCAGGACCCGATGAGCTCGCTCAATCCGGTCCTGCCGATCGGGCTGCAGGTCACCGAGGTGCTGCGCCGGCACCAGCAGATCAGCCGGGCCGACGCCCGGGACGAGGCGGAGGACCTGCTCCGCCGCTGCGGCATCCCGGATCCGGCCCGCCGGCTGCGGGAGTATCCGCACCAGCTGTCCGGCGGCATGCGGCAGCGGGCGCTGATCGCGATCGCCCTGGCCTGCAAGCCGAAGCTGCTGATCTGCGACGAGCCGACCACCGCGCTCGACGTGACGATCCAGGCCCAGGTGCTGGAACTGCTCAGCGAACTGGTCCGCGATCTCGGCACCGCGATGATCATGATCACGCACGACCTCGGTGTGGTGGCCGGGCTGTGCGACACGGTGAACGTCATGTACGCCGGCCGGGTGGTCGAGACGGCCGAGCGGCGGGAGCTGTTCGCCCACCCGCAGCACCGCTACACCGAGGGTCTGCTGTCCTCGATCCCGCGGCTGGACGCGCCGCGTGGCGAGCCGCTGCACCCGATCCCGGGCACGCCGCGGGACGTCGTCCCGTGGACCAAGGCCTGCGCGTTCGCGCCGCGCTGCCGGCACGCCGACGAGGCCTGCGTCCGGAGCGATCTGCAGCTGGTCGACTCGGTCCGGCCCGATCATCCCGTGCGCTGCGTGCATCCGGTCGGCATGACGCCCGCCGAGCCAGGCGAGGCGTCAGGCCCTTCGACAGGCTCAGGGCGCGGAGGGCGCGGAGGTGATCATGACTGACGGGCAGCCGCTGCTCGAGGTGCGCGGGCTCAAGGTGCACTTCCCGATCAAGCAGGGGATCGTGCTGGACCGGACCGTCGGCCACGTCCGGGCCGTCGACGGTGTCGATCTTGCGCTGACCCAGGGCCAGACGTACGGGCTGGTCGGCGAGTCCGGCTGCGGCAAGTCGACGCTGGGCCGGGCCCTGCTCCGGCTGGAGCGGGCGACCGAGGGCCAGGTGATCTTCGACGGCACCGACCTCGGCACCCTGCGGCCCGAGCCGCTGCGCCGGCTCCGGCGCCGGATGCAGATGGTGTTCCAGGACCCGCTGGGCAGCCTGGATCCGCGGCAGTCGGTGCGCAGCCTGCTGCTGGAGCCGCTCAAGACGCACGGGCTGTCCGAGGCGGACCGGGCCGAGTTCGGCGCCGACCGGCCGGCCAGCCACCTGGCGAAGGCCGAGTCGATGCTGGAGCTGGTCGGGCTGCCCGGCTCGGCGCTGGCGAAGTACCCGTACGAGTTCTCCGGCGGGCAGCGGCAGCGGATCGGCATCGCCCGGGCGATGATCTTGAACCCGGACCTGGTGATCGCCGACGAGCCGGTCAGCGCGCTGGACGTGTCGGTGCAGGCGCAGGTGATCAACCTGCTGGAACGACTGCAGGACCTGCTCGGGCTGAGCTACGTCGTGGTCGCTCATGATCTTGCCGTGGTCCGGCACATCTCGGACGTGATCGGCGTGATGTACCTCGGCCGGCTGGTCGAGGAGGCCGACAGCGACGACCTCTACGCGACGCCGCTGCACCCGTACACGATCGCGCTGATGTCGGCGATCCCGATCCCGGACCCCGAGGTGGAGGACCGGCGGGAACGGATCCTGCTCCGCGGCGACCTGCCCAGCCCGGCCCGGCCGCCGGCGGGCTGCCGGTTCCACACCCGCTGCCCGTACCGGCAGCCGGAGCGGTGCGACACCGAGGTGCCGGAGCTGCGGGTGATCGACGCGCACCCCGGCCGCCGGGTGGCCTGCCACTACGCCGAGGAGATCCTGTCCGGCGCGGTCACGGTGTCCGACCCGGCGCTGGTCGTCGAACCCGGCTGAGCCCGGATCCCCGCGCCCGGGCGGTGTGCAGCTAAAGTTAGGCTCACCAAAGTCGGCCTGACGAGCAGGGGGTTCGCGATGACCGGGGAGACAGTCGCGCTGGAGCCGTTCTCCGCCGAACTGCGGCGGGCGACGGCGGAGCAGCACGACCGGGCCGAGTCGGCGCGCTTCGTGGCCGAACTGCTCGGCGGCCGGCTCGGCCTCGATGCACTGGCCGCGCTGGCCGGGCAGAACCTGTTCGTCTACACCGCCCTGGAGGGCGCCGCCGAACGGTGGCGGGACGACCCGGTCGCGGGACCGTTCGTCATCGAGGGGCTGGAGCGGCTGCCCGCGCTGCGAGCCGACCTCGAGCGGCTGGTCGGCCCGGCCTGGTCGACCGCGGTCCGGGCGCTGCCCCCGACGCTGGCGTACGCGGAACGGATCCGTGCGGCGGACTCGGCCGCCCGCTTCGTGGCCCACCACTACACCCGCTACCTGGGCGACGTCTCCGGCGGCCAGGTGATCGCGTCGGCCATGCGGCGCCAGCACGGCGACCGGGCCGGGCTGGCGTTCTACGACTTCGCCGGGCTCTATGCGGGGCCGTTGCGGAATCCGGCCGAGTTCCGGCGGCACTACCGGGCGCTGCTCGACGGCGCGCCCTGGAGCGCCGCCGACCGGGCCGCGGTGATTGAGGAGTCGGGGCTGGCCTTCGGCTACAACCGGATGATCTTCGACGGACTCACGGGCGCCTTCGGCCTCGACGCCGCATGATCAACTTCTGTCCAGGGTCACCGACCGGTCCTTGACCCGTGTCGGAGCGCGCCCTAGCGTCGAAGACGTTCCCTGAGCTGGTCGAAGGGCAAGGCCGGAACCGGCTCGGCACTTCGACAGGCTCAGTGCGCGAGCGACAGCACCAACGGAGGTCAGGGCATCATGGTCGATCCCGTCAGTCCCCGATCGTTGCAGGTGCCGCGGCGGCAAGCCCTGGGCATGCTCTCCGCGGCGGCCCTCGCCGCGACCGCGTTCACCGGCCTCCAGCCGCCGGTCCCCGCGGTCGCCGATCAGCCGAGATCCCCGTACCCCAAGGGAATCGAGCCGACCGAGCTGCACCTGGTCGATCGGGCCCGGCTGACCGACGACGAGGCGATCATGATCGCCACCCTGCAGGGGCTGCTGGCCCGGCCCGTGGACGGCCGGCTCCAGGGGCCGGCGATCTATCTCGAACTGGCGAACGGCTACCGGCTCTGGCTGGACGACCTGACCGAGCGGTACGGCCTCCCGGCGAAGCGGGCCGACGATCCATGGCGGCTGGTCGCCCGGTTCGCCGATCGGGTGGCCGGCTACGTCCTCTACCGCAGCGGCGGCCCGACGATCAACGTCGCGACTACCGCGGCCGGCGCCTCCCGCGGCATCGCGGTGTCCGAGGCCGACGAGAAGCACGCGATCGACCTCGGGCTGCGCCGGCTCGCCGATGTCCGCGACCGCGACGACGCGTGGGCCTGGCGGACCTACCGGGCGAAGCTGCGGAATGATCTTGTGGTCGAGCAGAAGGCGGACCCCGAGGTCGGTCTGTTCACCCATCAGCTCCGCGACTACGCGACGATGGCCGGCGCGTTCACCTTCTACGACGGCAATTCCGAGTTCCGGCGGTCGGTCGTCGAGGACCTCGACGCCGATGCGGCGGTGATCGGCTGGGGCGACGCGCGGCAGGGTGAGGACGGCTTCGTCGGCGTCTCGTCGGCGGCCGGCGTTGCGACCATCCCCGGTGACTGGGCCGCCAACCTGGCCTGTCTGTCCGGCATCACGACCCGTACCCTGCGGCAGCGGACGCCGGTGCGCACCCCGGCTCCGGGCCGGGGCCGGCACCACGTCGCGTTCCTCGTCACTGACGGCGACAACGTGCAGTGGCTGCTGAACGACCTGCCCACCGGCGAGAACTGGTTCGGCAGCCCGCGGCGCGGCACGTTCGACCTCGGCTGGGGCGTCCCGCCGTCGGCGATCGACCTCGCTCCGTCGGTCCTGGACTGGTACTACCGCAACGCCGCGGCCGGTCCGCACCATGATCGTTTCGTGGTCGGCCCGTCCGGCGGCGGGTATCTGTACCCGAGCCGGTATCCGCGCGACGAGCTGAAGCTGCACACCACCAGGCTCGCCCGGGCGATGGAGCGGGCCGACCTCGGCGTCGTCCAGATCCTCGACTTCGAGTCCTTCGACGCCCGTGGGCTCTGGGAGAACTACCTGCGCCATGATCAGATCACCGGCCTGATCTATCTGGAGTACAGCCGCTACGACGGGCTCCGCGGCCGGGTCCGCTGGGTGGCGGACAAGCCGGTCATCTCGGCCCGGACCATGCTCTGGGACGGGCTCGGTTCGCCGGCCCAGGTGATCGAGACGCTCAACGCGGCGGCCACTGATCCGACCTCGGCCGACGGCTACTCGGTGGTGGTGCTGCACTGCTGGAGCATGAGCCTGGACGATCTCGGCCAGGTCGTCGACAACCTGGCGCCGCACGTCTCCGTGGTCACGCCGGACGCCCTGGTCGCGATGATGACCCGGTACGTCCGGCGCTGACCTCACCCGGCGGCCAGGGCGGCGG
The DNA here is from genome assembly GCF_059617205.1 of Microlunatus sp. YIM B11417. Classification (NCBI taxonomy): domain Bacteria; kingdom Bacillati; phylum Actinomycetota; class Actinomycetes; order Propionibacteriales; family Propionibacteriaceae; genus Microlunatus; species Microlunatus sp. YIM B11417. The sequence goes on from NZ_JCAMPJ010000001.1 coordinate 1,890,960, forward strand.
CGACGGCCACCGCGGTCGGCACGCTGCAGGCGATCGCCGGTGCGACCCCGGGACCCTTGGGGCGGCTCAGGGCCAGCCGGTCGGCGACGAACAGGACGACGCCGCAGCCGAGCATGAACAGCCCGGTGTAGATCACCAGCGTGCGGCCCTCGGCGACCGAGCCCGCGGCCCACAGGATCACGCCGGCCACCGCGCCGAGGCTGAGGAACAGGTTGTAGAAGCCGACGCAGAAGGACCACAGCCGGACCGGCTCGACGTCCTGCGTCGGCACCGCGAAGATCCCCTGGTGGACACCGGGACGGCGGAACAGGATCGTCTCCCAGACGAAGGCGAGGAAGTAGATCACCGCGCCGAGCAGCACCCCGATCCAGGCGACGATGATCATGGTCCGACCTCCGCCGGGACCGGCTCGGGCGCCAGCGCGACCCGGTGCCGGGCCAGCACCGGCGCAAGATCGGGACCGACCGTGGCGCCGTCGGCGACGGCCCGCTGCAGATCGGCATGGAAGCGGCCCATGGCGCCGGTCAGGCTGATCACCAGGAACCGCACGGCGGGGCTGAGCACGGTGAACGTGTGCCACGCGTCCGGCGGGATGGTGATCACGGCGCCCGGTGCGAGGTCGACCGCCCGGTCCTCGACCTGCACGATCATCCGGCCGTGCAGCAGGTAGTAGGCCTTGGGCCAGCCGGTGCGGTGCAGCGGCGTTGCCGGGCCGCGCGGCGCGTCCACCTCGAACAGTTCGTAGCCGTCGTCGGTGTCGGTCGCGTCGATCTTGATCGTCAGGACCGCGTCGGGCGCGGTCAGTTCGGTGCCTTCGCCGGCACCGCGATGGCGTACCTGATGAGTCATGGCAGCGACGCTAGGCCGGTCGCCGGCACCGGTCGATCCCAGGAATCAGGGATATCGCGGGCGCTGTCGCGCGCGCATACTGAAGGCGTGTGGGAGGACCGGGCCGACCGAGCTCGGCGTGAGATCACCGACCTCGCCGTCGGGGGAGCCGGCGTGGCGGAGCTGCAGGCTGCCGCGATCGCCTTGGTCGACCGGGCCGTACCCAGCGAGCTGACCTGCTGGGCGACGCTGGACCCGGAGACGTTGATGATCACCGGCATGGTCGGCGGCGCCGCCAAGATCACCGCCGAGTACGAGGAGCGGCTGGCGGCCGCCGAGTACGCCCCGGGGGAGCCGCACACCTTCGCCGGCCTGGCGCGGGAGCACCGGGTGGTGGCCCGGCTGTCCGAGCTGCCGGAGCATGACCTGGCCCGCAGCGGCCGCCTGCACGAGGTCTGGCGGCCGCTCGGGCTGGATCGTGACGTCCGGGTGCTGTTCCCCGACGCCGGGGTCTGGTGGGGTGCCGCCGGCTTCGTCCGGCAGGGCGTCGACTTCACGGCCCGCGAGGAGGAGTTCCTGGCCGCGGTCGCACCGGCCGTCGGCGCGTCGATCCGGGTGGCCGTCCGGGCCGAGGCGTCCAGGGCCGGCGGTCGGCCGGCGATCGTCGTGCTGGGTGCGGATGGAGCGATCCGGGCGGTCACGGCGGCTGCCGCGGACTGGCGGGACAGCCTGGACGAAATCGCTCCCGGTCGGTTCCAGACCATGATGCGGGTGCTGGCGTACGGGGCGCGGACCGCGGGACCGGACGGGTTCCACGGCCGCCTCCGGGACGCCCGCGGCCGCTGGGCGCAACTGGAGGCGAGCCGCCTGATCGGTGCCGGCGACGAGCGGATCGTGATCACCATCGAGCCGTCCTCGGGTGATCGACTGCTGGCCCTACTGCTCGTCGCGTACGGGCTGTCCGTCCGGGAACGTGACCTGTGCGCCGAGGTGCTGGCCGGGCGGTCCACCGCCGAGATCGCCGACCGGCTGTACATCTCGGCGCACACCGTTCAAGATCATCTGAAGTCGATCTTCGGCAAGGTCGGCGTGCACAGTCGCGGCGAACTGATCGCCCGGCTCCGGCCGGCCGCTAGCTCCTGATCAAGGTCCGGGTCCGGAACTGGGCCCGGTGCGCGGCCGGGCTGGTGCCCAGCTGCCGCCGGAAGTGATGCCGCAGGCTGACCGCGGTGGCGAAGCCGGCGTCGGCGGCGACCCGTTCGACCGGGTCGTCGGTGGTCTCGAGCAGCAGCCTGGCCCGGTCGAGGCGCTGGTGCAGCAGCCACTGCTGTGGGCTGGTGCCGGTCCGGTCCCGGAAGCGGCGGGTGAAGGTCCGGCGGGACAGGGCGGCGGCGCGGGACCAGGCGTCCAGGCCGATCGGCTCGGCGAGCCGCGCGGACGCCCAGGCCATGGCTCGTTCGATCGGGTCGTCCTGGTCGGACGGCGGGACCGCGACCGGGACGAACTGGGCCTGGGAACCGCTGCGGTGCGGCGCCAGCACGAGGCTGCGGGCCAGTTCGGCGGCGGCCCGGCTGCCCAGGTCGGTCCGGACCACGTGCAGGCAGCAGTCCAGGGCGGCGGCCACGCCGGCCGAGGTGATCACGTCGCCGTGGTCGGACCAGAGCAGGTCGGCGCGGACGCGGACCGCCGGGTAGGCCCGGGCGAGCCGCTCGGCGTCCGACCAGTGGGTGGTCAGCTCCCGGCCGTCGGCCAGGCCGGAGGCGGCGATCACCCAGCCGCCCAGGCACAGCCCGACGACCCTGGCCCCGCGCCGGTGGGCCGCCCGGATCGCGGCCAGGAGTTCCTCGGACGGGGTCCGGTCGCGGATCCAGCTCGGCACGATCAGCAGGTCGTCCGGTTCGCCGGGGCGGCCGCCGGAGAGGTCGGCCAGGGCCTCGAGGCCGTACGGCACGGCGAGGTCGAAGCCGGCCTCGGTCGGCAGCGGGCCCGGCCGTTCCGCGCAGACCCGGAGCCGGTACGGCCAGTCGCCGGGGCGCCCGACGCCGGCCCGGCCGAACACCAGGGCCGGCACCGACAGATGGAACGGGCTGATCCCGTCGAAGGCGAGGATCGCGACGGACGGCATGGCCCGATCTTATCGAACATCGTCCATCGGGCCACTGTTGCGTCGGTACGGCAGCGCCGAGACTCGAAGCCATGACTGCATCGCTCGAACCCCTGGAAGCCCTGCACGTGGGCGGCCCGACCCTCCGGCTCCGCTACGCCGGGCTGACCTGGCTGACGGACCCCACCTTCGACCCGCCGGGGGACTACCCGGGTCCGGTGGTGCTGCACAAGCTGACCGGCCCGGCCATGCCGCCGGACCGGGTCGGCCCGATCGACGTCGTGCTGCTGTCGCACGACCAGCACGCCGACAACCTGGACCGGGCCGGCCGCGCCCTGCTCTCCGCGGTGCCGACCGTGCTGTCGACGCCGGATGCCGCGGGCCGGCTGCCGGGCGTCACCGGGCTGGAGCCCTGGCAGACCGTTGCGGTGTCCGGGTCCGTCGAGGTCACCGCGGTCCCCGCACTGCACGGGCCGGCCGGCGCGGAGGCGTTCAGCGGGGTGGTCACGGGGTTCGTGCTGCGCGCGCCGGGGGCGCCGACCGTGTACGTCTCCGGCGACAACGCCTCGGTCGACCTGGTCGCCGAGATCGTGGACCGGGCCGGCCCGCTCGATGTCGCCGTGCTCAACGTGGGCGCGGCGAACGTCGGCCGGTTCGGCGATGCGGACGCGACCCTGAACGCGCAGACGGCGCTACGGGCGTCGGCGCTGCTCGGCGACGCGATGATCATCGCCGTGCACGGCGAGGGCTGGGCGCACTTCTCCGAGTCTCTTGATCATCTGCGGCGGACCTTCGGCTATGCCGGCCGGGCCGAGAAGTTGATCATCCCGCCGCTCGGCGTACCGATCATGATCACCGATCTTCAGGCCGACAGCGTCCTGGCGAACAGCGCCTCCAGTTCGGCATAGTGCCGCTCGGCGCCGGCCTCCTGATACATCGAGGTGTCCGGCATCGTGTAGCCGTGCGGCGCGTCCGGGTAGATCGCCGTGGTGCGGGTGATCCCGGCCGCGTCCAGCGCCTCGTCGAGGGCGGCGATGGCCTCCGGCGGGTTGGACCGGTCCTGGTCGGCGTGACCGGCCAGCACCTCGGCGGTCGCCGTCGCGATGATCTTGTGCACGCTGTCCGGTTCCTCGGTGACCAGGTTGCCGGAGTGGAACGCGCCGGCGGCCCGGAGCCGGTCGGGGTGCGCGGCGGCGGCGCGCAGCGCGAGCATGCCGCCCATGCAGTAGCCGGTGGTGCCGAGCCGGTCACCGACGACACCGGGCTGCGCGGCCAGGGCGTCGAGATAGGCCTCGATGTCGCGGAGCAGGTTCGCCGTGTCCAGGCCGGTCCGCCGGTTGCCCATGCCGGCGAAGAAGGCCTCCCGGGCGCCCGGCTGGCGAAGGTCCTCGGTCGGGGCCAGCTCGGCTGCCGTACCGGCGCGGTAGAAGACGTTCGGCGCCAGCACCGTGTAGCCCCAGCCCGCGATCCGGTCCGCGATGCCCTCGATCGCCGGCCGTAGCCCGATCGCGTCGATGAACAACAGCACCCCGGCGTGCGGGGCGTCGGGGCCGGGGGAGAGGTAGGCCTCCGCCGTGCCGTCCGCCGCCGCGATCTCGATCGTCCTACCCGCCATGCCCGCCTCCAAGTCTCGTTGCTCCTGAGCGTACGGCGCGGCGGCGGGACGCCACGGACGGGGGCCGGCTCAGTCGGCGAGCTGGGCGAAGACGACGAAGTTGAGGTCCTGCTTGGAGCCGTCCGCGTTGAGGTAGCAGCCGACCAGGACCAGCCGGCCGGGTACGGCTTCGTACACCTCGTCGGCCCCCTGGATCTCGTTCTTCGGGTACATCTTGGTGGCCTGCACCCGGTACGTCAGCGTGCCCCGCTCGGTCTCGACGATGATCGACTGGCCGGGGCCGACGTGCTGCAGCGGGTCGAAGACGCCGCCGCCGGCACGGACCGTGTGGCCGAGCAGGTAGACCGTGTCGCCGGAGTCGGAGCCGGGCCGGCCGCGCTCGGCCCACCGGTAGACCAGGGTGGTCTTCGGGGGAACGAGCTCGTTGGTCGCCGGATCCGGGGAGATCGCGCCGCCGGAGTCACCGGTCAGGACGTCCGGGATCTCCAGCCGGACCACTTCGGACTCCGGCACCGAGCGGTCCGGGTCGCTCGCCTCGCGCCGCGGCGGAAGGGACCCGTCGCCGTTGGTCTTGGCGTACGGCCGCTCCGGTGCCTGCGTCGCCTTCGCCGACGGCGAAGGACCCTCCGACGAGCCGGAGGCGGAGGGTTCCGCGGGGACCGCCGAGCTGGACGCGACGCCCGTCGACGGTCCCGGTTGCGGACCGGGGCCGGCCGCCGGCGGTGTCCCGCAGCCCACGAGGAGCCCGGACACCGCCAGCGCCGCCGTACCGGCAACGAGGATCGAACGGAGCAACCGGCGCACGATCAGCTGCGACGCAGGCGCTTCATCAGCAGGGTCAGCCCGGTGCCGACGACGCCGGTGGCAATCACGCCAGCGCCGGCCAGCAGCGGCCAGGCGGTGCCGCCGTCGGTCCCGGTGCCGAAGCCCGGCCGCGTGGTCGACGGGGTCGCCGTCGGGACCGGGGTCTCACTCGGCGATTCGGACGGGGTCTCGGTTGCGACCGGGGGCTCGCTCGAGGCGGGCGGCGTCGGCGTTTCGCTGGGCTCGCTCGGGGTTTCGCTGGGCTCGCTCGGCGTTTCGGACGGCTCGCTCGGGGTTTCGCTGGGCTCGCTCGGCGTTTCGGACGGCTCGCTCGGCGTTTCGCTGGGCTCGCTCGGGGTTTCGCTGGGCTCGCTGGGCGTTTCGGACGGCTCGCTGGGCGTGCCGGACGGCGTCGGGGTCTCGGACGGGCCCGAGTCCGCGGCGCACAGGATCACGTGCGAGATGTCCTTGCTGGACGGATGGTGGTAGGCAGTGCCCGAGACCGGGTCCTTGATCACAAAGTTCTCGTCGTCACCGGAGCCGGCCTTCAGCACCAGCAGGACCCAGGTGCCTGCCGGGACCTCGTACGGCGTGGCGACCGAATCGTCCTTCTCACAGGTGGGGTTGTCGTACCCCTGTTCCTTGAGGTAGTCCTCCCAGTACTCGACCTGGTTGGAATTGCTGTTCTTGGTCTCGTCCGCGCTGGCGGCCAGCGTGGCCGCGCCGACCGTGGCGAGTGCGAGCGTCGCGCCGGCGATCAGCAAGCCGGCGGCCTTGATACGTGCGCTGATGCGCATCCTGCGTCTCCCCCGAATTCTTGGTCCGCCTCCTCGGTGAGGCGAACACGCTGCTCGGGGTCAGATGGTCCGAACGGACCGAAGAACTGATGCCGACACCCCCGAAATGTCACCATCCGCCGAGGATGCTATCGCTTCGGGCCGACACTGCACAGTAGGCGCTCAGGGATTGTCCGGCCCGACAAGTACGCTCGCGATCATGAACGACAACGACGCGGAGCCGGGCAGCTACGTCGAGGCCGGCGAGTTCAAGCGGGACACGAACTACATCACCACCCGGATCACGGCCGACGGGCGGGACGGCTATCCGGTCGAGGCGGGCCGCTATCGGTTGATCGCGGCGCGGGCCTGCCCGTGGGCTAACCGGACCCTGATCGTGCGCCGGCTGCTCGGGCTGGAGGACGCGATCTCGCTCGGGCTGTGCGGGCCGACCCACGACAAGCGGAGCTGGACTTTTGATCTTGACCCGGGCGGCGTCGATCCGGTGCTCGGCTACGAGCGGCTGCAGCAGGCCTACTTCGCCCGGATCCCGGACTACCCGCGGGGCATCACGGTGCCGGCGATCGTCGACGTACCGACCAAGGCCGTGGTCACCAACGACTACCCGCAGATCACCCTCGACTTCTCCACCGAGTGGACCGCGTTCCACCGCGAGGGCGCGCCGGATCTCTATCCGGACGATCGCCGCGACGAGATCGACGAGGTGGCGGACCTGATCTTCCGCGACGTCAACAACGGCGTCTACCGCTGCGGGTTCGCCGGCTCGCAGGAGGCGTACGAGAAGGCGTACGACCGACTCTTCGCGCGGCTGGACTGGCTCGAGGAACGGCTGCGCGGCCAGCGCTATCTGGTCGGCGACACGATCACCGAGGCCGACGTCCGGCTGTTCACCACACTGGCCCGGTTCGATGCCGTGTACCACGGACATTTCAAGTGCAACCGGCAGAAGTTGAGCGAGTTCGACGCGCTCTGGGCCTACGCCCGGGACCTCTTCCACACACCGGGATTCGGCGACACCACCGACTTCGTCCAGATCAAGCAGCACTACTACGTGGTGCACACCGACATCAATCCGACCAAGATCGTTCCGGCCGGACCGGACCTGAGCCACTGGTGGCAGCCGCACCACCGGGTGCAGCTCGGCGGCCGCCCGTTCGGCGACGGCACGCCGCCCGGCCCGCCGCGGCCGGCCGAGCAGGTGCCGGCCGAGCACGGGCTGCCGCCGCAGGCTTCGTGATCTTCGTCATCCTGATCTTGGTGGAGGGAATGCCGGCGCCGGGCCGCCGGTTGTCGTGATCATGGTGAACGACGTACGCGGCGTGGGGGTCTGGCGGAGGTCCGGCCAGACCGGCCCGCAGTTGGCGAAGGAATTGGAGAACCTCGGGTACGCCTCGATCTGGCTCGGGCTGTCGCCGGGCGACCTGGCCGAACCCGAGGAACTGCTCGCGGCGACCGACCGGCTCGTGGTCGGGACCGGAATCGTCAACATGTGGGCGGACGAACCGGAACCGGTGGCCGAGGCCTACCACCGGGTCGCCGCGCGGTTCCCGGGCCGGCTGGCGCTCGGGGTCGGGATCGGGCATCCGGAGGCCACCCGGGAGTACCGCAGCCCGTACGCGACGATCGTCGACTACCTGGACCGGCTGGCCGCGGCCGGCGTGCCGCAACAGGACATCGTGCTGGCCGCCCTGGGCCCGAAGGTGCTCAAGCTCGCCGCGGAACGGACCGCCGGGCCGCACCCGTACCTGGTGACGCCCGAGCACACCCGCCGGTCCCGCGAGCTGATCGGACCTGAGCCGCTGCTGGTGACCGAGCAGAAGGCGGCGCTGACCAGCACGCCGGCGGCCCACGACGTGGCCCGGGATCGGGTCGCGATGTATCTCCGGCTGCGCAACTACGTCAGCAACCTGCTCACCCTCGGTTTCACCGAGGAGGACGTGGCCGGCGACGGCAGCGACCGGCTGATCGATGCGCTGGCACCGCAGGGTGACCCGGCCGCCGTCGCGGCCGCGCTGACCGCGCACCTGGACGCCGGGGCGAACCAGGTGGTGCTGCAGCTGCTCACCGCGGACGGAGAGGACCCGCTGCCCGGGTATCGCGCGATCGCCGAAGCGCTCGGGCTCGGCGCCGGCTGAACCCGGTCCGGCGTTCCTCGGCCGGGACCGCAGACGCCGGGCGACTTGGTGCGTACGCTGTCCGTGAGGGGAGCACGCCATGACGGAAAGGTTCGCCCTCACCGACGCCACGATCGTCACCGGTGACGCCGACGGGACCGTACGGCCGTCGATGTCGATCGTCGTCGACGGTGACGGAGTCATCGAGCGGGTCGGCGCCACTGCGGAGACCCCGGTTCCGGCCGGGTACCGCACGATCGAGGCCACCGGCCGCTTCGTCGTGCCGGGCCTGATCAACGCCCACGCGCACCTGTTCGCCGACGGCCGGCCGATTCCGCCGATCCTGTTGGACGAATCCGCCCAGGGCGTCGTGTCCGCGATCGGGCACAGCCCGGTCGGGAAGTGGCTGTTCAAGCGGCGGACCAAGGCGAACGTGATCACCCAGCTGCACTCCGGCGTGACCACGCTGCGCAGCGTCGGCGACGTGGCCTACGAGGTGGTGGAGGTGGCCCGCGAGATCGACCGCGGCGACTACCCGGGCCCGCGGGTGATCCCGTCCGGGCCGCTGCTCGCCATCACCGGCGGCCACGGGGCACCGCAGATCGCCCTGACCGCCGACTCGCCCTGGGCCCATCGGCGCAACACCCGGCGCAACCTGCAGCGCGGCGTCAAGGCGATCAAGATCTCGGCCACCGCCGGTGTCACCGACGCCCGCGAGGTCGGCTACGCAGGCCGGCCCGAGATGACCCAGGACGAGATGACGGCGATCTGCGAGGAGGCCCACAACGCGGGCGTCGTCGTCGCCGCGCACGCGCAGAGCAAGGAGGGCATCCTCGCGGCGCTGAGGTCCGGCGTCGACACGATCGAGCACGGCGCGGAGCTCACCCCGGACCTCGTGGCCCTGTTCCGGGACAACCCACGCTCCCTGCGCGGGACCTCGGCGCTGATCCCGACGCTCCAGGCGGCGGTGCCGCTGGTCCGGCTGGACCGCCGGCTGACCGGGATCAACGAAGTGGTCCACGCCAACGCGGTGATGATCTTGGACGAGATGATCAACGGCATCCGGGCCGCCCGCGAGCACGGGATCCGGCTCGGCATGGGCACCGACTCGGCGCTCACCTACGTGCCGCACTACGACGCCTGGCGGGAACTGGACTTCCTGGTCCGGTTCGGCGGGCTCAGCCACGCCGAGGCGCTGATCGCGGCGACCCGGACCAACGCGGCGATCCTCGGCCTCGACCAGGTGACCGGCTCGATCGAGACCGGCAAGGCGGCCGACCTCGTCGTCCTCGAGGCGAACCCGTTGGACGGGTTCCGGGCCTTCGTCGATCCGGTCCTGGTCGTCGCCCGGGGCCTGATCATCGACCGTCCCGCCGTGACCCGCTTCGACGACCTCGACGCGCTGCTCGACTCGATCTGACCGTCCTAGCGACAGTCGAGGCCGGAGGACACGGACCCGGTCCGCCAGGTCGCGATGGTCCGGCCGTCCTTGCTCACCGTCACCGAGGCGACGCGGGTCGACCCGGACGTGCGCTGCTCGACGTCGAGCTCCAGGCCGCGGCGGCCGGCCTCGGTCCGAGCCCGGTCCAGGTCCCAGCCGTCCCGGGACGCCGAGTAGACCTGCTCGGCCAGGGCACAGTCGTCCTCGGCGGCGGCCCAGCCGTGCAGCTGGAACGCGAAGACGGCGAGCAGGATCGCGACCACGAGGTAGATCACCCGGACCAGCCCGCTCGGCAGGCCGCCGAGCCGGACCCGGCGGTCGTCCCAGCTCCGGTCGTCGCCGTCGGACAGCCGTACCGTCCAGTTCCGGAACAGGTCCGGCTTCGCCACGATCACGAGACACAACAGCGACAACGCCCCGAGCAGGTACGGAAGCAGCTGGACCATGGGCCAGACCCTAGCGGTGCGCCGGCCCCGGTCCCCGGAAGCTCAGCGGTCGAGGCCGGCCGAGATGTCGGCCATGGTGTCGCTGAAGGCCCGCTCCAGGTCGACGCCGTACGCGTCGGCCAGGGTCAGCACGCTCCACAGGCAGTCGGCCAGCTCGTGCGCGATCTTGGCGTCGAGGTCGGTCGTCGGTCGCACGCCGGCCTTGCCCTGGACGAGCTTGGCCAGATCACCGACGTCGCCGACGAAGCCGATCATGATCTCCTCGGTCGTCCAGCTGCGCCCGTAGCGGGCGGCCTCCACGTCGGCGTACCGGGCGCGGACGGCCCTCGCCGCCGCCTGCAGGTCTGCGAACTCCATGCCCGCAGCCTGTCACCTCAGCGGCTGGGCGGCTCCGAACTCAGATCACGCCGAGGGCGAGGACGGCGTCGGCGACCTGGGTGAAGCCGGCGATGTTGGCGCCGGCCACGTAGTCACCCGGCGTGCCGTACTCGTCGGCCGTCTCCAGGCAGCGGTCGTGGATCGAGCGCATGATCTCGCCCAGACGCTGCTCGGTGTACTCGAAGCTCCAGGAGTCGCGGGAGGCGTTCTGCTGCATCTCCAGGGCGCTGGTGGCCACCCCGCCGGCGTTGGCCGCCTTGCCCGGCGCGAACCGTACCCCGGCGTCGACCAGCAGCCGGATCGCGGCCGGCGTGGTCGGCATGTTGGCGCCCTCGGCCACGATCCGGCAGCCGTTCCGGATGAGTTCCTCGGCGTCGTCCTCGGCGAGCTCGTTCTGGGTGGCGCAGGGGAGCGCGATGTCGCAGGGAACGCTCCAGACCGTGCCGCCGGCCAGGTGCCGGGCGCCGTCCCGGGCCGCGGCGTAGTCGCTGACCCGGCCGCGGTGCCCGTTCTTGATCTCCTTGAGCAGGTCGAGCTCCAGCCCGGCCTCGTCGACGACGGCGCCGTCGGAGTCGGAACAGGCGATCACCCGGCCGCCGAGCTGGTGGATCTTCTCGATCGCGTGCAGCGCCACGTTGCCGGAGCCGGAGATCACCACCCGCTTGCCGTCGAACGAGTCGTCGGCGGTGCGCAGGATCTCGTCGACGAAGAACACGGTGCCGTAGCCGGTCGCCTCCGGGCGGACCTGCGACCCGCCCCAGGTGAGGCCCTTGCCGGTCAGCACGCCCGACTCGTACCGGTTGGTGATCCGCTTGTACTGGCCGAACAGGTAGCCGATCTCACGGCCGCCGACGCCGATGTCGCCGGCCGGGACGTCGGTGTACTCGCCGATGTGCCGGTACAGCTCGGTCATGAACGACTGGCAGAAGCGCATCACCTCGGCGTCCGAGCGGCCCTTCGGGTCGAAGTCGGCGCCGCCCTTCGCGCCGCCGATCGGCAGCCCGGTCAGGGCGTTCTTGAAGATCTGCTCGAAGCCGAGGAACTTCACGATGCCGAGGTAGACGCTCGGGTGGAACCGCAGCCCGCCCTTGTACGGGCCGAGGGCCGAGTTGAACTCGACCCGGAAGCCGCGGTTGAGCTGGACCCGGCCGGCGTCGTCCTGCCAGGGCACCCGGAAGATGATCTGGCGCTCCGGCTCGCAGAGCCGCCGGATCACCTCCGCGTCGGCGTACTCGGGATGCTTGCGGACCACCGGGCCGAGGCTCTCCAGCACCTCGCGGGCGGCCTGGTGGAACTCCAGTTCGCCGGGGTTGCGCCCGACCACCTCGTCGAGGATCGGAATCAGGGTCTCGTCGAGTACGGGCACGAAGGTCCTTTCACGGCCGGTGAGCACGCCGGGAATCGCCCCCGGCCTTGATCATCTGACGGTAGCGGCCCGGTTCTCCGCGCCGCCGCGGCCCTCGGACGATCGAGGGCGATGCCGCTCAGCCGAACGGCGCGGCGGCGACGACGGTCGCCTGGACGGTGCCGTTGGGCGCCGGGTAGCTGATCGTGTCGCCGACGTACCGGCCGATGATCGCCTGGCCGAGCGGCGAGCTGGGGGAGTACACGTCGAGGTCGACGCTGGCGTCCAGCGCCGCCAGCTCCCGGCTGCCGACCAGGAAGGTGGTCTGGTCGTCCTCGCCGTCGAACCGTACGGTCACGACCATGCCCGGCTCGACCAGGCCGTCATCGGGCTTGGCGTCGGTCTCCGCCCGCCGGATCAACTCCCGCAGCTCCCGGATCCGCGCCTGCTCGGCGTCGTCCGGGGTCCGGCCGGGCCGGGTCAGATCGGCCACCGTGTCCTCCAGCTGCTGCAGCGTACGCGGCGTCATCCATACCGGTTCAGCGGTCATGCCGATCAGTTCCTCTCTTCGTCCCGGGACGGGTCGGCGTCCGGGTAAAAACGTCCAGCCTACCGGCGGGGCCGGATGGACCCGCGCGGCCGCCGGAAAAGCGAAACGCCCCTCCGGCCGGCGGCCGGAGGGGCGTCCCCTGCGATGGATCAGTGAGTGGCTGAGCCGCTCCTGGTGGCCGCGTCGCCCGACTCCAGCTCGGCGTGGTCGTCGGCCGCTTCCAGCTCGCCGTGACCGTTGCCATGGCCGTTCTCGTGGCCGTTGCCGTGGGCCTGGTGCTCGGCGGCCGCATCGAGTTCGGCCCGGCTCGGCTTGCGCAGCGTGTCCCGGTAGAAGAACCGGGTGGCCAGCCGGCGCCGGTTCTCCGCCTTGACCTCGCCGTCGCGCATCCCGTCGCCCTCGCCGTCGCGGATCGGCTCCAGCGGCAGGTACTCCCGGTGCTGGGTGAGGGTGTAGGCCTCCTCCTGGGTGACCGGGACGTGCTTCTCCTCGTACCCGCCGGACGGGTCGCGGACGATGATGCCGGACTCCGCGCCGTGCAGCAGCCGTGCCTCGTCCCGCCGCTGCAGGCCGATGCAGACCCGCTTGGTGATCATGAACGCGATCACCGGGCCGACGAAGACCGCCACCCGCAGGAAGTTCGTCACCGAGTTCAGCGACACGTCGAAGATCACGGCGATCAGGTCGTTGCCGCCACCGGCCCAGAACAGCCCGTAGCAGGTGATCCCGGCGACGCCGAAGGCCGTCCGGGTCGGGTTGTTCCGCGGCCGCTCCAGGATGTGGTGCTCGGAGTTGTCGCCGGTGATCCACCGCTCGACGAACGGGTAGGCGACCAGGATCGCCGGGAACAACAGCATCAGGCCGACGCCGGGCACGAAGATGTTCCAGGACCAGGTGGTGCCGCCGATGTGCGACTCCAGGCCCGGCATGATCCGGACCGCGCCCTCGACGAAGCCCAGGTACCAGTCCGGCTGCGAGCCGGCGGTCACCTCGGCCGGGTTGTACGGGCCGAACGCCCACACCGGGTTGATCTGCATCACCGCACCCATCAGCGCGATGACGCCGAACACGATGAAGAAGAAGCCGCCGGCCTTGGCCATGTAGACCGGGAACAGGGGATAGCCCACCACGTTCTTCTCGGTCCGGCCCGGGCCCGGGTACTGGGTGTGCTTCTGGTAGAAGACCAGCCCGACGTGGACGGCGATCAGGGCGAGCAGGATCCCCGGCACCAGCAGCACGTGCGCGATGTAGAACCGGGAGATGATCAGGTCACCCGGGAACTCGCCGCCGAAGATGAAGAACTCGGCCCAGGTGCCGATCAGCGGGACCGACCGGGTCAGCCCGTCGACGAACCGGACGCCGGTGCCGGAGAGCAGGTCGTCCGGCAGCGAGTAGCCGGTCAGGCCCGCGAGGATGGTGGTCATCAGCAGGATGACGCCGAGGATCCAGTTCAGCTCACGGGGCTTGCGGAAGGCGCCGGTGAAGAACGTCCGCATCATGTGGGCGTACATCGCGACCACGAACAGCAGCGCCGCCCAGTGGTGCATCTGCCGGACCAGCAGGCCACCGCGGATGTCGAACGAGATGTTCAGGGTGGAGGCGAACGCCTCCGACATGTGCAGGCCCTTGAGCAGCTGGTACGAGCCGTCGTACTCGATCTCCGCCATCGAGGGCTTGAACCACAGGGTCAGGAAGACGCCGGTGATCAGCAGGACGATGAAGGAGTAGAGCGCGATCTCGCCGAGCAGGAAGGACCAGTGGTCCGGGAAGATCTTGCGCAGGTTGGCCCGGCCCAGCTTGGCCAGGCTGAGCCGCTCGTCGGCCCAGCCGGCCGGACCGGCGGCCGCCTTGAGCACCGGGCCCGGTTGCTTGGGCGGCGTCGTCGCCTGGGTCGCCTGGCTCTCGGTGACCTTGTTGGCCGGTTTCGCCATCAGTTATCACCCTTTTGGAAGTCGCCGTGCGAGTCGCGCTCGAAGAAGCTCGGCCCCACCGGAACGGTGAAATCACTCCGTGCGATCAAGTATCCATCGGAATCCGTGGTGATCGGAAGCTGCGGCAGCGCACGCGCCGCCGGGCCGAACACCACGACGCCGGAATCGCCGAGATCGAACGTGGACTGGTGACAGGGGCAGAGCAGGTGGTGGGTCTGGTCCTCCCACAGGCTGATCGGGCAGCCGACGTGGGTGCAGATCTTGGAGTAGCAGAGGATCCCGCCGACCTGCCAGTCGCGGCGCGACTCGGGGATCTTGATCCGGTTCGGGTCCATCCGGACGATGACGATCGACGCCTTCGCCTTGGCCTGCTGGAACTCGGCGCCGTGCAACTCCTGCAGATTCTCCGGCTGACCGTTGATCAGCTGGCCGATCCGCATGTCCGAGGCCTTGATCGGGGTGTAGCTGACGTCCTGGACGAGCTTGACGCCCTCGGCCCAGATCGTCTTCATGATCGTCTCTTTGCGGGTCGCCGCGACCGGCCACGGGCCCAGGTCGGCCAGCGCGACCAGCGCCGGCAGCCCGAGCGCGCCGAGGGCGCCGGCCAGGCTGCGGCCGAGCACCTTGCGGCGGGTGATCGCCGACTCGTCGATGCCCTTGTTGACGTCCGCCACGACCGCCGTACGGTCGTCGTCGCTGGACACCAGCGGGTGCCGGTCGTCGGCGATCTCGTGGTTGGCCATGATCTGGCGGGACCACTGGATCGCACCGATCCCGATCAGCAGGATCGCGAGGCCGACGGTCAGTCCGAGCCCGACGTGCTGGGCGTTGGAGTGCAGCGGGCCGAAGTCGATGTACATGTCGCGGGGCACCGCGAAGTAGATCACCACGAAGGCGATCGCCAGCACCGGCACCAGGCCGAACATGGTCGCGACCTGGCGGGTGGCCCGGTCGGCGGCCTTCGGGTCGACGTCGGTCAGCCGCGGGTGGTGCTCCTCCATGCCCGGGTCCGGGACCGGGTAGCGGGGCCAGTCCTTGCCGGTGTCGACGCCACCCTGGGTGGCAGTCGCCAGCTCCTTGCCCTGGGGGTCGGTTTCGCCCCGGGTGTCACTCATTTCGCGCGAGCTCCCTTTGCGGTGATCCAGACGGTGAACCCGATCAGCACCCCGAGTCCGACGACCCAGGCCCAGAAGCCCTCGCTCACCGGGCCGAGCCCGCCGAGCGTGAAGCCGCCTTGGTTCGGCTGCGAGTTCAGGTGGTTGAGGTAGCCGATGATCTGCCGCTTCTCCTCCGGGGACAGGGCCCGGTCGGGGAAGGCGGGCATCTGCTGCGGGCCGGTCTGCATGGCCTCGTACAGGTGCCGGTTGTCGACGCCCTCGAGGGTCGGTGCGTACTTGCCGTTCGGCAGCGCGCCGCCCGAGCCGGCGAAGTTGTGGCAGGCCGAGCAGTTGGTCCGGAACAGCTCACCGCCGCGGGCGAGGTCCTCGTCCGACATGCCCTCGGTGTTGTAGTTCTCCTCGGCGGGGATGTCCGGGCCCGGGCCGAGCGAGGCGACGTAGGCCGCCAGCGCGGCGATCTCCTCGTCGGTGTACAGGTTCTTCTTGCGCGGGGCCTGCTGGCCGGGCTGGGCCATCGGCATCCGGCCGGTGCCGACCTGGAAGTCGACCGCGGCGGCGCCGACGCCGATCAGCGGCGGGCCCTGGATGGTCCCGCTGACCTGGCCCTCGCCGTTCAGGCCGTGGCAGGACGCACAGCCCACCGCGAACAGGGCCTTGCCCTCGGCGATCTGCTGGCTCTTTCCGGTGTCGGCCGCGACCTGGTCGGCCGGCGAGACGACGGAATAGATGCCGCCGACCACGACGAGGGCGAACAACAGCATCAAGACCTTGGCGGCCGGATGGCGTCGTCTGGCGGACAGGAATCGCACGTCGGGGGTCCCTCTCGGTGTCAGGGCTGACTCTTCAGTCGTCGAGCTGTTCGGTTGTGGGAGGTCGGTCGGTCGCGCGGGTCAGCGCAGGATGTAGATCACGAAGAACAGCGCGATCCACACCACGTCGACGAAGTGCCAGTAGTACGAGACCACGACGGCGGACACCGCCTGCTCGTGGGTGAAGGTGCGGGCGAGGAACGTACGACCCATCAGGATCAGGAACGCGATCAGACCGCCCAGCACGTGCAGGCCGTGGAAGCCGGTGGCCAGGAAGAACACCGACCCGTAGCCGTTGGAGGAGATGGTCAGCCCCTCGTGGATCAGCTCGGCGTACTCGTACACCTGGCCGCCGATGAAGAAGGCACCCATCACGAAGGTCAGCACGTACCACTCGCGCAGGCCCCACTTGTTCACCTGGAGCAGGGAGCCGGTCCGGCCGACCTGGCCGCGCTCGGCGGCGAACACGCCGAGCTGGCAGGTGATCGAGCTGGCCACCAGCACGCTGGTGTTGAGGATGGCGAACTGGATGTTCAGCATCCCGGACTGGGTCGCCCACAGCGACTCGGCCGCGGGCAGACCGGCGGCGGCGTTCTGGCCGTTGGTCACGTTGCGGATCGTGAAGTAGCCGGCGAACAGCGCCGCGAAGAACATCAGCTCGGAGGCGAGCCACACGATCGTCCCCACGGCCACCATGTCCGGACGGCCCGGACGGCCGTGCAGCCGCGACTGCGGAATGGAGTGCAGGGCCCCGGCCGGCTTCGCGGCGGCGGTCGTCGTGGAGTGCGTGTGTAGAGCCACGGGGTCATTATGTCTGTGCTGCTCCGCCCGGTCACGTCGGGGTTGGCAATGTCGCGTGTGTGTCTGGCCACGTCTTCGGCACGCACTCTTTCCTAGAGTGTGGCGGTGACCGAATCGATACCTGCGGCGCTGCGTCCGGACGCCTTCCACGCCGACCTGCGGACCCAGTTCGACACCTTCCTCGACGACCATCGGGCCGCTCTCGAGGCGTCGCTGGACGGGCTCACCGAGGAGCAGGCCCGGCGCCGCCTGGTCCCGTCGGCGACCACCCTGCTCGGCCTGGTGCAGCACGGCACCTTCGTCGAGCGGGTCTGGTTCGACGAGGCGGTCACCGGGCGCAGCCGGGTCGAGATCGGGATCCCGGACACGCCGGACGAGTCGTTCCTGCTGGCGCCGGACGCGACGATCGCCTCGGTACGGGCCGCGTACCGGGCCGCCTGCGCCGACTCCCGGGCCGCCGCGGCCGGGCTCGGCCTGGACGACGTGGTCACCGGCAACCGGCGGGGTCCGCTGCCGCTGCGCTGGGTCTATCTGCACCTGCTCCGCGAACTGGCCCAGCACTGCGGCCACGCCGACATCCTGCGGGAACAGATCCTGGCCGACTGACCCGTTCCTGCTTTCGGTACGATCTGACGGTTTCCAGCGCGACCGGTGAGGATGATGACGATCATGGCTTCTGACCAGCACCACGGCGAGGCGGCGGAGAAGCCGCTGACCGTCCTGCTCTACGCCTCCGATCGGGGCCGCCGGGACAACGTACGGCTCGCGCTGGGCCGGCGGATCGCCGCCGACCTGCCCGAGATCACCGTGCTGGAGGTCGCCACCCAGCCGGCCGTGCTCTCCGCGATCGAGGCCGGCGGCATCGACGTGGTGATCCTGGACGGCGAGGCCGTGCCCGGCGGGATGGGCCTGTGCCGCCAGATCAAGCACGAGATCCTCGAAGGCCCGCCGGTGCTGCTGCTCGCGGCGCGTGCCGACGACGCCTGGCTGGCGACCTGGGCCCTGGCCGACGCCATCGTCGCCTACCCGGTCGATCCGGTCCGGCTGCCGACCGCCCTGGCGGATCTGGTCCGCCGGACGTCCGGGGTCGCGCCGTCCGCGCAAACCTGAACCGCGCAACCCTGAATCGCGCAAGGCTGAGGAGACCGACCATGACCGACGACACCGGGGTCGCCGATCCGACCTGGCCGGGACTGCTGTCCGACCTGATCCGGGGCGAGGACCAGGCTGTCGAGACCACCGCCTGGGCGATGGAGCAGATCCTGGAGGGAGTCGCCACGCCGGCCCAGATGGCCGCGTTCCTGGTCGCGCTGCGGGCCAAGGGCGAGACCGTCGACGAGCTGACCGGGCTGGCCCGGACCATGATCAGGTACGCCACGCCGCTCGAGGTGCCCGGCCCCGCGCTGGACATCGTCGGTTCCGGCGGCGACCGGGCGGGCACCGTCAACATCTCCACCATGGCGGCGATCGTCGCCGCTGCGGCGGGCACCCGGGTGGTCAAGCACGGCAACCGGGCCGCCTCGTCGGCCTGCGGCTCGGCCGACCTGCTGCAGGAACTGGGACTGGTGCTGGACCTGACCCCGGAGCAGCAGCACCAGGTGATCGCCAAGGCCGGCATCGGGTTCCTGTTCGCCGCGCACTACCACCCGGCCTTCCGGCACGCCGGCCCGGTGCGGCGCGAGCTCGGGGTGCCGACCGCCTTCAACTTCCTCGGCCCGCTGACCAACCCGGCGCAGCCGTCGGCCGTCGCGGTGGGAGTCGCCGACGCGCGGATGGCCGGCCTGCTGGCCGGGGTCTTCGCGGCCCGCGGGCAGCAGGGCCTGGTCTTCCATGGCGGGGACGGGCTGGACGAGCTGACCACCACGACCTCGTCGAAGGTGTGGGTGTTCGGCCCGGACTCACCGCCGACCACGCTCGAGTTCGACCCGGCGACGCTGGGGCTGGCCCGGTCCCGCCCGGAGGATCTGGTCGGCGGGCCGCCGCCGGTGAACGCGCAGATCGCCCGGGACGTCCTGGCCGGCGTCGGCGGCCCGGTCCGCGACATCGTGCTGCTCAACGCGGCCGCCGGGCTGACCGCCTGGGACACCCCGCGGCCGGATCGGCTGGTCGAGCAGTTGGGCGACAACCTGCAGCGGGTCGCGACCGCGATCGACACCGGCGCCGCGGCCGCGCAGCTGGAGCAGTGGGTCACCCTGAGCCGGGCCGTCGCCGCCTGAGCAAGGCCGCAAGGGGCCGGATCGGGCTGGGCTATTCGGTGATCCGGAGCGATTCCAGCGATTCCTGGGCGAGCTCGGCGAGCTCCGGGTCGGCGTCGTCGGGCACCGAGCTGGTCGCCGCGATGAACGAGCCGTCGTCGAGCCGGACCAAGATCACCGAGACCTTGTCGTGCTTGCTGGACAGCCCGTCGATCTGGTAGCTGACCCGGAAGTTGATCATGACTCCGGGATGGCCGTCCACCGCCCAGTCGGACGCGGACAGCCGGCCCAGTTTGGTCGCGTGACCGTCGAAGAACCGTTGCGCATAACGTTCGGCGGCCTTGGTCGCGGTCTTCTCCAGGTCGGTCGAGTTGATCAGGTCCGGGCTGATCTGGGCCAGCGCGACCATGGCGGACCAGGTGGACGTGCCGTCGTACCGCTCGTGCACGGGCGCGTTGGCCAGGAAGCAGGTCTGGAACAGGTAGGGGACCGTGATCGGGTCCGCGTAGAGCCGGAACGGGGAGTCCGGCAGCGTCAGCGTGGCCGGGCCGAGGCTGGCCGTTCGGGTCTTCGGGTCGAGCTTCCCGGTCGGCGCGGCTCCCGGTGTGGTCGCCTTGGTCGTCGGCGGCCGGTTGCCGGGCGTCGGCTCCTCGATCGCGGTCGGCGGTCCCGGGTCGCGCCAGATCACCAGGCCGGCCCCGAGGCTCGCCGCGACCACCAGGGTGAGGCTCAGCGTGATCGCCAGCACCATCCGGGCCGGCGACGCCCGTCGCGGTTCGATCACCTCGGGGTCGTCGAGTTCCGGATAGCCGGTCAGCCAGCCCCGGTCGGCCGCGGTCCCGCCGGCGTCCGGCCGGTCCGCTGCCGTGCGATCGGACGGGCCGTCGCCGTCGTCGTCGCGGACCTCGGCGAGCCGGTCCTCGTCCCTCCGTCCGGTCCGCTGGTCGTCCTGGGCGAAGTCGCCCCGGGCCAGGCGGGCCGCCAGGGCGTCGGGCGGCGGCGCCTTCGGCGACTCACCGATCGCCTGCGTCCACTGGGTGCCGTCCCACCACCGATAGCGTCGGGGCACCCCGGCTGGATCGGGATACCAGCCGGGCCTCGGGACGGTCACGGCGACGAGCCTAATCGAGGCGACAAGGCAATCCTGCAACGGAGCGACCAACCCGTGGGACCGCCGACGCAGCGCGCGAGGCATACTGGCTGATCATGATCTCCCGCGAGTTGGCCGGCCGGCTGAGCGATCGGCTGGAGTGGAAACCCGCTAACGGCGACCAGTTCTTCATCCCGCGGCCGGAGATCGCCGATTCGGTGTTCCTGGTCAGCGACATGGTCGTCGAACTGATCGTGCGGGACGGGCAGCGCCGGTTCCACTTCAACGGCACCGTGGAATGGGCGCTGGACTCGGTCGAGGTCGGCGAGGTCGTCTGGCTGCCGCGTGAGGACCAGTTGCGGGACCTGATCGGCGACCGGTTCGTGTCGCTCGACCGCACCGGCGATGGGTACCTGGTCACGTTGAGCGGCCCGCCGCGCGCCTTCCACACGCCGGCCCAGCCGTCACCGGCCGACGCGTACGCCACGGCGCTGCTGCACCTGCTGGACCAGGATCCGGCCGCCGGGGCGGAGCGGTCAGCCGAACGGTGACGGCAGGCTGAGCAGTACCGCCAGATAGACCCCGGCCAGCATCGCCGGCGCGTACGGGAAGCCGCCGCGCCGGCCGGCGATGATCCGGATCGCCCCGAACACGCCGCCGAGCAGCGCCCCGCAGAGCAGGGCCCAGAGCAGCAGCGTCCAGGACACCGAGCCCGCGGCGGCGCCGAGCAGCGGGGCGAACCGGACGTCGCCGAACCCGAACCCGCCGCGGCTGAGCACCCAGATCGCCAGATACACGACGCCGGCGACGGCGGCCCCGGCCACCGTCCGCAGCAGCATCCAGGCGTCGCCGAACGCGAAGGCGGTCCCGACGGTCGCGGCGGCCATCGCGATCCAGCCCGCGTAGCTGAGCCGCATCGGCAGCCAGGTGGTCGCCCAGTCGATCCCGGCCAGCGCAACGCCGAACACGGCCAGCACCAGCCACAGCGCGACCCGGTGCGGCGGGATCCAGCCGACCGCGATGGCCGCCGCACCCGCCGCGGCGAGCGCGCAGGCCGTGACGAAGCCGGGGCGGGCCAGGGCGGCGTAGGGGATCTTGGCCGGTTCGGCGACCAGCGCCCCGCGGCCGGCCTCGGCGCTGTCGCCGTCGCCGGGCTGGGGCGCCGGCGGCTCCGGCAATCGGCGCAGCACGACGGGCAGGCCGACGCCGACGACGGCCGCCGCGATCATGATCAACAGCGCCGCGTTCAGGGGCTCAGGCATCGCCCACCCGCCGTGGATCCACGAGGCACGAGGCTACTGGTCCGGCCACCTCAGGCGACCGGACGCAACGACGGGTCGGCCGCCGGGACAGCCCGCCGGGGCAGCGTCCGCAACGCTGCGAGCACCCGCAGCTGGGTGAGCCGGGAGCAGGCCAGGGTCTGTCCCTCCAGCAGCAGCCGCAGCGCCGGCCGGCGCATCCGGAGGTAGCGGGTCAGCCGGTCGAGGTCCCAGTTCGTCGCGAGCAGCCGTTGCAGGCCCTGCCGGACCGGCTCGGCCGGGACGAGTTCGTACCGGACGGAGCGGACCTCAGCCGCCGTCACCGTGATCAGGCGGCGGGCCACCGGCGCCGGGATCACGTCGTCGCCCGGGCCGCTGCGGCCGAGCAGCGGCCGGAGTTGATCAAGGCGGAGATCGGCGAGCTCGGCGATCACTCCGGCCGAGACCGCTCCGGCGTTGATCAGGAACCGCAGGTGGGCTCGGAACGGGCCGGCCGTGACCGGTGACGCCGGATCGGCAACGAGGGTGTTGATCATGGAATGCTCCTGGACTGTCGTGGGGAGGATCGCCTGCACCCAGCTAGCCAGACGGCGGGCCGGAACTGGCCGTGCCGCTGTCGTCCGTGCCGGGCTTCTGTTGCCCGTCGGCGCCGGACGTTGGCCCGACCCGGCCACGTGTTGCCCGAGAACGGGCGAGTGTTGTCCGATGCTTCGGAATCGGCCTCCGGCGGCACGGTTGTCGCCGCGGCCGTCTAGGGTCGCCCCATGACTGCCGGATACTTCCGCTTCCCAGACGTCAACGATGATCAACTCGTCTTCTGTGCCGGGGACGACCTGTGGCTCGCTCCGCTGGCCGGCGGCCGGGCCGCCCGGCTGACCGCCGACGCGGCGCCGGTCCGGCATCCGCGGTTCTCGCCGGACGGCCGCCGGGTCGCCTGGGCCTCGGCCCGCGACGGCGGCTGGGAGGTGTGGGCGCTCGAGTTGGACAGCGGTGCGGTGCAGCGGCTCACGTACTGGGGGTCGGACCAGACGACGGTGATCGGCTGGCGGGACGACGAGACGGTGCTGGTGGTGTCGTCGGCGGGCGAGATCAATCTGCGGCACACCACGGTCCGGACGGTCGGCCTGGACGGGCGGTCCGAGCGGCTCGGCCACGGTCCGACCTCGATGCTGGCCGTGCACCCGGCCGGCGCGGTCGCGCTGGCCAGCCGGTACAGTCGGCCGGCCGAGTACTGGAAGCGTTACCGCGGCGGCACCGCATCCCGGCTCTGGCTCGACCCGGCCGGCGACGGCGACTGGCGCCGGCTGCTGCCCGACGTCGAGGCCAGCCTGACCAGCCCGCTCTGGTACGGGGACCGGCTCGTCTTCGCCTCCGACCTGGAGGCGGACCTGCCCGGCAACCCGGACGGCCAGGCGAACCTCTACTCGGTGTCGGCCGAGGGTGACGACCTGACCCGGCACACCCAGCACACGGTCCGGCACGGCTACGTCCGGGACCCGGCGAGCGACGGCCGGACCGTGGTCTACCACGCCCTGGGCGTGCTGTACCGGATGTCCGGGCTGAACACGGATCCCGAGCCGGTCGAGCTCACCCTCGGCACGGCGCTGGCGGGCCGGCAGCCGCGCGCCCTCGACCCGTCCGAGCAGCTCACCCAGGTGCGACCGGACCAAGCCGGCAACGGCAGCCTGCTCGAGTGGCGCGGCAACGCGTTCTACCTGACTCACCGAGAGGGGCCGGCCCGCGCGCTGGCGGCCGACTCCGGGGTCCGGATCCGGGAGCCGCGAGTGCTCGGCGCCACCGGCCGGGCGGCCTACGTCACGGATGCCGACGGCGAGGACGCGATCGAGATCCGGGCCACCGACGCGCTCACCCCGGCGCGCCGGATCGCCGGTGGTCGGCTGGGCCGGGTGCTCGCACTGGAGCCGGATCCGGCCGGCGCGCGGCTGGCGGCGGTGAGTCACGACGGCCGGATCAGCCTGGTCGACGTCGAGTCCGGCGATGTCCGCGAGTTGGGCCGCAGCATCAACGGCGAGGCGACCGGCCTCGCCTTCTCGCCGGACGGCCGCTACCTGGTCTGGAGCGAGCCCAATCCGACCCACCGCTATCTGCGGCTGGCCGACCTGGCCGCGGCGCCGGGCACCGAGCCGGTCCAGCTGACCAGCGGCCGGTTCTCCGACTCCTCGCCGTCCTTCACCGCCGACGGGAAGTATCTGGCGTTCCTGTCCGCCCGCACCTTCGACCCGCGGTACGACAGCCACACCTTCGATCTCGGCTTCAGCGGTGCGACCCGGCCGTATCTGGTGCCGCTGGCGGCGACCACCGAGGCGCCGTTCGGACCCAGCGCGGACGGCTGGCCGGTGGCGCCCGCCGACGCGAAGACCGAAGGCAAGGAGAAGGGTGACGCCGAGGGCGACCAGGACGCCGGAGCGGGCGCCAAGGACGCCGGGGTGGCGACGAAGCCGACCGACGAGATCGCGGTCGACGGCTTCGAGCAGCGGATGCTGCCGTTCCCGGTGCCGGCCGGCGGCTACCGCGCGCTGAGCGCGACCAAGACCGGCATCGCCTGGATCCGGGAGACCGACCGCGGCGTGCTCGGCTCGGCCCGCGCCGACGTACCGGGCGAGGGGCCCGGCGACGCGCTCGAGGTGTACCTGCTCGCCGACCGGAAGCTGGAGACGCTCGCCGACCCGGTGGACGACTATCAGGTCAGCGGCGACGGGACCCGGTTGGTCGTCCGGTCCGGTGCCGAGGTGAAGGTGGTGCCGGCCGACCGGCCGGTCAAGGAGGACGACGATCCGGCCGTGGTCACGGTGGACCTGTCCCGGCTCCGGTTCGAGTTGGACCCGGTCGCCGAGTGGCGGCAGATGTTCGACGAGCAGGGCCGGCTGATGCGTGATCACTTCTGGCGGGAGGATCTCGACGGCGTCGACTGGTCGGGCGTGCTGGACCGCTACCGGCCGATCGTCGACCGGCTGGGCAGCCACGACGACCTGGTCGACCTGCTCTGGGAGACGGTGGGCGAGCTCAACACCTCACACGCGTACGTGATGCCGGCCGGCCGGCCCGACCGGGAGGCGAGGCGGGTCGGCCTGCTCGGAGCCGACCTGGCGCCGGCCGACGACGGCTGGGAGATCGCGGCGATCCTGCCGGGGGAGACCTCGGACCCGGAGGCCAGGTCGCCGCTCCGCGCGGCCGGCGTCGGTGCCGAGGCGGGGGACCGGATCGTCGCGGTGGACGGGCGGCCGGTCGATCCGCGGTTCGGCCCGACCGCCTCGCTCGCGGGAGCGGCGGGCCAGCCGGTCGAGCTGACCCTGCGCCGGCCCGGCCGTGACCAGGACCGCCGAGTGGTGGTCCGGCCGCTGGAGTCGGAGGAGCCGATCCGCTACCAGGCCTGGGTGGCCAGTCGCTCGGCGTACGTCCGGGAGGCCACGAACGGCCGGTTCGGCTACCTGCACATCCCGGACATGGCGTCGCCGGGCTGGGCCCAGCTGCACCGCGACATCGACCTGGCCACGCGGGCCGAGGGCCTGATCGTCGACGTCCGCTACAACCGTGGCGGGCACACCAGTCAGTTGGTCATCGAGCGGCTGGCCCGCCGGGTGATCGGCTGGGATGTCGCCCGGCAGATCAGCACGGCCGAGGAGTACCCGAACCAGGCGCCGCGCGGCCCGGTGATCTTCGTGACCAACGAGTTCGCCGGGTCCGACGGCGACATCGTGTCGGCCGCGGCGCAGGCGCTGCGGATCGGCCCGGTCGTCGGCATCCGGTCCTGGGGCGGCGTGGTCGGCATCGACGGCCGGTTCGGGCTGGTGGACGGCACCGGGGTGACTCAGCCGCGGTACGCGTTCTGGCTGGAGGGTTACGGCTGGGGCGTGGAGAACCACGGCATCGATCCCGACATCGAGGTGCCGATCACCCCGGCCCAGTGGGACGGCCCGGCCGACCCGCAGCTGGACCGGGCGATCGCGGAGGCGGAGCGGTTGCTGGCCGAGCGGCCGGCGGCGGTCCCGCCGCAGCCGGAACCGCCGCGGGCCGCCCGCTGACGCCGATGCCGCCGCAACTGGTGGGGATCCTGATCTTCGGGACGATCTCGTTGATCTTGATCGGGATCGTGGTCGTCCTGGTCTGGCGGATCCTGTGGCTCCGCCGGACCGGGCACCGGGTCACCGGGCAGTGCGTGAACGTGTACTGGGAGCGCTACCCGGGCGACCGGAGCTGGATTCCGCGCAAGCTCTGGTTCTCCACCGTCGCCTTCACCGCCCCGGACGGTGATCGCTATCGGCTCCAGGTGCAGACCCGGGCGCACACGCTCGGGCAATGGATCCCGGTGCTGGTGCCGCCGGGCCGGCCGGAGCGGGCGCGGGTGGATTCGCCGTGGCAGCTGTGGTGGGCACCGGCCATGGTCGGGTTCGTCGCGGTCGTGTTCGTGCTCGCGACCATGATGGTGGCCAGCACGCCGCCGGCGATCGTCGTACGCTGACCTCGATGACTGCCTCCGGGGAAATCGACGAGACCTACCGACCGCTCCATCTCGACTGGCCGTCGTGCCTGAACGCGCGGGACCTGGGCGGGATGCCGACCAAGGACGGCGGCCGGATCCGTACCGGCGCGCTGATCAGGACCGACGGGCACCACAAGCTGACCGAGCAGGGCGTCGCCGCGGTCCGCGCCTACGGCGTGACCAGGATCATCGACCTGCGTCGGCAGCGCGAGCTGGACAAGGAGCCGAGCCCGTTCTTCGGTGACCCGCTCTACCTGCACCACCCGGTGCAGAACCCGGCCGATCCTGATCATGAATGGATGACGCTGGCCGAGATCTACATCGCGATGCTCGATCTGCGGCCCGATCTCTACGCGGCCGCGGTGGCCGCCGTGGCCGACGCCCCGCCGGGCGGCGTCGTCGTGCACTGCGCCGGCGGCAAGGACCGGACCGGGATCACGATCGCGATGTCGCTGGCCGTCGCCGGCGTCGACCCGGCGGTGATCGCCGCCGACTACGCGCTCACCGAGGCCCGGCTGGCCGAGGAGGCCGCGGCGCACGTGGCCGGCATCGCCGATCCGCGTGAGCGCGAGATCGTCGCCGGCCTGGTGCCGACCCCGCCGGAGAACATGATCAAGGTGCTGGACCACCTGACCGAGAAGTACGGCAGCATCGAGGGATTCCTCGAGGCCGGCGGCATGACGGCCGACCAGGTGGCCGCGCTGCGCGAGCGCCTGCGCTGAGGATGAACGCGGTCCGGAACTCAGGACAGCATCCGTCCTGAAGGACTCCTAGGGTCGTGATCATGACGAAGCCGACCGAGTTCAGCCCGTACCGGATCGAGATCCCCCAGGCCGACCTGGACGACCTGGCGGCACGGCTCGCCGCCACCCGCCGGCCGGCCGAGCTGGCCGACGTCGGCTGGGGCTACGGCACCCCGACCTCGTACCTGAAGGACCTGGCCGACTACTGGCGGACCGGGTTCGACTGGCGGGCCGCCGAGGCCCGGCTGAACGCTCACCCGCAGTTCCTGACCGAGCTCGACGGCACCCGGCTGCACGTCCGGCACATCCGCTCGGCCGACCCGGACGCGACGCCGCTGCTGCTGCTGATCCACGGCTGGCCGTTCGCCGACTTCTCGGCCTTGATCGAGCCGTTGACCGATCCGGCGCGGCACGGTGGCGGGCCGTCGTTCCACCTGGTCATCCCGACCCTGCCGGGCTTCGGGTTCTCCGGGCCGCACCGGAGCGCCGGGGCGGGGGCCATCGAACGATCGGCGGAACTGCTGGCCCAGTTGATGGCCGGGCTCGGCTACGACCGCTACCTCGCCCACGGTGGCGACGCCGGCTCGTTCATCGCCCCGCAGCTGGGCCGGATCGACACCGACCACGTGGCCGGGGTGCACGTCAACGACCCGATCACGATCCCGGGCCCGGACGAGGACGGCACGGGCTACGACGAGCGGGACCAGGAACGGTTGGCCAGGCTGCAGGAGTGGGGGAGCAAGGACACCTCGGCCTACTCCGGGATCCACGCCAGGCCGCAGACCCTGGCCAACGGCCTGAACGACTCGCCGGCCGGCCTGCTGTCCTGGGTGATCGACATCGTGCACACCTACATCGACCCGGCCAAGGAGCTGCCCGAGCAGGCGATGGACCGCGACCGGCTGCTGACCGAGATCAGCATCCTCTGGTTCACCGGCACGATCGGCTCGTCGATGGCGCTCTACAAGGAGTCCGCGGTGTGGGGCGCGGAGCCGGCGAACTCCGGCGTGCCGACCGGGATCGCGGTGTTCCCGAGCGGCACCAGCATCCGGGCGATCGCCGAGCGGCAGAACACGGTGATCCGCTGGACCGAGTACGACCGCGGCGGGCACTTCGCCGCGATGGAGGCGCCCGACCTGCTGATCCGGGACCTGCGCGCCTTCGCGGCGATGCTGGACTGAACCGGCCCGGAACGACGAAACGCGCCGGCGGAGATCCGCCGGCGCGTTCGCCGTCTGTCAGGAACCGCAGGTCACCGCTGGGCGCGGACGAATCCGGCGGCCTGGGCCGCCTCCTCGCTGTTGAACCACACCTCGGCGATGGTCCGGTTGTAGCCGGCCGCCTCGGGCAGGTGGTACTTCATCGAGCGCTCGTTGCCCTTGATGGTGAACCCGGCCGGCGGCTCGGCGCCGACGTAGACGCCCTCGCCGTTGTACTTGGCGCGCAGCGCGGCATCCGCCGGCTCGGCGTCGGTCTCCGAGTCGGCCACCTCGGCCACGGCATCCGCGGCCGCGGTCTCCGCCGAGGGTTCGGCGTAGCCCGGGTCGCCCGGCTCGGCGGGCTCCGGGACCGTGCTGCCGGCGGTGTCGTCGGTCGAGATGCTCTCGGTCGCGGGGACGTCGGCCGGCTCGTCGGTGACGGCGGCGATCTCCTCGGTCGGCGAGTCGTCGGCGACGCCCACCGGCCCGGTCCCGTTCACCGGCGTCGTGTCCGCGGCGGCGGGGCGGTGCCCGTTGGCCGCGGAGCCGGCCGGCTCCGACCACGGCGAGCTGGGCGTGGGCGGCGTCGGCGCGTACGGAGCCGACGGCCGGGCCGCCTGCCAGCCCTGGTCCGAGCTGCCCAGCAGCTTCTTCACCACGACCGCGGCGACTCCGGCGACGACCGCGACGATCGCGATCCGCTTGATCCAGCGGCCCTTCTTCTTGGCCTTCTGTTCCTTGATCGGCTCCAGCTCACCCTTGGCGGCCTCCACCACGGCGCGGCCCCGCTTGCCCGCCTCGACGACCACCGGGCTGCCGGCGGCGGCGTTGAGCGCCTCGGTCAGCTTCGGCAGCAACTCCTCGTTCATCCGCAGACGTGCGGCCTCCACGGCCGGTGAGACCCGCTCCAGCGCCTCGTCGAGCCGCGGGCCGAACTTCTCCACAGCGTCATGCGCGGCCTTGGCCCCGCGCTTCTTGGCCTCCGCAGCGTACGGTCCGACACGTTCGACAGCCTGCTCCACGTACGGATTGACCCGCTCGAATGCCGACTGGGCGAGGGGTGTCACCCGTTCGGCGGCAGACTGGGCCAGCGGCCCAACTCTGTCTGCGGCTGACTGCGCGAGCGGCCCTACTCGATCGGCTGCAGTGTGGACCAGCGGTCCAAGTCGGTCAGCGGCCGCGTGAATCGCATCGTCGGCGGCTGGTGCAACCAGCTTTCGGGCGGCTTCCACGCGGTCGGAATTCTTGCGCTTCACGATTCCTCCGTTGGGTCACCTACAGCTCCTGTCCGGAGCATCTCTACACCGTACCGTTACCCACTGGCCGGTGGTCAGAACCCGGCGGTGTGAGGTAGGCGCTTGGCGAGGCATGACAGGATGGCGCACGCGACATCAGACGACGACCAGACGAAGGGGCCATTCCGTGCCGCAGCAGACCGCCATCCTGCACACCAACCACGGCGACATCACGCTGAACCTGTTCGGTGACCACGCGCCGAAGACTGTGCAGAACTTCGTGGGCCTTTCCAACGGGACCCAGGAGTACGTCGACCCGGAGTCCGGGCAGAAGACGACCGGCCGCTACTACGACGGCCTGACCTTCCACCGCGTCATCGACGGCTTCATGATCCAGGGCGGCTGCCCGCTCGGCACCGGCACCGGCGGCCCCGGCTACGAGTTCGGCGACGAGATCCACCCGGAGCTGCAGTTCAACCGGCCGTACCTGCTCGCGATGGCCAACCGCGGCCCCGGCACCAACGGCTCCCAGTTCTTCATCACCACCGGCGCTCAGCCGCACCTGAACCGCAAGCACACGATCTTCGGCGAGGTCGCCGACCAGGCCGGCCGCGACGTCGTGGACGCCATCGGCAAGGTCGCCACCGGCCGGCTGGACCGCCCGGTCGAGCCGGTCGTCATCGAGTCGGTCGAGATCAGCGGGTAGGACCGATAGGTGGCCGGACCCGACTTCACCGCGCCGGCCGATCCGGTCTGTTACCGGCATCCGGACCGGCCGACCGGCATTCGCTGCCAGCGCTGCAAGAAGCCGATCTGCGGCGAGTGCATGAACCCCGCGTCGGTCGGCTTCCAGTGCCCGCGCTGCGTCAACGCCGGGCAGCAGACCAGTCGAGCGCCGCGGACGCTGTTCGGTGCCAACCTGCGCGCCGGCGGCGGGATCGTGACGAAGGTGCTGATGGGCATCCTGGTCGCGACCTTCCTGCTCGACATGCCGACCGGTGGCCTGGTCTCGGGGCTTCTCGAGATGGGGGGCTTCTACATCGAACTGGGCCAGTTCTGGCGGCTGCTGACGTACGGGCTGATCACCACGGGCTCCGGGTCGTTCTTCGCGATCCTGGGCCTGCTGATGAACCTGCTGGTGCTCTGGATGGCCGGCCGCAGCCTGGAATCGGAGCTGGGGCCGGTCCGGTTCGCGGCGCTCTACCTGATCGCCGGGCTGGGCGGCGCGACCGTGCTCTACCTGCTCGCGCCGACCAACTACGGGTTCGCCGGGTCGACGACCGCCCTGGTCGGCCTGCTCGGCGCGAACGCGATCTTCAAGCGACGCACCGGCGAGGACATCCGGCCCGACATCACCCTGCTGGTCCTGCTGGTGCTGCTGAACATCCTGGTCTCGTTCGCGTACTTCGGCTGGATCGGCCTGATCGGCGGGATCGTGGTCGGCGCGATCGCCGGCGCGACGATCGCCTACGCGCCACGGGACCGCCGTGGCACCTGGCAGGCGATCGGCCTCGGCAGCATCGCGGCGGCCTGCCTGGTGGCGATCGCGGCCAAGTTCGTCCTGTTCAGCTGAGCGGGAGCGTGAGCGAGACCGACTCCGGTCCGTCGAAGCCGTGCCGGAAGACGGTGCCGAAGCTCAGCGCGGCCTCGTCCGCTCCGGCCGGCAGCGGGGCGGTGAAGACGATCACGCCGGTCACCGTCACACCCACCGGTACGGTCTCGCTCCAGCGGCTGCGCAGCGGCAGCGAACTCGCCTCGGCCGTCGTGTCGCCCGCGGTCAGCAGGCAGTTCCGGTAGAGCGGCAGGTCCACGGTGTTGCCGGTCCGGTTCGTCACGGCGAGCCGGACCCGGGTGAAGTCGCGGGTGACGATCACCTCCCGTACCTCGAACTCGAGCCCTGACCGTTCGACCGCCACCGGCTCGGCGAGCCGGTCGACGCCGTCCTGGGTCGCGGTCAGGAACTGGAAGCCGGTCCGCAGACCCAGCCCGACGGCCACACCGGTGCCGGCCAGCAGCACCAGGACCAGGACCGCGACGCCCACCGACCGGCCGCGCCGCACCGGCGGCCTGGCTCCCCGCGGCCGCGGGGGCTCGGGCCGGTTCAGGTCGATGCCGATCTTGATCATCGCGAAGCCGAACGCGACCACGGCCGGCAGCACCCAGCGCAACAGGCCGGTGTCGGCCTCGGTCAGGTAGCTGGCCACCGCCACGGCCGTCAGCCCGGCGGCCTCGACGCCCAGCGCGATCAGCACCGCCGGCCAGACCGCGACCCGCCGTCCGCCCGCCATGACCGGACGATAGGGCCGCCGGACCGGCGGTCACCAGAGGCGAACGCCACCGTTTCGAAGGTTCAGCCGGCCGGAACCGTGGGTACGTTCAGCGGCTGCATCGGCGGGGTCAGCCAGAGGGCCAGGATCACGCCGACGGTGACGATCAGGGCGACGACGGCGATCGCGGTGATGATCAACAACACGCGCGTCGGCAGCCACGGCACCGGATCCGCGACCGGGCCGGTACCGGGCGCTGCGGCCGGCGCGGAGGCCGGTTCGGGCGCGGGCGCCTCCTCCGTGGCGACGGCCGGCCCGCCGAGGTCGAGCCGTTCCGCCGCGGCCTGTGGTTGTGCTTGCTGCGTGCCGGGGGAGGGCGGAGCCTGGACCGGCGGCGGACCGCTGGCTGCCTGTTGCTCCGGTGCCCGCTGCTCCGGCGCCCGCTGTCGACGCGGTTGCGGCGGCTGGTGTTGCTGCTGCGGAGGCGGAGGCTGCTGCTGCGGAGGCGGAGGCTGCTGCTGCGGTGACTGCGGCAGGTTCCAGGACCAGGGCTCCGGCGGCTGCTGGTTCGCCATCGCTCAGTCGGTGCCCAGCGCGAAGGCCGAATCGAGGTCGTGCTTGGAGTAGCTGCGGAACGCGATGTGGCTCTCCGTGCTCTGTACGCCGGCCACCTTGTTCAGCCGGTCGGCGACGACCCGGGCGATCTCGTCGTGGTCGCGGACCCGGACGATCGCGATCAGGTCGATCTGCCCGGTCACCGAATAGACCTCGCTGACCCCGTCGAGCGCGGCGAGCTCCTCGGCCACCTCGGGGATCCGGGCCACATCGGCCTTGACGAAGACGATCGCGGTCACCATCGGCGCTCCTCGGGCGAAGTCGGCATGCGGCTCAGCCTAGTGGGGACCGGCCCATCGACGGGAGCCGCCACGGGCCTGCCGGCGGGTGTTCCGCCCGGTGACCGACATCTTGAGCGACTGCTCAATTGCCGTGTTAGGCTCTGGTTGAGCGATCGCTCAAGGCGTACGGAAGGGAGGCGGCATGGGGCTCTTCGTGGAGACCGGGATCGCGACCGAGCTGGACCTGCTCTGGCAGCGGACCCAGCGACCGGACCAGCACCAGCGCTGGGATCTGCGGTTCGGCTCGATCACGTACCTGCCGAAGGACGGGCCCGGGGCGCCGCAGCGGTTCCGCTACGCCACCCGGGTCGTCCCCGGCCTGGTGATCGCCGGCACCGGCGTCACGGCCGCGGACCGGCGGCACCGCGACGGCGGCGCGATCTCGGTGCTCCGGTTCGCCTCACCCCACCCGTGCTGCCCGATCCGGACCGGCCAGGGCTACTGGCGCTACCAGCCGGACGGCGGCACGGTCCGGTTCCGCACCGGCTACGACTACCGGCCGCGCTGGGGCCGACCCGGCCGCTGGGTGGACCGGCTGCTGTTCCGGCCGCTGATGGCCTGGGCCACGGCCTGGTCGTTCGACCGGCTGCGGCTCTGGTGCGAGCGCGGGATCCCGCCGGAGCGAGCACTGCGGCAGGCCTGGGCGGAGGTCGCGGTCCGCGCCGCGGCGGTGGCGCTGGCGGTCGGCCTCGCCTTCGCGCTGCGCTCGCCGTACCCGCTGATCCTGGCTGCGGCGGCGATCGGCCTGCCGCCACTGCCGACCACGCCGGCGGCCCGGCGCTGCCACTACCACGCGGGGCGCTGCCGGTGCCGGCCCGCGGACCGCGCCACGAAGGAGCGAGCATGACCTCGATCTTCCGCAAGGCCCTCGGATCCGACTTCGACCGGCTGCACCCGCAACTGCAGCGGCGTTTCTCGGTCGGCCTGGACAGCGGCGAGGCCTGCATCGGCCGTGGCGTGATGGAGCAGGTCTGGCACGGCCGCGGCTTCGTCCGGCCGTTCCTCGCCCTCGGCGCGACCCGGCACATCCTGGTCCCGCAGGTCGGCGCGGGCGTCCCGTTCCGGATCGAGAACTTCCCCTATCGCGACCGGTACGGCCGCGAGACCGTCACCTTCGCCCGCACCTTCAGCTTTCCCGGCGGGCGCGAGCGGCACTGGGACGCGACGATGATCCACAGCCCGGTCCGCGGCTGCATCGTCGACTACCTCGGCACCCACCAGCACCTGGCCAGCGACCTGCACCTCAGCGCCGAACCCGACGGATCATTGCTGATCCGGTCGGGCGAGCACCGGTTCCGGGAGGGCCCGGTCGACCTGCGGGTGCCGGACCTGATCGGCGGCGAGGCCGAGGTGCGGGAGTCGTTCGACGACGCGACCGGTCGGTTCCGGATCCGGGTGCGGGTGGTGAACCGGCGGTTCGGCCCGCTGTTCGGCTATCACGGTACGTTCGACGCCGAGTTCGTCCGGGTCGCCGAGGCACCGGGCCGGCTCCGTCCCGTACGAGAGGAGGCCCGGGTGTGAACGAGTCGAGGACCGCCGCGACGCGGGAGCGGCTGCTCGCCGGCACCCTGACCTGCCTGACCGAGCAGGGGATCGCGAAGACATCGGCGCGCACCATCGCGGCCGCCGCCGGCGTCAACCAGGCACTGATCTTCTACCACTTCGGCACCGTCGACGCTCTCCTCGCCGCCGCCTGCCAGCACGCCGCCGAGCGGCGCGTCGCCCGCTACCGGGACCGGCTGGCCGGGGTCGGCTCGCTGGCCGAACTGCTCGACCTCGGCCGGGCCATCCACGCCGAGGAACAGGCGGACGGCAACGTCCGGGTGCTGGCCCAGCTGCTGGCCGGCGCGCAGACGAACCCGCAGCTCGGCCCGGCGACCGCGGCCGGTCTGCGGCTCTGGATCGAGGAGATCGAGGCCGTCGCGGCCCGGTTGATCGCGGACACCCCGCTGGCCGGGCTGGTTGATCCAGCCGGGCTGTCCCGGGCCGTCGCGGCGTCGTTCATCGGCCTCGAGCTGTACGACGGCGTCGACCCGGACGGCAGCGCCACCGCGTTCGCGGCCCTTGATCAACTGGCCGCGCTGGCGGCCCTGCTGGACGACCGCAGCCCGGTCGTGCGCAAGGCGATCACCGCGGCGCTGCGCCGCGGCCTGCGGAAGAGCGGCAAGGCCGGCCCGGAGCCGTGGCGTCGGCCATGATCAACACCGGGCGGCGGGCCGAGGCGACCACCGT
Organism: Microlunatus sp. YIM B11417; assembly: GCF_059617205.1. Classification (NCBI taxonomy): domain Bacteria; kingdom Bacillati; phylum Actinomycetota; class Actinomycetes; order Propionibacteriales; family Propionibacteriaceae; genus Microlunatus; species Microlunatus sp. YIM B11417. The sequence goes on from NZ_JCAMPJ010000001.1 coordinate 1,925,658, forward strand.
GATCGGGACCGGCGACGCGATCTGGGCCCGCGCCGCCGCGGAGTTGCTGCTCTGGCGGGTGAAGACGGCGAGCGGCTTCCGGGTCGACGACGATCGCCCGGTGACGCCCGGCCGGCGGGTCACGGTGACGGCCCGGCTGCTCGGGTTCGTCGTGGTCGAGCCGGTCAGGTGGTCGCCGTCGTGACCGAGCCGGACCGGGTCGGCTTTTCGTACCGGACGCTGCCGGCGCACCCGCTGTCCGGCGAGGAGACCTTCCTGCTCGAACGCGACGGCTCGCAGGTACGGCTGACGATTCGCTCGATCACCCGGCCGGCGCCGCACCAGCCCTGGCGAGCGCTGTACCCGCTGGTGCGCCTCGCCCAACTCGTCGTACGCCGCCGCTACCTGCGCGCGCTCGTGGTTCCGTGACGATCATGGTCGCGACCCGCAGCACCGCGGCTCGCCTAGCCTGTGGAGGTGCTTCAGACGGAGGCCGAGTGGCGGCAGCGGGTTCCCGAGCTCGTCGCCCGCTACGCCGACCGGTGGGAACTTGATCTTGGTGAGCCGTTCGCGGGCGGTAGCGCGGCTCACGTGGTTGCGGCGACCACCGCCGACGGGCAGGAGGTGGTGTTGAAGCTGTCGTTGCCGCACCGGGAGGCGCGCGGCGAGGCGGCGGCGCTGCGCTGGTGGGACGGGGACGGCGCGGTCCGGCTGCTCCGGTATGCGCCCGAGGACCTTGCACTGCTGCTCGAGCGCTGCCGGCCGGGTGTGCCGTTGACCGCCGCCGACCTTCCGCCGCGGGCCAAGCTGGCGGTCGCTGCCGGGCTGCTGGCCCGGGTCTGGCGGCACGGGATCCCGCCGCTGGAGTTCGCGGTGGAGTCGTTGGCCGACGTGACCGCCGAGTGGGCCGACCTGGTCGAGGATCGGGTGCGTCGGTTGGCGCCGCCGTACGACCGGAACCCGATCGCCCGCGGCGTCGAGCTGCTGCGCACGCTGCCGGCCGGCAGCGACCGCGAGGTCTTCGTGCACGGCGACTTCAACCCGGGCAACGTGCTGTCCGCCGCCGACGACTCCTGGATGATCATCGATCCGAAGCCGATGATCGGTGACCCCGGTTACGACTTCAGTCCGTTGCTGCTCCAGGTGGACGACCCGTTCACTCACCCCGACCCGGCGCCGGTGCTGCGCGAGCGGGTCGAGCTGGTGGCCGAGATCGTCCAGGTGCCCCCGGACCGGCTGCTGGCCTGGTGTCTCGCCCGGCTGGTCGAGGGTGCGCTCTGGTACGCGGACCGGGGCGAGGTCGGGCTCGGCGGCGATGCGATGGACGCCGCCGTCGTGATCAACGACTTGCTGGCCGTGTCGCCTCGATGAGGTGCCGGGTCGAGTGGGCCACGAACGAGCCGCGGTCCCGGATCAGGGCGTCCATCCGGCGCAACTCCGCCTCGTACTTCTCGACGGAGAAGTCGGGCACCCACCAGACGCACTTGCGCAGGATCCAGACCACCGCGCCGACATCGAGGAATTCCATCCGGCAGCGCGCGGTGCGCAGGTCCGTGATCGTCAGCCCGGCCTGCTCGGCCGCGGCCCGTTCGATCGCGGGATCGCGTCCGTCCGTCGCACCCGGCAGCGGGCCGAGGAAGAACTCGCTCAGCTCGACCACCGACTTCGGCCCGACGTGCTGGGCGAAGTACCGGCCGCCCGGCGCCAGCACCCGGTGGATCTCCGGCCAGTCCGGCCGGATCGGGTGCCGGGAGGTGACCAGCTCGAACGCCCCGTCCGGGAACGGCAGCGGCCCGCCCTGCTCCGTGGGGTGGACCTCGACGCCGCGCGGCCCGAGCAGCGCCCGGGCGCGTTCGACGTTGGGCGGCCAGGCCTCGGTCACGGCCATCCGGGCCGGGAACCGCGGTGCCTCGCCGACCACCTCGCCGCCGCCGGTGTCCAGATCGAGCGCGCTCGCCACCCGGCCCAGCCGGTCGGCGAGCAGCCGGGCATAGCCCCACGGCGGCCGCTCCTCGGTGGCCCGGCCGTCGAGCCAGTCGAAGCTCCAGCCCGTCACGTCGGCCTGGGCCGCCTCCGCGACGAGTTCCTCGTACGTACGCATGCCGCCGATCCTGCCCAGCCGCGGACGGCCGGACAACGCCTTTTCAGCTCGGCAGGACGTCCAGCAGCTCGGGCAGCCGCTCGTCGGTCAGCACCCCGTGCAGCGGCCAGGACCAGTCACCCTCGATCTCGATGATCCGCACCCCGGGCTGCTCCAGCCAGTCGGCGACCCGCTCCGCCTCCTCGATCCCGGCGGCCGGCAGCGGACCGATCGGCGGCGCCACGGTCTCGGCGGTTGCGACGCAGGCCCGGGCCACCGCCTGCGGCACCTCATGCGGCCTGGCCAGGGCCGCCCCGGCCAGCCGGCCGTGCCGGATCACGTGGATCTCCCAGTTCTGCTCGACCCGGCGGGCGGCGACGATCTGGGCGCAACCGGCGATGCTGTTGACCCGGTGGTAGCGCCGGCCGGTGCGGGTCAGCGTCGCCAGCCGATGCCGGATGGTGGCCGCCTCCTCGTACCGCTGCTGGCTGACCAGCCGGCGCAACCGGTGCTGCAGCGCCGCCACGGCCGGCCGGACGTCGTCGCTCAGCGCGGACCTGACCTGATCGACGATCCGGTCGTAGTCGGCCCGGCTGATCCGCCCGTCACACGGCGAACTGCACCGGCCCAGCTCGGCCAGCGCGCAGGACGGCGAGGTCTGGGCCAGGGTGATCCGGGTCGCGCACTGCCGGATCGGGAACCCGTCGTAGAGCGCCAGCATCGCGTCGTTCGCCGACTGCCGCTGCCGGAACGGGCCGAAGTAGCTGGCCTGGTCGTCCCGGACCGTGCGGACCAGCGACAGCCGCGGGAACGGCTCGGTCGTGATCTTGATCCAGTGCTGCCGCTCCGGGAACTTGGACCGCCGGTTGTAGCGCGGCGCATGGGTCGCGATCAGCCGCAGCTCGCACACCTCGGCCTGCAGCGCCGTCGCGCACTCGACCGCCTCGACGCCGGTCGCCACCCGGACCATCTCGTCCATCCGGCGCCGCGACTCGGACGCGGTGAAGTAGGTCCGGACCCGGCGCCGGATGTTGACCGACTTGCCGACGTAGAGCACCTGCCGGTCGTCGCCGTGCTCCGCGACGAACAGGTAGACGCCCGGCGCGTCCGGGAGGTCGCTGGCCCAGGACCGCTTGGCCCGGCGGCCCGGCGACACCTTGCGGCTGAACTCGCGCAGGTCCTCGATCGTGTGCACGCCGAGGTTGCCGACCCGCTCGATCAGCCCGTGCAGCACGTCGACCGTGGCTTGGGCGTCGGTCAGCGCCCGGTGGTTCGGTGTGGTGGGGGAGCGGAAGTGCCGGGCCAGCGTGGCCAATCGGCAGTTCGGCACCTCGTCGGCGAGCAGGATCTGCCGGGCCATCGCCGCGGTGTCCAGCACCAGCCAGCGCGGTGCCGGGTAGTCGAGCTCGGCGCAGGCCCGGCGCAGGAAGCCATGATCGAACGGCGCGTTGTGGGCCACCAGCACGCAGCCGTCGGCGAAGGCCAGGAACGAGGGCAGCACCTGGGCCAGCCGGGGCGCCTCGGCGACCATCCGGTTGGTGATCCCGGTCAGCACCTGGATCAGCGCCGGGATCGCCGACCGCGGATTGACCAGCGTCTGGAACTCGCCGAGCACCTCGCCGCCGCGCACCTTGACCGCGCCGATCTCGGTGATCGCGTCCGCGTCGGTGCTCCCGGTCGTCTCCAGGTCGACCACGCAGAACGTGACTGCGGGCAGCGGCGTGCCGAGCTCGTCGAACGACGGCTGTGCCGCCATCACGTCCCGCGCCACCGCTCCCTGGGCCATGGCACGACGCTAAATCACACGACTGACATTCCCGGATGTCCGGTCTCCGACTTCACCACACTTCCTGTCGCTTCACGCGAGAAGTTACCGTGGCAAAGCGCCGGTTTTTCACGTTAACGTGAAAAACATGTGGCGGGAGTGACCAGTGGGACGTGGGCGGGGTCAGCCGCCGCACTCGACGAACACGCTGCCGTGGGTCGCTCGTGCCGTCACGGTGCGCGGGGCGCGCGGGTCGGTGGGCACGGTGATGATCGCCTCGTCCTCGGCGTCCACCTCGACCGCGTACGGCAGGCAGGGGCCGAGGTCGATCGCGATGGTGCCGTTCGCCGTGGCGGCGACCACGTCGTCGGGCTGGCGTACCTCGAGCGAGATCTCGCCGTTGCGGGTCCTGGCCGTCACCGACCGCGCCGACGAGTCCTCGACCAGGATCCGGCCGTTGTCGCTCTCGGCCTCGATCGGTCCCGCGGCGTCAGAGATCTGGATCTGCCCGTCCCGGGTGCTCAGCCGCAGACTGCCGTCGAAGCCCTGCACCTCGATCGGGCCGGTACGGTTCGTCGCGATCACCGTGGTGCCCTCCGGGACCTCGACCGACAGTTCCAGTTCGCAGTCGTACGAGGACGAGGCAGGGCAGTCGGCGTCGACCCGGCTGCCGTCCGGCGCCACCTCGATCCGCGGCTGGTCCCCGCTGTGGCTGCCGCTGCCGTAGACCCGGATCCGGCCGGCCGGCCCGGTCCGCAGATCAAGATCAACTCCCTGCCGCCCGGCGTCCACGGTGACCGTCGGTGCGGCGGCGAGCTCGGTGCTGAACTCGTACGGCCGGGTGCCGGGCAGCACGTCCTGACTGATGTTCAGCGCCGCGAGCACGACGCTCAACGCCAGCAGCGGCAGCACGATGATCAACATCCGGCGCCGGGCCGGTGTGATCATGGTGGTCGCCGTCTCGCTCATCAGGTCATCATCCTGTGACGCCGAGGTAGCGCAGTACGGCCAGCACCCGGCGGTGCTCGCCGCCGTCGGGGTTCAGCCCGAGCTTGCTGAAGATGCTCGAGATGTGCTTCTCCACCGCGGCCGGGCCGATCACCAGCAGCTCGGCGATGCCCGCGTTGGAACGGCCCTCGGCCATCGCCGCGATCACCTCCCGCTCCCGCGGCGACAGTGCGGCGATCGGGTCGGCCCGCCGGCTCCGGGCCAGCAGTTGCTTGATCACCTCGGGGTCGATCGCGGTGCCCCCGGCGGCGACCCGCTGCACCGACTCGATGAACTCCTCGACCTCGGCCACCCGGTCCTTGAGCAGGTAGCCGACCCCTTCGGTCCGGTTACCGATCAGCTCGGTGGCGTACCGCTCCTCGACGTACTGCGAGAGCACCAGGACGCCGATCTCGGGCCACCGCTGCCTGATCACCAGCGCGGCCCGCAGCCCCTCGTCGAGGAACGTCGGCGGCATCCGTACGTCGACGACGCAGACATCCGGTTGATCATGGTCGACGGCCCGGAGCAGCTGCTCGGCGTCCTCGACCGCGGCGATCACCTCGGCGCCGGCGTCGGTCAGCAGATGCCGTACGCCCTCGCGCAGCAGCACCGAGTCCTCGGCGATCACGACCCGCATGGCAACTCCGCTCTGATCATGGTCGGTCCGCCCGGCGGGCTGTCGACCGTGAAGGTCCCGTCGATCCCCTGGACCCGCCCGGCCAGGCCGGCCAGGCCGCCGCCGGCCGAGAACCGGGCGCCGCCGCGGCCGTCGTCGATCACCTCGACCACCATCCGGTCCGCGCCGAGGCGGCTGATCCGTACCGTGATCTTGGAAGCACCGGAGTGCTTGGCGGCGTTGGTCAGTGCCTCGCTGACCACGAAGTAGGCGGCCGACTCGATCGCCGCCGGCGGCCGCCGGTCACCGGTCAGATCGGGCGCGACGGTGATCTCGGCCGGGATCGGCAGCCGGCCGGCCAGTGCCGACAGCGCCGCGTCCAGGCCGCGGTCGGTGAGCACCGGCGGATGCAGCCCGCGGGTCAGGTCGCGCAGCTCGGTGATCGCGGTCTTGGCGTCGGCGTGGGCCTGGTTGAGCAGCCGGAGCACCTCCGGGTCGGCGTCGTCACCGGCCGCGCGCAGCCGTACCTTCGCGCGACCGATCGCCACCGCGACCGCGATCAGCCGCTGCTGGGCGCCGTCGTGCAGGTCCCGCTCGATCCGCTGCCGCTCCACCTCGGCCGCGTCGACCACCCGGGCCCGGCTGACCGTCAGCTCCTCGACCCGGCGGGTCAGCGACGTCCCGCCGAGCAGCCGGCGCGCCACGGTGAGATCGACCTCGACCAGCAGCTTGATCAACAACGGGCTGAGCACCAGGCCGGCGGCCAGGGCACAGGTACTGACCAGCCCGGCCACCCAGTACGAGTCGACGGTGACCGGGCCGACCGACGCCGACCGGGTCGGGAAGCTGGACCAGTAGAGGGGCAGCAGGCCGAGTGTGATCGGCAGCGCGAGCGCCAGCACGACGCCCATCAGCGTGACGAAGGAGAGCGGCAGCCGGACCGCCCAGTAGCCGAGCTGGCGCCAGGTGTGCCGGTTCCGCAGGTAGCCCCAAGCGCCGCGGAAGGCCGAGGTCGTCGCCGGCGGGTCGGGCCGCGCGATCACGGCCCCGGTGCCGGTCTGCAGGATCCGTCGCTGGCTGTCGCCGAGGCGCCAGAGCAGCCGGCCGAGCAGGGCGAACAGCGGGAAGCCGACCACGATCGGCAGGGTCAGCAGCCCGATCGCCGACAGCAGCAGCAGGCCGAGGCCGAGCAGGCCGGTCAGCCCGTCCAGCCAGAGCGTCGCGCCGGCCAGCCACAGGCCGGGCGAGGCCCAGGCCCGGACGGGGTTGGCGGGGATGGCGACGCGGTCCACGCTGGGCAGCGTAGTTACCTCGGGCCCGCCGAGCCCATCCGGCGGGCCGACGACCCGACCTCCGGTTAACCCGACCCCGTCAGCCGCCGAGCCGCTCCCCGGCCGGCGGGCGCGCCGAGTGTGACCCTACGGCCGTTCGAAATCGATTTCAGCGCGTCTTTCCGTCACACTCGGCGACGAGTTGGCGGTACGGGAGGGCGGGTCAGGGGTCGGTGAGGCCGAGGCGCCGGCGCAGCTGGGCGTTCTGGTCCTGGAGGTCGAGGACCATCGCGACGCCGGCGAGGTTGAGGCCGGCGGCGGTGAGTTGGGCGATCCGGCGCAGGCGTTCGATGTCGTCGTGGCTGTAGCGGCGGGTGCCGCCCTCGGTGCGGTCGGGTCGCAGGAGCCCGGCGCGTTCGTACGCGCGCAGGTTCTGCGGTCCGGTGCCGCTCAGCTCGGCGGCGACCGTGATCCCGAAGACACCGCGCTGGGGGTCCATCAATGCCTCCGTCGGTTCGTCGATCCGGATCTTGAATCTCTTCTGGCCTCTCATCATAATGTGTGGTGTCACCACAGATTTGGTGTCAGAGGCGCATCGATTTCTCGACACGACGGAGGTGAATCTGATGTTGATGCGTACTGATCCTTTTCGTGAGCTGGACCGGTTGAGCCAGCAGATCCTGGGCACCACCACGAGGCCGGCCTTCATGCCGATGGACGCCTGGCGGGACGGCGACACGTTCCACGTCGAGTTCGATCTTCCCGGGGTGGATCCGGAGTCGGTCGACCTCGACATCGAGCGGAACGTGCTGACCGTCCGGGCGGAGCGGCCGGTGGTCGAGGTGAGCGGCGAGCAGATCGCCGCCGAGCGCCCGCGCGGCGTGTTCAGTCGCCAGTTGATCTTGGGCGACAACCTCGACCTGGACAAGATCAAGGCCGACTACCGCAACGGTGTCCTGCGATTGGAGATCCCGATCGCGGAGAAGGCCAAGCCGCGCAAGATCTCGATCACGGCGAGTGACGAGGGTCGGACCCGGGAGATCTCGGCCTGATCATCGACGACGGCATGGCCGGCCCGGCCTGCTCGGTCAGGTTCCGGGCCGGCCTGCCGCGCCGCGTTCCGTGGAGGTGGGTCGATGCCATCGAACCGTGCACACCAGATCGCCGTTCTGCTGCGGGCGAGCCGTGAGCTCGACGTCATCGGTGACGTGTCCGTTGTCGTGGACAGCCCTGGCGAACTGATTGCCTGGGCCGGGCTGCTGCCGTCGCCGACCATGATCATCTGGCGCGCCGAGGAGACCGGCCGTCGGTACGTCTGCCTGACCGCCATGCACCGGGAGGCGCCGATCCGCGGCCAGATCATGATCACCCTGGACGGCGATCGGCACCCCGGACTGTGGCGCCGGCTGCTGGCCGGGCGCGGCGAACTGCCGCCCGGCACCGAACACGTCGCCGACGCCGGCCGCCTGATCGACGCCTGGCACCCACTCGACGACGACCTCAACCATGATCACGAGGAGCCCGGCACCATGACCGACGGGCAGACCCGGGACTGAACCGGGGGGGGCGCTCAGCGCCGGGCCGACGGCGGGGCGAGGGTCGAGCCCTCGAGGATGCCGCAGCTGAGCCGGGTCCGCAGCGGGGCCTCGGACGGGTCGGCCATCAGGCGCAGCAGCAGCCGCACGGCTTCGGCGCCCATCTCGTAGCGGGGGATCTTCAGCTCGGTCAGGGCCGCGTTCTCCGGCCGGAACTGGGTGCCGCCGAGCCCGATCATGGACAGGTCGCCCGGGATGTCCAGGCCGCGGTCACGGACGGCCGCCGCGAAGGGCTCGACGAAACCGTTGTTCTCCAGGATGACGGCGGTGACGCCGCGCCGGACGATCTCGGTCAGGAACTCGTCCAGGCCGAGCTTGCCCGGCGTCGGATCGACCGAGACGCGCAGCAGCGGGGAGTCCTCGGCTGCGAGACCGTACTGCCGGCGCCCGGCCAGGAAGCCGGCCTGCCGGGCCGGGATCGGCTCGTCCGGCTGCAGCTGGGCCATCGCGATCCGGCGGTGCCCGAGCTCGACGGCCCGGCCGACCAGGGCTGCGGTGCCGCCCACGTAGTCGCCGGCGACGTAGGACAGCTCCACGCCCGGGAAGGAGCGCTCGCCGACGAAGACGAACGGGTAGCCCTCGCCGGCCAGCCGGACGATCTCGTCGGTCTTCTCGTTGGTGCCGAGCAGCAGGCCGCCGTCGGCCAGCCGCAGGTGGTTGACCCCGCCGGCGTAGATGGAGCGCCGGTGGTCCTCGTTCTTGGCGCCGGTGACCAGCAGCAGGTGGTACTCGGCCTCGTCGGCCGCCTCCTCGATGCCGACCAGGAAGTCGTGGTAGAAGTTCTGCGATCCCAACGGGAACAGGGCTTCGTAGGTGAACACGCCGATCAGCCGGCTGCTCCCGCCGGCCAGGTTGCGGGCCGCGATGTCAGGGACGTAGCCGAGCTCGCGAACCGCCTCCATGACCCGCTCCCGGGTCGCGTCGCTGACCCGGATCGAGCCGTAGTCGCGGCCGTTGATCACCGACGACACGATGCCGGGGGAGACGCCGGCGTGGCGGGCCACGTCGGCCTGCGACACCCGTCTCGGCCCGGTCCGAGCCCTGCGCGCCACGTTCGTCCTCCCTCGTCGTGCCCCGAGGCCATGGTCCGACCTCGTCCGTGGATTCTCGCCGAATCGGCCCCGGACAGCACCTTGACTCCGGTGCCGCCTCACTCCTAGCGTATTGCGTAATGCGCTTTATCACTACCCAACGGAGGTGTGGTCCCCGATGACGGAGCGGTCGACCGAGGTCCTGGTGATCGGTGGCGGTCTGGGCGGTGTCGGCGCCGCGCTGGCGGCGCTGACGCTGGGCCGGAAGGTGATCCTCACCGAGGAGTCGCCCTGGCTGGGCGGGCAGGTGACCTCCCAGGCGGTGCCGCCGGACGAGCACCCGTGGATCGAGAAGGAGTCGCCGTCGCGGCTGTACCGGCGGTTCCGCAACGGCGTCCGCTCCTACTACCGGCGGACCTACCCGCTGAACGAGGACGCCCGCACCAACGACCTGCTGAACCCGGGCGGCGGCGGGGTGAGCCCGATCTGCCACGAGCCGCGGGTCGCGGTGGCGGTGATCGACGAGCTGCTGGCGCCGTACCGTTCGGACGGCCAGCTGCTGGTGCTGCTCGATCATGAACCGGTCGCCGCCGACGCCGACGGGGACCGGGTCACCTCGGTCCGGGTCCGGTCCAGTCGGACCGGCACGGAGTCGATCCTGACCGCGCCGTACGTGATCGACGCGACCGAGACCGGCGACCTGCTGCACCTGGCCGGCGTCGAGCATGTGTACGGGGCGGAGAGCCGGGACGAGACCGGCGAACTCCACGCCGTGGACGGACCGGCCCAGCCGCTGAACCAGCAGTCGTTCACCTGGTGCTTCGCGGTCGACTACGACCCCGACGGCGATCACACGATCGACAAGCCGGCCGACTACGACTACTGGCGTGCCTACCGGCCGGGGGAGTACTGGCCCGGCCCGCTGTTCGGCTGGGACGACGTCGAGCCGCACACGCTGAAGGCGCGTCGGCGGGCGATCTTCGAGGACCCGGATTCCTGGCGGGGCGCGGTGACCCGGGACTTCTGGCACTACCGCCGGATCTTCACCCGCCGGCATCACGAGGACGGCCGCTACCGCGGCGACGTGACGCTGGTGAACTGGCCGCAGATCGACTACATGGACGGACCGATCCTCGGCGTCGATCGAGAAACCGTCGATCGACATCTGGCCGGGTCCCGGGCCCAGAGCCTGTCCTTCCTCTACTGGATGCAGACCGAGGCGCCCCGGCTGGACGGCGGCACCGGCTACCGCGGGCTGCGCCCGCGCGGTGATCTGCTCGGCTCCGATGATCATCTCGCGCTGCGCCCGTACATCCGGGAATCCCGGCGGATCAAGGCCGAATTCACCGTGCTGGAACAGCATCTGGGCGTCCAGGCCCGGGAGGCCGCCGGGCTGCCGGACGGTTCGGAGCTGTTCCCCGACACGGTCGGTGTGGGTTCCTACCGGATCGACCTGCATCCCAGCACCGGTTCCGGCGCCGGGCCGCGCAACTACATCGACGTGTCCAACTATCCGTTCCAGATCCCGCTCGGCGCGCTGATCCCGCAACGGGTGGACAACCTGCTGCCCGGCAACAAGAACATCGGCTCCACCCACATCACCAACGGCTGCTACCGGCTGCACCCGGTGGAATGGGTGATCGGCGAAGCCGCCGGCGCCCTGGCCGCGCACGCCCTGGACACCGGCCAGACGCCGCGCGCGATCCGTAACGACCCGACCCGGCTGGCGGACTTCCAACGCCTGCTGGCCACCACCCTCGACACCCGGCTGGCCTGGACCGATCAGGTCCGTGCCACACGGCGTTAGCCGCCGCCGGGTCATCCATACCCACATCGGAGTGAACCATGGAGAACCCCCAGCAGTTCAGCCGGGAGCGGCGGGTGCTGACCCGCCGTTCCTTGATCAAGACCGCGACCCTGGCCGGCGGTGCGTTGGCCGTCGGTACGTCAGCAGCCTGCACCCCGGACAAGACGGTCGAGACCAACAAGGGTGAGGCGAACGTCAACGCCCAGCTGCCCTCGTACGTCCCGGTGGAGTTGATCAAGCCCGACCTGCCCGGTGATCAGGCCCTGATGCCCGGCTACTACGCGTACCCGAAGGATCCGAAGCCGGTCTTCGACACGCCCCCGGGCGCCGGGCTGGACAAGATCACGATCATGTACCCGACGTTCATCGCGGCGCCGCCGGGACCGGACCGGAACACGTTCTACGCCCAGGTGCAGACCGAGCTCGGGGCGCAGCTCGACCTGCAGCCGATCCCGTCGGCGGACTACGGGCCGAAGTTCCAGACCACGGTGGCCGGCGGCTCGCTGCCGGACGTGATGATGTTCCCGCTGCCGACGCCGGACCAGCCGCGCGTGATGGAGCGGTTGTTCGAGGACCTCGGGCCCTACCTGGCCGGCGACAAGATCAAGGACTTCCCTTATCTGGCGAACATTCCGGAGGCGTCCTGGAAGCCCGCCGTCTCCAACGGGACGGTCTACGCGGTGCCGCAGCCGCGCTCGGTGGCGGGCGGTGCGATGTACTACCGGCGGGACCTGTTCGACCAGTTGCAGGTGAATCCGGAACCGGCGAGCTACGCCGAGTTCCTCGAGCTGTGCAAGGCGGTCACCGACCCGAAGCAGAGTCGCTGGTCGATGGCCAACGCCGGCAACGCGCGCGGCCAGATCGCCGAGATGCTCGGTGCACCGAACGGCTGGAGCGAGTCCGGCGGCGAGTTCACGAATGCGTACGCCGACGAGCGGACCAAGGAGTCGGTCGCCCGGACCGCCGAACTGGTCAAGGCCGGCGTCTTCCACCCGGACGCCGCGTCGGCCAGCTACACCCAGTTCCGCGACTTCTTCTTCGCCGGCCGGACCGTCCTGCTCAGCGACGGCTACGCCGGCTGGGACCTCTTCGTCCGCCAGCTCGGCGGGGTCGCCGAGGGCACCGGGAAGCTCGGCCTGATGATGCTGCCGAAGTACGACGGCGGCGGCGACGCCCCGCACTTCGCCGGCACCGGCTTCCAGGCGATCACGGTGATCAAGAAGGGTCTCGGTGAGGAGCGGACCCGCGGCGTGCTGAACGTCCTCAACTACCTGGCCGCGCCGATCGGGTCGGCCGAGCACCTGCACCGCAAGTACGGCGTCGAGGGCAAGGACTTCACCTGGGAGGACGGGCTGCCGACGCTGACCCAGCAGGGCACCACGAACTTCCTGGACCTGCAGTACATCGTCGACGCCCCGACCATCATCGGCCCCGGCCCGCGGGACGGGGTGGACCGGCAGCACGCCTGGCACCAGCGGGCCACCGCGGACCTGGTCAAGGACCCCAGCATCGGCCTCTACTCCGACACCGCCAGTCGCAAGAAGACGACGCTGGACAAGGTGATCAACGACGCGGTGACCGGCATCATCTTCGGCCGCAACCCGCTCAGCGACTACGACGAGGCGTTCGCGAAGTGGCGCTCCGAGGGCGGCGACAAGATCGCCGCCGAGTACGGCGAGGCCTTCAAGGCTGCGAACGGCTGAGCGCCCGGGTGGCGAGCTCGGTGATGAAGCCGGCGACCTCGTCCGGCTTCTCCTCGGCCATGAAGTGCCCGGCCTGGATGGGCCGGTAGCTGAGGTCGGGCGCCCAGGCACCCCACAGGGCCGCGGCGTCGAAGCCGAGCTGGGAGCCCCAGTCCTGGGAGAGAACGCCCACCGGCATGATCAACTTCCGGCCGGCCGCCCGGTCGGCCTCGTCCATGGCCAGATCGATGCCGGCGGTCGCCCGGTAGTCGGCCACGATCGAGTCGACCGCGGCCACCGAGCTGTCGAGGTAGTGCCGGCGCACCTCCGGGGTGAAGGTCGAGCCGTCGGTGTCCCAGGCGTCCAGGAACGAGGCGAAGAACTCCGGGGCGACGGCGGTGATCATCTTCTCCGGCAGCCCGGGCGGCTGGGCCATCAGGTAGAGGTGCCAGGCGACCTTCGCGTTCACTCCCTGCAGCACGGCCCAGGTGTCCAGGGTCGGCAGCACGTCGAGGATGCCGAGGAAGTCGATCGTCTCCGCGTGGTCCAGGCCGGCCCGGACGCCGACCAGTGCGCCCCGGTCGTGCCCGACGATCCCGAACCGTTCGAACCCGAGGGCCTGCGCGACGGCGACGACGTCCAGGGCCATGGTCCGCTTCGCGTACGTCTCCGGAGCGGTCCCGGCGGGCTTCGTGCTGCGGCCGTAGCCGCGCAGGTCGGGCGCGATCACGGTGTGGCGGTCGGCGAGCCGGCTCGCCACCCGGTGCCACATGTAGTGGGTCTGCGGGAAGCCGTGCAGCAGGACGACGGCCGGGCCGGTGCCGCCGACGGCGACGTTGAGGTCGACACCGTCCGCGCCGGGCAGGGTCCGGTAGTCGAAGCCGTCGATGGCGAGGTCGGTCATGGGGTCTCCTTCGTCTGGATGGCCGGCTTCCCGGAGAAGATGCCGGCGGGCAGTGGGCGGGTGCGGTCCGCCGTCGCGGTCAGGGCGGGCAGCAGCACGGTGTCGATCAGGGCGTCCAGGTAGGCGTCGTCGACGAGCAGTCCGTTGACCCGGCGGAGCAGCAGGGCCGCGCCGACGATCTCCTCGTACGGGAAGGGATCCACGCCATCCGGCAGTTCGCCCCGGGCGACCGCGGCGTCGATCACCGGACGCGGTAACCGGGCGCCGGTCGGGCCGGTCGAGACCTCGATCGCCTCGCAGAGCTCCGGGTCCTCCAGGCCGGCCTGAAGCAGCAGCATCGCCGTCCGGCTGTCGGCGGACCGCATGGTTCGGTCCAGCCGCCGGCAGAGGGCGAGCAGGTCGCCGCGCAGGCTGCCGGTGTCGATCGCGTCCGCGCCGTCACGCCGCGCCGGGCCGGCCTTGAGTGCGGCGATCACCATCTCCCGCCTGGTCTTCCACCGGCGGTACAGGCTCGCCTTCGCGGCACCCGACCGACGGGCGATCTCCTCGAACGTCACGCCCTCGTAGCCGGATTCCGCCAGCACAGCGCCGACGGCGGCGAGGATGCGCTGCTCCAGTTCGTCGTCCCGCGGCCGGCCGCCGCGGGCCGGACCGTCACTCTTTCGATACGGCACGGGCCGTATCGTATCTGGGATCCGCGGCGGCGCAAATCGTCACGAGGTGACGGCGCGGCGCCAGTCCTCCCCGTGGACGCGCAGGGCCTGCCGACTGCGGTCGGTGAAGGCCGAGGACTGGGCGCCCAGCCGAGCCCGGACCGCCGGCAGCAGGGCCTCCCGGGTCGGCCGGTCCATCCCGTACGCGTCGCAGAAGAGCCGAAGCCGGTCGGTCTGCCGGTCCGGCGGATAGCCGAGCGCGACGCAGTCCTCGGGGCTGTACAGCGGGACGAAGGTGCGGACCGCGTAGCCCAGGTCCCAGACCGCCGTCGTCGGCCTGGCGAAGTCCCAGTCGATGAACGCCTGCGGCCGCCCGTCGCGATAGACCGTGTTCGCGGGCCCGAGATCGTTGTGGCAGACCAGCGGCCCCGGCGGCGCGTACGGGTCCGGCCGCCACCGTGCGTCCGGCGGTGCGGCGAAGCCGGCTGCGGCCTCGTGCAGGCTCCGGATCCGGGCCGCGACCTCCGCCAGGGCGGCGTCGTCGTAGCACCGGGCGACGCGGCCGTCGCTGCCGGGAACGTAGGTCAGGATCTCCCGCTGCCCGGCCTCGTCGACGCCGATCACGCGGGGCGCCGCCGTGAAGCCGACCGTCTCGAGGTGGTGCAGCAGTGCGTGGACGGACCGGGTCCAGGGGCGGAGCGGCCGGTGCACGGTCTCGCCGACCCGGGACACCGGGCCCGAGTCGTGCCCGCCGGTCAGCAGGTGCTCCTTCACCCGCCCAGTATCCGCGCGTTCCGTCGCGCTGCTGCCTACCGGGCCGGTAGTCCGGCGCCGGGCCGCTCGTCGATCAGCGCAGCGCCGGGCCGGGCCAGGTCGTCGTCGATCGGGCCGCCGAGGGCGTCGCCGTTCGCGAGGGCCTCGGGCCCGCCGGCGTTCGCGGAGGTCAGCCGGCGCCGCCGGCGGTAGGTGCTGAGCATGGAGTACGTACCCAGGGCCGCCCAGAGGAAGTTCGCCGCCGAGCTCGGCCAGGCGCCGTAGAGTGCCGTCGCCGTTCCGCCGAGCAGGCCGCCGACCGTGTTCAGGGCCCCGTACCGGAGGGAGGCCGAGGTCAGTCGTCCCCGCGTCAGCATGACGTAGGCGACGAACGTGCCGATGGTTCCCAACCATCCCAAGACTGCGGCCAGCATCCTTGTCCTTATCCGAGTGGCCCCGACGATTTCCGGTGCAACTATGAAGACGCCGGAGGTTAAGATCAATTGCAGTCCTCTGCACTCATGGTTTAGAAATGCTGAATATGGATATCGATCCGCGCCGCCTGCGCGTGCTGCTGGCGATCGGCCGCACCGGCGGCGTGCTGGCGGCGGCCGACGAGCTGGGCATCACACCGTCGGCGGTGTCCCAGCAGCTCAACAAACTGGAGGACGAGGCCGGCCACGTCCTGGTGGTCCGCACGCCGCGCGGCTCGGTCCTGACCCCGGCCGGACTGGCGATGGCCGAGGCGGCCGAGGAGATCGAACGGGCGCTGTCCGTGGCCCGCGGGCGGATCGAGGGCGAGGCGGACCTGGTCGGCGTGGTCCGGCTGGGCGGGTTCAGCAGCTTTGTGCGGACCATGGTGATCCCTCGGCTGCCCGAGTGGCGGGCGCAGTTCCCGCAGCTCCAGGTACGGATCGTCGAGGCCGACATCCCCACGCTGATCCGGCTGCTGCGCCGGCGCGAGCTCGACGCGGCGGTGCTGGAACTCGACTCGACCACCGTCGAGCAGCGCCCGCTGTCACCGGGGATGTCGGAGGAGCCGCTGCTGGACGAGCCGTGGAAGCTGGCCGTACCGAACGGGGCCCTGATCGACGCCGAGAACCTCGACCTGACCCGGCTGCCGCTGCCGTGGCTCGAGGTCGACGCCTCGGCCGCCAACGCCGCCGTGATCGGCCGGCTCCGCCGGTCCGCGAGCCCGTCCGCCGAGACGGTGCACCGCTACCAGGAGACGCTGACCGCGCTCGCCCTGGTGGCCGCGGGGGAGGGAGTGGCCGTGGTGCCGACACTGGCGTTGTCGGGGATCGTCCACGACGGCGTCACGATCTTGGACATCCCCGGCCTGGGCACCCGCCGGATCGTCCTGCGGCGGTTCGACGAGCGACGGTCGGGCCGGCCGGTGGACACGATCGCGCGGTTGCTGCGGGAGTCCGTGACCTCGTTCGAGGCCACGGATCCCAGCTGAGCAAGGGTTGTCAGGCGGGCGGGACGATGCCGCGGGCCGCGGCGGCGACCATGATCAACTCCTCGGCGGCGTCCCAGCCGAGGGCGCCGGTGTTGATCACCAGGTGGTAGTGCTCGGCCGCGTTCGGGTCGGCCCGGTAGGCCTGCCGGACGTAGCGGGTCCGGGCCTCGTCGTTGATCTTGCGGTTCTGCTTGGCCTCCTCGGCGGTGATGCCGTGCTGCTCCATCGCGGCGGCGATCCTGGCCTCGACCGGGCCGTCCAGGCGAACGTGCAGGGCGGTCGGGACGTCGGCCAGGACGAGGGCTGCGGCGCGACCGAGGATGACCCCGCCGGACCCTTCGGCGATCTCCCGGAGCCGCTTCTCCGAGCGCTCCCGGACCAGCTGTTCCGGCGGATGCACCGCCGCCAGGCTCGGGTCGGCGTAGAAGGACATCGCCGAGACGTTGGCGAGTCGGGCCCACCAGCCGCCCGGGCTCTCGCCCTTGGCCTCGGGCGCGTCCGGCGAGATGCCGAGCTCGGCGGCGATGGCGACCGAGATCGCCCGGTCCAGGAAGGGCAGGCCGAGTCGGGAGGCGATCCGCGGAGCGAGCACGCTGCCGCCGGCGCCGTACGAGGCCGAGATGGTCACGGTTCCCACGGGCCAAGTGTGCCGTCAATCGCGAGCCGCGGACAGTGCCGCGCGCCCCGGCGTGTCGAGACCGGGGCTGACGGCGAAGAAGTCCGGGCCGGGCTCGGCCTCGAGCTGCAGCCGCCGGCCGCCGGCCCAGTCGGCGTCGAGGGCCAGCCGCCAGGAGTGCAGCGCCGTCCGCGGGGCCGGGTCGTCGCGGCCGGCGAACAGGGGGTCACCGACGATCGCGTACCCGATCCAGGCCAGGTGCACCCGCAGCTGGTGCCGTCGGCCGGTGACCGGGCTGACCTCCAGCAGATCGGCGTCCGGGCCCCGGGTGAGCCGGCGGAAGGTGGTCAGCGACGGGTACGTGCGGACCTGGTCGAAGACCGCCGCCGCGGGCACCGACCAGGTCGGCGGGTCGCCGTGCTGCTCGATCGCGGCCCGGTCCGCGGCGATCCGGATCCGGCCCTTGCGTCCCGTACTCAACGGCAGGTCGATCGTGCCCCGCTCGGGCAGTCCGGCCGGCCGGACGATCGCGAGATAGCGCTTGTCCGCCGCCCGTTGCGCGAACTGGCGGGTCAGCCCGCCGTGGAACCGCAGCTCCTTGGCGAGCAGGATCAGGCCGGAGGTGACCTTGTCGATCCGGTGCACCGGATACAGCGTCTCGCCGGCGGCCTCGGCCAGCCGGACCAGGTCGGTGTCGTGGCGTTCGCCCATCACGGAGATGCCGACCGGCTTGTTCAGGGCGAGCACAGCCTCGTCCTCGTAGCAGCAGGCCGCACGCAGCGTCGCCCAGTCGGGCCCGGAAGTCACCCGGACGAGGTTACGGGCACGCCGTCGGAACGGGACTGTCAGTGGTGCCCGGCAGAGTTCTTCGTACGGAAGCACAACGGGCCCGAGGAGGACCGATGAGTGAGAGTCTGCACGTGGACTGCGGCACCTGCGCGGCGCGCGGTCCGGCCTGCGACGACTGCGTGATCAGCGTCCTGCTCGGCGCGCCGTCCGAAGGCGTCGACCTGGACGCGGACGAGCGGGCCGCCCTGGCGGCGCTGGCCGAGAACGGGCTGGTCCCGCCGCTCCGGCTGATCCCCGGCGCTGCCAGGGTCGAGCCGATCCAGTCCCCCCTGACCTGGCAGGACTACGCCTGAACCGCCATCCGGCCTGGTCGTGGGCGGATGTTCCATCCTTCGAAACGACACGGCGAGAATCGGCGTGTCGCGTGTTTGCGCGTGATCATTCCGTGACCTAGTGTGTTCCCTGCGCGATGGACATCGCGCACGCTGAGTTCCTCAACCGTGAGGGTCGCCCACGAAGCGGCGCGGACGAGGAAGCCGGGGAACCAATCTAGTGGGGTGAATCGGCGGGCGCGGTCGGCCTTGAGTCGCTGAACGCGCGGTCGTAGGGCTTCCTTCCCAGCCCGAATCCGTCAGCTCACCTGGTAAGCGTCGAGTGAGAAGGGACTGTACGCGTGACCGCACGCTCCGCTGGGGCTCGGACATCATCGCTGTTTCGCATCGTGACCCGGCGGGCAGGCTTTGGCCTTGCTGCGGTCACTCTCGGTGTCACCATGCTGGTCGGCGCCCAGGGCACGTTCGCCCGGGCCGAGCCGCCGCTCACCGTGGAGGATGCGAAAGCCCAGATCGAACAGCACGAGGCTGAGGCCGCCGGGCTGGACCAGGAGTACAACGACGTCAAGCTGGAGATCGCGGACGCCGAGAAGGCGCTCAAGCAGAAGCAGCAGAGTCTCCAGGCGCAGCGCGCGAAGATCGCGAAGCTCCGCAAGATCGTCGGGCAGGTGGCGCTGGCCAACCTGCAGAACAAGAACCTCGGCACCACGGCGCAGCTGTTCCTGCACGCCGACACCGATCGGTTCCTGAGCCAGCTGTCGACGGTCGAGAAGATCACCCAGAACCAGAACAGCGCGCTCCAGGACTACCAGGAGCAGCAGGCCGCCCTGGTCACCCTCGAGCAGTCCGCGGCCGACGAGCTGGAGTCGCTGGAGAAGCAGCGCGACGAGCTCAAGAAGATCCGCAAGGACGCCGACAAGAAGGTCAAGGACGCCGAGAAGATCCTGGACCGTCTCACCGAGGAGCAGCGCCAGGCGCTCGCCGCCGAGGAGCGCCGTGAGGCCGACGACTCGGAGCGCGCGGCCCAGGCCAGCGACGACGACTCGGACAACGGTGACACCGACGAGAGCTCCGACGACAGCGACTCGGACGACGAGCCGAAGGTCTCCGGTTCGGGCAAGGGCGCCAAGGTGCTCGCCTGGGCGCTGACCCAGAAGGGCAAGCCGTACGTGTTCGGCGCCGACGGCCCGGATTCCTACGACTGCTCCGGGCTGACCCTCAAGGCGTGGGGCAAGGTCGGGGTCGACCTGCCGCACTCCTCGTCGGCCCAGTTCCGGATGGGCACCCACGTGTCGAAGGAGAACCTCCGCCCGGGCGATCTGGTCTTCTACTACAGCTCGTCCCGGCCCAGCCACGTCGGCATCTACGCCGGCAACGGCCAGGTCTTCCACGCCCCGAACTCCCGCAAGCCGCTCGGCTACTCGTCGCTCGACTCGATGCCGTACGTCGGTGCGCGCCGCTACGGCTAGACCCTCGAGGCTGCTCGGCATCAAAGCCCACGTGACCGTTGTCCTGGTCACGTGGGCTTTGCTCATGACCGGCTGCTCGGTCCTGTCGCCGTCGCCGGACCAGGTGCCGAGCCAGGCCGACGCCGAGCGGACGCTGGACCGGGTCGAGGCCGCGGTCCGGGATCGGCGGGAGGACTCCTTTCTCGCCCAGTTCGAGACCACGGACCAGGAGCTCGGCCGGACCGCCGAGCTCTGGTGGGGCAACCTGACCGCGCTCGACGTCAGCCGGTTCCAGCTGGCTGCCAGGCCGCTGGACCCGGCCGGACTGGGCGACGTCGCCATCGACTGGGCCGTGCCCGGGGACTCGGGGACCGCGAGCCACCACGGCCGGTTCAGCTTCCGCGCCGACGCCGAGGGCACGGTCAGGATCGCGGCCGTCGAGCCCGCCGCCGCGCCGGCCGCCCGGCCGAGTTGGTGGTCCGACCAGCTCCGGGTGGTCCGGCAGGGCCGCGCAACGGTGGTGGCGGTCGGGTCCGACCCGTTCTCGGCGGCGACCTGGGCAAACCGGGCGGACCGGGCGGCCGACCGGGTAGCGGAACTGCTGCAGCTGGACCGGCTGCGGCAGGGCTGGACGGGTGACGTCGTGGTCGAGCTGCCGGCTACGAGCGAGGGCTACCACCGGTTGCTCGGCGGCGATCCGGGCAGCCACGACGGCTACGCCGCGGTCGCCTGGGCCGAAGGGGTCGGCGACCCGCGCGCGGAGCGGATCGCGGTGCGGGTGGTCGTCAATCCGACCCGGGCCGACCTCGATCCGCGGGCGGTGGATCTGCTGCTGACCCACGAGGTGACCCATCTGGCCCGCTACGACGCGGGCTCGCGGGCGCCGCTCTGGGTGGTCGAGGGCTTCGCCGACCACCTCGCCTACACGGCCGCGCCGGACCTGCAGGCCGCGGCCGAGCAGAGCCTGCGTGACACCGTACGTTCCGGGGGCGTGCCGGACGAGCTGCCCGGCGACGACGCGTTCCGCCGCGGTGAGCTTGATCGCGCCTATCTGCTCGCCTGGTCCGCCTGCCGGCTGATCGCGGAGAGCCACAGCGAGGAGGGCCTGCAGCGGTTCGTCGTCGCGGCAGGGGTCGGTCAGCCGGTCGACCAGGCGCTCCGGTCCGCCACCGGGGTCGGCCTCGCCGAGTTCCGGACCCAGTGGGCGAAGTCCCTCGCCGCGGTGCGATGAGCGCGCCGGGTACCACGTTGGTGATCACCAACGACTTCGGCCCGCGGATCGGCGGCATCGAGTCCTTCGTCGAGGACGTCTGCCGGTTCCTTGATCATGACGTCGTCGTGCTGACCTGCCGGGTGCCGGGCAGCGAGGCGTACGACCGCGCGGCCGGGTTCCCGATCCACCGGCGGGACCCGGTGCTGCTGCCCACCCCGGGCGTCGCCGCCGACGCGGCCGGCCTGCTGCGGCGGTACGGGGCGGAGCGGGTGATCTTCGGCGCCGCCGCGCCGCTCAGCCTGCTGGCCCCTTCGCTCCGGGCGGCCGGTGCGTCCAAGATCATCGGGATCAGCCACGGCCACGAACTCTGGTGGGCCCGGCTGCCGCCGAGTCGGGCGCTACTGCGGCGGATGGTGGCCGGGCTGGACCGACTGACCGTGATCTCCGACTTCACCGGGGACCGGCTGCGGGCCGCCCTGCCACCCGTGCAGGGGCGAAAGCTGATCATGATGCCGCCGCCGGTCGATCCGGCCGTGTTCCACCCGGGGGACCGGGAGCCCGACGGGATCGTCCGTTGCGTCGCGGCCGCCAGATTCGTGGCCAGGAAGGGGATCGACGTCCTGCTCCGGGCTTGGCGGCGGGTCCGGACCGAGCTGGGCCGCGGTGCCGAGTTGATCATCGTCGGCGACGGCCCGCAGCGCCGGCGTTGGCAGGCGCTGGCCGGAGAGCTGAGGGTCGCCGACACCGTCCGCTGGACCGGGCCGCTGACCCGGCCGCAGGTGGCCGAGGTGCTGCGCCGCGCCGACCTGTTCGCGTTGCCGGTGCGGACCCGGCTGGCCGGCCTGGAACCGGAGGGTCTCGGGCTGAGCTTCCTGGAGGCCGCCGCGACCGGCCTGCCGATCCTGGTCGGCGACTCGGGCGGCGCCCCGGAGACGGTCCTCGACGGCGTCTCCGGCTGGGTGGTCGATCCGCTGGACCATGATCGACTCGCCGACCGGCTGCTGGAGTTGATCAAGGATCCCGAGCTGCGCCGCCGGATGGGGCGGGCCGGTAGTGATCATGCACTGGCCGGGTTCGGGTCGGACCGGGTCCGGGCGACTCTGCGAGAGTTGATCGCATGACCACGCCCGCCCTCGAGGCCGAGACCTTCATCCGCGCCGACCCGGCCCGGATCGCCGCCGTCCTGGCCGACCCGGCCTGGCAGGCCCGGTGGGCCGGCGGGCTCCGGCTCCTTCCGTACGAGGACCGCGGCGTCGAGGGGATGCGCGCCGTCGTCACCGGCGTGCTCACCGGCAGTTGCGAGTGGTGGATCGAGGCGCGGCCGGGCGGCGGCGCCGTGGTCCATTTCTGGCTCCGGGCCCGACCACCCCGTCGCGACTGGCTGCGCGCCGGCCCGCTGGCCGCCCGCCGCGACCTGCTGCACCGGCGCAACGTCGGCCGCCGCTGGCGTACCGCGTTGTTCCGGCTCAAGGACGCGTTGGAGGGAAATACCTCGTTCCCTGGACGTACTCCAGGTTCTTCCTGAACCCGGGGTCCGCCAGCCGTCGGTCGACCTCCTCCTCGCCGACCTCCTCGATCCGCTCCATCAGCCAGTAGAGATTGCCGTACGGGTCGGTGACCCGGGCGATCCGGTCGCCCCAGAAGACGTGCGTGGGCAGCGTGACCGAGGCGCCGCCGGCGGCGACGGCCCGGTCGTGAACGGCCTGCACGTCGGTCACGTACACGCGCAGGAAGCCCGGGGTCGGCGGCCAGTCGGGGACGTCGAACATCAGCACCACCGAGTCGCCGATCCGTACCTCGGCGTGCCCGATCCGGCCCTCGTCGTCGGTCATCCGGCCGAGATCGACGGCGTCGAACACGGTGACCAGGAAGTCGATCAGGCCGGCCGTGTCCTGGCCGAGGATCCACGGCGTGACGGTGTGGTAGCCGTCCGGCACGGGCTTGCGCTGGCTCATGGTTCTCCTTCGTTCGTCGAGGAGTCGGACCGTACCGAGGGTTGTGGACAGGAATTGACTACAACCGGAACAATCATCGGCGAAGCGGAAGGAGACCCGATGACGTCGACCCGGCTGCTGACCCTGATCTCGCTGCTCCAGGGCGGCCGGCGGTGGCCGGCCGCCGAACTGGCCGAGCGGCTCGAGGTCAGCCCGCGCACGCTGCGGCGTGACCTGGACCGGTTGCGCGACGCCGGTTACGCGATCGACGCCCTGACCGGGCCCGACGGCGGCTACCGCCTGGTGCCCGGCCACGACCTGCCGCCGCTGTTGTTCGACGACGACCAGGTGCTGGCGATCGCGGTGGCGCTGCGGACCTTGCCCGAGTCGATCGCCGGACTGACCGACGCCGCCGATCGGGCGTTGATCAGCATCCGCCAGGTGCTGCCGACCCGGCTCAAGGCCCGGATCGACCTGCTCGAGGTGAGCGGCGCGGGTGGCGGGCCGGCGCCGGTCGAGCCGGGTGAGCTGGTCGCGATCGCGGAGGCGATCCGGCGCCGCGAGGTGCTGCGGTTCGACTATCCGGGCGCCGATGGCCCGGCCGTCCGGCGGGCCGAGCCGCACCACCTGGTGGCCCGCGGCGGCCGCTGGTACCTGATCGGCTGGGACCACGACAGGGACGACTGGCGGACGTACCGGGTGGACCGGCTTCGGACCAGGACCCCGACCGGACCGCGCTTCGAACGGCGCCCGCTGCCGGCCGGCAGCCCGGCCGACTTCCTGGCCGAGCGGATCGGCTGCGGCCCACTGCTCTGCCGCGGCACCGCCGTGGTGCAGCTGCCGGCCGAACAGGTGGTGCCCTGGGTCGGCCCGGCCGCGACGGTCGAACCGGCCGGCCCGGACCGCTGCCGGGTGACCGCGAACTCGTGGACCTGGGGCGGCCTGGCGGCCTGGTTCGCGTTCTTCGACGTCGACCTGGAGCTGATCGAGCCGGCCGAACTGATCGCGGCCGGGCACCAGCTCGCGGACCGGCTGACCCGGTCGCGGCCGGCTGCCGGGTGACGCCGCGGACAACGGGCGACACCTTCCCTGCTTCGGACAACAGGTCCGCCAACACCGACCAGGAACAATGGAAGGTGACAACAGGGAGAGCGGGGGAGAACCATGGACAGGTCAACAGTCTTCCGTCACGGCTCAGCGGCTCCGGGTGGTTGACGATGAAGGGGACACAAACCGGGTCGGAGTCCACCGGGTCGACGATCGTCGACGTCGAGGTCCATCTGCTCGAGCGGGCCAAGTCGGTGCTCGGCGTGCGTACAGCGCGGCGGGCCGTCGAACTGGCCCTGCGGGAGGTGATTCGGCGGGAGCGGGCACGACGGGACCTGGGCACCCGGCCGCAGCTCGCCGAGGAGACCGAGTAGCCGGCACCGACCGGTCGGCGCACCAGCGGGGTGTGCCGCCCAGGTAGCTTGCCGGTGCCCGAGCAGGCGTGAGGCGACGGGACGAGGCGGGAGCGCTGCCGCGTGACCGCCGAGGGTTCCGCCGTGCCCGCTCGGGCTCCCGCAACCGGCAAGCTATCTGGGCGGTACATCCCGGCCCGGCCGCCCAGCATTAGGGTGTTCCGGGTGAGCGAACAGACCAGCGCCAGCATCCGGATCGGCGCGTCTCCGGCGGTGATCATGGACGTGATCGCCGACTTCGAGCACTACCCGGAATGGGTCGATTCGATGCGGAGCGCCGACGTGCTCTCGACCGGCGCCGACGGTCGTGCCGAGACGGTACGGATGACGCTGCAGCATCCGCTGGTCTCCGACACCTACGTGCTCCGCTACGCCTGGCAGCCGGAGCGGGTCGACTGGAAGCTGGTCGAGGGGTCGCTGCTGAAGGCGATGGACGGCAGCTACGAACTGGCGGCGGCGGGCGACGGCAGTACGGTCACGTACCGGCTCACTGTCGACGTCAATCTGCCGATGATCGGGATGTTCAAGCGCAAGGCGGAGAAGACGATCATCGACGGTGCCCTGAAGGGGCTGAAGCGGCGCGTCGAGAGATGACGGCGACGATCGGCGTCGACATCGGGGGCACCAAGGTCGCCGCCGGGGTGGTCGACGACAAGGGTGGCGTGACCGACCGGCTGGTCGTCCCGACGCCGACGCACAGTCCACAGGCGGTCGAGGACGCCATCGTCGACGTGGTGAACGACCTGCGCCGTCGTCACACGGTCGACGCGGTCGGCATCGGCGCCGCCGGCTGGGTCGACAGCGATCAGGCCACGATCCGGTTCTCGCCGCACCTGGCCTGGCGGTCGGAACCGTTGAAGGACCGGCTGGAGTCCCGGATCGACGTACCGCTGATCGTCGACAACGACGCCAACGCCGCGGCCTGGGCCGAGTACCGGTTCGGGTCCGGGCAGGGTTCCTCCGTGATGATCTGCATCACCCTGGGCACCGGCATCGGCGGCGGGCTGGTGGTCAACGGGCAGCTGTTCCGCGGCACCTACGGCATGGCCGGCGAGTGGGGTCACATGATCAGCGTGCCCGGCGGGCACCGGTGCGAGTGCGGCAACCGTGGCTGCTGGGAGCAGTACGCCTCCGGCAACGCGCTGGTCCGCGAGGCCCGGGAGCTGGCCCGGACCAAGTCGCCGCTGGCGTACCGGCTGCTCGAGTCGGTGAACGGTGACATCGACCAGATCACCGGTCCCGGTGTCACGGCGCTGGCGCTGGAGGGCGAGCCGACCTCGATCGAGCTGCTGGCCGACGTCGGCCAGTGGCTGGGGCAGGGGATCGCCAACCTCGCCGCCGCCCTCGATCCGGACCTGTTCGTCATCGGCGGCGGGGTCAGTGCGGCCGGCGATCTGCTGCTGCAGCCGGCCCGGCACGCGTTCGAGCGGACCCTGACCGGCCGCGGCTACCGGCCGACCGCGACCGTCGCCCTCGCCTCGTTCCGCAACGACGCCGGCCTGATCGGGGCGGCCGACCTGGCCCGCGTCTCGATGTCCGAGCCCCCGGGCTCGGAGGGCTCCGGGTTCTGGCCGCGGCGCCGGAAGCGCAAGTCGCGCCGGATCCTGCGCGGCCGCGGCCAGGTCTGATCACCGACGCCGCCGACCCCTGAGCCTGTCGAAGGGACGCCGACGACCCCTGAGCCTGTCGAAGGGCAGAGCCCGGGTCCCCATCTCGGACGTCAGGCGATCCAGGCCGGCAGCACCGGCTCGGCACCGCCCGGCGTGGTCGCGCGGCCGCCGGCGGTGGCCGCGACGATCGCGGTGAACCCCGCCTCGGTGCTGACCCGGCGCGGCACGCCGGCCGGGATCACCAGCGTGTCGCCGTCGTGTACGTCGATCGGCCGGTCGTCCACCGCCACGGTGGCCGAGCCGGCCAGCCAGGTCCAGATCTGCTCGACGTCGAAGGCATGATCGGGGCCGGTCTTCCCGGCCTCCATCTCGACCTGCCACAGCGCCAGTCCCGCGTTGCCCTGAGTCGGCGACGCGAGCGTGATCATGACGGCGTTCGGTGTCTCGGTGCGTCGCGCGTCGGCGCGACGGATGGCGTCGGTCATGGTTCCCCCTCTATGATTGGTCAATCAGGTTGACCAATATAGTCAATGAGGTTGTCTATCGTGTCAAGTGAACCGCCCGGCTTCGAGCTTCCGCTGCGGCTGCTGCTCGGGTTCCGGATGATCATCGACCGGTTGCACGCCGAGCTGGCCCGGCAGGGTCATCCGGACCTGCGGCCGCTGCACGGCTTCGTCTTCCAGGCGGTCGGCCGGGACGGGATCACCGGTGTCGAGCTGGCCAGGCGGCTGGGGGTGAGCAAGCAGGCCGCGGGCAAGACGATCGAGCAGCTGGAACGGCTCGGCTACCTGGAGCGGAGCACCGACCCGGCCGACGCTCGGCGCCGCACGGTGCGGCTCACCGAACGTGGCGTCGACGCGCTCCGGCGCTCGGCCCGGATCTTCGACCGGGTGCGCAGCGAGTGGGCCGAGACGCTCGGCCCCGAGCGGTACCGCGCGTTCGAGCAGGACCTGCAGCGGCTCACGCCGGATGACCTGTTCCGTCTGGACGCGCCGGGCTGGCTCGGCGGCTGAGTGCCCGGCGGAGCGTTGGTCGGCTCTGCTCGATGATCGAGATCCGCCCGGTGCCGGGCAGGGTCAGAGGATCGCGCCGTCGTCCGAGCCGGGCGGCCGGTTGCGGGGCAGCCGGAAGACCAGGATCGCGCAGCCGATCAGGAAGCCGACGATCGCCAGGACGCCGGCCCAGGCCGGGAGCGGCGCGCCGAACATCAGGGCGATCATGACCAGCGTCGCGTACCCGATCGAGACGGTGGCCAGCAGCGTCGGCCAGGACGGCCGGGGGAGCGGTGGCGGCGGCTCCGGCACGTACCGCTCGTCCTCCGGCTCCGGATCGGGCCGGGTCGGCGGCGGGTCGAACGTGAACAGCGGATGATCATCGGCCCAGATCGTCGGCTCCGGTTCGTCGACCGGATCGCGCTCCGAGTGGGGCGGCAGCGGCTCCGGGTCGTGCTCCGGGCCGTCGGCGGTGTGGAAGCGAGCGACGATCTCGGCGAAGGTCCGGTCGATCTCGTTCTGATCCTCGGGAGCGAGATCGCTGGGGTCCGCCGGACTGTCGGGTCGATCCGGCTCGGAGTCGGGCGTGCTCATCACGTCACTCCTTCCGATCCCGCGGACCGGGCCTCCCCGGCGATCGCCGAGCAGAATGCCGCCGAACGATCGAAGATCTCCGGAGCATCGGCGTCCATGGTGGCTACATGGTAGCTACGGCGGAGCACGATCTCCTCCGTCGTGGGCGAATTCACAGTTTCCAGAATCAGTCGGGCCGATGACGGATCGACGACGTGGTCGGTCGCCGAGCGGAACAGCAGCAGCGGTGCGGTGACCTGGTCCAGCCGACCCGCGACGTCCCGCCAGAGCCGGGTCAGCGAGCGCAGCGCCCGCAACGGCAGTCGGTCGTAGCCACCCTCGTCGACGCCGGGCAGCGCGATGTCGTTGGTGATCCCGGCGATCGACGGGGTCAGCAGCTGGAGCAGGGGCAGAGCGTACAGCCGCGGGTCGGGATTGCGCACCGACGGGTTCACCAGCACCAGCCCGGCGACCCGGTCGGCGTGCTCCGCGGCCAGCCGCAGCGCCAGGCTGCCGCCCATCGACAGCCCGAACACGAACACGGTCCGGTGCTCCCGGGCCAGCTCGACGAAGGCGCGGTCGACGCAGTCGTACCAATCCGTCCACCTGGTCGCGTTCAGCTCGCGCCAGTCGGTTCCGTGACCGGGCAGCCGGGGCAGGTCGACGGTGTAGCCGCGTCCGATCAGGTCCTCGGCCCAGGCCCGGAGTGACTTCGGCGAGCCGGTGAAGCCGTGGCAGAGCAGGACGGCGGTCTCGCCGCTGCCGCCCCGGAACGGCTCGGCGCCGGGCCGTACCGTGACCGGGTCGGGACCGGCGGCGGGGGTGTTCATGAGGCGACGATAGCCGTCGCGAATAGAGTTGGGGCCGGTGAAGGAGGCAGTGGGTTGTTGTTCTTTGTGCTCAAATGGGTGATCGTCCGACCCTTGGTGAAGGTGCTGTTCAAGCCGTGGATCGAAGGTGAGGACAACATCCCCGCGAAGGGCCCGGTGCTGATCGCGAGCAATCACCTGTCGGCCGGTGAGACGTTCCTGATCCCGGCCATGATCCGCCGTTCGATGAGCTTCCCGGCCAAGATCGAGTTGTTCACGGCGACGTCGCTGCCGGGACGGCTGCTCGGCCTCTTCCTGCGCGGCATCGGGATCCGCCCGATCGACCGCTCGGGCGGCCGGGTCAGCGCCTCCGACATGGACCAGGTGGCCGACATCCTGCGCGGCGGCGGCGTTCTCGGCATCTTCCCCGAGGGCACCCGGTCGCCGGACGGCCGGCTCTACAAGGGCAAGACCGGGGTGGCCCGGCTGGTGCTGCAGACCGGCGCGCCGGTGGTCCCGGCGGCCATGATCAACACCCATCTGGTGCCGACCAAGCTGTTCGGGATCCCGTGGATGCACCGGCCCGGGCTGCGGTTCGGCAAGCCGCTCCGCTTCGATCAGTACGCCGCCGCCGGCAACGACCGCGAGGTGCTGCGCTGGATCACCGACGAGGTGATGAATTCGATCATGGAGCTGTCCGGCCAGGTCTACGTCGACGCGTACGCGGCGTCGGTGAAGTCCGCCGAGGAGGAGGGCCGCGAGCTGAAGGCTCCGGTCCTGGAGCGGCCGGGAGCGGGTGCGCGGGTGCCGCCGTTGCCGGGCGATCGGCCCGCCGCGCCGCAGGGTTCCCCCTCCAAGGACGCCGATCGGGCACGATGAGGTCATGAACGACGAGCTGGTCACCGTCGACCCGCAGCCGCCGGGCGGGCGTCGCAACGCCGGCCGGGGCATCTACTGGGCGCTGAAGAACGTGGTGCTCGGGCCGACGGTGCGCCGGCTGTTCCGGCCGATCGAGGTCGGCGCCGAGAACGTACCGGCGACCGGGGCGGCGATCGTCGCCAGCAACCACCTCTCCTACGCCGACTGGCTGTTCCTGCCGCTGGCCCTGGACCGGCGGATCACCTTCGTCGCCAAGTCGGACTACTTCACCGGCGCGGGCCTCAAGGGCTGGGCGCAGAAGCGGTTCTTCGCCGGCACCGGCCAGGTGCCGATCGACCGCAGCGGCGGCCGGGCCTCGGAGGGCGCGTTGCGGGCAGGCTTGAAGGTGTTGGAGCGCGGCGAGCTGTTCGGGATCTATCCCGAGGGCACCCGCAGCCACGACGGCCGGCTCTACAAGGGCCGGACCGGAGTGGCCCGGATGGCCTTGCTGGCCGACGTTCCGGTGATCCCGTCCGCGGTGATCGGCACCGACCTGATCGCGCCGCCGGGCAAGATCATCCACAAGGTGATCAGCCCGACCGTCAAGTTCGGCAAGCCACTCGACTTCTCCCGCTATTCCGGGATGAGCGACGACCGCTTCATCCTGCGTTCGATCACCGACGAGATCATGTACGCGATCATGGAACTCTCCGGCCAGGAGTACGTCGACCTCTACGCCCCGGCCGCGAAGGAGCTGGCGGCGAAGGAGAAGGCCGCCGACGACGAGGCGGAGACCTCGCCCCAGGCCTGACCGCCCGCGCTGGCGCCCTGGAACGCAAAGAACTGTTCCGGTTGCCCCGTTGTGTGCAAGGAACGAATGTGAGAGATTGATTGATCGCTGAATTCCTTGGCTCCTCGGGGTGACAGGGAGAGCACGGTGGAACTCGATGTCGACGATGTCTCCCAGGTCGTCTCGACCGGCACGCTCCCGGGTTGGCACGAGGTCGACACACTGGTGGAGCAGGCGCGGGCGAGATATCGGGACCTGGCCGAGGGCGCCGTCGCGGACTACATCCCGGTGCTCGCGTCGGCCGATCCGTCCCTGTTCGGGGTCGCCGTCGCCGAGACGAACGGCGCCGTCCACACCGCCGGCGACTGCCTGGTGGCCTTCTCCATCCAATCCATCTCCAAGGCCTTCGTGTACGCCCTCGTCTGCGAGTCCCGTGGCCATCGGCTGGTCAAGGAACGGGTCGGCGTCGACAACACGGGACTGCCGTTCAACTCGGTGATGGCGATCGAGCTCAACGACGGGTTCCCGATGAATCCGATGGTCAACGCCGGCGCCCTCGCCACCACCGCGCTGGTGGCCGGCGCCACCCCGGCGGAGCAGTGGGAGCACATCCGCACCGGGTTGTCCCGGTTCGCCGGCCGCCCGCTCGAACTGGACGGCGTCGTCTACCACTCCGAGTCGCAGACCAACCAGCGCAACCGTGCCATCGCCCGGCTGCTGGAGAGTTACGGCAGGATCGATCTCGATCCGCTCGAGGTGGTCGACGTCTACACCCGGCAGTGTTCGCTGCGGGTCACCGCCCGTGACCTCGCGGTGATGGGCGCGACGCTCGCCGACGGCGGGGTCAACCCGGTGACCGGCGACCGCGTGGTCTCCGCCGACGTCTGCCGGGACACGCTGGCCGTGCTCGCCGCGAACGGGCTCTACGAGCGGTCGGGGGAGTGGCTGTTCGAGATCGGGCTGCCCGCGAAGTCGGGCGTGGCCGGCGGCGTGGTCGCGGTCTCGCCGGGCAAGGGCGGGATCGGCACCTACTCGCCGCTGCTCGACTCCGCCGGCAACAGCGTGCGCGGCCAGCGAGCGACGGCGTACCTCTCTCGAGCCCTCGGGCTGAACCTCTTCGCCTCCGCTGTCCATCACGCGATCCGGGAGGACTCCGATGTCCACTGACGCCGACACCCGACCCGCCGGGACCGTCCGGTCCTCCTGGACGCCACTGGTCGGGCTGTTCCTGGCCCAGGTGCTGATGTCGTTCAACGTCGCGGCCCTGCCCGTGTCGCTGGGCGGCATGGTCGCCGACTTCGACGTCCCCGCGACCACGGTGAGCACGACGATCGTCGTGTACGGCCTGATGGTCGCGGCCCTGGTGATGGTCGGGGCGAAGCTCGGCCAGCGGATCGGCTGGGTGATCATCTTCCAGGTGGTGGTGGCGCTGTTCGCCGGCTCGGCGGTGTTGATGATCACCGCCCCGACGGTGGAGTTGGCGATCACCGGGCAGGCGCTGGCGGGCGCGTCCGCGGCGATCATCGTCCCGTCGCTGGTCGCCCTGATCGCGGAGAACTACCGCGGCGCTCAGCAGGCGACCGCGATCGGATCGCTCGGATCGGCGCGGGCCCTGTCCGGCGTGAGCGCCTTTCTGATCGGCGGAGCCCTGGCCACCTGGATCAGCTGGCGTCCCGTCTTCGCCATCGTTCTCGGGCTGGCGGTGTTGGTCTTCGTCTTCAGTTTCCGGCTCCGGTCGGACCGTGGCGACGCCGGGATCAAGATCGACATCATCGGTGCGGTCCTGATCGGCGCAGCGATCGTGTCGCTGACCCTGGGCTTCAACAACCTGAACGCGTGGGGCGTCTTCCTGGCCGAGCCGACGGCGCCGTTCGACGTGCTCGGGGTGTCGCCGGCGCCGCTGCTCGTCGTCGTCGGGGTGCTGCTGGGGCAGGGATTCGTCATGTGGACGCTGCGCCGGATCAAGGACGGCCGGGTGCCGCTGGTGGACCTGTCGGTCCTCGGCTCCTCCCGGGAACGGGCCGCCGTGTATGCGATGTTCACCGTCGTCGCCATGGAGGCGGCGCTGAACTTCACCGTGCCGCTGTACATCCAGATCGTGCAGGGCCGGACCCCGTTCGACACGTCGTTGGCCATGCTGCCGTTCAACCTCACGGTGTTCGTCACGGCGATGCTCGTGGTCCGCTTCTACGACCGGTTCACGCCGCGGGCGATCGCCCGGTTCTCCTTCGGGCTGACCACCGTGGCGCTGATCTGGCTGGCGTTCGTGGTGAACAACAACTGGGAGACCCTGCCGACGATCCTCGGACTGATCGTCTTCGGCGTCGGCCAGGGCAGCCTGGTCACGCTGGTCTTCAACGTGCTGGTCACCTCGGCGCCGAAGCAGCTGGCGGGCGACGTCGGCTCGATCCGCGGCACCACCCAGAACCTCGCGTCCGCGGTGGGGACCGCGGTCGTCGGGGCCTTGCTGGTCACCCTGCTCGGGGTGAGCCTGGGCCGGGCGGTGGTCGAGCATCCGGAGCTGCCGCCGGAGCTGACCTCGCAGGTGGAGCTGGACAACCTCGACTTCATCAGCAACGACCAGCTCCGCGAGGCGCTGGCCGAGACCGACGCGACGGACGCCCAGGTCGAGGCGGCCGTCGCGGTGAACGAGGAGGCCCGGCTGCGTGCCCTGAAGCTGGGCCTGCTGATCCTGGCCGGGGTCAGTCTGCTCGCCCTGATCCCGGCGAGCCGGCTGCCGGATTACCGATCGGAGGCGCTGCCCGACCCGGCGCCCGCCGGCGAGGGGGAGGACCTGCCGTGAGACAAGCGATGATCAGGACGATGACCGAGGCCGAGCAGCGGCTGATCGCCGAGACGGAACGCGCCGTCCTGCAGGAGCTCGACGAGGACGATCTCCTCGACCTGCACGGCCGGATCCGGCGGGCCCGGAACAAGTACGTGAAGCTCTACCGCCGCCAGGCCGGCGCCCGGGTCCGCGACGTCGGCGGCCGTGGGTTCGCCCGGCCGCAGGGCCAGCGGGACCGGGACAAGGCCGAGGTTTTCGAGGACGCCCTGGCCCGGGTCAGCCGGCAGGTCGCGACGGTGGCGAGACGTGCGGCGGCGGAGCTGCGGGCGGAGCGGCTGGCGGCGGCCCGCGGCACTGGTGGATCCGGGCCGAGCCCGGAACCACCGGCCCCGGCCACGGTGACCGAGGGTCGTGCCCGGACTCATCGCAAGACGACGGGTGGCCTGAAGAAGGACGCCAGCAGCCGCGCGGCGGGCGCCCGCCGCCAGGCACGCCGGGACGGGTGACCCGGCTCGGAGCCGAAAATCGGGTCGCCGTCGCGGATCGGGCGCGGTTGAGTGGGGCCGTGCGCGAAGAGCGAGCGAGCGGACGGCCGGCGCTGGCCCTGGCCACCGAGCTGCTGCGACGAGCCCGGCTGGCTGGGCCCGATGCGGGCGTCTGGGAGGCCGCGGATGTGCAGTGGTGGAGCCGTCGGCCGCGCGCCTCGGACGACGTGCCGCAGCCGTTCTGGCTGGACGACGACGGTCCGGTCGCGGGCGTCGTGATCACCAGCTGGCGCGACGATCGTTGGCAGTGCGACCCGGTCCTGGTCCCGGGTGCCGGGCCGGAGCCGGAGGTCCTCCGGGACCGCGTTGTTGATCTTGTACGGACGTACGCCCGCGGCACCGTCGAGCTCACCGTACGGGAGGACGACCCGACCTTCACCGAGTTGATCATGGACGCGGGCTTCGTCGTCCAGGGCCGCGGCATGATCGACTGGCTGGCCCCGGGCGACCGGGCGGTGTCGCCGCCACCGGCGACTGGATTCACGATCATCGACCGCATCGCCCGGCCCGACACCCCACACCCGCTGCGCGGGCGCAACGGTCCCGAGGTCGCCGAACGGCTGCGGGCCTGCTCCCTCTACGACCCCGGGCTCGACCTCGCCGTGGAGACCGACGACGGCCGCCTCGCCGGCTATTCGCTCTACTGGTTCGACCCGGTCACCCGAGTCGGCTTGGTCGAGCCGATGCGGGTCGAGGACGAGTTCCAACGCCGCGGCCTGGCCACCGCGATGCTGCTGGAGGGAATCGACCGGCTCGCCCGCCGCGGCGCCGAACGGATCAAGGTCTTCGGCCCCGAGCCGAGCCGCCGCACCCTCTACCGCACCGCCGGCTTCCGCCCGACCAGTCCCGTGATCACCTACGCGTGGTCCCTCGGCTGACTCGCCCCGCGTCGGTTTTTCACGTTGCGTGAAAAACTGGCGCTTTGCCAGAGAAGCTTCTCGGGTAAAGCGCCAGGAAAGTTGGTGAGGTGGTGCGATCAGGGTACGAGGCAGCGCGGATTCGTGCGGTCACGTTCGACTGTCCCGACGCCCAGAGCCTCTCCGCGTTCTACGCCGAGCTTCTCGGGCTGGACGAGCGGGTGGAGAATCGCACGGTTGGGTGATCATCAGGAGAACCGACGGACAACCGCCAGGGCTCTCGTTCGCAAGCGCCGCCGGGAAACCGCCACGGTGGCGGGATCCGGAACGGCCGCCTCAGGCGTACCTGGAGATCGAGGCCGCCGACCCTCGCGCCACGGAGGAGCGGCCGCTGAGGCTCGGCGCGACCAGGCTCGACCGGCACCCGTCGGGCGACATGCTCCTCGCCGATCCGGAAGGCCACCCGATCCGCGTGCACCCTGGTTCCTCGCTACGAGGGTCGGTCCTCGATGCCGAGGAGCTTGCCGTTCTTCGACAGTTCCGGATCGGTGCAGGAGGCCAGGTCGAAGCAGCAGGGCCGGCGCTTGCCGGACCGGAGCTTGGCGACGCTGACCTCGATCCGGCGTTCACGGGTCTGGCTGTTCTTGGTGGCGTTGACCCAGCGCACCCACTCCCAGCGCGCCATCGGCGTGATGTCCTGCCACACCTCGGCGAGGTCCGCAGCCTGGGCCAGCGCGGCGTCGAGATCCTCCGGCAGGTCGGGCTCGGGCCAACCGTCGGTCAGCCGCAGCCCGAGGGTCACGGTGTCACCGTCCGCGAAGACCGGCCCTCCGTCGATCGGCAGCCAATGGCCGCGCCGTCCGTCCGGCTCGACGACCGTGTCGAAGGACCGGCCGCCGATCGTGGCCGTGACGGCGACCTGGCCGCGTGACGGCAGTCGGGCGCTCGCCTCGTCGGGCAACCTCAGGATCGTCCGGTCTCCGATCCGTTGCACGCGCGCCAGGCAGTCGATCGCCGCCTCTTCTCGGACCTGTCCCTTGCCAGCCATGGTTCCGTGCTCCTCCTCGGTGTTTCCCTCACCGTAGGCCGGCCCGGTCGGCGGTGCTTCTCGATTCCTGATCATCCGGTCCGCCTCCCGGCTCCGGGAGCGCGGGCGGCGGGCCGGCGCGGGGTCAGGCCCGGCTGAGGACGGGGTAGCCCACGACGGGGAAGCTGGACATCCCGCGGATCAGGCTGCCGGGGCGCCGCACGCCGGGTTTGATCATGGCCAGGTTGCCGAAGCGCTGGGTGATCTGCTGGATCGCGATCCGGGCCTCGAGCTTGGCCAGCGGCGCGCCGACGCAGTAGTGGATGCCGCTGGAGAAACCGAGATGATCATGGGCGTTGGGCCGATCCAGGTCGAACCGGGCCGGGCGGTCGAACACCTTCGGGTCCCGGTTCGCCCCGCCGAGCAGGGTCACCACGTACTCGCCCTTGCGGACGATCCGGCCGGCGATCTCGACGTCGTCCAGCGCCATCCGGCCGGTCCGCTGCACCGGCGCGTCGTAGCGCAGGGTCTCCTCGATCGCGGCGGTCGCGAGGTCCGGCTCCGCGGCCACCCGGTGCCAGGCCTCGGGGTGTCGGAGCAGCGCCAGGGTGGTGTTGCCGATCAGGTTGACGGTGGTCTCGAAGCCGGCGATCAGCAGCAGGGTGCACAGCGGCACCATCTCCTCGGGCCGGACCTTGTCCCCCTCCGCGGCCACCAGCCGGCTGATCACGTCGTCGCCGGGCTCGGCCCGCTTCAGGTCGAACAGCCGGGTGAAGATCCGCTCCAGCTGCTTCTTCGCGTCCAGCAGTTGGCTCACGTGCCGCAGCGACTGCAGCCCGCCGAGAGCGCTGCCGAAGACGGTCCCGTACCGGGAGAACTCCTCGGCGTCGGCGTCCGGGATGCCGAGCAGTTCGGTGATCACCGCGATCGGCATCGGTGCGGCGAAGTCGGCCACCAGATCGAACGGACGGCCGGTCGGCACCCGGTCCAGCAGCTGCCCGACCACCGTCGTGATCGTGGCGTCGAAGCCGGCGATGGCGCGCGGGCTGAAGGTCGGCGCCGCGAACCGGCGCAGCCGGGTGTGGTCCGGCGGGTTCATCTCCAGGAAGGACAGCTCGGCGGTGTCGTCGACCACCCGGCCGCCGACCCCGAACCGGCGGTCGCGCAGCACCTGGTCGCAGATCGCGTGGTCGGCGGTGGTGAACACCCCGAGCCTGGACAGGGTCAGCGGGCCTGCCGCCCGAACCCGCTCATAGAGGGGGTACGGGTCGACCCGGCCCTCGTCCAGGTGCAGCAGCGCCAGCGGGTCACCCCGCAGCCGGCCGTTGATCAGGATCGTCGCTCGTTCCTTGAGGAACTCCCGGACAAAGGCCGCCTGTCCTGCCATGGTCGCCGTCCTTCCCGCCGTGCTGGACCGTCTACAGTAGCCCCGTGTCCGTAACCCTTCCCTCGCTCGACTCACTGCATGCCCTGAAGCCGCTGCAACAGCCGAGCTATCCCGACGCGGAGCAGGTCGCCGAGGTCGTCGCCCGGCTGCGTGCGCTGCCGCCGCTGGTGTTCGCCGGCGAGTGCGACGACCTGCGGGCGAAACTGGCCAGCGCGGCGGCGGGCGAGGCGTTCCTGCTGCAGGGCGGGGACTGCGCCGAGACGTTCGCCGGGGTGACCGCGGCCAACATCCAGGGCAAGCTGCGTACGTTGCTGTCGATGGCCGTTGTGCTCACGTACGCGGCGCAGGTGCCGATCGTCAAGGTCGGCCGGATGGCCGGGCAGTACACCAAGCCGCGCAGCTCCGACACCGAGACCCGCGACGGCGTGACGCTGCCGGCCTACCGCGGCGACTCGGTCAACGGCTTCGCCTTCACGCCGGAGTCCCGGGTGCACGACCCACGCCGGCTGTTGGACACGTACAACGCCTCCGCGGCCACGCTCAACCTGACCCGGGCGTTCGTCACCGGCGGCTTCGCCCACCTGCGCAGCGTGCACAGCTGGAACGCCAACTTCGTCAAGACCTCCGCAGCCGGCGTGCGCTACCAGAACCTGGCCGACGAGATCGACCGGGCGCTGGCGTTCATGGTGGCCTGCGGCATCGACGACGAGGAGTTCCGGACCGTCGACTTCTACTCCAGCCACGAGGCCCTGAGCCTGGAGTACGAGCACGCGCTGACCCGGATCGACTCCCGCACCCAGCTGCCGTACGACGTGTCCGGCCACTTCCTCTGGATCGGGGAGCGGACCCGCCAGTTGGACGGTGCCCACGTCGAACTGCTCCGGCACGTCCGCAACCCGCTCGGCGTCAAGCTCGGCCCGACCACCACCGCCGACACCGCGCTGCAGTTGGCCGACCGGCTCGACCCGGAGCAGGAGCCCGGCCGGATCACGTTCATCACCCGGATGGGCGCCGGCAAGATCAGGGACGTGCTGCCGGACGTGGTGGAGAAGGTGACCGCCAGCGGCCGCCAGGTGACCTGGGTCTGCGACCCGATGCACGGCAACACGTTCGAGTCGGCCAACGGCTACAAGACCCGGGCGTTCGCGGACGTGATCGACGAGTTGAACGGCTTCTTCGACGTCCACGAGGAACTCGGCACCTGGCCGGGCGGCGTGCATGTCGAGCTGACCGGCGACGACGTCACCGAGTGCCTGGGCGGCGGCGACGACCTGGTCGAGGCGGACCTGGCCAACCGGTACGAGACGCTGTGCGACCCGCGGCTGAACCGGAACCAGTCGCTGGAGCTGGCCTTCCTGGTCGCCGAACGGCTGACCACCGGCCGGATCAAGCGGCCGAATCCGGTGCAGGCCTTCCAAGCCGACGAATGAGCAAGATCATCGATCTTCGGTCGGACACGGTGACGCGTCCGACCGAGGCGATGCGGCAGGCCATGATCATGGCCGAGGTCGGCGACGACGTGTACGGCGAGGACCCGACCGTGGTCGCGCTCGAGCGGCGCGTCGCCGAACTGCTCGGGCACGAGGCGGGGCTGTTCTGTGCGACCGGGTCGCTGGCCAACCTGCTCGGCGTACGGCTGCTGGTCGAGCCGGGCCAGGAGGTCGTCTGCGACGTCGAGGCGCACATCGCCCGGGCCGAGATGGGGGCCCACGGCGCGCTCGGCGGGTTGACCATGCGGACCTTCCCGTCCGACCGCGGCCGGGTCGACGTGGCCGAGGTCGCCAAGATCATCTCGCCGAACGCCGGCCCCTATCTGGTGTCCACCGCGGCGGTCGCGGTGGAGAACACGCACAACTTCGGCGGCGGTACGGTGCAGCCGCTGGAGCAACTCCGCGCGGTCTCCGAGCTCGGTCGTGATCATGGTCTCGGGCTGCACCTGGACGGTGCCCGGCTCTGGAACGCCCACGTCGCGACCGGCACGCCCTTGATCGACTACGGCCGGCTCTTCGACACGGTCAGCGTCTGCTTCTCCAAGGGACTCGGCGCTCCGGTGGGCTCGGTGCTGGTGGCCGACGCGGACCGGATCGCGCGGGCCCGGGTGCTGCGGAAGCGGCTCGGCGCGGGCTGGCGGCAGGCGGGAATCCTTGCCGCAGCGGCCTTGTACGCACTTGATCATCACGTGGACCGGCTGGCCGATGATCATGCCGCGGCCCGGGCGTTCGCCGACGCGGTGGCCGAGAGCGCGCCGGCGGCCGTGGACCCGGACACCGTCGAGACGAACATCGTGATCATCGACACGGGGGACCGGCCGGCCGGGCCGATCGCCGCCGCGGCCGCGGAACAGGGCGTCCGGGTCTCCGCGCTCGGCGCCCGCATGATCAGAGCCGTCACCCACCTCGACGTCGACTCGGCCTCGTGTGCCGCCGCCGGAAAGATCATCGGCACCCTGCTGACCACCGCGCCCTGAGCCTGGCGAAGGGCTTGCGGAGGACGTGCCCTGAGCCTGTCGAAGGGCCTAGCCAGCTGTGGCCTTGCCCTTCGACAAGCTCAGGGAATGTCGTGGCGGGTCAGGTCCAGACAGGCTCGGCGGTTTCGCTGACTCGGCCGTCGCCGCCGAACTGGACGAAGCGGTCGAAGCCGCGGACGAACCAGCGGTCGTGGGTGACCGCGAGGACGGTGCCGTCGAACTCGTCCAAGGCCGCCTGCAGGGCGTCGGCCGAGGCGACGTCGAGGTTGTCGGTCGGCTCGTCGAGCAGCAGCATCGTCGCGCCGGACAGCTCGAGCAGCAGGATCTGGAAGCGGGCCTGCTGGCCGCCGGACAGGGTGTCGAAGGGCTGCTCGCGGGCGGCGACGAGCTCGTACCGGTTGAGCACCCGGGCCGCCTCCTCGGACCGCAGTGAGCAGTCGGTCCAGAGGATGTCGAGCAGGGTGCGGCCGGCCAGCTCCGGGTGCTCGTGGGTCTGCGAGAAGTGCCCGGGGACGACCCGCGCGCCGAGCTTCCAGGACCCGGTGTTGGCGACCGCGTCCGGCTCCGGCCAGCCCGCCAGCAGCCGCAGGAAGTGGCTCTTGCCGGTGCCGTTGCCGCCCAGCACCGCGACCCGCTCGCCGTAGTACACCTCCAGGTCGAACGACTCGGTCAGCCCGGTCAGCGACAGCCCGGCGCAGGTCAGCGCACGGACCCCGGTCCGGCCACCGGGCAGCCGCATCCGCAGGCTCTGCTGGCGCGGCGGCTCCGGCGGCCGGACCGCCTCGTGCCGGCGCAGCCGGGTCACCGCGGCCTGGACCTTCGGCGACTTGGCCAGCCGCAGCGTCTGGACCAGGTCGGCGAGCCGGGACCGGTGCTCCTCCCAGCGGCGGCCCAGCTCGGCGTACCGCTCGTGGCGGTCCAGCCTGGCCTGGTGGTAGGTCGCGAAGCCACCGCCGTGCGTCCAGGCCGTGTTGCCGGCCGCACCGCCCTCCAGGGTGACGATCTGGTCGGCGGTGTTGGCCAGCAGCTCGCGGTCGTGGCTGACGTACAGGACGGTCTTCGGGGTCTCGTTGAGCTGCTCCTCGAGCCACCGCTTGGTCGGCACGTCGAGGTAGTTGTCCGGCTCGTCGAGCACCAGCACCTGGTCCGGGTTGCGCAGCAGCACCCGCAGCACCAGCCGCTTCTGCTCGCCGCCGGACAGCGTGCCCAGCTCGCGATACTTGGCCCGGTCGTACGGGACGCCGAACGCCTCCGTACAGCAGATGTCCCAGAGCACCTCGGCCTGGTAGCCGCCGGCGTCGGACCACTCGGCGAGCGCCGTCGCATAGCCCAGCTGGGTGGCCTCGTCGTCGCGTTCCATCGCCGCCAGCTCGGCCCGGTCCACGGCGGCAGCGGCGGCCCGCAGCCGCGGCGGTGACACCGACAACAGCAGTTCGCGTACGGTCTCGGTGCCCGACCCGGCGAACTGGCGCATCACGCCGAGCCCGCCGCTGGTCGTGACCGCGCCGGCGTCCGGGTCCAGGTGGCCGGCGATGATCTTGAGCAGGGTCGTCTTGCCGCAGCCGTTCGCACCGACCAGCGCCACGTTGGCGCCGTCACCGACCCGGAAGCCGACCTCGGCGAGCAGTCGCCGCCCGTCGGGGAGTCGGTAGTCGACGCCTGACACCTCGACATGGCCCATGGCGGGACAGTCTTCCGGCAGGCCCGCCCCGGAGCGACTGAATTTCGATGGTGACGTTTCCAGAATGTCCGTACAGCTGCGACCAAATCTCAGACAGATAAGCAAACTCTTGTGGTGAGAACGTTTCCACTCTACGGTTGGGCCCAGGCATCGTTGAGGGGATCGAGGCGGATCTGACATGAGACTTGGTGCACTTCTGGCGACCGGCGCGCTGGTCGCCGCGGCGGCCCTGTCGGCCTGTGGCGGCGGCGGTACGGCGGACGGACCGGTGACGCTGACCTTCCGGCAGTTCGACCCGCCGGCCGAGACGGCCGGCCTGCAGGCGGCGGTCCAGGCCTGGAACGAGAAGCATCCCGAGACCCAGGTGAAGCTGGAGACGCTGTCCGGGCCGGACAGTGCTCAGCAGTTCGCCCGGGAGGCCAACTCCGGGTCCGGTCCGGACGTCGTCCAGATCGCCAACGTCAACGTCAAGGACCTGGCCAAGCCCAAGATCCTGCGTCCGCTGGACGAGCTCGCGGCGACGTCCGCGCCGGAGACGCCGGTGGAGGACTACCTGGCGCTCGACCTGGCCCGGTTCGAGGAGAAGACCTGGGCCCTGCCGTGGACGGTCGACACGTTCGCGCTGGCGTACCGGCCGGAGTTGCTGGCCGACGCCGGGCTGAAGCCGCCGACCACCTGGGAGCAGCTGGCCGACCAGGCGAAGCAGCTGTCGGACGTGAAGGCGAAGCGGTCCGGCTTCTGCCTGCCCGGCGCCAGCGGTCCGGACTCCGGCCAGTGGTTCGCGATCAACTACTACCTCTGGTCGCACGGCGCGACCTTGATCAAGAACGAGGGCGGCACCTGGCAGGTCGGTGCGACGGCCGAGCAGCTGCAGCAGGCGATCGACTGGTTCAACGGGCTGTTCACCGACGGCGGCACCGCCAAGTCCATGATCGCCGTCGCGTCGCTGACCGATCCGCAGATCGTCGACGGACTGGCCCGCGGCACCTGCGCGATGACGCTGATGGCGCCGCAGACGTTCCGCAAGGCCAAGGAACTCGACTCCTCGCTGCGCACCGCGCCGATGCCCGAGGCGCTGAAGGACGGCAACAGTCACCTGGGTGGCCGGATGCTCGGCATCAACGCGTCCAGTGATCATCCGGAGCAGGCCTGGGAGTTCATCCGCTATCTGAACAGCGCCGAGGCGTTCACCGAGATCGATCAGTACCCGGCGGCGACCAGCGTGCTGACCTCGATGAAGGTGCCCGAGGGCGAGGAGGGCTACCAGCAGCAGCTGCCACACTCGGAGACGTTCGGCCGCTACATCGCCGGCCCGGTGCCGGTGACGACGATCACCAAGATCACCAACGCCCAGTTCGGCGCCGTCTACTCCGGCCAGACCGACAGCCGGGCTGCGGCCGAGGCGATCGTCGCCCAGCTGCAGGCCGAGCTGGCCGCGGGGCAGTGACGGTCGCGACCGGGGCCGCCCCGACCGGCACCGCCCCGGTGCCGGCCCGCCGCCGGCCGTGGGCGACCCGGCTGACGCCGTACGGGCTGGTGGCGCCCGGAATGATCATGCTGCTCCTGCTGTTCGGGGTGCCGGCCGGCTACAACGTCTGGCTGTCGCTGCACGAGGTGACGCCGTACGACGCGCTGGGTGACGGCCCGTTCGTGGCGCTGGGCAACTTCGCCGCCGTGCTGAGAGATCCGCAGACACCGCTCAGCCTCGGCAACACCGTGCTCTGGCTGACCCTGCTCACCGTGGCATTGCGGCTGGTCTTCGGGCTCGGTGTCGCGCTGCTGCTGAACGCTCCGGTGCTGCGCCGGCTGCGGCTGCTCGGGGTGTGCCGCACCCTGGTGCTGATCCCGTGGATGATCCCGCCCACCGTCGCGGTGGCAGCCTGGCGCTGGCTGCTGGACGGCCAATCCGGTTTGATCAACCAGCTGCTGCTGCGCTGGGGGCTGATCGAGCAGGGCATCCCGTTCCTCGGCCAGACCAGCACGGTGTGGTGGTGCCTGACCGCGATCATCACCTGGCGGGAGCTGCCGTTCGTGATCATCGTGCTGATGGCCGGGCTGCAGGCGATCCCGGGGGAGCAGTACGAGGCGGCGGCGATCGACGGAGCCGGTGCCGGGCGGTCGCTGCTGCACGTGACGCTGCCGAATCTGCGCCCGGTGCTCGGTGTGGTCGGCCTGATGATCACCATCGGCTCGTTCAACAACTTCGTCTACGTCTGGCTGACGACCGGCGGCGGACCGGGCACGTACACCCAGGTGCTGGCCACCCAGCTCTACACCTACGCCTTCGTCGACAACGATCTCGGCCGCGGTGCGGCGATCGGGTTGATCATGTCGGTCTGCATGGTGATCTTCGCCCTGGCCTATCTGTTCCTGCTGCAGCGCCGGGAGCGATCATGAGTGCCACCGTGCCGGTCCGGCGCCGGCGCCGGCTGATCCGGCCGTCCGAGATCGCCGTGCTGGCGGCGGTCGCCGTGGTGTTGTCGATCATGGTCTTCCCGTTCGCCTGGATGCTGCTGACCTCGCTGCGGCCGGCGGCCGAGATGTTCGACCTGCGGCAGATCCTGCCGTCGGCGTTGACGTTCGACTCGTACGGGAGGCTGTTCGCCACCTCGTCGTTCGGCCGGTTCCTGATCAACAGCCTGCTGGTCGCGACGGTGGCCATGATCGCGTCGGTGGTGTTGTCCTGCCTGACCGGCTATGCGTTCTCCCGGTTCGAGTTCCGCGGCAAGCGGGTGCTGATGGTGCTGGTGATCGCGGTCCATCTGTTCCCGTTCGTCATCCTGATCACGCCGCTCTACCTGTTCTTCTCCGAGCTGCGGCTGCTGAACACGTACCAGGGCTTGATCATCGCCTACGTGGCGATCACGCTGCCGTTCGCGACGTACCTGATGATGGGCTACTTCGAGACCGTACCGAAGGGTCTGGACGAGGCGGCCCGGATCGACGGCTGCTCCACCCTGTCGGTGCTGTTCCGGGTGGTCTTCCCGGTCGCCTGGCCGGGCGTCGCGACGGTCGCGATCAACACGTTCATCGTGGCCTGGGAGGAGTATCTGTTCGCCAAGGTGCTGATGACCGACGAGACGCTGAAGACGGTCCAGGTCGGGCTGTCCAACTTCTTCGGCGAGTTCACGACCCAGTGGGACCTGGTCATGTGCGCCTCCGTCGTCGCCTCGGTGCCGACTATCGTGCTCTTCGCGATCGCCCAGCGCCGGCTCGTCTCGGGCCTCGCGGTCGGTGGCGTGAAGGAGTGAACGTGAGCAAGGGACTGCGGGGGCGCCCGCCGACGATCCGCGACGTGGCGGCCCGGGCCAGGGTCAGCATGTCGACCGTGTCGCGGGTGCTGAACGATTCCGGCCCGGCCTCGCCGGACGCCCGGGAGCGGGTGCTGCGGGCGGTCGACGAGCTGGACTTCGTGACCAGCGCCTCGGCCCGGACGGTCCGGCCGGACGTGCGCTCGATGACCTGGGGACTGCTGGTCGACGACGTCGACTCGCACTACTTCGCCCGGATCGTCGTCGAGCTGGACCGGGCCGCCCAGGAGCACGGCAGCACGCTGCTGGTCGCGGTCACCCAGAAGGCCTGGGCCCGGGAGAAGCACCTGGTCAAGGAGATGACCAGCCGCCGGGTGGACGGCCTGATCGTGGTGCCGGCCAACGGCGACGAGTACGGCGAGCGGCAGCGCCAGACCGGCGTGCCGCGGGTCTACCTGGACCGGTTCCCGGGCGGCGGGATCACCGCCGACGTCGTCACCTTCGACTACTACCGGGCCGTGGTGGACCAGGTCGAGGAGCTGTGGCGGCGCGGCCACCGGCGGATCGCCTTCGTCGGCGGCGAGATCGAGACCGACCCCGGGACCCGCCGGTACGCGGCCTGGAACGACACGCTGCACCAGCACGGGATGCCGGTGGAGACCCGACTGGTCAGCGTCGGGCACGGCGCCGCGGCGACCGCGCGCCGGGCCGCGGCCGAGCTGCTGCGGGCTGCCGACCCGCCCACGGCGATCGTCACCACGACCGGGCTGCTGCTGCTCGGCGTCCTCGAGGCGGTCGCCGAAGCGCGCGCCACGGTCGAGGTCGCCGCGTCGGAGGACATCGACGCGGCGTTCCTGTCGCCGGTCCCGCTGCGGCTGGTCGAGGCCGACATCG
The DNA here is from genome assembly GCF_059617205.1 of Microlunatus sp. YIM B11417. Taxonomy (NCBI): domain Bacteria; kingdom Bacillati; phylum Actinomycetota; class Actinomycetes; order Propionibacteriales; family Propionibacteriaceae; genus Microlunatus; species Microlunatus sp. YIM B11417. Next base: position 1,970,567 of record NZ_JCAMPJ010000001.1, read on the forward strand.
GCCGGCTGGCGCACGAGGCGGTCGACCTGCTGGTCGCCCGGATCGAGGGGGCGGACGGGCCGCCGCAGACCCGGATGCTGCCGGTCGGGCACGTCCGGCACGGATTTCAGGAGGAGCAGGAGTGAGCGGACCGAACGTCGTGATCATCTACACCGATGATCTTGGTTGGGGCGACCTCGGTTGCTACGGCAGTACGGACGTCGAGACGCCGCACCTGGACGCGCTGGCCGAGCGCGGCGTCCGGTTCACCCAGTGGTACTCGAACTCGCCGGTCTGCTCGCCGTCCCGGGCCTCCCTGCTGACCGGCCTGCACCCGGCGCACGCAGGCGTCGAGTCGATCCTGGGTGCGGCCCGGACGGTGACCGGGCTGCCGGACCAACCGACGCTGGCCTCGCGGCTGGAGGAGCTGGGCTGGACCACGGCGATCTTCGGCAAGTGGCACCTCGGCGTCGAGCCGGGCTCGGCACCGCAGCGGCGCGGCTTCGGTCGGCACCTCGGGTTCCGCGCCGGCTGCGTCGACTACTACTCCCACATCATGTACTGGGGGAATCGCTACCCGCTGCACGATCTCTGGGACGGTGACACCGAGATCTGGCGCAACGGCGAGTACCTGACCGACGTGATCACCGACGAGGCGGTCGGCTTCCTCGAAGAGGTCCGGGATCCCTTCTTCTGTTACGTGTCGTACAACGCGCCGCACTACCCGATGCACGCGCCGGCGGAGGCGATGGCCCGGTTCGCCCATCTGCCCTGGGAGCGGCAGGTGATGGCGGCCATGATCAGCCGGGTCGACGACGGGGTCGGCCGGATCGTCAAGGCGCTGCGCCGGACCGGTCGGCTGGACGACACGATCATCGTCTTCTCGTCCGACAACGGACCGTCCGCCGAGGAGCGGAACTGGCTCGGCGGCGAGGAGATCGCCTACCCGGGCGGGTCCACCGGCGGGCTGCGCGGACACAAGGGATCGCTGTTCGAGGGCGGGATCCGGGTGCCCGGGATCTGGTCCTGGCCGGGCGGGCTGCCGCAGGGCGTGGTCTGCGACGAGCCGGCGATCATGATGGACGTGCTGCCCACCGTGCTGGCCGCCGCCGGCCGTCCGGTCGACGACGTGGACGGAGTTGATCTTGGTCCGCTGCTCCGGGACGGCCGGGCGGCGGAGCGGACCCTGTGCTGGGCGTACGAGAGCCAGCGGGCGGTCCGGCGCGGGCGGTGGAAGCTGGTGATCGATCCCAGCGAACGGCTCGGCACGCCGTCGGTGCCGGGACGGTTGCTGTTCGACCTGGAGGCCGATCCGGCGGAGGTCCACGACCGGTCGGGTGACCGGCCGGACGTGCTGGCCGAGCTGTCCACGGCGGCGCAGGACTGGTCGGCCGAGCTCGATCGCTGGCGTACCGGAGCGGTTGCCCCGACCGGCTGAACCCGCCCGGGTGGCGTACCGTGGCGATCATGAAGATCAGCCACCTTGGGCACGCGGCCGTCCTGGTCGAGACCGAACGGACCCGGATCCTGATCGACCCGGGCAACTTCGAGCCCGCCTGGCACGGACTGACCGACCTGGACGCGGTGCTGGTCAGCCACGTCCACCCCGATCACCTCGACCCGGCCGCCGCGGCGGACCTGCTGGCGGCCAACCCCGGCGCCGCGGTGCACGTCGAGCCGTCGATCACCGAGGCGGGGCTGCCCTTCGCCGACCGGCTGGCCGCGGCGCCGGTCGGCACGACGCTGACCGTCGGTGAGTTCACGGTGGAGACCGTCGGCGGGCAGCACGCCGAGATCCACCGCGACATACCGCGGATCGGCAACATCGGTCTGGTGCTGCGGGCGGAGGGCGAGCCGACGCTGTTCCATCCGGGCGACTCGTACGCGACCGCGCCGGAGGGGATCGACGTGCTGGCGATGCCGGCCTACGGTCCGTGGGCGGCGATGAAGGAGACCGTCGACTTCGTCCGGGCGGTCGGCGCCGCGCACGCGTTCCCGATCCACGACGAACTGCTCAACGACCGCGGTCGCGGGCTGGTCGCCGGCCGGATCGCCGACATGACCGAGACCGCGGTCACCGATCTTCGGGATCACCAGCCACACACCTTCTGAGGGAGACCAACATGCGGATCGCCATCGCCGGCGGGCACGGCAAGATCGCCCTGATCATGATCGAGAAGCTCGCCGCGGCGGGTCACGAGGCGATCGGGATCATCCGCAAACCCGAGCAGGCGGCCGATCTGGTCGCGCTCGGCGGGATCCCGCTGGTGCTGGACCTGGAGGCGATCGGTCCGGACGAGCTGGCCCGGGACCTGGCCGGCGCCGACGCGGTGGTGTTCGCGGCCGGTGCCGGGCCGGGCAGTGGGACGGCCCGCAAGCTCACCGTCGACCGGGACGGCGCGATCCTGCTCGCCGAGGCGGCGGAACGGGCCGGGATCCGCCGCTACGTGATGATCTCCGCTCACCGTACCGACGACTTCGATCCGGACTCCGACGAGGTCTTCCAGGTCTATCTGCGGGCCAAGAGCGAGGCCGACGCCGACCTGCGCGGCCGGGACCTGGACTGGACCATCGTCCGGCCCGGCGGGCTGACCGACGAGCCGGGCTCCGGCCTGGTCATCCTGGCCGAGCAGACCGAACGCGGCCGGGTGCCGCGGGCCGACGTCGCGGCCGTGATCACCGAGTTGTTGATCACGGGCCACGGCGTCCGGCGTCAGCTGGAGTTGATCACCGGGCCGACGCCGGTCGCCGAGGCTGTCGCTGCCTCCTGATCAGGCGGCTTCCTTCGCGCAAGATCCGGAGACCTTGCTGAAGGCCGCCGTGTCGCTGGCGTCCATCTTGGTCGGTTCGCCGTCCTTGAACGCCGTCATCGTCTTCGGCTTCGCCTGGTCATACATCGCGTCGACGATGCAGGTGGCGATCTTCTCCGCCTTGTCCTGCGGCAGGCCGTTCGAGACCCAGTACTTGGCGAAGCCGGCGATGACCTCCTCCTTGGCCGGCTTGCCGCCGGTCTCGGTGCCGCCGCTGCTCTCGCTCGGTGCGGAGCTGCTCGCCGGGGCCTGGCTGGACGGCTGAGCCGCCGGCGGCTGGCCGGTCTCGGCGGCGCCGGAGCCGCCACAGCCGGACAGCAGCAGCGCGGACGCCGCGACGGCGCCGGCCAGGGTGATCGACAGCTTGCGGATCATGAATACTCCTTGTTCGTCTGGTCGTCGGACCGCGACGGCGACTCCGGCGGAGCGATCCGAGGCGCGAGACTAGCGAAGCATCGGGTCAGCCGACGAATCGGCTCAGGCCGGGGGAGCCGGGACCGGCGGCGCGGCGCCGAGATCGTTCCAGACGAACTCCGGGATCCGGCCCAGGAAGGACGTCATCAGGTCGGCCAGCCGGGAGATCGCGGCCGGGTCGTGCACGCTCGGGTACGTGATCAACATCCCGCGGGTCATGATCAACTGCGGCGGCCGGGCCCAGATCAGGAACTCCATCATCCGCGGGTGCACCACGTCGTGGGCGAACTTCGGATGATCACTGGTCACGTCGAAGAGGTCGTTGAACGCCGAACTCTCGAAGTCGATCGAGCCGCTCCCGAACAGCCCGCTGAACGCCCCGTCGGAGGCGATCGTCAGCGACGGCGTGTGCACCGGCAGCGTCACGGTCATGATCGGCTGCTGGTGGGACCGGGTGTACGTCTCGGTCCGGGTGCCGCCCTTGCCGTCGGAGACCGTACGGGTATGGGTGGTCTTCCAGTGGTAGACGAACGCGACCAGTGGCACCAGGCCGCGGGCGGTGCCGGTGATCACGTTGCTGGTGCTCCAGCCGTGCCCCTGGCCGAACGGACGCAGGCCCTGGAATCGGTCGATCAGCGAGTTGTCGACGCCGACCAGCGTCCAGTCGGTGCCGTGGAAGCCGAGCCGGGGTTGCTTGGGCTCGATCCGGTACGGGGCGAGGGCCGCCGGGTCGAACGCGGCGGCCACCGCGTCCAGCCGGTCCAGGTAGCCGCGCAGCTCGTCGGGGTCCTTCGGCGCACCGCTGGAGACCAGGTTGTCGCCGTCGACGCTGAGGTCGATCGCCTGCGGTTCCGCGCCCGGCGGCCGGCCGAGATGGTCGACGGCCTGGACCAGACCCGGCGTGACCACGGTCCGGGCGTACTGCGGGTCGGCGCCGAGCACCTGGAACGGCGTCCCGAGGTCGACCGGCGGTTCGGTGACGCCGGCCCGGGGCCCGTTCCCGGTCAGGTAGAGCTCCGGCAACGGCAGCGGCAGCTTGACCAGGGCCAGCCGCCGCTCACCCGTACCGCCGTAGCTGTAGTCGAACACCGCGAACGGGCGCCCACTCGCCGTCCGGCCGGTGATCAACTCATCGGTCTTGCGGTCGAAGCCGAGGTCGAACGGCGGGTTGGCCAGGGGGAGCACCGGCGCCAGCGAGGGCGACGACTCGAAGGTCCAGCCGAGCTCGCGGACCCGGCCCTTCCAACGTTGCCGGCGGATGATCAACACGGTGGCCACGACGGCGCCGATCACCAAGACGATGATCAGCACAAGGGCGACGGTCTGGCTCATCGCGCGACCATAGCGAACCCGACGGCCGTCGCGCGCAGGGTGATCGGCATGGCGGATCTTGACCGGATTGCTGGCACGGCCGCCGATCCACGTCATGATTCAGCTAGTTCGTCCCCAACCAACGACTGACGGGAGTTCGACGATGAGCAACGTGGTGAGCAGGCGAACGGCACTCGGACTGGGCGGCGGCGTTCTCGCCGGCGCCGTCGCGGGCACGGGAACGGCACACGCAGCGACCGACTGGTACCGGCTGCCGGTGATCACGGCGAACGTCGGGCGGACCAATCTCGGCGCACGGGAGGCCGCGATCGACGCGGTACGCAACGCCGACGGGGACCATCGGCCTCTGGTCTGCTTCCAGGAGATCGGCGAGGGCACGAACGATACCGGGGAAGACGACATGATCGACCACTACTTCGGGCCGCTCTACACCAAGGCCTTCCTGCGCGACGGCAGGGCGTTCCGGGTCCCGATCTGCGTCGGCCGGCCGTGGGTCGTCGTGTCCCAGGTGCGCCATTTCGCGCACCCCGGCGTCTCCGGCTGGTCACCGGAACGTTGGCTCACCGAGGTCGTCGTCCAGCACGAGACGTACTCGCAGCTCGAATTCGTCGTGCTCAACACCCACTACATCGCCAACGCGTTCAACGGCGACCAGCGCACGGACCTGCAGGACGAGTGGTGGCTGATGCGGGACATCCATCGGGCCCGGTCGCGCTTCCACCACGAGGCGAATCGGCTGGTGATCTGGGGCGCCGACACCAACCGCCCGGACTTCGGCACCGCGTCGGACCTGTCGGCGGAACAGAAGGCGTTCGGTACGGGGATCGACCGGCTGCACTGGTTGCCCGGCAAGAACGGGAACGTCCAGATCACCCTGAACGACACCAAGATCATTGACATGAACGTCGACTCGCACAACGCGCGGCTGGCCATCTTCCACGTCCGCGCCGTCTGAGGCGGCTCAGGTCCGTTCGGTCGCGGCCGGCTCCGCCGCGGTCCGCGGAGCCGCTCCGCGGCGGCGCAGCCGGGGTGCGAGCTCGGTCAGATACATCGCCGCGACGATGGCGAGGCCACCGACCAGCATCCGCCAGGTGATCGACTCGCCACCCAGCGCCACCGCGAACCCGGCCGCCCAGATCGGTTCGCCGGCCATGATCACCGCGGCCCGGGTCGGCTCGATCCGGGCCTGCGCCCAGGTCTGCAACAGCATGGTCAGCGCGCCGGCCACCACCGCGATGTAGACGACGATCGCCCAGTCGGTGCCGGTGGCCGGCAGCTGGATGCCGCCGGGCAGCGCGAAGATCGCGCAGAGGACGGTGATCACCACGAGCTGCACGGCGGTCAGCCCGAGCGCGTCGCCCGGTTTGCTGAGCCGGCTGAGCGCGAGGATGTGACCCGCGTAGACGACGGCGGAGGCGAGCGTGAGCAGCTCCCCGTACCCGACCGAGAAGCCGTTCAGCGACAGGATGCCGAGCCCGACCGTCGCCAGCCCCACCGCGAGCCAGGTCAGGGGACCGATCCGGGTGCGCAGGATCAGCGCGCCGAGCAGCGGCGTCGCGACGACGTAGAGCCCGGTGATGAAGCCGGACACGCTGGCCGCCGTATGCGCGAGGCCGAACGTCTGCAGCAGTTGCGCGCCGCCGTAGAGCAGTCCGAGCACCGCGCCGTCCCGCAGAATCCGGCGGTCCAGCCGGAGCCCGTTCGGCCGGCCGACGGTCGGCGCGGCCAGCAGGATCAGCGCCACCGCCGCGATCCCGAACCGCACGGCGAGCAGGTCCGGCACCGGGATCCGGGTGACGATGTCGCCGATCATGAAGAACGTCGAGCCCCACGCCGCGGTCATCGCGATCAGCGCGACGAACGCCAGCGTCGTCCCTCGTCCGCCCAGCTTCACCCGGACAGCCTAAGGTCCCGGCCCGGCTCCGCCGGCACGGTCCCGGTACGGCCGCGGAGGCATTCGCGACTGCGATCTGGAAGGGGGCGGCGAGGAACGGTCACGGCACGTGGAGGGAGCATCCGAGCCCGCGCCAGGCAGTCGAGAGGCAGCTCAGTCGATCCCCGGCCCACCGGCAGCTGCGCTCGGTTGCCCCGTCCGCGACCGCTCGGCCCGTCCGCGACCGTTCGGCCGGTCCGCGACCGTTCGGCCGGTCCGCGACCGTTCGGCCGGTCCGCGACCGTTCGGCCGGTCCGCGACCGTTCGGCCGGTCCGGGATCCGTGCAACTGTCCTGTTGCGAGGAGCGGTCGGGGCTGCAAGCGGCACGCCCCGGGATCTCGATCGGCTCAGCCGCGCTCTTCGGGTCTCCGGTATCCGTGACCGCAGCATCCGTCGCGGCCGCGCGGGCTTCACCCCGCTCCGGACGAGTGACACAGATCTGCAACGCAACGTCCCGGGCAACCGATTTCTCGGCGAGCGGGATGGGTTGCGAGCCAGATTTGCGTCACTCGCGCTCACAGGCGGGGCGCGAGCCACGTGACCCGGGGGGAATTGGCCGGAACTGACTGCCGAAGCGGTCGCGCAGATCGCCCGAGTCCGCAATGACGGCAGCGGCCGGCATCGGAGATCAGGTGACGGCCGGGCACGGCAGCGGCAGAGGCTGGATCCTGGCGGACCTTCGCAGCCGCGTGATCGGCCGCGGTGCCCCGGCAGAGCTCGGTCTTGTCGCGGATGTCCCGCGCTGCGGGCACAACGTGTCGGATTCGGCCCGAACTTGCCGGAGCGCGGGACAGTCGCGACGGCCAGGCTCGGTGATCGCCTCCTGCGGCACACCCACAGCAGTGACGTGCGCTGCCCACTGGCTCGATCGGGGCGGCTGCGCCATGCCGTCGGGGCCGCCGGCTGGATCGGCTGGCGGCCGAATTCCGAAAGAGCGCCCAGATCCCGAGCCGAGCCGAGCCGCCGACTCTGCCGCACCCGAACCCCTGCGCGACCAGTCACTTCCGCAGCGACACGCCGCCAGAACGCCTGCTCTTCTGACCGGTCGGCGGGGTTCAGATCAGGTAGAGGGTGATCGTCGAGCCTTTGGGCGCCTTGGAGCGTTCGCCTGGGTCGGTGTAGGCGACGAAGCCGAGGTTGAGGAAGTTGACCGGGGCCGGCTTGCTGACGACCTTGAAGCCGGCGTCCTTCATGACCTGGGTGGCCTGCGCCTCGGGCATGGAGCGGACGTTCGGCACGGTGATCAGGATCGGGCCGAGGGACTTGGTCAGGGTGATCGAGTCGCCCTTGTGGCCGTTGCCGGAGTCGGGCGACTGCTTGATCACCAGACCCTCGGGGACGGTGTCGGAGTGCTCGGAGACGATCTTGACCTCGAAGCCGTCGTCGGACAGCTCCCGGTCGGCCTGCTTCGCCGACTGGCCGGTGAAGTTCTCGATCTTGATCGGCTTCGGGCCCTTCGACACGACGAGGTCGATCGGGGTCTGCTTCTTCAGCGAGGCGCCCTTCTTCTCGGACGCCTCGAGGACGATGCCGACGTCGGCCTTCTCGTCCCAGCGGCCCTCGACGTCGCCGATGGCGAGGTTCGCCTCGATCAGCGCCATCCGGGCCTTCTCCTCGGACAGCCCGATGATCTTCGGCATCGCGTACCGCTCCGGACCGAGGGACAGCAGCACGGTGAGTTCGCTGCCGTCGAGGATCCGGCTGCCCTTGGCCGGGTCGGTGGAGACCACCTGACCCTTCGGTACGTCCTCGGAGTAGGTCTCGCCGAAGGCGGCGGCCAGCCCGGCGGTCCGGACGGCCTGGACGGCCTGGTCCTTGGTCATCCGGGTCAGGTCCGGGGCCGTGGTGAACCGCCCCTCGACCAGGTACCAGCCGGCCACCGCGACGGCCGTGGTGAGCGCGAGCACGAGCAGCAGGATCACGATGCCGCGCCGGCGCCGGCGAGCGGCCCGGCGCTGCTGGGCCAGGGCGGACGGTCCCGGCCCGGCGGCGGTACGGGAGGTCTCCTCGACGACCGGCTGCGGCAGGGTCGGCGGGCCGGCGTCGAAGACGGACGGGGTCCGCGGCGTGCGGGCGCGGCGATACTCGGGGCTGGCCGGCGACCGGACCGGGCGGACCGGCTGGTCGGTCCCCACCGCCGAAGCGACCAGCGCGGCCGGAGCCGGGGTCGGCGACACCGGGGTGGCCGGCGGCACCTCGACGAACTCGATCGACGGGGCGAAGCCGGCCGGCCCGGTGACCGGGGCCGCTCCGGGCACCACGTCACCGAGATTGGGGATCGGCTGGGTCAGCTCGCTGCCGGGATCGACCAGGATGCCGCCCGGATTGCTGGGCAGGGCCAGGTCGGCGGTCAGGCGCGGGTCGTCCGGCAGGCCGTCCCGCAGCGCCGCCTGGACCCGGTGGATGTGGGACAGCAGCACCCGCGCGTCGTGCGGCCGGAACTCCGGCCGGCGGGCCGACATCCGGGCCACCAGCGCGTCCAGGTACGGCGGGATCGGCGCGACGGTCCGGTAGCCGGACGGCGCCGGGACGTCGTTGTGGACGTGGGCGTAGGCGACCTGGATCGGGGTCTCGCCGGTGTGCGGCTTGCGGCCGGTGAGCAGCTCGAACAGGACCACGCCGAGGCTGTACACGTCCGACCGGGCGTCGGCCTTGCCGGTGACCACCAGCTCCGGCGGGAGGTAGGAGACCGTACCGATCAGGACGCCCTGGGTCGCCGTCGACGTCTGCGAGGTGATCGCCTTCGCCAGCCCGAAGTCGGCCACCTTGATCTGGCCCTGGTCGGAGATCAGCACGTTCTCCGGCTTGATGTCGCGGTGCACCAGGCCCGCGTCGTGAGCGGCGGCGACGGCCCGGACCACCGGCTCGATCAGGTCGAGCGCCCGCAGCGGCGGCATCGCACCCTCGCGGCCGATCACGTCGCGCAGGGTCTGGCCCTCGACGTATTCCATGACGATGTACGGGCGCCGGCCCTGGCCGCCGATATTGTCGGCGCCCTGGTCGAACACCGCCACCACCTGCGGATGGGACAGCCGGGCGGCGGCACGGGCCTCCCGGTCGAACTTCCGGGCGAACTCGGCGTCGTCACCGAGGCCGACGTGCATCACCTTCACGGCGACGGTCCGGGTCAGCCGGGCGTCGACGGCTTCGTACACGGTGGCCATGCCACCGCGGGCGAGTCGACGGGTGATCCGGTAGCGCCCGTCGAGCACGAGACCCACCAAGGGGTCGCTGATGCTCGTCATGGTCACGCTTGCTCCAAACACGGTGGGGAAGTGGCCGTGTTGGCCTGCATCGGAGTCTAGAAGGGGTCGGGTCGAATGAAGCTCCGGCACGCCGCTTCCGTACCGAATCGCTCCGTCACCGTGTCCACCACGCGGTTCCCCCGAACCCAAGACCGTCCTCCGACCTCATCGCTGCTCCAAGCTCCAGCCAGTCTGCCGAGTGCCGCAAACCGCTGTCGAATGCCCGGCGCCGCCGGGCTCCGGCGGGCAGCCGGGATCGGCTGTCAGTGCCGCGGTCTAGCGTCTCCGGCGTGACGAAGACGAGCGCCCTGGACAGCGGGGTCGACCTGGATCCGGAGCGGCTGGAGCGCGTCCGCGGCCGGCTGGCGAGCAACCTGATCGCCTGGCTGACCACCGTGGACTCGCACGGCCAGCCGCACAGTGTCCCGGTCTGGTTCCTGCACCGCGACGACGGGACGGTCCTCGTCTACACCCGGCCGGGGAAGCACAAGCTGGCCGCCCTCGAGCAGAACCCGAGGGTGAGCCTGGTCCTCGACGTGACCGACATCGGCCGGGACGTGATCCGGATCGAGGGGAAGGCCCGGATCGATCGCACCGTGCCGCCGGCCGACCAGGTGCCGGCGTTCACGGTGAAGTACGCGGAGCGGATCGGTGCGCTGTTCGACTCCGCCGCCGAGTTCGCCGCGATGTTCTCGGTGCCGATCGTCATCGTGCCGGAGCGGCTTATGGGGTGAAAGACACTAATCTGACCGGATGACCGCTCTGCTGGGCCTCGGTGCCCGATTGCGACTGGCCCGGTTGTATCTGTGTACGGACGCGCGGACCCGGTCCGGCGACCTCGCCGAGTTCCTGGCCGCGGCGCTCCGCGGTGGGGTCGATGTCGTGCAGCTGTGGCAGCCGGGCCTGGATCCGGACCAGGAACTGGCCGCGCTGGAGGCCTGTCGTGCTGCCGCGAAGAAGCACCAGGCCCTGGTGGTGGCTTACGGTTCGGCCGACCTGGCCGCCCGGTTCGACGGTGACCTGCTGCACCTCGGGCCGGACGACGGGGCGAGCCGGGTCGCACGCCGCAAGCTGCACCGGTTCGCCCTGCTCGGCCGGACCGCGCACACGCCGAAGGCGCTCGACGCCACGGTGGCCGACGGCGACGTCGACTACTTCAGCGTCGGCCCGGTGTTCGCCACGCCGACCGTGCCGGACCAGCCGGCGGTCGGGCTCGACCTGGTCCGCTACGCGGCCCGGCTGGCGCCGGTCGCCGATCCGGACAGCAAGCCGTGGTTCGCGATCGGCGGGATCGGTCCGGACACGATCGACGACGTGATCGAGGCCGGTGCCCGACGGGTCGCGGTGGTCAGCGCGATCACCCGGGCCGACGACCCGGAGGTTGCGGCGCGCCGGTTGTCGGAGCGGCTGCGGCAGGCCTGGCGGGACGATCCGGCGATGGAGTCGTACGCGTTCGCCGCCGCGGCCTGGTCGGGGCCGGACCGGTGACGCTCGGCGACCGGCGACGGGACGGGCCGCGCTCGGCCGGGTCCCGGCTCGGCGGTTGGGTCGCCGGGCTGCTGGTCGTGCTCGCGCTGGTGGCCGGCTGTTCCGTCGGTACGGTGACCGAGCCCGAGGCGGGCCCGGGAGCCCGGGACCCGGAGTCCGGGCTGGCGTTCGTCGAGCTTGATCAACTTCCGCCCGAGGCGGCCCGGACGGTGGCGTTGATCAAGGCGGGCGGTCCGTTCCCGTACTCGAAGGACGGGTCGACGTTCGGCAATCGGGAGGGCCTGCTGCCGGACCAGCCGCGCGGCTACTACCGCGAGTACACGGTGCCGACGCCGGGCGAGGGGGATCGCGGCGCGCGCCGGATCGTCACCGGCGACCGGGACCGGATCTTCTACTACACCGGTGATCACTACATGTCGTTCTCGAGGATCCGATCATGATCGATGACCTGGCGGGACTGCTGGACGGCGGGAGACGGCCCGGGGTGTATCGCGCCGGGCCGGGCGAGTTCGCGTTGTCGGAGCGGACCGTGGCGGCAGGGTGGCAGGTGGCCGAGGTCGGGCCGTTCGACGACCTGGAGGGCTTCTACGACCAGGTCGCCGACGCGCTCGGGCTGCCGCGCTACTTCGGCCGCAATCTGGACGCGCTGTGGGACTGCCTGACCGATCTGATCGAGCCGACCGCGTTGATCATCGCCGACTGGAGCCGGTTCGCGTTGCCCGAGCCACGGGACGCGGCCCGGCTGCTCGCCGTGCTGACCGACCGGACCCGGGAGGGCAGCCCGTTCGCGGTGGTGCTGGCCAATCGCGGCGCGCTGGACCTCGACGACCAGGTCGCGGGCTTGAACCCGACGTAACGTCATGTTCTACGGTGCGGCCATGAACACCGCAACAGTCTTCGGACTCTCCGTGATCATGGAAACCAACGACGACGTCGACCGGGCGGCGGACCTGCTGCGGGCGGTCGGCCTCGCGGTCGAGGGCGAGGACGGCTTCGTCCAGGTGAAGGGTCCGTCGGTCAATCTGACGATCATGCGCGGCGCGATGATCGACACCCCACCGCACGGCGGTCTGCTGCTCCAGCTCCAGGTCGCCGACGTCGATGCCGCGGCCGCGGCGGCGGCCGACCACGGCGGCGAGGTGGGCTGGGGTCCGGGACGGACCGACTTCGGCACCTACTCCGCCTACGTCCGCGGCCCGGCCGGGCTGACGGTCGAGCTGCTGACGCCGGTCGGCGACTGACGCCGGTGGCGGACGAGCGACCGTACTGGCGGGTCGGAGAGCTCAGCCAGGCCACCGGCCTGACCGTGCGCACGCTGCACCACTACCACCAGATCGGCCTGCTCGACCCGGCCGCCCGCAGCGGCGGCGGTCACCGGCTGTACGCGCCGGCGGACGTCCGCCGGCTGATGTACATCGTCATCCTGCGCCGCGCCGGCCTCTCGCTGGCCGCGATCAAGGAGGTCCTGGACCGGGACCGGATCGATGTCGCCGCCCTGATCGATCAGCAGCGGCGCGACCTCGAGTCGGTGCTGATGGACACCGTCGAGTTCGGCCGCCGGCTGCAGGACGCGTCGATCGACGAGCTGTCCCGCGACCCGCGCCGGCTCCGCGAGTTGATCAACTGGGTGACGCCGAACCCGATCGCGTCCCAGCCGGTGGTGCTGCTCGTCTACGCCGACGTCGAACTGGCGTACCGGACCTTGATCGCCATGTTCGGCTTCGGTCCGGGCGTGATCGCCCGCGACGCCGACGGCCAGGTCGGCTACGCCGAGGTCACCGGGCCGATGGGCCACGTCCGGCTGCACTGGCCGCGACCCGGGCTGAGCCCGCCCGATCCGGACCGGGACCCGTCGTCGATGACGACCGTCGAAGTGGCCGACCTGGACGCCCACCACGCCCGGGCGCGGGCCGCCGGTGCGACGATCGTCCGGCCGCCGACCGAGCTCCACGGCACCCGGGACTACCTCGCTCTTGATCATGAGCACCACCTCTGGTGCTTCCAACAGGGCTAGCCGGGCAGCAGCCGGAGCCCGTGCCGGGTGCCGCCCCAGACACCGTCCTCGATCACGACCCGGCCGCGCTGCAACACCCAGCCGATCCCGGCCGGCGGCACGTCCGGCTCGGTGTAGCTGCCGTCATGATCGACCACCGCCGGGTCGAAGCAGACCAGGTCGGCAACGGCGCCGCGGGCGATGGTGCCACGCCCGGGAACGCCGAAGATCGCGGCCGGCAGCGAGGTCATCCGGCGGACCGCCTCGGCCAGGTCGATGATCTGGCGCCGGCGTACGTACTCGCCGAGGACCCGGGGGAAGGTCCCGTAGAGGCGGGGGTGCGGAGTGCCACCGAGACCGGGCGGCAGCCCGTCCGACCCGATCGCCGTGTACGGGGAGCGGAGCACGGTCTCCACGTCGTCCTCGCTCATGGTGAACAGCACGGTGGTCACGTGCAGTTCCTCCTCGAGCAGGATCCGGACCACGGTCCCGAACGGGTCCAGGCCCAGGTCGTCGGCGAGCTCCGGGACCCGGCGGCCCTCGTAGCGGTGGCTGCGGGTGGAGGAGATCATGATCCGGTCGTAGTTCGGGTCGGCCTCGGCCCGCAACCGTGCCAACGCGCCCGGGTCCTGCAACCGGCGGAGCGCTTCGGCCGGTCCGGCGTCGAGCAGCCAGCCGGACAGGCTCGAGGTGAGGCCGGTCGAGGAGGCGATGTAGGGGTACTGGTCCTGGGTGACCGGCAGCCCGGCCGCGCGGGCCGCGTCGAGCCGCTCCAGGGCCGGCACCACGGCGCCCCAGCTGGCCCGGCCGGACGCCTTGAGGTGCGAGACCTGCACCCGGCAGCCGGCCTCCCGGCCGATCCGGACCGCCTCGTCGATCGCGTCCAGCAGCCCGGCGCTCTCGTTGCGGATGTGGCTCGCGTAGACCCGGTCGGCGGGCAGCCGGCGGGCCAGCGCGATCACCTCCTCGGTGTCGGCGTACCGTCCCGGCGGATAGACCAGCCCGGTGGACAGACCGAACGCGCCGGCCGCCAGCGCCTCGTCGAGCAGGTCGCCCATCGCGGCAAGATCATCATCGGTCGGTACGGCCGCGGTCGGCCCGATCACGGCCTGGCGCAGGGTCCCGTGCCCCACCAGCGGGCAGACGTTGGTGACGGTGCCGGCGGCGTCCACGGCGGCGAACCACTCGGCGCTGCTGTGCCAGCCGCCGGGCTCGATCCCGAACAACCGACCGGGACCCTGGGCGAAGGACGCGTCGTCGCCGGCCCGGATCGGTGCCAGCGACGAACCGCAGTTGCCGACGACCTCGGTGGTCACGCCCTGGCTGATCTTGGACAGGTCGTCCTCGGCGAGCACCGGCGCGTTGTCGGCGTGCGAATGGGCGTCGATGAAACCGGGGCAGACCACCCGCCCGCCGGCGTCGATCACGTCCGCGGCGTCCGGCGGCACGGTGCCCGGCGGCTCGATCGCGGTGATCGACTCGCCCTCGACGATCACCTCGCCCGGGGTCGGCTGCGCTCCCGTACCGTCGACGATCAAGGCGTTGATGATCTTCATCCGGCGAGTCTACGAAGCCCGGCCGGCCCGGTCGGGAACCTTTCCCGGCCTGCCGGACACTCCTCTACGGCGGGGCCCGATCCCGCTGTCCGGACGGACCTGGAGGAACGGTGAATGGTGCATGATGGCGGGCGGCGGAAGGGTCATCGAGGTGCGGGACGACGAGCGGCAGGCCGGCGACCCGAGCCTGCCTGCCGCCGAACTGCTGTGGCCCGACGAACCCGAACTCACCGATCCGGACCCGGCGCAACCTCCGAGTTCGGACGACGGCGAGGCCTGGCAACGGCTGCGGTCGGGCGACGAGGACGCCTTCCGGGAGCTGTTCCAGCGGCACAGCAAGGCGGTCTACAACTACGCGTTCCGCGGTACGGGCTCGTGGGCCGCGGCCGACGACGTCGTCCAGGTGGTGTTCACCGCCGTGCTGCGGCGGGCGCTGGCCGATGACCTGCCCGCGCTCCGGCTGCCCTCGGCCCGGCCGCTGCTGTTCGCCATGGCCCGCAAGGAATGCGCCAACCAGCTCCGTTCGGTCCGCCGCCAAGCCCGGCTCGCGGACCGGATCCGGATGCACGACACCGGCCACGCCGACGACAACACCGCGGAATGGCTCGCCGCGGAGACCGCGATGAACCAGATCCTGGAGTCGCTGCGGGTGCTGCCGGCCAACCAGCGCGAGGTGATCGCCCTGGTCCGCTGGTCCGGTCTGTCGCTGGCCGAGGCCGCCGAGACCCTCGGGGTGCCCGTCGGCACCGTCAAGTCGCGGCTGAACCGGGCCCACCGGCGTCTCGCCGACACGCCGCTGGCCGGACTGCTCAGGGGAGAACGCTCATGATCACACCCACCGAACCGCCCCGGGACCGGCTGCCGCGGGATCGGGACCTGCCCGACCCGCGGGGCCGGATGGAGTCGATCATCCGGGAGGCGACCAGCCCGCCGGCCCGCCGGCCGGCCCGGCCGCTGATCCCGGTCGCGGCCGCCGTCGCGCTGATCGTCGCCCTGGTCGCCGTCGGCGTGCTGATCCGGCCCTCCGGCCCGGGCGTCGTGGGACACCCGCCACCGCCACCCGCCACGCCGTCGATCGGCACCACGGGGCCGTACCGGATCGGGGACCGGGTCGCGCTGACCTATGTCGCCGTCACGCTGCGGGAGGCCAGGCAGAACAAGGACGGCCTCGCCCTCTCGGTCGAGACCTGCCTCGTCGCGGCACCGCCGACGGAGCCGGCCGGCGAGGATCCCTGGTACTCCTGGGAGGTGGTCTCCGATCAGGGCACCTACGTCATCGAACCGTTCCGAACCTTCGACGAGCGGGGCTCCAGCAGCGTGCCGGTCTTCCCGGGCCGCTCCGACGTCGAGCTCGGCGACTGCGTCGAGGGCTGGCTGCCGTTCGCGGGGATCGGGCCGGACGAGCGGCAGGTCACGCTCAGCTATCGGGACAGCCTCGACGAGTCGGCCCACTGGATCATCCGGTGATCATGCGTCGGTGAGCTGGATCACCGACAGGGCAGGGAACCCGCAGGCCCGATCCGGACCCTCTTGATCAAGAACGCAACTCGCAACCCGAGGAGATTCGATCATGAGGATGATCACGAGAGCCGTCGGTACGGCGCTCGCCGGCGCAGCTCTGGCCCTGGCCGGGGCGTCGGTGGCGGCCGCCGATCCGAGCCCGTCCGACCCGAAGGGCTCCGACGCCGACCGGCTCGGCATCAACTGCGAAGGGCCGAAGGAGGCCTGGACCAGGGGCGTCTGGACCTTCTACCTCTACGAGGGCGACTCACCCGAGGAGGGGGACAAGGTCGTGATGCGCAAGCTCAAGGGCGTCTCCTGCGAGGTCAGTGCGCTGACCTGGCCGAGGGGCAGCGGCGAGTACGAGCCGGCACCGAAGTAGCCCGCGGCGCTCCGGGCCGCCGTCGAGGAAACGGACGGCGGCTCCGGAGTGACCGTTCGCGGAATCGTGGACACCTCATTCCCAACTGCGTGATTCTGCGTGTAGCTTCAGGCATCCAGCACGAATGCGCATTCGGATGCCTCAGGTGACGGGGGAGTTCATGACGGACGCAGACGAGGATCAGGAGCGGTTCAGCCGGCGGGCGGTGCTGGGGGTCGGGGCCGCCGTCGTGGCCGCGACCCAGGTCGGCGCCCGGGCCTACGCCGACGAGAACGGGCAGGACCAGGCTCCGCCGGACGTCGACACCGACCGGTACGTCGACGTCCAGTTGCTCAACATCACCGACTTCCACGGCTATCTCTCGCCGACCGACGTCGACGGGGACAACCTGGTCACCGACGGCGGTGTGCCGAAGGTGGTCGGCGGCGCCGCCTATCTGGCCGCGCACCTGAAGCGGCTGCGTGCGGGCCGCCGCAACAGCATCTTCTTCTCGGCCGGTGACAACTTCGCCGGCTGGCCGTTCACGGTCGACGCGCACGCCAACGAGCCGACCATCGAGGTGCTCAACGCGCTCGGCCTGCAGTTCAGCACGGTCGGCAACCACGAGCTCGACCAGCGGTTCCCCGAGTTCCTGGTCGACCACATCGAACGGGGCGAACCGATCGGCGTCGCGGGCCGGGACAGCTCGTTCCCGGATTCCCGTGGCCGGCAGTTCGGCGGCGCCGCCTTCTCCTTCTACAGTTCGGATGTCGTGCTCGACGAGACCGGGCTGACGGTGCGCCCGCCGTACAACATCGTGCAGGTCGATGCCGGCGACGGACGGAAGTTGCCGATCGGGTTCATCCACCTCACGGTCACCAGCACCGCGACCGGCTCCACCTCGTACCAGCCCGGGATGCGCAACCTCGATCATCTCGAGACGGTCGACCGGATCGCCGCCCAGCTCAAGGCGAAGGGCGTCCGGGCGATCATCGTCAACATGCACGAGGGTGGCACCGCCGGCCGCGACATCAACGCCCTGACCGACCCGAACGGGCCGTGCTTCACGCTGGCCCGCACCGCGACGCCGGACATCGCGGCGTTCGTCACCGGCCACTGGCACGCGGCGTTCAACGGGATGGTGCCCGGCCCGGACGGGGTGCCGCGGCCCGTGGTCGAGGCCGGCTGCCACGGCCAGATGATCAACGAGATCACGCTGAAGCTGGACCGGCGGACCGGCGCCGTGGTGCCGGAGCTGACCACCTCGAAGAACCACGCCAACACTCACGAGATCCCGCCGGATCCCCGGGTCGGCAAGATCGTCAACTACTGGGTCGACCAGGGTGTCCGGCGCTACCAGACCCCGCTCGCCCGGCAGAGCGCCGATCTGACCAGGGCCCCGTCGCCGCTCGGGGAGAGCGCGATGGGCAACCTGGCCGCCGACGTGTTGCACTGGGAGGCACATCGGCAGGGCGACGAGGTTGATCTTGCCCTGTTCGCGACGGCGCCGCGGAAGGGTTCGGTGGCGCTGGCCGGGGACGGGCTGCTCCACGCCGCCGGCCGCAACGCCGGCGACGCCGAGGGCCGGATCCTGTTCGGCGAGGCCTGGAAGGCCTTCGGGTACGGCAATCCGGTGCTCGGCGTGACGGTGACCGGGGCGGCGATCCTGACCGCGCTGCAAGATCAGTGGAAGGTCAGTGGAGCCGGCGTCTCGACCTCGCCGCTGGCCGTCTCGGCCAACGTGACGTACGAAGTCGATCTTGAAGCGGTACCGGGCAGCCGGGTCGACCCGGCCTCGGTCAAGATCAACAACGAGGTGCTGGACCCGGCCCGGACCTACCGGGTCGCGGCGCTGGCGTACACCTTGATCGCCGCGGACGGCACCACCGCCCTGGCCGGGTTCACCGACGCGGTCCGGCACGAACGCGACCGCGAGTCGTTCATCGCCTATCTGCGGGCGCACCCGACGATCGACCCGCCGCCGCTGACCCGGGTCAGACCGGCCGGCGGCACCGGTGAAGGGAGCCGATGATCATGACGGCGACGATCAGCACCGTCACCGGGTACGGCTTCGACCAGACCGGCTTCGGCGGCCCGGCGGCGAACGTGGACCTGCGCCAGCTGGGCACCAGCTCCCGGATGCTCGGCCACAATCAGGGCATCGCCGTCGACGCCGGCGGCCGGATCCTGGTGTCGGCGACCGTGAACAACGTGGTCGGCCGGATCGCCGCGCCGGACAGCTGGACCGAGCAGCCGCTCGGCGAGGCGCTGACCGCGCCGACCGGCGCCCTGCCGTGGCGGTTCTACTCGCCGTCGGCCTCGGCGGTGGGCGCCTTCGCGGCGACGACGTACCAAGGTCAGAGCGCGGTGCACTACGTCGCGACGAACCCCGACCGGCACACGGTGCTCTACCTGCAGCCGACGGTCATCGCCGGCGCGACCGGGGTCGGCCGGCTGACCGTCGTCGGCAGCGGCACCGTCGTGCTGAACCTGTACAACGGCAAGGTCGAGATCTACAGCCAGACGATCACGCTCGGCGACACCCCGCAGACCTTGATCGCGGAGAAGGTGTTCGCGCCGGGCGCGCTGGACTTCAAGCTGCGCAGCCCGATCGCCCAGGAACGGATCGAGGCGATCGTGTCCGGGGCGTCGATCCAGCAGCGGCAGGTCACCGGGGCCACCACGCCGATCGCCGGCCGGATGGCCAGGCTGGGCGGCGACGGGGACGGCGGTCCGGCCACCGACGCCCGGCTCAACGCGCCGGCCGGGATCGCGGTCGGCCCGGACGGCACGGTTGTCATCGCGGACGCGTACAACCACCGGATCCGGGCCGTCGACCCGCGCGGCCGGATCCGGACCATCGCCGGCACCGGGACGGCGGGCGACGGCGGCAGCACCCGGGCGATCGACTGCCGGCTCGACCATCCGGGCGGCGTCGCGGTCGACGCGCGGGGCACGGTCTACGTCGCCGACACGTACAACCACCGGATCCGGGCGGTGTCGCCGGGCGGCTCGATCCGCACCATCGCCGGCACCGGCGAGGCCGGCGACAGCGGCGCCCGCGACCTGGCCACCCGGACCCGGCTCAACCATCCGCAGGGGGTGGCCGTCGACGCGGCCGGGAACGTCTACGTCGCGGACACGTACAACCACCGGGTGCTGCGGATCCACCCGCACGGGCGCGTCAGCATCGTCGCCGGGACCGGGAGCGCGGGCTTCGGCGGCGACGGCGGCCCGGCCGTGGAGGCCCAGCTGGCCACACCGCACGACGTGGACGTCTCCGCCGACGGCACGCTGTACGTCGCCGACACGCTGAACAACCGGATCCGGCGGATCGCCGGCGGCACCATCGCGACGTACGCCGGGGTCGGCACGTACGGCGGCACCGGCCGGGCCGGCGGTCCCGCGAGCGCGGCGCAGCTGGCGCATCCGGTCGGCGTCGCCGCCGACCCGCGGTCCGGCGACGTGTACGTCGTCGAGAGCACCCAGGGAGTGCTCCGGATCCAGCCGTAACCCTGGGGTCGCCGCGATCCCTTATGGTTCGCCCATGACACGCGTTCGGGGACTCTTGTTGTCGCTGCTGGCCGCCGTCCTGGCCGTCGGCCTGGCGCCGGATCTCGCGTCGGCAGCCGTGCCGCAGGTACGGTTCGCGACGTTCAACGCCTCACTCAACCGGGCCGCCGCCGGTGAGCTGCTGGCCGACCTGTCCACGCCCGGCGACCCGCAGGCCGAGGAGGCCGCGGAGGTGATCCAGCGGGTCCGGCCGGACGTGCTGTTGATCAACGAGTTCGACTACGTTCCGGACAACGCCGCCGCCGACGCGTTCCGGGCCAACTACCTCGAGATCGGGCAGCAGGGCGCCGACCCGATCGAGTATCCGTACGCGTACACGGCGCCGGTCAACACCGGCGTCGCGACCGGGTTCGACCTGGACCGCAACGGTCAGGTCGGCGGCGGCAACGACGCGCACGGGTTCGGCCTCTTCGAGGGGCAGTACGGGATGCTGGTGCTGTCGAAGTACCCGATCGAGTTCGACGAGATCCGTACCTTCCAGACGTTCCTCTGGAAGGACATGCCGGGCGCGCTGCTGCCGGACGACCCGGCCACCTCGGCGCCGGCCGACTGGTATTCCGACGCCGCGCTGGACGTGCTGCGGCTGTCGTCGAAATCGCACTGGGACGTACCGATCACGATCGGCAAGCGCGCCGTGCACTTCCTGGTCGCCCACCCGACGCCGCCGACCTTCGACGGGCCGGAGGACCGCAACGGCGTCCGCAACCACGACGAGATCCGGTTCTGGGCCGACTACGTGGGCTCCCGGCGGCAGAGCCGCTACATCTATGACGACGCCGGCGAGCGCGGCGGCCTGCGGCCGGGCAGCCGGTTCGTGATCGCGGGCGACTACAACGCCGACCCGCTGGACGGCGACAGCGTCGACGGCGCGGTCGACCTGCTGCTCGGCCACCCGCGGGTCGCGGACCCGGAGCCGACCAGCGAGGGCGCCGTGATCGCCGCCGAGCAGCAGGGCCAGGCGAACACGACCCACCGCGGCGACCCGGCCCTGGACACCGCCGACTTCAGCGACACCGCCCCGGGCAACCTGCGGGTCGACCTGGTGCTCCCGTCCCGCGGCCTGGTCCAACGCGGCGCCGGCGTCTTCTGGCCGACCCCCGACTCGCCCCTGGCCCGCCTCAACGACGCCTCCGACCACCACTCCGTCTACCTCGACCTACGCCTCTGAATTCCGCCGACCGGTCACCAAAGCAGCGGTTCTGGCGGCGTGTCGCTGCACAACTGACCGGTCGGCGAGGGGAGGGGTCAGGGGGCGCGCGGCGGCGGACGTCGCTGAGGTTCACGAGCGGGCCAGGCGGGTGACCCGGGAAGGTTCGCCGGTCGGGCCTGAAGTGGCCGGCCCGGCGCCCGGTGCCGCGACGCACGGGACCGACCTCGCGGGTCGCCTACCCACAGGCTCGGCATCAACCGGTGCTGCGGCTCGGACAGACCCTCGGTCCCCGATGATCCTGCGAACCCTTCGGCCACAAGGCCGGTGACGACTCCGATCCGGGTGGGTCGTCGGTGCGGCCTCGGGATGTCGCGATTTCTCTTCAGCTCGACCTGCACAACGTTGACATCGGCCCGAGCGCTTCATCAGCAGAGGATCGGCGACACGGACCGGGACCCGGCAGTCGTCGATGGTGACGGGGCCGACTTGGCTGAGGACCGTCGGCTGCCGTCGGTCGGGTCTCCCAGCCGCGGGATCTCCGCCGCTCGGTCCGGGGGATCACCGCCGTCCGGGTCGGCGTCACTCGCCGGTGGCTCCGTCGATCGACTCGCGGATCAGGTCGGCGTGGCCGTTGTGGCGGGCGTACTCCTCGATCATGTGGAGCAGGATCCAGCGGAGCGAGAAGGGCTCGCCGGTGTCGCGGCTCGGGCGGGAGGAGGGGTGCTCGAGGCCGCCGGCGGCGGCAGCCTCGGCGATGTTCGCGTCGGCGGTACGGACGGCGTCGTCCATCAGCCGGTGCAGGTCGGCAGGGGAGTCCTGGACCGCAGTGGTGAGCTCCCAGTCGATGTCGGAGTCCCAGTCGGCCGAGGCGAACGGCTCGGGCAGCGGGCGGTCGTGCAGGACGTAGCCGAACCAGTGCGCCTCGTTCAGGGCGACGTGCTTGAGCAGGCCGGCCAGGGTGAGCGTGGACGGCGGATGGGTCCGCCCGAGTTGATCGTGGTCGAGGCCGGCGGTCTTGTGGCGCAACGTGTCGCGGTGGTAGTTCAGGTAGCCGAGCAGCGTGGTCAGCTCGTCGGCGCGGAGCGGCGGATCGGTGCGATCCTTCGTCACGGCGGTGGCCCTTCGGGTGTGGTGATCACTGGGAGTGCGGTGATCAGTGGGAGTGCGGTTTTTGATCAGTGGGGTCGGGGATCAGTGGGTGCGGTGGGTGGCGAGGGTGGCCAGCGTGCCCAGCGCCTGCCGGCCCTCGTCGGTGATCTCGGTGCCGGGCAGTGCGGTCAGGGCGGCCTGGGCGGCGCCGTGGCTGGAGTCGATCGTGGACTCGACCTGGTCCCGCGCTCCGGTCCCGGTGATCAGGTCGCGGAGCCGGTCGACCTGGTCCCGATCAAGGTCGGGCCGGCCGAACAGGTCCAGGATCTCCTTGCGGGCCACGGGTTCGGCGGCGGCGAGGGCGTGCGCGACCAGCACGGTGCGCTTGCCCTCGCGAAGATCGTCTCCGGCCGGCTTGCCGGTCAGCTGCTCGTCGCCGTAGACGCCGAGCAGGTCGTCCCGCAGCTGGAACGCCCGGCCCAGCGCGGAGCCGTACTCGGCCAGCATGGTGATCAAGGACTCCGATCCGCCGCCGAGGCTGGCGCCGATCTGGCAGGGCCGCTGGATCGTGTACCGGGCCGACTTGTACTCGACGACCCGCTCGGCCGCCTCGATCGCGGTCGCCAGGTCCTGTTCGGTGACCGGTCGGGACTGGGCCAGGATGTCCAGGTACTGGCCGGCCGTGACCTCGGTCCGCATCGACTCGACCAGCGGCAGCGCGCGGGCCAGCGCCGCGGGCGGCAGGCCGGACCGGTGCAGCAGTTCGGAGGACCAGATCAGCAGCAGGTCCCCGTACAGGATCGCGGCGGCCCGACCGAACACCGCCGGGTCGCCGATCAGACCATGATCATCGTGCAGCCGCTCGAACTGCCGATGTGCGGACGGCCGGCCGCGGCGCAGATCGGAGCCGTCCATCACGTCGTCGTGGACCAGGGCGCTGACGTGCAGCAGGTCCAGGCTCGCGGCCGCCGCCAGCAGCGGACCGCGGTCACCCTCGCCGGGCAGCCCGGCCGCCGCGACGTACCCCCAGACGCAGCCGGCCGGCCGGACCCGCTTGCCGCCGGCGACCAGCGCGCGGGCCTGCTCGTGCAGCGGAGCGAGCGACGGGTCGATCGCCTCCAGCACGTCCCGCTGGCCGTCCAGGAAGCCGTCCAGTACGCCGGCGACGGCGTCCCGGAACCCGGCCGCGAGGGGCGCCGCCGGATCGAGCGCAGGGCCCGCGTCGAGGTGCGAAGTGGTCACCCGCCGAGCCTACGGAATCGAATCCTGGGAACCCGCCCGGCCCGGCCGACGACGGCCACTAGGGTGTTCGCATGGCGCCTGAGACGACGCTCGACCGCCGGCCCGGGACGACTCCCCGGACGGATCCGCACGCGACGATCGCGGAGTTGCTGGCCGCCCCGGCGGGCCCGCTGTTCTCCTTCGAGCTCTTCCCGCCCAAGGACGACGACCAGCGCCGCACGCTGTGGCAGACCGTGCGCCGGCTGGAGGCGCTCGGGCCCGACTTCGTCTCGGTCACGTACGGCGCGAACGGGTCCAGCCGGGAGCGGACGATCGAGATCACCGAGGCGATCGCCCAGCACACCACGTTGCGCACGATGGCCCACCTGACCTGCGCCAGCCAGCCGGCCGAGCAGCTGCGCCGGGTGATCGGCTGGTACGCGGCTGCCGGGATCCGGCACGTGATGGCGATCCGCGGCGACATGCCGGGCGGGCCGACGGTGCCGTGGGAGCAGCACCCGGAGGGTCTGCGGAACGCGACCGAGCTGGTCGAGCTGGTCCGCTCGCTGGGCGATTTCTGCGTCGGCGTCGGCGCATTCCCGGACCTGCACCCGGAGCGGTACGACGCCGCCCTCGATGCCCGGTTGCTGGTGGAGAAGGCCGAAGCCGGCGCCTCGTTCGCGATCACCCAGCTGTTCTTCACGCCGAGCCGCTATTTCGAACTGGTCGACCGGGTCCGTTCGCTCGGCTGCGAGATCCCGATCATCCCGGGCATCATGCCGGTCACCCGGCTGAGCCAGATCCAGCGGTTCGCCGAGCTGTCCGGTGCCGACCTGCCGACGTCGGTGGTGGCCCGGCTGGAGCAGGCCGGCGACGATCCGGCCCGGGTCCGCCAGGCCGGCATCGACATCGCGACCGAGCTCTGTGCCGACCTGCTGGAGGGCGGCGTGCCCGGCCTGCACTTCCTCACCATGAACCGGTCCACCGCGACCCGCGAGATCTACGGCCGGCTGAACCCCGACCCGAGCTAGCCGCGCGGTTCAGCGAAGCAGCGCCTCGACCAGTTCCGTTCCGATGGCGGGGAGCCGGTCGCAGTCGACCGTGTTGTCCTCGATCGGCCCGGTCACGTTGTAGCTGATGGACAGGTGCTGGGTGTCGTGGATGTCGATGTTGATCTCGCACGTCGGTCGTACATCCATTCGTTGCCCGGTCCAGGCAGGGAATCCGTCGACCTCGATCTCCTTCGGTTCGGTGTCGGAGAAGATGCTCCGGTCGTAGATGCTCTCCTGATACTTGATCAAGGTCAGGGCGTACGGCGGCTTCTGGTGCGCCCAGGAACAGGACACGGTCCCGGACTTGAGCCGCTCGCCGACCGGGCGGCCGGGCTGCACCTGCCACCGGGTGACGGGAACGTCGTCGAGGGCGGTGCAGTCCTTCATCGCCGACAGATCAAGATCACGGGCCCGCTGGCGGCGCGACGGCTTCCAGGCCCCGTCCAGGCCGCTCGGCGGGCGGGACGACGGGGCGGTCGGGGTCGGGCTCGGCGGCGGTTCCTGCGTCGGGAAACTCGGCGGCTCGATGGGCGAGACGCCGAACGACGGCTCGGATCCCGGAGCGAGTGCCGCGCACCCGACCGCAAGCGGCATCAGTACGGCGATCGCGGCCCAGACGACGATCCGGCGGCCCAGCCTGACCACAGCATCTCCTCGTGAATCGGCGCTGCCCGCGGTCGGGCCCGCGGGTCCGGCCGCAGCCTAGCGACGCCTCGGTCCGGAAACGTCGCTCCGACACCCGTCTGTCGCCAAGTCGGATCGATGTCCGACATCGCCGGCTCGGGGTCGGCGGCTCAGCCGAGGGCGGCCCGCCAGGCCGCGCCCGGCGTCGCGTCGACGGTGACCAGTCGCTGGGTCGGCCGGGTCAGCGCGACGTAGAGCACGCGGACGCCGCCGGGGGACTCGGCCACGATGTCGTCCGGCGTCACCACGATCGCGCCGTCGTACTCGAGGCCCTTCGCGGCCAGCGGGGTGACCAGGACCACCCGGTCCGCCGCTGCGTCGTCGGTGATCAACTTCGCGTCGGTCAGCGCGTCCCGCAGCGCCCGCTGCCGGGACGGGGGAGCGATCACGCCGACCGTGCCCTCGACCTGGTCGAGCAGTTCCCGGGCCGCCTCGATGACGGTGTCCTCGACCGGGCCGGCCAGCAGCTCCGGCTGGTAGCCGACGGAGCGGACGGCGGTCGGCAGATCCGCGTCCGGGACCGTACCCACGACGACCTTGGACGCCAGGTCGAACACCTCGGCCGGGCTCCGGTAGTTGGTGCTCATCCGGAACCGGCGGACCGGCGCGGTGCCGACCAGCTCGGTCATCGCCCGCTCCGACTCCGCCTGGTCCGGCCAGGAGCTCTGGGCCGGGTCGCCGACGATGGTCCAGCTGGCGCTGCCGCCGCGGCGCCGCAGCATCCGCCACTGCATCGGGCTGATGTCCTGTGCCTCGTCGACCAGGATGTGCGCGTACGTGTCGTGCGGGGTCGCGAACGGGTCCGGCTCGGACCGGTCGGCCAGCCGCTCCATCGTCGTGAACACCTCGGGCACGTCGTCGCCGCTCTCCAGGAACAGCGGGATCTCGACCGAGTTCGACTCCGGCACAGGCCCCAGCAGTGAGGCCAGCTCGTCCAGCAGTGCGCTGTCGGCGACCGACCAGTCCCGCCGCGCGGCCGGCACCGAGGTCAGCCGGGCGTAATCGGCGGCGAGCAGGTCCTGCTCGTGCCGGGACAGGTGGGAACCGGCGGCCCGGCCGAGCAGTGCCCGGTCGGCCAGCCGGGCCAGCGCGGCCGGGGCGCTGAGGGTCGGCCACCAGGCGGAGCTGAAGGTGTGGAACGCCGCGGTCGAGGTGACCGCGTCGTCGAAGTCCGGCCGGTCCAGGTCCAACTCGCGCGGCCGGCGCCGCCAGAGGGCCGTGAGCAGCGCGGTCTCGGCGGCGTCGCGGGCCTGGTTGAGCTTGTTGTGCGCCAGGACGTCGGTACGGATCCGGGCCAGCGTCGGTCCGTCGAGGGAGTAGACCACGCCGTCCACGGTCAGCCGGAGCTCGTCCGGCACGCCGGCCGGGGGTTCGGTGACCAGCCGGCGCAGCACCCGGACCATCCGCAGGCTGCCCTTGATCGCGGACAGCTCGGCCGGGTCGTGCCGGACCCCGGCGACGTCGACGACGTCGTTCGGCACGGTGCCGACCGAGCGCAGCGTCACCGACTCCTCGCCGAGCGAGGGGAGCACCCGCTCGATGTAGTTCATGAACACCTGGCTCGGCCCGACCACGAGCACGCCGCCGGACTCGAACCGGCGCCGGTTCGAGTAGAGCAGGTAGGCGGCCCGGTGCAGGGCGACCACCGTCTTGCCGGTGCCGGGACCGCCGCTGATCATGGTGAAGCCCTGCCAGGGTGCCCGGATCGCCTCGTCCTGCTCGGCCTGGATGGTGGCCACGATGTCGCGCATGTTGTGACCGCGGGCCCGGCTCAGCGCGGCCAGCAGGGCGCCGTCGCCGATCACGACCAGGTCGTCCGGCGCGTGCTCCGAGTCGAGCAGATCGTCCTCGATCCCGATCACCCTGGCGCCCTGGCAGCGCAGCACCCGGCGCCGGGTGACGTTCATCGGGTTGCTCGGCGTGGCCCGGTAGAAGGCCGCCGCGGCCGGCGCCCGCCAGTCGATCACCAGCGGCTCGTAGTCGGCGTCCCGGACCCCGATCCGGCCGATGTAGCGGGCCTCGGCGTCCACGTGGTCGAGCCGGCCGAAGACCAGGCCCTCGTGCTCGGCGTCCAACGTGGCCAGCCGCTTGGCGGCCTGGAAGGCGAAGATGTCCCGTTCCAGGAGCCCGGTGCCGTCCTCCTCCCGGACGTAGCTGGACCGGTCCGACTGATAGAGCGACCGCCCTTCGGCGGCGACCAGTCGGGCCGACCGGGAGGCGACATCGAGTCGCTGATAGACCTTGTCGACGTGGGCCTGCTCCGCGGCGAGCTCGCGGTCCAGGACGGCAGCCGCCTCCTGGTCCGAGGGTACGGATTCCGGCGCCGCGGTGTCCGACGATGAAGTCAAAAGCGTGTCCTTACCCGAGTGACGAAACACTCCAGTCTACAAACGATCCGACGTCAGGTCGTCATGACAGGCGTACGAGGCGAGGGCGCCGGACAGCAGGGTCTGGGACAGGCCCGGTCCGGCCGCGGAGAACGGGCCTGCCTGGTAGAGCCGGGGCAGCGGGCCCCGGATCGGCGGCCGGACCAGCCAGCTGCCGAAGCCCTGCCAGGCCAGGCCGCGGCTCCAGTCCGGGCGGGGCCGGGCGTAGTCGTAGCTGAGCTCGACCATGGTGTCGCCGGCCGGCCGGACCACCGTGACGAGCGGCCCGGCGCCGGCCCGGTGCTCGACGGACTCGGTGAGTTGGCCGGTCACCGGTCCCGGCAGCCGGGTCGCGGTGACGGTCGGGGCCAGGGCCGGCCGCAGCCGGGCCAGCGTGGCCCGCTGCAGCGGCAGGTCGACGCCGGCCAGGAGTTGATCAAGGAGCCGGGGCGGGTCCACCGTGCTGATCACCGCGGCCGCGCGGACCGGGCCGGTCCCGGTGATCACGCCCGCCGCCCGGCCGGAGTCGATCATGATCTTGGTCGCCTCGCCGTCGATCATGGTCACCCGGCGGGTCGTCAGCCGGCCTGTCAGAGCCTCGACCAGGGCCGAGGTGCGTCCCGTCTCGGTGCCGTCGGTGCGGCGCATCGTCCAGCGTCCGAAGCGGCGCAGGACGGCCAGGTCGACCGCGCTGTGGGCCGGGGTGGAGCTCGGCACGGACCCTTGCAGATAAGCGACATCGCGGACCAGGGCAGTCAGTGCGGGATGTCCCTGCCGGTCGGCCAGGCGGTCCAGGCCGAGCCTGCTCCTCAAGATCGTCTCGACCCGCCGGGTCAGTTGGAACCGTCCGTGCAGCTCCGACTCCAGCCCCAGCGGCCGGAGGGTCTGCCAGACCTCGTCAAGATCATCGAGCAGATCCCGCCAGCGGTCCGCCGCCGCGCTGCCGTACGTCTCGGAGAGTGCCGCGTACTGTTCGCCGCGGTCGGTCGGCAACCGGAGCTCGCTGCCGTCCGGGAACCGGTGCAGTGCCGGTGGTGCCGGCGCCAGCTCCCAGCCGGTCCGGGCCAGTTCGGCGTCCAGCGGCCGGCCGCTCTTGCGGAACAGGTCCCGCCAGGCCGCCGGCAGGGTGAGCACCGCCGGGGCGTCGTCCACCACCGGGCCGGACGGATCGTCCAGTGGGCGGCCGGCCCAGGTCCCGCCCACCGGCAGGCCGTCGCTGACCAGGGCGACCCGGTGTCCCGCCTTGGCCAGTCGGGCCGCCGCGGCGAGCCCCGCGATGGTCGCTCCGATCACGATCACGTCGAAGTCGGCGTCCGGCCCGGCTGGCATGGCACCGTCCTATCAGAGCCCGTCCCGGGCCTCCGCCGTCAGGTCCAGCGGACCACCTCGTCGTGCTCGAGCCGCGGCAGCCGCGGGTACCAGGCGTCGGAGTTCTCGGGGTGGCCGATGTTGACCACCAGCGTGGAGGTCCAGCCGCCGTCCGGGAAGAACTCGGCGTCCAGTCCGACCGCGTCGAAGCCGCCCATCGGGCCGGCGCCGAGGCCGACCGCGCGGACGGCCAGGATGAAGTAGCCCGCCTGCAGCGCGCCGTTGAAGCGGCCCAGCTGCTCCCGTACCGGCGGGTTCTCGGCCAGTTCGTGACGCAGCTCGGCCCGGAACGGGGCGACCCGCGGGATGTGCTCGTGGAAGCCGTTGTCGACCGCGAGCAGGGCGACGGCCGGCGCGGCCAGGGTCTTGGCCCGGTTGCCCTCGTGCAGGTGCCGGACCAGCCGTTCCCGCGCCTCCCGGGACTGTACGTAGACCAACCGCAGCGGCTGGATGTTGACCGCGGTGGGTGCCCACCGGGCCAGGTTCCAGATCTCGGCGAGCTGATCGTCGGTGACCGGGGTCGGGGCGAACGCGTTGATCGTGTGCGCGCCGGTGAACAGCTTCTCCAGCGCGGCGTCGTCGAGCCGTCCGGTGGTCGCCGGGTCGGTCAGCAGCTCGGTCATGATAGTTATCTCCAAGTCACTAGGAAATTACAAGTACCACCGGGAATGATAGTCCGCCGGGTACAGTGGCTGACATGGCGCCGACAGGTGAGATCCCTCACGAGGAACACGGTTGCGACGAGGCGTTGGCGCGCGCCTTCCAGTTCCTCGGCAAGCGCTGGAACGGGGTCCTGCTGGGCACCCTGATGGGTGGCGCGGCCGGCTTCGCCGAGTTGCGCCGGGCGATTCCCGGGATCAGTGACTCCGTGTTGTCCGATCGGCTCTCCGAGCTGTCCGGTGCCGGGCTCGTGCAGCGCACGGTGCGGGAAGGCCCGCCGGTCACCGTGGGCTACCGGCTGACGGCTGCCGGCGAGGCGCTGCTGCCCGCGCTGGAGGAACTGATGGTGTGGTCCCGGCAGCACCTGACGGACGAGCGGTGCCAGGCTGCGACCCGGAAACGCGGGACGGCCCGGGCAGCCGCCGAGTAGCCTGCCGCCATGGCAGACCTCGAACCGGTCGACGAAGAGTGGCAGCGCGGACTCGGCGTGGTGGCGCATCCGGATGATCTCGAATTCGGTGCGGCGGCCGCGATCGCGCGCTGGACCGACCAGGGCAAGCACCTCTCCTATGTCATGGTGACCAGCGGCGAGGCCGGCATCGACTCGATGACGCCGGACGAATGCCGGCGGGTCCGGGAGGCCGAGCAGATCGAGTCGGCCCGCATCGTCGGTGTGGAGACCGTCGAGTTCCTGGGGCTGCCGGACGGGATTCTGGAGTACGGGATCGGCCTCCGGGCGGCCATCTGCCGGACGATCCGCCAGCATCGGCCGGAGGTCGTGATCACGGCGAACTTCCGGGATACCTGGGGCGGCCGGGCGCTCAACCAGGCCGACCACATCGCCACCGGCCGCGCGGTGCTGGATGCGGCCCGGGACGCCGGCAACCGGTGGATCTTCGCCGACCAGCTGACCGACGGGCTGGAGCCCTGGGGCGGGGTACGCCAGGTGCTGGCCTCGGGCTCGCCGGAGGCCGAGCACGCCGTGGACACCACGGCGACCTTCGAGCGCGGCGTCGCCTCGCTCAAGGCGCATGCGGCCTACATCGACGGGCTGGGCTGGGAGTTCGATCCCGAGGAGTTCCTGGAGGGGTTCTCACGGCCGGCCGGGGCCCGGCTGGGCACCACGTTCGCGGCGCCGTTCGAGGTCTACTCGCTCGCCTTCGGCGGCTGATCCGAAGGTCTCCTGGTTCGGTCCTTGACGGACTGTCAGTGCCCGGGTGTAGATTGATCCTTGTTCGAACACGCGTTCGATATCGATACTTGGGGAAGGATCGCGTACGCGAGTTCGGCACAGCGCCGTGTTCGCGGCACGCGCTCTGGCTCGCCTTGGCGTGGATGGACTCGACCCCCGTCCACGCCAAGGCCGCCACTCACCCGGGTCGAGCCTCCCTGCTCCCGAACTGCGCCCCGAAACAGGAACCCCTGACATGCCCCTGCCTGCGACCGCCCTCGTCTCCGACCCGACCGAACGCACTCTGCCCGGCCAGCCCGTGCTGTCGGGCTCCTTCCCGCGCGCCGACCATGATCGACTTCCGGCCGCGCTGCGGTCCGACCTGCACCGGATCGAGGGCACCCTGCTGGAGGCCGAGCTGGCCGGCCGGCCGAGCGAGCGCTATCTCGCGGCACACCTGGCGGCGCTGCGGACCGGGGCGCTGATCGTCCGGCTGCGCTCGGCCCAGGTGCGGTTCCCGAGTCACCTCTGGTCCCTGGTCGCGGCGGTCGCACCGGAGTACGCGGAGTGGGCGGCCTTCTTCGCCGCCACCGAAGGCAAACGGGAAGCCGTCCGGTCCGGCGCGACCTCGATCGTCAGCGAGCGGGAGGCGGCCGATCTGCTGCGCGACGCCGGTCTGTTCTACCAGCAGGTGTACACCCGGCTCGGCCCGGAGCCGTCGGCACGGGACCGGTCATGATCATCGGCTCGGCGCGGCGGGTGCGGCCGCCCGGCGGTCGCCGGGTCGTCGGCACTAGGCTTCCTCCCACCACGAGGCTGCCGAGTGTTTCGGCGGAAGGAGGGCGGCATGGCGACCCGCGCCACGACGCACCGCGCCAAGCGCCGCCTGCCGGTGACCCAGGCGCTGCTGCTGCAGATCCTCGACGCCCAGCTCGCCGAACTGGACGGCGAGGGGGCGCGGACCGTGGTCGACCTGGGCGGCGGAACCGGCGGCGTGGCGACCGCGCTGGCCGAACGCGGCCACCGGGTCACCGTCATCGACCCCAGTCCGGACGCGCTGGCCTCGCTGGAGCGCCGGACCGCGGAACTGGGCCTGGCCGACCGGATCAGCGGGCTGCAGGGCGACGCCGGCACGCTGGCCGACCTGGTCGCTCCCGGCACCGTCGACCTGGTCCTGTGCCATCGGGTCCTGGACGTCGTGGACAACCCGGCCGACGCGCTGACCGAGGTGGCCCGGGTGCTCCGGCCCGGCGGCAGACTCAGCCTGCTGGTGCCGCAGCGGCACGCCCTGGTGCTCTCGCACGCCCTTGCCGGGCACATCGCCCTGGCCCGGGAGGTGCTGGCGGACCGCAGTCGGTTCGATCATGCCTCGACGCTGGAACTGGTCCGGCAGGCCGGCCTGGAGGTCGTCGCCGAGCACGGGCTCGGCGCGGCGGCGGACCACGTCGCCGAAGCGGTGGTGGAGTCGGCGGCGGGGGCGTACGCGGAGCTGCTCGCGCTGGAGACCGACCTGAGCACCGACCCCGCGTTCCGGCCCATCGCGCCGTCCCTGCACGTCTCGGCGCGCCGCGCGGACTGACCCGGCCGCCCGCCCCGAGGTCCGGCGGTGATCGCCGATGGCGGTGATCCTCCACGTCGACATGGACGCGTTCTTCGCCTCGGTCTCGATGCGGCGGCGCCCTGAACTGCGCGGCAGCCCGGTGGTCGTCGGCGGCTATCCGCGGGGCGTGGTGCTGTCGGCCAACTACGAGGCGCGGGCGTACGGGATCCGGTCCGGCATGCCGTCCGGCCGGGCCAAGCGGCTCTGCCCGACGCTCAACTTCATCGACCCGACCTACGACGACTTCTCGTCGGTGGCGAAGGGGATCGTGGCCGTCTTCCAGACCGTCACGCCGATCGTGGAGGCGGCGTCGATCGACGAGGCCTACCTCGATCTCGCCGGGGCGCGGCACCGGTTCAGCTCGCCGTACGCGATCGGGGAGTACGTCCGGGCGATGGTCTGCGACGAGCAGCAGATCACCTGCTCGGTCGGCATCGGGCCGTCCAAGTTCGTCGCCAAGATGGCCTCCCGGGCGGCCAAGCCGGACGGGCTGATCGAGGTGCCGCCGGCGCGGGTGGCCGACTTCCTGCACCCGATGCCGGTGGACGCGATGTTCGGCGTCGGCCCGCCGACCGCGGAGAAGCTGCACCGGCTCGGCATCCGTACCATCGCCGACCTGGCGCGCACCCCGCCCGGCGCGCTCCGGCAGACGTTCGGCCCGCACCTGTCGCACCAGCTGGTCGAGCTCGCCTGGGGCCGGGACCGGACCCGGGTCGTGCCGGCGGTGCCGGAACGCGGCGTCGGCTCCCAGGAGACGTTCGGCTCCGACACCGAGGATCCCACCGTGGTCCGGCGCGAGCTGCTGCGGATGGCCGCGAAGACGGCGCGCCGGATGCGGCGGGCCGGTTATCTCGGCCGCACGGTGACGATGTCGATCCGGTTCGCCGACTTCCGCACCCTGACCCGGTCGTCCACGCTGGCGACGCCGACCGACGTGACCGACGAGATCTACGCGGCGGCGCTCGCCCTGCTGGACCGGCTCGGGCTGGACCAGGCCCGGATCCGGCGGGTCGGCATCAAGGTCGGCGGCCTGGTCCCGGCCGAACGGGCCGAGCGGCAGCCCTTCCTCGACGACCCGGAGTTCGGCTGGCGCGAGGCCGAGCGTGCCGTCGACGCCGCCGTCGGAAGATTCGGTCCGAAGGCCGTCCAGCGTGCCGTCCTGGCCGCCCCGCGGAACTGGGTCGCCGCGATGGGCACCCCGGGCCAGACGGACCACGATCGGCGCGCCCACCAGCCCAAGTGATCGCGGTCCCGGCGTGGGGTTTCTCACGTTCTCGGGGCCCGGGTTGGCGAGTCGTCGTTCCGGGTGGGTGCGGTTTGAGCCGCCCGGCGGTAGTGTCGGAGTCGGGCCTTTCCCGTACCGCAGATCAGGGCACCACCGGAGCGTCAGGTGGTGGGTTTTCCTGGGCAAGGGGTGGGCCTAGACTAGGGTCAAGGAATCACGCCAGACAGGGTGTGAGGACCGCAAGCAGCGCCGTTGGCGCATGGAAAGCCGGAGGTGGCCACGTGGCCCTCTCAGAGGAAGAGCAGCGGCTCCTCGAACAGATGGAAGCCGCCCTCGCCGCGGAAGACCCGAAGCTGGTGAACACCATGCGCGGGACGGGTCCGCGACGGGTCCATCGTCGACGGGCAGCGCTCGCCGGGGTTGGGTTCTTTGCCGGATTGGCACTCCTGATCGCGGGAATGTCGACCTACCTGTTCCTCAGTGTGCTCGGTTTCGTGGTGATGGTCGCCGCCGCAGTGACGGCGATCTATGCGTGGCAGCACGTGGGTTCCGGCCCGGATCATCGGACCGGCGCGGAGCGGCAACGCGCGTCTCAACCGTCCGGCCCGGACAGCACCCGCAACTTCATGGACAAGATGGAGGAGCGCTGGCGTCGCCGGCGCGACGAGGGTTTCTGACCGGAGCCGATTGTCCCCGAGGCTCGTTCTTCAGTTGAAGAACGAGCCTCGTTCATGTTCCCGCCCGTGTCGGTGTGGGAGCGGACGCGTCAGGCGCTCTCGGATTCGACGGTGACCGCGAAGTCGGTCTCGGGCCGGTCGGCCGGATCGGGCGCGGAGTCCTGGGCGGCCGCGTAAGCCCGGCGCACCGCGGCCGGGATCCGGCCCCGGTCGGGCACCTTGTGGCCGTTCGACTGGGCCCAGGCCCGCAGCGTCGCGTTCGCCGGCGGAAGCTCGGTCACGAACGTTGCAGACCCGCCACCGTTGGGGGCGCCGTGGCGGCGCGCCTTCTCCGCGTACGGCTCCAGGACGCCCCGCAACTGGGCGGCGTGCTCGGCCGAGAGATCGATCGCATAGTCGACGCCGTCGAGCGCGAAGTTGACGGTTTCATCGGCCCGGCTCCCGTCGAGATCGTCTTCGAGGGTGATTTCGATCCTGCGCGCCATTGAACCGCCTTCCGATTCCGTACGAATTCGCCCGTCGACTCGGTTTTCGCAGTATTTCACCGGCGTCGACCGCCGTCCAGTATTGCGGATCGGGACAAGACCGCGGTCGCACGTCGGGTCAGGATTTCCCTTGTTTTGCGGGCAGATCGGGCACCGAGCATGGCGCCGGGCCGGGTTTCCTAACGACGACGGAACAATGAACGGGGCAGCCAAAAGGCCAGGAATCGCCGCCATCGGCTTTGCGGTTCGGCCAGTCCGGCCCGCACGTTCCGGGTGATTTCCGGCAATTCGTCGAGTTCACCGTCGGGTGCGGTCGGGGCATAGCGGGAACGTTCGACGAGCACGGCCACACTGGTCATTTCGTCGGCCTGGCTGCGGTCCAGGCGATTCGCGACCGCGTCTCCGATCCGGCGCGGCGAGCCGTCCGGCCAGCGCCCGCCGAGGTCGATCATCGTGTCCCGGATCTCCTGCCAGGCGCCCTCCACTCGTTGTCGGCCGTCCTGGTGCGGGCTGAGCCGGCTGGCGCGGCGCCGGATCCGGAGCGTGGCCGGGGCGGCCAGCACGGCGAGCACGAGGAGCCCGATCCCGGTCGCCAGCAGCGCCTGCCACGGGTCGGCCGCGGTCTGGTTCGGGTCGGTCGGGGTCTCGGTGGGCGCGTCGGTCGGGCCGGCAGTCGGTTCGGTCGGCGTGTCGGTCGACTGCTGGGTCGGCGCCGAGGTCGGCTCGGGGGAGTTGCCGTTCTCCGACGGCGGCACCGACCAGTCCGGCACGGTGCCCGCCTGGCTGGCCGGGGTCGGCTCGAACCGTACCCACCCGTAGCCGGAGAAGTAGAGCTCGGGCCAGGCGTGCATCTTGTGGTTGGTGACGGTGTAGCTGCCGTCGCTGTTGCGCTGGCCGGGCAGGAACCCGATGGTCACCCGGGACGGGATGTTGGCCACCCGGGCCATCATCGCCATCGCGCCGGCGAACTGTTCGCAGTAGCCGCGGCGGTCGGTGAGCAGGAAGTTCTCCAGCGCCTGGTAGCCGCTGCCGGGCAGCGGCCGGGTGTCGTACTCGAAGGCGTCACTGCGCAGGAACGACTGGATCGCGATCGCCCGCTCGAACGCCGTCGTCG
This sequence comes from Microlunatus sp. YIM B11417, assembly GCF_059617205.1. Classification (NCBI taxonomy): domain Bacteria; kingdom Bacillati; phylum Actinomycetota; class Actinomycetes; order Propionibacteriales; family Propionibacteriaceae; genus Microlunatus; species Microlunatus sp. YIM B11417. Next base: position 2,006,614 of record NZ_JCAMPJ010000001.1, read on the forward strand.
AATCCTCGGTGACCTGGTTGGTCAGGTCGATCAGGCTCTGCGGCAGGTCGTCCGGCACCGCCGTCGTGATCGCCGAGTCCTGCGGCGTGCCGGCCGCGGCCAGGGACAGCTGTTCGGCGGTCGGTTCGATGTCGATGCTCTGCACCCGGTACGACAACCCGGCGATCTGTCGGCGCCGGACGTCCTCGTTGCCCATGGCCAGGATCGACAGCGCGCCCGGGTCGAAGCCCCAGGACCCGTCGGCGCTGAAGTTGCGCGGGGCGTACGGCGCCGGCAGGTACTCCGACTCGAAGCCCTGGCTGACCGTGACGTCGGTGGTCCGCTGCCCGCGCGGCTCCGTGGTGACGCCGGGGATCTGGCCGAGCCGGTTGCCCGGCGTGACCTGGATCTGGACCGGGGACCAGCCGGCGTTGCCGAACTGGGGGAGCGTGGTCAGCCGCAGGTACGTCCCCGAGGCCCGGTCGTCCTGGGTCGACCGGTAGCGCAGCACCGGCCGCTCGTCGGCCTGGGTCAGGTTCCGCCTCAGGTCGAGCGTCGGGTCGCCCAACTGCAGCGGCCCGTTGCCGCCGGAGCCATTGCCGATGCCGAAGCCGGACAGCGCCAGGGTCGGCATGATCAGCGACACGACCACAGTGATCACCAGCGCCGGCACCGCCAGGTAGCCGGCCGCCCGCCAGACCACCGGGGCGGCAGCGCCCATCGTCTCCGACGAGTCGTGGGACAGGCCGCGGGTCCAGCGGGCATTGGAGTTCAGTCCGTCGGCGATGAGGATCGCCAGGTAGCCGACCGCGACCAGGCCGAAGCTGAGGATCGAGGCGTCCTTGGCCAGGCCGAGGGCCGGCACCAGGTAGAGCGCGGTCGGCGGTGCGAAGGCCCAGCCCGGCCGGCCGACGCCCACCACCAGCAGGTCGGTCAGCACCATGACGATGCCGACCGCGGTGACGAAGATCAGGGTGACGCCGTCGTTGGGCTGCATCGGCGAGGTCTGGGACTGCATGTGCGCGATCCCTGATCGCCACAGTTCGAGCAGGCTGTCGTACCAGGAACCGCTGCCGGGATCCGACATCGACCAGGTCAGCATGCCGAGCCCGAGGATCAGCACCGCGACCTGGATCAGGAACACCGTGGTCGGCCCGAGCCGGGCCCGCCGCAGCAGCAGCGTGACCAGGCCGAGGGTCAGCACCAGCAGCCAGCCGAGGACCAGGTAGCGGCCGTCGGAGGTGAGCGGCCGGATCGTCAGCGACGCCAATAGAACGGCGATCGTGACGGCGACGGTGCTGCGGTCGGTGTCGCGCATCAGGCCACCCGGCTCAGCTCGTCCAGCCGGGTCCAGGCATCGCCGACGGTGGTGGTCCGGTCGGCCCGGACGACCCGCCACTGGTTGTCCAAGAGCACCTTCTGGGCCAGGTCGGTGGCGTCGCGCTGCCGTTCGTCGTCCTCCTCACCGGCGAAGGAGGCCACGTCGAGCATGATCGCCAGGCCGCGCGCCCGGCTGCCCCGGACCCGGAGCAGCACCTCGGCGTCGGCCGGGGTGAGCCGGCCCAGGATCGCCACGATCAGCTGGCCGGGCCGGTCGGCGTTGGCCGACTCGACCGCGTAGTGCAGGGTCCGGGTGCTCCGCGGCCGCAGGTCGGTCAGCCGCTCGACGACCAGCTGCCGACTGGCCGAACTGTGCTGGCCGAGCGCGCCGCTGATGTGCAGCGGGCCGCCGGCGTCGAAGATCTCCACGCTGAAGCCGGAATCGAGGAAGTGGGTGGCCACCGAACCGGCGGCCGAGATCGCCCACTCGATCGAGTTGTGCATGCCGCGGCCGGCGTGCGCCGACTCCCGGGAGTCGAGCAGGATGCTCGCGCTCGGGTCCCAGGCCTGCTCCTCGCGGCGGACCATCAGCTGGTCCCGCCGGGCGGTCGAGCGCCAGTGCACCCGGCGGACGTCGTCGCCCTGCCGGTACTCCCGGATCAGCGCGTCGTCGGCACCGACCACGCCGATCCGGTGCGGCTGCGCCTCACCGGTGCTGCCGGCCCCACCGGCCGCCCGCAGCGTCGGCAGCGGAACGATCTCGGGCGTCACCATCACCTCGGAGGTGGCGACGAACTGGCGATCCATCCGGACCAGCCCGAACGGATCGGTGGTGCGCACCATCAGCGGTCCGGTACGGAAGCGGCCGCGGACCCGGCCGAGCAGCGGGTACTCCACCTCGCGGCGCCAGTTGAGAGTGGCCCGGTCGATCAGGAACCGCGGCCGGTTGCCCAGCTCCCGCGGCACCGCGTCCTCGAGCATCAGGATCCCGATCGGCAGCCGGCCCTGCTGGCCGAGCACGATCCGGCCGCGCATCGGCGAACCGAGCGGCACCTGGGCCGGCTCGACCGACCGCTCGCAGGACAGCCGGAGCCGGGTCCGGGCGACCAGGACGGCGGCCAGGATCGGCAGGACGAGCAGCAGCAGGCCGAGCCGCATGATGTCGCGCTGGTCGCTGACCATGCCGACGATCGTGACGATCAGGCCGAAGACGGCGAAGATCCGGCCGCGACCGGTGAGTAGCTGCCAGAAGCGGTGCATGGCCGGCGGTCAGGCCTGGCGGGCCGGCTGGCCCTGCCGGTCGCGGCGCCGGTCGGCCCGGTTCGGGGCGTCGGCCGGGTTGCGGTCCGGGATGTGCACCGAGGCGACGGCCGCGGCGATGATGTCGGCGACGGTCCGCCGGGCCAGCTGTGCGTCGGTCGACGGCAGCACCCGGTGGGCGAGCACCGAGCCGGCCAGGGCGCCGACGTCGTCGGGCGTCACGTAGTCCCGGCCGGACAGCGCGGCGAAGGCGCGGCTGGCCCGGAGCAGTTGCAGGCTGGCCCGCGGCGAGGCGCCGATCCGCAGGTCCCGCGACTGCCGGGTGGCGTTGACCACCGCGACGATGTACTGCTTCACGGCCTGCGACACGTACACGGCCTTGACGGCCGCGATCAGTCCGCGGATGGTCGCCGCATCGGTGACCGGGCGGAGGTCGGCCAGCGGGTCCGAGGAGCCGTGCGCGTCGAGCATGTCCAGCTCGGCGTTCGGCGTCGGGTAGCCCATCTGGATCCGGGCCATGAACCGGTCCCGCTGCGCCTCGGGGAGGGGATAGGTGCCCTCCATCTCGATCGGGTTCTGGGTGGCCACCACCATGAACGGGGCCTCCAGCAGGTACGTCGTCCCGTCGACGCTGACCTGCCGTTCCTCCATCGACTCCAGCAGGGCCGACTGGGTCTTCGGCGAGGCCCGGTTGATCTCGTCGCCGACGACGATGTTGGCGAAGATGCCGCCCGGCTTGAACTCGAAGTCGCGGGTCTCCTGGTTGAACACGGAGACGCCGGTGATGTCGGACGGCAGCAGGTCGGGGGTGAACTGCACCCGGCGCACCGTGCAGTCGATCGACCGGCCGAGCGCCTTGGCCAGCATGGTCTTGCCGACGCCCGGTACGTCCTCGACCAGGAGGTGGCCCTCGGCGAGGAGGACCACCAGGGCGAGGTCGATGACGCTGCGCTTGCCCTCGATGATGCCCTCGATCGCTTGGCGTACGTCTCCCATCACCTGGACCACGTCGGTGAGGGAATACGAACCGTCCCCGGTTCTGGCGTAGCTCAAGGTCACCCTGTCCTCCGTGTCCCTGGTCGGGCCGTGCTCGACAGCCTGAACCGTCTCATCGGCACCACTCGTCGATGGGAGAAGTTCCCACGAAGACCCTACGCGGTGATTCCAGTCGGTGGTGGCCGAGGGCGCGATTGTTACGCCCTGGCCAACACCGGCCGAACACTCCGCTCGGCTCCCGCGTTCACTCCGAATTCTCGCATCCCTGCCCGCGTGCCGCCGAGTGTCTCGCCCGCAGCCCGGGAAGCGCGCGGTCCTCGCCCCGTCGTCCGCCTTGCCGCAGCCCGACGCCGGGTCGGGCGGTCCTCGAGGCAAATGGGCCGGACCCGGACCGCGCGCACTGCGCCGGCCGCCGCGCTCTCGGTCGCGTACTCGCAGCCGCACGTCGTGACCCCGGCCCGCCGCGTTCCCCACCCTGAGCCCCGCCGGGGCACCGCGCCGAGGCTCGCCGAGTGTGACGCTGCGCCCTCCTGAAATCGATCTCACCGGTCGGTTTCGTCACACTCGACGGGGGAGCGGGCACAGATGGGGGCGTCGCGGGCGATGCCGGCTCCACCTCCGGAGGGTGCGGGCCTGAGGCGGTCGCGCCCGAGGCCTGGGCAGCTTCATGCGTGCTGACCTGACCCCCCGGCGTTCCGCCTCCGGGCAGCGGTTCAGGAGCACCCGCGGAGAGCCGGTTGGCTCCGGTTGCGGCCTGGAGCAGGAACGCCGGGCCGCCTCGCCCACTCAACGACGGCGACCGCCGGGCGCTGGGGTGGCAATGACCGCGTTCGGTGTGGGCGAAGAGCCGGCTGGCCCGCTCGACGTCGGGCGGCCCATCCAGATCCTCTCGGCGCCACCCGGGACACGGTCGCGGTCACTCCGGCGCGCCGGTGTTCGCCGGATCTTCCGCACCGCTCCTCAGCGCGTCGAAAAGCCGCTTCGGACCCCTCTGGGGGAGGGTTTGGGGTGGATTGGGGTGCCAAGTGGGGCAAAGTGGAGTATGGTGGCGGAAAGTGGAGCGGATCGGGCTGATTGTGGAGCCAGGAGGTGCGGACCGTGTTTCTCGGGACCCACACTCCGAAACTCGACGAGAAGGGCCGACTGATCCTCCCGGCGAAGTTTCGAGACGAACTTGCGGAGGGACTGGTGATCACGAGAGCGCAGGATCGATGCCTCGCGATCTGGCCCGTCGCGACGTTCGTCGAGCAGACCCAAGCCCTGAGGAACGCCCCCTCCAGCAGCAAGCAGGTGCGGGACTACCAACGGATGCTGGCCTCCGGAGCCTCGGACGAGACCCCGGACAAGCAAGGCCGGATCACCATCCCGCCGCACCTGCGGGCCTACGCAGGCCTGGACAAGGACTGCGTCGTGGTGGGAGCGATGAACCGGGTCGAGGTCTGGGACGCGGCCGCCTGGCAGTCCTACTCGGACGAACAGGAGACCGCCTTCGCCGAGATGAACGACGAGGTCTTCCCGGGCCTGTAGGACCGCGAACCGCCCGGGTGGAACACAACTGAAGAGGGACGACGGAATGGAGCAGCAGGCTCGTGCCCCCAGGCTTCAACCCGCGATCCGGCTCCCTGGCGCACCTTCCCCGGCGCCAGGTAGCACTTCCCGCGGATCTCGGGTTGAAACCTGACGGCACGAGCCGCGCATTTCCGTCGTCCTGCAGCGGGACACCGGCAACAAGGGTGGGGGTCGAGATGAAGCGGTACGGGATCGGACGCCGATGACGACCGACGAGCCGCGCCACGTCCCGGTCCTGCTGGGCCGCATCGTCGACCTGCTCGCCCCGGCCCTGGAACCCACCGACGCCGACCCCGAGCCGATCGTGGTCGACTGCACCACCGGTCTCGGCGGCCACTCCGGCGCGTTGCTGGACGCCTGCCCGGCCGCCCGGCTGATCGGGCTGGACCGCGACGCCGACGCCCTCGCCGAAGCGACCGTACGCCTTCGCCGGCACGCCGGCCGGGTGCACCTGGTCCAAGCCGTGTACGACGAGCTGCCGCGGGTCCTGGCCGACGCCGGCGTGAGCTCGGTCCGGGCCGTACTGTTCGACCTCGGGCTGTCGTCGCTGCAGATCGACCGGACCGACCGCGGCTTCGCGTACGCCGTCGACGCGCCGCTGGACATGCGGATGGACCAGGGTCAGCCGCTCACCGCGGCGGCGGTGCTGAACTCCTACGACGTCTCGGAACTGACCCGGATCCTGCGCGTGTACGGCGAGGAACGGTTCGCCGACCGGATCGCGCGGCGGATCGTCGCCGAGCGGGCCAAGGAGCCGTTCGCCAACTCGGCCCGGCTGGTGGCCCTGCTGCAACAGGCGATCCCGGCGAAGTCGGCCAAGACCGGCGGACATCCGGCGAAGCGGACCTTCCAGGCGCTCCGGATCGAGGTGAACGCCGAGCTGGCCGCGCTGGAGTCGGCGCTGCCGGCCGCCATCGAGGCGCTCGCCGCGGGCGGCCGGATCGCCGTGCTGGCGTACCACTCGCTGGAGGACCGCCTGGTCAAGCGCACCTTCGCGGCCGGAGCCGCGGACCGGGCCCCGCGCGGGCTGCCGGTGGTGCCGCCCGAGCTGCGGCCCGAGCTGACCCTGCTGACCCGGGGAGCGGAACGGCCCGGCGAGGACGAGATCGCCGAGAACCCGCGGGCGGCGTCGGCGCGGCTGCGGGCCGCGATGAAGATCGGCGCGGCGGCGCAGGAGACCGACACGAGCGGCGAGGGGGAAGCGGCGTGAGAATCACCCCACGGCGTAGTTCTCCCCCGCTGCGCTCCTCCGAACTACACCGAGGGGACCCCGAATGAGCGCGCTACTGGCACCGGCGGGGGAGCCGGAGGAGGAGGCCGGCCGGAGGAAGCGGCTGCGCAGCGTCCCCGACCCGCCGCCGCGACTGGCCCCGATGCCGTTCCTGGTGGTCCTGATCGGGCTGCTCGGGATCGGCCTGGCCGGCCTGCTCATGCTCAACACGTCGCTGCAGGGTAACGCGTTCGAGACCCGGGCCCTGCAGCGCCAGGAGTCCGAGCTGGCCTACCGGCAGGCCGAACTGGAGATCGAACTGGACAAGGCGGCCGCGCCCCAGGAGCTGGCCCGCCGCGCGTCGGCGCTCGGTCTGCGGCCGAATCCGTACCCGGTGATCCTGCGGGTGCCCGGCGGCGAGCTGCAGGGCGACAAGAAACGGGTCGACGGAGACGAACTGCCCGGCATCGTGGTGAAGACCCCCGAGGAACTGGCGGCGGAGAAGGCCGAGAAGGCGGCGAAGAAGGCGGCCAAGCAGGCCAAGAAGCGCGCCGAGGCCGAGGAGCGGCAGCGCCGGGAGCTCGAGCAGCAGAAGAAGAAGGTCGAGGAACAGCAGCGGAAGCAGCAGCAGGAACAGGAGCGGGATCAGGAGGCGAACCGCTGATGGCCGACGATCGCCGCCGGCAGCCCCGGCCGACCCGACCCGCCCCGCGGAAGGCAGCGGGGACGTCGAGTCGCCGGCTGCGCCCGCAGGCCGAGAGGAAGCTGGCCGCGAGCGCGGCCCGTACCTCGGCCCGGAACTCCGCCCGCGCCGCGAAGAAGAAGGTCCACAAGCCGGTCCGCAGGGTGCCGCTGGGCAACTCGCCGCGCCGGCTCCGGGTGGTGCTGGTCGCGATGGCGATCGCGCTGTCGCTGTGCGGCGGCCGGCTGCTGCAGCTGCAGGGGTTCGACTCCGCCGCGTACGCCGCCGACGGTGATCAGTTCACCGCCAAGCTGCCGCTGCTGCCGACCCGGGGCGACCTGGTCGACCGGAACGGCCAAGTCCTGGCGACCACCCAGCCCGCGGTCGCGGTGACGGCCGACCCGACGCTGACCCGGAACACCACCAAGGACCCGGAGCGGGCGGCCAAGTTCGCCGCCGTGATCTTGAAGCATCTCGAGCTGGACCGGGCCACGCTGCTGGAGCGGCTGAACAAGCCGGACACCCGCTTCGTCTATCTGGCCAAGAAGGTCCCGGCGACGACGTACCTGGCCTTGGCCGCCGAACTCACCGAACTGAAGCTGTACGGCGTCTTCCGGGAGAGCGACCCGATCCGGGTCTACCCGGGCCAGAACGTGGCCGCGGGCGTGGTCGGCTTCGTCAACGGCGAGGGCGAGGGGGTGGCCGGCCTGGAACGTTCGCTGAACGGGAAGCTGGCCGGTGTCGAGGGCCAGGAGACCTTCGAGATGGCGCCGAACGGCAGCCGGATCCCGCTCGGCGAGAGCAAGATCAATCCGGCCGTCGACGGGGTCGACTACCAGCTCACCCTGGACGCCGAGCTGCAGTGGATGGCCGAGCGTCGCCTGGAGGAGCAGGTACGCAAGGCCGGCGGCGAGACCGGCACCGCGATCACGATGAACATCAAGACCGGCGAGGTCCTGGCGATGGCCAACTACCCCGGCTACGACGCGTCCAAGCCGGGCTCCGCCGACCCGGACGATCTCGGCAACCGGGCCGTCTCGGCCGCGTACGAACCGGGCAGTGTGGAGAAGCTGCTCACCGCCGCGGCGCTGATCGACGCCGGCGTGGCCAACCCGGACACCAAGCTGACCATCCCGGAGCTGCTCGAGTCCGGCGACGGGACGGTGAAGGACGCGTTCTCGCACGGTGAGATCAACCTGCTGATGCGCGGCGTGATCGCGAAGTCGTCGAACATCGGCACGATCATGCTGGCCCGGCAGTTGGAGACCTCCCGGTTGCGCGCCTACCTCGCCTCGTTCGGGCTCGGCACCAAGACCGGGATCGGGCTGCCCGGCGAGGCGAACGGGCACCTGCCGCCGGCCGACATGAAGGACTACACCCGGGACCAGATCTCGTTCGGTCAGGGACTCTCGGTCACCGCGATCCAGGAGGCTGCGGCGATCGCGGCGCTGCTCAACGACGGCGTCTACAACCAGCCGTCGGTGATCAAGAGCGCCACCGACCAGGACGGCAAGCCGGTCGAGCTGCCGAAGCAGGATCCGCGCCGGGTCGTCTCGTCCAGCACCTCGGACCAGATCCGCGACCTGATGCAGGCCGTCGTCGACCACGGCGCCGACGAGCTCGCCCTGGACGACTACTCCAGCGGCGGCAAGACCGGCACGGCGCAGCGCTACGACCCGGACTGCGGCTGCTACCGCGGCTACACGGTGTCCTACGTGTCGGCGGCGCCGATCGACGACCCGGAACTGCTCACGTACGTCGTGGTCGACAACCCGACCAACAGCGACACCGGCACCACCGGCGCGGCGCCGGCGGCGGTCGACATCATGCAGCTCGCGCTGCCGCGGTACGGCGTCCCGCCGAGCACCGAACGGCCGAAGAAGGAGAAGATCAAGTGGTGAGCGGGGCGGGCCGTGCTCAGTCTCAGTTCGTTGCGCGGGCATCGACTCGATAGCTTCTTCTCGTGAAATCCGATCAGCCCAGCGGCTCGGGGGTGCCGCGACCCACTCAGTTGGCCGCCCCGCTGCGGCTCTCCGACCTGTTCGGTACGACCGCGGGCGGTGACCCGGTGTTGCGCGGGGTCAGCCTGAACTCGCGGCTGATCAGGCCGGGCGACCTGTTCGTGGCACTGCCGGGCCGGCTGGCCCACGGCGCCCGGTTCGCCGCCGACGTGGTCGCGGCAGGGGCGGTGGCGATCGTCACCGACCCGGCCGGCCGGGAGCTGATCGACGAGGCCGTCGGCGTGCCGGTGGCCGTCCTGGACGACCCGCGGGCCGGTCTCGGCACGCTCGCGGCCCGGGTCTACGGCGAGCCGGCCGAGCGGCTGACCATGATCGCGGTGACCGGGACGAACGGGAAGACCACCACCTGCTCACTGCTCGAGTCGGCGCTGCGGGCGGCCGGCCGCACGGTCGGCACCATCGGCACGATCGGCTTCCGGCTGGACGGCGTCGCGCTGCCGTCGGCGCGGACCACCGTCACCACACCCGAGGCACCGGAACTGCAGGGGCTGCTGGCCGCGATGGCCGAGCGCGGTGCCGACACGGTGATCATGGAGGTCACCTCGCACGCGCTGGACCAGGGCCGGACCGACCCGATCCGGTTCGACGTCGCGGCCTTCACCAACCTCGGCCGGGACCACCTCGACTTCCACGCCACGCTGGAGGACTACTTCGAGGCGAAGGCCAAGCTGTTCACGCCCGAGCGGGCCCGGACCTGCGTGATCAACGCCGACGACCCGCGCGGCCGCGAGCTGATCGAGCGGGCCCGGACGGCCGGCCTCGCCGTCCGGACGATCGGCGCCGGCCCGGACACCGACTACGCCGCCCTGGCCGTCCGGGGCACGGCGGGGCAGACCATGATCACGGCGCGGACCCCGGCCGGCGAGTGCGGGTTCGGGCTGAGCCTGCCGGGCGACTTCAACGTGGCGAACGGGCTGACCGCGCTCGCCGTTCTGCAGACGCTGGCGGCGGAGTCCGATCTCGACCTGCCGGCGGCGCTGGCCGGCCTGGCCGCCGCGACGGTCCCGGGCCGGATGGAGCGGGTCCCGCTGGGCGACGACGCACCCGCGGTGTACGTGGACTTCGCGCACACCCCGCAGGCCGTCGGGGCCGCGATCGACGCCCTGCCCGCAGGGCGGCGGATCGTGGTCGTGGGCTGCGGCGGCGACCGGGACCCGGACAAGCGCGGGCCGATGGGCGCCGCCGCGGCCGAGCGGGCCGACCTGGTGGTGATCACCGACGACAATCCGCGGACCGAGGACCCGGCCGCGATCCGGGCCGCGGCGCTGGCCGGCGCGACCGCGACCGAGCGGGCCCGGACCGGTCGCACCACGGTGATCGACGGAGGGGACCGTCGGGCCGCGATCGCGACCGCACTACGGTTGGCCCGGTCGGGAGACGTGGTGGCGATCCTGGGCAAGGGCCACGAACAGGGGCAGCAGGTGGGGACCGAGATCCTGCCGTTCGACGACGCAACGGTGGCGGTGGAGGAGTGGCAGCGGCAGGAAGCGCGCTGCTGAATCCCGACGGGGCGGGGAGGCATGCTCTTACGGGAGCGGGGAGAGGGAATTCGATGATCGAACTGACCACGGGCGAGGCCGCCGACCTGGTGACCGAGTCCGCGGCTGGTACGCCGGCGGGGTTCGACCGGGACCGGGTGATCACCGACTTTTCCGTGGACTCACGGAAGGTCCGGCCGGGGGCGCTGTTCGTCGCGCTGCCCGGCGAGCGGGTCGACGGCCACGACTTCGTCGGTGACGCCTGGGCGGCCGGGGCGGTGCTGGCGCTGGTCGCCCGCGAGGTGCCCGGCGACGGCCCGCAGCTGGTGGTGCCGGACCCGTTGCTGGCGCTGGGCCGGATCACCCGGCACCTGATCGACCGGGCCAAGGCCGGTGGCCTGAAGGTGATCGCGATCACCGGGTCGCAGGGCAAGACCTCGACCAAGGACCTGCTGGCCCAGGTCCTCGAGGCGGAGGCGCCGACGGTCGCGCCGCTGGGCAACCTGAACACCGAGATCGGCGTGCCGCTGACGGTCGCCCGGGTCGAGGACGACACCCGCTTCCTGGTCGCCGAGCACGGGGCCCGCGGGGTCGGCCACATCCGGTACCTGTGCGAGCTGACCCCACCGGACGTGGCGGTCGTGCTCAACGTCGGCAGTGCGCACGTCGGCGAGTTCGGCAGCGTCGAGGCGATCGCCCAGGCCAAGGGTGAGCTCGTCGAGGCGCTCGGCGAGGACGGCAGCGCGGTCCTCAACGCGGACGACCGGCTGGTCTGGTCGATGCGCGACCGGACCTCCGGCCGCGTGGTCGCGACCGGCGTCGGGCACGACCCGGGCAGCGACCGGGCCGTCTGGGCGACCCGGCTGACCGGGGACCGGACCGGCCGCTACTCGTTCACGCTGCACGCCCGGCTGCCGGACGGCGGCGCCGGCGACCCGGCCGAGACCGACGGCACGGTACGGCTCCGGGTGCTCGGCCGGCACCAGGTCGGCAACGCGGTCGCCGCCGCGGCGGCGGCGCTGGCCGTCGGGGTCCGGTTCGACGACGTGGTGCAGCGGCTGTCCGCCGCCGAGGCCCGGTCCCGCTTCCGGATGGAGGTGGCCGAGCGCCCCGACGGCGTCCTCGTCGTCAACGACGCGTACAACGCCAACCCGGAGTCGATGCGGGCCGCGATCGACGCGCTGACCGAGCTCGCCGCGGGCCGGGCCCAGCAGTGGCCGGACGCCCGGGTCTGGGCCGTCCTCGGCGACATGCTCGAGCTGGGCGACTCGGCCGACGGCGAGCACCGGGCGATCGGCCGCTACGCCGCCCAGCGCGGCGTGCACCGGCTGATCGGCGTCGGCGAGTACGGCCCCGTCTTCGTCGGTGCCGCCCGCAAGGCCGGCCTGGCCGAGGCGACCGCGGCCACGGACGCCGAGGAGGCGGTCGCGCTGGTCGAGGCCCGGCCCGGTGACACGGTGCTGGTCAAGGCCTCCCGCGGCCTCGCCCTGGACACGGTCGCCGAGGCGATCCTGACCGGCCAGCCGGCGTCGTCGTCCGCGGCGGCGGAGGGCGGTCATCCATGAGGACGATCGTCATCGCCGGTGCGCTGGCCCTGCTCGGCACCCTGCTGGGCACCCGGCTGGCGATCACGGTCCTGGTCCGCAAGGGGTACGGCCAGCTGATCCGTGACGACGGGCCGACCTCGCACCACACCAAGCGGGGCACCCCGACGATGGGCGGCCTGGTGATCATCGTCGCCACCATCGGCGCGTACGCGATCAGCCACCTGATCACCTGGACCCGGCCGTCGGCGTCGGCGGTGCTGGTGCTGTTCCTGTTCGCCGGCCTCGGCGTGGTCGGCTTCCTGGACGACTTCCTCAAGATCAAGAACCAGCGCTCGCTTGGCCTGCGCAGCAAGGCGAAACTGCTCGGCCAGTCGCTGGTCGCGATCGCCTTCGCGGTGCTGTCGCTGCAGTTCCCGGACGAGCGGGGGATCACCCCGGCGTCCAACGCGATCTCCTTCCTGCGGGACATCGACTTCCTGCAGCTGCCGGTGATCCTGGTGATCATCTGGGTGATGCTGCTGATCGCGGCGGCCAGCAACGGGGTGAACCTGACCGACGGCCTGGACGGCCTGGCCGCGGGCGCCTGCGTGATGATCTTCGGCGCGTACACCCTGGTCAACATCTGGCAGTACAACCAGTCCTGCGCGTACGAGTCGTCGGCCGGGCCGAAGTGCTACGAGGTGCGCGACCCGTACGACCTCGCCGTGGTCGCCATCGCCCTGGCCGGTGCCTGCTTCGGCTTCCTCTGGTGGAACGCGGAGCCGGCCAAGATCTTCATGGGCGACACCGGCTCGCTGTCCCTCGGCGGCGCCCTGGCCGGGCTGGCGATCTTCACCCGGACCGAGCTGCTGTTGATCATCCTCGGCGGCCTGCTGGTGATCGAGGTGGCATCGGTGATCCTGCAGGTCGGCTTCTTCAAGGCGACCAAGGGCAGACGTCTGTTCAAGATGTCCCCACTGCACCACCACTTCGAACTGCTCGGCTGGCAGCAGGTGACCATCGTGATGAGATTCTGGATCGTGGCCGGCCTCTTCGTCGCCGCCGGCCTTGGCATCTTCTACGCGGAATGGGTGGCCGGCACGTGATCAAGCTCCGAACGTTCCCTGAGCCTGTCGAAGGGCAGGCCCGATGACCCCGGACTGGCTGCCCGAGGCGAACGGGGAGTCTCCCTGGCGGGAGGCCCGGGTGATCATCGCCGGGCTCGGCGTGGCCGGCTTCGCCGCCGCCGACGGCCTGCTCGAGTTCGGCGCCCGGGTGACGGTGCTGGACGACGCGGACAACGAGCGGGTCCGGGACCGGGCCACCCTGCTGGAGACCCTCGGCGCCGAGGTACGGCTCGGGCCCGGCTCCACCGCGACGCTGCCGGAGCCGGCGCATCTGGTGATCACCACCGGGTTCCCCCCGCACGCGCCGCTGCTGGTCCAGGCCGCGACCCGGCGGGTGCCGATCTGGAGCGAGGTCGAGCTGGCCTGGCGGCTCAGCCGGCCGAACAAGATCATTCCGTGGATCGGCATCACCGGCACCAACGGCAAGACCTCGACCACGCTGATGCTGGAGTCGATCCTCGCCGCGGCCGGCCTGCGGACGGCGGCGGTCGGCAACATCGGCCGGCCGATCATGGAGATCGTGCTCGACCCGGAGCCCTACGACGTGCTGGCGGTGGAGCTGTCCAGCCACCAGCTGCACTGGTCCAACTCGCTGTCGCTGCACTCGGCGGCCGTGCTCAACCTGCAGCCGGACCACCTGGAGTGGCACGGTTCGGCCGAGAACTACCGCGAGGCCAAGGCCGAGATCTACCAGCGGGTGCAGGCCAGCTGCGTCTACAACGTCGACGATCCGGCCACCGAACAGATGGTGGTCGACGCCGAGGTGGTCGAGGGGGCCCGCGCGATCGGTTTCACCCTGGGCATCCCGGACCGGTCGATGGTCGGCGTGGTGGACGACCTGATCGTCGACCGGGCCTTCATCCCGCAGCGGGCCGACTCGGCCCTGGAGCTGGCGAAGGTGGCCGACGTCTCGCCGGCGGCCCCGCACAACGTCGCCAACGCCCTGGCCGCCGCGGCCCTGGCCCGCTCGTTCGGGGTACCGGCGACGGCGGTGCGGGACGGGCTGCGCAACGTCCGGCTCGGCCCGCACAAGATCGAGACGGTCGCGGTGCTCGACGGCGTCACGTACGTCGACGACTCCAAGGCCACCAATCCGCACGCCGCCGACGCGGCGCTGTCCGCGTTCGAGTCCGTGGTCTGGGTCGCCGGCGGCCAGGCCAAGGGCACCACGTTCGACGAGTTGATCATCAAGCACGCCGACCGGCTGCGCGGTGCGGTGCTGCTCGGCGTCGACGCCGAGGTGATCGCCGGGGCGCTGGGCCGACACGCGCCGCAGGTCCCGGTGATTCGGGTCGATTCGACGGAAACTAGGGCCATGGCTCAAGCCGTGACGGCGGCTGCTTCCCTGGCCAGACCGGGTGATGCAGTGCTGCTCGCCCCGGGCTGCGCCAGCAGGGACATGTACACCGATTACGCCGCACGGGGCGAGGCCTTCGCCGCCGCTGTGGCCGAGCTGCCCGGCGCGTAGGAGCACCAGCCGGTAGGAAAGGCAGGGAGAGCCGTGGCGACCGTGACCGGCCCGCTCCAGCGCGGCGGGCTGCTGCCGGGGAGCAACCGGTCCGGCTCCCGCCGTTCCGCAGGCGCCTGGCTGGAGGCGGCCCTGGACCGACCGCTGGCCAGCTACCACCTGGTGCTCGGCGCGACCGGCATTCTCGTGGCGCTGGGCATGATGATGGTGCTCTCCGCGTCCAGCGTCTCGGCCGAGCTGGTGTACGACGACGCCTATTACTACGTGAAGCGGCAGGCCATCTTCCTGGTCGCCGGCCTCGCCGCCGGCCTGCTCGTGATGAAGCTGCCGCCGAAGACGCTGCGGGTGCTGTCCTGGGCCGGCCTCGCGCTGGCCGCGGTGCTGCTGATCCTGACCTTCACGCCGCTGGGCGTGACCAGGGGCGGTAACCAGAACTGGCTCTACCTCGGGTCGGACCTGTTCATGATCCAGCCGGCCGAGTTCGCCAAGTTCGCCATGGTGGTCTGGGGCGCCGACGTGCTGGCCCGCAAGCAGAAGCTGCTGGACCAGCCGCGGCACCTGATCGTGCCGTACCTGCCGGCCACCCTGATCCTGGTCCTGCTGGTGGTCTTCCAGCGCGACGCCGGCACCGCGGTGGTGCTGGCCAGCATCATGGTCGGCGTGCTCTGGGTGGTCGGCGCGCCGTTGCGGATCTTCGTCTCCATCGCGGTCGCCGGCGTCGGCGGCGTGATCGGTCTGTTCCTGACCAGCTCGAACCGGATGACCCGGCTGGCCGCGTTCCTGGATCCGTCGGCCGACCTCGGCGGCGCCAACGACCAGACCGCCGCCGGCCTGCTGGCCGTGGCGATGGGCGGCTGGTGGGGCAGCGGGATCGGTGGCAGCAAACAGAAGTGGGGCGGTCTGCCGGAGGCCCACACCGACTTCATCTTCGCCGTGATCGGCGAGGAACTGGGCCTGTTCGGCAGCCTGATCGTGCTGGCGCTGTTCCTGGTCCTCGGCTACGCCGGGATCCGGATCGCGATGCGCAGCGACGAACCGTTCTTCCGGTACACGGCCGCCGGCGTTACCGTCTGGTTGATGGTGCAGGCCCTGATCAATCTCGCGGTCGTGCTCCGGCTGCTGCCGGTCGCCGGGGTGCCGCTACCGTTCCTCTCGTACGGTGGCTCGGCACTGATCGCGAACCTGATGGCGATCGGTGTCCTGCTGGCCTGTGCCCGTAACGAACCGGCGGCCCGGACGTACCTGAGCCGGCGCTCCGGTGGGGCCCGGCCGGCCCTGACGACCGTGGTCGGGCACCGCAAGCAGGCCAAGCCGGCCAAGAAGGCCAAGGCCGAGGCGACGAAGAACGGCAAGAAGGGACGCGGGTGACGACAGAACCTTCCGGCGACCGGCGGCTCAGCATCGCGCTGGCCGGCGGCGGCAGTGCCGGGCACACGTCGCCGCTGATCGCCACCGCCGACGAGTTGCGCCGTCAGGCTCCCGACGTGCTGCTGACCGCGATCGGCACCGCCCGCGGCCTGGAGACCACGGTGATCCCGGCCGCCGGGCTGCCGCTGGAACTGATCCCGCCGGTCCCGATGCCGCGCCGGCCCGGCCTCGACCTGATCAAGGTCCCGGCCCGGCTGACCAAGGCCGTCTCGGCCGCCGCGGCCGTGCTGCGGAAGGTCGACGCCTCGGTGCTGCTCGGCTTCGGTGGGTACGTGTCGACGCCGGCCTACCTGGCCGCCCGCCGGCTCCGGCTCCCGATCGTCATCCACGAGGGCAACCTGCTGCCCGGCCTGGCCAACAAGCTGGCTGCCCGGTTCACCGGCAACGTCTTCACGTCGTTCCCGGGCACCCCGCTGCCGAACGCGACCTACATCGGCCTGCCGCTGCGGCGGGCGATCACCGAGCTGGACCGGGCCGCCAGCCGGACCGAGGCCCGCAAGGAGTTCGACCTGGCCGACGACCAGCCGACCCTGCTGGTCAGCGGCGGCTCGCAGGGCGCGCTCAGCATCAACAGTGCGGTGACCGGTGCGGTGGACCAGTTGCTCCGGGCCGGGATCCAGGTGCTGCACGTGCTGGGCCCGAAGAACCTGACCGAGGAGCATGACCGCCGGACCGACCCGGAGACCGGCGCCGTGTACGCGCCGCTGGCGTACGTGGAGCGGATGGAACTCGCCTACGCCGCGGCCGACCTGATGCTCGGCCGGTGCGGCGCCAACACGGTGATGGAGACGTCGGCGGTCGGGCTGCCGGCCGTCTACGTACCGCTGCCGTTCGGGAACGGGGAGCAGCGCCGCAACGCGGCCGGCGTCGTCGAGGCCGGCGGCGGCGAACTGCTCGAGGACCCGGACTGCACGCCGGACTGGGTCCGGACCCGGATCCCGGAATTGATCCTGGACCCGGAGCGCTTGCTGAGGATGTCGGCGGCCAGCCGGGACGTCGGGCGGACCGACGCGGCCGCCGAACTCGCCGCACGAACCCTGGAGGTAGCACAGTCATGGGCCTGATCACGCCGCGCGAGCTGGTCGGCGTCGAGGAGTTGGCGCCGGTCCACTTCATCGCCATCGGCGGGTCCGGGATGAACGGGATCGCCTCGGCCTTCCTCGATCTCGGGTACGAGGTCAGCGGCAGCGACCGGCAGGACTCGAAGTACCTGCGCGGGCTGCAGGAGCGCGGCGCGCGGACTTACATCGGGCACGCCGCGGAGCAACTCGGCAACGCGAAGACCGTGATCGCCTCGTCGGCGATCCGCGACGACAACCCGGAACTGGTCGAGGCCCGGGCCCGGGGCTTAAGGATCCTGCACCGCAGCGAGGCGCTCGGCTCGCTGATGCTCGGCCGGCGCGGCGTCGCGGTCGCCGGCACCCACGGCAAGACGACGACGACGGCGATGATCGCCCGGGTGCTGACCGAGCTCGGCACCGACCCCTCGTACCTGATCGGCGGCGCGTTCCTCGGCTCCACGACCGGCGGCCACATCGGCGGCGGCGAGGCCCTGGTCGTCGAGGCCGACGAGAGCGACGGCTCCTTCCTGCAGTACCCGGCCGAGGTCGCCGTCGTGACGAACGTCGACCCGGACCACCTGACCAACTGGGGCACCCCGGAGGCGTACGCGGACGGCTTCGTCCGGTTCGCCACCAAGCCGGAACTGAAGCTGTTGATCGTCAGCGCCGACGACCCGGGCGCGATCGAACTGGTCCGGACCCTCCGGTCCCTGAGCTTGTCGAAGGGTCAAGCGGTGCCCGAGATCCTCACCTTCGGCACCGACCCGGCGGCGGACCTGCGGCTGACCGACCTCGAGCTGACCGGGACCGGCTCGACGTTCACGCTGACCGACACCCGGCGCGGCGCCGGCGGTCCGGTCCAGCTCGCCGTACCGGCCAGGTACAACGCGCTGAACGCGACCGCGACCTACGCCGTGGCGACGTACTTCGGCGGCGAGGACGCTGCGGTACGGGAGGCGCTGGGCCAGTTCGGCGGTACCCACCGCCGGTTCGAGCTGGTCGGCACCGTGGACGGCGTCCGGGTCTACGACGACTACTCGCACCACCCGACCGAGGTCGGCAACATGCTCGGCGAGACCGCCCGCCCGGCGGCGGGGGAGGGCCGGGTCGTGGCCTGCTTCCAGCCGCACCTCTACACCCGGACCCGGGACTTCTGGCGTGAGTTCGCGGTCGCCCTCGAGCAGGCCGACGAGGTGATCGTGATGGACGTCTGCGGCGACCGGGAGGACCCGATCGAGGGCATCACCGGGGCACTGGTGAGCGAGGCGATCCGGCCGGGGACCGCCAACGTGACGTACCAGCCGGTCTGGGACGAGGCCGCCCCGACGGTGGCCGGGATCGCCCGGCCCGGTGACGTCGTGGTGACGATCGGCTGCGGCGACGTGACCAAGGTGGCGCCGAAGATCGTCGACGAGCTCAGGCTCCGGCACCCCGCGCCGGTCGGCGCCGAAGGCCGGGACGCGGTCTGATGGCCACCTCGACGCTCGGTCGCCCGCCCGGTGTGGCACGGTCGGGCGGTTCGAGGTCGTACCGGAAACGGCGCCGGCTCTGGCCGCTCGTCCTGATCGGCGTCCTGCTGCTCGCGCTCGCCGGCACCGGGGTCTGGCTGGTCGGCTTCTCCTCGGTGCTCGGCACCGACCGGGTCGAGGTCCGGGGCGCCGAGGCGGTCGCGGCGCGCGACGTCGAGCGGACCGCCGCGGTGCCGCTCGGGCTGCCGCTGGCCCGGCAGGACATCGACGCGATCGCCGCCCGGGTGGCCGACCTGACCCCGATCGAGTCGGTCGAGGTGACCCGGCAGTACCCGGACACGGTGCTGATCGTGATCAAGGAGCGGGCTGCGGTGATCGGCGTGGCCGACGGCGGCGGCTACCTGCTGCTGGACCGGCACGGCATCCCGTACCGGACTGTCAAGAAGCTGCCGCCCGGCGTCCTGCTGGCCGAGTTCAACGCGGGCAACACGCCGCTGGCCGAGCAACTCGGCGTGGTCGCCGCCGCCCTCCCGGGTGAACTGACCCAGCGGCTGGACCGGCTCACCGCGACCAGCGAGAGCTCGATCGAGCTGGAACTGAAGAACGGCGACCGGGTCGTCTGGGGCACCTCGGACGAGTCGGCCCTCAAGGCCGCCGTCCTGCTCGACCTGATGAAGCAGAAGGCCAAGGTCTACAACGTCTCCTCGCCCCGTCACCCCGCCACCCGCTGACCCACCTCCCACCTCCCGCCGACCGGTCACCAAAGCACCGGATCCGACGGCGTGTCGCTGCAGAGTTGACCGGTCGGTGATTCGGTACGTTGACGATCCGTCGCGGCCCCACGCTTAAAGCTGAGGTTCAGGTGGAGGGAATCGGGCAGTTGGGCGTGTCCCGCCGCGGATGCCGGGCCGGTCGACGGCTAACTCATAGCCTTGCTGAAACGCCTGGTCTGCCGCGGAATCTTCCCCGTCGATCCGAGGTCAAGACTTGGCAACCTGGGTGAGCGTCAGTAGTCATTGAGCAGGAAAGAGGCGGAGGTTCGTGGTTTCTGCATCAACGAATTACGTGGCCGTGATCAAGGTTGTCGGCGTCGGGGGCGGCGGCGTCAACGCAGTCAACCGGATGATCGAGGCCGGCCTACGCGGCGTCGAGTTCATCGCGGTCAACACGGACGCGCAGGCGTTGCTGATGAGCGACGCCGATGTGAAGCTCGACATCGGGCGGGATCTGACCCGCGGGCTCGGCGCGGGCGCCGACCCGGAGAAGGGGCGGCAGGCAGCCGAGGATCACGCCCAGGACATCGAGGAGGCGCTCAAGGGCGCCGACATGGTCTTCGTCACGGCCGGTGAGGGCGGCGGTACGGGCACCGGCGGGGCACCCGTCGTCGCCCGGGTCGCCCGCGCCATGGGCGCGCTGACGATCGGCGTGGTGACGCGGCCGTTCCAGTTCGAGGGCAAGCGGCGCTCGGTGCAGGCGGAGGAGGGGATCGCCAACCTTCGCGAGGAGGTCGACACCCTCATCGTCATCCCGAACGACAAGCTGCTGCAGATGATGGACAACCAGCAGATCGCGATCCTGGACGCCTTCAAACAGGCCGACCAGGTGCTGCTGCAGGGCGTGTCCGGCATCACGGAGCTGATCACCACCCCGGGCTTGATCAACCTCGACTTCGCCGACGTGAAGTCGGTGATGTCGAACGCCGGCTCGGCGTTGATGGGCATCGGCTCGGCGCGCGGCGAGGACCGAGCCAGGGCCGCCGCCGACATGGCGGTGTCGTCACCGTTGCTGGAGGCCAGTATCGAGGGCGCCCACGGCGTCCTGATCTCGATCGCCGGCGGCTCCGACCTCGGCCTCTTCGAGGTGTCGGCCGCCGCGACCCTGATCCAGGAGTCGGCGCACGAGGAAGCCAACATCATCTTCGGCACCGTGATCGACGACGCGCTCGGCGACGAGGTCCGGGTCACCGTGATCGCGGCCGGGTTCGAGGGCGGCGAGCCGCCGCGGCGGCAGCAGGGGATCAGCCGGCAGCCCGGCCTCGTCCAGTCCCGGCAGCAGGGCCAGCAGCCGCTGGCTCAGGTGCCCCAGTCCCAGGGGCAGTCCGCGCCGGGCCAGCAGGCTGGGCAGCCCGCCCCGGGTCAGGCCCCGGGCCAGCAGCCGCAGCAGTCGCCGGCCACGCCGCAGCCGCAGCCCGTCGGCCAGCGGGCCAACGGCGCCTCGGGCCAGCCCGGCGCCGGCACCTCCGGCAACGGGCACCAGCCGAGCCCGACGACTCGCCCGGCCCAGCAGCCGAGCTACCGGCCGGCGCCACCCGCCCCGGCGGATGACGACCTGGATGTGCCGGACTTCCTGAAGTAGAGAGTGTGCCAGCGGCGACGGGGATCGCCGAGACACCGCCAGCGTGTCACCGGGCAAGGTGCGCCGGATGCGCGTTCCCGGCCGGTAATGTCGATCCCGTCCCGAGACGGACCCAGTTGTTTTCGGTGTGTGAGGGATCGGACGTGAGGGCGGTCAGATGGCGGACAGGTTGAAGCGAGCGGCGGCGTGGCTCGGGTTGGTCACCGACGACCGCTACTCGGAGTACGACGAGCCCGGGCACGACGAGCCGACGACCGGCGTGCCGACCTCGGCCGACCGGGAGGACTCCAAGGTGACCCACCTGGAGACCAAGCGTCCGGTCGCTGCGTCGACCGGCGCGGCTGCGGCCACGCAGCCGAGCCCGACCCCCAAGCCCACGCCGGCACCGGCGCCACGCCCGGCCGACATCTCGCGGATCATCACCGTGCACCCGCGGACGTACAACGAGGCCAGGACGATCGGCGAGCACTTCCGCGACGGCGTCCCGGTGATCATGAACCTGACCGAGATGGAGGACACCGACGCCAAGCGCCTGGTCGATTTCTCGGCCGGCCTGATTTTTGGCCTCCGTGGCAGTATCGATCGCGTGACCAGCAAGGTGTTCCTGCTGTCGCCGCCGAACGTCAATGTCACCGCGGAGGACAAGGAACGCATCGCGGGTGGCTTCTTCAACCAGAGTTGATCACCGGTCGGTACGGACGTCCGGCGGCAGCCCAGGCTGGCGAGCCGGCACGATAGTCTGCTGTCACGACCTGGTCGGATGTCTAAACGAACGCGAGGCACGTGGCGCAGATGGTCATCATCGGTCTCATCATCAACTTTGTCCTGTGGCTGTTCCTGATGATTCTGTTCGCCCGGATGATCCTGTCCTGGGTGCCGGTCCTGGTCCGGGACTGGGAGCCGCGAGGGGCCATGCTGGTCGTCGCGGAGGGCATCTATTCGATCACCGACCCGCCGCTGCGGCTGCTCCGCAAGGTGCTGCGCCCGGTCCGGATCGGCTCGATGATGCTCGATCTGGCTTTCATCGCGTTGGCAATCCTGGTCAGCATTTTGATGAGGATCAACGCCCTCGTGTTCTTCAGTTGACATCTGGCTCAGTGCCGGATGTGTGCATTAGGCTCAAATTCGGTACGGTAAGGCAGATGGGTAACGGACGCATCACGGTTCCGAGTTCCGATTGTTTGAGGTGAACGATGACGCTGTCGCTGGACGATGTGCGCAACAAGCGCTTCCGGATGGCCCGCAAGTCGGGGTACGAGGTCCTGGAGGTCGATGAGTTCGTCGACGAGGTCGAAGAGGCCTTCGCTCAGCTGATCGAGGAGAACAAGAACCTCAAGAAGCAAATCGAGTCGCTGCGGGCCGCGCCAGTCCAGGACTCCGCCGCAGCCTCCGATACCACGATCCTGCAGCCGGCGGCTCAGCCGGACGGCAAGCAGACCCTCGTCGTGACCACGGGCAAGGAGGCCAGCGCGGCCGTCGTGCGCCTGGTCGAGCTGTCGACCGAGCAGGCCGAGCGCCTCGTCTCGGAGGCCGAGGAGGACGCGAACCGGATCCGCGAGGAGGCCAACCGGTCGGCGCACCAGGTGACCACCGACGCGCGGACCCGGGCCGAGCGGGTCGAGTCGGAGGCGCGGGTGAACGCGGAGCGCGTGCAGTCCGACGCCACCGCCCGGGCCGCCCAGCTCGATCGCGAGATCGAGCAGCGCCGGATCGACATGTTCAGCGAGCTGGAGCGCCAGCGCGATCAGCTGAGCAACTCGGTCCGCGAGCTGCGCAACTTCGAGGCCAACTTCCGCAGCAACCTGACCGGTCAGCTGCGTCGGCACATCGACACGCTCGAGGCCTCCCGGGCCGAGCCGGTCGACACGCCGCAGTTGGTTCGCGATCTGGACGACAAGCCGGAGCCCCGCTCGGTGCGGGACAACGGCCAGAAGAACGGCACCGGCCCCTCGCCGTACGGTTCGTCGGTCGACAACGACTCGCCGACCCTCGGCGGCGGCTCGCCGACCAGTGACACGCCGCGCCTGGACGCCCTCCTGGGTGACCAGCGCTGACCACACCGTGATCGACGCCTGAACCCATCGGACGAACCCCGCACCCCAAGGTGCGGGGTTCGTCCATGTTCGGGGACTGCCGAGCTCGCACCACAGACCTCGCGGATCGGGAATGCAGTCCCCATCGGGCGAGCCGAATTCCGAGCACGCCGATCCGAGCGGCGAGCTGGCGACGTCACCCGGTCGATCCGGCGTCGTTCGATCACCACTCCGACCCGATGGGCACGGCGCCGTCGCCCGATCCGCAGCCGCAACCCTCGATCGCGTCCGCGACTCGCTGCCACGGTCGAGGCTGCGTTGAACGGCAGGGCCATGGACGCGCCGTGACGTAGCCCCGAGCCACAACCGCCGCCTGGTCCAGGGCCGTCGTCCTGGTCGCAGCGGTTGTCCTGGCGGGCGGTCGTGGGCCCGGTCTGCAGCCCGCAGCCTTGGTCCGCCGCCGTTCTTGGTCTGCACTCGCCGGCCCAGGTCTGCAGCCGCCGTCCTGGTCCGGGCGCCGTCCTGATCCGGAGCGACTGTCCTGGCCGTCACCCGTGGGCCGGGTCTGCAGAGGTCGTTCTGGTCTGCACTCGCCGGACCAGGTGTGCGGCCGCCGTCCTGGTCCGGGCGCCGTCCTGATCTGGAGCGACTGTCCTGGCCGTCACCCGTGGGCCGGGTCCGCAGGGGTTGCTCGGGTCCGCACATGCCGGACTGTTCTGCAGCCCGCAGCGTTGGCCCGCCGCCGTTCTCGTCCGCCGCCCGTCCTGGTTTACAGCAGTCGCTCTTGAGCTGCAGCCGTCGTGCTGGTTTGCGGCCGTTGTGCTGGTCCGCACTCGCCGGCCTGGTCCGCAGCCGCCGCCCGGGCCGGCACTCGCTGCCCGGATCGGCCGCCTGCGTCCCTGAATGCGTCCGCGACTGACGGCACGGTCGCGGATCTGGCGATGGGCCGCCTCCGCGGCGTCGCTCCGGGCGACAGGGCGGGCCGGCCCGGAACATCCGCCGGGCTGGCATCGATCGGCGCTCTCGGCGCCGGCGCCGCCCTCCCATCGAGCCGCTGGCCACGGGGCCGGCGAGCGCTCCCGTACGGCCGGAATCGGGGCTCTGCCCACGTCGCTCCGGCTCCGGGACGGCACGGCGTGCGAGGCCGCCGGTCAGCCGCGGTGATGCGGCAAGCGGTCGCTTTCGGGCGGTCCGCCCAGCCTGCTCCGCTCCCGTCACGGATTTACGTGTCGCCCGAATCGGACCGCTTCGAGCGGCGACCGCGGCCAGCGCGGAGCCGGGGAACTCGGAGGCTAAGAGGAGGCTGAAATATCGGTTCGAAGCCGATTGTTTCCGCTCCAGGATTCGGGAAATCGACCACGAAACACGAGTCCATCGTTGAAGATAGAGCGAATCGCCCCTACTCTCCCTTGGGTCACTGCTACCCGGAGATCGGGACGGCGCCGCATTACCTCCGAAGGGGGGATCACGATGAGCACGACCAAGAAGTCGTCGGCGAAGAAGTCGCCGAGCAAGGACGGTCGAGCCTCGGGATCGGCACCGGCCCGGTCGGCTCGATCATCCAAGACTGCGGCGTCGAGCGCTCCGAAGGCAGCATCGCGTGAGGGATCACGGTCCAAGCGGGACGACACCACCCCGTCGTCCCCGGCCGTGCAGAAGCGGGCAGCGAAGTCGGCCGCCAAGCCGACGACGAAGAAGACCGGCGCGACGAAGCGGTCCACCTCGAAGACTCCGGCTGCGAAGCGGGCCACCGCGACCGGCCGGACCTCGAAGCGGACCGGCACCCGGTCTCGTCAAGCCACTGCGAGCAAGCGGTCAAACACCGACCGTGGCACGACCTCGACCACCAACCCGGCCGACACAGCCCTGACCCCTCGGAGCGATCCCATGACCAGCGAAGCCGCACCGGCAGCCACCGTCAAACCCGTCAAGCCCTCGTCCCTTCCGGTCCGGGAAGGCGAAGACCCCTGGACCAAGGCCGAGCTCGACGAGGTGAGGGAAACCCTCGAGTCCGACATCGAACGCTTCACCAGCCAGTTGGCCGCGTCCAACGCGGAACTGGTCGGGATGCTCCGCGACGGCGCCGAGGGCGCCGGCCGGGACCCGGCCGACGTCGGCTCGGCGAACTTCGAGCGGGACGCCGAGATGTCCCTGGTCAACAACGCCGCCGAGATGCTGGAGCAGTCGCGGCTCGCCCTGCGCCACATCGATCAGGGTGCGTACGGCAGTTGCGACAACTGCGGCAACCCGATCGGCAAGGGCCGGTTGTTGGCCTTCCCGAGGGCGACGCTCTGCGTCACCTGCAAGCAGCGCGAGGAACGGCGATAACCGAGAACACCACGGCCCAGGACGAGTCCCGGCCGCCCACCAACCTGCTCCGCCTGCGGCTGCTCTATGCCGCCGTGGCCGTCACCGGCGTCACGCTCGACGTGATCACCAAGGTGATGGCGGTGGCCTGGCTCGACCCGGCCGACCCGGTCCGCCTGCTCGGCGGGCTGCTCCGGCTGCAGCTGGTCCGCAACCCCGGCGCCGCGTTCAGCCTCGGCGAGAACTTCACGCCGGTGTTCGCCGTGCTGTCGGCGTCGGTGCTGGTCGGCATCGTGCTGTTCGGTGTCCGGCGGATCGGCCACACCGGCTGGGCGGTGGCGTTCGGCCTGGTCTCGGCCGGCGTCGCCGGCAACCTGATCGACCGGTTGTTCCGGGCGCCCGGGTTCCTGCACGGGCACGTGGTCGACTTCCTGCAGCTGCCGTACTGGCCGATCTTCAACGTCGCCGACATGTGCATCACGGCGGCCGCGATCTTGATCATCGTCCTTTCGGTGATCAAGAACATCGGCCTGGACGGGCAGCGGCTGGCGCCGACCGCGCGGACCCGGCAGGACCCGCCGGCCGAACGTACGCCGAACCAGCCGGGACCGGCGAGCACCGACTGATGTCCTCCTCGACGCGGGTCATGCTGATCCCGGACGGGCTGGACGGCGAACGGGTGGACGCGGCCGTGGCCCGGATGCTCGGCCTGTCCCGGACCCGGATCGCCGGGCTGGTCGACCAGGGCCAGGTCCTCCTCGACGGCAAGCCGGCCGGCAAGTCGGACCGGGTGCGGGCCCACTCCATGCTCGAGGTGGAGCTGGAGCCGGAGCGCCCGGCCGCCGAGGTGGTGCCGCAGACGGTTGCCGACCTGACGATCGTGTACGACGACGACGACATCGTCGTGATCGACAAGCCCGTCGGCGTGGCCGCGCATCCGAGTGTCGGCTGGGCCGGCCCGACCGTGCTCGGTCACCTGGCCGGCGCTGGCTTCCGGATCACCACCTCCGGCGTACCGGAGCGGAAGGGGATCGTGCAGCGGCTGGACGTCGGCACCTCCGGCCTGATGGTGGTGGCCAAGAGCGAGCACGCGTACACGATGCTGAAGCGCGCTTTCCGCTCCCGGACCGTCGACAAGACGTACCACACGCTGGTCCAGGGACACCCGGACCCGTTCCACGGCACCATCGACGCGCCGATCGGGCGGCACCCGTCGGCCGACTACAAGATGGCGATCATGGACGGCGGCCGGCACAGCATCACCCACTACACGACGCTGGAGGCGTTCGTCGGCGCGACGCTGCTCGAGGTGACCCTGGAGACCGGCCGGACGCACCAGATCCGGGTGCACATGGCGGCGATCCGGCACCCCTGTGTCGGCGACCCGATGTACGGCGCGAATCCGGTGCTGGCCGAGCGGCTGGGCCTGGAGCGTCAGTGGCTGCACGCGGTCCGGCTCGGCTTCACCCACCCACGGACCCAGGAGTACGTGAGCTTCGACTCCGACTATCCCGCCGACCTGGCGCACGCCCTCGAGGTCGTCAGGGCGGGCTGAGCCGCTGCCTTGGGGGAGCCGATGTCGCCCGGCGGTGCCGGGGGGCTAGGGTCGATCCGTGCGTAGAGCGAAAATTGTCTGCACCCTCGGGCCGGCCACGTCGGCCCCGGAGCGCCTCATCGAACTCGTCAAGGCCGGGATGGACGTGGCCCGGCTGAACATGAGCCACGGCGACTATGCCGATCACGAGCACAATCTGACCGGTGTCCGCCGGGCCGCCAAGATCACCGGCCGGCCGGTCGGGGTGTTGGTGGACCTGCAGGGGCCCAAGATCAGGCTCGGCCGGTTCGCCGCCGGCAAGGAGGTGCTCGCCTACGGCGCGACCTTCACGATCACGACCGACGACATCGAGGGCGATGTCCGTCGGTGTTCGACCACGTACAAGGGACTGCCGGGGGACGTGAAGCCCGGCGACACGATCTTGATCGACGACGGCCGGCTGACCCTGCGCGCGACCGAGGTGACCGACACCGACGTGGTGACCAAGGTGGTCGTCGGCGGCCCGGTCAGCAACAACAAGGGGATCAACCTGCCGGGGGTCGCGGTCAGCGTCCCGGCCATGAGCGAGAAGGACATCGAGGATCTGCGCTGGGCGATGCAGCACGGCGTCGACATGATCGCGCTGTCCTTCGTCCGCAACGCCGCCGATGTCGAGCTCGTCCACAAGATCATGGACGAGGAGGGTCGCCGGGTTCCGGTGATCGCCAAGATCGAGAAGCCGCAGGCGGTGGAGAACCTCGACGAGATCATCGACGCCTTCGACGCCTTCATGGTGGCCCGCGGTGATCTTGGTGTGGAGCTGCCGCTGGAGGAGGTCCCGTTGGTCCAGAAGCGGATCGTGACCGCCGCCCGGCGCTGGGCCAAGCCGGTGATCGTCGCCACCCAGATGCTGGAGTCGATGATCTCCGCGCCGCGGCCGACCCGCGCCGAGGCCTCCGACGTGGCGAACGCCATCCTGGACGGCGCGGACGCGGTGATGCTGTCCGGCGAGACCAGCGTCGGCCAGTATCCGGTGGTGACCGTCGAGACGATGGCCCGGATCGTGGTCAACACCGAGGAGCACGGCCTGGAGCAGGTCCGCGACATCGTCTGGGACCCGCACACGACCAGCGGTGTGATCACCAAGGCCGCCGCCGAGGTGGCCGAGCGGATCGACGCGAAGTATCTGGTGGCGTTCACCCACACGGGCGACTCGGCCCGCCGGATGTCCCGGCTCCGCTCGTCCATCCCGGTGCTCGCCTTCACCCCGATCGAGTCCACCCGGCAGGCCCTGACGCTGAGCTGGGGCACCGAGTCGTTCCTGGTGCCGATGGTCGGGCACACCGACGACATGATCCGCCAGGTCGACAAGGCGCTGATGGAATCCGGCCGGATCGCCGAGGGCGAACGGGTCGTGATCGTCGCCGGGTCCCCGCCCGGGGTCGCCGGCCACACCAACATGGTCCGGGTCCGCCGGATCGGCGCCCCGCTCTAGAACCAGCCGAGTCGTCACCAGCACACCGAACTCACGGTGGGCTGGTGACGACTCGTCTGCTGTGCCGGGAAGGGGAGTCGAACCCCTATGTCCTTTCGGACAGACGGGTTTGAGCCGTCCGCGTATACCATTCCGCCACCCCGGCCGGGGCCCGGAACATTCTGCCACATCCGTACAGCGGTGGTGAGAATCGGCTCCGTAACAAGGCTGCTCTAAAGTGTCTCCCGTGACGAACGAGAAGAACGACCCCGGCGCCACCTCGCCCACCCGCGTCCTGGTGGCCGAGGACGAGGTGCTCATCCGCACCGACCTGGTCGAAATGCTCACCGAAGAGGGGTACGAGGTCGTCGGCGAAGCCGGCGACGGCGAGCAGGCGATCGAACTGGCCACACAGTTGCGGCCGGACCTGGTGGTGCTGGATGTCAAGATGCCCAAGCTGGACGGGATCAGCGCCGCCGAGAAGATCGCCGGTGAGCGGATCGCCCCGGTGGTGATGCTGACCGCCTTCAGCCAGCGGGACCTGGTCGACCGGGCCAGCAAGGCCGGCGCGATGGCGTACGTCGTGAAGCCGTTCGGCAAGTCCGATCTGGTGCCGGCGATCGAGATCGCCGCCGCCCGGTTCGCCGAGATCAAGGCCGTCGAGGCCGAGGTGAGCGATCTGGCGGAGCGGCTGGAATCGCGCAAGATCGTGGACCGGGCCAAGGGCATGCTGCAGGCCGGTCTCGGGCTGACCGAGCCGGAAGCCTTCCGCTGGATCCAGAAGACCGCGATGGACCTGCGCAAGTCGATGCGCGAGGTCGCCGAGGGCGTCATCGAGCACGGCGCGGGATCCAAGAAGAAGTAGCGCCGCGCGCCCGCGGAGCGCCGCATCGTCGCGTGATGCGGTCGTGTAACGAACACGAAACTCACTCAGCGGAATTGGACAGCGCAGCGGTGAGTCGTCGTAGGGTTCATCATGCTTGGCAACCCGGCCGTGGATTCCGGATGTCGGAATTCGCGGCCGGCCGTGATTCGGCTCGTGGTGGAGCCGCCCAGGAGGAGGAACTGTGCTTAATCGACGACTTGCGAAGGTCGGTGTCGCGACCCTGGTCGCCGCAGCCCTGGCACTGACCGGATGCGGTCAGCGCGGGGGCGACGGCAACACGGGCGGCGGTGGCGGCAACGAGGAGAAGAAGGTCGCCAAGATCGGCGTCATCTCGCCGATGAGCGGCGGCCTCTCGGCTCTCGGGCTCGGCATTCAGAACTCGGTGGATCTCGCGATCAAGCAGGCCAACGAGCGGAACGAGATTCCGGGCTGGACCCTGGAGATCGACGTCAAGGACGACGAGGCGAAGAGCGACGTCGGCCTGAACGCGGCGACCGCGCTGGCCTCCGATCCCGAGGTCGTCGGCGTCGTCGGGACGCTGAACACCAGCGTCGCCCAGGGCGTGCAGCCGGTCCTCAACGGCAAGAAGATCGCGATGGTGTCGCCGGCCAACACCGGCCCGGCGCTGACCCGCGGCGAGGACTACGCCAACAGCCCGAAGCGGCTCTACCCGAACTACTTCCGGACCTGCGCGACGGACGACGTCCAGGGCCCGTTCGCCGCGAAGTACCTCTTCAACACGGCGAAGTTCACCAAGGTGGCCACGGTCAACGACAAGAAGGCCTACGGCGCCGGCCTGGTGAAGACGTTCAGCGACGCGTTCACCGAGCTCGGCGGCCAGGTCGTCGCGGCCGAGACGATCAACCCCGATGACAAGGACTACTCGGCGGTGATCACCAAGATCAAGGCGACCAACCCGCAGGCGCTCTACTACGGCGGCGAGTACCCGCAGGCCGGCCCGCTGAGCCAGCAGATGAAGGCGGCCGGGCTGAACATCCCGCTGATGGGCGGCGACGGCATCTTCGATCCCGACTTCATCAAGCAGGCGGGCTCCAAGTCCGACGGCGACCTGGCCACCTCGGTCGGCGCCCCGGTGGAGAAGCTGCCCACCTCGAAGACCTTCGTGGCCGACTACGAGGCCGCCGGCTACTCCGACCCGTACGCCGCCTACGGCCCGTACGCCTACGACGCGGCCCGCGCGATCATCGAGGGCCTCAAGGTCTCGCTCAAGGACGCCGAGAGCGCCGAGTCCGCGCGCCAGGCGACCATCGACGCCATCGGCAAGGTGAGCTTCGACGGCGCCACCGGCAAGGTCGCCTTCGACGAGTACGGCGATGCGACGACCAAGATCCTCACCGTCTACAAGGTGACCGACCAGAAGTGGGCGGCGGTCGAGACCGGCAGTTGACCATCATCACCTCGGCGCGAGGCTCCCACCCGGAGCCTCGCGCCGAACTTGTACCGCGGAACATGCGGGAAGTGGATGAGAGGAGCTAGGCCTCGTGGTGCTACTTCAGCAGCTGATCGACGGACTGTCGCTCGGCGCGATGTACGCCCTGATCGCGGTCGGCTACACGGTGGTGTACGGCATCGTGCAGTTGATCAACTTCGCTCACGGTGAGATCTTCATGCTCGGCGGGTTCGGCGCGGTGGCCGTGTGGCTGCTGTCGCCGGGGCGGCCGGTCGCGCTGTGGATCTTCCCGTTGATGCTGATCGGGGGCATCGCGGTCGCGGTGGCGGTGGCGTTGTTGATGGAGAGATTCGCGTACCGGCCACTGCGGAACGCACCGAGACTGGCGCCGTTCATCACGGCGATCGGCGTCTCGATCGTGCTGCAGGAGGCGGTCCGGCTGTTCTACGACCGGATCCCCGGCTTCCCCAGCGCCAAGGCGGCGGTGGTGTTCCCGCAGCTCGACCTGGTCAGCGGCTCGGCGATCCCGCTCGGTCCCGGCCTGAGCATCCAGCGCGGCTCCGTCTTCACGCTGCTCGCGCTGGTCCTCTGCACCGTCCTGCTCTACCTGTTCGTGAACCGGAGCCGGCTCGGCCGGGCGATGCAGGCGGCGTCGCAGGACCCGGACACGGCCCGGCTGATGGGCATCAACGTCGACCGGATCATCATGCTGGCCTTCGGTGTCGGCGCGGCACTGGCCGCGGTCGCCGGGCTGGCGTACGGCCTCCGCTACACCCAGGTGCAGTTCAGCATGGGCTTCCTGGCCGGCCTGAAGGCGTTCACCGCCGCGGTCCTCGGCGGCATCGGCAACATCTACGGCGCCGTGGTCGGCGGGCTGGTGCTCGGCGTGGCCGAGGCGCTGGCGACCGCGCTGCCGTTCAGCGGCTCGGCCTGGAAGGACGTCTGGGCCTTCGTCCTGTTGATCTTGGTGCTGGTGTTCCGGCCGCAGGGTCTGCTCGGCGCCCGGGTGGTCGATCGCGCATGAGCATCCTGACCCGGCTGGGCCTGCCGCCCCTGATCACCCCGGAACGGATCCAGCGCGCCGAGCCGTTCGCGTGGATCGTCGCCGTGGTCGGCGGCGCATTGATCGTGATCGCGCCGTTCCTGCCCTGGGCGTACGACGACGCGGCACTGGACGACATGTCGGTGGCGTTCTATCCGTCGGTGCTGCAGTTCCTGGCGCTGGCGCTCGGCGCGGTGATCATCGCCGGCACGCTGCTGGACCGGCTCCGGCCGCAGCGCCGCGGCAGCAAGGCGCCGGGCTGGCGCCGCGGGGCCCGGGCGGCCGCGACCGGTGCTCTCGTCTACCTCGCCCTGATCATGATCACCATCGCCCTCGAGCTGGGCGGCTTGATCAACATCGAGCCGGGCGGCTGGCTGGCCGTGGCCGGCGCGGTGATCGCCTACGTCGGCACCCGGCTGATCGCGCCCGCGCCGGAGTCGAGGTTCGGCGAACTGGAGGCACCGGTCGCCGTCGAGATCGTCGCCGTCGCCCTGTTCATGGGCGCGGCGTTCTCCGCGGTCGTGTTCGCTCTCGACTTCGACGACGGCGGCGGCTTCGTCTGCTTCGTCGCGTTCATCGCCGCGGCCGCCGCCGTGCTGATCCGGATGGGCGTGATCGCCTGGTACTCCGGCATCTCGTCCCGGCGCCGCCCCGTTCTGGTGACGGCCGCGATCCTGGCCGCGATCCTGTTCCCGCTCAGCCAGGGCAGCTCGGACGCCAACCTGTCGATCGCCACCCAGGTGATCATCTTCGCGATGACGGCGCTCGGCCTGAACATCGTGGTCGGCCTGGCCGGCCTGCTCGACCTCGGCTACATCGCCTTCCTCGGCTCCGGGGCCTACGTCGCGGCGATGCTCTCCCAGTCGGCGTTCGCGACGATCGACTTCCAGCCGCCGTTCCCGCTGGTGATGTTGATCAGCGGCTGCGTCAGCGCCACGCTGGGCCTGATCATCGGCTCGCCGACGCTGCGGGTCTCCGGCGACTACCTGGCGATCGTGACGCTCGCGTTCGGCGAGATCTTCCGGATCGCCATGCTGAACCTGGACGGCACCTCCGGGCCGGACCTGACCCACGGCCCGAACGGCATCCCCGCGATCCCGGACCTCGATCCGCTCGGCTACAACTTCGGTGATCCGCCGCCGTTGTTCGGCGTCCTGGTGCTGCCGCGGTTCGCCAACTACTACTTCCTGCTGTTGTTGATCTTGCTGATCGTGGTGCTGATCGTGGTCCGGTTGAACAACAGCCGGATCGGGCGCGGCTGGATCGCCATCCGCGAGGACGAGAAGGCGGCCGAGGCGATGGGGGTCAACACCTTCGGGCTGAAGCTGTTCGCCTTCGCCGGCGGCGCCTTCCTGGCCGGCCTGGCCGGCTCGGTCAAGGCCCACCACGACATCTCGATCAACCCCGGGCAGTACACCTTCCTGGAGTCGGCGTTCCTGCTCTCCGCGGTCGTCCTGGGCGGCATGGGTACCGTGGTGGGTGTCCTGGTCGGCGCGACGCTGCTCAAGCTGGCACCGGAGAAGCTGCGCGACTTCGCCGAGCTCCGGCTGCTGCTGTTCGGCGTCCTGCTCGTGGTGATGATGCGGTTCCGGCCGGAGGGCCTGGTGCCGAACCGCAGACGGCAGCTCGAGTTCCACGAGGAGGACGAGGAGCTGGCCGAGAAGCTCGACGAGGCCGAGCCCGTACCGGCAGAGGGGGCGCGATCATGAGCACCGCCCACGATCAGACTCCGCCCGGCACGGATCCCGAGTCCGGCGAGCAGCTGGCCCCGCAACTGCTGGGGCTCGACCCGGACCGGCCGATCCTGCAGGCCCAGGACGTGTCGATGCGGTTCGGCGGCCTGGTCGCGGTCGACCATGTGGGCTTCCAGGCCAGCCTCGGCGAGATCGTCGGGCTGATCGGGCCGAACGGGGCGGGCAAGACGACCTTCTTCAACTGCCTGACCGGTCTCTATCAGCCGACCGGCGGGCGGGTGACGTTC
Organism: Microlunatus sp. YIM B11417; assembly: GCF_059617205.1. Lineage (NCBI taxonomy): Bacteria > Bacillati > Actinomycetota > Actinomycetes > Propionibacteriales > Propionibacteriaceae > Microlunatus > Microlunatus sp. YIM B11417. Next base: position 2,040,231 of record NZ_JCAMPJ010000001.1, read on the forward strand.
AACGGCGCCGTCCTGCCGCCGAAGCCGCGCAAGGTGGTCCAGGCCGGAATGGCGCGGACCTTCCAGAACATTCGGCTGTTCGCCAACATGACCGCCCGCGAGAACGTCATGGTCGGGCGTTACTGCCGGACCAGCGCCGGCCCGTTCACCTCGATCATCCGGGGCTTCAAGTACCGGCGGGAGGAGCGCGAGACCGTACAGATGGCGGACCAGCTGCTCGACTTCGTCGGGATCGGCGGCTCCGGTGATCATCTGGCCCGGAACCTCTCGTACGGCGACCAGCGGCGGCTCGAGATCGCCCGGGCACTGGCCACCGAGCCGAAGGTGCTGCTGCTCGACGAGCCGACGGCCGGCATGAATCCCCAGGAGACCCGGCAGGCGGAGGAACTGATCCGGCGGATCCGCGACCTCGGTCTGGCGATCGTCGTGATCGAGCACGACATGCGGTTCATCTTCAACCTGTGCGACCGGGTGATCTGCCTGGTCCAGGGCAAGATTCTGGTCGAGGGCACGCCGGAGGTCGTCCAGTCCGACCCGCAGGTGATCGAGGCGTACATCGGAACGGGACCGACGGAGGAGCCGGAACCGGCCCCGCGGCGGGCCGAACCGGACGGCATCGTCGGCGAAGGGGGGAGCCTCGATGCTTGAGGTGAGAGACCTGAAGGTCGCGTACGGTCGCGTCCGCGCGGTGAAGGGGATCAGCTTCACCGTCGACGACGGCCAGGTGGTGACCCTGATCGGCACCAATGGCGCCGGCAAGACCACGACGCTGCGGACGCTGTCCGGGCTGCTGCCGGTGGAGTCCGGCGAGATCCTGTTCGACGGCGTCCGGCTGGACGGGATGCCGGCCCACAAGATCGTCCGGCTGGGCGTCGCCCAGTCGCCGGAGGGTCGACGGTTGTTCCCGCGGCTCTCGGTCGAGGAGAACCTGATGCTGGGCGCGTTCGCCCGGCGCGACCGGGCCGGGATCCAGCGGGACCTGGCCCGGGTCTATCAGCTGTTCGACGTCCTGGCCCAGCGGCGCCACCAGTCGGCCGGCCTGTTCTCCGGCGGCGAGCAGCAGATGCTGGCCATCGGCCGGGCCATGATGAGCAACCCGAAACTGCTCATGCTCGACGAGCCGTCGATGGGACTCTCGCCGATCATGATGCAGGTGATCATGAACACGATCGCCGAGCTGAAGTCCGAGGGCGTCACCATCCTGCTGGTCGAGCAGAACGCCCAGGCGGCCCTCTCGCTCGCCGACTACGGGTACGTCCTCGAGGTCGGCAAGATCGTCCTGCACGACACCGGCGTGAACCTGCTGACCAACGAGAACGTCCGCAAGGCCTACCTCGGCGAGGACTGACCCACCCGAAGGATCCGCACGAAAAGGATCCGCCGACCGGTCACAAAAGCAGCGGTTTCGGTGGGCCGACTCACGCGGTGAGTGCAACAGTTGGATCTGTCGGGTTGGACAGTAGCTCGTGCAGCTTCTCGGCGGGGGTTTTGAAGCCGAGTCGTTTCCGGGGTCTGGCG